>NZ_CP017946.1:0-2400000 GCF_003952665.1 Bosea sp. Tri-49
GGCCATGGTGACCCAGATGGGCTATTCCGACGAGCTCGGCCTGGTCGCCTATGGCGACAACCAGGAGGAGGTCTTCCTGGGCATGTCGATGGGTCGGACCCAGAGCTTGTCGGAGGCGACGGCACAGAAGATCGACAGCGAGGTTCGCCGGCTGGTCCACCAGGGCTATGTCGACGCCAAGGAGATCCTCAGCAAGCACCATGACGAATTCGTCGCGGTGGCCGAGGCACTGCTCGAGTTCGAGACGCTGACCGGCGACGAAATCCGCGACCTGATCGCCGGCAAGCGCCCCTCGCGCGACGCGGACGACACGCCGCATGCGCCGCGCGGCTCGGCCGTGCCGAGCGCCGGCAAGGGCCGCAAGCGCGACGAGCCGGATGCCGGGCTGGAACCGCAGCCGCAGGCCTGAACGGTAAAGATCGTAAAAGCGATCAAAGGGCGGCCTTCGGGCCGCCCTTTGTCGTGCTCGTCCCCGTAATTCACGATATATTGGGACGGGTGGTGCTTGACGGATACGATCCGACACAATTTGTGAGAAGCTGAGCAGGCAAAACGCCTGTATGAGCTGCAAAAGCAACGAGCCGGACAAGGCTCCGAGGGCGACCATGACACGCAAATACTTCGGCACAGATGGCATTCGCGGGCGCGCTAATGGCGTGATCACGCCGGATCTCGCCATGCGTGTCGGCCAGGCGACCGGTATCGCCTTCCGCCGCGGCGACCATCGCCATCGCGTGGTGATCGGCAAGGATACGCGGCTGTCGGGCTACATGATCGAGAACGCCCTCGTCGCCGGTTTCACCTCGGTCGGGATGGACGTGCTGTTGCTCGGCCCAATGCCGACGCCGGCCGTAGCGATGCTGACCCGCTCGATGCGCGCCGATCTCGGCGTGATGATCTCGGCCTCGCACAACCCTTATGAAGACAACGGGATCAAGCTGTTCGGACCGGACGGCTACAAGCTCAACGACGAGGTCGAGGCGGAGATCACCCGATTGATCGATTCCGATCTCGGCAAGCAGCTCTCGCCCTCTGCGATGCTCGGCCGGGCCAAGCGCGTCGAGAGCGCTCATGCACGCTATATCGAGTTCGCCAAGCGCACCTTGCCGCGCAATCTCGGCCTGGACGGGCTGCGCATCGTGCTCGACTGCGCCAATGGCGCCGCTTACAAGGTTGCGCCCGAGGCGCTCTGGGAACTGGGCGCCGAGGTCATCACCATCGGTAACGAGCCGGATGGTTTCAACATCAACAAGGATGTCGGCTCGACGAAGCCGGCGGCGCTCAGCCAGAAGGTGCGTGATCTGCGCGCCGATCTCGGTATTGCGCTCGACGGTGATGCCGACCGCGTCCTGATCGTCGACGAGCAGGGCCGGGTCGTCGATGGCGACCAGCTGATGGGCGTGATCGCGCGCAGCTGGCAGGAGGATGGCCGGCTCTCTGCGCCCGGGATTGTCGCCACCGTGATGTCCAATCTCGGCCTGGAGCGCTATCTGGCCGGTCTCGGCCTGTCGATGGCGCGCACCGCGGTCGGCGATCGCTATGTGCTGGAGCATATGCGCGCGAACGGCTTCAATCTCGGTGGTGAGCAGTCCGGGCACATCATCCTTTCCGACTATGGCACGACTGGCGACGGTCTGGTCGCGGCGCTGCAATTGCTCGCTGTGGTCAAGCGGCAGGAGAAGCCGGTCTCCGAGGTCTGCCATTGTTTCGAGCCGCTGCCGCAGGTCCTCAAGAACGTCCGCTACAAGCAGGGCCGCCCATTGGAGGAAAAGCCCGTCGTCAGCGCGATCAAGGCAGCCGAGCTGCTGCTTGGCGAGGGCGGGCGCCTGGTGATCCGTCCGTCGGGCACCGAGCCGGTGATCCGCGTCATGGCCGAAGGCGACGACCGCGACCTCGTCATGCGCGCCGTCGACGACGTGGTCGAAGCGGTGACGAAGGCGGCGGCCTGAGCGGACGCTATCGCGGTCTCTCTGCCGGAAAAGCAGCTATTTACGGGTCGATAGGGTTAGTTTTTAGGGTTAAGTCTCGTTTAAGAAATCCGTGGCAAGGTTTCCCCATCGGTAACTCGCGTGCGCTCGAGTCCAGCTGCACGCAAACTCGAAGGGGCCTGCCATGCGCAGCCTGAAAACCCTTGCGCTTGCAGGCGCCATGGCCGTGAGCGCGTCCGCCATCGCCCAGGCCGCAGACTTTCCGGTTGCCCCGCTTGCGCCTCCTCCGCCGCCGGAATTGCGCGGCACGATCAGCTCGGGCATCTATCTGCGCGGCGATATCGGCGTCGGTGTCACGAATTACGGCAATTACAGCCAAGCGGAGATCACCGAGTTCGGCGGAAGCTTCGTCACCAAGGAGGACAGATCCAACTCCTACTTCGCCGGGGCGGGCATCGGCTATCGCTTCAACAACTGGTTCCGCGTCGACGGCACACTGGAGTATCGCGGCGGAGCCACGATCGGCGCCACGGACGTGGTGTTCAACCCCTTCATCGGCGGCAATCAGACCAACACCTACAAGGGTAACCTCTCTTCGATCGTCGCGCTGTTCAACGCCTATGTCGATCTCGGCACCTGGAACTGCCTGACGCCCTATATCGGCGCCGGTATCGGCTATGCGACCAATCGCATCAGCGGCCTGACCGACCAGGGCCTGCAGTTTAACGGCACCGGCACGCTTGGTACGGCAGGCAATGGCGACAAGTCGGGCATGGCCTGGGCCCTGATGGCCGGCGTTGGCTACGAGGTGAACAAGAATCTCACGCTGGAAGTGGGCTACCGCTATCTCAATCTCGGCGATGCCCACTCGGGTCGTATCCGCAACGCCTTCCTGAACGAGTCCTACTCGCCGCTGAAGGTCAAGGATATCGACAGCCACGATTTCCGCATCGGCATGCGCTGGAACTTCGGCGACCCCGATTGCTGCGGACCGGTCGAGCGGCCGGTCACCTACGCCCCGGCTCCGGTCGTGCGCAAATACTGAGCGGCTTTCCAGCCTCGGGACGATTTTGGCGGCGTGGTCGGAAGACCGCGCCGTTGATTTTGAGCTGCCCCGTGTGTCGGTTGGCATGCGGAAGCTCGCTGCGTCCGGCTTCGATACCGAGCGGATAGCTTCAATGCCGGCGGCCGAAATTACCTTGGGTTAAGCTCGGCGCCAAAGATCGACCGACCCGGCCCAACCTGTTTATGAGCACTTAAGCCCCTCCTGCTTCGCTGGCAGCAGCAAGCCGGGGGGATTTGCATATGACAGTGAGCCTTTTGGCACGGGCAGCCTTAGTGCTTGCCGTGGTCGCATCGAGTTGGGGTACTCCCGTCTCGGCGACCGAGGCCGAGCCGCGACCTGGCACCACTTCGGTCTGCGATAGTTCCGACGATGCGCCCACCGACGCCTTCGGCTTCACCGACAGCTCGGGCATCGCCGACCTCGGTGGCGGTAGCCTCGGCCTGACGCTGGGCGGCAATGCCGGTGTTCGCGAGGGGCGCTCGCGTAGCCGCAGCGCCACGTTGACCGGTTCCTACGGACTTTTGCCTTGCCTCGAAATCGGCGCCTCGCTGTTCGGCGGCACGACACGCTCCGTCATCGCGCGCGACAGGCTCAAGGACAGGAGCCATGGCGCGGGTCTGGAAATGCGCTACCGCCTGCTCAATCACAGCCATCACGGTTTCGGCCTGACCTTCGGCATGGATGTCGGCGCCGAACGCAATGACGACAAGCAGACGGGCCGCTTCGACAGCTACAACACCGGCTTCCGGGCGCTGGCCGACCGCGTTCTGATCCCCGAGACGCTCTACGCCGCCCTCAACGTTTCCCACAACATGGTCTGGAATGGGACCGAGCCCTTCTCGCGCTCCTCCACATTCGCGGTCGGCGCGGCCCTGGCCTGGCAGGTCGTCGACGGCGTCTTCCTCAGCGGCGAGGTCCGGCATCTGCGGCAGCAGAATTCGCTCGGCTTCGGCAATCATGCCGGCCACGCTACCTTCGTCGGACCCGGTGTCTATTGGCAGGCGACCGAGCGGTTGGCGCTGTCCATCGCCTACAATGTCCAGGTCACGGGCCATGAGCGGGGCCGCCACGGCCCGCTCGACCTGACCAATTTCAGCCGCCACCTCGTTCAGGTCGACATCGGCTGGACGTTCTAGGCTGCCGTCGGGCGGCGCGTTGACATCCTACGTCGTGCCGCCCTAAATCGGGAGAATAATACTCTACCCCAGTATCAGGCGCATGCCGCATACCCCTGAAGAAAAGAAGCGCGCTGTCACGCGGCTGCGCCGCATTCGCGGACAGGCCGATGCCCTGATCCTCGCGGTCGAGCGCGGCGAGGACTGCGGCGCGCTGCTGCAGCAGCTCTCGGCCCTGCGTGGCGCCGCGACCGGGCTGATGGCGGAAGTGCTGGAAAGCCATCTGCGCGAGACGATGCTGGCGGGTTCCTCGTCGGGCGCGCCGCAGCCGGATGAGACGGACGAGATCGCGCGAACCATGCGTGTCGTCCGCACCTATCTCAAATGATCCCCGCGACACCATCACAAGGAAACGCCCGATGAAGACACGCGCCGCCGTGGCCTGGGAGGCCGGCAAGCCGCTGACGATCGAGACCATCGAGATCGGCGGGCCGAGGGCCGGCGAGGTGCTGGTCGAGGTGATGGCGACCGGCATCTGCCATACCGACGCCTATACGCTGTCCGGCCTGGACTCAGAGGGCAAGTTCCCGGCGATCCTCGGCCACGAGGGCGCCGGCATCGTGCGCGAGGTCGGCGCCGGGGTGACGACGCTTAAAGCCGGCGACCATGTCATCCCGCTCTACACGCCGGAATGCCGCAGCTGTAAGTCCTGCCTGTCGCGGCGGACCAATCTCTGCACCTCGATCCGCGCCACCCAGGGGCAAGGTCTCATGCCCGATGGCACGAGCCGCTTCTCCTGCGATGGCGGTGAGGTCTTCCATTATATGGGCTGCTCGACCTTCGCGAACTTCACGGTGCTGCCCGAGATCGCGCTGGCCAAGGTCCGCGAGGACGCGCCCTTCGACAAGATCTGCTATATCGGCTGCGGCGTGACCACCGGCATTGGCGCAGTGATCTACACCGCCAAGGTCTGGCCCGGCGCCAACGTCGTCGTCTTCGGCCTCGGCGGTATCGGCCTCAACGTCATCCAGGGCGCCCGCATGGTCGGTGCCGACAAGATCATCGGCGTCGACATCAATCCCGCCAAGCGCGCCATGGCCGAAAAATTCGGCATGACCGACTTCATCAACCCGGCCGAGATCGGCAACGACAAGGTGGTGCAGGCGATCGTCGACCTGACCGGCGGCGGCGCCGATTTCTCCTTCGACGCGACCGGCAACACCAATGTGATGCGCCAGGCGCTGGAGTGCTGCCATCGCGGCTGGGGCGAGTCGATCATCATCGGCGTCGCCGAGGCTGGCAAGGAGATCGCGACAAGGCCGTTCCAGCTCGTCACCGGCCGCGTCTGGAAGGGTACGGCCTTCGGCGGGGCGAGGGGCCGCACCGACGTGCCGAAGATCGTCGACTGGTACATGGAGGGCAAGATCAACATCGACGATCTGATCACCCACAAGCTCTCGCTCGACGAGATCAATCACGGCTTCGACCTGATGCATGAGGGCAAGTCGATCCGCTCCGTCGTGGTCTACTGAGAATACCAGGCCGGTCCCCCGGAACGCTTCTGCCCGATCATCGTTGATCGGGACGGCACACCGGGGGACCGGCCATGGCAACAGCCAAACAGGGGAGTGCCAGCCGCTCCCTCTTCACCCGCCTGTCGCAGGCGACGGCGCACTGGGCCGGCAAGCCGCAGACCTTCTTCATCGCGCTCGCCATCATCGTCGTCTGGGCGGTGTCGGGGCCGTTCTTCGGCTTCAACGACACCTGGCAATTGGTGATCAACACCTCGACGACGATCGTCACCTTCCTGATGGTCTTCATCATCCAGAACAGCCAGAACCGCGATACCGCGGCGATGCAGATCAAGCTCGACGAGCTGATCAACAAGATCGAAGGCGCGCGCGAGGAACTGCTCGATCTCGAGGAGCTCGACGAGGACAAGCTCGAGGAGATGCGGGCGGGGTTCGAGGAGCTGGCGCGCAAGGCCCGCGCGGCTCGCGAAGGCAGCACCGGCTAAAACCGGCGGATCGGCGACTGCAGGCTTACTCAACTGGACGCTGGCAGGCGTCACGCTATCTTCCGTCGCGGAGCGCGCATTGCGGCGCGAATCGGCTGGGGACGACGCCATGCGAGGGGCAGGTTGGCGCAGGCTTGGTCTGGCGATGCTGCTCTCGGTCGCGAGCATGGCTGCCGGAGCGGCTGAACCGCTGCTCGATGTCCAGGATGTCGCCGCGCTGCGCCGGCTTGAAGCGTCAGGCTATGCGCTCGCTGATATCTTTGGCGCCGGCAAGGCCGAGAGCACGGCCGATCTTGCCCGCGACAGCGTCGCCTTCCGCACGATCGCCGGCCATGTCGGCGAGGACGTCACCGCATTGCGGGCCGAGATGCTGGCCAATGGCCGCAGGCTCTACGAGGTCACCGACGGCAATGTCGGCCGGGTCATCGACCTGCGCTGGCTGCGCTCGCCGATCGCGCGGTTCCAGCTGACCGCGGTGGTCAACCGGCTCGACCGGCGGGACTTTGCTACGCTCTCCGGCGAGGCCGGCTGCGGCGAGGTGCGCCTGATCTACCGGCTCGCCTATGCCTTCGACGACGCGAGGCTGAAGCGCCGGCTCGCCTCGCGCCTACCGTTCACGCTCAACGCGGTCTTCAGCGTCAGGGCAGGCGAGGGCGGCTCCTGCCGACAGGCCGCGCAAGCCTGGCTGATCGCGCCGGGTAGCGATCCGGCCATGCTGGCGCGGCAACTCGCCGAGGGACCGCTGGCGAAACAGCGGATCGGGCTCAAGCAGATCGAGATCAACGCGCAGATCGTGCGCTTTCCATCCGGCATGGAGACCGAGTTCGGCGGGCAGGCCGCCTATCTGCAGCGCGTCTTCGCGGCGTCGCGCAGCGAAGGCGGCCTCTCGCTCAAGCCGAAGCTGCTGGAGAACACGCCTGATGTGGCGCGGCTGAAGTCGGATGCGGCGCTGCGGCAGGGCCTGATCGATTACGTCAGGACCAATCTCCCGGCGATCGACCGGGGCGTCTATCAGCTGCCCGAGCGCTTCCTGGCGACCAAGGCGATCTCCTATTCGACCTTCGGCAGCGCGCGGCTCGCCAACCATCCCTTCACCGAGGCCGTTTCGGCTACCGCGCTGACCGGGCTCGACTTCGGCGCGACCCGGCTGGTGCGTAACGAGAAGGCACTGCTGGAGCGGCTCGACAACGGCTCCTGCATGGGCTGCCATCAGGCCGGCGCCACCGCCGGCTTCCACATGTTCGGGCTCGATGACGGCTCGACGTCGGCGCTGAACCGGATCAAGACCGGCATCTCCCCGCACTTCTACGCCGAAGGCTTCCGCCGTGCGGCCTATGTCGCGGCCGTCGCTGCTGGCGTGGAGCCGGAGCGCTACCGCCCGCCATCCTTCGCGCCACCGGCGAATTGGCAGGCGGAGCGGCCCTTCGCCTACAAGCTGGCGGCGCTGACCATGCCTTGCCTGACGGGCGAGAGCGCTCGGGCTTTCGGCGAGGGCTGGAGCTGTGCCGGGGGCTCTGTCTGCAAGCCGCTGGTCGAGAGCAAGGCTGTCGGGATCGAGCTCGGCCAATGCGTCAGGCTCGACGAGGCCCGTAACTTCTCCGGCCAGCCCTGCCTGACCGGCGCGATCACCACCGCCGTCGGCAAGCCTTATCTCGACCGCTACCGCAGGACCGGGCAGTTCGGCGCCTTCGCCACGGGCTTCTCGCAGACCGCCTTCAACTGCCGGCCGGCCAAGATCGGCGTTCCCGCCGGAATGGCCTATCGCCAGTGCACGCCGGCCGACCGGACCTTTGCCGGCTTCGCCAACGGCAAGGTGCCGGACGAGATCTGCGGGCTTGCCGGCGGCAAGGCCTTCGACGATTGCGTCGCGACCAACCGCTTCGACGAGTGCCTGTCGAAGGCGGTGACGCGTGGCAATCGCGGCACCTGCAGCGCCACCAGCTTCTGCCGCGAGGACTATATGTGTCAGGCGATCCCGGACGACGTACCGGGCGCGACCACCACGGTGAAGGACTACGGCTTCTGCTCGCCGACCTATTTCCTGTTCCAGATGCGCATCGACGGCCATCCCGATCCGCAGGCGCGGCTGTAGCGTTTATCCCGCCAGCACGAAGTCGAAGCGGCCGAGCTGGCCGCCTTCAGCCGGACGCAGGCTCATCAGCAGCTTTTGATCGAACAGGCCGTCGCGGCGATTGCCGGGCTCGTCGGGAAAGTAGAGCTGGGTGGTCAGGACCGGGCTCTGTGCGCCGGCGCGCACCTTCACATGGAGATGGCGGGTGCGGCCGGTGTAGAGCCCCGGCGCACGGGTGATGAACTGGTAGCGTCCCTGCTGGTCGGCGAAGAGGTGGCCACGGAAACGGAAGCCGCGATTATCGTATTGGCCGGATGTATCGGCATGCCAGAAATCGAGCAGGGCACCGGGGACCGGCCGGCATTGCCGCGTCAGCACGAAGCCGCTCAGCACTAGCAGCGTGCCGCTGCCGTCGGCCCGCAGATCGGCGCGCTGCGGCGAGGAGGGCGTGAAGAAGGGGCCTTCGGTCTGGCGCGGGGTTGTGGTGGCGTGTCCCTCGCAGGCCGGTGTCGCCGGCAATTCGGTGCCCTGTGCGAACGCGTCAGCCGGGAGAGTGAGGCTGGCGAAGCCTGCGGCCGAGAGGCGCGCTAGCAGGTCGCGGCGGCTTGGAGCGTCTGACATGGTTTCCCTCCTCACGCCCTACGGTGCCGCCATTCATGCCACGCCGGCGATGTCCGATTTCGGGCAAAGGTGGCGCCTCGCCGAACTGTGATGGCGGGGAAGGCGTGAAGTCTTCTGTGGGCACATTGCGTCCATGTTCCCGGGCGCTGGCGATGGCGGCCGCTTTTCGGCAATAGTCCGCCCCGCGAGGAATTGGCCGGCAGAGGCGTTCCATCCGACGAGACGATGAGGGACGGGATGTCGACCGATATCGAGATTGCCCGCGCGGCGACGCTGAAGGCCATCGGTACCGTAGCCGAGGAGGCCGGCATCCCGGATGCGGCGCTGCATCCCTATGGCAAGTACATCGCCAAGGTCGATACCGGCGCGATTCCCGAATTCGCGGAGAAGCCGGGCGGCAAGCTCATCCTCGTGACCGCGATCAGCCCGACGCCGGCTGGCGAGGGCAAGACCACGACGACGGTCGGCCTCGGCGACGGGCTGCGGCGCCTCGGCAAGCGCACCATGATCGCCCTGCGCGAGCCTTCGCTCGGTCCCTGCTTCGGGCAGAAGGGCGGGGCGGCCGGCGGCGGCTATGCCCAGGTCGTGCCGATGGAGCAGATCAATCTGCACTTCACCGGCGATTTCCACGCCATCACCAGCGCCCACAACCTGCTGGCGGCGATGCTCGACAACCATATCTACTGGGGCAACGGGCTCGATCTCGACGAGCGCCACATCGCCTGGCGGCGCGTGGTCGACATGAACGACCGGGCGCTGCGCGCGATCGTCTCCTCGCTCGGCGGCGCCATGAACGGCTTCCCGCGCGAGGACGGCTTCGACATCACCGTCGCCTCGGAGGTGATGGCGATCTTCTGCCTCGCCAGGGATCTCGCGGATCTGGAGGAGCGGCTCGGGCGCATCGTCATCGGCCGCACCCGCAGCAAGCGCCCGGTCACGGCGGCCGAGCTCAACGCCCAGGGCGCGATGACGGTGCTCTTGCGCGATGCGCTGATGCCGAACCTGGTGCAGACGCTGGAGGGCACACCCGCCTTCGTTCATGGCGGGCCCTTCGCCAATATCGCCCATGGCTGCAATTCGGTGATCGCGACGCGCGCCGCGCTGAAGCTCGCCGACTATGTCGTGACCGAGGCCGGCTTCGGCGCCGATCTCGGGGCCGAGAAGTTCTTCGACATCAAGTGCCGCAAGGCCGGGCTGAAGCCGGATGTCGCCGTGGTGGTCGCGACGGTGCGGGCGCTCAAGATGCATGGCGGCGTCGCTCGCGACAGGCTCGGCACCGAGAACCTGAAAGCGCTGGAGGCGGGCTTGTCGAACCTCGCCCGCCATGTCGAGAACATCAGGAAGTTCGGCGTGCCGGCGATCGTCGCGATCAACCATTTCACCAGCGACACAGCCGCAGAGCACGCGCTGATCCAGCACTATTGCCGCAACCATCTCGGCGTCGAGGCGGTGATCTGTCGGCATTGGGCCGAGGGCGGGGCGGGTACCGACGAGCTCGCGACCAAGGTCGCGGCGCTGACCGACGGTGGCGAAGCGGATTTCGCGCCGCTCTATCCGGATGCGATGCCGCTGCGCCAGAAGCTCGAGACGATCGCGCGCGAGGTCTATGGCGCGGCCGGCATCTCGGCAGATGCCAAGGTGACGGCCCGCTTCGCCGAGCTCGAGGCGGCCGGCTATGGCAACCTGCCGGTCTGCGTGGCGAAGACGCAATATTCCTTCTCGGCCGATCCGACCCTGCGCGGTGCGCCGTCGGGCCACACGGTGCCGGTGCGCGAGCTCCGGCTCTCGGCCGGCGCTGGCTTCGTCGTGGCGATCTGCGGGGATATCATGACCATGCCCGGCCTGCCGCGCCAGCCGGCGGCGGAGCGCATCTACATCGACGCGCACGGCCAGATCGAAGGGCTGTTCTAGCGCCTCCGGCCTGGCAAAGCGGGCGCCGCATTCGTCAACGAAGTGTCAACCATATCGCGGCCACCATGTCCGTGCGATTCCGAACATGTCGGAAGGCGCGGGAGATGCCGACGAGATGGGTTTGCTGACCGCCTGGACCAATTCGGGCCTGAAGGCGCGCGTGCTCGTGCTCGTCCTGGCGACTTTGGTCGCGATCGCGGTGCCGGCCTCCGGCATCTTCCTCTGGATGGTCAACGGCACGGTGGTGAAGCTCGGCACGCTCTTCGCCGAGAAGCAGATCCTGTTCGATCGCTATCGCGGGCTGGAAGCGCTGATGCGCGAGGTTTCGCTGGCCGAGACGGTGGCGCGCGCGCCGGTGATCGTCGAATGGGCGCAGGACGAGACCGATCCGGAGAAGGCGAAGCGCGGCCTAGCCGAGCTCGAGCACTACCGGCTCTCGTTCACCGATCGCAGCTATTTCGCTGTCGTCGACAGGAGCGGCCACTACTATTTCAACGACAAGGATAATACCTACGAGAACAACCGGCTGCGCTACACCGTCTCGCCGAATGCTGCGCAGGACATCTGGTATTTCAAGACGCGCGCGCTCGGCAAAGGCTGCCATCTCAACGTCAATCGCGACGAGGTGCTCTCGGTCACCAAGGTCTGGATCAACTGCATCATCCAGAAGGACGGCAAGGTCCTCGGCCTGATCGGCACGGGCGTCGACCTGACCCAGTTCATCAAGGAGGTCGTCGAGTTCCCGCAGACCGGCGTGCAGAGCATGTTCGTCGACCTGCAAGGCGCGGTGCAGGCGCATCGCGATCCGCGCGTCGTCGACTTCCACAGCCTGACCAAGGACATCTCGGCCAAGAAGACGATCTTCCGCCTGCTCGACGAGGAGGGCGACCGCAAGGCGCTCTCCGAGATGATGCAACGCGTCGCCAAGGGCGAGGCGCTGGTGCTCTCCCGCTTCATGCAGATGGATGGGCACGAGGTGCTGGTCGGCGTCGGTTTCCTCGACCGTCTCGGCTGGTTCAACGTCACGGTGATGGATGTGGACGCCATCATCGACCGCAAGCTGTTCGCGCCGATCGCTGGGCTGATGGTGGCGATCCTCATCGTGGCCGCCGGGCTGATGACCTTCCTGTTCAAGCGCAAGGTGCTCGACCGACTGGCCTGGGTCGAGCAGGGCGTCACCAGAGTCCGCGCCGGCGACTTCTCCGCCGTCGCGAAGGAGGAGGGGAATGACGAGATCGCCCGGCTGTCGCGCGCCTTCAACGAGATGGCCCAGGCCGTCGGCGACAATACCGGGCGGCTCGAGGCGATGGTCGCCGAGCGGACGCAGAAGCTCGAAGAGCTGGCATTGCACGATCCGCTGACCTCGGTGCTGAACCGCCGTGGCTTCGAGGAGGCGTTTCTGCGCGAACAGAACCGGGCGCAGCGCAGTGGCAAGGCCTGCGGGCTCGTCATCGTCGACCTCGACCGCTTCAAGCTCATCAATGACGATTATGGCCATCATGCCGGGGATGAGGTGCTGATCGCCTGCGTACGCCAGATGCGCTCGGCCTTGCGCAGCTACGATGCCTGCGCCCGCTGGGGCGGCGACGAGTTCATCCTGCTGATCAGTGACTGCACCGCGGAGTCACTGGCGGCGATCGCGTCCAAGATCGCAGTGTTGCTCCGCGAGGCGCCGGTCGCGCTCAGCGATGGCCGGGCCGTACCGATGACGGCAAGCCTGGGCGCGGCCATGGCGCGGCCGGAGGACAGCCTGACCGATGCCGCAGCCCGGGCGGACGCCGCGCTCTACCAGGTCAAGCGCAATGGCCGCGACGGCGTCGCGATCGATGAGCCGCAATCGGGTACGGCGCTGCGGCGGGTGGTCTGAGGCTGGGTGTCATTCTCGGGCGAAGCGAAGCGCCGACCCGAGAATCTCAGGACGAGAAGACACCGATTGGCGCCTCATCCTGCCTGAGATGCCCGGGTCAAGCTCGAGCATGACGGTTGTTCCTCAGCCGAAGACCAATTGTACCTTCATCGCCTTTGATTTGTCGGCGGCGAGGTCAAAGGCCTCGACGGCGCGCTCGATCGGGATCGAGGCGGTGAGCAGCGGCGAGAGGTCGATGCGGCCGGACGCGATCAGCTCGACCGCCCAGTCGAATTCCTCATGGAAGCGGAACGAGCCGCGCAGGTCGAACTCCTTGGCGACGACGACGTTCATCGGAATCGTGAAATTGCCGCCGACGCCGATCTGGACGATGACCGCGCCGGGCCGCAGCGCATCGAAGGCGCCGGTCAGCGCATGCTGGTTGCCCGAGCATTCGAACATCACGTCGAAGGCGCCCTTCTGCGCGCCATAGTCGGCCTTCAGCCGCTCCGGCTCTGCCACGACGTTGATCGCGGTGGTCGCGCCCATCTTAAGGGCGGTCGGCAGTGGGCCGTCGACGACGTCGGTGACGACGATTTCGGAAGCGCCGGCAGCGCGGGCCGCGACCACCGTCAGCACGCCGATCGGGCCGGAGCCGGTGACGAGGACGCGCTTGCCGAGAAGGGCGCCGGCGCGCTTGACCGCATGCAGGCAGACCGCGAGCGGCTCGGCGAAGGCGGCCTGCGCCGCGCCGACATGGCCGGGCAGCTTCACCGCCTGGCGCTCCTCGATCACCAGGATCTCGCGGAAGCCGCCCTGGACATGGGGGAAGCGCATGGCGCTGCCGTAGAACTGCATGTCGAGGCAATGCTGCTGCTGGCCGGCCTGGCAATAGCGGCAATGGCCGCAGGCCCGGCTCGGATTGACCGCGATGAGATCGCCCGGTTTCACCCGCGAGACCTCGCCGCCGACCGCCTCGACGATGCCGGCGATCTCATGGCCGAGGATCAGCGGCTCGCGCACCCGGATCGTGCCGAAGCCGCCATGGAGGTAATAGTGCAGGTCGGAGCCGCAGATGCCGCCGGCCTTGATCGCCACCTTGACGCCGAGCGGGCCAAGCTCCGGCACGGCCGCGTCCTCGACCCGCAAATCCTTCTCGGCATGGATCACGACGGCGCGCATGGCTGAACTCCTGAAGGGCGGCAGCCATGCGGCGGCGGCACGTATGGCTGGTTGTCTAATCGTTTTAAAGCGCTTACCCAACCCTTGAGACGCTAACAAGCGGCAAGTCAGGCCACGCTACCGGGAGGATAGGATGTCGCTCAATCTGTTCAAGCTCGACGGGCGCATCGCGCTGGTCACCGGCTCCGGCCAGGGTATCGGGCTCGCGATTGCCGAAGGCCTTGCTGCCGCCGGCGCCCATATCGTGCTGAACGGGCGCGATGCCGGAAAGCTGGAGAAGGCGCGCAGCGCCATCGCGACCGCCGGCCACAAGGCTTCGGTCGCCGCCTTCGACGTCACCGACCAGAAGGCAGTTCAGGCTGGCGTCGCCAAGATCGAGGCCGAGATTGGGCCGATCGACATCCTGATCAACAATGCCGGCACGCAGAAGCGCGGTGCCTTCGTCGACTTCCCGGCCGAGGACTGGCACTTCCTGATCGCGACGAACCTGCACTCGGTGTTCTACGTCACCCAGGCGGTGGCCAAGCGCATGGCCCCGCGCAACCGCGGCAAGATCGTCAATATCGGCTCGGTGATGAGCAAGCTCGGCCGGCCGAGCATCGTACCCTACACGGCGTCGAAGGGCGCGGTCAGCCTGATGACGCAGGGGCTCGCCGCCGAGCTCGGCAAGCACAACATCCAGGTCAACGCCATCGGGCCAGGCTATTTCGTGACCGAGCTGAACCAGGCGCTGCTCGCCGACGAGACCTTCTCGAACTGGGTCAAGAGCCGCGCGCCGGTCGGCCGCTGGGGCGAGACGAAGGAGCTGGCGGGCGCGGCGATCTTCCTGTCCTCGGAAGCCTCCGACTATGTCAGCGGCCATCTTCTGATGGTCGATGGTGGTTTGACCGCGGTGGTGTGAGGTCAGGCGTTACGTATTGGCGAAGGGCGCGGGGAACCCTTCTCCCGTGTGGGAGAAGGGCAGGGATGAGGGCCTGCCCTACCCGTAGAAGGCGCAGTGGCGCGGCATCGCTCAAACAATCAGCGGCGGTCCCTCACCCCTGCCCCTCTCCCATCCGGGAGAGGGGTTCCCCGCCGATGCCCGGCCGTCGCAGCTAGCTGGATTGCGCCCATCCTCATCGCCTCGCGGCGACATAAGGCACCAACTCGCTCAGCGACGAGATCGTCAGATCCGCGCCTGCGCCGAGCTGCTCCTCCTGCATGCGCAGCGCCTTGAACAGGCTCTTGGGACCGATCGGGCCGGTCACCAACTCCTCGCGCAGAGCCTGCTGTGTCACCCGCTCGATGCGCGCCACCGTCATGCCGTAGGCCTTGGCGCCGGCGATGTCGAAGCCGTTGGAGGAGACGAACAGGATCTCGTCGCGCGTCAGGCCGAGCCGCTCCTCGACCAGGCGATAGCCGCGTGGATCAGGCTTGTAGCTGCCGATCTCGTCGACGCTGATCACGGTTTCCAGCAATGTGTCGATGCCGGCCTGTCGGGTGAGATTGGTCAGCATGGCCGGGCTGCCATTGGAGAAGATGGCGAGGCGTGTCGGGGCGAGGCCCTGCAGCGCCGCCAGCGCTTCCGGATAAAGCGCGAGCGCGTCATAGGCCGCGGCGATGCGGGCGAGGAAATCGGGCGTGGCCTCGAGGCCGAGCGTCTTCAGCGTGAAGTCGAGCGAGGCTTTCGTCACGCTCCAGAAATCTTCGTAGCGATCCATCAGCGCCCGCAGCCAGGTGTATTCGAGCTGCTTTAGGCGCCAGATCTGGGTGATGGTCTCGCCATGGCCGGGGAAGGCGGCATCGGTGACGCCGGCGACCGACTGCACGTCGAACAGGGTTCCGTAGGCATCGAAGACGACGGCCTTGATCGGCATGGCGGCGTTCTCCTCTGGAGCCCTTGCGCGGGCTGCGGCGCTATTCTTAGCGCTCGCCTTGGCCGCGCGGAGCGTGATATCCGCACAAGCACTTGTTCGCAGACGCACAGGATAAGCGCATGTCCAGCCGCCCCGTCATGCTGATGATCCTCGATGGCTGGGGCTGGCGCGACGACAAGGACAACAACGCCGTCCTGCTGGCGAAGACGCCGAATTTCGACCGGTTCTGGGCTGCCTCGCCGCACGCCTTCCTACGCACCTCCGGGCTCGATGTCGGCCTGCCAGAGGGCCAGATGGGCAATTCAGAGGTCGGCCACCTCAATCTCGGCGCCGGCCGTGTCGTGATGCAGGACCTGCCGCGCATCAACCAGGCGGCTGCCGACGGCACGCTGAAGCAGGCGCTCGATGAGAGCGGGGTGATCGGCCGGCTGAAGGCCAGCGGCGGCACCTGCCACATCCTCGGTCTGGTCTCGCCCGGCGGGGTCCATGCCCATCAGGACCATGCGGTGGCGCTGGCGAAGCGCGTCAACGCTGCCGGCGTGCCGGCAGTGATTCATGTCTTCACCGATGGCCGCGATACCCCGCCGCGCTCGGCGGCCGAGTATGTCGCCGCGCTCGAAGCGGCGCTGCCGCGTGAGGTCAAGGTCGCAACGGTCAGCGGCCGCTATTACGCGATGGACCGCGACAATCGCTGGGAGCGCGTCGAGCTCGCCTGGAAGGCGCTGGCCCTCGGCGAAGGCGAGCGCATGCCGAGCGTGGGCTCTGCGATCGAGGCGGCCTATGCCGCCAATGTCAGCGACGAGTTCATCAAGCCGGCGGTAATCGGCGATTATCGCGGCATGGCCGATGGCGACGGTCTGCTCAGCTTCAACTTCCGCGCCGACCGCATTCGCGAGATCCTGGCGCCGCTGCTGTTCGCCGCGTTCAGCGGCTTTCCGCGGCCACGCATGCCCAAGCTCGTTGGCGCCGTCGGGATGACCTCCTACAGCTCGACGCTCGATCCGATCATGCCGGCACTGTTCGCGCCGCAGAGCCTGGCCAACGGGCTGGGCGAGACCGTGTCGAAGGCGGGCTTGAAGCAGATCCGCTTCGCCGAGACCGAGAAGTACCCGCACGTCACCTATTTCTTCAATGGCGGGCGCGAGGAGCCATTCGAAGGCGAGGAGCGCAGCATGACGCCCTCGCCGAAGGTCGCGACCTATGATTTGCAGCCTGAAATGTCGGCGCCGGAGCTGACCGGGAAGGTCGTCGCTGCGGTCGAGAGCGGGCAGTACGACCTGTTCGTGCTCAACTTCGCCAATCCCGACATGGTCGGCCATACCGGCGTGCTCTCGGCGGCGATCAAGGCGGTCGAGACGATCGATGCGAGCCTCGGCCAGATCGCACAGGCCATCCTCGCCAAGGGCGGGGCGCTGCTGGTCACCGCGGATCACGGCAATGCTGAACTGATGGTCGATCCCGTCACCGGCAATCCACATACCGCCCACACCACCTTCCCGGTGCCGGTGATGCTGATCGGCGGGCAGGCCAAGGTGCTGGCCGAGGGGCGTCTCGCCGATGTCTCGCCGACGTTGCTTGCGCTGCTCGGATTGGAGCAGCCGGCCGAGATGACCGGGCTGTCGCTGCTGCGCTGAGCCGAGCTGTCAGGTCGGCGCGATGCCGGGGATGGCGGCGATCTCGGCTGCGAGAAAATCGATCAGCAGGCGGACGCGTGCGACGGCAGCCCGCTCCGGGACGATCAGCATGCTGAGCGGCACGCTCGGCAGGGCGTAGTCGAGCAGGATCGGCTCGAGCTGGCCGGAGGCCAGCAGATCGTCGACGAGCCAGCGATGGGTGGGCGCGATGCCGCGGCCGGCGAGGAGCGCCTCGCGCACGGCCAGGCCATGATCGACCCGCAATCGCCCGTCGAAGGGAACGTTGTAGTGCTCTCCGGCTTTGCCCGCGAAGGCGAGCATGGCGCTGCCGGCGACGTTCGTCATGCGGATGCCCTGATGACTGGCGAGATCATCCGGCGAGACAGGTGTTCCGTGCCGGGCCAGATAGTGCGGCGCGGCGACGAACAATCGGCGCGACCGGCCGAGTGATCGCAATTTCATGCTGCTGTCGGCGAGCGGGCCGAGGCGGATGGCGATGTCGATGCCCTCGCGGACGAGATCGATGCGCTCGTCGCTGAGGCTGAGGTCGACATCGATCCCGGGGTGGCGATCCTGGAAGGAGAAGATCAATCGCGTGACATGCAAGACGCCGAAGGAGGCGGTGCAGGAGACGCGCACCGTGCCGGCAGGAGCGTCGCGGGTGCTGCGGGCCTCGTCGCCCGCCTGTTCGACCAGGCGCAGGATGGTGAGGCAGTTCTGGTAATAGCGGCTGCCTTCCTCGGTCAGCGCCACCCGTCGTGTCGTGCGGCTGAGCAGAGCGATGCCGAGCGCCTCTTCCAGCTCGTTGAGATGCCGCGTCACCGAGGATTGGCCAAGGCCGAGCTCGCGCGCCACCGCCGACAGGCTGCCGCGCTCGGCGACACGGACGAAGCTGCGCATCCGCTCCAGTGTGACGTCAGATTTATCCATAGAACGGCATAACCATATGCATTTTGCCACTATAGCGTGACGCTGAAACAGCACCTAGCTCGGAAGCCGGTTCCTATCCGGAAAGGCTGTCCCATGAAGGTCCTGCTCGTTTTCGCCCACCCTGAACGCCGCTCGCTCAACGGCGCGCTGCGCGATGTCGCTGTTGCCCAATTGGAGGCTCAGGGCCATGAGGTTCGCGTCAGCGACCTTTATGCCGAGGGCTGGAAGTCGGAAGTCGATCGCGCTGATTTCCCGAGCTGGCCGGAGGGCGAGCACTTCGCCGCTGGCGCAGCCTCGAAACAGGCCTTCGGCGAGGGGACGCTGACCGCCGACGTCAAGGCCGAGATCGAGAAGCTGCTCTGGGCCGACATGCTGATCCTGCAGTTTCCGCTCTGGTGGTACACGATGCCGGCGATCCTCAAGGGCTGGGTCGACCGGGTCTTCGCTTATGGCTTCGCCTATGGCGTCGGCGAACACAGTGACAAGCGCTGGGGCAATCGCTTCGGCGAGGGCACGCTGGCCGGAAAGCGCGCCATGCTGATCGTCACGGCTGGCGGCTGGGAGGAGCATTACTCGCCGCGCGGCATCAACGGGCCGATCGAGGACCTGCTGTTCCCGATCAATCACGGCATCCTCTATTATCCCGGCTATGAAGTGCTGCCACCTCATGTCGTCTACCGGGTCGACCGGTTCAAGGAGGCGGATTTCGAGCGGGCGGCCGCGCGGTTGCGCGAGCGCATGCGCACGCTGGCGACCACCGCGCCTATTCCCTATCGCCGCCAGAACTTCGGCGATTATCTCATTCCAGCGATGACTCTGCGTCCTGAACTGGGTGAGCCGGGCGCGGTCGGCTTCTCGCTTCACGCCGACACCAGCGCGGCAGAATAGCCGGCATCCGGAACACGGATGGCCTGAGGCGGTTCTCTGAACGAGAGGATCGCCCCATGCCCAACAAGCACAGCAATCGCCCGACCGATACGCCCGCTGCCTTCGTGACTGCGCAGCGCCCGGGACAGTCCGGTGAGCAGGACCAGCGGCGCGCGGGGCCGAATCCACGTTCCGCTCACCCGACCGGTCCGCATGCCCCCTATGAGCCGGATGATCCTGAAGGCTTGGCTGCCGGCAAGCATGAGCGGAAAGATGCATCTGGCAAGCGCTGAGGGTCGAGCTCAGCGAGCCGAACAATCAGCATAGCGCGGGCTGCACGGGCCGCTCGATATGCGCACGTACATCTTGCATGGTGAGCAGATTTGCGTGACTTCAGCAGACTCAAAACCGAGCTGAAATACTCGTCGCAAGTCAGTCCAAACTATCGTTTGGTTTAATGTTTGCGCGATGACTATGGATTTTCGGTTTGAACGGCAAGGTTGTCGCCTTGATCCTTCGCGCAAGGGAAAGTAGTGACGGCAATCATGCGCTTCCGGATAGGTGCATGATCGATTCGGAGGGGGCGGATCGTCGCGGATGCCGGGGACGGGCGGATCCAGGATGAAAGCGCGTAATGGAAGACGGCCGGGCGGGGCCGGTTCGGTGGAGACGGCAAAGCCAAAGCCGATGCGGACCGAGATTCTCGACGCCGCGGCAGAGATCATCGTTCGCGAGGGCTACGATGCTTGCACGATGCGGGCTGTGGCGGCGATGGTCGATATGAAGGCGGGCAGTCTCTACTACCATTTCAAGTCGAAGGACGAGATCGTCGAAGAAATCCTCAATCAGGGGATCGAGACACTCTATGCGCGTGTCGCAGGGACGATCCGCGATCTGCCCAAGGAAGCTCCCTTCGCGCGGAGGCTGTCGGCGGCGGTGGAGGTGCATATCGCCAGTCTGGTCGGCAAGGACCAGAAGTACATGCATGTCTACGAGCACTTGCCGCTCGTCATCAAGCGGCGCAGCCGCAAGATGCGCGAGAAATATGCCCAGCTCTGGCACGATCTGTTCGCCGGCGGAATTGCCAGCGGTGAAGCTGCGGCTGGGCACGATCTGCGCCTGTTGGTGCCGTATTTCCTCGGAGGGCTCAACCGGGTTCCGGAATGGAGTCGCGCCAGCGGCGCCAGCAGCGAGCAGATCGCGAAACTGGCCGTCGTGACCCTTCTCGACGGAATCGGCGCCAGGCAGTAGCAGGTAGGGGACACGGCCGTGCAACGCGGTCACCGATGCCATCTGCCGACCGGAAGCCATGTCCGAGACCTTCGCCATCAGCCTGAACGGCACCACCGATCTGCCGGCCGGCAAGATCGCCGCGATCGTGACCTCGCTCGAGATGTTCTCAGCGCCGACGCGACGGTCTGATCCGCCGGGCGTCGAGGGTTTTTCGCTGGAGCCGATCGGGCGCGAGGACGTGGCGCGCTATCTGGCGGTCTATCGCCTGCTCGGCGAGCGCTGGATGTGGTTCAGCCGGCTGGTCAAGCCAGTCGCGGAACTCCAGGCGATCCTCTCCGACCCGGCCGTCGACTTTTTCGCGGTGCGCTTCGACGGGCGTGACGTCGGCTTGCTCGAGCTCGACTTCAGGGTCGAGGGCGAGGGCGAGCTCGCCTTCTTCGGGCTGGATGAGAGCGTCGTCGGGAAGGGGGCCGGGCGCTGGCTGATGAACCGGGCGCTGGAACGCGCCTGGGCAAGGCCGATTGGCCGATTCTGGGTGCATACCTGCACGCTCGACCACCAGGGCGCGGTCGAGTTCTATCAGCGTTCGGGCTTCACGGCGTTCAAGCGTGGCGTCGAGGTCGATGATGACCCACGCCTGCACGGGGCGATGCCGCGCAGCACCGTCCCGCATCATCCGGTGATCGAATAGGCGCGCGTCTTCAGACGCGCGAGCGCAGGCCGATCGAGTCCATCATCGCCTGATCGCGGGCGGCTTCGGCGGCGCGCTCGGAAGCGCGTTCGCGATCGTCGAGGATCTCGACCTTCTTCATATCCTCGAAGGCTTCCTGCAGCTCGCCTTTGGCCTCGTCGAGCTGGCCCTGCAGGTTGTCGGCGGACTGGCGCAGATTGTCGCGACGCCCAAGCGCCGCCTTGGCATAGGTCGGATAGGCGAAATGGCCGGGATCGGAGATACCGGCACGCGTTTCCTCGTTCTGGATCTCGCGATCGAGATCGGTCGCCATCCGGTTGAATTCCGCGATCATCATCTCAATCTGGCTTACCCGGCGGCGCTTTTCGTCCACCTGGAAGCGTTTGAGACGCAAAAGGGTCTCTCGCGACTTCATGTCGTGCCCAACTCCTGATTACGCATCGAGCCCGTTCCGGTCTGCTTGCATCGCAAGCTCGCCGGTAGAACGGTCTTCAACTTTCGTTCAGAGACGGATTCACCGATCGGGTTGGTTCAACCTGATCAAATCCGACCCTGGTGGCGCGCCGACCCCTCGGCCCGCCACCGGAACACCTCCGCGAGACGAAAATCACAATGGCGCAAGGAGGTTGATCGTTCCTTACCAGGATCGCTCGCTTTCGATGCATGCAACGGGTGCGTCGCAGGCTCTGCCGACAGAGCGTGGCTCGCGCTAACCTGATGCGAATCAAAACAAGGGGCGCGCATCGGCGCGCCGGACACGTCCTTGCCCGCCTCGCGCCGCCTTCCCGAGTACAGTCTGCTGCTGAGCGGACTAGCCCTGACGCGGATCATCGGCTGGGGCTCGATCTACTATTCGCCTTCGGTCCTGGCGGGCTATCTCGAACGTGAGCTCAAGCTCGGACCAGCGGTCATTTTCGGCGGGATCACGATCCTGCTGGTGATTGGAGCTGCGGTCGCCCCTCTGCTCGGGCGCCATCTCGACCGGCGCGGCACGCGGCATGCCATGGCGCTGGGGGCGGTGATCTCGGCCCTCGGGCTCGCACTGCTGGCGCTGGCTCAGGGCCCGATCAGCTATCTTGCGACCTGGTTCGTGATCGGCATCGGCCATGCGATGCAGCTCGCCAACACCGGCAACGTCACGGTGGCGCAGCTGGTGGGCGAGCGCACCCGCCGCGTGATCGGGTTGATGATGCTGGTGACGGGCCTTGCCTCCAGCGTGTTCTGGCCGCTGACCGCCTGGCTCAGTGCCGACTTTGGCTGGCGCGCCTGTCTCATGGTCTTCGCGGCCATCCAGCTCGTGGTCGTGCTGCCGATCCATCTTGCCATCCCGGCCTATCGCGCCAAGCCGCTGGCTGAACCCGGCCCATCGGCCATGCCGGCCGAAGAGCAGGGCAGGGTCCCGCTTGGCGAGCGGCGACCGATCTTCTGGCTGCTGGCGCTGAGCTTCTCGGCGAGTGGGCTCGTATCATGGGGCCTGCCGCTGCATATCATCGGACTGATGCAGGGCGCTGGCATCAGCGCGGTGAGCGCGGTGACGATCGCCTCGCTGAGCGGCCCGGCGACCCTGGTGGCGCGGGCGGTCGATGCGGTTGCGGGCGAACATCTACCGGTCGAGCGCGTGGCTCTGGCCGGGCTCGCGCTCGGACCGGCGGCCTGTCTGCTGATGGCGCTTGCGCCAGGGTCGAGTGCTATCGCGATCGCCTTCGTCATGCTGTTCAGTGCCGCCATGGGGGTGATCGCGGTCGCGCGCGCGACCCTGCCGCTGGCGCTGTTCGGCCGCAAAGGCTTCGGCGCGATGCTCGGCCGCCTGACAGTGCCGCAGAATCTCACCTTCGCGGCGGCGCCGCTGCTGTTCGCGCTTATGGTCGAGCGGCTGGGCGCATCGGGCACGCTCGTGGTGTCGGCGTCCAGAGCTCTGCCCTGCTCGCCATGATCGTCCTGGTGCGCAGGCTCAGGAGCTAGCGCCGCCCCGGAAACGACATGCTCGGCTGCGTCACTGACGCGATCGTGCATAGGGGCATGGCGCGTGCCGCCCTATCACGCGACCTTCCTGATAAGACCGAGCATACGACTTGATGCCGCCCTGTTCATTGACCCGCCGCCTTGCCCTGCAGGCCACGCTCGGACTGCTTGCTGCACCGGGGCTGGCCGAGGAGCGGCTGCCGCAGTTCCGCACGGCCCGCTACCAATTCATCGAGCTCGATCCGGTCGAGACCATGGTGCCGCTCGCGCTGCAAGGGCTCGATGGCAAGTCCGCCATCGCCCGGCCGGTGCCGGGCAAGGTCTGCCTCATCTATCTCTGGGCGACCTGGTGCCCGGTCTGCCGAATCACCTTGCCGCGCTTCGAGCGGCAGCTCGCCGGTTTCAAGGCGAGGGGCGTCGAGCTCGTGACCATCAGCACCGATGAACGCGAGCTTTCTCACGTCAGGGGCTATCTCGGGCGCCTCGGCGTCAGGCGGCTGCCGGTCTTCTACGATCGTGCCGGCAAGGCCATTGCTGCGTCAGGGGCGGGGCAGCCGCTGTCGACCGCCGAGGGGCTGCCCGTGGTCTATGTCACCGACCGGCGTGGTGGTGTGCGCGGCTATATGCTCGGCGAGACGGATTGGGCGTCGCCCCAGGCGGCCGCCCTGCTTGATCATGTCGGGCGGCTGTAGGGCGCTTACATCCCCATGATTCGGGCGAGCCGGGAATAGCCATCGGCGAGGCCGGTCGCCTCGTCCTTGGCCTGCTTCAGGAAGGCCTCGAGCTCGGGGTTGAGCCGGATCGCCTCGTCCACCTCGGCGGAAGCACCCTGGCGATAGGCGCCGAGCCGAATCAGTTCCTCCATGTCGGCGTAGGTCGCGAGCGTGGCGCGCGCCTTCTGCACGACCGGATAATAGAGCGGATCGCAGGAGCGCGGCATGGTGCGCGACACCGATTTCAGGATGTTGACCGCCGGATAGCGGCCACGTTCGGCGATGGAGCGCTCCATGACGATATGGCCGTCGAGGATACCGCGTACGGCGTCGGCGACGGGCTCGTCATGGTCGCCGCCGTCGACGAGCACGGTGAAGAGGCCAGTGATCGCGCCGTCGCCGGTGCCGGGGCCGGCGCGCTCGAGAAGGCGCGGCAGTTCGGCGAAGACAGTCGGGGTATAGCCTTTGGTCGTAGGCGGCTCGCCGGCGGCGAGGCCGATCTCGCGCATCGCCATGGCAAAGCGCGTGACCGAATCCATCAGGCACATCACCTGGCGGCCCTGGTCGCGGAAGAATTCGGCGAGCGTCAGCGTCGTCAGTGCCGCCTGCTTACGCATCAAGGCCGGCTCGTCGGAGGTCGCGACCACGACGATCGAGCGGGCAAGGCCGTCCGGCCCGAGATCGTCCTGGAGGAACTCCTGGACCTCGCGGCCGCGCTCGCCGACGAGGCCGATGATGTTGACGTCGGCGCGCGCATAGCGTGCCAGCATCGAAAGCAGCACCGATTTGCCGACGCCGGAGCCGGCGAAGATGCCCATGCGCTGGCCAAGGCAGCAGGTGAGGAAGGTATTGAGGGCGCGCACGCCGAGATCGAGCGGCGCGCCGACGCGCCGGCGAGCATGGGCAGGCGGCGGATCGTTGCGGAAGGGGATGGTGAACTCGCCCTGCGGCAACGGCGGGCCGCCATCGACCGGCCTGCCGAGTGCATCGACGACGCGGCCGAGCCAGGCCATGGTCGGGCGCAGGCCCGCGACGGTGCGGTCGACATAGGCCGGGCAGCCGCGGCGGACGCCGTCGAGCCCGCCATAGGGCATGACCAGCGCCTTTTCGCCGGAAAAGCCGATGACTTCGCAGGGAACGCGGACCCCGGACGCGATCTCGATGCCGACCCGGCCGCCGAGACTCATCGCGCTGATCGGGCCGGAGACCTCGACCAGCAGGCCGCGCACTGCGGTGACGCGGCCATAGACCGAGGTGGCCTCGAGCTCGCCGATCATCGCGGCGAGTGTGGATAACCGGTCCTGGCCTGCCGAAGCGCCGCTCATGATCCCCGCCGTAAACCTTTCATTAAGCTGAGTGATTAACACTGCGTTTCGAAGCTGCGTCGAAGAGTTAAGCGATTTGCGCCTGATTCCTCGACGCGAGCTTACGCGAAAGGTGCATTCGCGGCTGAAGCTCGTACGATCCGTGTCAAATTCGACTCACCTCGACAAGGATCGTCAACCTTTCGCCAAGAAGCACTTGCGCCCGGGAATCAGGGTTTGTTAACCATTTCCCCGTAGCGTGTCGCGTGGCGTTTCATCGGGCAAGCGTTCGTCTCCAGGACCACGAGGGTTTTGGGGGAATGAACGGGATCGCTGCCTCGGGGCGAAATTGGGGACGTGACATGCGGGTTCTGCTGATCGAAGACGATAGCGCGACCGCTCAAAGCATCGAGCTGATGCTGAAGTCCGAGAGCTTCAACGTCTACACGACCGATCTCGGCGAAGAGGGCGTCGATCTCGGCAAGCTCTACGACTACGACATCATCCTGCTCGACCTGAACCTCCCCGACATGTCGGGCTATGAGGTGCTGCGCTCTCTGCGCGTCGCCAAGGTCAAGACACCGATCCTGATCCTCTCCGGTCTCGCCGGCATCGAGGACAAGGTGAAGGGTCTCGGCTTCGGCGCCGACGACTATCTGACCAAGCCGTTCCACAAGGACGAACTGGTCGCCCGCATCCATGCCATCGTCCGCCGCTCGAAGGGCCATGCCCAGTCGGTGATCACGACCGGCGACCTCGTCGTCAACCTCGACACCAAGACAGTCGAGGTCGATGCCCAGCGCGTGCATCTGACCGGCAAGGAATACCAGATGCTGGAGCTGCTCTCGCTCCGCAAGGGCACGACGCTGACCAAGGAAATGTTCCTAAACCACCTCTATGGTGGCATGGACGAGCCCGAGCTGAAGATCATCGACGTCTTCATCTGCAAGCTGCGCAAGAAGCTGGCGAACGCCTCCGACGGCAAGAACTACATCGAGACGGTCTGGGGCCGCGGCTATGTGCTGCGCGAGCCGAGCGAAGTCGAAGAACGCATCCCGGCCTGAGACCCGTCATTCCGGCGTCATCATGGACGCCTAAGAGTTAGATCGCCTGATCGTCGGATGTACACGACAGGTGAACGGGGACCCCGCCGAGAGGCGGGGTTTTTGTTTGGCGACGACGCCAGCTTTGTCGAACGCCGGTGAGATCGTCCAGCGTCAGGTCCGGACGATCTTGAGCGGAGGAAGCGCGCTGCTGCGCTCTGCTGTCGCGGCAAAGCCCGGTCGCCGTGCCTGTGCCGTCGAAGCGGCATCGCGGTAGACGCCGCGATATTGCGCGTCCGGCACCAGGGTCGTGGTGATGCCGATGACGGTCTCGGCGGCGCCGAGGATGAAGGCGCCGTTCTGCGCGAGCCGTCCGGCGAGGGCGGCCATCACGCGCGCCTTGGTCGGGACATCGAAATAGATCAACACGTTGCGGCAGAAGATGATGTCGAACTGGCCGAATTGATGATTCGGCTCCAGCAGATTGTGCTGCTTGAGGTCGACCTTGTCGCGAATGCGCTCGGACAGGCGCCATTTGTCGCCCTCCTGCCGGAAATGCTTGAGCAGGAGCTGGATCGGCAAGCCGCGCTGCACCTCGAACTGGCTGTAAAGCCCCTGACGCGCCCGCTCGAGGACGTCGGCGGAAATATCGGTACCAAGGATCTCGACCGTCCAGCCGAAGAGGCGGTCAGCCAACTCGTCGAGCAGCATGGCGAGCGAATAGGCCTCCTGACCGGTCGAGACCGCAGCGCACCAGATGCGCAGCGTCCGGCTTTGCGCATTGGCGGCGAGCTTCTCGGGCAGGAGGATGTCGCGGAACAGGTCGAAGGGCGTGCGATCGCGGAAGAACAGCGTCTCGTTGGTCGTCATTGCATCGACGACGGCCGCTTCGAGCTCGGAAGCGGGGCAATTGCGCAATTGCGCGACCAGCGCCGGTATCCCTGCAATTGCGCGCCGCCGGCAGAGCATGCCGAGCCGACTCTCGACGAGATAGCGCTTCTCCGTGCTGAGAAAAAGGCCTGAGCGCCGCTGCAGGAGCACGCGCAGGAAATCGAAATCCAGCTCGGTCATATGGGATGGCTCCCACCGACGAGCGCCCGGATGGCCGGGCCGATGTTGCCGAGCGGCAGGACGGCGCTTGCTTGCCTCGCCCGCACCACCGAGCCCGGCATGCCCCAGACCGTGCTCGAGGGCTCGTCCTGGGCAATGACTGCAGCGCCGGCACGGCGCAGCGCGGTCGCTCCTTCCGTGCCGTCGCTGCCCATCCCGGTCATGATCAGGCCGAGGGCGGCCGGGCCGAGATGGCGCGCGGCTTCATTGAACAGGACATCCACAGCCGGCCGGCAGAAATGCACCGGCGGGCTGTCGCTGATGCTGGCGACGATATGGCCGAGCTTCCGCTCGATTCCGAGATGCCGCCCTCCCGGCGCGACATAGATCGTGCCACGGGCGAGCCGCTCGCCGTCATGTGGTTCGCGTGCCGGCAGCCCGAGCTGCGCAGAAATCTGCTCGGCGAAGGAGGCGGTGAAAAGCGGCGGCATATGCTGGACGACCAGCGCGACAAGGTTGGCCGCCGCATCGCCGAGATCGCTGAGGACGCGCGCGACGGCCCGCGGCCCGCCGGTCGAGGCGCCGATCACCAGATAGCGTGGCATTGCCGACACCAGCGGGCGTAGGTCGACGATGCCGCTTGGTGGCGAGGCGCCATGGCCAGCCTCGCCGCTGACGTCGCCGTGACGCAACCGGGTCTGCGCAATGCTGCCCAGCTTGCCCAGGAGCTCGCTGCGGAAACCCAGCGACAGCGTCAGGCCGCTGCGACTATCCGGCTTGGGCAGGACGTCGACGGCACCCATGCTCATGCATTGCAGCGCGAGTTTCGCATTGCGCTCGGTGAGTGTGGTCGTCAGCAGGACAGCGGTCCTGGGGCTCTGCTTGACGATTCTGGGCAAGGCCTCGACACCGTCGAGCACCGGCATGTCGAGGTCGAGCACCATGAGGTCTGGATGATGGCGCCCGGCATGCTCGATCGCCGCTTCGCCGTCGCCGGCGACGCCGACGACATGGAAGCGCCCGCTTTCACCGAGCCAGCGCGCGAACAGTCCTCGCACGACCATGGAATCGTCGGCAATCACGACTGTGCTCGGACGCATACCGGCCTGGTTGGTTAGGTTCGGCACCGTGATCATCGCGATTGTGTGGCCCGAGTGCGGGGATGTCGTGTGCCGTGCGACTTCTAGAGCAGGCCGACCTGATGGAATTTCGAGGCCACGATCTCCTTGTCGAACGGCTTCATGATGTACTCGTCAGCGCCGGCGTGCATGGCGCGGGCGATATGAGCGATGTCGTTCTCTGTCGTGCAGAACACGACCTTCGGGCGCTTGCCACCGGGCATTTGCCGCAGATTCCGCAGGAAATCGTAGCCGTCCATCACCGGCATGTTCCAGTCGAGCAGGATGGCGTCCGGCATCTCGCCCTTGCAGGCGTCGATCGCGCGCGCGCCGTCCTCGGCTTCAGCGATGCGGAACTGCAGCCCTTCCAGGATACGGCGGGCAACCTTGCGGATGACGGCGGAGTCATCGACGACGAGGCAATATTTCATGGCGTGACTCCAGGCAGCGGCGCTTGCCGTCAGGCGGCGACCGGCAGTTCGATGTTGAGGACAGCATCCACGTCAATCACGACCAGGAGGCGATCGTCGAGGCGGTGAACACCCTTGGCGAGGGCAGCCCAGGCTCGATCGAGATGGATCGGCACGGGCTCGAAGGTCGTACGGCTGAGACGCATTACTTCGCCGACTGTGTCGACAATGAGCGCGAAGGCTTCGCCGCCCTGATCGATGCCGACTGCGGTAAGTTCGCGTCCGTCAACGCCGGCGGGCGCAGCGGCGGCGTCGACGCGACCCATCCGGCGGCGCATGCAGATCGCGGTGACGACGCGCCCGCGCAGATTGATGAGGCCGACGATCTCGCTCGGCGCCAGGGGCACCGGGGTGACGCGGGTGGCGATGAAGACGTCCTGGACGCGCGCGATCGGCAGGCCGAGCAGCTGCCCGCCGACCGTGACGGTGACATAGTCGAGCGAATCCTCGAAGGCCGCGACGCCGGCTTCGCTATCGTTGCTTGTGCCGGTCATGCGGCTCGCCTCAGTTTGGGCCGGGTCTCGGCGAGCTCGGCAATCAGCGTGCGCCGATCGAACTTGGCAACGACTTCGTCGAACTCCGCCTGTGCAGCCATGACGTGCAGCTCGGGTGTCGGCAAGCTTGCGAGCCCGATGATGCGCAGATCGGCGTGCCGGGCTTCGGCGCGCAGCCGTGCGGCGAGCGCGAAGGCGGCCTCGGCGTTGCGGTCGAGATCGATCACGACGGCGTTCAGCTCGGTGCTGCCAGAAGCGAGACCGGCCGCCATGGCGAGGTCGGCCACATGGATCACCTGCAGGCCGGCGGCTTTCAGTACGGGGGCAAGCATCTCGCGCAGAAACTCGGACGGCTCGACCAGCAGGACGCGCGGTCCGCCTATGCCGCTGCGGCGCACATGCAGCCAGTTGGGATTGGCCTTGGGCAGGTAGTGCGCGAGGTCGAGGATCTCAGTTGCGCGGCCTCTGACGATCGCCGAGCCGAGCAGTCCGTGCTCGGGCATGGCCAGCATCTCGATGTCGAGCACTTCGTCGACGATGTCGACGATGGCGTCGACTGCCAGCGCCATGCTGAAGTCGCCCTCGGAGAAGATCACCAGCGGCTGCAAGCCGCTCTGCCGGAGCTGGACGTCTTCGATGGGAACGACCGGCATCAGCCGACCGCGATAATTGAGCAGCGTGCGTCCTCCGCCGGTCTCGAACAGCCCGGCATCGACCTCTTCAAGTCGCGTCACCAGGGACAGCGGGACGGCTTTCAGCCGATCCTTGCCAGCCCGGAAGACCAACATCGTGGTGCGTTCGACGGGGAGGGCAGCCTCGGCCGAGATGTCCGAGGCGGCTTCGTCCTGAGGCGCCGCCACGCCGACCAGGCGCGCGACCCCGTTGGGATCGACGATCAACACCACTGCGCCGTCGCCGAGAATGGTGTTACCCGAAAAGAGCGGGATATGGCGCAGCCGGGTCGACATCGGTTTGACGACGATTTCTTCGGTGTGGAACACGGATTCCACGAGGATACCGAACTGGCGCTCGCCGACTTGCGTCACGACGATGAAGCCATCGTCGACGATGGCGTCGCTCGCCGTGTCCATCACCCCGGCGAGAGCGATGATTGGCAGCAACCGCTCGCGCAGTCGCAGCACGGGCGCATTGTTGATGCGTTCGATGCTGTGCTCGCCGCCGGCCTTGACGCGCACCAGCTCGCGCACAACCACCTGCGGGATGGCGAAACGCTGGCCAGCGGTCGCGACGATCAGAGCCGAGACGATGGCAAGCGTCAGCGGGATCTTGATCGTTATGGTGGTGCCTGCACCAGCGATGCTGGCGACGTCGATCATGCCGCCGATTGCATCGACATTGACCTTGACCACGTCCATCCCGACGCCGCGTCCGGAAATGGCGGAGACGGTATCGGAGGTCGAGAAGCCCGGATGGAAGATGAAGCGCAGGACCTGCGTCTCGCTCAGCCGTTCTGCCTCCGCTTCGCCGACCAATCCCCGCTGCACCGCCTTGCGGCGGATCCGGGCGGTGTCCATGCCGCGGCCGTCATCGGTGATCGCGATCGTGACAGAGCCGCCTTCATGATAGGCCGATACCCGGATCGTGCCCATTTCGGGCTTGCCGAGCGCAGCGCGCTCCTGTGGTTCCTCGATCGCATGGTCGGCGCAGTTGCGGACCATGTGGATGAGGGGGTCCTTGATCAGTTCGAGGATCTGCCGGTCGAGCTCGGTGTCGGCCCCTTCCGTCACCAGCTCGATCTTCTTGCCGAGGTCGGTGGAGAGATCGCGGACGATGCGCGGCAGCTTCGACCAGGCATTGCCGATCGGCTGCATGCGCGTCTTCATCACGCCGTCCTGCAATTCGGCGGTGATCAGCGAGAGCCGCTGCAGCGGTCCTTTCAGGCCAGCATCCTCCTGCCGGCGGGCTATCTCGAGCAATTGGTTGCGGGTCAGCACCAGCTCCGAGACCATGGTCATCAGATGCTCGAGCGTGTCGACATTGACGCGCAGTGTTGCCGGCCCAGCCGCCTTCAAGTCCCGGGCAGTATCGCCGTGAGCCTGTCCGGGTTGGTCGAGCGGGCTCGGCGCCGCGCGAAAGACCAGATCCATCTCGTCCACCGCCGCACCCGAGGTGGGCGGGGGCGCAGGCTCTGCCGGGCGAGTTCCTGCGGTGCGGGCGAGATAGGCTGCGACCGGATCGAGCGGTGGCTGTGTCTGCCGGGCGGCCAGCTCCTGCTTTGCCCGCTGGGCGAGGCCGCGCAATTCGTCGATCAGCTGGCCGTCATGGCCTGGCGGCTCCTGCCCCTTCTCGGCGAGCTCGGCCATGATCTCCTTGATCCGGTCGATGGTCTCGAGGATCGCGGTGACTGCAGTCGACGAGACGCTCGCGCCGTCGCGGAACTGGCCAATGACGGATTCGGCGGCATGCGTCAGTGCTTCGAGCCGCGGCAGGCCGATGAAGCCACAGGTGCCTTTGACCGTGTGAACGAGCCGGAAGATGTTGCGCAGGATATCCCCGTTATTGGGCTCCTGCTCGAAGCGGACGAGTTCTCGATCGACCATATCGAGATGCTCGCCGGTCTCGCCGAGAAACTCTTGTAGCAACTCGTCCATGCACGGACTGCTCACTTACATCACGGATTTGTTCCGGATAGTGCGGTGCAAGGGTTTATGATCAGTTGAGAGCGAGCGGAAACCGCGCAACATCACGCTCGCCGGAGCTGTTTTGCCGGCGCTCAGGCCGCTTCCGCATTGATACTGACGGTATCGCCCTCGATCGCGAAGGCGATTTTCATTCCGGCGGCGCGGGCGACCAGGCCGGTATAGAGCGGCTGGACCGCGTGAGCGTCGATGACGCCGCTTTCGGAGCGCCCGGCAATCAGCTCCTCGACATGGGCGGGAATGCGCGCATGCGAGCCCGTCGCGGTGATGGCGAAGCTGCCCTGCTCGCCGGTGACGGTGGCTCGGGATGTGATCTTGCCGCCGCGTGGGATCGCCTGCGTCGCTAGAACGAGGAGGTTGAGCACCAGCTTGACCTGGTTCTTCGGCAGGAGGGCGCGCGGCGCCTCCCAGTCGAGCGACAGTTTCTCGTCGTTGAGAAAGCCGTTGGCGACGGCGCCGGCGTCGCCAAGGTCGATCATCGCTCCGGCCGAGCCGGCCGCGCCGAAGGCGAGCCGCGCGAATTGCAGGCGGGCCGAGGCATTGCGCGCGCTCTTCTTGATCAGGTCGAGCGCGAAATCCTTCATCGAGGGGTCGTCCTCTTCGAGCACTTCGAGCGCGTTGACGATCGCGCCGACAGGGCTGATCACGTCATGACAGACGCGGCTGCAGAGAAGTGCGGCCAGATCGAGCGGCTCGAGCGAGATGGCGGTCATGATCCGGTCCTGCGATAAAGAGAATCAGGGCGGTACGCGCCCAATGTCGATGGCGCAGCATGCGCTACGCTGGTTTGCAGCTGGTTAACCATAGCGGGAGGCGCCCACGGCCGGAATGTTCCGCTCCGGCATGCCGGGGCAAGATGGCTGCCAGAAGGCGAGCCGGCTTTTTCTTTGGCGCGCCATGCACTACCTAACAGAGCGATACCGCCGGAGGCGCCGCCCGGCATTCGCACTGCAACGGCATCCGGCGCCGGCGAGACTGGTTCGAACATGGCCATCGCTCACGACGATCCACGCCTGAGCGACCGGGACGGGCTGGCACGCTCGCTCGGCGAAGCGGCGCGGCGCACGGCGGCCGTCCTGCTTGCGAAGCGGGCGGCGCGCGACGTCAAGCTCAAGGCCGACGGATCGCCAGTCTGCTCGGCCGATCTCGCTGCGGATTTCGCCGCGAAGCAGGCGCTCGCCGAGCTACTGCCAGGCTTTCCGGTGATCAGCGAAGAGAGTGTCGGCGACGTGGCCCCGGCCCCGGTTTTCATCCTGCTCGACCCGCTCGACGGCACGCGCGAGTTCCTGGCCTCCGGCGATAGCTATTGCGTTGCAATCGCCGTGATCCACGATGGCCGACCGCTCGCCGGGGCACTCGCCGCCCCGGCCATAGGCCGGCTCTGGTACGGTGGAGAGCGGAGCTTCACCCAGGCATTGGACGCAGACGCGGCGCCGCTGGGCGCAGCGCGTGAAGTCCATGTCCGTACGGAGCCGACAGACGGGCCGCTCATGCTGGTCAGCCGTTTCCACGGCGACACGGTGAGTGCCGGTGTTGCGGCCGCGCTTGCAAAGGGGGAGGGCGCGCCGGTGTCCTCGGCCGTGAAGTTCGGGCTCATCGCCAGCGGCGAGGCCGATCTGCATGTGCGCGGTGGCACCACGATGGAATGGGACATCGCCGCCGGCGATGCCATCCTTGCGGCTGCTGGCGGAGTGGTGCTGACCCTCGACGGTGAAAAGCCTGTTTACGGCAATGCCGGGCGCGATTTCCGCAATCCGCCCTTCGTCGCGGCAAGCTGCGAGAGACTGGCCAGGCTCGCGATCGAGAAGGCGGCGACCTGCCGCTGCTGAGACTTGCCGCTGCTGAGCGGACTCAGCGTGCGATCGACACCGTCACGGCAGGCCAGCGTTCCTGGGCTTTCGCTCGCAAGGGCGCCTCAGCGAGGAAGCGCCGGCGGTTCTCGTCGCTGCGAAAGAAATAGAGTCGCGATCCGATGACGGCGAAGCGGCGCGGATCGGCATCGACAACGCGCCCCTCCGCGATGCCACTGGCATCGAAGCCGCCGAAGCGTGGGGTATAGACCTCCGGCGCCTCGCGAAAAGCGTCGCGATTGGCGGCGCTGGCAAAGCGCCAGACCATTCCTTCTGAGGTCAGTTCGTAATCGGGCAGTCCCGGCACCGCGGCATCGTTCAGGAAATAGGCGACGGGATCGAAGCCAGAGAGAGCGAGGCCCGAACGATTGTCGCGCTGCATGCTCTCGCCGAGGCTAGGCATTTGCGGCAGGCCTGGAGGGAGGGCTGACGCCCGGCTCGCTACGACCGCGAAGGGAAGCGCACAGCTTAATCCGATGCCGGCGAGCACAATCCCGGCATGCCTTGCTGCGGCCTTCATCGACACCAATCCTTGGCTTCAAGTCGCGTCACGGCGCGTTCTGCGCCGCAGTTCACCGCTTGGATACACATACAGCGTATCCAGGAGGTTACCGTGGTCACGAGGATTCGCACGACCCACCGTCGACGCCACCCGGCAGGAGGCCGAATGCCCATGCCCGGCGCTTGCCTGGAGACGATGAGATGAACCATACCCGCCGCACCCTGCTCGCCAGCGCACTGCTGCTCGGCGCAGGCCTCGCCGCCGGTCCCGCCGCCGCTCAGCAGAGCGAGCGCTCCTTTTCGCAGAACGAGCTGGTCACCTCCGGCCATCAGTTCTTCGGCAATGTCTCGCGCGGTCTTGCCCTGACGATCGAGGAAGCGGTGCGTCGCTGGGGCGAGCCGAACGGCTATGTCCTCGGCCAGGAAGCGTCCGGCGCCTTTGTGGGCGGGCTGCGCTATGGTGAGGGCACGCTGTTCACCCGCAATGCCGGCGACCGCAAGGTGTACTGGCAGGGGCCGTCTGTCGGCTTCGATTTCGGCGGCGACGGCGCCCGCACCATGATGCTGATCTACAATCTGCCCAGCGTCGGCGCGCTCTACCAACGTTTCGGCGGGGTCGACGGCTCGGTCTACTTCGTCGGTGGCTTCGGTTTCACCGCGCTGACGGCTGGTGGCGTGATGGTCGTGCCGATCCGCACTGGCGTCGGCTGGCGCCTCGGCGTCAATCTCGGCTATCTGAAATTCACGCCAGAGGCGACTTGGAACCCGTTCTGATCTGACAATTCGGGGCTGCTGGTCTTATCTTGCAAGGCATGGCAGCCTGACATCGGGCTGACCGCAGAAACTGGAGCTGCCCTGCCTTGATCGAAGCCGTCATGCTCGTGGCGCTCGGCTTCCTGTCGGCCAGCCTGCTCGCCCTCTCGGCGTTGCCGGCTCTGAGCCGCAGGGCCGACCGGCTGGCGCGGCGACGAGCGGAGACGGCGTTTCCGCTGTCGCTCGCCGAAATCGCAGCCGATCGCGACCATTTGCGCGCGGAGCAGGCGATCCGCGAGCGGGTGCTGGAGCAGAGGGCCGAAAGTGGCTTTGCCGCCAAGGCGAGCGCGATGAGCGAGCTTGGCCGGCGCGACATGACGATAAGCCGACTCGAAACCGACCTGACCGAACGACGGCAGAAGATCGCTGATCTCGAAACGGAGCTGGGACAGGCGACGCAGGATCTGGCGGACACGCGCGCGACGCTGGCGACGGAAAGCGTCGGCCACCAGACGACGCAGGCGACATTGTCGAGCCGGGTCAGCGATCTTGCGGCCGTGGAGGCGCAACTCGCCGAGACCCGCCAGGCGCTCAGCGGCAGCTCGGCCGATCTCGCTGCCCGCAGCCATCAGCTTGCCGAGCTCAGGGCCTTGCACGACAGGACCGAAGCGACGCTTGCCGAGCGCGACCAGACTCTTTCGGCATTGAACAGCGAGCATGATCGCCAGCGCCTCGTCCTGGTCGAGGCCGGCACGCTCAGGCTCAAGCTGGAGGGCGAACGTGACGATTTCTCGGCCCGGCTCATCACGGCCGAGGCGGCGCTCGCAGAAGTGCGCGCGAGCCTCTCCGCGATGAAGCTGGACCGCGACAGCGAGAGGTTGCGCGCCGACGCGCTTTCGACGCGCGCGACCGAGGCCAAGGCAGCGTCGCGAGCTGCCGATGCGAACGCCGTCAAGCTCGGCGCCGAGATCGCACGACAGGAGGCGGCATTGACGCAAGCATCCGCCGAGCACGCCGAGGCGCTGGCCCGGATCAAAGCTCTGGAAGACAAGATCGAAGCCGCCGTTGCGGCCGAGGCCCGCTTGAAGGGGCAACTGGCCAGCGACGCGGCGGCTCACCGCGACGCCTTGCGCGAGCGCGACGAGACGGTCGAAGCGCTCCATGCCGAGCTGGGCACCGTCCAGGGCGCCCGTGACCAGGCGCGTGCCGACCGGGCCGGCCTCAAGCGCGAGCTTGCGGCCTTGCGCAAGCAGAACGGCGGCAAGGCGGCCGGCGAGGCAGTCCTGCGCCAGGAGATCGTCCGGCTGGCCGATGCACTGCTAGTGGCGTCGGAAAACCGCGAGGCGGCGGAATAGGCGCCTGCCCGACAGGGCCTTTCCACTTTTGTCGAACATGTTCTAGGGAGGACCGGGCCGCGCTCGCGGCCGGCGGTTTCGGTTGGGATGATGACGGACATCGTTTGTATCGGCGAGCCTCTCGGCGAGTTCAACGCGACACGAGGCGAAACCGGCGCCTATCGCTTCGGTCATGGCGGCGACACCTCCAACTGCGCGGTCGCGGCAGCCCGGCAAGGGGCGAGCGTCGCCTACATCGGTGCGCTCGGCGATGACGAGCCCGGCCGTTCGCTGCGGTCACTATGGGCACAGGAAGGCGTCGACGACAGCCAGGTCTCGACCCATCCGTCGGCACCGACGGGGCTCTACTTCGTCTCCCACGGCCCGCAGGGGCACGTCTTCTCCTATCTGCGCGCCGGTTCGGCGGCGAGCCTCTACGGCCCGGCGCAACTGCCGAAGCATGTCATCGCCTCCGCCAAGGTGATCCAGGCTTCCGGCATCAGCCAGGCGATCTCGGCGAGCGCCTGCGATGCGGTGTTCGAGGCTTTCGCGACGGCGCGCGAGAACGGCGTGCTGACAGCCTACGATACCAATCTCAGGCTGAAGCTCTGGCCGCTGACACGGGCGCGGGCGATCATCCATGCCGCCTGCGAGATGGCCGACATCGTCCTACCGGGCGACGGCGACGCCAAGCTGCTGACCGGGCTGGAGCAGCCCGATGCCATCGTCGATTTCTACCTCAAGCTGGGCGCCAAAGTGGTGGCCCTGACGCTCGGCCATGAGGGCTCACTGGTCGCGACGCCTTTGAGCCGCCAGCGTTTCGTGCCGATCAAGGTGGATGCGATCGACGCGACCGGCGCCGGCGATTGCTATGACGGTGCCTTCCTCGCCGAATACATCCGCACCGGCGACGCCTTCACGGCCGGAGCCTATGCCAATGTCGCGGCGGCTTTATCGACGCAGGGTTATGGGGCAGTGGCGCCGCTGCCACGCCGGGCTGCGGTCGAGGCGCGGATCGCGCAGGAAGTGGCTAGCCGAGCATGAGCGTTCCAGTTCTGATGGAAGCGGGCGCGCTGCTTGCGCGCTACGATGTGCTGATCAGCGATGTCTGGGGCGTCGTCCATGACGGCGTGCTGGCGCTCGATCCGGCCTGCGACGCCCTGATGCGCTATCGCGAGGGAGGCGGCACGGTGGTGCTGCTCTCGAACGCGCCGGGCCCCTCCGAGCAGATCGCCGGTGTGCTCGACGAAAAGCGCGTACCGCGCGCCGCCTGGGACCGGCTGGTGACCTCGGGCGACGTGACGCGGGCGCTGATCGCCGAGACGCATCTGCGCAAGGTTTACCACATCGGCGAGCATGGGGACCGGGCGGTGTTCGCGGGCTTCGACATCGAGCTCGTCGGCGAGGCCGAGGCCGAATTCGTCGTCGCGACCGAGCTCAACGATTATCGCCGCGAGACACCGGAACAGTACCGGCCGCTGCTATCGCGTTTCGCTGCGCGCGGATTGCCGTTCATCTGCGGCAATCCCGATCTCGTCGTCCATGTCGGCCATGACCTCCTGCCCTGTGCCGGGGCGCTGGCGGCGATCTATGAGGAGCTCGGCGGGCATGTCGCCTGGGCCGGCAAGCCGCATCGCCCGGCCTATGACCTCGCGCTGGCGGCCGCCTGCGAGGCGCGGAGAGGGCGCGATGTCGATCCGGCTCGCGTGCTCGTCATCGGCGATGCGGTCCGCACCGACCTCGCCGGCGCCAGGATGATGGGCTTCGACAGCCTGTTCATTGCCGGCGGCATCCATCGCGACGAGACGATCCGGGATGGCTCTGTCGTTCCCGATGGGCTCGCGCGGGTCCTGGCGGCGCACCGGCCATTGCCGGTCGCGGCGATGGCGGCGCTGGGGTAAGGGCGAACACCGAATATTGACCGGTGGTCGCTATCTGCTTGTCGGTGGTTCCCCGCTGAGCGAGTTCGATCTCGATGTCTCCTGCGCCTGAAGACAGTTGCTTACGGTGCGAGAAGTCCTTTTCGGTGGCAAATCCAGTCTGCCCTCATTGCGGTTATCCCCGCGCGAACGAAGCCGAGCGCCGAACTGACCAATGGCAATTGGTTCTGGCGATCGTTGCTAGCATCGGCCTGCTGCTGTTTTGGCAATGGTGGGCCAGGTGAATGCAGACGGCGTGATCAGCCGTCTCAGACCGGCGGCGGGTTCGCCTTGCGGATACGCTCGCCGATCGCGTGATAGAGGCCGTCGATCGGGCGGAAGACGAAGCGCACCGTCGAGCGCCCGGGCGGCACCTGGACGGCCCGGAAGATCACGTTGGCGCGCAACAGCTCAGCCTGCTTGCCATCGACCTCGACCTGCCACCATGGTTGCCAGACATCGTTGAGCACGACGAAGCCGCCGCGTGGCGCGTCGACATCGAGCAGCACCTCGGTCGTGCCATAATTGCGGATGCGGACGCTGCCTGCCTGGGCCGGGCCGGTTGGCAAAGGCGGCGGCGCCTTGTCGAGCAGGACGGTGCGGCGCGGATCGAAGCCAGCAGGCCATTGGCCGCTCTTCAGGATGGTACCGAAATCGGCGGCTTGCGCTTCCGTGACGAGGAGCACGCGTGGCAAGGCGCGCGGGTTCTCGTAAACATAAGCATCCTTGGTGCGGGCGATCTGGACGAGGTCGCCGGGCTTCAGCCGCTTGTCGATCTCCTCAACCGGGACGCCGGTCGCGATGAAGCGCAGGCCGAGCATGTCAGCGAGCAGCGAGCGATAGGACGGCATCAGCGCTGAGAAGGTGCGCTGGTCGGGCAGGGCGACATGGTCGCCGGCGCCGGTCGCCTGGCTGTAGAGGCCGAGCCGGAGCGGGTTGTAGCCCAGCGTGTTGTCGAGCCCATGCACCAGGCTGGCGTTCGGCCAGTGGAAATCGATGCCGGCGAGCTCGATACGGTCGCGCCGGTCGGGGCCGGCGGTACGGGCAGTCTCGCGCTTCAACAGGGCGATGGTCTCGTTGCTGCTGTCGGCACGGAGCACCTCATACATCTTGGCCGGCAGCGCCGTCGACTCGCTCGGTCCGTTGTTGACCGAGAGATCGACGATCATGGCGGCGGCGAGCACGATGGTTGCGGCCATGCCGGCGCCCTGCAAGGCGAGTCCGCGCGCCGCGACGAGTGCGCCGGCAACCAGCATAAGGCAGAGCGCGGCGGTCACCACGGGTACGAAAGCGACGTGCAGGCGGCCGACCGTCCAGGCGAGCCAGATCGCGAGACCGAAACCTGCCAGCAGCAGCAGGATTTCGAGCGCGATCTGCCAGCGGCGCGGACGCGGCGCGGTATCGGTCAGGACGAGATGGGTGAGATAGCCGCCGAGGATCGAGAGTAGAGCGCCGAGGATGAAGAGCGCGTCGGCAGGGCGGCGGTAGAAATCGCTCCCTGGCAAATGGAAGAGCAAGGCGAAGCCCGGGGTGTAGCGGCCGAGCGCATAGACCAGCACGATCAGCGCTGCTGCGCTCAACGCGACGATCTCGCGCCGCAGCAGCGCGCCGCGGACGATGCCGACGCCGATGACGAGCAGGATCGGCAGGAGGCCGAGATAGAGCTCACCCATATTGCGGGCGAGGTAGAGGTCGAGCGGGCCGAAGCGCTTCTCCCAGGCCGGGCTGGGCGGGCCCCAGAAATTCTCCAGCGGCCCGGACGCGCCATAGAGATTGGCGATCAGCCCGGTCAGCAGCGAGCCTGGATGCAGCGAGCCCTTGCCGGCCCCGGCGAGATCGATGACCGGCCGGTTGGATTCCTCCGCCAGGACGGCGGTGAGCAGGATCGGGACGGTCGCGACCAGCGTGGCGCCGAGCACGCCAAGCACCAGCGGCATGAGGCTCGCGCGCAGCGCTGACAGTGGCTTGTCTGCCATGGCGATAGCGGCGAGAACCAGCCCGGCGAGGACATAGACGCCGAGCAACGCGACCTGGTCGCGCCCGAGCACCATGAAGCCGGCGGCGACACCGGCCGCGAAGCCGTAGCGCCAGGAGCTGCGCTCGAGCGCGCGCGAAAGCAGCAGCAGCGTCACCGCGAAATAGGTCAGGCTCAGCACCTGGCCGACATGCTGGATGCGCCAGGCGGCGGCGGCGCCGAAGGCGAATGAGAGCGCGCAGACGACCGCGCCGGCCGGGTGCCAGCCACGATCGCGGAAAAGCAGGACGAGACAGAGCGCGCCGACGAGGAGCGAGCCGAGGAGGGCGCCGTCGCTCCAGCGGAAATCCGGCGTCGGGTTGAGCAGCGCGATCAGGAAGAAGGGTGGCGAGAAGATCAGCGATTGCGGATCGGCGACCTGCGGCGAGCCGGCGAAGACGAAGGGTGTCCAGAACGGCGAGAGACCCTTGTGCAGGGCGCTGGCGAGGAATTGCAGCTGCGGATGGAAATGCGCCTTGGCGTCCCAGGGGATGGTGACGGCGCCGGAGAGCCAAGGCCAGGACAAAGCGAGCCAGCCGGCGCAAACCAGCAGAATCACCCTGGCGGTCGGCCAGGGCGCGGCAGGTGGTTCGATGTCGTGGCGGTCCCGGTCGGGCATGGTGGCTTCCTGCCCCAGGCCCGTCGTGGGATCAATCCTTCGGAGCAGCGCGCGCCATCAGCGCATCCATGTCGATGAAATGGCCGGCGCGGTCACGCTTGGAGGCGAGATAGCGGACATTGTGGACGTTCGGGCGGCCGAGCACGCGCTGGGTCGCGGCGACTTCGAGCCCGGCGGCCTTGATCGCCCCGACCTTGAGCGGGTTGTTGGTCAGCGCCGTGACGCTGGAGACGCCGAGCTGCTTCAGCATCGCGGCGGCGAAATCGAAATGGCGCTGGTCGAGATCGAAGCCGAGCACCTCGTCGGCGTCATAGGTGTCCCAGCCCTGGCTCTGCAGCTTGTAGGCCCGCATCTTGTTGGAGATGCCGTTGCCGCGGCCTTCCTGGTCGAGATAGAGCAGGATGCCGCCCTCGTTCTGCGCCATCCACTGCACGGTCTCGCGCAGTTGGTCGCCGCAATCGCATTTCAGCGAGCCGAAGAGGTCGCCGGTCAGGCAGGCCGAATGCAGCCGCACCGGCACGGCGGTCGAGAGATCCGGCTTGCCGACGATGATCGCGACCTGGTCGCGCAAGCCTTCGCCGCCGCGGAAGACGACGAACTCGGTATCGGGCGCACCTTCCAGCGGGACCGGTGCACGGCCGACGATGGCAAGCCGTGCGACCTGAGCGGCGCGGTAGCCATTGAGGGCCTCGATCGTGACTTCGATCAACGGCTCGCCGGCGACCTGCTCGGCCGAAACCGGGACGAGGATCACCGCCGGCAGAACCAGTGCGAGGCGCGCCAGCTCGAGTGCGGCATTGTCGAGCGGGCCGGCCGGGCCGACAGGCGCATCGACGCGGGCATCGAGCTTCAGCGCAAGGGCCTCGATGCGCGGAAGGTCGATCAAGGGCATAGCGAGGATGCCGGTCTCCGCACGCCCTTTGGCGCCAAGACGGCGCAAGCGCGCAGCGCTCAGCACGAGGCGGGCATGGCCAGCGGAGAGATCGTCGAGACGGCTGGCGAGATCGGCCTCAGCGAGCTCGGCCGACAACGCCAGTGCCAGATCGCCGCCATGGCGCAGCAGCACGGGGCGTGCAGCGCGGAACTCGGCGAGAGCGCGGTCGACGGTGACCAGATCGGTTTCACCCGGCCGGCCGAAAAGCGTACGCGACTGAGGCATCGGAAGGTCCGTCAGATTGCGCCCGAAAGCGGCGGAGGAAGTATGCTTGCTACGCGCGTCTCACCCGGACGGATGCATCCGATGCAACATCGCGTTCCTACAACGTGTCCGTTTCTGCGTGGTTCCCAAGACAGTGCCGGCAATCGGACGAGGATCGGCGCCGATTGCAGACTGGCCTATAAAAGCGCGAGATTGAACACCAGATGAATAGTCGCAGCAGCGGGGCAAATATGGCTATCGGGAGCGTCGAAGTGAAATGACGCAGCGACATGACGAGGTGACGGCCGGCGCGGGACGCGCCGCGATCTACAGCCCGGTGGCGCGGTCCCTGCACTGGATCACCGCCGCGGCAGCGCTCGTGATGGTGCCGCTCGGGCTGGCCATGACCTATCGCGGCAACACGCTCGACATCTGGGACGGGGTGACCGACGCGCTTTATTCCTCGCACAAGCTGCTCGGCTTCCTCGTGCTCTGGCTCAGCGCTGGCCGGCTGATCTACCGGCTGATGCACGGCGCACCGCCCGACGAGCCGACGCTGGAATGGTGGCAGAAGGCCGCCTCGCATCTCGTGCATTGGGTGCTCTACGGCCTGCTGCTGATCGTGCCGCTGCTCGGCTGGATCGGTATCTCGCTGTTTCCGTCGCTGACGGTGTTCAACCTGTTCGATTTGCCGGCGCTGGCCGTGCCCAACGAAGAGGTAGCCAAGCGCGTGCTTTCCATCCATGGCTGGCTCGCCATCCTGCTGGCGCTGCTGGTCTGCGGGCATATCGCGGCGGCACTCTTCCACTATTTCATCCGCAAGGATGGCGTGCTGCGCCGGATGCTGCCCGGGCTGAAATAACGCTCACCATTCCGCAGGTAGCGCTGTCCCGTCGATGATTTCGGCGAGGCGGCGGCGGGTGCCCGGCGTCGTCTTGTCAGGCAGGGCGGAGAGCGGGAAGAAGCGCGCTTCGGCGATCTCGTGATCTGGTTGCTTTGGCGCGCTCTGCGTGAAGGCGCGGACGATGAAGACGGCGACATGATCGCGGTCGGAGGCATGGCGGTTGAGGAAGACGCCGTGCAGCACAGCCGGAGCGGTCAGCGCGACGTTCGCTTCCTCGCGCAGCTCCTTGGCGACCGCGTCGGCCAGTGTCTCGTTCGGCTCAACGCCACCACCCGGCAGGTGCCAGCCGGGTGTGTAAGTGTGGCGCACCAGCAGGACCTCGCCGGCCTCGCTCAACACGGCGGCGCGCACACCGAGCGTCATGCCGCGGCGCAGGCGGAAATAGAGGTGCAGGCCGCGGCCGGCCAATCGCCGAAGCCCTCGCGGTGCCAATTCTATTCCTGCCGCGCCGGAGCGCGGTCCGGATCCATCCTCATTGCTCATGATTTGGGCAGATCCCAGCGTCGGGTTAATTCTTCATGCGTCAAATGCATATCAGAACTCTATTTCGCCTCTCGATATAACACAAACGCGCCTTATATGAGGGTTACAAACTTCGCATCACCGCTGGGGAATTGTCATGCTTCTCGCCTTCATCACTGCCCGTCTGAACGCCAAGCCCCGCTTCGTCTGGAAGCCGGCTGTCACTCTGACCGATCCGCGGATCGTTTCGGAGCTGATGGGTTCGGCCAACTGAGCCTTTCAGACTGCGTCATCTTCGCCCGTTGCCACCGTCACGCTTGACGCGGCGCGGACGTTGAAGGCAAGCGCTGGAGCGTGTTCACGCTCGCGCATCTCTCCGACCCGCATCTCGGGCCGCTGACCAAGTTCTCGCTGCGCGAGCTCATCGGCAAGCGCGCGACCGGATATGTCAACTGGCGACGCAAGCGCCGCCATGCCCATGACATGGAAATCCTCGGGCTGATCGTCGCCGACATCCTGGCGCAGAAGCCCGACCATATCGCCTGCACCGGCGATGTCTCCCATATCGGCCTGCCGACCGAGTTCAAGACGGCGCTCTCCTTCCTCGACACTCTGGGCCCACGCGACACCGTCAGTTTCGTGCCGGGCAATCACGATTGCTATGCCCGTTCGTCACTGTCGGCGCTGGCGCGCGAGCTCGCGCCCTGGTGTGCCAGCGATGGCGGCGAGGCCGGCTATCCCTGGTATCGCCAGCGCGGCCCGGTCGCGCTGATCGGGATGAATACCGGGATCCCGACCATGCCGCTGATGGCCACCGGGCGTGTCGGCTCGGCCCAGATCGCCGTCACCGAGACGCTGCTGGCGCGCGCCAAGGCCGATGGGCTGATCCGCGTCGTACTGATCCACCATCCGCCCTATGTCGGCGGTGCACGGCGCACGCGCGAGCTGGTCGATGCCGACGCCTTCGAGGCGATGCTGCGCCGGGTGGGGGCGGAGCTCGTCCTGCACGGCCACAATCATCGCTTCTCGCTGGCCTGGCGGCCGGGGCTCGATCATGACGTGCCGATCGTCGGCGTGCCCTCGGCTTCGATCGGCCTGCGCGGCGGCCATGGCGAGCTCGCCTGCTGGCACCTCCTGCGTATCGAGGGGCCGCCGACGGCCCCGATCATCAGCCTGGAGCGCCGTGCCTTCGATCTCGACGGCACGGTCAAGCTGCTGCAGTCGATGCCGCTGACGGGCGGCGGAATAGTTTAGCCGTCATTCTCGGGCGGAGCGAAGCGCAGACCCGAGAATCTCAGGACGAGAAGGCGCTGAGAGGAGCCTCCTCCGGCAAGAGATGCTCGGGTCAAGCCCGAGCATGACGTGCTCTTCAGCGTCAGACGCAGCGGCCGCCATCGACCGCCAGCACCGAGCCGGTCACCATCTCGGATTCATCCGAGCACAGGAACAGCGCCGCGTTGGCGATGTCCTGCGGCGTCGAGAAGCGGCCCCAGGGGATCGTCGCGGTGAAGGCCTTGCGCTTCTCCGGCGTGTCCTCGCCCATGAAGGTCGCGAGCAGCGGCGTCTCGCCGGCGACGGGGGCAATCGCGTTGACGCGGATGCGGTCAGGCGCGAGCTCGACCGCCATCGACTTCGAGAGCAGGTTCGCGGCGCCCTTCGAGCCGTTATACCAGGTCAGGCCGGGACGGGGGCGGACACCGGCGGTCGAGCCGATATTGAGGATGACGCCGCCGCCATGCTCGCGGAAATGCGGCACCGTCGCCTTGGCCATCAGGTAGATCGACTTGACGTTGACGTCGAAGACGCGGTCGAACTCGGCTTCGCTGACATCGAGCATCGGCTGGTTGCGATGGCTGATGCCGGCATTGTTGACGACGATGTCGAGGCGGCCGAAGCGCGCGATCACCTTCGCCACGGCGCTGTCGACGCTCTTGCCTTTGCCGACGTCGCAGGCGACCGCGAAGGCCTTGCGGCCGATCGCCTTCGCCGCTTCCTTCGCCTTGTTGCCATTGATGTCGAGCACGGCGACGCGGGCGCCCTCGCGCACGAAGGTCTCGGCGATGCCGAAGCCGAATCCTTGCGCCGCGCCGGTGATCAGCGCGGTCTTGCCCTTCAGTCTCATGGTGTTCCCTCGGAAAGCGTTTTGCCTATCGACTGTGAGGCGATTTGGCGGCCGAGATAAATACGCTTTCGCGATTGGCTGGATAGCGGAATTGTATGGGCTGCGCCGGCCGCCGCCTTACGCCTCGATCTCTTCGCGCAGCATCTCCAGCTCGAGCCAGCGCTCTTCGGTCTGGGCGATCTCGCGCGTGACCTCGTCGAGCCTTGCCGTCGCCTTGGCGAAGAGCTTGGGATCGCGGGTGTAGAGGTCCCCGGCCAGCGCCGCGTTGAGCTTGCCGGCCTCGGCCTGCAGCTTCTCGAGCTGCTGCGGCAGGGTCTTCAGTGCATGCTGCTCGTTGAAGGAGAGCTTGCGCTTCGCAGCAACTGCGCCGGCCGCTGGGGTGGGCGTCGGTGATGCCGCCGCTGCCGGCCCTTTCACCGGAACGGCCCGGACCTTGGCGCCGACGCCACGCCCGCGCTGGGCCAGCATGTCGGAATAGCCGCCGGCAAACTCGGTCCAGAGGCCGTCGCCATCCGAGATCAGGGTCGACGAGACGACGCGGTCGAGGAAGTCGCGGTCATGGCTGACGAGCAGTACGGTGCCGGCATAGTCGGCGAGCAGCTCCTGCAAGAGGTCGAGCGTCTCGATGTCGAGATCGTTGGTCGGCTCGTCGAGCACCAAGAGGTTGGAGGGCTTGGCGAGGGCGCGGGCCAGCATCAGCCGGCCACGTTCACCACCGGAGAGCGCGCCGACCGCGGTGCCGCGCTGGATCGGCTGGAACAGGAAGTCCTTCATGTAGCTGATGACGTGGCGTGGCGTGCCGCCGACCATGACCTGGTCCGAGCCGCCGCCGGTCAGCGCATCGCCGAGCGGCGTCGCCGGATCGAGGCTCTCGCGGCGCTGGTCGAGTGTCACCATTTCGAGCGTGGCGCCGAGCTTGACCTTGCCTGAGTCGGGCTTGAGCGCGCCGGTGAGCAGGTTGATCAGCGTCGTTTTGCCGGCGCCGTTGGGGCCGACGATGCCGATGCAGTCGCCGCGGGCGACACGCAGCGAGAAGTCCTTGACCACCGGCCGGCCGTCATAGGCCTTGGCGATGTCGACGGCCTCGATCACCAGCTTGCCCGAGGCCTGCGCCTCGCTCGCTTCGAGCCGGACCGAGCCGACGGCCTGGCGGGCGGTGCGGCGCTGCTCGCGCAAGCCATGCAGTTCGCCGAGCCTGCGCTGGTTGCGGGTACGCCGGGCGCTGACGCCATAGCGCAGCCAATCCTCCTCGCGGGCGATCTTGCGGTCGAGCTTGTGGCGGTCGAGCTCCTCCTGCGCCAGCACCTCGTCGCGCCAAGCCTCGAACTCGCCGAAGCCGCGCTCGACGCGCCGGGTCACGCCGCGGTCGAGCCAGATCGTGGCGCGCGAGAGTGAGCTCAGGAAGCGGCGGTCATGGCTGATCAGCACCATGGCCGAGCGCAGCGACTTCAGCTCCTGCTCGAGCCATTCGATGACCGGCAGGTCGAGATGGTTGGTCGGTTCGTCGAGCAAGAGGATATCGGGCTCGGGCGCGAGAACCCGGGCGAGTGCGGCGCGGCGCGATTCGCCACCTGACATGCTGGCGGGGTCTTCCTCGCCGGTCAGGCCCAGTTCCTCGATCAGGTATTGCGCGCGATAGGCATCGTCGCCGGGTCCCAGACCCGCCTCGACATAGGACAGCGAGGTCTTGTAGCCGGAGAAATCGGGCTCCTGCGGCAGATAGCGGATAGTCGCGCCCGGCTGGACGAAGCGCTCGGCGCTGTCGGGCTCGACCAGCCCAGCCACGATCTTGAGCAAGGTCGACTTGCCGGAGCCGTTGCGGCCGACCAGGCAGACCCGTTCGCCGGCCGAGACGGCGATCTCGGCGCCCTCCAGCAAGGGCTGGCCGCCGAAGGTGAGCGCGACGTCGCGAAGATGAAGGAGAGGAGCCATGGGGCGGGGGATAGACTGCGGCGGCGCCGCTGTCACCCTGCCGGGTCTTGCCGGTTGATCTGGCTTGATCCACTATGAGGTCGAATTTGTCTCTCATATGAGATGATGGTCATGAGACAGCCGGCTCTCCGCAAGCCCCGCATTGCACGCATCGGCGACAATGGCGGCCCGCCGCTGGAAGAGAAGAAGCGCAAGCCGGCAACCGAGAAGGGCAAGATCGGCCATTCCTTCGACTGGCGCTTCGCCCATCGCAAGGCCTGGAAGAAGCCACGCGAGATCGCGCTCAGGCGTCAGGAACGGGCCGAGGCGCTCGGCCTCACCTATGAGGAATATACGCTCGAAGTGCTGGAGCGCGGTTATTTCCCGCAGGAGCAGCATGTCGAGACCATCGTCGCCAAGCGACCGCAGCGGCGGCGCGACGGCGGCGTGGTCGGGCAATCGCTGAAGGGGATGCGGTTGAAGAAGTAGGATGCGTCATTGCGAGGAGCGCAGCGACGAAGCAATCAGGGGCATGGAGCGCTGCCGCTCCTGGATTGCTTCGCTCCGCTCGCAATGACGATTTAGGCCCGCAGCGTCCGCCGCAGGACCTTGGTCATTGGGCGCTCGAACCAGCGGTAGACCGCCAAGGCTGCCAGCACGGCCGCCACCAGTGCCAGCACGATGAAGAGACCGGTCGCGCTCGGTGCGAGACGTGCGAAAATCTCGCGGAGCGCCCGCATGGCGAAGGGATGGACAAGGTATAGCGCGTAGGATGCATCGCCCAGAACTGCCAGCGAGCGCACTAGCGCCGAAGGGGCGGTGACATTGCGACCGCAGGCCGCGGCGGTGACCAGAAGCAGCGCTGCCGGGCCGCGCAGGGCGACGGCGCCCCACGAGGTCTGCGCCCAGCCATCGCCGGCCGCGATCACAAACAGTGCGACCCCGACCGCCGCCATTAGCCAGCGCAGGCGGCCGTCGAGCCTGAGACCCCCCTGGCGGAGCAGGCCGACCGCCATGCCGGCAGCGAATTCGAGCACGATCGGCTGGCCCCAGAAGCCGAAGGGCAGGGCGAGCGGTCCGGCCAGGGTCTGCGCTCCGACCAGTCCAGCGAGCGCGACGGTAACCAGAGGCACGACCAGCCGGCCCGGCGCGAGCAGCGCGGCGCCGAACAGGGCGTAGAACAGCATCTCGTAGTTCAGCGTCCAGCCGAGCGAATAGATCGGCTGGAGCTCGTTCGCGGCGTTCGCCATCGGCCAGAACAGATAGGAGGCGGCGATCTGCGTAAGACTCGGCACCTCGGAATTGACTAGCGCGGGCGAGGCGAGGAGCACGGCGAGAAAGAGCGTGGTCGCGGCCCAGTAGAGCGGCACGATGCGCGCGATGCGTCGGGTAATGAACAGTCGTGCGCCATCAGGCTTGTCGAACAGCCCCGTCGAGGAGTGCACCATGATGAAGCCGGAGATGACGAAGAACAGGTCGACGCCGGCGGTCCAGGGCAAAGCATGCGAAGGCGTGAAGCTGGTGCCGGCCTTTGCTGCGAGGAAGCCGGCATCACCCTGGACGTGATGGACAGCGACCATCAGCGCTGCGAGAGCGCGCAGGACCTGGATGCCATAGAGCTGGGGCAAAGTGGGAATCGTCTTCGAAAGAGGTTCAGGTGAGCGCGGCTGCGCTCAGCCAAACCACAAGCGCGCGGGATCGTCGAGGCCAAAGCGGCCGGGCGCAGCGGCGATGGCGGCAAGGCCCTGTTCGGCCGGGTCGTCAGCGGTGATGACGTTGAGGGCGAAGCGGGCGGCAAGATCCTCGACCGGCGGCTTGCCGGCGAAGACAGCATGGATCGTCGCCTTGTCGGCGAGCGGCAGGATGCGCGGCGCTATGCCGCCGGCGAGATAGACCCCGCCCGTCGCCTTGAAGCCGAGCGCGAGATCGCCGGCGACGCGGGCCAGCAGCCGCCAGAAGCAGACGACCGCCATCAGCGCACCGGGATTGCCGTCGAGCGCGAGCGCGGAGACGTCGGCGGCGCTGACATCGGGTTCCGCCACGTCGGACTGGCGCGTCACCGCCCGGTGGAAGCGGATGAGGCCGCTGCCGCTGAGCAGTTCCTCGATCGTGACGCGTGGCAAGCCCTCGGCCAGAGCAGGCCAGAGCTTCACCTCGGTCGGGTCCTCGGGGCCGATGCCGATATGGCCGGACTCGGTCGGCACCAGCATGCCGGTGTCACCGCGCCGCAAAAGGGCGGCAGCGCCGAAGCCGGTGCCGGGGCCGAGCACAAGGCGTGGGCCTTCGGGCTCCGGCTGGCCGCGGACGAGATTGACTAGGTCACGGTCCCTCAAGACCGCCAGCGAGGCCGCCAGCGCCTCGAAATCATTGACCAGCAATCCCTGCTCGAAGCCGAGCGCGCGGCCGAGTACCGGACCGTCGAAATGCCAGCTGGCATTGGTGAGCTGCGCCTTGCGCCCATCGAGCGGACCGGCGACGGCGAGGATCGCCGAGCGCGGCTTCACCGTCAGCGTCGAGAGCACCGAGCCGAGCGCCGCCTCGGGTGTCGGATGCGCGCCTGTGCTGATCCGGGCCAACGGCTCATGCAGCGCGCCGGGCGTCGGCACCAGTGAGAGCCGGCAATTGGTGCCGCCGATATCGGCGACGAGGACCGGGTGAGGGAATCTTGAGCCGCTCACGCGTGCTTCTTCCACGGCGAGAACCAGCCGAGGCCTTCGAGTGTGCCGGCGCGCGGGCGATATTCACAGCCGACGAAGCCGGGATAGCCGAGCGAATCGAGTTGGGTGAACAGGGCGGGATAGTCGGGTTTCGTGCCATCGGGCTCGTGCCGGCCCTCGGCATTGGCGATCTGGACATGGCCGACCAGCGGGTAGAGCGCCTCCAGCCGCGCGCCGACATCGCCATGGATCAGCTCGCAATGATACATGTCGAACTGCAGCTTGACGTTCGGCCGGCCGGATTCGCGAACGTAAGCTGCGGCCTGGTCGAAATCGTTGAGGAAATAGCCCGGCATGTCCTTGCCGTTGATCGGCTCGAGCAAGAGGTCGACGCCGTGCTCGCCGAGCTTGTCGGCGGCATAGGCGAGCGAGGCGCGATAGGCCTTTTGCGCCGCCGGATCGTTCGGATCGGTGAGGCCCGCCATCATGTGCACGCGCTTGACGCCGGTCTCGTGGACATAGGCGAGAGCGGTGTCGACGCCGGTGCGGAACTCGTCCTCGCGGCCGGGCAGGGCTGCCATGCCGCGCTCGCCCTTGGCCCAGTCGCCGGGCGGCAGGTTGAACAGCGCCTGCTCGAGCTGGCCGCCGGCGAGCGCAAGGCCGACCTTCTCGGGCGCATGCTCATAGGGGAAGAGGAATTCCACCGCCTCGAAGCCGGCCTCGGCGGCCGCCTTGAAGCGGTCGAGGAACTCCCACTCGTTGAACATCATCGAGAGATTGGCGGCAAAGCGCGGCATGGACAGTCTCGTCAGTCAGATTGTGGGCGGCAGGCTAGCCCGTTCGGGTGGGCACGTCATTGGTAACCTGTAGGGCGCGGGACAGTTCCGCGTTCTTAGCCACCGAGCAGATGCGGCAGCGACGAGGCCAGCAGCGCGACGCCCGACAGCGTCAGCAGGGTCAGCACGATGCGGCGGAAGGCCTGCTCGCTGATGCCGATATAGAGCCGCCCTCCGAGGAGCGTCGGGATCAACATCGCCGGTGCGACGATGGCGAAAGCCGGCCACATCGAACGCGTGACGTTTCCCGCCAGCACATAGCCCAGCATGGTGGCGGCGAGCATGGTCAGGTTGAAGTTCTGGACGATGGAGCGTTGCACATCCTTGTCCATGCGCCGCAGCGAGCACCACAGCGTCGGCAGCACGCCGGTGAAGCCGCCGAAGCCGCCCATGATGCCTCCCATCAAGCCGATCGACCCGTTCGCCAGGCGCCCGCCGAAGCGGACTGGCGGCAGATGCGGGGCGAACAGCATGATCGGACACCACACGGCGAGCAGGATACCGAGCCCGGCCTTGAACAGGTTGGCGTCGACCAGCGGCAGGAGCAGGACGCCGACCGGGATGCCGGCGAGGCCGCCGAGCAGGAAAGGCCAGAGCCGGGCGAAGTCGAAGCCGCGGCGCACGGTCAGCGCCGCGATCGTCTGGCCGGTCAGCCCGCCGAACACGGCCATGACGGCAGCGAGCTTCGGATCGAGCGTCCAGGCCCAGACCGACATGGCGACGAGGCTGAAGGCGAAGCCGGAGAGCCCCTGCACGAAGCCGGCCAGCACCGCGCCAAGCACGAGGCTCGCGATCGGGATGTCCATCAGCTGCCCCCGCAGTGCCTTCAGGCCGAGTGCGCTGGGCTCACTTCTTCGCCTCCGGCTTGGCCGGCGGGTTGGGATCTTTCGAGAAGCTGCGGAAGAGCATGTCGGGCGAGGAGGTGTTGTGGCGCGAATGGGTGGTGCGGCCCATCCAGACATCGGTAGCCTTGCCGCCGGTGAAGGGCATCAGCGCCTCCTCGCGCCAGCCCTTGGCGCCGGGCTCGCGGATGGCGATGCGGGCGACGTCGTTGTTGAACTCGGTGACATACATCGAGCGCAGCGCGGCGAAGGCCTTGCCGCCGGTCACCGGCTTGTCGAGCACGGCGTCGAGGACCATGCGGTTCTCGTCAACGCTGTCGAGCTTGAGCGTGCCGGACGAGCCATCCTTGAAGGCGAGCTTGAAGGAGAGCGTTTTGGGGTCGAAGGCGATCTCCCTGATGTTCACAACCGGCCGGGCGCCGTCCTGCTCGACCGGGCCGAACAGGAAGGAAGAGCCGTAAGCCGCGGCCGAGAGCTGCTGCGGCGGCAGCGGCCGGACGCGCCAGTAGCCGTCCTGCGGGTAGACGACCAGCACCTCATAGGAGCCGGTCTTGCCGAGCTTCCAGAGCTGGACGAGATGCAGGCCCTTCTCGACGCGGTCTCCAACCCGGAAGGTCGTCTCGGCCGGGCGCCAGAAGCTCTCGAAGGTGTAGCCGACCAGCCAGTACTCGATGCTCTCGTAGAAGGTGATGCGCTGCGGCGGTACCGGCGCCTTGTGGACGGGATCGCCGCTCATGTCGCAATCGGTCCAGTCGGCGTCCCAGTTGTCGCGCAGCAGCCCGGCGATATAGGCCGGATGCGCCGCCTCGATGCGGAAGCGCCTGACCTCCGGCGAGATCGCCTTGATGGTGACGTTGTCCTTCTCGGCGCAGGCGACCTGCTCCGACTCGTTCTTGACCTCGACGGCGACGTCGCCCGCAGCATGGGCCGCGATGGAGGAGACGAGCAGGGCAAACGACAAGGCGAGCGGGCGGGCGAGACTGAGCATGGCCATCCTTGAGCAGGTGGGTTCGCGATCAGCCTGGGCCGGGCGAGATGAACGCAGGCTGAGCTGCCTCATAGAGCTGACCGGCGCAGGATGAAAGCGCGACAACGGCGCAGCTTCCGCTGCGGGCCGAAGCACGCTCATATCGGACGGCGTGATGCGGGGATGGTCGTCGATGCAGATGCAGCTGCTGGCCGCCGGCCTGCTGATGATCCTGATCGGCATCGCCCATTCGGCGATTGGCGAGATACTGATCTTCCGGCAGTTGCGAGCAGGGACGATCGTGCCGTTGCTCGCGCCGCAGCCCCTGCGCGAGCGGCATCTGCGCATCCTCTGGGCGAACTGGCATCTTTGCTCGGTGCTGGGCTGGGGGCTGGCGGCGCTGCTGATTCTGTTCGCCAGGTCGCCCGATCTGCCGGCGCACGCGCTTCACATACGGATCATCGCGATCGCGACCTTCGCCGGCTCGATGCTGGTGCTGTTCGCGACCAAAGGCCGGCATCCGGGCTGGCTCGGCCTGCTGGTCGCGGCCGTGCTCGCTTGGCTGGGGCAGAGCGGCGCTTAGGCGAGGTCAGCGCGACAGCAGCGCGTAGACGTCGCCGGAATTGGCCTCGTGCGGCAGGTCGCGGATATGGGCGCGCATCGCTTCGGCATCGACCGCTTCGGGGAAGACAAGTGCCTGGCTCTCGCCAAGCGCGACGTTGAAGCGATAGGGGCCGAGCGCGACGAGCCTGTCGAGACAGGCTTCGGCGACATCGCGCTGGATGGTGGTGAATTCGAAGGAGAGGGCGGGCGGCGTCTGGCCGAGGCCGGCGAGCACATTCGCCTCGAAGCCCTCGACGTCGATCTTGATGAAGACGGGCAGGCCGTATTCGCCGATCAGCGCATCGAGCGTGGTGCAGGGCACGATGAGCTCGCGATCCCAGACCTGCTCGCGCCAGCCATCCTGGCCCTGCGCCGCGTCGACGAACTCGCCCGAGAGGGTCGAGACCGTCGGGTTGGCGCTGTTGATCCTGAGCGTCGCGCTGCCTGCGCTGTCGCCGCAGGCGGCCTCGACCAGCGTCACCTTCGGATCACGGCCATGGATCAGGTGGAGCGCCCGGGCCGGGCCGGGCTGCGGCTCGAGCGCGACGACGCGCGCGCCGAGCCGGCGGAAGGAGGAGATGCGGTCGCCGACATGGGCGCCGATGTCGAAGGCGAGATCGCCCGGCCGCAGGAAGCGGGCATAGAGCGAGTCCATCGCGACCTTGCGGACATGGTCGCCATGGTAGACGCGCAGCGAGCGCGCTACGCTTTTTGCCGTGCCTTTGGGATAGGCGACCGGCTTCATCGGGCGTCGCCGCCCTGGATCGCGACGATCTCGGCCGGCGGGTCGAAATCCTCGGGAATACCGCAGAGACCCGAGCGGACGAACAGGGCGCCCAGCGCCGGCGCCGCGGTCAGCATGGCAAAGGGGATGGCGAGGATGTAGCCGGCGGTCAGCGGCAGCGACCAAATGAGAACGGTCGGCGACAGCACGGCGAGCGTGCCGAAGATGTAGAGCCCGAAGAGCAGATGCGGCCAGAGGCCGGCGAAGGCGGTGGCGAAGGAGAGGGCATGGGCATCGCGCGCCTGGCCGTTCCAGCCGATCTTCGCCTTGCCGAAGGCGAGGCCGATCATGAACAGCGTCGTCCGGAAGGTCGAGACGGCGCCCTGCAGGAAGGCGAAGATGATCTCGATCAGCGAGGAGACGACGAAGCGCAAGGTGCCGCCATAGCGCAGCGTGCCACCCTTGGTCAGCAGGATATCGGCGAAGCCGGCGAGCTTCGGCGAGAGGTACATCGTGAAGAACAGCACATAGAGGAAGGCGGCGAAGCCGGCGGGGTAATTGGCGATGGCGCGATCCTCCAGCACCTTCAGGGGCAAGAGCGCGATCATCAGCGTCCAGGCCGGCAGGCCGATGAACATCAGGATCGCCCAGGCGAGCTGGAAGCGGCTCATCGCCTTGAGGCCGGGGATGTCCATGATCTTGAGGTACTGCAGATTGCCGAGGCACCAGCGCAGGTCGCGCCGGGCGAATTCGAGCATGGTCGGCGGGTTCTCCTCCCAGCTGCCGGCCTCGACCGGGAGCACGCGGACCTCGTAGCCGGCGCGGCGCATCAGCGTCGCCTCGACCTGGTCGTGGCTCATGATCGGTCCGCCGAGCGGCGGCCCGCCCGGCACGGTCGGCAGATGGCAATGATCGCGGAAGGGCGCGATCCGCACCATGGCGTTGTGACCCCAGAACGGGCCGCATTCGCCGATCCACCAGGCCGAGCCCATGGTGTAGGGCCGCATGCCGTGGCGCATGCCGAACTGGAAGATGCGGGCGAAGGCCGATTTGCTCGGCATGCCGACGACGAGGCTCTGCAGGATGCCGAGCTTCGGATAGGCCTGCATCATCCGGGCGAGCTTCACGATGGCGTCGCCAGACATGACGCTGTCGGCGTCAAGCGGCAGCATCAGCTCGTAGCGATCGCCCCAGCGCTCGCAGAAATCGCGGACATTGCCGGCCTTGTAGCCGGCATTGTCGCTGCGGCGGCGATAGACGACGGTGCAATCCTCGCCGGCGTCGCGGGAGAGCTCGGCCGCAAGCGCCTCTTCGCGGGCGGCAACCGCGGGGTCATTCGTGTCGGAGAGCACGAAGTAATCGAACCAACCGCCTTCGCCGGTGGCGTTGACGCTGTCCTTGACGATGCGCAGTCGCGCGAAGGCGCGGGCGGGGTCTTCGTTGCGCAGCGTCATCAGCACGGCGGTGCGGACGGTGAGTGGCGTCTGCGCCTCACTGGCTGCGGCGAAGGGCGCAACCTGATCGAGCCCGTCCTTGGTGCCATGCAGCAGCCAGAGCCCGATCACGGCGTTCCAGAAGCCGAGCACGGTCCAGGGCGCGCCGAACAGGAAGGCGATGAAGATCGCGATGTCGGCGAGGCTCCAGCCGCCGGCCGAGAGCATGCGCGACAGGCCGTAGAGTAGCGCCACCAGCGTGACGAGGTTCAGGGCCGCGACGAGCCAGCGCCGCGCCCGCAGGGTGGAGAAGGACTGCAGCCCCGCTGGCGTCAGCCTGGTGTCCTCTTGCGCCGCCGCCTGGAACGTGGTCGGAGCGGGACGCTGGTTCATGGCGGTTTCCGTCATGGGCTCATCAGGCTGGCGGGGAACGGCGCGGAGGGCGATGCGTGGTAAAGCCGGCAATTGCGAATGAAGCAAGCGCGCAGGCGACCGCGCTCTGGTATGCCGCCGCGCGTGAATGCGTCCTGAACGCGGAAGAGTTGCCTGCGCCTGCGCCAGGCGACTGCCTTGTGCGCACGCTTTGGAGCGGCATCAGCCGCGGGACCGAAAGGCTGGTCTTCGACGGCCGTGTGCCCGAGAGCGAATATGAGCGCATGCGAGCCCCCCTTCAGCAGGGCGCGTTCCCGTTCCCGGTGAAATACGGCTACTGCGCCGTCGGCATTGTGGATGCGGGGCCGGCCGAGCTGCTCGGCAAGCGGGTTTTCTGCCTGCATCCGCATCAGGACCGCTTCGTCGTGCCGGCGGACCGCGTGGCGTTGGTGCCCGAAAGCGTCCCGATGCGGCGTGCCGTGCTTGCCGCGAACATGGAAACCGCGCTCAACGCACATTGGGATGCCGGCTCGGGGCCAGCCGACCGCATCGTCGTGGTCGGTGGCGGCGTGCTCGGTCTGCTCGTTGCATACCTCGCAGCGAGGCTGCCGGGTGCGGAGGTGACGCTGGTCGATCTCGACGACAGCCGTGCCGAAATCGCTGCCTCGCTGGGCTGCCGGTTCGCGTTGCCGGCGGACTGTCCGCAGGATGCCGATGTTGTCTTCCATGCCAGCGCCAGCGCTGCCGGCCTCGCCACCGCGATCGGTGCAGCCGGCTTCGAGGCACGGATCGTCGAATTGAGCTGGTATGGCGAAGGCAGCGTTGCGGCACCGCTTGGCGGTGCTTTCCATGCCCGACGCCTGCAGCTCGTTTCCTCCCAGGTCGGGCAGGTTTCGCCTTCGCGGCGGGCGCGCTTCGATTATGCGCGACGGGCCAATGCCGCGCTGGCGCTGCTGGCCGACGCGCGGCTCGATGCGCTGATCACGGACGAGATCGCGTTCAGAGATGCGCCTTCGCGATTGCCGGCGCTGTTCGCCGGCGCAGGGCTGACGGCGGTTCTGCGCTATTGACGTCGCGCACCGGCCTTCGCCAAGACTGCGCGCGCTGAAGGAGACTGCCCATGTTTTCCGTCGAAGTCCGCGATCGCATCATGATCGGCCATTCGCTGCCGGACCCATTCTTCGGCCCGGCGCAGGCAATGCATGGCGCGACCTTCGTCGTCGATGTCGCCTTCTTCCGCGAGAACCTGACCCGCCAGAACGTGGTGGTCGATATCGGCGCGGCGCTGACCGTGCTGAACCAGACGCTGAAGCCGCTGAACTACCAGAACCTCGACGCTCTGCCGCAGTTCGCGGGCGTACTGACCACCACCGAATTCCTCTGCAAATACATCTTCGACGCGATGGCGGCAGCGGCACGCTCAGGCAAGCTTGGCGCAGATGGCGCCGATTTGGCCAAGATCCGCGTCACCCTGCATGAGACCGATCTCGCCAGGGCGAGCTATGAGGGCGCGCTCGCGTGAGCGAGATCGTCTTCGCCATTCCGGGCGATCTCTCGCTGCCGACCGGCGGCTACGCTTATGATCGGCGGCTCCTGGCCGAATGGCGCGAGATGGGTGTCGCGGCGCGGCACCTGCCGTTGCCGGGAGGCTTTCCTACTCCGAGCGAAGTCGATCTCGCCGAGACTGGCCGGGCGATCCTGTCGCAACCCTATGACGGCGTGCTGCTGATCGACGGGCTCGCCTACGGCGCCTTTCCTGAGAGCGTCGCGGCCGGGCTTGCGGGGCGCGTCGTCGCGCTGGTGCATCACCCGCTCGGGCTGGAGACGGGGCTGTCGCCGAAACAGGCGGCGGAGTTCGTCAGGCGCGAAATGGCGGCGCTGCACTATGCGTCAGCGGTGGTCGTCACCAGCGAGACGACCAAGCGGCTGCTCGCCGCCGATTTCGCCGTGCCGGCGGAGCGGGTCACCGTGGCGGAGCCGGGCGTCGATCCGGCGGAGCGTGCGGCAGGCTCCGGCGGCAAGACGGTCGAGCTGCTGGCGGTGGGCTCGCTCGTGCCGCGCAAGGGCTATGATGTTCTCATCGCGGCGCTGGAGGGACTGGCCGACAAGCCGTGGCGGCTCACCATCGTTGGCGCGGATGATCGCGCTCCTGCCACCACGGCTGCCCTGATGGCGCAGATCGCCGCCACCGGGCTGTCCGGGCGGGTCAGGCTTGCCGGTGCGCTCGGGCAGGCCGAGCTCGACGCCGCCTATGCGAATGCCGATCTCTTCGTCATGCCTTCGCTGTTCGAAGGCTATGGCATGGTGCTGACCGAGGCGCTGGCGCGCGGCCTGCCAATCCTGTGCACGACCGGCGGAGCCGCTACTGAGACGGCTCCCGACGACGCGGCGCTGAAGGTGCCGCCGGGCGATGTCGGAGCCTTGCGCGCCGGGCTGGCACGGTTGTTGGATGATCCAAAGGAGCGTCGACAGCGCGCCGACGCAGCCTGGCATGCGGCCGGCGCATTGCCGCGCTGGCGGCGGACTGCGACGATCGTCGCCGAAGTGTGTGCGAAGGTTTCCCCATGAGCGGATTTTCCCCCGATTGGCTCGCTCTGCGCGAACCGGCCGACCATGCCGCCCGCAACCCGCAAGTGCTCGCCGCGGTCGGCTCGACCTTCGCCGGGCGGCAGTCGCTCTCGGTCGTCGATCTCGGTTGCGGCGCCGGCTCGAATCTGCGCGGCAGCTACAGTGCGCTGCCTGTGCGCCAGCACTGGACACTGGTCGATGCCGATAGTCGCTTGCTTTCGGTGGCACGGCGCAAGCTCGCCGAATGGGCCGACGAGGCGCAGGAACAGGGCGAGGAGCTCGTCCTGCGCAAGGACGACAAGACGCTGACGGTGGATTTCCGGCAGGCGGACCTGACCAAAGAGCTCGAATGGGTGCTGGGCTGGCAGCCGGACCTGGTCACTGCCGCGGCGCTGTTCGATCTCGCCTCGGCGCGCTGGCTCGAACGTTTCGCGGCCTCGCTCGTCAGCATGCGGCTGCCGCTCTATACCGTGCTGACCTATGACGGCCGCGAGAACTGGGAGCCAGCGCATCCGGAAGACCAGCGCATGCTCGCCGCCTTCCACCATCACCAGCGCAGCGACAAGGGCTTCGGCCCGGCGACCGGACCCGATGCCACCGAAGCGCTGGCCCAGGCCTTCCGCAAGGCAGGCACGGCGGTCACGGTCGGCGAGAGTCCGTGGCAACTTGGGCCAGACCAGTCCGACCTGATCCGCGAACTGGCTGCTGGGATCGCCGCTGCTGTGAGCGAGACGGGCCATGTCTCACCGGAGGCGATTGCTGGCTGGCTGGAAGCCAAGCGCGGTGCGTCGGTGAGCATCGGCCATCAGGATCTGTGGGCGCGGCCGGTGTGAACGCATTGCCAACCGTGCCGAATTCGGCCATGCCGCGATCCCGATCATGACCTCGCTTCCCCTCACCATCCGCCAGGAACTGCCGGGCGACGCCGCGGCGATCGAGCGCCTGCACGAGCGCGCCTTCGGACCGGGACGCTTCGCGCGCACGGCCTTTCGCCTGCGCGAGGGCGCGCCGCCTGATCCGGCACTCTCCTTTGCCAGCCATGTCGGCACTTTCCTGGTCGGCGCAGTCCGGGTGACACCGGTCGTGGCCGGTGGCGCCCCGGCGTTGATGCTCGGCCCGCTCACCGTCGATCCCGCCTTCGAAGGCCGGGGGATCGGGGCAGCGCTGATGAACGCTGCTATCGAGGCGGCGCGCGAGCACGGCCACGAGCTGATCCTGCTGGTCGGTGACGCGCCCTATTACGCCCGCTTCGGCTTCAAGCCGATAAGACCGGGCCAGCTTGTCCTGCCGGGCCCGGCTGATCCGGGGCGTTTCCTGGCGCTGGAGCTCAGCGAGGGCGTGCTGGCGCAGCGCAGCGGCTCGGTTGCGGCGTTGCGATAGGGAAGGGCGCCATTCTCGGGCAAAGCGAAGCGCAGACCCGAGAATCTCCGGACGAGAAGGCACCGACCGGAATCTCTTCCGGCCTGAGATGCTCGGGTCAGGCCCGAGCATGACGGCGGTGCTTACACCTCGCGCTTGAACCGCCGCCCGCTCTCGCCGATCCAGCCGGCGACAAGCGCTCCGAACAGTATGGCGAGCCCGATCAGCCCGACGAAGAGCGGCGAGATCGAGACGCCGCGGACGATGCCGGAATCGCTGATGCGCAGGCCGATCCAGTCGGCGCCGGCGAACTGCCGCCCGGAGCGGACCGGCACGATGCGCGGGATGGTGACGCCCGAGCCGTTCTCCTGGCCGATCCGGCGCGAGGAGCCGCCGGTCGCTTCTGCCAGCGCCTGGAGCTTGCTGGGGTCGCTGACGACCTCCATCAGCTCGCGCGGGTTTTCCGGGCCGATGCTGGCGAAGGCGGTGAGGTTCTCGGTGGTGATCTTGTGCAGGCCGAACTCGCTCGCCGCGGTACGGGCGACGAAGAGGCCGGGGCGGCCGGCCTCGAATGGCACGGTGCGGACCGAGCCGTCGGGTGCAGTGATGACCGCTGGCGCCGGATTGTCGCCCAGCGTCTGGCGCTCGATCTCGATGTTGCGGCCCCGTGCCGAGGCGCGCAGCGCCTCCTCCTCGAGGTCCGGCTCCTTCATCAGCCAGTGGCCGAGGCGGCGCAGCAAATCGAGATGCGGGCCGCCATCGCGGAAGCCGCGAGCCCAGAGCCAGGCATGATCAGAGAGGAAGAGCGCGACACGGCCCTTCTGCTCGCGCGCCAGCAGGAGCAGTGGGCGCTCACCCGGCCCGGTCATCACCGCCGAGCCCGAGCGGGTGCGGGCGCCGATCATGCGCAGCCATTCGCCCCAGCGCGGCGGTTCAGTCTCGGAGCCCGGCAGGTCGCGGGTGACGGGATGGCGCTTGCCCGGCTCGCTGACCCTGGCGCGATAGGCCTCGTCGATGACGCTGCCATCGGGCTGCGCCGGCAGGATCTGGCCGAGCGGGGTGCGCGCCAGCGACTGTGCGCCTGAGTATTCCGGCCCGGCCGCAATCAGCAGTGCGCCGCCGTCGCGGACATAGCGGACGATGTTGTCGAAATAGACCAGCGGCAGGATCGACTGGTTGGCATAGCGGTCAAAGATGATCAGGTCGAAATCCTTGATCTTGACCTGGAACAGCTCGCGCGTCGGGAAGGCGATCAGCGAGAGCTCGTTGATCGGCGTGCCGTCCTGCTTCTCCGGCGGGCGCAGGATGGTGAAGTGGACGAGGTCGACATTGGCGTCGGCCTTGAGGAGGTTGCGCCAGGTGCGCTCGCCCGGATGCGGCTCGCCGGAGACCAGCAGCACACGCAATTTGTCGCGGACGCCTTCGATAGTGATGACGGCGCGGTTGTTGGCGAGCGTCAGTTCGTCGGCGAGCGGGGCTGCCTCGATCTCAATCACGTTGGGGCCGCCGCGATCGATGCGGACCGGAACCTGGATCGTCTCGCCGGTGATCGCCTCGCGCCGGGCGATGATCTCGCCGTCGCGGCGCACCGTGATCGCGGCGCGGCCGGGACCGCCCTTGTCGACGACGCGCAGGCGGACGTTCTGCTCCTTGCCGACGATGCCGAAGCGCGGCGAATCGACCAGCACGATCCGTCGATCGATCTCGCGCTCGCGGCCAGTGGTCAGCACATGCAGCGGCGCACGCAAGCCGAGCGCCTCTGCCGTGGCGGGGGCGTCATGGGCGAGCCCATCGCTGAGCACGATCGCTCCGGCGACGCGTTCGGACGGCACATCGGCGAGACCCGAGGCGAGCGCCTCGAACAGGCGGGTGCCGTCGCCGGCGCCCTGCTGATCGGTGACTTCGATGGTGCGTGTCTCAACGCCGGAAATGCCGCGCAATTGGCGCTCGACTTCGGCCTGGGCGGCTTGCGTCTGCTGCGTGCGATCGGCGAGGCGGTTCGAGGCGGACTTGTCGACGACGACGGCGACGACGTCCTTGACCGGCTCGCGATCCTCGAAGACGAGCGAGGGGTCGGCCAGAGCGACCGCGAGCACGGTGAGGGCCAGAGCCCGAAGAATCGCGCTACGCCCGGCCAGCACCAGCGCCATGCCGGCGGCTGCCGCGGCGAGAACGGCAAGACCGATCAGCAGCGGCAGCGGGACGAGCGGGGCGAAGGTCAGGCTCCACATCGGGCGGGATTTCCTTCGCTACTGACCGAGGCGTTCGAGCAAAGCCGGGACATGGACCTGATCGGCCTTGTAGTTGCCGGTCAGCGCGTACATCACGAGGTTGACGCCGGCGCGCAGCGCCATCTCGCGCTGGCGCGGATCGGAGCCGGACATCGGCACGAGCGCTTCGCCTCGCCGCCCGACGGCCCAGGCGGCGGCGAGGTCGTTCGAGGTGATCACGATCGGCGAGACGTTGTCGCCGGCGCGGGCCGGGCGGCGGCCGTCCTCGCTGGCGGGCGGCAGCACCTCGACCCAGGTCGTGCCGGTGTCATAGCGGCCGATGAAGCCGTCGAGGATGTAGAAGGTCTTGGTCAGGACGTGGTCGCGCGGAATCGGCTCCAGCTCGGGAATGTCGAGCGTCTGCAGCATGCGGCGAAGCTGGTCGCCCTCCGGCGTGGTACCGCCGCCGGGCCTTGTGCTCATCGCGTCGCGGGTGTCGAAGATCACCAGCCCGCCGCCCTTCATATAGGCTTCGAGCTTGCGCAGCGTCTCAGCTGCCGGGATCGGCCGGCCGGCGACCACCGGCCAATAGAGGATCGGATACGTGGCGAGCTCGTCGCGGGCGACGTCGACTCCAGCCGCCTCGCCCGGCTCCAGCGCGGTGCGGGCGCCGAGCACGATGTTGAGGCCGGCCATCCCGGCCTTGGACATGTCGTCGACCGCCCTGTCGCCGGTGACGACATAAGCGAGCCGGGTCGCGCTCGCGGCCGTGACGATGTCGCGGGTCACCGGCGGACGTTGCTCGGCCGGCGGGGCAGGGGGCGCGGGCTGCTGCTGGGCGCGCGCTGCGTCTGGAATAGAGAGAGTTCCGAGAGCGCAGGCGAAGAGCAGCGCTGCCGGTGCGGCGCGGCGGAAGCGGGCGAGATTCATCCGGCCGCCGAGCCAGAGCGTCGCCAGCGTGTCGGCGACGAGCAGGATCAGCGCCAGCACCAGAAGTTGCGGGCGGATATCGCGGGCGACCGGCTGGTCGATCGGCAGCACGGTTGCGCCGAGCGCGGCGAGATCGAGCGCGGTCAGCGTGTCGGCGGGTGCCAGCGTGTTCACCGCCATGGCGCCGTCGGTCGGGCCATAGATGCCTGGCGGGTGGGCGAGCGTGGCACGGCCGGCGAAGTTGCGGGCCACAGGCTGTGCGGTTGCCGGCGGGCTGCGGAAGGCGCCCTGACCGTCGAGCACGCGCGTCGGCGAGAGGGTCTCGACTTTGATCTCGCCGCCTTGTCCCTCGGTCGCGCTGGTGCCGGACATGGCGACGACCTTGCGCAGCATTTCGACGAAGAGGCCAGAGAGCGGCAGGTTCGACCAGGTGGTGTCGGCGGTGACATGGACCATGGCGAGCACGCCGTCGCCGCGGCGCTCGCCGGTGACGACCGGCGTGCCGTCCTCCAGCGCCGCCCAGGTCTTGCGGGCAAGGTCCGGCTCGGGCTCGGCCAGGATCTGACGGGTGACACGGACATCCTCGGCCAGGGACGAGCCGAAGAACGGGCTCTCGCGGGTGAAGGGGGCGAGCTTGCGCGGCGTCTCCCAGGAGAGGCCACCGCCGAGCGTGCGGCCGCCGCGGCGCAGGCGTACCGGTGTCAGCTCGTCCGAGGAGGCGGCGAGCCGCGCCCCGGCAAAGCGCAGCAGCACGCCGCCGCGCTCGACGAAAGCCGAGACCTTAGCCGCGGTGTCACTGTCGAGCGCGCCGATATCGGCGAGGACGAGGACGGAAAGATTCTGCGCCAGAAGCTCGCCGACGGGATCGGTCGAGCCGGAGCGGGGCTCCCGGATCTCGGCGAAGGGCGAGAGCGCACGCGAGACGTAGTAGGTCGGCGACAGCAGCGGCTGGGCGGTGTCGGCGGTGGCACCGGAGACGATGCCGATGCGCCGGCGTTTGGCACGATCGTCGAGCAAAGCGACGGCGCCGGCGCTGCGCTCGCCGGTGATCTCCAGCCGGGAGACGGCGTTGCGGACTTCGATCGGCAAGGTCAGCCGCGCGGTGGTGGCGAGCTCGTTGCTGCCGAAGACGAAGGGGGCATCGCCGAGCGGCAGGCCCTTGAGGTCGAGGGCGCGGACCTGGCCGCTCGCCGCGGCGCTCGTGGTCGGGCGCAGCACCTTGACGGTCAGCGCGCCGGCGAGGTTCTCGGGCGCGGCGAGGGCGCGCTGGTCAGCCGGGCCGGCATGGATCGAGAGCCGGCCAGCGCCGGCTTCCTGTTTCAGCCGGGCGAGGAAATCGGCGTCACCGCCGCCGATGCCGAGCCCGTCGGCGACCCAGACGGTCTCGGCCTGGGGCTGGGCGCGCCAGAAGGCTTCGAGCCGCTGAAGGTGAGCGCTGCGATCAGGGGCATGCGGCTGAAGGCTAAGCGCACGCAGGCGTTCGAGCGCGCCCTGCGGCTGCGAGAGGGCGATCTCGGCCGGCGCCTCGGCGAGGCCGACGACGGCGACAGGCCGGCCCTCGCGGGTGGCCGCGGCGATGCGGCTCTCGGCGATGGCCTGGCGCTCGGTCCAGTCGGTCGCGGCGCCGAAGCCATTGTCGACCAGGAGAAGCAGCGGGCCGCGCAGGGCGGCGGCGTCGCGCACTGGGTTCCAGACCGGGCCGGCGACGGCGAGGATCGCCAGCGCGGCCACCGCCATGCGCAGCGCCAGCAGCCACCAGGGCGTATGGGCCGGCGTCTCGCGCTGCGGGATCAGGTCGCGCATGATCTTCAGCGGCGGGAAATCGATCCGCTTCGGCCGCGGCGGCGTCACCCGCAGGATCAGCCAGAGCACGGGCAGGACGGCCAGCGCGATCAGGGCCAGCGGTGCGGAGAAGGCGATCGGCAGCGATGAGAGCATCGTCCGTTCTCCCCTCAACCTGCCGGGCCGCCGCGCGAGGCGGCGATCAGGCTAGCGATGCGCAGGACCCCCTCGCTCGCCGGGCGGTCGGTGCGGTGCAGGGTCATCGTCCAGCCGGCATGGCGGCAGGCCTCGCGGATGGCGTCGCGATGGGCTTGCAGCCGTTCGCGATAATCCTCACCCCATTTACCGGCATCACCGACTCGCAGCGTGAGCCCGTCCTCCAGGTCGAACAATTCGGCTTGGCCGGAGAAGGGAAAGGTCTCCTCGATCGGGTCGGCGATCAGGAGGATATGGCCCTTGGCGCCGCTGCTCGCCAGCGTGGCGATGCGCTTGGTCAGAGCCGCGGCCGGCGTCAAACCGTCGGTGATCAGGATCGCGTCGGCGAGGCGCGGAAGCGGCTCTTCCGGCGGCAGGTCGGCCTCGCCATTGCGACGATCGGCCAGGATCGCCTGTGCCAGCATTTCGACGATGCGGCGCGAGGCCATCGGCCGGGTCAAGCCAAGATGACCGACGCGCTCACCCGCTTCGACCAAGGCCTCAGCAAGGGAGAAGCCGGCGACCAGGGCGCGGTCGACCTTGCTGGCCTGGGCGAGCGAGGAGGCAAAGCCCATGGAGGGCGAGCGATCGATCCAGAGCCAGATCGCGTGCGAGGCCTCCCATTCGCGCTCTCTGACGAAGAGGTGGCCGTCTCTAGCCGAGCGGCGCCAGTCGATGCGCGAGGCGGCCTCGCCGGTGACCAGTGGCCGGTATTGCCAGAAGGTCTCGCCGGGCCCGGAGCGCCGACGGCCATGGATGCCATGCACGCTGGCCGAGACCCGCCGCGCCTCCAGCACCAGTCGGGGCAGGCGGGCGGCGAGATCAAGCGATGCCTTGAGAACCGGCTGGCCCGGCTGGCGCTCGGTTTGGCCGAGGACGCGCGTGCGCAGCATCAGCTTTTCCTCAACCCAGACGCTCCACCAGCTTGGCGACGATACCCTCGACCGTCTCGCCATCGGCGCGGGCGGCAAAAGTCAGTGCGATACGATGCTTCAGAACAGGCGCAGCGAGCGCCGCGACATCGTCGATCGAGGGGGCAAGCCGACCTTCGACCAGTGCGCGGGCGCGGGCGGCGAGCGTCAGCGCCTGGCTGGCGCGCGGGCCGGGGCCCCAGGCGAGCTTGTCGGTGATCGCCTTCTCGCCGTCGCCAGGACGGGCCGAGCGGACGAGATCGAGGATCGAATCGACCACAGCCTCGCCGACCGGGAGGCGGCGGACCAGGCGCTGGGTCGACATCAGGGTCTCGGCGGTCAGCGCCTGCACCGGCTTGTGCTCGGCGGCGCCCGTGGTTTCCAGCAGGATGCGGCGCTCGGCCTCACGATCGGGATAGCCGACGTCGATTTCGAGCAGGAAGCGGTCCAGCTGCGCTTCCGGCAGCGGATAGGTGCCTTCCTGCTCGATCGGGTTCTGGGTGGCGAGGACGTGAAAGGGCGCCGGCAGGTCGTGGCGTTCGCCGGCGACGGTGACGTGGTGCTCCTGCATCGCCTGCAGCAAGGCAGACTGGGTGCGGGGCGAAGCGCGGTTGATTTCGTCCGCCATCAGCAACTGGGCGAAGACCGGGCCTTTGATGAAGCGGAAATGGCGCTTGCCGTCCGGGCTCTCGTCGAGCACTTCGGAACCGAGGATGTCGGAGGGCATCAGGTCTGGCGTGAACTGGACGCGCCGGGCCGAGAGGCCGAGCACCGTTCCCATCGCCTCGACCAGCTTGGTCTTGGCGAGGCCGGGCACGCCGACGAGCAGGCCGTGGCCGCCGGCGAGCAGGGTGATCAGCGAGAGATCGACGACCTTCTGCTGGCCGAAGATGACCTGGCCGATCTCGGTGCGGGCGGCGCCGATGGCGGCGAGCGCCGCCTCGGCCGCCTCGACCACGCCGGTGTCGAGGTTGATCGGGGCATTGGCATCACGGGCTTGCGCCACCATGTCGATCTCCTTCAGCCTCGCCGTCGCGCGGCCTTCCTGTCCGATTCCAAACTCTGACCCTCGCGGGGAACATGCTCAAGGGGCAGAGGGCGGCGGTGCACAACAGTCCGCTTCACGATTATGTAGAGTTCAAGGCGAGAGAGCGATGCAACCGGCATGCCGATGACGAAAGCGCGAGGTGACGTGACTGCTGAGGCCGCTGGCGCGATGAACCGCCTGCTGGGCGCACTCGGGAGCGGTCCTTCGCGCGGGCTGCCACCGGTCGAGCGCTGGAATCCGCCATTTTGCGGCGATCTCGACATGCGTATCGCTGGCGACGGCACCTGGTTTTATTTGGGCACGCCGATCGGGCGGCCGGCGCTGGTCAAGCTGTTCTCCTCGGTGCTGAAGCGCGAGGGCGACGATTACTTTCTCGTGACCCCGGTCGAGAAGGTTGGGATCAAGGTCGAGGACGCGCCGCTCCAGGCGGTCGAGATGGCGGTGGAAGGCGAGGGCGATGCCCGCAGCATCGCCTTCCGGACTCGGACCGACGATCTCGTGACGGTTGGGCCGGACAACGCACTGCGCTTCGCCAGGGCTGCAAACGAGGGCGTGAAGCCTTATGTGCATGTCCGAAGTGGGCTCTGGGCCCGGCTCACACGGGCGCTGACCTATGATCTCCTGGCGCTCGGTGAGGTCAGTGAGATTGAGGGGGAGGCGCAGTTCGGCATCGCGGCCGGCGGCGCCTTCCACATCGTCGCGCCGGCCAGCGAGATCGAGGGACTGTGATGCAGCATCCGGCGAAACGGCTTGTCGAGACCGCGTTCTGGGATGGCGACGACCTTGAGGCGCTGCTGGTCCGTAGCCTGCGGGCTGAGCCGCCGGCGCTCGGCGACCTGATTGCGCGGCCGCGCGGCGACCACGACCTGCAGTCCGAGCCGATCGACATCCCGGACGAGGCGAGCGCGATCGAGGCGGCAGTCCTGATCCCGATCGTGCTGCATCCAGGCGAGCCGACCGTGCTGCTGACCCAGCGCGCCGCGGCGCTGCGCAGCCATTCCGCGCAGATCGCCTTCCCGGGCGGGCGCATCGACGCCACCGACGGCTCGCCATTGATTGCGGCCCTGCGTGAGGCGGAAGAAGAGATCGGGCTTGCCCCGGGCAAGGTCCGCACGGTCGGCTATCTCGACGCCTATCTCACCGGCACCGGCTATCGCGTCACGCCGGTCGTCGGGCTGGTCGAGCCGCCGCTGGCGCTGACGATCAACCCGCACGAGGTCGACGAGGCCTTTGAGACGCCGCTCGCCTTCCTGCTCGATCCGGCCAACCATCAGCGCCATGGCCGCGAATTCAGGGGACGCTATCGCACCTACTATGCGATGCCGCACGGCGATCGCTATATCTGGGGAGCGACGGCCGGCATGATCCGCAATCTCTATGAGCGGCTCGCTGGCTGAAACGAGAGGTCAGGACAAGTTACCCGATGCTGCGCTCGCTGATCGAGGAGTTCCTGCTCTTCGTCCTGCCGTTCTGCCTGTTCGCGGGCTATCTCGTGATCCGGCGGCGCAATCCGTTCGATGTCGATCACTGGAGTGGGCATGTCTTCTGGCTTTCGGTGACCGGGCTGGTCTTCGGCATCGCTTCCTTCATCTATGCCGGCTCGGTGGCGCAGCGGCATACCGGCGCCTTTGTGCCGCCCCATGTCGAAAACGGCCGCCTGATCCCCGGCTATTTCGAAGACCGACCGAAGCCATGATCGAAAGCGAGCGGCAGCGCCTCGCTGCATTGCTGGCGCGGGCCGATGTCGCAGCGCTTCTTCCGGCGCTGAACCGTGATGGGGAGGAAGCCCGCATTGTCGGGGGGGCGGTGCGCAACGCGCTGCTCGGCGAACCGGTGGCGGATATCGACATCGCGACGACCTGCCTCCCGGCAGAGACGATGCGGCGCGCGCGCGTCGCCGGGTTCAAGGCGGTGCCGACCGGGGTCGAGCATGGCACGGTCACCGCCGTGATCGATGGCGCGCCCTTCGAGGTCACGACGCTGCGCCGCGATGTAGAGACCGATGGCCGCCACGCCGTCGTCGCCTTCGGCCGCGACTTCCGCGAGGACGCGCTGCGGCGCGACTTCACCTTCAATGCGCTCGGGCTCGATGCCGCGGGCGTCCTGCACGATTATGCCGACGGGCTCGCCGATCTCGAAGCGCGGCGGGTGCGTTTCATCGGCGCGGCCAGCGAACGAATCGCCGAGGATTACCTGCGCATCCTGCGCTTCTTCCGCTTCCACGCCCGTTATGGCGTAGGCGAGCCGGATCGGGTTGCGCTCGATGCCTGCATCGCGGCACGTGCAGGGCTCGATGGATTGTCGCGCGAGCGGGTTTGGGCGGAATTGCGCAAACTGCTCGCCGCGCCGCGCGCTGCCGAGACCCTGCAGGCCATGGCGGGGGCTGGGCTGCTGATGCCGGTGATCGGCGGCGTGCCCCATCTCTCGCGTTTCGCTGTGATCGCCGAGGCGCCGGGAGATGGTGTCTACCCGGCCTTTCGCCTCGCGGCGCTAGCGGTCATGACTAGCGAGGACACATTCAGGCTGCGCGAGCGGCTGCGGCTGTCGAACGCCGAGTTCGAGAGGATTTCCGGTATCGCTGCGGCGCTGGAAGCGTTGTTCGGAAACGGAGCGCTACCGCAGATCGCGACGCTGCGTCGAATGGCCCATCGCATCGGAATGGATCCTGTTGCGGGTGGATTGGTGCTGTCGGCGACAGCCGGAAGATCGGCCGACGTTCACGCGCTGATCGCCGAGATGGCACTCACGCCGCCGTTCCTGCCGACGGGCAAGGATGTGCTGGCGCTTGGCGTCAGTGCTGGTCCAAGGGTCGGGCAGGTACTCGATTCTGCAAGGGAAGCCTGGATCGAGGCCGGCTGCCCGGCCGGGCGGGAGGCGCAATTCCAGATGCTGGCTGAAGCCGCGAACAGGTCGGATCGCTGACCCACAGGCCTTCGAGCAACGTCGCGGTCAGGCAACCTCTTTCATGCCCACGCGCTCATAGAGGCGCCGCGCACCGGTCGGATTGTCGATCTCGACCTTGAGATCCACGATATCGGCGCCGCGCGCGGTGAACGCGGCGAAGACATGGTGCAGGAGGGCCTCGCCGAGCCCCTGCCGTCGCGCCGAAGGGTGCACCACGAGGTCTTTGACGAAGGCCGAAGCCCAGCACTGACAAACCGCGACGATGGCGCCCTGCGCATCGCTGACGACAAAGACCAGGGCCGGGTCGAAATCGCTGTCGCCGAGGAGAGCAGCCTTCCACTCCTCGAACGTGGCGACGCGGCCGCCGCCGAGGCTGTAGCCAAGGGTCAGTAAGTCATGAAGCGCCGGCAGGTCGGCGGTCGCGAACGGCACGAGGCGATATCCCGCAGGCCAGACCGGGGCGGGGGCAGGTATCGTTAGGTCGCGTCGCATGCGAACCCATGGCGTCACGGCCAGCGCACCGTCGGCGGCATGGACGACAGGATCGAGGCGACATTGCCGCCGGTCTTGAGTCCGAAGATCGTACCGCGATCGTAGAGCAGGTTGAACTCGACATAGCGGCCGCGGCGCACCTGCTGCTCGTGGCGCTCGGCCTCCGTCCACGGCGTCGTCAGATTGCCGCGCAGGATGTGCGGGTAGATGTCGAGGAAGGCCTCGCCCACTGCCTTGGTGAAGGCGAGATCGGCTTCCGGATCGCCCGACCAGAGGTAGTCGTAGAAGATGCCGCCAATGCCGCGTGGCTCATTGCGGTGCTTCAGGTGGAAGTACTCGTCGCACCAGCTCTTGAAGCGATCGTAGTCGGCGACGCCGGCATGGGCCTCGCAGGGCGCACGCATCGCGGCGTGGAAGGCGAGCGCGTCGGGATCGTCCTGGCGGCGCCGGCGGTCGAGGACCGGGGTCAGGTCGGCGCCGCCGCCGAACCAGGGCTTCGTCGTCACCACGAAGCGGGTGTTCATGTGCACGGTCGGCGCGTGCGGGTTCCAGGGATGGGCGATCAGCGAGATGCCGGTGGCGTGGAAGCGCGGGTCTTCCGCCGCACCGGGAATCTGGGCGGCAAATTCCGGCGCGAAGCTGCCATGCACGGTCGAGACGTGGACGCCGACCTTCTCGAAGACGCGCCCCGACATCAGTGACATCACGCCGCCGCCGCCCGGAGCGCCGTCATGGTTGGTGCGCTGCCAGGGCGTGCGGACGAAACGGCCGGGCTTGTTCGTCTCGGGCGGGAAGGGGCCGGCAGCCTCATCCTCGATCTGTTCGAAGGAAGCGCAGATGCGGTCGCGCAGGCTCTCGAACCAGGTGCTGGCACGCGGCTTCAGCGCCTCGACGATGGCGGGGTCAAAGGCGGCGGTCTCGATGGCTTGTCCGGTCATGGGCGATCTCTTTGTCAGATACCGGCCGGCCCGGGATAGGCGCCAAGCTGACGCAGCGCCTCGCCCATGACCATCGCCGCGGCCATGGCGACATTGAGCGAACGCAAATCGCGACGCATCGGGATGTGCACGCTGGCCTCGGCCGCGGCGTAAACCTCCTGTGGCACGCCGGCCGACTCCCGGCCGACCATGACGATATCGCCGGGTTGGAAGACGAAATCCGTGTGGGCACAGGTGCCATCGGTCTCGGCCAGGACGAGGCGATGCCCGGCCTCACGCCGCCAGGCTTCGAAGGCGCGGAAGCTATCATGGCGAGTCACGGCGGCCCGCTCGAGATAGTCCATGCCGGAGCGGCGGAAATTGCGGTCGGAGACGTCGAAGGCGGCCGGCTCGACGATGTCGACGGCGACGTCGAGGCAGGCCGCCAGACGAATCATCGTGCCGGCGTTCTGCGGGATATCGGGCTGATAGAGGGCGAGGCGCAGCATGGCGAGCGTCATCCGCGCTGCGCTTGCCATCGTCAAGCTTCGCCGCCGGCCGGGTTGCCCGGCCGGCGGCGGGGGAAGGCTATGTCAGACCGAGTGCATCTTGCCGGAGAGTTCCCACATGGCGTCGACCAACTGGTCGACATCGCCCATGTTGCTCCACAGATGCGTCGAGACGCGCACCCCGTAGTGCTCGTCCTTCTGGCCTGCGACCGGGAAGTTCGAGTTGCGGATGACGAAGCCGTATTCGTCCAGCGCCCGTTTCACGAAGGCGTCGGACTTGGCCTTGTCCTTGATGTGCTCGGGATTGCGGAACGGGTTGAAGGCGGTCAGCGCACAGACCAGACGCGGATCGTCCTTCGGCGAGTACAGGGAATCGACACCCCATTTCGCCGCGATCTTCTCCTTGAGGTGCTGCGCCATGCCGACCGTGTAGGTCGCGATCTTGTCGCGCCCGATCCGGTCCCAGATCTCGATCGACTTGCCGAGCGCGAGGTAGACTGGTGCGTTACGGCTCCCGGTGCTCTGGATGCGCGCGGCGAGGTCCTCGCTTTCCTTGGCTCCCTTGCTGCGCGGCGGCAGGCCGCCCGAGGCTGGATAGCTGCTGGTCACGACGGGGAAGTAGTCCGGCAAGGGCAGCGGATTATATTGTGGCAGCACCTTGTTGCGGACATAGAGGATGCCGGTTCCGAGCGGCCCGCACTGCCATTTGTGGCCGGCGCCGGCCAGGAAATCGACGCCGAGGTCACGCATGTCGATGTTGATCATCCCCGGCAGGTGCGCGGCGTCGCAGATGCTGACGATGCCTTTGTCCTGGGCGAGCTTGGCCAGCATCTTGACCGGTAGCAGGGTGCCGGTCTTGTAAGTCGGTGCGGAGAAGACCATCGCCTTGGTCCGAGGGCCGATCGCGGCCGAGAACAGCTCGACATAGTCCTCCGCCTTCTGCTTGTTGCCGACCGGCAGGATGACGCGCTTGATCACCACGCCGTAGCGATCCTGCAACAGCGCCATCGGCGCGTTGCCACCGGAATGCTCGTGGTTGGTGGTGACGATCTCGTCGCCCGGGCGCCAGACCATGCCGAGCAAGGCATGGCACATGCCGTCCGAGGTGTTACCCGACATGACGATCTCGTCGGCATCGCAGCCGAAGCTTTTTGCCAATGCCTGGCGCTGCGGCAGATAGTTGCCATAGCCGCTCATCGACTCGCGGGCGTGCCGGCGGGTCTCGGCATCGAGGAAGGCTTGGGTCTCGATCGGCAGGGAGCCGGCGGTGCCGATGTTCATGTAGCGGACGCCGGATTTCTGGTCGAAGAGCTTGCGGACATCCGCCCAGAAGGCGGCGTCATTGGCGAGGGCCGCGGCCGCCGGCGCTTGAGCGCTGGCGCCGGTCGGCACGAAGCCCGCCAGCGAGCCGGCAAAGGCGGCGGAGGAAGCGAGGGCGCCGATAAAGGCGCGGCGGTTCGGGTCGAAAGCGAGCGTCTTCTCTTCCGAGGCTTGCATGGGCCTACTCCATGGTTGCGATGGATCCTGTTGTCGGGCGGTGAGCTACCGGCTCGGCAGCTCAGGGGCGGACGGCGATGGCGCCGATCTCGACCTTCACATCTCTGGGGAGACGGGCGACCTCGACGGTCGCGCGCGCCGGTGGAGCCGTCTTGAAATAGGTCGCATAGACTTCGTTCATCTTGCCGAACTCGTTGAGGTCTTTCATGAAAACGCTGGTCGAGACGACGTTGTCCATCGTCAGTCCGTCGGCCTCGAGTACGGCCTTGAGATTGTCGAGGACGAGCTTGGTCTGATCCTCGATGCTGGCGTCCTTCATCAGCTGCTTGGTCTTGGGATCGATCGGGATCTGCCCGGCCAGGAAGACCGTGTTTCCGGCCCTGATCGCCTGCGAATAGGGGCCGATCGCCTCCGGTGCGTTCGGCGTCGAGATCACCGTCTTGCCGGCGGTCTGCGCCTGCACGGAAACCGGCAGGACAAGCGCGCCCGCCAGAGCGAGCCCGCAAAGCATCTTGGTCATTGTCGCCTCCAAATCGCCGCTGTCACGCGCGGCACAGGGGCATGCTCGGCGTGTCCGGAGGACGCAGGCAAGGATGCAGACACGCACCCCGCCATGCCGAAGTAGTGGTTCCTTTGTCGTACGACTGCCGGTAATATTCTTCCAATAATGCGCGTTCAGGTGGAATTTTATTCTACGTTCCCGCATTGCCTGTGCAGGCGCCTGAACGATCCGCGCTCCGCAGCCTTCCGACAGCCAATTTTCAATTTGCCATGCGTTGCTGTCATGCCCTGGCTGGGGCGCGTCACAAGCTCTGGCCACAGCGCGCAATGCGCCCCATATCGGTATCGACCGATCCGAGGAGGGCGGCCCCTTCATGTTCGCCCCGCTCTTCCGTTTCCTTGAAAGCCGTATCGACGTCTTCGCGCCGTTCGACGAGCGCAAAACGCCGCCGACAGGCGTGTTCCGCTTCATGTGGCATCACATCAAGGGCGTGAAGGGCTGGATGGCCCTGATCATGCTGACGGGCCTAGGCTTTTCCGGCATCGAAGCGGCGATGTACCTGATGGTCGGCTGGTTCGTTGACTTGCTGGCGAAGAACTCGCCGGAGCAGGTCTTCAGCGAGCATGGCGGGCTGCTGATCGGTGCGGCCATCCTCGTCACGGTGTTCAGGCCGCTGATCTATTTCGCCAATCACGCCATCGTCGACCAGGTCGTGGTGCCGCAGATCACCAACCAGATCCGCTGGCGCAACCATGTCTACACGCTCGGCCACGCGCTCTCCTATTTCCAGAACGACTTCGCCGGCCGGCTCTCCTCGCGGGTGATCCAGGCCGGGCAGGCGATCCGCGGCGCGACGATCGAGGTGATTGACGATCTCTGGTACGCACTGATCTTCGCCTCGGTCGCGCTCGGCTTTTTCGGCTCGACCAGCATCTGGCTCGCCATGCCGGTGCTCGTCTGGCTTGCCGCCTATGTCGTGCTGCTGATCTATTTCGTGCCGCGCGCCAAGAAGCGTTCCGAAGCGAACTCGCTCGGCCGCTCAAGCACGACAGGCCGGATCGTCGACGCCTACACCAATATCCTGACGGTCAAGCTCTTCGCCCGCGCCGATGCCGAGCGCTCGGCCGTGCGCGATGCGCTGACGCGCTGGAACGCCTCCTTCCTCAACCTGTCGCGATTGATCACCGGGGTCAGCGTCATCCTGCAGACGATGAACAGTCTGCTCGTGGTGGCGACGGCCTGGCTCTGCCTGCATCTATGGAGCCAGGGCGAGATGACACCCGGTGCGGTCGCGGCTGCGATCGGGCTCGTGCTGCGCCTCGTGCAGATGTCGAGCTGGCTGATCCATCTGGTGCGCGGCGTCTTCGAGAATATCGGCTCGGTGCAGGAGAGCATGGAGACGATCGCCAAGCCGCATGACCTGCCGGACGCAGCCGACGCGGTACCGCTCAAGGTCGCTCAGGGCGGCGTGCGCTTCGAGCATGTCCGCTTCAACTACGGCAAGCCGCTGGGTCTGTTCGACGACCTCAACCTGGAGATCAAGCCGGGCGAGAAGATCGGGCTGGTCGGCCCCTCGGGGGCGGGCAAATCGACGCTGGTCAACCTGTTGCTGCGGCTCTATCCGCTGGATGCGGGCCGCATCCTGATCGATGGCCAGGACATCGCCCGAGTGACGCAGGAATCGCTGCGCAGCCAGATCGGCATGGTGACGCAGGACAATTCGCTGCTGCACCGCTCGATCGGCGACAATATCGCTTATGGCCGCATCGGCGCGACCCAGGAGGATATCGCGGCTGCGGCGAGGCGTGCCGCTGCGCATGATTTCGTTCTCGGCCTCAGCGACCAGGACGGGCGCCAGGGCTTCGACTCGCGCGTCGGCGAGCGCGGTGTCAAGCTTTCCGGCGGCCAGCGCCAGCGCATCGCGATCGCGCGCGTGCTGCTCAAGGATGCGCCGATCCTGATCCTCGACGAGGCGACCTCGGCGCTCGATTCGGAGGTGGAGGCCGAGATCCAGGCGCAGCTTTCCACATTGATGGAAGGTAAAACTGTGATCGCGATCGCGCACCGGCTCTCGACCATCGCTGCGCTCGACCGGCTGATCGTCCTCGACAAGGGCCGGATCGTCGACATGGGCAGTCATGACGAGCTGGTGCGGCGTGGAGGCCTCTACGCAAGGCTGTGGGCGCGACAGTCGGGCGGCTTCCTGGCGCTCGCCGACGGCGACAGGATGCCGGCCTGAGCCGACTGCAGAGCAGCGTTGCGGCGATGCCACAGGTGCGGCACGTGCGACAGTAGACTTCATCAAAACTGCATGCCAAAGAGCGCGGCAGGCGACGCGCCGCCAAACGGCGGCTCAGCGCCCGCGCTCCTATGAGGGCGCGTGATTTTGATTGAGCCGGCCAGGCCGGCAGCCGAGCAGGGAACTGGATCGTGGCGCACGCGACAGAGACGACTGGCACCGAACCCACCCGCCGCGATTTTCTGTTCCTGACCACTGCCGCGGTCGGCGTGGTCGGTGCCGGTTCGCTGCTGCTGCCGTTGGTCGGCCAGCTGGCGCCCGACGCGCAGGTCGTCGCCGCCGGCGCGCCGATCGATCTCGATCTCGCCCCGATCGCGGAAGGCCAGGCAATCAAGCTGTTCTGGCGCGGCAAGCTGATCTTCGTGCGCAACCGCACCAAGAAGGAGATCGACGAGGCGCTCGCCGTCAACATCGCGACGCTGCGTGATCCGCAGACCGACCAGCAGCGCACCAAGGCCGGCCACGAGAAATATCTCGTCGTCTACGGCAGCTGCACCCATCTCGGCTGCGTGCCGCTGGGCAGCTCCCCGGGCGAGCCGAAAGGCGAGTTCGACGGCTGGTTCTGCCCCTGCCACGGCTCGCACTACGATTCCTCCGGCCGCATCCGCAAGGGTCCCGCGCCGCTGAACCTGCCGGTGCCGCCTTATGCGTTCACCGCGGACACCAAGATCAAGATCGGCTGAGCCTCCTGAAGGCGAGGACGGCATCGGGCGGATTTGAGAGAGCTTGAGGCGAGCAGCATGAGCGGGCACAGCACCTACCAACCGAAGACGGGAATCGAGCGCTGGCTCGATGCGCGCCTGCCGATCGTGCGGCTGGTGCACGATTCGGCGATCTCCTATCCCGTGCCGCGCAACCTCAACTATCTCTGGACCTTCGGCGGCATCCTCGCATTCATGCTGGTGGCGCAGATCATCACCGGCGTGATCCTGGCGATGCACTACACGCCGAACGCCGCACTCGCCTTCAACTCCGTCGAGCACATCATGCGCGACGTGAACTTCGGCTGGCTGCTGCGCTATCTGCACTCCAACGGCGCCTCGATGTTCTTCGTCGCCGTCTACATCCACATCTTCCGCGGCCTCTATTACGGCTCGTACAAGGCGCCGCGCGAGGTGCTGTGGATACTCGGCGTGATCATCTTCCTCTTGATGATGGCCACGGCGTTCATGGGCTACGTGCTGCCCTGGGGCCAGATGTCGTTCTGGGGCGCGACCGTCATCACCAACCTGTTCTCGGCGCTGCCGGTGATCGGCGAGACGATCGTCACCTTCCTGTGGGGCGGTTATTCGGTCGACAACCCGACGCTGAACCGCTTCTTCTCGCTGCACTTCCTGCTGCCGTTCATGATCGCCGGCGTCGTCGGGCTGCACATCTGGGCGCTGCACCATGTCGGCCAGAACAACCCGACCGGCGTCGAGGTAAAGGACGTCCGCAAGGACACCGTGCCGTTCACCCCCTATGCGACCATCAAGGACCTGTTCGGCATGGTCTGCTTCATGCTGGTCTTCGCCTGGTTCGTATTCTACCAGCCGAATTTCATGGGGCATGCCGACAACTATATCCCGGCCAACCCGGCGGCGACGCCTGCTCACATCGTGCCTGAATGGTACTTCCTGCCGTTCTACGCGATCCTGCGCGCCATCCCCGACAAGCTCGGCGGCGTGCTCGCCATGGGCGGCGCGATCGTGATCCTCGCCTTCCTGCCCTGGATCGACACGTCCAAGGTCAAGTCGATGACCTATCGGCCGATCGCGCGCCAGTTCTTCTGGATGTTCGTGCTGGTCTGCATCGGGCTCGGCTATCTCGGCGCCATGCCGGCCGACGAGCCCTACGTGACCATCTCGCGTATCCTGACCGTGCTGTATTTCGGCTTCTTCGCGGCGCTGGCGCTGATCGGCATCTTCGAAAAGCCGACGCAGCTGCCGACCTCCATTGCCGACTCGGTGCTCGGCGGCTCGGGCGCGCGCCTGGCCCACGCCACCGCTTCCGAACCGAACGTCAAGGGTTGACGAGATGAAGACCGCCTCGTTTCGCCGCGCCCTGACGGGCCTCGTCACCGGCCTCGTCATCGCTGCAGCCTCGCCGGTCCTGGCCGCCGAAGGCGCGCCGAAGCCGCCGCGCGTGAGCTGGTCGTTTTCCGGCCCGTTCGGCACGTTCGACCGTGCGCAATTGCAACGCGGCTTCAAGATCTACAAGGAGGTCTGTGCCTCCTGCCATGGCGCCAGTCTGGTCTCGTTCCGCAATCTTGCCGAGCCCGGTGGGCCGGAGTTCTCGCGCGGCCAGGTGGCTGCGCTGGCCGCGACCTATCAGATCAAGGACGGCCCCAACGAAGCGGGCGAGATGTTCGAGCGTCCCGGCCGCCCGGCCGATCGTTTCCCGTCGCCCTTCCCGAATGAGCTGGCGGCCCGCGCGGCCAATGGCGGGGCCTATCCGGTCGATATGTCGGTGCTGGCCAAGGCGCGCACCTATGAGCGCGGTTTCCCCTGGTTCATCATCGACATCTTCAGCCAGTATCAGGAGAATGGGCCGGACTATATCCATGCGCTCCTGACCGGCTACAAGGACCCGCCGCAGGGGTTCCCGGCGCTGCTGCCCGGCCAGAACTACAACGAATACATGTCCGGCCACCTGATCGCGATGCCGAAGCCGCTCAATGACGGCCAGGTCGAGTATCCGAAGGGCGCGGACGGCAAGCCGCAGGTGCCTGAGACGGTCGATCAGTACTCCAAGGACGTCACCGCCTTCATGATGTGGATGGCGGAGCCGCATCTCGAGGCGCGCAAGCGCATGGGCCTGCAGGTGATGCTCTTCCTCGCGCTCTTTGCCGGCCTGCTCTACTTCACCAAGAAGAAGATCTGGTCGCGCCTGCCCGACCACGCCTCGGCGCACTGAGCGAGACTTTGAGTTGGAAAGGGCCCCGGAGACGGGGCCCTTTTCGTTTGCGGCAAGGCTGTGAATCGGTGGGTTGCCAGCCCGTGCATGGTTGCGCGGGCGTCACAAACTTCTGATCCTTGGCCGGGAAAGCTTTCGAGGGCAGGCGACATGGCTGAAGCGGTTCTGGGCATCATCGGCGGCTCCGGCATCTACGATCTGCCGGGGCTCAGCGACCTGCGCGAGGAGCGGATCGAGAGCCCCTGGGGCGAGCCCTCCGACCTGCTCCGGATCGGACGGATGGGGGAGACGAAGATCGTCTTCCTGCCGCGCCATGGCCGCGGCCATGCGATCCCGCCCTCGGAGATCAACTATCGTGCCAATATCGACGTGCTGAAGCGGGCGGGCGTCACCGACCTCGTCTCGCTCTCGGCCTGCGGTTCCTACAAGGCCGAACTCTACCCCGGCCTGTTCGTGCTGGTCGACCAGTTCGTCGACCGCACCGCCGGCCGCGCCAGCTCTTTCTTCGGCCGTGGCTGCGTCGCGCATGTCTCGGTGGCGCACCCGGTCGGGCCGGCGCTGCAGGACCGGATCGCCGCAGCAGCGACGGCGGAAGAGCTGCCCTTCGTCAGAGGCGGCACGCTCGTCACCATGGAAGGCCCGCAATTCTCGACGCTGGCCGAATCGCTGACCTACAAAGGCCTCGGCTACGATCTGATCGGCATGACGGCGATGCCCGAGGCCAAGCTCGCGCGCGAGGCCGAGATCACCTACGCCACCGTCGCCATGGTGACCGACTATGATTGCTGGCACGAGGAGCATGGTGCGGTCGACGTCGCCTCTGTCATCGCCGTGCTGCATGCCAATGCCGACAGGGCGCGTCAGCTGGTGGCGCGGCTGGCGGCCGATTTTCCGCGCGAGCGTGAGCTTTGCCCGGCCGGCTCGCACAATGCTCTCGACTTCGCGATCGTCACCGCGCCGGAGTTCCGCGATCCCAAGCTCATGGCCAAGCTCGATGCAGTGGCTGGGCGGGTGCTGAAAGCCTGATGCGCTCAAAGGAACGGAGGCAGTCAGCCGGCGTTCAGGCTCAGGGGCGGCATATGGCGCCTCTCGATGCCAACCACGGAGCTGATCGATGCGACCGCTCGTCCTGGCTTTCATCGCCCTTTGCGCCGCCAGCCCGGCCTTCGCCGGCAATACCTCGTCGAACTCCAGCTCGAATTCGTCCAACGGCGTTCACACCCGTGTCGACACCATCATCCGCGACGATGATCGCGGCCGCCGGCGCATCTATGAGCGCCGGATCTATCGCGACGAACGCGCGTGGCGGGCGCAGCGCCGCTACTGGCGAGACTGAGCTGCGAAACCGGCGGCGCTGCCCGGTCCGCAGCGCCGTTCCCGCCGGCTGCGCCATGCGCTAAGAGGGGGCGCCGCAGCCGATGGACGAGATGATGGACCGTAGCGCCCTCGCCGATTTGAAGAACGCGATCCGGACGATTCCCGACTATCCGGCGCCCGGGATCCAGTTCCGCGACATCACCACGCTGCTCGGCGATGCCCGCGCCTTCCGCCGTGCGGTCGACGAGCTGGTACAGCCTTTTGCCGGCCTGAAGATCGCCAAGATCGCCGGCATCGAGGCGCGCGGCTTCATTCTCGGCGGCGCGGTGGCGCATCAGCTCTCGGCGGGCTTCGTGCCGGTGCGCAAGAAGGGCAAGCTGCCGCATGAGACGGTCGGCATGCCCTATTCGCTCGAATACGGCGCCGACGAGATCGAGGTGCACAAGGATGCGGTCTCGCGCGGCGAGCGCGTCCTGCTGGTCGACGACCTCGTCGCCACTGGCGGCACGGCGGAAGCGGCGGTGAAGCTGCTCTCCTCGCTCGGCGCCGAGGTGGTTGCCGCCTGCTTCATCATCGACCTGCCGGACCTCGGCGGGGCCGATAAGATCAGGCGGCTCGGCGTGCCGGTGCGCACGCTGGTCTCATTCGCCGGGCATTGACGCCATGAACATCCACGGGAAGCACTACCGCACCATCTGGCTCGACGAGGACGGCTGGGGCGTGCGCGTCATCGACCAGACGCGGCTACCCTTCCATTTCGAGACGGTGAGGCTTTCGACCGCCGAGGAGGCGGCGCATGCCATCCGCCACATGACGGTCCGTGGCGCGCCGCTGATCGGCGCGACGGCGGCCTATGGCGTCGCACTGGCGCTGCGCGTCGATGCCTCCAACACCGCTCTGGAGCAGGCGCTGACACTGCTCAGCGCGACCCGGCCGACCGCAGTCAATCTGCACTGGGCGCTGGCGAGGATGCGCAGGCGCCTGGTCGATCTTCCGACGTCCGAGCGGGTCGCGGCGGCCTATGCCGAGGCGGCGGCGATCTGCGACGAGGATGTCGCACTTTGCCGCGCTATCGGCGAGCACGGGCTCGGCGTCATCCGCGAGATCACGTCGAAGAAGCCGGCGGGCGAGTCGGTCAATATCCTGACCCACTGCAACGCCGGCTGGCTCGCCACAGTCGACTGGGGCACGGCGCTGGCGCCGATTTATCTCGCTCATGACGCCGGCATCCCCGTCCATGTCTGGGTCGATGAAACCCGGCCGCGCAACCAGGGCGCGGCGCTGACGGCATATGAGCTCGGCAGTCACGGCGTGCCGCATGCGGTGATCGTTGACAATGCCGGCGGCCACCTGATGCAGCACGGCCTTGTCGACATGGTGATTGTCGGCACCGACCGCACGACGGCGACCGGCGATGTCGCCAACAAGATCGGCACCTATCTCAAGGCGCTGGCGGCCAGGGACAATGGGGTGCCCTTCTACGTCGCGCTGCCGTCGCCGACGATCGACTGGACCTTGCAGGACGGGCTGAGGGAGATCCCGATCGAGGAGCGCAGCGAGCGCGAGGTCACGCATCTGTTCGGCCAGAGCGAGGATGGCCGCACCGGCTTCTTCCAGGTCGCGGCGCCCGGCAGCCCGGCCCGCAATCCGGCTTTCGACGTCACGCCGGCCCGGCTCGTCACCGGTCTCATCACCGAGCGCGGCATCGCGCCGGCGAGCGCCGAGGGATTGCGCCGCCTCTTTCCGGATCTCGCGCAGGGACAGGCGGCATGAACGAGCAGGCGTTGCGGCAGGAGATCGTCGAGGTCGCGCAGGCGATCGACCGCGCCGGCTTCTGCCCGTCGAAATCGGGCAATGTCTCGGCCCGCTTCGAAGGCGGGTTGCTGATCACCCCGTCGGGCCTGCCCTATGCAAGGACGAAGCCGGAGGACCTGATCCATCTCTCGCTCGATGGCACGGTCGTGTCGGGCGGGCGCAAGCCCTCGTCGGAATGGCCGTTCCACGTCGAAATCTACAAGGCGCGCCCGGATGCGCAGGCGATCGTCCACACGCACTCGCCGCGGGCGACGGCACTGTCTAGCGCGCGCCGCGGCATTCCAGCCTTCCACTACATGATCGCCCTATGCGGCGGCGCTGATGTGCGCTGTGCCGACTATGCGACCTTCGGCTCGCCGGAGCTCGCTGCCAACGCGGTTCGAGCGCTGGAAGGTCGCAAGGCCGTGCTGCTCGCCAATCACGGCGTGATTGCGCTCGGCGCGAGCCTGGCGGGCGCGCACACCATCGTCGCCGAGGTCGAGAATCTCGCCGGGCAGTATCTCGACCTGCTGGCGTCGGGGCTCGAGCCGGTCATCCTCGATGCGGCCGAGATGGAGCGCGTTTCGGCCAGGTTCGCGGGTTACGGAAAGGTCGGTTGATCTTAAACGCCGATCTCACCGGTTGTTAACGGCTCTCGTCTAATGACGGCGGGATGAAGCTCTCGCGCTATCTGCTCGATTCGCTCGACGCCCTTGGTATAGGCGTTTGCGAATACGATGCGCAGATGAGGGCTCTGTGCTGGAACCAGACCTTCCTGCAATTCTTCCCCGAGGACGAAGGCGAGATCTACGTCGGCGAGCCCTATGGGGACAATCTGGTGCGGTTCTATCAGCGCCGCCTCTCGCCGGAGGAAATGCCGGAGATTGCGCGACATGTCGCAGAAGGCGTGACGCGCCACGAGAACCAGACCCAACCCTTCGAATTCATCCATAACGGCCGTAAGCTGCGTGCATCATCACTGCGGGCGCCGGATGGCGGCCGCGTGCGGCTGTGGCAACGGCTGGATGTCGAGAGCCATGCCGAAACGGCCCCCGAACTGGTGCTGCCGGTGATGGATGCGCTCCGCTTCATCCCGGACGGCGCCAGCATTCTGGATGCGAAGGAGCGGGTGATCGCCGCCAACAACGCGTTCCGGCGGCTCTATGATCTGCCAAAAGGCACGCCGGTGGTCGGCCGCACATTGGACGAGATCATCGCCTGGTGCTGGCGCGAGGCCTCGCCGGCCGGCGCCTGGCGGGCGGCGATCAGCAACGGCCTGCGCTATGACGGCGTGCCCTTCGAGATCGAGTTGCCCGGCCAGCGCTGGCTCCGGCTGATCGCACGGCACAGCACCGGCGGCGTCAGCTTCTTCACCCATGCCGACATCACGGCCACCAAGCGCCAGCAGATGGAGCTGCTGGAAGCGCAGGAGGCCTTGCGCCGGGCCAATGTGGCGCTGGCCGAACTCGCCGAGACGGACGGGCTGACCGGCCTTGCCAATCACCGTCGCTTTGTCGCCCGTCTCGCCGATGCGTCAGCCCGACCGGAGCCGCTCTCGCTGCTGATGATCGACGTCGATCACTTCAAGACGATCAACGACCGTTTCGGCCATCTCGTCGGCGACGCCTGCCTCAAGGCCATTGCCGGGGTCATCGCGGCACAGGTCACGTCGGCTTCGGCGCTGGTGGCCCGGGTTGGCGGCGAGGAGTTCGGTGTCCTGCTCGGCGACACGCCGATCGAAGCGGCCGAGGAGGCTGCGACAGCCATCCGCCGTGCCTTGCGGCGCGTGCCGTGGCGCCTGCTTCATGGCGAACTGACAGGGGTGACTGTCTCGATCGGACTTTGCGCGGGAGAAGGACCGCTGGACGGCACGAGCCTCCACGCCCGTGCCGACGAGGCGCTCTATGCAGCCAAGCGCAATGGCCGCGACCGCATCGAGATGGCGAGCCCTGCGGTGGCTTCGCGGCGCATCGCCGGGTAGAGCCGAGCTAGAGCCCTTTCGGCAGGGTCGCGAACGCATCCTCCAGATCGGCGAGGAGGTCCTCGACGTCTTCGAGCCCGATGTTCAGCCGCACGAGGCGCGAGCCGTAGGCGCGATGCTGGCGCCGGACATGGAAATACGGCACCGCCAAGCTGGTTATGCCGCCCCAGCTATAGCCGATCTTGAAGAGCGTCAGCGCGTCGATGAAGCCGAGCAGGTCCTTCTCTGCATAGCCGTCCTTGAAGACGATCGAGAAGACGCTGGCCGAGCCGGTAAAATCGCGCTTCCAGATCGCGTGCCCGGGCGAGGAAGGGAGGGCCGGATGCAGCACGCGCTCGATCTCGGAGCGCTGCTCCAGCCATTTGGCGATGGTGAGGCAGGATGCTTCGAGCCTCTCCAGTCGAACGCCCAATGTCTGCAGCCCGCGCAGCACGAGACTGCAATCGTCGGGCGAGACCGCCATGCCGAGCATCTGGTGCATCTCGCCGATCCTGGCATAGCGCGCCTCGTCCCTGACCGAGATCGAGCCCATCAGAATGTCGCTATGGCCGCCGAGGTATTTGGTCAGCGCCTGCAGAGTGATATGAGCACCGTGGCCGAACGCATCGAACATCACGCCGGCGGAATAGGTGTTGTCGATCGCGATGGTGATGTCGCGCCCGCTTGCGGCGCGCGCGATCGCCGGCAGATCCTGCACCTCCATCGTCACCGAGCCCGGGCTCTCGCACCAGATCAGCCGGGTGTTGTCACGCAGCAGCCCGGCGATGTCTTCGCCGATCAGCGGGTCATAATACTCGACCTCAACCCCGACCTTGCGCAGCAAGCCTTCCCCGACGAGGCGGTGGGGGCCATAGATCGACTCCGGTGTCAGGACATGGTCGCCGGGGCCGAGGAAAGCGAGATTGACCAGCGCGAGTGCGGCCTGGCCGCCGGGAGCCAGAAAGGTATGCGTCGCGCCCTCCAGTTCGGCGATCCGCGCCGCGAGCTCCAGCGTCGTTGGGGTTCCGTAGAGCCCGTAGGTGTAGGGCGCCTCGTCTTGCCGCCAGGTATCGCCGACCGAGGCTGCGTCCCTGAACAGCGTCGTCGAGCCGCGATAGACCGGCGTGATCAGCGAGCTGAAGCCGTCGGGAGTCTTGGCAGCCGAGTGAACCAGCCTCGATTTCCAGCCGAGCTGTCTTGCCTTGGCCATCGCCTGCTCCCGTCCCCGCATTTTGGACAGTGAGCATCACGTAAGGTCGCAGCGGCGGCAACGGGCCCCGGCGCCGGCAGCCATGCGCTGGCGATGGGTGTCAGGCCGGTTTGCGCTCGATGAAGACGCAGCCGTCGAAGCTGAAGACCGTCTCGCCGTTCTGGTTGACGCCTGTGTTGCGGCGGAAGAACAGGCCCCAGTCTGGACGTGACAGGCTCGGGCGCTTGTCCGCCACGGCCGAGTGATAGGTGATACGGTCGCCGGCATAGACCGGCTTCAGCCAGCGCAGGTTCTTGAAGCCGGGCGAGGGGCCGAGTCTGGGCGCCGCAGCCGGCGCGAGCGCAGCCTCCTGCCGACGGCGGTGGCTGACCATCGCCGCCATCCAGCCGGCCGCGGTATGCCAGCCGGAGGCGCAGAGGCTGCCGAACGAGCTCTTGCGCGCCGCCTCCTCATCCATGTGGAAGGGCTGTGGATCGAAGGAGCGGGCGAAGGCGACGATCTCGTCGGGCGTGAAGACGAGGCTGCCGAGCTCGTAGGTCTCACCGATCACGAGTTCGTCGAAGAAGCCGGGAGGGGCGGTCGGCCGAACCGGCGGCTCGACAGCGACGGTTGCGTGTGGCGGCTCGTAACTCACCGAATGCTCGAGCCAGTCACCGCCTGCCGCCTCGAAGCCGGAGCCACGCCGGCCGAACATCACCCAGTTGTTCTGTTCGACCACCGGCTCATTGCGCTGGTTCAGCAGCTCGAAGCGGAATTTCACGAGCCCCATTTCGGGGCGCGAGCGTGATTCCTTGGTTTCCGAGACAGTCCAGCGCAGCTTCAACACATCGCCGGGCTTCACTGGCCGCAGCCATTTGACCTCCTCGACGCCGGGTGAGCCCATCGAGGTCGAGTCGAGGAAGAAGGCCTCGGCCGCCAGCCGCATCAACAGCGCGCAGCTGTGCCAGCCGGAGCCGATGAGCGACCCGACGAAGCTCGCCTTCGCCTTGTCCGGATCGATGTGGAAATCCTGCGCGTCAAAGCGGCTGGCGTAGGCGACGATATCGCCCTGCGAGACGGGAAGCGCGCCGTATTCGGTCACGGACCCGGCGACGAAGTCCTCGAAATAGAGCATCGGCAGCCTATCTCATTGATCAGGCGCGTATCCTGCGTGCGGGATCGCTGATGATCGAGCGGAAAACGCGCAAACTCCGAAAGCCCTCCGCGCATAACGCCGGAGCAGATTACGCTCCAGCGGCGCAGGCTCAGTTGGCGAAGCGGAAATGCAGCACGTCGCCGTCGGCGACGACATACTCCTTGCCTTCGAGCCGGAACTTGCCGGCCTCGCGCGCTCCGGCTTCGCCCTTGTTGGCGATGTAGTCCGGGTAAGCGATGGTCTCGGCGCGGATATAGCCCTTCTCGAAATCGGTATGGATCACACCGGCCGCTGCCGGGCCCTTGGTGCCGTTCTCGATCGTCCAGGCGCGGGCTTCCTTGGGGCCGACGGTGAAGTAGGTGACGAGATTGAGCAGCGCGTAGCCGGCGCGGATCACCCGGTTGAGGCCGGGCTCTTCGAGGCCGACGGCATCGAGATAGTCCTTCTGATCAGCCTGCGGCAGCACCGCGATCTCGCTCTCGATCTTGGCCGAGACGACGACGGCGACCGCACCTTCCTCGGCAGCGCGGGCCTTGACCTGCTCGGAGAAGGCGTTGCCCTTGTCAGCGCTGGCCTCCTCGACATTGCAGACATAGAGCACCGGCTTGGACGAGAGCAGGCCCAGCATCTCGAACGCCTTGCGCTCCTCGGTCGCGACCTGGACGAGGCGGGCCGGCTTGCCCTCGCGCAGCAGCACGAGGCAGCGGTTCATCAGGTCGGCGGCTTCCTTGGCTTCCTTGTCGCCGGACTTCGCCTTCTTCTCCAGCGGCAGGACGCGCTTCTCGAGGCTCTCAAGATCGGCCAGCATCAGCTCGGTCTCGATGATCTCGATGTCGTTGACGGGCGAGACCTTGCCCTCGACATGGGTGATGTCGCCATCCTCGAAGCAGCGCACGACATGGGCGATGGCGTCGCATTCGCGGATATTGGCGAGGAACTGGTTGCCGAGGCCCTCACCCTTGGATGCGCCGCGCACCAGCCCGGCGATGTCGACGAAGGTCAGCCGCGTCGGGATTATCTCCTTCGAGCCCGCGATCGCGGCGAGCTTCTCCAGCCGCTCGTCGGGCACGGCGACGTCGCCGACATTCGGCTCGATCGTGCAGAACGGATAGTTTGCCGCCTGAGCGGCCGCTGTCTGCGTCAGCGCGTTGAAGAGGGTCGACTTGCCGACATTCGGCAGGCCGACGATACCGCATTTGAAGCCCATGCTTGCTCGTCCAGTGCATCGCGGGCCGGCTGCGGCCATCGCGGAAAGATCTCTCAGTTCTCCCCGGCCTTATTGGGTGCGGAGCAGCAAAAGACAAGATGGCGGGCGCGAGCGTGGATCACGCGAAAGTGCATGGCGGCGTGATTCGTCCGCGGGCACGAGTAAACCGCGACAGAAAGATCGGCAACTGGAGCTGCTCCATGCGCATCACCTCGCTCGCCCTGATCGGCTTCGTCATGGTCCTCGCAGCCGGTGCACAGGCGCAGACACCGCAGACCCGTATCCGCGGCACGGTGGAGCGTCTCGAAGGCCAGTCCCTGACGGTCAAGACCCAGGACGGGGCGATGACGACGGTCGCCCTTGCGCCCAATTATTCAATCGGAGCCGTGGTCAAAGCCTCGATGGCCGAGATCAAGAAGGGAAGCTTCATCGGCGTCGGTGCCCGTCCGCAGACTGGGGGCGGGTTGGCGGCCGTGCAGGTCTTCATCTTTCCCGAGGCGATGCGCGGTACGGGCGAGGGCCACAAGCCCTGGGGCGTCCTGCCGGATTCGACGATGACCAACGCGACGGTGGCCGAGACGGTCTCGCAGGTCGAAGGCGGCAGCGTCACGCTGACCTATCCCGGCGGCGAGCAGAAGATCGCGATCCCGCCGGAGGCCAACATCATCATGGCGGCGCCGGCGCAGACCGGCGACCTTGTCGCCGGAGCGCAGGTGGCGATGACCGCTAGCCGGCAGGCAGATGGGAGCTTGTCGAGCGGCCGGGTGACGATAGCCAAGGCGGGCGCTCAGCTCCCGCTCTGAGAGCGAGCCCTAATCCGTCGCCTTCTCGCCGAGACGCTTCACGGCGCCATGGCCGCGCGCCTCCATGAAGAGATGGACCTTGTTCTGGAAACCGGCATCGTCACGGGCAGCGAGCAGGGCGGCATTGTCGGCGCAGGCGGTGCACAAATCTTCGACCCAAGGCTCTTCGGCCTTGCCGAAGTCGTTGAGCACATAGGGATGGACCAGCGCCTTGTCGCCGGGATGGCCGATGCCCATCCGCACGCGGCGATACTCGTTGCCGATAGCAGCCGTGGTCGAGCGCAGGCCGTTATGGCCGGCATTGCCGCCACCGAGCTTCACGCGCAGCTTGGCCGGCGGCAGATCGAGCTCGTCATGGAAGACGATGATGTCGGCCGGCTCGACCTTGAAGAAGCGCGCCGCTTCGCCGATCGCGCGGCCGGATTCGTTCATATAAGTCTGCGGCAGAAGCAACAGGGCTTTCTTGCCGCCGATCAGGGCCTCGCAGGCGTAACCCTGGAAGCGGCTGCGCCAGGGCGCGGCACGGGCGGCGCGAGCGATCGCCTCGACCGCCATGAAGCCGATATTGTGGCGGTTGCGGGCGTAGCGTTGGCCGGGATTGCCGAGGCCGGCGAAGATCAGCATCGTTCGGTTCCGCACCGGTTGTCATAGCAAAACGGCCGGGCATGCCCGGCCGTCCGCAAGCATTTCGTTCCGCAGGGAACGTAAGGCTCAGGCCTTGGCGGCTTCGGCTTCGCCCTCGGCGGCAGCAGGCTCGTCGGCCTCGACCGTCGGCGGAATGATCGTGACCAGGGTCCGATCCTTCGTCGAGGTCAGGCTGACGCCCGCCGGCAGCTTGAGCGCGTTGCTGTGGAGCGTATCGCCAACCTCGAGGCCGGCAACCGAGACCTCGATGAACTCAGGAATGCTCTCGGGGGCGACTTCGATCTCGAGCGAGTGCTCGACGATCTGAAGGGCGCCGCCGCTCTTCAGGCCGGGCGACTGGTCCTGGTCGACGACGTGCACGGGAACCTCGACCTTGATGGTCTGGCCGGCAGCGATCCGCAGGAAGTCGACATGGATCGGGAAATCCTTGACCGGGTCGAGCTGGTAGTCGCGCGGGATGACGCGCGTCTTCTTGCCGTCGACGTCGATCTCGAACAGCGTGGTCAGGAAGTGACCAGCATAGATCATCTGGCGGGTCTTGTTGGCATCGAGCGCGATGGCCACAGGCGTTTCGCCCGCACCGTAGATCACGGCGGGAGTGAGGCCCTGGCGACGAACTTCCCGGGCGGCCCCCTTGCCGACCTGGGCGCGCGCCGAAGCCTGAATCTGCTTCACGGCGGTCATGTGTTTGATCCTTAGCTTTTTAAAAGACATGGCCGCCAGCGGGCGGCCATTGCGGTTCGCGTCCCTGCCTCCAAGGGTGTCAGTGGGACGCGAGCAGGCTCATAGGCGAAACTGCGGACAATCTCAAGCCCGCAGGCCGATTCAGGCCGCCGTGGCAGCCGAATGCGAGATGGCGACTGGCACCGGCCGGGCGAAGCTGCGAACGAAGGCGGCGACCGCTTCGGCCGGCATCGGCCGCGAATAGTGGTAGCCTTGGCCGAGCGGGCAACCCATCGCGACCAGGCGCCGCGCCTGGCTCTCACTCTCGATGCCCTCAGCCACGAGCCGCATGCCGAGCCGGCCCGCGATGCCGATCAGCGCCTCGATGATCGCGCCGCTTCTCTTTCCGCCATCGATGCTGCCGACGAAAGATCGGTCGATCTTGATCGCGTCGACCGGGAAGTCGAGCAGATGCGTGAGCGAGGCGAAACCTGTGCCGAAGTCGTCGAGCGCGACCATGATGCCGCGTTCGCGTAAGGCCGCCATGGTGCGCGCGACGCCGTCGCGGCGTCCGCCCATGATCACCTGCTCGGTGATCTCGACGACCAGATGCTCCAGTGGAACCTGCACCCGCTCGAAGGCCCTGACGATGCGTTGAACAAGGTCGCCCTTCTGAAAGTCGGCGGAGGTAACGTTGATGCCGATATAGCGGATGGGCAGGCCCTCGCGCAGCCACTGCGCCATGTCGGCCGTAATCGCCGCCAGCATCTGGCCCGAAATGCGATAGGCGAGCTTGGGGTCGAGCAGGGCATCCTGGAATTCGCCGGCCGCTACTATGCGACCGTCGTCGAGACGCAGCCGCGCCAAAGCCTCCATGCCGGCGATCTGGCCGGTGTCGAGCTGGATGACCGGCTGATAGTAGGGAACGAGGCGCCCCGCGCTCAACGCCTCGTCCACGGTTCGGATCGTCTGGATGCGGCGGGTCATCGCGGTGCGCAGGCCGCCCTTGAAACGGACATAGCCGCCGCGCCGGGTTTCCTTGGCATGGTAGAGCGCGAAGTCGGCATTCTGCCGCAAGGTGACACTGTCGGTGCCGTCTTCTCCGGCGATGGCCCCGCCGATTGTGACGCTGGGGACGATGGTCGTCCCCTCGCAGTCGAGCGGCCCCTGCATTGTGGCGAGGATAGCGCTGGCCACGCCGCGCAATTGCCCGGCCTTGTCGCAGCCGGGCAGGAGGACGGCGAATTCGTCGCCGCCGATCCTGAATGCCGCTCCATTCGGTGCCACCGCAGCAAGCCGCGAGCCAACGGCCTCGATCAGCAAGTCACCGACGGCATGACCCATCGTATCGTTGATCGCCTTGAGGTGATCGATGTCGATCAACATCAGCCCGAAGCCGGACCCAGACCGGCTTGTTGTCTGGGCGATGGCCTCATTGAAGCGGGCTCGGTTCGGCAGCCTGGTCAGCGTATCGAAATAGGCGAGGCGGTGATTGCGGGCGGTGACCTCCTCATGCTCGATCGCGATGGCGCAGAGATGGACGCAGGTCTCGACGATCCGACGCTCGAAGGGCGTCGCGCCGCGCGGCTCGCGATAGTAAAATGCGAAGCTGCCGACGACCCGGCCGTCACGCGCCGCTATCGGGCTCGACCAGCAGGCGCGCAGGCCGAGCGGCAATACGAGCTCGCGATAACCCTCCCAATGCGGGTCGATGGCGATGTCGGTCACTTCGACCGGATGCTTGCGATAAATTGCCGTGCCACAGGAGCCGACGCGCGGGCCGATCGGTATGCCGTTGACCGCCTCGCCATAGGAGAGCGGCAGGCTGGGCGCGGCGAGAGGGCGCAGCCTGAACGCGTCGTCGATGGTCACGACGGAGCAGACCACGCTAGGCGCAAGCGCTTCGACCCGCTCGCACAGCGTTGTCATGATCGCCGCCAGTTCCTCACCGCGCGCGATCGATTCCAGAATGGCGTTTTGCAGGGATTGCAGACGCTCTACGGAATCGTGACGGCGCATCGTGGCACTCGGCGGACGGGAGGCGCCATCATGCCGCAGGGGGGGTGAAACCGCGGTTTCACCCTTAAATCGAATTGTCGGCTTTCGCGGTCTTCAGGCGGGAGCGAGCCCGATCCGCTCGTCGCGCCGGCGCAACAGATGCATCAGCGGCAGTGCGAGCAGCACCATCCAGGCCTTGCCGATGATCTGGCCGGTGAGGAAATCGAGGCTGCCGAAGGCGAGCCAGAGGAAGACGAAGCTGTCGACCACAAGGCCGAAGACGCTCGAGGCGGCGACGGCGGCGACGAAATTGCGCTTCTGCAGCGGGGTATAGACCGCGAAATCCGCTAGCTCGGAGAGCAGGAAGGCCACGGTCGAGGCCAGGACGATGGCCGGGGGCGCCAGCATGCCGGAAATCAGCGTGCCGATCGCAATCGCGCCGAGGCCGGCGAGAGGGCCGAGGCGCCGCTGGACGATGTCGCGCAGCACGAGCGCGAGGCCGACCATCAGCACGCCGCTCGGCGCCTTGATCCCGGGGGCGACGGGGACGAGGCAAGGGCCATCCGGCACGCAGACCGTGCCGGCATTGCCGATCAGCCAGTTGGCGAGCGGGATGGTCAGGGTGAAGAGGGCCAGCGCAATCAGGCCCTCGGTACGGCGCTGCCGGTCAATCGTCATGGTTCAGTCCGCTGTCGTTCGGCGCGGCCTCATAGGCCGTAAAACCCCTGGCCCGCAAGTCGCAGGCCGGGCAATGGCCGCAGCCATAGCCCCAAGCATGCCGTTTCGTTCGGTCGCCGAGATAGCAGCTATGGCTCTCCTCGACTACCAGATCAAGCAAGGCCTCGCCGCCCAATTCCTTGGCCAAGGCAAAGGTCTGGGCCTTGTCGCGCCACATCAGCGGCGTGTGCAGCACGAGCCGGCGGTCGAGCCCGAGGCCGAGCGCGACCTGCATCGCCTTGATCGTGTCGTCGCGGCAATCGGGATAGCCGGAATAGTCGGTCTCGCAGACGCCGAGCACGATGTGCTTGCAATCGCGGCGATAGGCCAGCGCCGCTGCGAAGGTCAGGAAGATCAGGTTGCGGCCTGGGACGAAGGTCGTCGGCAGGCCGGCATCAGTGAAGGCGATCTCGCTTTCGCTGGTCAGCGCCGTGTCCGAGATCGCGCCGAGCGTCTTCAGATCGAGCAGATGATCCGGCCCAAGCCGTTCGGCGTAGGCCGGCGACAGTCCGGGGAACTTGGCTCGGATCGTTTCGCGGCACGCAAGCTCGATGCGATGACGCTGGCCGTAGTCGAAGCCGACCGTCTCGACCGCTCCGAAACGGGCAAGTGCCCAGGCCAGCGCGACGGTGGAATCCTGGCCACCGGAGAAGAGGATGAGGGCCCGGTCCGCGCCGGTCGTTGCGACCGTCATCGTCCCATTCCCGTCAATCGAAGAGGCTGGAGACGCTTGACTCGCTGGCGGTGCGCTCGATCGCCTCGCCCATCAGGCCGGCGATGGAGATGACGCGGATATTGCGTGCGACCTTCACCGCCTCGGTCGGCATGATCGAGTCGGTGATCACCAGCTCCTTCAGCTTGGAAGAGGCGATGCGCGCCACGGCTCCGCCGGAGAGCACGCCATGGGTGATATAGGCGTAGACCTCCTTGGCACCCTGATCGAGCAGGGCCTCGGCGGCGTTCACCAGCGTGCCGCCGGAATCGACGATGTCGTCGAGCAGGATGCAGGAGCGACCCTCGACCGAGCCGATGATGTTCATCACTTCCGACTCGCCCGGCCGATCGCGGCGCTTATCGACAATGGCGAGTTGGGCGTCGATGCGCTTGGCCAGGGCGCGGGCGCGCACCACGCCGCCGACGTCCGGCGAAACAACCATGGCGTTCTTCCAGTCGAGCCGGTCCTTGATGTCGCGCGCCATCAGCGGTGCGCCGAACAGGTTGTCGGTCGGGATATCGAAGAAGCCTTGGATCTGGCCGGCATGCAGGTCGAGCGTCAGCACGCGATCGACGCCGGCATGGGTGATCAGGTTGGCGACGAGCTTGGCCGAGATCGGGGTGCGCCCCGAGGCGCGACGGTCCTGCCGCGCATAGCCAAAATAAGGGATCACCGCTGTGATGCGCCTCGCCGAGGAGCGGCGTAGCGCATCGGTGATGATCAGCAGCTCCATCAGATGGTCATTGGTCGGGAACGAGGTCGACTGGATGATGAAGACATCCTGGCCGCGGACGTTTTCCTGGATCTCGACGAAGATTTCCATGTCGGCGAAGCGCCGGACCTGGGCCCGGGCGAGTGGCACATCGAGATGGCCGCAGATGGCTTCGGCGAGGGCGCGGTTGGAATTGCCGGCGACGACTTTGAAGGAAGAGGGCATGCCGGGGCGCACCAGAAACGCGGGTAAGGCGAGCCGTCCGAGCGGGGGGCGGCTCAGTTTCGAAGGGCTCATAACAGCGTGATGACGCCGAGTCGACCAAAGAGGCGCAGCGTCCCCATGCAAATGCTGCACCGCACCCGGCAGCGATGCATCTTGCGCGGGATATCCTTGATCTGGGCGACCTGAAAGCGCGCCTACGCCGGGAGCCTGACCTCTAGCGCTTCTTGTCGGGAGCTGCCTGGGCGGTGCGTGTCTTGCTCTTTGCGTCTTCCTTCGGCTCGGGCACCGGCGCCGTCGTCAGGAAGCTCGCGATCGCGTCGGCCGATTCGGACGCGGCCTTGGCGACGATGGTCTGGTCGATGCCGGCCCAGGGGTCGGAGCCGCCGCCGCGCCGGCCAAGACTCTCGCCCTGGACGCGTTGTGCCCGCTTCTTGCTCTCGTCATAGACGTCCCAGACGAAGGCGAGAGCGGTCTGCCCATCCTCGGTCGGCTGCGCGGTGAGATAACCGCGCACCCGGAAGCGGGCGGGCTTGTCGCCGGGGACGATCTCCATCTTGCGCTCGGCCGCGGCTTCACCGAGCAGGCCGGCGAAATGCGCCGTCACCTGGTCGGGTGCACCGGAGATGCTCTGAACCGAGACCGGAACGCCCGGCGCATCGACGCGCGGCCGTGCCGCGGTCGTGGTGGTTTCCTGGCAGCCTGCGAGCGCAAGCGCGGCGAGCGGCCCCAGAACGAGGCCGTAAGAACGAACCGACATTGTGACGCCTCCCGCCCATTGTTTGGGCTCGGATTGCTGGTCTTCCCTGTGGCGCTCGTTGTAGGCGCAACGACCGGTCAGGTCCAGATAGGGCAGGCGAGGGCAAAGGTGAGCCGGTTGCACCGCAATGATTGCGCTGTGGACGCTCCTTCGCCATATCTCCCGGCAGGCGCATGGGGCGCCCGCCGGAGAGCTTCGATGGTCAGCACGTCCAACCGTATCCTCGACGACATCGCGCGGCTGGCGACCGATGCCGCCGGCGCAGCGCAGGGCGTGCGCCGCGAGGTCGAGACCGTGGTCAAGACGCAGATCGAGCGACTGCTGCGCGATCTCGATGTCGTGACGCGCGAGGAATTCGAGGCGGTGCGCGAGATGGCGCTGCTGGCGCGCGAAGAGAACGACAAGCTCGCGGCCCGGCTTGCGGCGCTGGAGGGGCGCGCGGCAAAGGAGTGAGCGCATTCCGGTGCGCGCTGTGGACAGTCGCGTGAAGGGATTGAGCCCACGTCCGAATCCGCAGAGCCTGCATCGCGTTGTGGGCGGGTTAACCGGCCTGCGCTATCGTCGATGAAGAGAGGTGATTCGTCGTTCGGCCCTGCCTCGACGGGTGGTTCGACGGAGTGAGGGCCGCCCAGCGGCTTTCTTGTCGGGTTGTGTGCCTTACGCTTTTCCAGTCGCCGTGTACCCGTTCTCAGACAAGCCGCGCCTGCCTTGAAGGTTTGGATGCCGGCTGTTGGACCTTGGGCATGATGGACCTTGACCTGGACGCCGATACCGAACGCCCCTCTAACCCCCTCGATCTCGTCGAACGCCTGGCCGCGCTGAACGATTGGAGCTTCGATCGCGACAGCGACGACGAGCTCTCCGTTTCCGTGACCGGTGGCTGGGCCGACTACCATGTTGCGATCACCTGGCTCTCCGAGGTGGAATCCCTTCACATCGCCTGCGCCTTCGACCTCAAGGTGCCGGACCGGCGCCGCAACGAGGTGATGAACCTCGTCAGCCTCGTCAACGAGCAGCTCTGGCTCGGGCATTTCGACCTCTGGAGCCGCGAGAACGTGGTGATGTATCGCCACGCACTTCTGCTCTCGGGCGGGGCCGAGCCGACCGAGGAGCAAGCCGCCGGGCTGATCAAGGCGGCGATCGACGCCTGCGAGCGCTATTACCAGGCCTTCCAGTTCGTGGTCTGGGCCGGCAAGAGCGCGCGCGAGGCGCTCGAAGGCGCGCTGCTGGAGACGGTCGGCGAAGCGTGAAGTCCGGCCGGGCCCGGGCTTGACCCGGGCCGCGCTTGGCGGTTCAGGTCCGTGCGTAACGCGCATCGACCGGAGAGACGCCATGCCCAGCCCGCTTCCGCAAACCCTCACCCTCGTCGGTGCCGGCAAGATGGGCGGCGCCATGCTCGAGGGTTGGCTGCGCATCGGCGTGAAAGGGGCGGGGATCACGCTGATCGACCCGCATATCTCGGATGACATGCAAGCTCTCGCCGCCGCCGAGGGCATGAGCGTCAACCCGCCTGCGCCAGCGGCCGCCGAGGTGGTGGTGCTGGCGACCAAGCCGCAGATGCTCGACACGGCCGCGCCCGCCGTCCAGGCGCTGATCGGCCCGAAGACGCTGCTGATCTCGATCCTTGCCGGCAAGACGCTCGGAGACCTCGCGGCTCGCCTCCCCAATGCCGGTGCGGTCATCCGCGCCATGCCGAACCTGCCGGCCTCGGTCAAGCGCGGTGTCACTGCTGCAGCTGCGGGCAAGGGCGTGAGTGAGGCACAGCAACAACTGGCTGATGCACTGCTCGCGGGAGTGGGCAAGGTCGAGTGGCTCTCGGATGAAGGGCTGATCGATGCCGTCACTGCCGTCTCGGGCTCGGGCCCGGCCTATGTCTTCAACATGGTCGAGTGCCTGGCGGCGGCAGGCACCGCGGCGGGGCTGCCGGCCGACCTCGCCGAGCGGCTGGCGCGCGCCACCGTCGAAGGCGCGGGCGAGATGCTGTTCCAGTCGCCCTTGCCGCCGGCGACATTGCGCCAGAACGTGACCTCGCCTGGGGGCACGACCGCTGCCGCGCTCGAAGTGTTGATGGCCGATAATGGCCTCGCGCCGCTGATGCGACGCGCGGTCGCTGCCGCCAAACGCCGCGCCGAGGAGCTTTCCGGCTGAGGCGGCCTTTCAACCAGCCCGCGCAAGGCCTAGCTTCTCTCCATCAGTTCGCGACAGGAGAGAAGCCGATGGCGCGCAAACCCGTTTCCCCTGAGACTGAGAAACCCGCCGCGAAACCCGATCCGCGGCGCGCCGTGGTCGATGCTCTGTTCCGGTTGGCGGCGACGCAGAGCTGGGACGAGATCGAACTGCCAGCGATCGCTCGCGAAGCTGGGGTCAGCCTCGGTGAACTGCGCGGCCTCTTCCCCTCCAAGCTCGCGATCCTCGGCGGCCTCGGTCGCATCCTCGACGATGCGGTCCTCGCTGGCAGTTCCGACGATCTGGCGGAGGAATCCTACAAGGAGCGCGTCTTCGACTTGGTGATGCGCCGGCTCGATGCACTTGCACCCTATAAGTCCGGGCTGAAGGCGCTGATGCCGCATCTGCGGCGCCAGCCCTTGGCGCTCGCTGCACTTGGGCGCAACTCCGTGAACTCTTGGCGCTATCTGCTCGCTTCGGCCGGAATCCCGACCGAGGACGATCTCGGCTCCGTCCGGGTCAGGGGGGCGACGCTGCTGATGGCGCGCGTGCTCGACACCTGGCTGGAGGATGACGAGCCGGAGCTGTCGCGCACCATGGCGAAGCTCGACCGCGAGCTGAAGACGGCAGGTCAGATTATGGCGCGCGTCGAGGATGTCCACCGGTTGACGGCACCGCTGCGCGGCCTGGCGCGTTCGCTCTGCTCCGGCGTCCGGCGCACGCCGCGGCGCGAGCGCATGCGCGGCGAGGAAGGCGACGATTACGCTCCGGCGATCTGATCACAATCGGCGGTTGCGGTCGGCAACCACCGATTGTGGCAAAAAAGTGACAGTGTTAAGCAGGTATTAGCCAAGCCTTGCGAATGTGAAGAATCACGTTCGCGAGGGGCGACCATGTCACTGCTGAAGAAGCTTACTGCGCTGTCGATCGGCCGGTCATTTGGGCTGATTGCAATTCTGGCCGCTGTCGTCGCCGTCGCGAGCGTCGCCATCACCTTGCGCCAGGCCCGGATCGACATGCTCGATCTGAAGCGGGCCGAAGTGAAGAACGCGGTCGAGGCCGCTGCCTCCACGGTGAACGCCTATGTGGCGAAGGTGGAGAAGGGTGAGCTCAAGGACGCCGACGCGCAGAAGCTTGCGCTCGACGCCATCGCCAATGCCCGCTTCGATGACGGCAACTACTTCTTCGTGATCCGCTATGACGGCACGAACATCGCCCATGCGAACCCGAAGCTGGTCGGCACCGACATGTCGGCGCTCAAGGACCCGACCGGCAAGCTCTTCGTCAAGGAACTGACCGATACGGCGCGGCTGAAGGGCGCCGGTTTCGCCGACTATATGTGGGTGAAGGGCGGCGACAAGGATCCCTCGCCGAAGATCTCGTATGTGGCCGGCGTGCCGAAATGGCAGTGGGCGATCGGCACCGGCATGCATGTCCATGCCGTCGACGTGGCCTTCTACGGCATGATCAAGGACGTCGCTGTGGTGCTGGTGCCGCTGGCGCTGCTGCTGCTCGGTCTCGTCATCATGCTGAGCCGCCGCGCTTCCGGGATGTTGCGTGCGGTCGCCGGCAATATGAGCGCGCTGGCTGCTGGCGATCTCAAGGCGCCGATCGCCTATCAGGAGCGCCAGGACGAGGTCGGCAGCATGGCGCGTGCCCTCGTCATCTTCCGCGATGCGGCGCTGATGAAGCAGCAGGTTGAAGCCGAGAAGACCCAGGCTGAAGCCGATGCCGGCGAGCAGCGCCGGGCAGCCGATACGCAGCGCAGCCTCAACGAGGCGCAGCGCGGCGAGGAGGCCAAGAAGCAAGCCGTTGTCGTCGACGCGCTCGGCGCGGGGCTGGAGCGCCTGACCGAGGGTGACCTGACCTATCGCATCGAGGCGTCCTTCAGCGCTGAATACGCCAAGCTCAAGAACGACTTCAACGCGGCGATGGCGCATCTGGAAGAGACGATGCGCCAGATCGCGACGAACACCGAGAGCATGAAGGCGGGCGCCGGTGAAATCAGCCAGGCCGCTGACGACCTTGCCAGCCGCACCGAGCAGCAGGCCTCCTCGGTCGAGGAGACCGCGACCGCGCTCGACCAGCTGACCGCGACGGTGCGCCAGACCGCCGAGGGCGCGCGTCAGGCGAGCCTCGCCACCAGCCAGGTCAAGGGTGAGGCCGAGCAGTCGGGCGAGATCGTCCGCGATGCGGTCGCGGCGATGGGCGGCATCGAGAAATCGGCTGAGGAGATCTCGCAGATCGTCGGCGTGATCGATGAGATCGCCTTCCAGACCAACCTGCTTGCGCTCAACGCCTCGGTCGAGGCGGCACGTGCGGGCGATGCCGGCAAGGGCTTCGCCGTCGTCGCCTCCGAGGTCCGGGCGCTGGCGCAGCGCTCGGCGGAAGCGGCCAAGGAGATCAAGGGCCTGATCACCGCCTCATCCATCGAGGTCGAGAAGGGCGTCGCCCTCGTCGGCCAGACCGGCAGCGCGCTCGGCCGCATGTCGGGTGAGATCACCCGCGTCACCTCGCTGGTCGCCGAGATCGCCTCGGCCGCCCAGGAGCAGGCGACCGGGCTGCAGGAGGTCAACACTGCGGTCAACGAGATGGACCAGGCGACGCAGCAGAACGCCGCCATGGCCGAGCAGTCGACCGCAGCCTCGCAGGCGCTCGCCCAGGAGGCCGACAGGCTTGCGGCGCTGGTCGGGCGCTTCCGGCTCGGCGGCGACGTGGTTGCCTTGAAGACGATGGCGGGCAAGATGGCCAAGGCTGCGGCGCCTGCGCCGCGCCTGGCGCGCGCCGCCGCGCCCGTCCAGTCTCATGGCAGCGCCGCGCGCAAGGTCGCCAATGGCGGCGATCGCGGCTGGGAGGAATTTTGAGCGAGCCTGCCGAGATCGCCGCGGAGATCGGCTTCGATGATTTCCTCAAGGTCGACATCCGTGTCGGCACCATCGTCGAGGCCGCTCCCTTTCCCGAAGCGCGCAAGCCGGCGATCAAGCTGGTGATCGATTTCGGCGGCACGATCGGCCGCAAGAAATCATCGGCGCAGATCACCAGGCACTACCGGCCCGAGGACCTCCCGGGCCGGCAGGTGCTGGCGGTGGTGAACTTCCCGCCGCGCCAGATCGGCAAGTTCATGTCGGAGGTGCTGACATTGGGCGTGCCGGATAGCGACGGCGAGGTCGTGCTGATCGGCCCGTCGCTCGACGTGCCCAAGGGCGGGCGCCTCTTCTGAGGCCGCCCGTCAGGCGGCCTCGTAGTGCCGCCAGGTCCCGGTCGCCAGCGTGGTCGGCGCCAGCTCGGGCTCGGTCCAGCGCAAGGGCAGCGCCGCCTTGCGCCGCCAGGCGCGCGTCATCTCGACATGCATGAGCCGCTTGGCGCCGTCGAGCCCGGCCAACTCCGGTCCGTCCCAGACGATCTCCGCCATCCCCTGCAGCTGCAACACGTCGCCCTTCGCGAAGTCGATGAAGAGCAGGGACGTCGCGGGCTCGCGCAGCAGATTGCCGAAGGTGTTGAAGTAGCTGTTGCCGGCGAAATCCGGCACCGTCAGCCGTCCGCCCTCGATCCGGACGAAGCCCGGCCTGCCACCGCGATGCGAGACGTCGAGTCCGCTGTCCGAGCCGCTGGCGATGAAGAGCGTGTCCGACTGCGCGATCAGGGCGCTGGCTGCCGCGTCGAGACCGCCGAGTTCTTCGGTCGTAGGCGCAGACGTCGGAGCGAATTCGTGCTGCCGGACCTGGATGTACTTGGCGCAGTTCCCGAAACTCTGGCTTACCGCCACCTTGAGCCCGCTGCCATCACGCTCGCTGATGATGCCGTTGGCGCGGTTGCGACGGCGGGTGCGCAGATCGAGCCCGAGCAGGCCGATCGGCGCGCCTGCGCTCAGCGCAGCATTGGCCGGATCGTCGGGGCCGGGCAGGGCAGCGATAGCGAGCGCATCCGGCGCCGGGCTAGAGACGAAGCCTTCCGGCCCGGTGAGAATCGTCGCGATCGGCTTGCCCCGCGCATCGCGGCCGGCAGCAAAAAGGTAGGGCAGCAGCGCGAAGAAATCGCGGTGCTGGTCCGGCATGAACTCGCGAATGCCAGCCCCGCGCGAACTCTCGCCGGCACGCACCTGTGCCTCCAGCTCGCCTTCGTGGAACGGAGAGGCGTCCATGGCGTCAGCCTTTCACAGGGATGGGTGATGGCGGGATCGGCTTGAAGAAGGGCAGGGCCTCGATACGTGCGATCCAGGCCCGCACTGCTGGATAGGGATCGAGCGGAATGCCGCCTTCCGGTGCGTGCGCCACATAGGAATAACAAGCGAGGTCGGCGAGGGTCGGGTGTTCGGCGGCGAGATAGCTGCGACCAGCGAGATGCCCTTCCATGAAGGCGAGCAGCCGGACAGCGATACGCTCGGCCCGTACCGGATCGTCGGGGAAGCCGAACTGCGCGATCATCCGGGCGATCGACGGGCCGTGCATGACCTCGCCGGCGGCGATCGAGAGCCAGCGCTGCACCTGCGCGGCTGCGACCGGCTCGGCCGGAAACCAGTCGCTCTGCGGTGCGTAGCGCTTCGCCAGGTAGACCAGGATCGCATTGCTGTCGGCGAGGGTGAGATCGCCGTCCTGCAGCACCGGGATCTGGCCGAGCGGGTTGAGATTGGTTCGGAACGCCTCGCTGCGGCGCACATCTGCCGGGGCCGGAACGAAGTCGAAATCAAGCCCGAGCGCGCGCAGCAAGAGCTCGACGCGGTGGGTGTGGCCCGACAGGGCGGTGCCGTGCAGCGTGATCTTGGCTTGGGTCATCCGGGCCTCGCGATTGTGCAAGGCGGACTGTGATTGTTTCAGAAATTGAGCGATAGCTGATAGGTTGGCAAATCAGAATTCCCTCTGATGGAATGATCATGGATCGGCTCGACGAACTCGCCATCTTCGTGGCGATCATCGACACCGGCAGTCTTGCCGGCGCGGCGCGACAGCTCAGGCGCTCGCGGCCGGCGGTGACGCGGGCGCTGGCCGCGCTTGAGGAGCGCGCCGGCGTCAGGTTGATCGCGCGCACCACCCGGCAATTGATGGCGACCGAGGCGGGGCGGGAACTCGCGGCGTCGGCCCGCAACATCCTTGCCGAATATGACGCCTCGCTCTCCGGCGTGACCGCGGCGCCGATGCGCGGCCTGATCCGGGTCACCGCGCCGCTCGCCTTCGGTCGGCGCCATGTCACGCCGGTCGTCGCCGAGTTCCTCGACCTGCACCCTGAGATCCAGATCGAACTGGTGCTGGCCGACCGCAACCTCGACCTGATCGAGGAAGGCCTGCATCTGGCGGTCCGGATCGGGCCGCTGCCGAGCTCGCGATTAGTCGCGCGCAAGGTCGGCGAGGTCAAGCGCGTGCTGGTCGCGGCACCGGCCTACCTCGAGCGCCGCGGCACGCCGGGTCGGCCGGCCGATCTGGTGGACCACGACACCATCGCCAGCATCGCTGCCGGCCAGACGATGCTCTGGCGCTTTGCCGGCGGGGCTCGCAGCGCAACTGTGACAGTGACGCCGCGCCTGATCGTCAACGAGGTCGAGTCGGCGTTGATCGCGGCGCGCTCCGGGCGCGGGATCGCACGCGCCTTGTCCTACCAGGTCGCGCCGGATCTCGAGGCCGGCACGCTGGTGCGGGTGATGCGGGAGTGGGAGCCGCCGGCAGCGCCGGTCCAGCTCGTCGTGCCGAGCGGGCAGCACCTCCAGCCGAAGGTGCGTGCCTTCCTCGATTTTGCCGCTGCGCAGTTGCAGCAGCTGCCGGTGATCAGACCGGAGCGATAAAGGTCAACGCAGCGAACCGACGAAGCCGGTGATCGCCGAAACGACGGCGCCCTCGCGGCCGATGAAGCCGTGATAGGCGCGCGCCTGACAGGGATCGCCGGATGAGGTGCCGCCGTCGATCCAGAGCAGGCGAGCGCGATTGCCGGTCCATTGCTGGAAGGCGACCGCCGATTCGGGCAGCGTCACGCGGCAGCTGTCCTGGCGATGCTGGATGATCAGCGTCGGGGGCAGTCCGGCTGGATCGCCGAGCGAGGGCTTGGTGGCATCGAGCATGGCTGAGGCGAAGACGATGCCGTCAGGCCGGGCCGAGAGCGTGCCCGGCACCTTCAGCGCGCCGCGGCTCATGGCGACGACAACGACACGCGGCGCGATGGTGCGCATCAGCTCGATCGCCTTATTCGGATCGGCGCCGCCGTCGAGCGTGATGCTGGCGATGCCGCTCCTGGCATAGGCGGCGCGCGTCCGGACGATCCAGTTGCCGCTGCGCTCGACGCTGCCATCGCCGCCGATGCCGATATAGCCGTCGCCGCCGGTCAGCAGCACGACTCCGGCGCGGGCCTTGCCGGCCGGCTTGTTGAGCAACGCCTTGCCGCCACCGAAGAAGCCGCCGAGATCGACGACTTCCTCCGCTGAAGCAAGGCCAGGGACCAGCGCCAACAGCGTCGCGAGCAGCAATTGTCTCATCATGGCGATCATCCCCTGCGGCCTCGAGCCGGATCACGCGTCCCGCCCGGATCATGAAAAATCGGGTGCCTGCACGCCAGCCCCATTTGAGGGCAAGCGCGCCGGGGTCAGCGCAAAGTCAGGTGCTTGGCTGCCTCTTCATGGATCCAGCTGCGGAAGGCCGCGATTGCCGGCCGCTCCGCGACGGCTTCGGGGCAGACGACATAGTATTGGTAGGCGCCGGGCAGCTGCTGTGGGAACGGTCGGACCAGGCGCCCGGCTTCGAGAGAATCGCCGATCAGGGCGCTTGTCGCGAGCGCTATGCCCTGGCCCGAGGATGCGGCCTGCAAGGCGAGGAAGGTGTGCGAGAAGCGCGGACCGTGCGTCGCGTCGATATCGTCGACGCCGGCGAAGGCGAGCCATTGCCGCCAGGTCACGTATTCCGGAATGCCTTCGGCGAGTTCGTGCAGCAGAGTGTGGTGGCGCAGGTCCGCGGGCTGGCGCAGCGGGCGCGCGGGATCGTTGAGAAGCGACGCGTTACAGACGGGGAAGAACGTCTCCGTCATCAGGAGTTCCGAGCGCAGGCCGGTATAGGCGCCCTGGCCATAGCGGACCGCAACATCGACATCCTCGCGGGCGAAATCGGTGAGGTGGAGCGAGACCGAGATGCGCACCTCCAGCTCAGGATGGCTCTGCTTGAGCGAGCCGAGTCGCGGGATCAACCAGCTCAAGGCGAAGCTCGGCATGGTGCTGACCGTGATCACATTGGCCGCGTCAGGCCGCAGCGCCCTGGCCGTGGCTTCGTCGAGCTGGTCGAGCAGTTGCGAGATTGCGGTGGCGTAGCGCTGGCCGAGCGCGGTCAGCGCGACACCCTTGCTCGGCAAGCGCGTGAAGAGCGGACGGCGAAGCCAGGCTTCGAGGGTCTTGATCTGCTGGCCGACCGCGCTGGCGGTGACGGCGAGCTCGTCGCCCGCCCGCTCGTAGTTGAGATGCCGTGCCGCAGCCTCGAAGGCACGCAGCGAGGTCAGGGGCGGCAGGTGGCGGCGGATCATGACGTGGCCAAGTTCTGCTTGGGCTGAGGCAAAGAACTTCTCATTTGCTTCAGAGCGCTGCAACCCCCAAATTCTCAGGCATAGAACTTGTCAAAGGAGGCCGCCATGTCGGCCAGGACCGCCACAGAAAATCTTTCGTTCTCCGCGACGCAGCACGCTGCGCACGGGCTTACCGGCCTGTTCCTCCGCTTTGAGGACTGGCTCACGCAGCGGGCCAGCGCGCGCACGCTTTACAGCATGGACGATCAGGCCCTCTCCGATATCGGCTTGTCGCGGAGCGACGTCGAGCGGGTGAACGACACGGCTCGCAAGACTCTGTGGCGCCACTAAGTCCTCCCGTCATCGATAACGGCCAAGCCGTCCCGATCGCAGTGTTGCGGCCGGGGCGGTTCAGCGTGCGGAACTGAGCCTCGATCAGACCGGCAGCCTGACGGTCGCGCGCAAGCCGCCCAGCGGTGACTCGCTAAGAATGATGTCGCCGCCATGCGAACGGGCGATGTTGCGGGCGATGGCAAGGCCAAGCCCGGTGCCGCCGCCATCGACATTGCGCGCCTCGTCGATCCGGAAGAACGGCTTGAACACGTCCTCGCGCAGCTCCGGCGCGATGCCTGGCCCGTCATCATCGACCATGACGATCAGATAGCGCGCGTCATGGGTGGCGCGGATGGCGATGCGGTCGCCGAAGCGCGCGGCATTCGAGACCAGATTGGTGAGCAGGCGCCGGATCGCGTCGGGCCGGACCACGACCAGCGGGTCGCCGATGACGGTGAGCTCGGTCTGGTGATCCTGGCGCTCGGCATCGGCCTTGAGCGTCTCGAGCAGAGCGCGGATGTCGGTCTCGACCGGCGCCTCGCCGGCATCGCCACGGGCGAAGGCGAGATAGTCCTCGAGCATCCGGCTCATCTCGTCGACATCCTTCTCGAGCGCTTCGAGATCGGGCGAGCGTTCGAGCAGGGCAAGGGAGAGCTTGAAGCGGGTCAGGATGGTGCGCAGGTCGTGGCTGACGCCGTTCAGCATCATGGTGCGCTCGCCGATCGAGCGCTCGACACGGCGCTTCATCTCGATGAAGGCGTTGCCGGCGCGGCGGACCTCGCTCGCGCCGCGTGGCCGGAAATCGGCGTCGCGGCCCTTGCCGAAGGCTTCGGCAGCGTCGGCGAGGCGCAGGATCGGCCTGATCTGGTTGCGCAGGAACAGCACTGCGATGGTGAGCAGGATCAGCGAGGTGCCGATCATCCAGAGCAGGAAGATATGGCTGTTCGAGGCATAGGCCTGGCTGCGCCGGGTCAGCACCCGCATCACATCCTTGCCGAGCTTGATGCGGATCTCGATCAGGCTGGAGCGGCCGACTGTATCGAGCCAGAACGGGCGCTTGACCTGCTGGGCGAGCTCGGCCGAGAGCGCGCTGTCGAGCAGCGAGAAGAAGGGGCGGGGGCCGGGCGCCGGCAGATCGGTGTCGGGCAGGATCTCGACATCCATGCCGAGCCGATCCTCGGCGATACGGCCAAGAATGGTTGCCTGGCTATCCTGCGGATAGCTCTCATAGACGTCGATGAGGGTTGAGATTTCGGAGGCGACCGCCGACGACAGACGCTGCGTCACGGTCTGCCAATGCCGCTCCATGAAGACATAGGCAACGACTGACTGAAGCAGCACGACCGGCGCGATGACGATGACGAGGGCGCGCGGATAGAGCCCCTTCGGCATGATGCGTGCGATCGGGCGCAGCGACCGGTCCGGCAGGCGTCGCAGCGGGCTGAGCGCGGTCAAGAACGCCGATGCAGCCTTCGTCCAGCCTGTGCGCAGCTTCGCTACCGTCCTCGCAGCGAGCGGGACGAGACGACGCCTGAGCGAAGCGTCCGCCATGCCGATCAGGACCTGTCGACGACGAGGCGGTAGCCGATGCCGCGCACGGTTTGGAGATAGAGCGGATCGGCCGGATCGCGCTCGATCTTGCGACGCAGCCGGTTGATCTGCACGTCGATGGTGCGGTCGTTGGCGGCGGAGCCCTGGTTGGCGAGCTGCTCGCGCGGGACATGCTCGCCGGCGCGCTCGGCCAAGGCGGTCAGGATCTCGCGCTCGCGTTCGGTCAGGCGGATCGATTCTTCGCCCTGGCGCAATTCGCCGCGTGCAAGGCCGAAGATGAAGGGGCCGAAGCGGACGTAGTCGGGCCGCGGCGGCGCAGTGGGTGCCTCGGGCTGGGCGTTGCGCTTCAGAACGTTGCCGAGGCGCAGGATCAGTTCGCGTGGCTCGAAGGGCTTGGCGAGGTAGTCGTCGACGCCGATTTCCAGGCCGTTGATCCGGTCGTTGGAGTCGGCACGGGCGGTCAGCATCAGGATAGGCACCTGCGAACTCTGGCGCAGGCGGCGAGCGAAGTCGAAACCGTTCTCGCCCGGCATCATGACATCGAGCACCATGGCGTCGAAGACGAGACGGCCCAGCCGGGAATCGGCGTCGGCTGCGCTGGCGGCGGTGGTGACGCGGTAGCCGTGATCGCCGAGAAAGCGCGCCAGAAGATCGCGCAGGCGGCGGTCATCGTCGACCACCAGAACATGCGGGGCATCGTCAGGCACTGGCTTGAGCACGCTGGCCGCCATCTGGACTCCTTTTTCGTCTCCGGCGCCGGCTGTGTGCACCGTTCCTTTCCTTCAGGATAGCACAGGCGGCCCAGGCGCAGGCCGGCGCCTCGCTGCCTCCGGGATAACATTGTCTAACGTTCTGCAACGCCTGCTGCTGGGCGCAATGTTCTCAGCGCGGGCCGGCAAGCAGATCCTGCACCTTCGTGCGTTCGGCGGGGTCGATCAAGGCCGCCAGATAACGCGCAATGATCTCACTCGCCTCGGGCCCGACGAGAGTGAGCGCGCCGTTGATGCGCTTGGCCTGCAGCTGCGCCAGCCTGACGGCGAGCTCGTGGCCGGCGGTGGTGGCGTGGAGATTGCGCTGTCGCTTGTCCTGCGTCCCCGTGCGCGACTCAACGAAGCCGGTTTCGACCAGCTCCTTCAGCACCCGGTTCAGGCTCTGCTTGGTGATCTGCAAGATGTCGAGCAACTCGGCGATGGTCAGTCCCGGCCGGCGCTGGACGAAATGCAATACACGGTGATGGGCGCGGCCGAAGCCGTAATCGGCGAGGATACGGTCTGGATCGCCGACGAAGTCGCGATAGGCGAAGAAGAAGAGCTCGATCAGGTCGTAGGGCACGGCGGTGTGCGGCGCCTCCGGAGGCGCGGCAGGAGCTGGATGCAATACGGGTGTGCTCAACGTCACGCTCATTTTTATGTCAGCCTTGTTGACATATCTCAGACGTAAGATTACCGGTCAAGCACGCGGGGCGACCGATTATGTCGCAAGTGCCGGTTCCGGCGCAGCATAGATACCGCGCTTGCACGCCCTTCCGGCCTGTGGCGGAGTGCCTGCAAGAAAAGCACCTGGAGGACTGTATCATGTCTGTCATTCCTTTCGACCAGCGCGACGGCGTCATCTGGTTCGACGGCAAGCTCGTGCCGTGGAAGGAGGCTAAGGTGCACGTACTTACCCACGGTCTGCACTATGGTTCCTGCGTCTTCGAGGGCGAGCGTTCCTATGACGGCGTGATCTACAAGTGCACCGAGCATTCGCAGCGCTTCCACAAGTCGGCCGAGATCATGGATTTCACGATCCCGTATTCGGTCGCCGAGCTCGATGCCGCCAAGTATCTCTGCCTGAAGGAGAACGGCCTCAAGGACGCTTATCTGCGTCCGGTCGCCTGGCGCGGCTCGGAGATGATGGCGGTCTCCGGCATGAACAACACCATCCACACGGCGATCGCGGTGTGGGAGTGGCCGAGCATGTTCGACATGGCGCAGAAGCTGAAGGGCGTGCGCCTCGACCTCGCGGAATATCGCCGGCCTGACCCGGCCTGCGCGCCGGTCCATGCCAAGGCGGCGGGGCTCTACATGATCTGCTCGCTGTCCAAGCACAAGGCCGAGCGCGGCGGCTATGCCGACGCGATGATGCTCGACTGGGAAGGCAACGTCGCCGAGTGTACCGGCGCCAACATCTTCTTCATCAAGGACGGCGTGGTCCACACCCCGCAGGCCGACCGCTTCCTCAACGGCATCACCCGTCAGTCGGTGGTCGACCTCTGCCGGAAGCGCGGCTTCGAGGTCGTCGAGCGCCGCATCCGGCCGGAAGAGCTTGAAGGCTTCAGCGAATGCTTCATCACCGGCTCGGCCGCCGAGGTGACGCTGGTCTCCGAGATCGGACCCTACAAGTTCATCACCGGCAATATGGGCAAGGTGATCATGGAGGACTATTCGGACGAAGTCCGGCAGAAGTCCAAGGTCGCGGCCTGAACCTCAGCGTCGTCCTGACCAAACCTGTCCCGGGCGGCCCTGGCCGCCCGGGATTTTTCATTTCACCGCTTTGTGCTCGCTGCGGAACAGGTTGAGCCATTCGTCAGGCGGCAGGCCGCGGCAGACGCTCATCTCGTTCCAGCTCGCCAGGACGAAGGTGCGGCCGGTCCAGGCATAGATGCCGGAAGAACCGCAATCGGCGGGACCGCGGCCCTTGCTGAAGAAATCCAACAGGCCCGAGGCGGGATCATAGCTGCTGTTGACCAGATCGTCCTGCGGCTTGCCTGACGGTGTCGGGAAGGCGATGCGGCGCGAGCTCGCCACCTTGCCCTGCTCGACCAGCCAGTAGCCGGTTCCGACATTGTAGGCGCCACGATAGCAGACGAGACCGACGAGGTGGCTGCGCGGGCCCATCGTCCAGACGCTGTCATAGCTTTCGGAACCCTCCTCCGCATCGTCGCAACTTTCCGGTGCGGCGCGCTTGAGGTGGGCGCGCAGCGCGCGGGGCAGCGCCTTGGCGTCCTTCTCGCTCAGCTTGGGCAGGCCGGCCGTCGCCTGTGACGTCACGACGGGCAGGGAAGGTGCAGCCGGCAGCGATGCCGCCGGCTTATCGCCTTTTCGGATCAGCGCCGTCACCATGCCGAGGCGGCCTTGTTGCTCATCGACCCAGAGCAATGCGGCAACCGCGCCAGCGAGCGAGAGAGAGAAAGCTTTGTCGTCGAAGGCGATTTCGAGTTTCGTGCCCTTGCGCGCGGCTGCGATCAGCGCCTCGCCATCCTGCTGCGGCAGATCGATTTCGCCGACCTCGCCATCACTCGAGGTGCCGCCGAATGTCCGCCCCGCTGTTGGGAACGCGGCTCCGTCGATCGTCAGCCGGGCCTCGAAGGACTTTTTCAGCTTGATGTCGCGGATCTGCAGGGACAGCGTCGCGGCGTCGCCGGGACCACCACCGCGCTCCACCCTGACATAGGAGATTGTGTCGGCCGCTTCGCCGGGCAGAGACAAGGCGGTGCATTTGCGGAGATTGTCGCAGCCGGCGACCCAATCCCGAAAGACCTTGCTCTCGCCCGCGCCCGCTTGACCCGCAACGAGGCTCGCAGTGAGTGCGAGGCAAAGGCCGGCGAGACTGCGAGGCGATGTCATCGGTTCGTCTCCCAGCGCCTCGCCGAATCGTCGTCATCCGCCTTGGCCTCGACCCAGCCGCCGAGCGTGCCGTCGGCGAGATGCTCGCGCTTCCAGAACGGGGCGCGGGTCTTGAGATAGTCCATCAGGAAGTCGGCGGCCTCGAAGGCCTCGCGGCGATGGCTCGAGGTTGCGATCACCAGCACGATCTGCTCGCCCGGCTTGATCAAGCCGAAGCGGTGGATGGCGACGAGGCCAGAAAGCGGCCAGCGCGCGGCTGCCTCTGCCGCGACGCGCTCAATTTCGGCTTCAGCCATGCCAGGATAGTGCTCGAGTTCGAGCGCGGCGAGGCGGCCACTCTCATCTCGACACAATCCGGAGAAGCTGACGACGGCGCCGATATTGGGGTTGCCGGTGGTCAGCGCCGCGATTTCGGCGCCGATGTCGAAATCTTCGCGCTGGATGCGGACGAGCGGCGTCATGGCGCCGGCTCAGCCGCCGGTCATCGGCGGGAAGAAGGCGATCTCGCGCGCGCCGGTAATCACGGTGGCGGGCTTGGCATGGGTCTGGTCGATCGCCGCGCGCACGATCGCCTCGTTCTCGAAGGCGAGCTCATAGCCTTCGCCACGCGTCTTCAGCCAGCGCACGAGGTCGGCGATGGTCGTGGTGCCGGCGGGCGGTGTGACGGTCTCGTCGGTGAGGCCGATGCGCTCGCGTACCCAGGCGAAATAGACCAGGCGCAAGCCGGCGGGCTCGGTGGTGGCTGTGTTCATGACGTGCGCTCGTCCTCCTGGACGAGGTGGCGGATGCCGGAATTCAGGTAATCCCAGCCGGTGTAGATCGTCAGCAGCGCCGCGATCCACAGCATCACGATCCCGATCTGGGTGTTGTGAGGCAGGACCTTGTCGCCAGCAGGGCCGGCAACGAGGAAGCCGAGGGCGAACAATTGCGCGGTGGTCTTGTATTTCGCGACCTTGCTGACGGGGACGCTGACCTTGAGCTCGGCCAGGAATTCGCGCAGGCCCGAGACCAGGATCTCGCGGCAGAGGATGACGATCGCCGCCCAGATCGCCCAGCCCTTGATCGTCTCGGTGTGGACGAGCATTAGCAGCAGGGCGCAGACGAGGAGTTTGTCGGCGATCGGATCGAGCATGCGGCCGATGGCCGATTGCTGGCTCCAGGCACGGGCGATCCAGCCGTCGAGATAGTCTGTGACGGCGGCCGCGACATAAATCCCGAGCGCCGTCCAGCGCGCCCAGGCATCCCAGGGCCAGAACAGCAGCGCGACCAGCGCCGGAATCGCAAGGATCCGGCCGTAGGTGAGAAGGTTGGGCAGCGACCAGGGGCCGCGCCGGCGGATGGCTTCGTTCAGACTCGTCACGACGCTCACCAAAGCAGCCCCTTCATGACAGCGTCAACACGCAAGAGTGTGACCCGGCCATTCGCCAACCACGCCCCGCACCAAGGACAGCAGCTTCGCGGCGAGAACATGCTCAAATTCCTGAGCTGGCGCGTTTTCTTTTCCCGGCTGATGCCGAGCGGATGGAACGCGCGCTAATGCTCATGGAAATGGGCATGAACCGCCTTGGCGGTGGCGGCGTTGACGCCTGGGGTGCGCATCAGGTCGTCGAGCTTGGCGCGCTGGATCGCCTTCACCGTGCCGAAATGCAGCAGCAGCGCGCGCTTGCGCGAGGGGCCGATGCCTGGGATCTCGTCGAGCGGGTTGGTCTTGATGTCGCGCTTGCGTTTGGCGCGGTGCGTGCCGATGGCGAAGCGGTGGGCCTCGTCGCGCAGGCGCTGGATGAAGAACAGGGCGGGATCGCGCGGCGGCAGCTTGAACGGCTCCTTGCCCACCATGAAGAAGGTCTCGCGCATGGCATTGCGGTCCTCGCCCTTGGCGATGGCGACGAGCGCGATGTCGGTCACGCCGCATTCGGCCATGATCTTGCGCGCCGCCTCGAACTGACCCTTGCCGCCGTCGACGATGACGAGGTCGGGGCGGGAGGGGAAGGCGTCGCCGTCGGGCAACTCAGGAGCCGGCCCCGCCAACTCTTCGGGAGGAATGGTAGCGGGAGAGGGACTCGAGCCCCCGACTTCGTCGACAACTGCGTCAGGCTGCCCAGTTGTGTCCGCCTGGGTAAGCTCGGCCGCTTCAGCGGTGGTTCCACTCTCCTTCGCGAGTCGCGCGAACCTGCGCTTCAGCACCTCGCGCATCATGCCGAAATCGTCGCCGGCGATGGTGTCGGACGAGATGTTGAAGGTGCGGTAATGGCTCTTCATGAAGCCGTCCCGCCCGGCAACGACCATGCCGCCGACGGCGTTGGTACCCATGATGTGCGAGTTGTCGTAGACCTCGACGCGGCGCGGCGCCTTCGCCATGCCGAAGGCTTCGCCGAGTGCGGCGAGCAGGCTCTGCTGGCCGGCATTGTCGGCGAGCTTGCGGGCGAGCGCCTCATGCGCGTTCTTCTGGGCATGGGCGACGAGGTCGCGTCGCTCGCCGCGCTTGGGCGTCGCGAGTTCGACCTTGCGGCCTGCGCGTTCGCAAAGGGCCTGCGCGATGAGATCGGCCTCGGCCAGTTCATGCGAGAGCAGGACGAGCCTCGGCGGCGGCTTGTCGTCGTAGAATTGGGTGACGACGTAGGCCAGCACCTCGGCCGGCGTCAGGCTCTTGTCGGCACGTGGGAAGAGGGCGCGGTTGCCCCAGTTCTGCTTGTTGCGGAAGAAGAAGATCTCGACGCAGAACTGCCCGGCCTGCTCGTCGATGGCGAAGACGTCGGCCTCCTCGACACCTTGCGTGTTGATGTCCTGCCCGGCCTGCACCGCCGAGAGCGCCGCCAGCCGGTCGCGATAGCGCGCCGCCTTCTCGAATTCGAGCTCCTCGGCCGCGGCTTGCATGCGCTTGGAGAGCAGCTCCTTCACCGCCGAGGAGCGGCCGGAGAGAAAGTCGCGCGCTTGGTCGGCGAGGCCCTGGTAGTCGCTAAGCGAAATCTCGCCGGTGCAGGGGCCCGAGCAGCGCTTGATCTGGAAGAGCAGGCAGGGCCGGGTGCGGTTCTCGTAATAGCTGTCCGAGCAGGACCGCAGCAGGAACGCCTTCTGCAGCGCGTCGATGGTACGCTCCACCGCCCAGACCGAGGCGAACGGGCCGAAATAGTCGCCCTTGCGCTGGCGCGAGCCGCGGTGCTTGGCGATCTGCGGCGCCGGATGGTCGCCCGAGAGGAAGATGTAGGGGAAGGATTTGTCGTCGCGCAGCAGCACGTTGTAGCGCGGTCGCAGCTGCTTGATCAGGTTCGATTCGAGCAGCAGCGCCTCGGTCTCGGTACCGGTGGTGACGAACTCCATGTTCGCCGTCTCGGCGATCATCCGCGCCACCGCATTGGTGTGCGCCATGCCGCGGGCATAGGCCGTGACCCGGTTCTTCAGGCTCTTGGCCTTGCCGACATAGAGCACCTCGCCGGCGCGATCGAACATCCGGTAGACGCCCGGCCGGTTCGGCAGGTGTTTGGCGAAGTCGGCGATCACCTCGATGCCGGCCTTGAGCGCCCCGGGAGCGGCCTCGCCGGGATCGAGCGCGGCTTCGGGCGGGGGAAGGATGTCCTCCTCGTCCTTGAAGTCCTCGTCCGGCAGCTCTTGCTCCGGTGGCTCTTGGCGTTCGCGATTCATGACCTGCATGTAGGATGCCGCAGGCGCTTCGTCATGTCAGGAGCGCGGCGGCGAGCCGATTGGATGATGTGACTGATGAAGACGTTTGAATGGCCTCTTTTCGCAACCCTCCTGCTTGTTCTTGCTGGCTGTGGTGAGCGCTTGGTTCGGGAACTTGCCGTTCAGCTGCCTTTTCCCGGTACGAGTGCTCATTTCGAGATTTGGTCGGACGGGGTTGAAAGCCGTCACGAGTTGCTAGTCAAAAATGGCCAAGGCGAGGCCAGAACCAAAATGTGGGCGGACTGGGGACCTGCGACCCATGCAAATCTGTATGTGACCCCCGAAAATTTTTTGATCGTGATCGGTGGAGGGGGGTGCTGCTCCGCAGTGGAAGTCAAGGATGCCAAGCCGCCCCGGTTGGCTGAATTTGCCGAGTATCGCTACTTCGACTCGTCCACATGGACCTATCTCGGTGCAGCCAGCATGGATCGGGAGGGCAAATACCGATTCTATAGCCCCGCCGAACGTCGCGAGTGCATCTCTACTTTCGGTGCCGGCGGGGGCCGGTATCGCGCTGAGTTTCAAGTGCCGGAGTGTCCAGGATAAACATCCCTCTGCTCGATCCGATGAGCCAGCCTTGTCGGGAGCGCGGCGGAATCCTGCAACGGCTTCTTTGCCATTTCGGCGGGTTGCGCTTCGGGTTTCCTGCAAGGACCGGTAGAAGCGGGCTCCTCTTCGCCCGAGACCTGCGATGTCCGCCGATGTCCTGATGAAGGCCGCCCTGTTCGTGCCGGCCTTCATGGCCCTGACCGCGCTTTGCGTCTGCCAGCAGCGCCGGCGGGCGCGGCGGTATGGCGACTGGAAATATCTGACGCCCGGCCCATATTTCTGGTTCGGCCTGTTCGCCGGCGTGCTGATCACCGCTGTCGCGACGCTCGTGGTTGCGGGCGGACGCGTCGAGCGGAGCTCGGGCCTGCTCTTCACCTGCGCCTTCGCCGGCATAACCCTGTTCCTCGCAGCTCAGGCCCTGATCGAACAGGTGCGCTGGAACCGCCAGCGCATCGAGCGCCGGACGATATCGGGGCGGGTGATCGCGATGGGCTGGCATGAACTCGCCCGGATCGGCGGGGAGTGGACCGGCTATCTCTGGATCACCTCCTTCGAAGGGCCACGCCTGCGGTTCTCGCCCTATGACAACGGCTTCGACGAGCTCGCTGCGACCATCCATCAGCATCTGCCGACGGACCTGCCGCCAGCCTCGCTCGAACTGGCTGGCGAAGCGATGCTGGCGGAGGCACGGGTGCGCGGCCGGGCTTGAGCGCGGCTCTCTCACCTCTTGACCCGGATGCCGTGCCGCCTGCATCACCGCAGCGCGCAACCCGGACCCGCTGCCCATGCCCGTCTTCGCCATTCCCTTCCCGGTGATCGATCCGGTCGCGCTCCAGCTCGGGCCGCTCTCGATCAAATGGTATGGGCTCGCCTATGTCGCCGGCCTGCTCGGCGGCTGGTGGTATGCGCGCCGGCTCGCCGGAGCTGAGCGGCTCTGGGGCGGGCGGACACGGCCGGATCCGGAATCGCTCGACGATTTCCTGCTGTTCGCCGCGCTCGGCGTCGTGATTGGCGGTCGGCTTGGCTTCGTGCTGTTCTATAATCTCGGAGACTATCTCGCTAATCCGCTGGAGATATTCGCGGTGTGGAAGGGCGGCATGTCCTTCCATGGCGGGCTCGCTGGCGCCGCAGCGGGGTTGTGGGTCTTCGCCCGGCGGCGCGGCTATCCGCCGCTTTCGGCGCTCGATCTCGGCGCCGTCGTCGCGCCGATCGGCCTGTTTCTCGGCCGCATCGCCAATTTCGTGAATGGCGAGCTCTGGGGGCGGCCGGCGCCGGACGTGCCCTGGGCGATCGTGTTTCCGCATGGCGGCCCGGTGCTGCGCCATCCGAGCCAGCTCTACGAGGCCTTCAGCGAGGGGCTCCTCCTGCTGGTGATCCTGATGATCGTGGTCCGCTTGGGCGGTCTGAAGCGGCCGGGCCTCGCGGCCGGGCTGTTCGGCATGGGCTATGGCATCGCCCGCACGACCTGCGAATTCTTCCGCGAACCCGATCCGCAGCTCGGCTTCCTGTTTGGGACCGGCTGGCTGACCATGGGCATGGTGCTGTCGGTGCCGCTGTTCCTGGCCGGCCTCGTGCTGGTGCTGCGGCAGCGGCGGGAATCGGCTGAAGCGTGAATCGCCTGGCGCAGGAGCTCGTAGAGCTGATTCGCCAGGAAGGGCCGATCAGCATCTCGCGCTACATGGCGCTCTGCCTCGGCCATCCGCGCCATGGCTATTACATGAAGCAGGACCCGTTCGGGGCTGACGGGGATTTCACCACCGCGCCCGAGATCAGCCAGATATTCGGCGAGCTGATCGGCTTATGGGCCGCGACCGTCTGGCAGGGGATGGGCGCGCCGGCTTCCATCCGCCTCGTCGAGCTCGGGCCGGGGCGCGGCACGCTGATGCAGGACATGCTGCGGGCAGCGCGGGCGCTGCCGGGCTTTCGCGATGCGCTTTCGGTCCATCTGGTCGAGACCAGCCCGGTGTTGCGCGAGCGGCAGAGGCAGACACTGGCTACGGCCGGCGTGACGCCGCAATGGCACGAGCGCATCGACGAGGCGCTGGAAGGACCCGCGATTGTCGTCGCCAACGAACTCCTTGACGCGCTGCCGCTCGACCAGTTCGTCCGCACGCCGGACGGCTGGCGTGAGCGGCTCGTCGGGCTCGATGGCGAAGGGCGGCTGGCTTTCGGTCTGTCCGGTGAGCCTGACAGCTCCCTGTGTATCGTTGCTTCGCCGGATTCGGTGCTGGAGCAGCCGGCCGCGGCGCTGGAGGCGGTTGCCACCGTCGCGCGTCACGTCGCGGCCAAAGGCGGGGCAGGGCTGTTCATCGATTACGGCCCAGCCCGCTCCGGCTTCGGCGATACGCTGCAGGCCTTGAAGCGCCACGCCTTCGTCGAGGTGCTCGCCGAACCGGGCGATGCCGACCTCACCGTCCACGTCGATTTCGCCCGCATGGCGCAGGCCGGGCTTGTTGCCGGCGCCGCGGCGCATGGCCCGGTGGCACAGCGCGATTTCCTGCTGGCGCTCGGCCTGCAGCAGCGTTTCGAGGCGCTGTCGCGCCGCGCCACCCCGGCGCAGGCGGAAGCGCTTGCGAGCGGTGCCGAACGCCTGATCGAAACCGGGCCGACGGCAATGGGCGAGCTCTTCAAGGTGCTGGCGGTCGCGGACCCGAATCTACCGCTGCTGCCCGGATTTGACCTTCATCGCCTGCCAGAGCAGGGCTGATCTTTAGAACGGATGCGCCGCCATGTTCATCACCTCGCCCGATCTCGCCCATGAGCCCGGCATCCGCCACGCCTTCTTCACGCGTGAGGGCGGCGTCTCCAGCGGAATCTATGCTTCGCTGAACGGCGGGCTCGGCTCGAACGACGACAAGACGCATATCGCCGAGAATCGCGCCCGCATGGCCAAGCAGATGGGCGTCGAGCGCGACCGGCTGGTCAGCGTCCATCAGGTGCATTCGCCGGATGTGGCCATCGTCACCGGCCCCTGGGAGGCAGAGCGACCCAAGGCCGATGCGATGGTCTCGGTCGCGCATGGCGTGGCGCTCGGGGTCTCCACTGCCGATTGCGGCCCGATCCTGTTCGCCGACTCTGAGGCTGGCGTCATCGGCGCGGCTCATGCCGGCTGGAAGGGCGCTTTCACCGGCGTGATCCACGCGACCGTGACTGAGATGGAGAAGCTCGGCGCTCGCCGTGAGCGCATCATCGCCGTGCTCGGGCCGACGATCAGCGCCGCCGCCTATGAGGTCGGCCCGGAATTCATCGAGCGTTTCAAAGGTGAGAACGCGACTTTCGCCCGCTTCTTCCACGGTTCGGAGCGGCCGGCGCATGCGATGTTCGACCTGCCGGCCTTCATCGCGCACCGTGCGCAGGAAGCCGGCATCGGTCGCTTCTATGATCTGGCTCTGTGCACCTATGGCGACGAGAGTCGATTCTACAGCTATCGCCGCACGACTCACCGGCAAGAGGCCGACTACGGGCGCCTGATCTCGGCCATCGCGCTGGGCTAGAGGTCATTTCTCCCGGCTTGCGCCGCAGCTGACGAGTGATTTCGGTTCGTAAGTCGGCGCAACGTGCCGTTGCAGGCGCCGTTTCTATCGATGCCGAGTTGCGCACGCCGTGACGGAGAGGCATCCTCCCTTCGCCATCCACCTTGGCTGAGGGATTGAACATGGAACAGATCCTGATGAACCTGGTCGCAGGCGCGATCGGTGGTAATGCGGCCGGCAAGGCTTCGCCGACCTTCGATATCGGTACGATCGGCAATACCATCGCGGGCCTGGTCGGCGGCGGCGTACTCGGCCAGCTGATCCCGGTCCTGCTGCCGGCGATCTCGGCTGCTGCGATGGGCGGCAATCTCAGCGTCGGCGGTATCCTCACCAACCTGATCAGCGGCGGCGCCGGTGGCGCTATCCTCACCGCGATCATCGGCGCCATCAAGAACAAGGCGGCGGCCTGATTCTTCCTCGTGGCGCCGCCTTGGCGGCGCCACGACCCGGTTGATCGAAACGATCACGACAATTGACGCCGGGCGAGCTTGCCGGAGTGCGCCGTCAGCGGGCACCTTGCGGCCCTTGCTTGCCCGAGGTCGCCAATGCCACGCCAGATCGACTATTATTTCACGCTGCTCTCGCCCTGGACCTATCTCGGTCACGGTGCCTTCATCGAGCTGGCGAGGCAGCACGGGCTTTCCGTTCGCTATCGGCCGACACCGCTGCGCTCGGTCTTCGACGAGACCGGTGGCCTGCCATTGCCGAAGCGGCACCCGGTACGGCAGCGCTACCGCGTGCTCGAATTGCAGCGCTGGCGGGCCAAGCGCGGCCTGCCGCTGACGCTGTTTCCAAAGTTCTTTCCCTATGACGTGTCGCTAGCCGACAAGATCGTCCTCGCCCTCGTCGGGCGCGGAGAGGACCCGGCCGAATTCGTCGCAGAGGTGCTGGCCGATGTCTGGGCCCGCGAGCAGGATATGTCGCGGCCGGAGCTGATCCTGGCTGCGGCCGAGCGGGTCGGGCTCGATATCGCGGGCCTGATCGAAGCGGCCGAAAGCGAGGAGACCGGCCAAGCCTACAAGGCGGCGATCGCGGAGGCGGTCGAGGCCGGTGTGTTCGGGGCGCCGAGCTATGTGCTGGATAGCGAAATCTTCTGGGGGCAGGACCGGCTCGACCTCCTGGCCGACGCGCTCGCCAGAGACCGGACGCCTTATCGCAACGACGCGACGGTTTGAGAGCGGCTTCTCTCAGTCGACGATGTCAGGCGTGCGCCAGGCGATATGCTGTCCGGCATCGACGGCGAGCATCTGGCCGGTGACGGCCCTAGCCTGCGCGAGATAGAGCACTGCCTCGGCGATGTCGTCGGCTTCGACCTTGTGGCCGAGCGGTGTGCCGCCTGCTTCGGCTGCGAGCAGCGCCTCGCCGTCATGCGGGTTGGCGAAAGTCGGGCCGGGGCCGACCGCGTTGACGCGAATGCGCGGCGCCAGCGCCTGCGCCATCGTCGTCGTCGCGGTCAGCAGCGCCGCCTTGGTCAGCGTGTACGAGTAATATTGCGGCGTCAGCTTCCAGACGCGCTGGTCGACGATGTTGACGATCGCGCCCTGGCGGTCCGGCGGCAGGCGATTGGCCATCGCTCCGGCGAGCACCGACGGCGCGCGCAGATTGACCGAGAACTGGCGGTTCCAGGTCGGGATATCGAGCGCGAGCAGATCGTCGACCAGGAAGCTCGAAGCGCTGTTGACGAGCAGGCTGACCGGCCCGAGTGCGGCCTCGGCCTCCGGCACGATTCGCTCCACGGCAGCCGGATCGGCGAGGTCGGCGACGATGACACAGGCCCGCCCACCTGCAGCAGTGAGATCGGCGGCGAGCGCTTCGGCTTCGGCGCGCGAGGTATTGCAATGGATGGCGACCGCGTAGCCGGCGCCGGCAAGGCGCAAAGCGATGGCGCGGCCGATGCGCTTGGCGCCGCCGGTGACGAGGGCGACCTCAGCCGCCATGCTCATTTCCGTTCGCGCGGAAGCTGCGACGCCGGAGCCGGCGCTCCCAGTGCTTGGCGACGCGCAGATAGCGATAGAAAGCGTAATTCATCGCGGTCATGAAGCCATAGACTCCGCGCAGAGCGTGACGTCGTCCGATATAGGCCTTGATGAAGTTGGCGGGAAATTCCGCCACGAGCCGGAGGGCGGAAAGTGTTTCGCCGCGCGCATCGAGGTCGTCGGCCTGTGCGTCGCTATACGCATTGAGCTTGTCCATCTGCTCGCCGAGCGAACGCACCGAGTAATGATGGACCGTGCCCTTGAGCTTGCCGACGCGCGCATCCGGCGCGAGGTCGACGCGGTCATGCACCGGGGAGGGCGAGTAGCGTCCCTTGTCGATCCGGTAGAGGCGGACCGGCGAGAGCGTATAGGCGAAACGATGCGGCGCGCCTTCACCGGGGAAGGTTTCGGCGATGCGAATGCGGTAGGCGTCGCAGGCCGGCTCGTCCTTGGCGAAGAGAGCCGCGATCTCGGCCGCGAGATCCGGCGGGATCACCTCGTCTGCGTCGAGGTTGAGCAGCCAGGGATGGCGGCACTGCTCTTCGGCAAAACGCTTCTGCTGACCATAGCCCGGCCAGTCATGCTCGATCACGCGCGCGCCGAGGTTCGTGACGATGGCCTGGGTGCCGTCGGTCGAGCCGGAATCGATCACGACGATGTCATCACTGAGATCGCGAACCGCGGCTATGGTGCGGCTGATGCGATCGGCTTCGTCGCGCGCAATGATGAAGATCGAAAGCGGTAACACTTAAGGCGGATCTCGAAAGGCAGGGCCCAGTCGGCTAAAGCACGCGCGAGGGCAGGCTGCAAGCACGGGGCGCATGGCTGATTTGCGCCAGCCATGGAACCCAAACCGGTTTGCGGCGGTTATGTGATGGCCGTGCGTAGTCGCTGACGCTGCGTTAGTATTCGGTTAGCCATTCAGACTGTCTTAACAAAGACTAACCGGAATTGATGAATATGCCTTGCTTGCTCCGGATCGTGCCGCAATTTCGCCTCGGTCTGGCAAGCAGATGTGTTCTCGCCGCAACAGACACGGCCCGCTACAAACCCTATAAAGGGGTCACTGAAATCACCTGCCGGCCAGCGCCGGGAAATACGATGACTAAGGAGTTTGTCATGAAGAAGTATCTGCTTTCGGGCGTTGCGGCCCTCGGCCTCCTCGCCGCCGGCGCTGCCTCCGCTGCCGACCTGCCGAGCCGCAAGGGCCCGGTCGTTGCTCCGATCTATGCTCCGGTGTTCACCTGGACCGGCTTCTACGTCGGTGCCAACGCCGGCTACGGCTTCGGCAACGTGAATGCCAACGGCTTCGCCAATGTCGGCGATCTCGACGGCTTCATCGGTGGTGGCCAGATCGGCTACAACTACCAGATCGGCCAGTTCGTGATCGGCGCCGAAGCCGACTTCCAGGGCGCTGACCTCAGCAGCGGCAGCAACCTCGGCCTGGTCAACATCAAGACCGAGTGGTACGGCACTGTCCGCGCTCGCGCTGGCTTCGCCTTCGACCGCTTCCTGGTGTACGCCACCGGTGGTTGGGCTTACGGCAACGTCAGCACCTCGGTTCCGGCTCTGGCCTTCTCGTCTGACCGCACCCACACCGGCGGCTATGCCATCGGCGGCGGCGTCGAGTACGCCTTCACCAACAACATCATCGCTGGCGTCGAGTATCAGTACGTCGACCTCGGCGAGAAGAACATTGCTGGCGTTCCCGGCTCCAAGGTCGGCACCGACTTCTCGGTCGTCCGCGCCCGCCTCAGCTACAAGTTCTGATTTCTCCTCCCGGAGACAGAGCGAACCCGGTGGCTTCGGCCACCGGGTTTTTTGTTGTCTGTTGTGTCGAGCCGTCATTTCGGGTGTGCAGCTCCGGGTATCCGCCTTTGCGGACGCAGTGACCAATCCAGGGAAATGGAACTCTGCCGTCCCCGGATTGCGTCAACGTTGCGCTTCTCGCAGTGGCGACTCCGGTGATCGCAGCCAACTGAAAAACACCTAGCCTTTGAAGCGCGTGGCCTCGAAAGCAGGAACCTTGGCGGCGAATGCGTCGAGCCAGGCGACCAGGGCGAGATGGCTGGTCCGCCAGGCTCCTTCGAAGCGCAGGTCGAGATAGCCGAGCGCGCAGGCAAGCGCGATCTCGCCGATGCGCGGCCGGTCATAGACAGGGGGCGCCGCTTCGAGCGAGGCCAAAGCGCGCGTCACTTTGCCTGTCTGGTTCTCTGTCCAGGCGGCGCTTCGCATCTCGGCCGTGCGCAAGCGTAGCTCATAGACCTGCAGCAAGGCCGCGTCGCAGATGCCGTCGGCGAGCGCCAGCAGCCGCAATTGCGCAAAGCGTGCTTCGCCGGCTGGGAAGAGTCTGCCGCCACCGGCGAGATGGTCGAGATACTCGGCGATCACGCGCGAATCGAACAGCGTCGCCCCGTCCTCGAAGACCAGAGTCGGCACCTTGCCGAGTGGATTCTGGCGCCGCAGCGATTCTGAGGGATCGTTGGTGTCGGCCGGCACGATCTCGATTCGATCGTCCAGTCCAAGTTCGGCGATGGCGATCTTGATCTTGCGGCCGAAGGGGGAGGTCGGGGAGGAGCGCAGGATCAGCATCGGTCATGGCCTTCGGCTTGGCGGATAGGGACGATCAGCCGTCGGAGCGGATCGCCTCGCAGCGATAGCGCGGGCGCGGTCCCTGCGCGAGCCGCTCGCACAGGGCTGGCAGCAGAATCTCGGCTTCCTGCGCCAGCAGCCAAGGCGGATTGACGATGAGCATTCCTGTCGCGCTCAGACCGCCGGCGGCCTCTGGCCGGTCGACATCGATTTCAAGCCGGAGCAGGCGGCCGATGCCGGCGTCGTCGATGGCGTCGAGCAGGCTTTCGACGGCGCGCATATCCTTGATCGGGTACCAGAGCGCGTAGATCCCGGTCGGCCATTTCCGATACGCGGCGATGAACTCGGCCGCCAATGTCGAAAACTCGCCCTTCTCCTCGAAAGGCGGGTCGATCAGGACGAGGCCACGGCGCTCCTTCGGCGGGACATTGGCGCGCAAGGCCGTCCAGCCGTCGATCTCGAGCGCCTTGCAGCGCTCGTCGCGGGCGAGCGCCTGAGCGAGCTTGCGATAGGTGTTCTCGTGCAGCTCAGCCGCGATCAGGCGGTCATCGGCTCGCATCGCATGTCGACAGAGCCAGGGCGAGCCTGGGTAGGTCTCGGCGCCATGGCGGGCACGGGCGGCGGCGAGCGCCTCGCGCCAGGGTTTCAACACATCCTCGACCTTCGAAGCGAGCGGCGCCTGCTCGAGTCTGGCGACGCCGTCGCGCCATTCATGCGTCTTCAGCGCCTCCTCGGAGCCGAGATCGTAACGGCCTGCGCCGGCATGCGTGTCGATCACCCGCCAGGGCTTATCCTTGGCGTTGAGATGCGTGAGGATGCGCATCAGCACGACGTGCTTGAGCACATCGGCGAAATTGCCGGCATGGAAACTGTGGCGGTAGTTCATCCTGGATCAGCGAATCGCGTTGACGCGAAAATCCCGCGCGCGGCAACCGGAGCGGTCGACCTCCTCGCAGGTCCTGAAATTGCGCAGGTCCTTGCTGAAGCAGATGCGCACTTCCTCCAGCACGCCGCGCCGGCAGGAGACCGACATCATGTCGGTGCGCAGCCCCGCGTTGGCGGCGACGAAGGCTCGTTCGAGATCGAGCGCTGTCCAGCTCTGTTCGCTGTCACCCTTCTGCAAGGCGGGGGGAATCACGACCTTGTCGCGGGCGCGGCGGGCATCGGCGAAATAGTCGCCGGGGCTCGAGCCCGAGCAACTGCCGTGCTTGCGCCATTGATAGCGGGCGAGGCTCTCGGTCGGGAACAGGCCCTCGGCCTGCTCCATGGCGATTCGCGAGGGTGAGCGGCCCGACGGGCCGCAATCGCTGGGATAGCCACGCTCGTATTGCGGCCAAAGGCCATGCACCACGAAGCCGAGATTGGCGCCGGGAGCACACTGCTCACGATTGCGTCCGCGGCCGCCATCGAGCTCGCAGAAGCCCGGCGACCAGGACAAGGCGAGCACGTAGAAATCGAAATCGCCCGGCGAGCCGCCGCGCTCATAGCGGCCCTGCGCAAAAGCCGAGCCGGCCAGCGTGCAAGCGGCCAAAAGGCCAAGGGCAACTCGTTTCAGAAACATAGTCAGCCGGATCAGGGGCGCGCCATCTTGCAGTCGGGCGCATAGGAGCGATGACGGTCGAGGCCTGAGACGCACCAATTGACGTTCCAGCTCCAGCCGAACAGCCCGAGATTCTCGCGAACCGAATAGTCGACACGGCGCAGCACGCCATCATTGGTCAGTACGCGCGCCGTGCAGAAGCGGCGCGGGATGAAGTCGTCGCCCCAGGGGCGCCAGGCGACGGGCCGAACGCGGTCGAAGCTGATTGCCTGCAACGGGCCCCAGAACTTGGCCTCACGCGAGTTGAACCAGCTGGTGATCTCGCCGAGCACGGCCGGATCCTCACAGGCCGGCAGATTGCCGTACATCGGGATGATGCGCTCTTCCGCCCGGTCGGCCGGGTGGACGTAGCGCCCGCCCGCAGCCTGGGCAGAGAGACCGGCCAGGCACAGCCCGGCGACGAGGGTCGAGAGAAGCGAAACGCGGCGCATAGGGGCCTCGCGAAAGGGGGATCCGTTGCAAGCACGATGGCTGGGGGGGCGGCCACGGTCAAGGCGGATAGGCGGGGCGCCGCATGTCGAACGAGGCCTGTGGCATTTCGATCCGGCCGCAGGCTAGGGCCAATAAAGAAAAAAGGCCGGCGTCCCGAAGGAGCCGGCCTGAAAGTTTGAAACATCCAGCGCAAAAGCGCCAAACATCTCAGAGGGGAACGGCTGGAACGAACTCAACGCCGGGAGGAGATGCGGAGCCCGTTCCGAACAACCGTGAGCTGAATATCGGGCAGACCCTGCCTTTTCGCAATGCAGCATTGGTCGGGTCGGTTATGCGCTGGCAACATGACTTATTACTAGAATTCGTCACAATTGCCAGGAGACCGCGCGTGGCACGCATGCGCAGCCGGCGTAAGGCACGGTGCTGCCGGATTTTCCGGCAGCACCTGCCTGTTGTTCAGTACGTCCAGCGCTGTGCCTTCTGGATCAGGAAATCGCGGAAGACCTGCACGCGCGCGACCGACTTCATCTCCTCCGGATAGACCAGATAGCTCTCGAGCTGCGGCATCTCGGTCTCGCGCATCAGCTGCACGAGCGGCGAGCCTGCCTCGATCAGATAATCGGGCAGGATGGCGATGCCTGCGCCCGAATCGACCGCACGCTTCATCGCCGTGATGTTGTTGACGGTGAGATGGATCGGTCGCGGGTTGCGCTGGTCGCGGCCAAGTGTGCCGAGCCAGTGCACCGCCGTCAGATAGGACGGCGAGGAGGCGCCGAAGGAGAGCAGCCGGTGATTGTCGAGCTCCTCATAGCTCTTCGGCTCGCCGAAGCGCTTGATGTAGGCCGGCGAGCCATAGACGTGGAAGTGCACGGTGAAGAGCCGGCGCTGGATCAGGTCGGGCTGTTGCGGCTGGCGCAGGCGAATCGCGATGTCGGCCTCGCGCATCGAGAGGTCGAGTTCCTCGTCGGTGAGGATCAGCTCGACCTTGATGTCGGGGTAGAGATCGAGGAACTCGGCGAGGCGCGGCGTCAGCCAGTGGCCGCCGAGACCGCGCGTCGCGGTGACCTTGAGCTCGCCGGAGGGATGCTCGCGCGTCTCCGAGAGCTGGGCACGCGTTCGCTCCAGGCGCTGCGTCATCTCGCGCGCGGCGCGCCAGAGCAGCTCGCCCTGCTCGGTGAGAATGAGGCCGCGCGTGTGCCGATGGAACAGCGGCGCGCGCAATTCGCGCTCCAATGCCCCGATCTGACGACTGACTGCCGACTGGCTGAGACCCAGCCCGTCTCCGGCCTTGGTGAAGCTTCCCGATTCAGCAACCGTGTAGAAGATTCGGATGCGGTCCCAATCCACCGCGTTCCCCCCGTGTTATGCGTTCAGCGCATGATGGGGGGATAGAGTTGTCCGGTCAACGACTCCTTTGCCGGGACGGTTGATTTTAGCCGTTAATATCGTGCTGGAACTGATCAATTCCAGTGATGGGAGCGGTTTTGAGCTATTCTGCCGCCTCGCGGATGCCGAGCTCCTGCGCCTGCAGCCAGCGTTCGGCGTCGAGCGCTGCCATGCAGCCGAGCCCGGCGGCTGTCACGGCTTGACGGTAGTGCTCGTCGGTGACGTCGCCAGCAGCGAAGACGCCGGGCACATTGGTCTGAGTCGTGCCGGGCGTGACCTCGAGATAGCCCGAATCGCGCATGGCGAGCTGGCCGGCGAAGAGCTCGGTCGCCGGCTTGTGGCCGATGGCAATGAAGATTCCGTCCGTCGCAATATCGCGCAAGGCTCCGGTCTTCGCGTCGCGCAGGCGAATATGCGTCACGGACGGCGGCTGCGCGCCGCCGAGGATTTCGGCGACCTCGGCATTCCAGATCACCTCGATCTTGGGATGCTTGAAGAGGCGATCCTGCATCACCTTCTCGGCGCGCAGCGAATCGCGCCGGTGCACCAGGGTGACCTTGCTGGCGAGATTGGCGAGATAGAGCGCTTCCTCGACCGCGGTATTGCCGCCGCCGACCACGACGACCTGCTTGTTGCGGAAGAAGAAGCCGTCGCAGGTGGCGCAGGCCGAGACGCCGAAGCCCTGGAAGCTCTGCTCCGACGGCAGGCCGAGCCATTTCGCCTGCGCGCCGGTCGCGATGATCAGCGAGTCACAGGAATAGGTCTCGCCGCCATCGCCCCAGAGCCGGAAGGGACGCTGCGAGAGATCGACGCGGGCGATGTGGTCGGAGACCATCTTCGTGCCCATGTGCTCGGCCTGGGCGCGCATCTGTTCCATCAGCCACGGGCCCTGGATCACGTCGGCGAAGCCGGGATAGTTCTCGACATCGGTGGTGATCATCAGCTGGCCGCCGGCCTGCAGACCGGAGATCATCACCGGCTCGAGCATGGCGCGGGCGGCATAGATCGCGGCGGTGTAGCCGGCCGGGCCGGAACCGATGATCATCACCTTGGCGTGGATATGGGCCATTTATCTGGTTCCTGAGCCGGCACAAGCCGGTGATATTGGTATCGGGGAGGCTTCATGCCAGCCCCATCGCAGCCTCGTGACGCCGCCAACCCTCGTAAACGGCGGCCGCAATCATTCCAGTCGAATCTAGCGGTTCGTAAGGGCCGCCTTCAAGCTTGCCCTGGAAGTGATGCACAGCGCCGTGGCGTTTCAGCGCCTCCAGGAACTTCGCCAGCTTGCCGTGGCCGCCATGCGGCTCGAACACCAGGATCGGCGCGCCCGTCGCTGCCGCTTCGCCGATCATATTAGTCGAATCGGCGGTTGCGACGATGGCGTCGGCATTGGCGAGCAGCGGTACATAAGGATTGGCGCCGCTGCCATCCCACCACCAACCGCCATGGCGCCGGAAGACCTCGGCGATGGCGGCATCGAGAGCCGGCGGGGTTCGGCGCGAGCGTGAGCCCATCAGGGCGACGCCCGAAGCGGCGAGGGCGTCGAGCTGGTGCGCGAAGCGTTCGATGTCGTCCGGCCGGAAGCGATGGTGGCGGCTGTCGCCGCCGACGAGCACGGCCGCGCGGGGCGAAGGCAGGGCGGCAAGCTCCGGCGGTGGCGCGGCGCGGGCGGCAGCGAGAGCTTCCGGCGCGAGCCGGTGCGGCGAGGTGATCGTCACCAGCACGTTCTCGCCGCGCAGGCGGTCGTGCTCGGAAACCCAGATCAGGTCGGCGGCACCGGTGCCGATGCGGGGGTCTTTCAGAAAGACGGTGAAGGTCCGCTCGTTCGAGGCTTTCTTCACGGCACGCAGATAGGCGACGGCGCGGCGGCCCGAGGCGATGGCGATGTCGGGGAAGGGGGCTCGGATCGGGCTGCCTGGCCGGTCGGAGGCTTCGCGCGGATCTATCGGTCCGCGCGGCATCAGCCAGCTCCAGGGCCGGCCTGGATTGATCCGGCGGATCTCCGGGGTGACGCCAATGCGCTCGGCGACGCCGAGGCATTGCACCTCGTCGCCGGCCTTGCCGTCGGTCAGCACCCAGAGGGAAGGCGTCGATTCTGGCGGCACGGCGGACTGGCCCGGGTTTGACGTGGTCGACGCCTTGTATCGCGTCGATGGCGCGTCTACACCAGCGCGGCTGTTTTTCAGGAGGATTTGTGCGCGCCAAACTCGACGAGATCGATCTCCGTATCCTGACGGAGCTGCAGAGCGACGGGCGCATGACCAATGTCGAGCTCGCGAGCCGGGTCGGCATCTCGCCGCCGCCCTGCTTGAGGCGCGTGCGCGCGCTCGAAGAGGCCGGGGTCATCACCGGCTATCGGGCGCTGCTCGACGAGCGCAAGCTCGGTATCGAAGTGGTGTGCTTCGCCTTCGTCCATCTCGCCAGCCAGGCCGAGGCCGATCTCGCCGCCTTCCAGGAGCGGATCCGCGAGTGGTCGCTGGTGCGCGAGTGCTGGACGCTGTCGGGCGATATCGACTTCATCCTGAAATGCGTCGCGGCAGATCTGAAGGCCTTCCAGGACTTCGTCGCCGACCTGACGGCGCTGCCGAATGTGCGCAATGTCCGCACGGCGCTGGCGCTCGACCGGGTCAAGGACGCGCCGATCGCGCCGCTTTAGGGCGCTCGCTCAGTTGCCGACCGCGCGCCTGATCCACTGCGCATTGCTGGCGACCAGCGCCTCGATCCGGCGCTGATCAGCGTCCGGCCGATACCAGGCGCCACCATAGCTCGGCGCCATGATCGCGAGGATAGGATAGCGGGCGATCTCGCGGCCATCGGCGCCGATCAAGCGCGCCTCGCTTTCGAGCGTGTCGTTGCCGAGCGTGACGGCCTGGCCGCCGGCATAACTCGTCAGATGGAGGCCGGTGACGGTGACCTGCAGGACCGCGCCGCGCCTGTCGTCGGCTGTGCGAAGGCTGGCGAGTTCGCGTTCCAGCCTCGGCTTGATCAGCGTGGCGGTGACGCTTTGTCCCTTGGCCGCCAGGGGCGAGGTGTCAATGCGGATTTCGCCGATCGCGACAGGCGAAGCGGTCCGGGCCGTCATCTGGCAGCCTGCCAGCAAGGCAGCGGCGAGGCTCGTCAGGACGATCCGGCGCGACAGCATTCTCTCAGGCGCCGAGATAGCGCCCGATCCACTGGGCGTTGTTCTCGAGCAGCGCGACGACGCGGCGTTGGTCGACATCCGGCCGGTACCAGGCGCCGCCCGAGGAGGAGAGCAGATGCGAGCGGACATCGCGGCTGAAGAGCACGCGGCCGCGGTCGATCACCTCGGCAAGGCTGTCCATATTGTCGTTGTCGCCAGCATCGCCGGCGCCGCCGGTGCCGGCCGAGCCGGTGAGCCAGAGTCCCTGCACGGTGACGTAAAGGGTCGGGCCGCCGCGCTGGCGTAGCGGTGCCAGCTGGCGCGCGAGCTCCTGCTCCATGGCGCGCGCGATCCTGGGGGCGTTCTCGCCCCAGCCCTGTGGGCCGAGCCGGCGTGCATCGACGCGGATCCCGCCGATGGCGATGCCTTGCGCCAGGGCCGGAAGCGAAGCGAGCCCGCCGGCGGCGAGCGCGGCGGACCCGGTGAGAAATGCGCGGCGCGTGGTCATGGGGCGGTCTCCGGCGGCAGGCTGATCTCTAATCTAGGGATTGCCGCCGGGCTGGCCAAGTCGCTCCGCTGTTTCAGCGGAAGGCGACGCTGACGACCTCGTAGGACTTGCCGCCGCCAGGCGTGTTGACGTGGACGGAATCGCCGACCTTCTTGCCGATCAAAGCGCGCGCGATCGGCGAGCCGATCGAGACTTTGCCGGACTTCACGTCCGATTCCGGCTCGCCGACGATCTGGTAGAGCTTCTCTTCCTCGGTATCGTCGTCGATCAGCTTGACGGTGGCGCCGAACTTGATCGTGTCGCCGCCGAGCTTGCTGATATCGATGATATCGGCGCGGCCGATCAGCGATTCGAGCTCCATGACACGGCCCTCGTTCAGCGACTGGGCTTCCTTGGCGGCATGATACTCGGCGTTCTCCGAGAGGTCGCCCAGCGCGCGCGCTTCGGCGATCGCCTGGATGATCCGCGGGCGTTCGACCTGCTGGCGCTGCTTCAATTCGACCTCGAGCGCGGCGAAGCCGCCTGCCGTCATAGGAACCTTTTCCATCGTCCCGTCCCAGTTAAAAAACGAACACGCGCGCCGGCCATGGCCGACGCGCCCGCATCGCTCCTGATCGTCAGAAAACTATTCCGCCGCGCGGCCGGTCAGGCTGCGCGGGCGAAATAGGATTGCAGCGACCTCACTTCGAGATCACCGCTGCAATAGGCCTTGATGCCCTCCGCCGCGGCGATCGCTCCGGCCAAGGTGGTATAATAGGGCACCTTGTGCAAGAGGGCTGCGCGGCGCAGCGAGCGCGAGTCCGCGAGCGCCTGCGGGCCGTCGGTGGTGTTGAAGACCAGCTGGATCTCGCCGTTCTTGATGGCGTCAACGACGTGTGGCCGGCCTTCCAGCACCTTGTTGATCTTGCTGGCGCGGATGCCGTGTTCCTGCAGCAGCCTGAGTGTGCCGCCGGTGGCGACGACCTGGAAGCCGAGCTCGGCCAGCATCGCCATCGCGGGCAGGATGCGCGGCTTGTCCTCGTCGCGGACCGAGACGAAGACCGTGCCCTTGATCGGCACCTTCGAGCCGGCGCCGAGCTGGCTCTTGGCGAAGGCGACGTCGAAGGAGCGGTCGAGGCCGATGACCTCGCCGGTCGAGCGCATCTCGGGTCCGAGCAGGACGTCGACGCCGGGGAAGCGGGCGAAGGGGAAGACCGCCTCCTTCACGCCGACATGGTCCAGCTTCTCCTGTTTCAGGTTGAAGCTCGCAAGCTTCTCACCCGCCATCAGCCGGGCGGCGATCTTCGCGATCGGCTGGCCGATGACCTTGGCGACGAAAGGCACGGTGCGCGATGCCCGCGGATTGACCTCGAGCACGTAGATGTCGCCGTCCTTGATCGCGTACTGGACGTTCATCAATCCGCCGACGTCGAGCGCGAGCGCCATCGCCTTGCTCTGGCGTTCCAGCTCGGCGATCAGCTCCGGTGAGAGCGAGCGCGGCGGCAGCGAGCAGGCCGAATCGCCGGAGTGGATGCCGGCCTCCTCGATATGCTCCATGATGCCGGCGATGAAGGCATCCTTGCCGTCGCAGAGACAGTCGACGTCGACCTCGATCGCATCGGAAAGATAGCGGTCGAACAGCAGCGGATTCTTGCCGAGGACGGTGTTGATCTGTCCGGTCTTGTCGTTCGGGTACTTGGCCTTGACCTCGGAAGGGATCAGCGAGGGCAGGGTGCCGAGCAGATAGTCCTCGAACATCACCTCGTCGCGGATGATCGCCATGGCGCGGCCGCCAAGCACATAGGACGGGCGCACCACGAAGGGCAGGCCGAGCTCGGCCGCGATCATGCGCGACTGCTCGACCGAATAGGCGATGCCGTTCTTCGGCTGCTTGAGCTGCAGCTTGTCGAGCAGGCGCTTGAAGCGGTCGCGATCCTCGGCGAGGTCGATCGCATCGGGCGTCGTGCCGAGAATCGGGATGCCGGCCTGCTCCAGCGCATGCGCCAGCTTCAGCGGGGTCTGGCCACCGAACTGGACGATGACGCCGTGCAGCGTGCCGTTCTGCTTCTCGGTCTCGAGGATCTCGAGCACGTCCTCGGCGGTCAGCGGCTCGAAATAGAGCCGGTCCGAAGTGTCGTAGTCGGTCGAGACCGTCTCGGGATTGCAGTTGACCATGATGGTCTCGTAGCCGGCGTCGCGCAGCGCGTAGCAGGCATGGCAGCAGCAATAGTCGAACTCGATGCCCTGGCCGATGCGGTTGGGGCCGCCGCCGAGGATGACGACCTTCTTCCGATCGGAGGGCTGTGCCTCGTCGGCCGGCGCGCCAGCGAAGGGCATGGCGTAGGTCGAGTACATATAGGCCGTCGGCGAGGCGAATTCGGCGGCGCAGGTGTCGATGCGCTTGAACACCGGGCGCACCTTCAGCGAGCGGCGGAGCGTGCGAACCTCGTCCTCGCTCTTGCCGGCGACGGCGGCGAGGCGCTTGTCTGAGAAGCCCATCGCCTTGAGTTGGCGGAAAGCGATCGGCGTCTGCGGCAGGCCGTGCTTGCGGATCTTTTCCTCGGCGTCGACGATGCCGCGCATCTGCTCGAGGAACCACGGATCGATCTTGCAGCTCTCATGGATCTGCTCGTCGGTGAAGCCGGCGCGCATCGCCTGGGCGACCTGCAGGATGCGGTCCGGGGTCGGCGTCGAGAGCGCCGCCTTGATCGCATTCTTGTCGTCGCCATGGCCGACGCCCTCGATCTCGATCTCGTCGAGCCCATCGAGGCCAGTCTCGAGCGAGCGCAGCGCCTTCTGCAGCGATTCCTGGAAGGTGCGGCCGATCGCCATGGCTTCGCCGACCGACTTCATCGCGGTGGTCAGCGTCGGCTCGGAGCCCGGGAACTTCTCGAAGGCGAAGCGCGGGATCTTGGTGACGACGTAGTCGATCGTCGGCTCGAACGAGGCCGGGGTGGCGCCGCCGGTGATGTCGTTCTCGATCTCGTCGAGCGTGTAGCCGACGGCTAGGCGCGCCGCAACCTTGGCGATCGGGAAGCCGGTCGCCTTGGAGGCGAGCGCGGACGAACGCGAGACACGCGGGTTCATCTCGATGACGATCATCCGGCCGCTCTCGGGATCGACCGCGAACTGAACGTTCGAGCCGCCGGTCTCGACGCCGATCTCGCGCAGCACCGCCAGCGAGGCGTCGCGCATGATCTGGTATTCCTTGTCGGTCAGCGTCAGTGCCGGGGCGACGGTGATCGAATCACCAGTGTGGACGCCCATCGGGTCGATGTTCTCGATCGAGCAGACGATGATGCAGTTGTCCGCCTTGTCGCGGACGACCTCCATCTCGTACTCTTTCCAGCCGAGCACGCTCTCCTCGATCAGCACCTCGCTGGTCGGCGAGGCGTCCATGCCGCGCTCGACGATGTCGATGAACTCGCCCTTGTTGTAGGCGATGCCGCCGCCGGTGCCGCCCATGGTGAAGGACGGGCGGATGATCGCCGGCAGGCCGATATCCTCCAGCGCATCGAGCGCGGCGCCGAGCGTCTTGACGTGGTGCGAGCGCGGGGTCGAGAGGCCGATCTTGGTCATTGCCTCGCGGAAGCGCTCGCGATCCTCGGCCTTGTCGATCGCATCGGCGGTGGCGCCGATCATCTCGACGTCGAATTTTTCCAGCACGCCCATCTTCTGCAGCGAGAGGGCGCAGTTGAGCGCGGTCTGGCCGCCCATGGTCGGCAGCAGCGCGAAGCCGCCGGGCAGGACATTGCGCTCCTTCTCGATGATCTTGGCGACGATCTCGGGCGTGATCGGCTCGACATAGGTCGCGTCGGCGAGATCCGGATCGGTCATGATCGTCGCCGGGTTCGAGTTGACCAGGACGATGCGGTAGCCCTCGGCCTTCAGCGTCTTGCAGGCCTGGGTACCGGAATAGTCGAACTCGCAGGCCTGGCCGATGATGATGGGGCCCGCGCCGATGATCAGGATCGTCTTGATGTCTGTGCGCTTGGGCATGGTCTCGACCGGTTCCGTGCGGGCGCGCACGGCCCGTCCGATCGAAAGGAGCGGAGGCCAGCGCGTGCCCAAAGATGAATGCTAGGCGCTCGCTATAGACGGGGGAGGCGGCGGGGGGAAGCGGAAAGCGCTTCTTCCTGTCATGCGCGCACAGGCAGCGCGTTTCCCCCTTTGCGCAGTTGAGTGGCGGCGGGTGGGGTATAGCATCCGCTTCCGCGATGGCGTCGAGCCGGTTCGCGTCAGCTCCGGCCACGCCCTCCCCAACCAGAGGAGCTTGGCCATGCGTCAATCCGATCCGCAAAAGCTGGATGCCCTTGTCGGACGTCTCGTCGGAGACGTCGGAGCCTGCGTCACCGGCTCGCTCATCGTTCTCGGTGATCAGCTCGGCCTCTACCGGGCGATGGCTGATGGCGAGCCCGTCACTGCTGCGGAACTCGCCGGCAGGACCGGCCTGAAGGAACGCTATGTCCGCGAATGGCTCTCGGCCCAGGCCGCCGCCGAGTACATCCAATACGACGAGGGAAGCGACAGCTTCAACCTGTCGCCGGAGCAGGCCATGGCCTTCGCCGAGGAGGGCAGCCCGGCCTTCTTCGCCGGCGCCTTCGAGATCGTCCAGTCGATGTGGGTCGACGAGCCCAAGGTCGAAGAGGCCTTCAGGACCGGCAGCGGCCTCGGCTGGCACGAGCACAGCAACTGCCTGTTCCGCGGCACCGAGCGCTTCTTCCGTCCGGGCTACAACACCAATCTGGTGAACAGCTGGATTCCGGCGCTCGACGGCGTCAAGGCCAAGCTCGAAGCGGGAGCGGTGGTTGCCGATGTCGGCTGCGGCCATGGCGCCTCAACCATCCTGATGGCGCAGGCCTACCCGAAGTCGCGCTTCTACGCCTTCGACTATCACGGTCCCTCGATCGAAAAGGCGCGGGAGATAGCTGACAAGGCCGGCGTCGGCGATCGCATCGTCTTCGAGCGGGCCAGCGCCAAGGACTTCCCGGCGGCGAGCTATGATCTCGTCGCCATGTTCGACTGCCTGCACGATATGGGCGATCCGGTCGGGGCCGGCCGCCATGTCAGGGAGACGCTGGCCGAAGACGGCACCTGGATGATCGTCGAGCCCTTCGCCCACGACAAATTGAAGCAGAATATCAACCCGGTCGGCCGGATCTTCTACGGGGCGTCGACGATGATCTGCACGCCGGCCTCGCTGTCGCAGGAGGTCGGATTGGGGCTCGGGGCGCAGGCAGGCGAGATGCGGCTGCGCAAGGTTGCCTTGGACGCCGGCTTCACCCGCTTCCGCCGTGCCACCGAGACGCCGTTCAACATGGTGTTCGAGGTCAGGGCCTGAATTCGGCTACGACTGGAACGCAGAACCCGCCCGCCAGGAAGGCGAGCGGGCTTGCGTCTCTCCGGGTGATCCAGCTCAGCGCACCGGCGGCGCGATTGCGATCTCGCTGACGCGGGCGGCTTCGCGCGCCGCCGCCTTTCGGCGCTGTGTTGCGATCAGCAACAGGCCGAGCGCGCCGAGCTCGCAGGCGGCTCCGACGAAGCCGAGCTCCCAGGAGGCGCCATGGCGCAGCACCTGCTGGCCGAGCGCGGCGCCGGCGGCAATGCCGACATAGAGCGCCGAAGCGTTGAGCGAGAGCGCGACCACGACGGCATCGGGCGCCATCGCGGCGAGACGCGACATCTGCGAGGGATGTCCGGCCCAGCCGGCGCCGCTCCAGATCATCAGGATCACCGGCAGGACGAAGATCGCCACGGTCGGCGGCAAGGTCACCGCGACGAGCGAGGCGGCGGCGAGCGAGGTCGCGAGAAGGGTAAGCACGAAGGTCAGCGTCGGCACCGGGCCGAAGCGGTCGCTGGCCTGGCCGCCGAGCTGGTTGCCCAGCGCCGAGCCGATGCCGGTCAGCACCAGCGTCGCGCTTAGCCAGTGACCGGAAATGCCGGCATGGGCCGAGAGGAAGGGCGCGACATAGGTGTAGAGCGTAAAGGCGCCGGTGGTCCAAAGTGCGGTGGTGCCGAGTGCCAGCAGTACGTCGCCGCGGCGCGCGACCTGCAGCCGCTCGGCGAGTGTGTTGGCACCGCGCGGCAGGCCGGCCGGCATCTTGAACAGCAGGCCGGCGAGGGCGAGCGCGCCGAACAGCGCCACGACGAGGAAGGGGAAGTGCCAGCCTAGGGTGGCGACGGCGGTGCCGAGCGGCACGCCGAGGATTAGCGAGACGGTCATGCCGCCGGTGACCAGGGCGATGGCGCGGGCGCGGCGCTCAGGCGGGACCAGCGCGACCGCGACGGCGTTCGCCGCCGGCATGAACACGCCGGAAGCGAGCGCCATGACGATGCGCGCCAGCATCAGCGAGGAGAAATCGCTGGTGAAGGCGGCGACGAGATTGGCGAGCGTGAACACCGTGAGCGAGCCGACGAGCACGAGCTTGCGGTCGAGATTGCCGAACAGCGTCGAGAGCACCGGTGAGCCGATGGCGTAGGCGATGGCGAAGATCGAGATCAGCAGGCCGGCGGTGTCGACGCTGACGCCGAAAGCGGCGGCGAGGTTCGGCAGGATGCCGGTGATGACGAGGCTGCCCGTGCCGATGGCGAAGGCGCCGCCGGCCAGCAAAAGAAGACGGATGTCCATGGCAGAGCGCTCCGTGGGGACTTGCCGACTATTTCAATGATCGTTGAATCATGGGCGCCGGCTGGCCATGAGTCAATCCTAAATTCAAGGATCATTGAAACTTGTCAGGAGCGGCCGATGCAATTAAGCCGGAGGTGATGAAGCAGCTTTTCCATCCCGAGATCGAGGACGTCCTCCCGGCTGACGTTTTCGCGGCGCTGGGCGATCCGATCAGGCTCGGCATCCTGGTTTCGCTCGCCGATTGCGACGAGATCGACAAGGCGCGCTGCGGCGCCTTCACCGAGCTCGCCTCGCCCTCGCTGCTCTCCTACCATTTCGCCAAATTGCGCGAGGCGGGGATGACCCGCTCGCGGGCGGAGGGGACGGTGCGCTTCCTCAGCATCCGCCGCGAGGAGTTCAACCGGCGCTTCCCCGGCCTGCTCGACAGCGTGATCGAGACGGCGCGGCGCGACCCGTCGGTACCGCGGATCAAGCTCGACGTCTGATCAGCCGCAGCAGGGGCATCCCGGCCCGAACACCGCCCGGCTGCCGAGCGCGGCCAGCCTTCCGCGCCAGCCGGGAACGTGCTCCCTGATGCGCGCCATCGTCCGCTCGCGGTCGAGACGGGTCGGGCGGCCATCCTCGACCACGATCGCCCCGTCGACGATGCTCGTCACCACGTCGCTCGCCCGGGCGTAATAGACCAGCGCGGCGTAGTCGCCGTAAAAGGGCTGGAGGTGCGGGCGGTCGATGTCGACCATGATCAGGTCGGCCTTTTTCCCAGTCTCCAGCGAGCCGATCTCGCCCTCAAGGCCCATGACCCGGGCAGCGCCGATCGTGTGCAGCTCCAGCGCCTGCGCGCAGGAGAGGGCGGTTGGGCTTCCCAGGCGCAGCCGCATGGCATTGAGGGCGTTGCGCATGCCCTCGAACGGGTCGTTCAGCATCCAGTCGGTGGCGAAGCCGGTCGGGATACCGCGTGCCATGATGTCTTCGAGCGGCGGATAGCGGCCGCGGCGCGGATAGATCGTCGGGCAATGCGCATAGGCCGCGCCGCTCTGCTGGACGGCGTCGAGATCGCCCGCGCCCGCGAAGACGAGATGGGCCAGCACGACATCCGGGCCGAGCATGCCGACGTCGCGCAGGAACTCGACCGGGCCGCAGCCATGGGCCGCCATGATCTGCTCGACTTCGGAGACGCTCTGGGCGGCGTGGATATGCATGCCGATGCCGAGCCGGTTGGCTTCGGCACGAGCAGCCTTCAGCAGGTCGGCCGAGCAGGTGTCGGTGGCGTGCGTGCCGATGCGTGCGGTGATGCGGCCATTGGCGGCGCCGTGCCAGCGCTCGGCGAAGGCGACGCCGTCGCGCAGGCGTTCCTCGCCGATATCAGAATGGTGCGTGTAGTCGCCGCGCCAGAGTTCGTGCAGGCGGACATCGAAGACCTTGTGGGCGATCTGGGCGCGCAGCCCGCAGGCCTCAACCGTCCCGGCGAGCCGGTGCGGCGCGTACCAGATGTCGTTGATGGTGGTGATGCCGGACTGGAGCACGTCGGCGCAACCGGCTTCCGCCAGCAGCGCCCACTCGTCCTCCGAGATGTCCTTTTCCATCCTGAAGGCGACTTCGAGCAGCGCCGCCTTGGCGGCGTGGTCGTCAGTCTGGCTGCGGAAGACCAGTGATGCTGCATGCGAATGGCAGTTAACGAAGCCGGGGAGGACCGCCCGTCCGGAGCCGCCAATCGTGCGGGCCGGCGCCCAATGTCCCTCCGGCCGGCGCGGGCCGGCATGGAGGATGCGCCCGCCGGCGATCGCGACCTCGCCATCCGGGATCACCGGCATGCCAGGGCTGACCGGATAGAGGAATTCGGCGCGCACCAGGAGGTCGATCTCGATCATGGTGCGGGCTCCTCCATCGGCATGAGAAAGCGAGCTTAGGGCGCGCGCTGTGGAAGGCCAGCGGCGCGCCTGCACGGCAGCCTTGCGTCGGCAATCCGCTCTCGCTATGAAATGTTACAACGTAACAAAATATGAGATCCGAGATGGATGGCCGCCTTCCCGTCACCGTGCTTTCCGGCTTTCTCGGCGCTGGCAAGACGACGCTGCTCAACCACGTCCTCAACAACCGCGAGGGCCGCAAGGTCGCGGTCATCGTCAACGACATGAGCGAGGTCAACATCGACGCTGATCTCGTGCGTTCCGGCGGCGGCGATCTCTCGCGCACCGACGAGAAGCTAGTCGAGATGAGCAATGGCTGCATCTGCTGCACCTTGCGCGACGATCTCCTCGCCGAGGTCGGCCGGCTCGCCCGCGACGGGCGCTTCGACTACCTGCTGATCGAGGGCACCGGCATCGCCGAGCCGCTGCCGATCGCCGCCACCTTCGAATTCCGCGACGAGGACGGCTTCTCGCTTTCCGATCTCGCCCGGCTCGACACCATGGTGACGGTGGTCGACGCGGTGAACCTGCTGAAGGATTATGGGTCGCGCGACTTCCTGCGCGAGCGTGGCGAGACGGCCGGTGAGGGCGACGAGCGCACGCTGGTCGATCTTCTTGTCGAGCAAATCGAGTTCGCTGACGTCGTCGTGCTCAACAAGGTCGGCGATGCCGGGCCGGAGGCAGTGGCGCAGGCCAGGCTCATCATCCGGGCGCTCAATCCTGATGCGCGCCTGATCGAGGCCGATTTCGGCCGCGCGCCCCTGGACGCGATCCTCGACACCGGCCTGTTCGACCATGAGAAGGCGCAGGAGCACCCGCTCTGGCACAAGGAGCTCTACGGCTTCAACGACCATGTGCCGGAGACCGAAGAATACGGCATCTCATCCTTCGTCTATCGGGCGCGTCGGCCCTTCCATCCGGAAAAATTCAACGCCTTCCTTGCCCGGAGCTGGTCGGGGTTGATCCGGGCCAAGGGGCATTTCTGGCTGGCGACGCGGCCCGAATGGGTCGGCGAGATGTCGCTTGCCGGCGCGATCTGCCGCACCGAAGCGATGGGCTTCTGGTGGGCCGCCGTGCCGCGCCCGCGCTGGCCCGACCATCCGGAATGGAAGGCAATCCTGAACCGGCACTGGCACTCCGTCTGGGGCGACCGTCGGCAGGAACTCGTCTTCATCGGCTCCGGCATGGACGAGCGCGCCATCCGCGCCGGGCTCGACGCCTGCCTGCTTGGCGAGACGCCGACCATCGCCTTCAAGCCCGAGCGCTATCGCGATTTGCCCGACCCGTTCCCGGCCTGGCGCCGCGCGACCGCCGCCTGAGACCTCACCCCCTTACTGTCCGCCCTGGAGACTGCCATGCGTCCGCTTTCCCTATTGTCCACGCTCGCCATCTCGGCCGTGCTTTCGAGCCTGCCGGCCCTCGCCCATGACCATGCCGTGCTGCGCGGCCGGCTGGTCTTCGCCGACCACGAGAAGCCGGTCGTGCGCGTGCTCGACCTCGATACCGGCGAGGTCACGCACAGCTTCGACGTCCCTAAGGCCAATCCCGGCTTCGCCACGGCGCAGGGCGGCCGCTTCGTGGTGATCAAGACCGGCGACGATGCCGGCACGATCCGCTTCCTCGACACCGGCCTGACGATCGAGTCGCATGGCGACCACAACGACATCGAGAAGGGGGCGGTGAAGCTCGTCGACCTCACGCTGACCGGCCAGAAGCCGGCCCATGTCATCTCCGGCCATGGCCAGCTCGCGCTGTTCTATGACGGCATCCGCCCCTGGGACGGGCAAAGCACGGCGAAGGCGGTGCTGGTCGCGATCAATGATCTCGCGAAGGACAAGCCGGCGCTGACTGAATGGCCGAGCCCGGGGCCGCAGCACGGCATCGTCGTGCCGATGGGCGAGGGGCGCTGGCTGATGTCGGTGCCGAACCCGGCCTATGTCAAAGGCGATGACCGCAGCGCCTCGTCGCGGCCGGATGGCTTCGAGATCCTCGACCGGACGAAGGGCAGTTGGACCAAGCTCGCCAGCTTCAACGATCCGGCCAAGGCCGACGCCTCATGCAAGCTCTATCACGGCCATGCTGCGGCCGATGGCCGCCATGTCTTCGGCTGCGCCGAGGGCGAGGGCGGTGGCATGCTGGTGCTGTCGCAGGCCGGCGGCAAGTTCAGCGCGCACAAGCTCGCCTATCCGGACGAGCGCCGGATCAGCGCGATCAAGGCCCGGGTCGGCGCCAAGTTCATGGTCGCCAATTACGGCAAGACCTCGCCCTATGACGGCCTGATCAGGGTCGATCCAGCCGCCAAGTCGCTGACCTCGGCTGATATCCTGCCGGTGCCCGGCGGCCAGTCGGCTTGCCAGTTCGAACTTTCCGGCAATGGCCGGCGGCTCGCCAATCTGACGCCGGACGGCAAGCTGCGGGTCTATGACGTCGCCGCCTGGAAGGAGATCGCCAGCTTCGACGCCGTGCCGGCCTTCGACTGCCAGTACGGCGCCAAGACACCGACACCCTCGCTCGCGGTGGTCGGCGGCAGTGCCTATGTCAGCGATCCGACCAATGGCCGGATCCGCGAATACAATCTCGAGACGCTGAAGCAGGCGCTCGATCTGCCGGTCGAGGGCATGCCGACCAACCTCGCCGGCAGCGATGCGGGCTGATCGGCCATAGGCTTTCGTTCAGCATCCGGGGTATAGGCATCCCGGATGCTGAACCGCCTTCCCCGCCATACGCGCCAGGTCATCGCCTACGCCTTCTCCGGCGTGATGGCGGCGGTTGCGCATTACGGATTGCTGATCGGCCTGGTCGAGCTCGGCGGGGCCGATCCCGTTCTGGCGTCGCTCGCCGGTTTCGTGCTCGGCGGCGTCGTCTCCTATCTCATGAACCGCTGGCTGACCTTCGACGCCACGCGGACCCATGGCGAGGCGAGCTGGCGCTTCGGCCTGATCGCCTTCGGCGGCTTCCTGCTCACCGGCGTGCTGATGCACCTCTTCGTCAAGGTCGCCGGCCTGCCCTATCTGCCGATGCAGGTCGTCACCACGCTGATCGTGATGGTCTTCACCTTTGCCGGGCACAAGTTCTTCTCCTTCGCCGATCGCGAAGGCGCCTGATCAGGCTTGCCCGGCGGCGTAGAGCGCCCAGCCGACCAACAGCAGGCTAATGAGACTCGCGAGCGTGCGGACATGGTTCCACAGCGTCCACGGGCCGGAATAGTTCCGCCAGAGCGTACGCGCCGCCTCGGGATCGATCGGGATCGTGGCAACGGCGAGCGCCTCGTTCATCGGCACATTGGCGAGAATGGTGAGCAGGAAGGCGCCGGCCAGATAGACGATGGCCGCGAGCGCCAGCAGCAGCGCGACCTGCCCGGCACCCGCCTTCCACCAGAGCCCAGCCGCTAGCAGCGCCACCACGGGCGTGCCGAAGAAGGCCGGGAAGAAGATGGCGTTGCGCACGACGATGTTGATGCTCTGCATCGACGCGATCGCGGTCTTCGGATCGACCGCGTCGAGCGCCCACATCACCGACATCGAATAAGCATAGAAGAAGCCGGCCATGGCGCCGGCCAGCACCAGCGCGATGAAGGTGACAGCAAGCGCGAGCGAGGCCATGGCGTCAAACCTCCGGGATGAGCTGCTTCCTGGCCGAAAAGGCCATGCGATGCGGGTTATGGCCGAAGTTCTGGCGGCGCGCGACGCCCTTGAAGCCGGCCGCCTCGACCAGCGCGGAGATGCCGACGGCGCTGTAGGTCGAGAGACCGTATTGGGCGCGCAGCTTGCGGTAGTCCGAGAAGACGGTGCGGACCAGCCCGCCGAGCGCCGCGACGAGGAAGCCGCCGCGCCAGGCGAAGCCGAGCAACTCGGTCGCGTCGGTCAGCGGCGAGAGGTCCGGCGGGATCACGTCGGCGAGGATCAGCTCGCCGCCGGGCTTGAGCTTGGCGAGCCAGGTTGTCAGCGCCCGCTTCAATTCGTCCTCGCTCAGATACTGGATCAGCGAATTGGCGACGACGAGGTCGAGCGAATCATCCGGCAGCGCCTCGACCTCTTCCGGCGAGACGACCGAGAGATTGGCGAGCGCAGCGAAGCGGGTCTTGAGTTTGTCGCGGACCGTCGGGGCAGCCTCGCACAGGATCAGCCGGCCGCTGGCCGCGGCGACGAGATCGGCCGAGAGCGCTTCGCCGCAGCCGACATCGAGCACGGTTGCGTCCCTGGACGGCACGGCGGCGGCGATATCCTGCGCGATACGGCGATAATGCAGGGCCTTGTGGCGATCCGAGACGTAGATCGCATGCTCGCCGTTCCAGAAATCACGCCAGGACATCGGGGTTCCCGTTTGGAGGATGGCGCGGAAAGCGCCTTCGCCTTAAGCCCTAGCATGCCCGCGGCGACTGTGAAGTCAGGTTGATTGCACCAAGCATTTGTGCTGCCACAGCCGAGCCAATAGCCTGCGCGCGACCGACCGGAGCCGTGCCGACCATGCTGCTTTTGCCGAAACTCCTGAAGCGCTCGATCCGCAAGGGGCGCCTGACCGTGATCGCGCCGGATGGAAAGCGACATGTCTTCGGGCCGGGCCGGACCGAGTTCAGCTTCGCCGGAAAGCCGGTCGTCGCCGGCGAGGTGACGGTGCGCTTCAAGGATACGAAGATCGAGCGCGAGCTTTTCCTCAATCCCGAGCTGGCGCTGGCCGAAGGCTATATGGATGAGCGTATCGAGTTCGAGGACGGCTCGACCATCCACGACCTGCTGACGCTGTTCTGGATCCAGCGCAGCGAGCTCCGCAAGCACCCGCTGCAGGCGGCGATCCGCAAGATCCGCTTCAAGATCCGGCGCTGGCGGATGCACAACCCGCTTGGTGTCGCCGGCAAGAAGGTCAAGCACCACTACGACATTCCGACCGATTTCTACCGGCTCTGGCTCGATGAGACGATGACCTATTCCTGCGCCTATTGGCATTCTCCGGATGTGGGTCTGGAGGCCGCGCAGAAGGCGAAACTCAGGCATCTCGCGGCGAAGCTGAAGATCGAGCCGGGCATGCGCGTGCTCGATATCGGCTCGGGCTGGGGCGAGCTTTCGATCTATCTCGCCAAGGCCTGCGGGGCGAAGGTGACAGGGCTCAACGTTTCGCCCGACCAGATGGCGGCGGCGCAAAAGCGAGCCGAGGCCGCCGGCGTCGGCGATGCCGTAAGCTTCATCAACAAGGACTATCGCGAGCTGACCGGGACCTTCGACCGCGTCGTCTCGGTCGGCATGATGGAGCATGTCGGCGTCGCGCATTACCTCGAATATTTCGAGAAGATCCGCGACCTGCTCACTCCGGACGGGATCGCGCTGGTCCACTGCATCGGCCGCGTCGGCCCGCCCGGCTTCACCGGCCCGTTCTTCGACAAGTACATCTTCCCCGGCGGCTATGCCCCGGCGCTGTCCGAGGTCTTCGCCGCCGTCGAGCAGACTGGCCTATGGCATTCCGACTGCGAGTTCTGGCGCCGGCACTATCACTGGACACTGGAAGCCTGGCGCGAGCGCTTCATGGCGCACCGGCCGGAGGTGGTCGCAATGCTGGGCGAGCGCTTCGCAAGGATGTGGGAGTTCTACCTCTCCGCCTGCTCGATCTCCTTCGACATCGGCGGCGACATGGTCTTCCAGCTGCTGCTCGGCCCGCATAAGAGCGCCGTGCCGGTGATCCGGGACTACATCACCGAGGCGGAAGCTGAGCTGGAACGGCGGGGCTTCTGACGGTGGCCGGAGATTTGCCGATCGAGCAGGTCTCTGACCTGCTGCGCGAGGTTGCGGCGCAGGCGGTGATGCCGCGCTTCCGCAAGCTGGTGGAGTCGGACGTCCGGGTGAAATCGCCGGGCGAAGAGGTCACGATCGCCGACGAGGAGGCGGAGCGGCTTCTGAATGTCCGGCTGCCGGCGCTGCTGCTGGGCTCGCGGGTGATCGGCGAGGAAGCGGTCTCGGCCCAGCCGGAGCTGCTGGAGGGGCTGGGCGAGGGCACCGTCTTCGTGGTCGACCCCGTCGACGGCACCTCGAATTTCATCAAGGGCAGTCCGTGCTTCTCGATGATGGTGGCGCTGCTGCGTGACGGCGAGCCCGTCGCTTCCTGGATGCTGAGCCCGGCGACAGGGACGCTCCATGTCGCCGAGCGCGGCTCCGGTGCGTGGGTCAATGGCGAGCGCGTCAGGGCCGGCCGACCACCGCAGTGGGCTGCGCTGCGCGGCGGCGTGCTGACCCGCTTCCTGCCGGCGGAGATCACGGCGCGGGTGCAGGCCAATGGCCGGGATTTGGCCGCCATCCTGCCGGGGATGCACTGCGCCGGCGAGGAGTATCCCGCGATCGTGCGCGGCGAGCAGCATTTCGTGGTGTTCTGGCGCGGCCTGCCCTGGGACCATGCGCCGGGCACGCTCTTCCTCGAAGAGGCCGGCGGCCGGGCGGCCCGCTTCGACGGGCGCCCCTACAGGCCGGCCGAACAGGGCTTCGGCATCCTGGCGGCGCAAACGCCAGAATTGTGGGACGAGCTGCAGCGGCGGTTGTTCGCCGAGATCTAGATCAGACCGCGGCCACGAGGTTGGTCAGCGCCTGCGCCAGACATAGTGGATGTCGGGCTCGCGCTCTTCATTGCGCGATCCGTCGGTCAGCTCGGCTTCGACGAAGCCGTGCCGTTCGTAGAAGCGCCTGGCGATCGCGTTGCGCTGAAACGTCCAGAGATTGAGCTCGGAGCAGCGCATCTGCGCGACCTCCAGCAAGGCGCTGCCCGCACCCTGACCCTGATGGGTCGGCAGCACGTAGAGCTGGTCGATCCAGCCGTCGCGGAAGGCTATGAAGCCGGCCAGCGCCGGGCCGTGGAACGTGCCCCACAGTTCGCATTCGCGGAAGACGACCGTCCCGAAATAGGCGCGATCTTCCTCGGGCGTATGCAGCCCTGCCAGCCAGGGCAGGCGATCGTCGAGACTCGCGCGGTGCACGGCTGCCACCGCATCCATGTCATTGCGTTGGAGCCTGGTCGGGGGACTGAGCATTTCCCCGAGTAGCAGAGGCCAGCTCAGCCCGGCAACGGCTGGTCGGTCGCACTCAAAACCCCGCCAGCTTTTGCCGCGAGGGTGTGAGGTAAACGCCATCCGAGGGAGGCGCGGGGTTAAGGCGGCGTCGCAGTCGACGGCTGCGTGCCGAATGTCGATGTCGAAATGTCGAGGCAGCGCCACTGGCCACTGCCCGAACCCCGCGCGCGGTTCTCTTGTGAGTTCTCGCCGTGTGTTGCGTCCGGCTGGACCGGGGTGCCTGCCCCGAACGACGAAACCCCTCCGTGGTGGAACGAGCAGGCCCTGGTCGCAAAAGTGGTTCGCACTTCTGCGGAGCGCACTCATTCAGGCTCGCAAGGCCCTTTCGCCACGAACACCGCTCTCCCGCCCGGCCTCATGATGCCTCGCGAAGCCCCCTCGGTTCGGGCGGGACGGGGAGAAGCATAAAGCAGGTTTTCGGGGCGGGGATTGATTGGGGAGTTGTCCCCGTTGGCTCGACCGTCATGCTCGCCCTTGTGGCGAGCATCCACGTCTTGAACGCTGTGCTTCACGGAGGAAGACGTGGATGGTCGGGACAAGCCCGACCATGACGAGGAGGCGCGGGGAACCCTTCTCCCATCAGGGAGAGGGGTTCTGTGGCGTACTTTACCCCGCCGGCATCGCCGCCATGTCGGCGAAGACCGCCTCGAAAGTGTGGCCGTCGGCGTCCTCGAAGGCGCGATTGTAGAGCCAGCCCAGATCGATCGCCGGGCGCGGATCGGCCTTGCCGCCGGCGTCTGCCGCAGCCTTGACCACCGCATCGACCGCGGCGCGGCTCTCCTGGGTGAGCGCCAGCAGGACCTGCGCGCCGGCATGGGCGTCGGCGACGGGCTTCGCGGTGAAGGTCGCGAAATAGTCGCGGGCGAGCAGATGGAAGGTGATCGTATCGGACCAGACCATGCTCGAAGCCTGGTGGTCGCTGAAGGCCGCATTCTGCGTGCAGCCGATCGCCTCGTAGACGCGGGTCGCGGCAGCGAGGTCGGCGACGGGCAGGTTGACGAAGAGCATCTTGGACATGGTGTGCTTCCTTGCTGGGTGAGTGATCGTCAGAGGTTCTGCTGCAGGATCCGCCCGTTCGGGTGGACGCAGATCAGCTCGAGCCGGCCTTCGCCGACATTCTCGAAGCGATGTGGGACATCTGGTGCGGCAACCACGATGTCGCCGGCATGGCCGCGGGTGGTTTCGCCACCGACGGTGAACTCGGCCTCGCCCTTCCGGACGATCCAGGTCTCGGAATAGGGATGGACGTGCAGCATCGAGCCCTGGCCGGGCTCGGCGTCGACGATGAAGAACGAGACCGGGCCGCCGAGCGCCTCGCCTTCGAAACGCACCGTGCGGTTGGCGCCGCGCTGCTGATCCTCGGACCGAAGAACGTTGAACATGACTGCCTCCCTGTAAGCGGCGGATGGATTTATCTTTGCGAGAAGATATATAATGGCGAGATATCTTCCTGTCAAGATAATTATCTTCGTGTCGAGATATCTTGGCCGGAGAGCACACGCCGTGTATGTCTCGCTGTCGGGGTAGCGACAGCCAAGGCTCGGAAATGACAAACGAATCAGGAAACCAGGAAGGTGCAGCGGAGGACCATGTCGACCGGCTGCGCCGGCTATGGGCACGGGAGCTGCCGGATTTGAACACCGAACCGATGGCGATCCTCGGCCGCGCCTTCCGGCTCGGCAACATGGTCCGGCCGAGCATCGAGGCGACCTTCGCCGGCTTCGGGCTCGACCGCGGCGAGTTTGACGTGATCTCGACCCTGCGCCGTTCCGGCCCGCCCTACCGGCTGACGCCGACCGAGATGTATGCGCTCTTGATGATCTCCTCGGGGGGGCTGACCCACCGGCTCGACCGGCTGGAGAAGGCTGGGCTGATCCGGCGCGAGAAGTCGCCGCAGGATGGGCGTAGCGTGCGGGTCGCGTTGACGGAGAAAGGGGCGACGCTGGCCGAGCAGGCCTTCCGGACGGATATGGCGAGCGAGCTCGCCTTCCTGCAGTCGCTCGACGCAGGCGAGCGCGAAATGCTGGCGGGGTTGCTGAGGAAGCTGATCCTCGGGATCGAGAAGCAGGTCAGCGAAGAAGGGGCGGCAACGTAGTCATCCTCAGCGTCATGCTCGCCCTTGTGGCGAGCATCCACGTCTCGAACACCACACGCGATCAGTGAGGCGAAGACGTGGATGGCCGGGACAAGCCCGGCCATGACGGAAAGTGGCAAGTACTCACCGCTTCAGGTTGACGATCACCACGCCGGCCAACGCCATGGCGCCGCCGATCAGGCCGAGCGTCGTCGGGATCTCGCCGAGCCAGAGGAAGCTGATCAGCATCGCCGCCGGCGGCACGCAATACTGGAAGTTGGAGGCGCGGGCGGCCGGCAGGCGCGACAGGGTGATCGCCCAGGTGCCGTAGGCGACGACGCTCGAGACCAAGGCAAGCCAGACCACCGACCAGATCGCCTGCGCCGGGGCTGTCGGTAGCTGCTCCAGCGCGCCGGGCAGGAAGGGCGTCAGCGCGATGCCGCCGAGCGCCATGTTCCAGGCCGCGACGGTGAGCGGCTTGTGACGCGCGAAGAGCGGCTTCTGGACCACGGTCGAGATCGAGTTGCACAGGGCAGCGCCAAGGATCAGCAGGACGCTGACGCCGATATTGAGATCGAGCCCGTTGCCGAGCGCGATCACGCCGATGCCGGCGAAGGCGATTGCCGTGCCGAGCCAGGCGATCAGGCTGAAGCGCTCGTTCAGGACCAGCATGGCGAGCGCCGCCGTCATGATCGGATTGGTGTTGATGATGAAGCTCGCAGCGCCCGCCGGCACAACGCGCTGGCCGAGATTGAGGAAGATCGCATAGAGCGCGATGAAGACGATGCCGCCGGTGAGGAAGCGCCAGATGTCGGCGCGCTCGGGCAGCTTCGGGCGCATCACGATCAGGAAGAGCGCCGCGAACACGCCGGCGATGGCAAAGCGCAGCGCCGCCAGCTCGAGCGCGCCGAAGCCGGCGAGGCCGGCCCGGATCGCCGGGAAGGAGGAGGCCCAGGCGATGACGGTGAAGGGGATGGTGAAGAGCAGCATGGCGTCGAGGGTGGAGCCGGGCCGGGAGGGCGCGGCAGAGGGGACGGTTGTCATGGCAGGCCTCAAAGGCTGGTGACGGTTCGCCCTCGATAGACGCCCCGGGGAGCTGATTGACAAACGAGTAATTCAATGACGAGCTGTGAGTATGGATCACAGCTCTCCACTTCCGCCCTTGGACACGCTGCGCGCCTTCGAGGCGGCTGCCCGCTCCGGCAGTTTCTCGGCCGCGGCCGAGGCGTTGAACCTCACCCATGGCGCGATCTCTCGGCAGGTCGCCAAGCTTGAGCATTGGCTCGGCCTGCGCGTCTTCGAGCGCCAGGCGCGCGGCGTCGCGCTGACGCCAGAGGGGCAGCGCCTGTTCCAGCGCACGCAGGAGGCCTTCTCGGTCTTCGCCGACTCATCCGACCGCTGGAGCGAGCCGCGCGGGACGGCGGTGGTGCGCTTCAGCGCGACGCCTTCCGTCTGCTCGCTCTGGCTGATGCCGCGCTGGCAGCGCCTGGAAAGCGGCGATCCTACCGTGCGGATCATGCTGCAGGTCGACCATCGCAAGGTCGACCTTGAGGAGGAGGGCATCGACCTCGCCATTCGCTGCGGCCGCGGCGGCACGCCGGGGCGGGTCTCGGTGCAGCTCTTCGAGGAGTGGTGCTATCCCGTGGCCTCGCCCGAGCTGGCCAAGGCGATCGGCGAGGGCAGGCCGGAGCGCTTCCTCGACCAGCCGCTGATCCATGATTCGGACGCCGCCGGCTGGCGCGCCTGGTTCAATGCGCAGGGGCTCGACTTCCGGCCGCGCCAGCAGGACCGGCGCTTCGAGGACTACAATCTCGTGCTCGACGCTGCTGCGTCGGGGCTTGGCGTGGCGCTATCGCGCCCGCCTCTGGCGCAGGCGCAGGTCGATGCCGGGCGGGTCATCAGGGTCGATCAGCGCACGGCGCTCAATCCGGTCTCCTACTGGCTCGACCGGCCGATGGGGCAGCCGCGCCCGGCAGCGGTGGCGCTGGCGAGCCGGATCGCGCATGAGGCCGGGCTGTCGGCGGGCAAGCTGGCGGGGTTCCTGCGGCTGGAGGCGAAAGCGGCTTAGGAGACCGCGTCCGGCTGCAGCGCTTCTCGGGTTCCGTTTGCAGGTGACCGGTCCCGATCGAGATGCGCCCGCATCTCCTCGGCCAGGGCGAAGAAGCGGTCGCGTACCGGCCGCGCATGCGGGTTGGCCTGCTCGATGGCGAGGAAGACGCCGGGGCTGTCATGGCGCACCATCTCGGTCGCGCGCATCAGGAGGTCGAAGCTCGCCGTGGTCATCCGCCGCGGCAAGGGCTCCATCCGGACCAGGATCTTGGCGATGAGATGGGTCAGGCCCTGGACCATCGCCGCCTCGCGGTCATGCGCCTCCGGCGTCGTCATGATGACCTTGAGGCGCAGCATCCGGCGCAGGAAGGCGGCGATGCGCCAGGCGCTGCGACCGCGAATCGGGCAGATCGCGATCTTAAGGCCGGCAATGCCGTCGCGCCCGCTCTGCGGGCCGAAGAGCGGGTGGGTGCCGACGATCTCGACGTCCTCGGGCAGCTGCGCCAGCATGGTCATGGCCGGGCCGATCTTGACCGAGCCGACATCGACGACGATCGCGCCGGCGCCCAGATGCGGCCGCAAGGTCGCGATCGCTTCCGAGAGCGCCGCGACCGGCACGGCGAGGATGACGATGTCGCAGGCGGCGATCTCGGCGGGATCGGCGGCGATGATGCCACCTGAGGTGGCATCTGCCGGCAGCGTCGGATCGAACGCCAACAGGCGGCAATGCGGCCTGAGATGACGGGCGATCAGGCGGCCGAAGGCGCCGAAGCCCATCAGGCCGATGGAGGGATTGGTGGTGTTGAGGGTATGCATCGCGTTTTCCTTGAGGAGGGCCGCGATGCCGGGTGACTGCCTGATTTCAACCGCCAGCGCGGCGGTTGAGACATGAAAATGCCACCGCCTCTATGAGGACGGGGCGTAATAGTTGCGGGCGAGCAGGCAGGCAAAGGTCATGGCGCGCATAAAGCGCGCGCCATGCAGGCTGTCAATGGCCGGGCTCAGGCCGCCTTCTTCGCCTTCTCGGCTTCCATCAGCTCGACGAAGCGGGCGAAGAGGTAGTGGCTGTCCTGCGGGCCGGGCGAGGCCTCGGGATGGTGCTGGACGCTGAAGGCCGGGCGGTCGGTCAGGGCGATGCCGCAGTTCGAGCCGTCGAAGAGCGAGACATGGGTCTCGGTCGCGTTGGCCGGCAGCGTCGCGGGATCGACGGCGAAGCCGTGGTTCATCGACACGATCTCGACCTTGCCGGTGGTCTTGTCCTGCACCGGATGATTGGCGCCGTGATGGCCCTGCTTCATCTTCAGGGTCTGGCCGCCGATGGCGAGCGCCAGCATCTGATGGCCAAGGCAAATGCCGAAGGTCGGGATATTCCTGTCCAGTAACTCCCTGATCACCGGCACGGCATATTCGCCGGTTGCGGCCGGGTCACCCGGGCCGTTCGACAGGAAGACGCCGTCGGGATTGAGCGCGAGGATGTCCTTGGCTGATGCGGTCGAGGGCACGACCTCGACCTCGCAGCCGGCCTTGGCCAGCAGGCGCAGGATGTTGCGCTTGACGCCGTAGTCGATGGCGACGACGCGATGGCCCGCGCTCTCGCGCTTGCCGTAGCCACGCGGCCACTGCCAGGGCGTCTCGTCCCAGTCATAGCGCTGGGTTGCGGCGACGAGCGGCACGAGGTCGAGCCCGGCCATGTCGGGCAGGGCGGCGGCTTCCTGCTTGAGGGCCTCGATATCGAAATTGCTGGCCGGGTCATGGGCGATGACGGCGTTGGGCATGCCGTTCTCGCGGATCAGCGTGGTCAGCGCCCGCGTGTCGACGCCGCAGATGCCGACGATGTTGCGGGCCTTGAGCCAGGCATCGAGATGCTTGGCCGCGCGCCAGTTCGAGGGCTGCGTCACCTCGGCATGCAGCACGATGCCGCGCACGCCGGAGGAGGCAGCAGCGTTCACCGTCTCGGTGTCTTCCTCGTTGACGCCGACATTGCCGATATGCGGGAAGGTGAAGGTGATGATCTGCCCGGCATAGGACGGATCGGTCAGGATTTCCTGATAGCCGGTCATCGCCGTGTTGAAGCAGACCTCGCCGGGCGCCTGCGCGATCGCGCCGAGGCCGAAGCCTTCGAGCACTGTACCGTCGGCCAGCACCAGCACGGCAGTCGCGCGTGGCTCGCTCCAGCCCTGGGAGGCGGGGTTTCCTTCGTGAGCGGTCATGTCTATGTCTCGTCCAGGCCGCTGGAAGCTGCGGCAAGCGTGAAGGCTGCGCGCGGGTGGCGCTGCCGGTCTGGAGCGCGAGCCTTAATCAGGCGCCTGCGCCCCGTCAATGAATGAAGAAGGTTTGCACCATCATGTCCAACCTGCGTGAGCAGTTCACTGCCGACCTCAAGACCGCGATGAAGGCCGGCGAAAAAGGCAAGGTCGCTGCCATCCGCCTGATCCAGGCGGCGCTGAAGGACAAGGACATCGAGGCGCGCGGCGCCGGCAAGGGAGAGGCCACGGCCGACGAGATCCTCGCCCTGCTGCAGAAGATGATCAAGCAGCGCCAGGAATCGATCGCGATCTATGACGCCAACGGCCGGCCCGAGCTCGCTGACGGCGAGCGCGCCGAGGTCGCGGTGATCTCCGCCTATCTGCCCAAGCAGATGAGCGACGAGGAGATCAAGGCGGCGATCGAGGACGTCATCGCCGAAACCGGCGCCTCGGCTGTCAAGGACATGGGCAAGGTCATCGGCGCATTGCGCGGCGCCTATGCCGGCCAGATGGACTTCGCCAAGGTCTCGCCTATGGTAAAGCAGTTGCTGGGCGGCTGATCCGCGGGCGGCATTTCCGCCAGATCGACGGGCAGCGTTTCGGCAAAGGAGGCTTCCGATGTCGAAACAGTTGATCGCTGTGGTCGCGCTCGGGCTGGCCTTGCAGAGCTCGGCTGCGCTCGCCCAGTCGGAAGGCTGGGGCACCGGCTACCAGATGGGCACGTCCTATGCCGGGGTGAGCGGCGCCGATGGCACGCGGCTCACCTTCTATTGCGGGGATCCGGCGGCGGCCCGCGCCAACCCGGCGATCGCGAGCGGCCCTTATCTGATGGCCGTTCTGCCCAAGACACAGCTCAAGGACGCCCTGCCGTCGGCGATCGAGATCGTGGCCGACGGCAAGGCGATACGCGTGCCGGTCAAGGCGCAATCGGGCGTCGACGAGGTCGAGCTGACCTGGACACCCGACGAGGGGTTCGGCGTCATGCAGATGAGGCCGGTGGTGGCGAGCCTGCGCACGGCGACGCGGATCGAGTTGCGCGCTGCCGACGCTTCGATCCTGCTGCCGACGGATGGCGTGGCGAAGGCCCTGACTGGCGATCCGCTGAGCTGTCCGTAAGGAACCGGTTGCTTACGGCGAATAGCTCGTGCGCTGCATCACCCGTTCCTCGATCGCGCCGACCATGCGGCCGTGCTCGGCGGCGCTGCTGTCCTTGATCTTCGACCACTCCGCATCCTGCATGAAGCGGGCCCAGCTTTCGCGCATCGTCGCCTCGTCGGGCCAGCGCAGGACATAGACGAACTCGGTGCGATCCTTGGCCTTGGCCTCCCACATCGCCGCGATGTCGAAGCCATAGGTCTTCATGATGCGGGCGGCATGGTCGCGGAAGCGGGCGTGGAAGGCGTCCTTGTTGTTCTCGAAGATCTCGTAGATGCGCAGTTGCTCGATCATGGTCGCTCGTTCAGTCGCTGAGGCAGGGATGGCGAAGGCGGCCGCCGCGGAGAGTGCGGCCGCAAGCAAGGCTGATCGCCGGATGGGGCGGTGCATGAGCTGAAGCTCCTCGCTATTGCTGTGCGAGGAGGCTGCCTGCATGGCTGCCTTCAGTAAAATATATTGTTTGTCCTAGTTTGATATGTCCCGCATATCGACGACTGCCTGCCGGAGCACAGCGAGGAAGTTCTCTCGCGCCGGCGAGCTGCGCGTCGCGTCCCAGGCGGCAATCAGTTCGACATGCATCATCTCCGGCGGCGCCTCGACAGCGATCGGCCGGAAGGCGACGCCGGTGCGCGGCATCAGCGCCAGCGAGCCCGGGATCAGCGCGACGCCAATGCCGCTCGCGACCAGGCTGGCGACGGTCTGCATCTGGCGGGCTTCCTGGACGATGCGCGGCGAGAAGCCGGCGAGACGACAGAGCCCGATGATCTGGTCGTGGAAGCCGATGCCAAGCTGGCGCGGCGTGCCGATGAAGTCGTCGCTGGCGAGAGCGGCGAGGGGAATGGTCCCCTGTCCAGCAAGCACGTGATCGTCCGGCAGGGCGGCGAGGATCGGCTCGCGCAGCAGGCATTCGCTGGCGAGCTGTGCGACCATGATGCCGGGGTGGCGCATCAGGCCGATATCGGCCTCGCCCGCAGTAATCGCCGCGAGCTGCTCGCCCGTGGTCGCTTCGCGCAGGACGAGCTCGATGCCCGGGAATTCGGTACGGAAACGGCGCAGCGCCAAGGGCAGCAGGTCGTGGGCGGTGCCGACGAAGGTGATCGAGAGGCGGCCGGCCTGGCCGGCGGCGACAGCCTTTGCTTCCCGGATGCCCTCATCGAGCTGAGCGAGGACGCGCCGGGCGCTGACGAGGAAGGCTGCACCGGCAGGCGTCAGCGCGACGCTGCGGTTGCTGCGCGCGAACAGAGATAAGCCGAGCGTGTCCTCGAGCTTGCGGATCGCCTGGCTGAGCGGTGGCTGCGCCATGTGCAGGCGCCCGGCGGCGCGATGGAAATTCAGCTCTTCGGCGACGGCGACGAACTGGCGCAGCAGCCGCGTCTCGATCATCGCACGCGCTCCTGCCTCGCTTCGCCAGCATGGCTGGCTATCACGCGCTGTGGATTGCGCCAATAATCGGGGGAGCGCTGCGATCGGTGATTGGCACAAGCTCTCCGCATCGCCAGATAGGAAGCCATGAAGTTCCCGCCCTCCGTCCTTGAGGAGATCAAGGCGCGGCTGCCAGTCTCGGCGGTCGTGGGCAAGCGCGTGCGCCTCGCCAAGGCCGGCAGGGAATGGAAGGGGCTCTCGCCCTTCAATGCTGAGAAGACGCCGTCCTTCTTCGTCAACGACCAGAAGGGCTCGTTCTTCGATTTCTCCTCGGGCAAGAACGGCGACATCTTCAAGTTCGTGATGGAGACCGAGGGGTTGTCCTTCCCCGAGGCGGTCGAGAAGCTCGCCTCGGAGGCCGGTGTTGTCCTGCCGAAAGTCTCCGTCGAGGCGCAGGTCCAGGAGGAGAAGCGCAAGGGTCTGCACGAGGTCGTCGAGCTCGCAGCACGCTTCTTCGAGGCCGAACTGCAATCCGAGCGCGGCGGGCTGGCGCGGCGCTATCTTTCCGGGCGTGGGCTGGAAGCGCAGGCGCGCCAGCTCTTCCGCATGGGCTATGCCCCGCCCGACCGCTTCTCGCTGCGCGACCATCTCGCGGGCAAGGGCGTTGGCGCCGATGCGATGATGGAGACCGGGCTCCTGGTGCATGGCGAGGAGATCGCCGTGCCCTATGACCGTTTCCGCGACCGGGTCATGTTCCCGATCCACGATGCGCGCGGGCGGGTCGTCGCCTTCGGCGGCCGGGCGATGAGCGCCGATGTCCCTGCGAAATACCTGAACTCGCCGGAGACGCCGCTCTTCCACAAGGGCGGGCTGCTGTTCAATCATCACAATGCCCGGAAAGCGGCGCATGACACCGGCCAGGTGATCGTGGTCGAGGGCTATGTCGACGTCATCGCCATGACGCTGGCCGGCTTTCCCCAGGTGGTGGCGCCGCTCGGCACGGCGCTGACGGAAGACCAACTCGGATTGCTCTGGCGCATGGCCGAGGAGCCGGTGATCTGCCTTGACGGCGACAAGGCCGGCCGCAAGGCGGCGGGCCGGGCGATCGATCTGGCGCTGCCGATGCTGGAGCCGGGCAAATCGCTCTCCTTCGCCCTGCTGCCGGAAGGGCAGGACCCTGACGATCTCGCTCGCTCGGGTGGCAAGCAGGCGGTTGCCGAGGTCATCGGGGCGGCAAAGCCGCTGGTCGATATGCTCTGGGCGCGCGAGTTCGAGGCGAGCCAGCTCGATACACCGGAGCGGCGCGCCGCCTTCGAGCGCAGGGTGAAAGAGCCTCTCGGCCTGATCCGCGACGAGGCGACGCGCCGGCATTACCGTCGCGAGATCGACGAGCGCGTCGGCCAGCTCTTTGCCCCGGCGCCACAACAGGAGCGCTTCGAAGGGCGCCGGCAGGGCGGGTTCGGCGGCAATGCGCGCGGCGGGCGCGGTTTTCAGCGCGGCCCGGAGAGGCAGCCGCTGTCGCTGGTGCGGCCGAGCCCGCAGCTTACCAATTCGGCGATGCTGCAGCGCCGGCATGGCGAAAATCCCCGCGAGGCCTTCATTCTGCTCGCGCTGGCCAGCCATGCGGATCTGGTCATGCGCTGCGTCGATGAGATCGCGGAGCTTGCGCTCGACGGGTTGGCAGCCGAGCGTTTCCGGCAGGCACTGCTCGAGGCGGCCTTCGATGGCAGCTTCGACCAGGAGGCCTTCGGGCGCCGGCTGGAGCAGACCCGGGTGGCCGAGGCGAGGGCGGCGCTGCTCGCCGTCACCCAGCCGGCCGAGCGGCTGAAACTCTTGCAAACGGCTGATCTGGAATCGGTTTTTGATTCGATTCGTCAGGCCCTCGTCTTGCATCATCGCGCACGAACGCTACATAGCGAGCTGAAGGCAGCCGAACGCGCATTGGCTGACGAACCAACGGAAGCCAATTTCGCCTGGATGAAGGACGTCAAGGCCCGCCTCGAAGCAGTCGAGGGGACCGAGGCCAATCCTGAGGACTGACCAGGCTGGGTGCTTTGCTCGTTCGTCGGCAGATCCGGGGTGACTTTCGAGATGGTGCACGATTCATCAACGATGGTCGGCGCTATCTGTGACGGATGAGTAGGTTGGGGTGCGCGGCAGCAACGGCAGCCGCGGCGCCCTTTTCTGCGTCGGAGCGGCTGCATCCGACGCGCAAGATGGCGGAGCGCTGATTTATGGCGACCAAAGTGAGCGAGCGGGACAAGTCCGAAGCGGGTTCCCCCGAAGCGCCCCCGAGCACGGACAGCCCCCTGCTGGATCTCACCGATCAGGCCGTCAAGCGGATGATCAAGCTCGCCAAGAAGCGCGGCTATGTCACCTATGACGAATTGAACGAGGTTCTGCCCTCGGAGGAGTTCTCCTCCGAGCAGATCGAGGACGTGCTTGGCCAGCTCAGCGAGCAGGGCATCAACGTCGTCGACAACGAGGACCCGGAAGCTGCCGGCGAGGAGCGGGCGGCGCGCGGCAAGGAAGGCGAAGAGGACGAGCCCGAAGGCGGCGACATGGTCGAGGCGCAGCGCTCGGCGCTGCCGGTCGAGACCAAGCGCAACCTCGAGCCGACCGAGCGCACCGACGATCCGGTTCGGATGTATCTGCGCGAGATGGGCTCGGTCGAGCTGCTCTCGCGCGAGGGCGAAATCGCGATCGCCAAGCGCATCGAGGCCGGCCGCGAGGCGATGATCGCGGGCCTCTGCGAGAGCCCGCTGACCTTCCAGGCGATCATCATCTGGCGCGACGAATTGATGGAGGGCAAGGTCCTCCTGCGCGACATCATCGACCTTGAAGCGACCTATGCCGGCCCCGACGGCAAGAATCCGGACCAGATGCCGGGTGAGGGCGAAGAGGGCGCGGAAGCGGCCGAGGAAGCTACACCTGAGGGCGAGACTCCGCCCGAGGGGATGGACGACGACGACATGGAGAACAACGTGTCGCTCTCGGCCATGGAAGCCGAGCTGAAGCCGCGCGTGCTCGAGACCTTCGACTCGATCGCCAGCAACTACACCAAGCTGCGCCGCCTGCAGGACCAGGACATTGCCAACCGGCTGGAGAACACCAAGCTCTCGCCGTCGCAGGACCGCAAGTACAAGAAGCTGAAGGACGACATCATCACCGCGGTGAAGTCGCTCTCGCTCAACAACAACCGCATCGAGGCGCTGGTCGAGCAGCTCTACGACATCAACAAGCGCCTGATCTCGCACGAGACCCGCCTGCTGCGCCTGGCCGAGAGCTATGGCGTCGGCCGCGAGGACTTCCTGAAGCAGCATATCGGCGCCGAGCTCGACCCGAAATGGCTGCTACGCGTCTCCAAGCTCGGCTCGCGCGGCTGGAGGGAGTTCGTCGCGCAGGAGAAGGAGCGCATCCGCGAACTGCGCGAGGACGTCCATACCCTGGCGTCGGAGACCGGCCTGGAGATCCAGGAGTTCCGCAAGATCGTGCTGATGGTCCAGAAGGGCGAGCGTGAGGCGCGGCAGGCGAAGAAGGAGATGATCGAGGCGAATCTGCGTCTCGTGATCTCGATCGCCAAGAAGTACACCAATCGCGGCCTGCAGTTCCTCGACCTGATCCAGGAAGGGAACATCGGCCTGATGAAGGCGGTCGACAAGTTCGAGTACCGCCGGGGTTATAAGTTCTCCACTTACGCGACCTGGTGGATCCGGCAGGCGATCACCCGCTCGATCGCCGACCAGGCCCGCACCATCCGCATCCCGGTGCACATGATCGAGACGATCAACAAGATCGTCCGGACCTCGCGCCAGATGCTGCACGAGATCGGCCGCGAGCCGACCCCGGAGGAGCTGGCCGAGAAGCTTGCCATGCCGCTGGAGAAGGTCCGCAAGGTCCTCAAGATCGCCAAGGAGCCGATCTCGCTCGAGACCCCGATCGGCGACGAGGAGGATTCGCATCTCGGCGACTTCATCGAGGACAAGAACGCGATCCTGCCGATCGACGCGGCGATCCAGAGCAATCTGCGCGAGACGACGACCCGCGTGCTGGCCTCGCTCACGCCGCGCGAGGAGCGCGTGCTGCGCATGCGCTTCGGCATCGGCATGAACACCGACCACACCCTCGAAGAGGTCGGCCAGCAGTTCAGCGTCACCCGCGAGCGCATCCGCCAGATCGAGGCGAAGGCGCTGCGCAAGCTCAAGCACCCGAGCCGCTCGCGGAAGCTCAGGAGCTTCCTGGACAACTAGTCGTCCGGCCTTTGCCCTCGGGGGCACGCATGGAACCATCCGACATGCGTGGTCCCGGGGCCAGTGCCGCGGCGATCTGGCCGCCGCTCGCCGGCTTCATCGATTTTGAACATCGCCTTGGCGAGCGCTGGGCCGGCCGTCCGGTCATGGCGGGCTTCTACGAGTTCATCCGCTTCGGGATGAAGCAGGCCTGGGCCTGCCTGTTCGGCGGCATCGTCGTCTTCTTGCTGATCGCGACTTATCTCGTCTATCCGCGCGATGCTGTGTTGGCGCGCTATGATTTCCTTTTCCTGAGCATGGTGTCGGTTCAGGCCGGGCTGATCCTGACGCGGCTCGAGACGGCCGAAGAAGCCAAGGTCATCCTGATCTACCATGTCGTCGGCACGGCGATGGAGATCTTCAAGACTGCTGTCGGCTCGTGGATCTATCCGGAGCCGAGCTTCTTCCGGATCGGCGGTGTGCCGCTATTCACCGGCTTCATGTACGCGTGCATCGGCAGCTATATCTGCCGGGCCTGGCGGCTGTTCGATTTTCGCTTTTCACATCATCCGCCACGCTGGGCCCTGATCGTCCTCAGCGTGCTGATCTACGTCAATTTCTTCATGCATCACTATGTGGTCGATATCCGTATCGGGCTCTTCCTGCTCGCCGCGGTTTTGTTCGCGCGGACGAAAATCTACTTCAAGGTCTGGCGCGTGCATCGCTCGATGCCGCTCCTGCTCGGGCTGCTGCTGGTCGCGCTGTTCATCTGGTTCTCGGAGAACATCGGCACCTTCACACGGACCTGGCTTTACCCCTCGCAGTTGCAGGGCTGGTCGATGGTCTCGCTCGCCAAGCTCGGCTCGTGGTCGCTGTTGCTGATCATCAGCTACACGCTGGTGACGCTGGTCAACCGCCCGCAACCGCTCGACCGGCCATGATGAGCACCCGGCTGTCGCGACGTGCCATGCTTGCGCTCGCGGCGATCCTCATCATCGCGATCGGACTGACGACGCGCCTGCCGGGTATCGCCTGGCCGCCAATCGTCGCGAAATATCTCGGTTCGGCGCTCTGGGGCGCCATGGTCTACTGCCTCGTCGCGTTCCTGCGTCCGCAATGGCGCATGACGTCGGTCGCATTGCTGGCAGCGTGCATCGCGGCCACAATTGAGGCCAGCCAGCTCTGGCATCCGCCTTGGCTAGACGCCTTTCGAGAGACCAGGCTGGGCGTTCTGCTGCTCGGTCGCTTCTTCGCATGGGCCGATATCGCGGCTTACCTTGTCGGGATCAGCGTTGCCGCCGTTAGCGACAGGTCGCTGTCGCCCGCAGTGGATGCGCGTCGTTCCGAAGCATAGGGATGCGATCCGAGGCCGTTTGCGGCAGTCCGGTGTCCCAGCGCTGCCTTGCAGGCTTCTCAGTGTCCGGCGATTTCCTGCTTGAGCCAATCCGTGAATGCCATGGCTGCCGGATTCATCTCGGCACGGCCCGGCAGTACCACCCAGTAGCCAAGCCCTGGCGCGGTCGCAAAACCCGGCAAGGGAGCGACCAGCGCACCACGGCGCAGATAATCGGCGACCAGAAGGCTCCGGCCCATCGCGACCCCCTGACTGCCGAGGGCAGCCTGCAGGACGATGTTGTAGTCCGTCAGCTGCAACCGGCTGGCTGTGGCGAGATCGAGCGCGGCATGCCGCGACCAGGCCTCCCATTCGGTGGGGCGATGGCTGATCAGCAGGGTATGTCCGAGGATGTCCTCTGGTTTTACAAGAGGCTGACGCTCCGCCAGCTCCGGGCTCAAAACCGGCATGAGCCGTTCGGTGGCGAGCAGCTCGCAGCGTAGGCCTGGCCATTCGCCGACGCCGTAGCGAATGGCGATATCCGCCTCACCCTCAATGTCTGGCGCGTAGCGTGGGAGCGGACGTCGCGGGTTCCGTCGGCGACCAGCGCGAAGGCCTGCGAGATGCTGTCGAGATAGCGCGCGCCCGCTTCGGTCAAGGCGATGCTGCGGCCCCTGCGCTCGAACAGCTCTGTTCCCAGGGCCTCTTCCAGCGTCCGGATATGGTGGCTGACGGCACTTTGCGTGATCAGCAATTCCTCGCCGGCACGACGGAAGCTCAGGAGGCGGCCCACAGCCTCGAAGGCGCGCAGGGCATGGAGCGGTGGCAGGGCAGGTGAGGAGCGCATGCCGCGAGATCCCGAGCGATCGGGCGCAAAGCCTTACATGAAGCCCGACTCATGAGCCAGATCGATCGCAGTGCACCATCGTTCGAATTGGTCGGGTGAACGCAACGCTGGCATCGTCGCGATCGAAAGGGTTTTTGACAATGACGCTCACCAACTGTCTGCGGATGCTCGGGCAGGCCTTACCTGCTGCTGCCAGCTATCCGTCCTCGACACGGGAAAGGGCCTTGCGGTCCTCGTGCGGCGCCAGTTTCGAGGTCGGGGCGATCGCCCAGCTGGCGGAGACGCGGTGATGGGCTGCCTCGATATCGAGATGCTGCGCGCAGCGACGCCGGGCTGTGCGACTAGTGTCCACTTCAACCACGCCGGCGCCTCGCTGATGTCTGGCGCCACGCTCGCTGCGATCGCCGAGCAGCTCCGGCGCGAGGCAACGCTCGGGCCGCATGAGGCGGCCGTCGCTGTGCAGGACAGGCTCGATCAGGCACGAGCGGATGCGGCCCGGCTCCTCAACGCCACGGCTGGCGAAATCGCCTTCACACCCAGTGGTTCGGCCGGCTGGGGGCTCGCCTTTGCGGCTCTGCCGCCGCTGCGGGCGGGTGATCGCATTCTGGTCGGGCGCCAGGAATGGGGCGGCAACCTCGCCACCATGCAGCGCGCGGCTGCTCGCGCCGGAGCGAGGATCGAGGTCATCGCCTGCCGCGACGATGGGTCGGTCGATCCGGACGCGCTCGCGGCGATGATCGACGAGCGTGTCCGCCTGGTCGCTCTGACCTGGCTGCCCGCCAATGGCGGCCTCATCAACGATGCGGCGTCGATCGGCCGGGTGACGCGCGCGGCGGGCATTCCCTATTTCGTCGATGCCGGCCAGGCGCTCGGCCAGATTCCGGTCGATGTCGAAGCGATCGGCTGCGATGTGCTCAAGGGCGCGGGTCGCAAGCATCTGCGCGGTCCGCGCGGGACTGCGATCCTTTATGTCCGCAGGTCTTTCCAGGCGCGGCTCGACCCCGTGTTCTCGGACGTCCTGTCGGCACCCTGGACAAATGAGGGTCCGGCGCCGCGCAGCGATGCGAGGATGTTCGAGACGAGCGAACAACCGGTCCCCCTGCTGCTGGGGCTCGGTGTCGCGCTTCACGAGGCGCTGTCACTCGGAGTGCCGGCGATCCGCGAGAGGATCGATGTCACCGCAAATCGGTTGCGGGCCGAACTCGCAGCCATCGACGGCATCACCATCCGTGACCTCGGGCAGCAACGGTCCGGGCTGATTTCCTTCACGGTCGGGGATCTCGACGTCAATGTCGTCAAGAACCGGCTTGCAGGCGCCGGGATTTCGGTCGGAGCCAACGGGCCCGCCTACACGCCGTTCGACATGGAGGCACGCGCGCTCGCCGGCATCGTGCGTGCCTCCGTCAGTTATCTCACGAACGAGCGGGACATCGATCGCCTGCTCGTCGGCGTTCGCGATATCGCGAAGGCACGTTGAGATCGCTTCGTCCCGGCTCACCCTGCCGGCGCGACGAGCGTCGCAGTGAGCCGGCGGGCCACTGGCAACGCCAGCAGCAGTACCGGGAAAGCGATCAGCCAGCTCAGGCCCCAGGCGCCGGGCCAGCCCTGCAGGAAGGCCGGCGTCGGGCCGAGGACGCGCAGCGTCGAGATGCCCGAGACGATCAGGGTCATCAGGCCCGACAGGATCAAAGGAGTGACGAGCGCGCCATAGCGCGCGGGCAATTTGCGGGAACGAGTCATGGGAACATCCGTAAGGACAGGCCGCGCCGTCATGGCCTTGCTGCATCCTGGCGGCGCTAAAGCCGGGTGGATGCGTTGCCTGACGTGAGACGCTTACGGCCGTCCGAAGGGACGCACGGCGCTCACCTAGGTCGATGGCAGGCAGGAGGCAAGCAGAATCTGCTCAGTCCGCCACAGTTCTGCTAAGGTCACCGCGAGGATGGTGATCTTTGCTTGAGAGGAGCGCGCATGACCGGCATCCCTGATCCCGCCCAGATCGAAGCCGCCCAGGTGGCGGTGCAGGCGGAAGTCGAGAAGGAAGCACAGAAGCAATCGGGTTCGGTCACAGATGTGCTCGGCAGCGCCGCCGACATCGCCGGTAACGTCATGTTCGAGGGGGTCGGCGAGGTCGTCTACGCTGCAGTCGGGACCGTGGCCGAAGGCGTGGGCACCGTCGCGGTCGCGACCGGCGAGGCGGTTGTCACGGTGATAGGGGGCATCTTCGAGGGGCTGGGCTAGCAAGGCGTCCTCGACCGGGATATCGATGCGGCTCCGGCATCGTCGCAGGAAGTGGAGCAAGGCATGTCCCTCGAATTCCTGCTGACCTCGCTGATCATCGTCGCTTCGCCCGGCACCGGGGCGATCTACACCATTGCCGCCGGGCTGACGCGCGGCGCCAAGGCGAGCGTGCTCGCCTCCTTCGCCTGCACGCTCGGCATCGTGCCGCATCTGCTCGCCGCGATGATGGGCCTCGCGGCCCTGCTGCACGCTAGCGCGCTCGCCTTCGAGATCGTCAAATATGCCGGCGTTGCCTATCTGCTCTGGATGGCCTGGCAGACGCTGAAGGAGCAGGGTGCGCTCAGCGTCGAGACTAAAGCCGACAAGCGCTCGGCTTGGCGTGTGCTGGTCGACGGCATCGCGATCAACGTACTCAATCCGAAGCTCTCGATCTTCTTCGTCGCCTTCCTGCCGCAGTTCATCGCCGCCAACGAGGCGAGCCCGATGACGCGCATGCTCGAGCTCTCGGGCGTGTTCATGGCGATGACCTTCATCGTCTTCGCGCTGTACGGCCTGTTCGCAGCGGCGATGCGCGACAAGGTCGTGACGCGGCCCAAGGTCATGGCCTGGCTCCGCCGCACCTTCGCGGCCGCCTTCGTCGCGCTGGGCGCCAAGCTCGCGCTGACCGAGCGTTGATGGCGGGCAAACAGACCCGCCTCGTCGTCGAAACGCGTGGGGCGGGACTTTACGAATTCACCGATGCGGTCGCCCGCTTCGTGCGCGAAGCGGCGGTCGATCTCGGCCTGCTGACGCTGTTCGTGCGCCACACCTCCTGCTCGCTGCTGATCCAGGAGAATGCCGATCCCGATGTGCGTCGCGATCTTTCGGCTTTCTTCGCCCGGCTCGTGCCGCCGGCGGACGATCCGGCGATGGGCTATCTCACGCACCGCGCCGAGGGGCCGGACGACATGCCGGCCCATATCAAGGCGGCGGTGCTGCCGGTCTCGCTCTCCATTCCCGTGAGCGGCGGCCGGCTGGCTCTCGGCACCTGGCAGGGTATCTACCTGTTCGAGCACCGCACCAGCCCGCACCGGCGCGAGGTCGTGCTGCATCTCGCCTGAGCCGTCAGCTGCCGGTAGTTGGGACGAGCAGCCGCATGAATGTGCGATAGCAATCGTGCAGCTCCTGCGGCGACAGGCCGAGATCGAGCTGCTGGAAACCGATGAAGGCGGCGTATTCGACGCGGGCGAGAGCGAGAGTCTCCTGCGGCGTGAAGCGCCCGCTCTCGCCATGGAGTTTCTCCAGATAGCCGATGCGCTCGCGGTCGACCTCGGCGCAGATTGCCGCGACGCTGGCATCGAGCTGGGCAAGGCGGCGCATGCCCTGTTCGACGTGGACGTCCAGGGCGAGCGCCATCCGGTCGAGTGCGATCAGCCGTTCCTGCGCCGCCTTGCCCTTGTCGGCCTCCTGCATCAGGCGAAGCGTATAGGTCTCGCGCCAATGGCTGGCGAGCGCGGCGAGATAGGCCTCGATCGCGGGAAAATGGGCGTAGAACGAGCCCTTGGTCTTGCCGGCGCGGCGGCAGAGCGCCTCGATGGTGAGCCCGGCCGGTCCCTGTTCGGCGAGCGCGGTGAGGCCGAGCGCGAGCCAGTCGCTCCGGCGGAAGCGCAGCGGGGCAGGGGAGGTCAGAGCCACAGGCCGATCGTACCGCTGACCGCGATCGCTGCGAACAGCGCCCATTGCGGGAAATGCGTGATCCGCAGGCGGAACAGGCCGACCATTGCGAGGCTCCAGAGGCAAAACAGTGCGGCGCCGACCGTCGCGAACAGTGCAAGGTCGCGGCTGCCGAGGCCGGTCGCGACAAGGCCGAAGGCGAGCGTTAGTGCAGCGAGCACGATCGTCACCAGATGCCAGCAATAGTACATGGTGAATTTCGGCACGGGATGCAGGCGTTCGACTGAGAGCAGCGGCACGGCGACATGCCTGCCACCGAGAATGGCGTGGATCAGCGTGGTGGCAGCAGCGAGCGCGGCGGCGATTGCAAGCCAGGCATTCATGAAGGCCTCCAGAATAATACCATCTAGTATGGTATTATTCTGGATTGAAGTGCAAGCCTGCTGATGTGGGAGGCGATATGCGAAGGGGGGCGATTTTCCTGCTCCGATGGGAGCGGCGTAACGCTGCTTTTCAGTCACCGGGGGCTCACCGCCCGGCGTAGTAATCGGGCTCTGGCGGCGGCTCCCAGGACTGCCCGGTGGCAATCAGGCAGCTCACGCCATGCGGCAGGGTCGCGAACAGGGTGAAGGAGCCGTTCGGGGCGGCGAAGAGTTCGATCACGCTGCCATTTGCGGCAAGACCGTAACCGATCCGGCGCTCGCCATAGAGTTCGTGCAGTTGTGTCGTCGCCATGCGGCGGTCGGCGCAAGGGATACCGGCAGGGGATTGCGCGCGTGCCGTAGCGGACATCAGCGGCAAGGCCAGCAAGATCGGCAGAAGAAGTTTAAGGAAGCGCGTCATGGCTGCTCCTGCGACAGAGCGGGCCAAGAAGAGCACGAAAGCTGGACGGGCCTCTATTCCGCCCTGTCTTCAAGAAACATGGTGATGCTGGCGCCGTTCCGCCAGTGGCCAGTACCGCAGCAGGCGCGCAAGCTCGTGCGGCGGGTCGCCATCGCCATTCTTCAGTCCCGCGAGGGATGGCTTGGCCCCTTGGCCAAGCAGGCAACATCTGCGCTATACAGCGCGGGTCAGACGGAGCTCGCCATGTCCTTTCTCAAATCCCTGTTCGGCCGCAAAGAGGCCAAGCCGAGCGGCCCCGCCGCGCCGCTGAAGAGCACGGAGTATAAGGGCTTCACCATCCATGCGACGCCGTTCCCAGAGGGCGGGCAGCAGCAGCTTGCAGGTGTGATCGAGAAGGAAATCGACGGCGAGGTGAAAAGCCATCGCTTCATCCGGGCCGATCGTTTCCCGGGGGCCGAGGAGGCGGCGGACTTCGCCATCATCAAGGCCAGGCAGTTGATCGATGAGCAAGACGAACGCCTGTTCAAATAGGAATTTACGAACATCTCCGCTTCATTGCGAGAATTGTTTCGTTTCGACATGCATGGCAATTGATTAAAAGCTTTATATTCGAGTGAATATCGTTGTTCCGTTAGGATACCAAAAGAATTTGATTCAAATTATACCGGTTTCATGAATTGTTTCTCGATGAACCGATTTGGTATTTGGGTTGGGTCGCCGGCTGGGTTCCTGCCATTTAAAACTTTATTCGGTTTTTCGGGCTTTGATACCGTCACATCGCCTGTCGGATCGAGACCGTTTTCATGCCTCCGAAGCCCCCCGGTGACCAGAAGCCGGACACATCCCAGGATATGGGGGCCGGCTGCGGTGACGACAGCTGGTTTCGTGAGGTCGTCGCGCGGTTGCCGATGGCGCTCTACACGACCGATGCTGACGGGTTCCTGACTTATTTCAATCAGGCGGCAGTCCGGCTCGTCGGGCGCGAGCCGCAGCTCGGCCGCGATCGCTGGTGCATCAGCCATAAGCTGTTCCAGATCGACGGCTCGCCCTTGCCGCTCGAAGATTGTCCCATGGCGGTTGCTCTGCGCGAAGAACGCGAAATACGGGGCGTCGAAGCCCTGGCCGAACGGCCCGATGGCAGCCGTGTGCGCATCATGCCGTTGCCGACGCCGCTCTACGATGCCGAGGGCAAGCTCACCGGCGCAATCAATCTGCTCGTCGACGTCACGTCGGGGCAACAGCCTGGCCCGAGTGCTGCGAGCGAGCAGTATGATCTCGCCGAAGATCTCGAAGCCGCGATCACGCAGAAGCGGCTGCATCTGCACTATCAGCCGGTCTTCTCGGCGGCGGGCGCCCTGACCGGCTTCGAGGCGCTGGCGCGATGGATCCACCCCGAACGTGGCGTCGTTCCGCCGTCCGAATTCATCCCGGCAGCGGAGGCGAGTGGGCTGATCCTGCCGCTGGCACGGGAACTACTGCACCAGGCCTGCACCGAGGCGGCAAGTTGGGAGAAGCGGCTGCGCATCGCGGTCAACGTCTCGCCGCTGCAATTCCGCCATGGCGACCTGCCGGGGCTGATCGACGAGGTTCTGCTCGAGACCGGCCTCGAGCCGGAGCGGCTCGAGCTCGAGATCACCGAAGGAGTGATGATCACCGATTTCGACCGGACCATGCTGGTGCTGCACCGGATCAAGGCGCTCGGCGTGCGCATCGCGCTCGACGATTTCGGGACGGGCTATTCCTCGCTGTCCTATCTGCACATGTTCCCGCTCTCGACGTTGAAGATCGATCGCAGCTTCGTTGCCAATCTCGGCGTCGCCTCGGAGGCGGCGGCGATCACGCGCGCAGTGATCGCGCTCGGCCATGCGCTCGATATCGAGGTGGTTGCGGAAGGCGTCGAGACGCGCGAGCAGCTCGATTTCCTGATCGACGAAGGCTGCAACTACATGCAGGGCTATATGCTGGGCCGCCCGCTCCCGGCCGAGCAATATGCCGAGCTGACCGGGCGCAAGGGCTGAACTAGCCCCGCCTGGCACTTGTTCGCAGTTCGGCCAGCAGGGCCTCGCCGCTCCAGCTCTGTCTTCCGCCGCTCGCCTCGGCTGTATGGACGAGCGCGACCAATCGCTCGTTCACCGGCGCCTGCCGCCCAAGGCGCTCAGCGAGGTGCACTATCTCGCCATTGATCCAGTCGACCTCGGTCGGGCGGCCGGCGGCAAGATCGTCGGCCATCGAGGAGCGGGCCAGCGGGTCGATCGCCAGCATCTTGCGAGCAAGCCTGGCGAAGAGGGCATCCGGCAGTCGCAGCAGCGCGGGGATCAAGCGCGCCGGCAGCGGCGTCAGCCGGGCGGGCGTTATCCCGGCTTGCGAGAGCAGGTCGAGCGCCTCGGCCTGGGCGAAGGCAAGGCAACGGCGATAATCACGCTGCGCCAGTTCCTGCTGCAGCGGCAGGCCGGAGAGGGCGTTGACGGCATTGTTGAGGTTGAAGAGCAGCTTGGCCCACTGCACCGGCAGCATGTAGCGGTGCCGGCGCAAGGCGAAGCCGGCGCGAGCGAAATCGACGAGGAACGGAGCCAGCACGGTCGCGTCCTCGACCTCGGGTTCGCCCTCGGAGCCCTGATGGAAGGCGCCGGGACCGCGCCTGACCACGTTGAACGGTACCATGCCGGCGAGCACGGTGCGGCCGGGCAGGGCGGCGCGCAGCGTATCGGCATTGCCGAGCCCGTTCTGGAAGCTGATCACGACCGCATCCGGCGAAACCACGGCCGCAAGCTCGGCCGCGGCCTGCGCGGTGCCGCCTGATTTCACCGTGACGAGGATGAGATCGGCGTTCGCTGCTGCGTCCGGATCGGCCGCGAATGCGATCGCTTCCGGCGCGACCCGCCAACTTCCGCCGGCATAATGCGTCAGTGTCAGGCCATGAGCCCGGAATTTTTCGCCGACGCCGGGGCGGCCAACAAAGCCGACCTCGGCGCCGCCGGCGGCGAGTCGCCCGCCGAGATAGCAGCCGATCGAGCCAGCGCCGTAGATGCAGATCCTGGCCATCACGCTCCCGCGGACAAGGCGCACAGCATGCCGAGCGGGCCGCTTCAATGGCAAGCGCTGCGGGCAAAATGGCATGATGCACCCACATCGGCGCTGCATCGCCCCGGCGCCCGCGCGCTTGTGGCGGGGTTCAACGCTGCCTAATGCTCGGGCAGAGAGAAGATCGTTCTCCGTCGCGCTCGCGAGGAAACATGGACGCCCAGGACGCGCGCTACGCACCGGATTCGCCCTATGCCTGGTTCAGGCTGGCGCTTGCCCTGCTGATCGGAACGGTGGCCTGCGTTGGCTCCTGGTCGGCCGTGGTGGTGGTGACGGCGGTGCAGCGGGAGTTCGGTGTCATGCGCGCCGATGCCTCGCTGCCCTACACCTTCGCCATGATCGGCTTCGGCATCGGCAACATCGTCATGGGCCGCCTGGTCGATCGCTTCGGCATCATGTGGCCGATCGTGCTCGGCGCATGTTTGCTAGCCGCCGGCTATGCACTGGCATCCGTGTCCGGCACGCTCTGGCAGTTCACGCTGGCGCATGGCTTCCTGATCGGGCTCGGCGCCGCGACCGGGTTCTCGCCGCTGATCGCTGACCTGTCGCACTGGTTCAAGCGCTATCGCGGCCTCGCCGTCGTCTTCGGGGCGTCGGGCAGCTATCTCGCCGGCATGTTCTGGCCGCAGCTGATCAACTGGGGCGTCGAGACGCATGGCCTGCGCACGACGCATCTGTGGCTCGGCATTGCGGCGTTCGCGGTGATGATGCCGCTGGCGCCGCTGTTCCGGCGCCGGCCGAATGCGGCGACCCTCGCGGCGGCTGAGGTGACGAGCGCTGGCGCACGCGGCAGCCTCGGGCTGTCGCCGAACCAGCTGCAGCTGCTGCTGGTTGTCGCCGGCTTCTGCTGCTGCGTCGCGATGTCGATGCCGCAGGTCCATATCGTCGCCTATTGCAGCGACCTCGGCTATGGCGTGGCGCGCGGCGCCGAGATGCTGAGCGTGATGATGGCGCTCGGCATCGTCAGCCGCGTCGGCTCCGGCTTCGTAGCCGACAGGATCGGCGGCACCATGACGCTCGCTCTGTCCTCGCTGATGCAGGGCATGGCGCTCTTCCTCTATCTCTGGTTCGACGGGCTGAGCTCGCTCTTCATCGTCACCGCCATCTTCGGCCTGTTCCAGGGCGGGATCGTGCCGATGTATGCGGTGGCGATCCGTGACTACATGCCGCCGCGCGAGGCGGGGGCGCGCATCGGCGTGGTAATGTCGGCGACGATCTTCGGCATGGCCTTCGGCGGCTGGGCCTCGGGCGTGATCTTCGACGCGACTTCGTCCTACCGGCTCGCCTTCCTCAACGGCCTCGCCTGGAACCTGGTCAACCTCGCGATCGTCTGCTGGCTGATGCTGAAGGCGCGGCCGAAGCTGGCGGCGGCGTGATCAAGTCGAGGCAGCTCCTGGCCTGTAGGTGCCGAAGACCCAGATGTGGCCTTCCGGGTCCTTGCAGATGAAGTCGCGGCTGCCATAGGTCTGGTCTGTCGGCTCCATGCAGATTTCGGCACCGGCTTTGCGGGCGCGCTCGCAGAGCGCATCGATATCGGTCGTCGCGATATAGGGCGAGGCGGTGGTACCGCCGAGCTCGGAGGGTGTTTGCACGAGCTTGGCGAAGTCGGTGCCCTCGCTCGAGCCGAACATCACGATGCCCTCGCCGAGGCGCAGCTCGGCGTGCACGACCTTGCTGCCGTCATCCGAGAGGAAGACGGCGTGCTTCTCGAAGCCGAAGGCCTCGACGAGCCAGTCGACCATCTTGACCGCATCGCGGTAGCGCAGGCTGAAATAGATGGCGGCGGGTTGCGGCATGGGCTGCATCTCCGGTTGCATGTCGCGCCAGCAAAGCCGATCTGGCGCCTGGTCTTGAACGAAACGGACTTCAGCCCGGTTCCAGGATGCCGTGCTCGCCGGCATCGTTGCGGGCGAGAGCGGCCGGCGGCAGGCCGCCCAGTGCGGTGAATTCGCGGGTCATATGGGCCTGATCGGCATAGCCGGCAGTCTGGGCGATCGCGGCCCAGCCACCCGGCCGGCCGCGCGCCGCCAGCTCGCGGGCGTGCTCGAAGCGCTGGATACGGGCGATGATCTTCGGCCCTACGCCGGTCTCGCTGACGAAACGCCGGGTCAGGTGGCGCTCGCTCCAGCCTGCCGCAGCCGCTAGCTCGCGCATGCGGCCCCTGCCGCGCCGCGCCGCCAGCCAGGCGAGGCCGGCGGCGACCTCCGGCGACAGGCTGCGCCCGCGCGCCAGCCTGTCGCCGATGACGCGATCGAGCAAAGCGAAGCACTCGACCCAAGACCGGCAGTCGCGCAGGCGCGGGCCGAGATGGCGCAATTCACCGAGATCGTCGAGGTCGACGATGCGGCCGGCCATGTCGCGCTGGTCGAGCTGGAAGAAGCCATAGGCGCCCGCAGGGGTGAAATCGACCTGCACACAGGCGGCGAGGCCGGTGGAGGAGACCAGGACAGGGCGGTCGATCAGGCCGGCTGCGAAGCCTTGCGGCGCGCTGCTTTGCCCGCCCGCAACGGACAGCCTGAAGGGGGCGGCGAAGTTGACGATCAGCGGCAGGACCAGCACGGGCACTTCGCGGCGCAGGACCGGTTCGGCGCGGTGCTCGCGATAGCCGGTGTAGCCGAGCACGGCGCCCGCCAGATCGGGCCGCGGCGGCGCCCGCACCAGTTCCCAATCCGCCTGCATTGCCGGCCCCGTGGTGTTCGGCGGATAGTGGCGCGTATCGGCTGCCGGCTCAACGGCAAAGGGGGTATGCCATGCTCATGACCAGACGGTCCGACGCTCCGCCGGGGCTGCGCCGACCCGCCGAGCGGGGGAGGTGGCAATGCTGCGCCTGATGCAATTCGAGCGCCGCCATGAACGGCTGATCCCGGTCAGGCTCTTCGTCCGGCGCATCAGCCGCGCGGTGCTGCTCTGGCTCGCGCTCACCATGGCGGGCCTTGGCATCGGCATGATCGGTTACGCCGCCAGCGAAGGCATGAGCGGGGTCGACGCCTTCGTCAATGCGGCGATGATCCTCTCCGGCATGGGACCGGTCACCGAGCTCAAGACCGCGGGCGGCAAGCTCTTCGCCGGCGTCTATGCGATCTTCTCAGGCCTGTTTGTGGTGATCGCCACCGGCTTCGTACTGGCGCCGATCCTGCATCGTGTGCTCCACTCCTTCCATATCGAGGAAGGGAAGGGCAACGATGACTGAGCCTGGCGTCAATCCTGCCGAGGAGCCGTGCGGCACGCTGACCGTGCGGACCATCGCCATGCCGGCGGACACCAACGCCAATGGCGATATCTTCGGTGGCTGGGTGATGTCACGCATGGACCAGGCCGGCGGCATTGCTGGCGTCGAGCGGGCGCAGGGCCGCGTGGTCACCGTCGCGGTCGAGGCGATGACCTTCATCCGCCCGGTCAAGGTCGGCGACGTGCTCAGCGTCTACACCTCGGTCAAGTCGGTCGGCCGGACTTCGATGAAGATCCAGGTCGAGGCCTGGGCCAAGCGCTTCCGCACGACGCTCCACGAGAAGGTCACCGATGCGAGCTTCACCTTCGTCGCGATCGACGATGACGGCCGGCCGCGGCCGGTGCCGCCGCTGCCGGCGGGCTGATTTCGGCGCCCCAAATCCTAACGGAATCTGAACCAGCCCGCAGGCCGAGTGATTCAGAAGAATCCGGCAACTTAAGCGTTCTTTAAGCGAACCTCCGCAATTCTGCCGTCGATCGGTCCATCGGGATCGGTCGGCCTGGGGCTGGGAGGTCCTGCATGATCGATCGCCGTCGCATGTCGGCGGACGTGGTCCGGCTCGCGCCGCCGCTCGCACGCGGCACGATCGAGCCGGCGAGCCTTTGCCCCGCATTTTTCCAAGCGCATCCATTTCACGGCTGACCATCGTCGGCCGCCGCCTATCGTTCGTGATCCGCTACCGGCCAGCGCCGCGCTGCCGGACTTGTCTTCAGGAGTACCGCGTCAATGTCGAAGACTGAGAAGCCTGCGCGCCAGAAGGCGTCGCGTGTCGGCATCGCCGCCCGCATCTATGCGGCGCTCGGCGTCCTGACGGTGTTGACGATCGCGGCTTCGCTGGTCGCCTGGTTTTCCTATGGCCGGGTCGGCAGCACGGTCGCCGACATGGTCGAGCGCAAGATGCCGGTGGTCGAGCTGGCGCTTGAACTGTCGCAGGCCGCTACGGCCTCGACGGCGCTGGCGCCGCGCTTCATGGAAGTGCAGACCGTGCGCGAGCGCGCGGCCCTGACCGGCGAATTCGACAAGGTCGAAGCCCGGCAGTTCGACCTGGTGCGCAAGATCGGCGAGCAGGGCAATGTCGATAACAAGAAGGCGCAGTCCGCGCTCGACAACCTCTCGCGCCAGATCAACGACATCAACGACCTGACCGGCGAGCGCCTGCGTGTCGCCTCGGAATCGGCCGCCGCGCTGGAGAAGCTCGGCAAGGCCTATGACGCCTTCGTCAAGGCGGCAAGCGGCGAGGCCGAGCAGGCCAAGTTCGCGGTGACCTTCGGGCTCGACGATCTCGCCGTGCTCTCCGGCGAGGCGCTGACCGGTGCGGTCAAGACGCTGATGGACCGCGACTTCGCCATCTTTGACCTGGCGCGGACGCTGCAGGCCAATGTCAACGAGATGGTCGGCGTGCTGCGCGAGATCGCGCAGATCAACGACAAGGAGAAGCTCGGCCTTGCCCGCGAGCGCTTCAACGGCATCGCCTACCGGCTGCGGACGCTCTTGGCCGACGCCGAGAAGATCACCAGTAACAAGGCGCGGGCCAGCACGGTCGAGGCCCTGATCGCGGTCGGCGAGGGCACCGAAGGTCTTGTCGACATCCGCAATCGCGATATCACCACCCGCGAAGGCATCGCCCGCGGGCTGAAGGAGGTCGATCAGGCGGCGGCTCAACTGCGCCGTGAGGTCGATGCGCTCGTGCAGGGCGCGCGCGGCGAGGCGCAGGCCGCCGTCGTTTCGACGCAGGCACTGATCGAGACAAGCAAGCTCTGGCTCGGCATCATCGGTCTTGGCTCGCTCGTCGTCGCGCTGGCGCTGGCGCTGTTCTATGTCCGGCGCCAGATCGTCGGCCGCCTCAACCGGCTCTGGGCCGCGACCCGGGCGATCGCCGATGGTCAGCTCGAGACTCAGGTCGAGACGAAGGGCAACGACGAGATCGCCGACATCTCGAAGAGCGTGCTGCTCTTCCGCGACAATGCGGTGGCGCTGCGCGCCGCCGAGCTCGCCAAGGTCGAGGACGAGGAGCGCGCCCGCGAGCAGCGTCAGCAGATGATGGCGGAGCTTGGCGAGGCCTTCGGCGTGGTCGTCGCGGCGGCCGCCCAGGGTGATTTCAGCCGGCGCGTCGACGCCAACTTCGCCGATGCCGAGCTCAACGCGCTCGCCGGTTCGGTGAACGAGCTGCTCGAGACCGTCCAGGCCGGCTTGTCCGAGACCTGCGAGGTCCTCGGCCATCTTTCCGACGGCCGCCTGGTCGCCCGCGTCGAGGGCCGCTACCAGGGCGCCTTCGCCGAGCTGAAGAACGGCACCAACAGCCTCGCCGGCGAGTTCGAGAGCACGCTGGCGCGCCTGTCGGAGACCGTCTCGGCCGTGCGCAGCGCGACCAGCGAGATCCTCGACGGCGTCACCGACCTTGCCGAGCGCACCAGCGAAGAGAGCAACGCCGTCTCGGTAGCGACCAACCAGCTCGGCGCCTTCGCCAGCAATGTCCAGAAGACCGCCAAGGACGCCGCCCAGGCGGTCGGCATGGCCCAGAGCGCCGAGGAGCGCGCCCAGCAGGGCGAGCAGGTCGTCGCATCGGCGCTGGAAGCGATGCACCGCATCCGCGTCTCCTCCAGCAAGATCTCGGAAGTGATCTCGATGATCGACGAGATCGCCTTCCAGACCAATCTCCTGGCGCTCAACGCGGCGGTTGAAGCTGCTCGCGCCGGCGACGCCGGCAAGGGCTTCGCCGTCGTCGCCAGCGAGGTGCGCAGCCTCGCCAAGCGCTCGGCCGACGCCTCGAACGACGTCAAGAAGCTGGTCGAGGCGGCCCATGGCGACGTCAAGGTCGGCGTCGGCCTGGTCGAGCAGAGCTCAGCCGTGTTCGGCAGCATCCTGACCTCGGTCAACGATCTCTCGGCACTGATGAACGGCATCTCGCAGACCGCTCGCGGCCAGGCGACCGATGTCTCGACGATCAACCGCGAGATCGACGGCATCGGCACCATGGCGCACCAGAACGCCGCACTGGTCGAGGAGACCAATGCCGCGCTCGCTCTCACCGACGAGCAGACCCGCTCACTCACCGAGCACATCTCCCGCTTCAGCTTCCGCGAGGGCGGGGCAGCCGAGCACGAACACGAGCAGGCGAGAGCGGCCTGAGCCGCATCGTCGAAGACGGGTTCACCAGAACGCCGCCGCTCTCATCGAGCGGCGGCGTTTTTCATGTGCTGCCGGCCGTCACCTCACGCCGGCATGACGGGAAGGTGATGGCCCGGCCGATGGACTTCGCCGGCGGTCGCTCCTTAGATGGGACAGACAAGACGATGCGTCGGGCGGGGATGCCTGTGGCTGCTCCCCGGGCCATGCCGCCCAAAAGTCTTTCCTGACGTCAGATGCAATGGCGAGGATCAGATCATGACCGTGACGATCATCCATCCCAACCGCCGGATCCTGCTCCTTGGTGCAGCGGCTGCCGGCGTCGTCGGCCTGCTGCCGCGCCATCTTGCTTCCGCGAGTGCGCAGACCGGCGCCCATGCTCCGACCGAGACGATGCGCGGCGGCGCCAATAACTACATTCCGAACGCGCCTTTGGTCGAAAACCTCGGAACCGGCTTCGTCGCCTCGGGGCTCGTCCGGAAAGCCGGTAGCGGCGAGCCGCTGCGCAATCTCCGCATCCAGATCTGGGCGGCGACCGATCGTGGCGGCGAGCGCGAGCCGAGCAATCGCGGCAGTGTCATGACCGACGCGAACGGCCGCTATCGGTTCGATATCTCGCCGATCGTTCCGCAGTTCGGCCAGCCGCACATCCATATCGCCTATGATGATCCCGGCTTTGCGACCCTGTTCCTGCGGCCGGTGCTGAACAGCCGCCACGACAAGAGCATGGCCGTCGACTTCGTCCTCGCTCCCCCGGCGGGCAATGCCGGCAAGTCGAGCTGACAAGGGCCGGCGGAGCATCGCCTGGCTGGCGATCGCGGCCGTCGCCACCATACCCGTGGTTGCGGCGGGGCTAAGCCCGCTCCAGCGCGGCCGCGAGCTTCTCTGGGTCATCGGCGGCATGGCCGGCGTCGTGGCGCTCAGCCTGCTGTTCGTGCAGCCGCTGCTGACCGCGACCGCTCCGGTGCTGCTGCCCGCCGCGCGCGGCTTGCGCTGGCATCGCTGGGGCGGAATCGCGATCGTCGCCGCAGTCGCGCTGCATATCGGGGCGCTTTACGCCTATAGCCCCGAGGATGTGATGGATGCGCTGCTCTTGGTCGCGCCGACGCCGTTCTCGCTCTACGGCGTGATCAGCCTGTGGTGCCTCGTCCTCACCGCCATCCTCGCCGCGACGCGCCGGCACTTGCGCTTCTCCCATCGGAACTGGCGCATCGCCCACAGCGTGCTGGCCGTGGCGATCGTCAGCGCAGGGGCGGTTCACGCAGTCCTGATCGAAGGGGCGATGGAAGATATCTCGAAGCTCGCGATCTGCATTGCCGCGCTGGCTGCGACCACGGTCGGCGCGCTCGAGATCAATGTCCTCGGCCCGTTGCGCCGGCGCCGCAATCTGCTGCGGGCCTAGCTCGGCGCATTTTTGCCGATGGCGTGAGCGTTACCGGACCGGTGCGTTCCACGCTCGCGGCAAAGCCGTTGCGCGCCTGACCGCCCGGATGCTAGGCGTGCTGCGGGCCGGTAGCTCAATGGTTAGAGCTCGCTGCTCATAACAGCGCCGGTGCCGGTTCGAGTCCGGCCCGGCCCACCATTCAAATTGCTAAGCATCTGATATCCCTCTGTCTTTTGAGATCATTCCCGCACCGGATTTCAAGGTGCGGGAATAGGATGTTCTAATCCTGTCCCGGTAGGAGCTTCGAAGCGGCGTGCTTCGCCAGTCGTTCGCGATTGGCTTTCCGGGTGTAGAGCGACGCCATCCGGCCTCCGCGCCACCCGAAAATGGCCTCCAGCTCGCTTTCTGAAGCGCCTTGTTCGGCCGCCCTGGTGGCACCCGCCTTGCGCAGGCCGTGGGCGCTACCCTTGACGTTGGTTTTTCGGCAAACGTCGCCGAACCAGTTGCCGAAGCTCTCCTTCGTAAAGCCTCGACCGTGTTCGCCGATGATGTAAGTCAGGTCGCCAGTGGGCGCGGCCGCAATTGAATCCTTGAGTGGCTGGAGCACCGGAATGACGACGGTCTCGCCGGTCTTCTCGGTCTTGATCGTGATGATGCCGTTGCGCACATGCTGCCGCCCGAGCTGGCAGGCGTCGCCGCGGCGCAGGCCGGTGTACAACAGGATATCGTAGGCCAGACGCTCGCGCGTTCCGGTGGCCCACTTCTCCTCAAATGCGTCGCACTCGGCTTGCGTCCAAGCGTGATGGCCATCCGTGCGCGGTCGCGGGGACTTCACGCCCTGCGTCGGGTCGGCAGAGACGTAATCCCCTGGCGGATGATGGTCAGTTCGCACAGCACGGACTATCGCGCCCGCTCGCTGCACAGCACGGATCTTAAGAACTGGACGTGGGATGTAGCCCCCGCAGAGGGGACGTTGCCGCTAGGCCCGCTCGGGAGTTTCGACGACAAAGCCACGGCCTATCCAGCCTGCGTCCGCGTCGGCAATACCTACCACTGCTACTACACGGGCAATGGATATGGGCACGTCAATTTTGGGCCGACCGGCATCGGCTATTGTACCGCTTCGGCGGTCTAAGAAGGCTCGCATCTGCATACAATATTTTTAACCTGGAACCAGCATGCCTACTGGTCATCGCGTGGTTGCAACGTATAAAGCGGGTTGTGCAACCGAGGGGCAGTAATGCGGCGGGGTCACATCCCGGAATTGGATGGCGTGCGTGGTCTCGCCTGCCTTCTGGTCATCTTTCTGCACGTCGTTATTGCGCCGCTTCCGCTGTCACCGGGGAGCTGGTTTGATCTCGCCCGGTTTCGCATCCAGCCCTTTCTCATCGGGGGCGTCGACCTGTTCTTCATCCTGTCCGGATTCCTGATTGCCGGAATTCTGATGGATAGCCGCTCATCGCCGAATTATTTCCGCTCGTTTTGGCTCGCGCGAGCATCGCGGATTTTCCCGGTTTATTACCTGATGATCGCATTCTCGCTCGTCATGAACTGGGTCAACGCGAACTATCCTTCGGTAACGGCTCATCTCGTGGGCCATGCGACGTTGTCGATCTGGTATTATGTTGCATTTGTGCAGAACTTTGCTCTGGCGCTCTTGCCGGGCGGACGAGCTTCCCTAGGGGTTACCTGGTCTCTGGCTATCGAAGAGCAGTTCTACTTGGTACTGCCGTTCCTGGTGCTACTGTTTCGGCGCCGGGCGCTCGTGGCTCTGGCGATTGGTATCATTCTCGCGACGCCTGTCATTCGGGCGTGGGTGGTTCAGAGCGTCAATTGGAACGCAGGCTATATCATCACTGTTTGCCGTCTCGACGCTTTGATGATGGGCTTTCTGGTTGCGTGCATTGTGCGGCACGATCGATCTCTGGATTTGGCGAGGCGAGCGCAGTGGTCGCTGAACTGGCTCGCAGTCTTCCTTATCGTGCTGCAGCTCGCCGATTTTTGGGGTGCGGTTGGCCAAATTTTGGAGCGTTCCGGTAATTCGACGGTCGCGCTGGTCCTTATCTGCGCTCAGTACCCTCTGATAAATCTCGCGATGGCGTGCTTGCTGCTGAACGTCTTCACGCGCGAGGCGGGGCCGTTGCGCTGGGTGTTCAAGACAAAAATACTCATGACGGCCGGCTTAGTCTCGTACGGCGCCTACATGTACCATCAGGTCGTCAACAATGCGCTTTGGGGCTTGCTCTATGGCACGGGGCCTTCTTTCAAGGGCTGGCATCATATCTACATGCCGGTCTTAGTGCTGATGATCACCGCCGTGATCTCGTGGCTTTCCCTACGCTATTTCGAGATGCCTGTGCGCCGCTGGGCCAAGGAGCGCCGCGCGATTGACCGCGCATCGATAGGAACCATGGCAGCAGAGCGGGGCTAACTCCTCGCAAGCGCTTTTCCATCAAGTCGATAAGCCGCCTCCGGGCGGCTTTTTCTTTGCCCGGAGGCCCTATGAGGCTGCTGTTCTGGCTCTCGCTGGCCCTGATCGTGGGGCCGGGCGCTAAACCCGCATGGGCGCATAGCTGGTACCCGGCTTCCTGTTGCTCTGGGGTCGACTGCGCGCCAGTCAGCCCGAGCGCCGTCCGAGAGAGCGCCGGGGGATATGTCGTCACCGTCGCTCCCGGCTCGCACCCAATGTGGCGCAACGACCGTCCCGCGCCCCTAGTCGTCCGCATCTCCCGCAGGCCGAGCGAAGCCTTGGCCGACGACGTGCCACTGTGCGCCGTCTGCGACGACGTCCGGTACGCCAATGAGGCGACGGCAGTCCGTGCGCTCGGTGGTCGAGCGGTGATGCTGCTGCGGCGCGGTGCGGGCTCGAAGAGTGGCTTCGGCTACCAGGGAGTATTTTGACGCCGCTCGTCAGAGTAGACGAGCCTTGAACCTGCCTGCGGGATGATATGCGGTTTTACCAGCATTATTCGCCAGCCGGCACTGGCTTGTGGGTCAGCCAATTTGTTATAGCAAACACATCACCAAGGCGGCACTTGCCGACAGGATGGCTATATTTTGAGCAATGCATTCTCGGATGGCAACCCGGTTCAGGAGCTGATCGTATTCCTGGCGGTGGTTATGCTGGGCATCTGCTTTATAAATTTGTTGCGCCGAAGTGGTGCGCCTGACGCGCGCTCGCTGATGGCTCTTGCCAGCTTTCTGCGAAGAAAGCGGGCGTTCCCAGAGCATGATTTTACTTCAGATTTTGCGATGGTGGATCTCGCGCGAATCGCCGTCGGCCTCTTAGCGACGATCCGGTATGGCGAAATCTTCATCAGCGGCTGGATGGTTGGGAGTGCTTCAACCGCGGCGCTGGCCGGCGTGATGGTGCTGATGGCGCTATGCGTGCTGTTCGGTTTCATGACGCCGCTTGCAGTCTTCCTGCTCATGTCGACGTCAAACATTCTCGTCGATAACCTCCTCGGTGCATCCACGCTCGGCACGATGGTCATGTCGATCGTCCTGCTCCTGCTCCTGCTCGCACCGGCTGGCCGGCGTATATCGGCGGATAGCTTACTCGTCGCGCGGCACGGATTACTCGCCAGGACTGTCTTATTGCAATGGCGGATTACAGGCGATCCAAGCAGTGACCGCCTCGTCATTGCAAAAATTGCCGCGATTTTTGCGTATTACTGCGTGTGCATTTATTCGGTCACGTGGCACCTTCAAGACGAGGCTTGGCTTTCAGGCATGGTCATTGCCCGGGTCATGCTCTCGCCCGTATCAAACCCGGAACTTAACGAACAAGTATGGCGCCTGTATCAATTCAGCCCGTGGCTCGTCGTGAGCCTAAGCCGAATTTCAATCTATGGCATGTTTGCGTGGTATATCTTGGTCTTGCCTGGATTATTGATGGGTAAGGTGGTCCGTGCATTCGTGATCTGGTGGGGGCTTGCCTTTTTCCTGATCAGTACATTCGTTCTGCCACTTAGATTCTTAGGGTGGTATGAACTTGTTTTCTGGTTTGTGCTCTTCTTCCCTGCCCAATGGCTTGTCGGACGCAAACCGCTTTCGCTCGCTATTCTGTTTGATGATCGATGCAATCTTTGCGATCGCACGGTGCGCTTTCTTGCGTTGATCGATATTTTTGGGCAATGCGAATTTCGTCCCATCAGGCGCAATACGTCCTTTGCGGCTGAACACGGCGTGACTCTCGCCGAGGGTTTGACCGACCTTGTCGGTATCGATCTTCATAGCGGCCGCCGCTACGACGGGTACGAACTTTATCTCAGGCTGGTTCGGCGCCTGCCGCTGTTATGGCCGGCCCTGATCCCGCTCGAGCTTGGTCGGCGGCTGTGGATCGGTCCGTGGCTCTATCGCCTTGTTGCTGATCGCCGCATTGCCATGTTTGGCATTTGCACCACATCGGCAATTCCTGACCGTTTCACCGCTGCTCGCCAGTCAGTTTCGACAGCCGATCAAACTCGAACCTGGCCCGTTATGATATCGAGCCTGCTGGTGGCATTGGCGGCGCTATCGCTAGCTTTCCTCGTGCGGCTTCCGGTAGCCGGTTCCGACGACAATCCGAGCTTCTTGTCGCGCCTTTCTCGGACGGTGATAGGTTCGGCTCCATTGGGGTTCGGTGTTGGGAAGATTAATGTTTTCAACGAAAGCGATTTGCGCCTGTTTAGGACGAGCATATCGTTTCAATTCACTGATCGGAATCATCGAATTATCGATGTACCTGAAACTTTGACCTCGGTCGAAAGCTTCACTGACAGAGAGGGGTATCAGCTCGTTGCGTATCTGAGGGCGATGTCGAGGGCAAATATTGGCTGCGATTCGAAGTATCTTTCTAGATTGGGTGAAATATATAGCGAATCTACGTTCGCTCGTGCGGTTAATTTTCACGCAGAACTTGCGGTTATTTCATTTATTCTGAATCCATGGCCTAGCAATGATGACCTTCTTAACTATCGATCGGTGTCTTCCGTTAAAAAATTGCTGTGCCGAAGCGTGTTCGAGTTGCCGACGGGTAATCTGGTATCTCTCGAATTCGATCAGGCGGGTGTCAACAAGGCACTAAAGAGGGCCAATCTGCCTCGTGTCTTTTCCGCTTCCGGAATGTCGCTGGCGTTGTCCTATCCGTGCCGGGCTGATGCCGCCTGGATCAATACGGTGGTCGAGACGGATCGGCGCTTCGTTAGAAATCGGGCGCTGGTGGCTGCGGCGCTTGAGCTCATACCGGAACGCTATGGCGAGTTCGAACTCGCCTGTGCTGCGCGCGTCTATGCCGTGGTGGAACGCGAGCCGCGCCTTGCTGACCCAACCGTATTACGTGGCAACCCTGCGAGCTGCACAGCTGGTCTTGCACTCCTGCGGGAGTTCCAAAGCATCGATGCTGGACTGGGCAGTCTTAAGCCCGAGATCGATGCAACTCTCGCCGCAGCGGAGGGAGCAGAGGCCGCAGGGAATTGGGCAACCTGCGTTGCAGCTGCCGCCACCGGACGCGCACGTTTGTGGGCCGCGATGCTGACCACACAATCATCGACGGGCAGTCTGTCACCTCTCGAAATGGCTCAGGCAGATTTGGACGAAGCATTAAAGAGGGCCGATCTGCCTCGTGTCTTTTCCGCCTCCGGGATGTCGTTGGCGTCAACCTATCCGTGCCGGGCTGATGCCGCCTGGATCAACACAGTGGTCGAGACGGATCAGCGTTTCGTTACAAATCAGGCGCTGGTGGCTGCGGCGCTTGATCTCATACCGGAACGCCATGGGGAATTCGAGCTCGCTTGCGCTGCTCGCATCTATGCCGTGGTCGAGCGCGAGCCGCGGCTTACTGATCCAGCTGTACTGATTGGCAACCCTGCGAGCTGCAGAGCTGGCCTTGCACTCTTGCGGGAGTTCCAAAGCATCGATGCTGGATTAGGCAAGCTTAAGCCCGAGCTCGACGCAAACCTCACCGCAGCGGAGGGCGCCGAGGCCGCGGGAAATTGGTCGATATGCGTTGCAGCTACTGCCACCGGACGCGCGCGCTTGTGGGCAGCGATGCTGACCACGCATTCGAAGTGAACTCCGTTCTTCGGTCGATCTCTCTCGATGCTCGCCGGCACGCTGTCGGATCGCCCCGTGGGCTCGAAAAGTGAGAAAGAGGCCGGCAATGCGGGCGAGGTGACGCACCGTTTCAGGTTCGCACCTTGGCGGATCATGAGCTATCTCGTTTTTTCGGACGAGGAGCAGGCTTTCGTGTTCGAGAGCTATCTGAATCCGCCTCTGGCTGCGCCTTTGCGAAGAAGCGCCTGTAGCCTTCGGGCTAAACCTTGGCGAGTCGAAGGTAAAATCGCGACTCTTTGCTCTAGCCCATGACGATATCATTATATTCCGGATGCCGGCTGACCCAGCCGGCCATGAAGGAGCAGCGCGGCACGACCTTGCGGCCCGACGCCCGGATCTGCTCGAAGACGCCCTTGGCCAGCCGCGAGCCTACCCCCTGGCCTGAGAGCGCTTGGGGAACCTCGGTGTGGGTGAGCACGACGCGGTCACCGTCGAGCCGGTAATAGGCGAGGGCGAGCTCGTCGCCGACAGCGAGTTCGAAACGGTTCTGGTCGGGCTGGTCGACGACGCCGGTATCCATGGCAGTTCCTCTCATAGTTTGCCGCATCCAGACGATTCAGATGCAGGCCGGGCAGCAATGTGGAGGGGGCCCCGGCTCGGGGCAAGCGAGCCTTCATTGGCCCCCGGCAGCGCAAAAAAAAAGCGGCCGGAGTTCTCCGGCCGCTGTCTTCAATCCCGTGCGGGCTGTCCGCCTTACTTGAACGCGATCACCACGCCGTCGGCGCCGATCGTGGCCTGCAGGCCCTGGCGGCGCGTGTCGAGGCTGAGGGTCACGCCCTTGTCGTTTTTGAGCCAGACACGGCCCTGGCCAGCGCGGCCGACCGCCCAGCCTTCCTTGAGCTGGACGTAGGGGCCGGCGAGGTCGTTGCGCTCGGTCAGGCCGTAGACGCGCCCGCTGGCGACGACGCGCGCTGCGCCGATGCCGCCGATGCCGAGTCCGCCGACCGAGATCGGATAGGAGCGGCCGCGATAGGTGAAGGTGCCACCGCCGAGCTCGCCGGAGGCGATGAAGGCGACGGAGATCTGTTCGATCTTGACCGTGCCGGTCTGCGGGCCGAGCGTGCGCGGCTGGGCCATGGCGGAGCCGGTGACGAGGGCAAGCGCAGCAGCGCCGGCGAAGAGGGACTTGATGGCGGGCACGGTCAGTACTCCTTGGTGATGCAACGGAGTCTACAACTGCCGGGAAGTCCGGCAGTTCCGTGTGCCCGCCTCGCAAGGCTTACCGGAAGGGCGGGCTGTACTGGATGCCGCCCCTGCTCCAGAGCTCGTTGGGGCCGCGTGCCAGCTGCAGGCGCGAGCTCTTGCCGAGATGGCGCTCGAAGCTCTCGCCGTAATTGCCGACGGCGGAGATGATGCGCACGACCCAGTCGTTGCTGACGCCCATTGCCTCGCCCATCTTGCCGTCGAGGCCGAGGAAGCGCTTCACCTCCGGGTTCGAGGATTTCAGCATCTCCTGGACATTGGCCTTGGTGATGCCGAGCTCCTCGGCGTTGATCAGGGCGAGCACGGTCCAGCGCACCAGGTTGAACCAGGTCTCGTCGCCGGTGCGGACCCAGGGGCCGAGCGGCTCCTTCGAGACGACCTCAGGCAGGATGACGTGATCGTCGAGGTCCTGCAGCTTCATCCTGACGGCCGAGAGGGCCGAGATGTCGGTGGTGTAGGCGTCGCAGCGGCCGGACTCGTAGGCCTTGAGCGCCTCCTCGGAGGTGCCGAAGGCGGCGGCCTCGTATTTCATGCCGAGCTTGCGGAAGTAGTCGGCGAGGTTGAGCTCGCTGGTCGTGCCCTGGGCGACGCAGACCGAGGCGCCGCCGAGCTGCGCGGCGGAGGAGACGCCGAGCTTCTTCGAGACCATGAAGCCCTGGCCGTCATAGTAGTTGACGGTGGTGAAGGTGACACCCTGGCCGGCATTGCGCGACAGCGTCCAGGTCGTGGTGCGCGGCAGGACGTCGATCTCGCCGGCCTGTAGGGCGATCAGCCGGTCCTTGGAGGTCAGCGAGACGAAGCCGGCCTTCTCGGTGTCGTTGAAGATCACCGCTGCGAGCGCCCGGCAGATGTCGATGTCGAAGCCCTGCCAGCGACCGTTGGCATCCTGGGTCGAGAAACCGGCGACGCCGGGGCTGGTGCCGCAGATGATCTTGCCGCGGTCGCGGATCATCTTGATCGTGTTGGCGTCGGCAGGCGTCGCGAAGCCGGCGGCGAGCGCCAGCACGGCGGTCAGGCGAAGCAAAATCCGTTTCATCGTCGATCCCCTGTTGTTGTTTTTAGGCAAAGCTCTCCCGCCGCGGCGGAGACGTGCCCCCGCCGCGTTCGTCATCTTCAGTCTTTCGGCCTCAGGCGACCTTGGCGGCCGCCGGCTGTTCCAGCGCGATCAGCAGCGCATCGAGATCGTTCCAGAGGTCGTCCGGGTCCTCGAGGCCGATGCTGATGCGCAGCGCCGGTCCCGGATGGGGCCAGGGGATGACGGTGCGTTCGCCATCCGGCGCCAGCGGTGCGACCAGGCTGCGCGTGCCGCCCCAGGAGGCGCCGATGGCGAAGACCTCGAGCGCCGAGAGTGCCGCCTCGAATAGAGCGTGCGGCACCGGTTTCAGCACGATGCTGAACACCCCGGACGAGCGGCCCATGTCGCGCTTCCAGAATTCATGGCCAGGGCAGGAGGGCAGGGCCGGATGCAGCACCGTCTCGACCGCGGGCGAGCGGGTGAGGCGCCGGGCGAAATCCTCGGAGACCTTGCCCATATGGGCGAGGCGCAGCGCCAGGGTTTCCAGGCCGCGCAGAGCGAGCTGGCATTCGTCGGGCGAGACGCCGACGCCGAAGCCGCGCAGCGTCTCCTTCAGCTTCTCGCGCAGGCCGAGATCGGCGACGGTGACCGAGCCGAGCAGTAGGTCGGAATGGCCGCCGACATACTTGGTCAGTGCCTCGCAGGCAAAGTCGGCGCCATGAGCCAACGGCTTGAAGATCAGCGGCGTCGCCCAGGTGTTGTCGCAGCCGACGAGCACACCCTTGGCCTTGGCCGCCTTGACGATGGCCGGCACATCCTGGACCTCCATCGTGTTGGAGCCCGGCGACTCGACCCAGACCAGCTTCACCGTCTCGTCGATGAGATCGGCGATGCCGGCGCCGATCAGCGGGTCGTAGACGGCGTAGTCGATGCCGCGCGGCTTCAGGTACTCCTCACAGAAGCTGCGCACCGGCTGGTAGACCTGATCGGGGATCAGCACCTTGTCGCCCGGCAGCAGCACCGAGAGCAGGACGATGGTGACCGCGGCCTGGCCGGAGGGGACGAGCACCGTGCGCACACCGTCATGCAGCGCGGTCAGTTGTGCTTCCAGCGTGCGCGTCGTCGGAGTGCCATGCAGGCCGTAAGTATAGCCGTCGAAGCCGCGATGCCTGCGGGCGAAGAAGCTCGCCGCATCCGGGTAGACGATGGTCGAGGCGCGGTGGGTCGGCACCGTCAGACTGGCATAGCCCTCCTCGTTGACGGCCGGATGGTGAACGCTGCGGGTGGTGTCGTGCATGGGGGCTCCTTTGAAGGGCATGTTCCCTCCACGGCGCCCTGCCGGCTATCAGCGAAAACTCATGGCTCGATGCCTGGGCGTTATGAGCAGGGTGTTTGCGACAAGATCACGCCGTCATTCCGGGGCGGCGCGTCAGCGCCGGGCCCGGAACCCATGAACACGATAATGCCGAACGAAATGCCGTCATTGCGAGCGTAAGCGAAGCAATCCAGAAGCGGCAGAGCTCCACATCCCCCTGGATTGCTTCGTCGCTACGCTCCTCGCAATGACGATGAGCGTCGTGGTCATGGGTTCCGGGCTCAGCCGTGCGGTCTGCCCCGGAATGACGTGGAAGCTTCCGGCTAGCGCACTTCCATCAGGCAATCGATGAAGTCTCGCACCAGCTGCGATTTCGGCCGATCGAGCGGCAGGATCAGCAGGCTGCGGCTCTGCACCTCCGGCTCGAACGGGCGCAGCACCAGCCGGGACGGATCGGCGCCGGCGACCGCATAGGGGCTGACCAGGCCGATGCCGACGCCTTCGGCGACGAGGGCGCAGACGGTCGCGGCATAGATGGTCTCGACGACGATGCGTGGCTTGACGCCGGCCTCGTCGAAGATGCGGTCGAGCCTCTGGCGGGCGCGGTCTTCCGGGACATAGGCGATGAACGGGACGCCATCGAGGTCGGCCGGGCTGATCACCTCCTTCTCCGCCAGCGGGTGGCCGAGCGGCATGGCGCAGAGCGCGCGCGGCTGGACGAAAGGCTGGTGGAGGACGCCGGATGTGTCGATCTCGTCGGCGGCGAGGCCGATGTCGAAGGCGCCGGAGGCGACGCCGTCGCGGACATCGCGCGAGGGCAGGACCATCAGCGTCACCGCGATGTCCGGGCGCCTGTCGCGGAAGCGGCGCACCGCCCTTGGCACCAGCGAGGAGCCGAGCGCCGAGAGCGAGCCGATGCGCAGTTGCCCGGCGCCGTGGTCGCGGATGCGGGCGGCGGTGGCGCGCAGCGTGTCCATGCCGAGGAAGGAGGCCTGGACCTGGGCGTAGAACAGCTTGCCCTCGGGCGTCGCGACGATGCGGTTGCGGATGCGGTCGAACAGCATGAAGCCGAGCGTGCGTTCGAGCTCGGCGATGGCGCGGCTGACGCCGGGCTGGGTGACACCGAGCAGCTCGGCGGCGCGCGAGATCGTGCCGGCCTTCATCACCGCGGCGAAGGTTTCGAGCTGTCGGCTGTTCAAGCGGTGCGTGCCCCAGGCTGTCCTGCGACGGGCAGCCTAGTCGTGGTGCCGGGCGGAGGAAACCGCTCGAGCACGGGCCCGGGACGCGATTTTGCGGAAGGGCCGCCCTTAACCGCGGGTTTACCCTGTTTCCGTAGGGTCGCCGGGCAGAACTCCAAGATGAAAGCGCAGCGTCAATGCACGCACAGGCTCTTAAGCTGCCTGATCCTGCCAATGAGGATGCGTCGAGCGCAGGGGCTGCGGCTCAGGCCGTGCGCGAGATCGCCGAGCGTTTCGGCAAGCTCAGCGCCGAGATCACCGATATGTCCGGTCGTATCGGTGACGTCAATGCCGAGCTCGACCGGCAGACCGACGGGTTGCACCGCGTCGTCGCCTCGGTCGACCAGGTCTCGCGCTCCAATCAGGCGATCCAGCATTCTGCCGAGGCCGCCCAGGAAGCGGCGTCCGTGGTCAAGAGCGGGCTGGAACGCGTCACAGGCGCCGTCCGGCAGGGGCTCAATGCGGCGCAGAGCGACATCGCCGCACTGTCCGATGGCGCGCAGTCGATCTCGCAGGCGCTGGGCGAGGCGGTGAGCCGGGCGCACAAGGTCCGCGAGGCCAGCGAAGCGATCCAGACGATCACGCGCGAAATCCAGCTGCTGTCGATCAATGCCGGCGTCGAGGCCGCGCGCAGTGGCGTCGCCGGCCGTGGCTTTGCCGTCATCGCCGCGGCGGTGAAGCAGCTCGCCGAGCAGACCCGCGACGCCACCTCGGCGAGCGCCAAGCAGCTCGACGCGCTGGTCGCGACCGTCGACCAGTTGGCCAAGCAGAGCGAGGCGAATGCACAGGCGGCGCGGCGCGCCAGCGAGGAGAGTCAGGGCATCTCGCAGCAGATCGGCGAGCTCGACCATTTCGGCCGCTCGGTGGTCGGCCTGATCGGCGAGATCGACTCGATTTCAAATCCTGCGCGCGAGAATGCCATCGCCTTCGCCCAGGTCGGCGATGAGCTGAGGGACCTCGTTGCCGGCGTCGACCAGTCCGGCCGCAACCTCGAGGTCGCGGCGCGGCGAGGGGCGTCGCTGGTCTCGACCAGCGAGGCGATCCTCGGCGCGATCGCGGGCTCCGGCGTGCGCACGCCGCAATCCGACATGATCGAGATCGCCGTCGAGGCGGCAGCGACGATGTCGGACCTGTTCGAGCAGGTCGTCGCGAAGGGCGAGGTCGGCCTGGCCGAGCTGTTCGACGAGGCCTACCGGCCGGTCCCGGGCAGCGATCCCCAGCAGTTCATGAGCCGCTTCACAGCGCTGACCGATCGGCTGCTACCGCCGGTGCAGGAGAGACTGCTGACGGTGAACAAGCGCATCGTCTTCTGCGCAGCGATCGACCGCAATGGCTACCTGCCGACGCATAACCGCAAATATTCGCAGCCGCAGGGATCGGACCCGGTCTGGAACAACGCCAATTGCCGCAACCGTCGGATCTTCAACGATCGCACCGGGCTCGCTGCGGCGCGCAACCAGAAACCGTTCCTGCTCCAGACCTACCGGCGCGACATGGGCGGCGGCAATTTCCTGGTGATGGAAGACCTATCGGCGCCGATCTTCGTCCGGGGCCGCCACTGGGGCGGGGTCCGGTTCGGGCTCAGTGTCTGAGAGGCGGTAGGGGAACCGGAGCGGTCGTCTCCAGTGTCGTGTTGAGTACGCGTTTCGAGTTGCTGACATGCATATCGCGCCATCCTTCCCCAATCTCTCGGTGCTGCTGATCGATCCCAGCCCGCACTATCGGCGGATCATCCGCACCATGCTCTATCAGGCACAGCTGCAACGCGTTTTCGAGGCGGCCGACCTCTCCACCGCCGCGACGACCTTCATCCAGAAGCAACCCAACATCGTGATGCTGGATTGGGACCTGCCCGATGGCGACAGTCTGAAATGCCTAGCCTCGATCCGCTCGTTCAAGACCTCGCCCTTCGCCAAGGCGCCGGTGCTGGTGATGATGGAGAAGCCCGACCGGCGCTCGGTGGTGCAAGCCGCCAAGCTCGGCGCGCACGAGATCATCGTGAAGCCGATCTCGCCCAATAATCTCTGGCTGCACTTGTCCGGCATCATCAACGTGCCGCGCAAATACAAGGAAGCGAACGGCGCCATCACGCTGGTGCCGCGCGCAATCAGCAACAGCCTGTTCTGAAGCAGGAATTGTTGCCCCGGAATGGTCACAATCCTTGCCGCGGCAGCGCCAGCTTAGTGAAATTTTTACTAATCGTGCAGATTCTGCCTAGTCACCAATCACAGGGCGCGCCGCCGTGGTCATCACCGTCTCCCTTCCGCCTTTCCTCGGTCGATCAGAGGCTGCTGCGTTCCGCAATCAGCTCCTCGTCGCGCTGGAGCAGAAGGAAAGCATCGCAGTGGAATGCGCCGAGGCCGGCCCGTTCCCGAGCCTGTGGATCCAGCTGATGCATGCGGCGGCGACCAGCGCCAAGGCGCGCGGGCTCAGCGTCACGCTCAAGGCGGTGTCCGAAGAATGCCGCCAGTCCTTTCAGGCGATCGGGTTCGACCCGGCGCAAAGCGCTCTCGTTTTGGAGTGATCCCGCGATGAAGATTCTCGCGATCGACGATACCAAGACCCTGCTCAGCCTGCTCAGCATGACGCTGCGCAATGCCGGCCATGAGGTCGCCGAGGCGGAGAACGGCGAGGAAGGGCTGGTGCGTTTCGACCAGTTCAAGCCCGACCTCGTCATCACCGATCTCAATATGCCGATCATGGACGGCATCGAGTTCACCCGCGCCTGCCGCGCACGGGCTGCGGGCCAGAACACGCCGATCATCGTGCTGACCACCGAGAACGGTGCCGAGATCAAGGCGGAAGGCCGCCGTGCCGGCGCCAGCGCCTGGATGGTCAAGCCGTTCGAACCCAACACCCTGCTCGGCCTCGTCGCGCGCTACCAGAACTGAGGCGGTCTATGGATCCGTTGGCGGAACTCAAGCAGACCTTTTTCCAGGAGTGCGAGGAACTCCTCGGCGCGCTGGAGCAGAAGCTCCAGTTGCTCGATGAAGGCTCGAGCGATCCCGAGGACGTCAACGCCGCCTTCCGCGCCATCCACTCGATCAAGGGTGGCGCAGGCGCTTTCGGCTGCACCGACCTTGTCGGCTTCGCGCATGTCTTCGAGGCTGCGCTCGACCATCTGCGTTCGGGCCGCGTCGCGCTCGGGGATGCACCATTCGCCCTGTTCCTGCGCTGCTCGGATGCGGTCTCCGATCTCGTCAACGCTGCGCGCAATGACGAGGTCGCGCCGGTGCGCCCCGATTTGCTCGCAGCGCTCGAGCAGGTCGGGCAGGCCAAGGCGGCGCCGTCGGCCGCTCCGGCCGCGCTCGTGGCGGATGCACCGCCCGGCATTGCCGCGCTCGGCAACCTCCTCGCCCTGGTCGATTCCAAGATGGGCGCGCCGGCACCGGCCGCGCCCGCCAAGGACGATGGCTGGGACGACGAGCCCGTCGCCGCTGCGCCGGTCCGCCGGCTCGGCCATGACGTCAGAATCAAGATCACGCCGGAAGCCGACCTGTTCCGCCGGGTGATCGAGCCGCGCGTGGCGATCGGCATCCTGCCGGCCGAGGAGATCGTCTCGGTCGCCTGTGATCTCAGCCACGTCCCCCCGCTCGAGGCCCTCGACGTCACCGATTGCCATATGCGCTTCGAGGTGATGATGCGGACCGCATTGTCGGCCGAGGAGATCGTCTCGAAATTCGACTTCACCCTCGCCAATGAGGAGTTCGAGGTCGAGGTCCTGGCGGATGCCGAGATCGAGACCGCCCCCGCGGCTCCGGCCGAGGTGCCGCAAAGCGTCGCTGCCGACCTGTCGGCGATCCTTGCCCGGCTCGGGCCGAGCGCCGATGCCGCGCCGGAGCCCGACATCCAGCCCGTCGCTGCCGTGGTTCCGGTCGCGGCTGCCGCAGCGGCCGCAGCCCCAGCGGCGCCGCGCGCGCCAGTGCGACCCGCCGCCAACGATGCCGTCGCCGCCCGCCAGCGCCAGGCTGTCAGCGTCCGCGTCGATCTCGACCGCATCGACCGGCTGATGAACCTGGTCGGCGAGATCGTCATCACCCAGTCCATGCTGGTCGAGTGCGTGCGCTCGCTGCCCTACGATGTCTATGCCAAGACCGCCGAGGGCATCCTGACCCTGTCGCGCCAGACGCGCGAATTGCAGGACCATGTCATGGCCGTGCGCGCCCAGCCGGTGAAGGCGGTGTTCCAGCGCATGCCGCGCCTGGTGCGCGAGCTCGCCCAGACGCTCGGCAAGGAAGTGAAGCTCGTCCTCGAGGGCGAGAACACCGAAGTCGACAAGACCATCATCGAGGAACTGGCCGATCCGCTGACCCACATGATCCGTAACTCGATGGATCACGGGGTCGAGACGCCTGACGAACGCATCGCCGCCGGCAAGCATCCGGAAGGCACGATCAGGCTGATCGCCGAGCACCGCGCCGGTCGCATCGTCATCTCGGTCACCGATGACGGGCGTGGCATTGGTCGCGACAGGCTGCTGGCCAAGGCGAAATCCCGCGGACTCGTCGGTGCCGACGAGAAGCTCGCGCCGGAGGAGATCGATCAGCTGATCTTCGCCGCCGGCCTGTCGACGGCCGACGCGGTCAGCGACATCTCCGGCCGCGGCGTCGGCATGGACGTGGTGCGCCGCAACGTCGAATCGCTCGGCGGCCGCATCAGCGTCGATTCGGAACCCGGCCGCGGCTGCAAGTTCACCCTCGCTCTGCCGCTGACCCTCGCCGTGCTCGAAGGCATGGTGATCCGCTGTGGCGACGACCGCTACGTCATCCCGATCGCCAGCGTGATCGAGACCCAGCACCTCGCCAACACGCCGATCGAGCACCTGACCTTCGGTCAGGAAGTGCTGCGCTGGCGCGGCGAGATCACGCCGCTCCACCGCTTGGGTGCCGTGATGGGCTCGGCCGGCACGCGCGACGAGAACATCATCATCATCGCGGAGACCGAGCGCGGCGGAAATGTCGGCATCGCCGTCGACGAGATCGTCGGCCAGCAGCAGGTCGTCGTGAAGAGCCTTGAATCGAACTACGGCACGGTCAACGGCGCCTCCGCCGCGACCATTCTGGGCGACGGCCTCGTCGCGCTCATTCTCGATGTCGACTCGATGTTGCGCTTGGCCGCATCGGGCGTCCGCCAACCCGTTCCCGAACTCAAACTGGCTGGATGAACCATGTCCCTGCAGCTCAGCGAAAAGCACTTCACCTCGGCGCAGCCTGAGTCCGCGGCGCGCCGGATCGTCACCTTCCGGGTCGGCGACCGTACCTTCGGCATCGATGTCGGCATGGTCCGCGAGATCAAGGGCTGGCAGGCGACGACGCCGCTGCCGCATGCGGCTCCGCATGTGCGTGGCGTGCTCAACCTGCGCGGCGTCATCCTCGCGGTCTACGATCTGCGCACCGCGATCGGGCTTGGCACGACGGACGCCACCGCGACCCATGTCATCGTCGTCGTCGATGTCGAGGACAAGACCGCGGGCCTCCTGGTCGACTCGGTCTCGGACATCGTCGACGTGCCGGTCAGCGCGGTCCGTCCGGCGCCGGATCTGGAGCGTGACGAGCACGGGCTGATCGAAGGCCTCGTCCTGCTCGACACCGAGATCGTCGCCCTGCTCGACCTTGCAGCGGTGATCCGTGACGGCGGTGACAACCAGGACAAGCAACTGCGCGTCGCCTGAGCATCCGATGGCCCCAGGCAGCGCCCAGCCGGTAGGCCAGAGATCAGTCCGATCGCCTGAGAGACAAACGAGCCGATGAGCCAACTGGGCGTCCTCTCGAAACTATCGGTCAAGCTGCCGGCGCTCTTCGCCGGCGGCGCCGCTGTTTCAGGCGGGCTCGTCGCATTCGCGGTTCAGCAGAGCGCAGCCGCAAAGCTCGGCGCCCTTGGCCTGTCCAGCCAGCAGGCTGAGGTCGCGCTGTCGGCGCTCACCAGTACGGCCTTGCCCTTCGGCGCTGCCGGCCTCGCCATCGCCGCCGGCCTCGGCTGGCTGACGGCCCGCTCGCTGACGCGGCCGGTGACGGCGCTGCGCGAAGGCATGGAGAAACTCTCGGAAGGCACAGCCGAGGCCATGCCCGAGCTTACCCGCCGCGACGAGATCGGCGATCTGTCGCGGGCGCTGCGCCAGGTCCAGGAGAGTTCCCTCGAGGCAGGGCGTATCCGCACTGCGCTCGACGGCTGCCGCACCTGCATCATGGTCTGCGATGCGCAGGACCGTGTCGTCTACGTCAACAAGTCGCTGCTGAGCTTCTTCAGCGGGGCGCAGGAGGATTTCCGCGCGGCGTTCCCGGGCGTCTCGGCCAAGGACATGCTCGGCAAGGTGCTGGAGCTGTTCGCCGGCCCCCAGGGCGTTCCAGAAGCCCGCACGATGCGCGTGCCGCTCGGCCGGCGCATGGTCGCGCTGACGCTGACCATCATGACGCAGCCTGGCGGCCAGAGGCTCGGTTCGACGATCGAATGGCGCGAGCTGACCGAGGAATTGCGTGCTGCCGACGAGGTCGCGGCAGTGGTCGCCGCGGCGGCCGGGGGCGATTTCTCCCGGCGCGTGCCGCTTGCCGGCAAGCCGGAGGCGCTGCAGCGCATCGCTGAAGGCATCAACGAGATCAATACGATCGTCGAGGCTGCCACAAACGAATTCGCGACGGTCCTATCTGGGCTCAACGAGGGCGACCTGACCGGACGCGTCGATGGTGCCTATGACGGGCGCCTTGGCGAGCTGAAGGCCGGACTCAACCAGACGCTCGCGCGGCTGACCCAGACGGTCTCGGGCATCCAGGTGGCAACGGCACAGGTCGCCGCGACGGCCGGGGAGATCAGGGCCGGCGCGGAAGACCTTGCTGGCCGCACCGAGCAGTCAGCTGCCGGGCTGGAAGAGACGTCGGCGACAACCGGCCAGCTCGCGACCTCGATCGGACAGAGCGCCAGCCGCTCGCGCGCCGCGACCGCGCTTGTTGGCGAAGCGATGGCGGTTGCCGGCAGCGGTCAGGACGCCGTGGCCGAGACGATCGGTGCGATCGGGCGGATGGAGCAGTCCTCGGCGCGGATTGCCGAGATCGTCTCCGTGATCGACGGCATCGCCTTCCAGACCAATCTGCTGGCGCTCAATGCGGCCGTCGAAGCGGCCCGCGCCGGCGATGCCGGCAAGGGTTTCGCCGTGGTCGCGAGCGAGGTGCGCACGCTGGCGCAGCGCTCGGCCACCGCTGCCAAGGACATCAAGGGCGTCATCGCCAATTCCAACGCTGAGGTCGCCGAGGGCGTGCGCCTGGTGCGCCGGACCGGCGAGACGCTCGGCCGCATCGTCACGGCGGTGGAGCAGGTCTCCGCCACGATCTCGGAGATTTCGCAGGCAAGCGCCGAGCAGGCGACCGACATCGCAGCGATGAGCCGATCCGTCGCGGCGATGGACGAGGCGACCCAGCAGAATGCGGCGCTGGCCGAGCAGAGCGCCGGCTCGGCCGCGAGCCTCGCCGAGCAGACACAGGCGCTGCGTGAGCTCGCCGGTTTCTTCCAGCTGGGCAGGGCGCCGATGCAAGCGCGGCCGGCTTCGGTCGAGCCGAACTGGCAGCGCCCGGCCGCCGCGAACACGCCGGCCGAGCCGCGACGCCTGCCCGTCCGCCAGGACATCCATTCCGCCGAAGCCCGCCCTGTCATTCCGCGCCGCCGCGTCGCCGGCGGACGGAAGGACGAGTGGGCCGAGTTCTAGTTCGTATCGCCAAGGCCGAAGCATGCTTGCGCCTCAACCTGCCCAGTCAGACACCACGCTCAGTCGGGACGACATGGCCCTTGTGGCCAAGCTCGTCTACGAGCACGCGGGCATCGTCATCCGCGAGCACAAGGAGGCGATGGCGCGCGGGCGGCTGGCGCGGCGCGTCAAAGTACTGGGCCTCGGCTCGATCGCGGAATACTGCGCCTATCTGCGCACGGCGTCGGCAGCGGATGAAATTCCGGAGCTGATCAACGCGGTCACCACCAACCACACCGCCTTCTTCCGCGAGCGCCACCATTTCGACCACCTGCGCAAGGACGTGCTGCCGCGCCTGATCCAGGAGCGGTCTGGCCGGCGCGGTCGCATCCGGATCTGGTCGGCGGCCTGCTCGTCGGGCGAGGAGCCCTACAGCGCTGCGGCAATCTCGCGCGACGTGATCGGCAACCGCAGCGATCTCGATTTCAAGATCCTGGCGACCGACATCGACACCGACATCCTCGACCGGGCCGCCGCTGGGCAATACCCCACCGATCAGTTCGACAGGCTGCCGGCGGACTTACGCCCGCTGCTCAAGCTGGAAGGCCAGAACGGGCGCGGCGAAGCGCGTATCGCCGAAGAACTCAAGCGGCTGATCGCGTTCAAGCGGCTGAACCTGATCGAGAATTGGCCGATGAAGGGCCCGTTCGACGTCATCTTCTGCCGCAACGTCTTCATCTATTTCGACACGCCGACCAAGGCCGCGATCCTCGACCGCTATGTCGCGCTGCTGCAGCCCGGCGGATTTCTCTATCTCGGCCATTCTGAATCACTGCCCCAGCCGCATCCACAACTGCGGCTGATCGGCCGGACGATCTACGAGCGCACGCCATGAGCCTGAACCGATCCTCACGGCGCTATTTCGATCCGCGCTTCGACGCCACCATCATCACCGTCGCGCCGGGCGAGCACGAGATCACCGCGGCGAAGGACGAGATCGTCGCCACGGTGCTCGGCTCCTGCGTCTCGGTCTGCATGCGCGACCCGCAGATCGGCGTCGGCGGCCTCAACCATTTCCTGCTGCCCAAGAACAATGGCGGCACCGACACCAGCGCCGGCGAGCGTTACGGCGACACCGCCATGGAAGTGCTGATCAACGGCCTGTTGAAGCGCGGCGCCAGGCGTGGCCAGCTCGAGGCCAAGGTCTTCGGCGGGGCGCGCGTGCTCTCCGGCGCGACCATGCTGGCGATCGGCGAGGGCAATATCATCTTCGTCAACGAGTTCCTCGCCCGCGAGGGCATCCCGGTCGTATCCAGGGATGTCGGCGGCACGCGCTCGCGCCGGATCCACTACCAGCCCGCAACCGGACGCGCCTGGGTCCAGCATGTCCAGCAGGCGGCGCGCGATCCCGAACGCGAGCAGGAAATGGCCTATCTCAACCGCCTCAAGACCCAGCCTGTTGCCGGTGAAGTGGAGATCTGGTGATGAGCGTGCTGACCTCCGGTGGCCCGGTCAAAGTCCTCGTCGTCGACGATTCCGTGCTGATGCAGAAGTTGATGACGCAGATCGTCAACTCGACACCCGGTTTCCAGGTGATCGGCGTCGCCGGCAGCGCCGAGGAAGGCTGGGACGCGATCCAGGAATTGCGGCCCGACATCCTGACGCTCGATATGGAGCTGCCCGGCCGTCATGGGCTCAAGCTGCTGGCCCGGGTGCTGAAACAGGATCCGCTGCCGGTGCTGATCGTCTCGGCCTTTGGCGGGCCGGGTGCCGACAACACCATCCAGGCACTGGAGCTCGGCGCGATCGACTTCATCGAAAAGCCGGATGGGGCGACCCATACGCTCGAAGGCTTCATGAAGCATGTCGCGGCGGCGCTGCAACGTGCCTCGGCCAGCCGGCGCCTGATGGCGGCTGCGAAGGAAATGGTCACGCAGCAGCGGCCCCAGAGCGCTCCGGCCCGGCCCGTTGCGGTGCATATGCCTGCCAACCACGGCAAGGTCTCGCTGATCGCGATCGGCGCCTCGACCGGCGGCGTGCCGGCAGTGCAGACCGTGATGCGCGATGCTGCGCATCTGCGCCTGCCGATCGCGGTGGTCCAGCACATGCCGGCCGGCTACACGGCCAAGTTCGCGGCCCGGCTTTCGGCTGCGACCGGGCTCGACGTGCGCGAGGCGGCCGATGGCGATCGCCTGCGGCCGGGCATGGCGGTGGTCGCGCCGGGCGGCACGAAGCATCTCGAGATCGAGGAGCGGCGCGGCGAACTCGTCTGTGTCGTCAAGGAGGGGCCGCTGGTCAGCGGGCACTGCCCTTCGGTCGACGTGATGTTCCATTCGGTCGCCCGCTCGCTCGGCAGCCACGCGATCGGCGTCCTGCTCACCGGCATGGGCCGCGACGGCGCTGACGGTTTGTTAGCTATGCGCAAAGCCGGTGCTGCGACGTTAATCCAAAGTGGCGAGACCTGTGTGGTAAACGGGATGCCGAAAGCCGCGTTCGAGTTGGGCGCCGCTGATCGGGTCGTACCGCTCGACCAGATCGGAGGCGCCATCGCGGGACTGCTGGGCGAGCGCCCGCAGCAGCGCACCGCATAGATCATCGCGCGTCCGAACGGACGCGGTCACGATGATCTATCACATTGTTATCGCATCGGATTCCTCCGAAAAGTGGAATCCACTTTTCGGTCCGATGCTATGGGAGAGTGCCATGTCAAAGGCGAGAAGCGAGTATCGCATCCTTGTGGTCGACGACCAGAAGAGCATGCGCGGCCTTGCCACCTATTTCCTCAAGCAGATCGAGTTCCAGGACATCGATGAGGCAGAGAATGCCCGCGAAGCCCTGATGAAAATGCAGACCAAGCGCTACGATCTGCTGCTGCTCGACTGGAACATGGACGGGATGAGCGGCATCGACCTCCTGCGCGCCATCCGCTCGGTGCCGGAGCTCAATCAGATCAAGATCATCATGGCGACCTCGGAGCGCTCGGTCGACAAGATGGACGAAGCGACCACCAACGGCGCCGACCATTACGTCGTGAAGCCCTATGAGCTGCGCGATCTCGAGGTGCGCGTGAAGAAGGTTCTGGCCTGCTGAGCGGCCCGCGCTCCTCGCGAACGATCAACGCCCCGGCCCGTGCCGGGGCGTTTTCGTTTCCGCTCGCGGATATCTTACTTGGCGAGTAGGCTAATCCGGCAGTAGCCTGGCATCATCGCGGAGCTTCCCATGCGCTTCCATCGCCGCCAGTTTCTCGCTCTTCTCGCGCTCGCACCGGCTGCTCCGGCGCTGGCCGCGCAAGGGGACAGCAATGCCTACGCCTTCAGCTTCGACCGGGCGGAGGGTGGGCGCATTCCGCTCTCGGCCTATCGCGGCAAGCCGATCCTGATCGTCAACACGGCGACGCAATGCGGCCTTGCCGGGCAGTTCGTCGGGCTCGAACAGCTCTGGCAGCGCTACCGCGACCGCGGCCTCGTCCTGATCGCGGTGCCGAGCAATGATTTCGGCGGGCAGGAGCCGCTCGACGGCGCGGCGATCGCCGAGGCGGTGCGCCAGAGCCATGGCGCGAACTATCCGATCACGCAGAAGAACGTCGTGCGCGGACCGGATGCCCATCCGTTCTATCGCTGGGCGGCGAACCAGCGCCCGACCGAGCTGCCGAACTGGAACTTCCACAAATACCTGATTGGCCGCGATGGCAGCCTGATCGGCAGCTTCAGCTCGCGCAGCGACCCGCTGGCGCCGGAACTCGTCCGCGCGATCGGGCAGGAGCTGGAGAAGGGCTGAGCCCTATCCGTCATTGCGAGGAGCGCAAGCGACGAAGCAATCCAGGGCTCGCTCAACGGCCCTGGATTGCTTCGCTGCGCTCGCAATGACGATGCAGCGCGCGGGCGCCCTCAGCTGCGCGCGTAGATGTCCTCGATGCGGATGATGTCGTCCTCGCCGGTGTAGCTGCCGACCTGGACCTCGATCAGTTCGAGCCCGATCTTGCCGGGGTTCTTCAGCCGGTGGGTGCAGCCGATCGGCAGGTAGACCGACTCGTTCTCGTGGACGAATTTGACAGTGCCGTCGAGCGTGACCTCGGCGGTGCCGCGCACGACGACCCAATGCTCGGCGCGGTGGAAATGCTTCTGCAGGCTGAGCTGGCCGCCTTCCTTGACGTGGATGCGCTTGACCTGGAAGCGGGCGCCGATGTCGATGCGCTGATACCAGCCCCAGGGCCGGTAGATGCGCAGATGCTCGCTGGCCTCGGGGCGCCCTTCTGCCTTCATCTGCTCGACCAGCGTCTTGACCTTGCCGGCTGCCGACATGGAGGCGACGAGCACGGCATCGCGGGTCGAGACCACGACGACGTCGTCGAGCCCGACCACGGTGGTCAGCACGTCCTCGCTGCGGATCAGCGAGCGGCGGGTGTCGAGCGCAACCGCCGGTCCCTCCAGCACATTGCCGTCGGCGTCCTGCGGCTTGATCGCGTGGATCGAATCCCAGGAGCCGACATCGGACCAGTCGAAAGACGCGGCGAGCATGCCGGCATGGGAGGTGCGCTCCATCACGGCATAGTCGATCGAGATCTTGGTGGCCTTGCCGAAGCTCTCGGGATCGAGCCGCAGGAAGTCGAGATCGCGGGTGGCCTTCTCGACCGCAGCCTCGGCCGCCGAGAGCACGGCTGGTGCATGGCGCGAGAGCTCCTCGCGCATGGTCTTGGCGGCGAACAGGAAATTGCCGCTGTTCCAGAGATAGCCCTCGGCGACATATTTTTCGGCGATGTCGAGCTTCGGCTTCTCGACGAAGCGGGAGAGGCGGCTGGCGTCGGGCTCGGGCAGCGCTTTGCCCGGGGCGAGATAGCCATAAGCGGTCGAGGGATGCGTCGGCTTGATGCCGAGCGTCATGATCAGCCCGGTCGCAGCCAAGCTCGCCGCGCGCTTGCAGTCCGCGCGGAAGGCCTCGGCGTCGCCGACGACATGGTCGGAGGCGAGCGCGACGCAGACGGCTTCCGGATCGCGCTTGCTGGCCATGACCGTGCCGACCGCGATGGCCGCTGCGGAATCGCGCCGCTCGGGCTCCAGCACGATCTCACCCTTGATGCCGAGCGCCAGCATCTGCTCGGCGACGATGAAGCGGAAATCATTGTTGGTGATGACGATCGGCGCGCCGAAAGCCGGATCGACGAGGCGCCGCAGCGTCGCCTGGAAGGTCGAGAGGCCGTCCTCCAGCAGCGCGATGAACTGCTTCGGCATGGTGTCGCGCGAGAGCGGCCACAGCCGGGTGCCGGAGCCGCCGGCCATGATGAGAGGAACGATCTTTGCAGCCATGAACGGGTTCCGGCGAAAACTGGTCCCCCATTCCTACAGCACCGAAGCTACCATCCGATAAACGCTCGCTAGGAGAGGATGATGGTGTCGGTCGAGATCCTGTTCACCCTTTCGGCTTCTGCCCCGGTCGGAACGCCACGATCACGGCCGGGTCGGTTTCGAGGTACGGTCCCTCGATCAGGTCGATGCAGTAGGGGATCGCCGGCATCACCGCGTCGAGGCATTCGGCGATGGCGCGCGGGCGGCCGGGCAGGTTGACGATCAGCGACTTGCCGCGAGTACCGGCGAGCTGGCGCGAGAGGATCGCGGTCGGCACCTTGGCGAGGCTGACCTGGCGCATCAATTCACCGAAGCCGGGCATCAGCTTGTCGATCACATCCTCGGTCGCTTCGGGCGTGACGTCGCGCGGGGCAGGGCCGGTACCGCCCGTCGTGACGATCAGGCAGCAGCCCTCCTTGTCGGCGAGTTCGATCAGCGTCTGCGCGATGCCGCCGCGCTCGTCGGGGATGACGCGGGTGATCGCTTGCCACGGGCTGGTCAGCGCCTTGGCGAGATAATCGAGGATGGCCGGGCCGCCCTCGTCGGCGTAGACGCCGGCCGAGGCGCGGTCGGAGACGGTGACGATGCCGATCTTCGCAGGGGACGCCATGGTTTTCCTCAGACGCGGTAGAAATCGCGATACCAGCGCACCATGCGCCCGATGCCCTCGGCGAGCGGGGTGTGCGGGCGAAAGCCGACCGCCGCCTCCAGCGCCGAGACGTCGGCGGCGGTGCGCAGCACGTCGCCGGGCTGGCGCGGCTTCATCTCCATCACGGCCTTCTTGCCGACCGCCTGCTCGATTGTGGCAATGAAGTCCATCAGCGGCACCGGATCGGAGTTGCCGATATTGTAGAGCCGCCAGGGCGCGGAGGAGGTCGCGGGGCTGGGCTCGTCGCTCGACCAGGCGGGATCGGGCGCGGCGACCTGGTCGAGCACGCGCACCACGCCCTCGACGATATCGTCGACATAGGTGAAGTCGCGCTCGTGCTTGCCCTCGTTGAAGACCTCGATCGGCTCGCCGGCCAAAATCTTCCGGGTGAAGATCATCGGCGCCATGTCCGGCCGACCCCAGGGGCCGTAGACGGTGAAGAAGCGCAGGCCCGTCGTCGGCAGCCCGTAGAGATGGCTGTAGGCATGGGCCATGCCTTCGTTCGCCTTCTTGGTCGCGGCGTAGAGGCTGACCGGATGGTCGACATTGTCCTCGACGCGGAAGGGCGTGCGGGTGTTGGCGCCGTAGACCGAGCTGGACGAGGCGTAGACGAGATGCTCGACGCCATTGCGGCGGCAGCCTTCGAGGACATGGCCGAAGCCGGTGAGATTGGAATCGAGATAGGCCTGCGGATTGTCGATCGAGAAGCGCACGCCGGCCTGGGCGCCGAGATGGACGACGCGCTCGAAGCGGCCTTCAGCGAAAAGCTTGGCCATGCGGTCGCGATCGGCGAGGTCGAGCGTCTCGAAGCTGAAGCGGTTATGGCCGGCAAGGCGGGCGAGGCGCGCCTGCTTCAAGGCGGGATCGTAATAATCGTTGAGGTTGTCGATGCCGACGACCTCGTCGCCGCGTTCGAGCAGAACCCGGGCTGTCTCGTTGCCGATGAAGCCGGCAGCCCCCGTCACCAGAACGCGCATGATCCTCCTCGCGCCAGTCGCGGCGTCAAGGTTACGTCTATCGAGCAGCTTGCTGTCCCGGTCAACGCGGGCCGCGGTCGCGCCAGCGCCTTAGCCGCTTGCGCGCGGTCGCTGCGAGCCGGGGCAGGATGGCGGTTCGGCCGCCGAGCGCGACGATCGCGTTCGCCATCTCCTGACGCTCGCCCCAGGGATAGGCCGACGGATCGACCCGGTCGCCGGCGCCGCTGTCCAGCCGGAACGGGCGGCCCACGGCGAAATCGGCGCGCAGCATCTCGATGGCCAGCGCCCGGCCCGGCGAGAGGCGGGCTTTAGTCTCGTCATAGGCGATCTTGAGAAAGTGCGACTGCCCGGCGAGGTCGAGCAGCAGGCCGCCGGCGATCGGCGTGCCGTCCAGCCGCAGCAGGTCGATACGGGCGGCGTCGACGGCAGCGAAATTCCCGACGATCTCGCGGATATAGGCAACATGCTCCGGCAGGCTCGCGAGCGCGGTGCCGCCACGGCCCTTCCAGCCGGCTGCTTCGAGCTTGAGGAAATCCTCCAGTGCGGCGAAGGCATCGGCGCCGCGATGGCGCTCATAGGCGAGCGCGCCGGCCTTCTCGAGCTGGCGGTGCTGCTGCAGGCGCTTCTTGTAGCCCTGGGCTAGGGCACGCCGCAGATAGCGCTCGGCATCGTCTCCCGGCTCGGGGACCAGCATCGGCCGCTGCCAGCGCTCGAAGGTCGTGATGGTGTCGCCGGTTGCCGCCAGCGCGGACTCGATGGCGGAGAAGACGTTACCCTGCATGGGTAATAGAGGCAGCTTCAGGATGCTCGGCAGATCGGGCGCCTCGACGATGGCGCGCACCAGCGCCACGGCGACATCACCCGCACGCTCACGGTCGAGCACCGGGGCTGAGGACACCTCGTAGAGCGGCACCAGTGGCGCTTCGAGGACGGGTGCGAAGCCGGTGTGGATGCTGCGGGCTCGGCCCAGGGCCCAGATGCCGAGCAGGCGCTCCTCGCCCTGCTCGTGCGCCGCGAGGACAACGATATCGTCGGCGGCGATGCCGAAGCTCATCGTAGCCGCGACGGCCGCTGGCGCCATATGAAGGTTGGGCGCCTCGGCCCTTCGGCAGAGATCGGCGAAGGCTTCGGCGTAGGTGGCGCCATAGGTCCCGGCCGTCAGGCGGCGGACCGCGACAGCTGAGCTCATGGGCGCGGCGGGCCACCGCTGCGGCGGCGCAGCCCGAGCACGAAGGCGATCACCTGCGCGGTCGCGAGGTAGAGCTCCTCGGGGATCGTGTCCTCGAGCTCGACCGCCGAGAGCGCCTGCGCCAGCACGGCGTTCTGCTCGACCGCGATGTCGTGCTCGCGCGCCGTCTCGACGATCTTCTCCGCGACGAGGCCATGGCCCTTGGCGGTGACGCGCGGTGCGCCCTGACCGTCATATTCAAGCGCGACGGCGAGCGGCAAAGGCTGGCTCATGAGCGGCGGTCCAGGAACTGGCCGGCGCTCGCCTTGGCCTGCTGCGGGTGGCCGGTGAAGACCTCGAACTCGGCGCTGTCGAAGCGCGACCTGAGCAGCGAGGTCTCCAGATCGGGCGTCGCCTGACGCAGCAGACGGCTGGTCTCTTCGCGCTCAGCCCAGAAGGAGACGCCGATGGCACGGCCTTGCAATGTCACCACGCCCTGCAACGCGCCGAGCGGCTCGACATCGAGCGCGAAGCGCACCCGCCAGAGCGGCGCGTCGGGTGTCGCGGAGCCGGGTTGGGGCGGATCGCGCTCGATCTCGAGCGGCAGCACGGCGGTGCCGTTCGGCAAAGCAAGCGGAATCTCGGTGAGCCAGCGCGCCTGTGGCTGCTGGTCGAGCCGCGCGGCCTCCTGCGGCAGCGAGGCGTATTGGGCGAGCGCGATCCGGTCGAGCGCCGCTTCCGCCTGGCCGAACAATGTCTGCGCGATCATGGCGGGGCGGGCGGCGCTGTTGAGGCTCGGCTCAGCGGCTGGCTGCGGCGTCAGCATGCCGTCGCGCGGCGGGGCAGGGCGCGCCTTGGCTGCCGTCGACGCAGCGGTATCCTGCTCTGGCGCCGTGCGCACGGCCGGGCGCCCGGGCTGCGGCGCAGTGTCAGCCGTCGTCTCGCCGGGAAGGGGCAACCTCGCTGCCGGTGCGCCTTCGACCGCAGGCTTGAGAAGGTCGCGCAGGCTCTGTAGCGCCGCCTTGAGATCGGTCTGCGGCGTCGGAGCCTCGCCCGCCGCTTGCCGTGCTTCGAGAAAGACGCCGGAGCGGGCGATAGCGGCCTTCAGCGCTTCGGGCGTGACTGGCCTGGCCTCCGCCGGCAGCCGCTGAGCGAGGATCTGGTTTACCAGCGTCATCAGCGGCTTCGGCAAGGTGAACGCGACCGAGCCCTGAGCCAGACTGCCGAGATTGGCGAAGAGCGGAGCGAAGCTGTCCTGGCGCCCGAGCGCGGCGCCGAGGAGAGGGCCGGCGACCGTACGGGGGGAGGCGGGCGCGGTCTGCGGAGTGACCGGCGCGGTGGGGACCGCGAGACCTGCCTGCAAGGCAGCAGGGGCAGTCGTTGTCTGTGCAGTTGCGGCGGCAATGGTGGGCGAGATCGCCGTTTGGGCCGGCTGTGGAGCGGCCGAGGGCGTGCCAACAGTCGGTTGCCCAGCCGGGGCCGAAGCGTTGGGGCTGCCAGTTGTTGGCGGGCGAATGCCGACGAGCGTCGCCTGCAGCGGAGCGCCCTGCTCGGCCGGCGCGGCGAGCTTGAGCACCAGGCTGGCGCCGGGCTGCAACGCCGCCTGCCTGGCCTCGGGGCCGGCGAGCACGAGCGCGACCTTGACGCCGTTGACCAAAGCGGTGGCGTTGCCGTCGCCATCGAGTGCGACGAGCTTGGCCTCCACCGTCTTGCCGGCTGCGAGGCCGCCATTGCCATTCATCGCCGCGAGCAGGGTCGCGAGGCTCTGGCTCTTGACGAGCGCGGCGAGTTGCGCCGGATCGGGCGGGATGGCTGCCATCCGAACAGCCTGCCACGAAATGTTAAGGATTTTCTTGCGCTGGGCCGTGTTGCGCCTGTGGCGCTGGTGCGGGCGACATCTCTGCGGCAGGTTTGCGCGCCTGTTCTGGAGAGATCGTCATGGATTATCGCGCACTCGGCCGTTCCGGCCTCAAGGTCTCGCCGCTCTGCCTGGGCACGATGATGTTCGGCGCGCAGACGGAGGAGGCCGATGCGCGCGCGATCATCGACAGTGCCGCCGAAGCCGGCATCAACTTCATCGACACGGCGGACGTCTATGCGGATGGGCGTTCGGAGGAGATTACCGGCCGCGCCATCGCCGACAACCGCCATGACTGGGTGCTGGCGACCAAGGCGGCGAATGCGATGGGCGAGGGGCCGAACCAGCGCGGGCTCTCGCGCAAATGGCTGCTCGAGGCCTGTAACGCCAGCCTGAAGCGGCTCGGCACGGATTTCATCGACATCTACTACCTGCACAAGGAGGATCACGAGACGCCTCTCGCCGAGACAATTCGGGCGATCGGCGACCTCGTGCGCGCCGGCAAGATCCGTTATTTCGGCGTCTCCAACTATCGCGGCTGGCGCGTCGCCGAGATCTGCCGGCTCTGCGACGAGCTCGGCATCGACCGGCCGGTGGTCAGCCAGCCCTATTACAACGCGATGAACCGCACGCCGGAGGTCGAGCATCTGCCGGCCTGCGGCTATTACGGGCTCGGCGTCGCCAGCTATTCGCCCCTGGCGCGCGGCGTGCTGACGGCGAAATACGAGCCCGGCCAGGCGCCGCCCGAAGGCACGCGGGCAGGGCGCGCCGACAAGCGCATCATGCAGACCGAATGGCGCGAGGAATCGCTCGTCATCGCCCGCACCATCGCCGACCATGCCGCGCGGCGGGGGCTGACGCCCGTGCAGTTCGCGGTCCGCTGGGTGCTGAACAACACGCTGCTGACCGCGGCGGTGGCGGGCCCACGCACCATGGAGCAGTGGCAGGGCTATCTTTCGGCGCTCTCGGTCGATTTCACCGCCGAGGACGAGGCGCTGGTCGATCGGCTGGTGCCGGCAGGCCATCCCTCGACGCCGGGCTATAGCGACCCGGCCTATCCGCTGGAGGGACGGGCGGCGCGGACGGGGTGATAACGGCGCACCGCCCGTCATTGCGAGGAGCGAAAGCGACGAAGCAATCCAGGGCCGGCAGAGCTCTATGTCCCCCTGGATTGCTTCGCTGCGCTCGCAATGACGGTGCAGTGTTCAAGGATGCAGCTTCAGCCCCTTGATCGCCTTGTCGACGGCCTTGCGCTCGCCATGCAGCGCGATGCCGACCAGGTCGAGCGCATCCGTCGCGACGGCTGCGACGGCGGCGCGATTGGCCTCGTCATGGCCGGTCGCGAACAGCTCTCGCGTGTAGAGCGAGGGCGTCAGGCCCGCTTCCCCGGCCCGGCGCAGGACGCGGGTGAGATCGGCCGAGGTCGCGGCGAAGATCAGGATCGGCTGGCGCGCCAGCGGACCGTAGACCTTGCCCGAGCCGTCGCGGTAAGCTTCACCACCGAGTTCCGGCGCGGCGGCGACCAGCCCGCCCGACAGGAACGCGGTGACGTTGAGCTTCTGCCAGGCGGCGAGCTCTTCTAGGACGATGATGGCAATCTTGGTGTCGAAGCGCATGCCGACAGCGATAGAACCCGCCGAGCCGGCCGGTCTTGAACGTTCGTGCGCGCTTGCCTCGCCCGGCGACTGGATCCGGACCGCGCCGGACGGGGAGGGCATCGAGCGGATCGAGGCCTTCTTCAGCGGCCATGCCTATGACACGCACCGGCACGACACCTACGCGATCGGATACACGATCAGCGGGGTGCAGAGCTTCGACTATCGTGGCGCGCAGCGGGATTCGACGCCGGGCGACCTGATCGTGCTGCATCCGGACGAGTTGCATAATGGCCGGGCCGGGATCGAGAGCGGATTCCGTTACCGGATGGCCTATGTCGAGCCCGGCCTGATCATGGCGGCGCTCGCCGGGCGCGCCAGCGCGATCCCGTTCATTGGCAATGCGGTCTGCCGCGATGGCAGCCTGATGCGGGCGCTGGTCGGCCTGCTCGGCGATGTCGAGCATGGGTTGGAGCCGCTGGAGCGCGATGCGGCGATCGGTGCGCTGGCCGAGGCGCTGCTCCGGCTCGACCCGTCCTGTGCACTGGCGGGCGCGGAAACGATCGCCATGCGGGCCTGCGAGCGGGCGCGCGATGTCCTGAGCGAGAGCCGGGACGAGGCGATCGATTCGGCGATGCTGGAGGTGATCACCGGGCTCGACCGCTATGCGCTGGCGCGGCAGTTCCGCCGCCGCTACGGCACCAGCCCGCATCATTACCTGGTGATGCGCCGGCTGGAGCGGGCGCGATTGCTGATCCGCCGGGGCGAGGCGCTGGCCGAGGCTGCGGCAGCGAGCGGCTTTGCCGACCAGAGCCATATGACCCGGCATTTCCGCCGCGCTTATGGGCAATCGCCCGGGCGTTGGCGGGCGATGCAGGTCGGCGGTGTGCCTGAAGCCGCCTGAGCGCGGCTCAGTTCAGGATGCAGAAGCCACCGACGACCACTTGCGAGCGGCACCAGATGCGCGGGTCTGCGGATTGTGTGCCGCGAAGATCGGCCGTCTCGACCGCGGCGGTGGCAGCGGGCGTCGCGATGCGGAGAGGCTGGCTCGCCGCGGCGTTCTGCGTCTGGCGGCTGCGCAGCGTCGGCGTGACCACGACATGGGAGCCGTCACGCTGGCCCTGGCCGGCATGGGTGGTGGACGAACGGCCGCCACCGAAGCGGAATTTGGCGGCCTCGGCGCTTGCCGGCAGCAAAGCGACAGCGAGGGCGGCGACGGCGAGACGACGGATCATGCCAGGCTCCATTGCGCGGCATGATTGTGCCTGAGTGCGCCTTTCCTGCCCAGCAAAGCCTCAGCTCAGGCTAAGCAAGAGGTTAAGCGGGACGCGCAAGCTCTCCTGCCGCCGCATGCGGTGGGGCAAACGTTCCGGTCAAGCCGCCCCAGGCTGCCATGGCCCCTTGCGCCACCGCTTCGAGCTCGGCGCGGGACGCACCGTCGCGAGCGCGGACCGACATGCCCTGCTGCACGGTGCAGTAGAAGGCGGCGATGGCGGCCGGATCGCCTCCCGGCAGCTCGCCGCTGCCGATCGCGGCGCGCAGTCGCTCCTCCAGCACGCCCTGCATCTCGGCGCGTGCATCGCGCAAGGCGCGGCCGGCCTCTTCGCTGGTGCCTGCGGCATGGACGACGGAGAGCACGACCATGCAGCCCGCCGGCTTGCCGGGACGGCTGAACAGCGCGGCCGAGCGCATCAGATACATCTCGATCGCCTCGCGGACCGTTGGCGCGGCGGCGATGGCGGCGGCGAGCTCGGCGCCGTCGCAATCCTCGTACAGCGCCATCGCCTCGCGATAGAGCGCCTCCTTGCTGCCGAAGGCGGCATAGAGGCTCGGCGCATTGATGCCCATCGCCCCGGTGAGCTCGCTCATCGAGGTGCCCTGGAAGCCCTTCTCCCAGAACAGCAGCATCGCCTGTTCCAGGGCCTGCGCCCGGTCAAAGGCACGTGGTCGGCCTCGTTCGGCCATGATGGCCACCTTTCTGTATCGAGCGATAAATAAATTACTTGACGCAGCGAGGCAAGCGGGTCATCTATCTCTGTATCGATCATTACAAATATGGGTGACCCATGACGAAATTGGCGGGCAAGACAGCCCTGGTGACCGGCGGCAGCCGCGGCATTGGCGCGGCGACGGCTCTCAGGCTGGCGCAGGATGGGGCGGATGTGGCGCTGACCTATGAGCGCGCTCGTGACAAGGCGGAGGCCGTGGCCGTGCAGATACGGGCGCTCGGCCGCAAGGCCGTGGTGCTGCAGGCCGACAGTGCCGACCCGGTGGCGCTGACGGCGGCCGTCGACAAGGCGGCAGCCGAGCTCGGCGGGCTCGACATCCTCGTCAACAATGCCGGCATCTGGCACTATGGCGAGGTCGGCAGCTGGGATCTCAAGGAGATCGACGCGATCATCGCGGTCAATGTCCGGGCAGTGATCGTCGCCTCGCAGGCAGCCGCGAAGCACCTGCCCGATGGCGGGCGGATCATCACCACCGGCTCATGCCTGGCCGAGCGCGTGATGGAGCCGGGCATCGCGCTCTATGCGATGAGCAAGGCGGCGCTGATCGGCTTCACCAAGGGCCTTGCCCGCGATCTCGGCCCGCGCGGCATCACCGTCAACGTCGTCCATCCCGGCTCGACCGACACCGACATGAATCCGGCCGATAGCGAGCATGCCGAGGCGCAGCGCCAGCGCATGGCGATCCCGCGCTATGGCAAGGCCGAGGACATCGCCGGCCTCGTCGCCTATCTGGCGAGTGAGGAAGGGCGCTTCATCACCGGCGCGGGGATAGCCATCGATGGCGGGGTGAACACCTGAGCGCTGTGGCGCTCAATGCCCGGGCAGCACGATGATCGTTGGCTTCGCCGGCAGCGCCGCCTTCGACAGCACAATCTCCGGCCGGTCGCGCCGCTCGACCGGCCAAAGATCCTGCGAGCGGCCGAGGAAGCGGTTGAGCGTGCCGCCGCCGAAGAAGTGCATGGGGATCATCACCCGGGCCTGCAGCGACTTCAGCACCTCCAGCATGCCTTCCTGGTCGAGCGTGTAGCTGCCGTCGACCGGGAAGAGCACGATGTCGACCCGCCCGAGCGCGCGTAAGTGGCCGGGCTCGAGCGGGTGGTGGAGATGGCCGAGATGGGCGATGCAGAGCTCGCCGATCTCGAAGACGAACATCGAATTTCCGTCGAAATCGGTGCCGCCGGAATAGGTGCGGATATTGGTCGGGACATTGCGGACACGGATGTCGCCAAGCGTGACGTCGTGCGCCGCGGGGCCCTTGCCGGACGGGTCCCAGCCCGGCAGCACCTGCTTGATCGCCGGATCGGGCGCGCGCGAGTAATGCGTCGAATGCGCCTTGTTCATCGTGGCGATGTCGGGCGTCACCGGCGGGCGGACATAGTCGTTGTAGTCGGTCGCGATCTTCACCCCGCCCGGCGTCTCGATCAGGAAGGTGGCGTGGCCGATGAAGGTGAGCTTCACCTCGTCCTTGGCGAGGTTCACGCGCTGGATCGGCAGGCGATAGCTCGCCATTTCCGGCCGGCAGCCGGGCTCGTTCGCCTGGGCGAGGGCTGATGGCGCGAATGCGGGCGCCAGCAGCAGTGCCAGCCCCATCGCGGCTCGGGACAGAAAGCGCATCGTTCCACTCCGCCCATTCGTCTGCCGCAGGCTGAGGCAAAAAGCCTGCCCGTGAAAGACCGGATATGCAGGGCTGGCGGAGTTGTGAGCGCCGGAGAGTTCTGAAGGTTGCGGCTCGGCATCCGCCTCGCTACATACGCGCCAGATTTCCCCAAAGCCCGAACGCCAGTCGCAAGCGGAGCCCGCACGCCCCATGTCTCGTCAGTTCATCTATCATATGCGCGGCCTGTCGAAGACCTATCCGGGCGGCAAGCAGGTCCTGAAGGACATCCATCTTTCCTTCTATCCGGACGCCAAGATCGGCGTGCTCGGCGTCAACGGCGCCGGCAAGTCGACCCTGCTCAAGATCATGGCCGGCTTCGACAAGGAGTGGACCGGCGAGGCCTGGGTCGCCGAGGGCGCGCGCGTCGGCTATCTGCCGCAGGAGCCCAAACTCGACGAGACCCTGAACGTCCGCGACAACATCATGCTCGGCGTCGGCCCGCAGAAGGCGATCCTCGACCGCTACAACGAGCTCGCCATGAACTACTCGGACGAGACTGCCGACGAGATGACCAATCTCCAGGACGAGATCGAGGCCAAGGGCCTGTGGGATCTCGATTCCAAGGTCGACCAGGCGATGGACGCGCTGCGCTGCCCGCCGGACGACTGGGAAGTCGGCAAGCTCTCGGGCGGCGAGCGCCGCCGCGTCGCACTGTGCAAGCTTCTGCTGGAGCAGCCCGAGCTCTTGCTGCTCGACGAGCCGACCAACCATCTCGACGCCGAGACCACCGCCTGGCTCGAAGGGCACCTCAGGACGTATCCGGGCGCGATCCTGATCGTCACCCACGATCGCTACTTCCTCGACAACGTCACCAGCTGGATCCTCGAGCTCGATCGCGGCCAGGGCATCCCCTATGAGGGCAACTACTCGGCCTGGTCGGTGCAGAAGCAGAAGCGCCTCGCCCAGGAAGGCCGCGAGGACGTCTCGCGCCAGAAGACCCTGGAGCGCGAGCAGGAGTGGATTTCGGCCTCGCCGAAGGCGCGCCAGGCCAAGAGCAAGGCCCGCATCCAGCGCTATGACGAGCTGGTGCAGAAGGCCTCGAACAAGGGCCCGGACACCGCGCAGATCATCATCCCGATCGCCGAGCGGCTCGGCAACAACGTCGTCGATTTCGAGGACCTGTCCAAGGGCTTCCAGGACAAGCTGCTGATCGACGGACTCTCCTTCAAGCTGCCGCCGGGCGGCATCGTCGGCGTGATCGGTCCCAACGGCGCCGGCAAGACGACGCTGTTCAAGATGATCACCGGGGTCGAGAAGCCCGATGCCGGCACGATCAAGATCGGCGAGAGCGTCCAGCTCGGCTATGTCGACCAGAGCCGTGACTCGCTCGACGACAAGAAGAATGTCTGGGAGGAGATCTCGGGCGGCAACGACATCATCTATCTCGGCAAGAAAGAAATCAATTCAAGGGCTTATTGCTCGGCCTTCAACTTCAAGGGCGGCGACCAGCAGAAGAAGGTGGGCTCGCTCTCGGGCGGTGAGCGCAATCGCGTCCACCTCGCCAAGATGCTGAAGTCCGGCGCCAACGTCCTCCTGCTCGACGAGCCGACCAACGACCTCGACGTCGACACGCTGCGGGCGCTCGAAGAGGCGCTGGAGGATTATGCCGGCTGTGCCGTGATCATCAGCCACGATCGCTGGTTCCTCGACCGCATCGCGACCCACATCCTCGCCTTCGAGGGCGACAGCCATGTCGAGTGGTTCGAGGGCAACTTCCAGGATTACGAGGAAGACAAGCAGCGCCGGCTCGGGATCGACTCCACCATCCCGAAGCGCATCCAGTACAAGAAGTTCACGCGCTAAGCGGTTGGTGCAGGATTCAAAAAGGCCCGCGCTCCGGAAACGGGGCGCGGGCTTTTCTGTTCTTTGAGAAGTTGTTTCAGATTCGAGCTACCCGGCGCTCAGCCGGTCCTTGTGCGGATTTGCCGCTCTGCGGCGGCAAGCGCAGCCCTCGCCTCGGCAAGTGCGGTCATGGCGGCGTTGGCCGCCTTTCCGCTCAGATAGGGCCCGGGAGCAGGCAGCTCATCAGGCGCAGCCGAAGCCACCCACCCATAGGTAATGCCTGCGGCAATTTCTGCGATGCGACCGCCATTGACGCCAAACCATGACGCGATGTCATGCTGCCGATCGCCCCGAACGAGCATGCCCTTCACCTGTGCTGCATCAGTTTCGGTGAGGTGGATGCCGCTGGGCTTAGCGCGGCGCCGGTTCATATGGACAGCCCTCCTCACGCGAGCACCCGTTCGGTGGTGGGCTTTTGAAGCACACCGTCTTTGATTGCTTTGTAGACAAGTGAGCCGCTCTCCTTCGGCCCGCCGAGCGTCACAGCACCAGTCAGACTCTTCTTGGCACCCACCGCCGCCCAATGGTTGCCGCGGCTCCAATCTACGGAGCCAAGGTGCTTTTGAGCAGCAATATGGAAAGCGTGCTCAAGCGCCGCGGGTGTCAGTTGATTGTGAAAGTCTTCGCCGGCCACTTCCTGCCATACATCGCGGCCGATCGCGCCGATTGCCGCCCACACGGCTGGAGCCGAGGCGAACGTGTACTCCCGCTCATGTGCTGCGAGCGCTCCGTTCAGGGCGTCAGTGGCGGCCGTGTACCAGGCCTTCGCTGCAAATTCTTGCTCGATAAAATCTTCTTCGCTGATCTCCACCGACTTAGTCTGATTCTGCACGCCACCGATGCCTTGATTAAAGCAAACTACCGAGGTGCGGAGCGCCGAGATCGTGACGACTTCCTTGTCTGATTTGCTGAGCTGGCGCTTCTGTCGGTTGACCAACCCCGACAGGGCTGGGACCGACTTCTCGATACTTTTGGCGAGTCGGGTGGCGTCGTCTCGGTTGTCGAGCCCGATCGCCATTGACGTCGTGACCTTAACTCCCTCTGAGTTGCAGTCGGAGAAGACCTGAGCGGCGTCATCCTCAGGGATGCCGTGAATGATAGCCACTTTAACCTTCGTCTTGTCGAGGAGCCCAGGCGCTAGCCCTTCGGCAAGATTGCGAGCCGTGGTTTGTGTGTCGCCATCAAGAGCGACGAGCTTCAAGTCGTGCGGAACGATGGCCCAGGCCAGACCGGTCTGCGAATCCACCTCGACGCGAAGCTTGCGCGGCGACCATAGGACGATCTGCGGCGTGAAGCCCTCACCAGTCTTCGTCTTGCGGATGATGTACTTCGCGTAGGGCTCTACGTTGCGCCTCTTCGCGCCGGTAATAAGGCGCTGTACGCGAGCGCGAAGATCGGCCACCGGAGCCAGGTCAGTATTGTACTTAGCGAGCGTGCCCTCAAGCCGACGCGGGTCGGGGACCATGGCCTTGAAGAGACCGTGGTTCAGGACGCCTTGGAATTCATGATCATCCACACTGGAACCAAAAACGGGAAACCCGTCGGCGAGGGGCGGATCGGGGAGGTTAATCTGCATATCGCGTGCTTTCTGTTGGCGGTTGAATTTCGCCGCGAGACGGAGCACACTAATTGCGTCACCAAACGTGAGCTCGTCTCGCGGTGCCCGTCGCTTCGAAAGAGGCGGCGGGTTTTTTCATTATGGGTCTAACTCGAGATGCGCGTCAATCACCTCGAGTTAGGTTTAGTTCGATTTTTTACCGCCCGAGCTAAGTGAGGGTGTTTCACACGCCTTTCTTGCGCTCCCCGAGTTCTGCTTTGCTAGCCTATTGTCGCGCTCGTGATGAGGTGAGCCACTGCCAGCGGAATCGAAAAGCCCGCGCTCCGGAGACCGGGCGCGGGCTTTTTCTTTTGAAGGGCCTTAACGCTCTCTCCCGATCTACGCGCGTGCCTCCACGCCAAGCAGCTTTTGCAGGGCCACGAGATCGGTCCCGACGAAATCCGAGGAGCGGCTGACGTCCGCCCATTCTGCCGCCTCTTTCTGCCGCTGTGCCTCGGCCTGGGCGAGGACGAAGAGGGCGTCGCTGCCGAGGACGAGATGGGCCGGCAGGGTCTCGCGCCGGCTGAGATCGAGGATGATCCCGGCGATCCGCTCGGGATCGCCGATCTCGTTGCCGACATAGGCTTTCAGCAGGTCGAGCACGGCGCCGACGCTGGGCTGGTAGTCCGGCATCACGGTCGGCGCATTGCCGCGGGCGATCTCGCCCCAGCCGGTGCGCATGCCGCCGGGCTCGACCGAGACGATCTTGACGCCGAACGGTGCGACCTCCTTGGCGATCACCTCGGTGAAGCCGCCGACCGCCCATTTCGCCGACTGGTAGGCGCTGAGGCCGGGCGTGCCGGTGCGTCCGCCGACCGAGGAGATGTTGATGATATGGCCGGCGAGCTGGGCCCGCAGCACCGGCAGCGCCGCGCGGGTGAGGTTCACGACGCCATAGAAATTGGTCTCGATCTGGGCGCGGAAGCTGTCGTCGCTGGTCTGCTCGAAGGCGACGGCGTGGCCGTAGCCGGCATTGTTCACGAGCACGTCGAGCCGGCCGAAGGTGTCGATCGTGACGGTCACGGCCACGTTCGCGGCCGCCATGTCGGTGACGTCGAGCGCGAAGGAAAGCAGCGTGTCGGGGTAGCGGGCCTCGAGATCGGCAAGGCGGCCGGGTTCGCGCGCGGTCGCGACGACGTTGTCGCCCGCGGCGAGGGCCGCTTCGGCGATCGAGCGGCCAAGGCCGCGGGCGGCGCCGGAGATCAGCCAGGTCTTGGTCATGAGATGTCCTCTCGATATTGTGAGTGAGTGCTTGCTCATTTAAATCAATTAAAAAGGGCCCAAGCGGTCCTTCCTCAGCGGGTGTCAGGCGGAAATGCCGTCCCAGAAGACCGCGAAGCCGGTCTTCCTGTAGTGCTCGTGCCGGTTCGGCTCCTGCGCGATCAGGTCGAGCGTCATCGTGCCCAAAGCGTCGAGGACGGTGCCGATGAAGCTCTGCGGCTGGTCCTTCAACACGCGATCCCGGTGACCCTGCTCGAACAGGGCGCTGATCTCGGCGAAGGCGACGGCTGACTTGCTGCGGGTCTCCTGGGTGATCCGGTCGGAGACGGCGAGCTGGCGCAGCGCCTTGCGCTTGGCGGGATATTTCGCGCCCCAGTCGATGAAGCCGTTCCAGAAATGCTCGAAGCGGTCGCGGACGCTGCCATCGCGCGGATAGGAGGGCACGGTGAGCTTGGCGAAGTCGGTCTTCAGCTCGAGATAGAGCTGGTTGAGCAACTCGTCCTTGTTGGCGAAATAGGTGAAGAGCGTGCCCTCGGCGAGCCCGGCCTCCCTGGCGATCTTGGCGGTTGGCGCGCCGGTGCCATGCTCCGCCACCAGCTTGCAGGCAGCGGCCAGGATCGCTTCACGCTTCGCTTCGCTGAGGGGACGGGCCACGGGTCGCTTCAATCAAAATGAGTGAGTGATTGCTCATTCATCTGGATGCGATGAATGCGAGTGTCAAGACTGCCAGCGCTTGTTTCCTTAAAGCGCGCGCCCGACCCGCTCGACCGTCGCCAGGAACCAGGACAGGGCCGGGTCGCTTGTGGCGCGGCGGCTATGCAGCAGGTCGATCGCGAAGGGCGAGGCGTCATAGGGCAGGGGAATGAGCGTGACGCCGGCGATCGTGGCGAAGCGCGCGGCGACACGCCTTGCCATGGTCGCGACGAGATCGGTGCCGGCAACAGTGAAGGGTACGGCGACGACATGGGCGAGTGTGACTGCGATCCGGCGCCTGCGGCCCTCCATGGCGAGGACGGCGTCGACCACGCCGGGCGATCCGTCGCCGCCGGCGGCGGAGAACAGCGCGTGCGGTAGCCTGAGGTACTCGTCGGCCGTGAGCGGCACGGCGTGCGTCTTGTCGCGGATGCAGACGAAATCCTCCTCGAACAGCCTGTGCCTGACGATGCGGCCTGAGTCCGGCAGATGGCCGCCGATGAGCGCGTCGACATCGCCGCGTTCGAGGGCGGCCAGACTCGCGGCGGCATCGGCGATCGGCCGGACGATGAGATCGATGCCGGGTGCCTCCTGTCGCAACAGGGCGACCAGCGCCGGCACGACGACGAGGTCGCCATAGTCGGTGACGGCGATGGTCAGGCGGCGGCGTGCGGTCGCGGGATTGAAGGCGATGTCCGGCGCGAGCGTCTCTCTGATCCGGGCGAGCGCCTCGCCGATCGGCCGGGCCAGTGCCAGCGCCCTGGCGGTCGGCTGCATGCCCGCGGCGGTGCGGATGAAGAGCTCGTCGCCGAACAAGGCGCGCAGGCGCGTCAGGGCGCTGCTCATCGAGGGCTGCGCCAGGCCGATGCGCTGGCCGGCGCGGGTGACGTTGCGCTCCTCCAGCAGCGCCTCGAAGGCGACGAGGAGATTGAGATCGATGGCAGCTAAATTCATCTGAGCAATAGTACAGATAGTAAAAATCGATTTCCACAATGTTGTGCGAGCTGGTGAAAGGGGCGGGCTTGAAACGACCGGACGAGGCGCATGCGAGCATCCCTGTCGCGCCTTGTGCCGCGCGGCCCGACGATCCTGGCGCTCGGCGTTCTGGTCGGCCTGGCCTTTCCGGCGCTGGCGGAGCTGGTCCGGCCGTCGATGCCGGTGATGATCTTCCTCATCGTGCTCGGCACGCTGCTGCGGACCGATGGCCAGGCCGTCATCGCCGTGCTCGGCCGGCCTGCGCTTTCGGTTCTGCTTCCCGTCACAGTCATGGTCGCGTGCCCGGTCCTGATCGGCCTTGTCGCACACCGTCTCGGCCTCGGCGCCGAGCTTGCGCTCGCCCTCGTGCTGGCCACCGCGGCGCCGCCATCGAGCGGCACGGCGGCGGTGGCGCGGATGCTTGGGCTCGACGGCACGGTGCCGCTTGCGGTGACGCTGCTGTGCATGGCGCTCGCCCCACTCACCGTGCCGCTGCTCGCCGGCTGGTTCGGCGGGATCGGGCTCAGCGCCCTCGACCTCGCCTTGCGCCTGGCCTTGCTGGTCGGCGGCGCGGAGGGCGTCGCCCTGCTGCTGCGGCGCTTTGCCGGATCGCAACTGCACAGCCACGGCGAAGCGATCGACAGGACCGTGGTCGCGGCGCTGCTCGTCTTCGTCGTCGCCACCATGGCGGGCGTGCGCGCGCAGATCGAAGCGGATTGGCAAAGTGCGCTGCTCTGCCTCGTGCTCGCCTTCGCCTGCAATCTTGGTCTGCAGGGAGCGGGGGCTGCCTTGCTACCCGGCGCGCTCGCCGAGCGATTGACCGTCGGCCTCATCCTCGGCAACCGCAATGTCGGGCTGGTCTGGTCGGCGCTCGGCGCCGCGGCCTCGCCGCGCATGGCGCTGTTCTTTGCGGCGACGCAGTTGCCGATCTATCTCACCCCACGCCTGATCGACATGATCATCAGCTACGCCAGAGCAAGGAAGCCATCATGACCGCTGCCCGTTTGACGGAAGAGCTCGCGCTCCGTTTCGCCCGCATCGCGCTCGGGCATGTCGGGCGCGAATATCCCAACAAGCCGGATCATACGCTGGCTGGGCCGGAGGATGCGCTGACCCCGCGCGAGCTGCATCCGATCTTCTATGGCAGCTATGACTGGCATTCCTGCGTCCACAGCTACTGGATGCTGACGCGGCTGCTGCGGCGATACCCCGGCTTCGAGGCGGCCGCCGATATCCGCGCTTTGTTCGACGCGCAGCTGACGCCGGAGAAGGTCGCGGTCGAATGCGCCTATCTCGCCGCTCCGACCGCGCGCGGCTTCAAACGCCCCTATGGCTGGGGCTGGCTGCTGAAGCTGGCAGCGGAATTGAGCCTGCTCGACGACAAGCGCTGGTCTGAGAACTGCGCGCCGCTGGCCGAGGTCTTCGCGCAGCGCTTCCGCGACTTCCTGCCGCTCGCGACCTATCCGGTGCGGGTCGGGACGCATTTCAACACCGCCTTCGGCCTGCGCATGGCGGCGGATTACGCAACCGCGACGGCGGATGGCGAGTTCGCAACACTGCTGGGCGATACGGCCTTGCGCTGGTATGGCGACGATATCGATTGCCCGGCCTGGGGCGAGCCGAGCGGCGACGATTTCCAATCCTCGGCCCTGATCGAGGCCGAATGCATGCGCCGCCTGCTGGCGCCGGAGGCATTCCTGCCCTGGTTCGACCGTTTCCTGCCGAGGCTGGAGCGCCAGGAACCGGCGGCGCTGTTCCGGCCCGCGACCGTTTCGGATCGCAGCGACGGCAAGATCGCGCATCTCGACGGGCTGAACCTCAGCCGCGCCTGGTGCTGGCGGGCGCTGGCCGGCGCGCTGCCGGAAGGCGATGCCCGCCGGGCGGTCGCGAAGACGGCTGCAGCAGAGCATCTCGCTGCGGGACTTCCGCATATCGCCGGCGACTATATGGGCGAGCACTGGCTCGCCAGCTTCGCCGTTCTGGGCTTGGAAGAGGAGGCCTGAGCGCGAGCAGCCTCAGGCTTTGCCCTTCACGAGGATGTTGGCGTCGACATCGTGGATGTCACGCTTGCCGCAGAGGGCCATGGTGATGTCCATCTCCTTGCGGATGATGTCGAGGGCGAGCTTGACGCCCTCTTCGCCCATGGCGCCGAGCCCATAGAGGAAGGCGCGGCCGATCAGCACGCCGCGGGCGCCGAGCGCCACCGCCTTCAGCACGTCCTGGCCGGAGCGGATGCCGCCATCCATCCAGACTTCCATGCGCCCGCCGACCTGCTCGACGATACCGGGCAGGGCCGCGATCGCGGAGACGGCGCCATCGAGCTGGCGGCCGCCATGGTTGGAGACGATCAGCGCGTCGGCGCCGCTCTGGGCCGCGAGCTCGGCGTCCTCGGCATCGAGGATGCCCTTCAGGATCAGCTTGCCGCCCCAGCGGTCCTTGATCCATTTGACGTCGTCCCAGCTTAGCGTCGGGTCGAACTGCTCGGCGGTCCAGGAGGAGAGCGAGGAGAGGTCGCCGACGCCCTTGGCATGGCCGACGATGTTGCCGAAGCTCCGGCGCTTGGTGCCGAGCATGCCCATGCACCAGCGCGGCTTGAAGGCGAGGTCGATCAGGTTGGCGAGCGTCGGCTTCGGCGGCGCGGAGAGGCCGTTGCGGATGTCCTTGTGGCGCTGGCCGAGGATTTGCAGGTCGAGCGTCAACATCAGGGCCGAGCAGCCGGCCGCCTTGGCGCGGTCGATCAGGCGCTCGATGAAGTCGCGGTCGCGCATCACATAGAGCTGGAACCAGAACGGCTTGTCGGTGTTCTCGGCGATGTCCTCGATCGAGCAGATGCTCATCGTCGAGAGCGTGAAGGGAATGCCGGCCTTGGCGGCGGCCTTGGCGGCGAGGATCTCGCCATCTGCGTGCTGCATGCCGGTGAGTCCGGTCGGCGCAATCGCGACCGGCATCGAGACGTCCTGGCCGATCATGGTTGTCGCCAGTGTGCGGTTGGTCATGTCGACGGCGACGCGCTGGCGCAGCTTGATCCCGGCGAAGTCGCTCTCGTTGGCGCGGTAGGTGCTCTCGGTCCAGGCGCCGGAATCGGCGTAGTCGTAGAACATGCGCGGGACGCGGCGCTTCGCCAGCAGACGCAGATCTTCGATGGTCAAAGGCTGGGCCATGGTCGCCAAATCCCGCATTTTCTCCGCGTCCCCGGTCGCATGGAACGGGACGGGAGGCAACCGGGGAGGCCGCGCGCCCTGGCATATCGGCCACGCTTCAGCTCGTGTTCATCGCGTTGCGGCGATGGGGGCGGTTGAGCCCGGCGGCCCGATCCTGTAGGGCCGCTTATCCCTTCCGTCCGTTCAGCGAGACATCTCTCATGCTTCTGCGGCTCGTCGCTGCATTCCTGTTCTGCGGCCTTGCGACCTTCGCCCATGCGCAGCAGCAGGGCGTCGGCTGGAAGCAAGGCCGTGAGGCCGCCGAGATCGAGGGCAAGATCAATGCCCTCATCGGCAGGATGACGCTGGAGGAGAAGGTCGGCCAGCTCCACCTCTCCGGACGCGGCGAGGGCTTCGACGTCAACCAGGTCAAGGCCGGCCGCATGGGCGCGGTGATGAACTTCGTCGTGCCGCAGGAGGTCCGGCAGGTCCAGGAGGCTGTCAGACAGTCGCGCCTCAAGATCCCGCTGATCATCGGCCTCGACGCCGTCCACGGCTTCTCGACCTATTTCCCGCTGCCGCTCGGCCAGGCTTCGAGCTGGAATCCGCAGCTGATCGAGCAGGCGGCCTATTGGACCGGGCGCGAGGCGCGCGCCGCCGGCGTCAACTGGACCTTCGCGCCGATGGTCGACATCTCGCGCGATCCGCGCTGGGGCCGGGTGCTGGAGGGCGCGGGCGAGGACGCCTATCTCGCCAGCGTCATCGCGGTGGCGCGCACCCGCGGCTACCAGCGCGGCGGCGTGGCGGCGAGCGTGAAGCACTTCGTCGGCTATGGCGCGGCCGAGGGCGGGCGCGACTACAACTCGACCTGGATCCCGACGAGCCAGCTGCACGATCTCTTCCTGCCGCCGTTCAAGGCCGCCTTCGATACGGGCGCGATGACGGCGATGGCGGCGTTCAACGCGCTGAACGGCATGCCGGCCACCGCCCATCGCGGCATGCTGACCGACCTGCTGCGCGGGCAATGGGGTTTCCGCGGCTTCGTCACCTCGGATTTCGGCTCGATCACCGAACTGCGCCTGCACGGCATCGCCAAGGACGATGCCGAAGCCGCGCGCAAGGCGCTGCTCGCCGGCATCGACATGGACATGATGGGCGATGTCTACCACAAGCACCTCGCCAATGAGGTGAAGGCCGGCCGCGTGCCGGTGAAGGCGCTCGACGAAGCCGTCCGGCGCGTGCTGCGGGTCAAGTATCATCTCGGCCTGTTCGAACAGCCGGATGTCGATGTCGCCGCGGCGCCTTCCCTGATGCAGACCGAAGAGGCGCGCAAAGTCGCGCGGCAGGCGGCGCGCGAGGGCGTGATCCTGCTCCGGAACGACAAGCGGACGCTGCCGATCGCGCCTTCGGTCAAATCGGTCGCGGTGATCGGCGCCATGGCGGTGCCGGAGGATGAGCGGGTCTGGACCGATCCGGCCGGTTTGGGACGCCGCGTCGTCCAGCCGCTGCCCGAGGCGCTGCGCGAGCAGCTGCCCTCCGATGTCACGGTCGCTTACGAGCCCGCCTTCGCCAAGAATTGCGGCACCGAGTTCAAGGACAAGGACGCCGCACTGAAGGCGGCTGCTGCCTCCGACCTGATCGTCGCTATGCTCGGCGAGGACTGCGAGTTCATGGGCGAGGGCGCCTCGCGCACCGATCTCGGCCTGCCTGGCGTGCAGCAGGAGCTGCTCGAGGCGCTGGTCGCCACCGGCAAGCCGGTCGTGATGGTGCTGGCGACGGCGCGGCCGCTGGTCCTCACCTGGGCCGACAAGCACGTCGCCGCGATCGTGCAGACCTTCCATGGTGGTACCGAGGGGCGCGCCGCGATCGCCGAGGTGCTGGCGGGCAAGGTCAATCCGGCGGGACGCACGCCGATGAGCTTCCCGCGCTCGGTCGGGCAGATCCCGGTCTATTACGACCAGTTGCCGACCGGGCGGCCGCAGAAGATCCGCCAGCGCTACGAGTCGATCTACATGGACGAGGCCAATGAGGCGCTCTACCCGTTCGGTTTCGGCCTGTCCTATAGCCGCTTCGCCTATGCCAATCCGCGGGTGACGAACGGCCGGGTGCCGTTCAACGGCGCGACCGAGGTCGCTGTCGACGTGACCAATCAGGGCGATCGCGACGGCCAGGAAGTCGTACAACTTTATATCCGCCAACCGGTGGCGGAGCGCTCCCGCCCGCTGCGCCTGCTCAAGGGCTTCGACAAGGTCGTGCTCAAGGCCGGCGAGACCAAGACGGTCAAGTTCCGATTGGAGGGCAGAGCACTCGGCGCCCATGATGATGCCGGCCGCTATCAGCTCGATCCCGGCACGATCGAGGTTTATCTCGGTGGTTCCTCGCTGGCTGCAGCGAAGACGGAGTTCGAGCTTACTCGACCCTAGCGCCGGTGGCGATCCCTCTACACTGCAAGCCGATCGGTAAAACTGTCTCGATCATGAAATGAGAGATGGCTTTATTGAAAAGCTTGTTTCGAACCGATTGGTTCCGGCTCTAGCAGACGTAACGGAAGCTGCCGTCGCTTTCATCTCGACAAGCTTGCGTTTTCGGTCAATCCTTGCTGCGCGGGGCCTTTTCGACGTCGATGCCGAGGGGCTCCGTTGCGACCACGGATGCTCCAAGGGATGCGGCGATGGCGACCGGAACCGTCAAATGGTTCAATACCGAGAAGGGCTACGGCTTCATTCAACCTGCTGATGGCGGCAAGGATGTGTTTGTGCACATCACGGCCGTCAAGGAAGCGGGCCTGATGTCCCTGACCGAGGGACAGAAGCTCTCCTTCGACCTGAAGACCGAGCGCGGCAAGACCGCTGCTGGTGACCTGAAGCTGCTCTGACGCAGCTGCGGGCATGATAGAGGTGACGAAGGCTGCGCCTGCGGCAGTGAAGACTGCGCCCAAAGCCGGCAGGCTCGTCGCCACATTGACAACCGGTCCCGACCGGCACGGCGGCCACGCGTTCTTGACGGAGCGCGCTGCCGCCCTCGATTTCGACTTGTTCGGTGTTCCGCTCTAGCGCGCGTAGCGCCGGGCACCAGCCACGCAGAGGACGACGGCGGCCGAGGTCGCGACCATCTGCCAGCCGACCGTCTCGCCGAGCAGCAGGCCAGCCAGCGCCAGGCCGAAGAAGGGCTGCAGCAATTGCAGCTGCCCGACCGCGGCGATGCCGCCCTGGGCGAGGCCGCGATACCAGAAGACGAAGCCGATCAGCATGCTGAACAACGAGACATAGGCCAGGCCCAGCCAGGCGCCGCCGCCGGCTTGGGCGAAAGAGACCGGCAACGTCATCAGCGTCAGGCCGGCCATGATCGGCAGCGAGATGACGAGCGCCCAGGAGATCACCTGCCAGCCACCGAGATGGCGCGAGAGCCTGCCGCCCTCGGCATAGCCGAGACCGCAGATGATGACCGCGGCGAGCATCAGGAGGTCGCCGATCGGGGAGGCAGCTATCCCTTGCGTCCAGGCGAAGCCGACGACGCAGAGGCTGCCGAGGATGGCGAAGAGCCAGAAGGCCGGGCGCGGGCGCTCGCCGCCGCGCAGCACGCCGAAGATCGCGGTTGCGAGCGGCAGGAGACCGATGAAGACGATCGAATGAGCGGAGGTGACGTGCTTCAAAGCCAGCGCGGTCAGCAACGGAAAGCCGACGACGACGCAGAGTGCGACCACGGCGAGCGGCACGAGGTCGGCAGGGGCAGGCCGCTTCTGGCGCAGTGCCAGCAGGAGGGCCAGCCCGAGCAGGCCGGCGATGGCGGCGCGCGCGACGGTGAGGAAGAGCGGATCGAAATCGGCGACGGCGACGCGGGTCGCCGGCAGCGAGCCGCTAAAGATGACGACACCGATGAAGCCGTTGAGCAAGCCGTTCGCAGTCCGGTCCATGATACCTCCTGAGGCTGGCCTGCATGCGGTGAGGGCCTGCAGATTTCCAGAGACAGTCCGGTACAGTTCGAGCAAACTGTGCTGATGCTGAAGGCAGGACAGATTAAGGATTCCGTCGATTCTGCGGCCGCCGGCGACACGCTCGTCGGGCGCGTCATGGCGACGATCCGGCAACGGATCGCCGGGCGAACCCTGGCGCCGGGGGCGAAGCTGCCCTCGATCCGCGGGCTGGCCGAGAGCATGGGCGTCTCGAAGTCGACCGTGGTCGAGGCCTATGAGCGGCTAGCGGCAGAAGGGGCGATCCATGCAAGGCGAGGCTCGGGCTTCTATGTCCGGCGGCTGCCGCCGCTCTCGCTCGCCGATGTCGCGCCCAGGCTGGACCGGGCCGTCGACCCGCTCTGGATCTCCAGGCAGTCGCTGGATGCCGGTGTCGGGAGCCTGCGACCAGGCTGTGGCTGGCTGCCGCCCGACTGGATGCCGGAAGCCTCGCTCCGCCAGGCGCTGCGCCGGCTCAGCCGGGCCGAGGCCGGGACATTGGCCGAATACGGCACTCCGCTCGGCCTGCCGGCGCTGCGCCATCTGCTCGCCCATCGCCTCGCGGAGCGCGGCGTCGAGGCTTTGCCCGACCAGATCGTCCTGACCGAGTCGGGCACGCAGGCGATCGATCTCGTTTGCCGCTTCCTGCTCGAGCCCGGCGATACCGTGCTGGTCGACGATCCCTGCTACTTCAATTTCAATGCGTTGTTGCGCGCGCATCGGGCGAAGATCGTCAGCGTGCCCTATACGCCGTCGGGGCCTGATCTTGCGCTGTTCGCGCAGGCGCTGACCGAGCACCGGCCACGGCTTTACGTCACCAATTGCGCTTTGCATAACCCGACCGGCGCGACGCTGTCGGCCGCGACTGCACACCGTTTGCTCAAGCTCGCCGAGGAGGCCGGGCTGACAATCGTTGAGGATGACATCTTCGGCGATCTCGAACCGGAAGCGGCGCCGCGGCTTGCCGGGCTCGACGGACTGGAGCGGGTGATCCAGATCGGCAGCTTCTCGAAGACGCTGTCGGCTTCGGTGCGCTGCGGCTACATCGCGGCGCGGCGAGACTGGATCGAGGGGCTGATCGATCTCAAGGTCGCGCTCTCCTTCGGTGGTGGGCGGCTCGCGGCCGAGCTGGTGCTCGACCTGTTGAAGGACGGCAGCTATCGCCGGCATGTCGAGGCGCTACGCCAGCGCCTGGGTCGAGCCATGGCGGAAACGCGGGGCCGGCTCGCCGAACTCGGCATCGAGCCCTGGCTGACGCCGCGCGGTGGACTGTTCCTGTGGTGCCGCCTGCCGGGCGAGCTCGACGGCGCCGAGATTGCCCGGCATGCGCTGGGCGAAGGGGTCGTGCTCGCGCCGGGCAACGCCTTCAGTCTGTCGCGGACGGCGCGGCATTTCATGCGTTTCAACGTGGCGCAGGCCGCTGATCCCAGGATTTTCACGGTGCTGCGCGATGCGATGCGGGCCGCTTCCACAGGGGGTGGAGAGGTTCGCGAGGGCTTGTAATGCGAGCGGTTCTGACATAAAGATATCTTTATATCTTTCACAGAGAAATCGAGACCGCTCGCAAGTGACCCGCCCCTCCCATCATTCGCTGCCGACCTTGCTGGCCTGCCTGCGCGCGGCGGGCGAGGAAACGCGCCTGCGGATCCTGGCATTGCTGGCGGAAGGTGAGCTCTCGGTCTCCGATCTCACCGACATTCTCGGCCAGTCGCAGCCGCGGATCTCGCGCCATCTCAAGCTGATGGCGGAGGCCGGGCTGCTGCGCCGCTCCCGCGAGGGCGCGTTCGCCTTCTTCCGGCTCGACGACGGGACGGCGGGCGGTGCCTTGGCGCTGACGCTCGCCCGCGATCTCGATCCCGCCGACCCTGTCCTGGCGGCCGACCGCGAGCGCCTCACCGCGGTGCGTGCGAGCCGAGCCGCCGCGGCGCAATCCTATTTCGCCAATGTCGCGCGGGAATGGGACCAGCTGCGCTCGCTGCATGTGCCGGATGCAGCCGTCGAAGCGGCTGTCGAGGCCGCGGTCGGCGAGACACCGATGCAGGCGCTGCTCGATCTCGGCACCGGCACCGGGCGCATGCTGGAGCGGCTGGCGCCGAAGGCTGCGCGCGCCGTCGGCGTCGACGCCAGCCACGCCATGCTGGCGGTGGCGCGGGCCAATCTGGAGAAGGCGGGGCTGTCGCGGGTCGAGCTCCGGCAGGGCGACATCTATGCGCTGCCCTTCGCGCGCGGCTCCTTCGACCTGGTGATCGTGCACCAGGTCCTGCATTTCCTCGACGACCCGGCGCGCGCACTGCGCGAGGCGGCGGCGCTGCTTTCGCCCGGCGGGCGGCTGATCCTGGTCGATTTCGCCCCGCACGAGATGGAATTCCTGCGCACCGAGCACGCCCATCGCCGGCTCGGCTTCGAGAAGGACGAGATCGCCGCCTGGTTCGCGGAAGCGGGCCTCGAATGCGATCTCGCCGAGGAGGTCACTGCTCCGGACGGGGCTTGCGGCCAGCTTGGCGTCATGCTCTGGCGCGGGCGCGACCGGCGCCTCCAGGGCGATTTTCCGATTCGTCAGTTCGATCGTGAGGTTGCGTGATGAACGCGTTCCGCCCCAGCCGCCACGGCTCGCGCCGCCCGCGCGTCTCCTTCGAGTTCTTCCCGCCGAAGAACGAGGAGATGGAGGTCAGCCTGTGGGAGAGCGTGCGCCGGCTCGAGCCACTCGGGCCGGCTTTCGTCTCGGTGACCTATGGTGCCGGTGGCTCGACCCGCGAGCGCACGCACAATACCGTCAAGCGCATGGTCGACGAGACCGGCCTGAAGCCGGCGGCGCATCTGACCTGCGTCTCTGCGACCACGGACGAGGTCGACGAGGTCATCCGCGCCTATTGGGCGGCGGGCGTGCGTCATATCGTGGCGCTGCGCGGCGATCCGGCCGGCGGCCTCGGCAGCACCTATGAGCCCCATCCGCAGGGCTATCACCAGACCTCGGACCTCGTCGCGGGCATCCGCAAGGTCGGCGATTTCGAGGTCACGGTTTCGGCTTACCCCGAGAAGCATCCCGAGGCGGCCTCGCTCGATGCTGATATCGATGCCCTGAAGAAGAAGGTTGATGCCGGTGCGACCCGAGCGATCAGCCAGTTCTTCTTCGATAACGACGTCTATTTCCGCTATCTCGACAAGGTTCGCGCTAGGGGTATCGAGATCCCGATCCTGCCGGGCATCGTCCCGGTGCAGAACTTCAAGCAGACGGCGAATTTCGCCCGCAAGACCGGGGCGAGCGTGCCGCAATGGTTGGCCGACCGCTTCGAGGGGTTGGAGGACGACGCTGCGACCCGCCGTCTCGTCGCTGCCGCCGTCTGCGCCGAGCAGGTGCTCGACCTGATCGACCGCGGCGTCTCCGACCTGCACTTCTACACGATGAACAAGGCCGACCTGGTCTATGCGATCTGCCACCTCGTCGGCCTGAAGCCGGAGAAGGCGCAGGCGCAGCAGGTGGCGGCGGAGTAGCCTGATGTCCGACTACAAGCCCACTCCCGTCGACGGCGCCGAGATCGAGCGCGCCCTGCGCCAGGCCGCCTCCGAGCGCATCCTCATCCTCGATGGCGCGATGGGAACGCAGATCCAGGACCTGAAGCTGACCGAGGCGGATTTCCGCGGCGAACGCTTCAAGGGCTGGAACCACGACCTCAAGGGCAATAACGACCTGATCGCGCTGACGCTGCCGGACGCGCTGCGCGACATCCATCTCGCCTATTATCGGGCCGGCGCCGACATCGTCGAGACCAACACCTTCTCCGGCACCTCGATCGCCCAAGCCGATTACGGCATGGAAGCGATCGTCTACGAGCTCAACGTCGCCTGCGCCCGGTTGGCTCGCGAGGCGGCCGAGATCGCGCGCAAGGAGGACGGCCGCCGCCGCTTCGTCGCCGGTGCGATCGGCCCGACCAACCGCACGCTCTCGATCTCGCCCGACGTCAACAATCCCGGCTTCCGCGCCGTCACCTTCGACCAGGTGCGCGAATCCTATGCCGAGCAGGTGCGCGGGCTGATCGACGGCGGCTCCGAGCTGCTGCTGATCGAGACGATCTTCGACACGCTCAACGCCAAGGCCGCGATCGTCGCGATCCAGGAAGTCTTCCGCGAGAAGGCGATGAAGCTGCCGGTGATGATCTCCGGCACGATCACCGACCTCTCCGGCCGCACGCTCTCGGGCCAGACGGTCGAGGCCTTCTGGAACGCGGTGCGCCATGCCGCTCCGCTGACGATCGGTCTCAACTGCGCCCTCGGCGCCCGTGAGATGCGCGCCCATATCAAGGACATGTCGCGCGTCGCCGGCACCCTGGTCTGCGCCTATCCCAATGCCGGCCTGCCCAACGAGTTCGGCCTTTATGACGAGCGGCCGGAAGCGACCGCCAAGATGCTGGCCGAGTTCGCCGATGCCGGCTTCGTCAACATGGTCGGCGGCTGCTGCGGCACGACGCCGGGCCATATCCGCGCCATCGCCGAGGCCGTCGCCGGCAAGGCGCCGCGCTGCGTGCCCGAGCCCAAGCCCTATCTCAGGCTCGCGGGCCTGGAGCCGTTCACGCTCGACGAGACGATTCCGTTTGTGAACGTCGGCGAGCGCACCAACGTCACCGGTTCGGCCAAGTTCCGCAAGCTGGTGACCAATGGCGACTATGCCGCCGCGCTCGACGTGGCGCGCGACCAGGTCGCCAATGGCGCGCAGGTCATCGACATCAACATGGACGAAGGCCTGCTCGATTCCGAGAAGGCGATGACCGAGTTCTGCAACCTGATCGCCTCGGAGCCGGATATCTCCCGCGTGCCGATCATGGTCGACTCGTCGAAGTTCCATGTCATCGAGGCGGGCCTTAAGACGATCCAGGGCAAGCCGATCGTCAATTCGATCTCGATGAAGGAGGGCGAGGAAGCCTTCCTCGAGCATGCCCGCATCTGCCGGCAATACGGCGCCGCGGTGGTGGTCATGGCCTTCGACGAGACCGGCCAGGCCGACACCTATCAGCGCAAGATCGAGATCTGCACCCGCGCCTACAAGCTGCTGACCGAGGTCGCGGGCTTCCCGCCCGAGGACATCATCTTCGATCCGAACATCTTCGCGGTCGCGACCGGCATCGAAGAGCACGACAACTACGGCAACGACTTCATCAACGCGACCCGCACGATCCGCGAGACGCTGCCGCATGCGCATATCTCCGGCGGTGTCTCGAACCTGTCCTTCTCGTTCCGCGGCAATGAGAAGGTCCGCGAGGCGATGCACTCGGTCTTCCTGTACCATTGCATCAAGGTCGGGATGGACATGGGCATCGTGAATGCCGGCCAGCTTGGCAGCTACGATGACCTCGATCCCGAATTGCGCGAGCTCTGCGAGGACGTCGTCCTCAACCGGCGCAAGGATTCGACCGAGCGCCTGCTCGACGCCGCCCCACGCTTCAAGGGCGACGGCTCGACCGTCTCGTCTGGCAAGGATCTGGCCTGGCGCGAGGCCGACGTGCACGAGCGCCTCAAGCACGCGCTGGTCAACGGCATCACCGAGTTCATCGACCGCGATACGGAAGAGGCGAGGGCGCAGGCCGACAAGCCGCTTCACGTCATCGAAGGTCCGCTGATGGCCGGGATGAACGTGGTCGGTGACCTGTTCGGCGCCGGCAAGATGTTCCTGCCGCAGGTGGTGAAGTCGGCCCGCGTGATGAAGCAGGCCGTCGCCTATCTGATGCCTTACATGGAGGAGGAGAAGCGCCTCAACGGCGGCGGCGAGCGCTCGGCGGCCGGCAAGGTGCTGATGGCGACGGTGAAGGGCGATGTCCACGACATCGGCAAGAACATCGTCGGCGTCGTGCTCCAGTGCAATAATTACGAGGTTATCGACCTCGGCGTGATGGTGCCGACGCAGAAGATCCTCGACACGGCGCGCAAGGAGAAGGTCGACATCATCGGCCTCTCCGGGCTGATCACGCCCTCGCTCGACGAGATGGTCACCGTCGCCTCCGAGATGGAGCGCGAGGGCTTCGACATCCCGCTCTTGATCGGTGGTGCGACGACCAGCCGCGTCCATACGGCTGTAAAGATCCACCCGGCCTACAACCAGGGCCAGACGGTCTACGTCACCGACGCCTCGCGCGCCGTCGGCGTCGTCTCCAGCCTGCTGTCGCAGGAGCAGAAGGGTCCTTACGTCGAGGGCATCCAGGCCGAGTACGAGAAGGTCGCCGCCGCGCATCGCCGCTCGGAGGCCGACAAGCAGCGCCTGCCGCTGGCGAAGGCCCGCGCCAACGCCTTCAAACCGGACTGGACCGGCTACCAGCCGCCGAAGCCGACCTTCCTCGGCACGCGCGTCTTCCGGACCTATGATCTTGCGGAGCTCGTGCCGCTGATCGACTGGACGCCGTTCTTCCAGACCTGGGAGCTGAAGGGCCGGTACCCCGCCATCCTCGAGGACGAGAAGCAGGGCGAGGCGGCGCGCGCGCTTTGGGACGATGCGCAGGCGATGCTGAAGCGTGTCGTCGAGGAGCGCTGGTTCAATCCGAAGGCGGTTGTCGGCTTCTGGCCGGCGAACGCGGTCGGCGACGATATCCGCCTCTATACCGGCGAGAGCCGGCAGGAGACGCTCGCCACCTTCCACGGCCTGCGCCAGCAGCTCTCCAAGCGCGACGGCAAGCCGAACATGTGCATCTCCGACTTCATCGCGCCGGAAGGTATCGAGCGGCCCGATTATGTCGGTGCCTTCGTGGTGACGTCGGGGGCGGAGGAAGAGCGCATCTCGGAGAAATTCGCGCGCGACAACGACGATTACCGCTCGATCATGGTCAAGGCGCTGGCCGACCGCATCGCCGAGGCCTTCGCCGAGCGCATGCACCAGCGCGTGCGCACCGAATTCTGGGCCTATGCGCCGGACGAGGCCTACTCGAACGAGGACCTGATCCGCGAGGAGTACCAGGGCATCCGGCCGGCGCCGGGCTATCCGGCCCAACCCGACCATACCGAGAAGGCGACCTTGTTCGAGCTGCTCCAGGCCGAGCGCCGCGTCGGCGTCAAGCTGACCGAGAGCTATGCGATGTGGCCGGGTTCCTCGGTCTCGGGCCTCTATCTCTCGCATCCGGACGCCTATTATTTCGGCGTCGCCAAGGTCGAGCGCGACCAGGCCGAGGATTATGCGGTCCGCAAGGGCATGGATATCCGCGAGGTCGAGCGCTGGCTCTCGCCGATCCTGAACTACGAACCGAGCGCCTATGCGGAGGCGGCGGAGTAACCGCCGTCTCGCTGCGAGCGCGGGGAGGTCACGCGGCCAGGAATTCCTCGGCGGCGAAGTCGACGAAAGCTCGCAGTTTTGGCGAGGCGTAGCGGCTGGCGGGCCACATCACGCTGAGCTTCGTCTGCACCTCGACATAGCTGTCGAGAATGCTAACGAGCGAGCCGCGCTGCAATTGTTCGGCGACGGATAGATCGGGAACACAGGCTATGCCGAGCCCGCTCTCGGCGAGGCCGATTTGTGCTTCGAGCGCGTTCGTCACCACGCTGATGGGGATATCCACCTGCACGGGCTCACCTTTGCTGGACAAGGGCCATTGGGCGAGCTTGCCGGTGGAGGCGTAGCGATAAACGACGCGAGAATGCCGGGCGAGATCCTCCGGCGTTTCCGGTGTTCCCATCTGACGAAAATAGTCCGGTGAACCGACGATCACTTGGCGGAAATAGCCGAGCGTGCGGGTCATCAGCCGGGAGTCGGCATGCTCTCCGGTGCGGATCACCACATCAAAGCCCTCGCCGATCACATCGACTATCCGGTCGGTGGCATCCAGTTCGAGCTCAACCTCCGGGTAACGTCGTTTGAACGCGGCGAGTTTCGGCATGGGCATCATGCTCATCGACGGCAGGCTGACACGCAGCTTGCCTTGCGGTGCCGTTTGGCTCTGTGACAACTCCAGCTCGGCGGCCTCGTATTCGCAGAGAATGCGCCGGCAGCGTTCGAGGAAGATCGCGCCCTCCGGCGTCAGCGTGACGCTGCGCGTCGAACGGTGGAACAGCCGTGCGCCAAGCCGGTCCTCCAGGCGTGCTACGGCCTTGCTGACGGCCGATGCCGAGATGCCGAGCTTACGGCCCGCTTCGGTGAAACCACCGGCATCGGCCGCATGCACAAAGGCGAAGAGCGCTCCAAGGCTATCCATATCGCGATCGCTTATGCATGACGAAAATGTCCAAAGTATTGTGAATTGTGTCCTATTTTTCGGCCATTGGGAACCAGCTACCTCAAGCGCCGGCACATCATTGAAAGCGCTCTATCCATGACATCCGCGACGAACACGATATCAGCTGGCTCGACCGATGCGAGGCTGCCGCTAGGAGGCCTGCTGGCGCTCGCCATGGCGGCCTTCATCACACTGCTGACCGAGATCCTGCCATCGGGCCTCCTCCCGCAGATGGCTGAGAGCCTTGGACAATCCGAGGCACTGATCGGCCAGCTCGTCACCGCCTACGCGGTGGGCTCGCTCGTCTCCGCCATTCCCCTGACGATCGCCACGCAGAACTGGCGGCGGCGTACGCTGCTGCTGATCGCCATCGGTGGTTTTGCTGTCGTCAACACGGTGACGGCGATCTCCGACAGCTATGCCGTCACGCTGGTCGCCCGTTTCGTCGCGGGCATGAGTGCGGGGCTGCTCTGGGCACTGGCGGCCGGCTATGCCGCGCGGATGGTGCCCGAATATCTGCAGGGGCGCGCGATCGCCATCGCCATGGTCGGAGCGCCGCTCGCCCTCTCGCTCGGCATTCCGACGGGAACCTTCCTCGGCACGCTTCTGGGCTGGCGCTGGACCTTCGGCGTGATGAGCGGGCTGACGGTGCTCCTCGTCTTCTGGGTTCTGGCCAAGGTGCCCGATTTTCCCGGCCAGAAGCGGGGGCAGGAATTCGGGCTGAAGGCAGTCTTCACGCTGCCGGGCGTCCGGCCGGTACTGTTCGTGGTCTTCGCCTATGTGCTCGCCCACAACACCCTCTACACCTATATCGCGCCCTTCCTCGAGCCGGCTGGTATCAAGGACCGGACCGATGTCGTGCTGCTGGTCTTTGGTGTCGCGTCGCTGCTCGGCATCTGGATCACGGGTGTGTTGATCGATCGCTGGCTGCGCGAACTGGTTCTTGTGAGCATCACGCTGTTCGGCTTTTCCGCCTTGGCGCTCGGCATCGCCGGAACGGTGCCGGGGGTGATCTATGGTGCGGTCGCCGTCTGGGGGCTGGCATTCGGCGGGGTTGGGACACTGTTCCAGACCGCGTCGGCCAAGGCGGCCGGCCATGCGGCCGATGTCGCGCAGTCGATGCTGGTCACGACCTGGAATCTCGCGATTGCAGGTGGCGGGATCGTCGGCGGATTGCTGCTGAGCGGCCTTGGCGTTGCGCCTTTTCCGTGGGTGCTGGCGGCGCTTCTGATCGCTACATTCGTGGTCGCATGGGCCGCGAAGAGCCATGGCTTTCGAGCGGCCACACCCAGATAACTCCCATTGGTGCCGTGAACGGGCAGGCGCGGGGAACCCTCTCCCGGAGGGAGAGGGCAGGGTGAGGGGTAGGCCGTTTGCCCAGTTCCGCGAGGCCTGACAGCACGGTCGGGTTCAGGCTCACGTTTCCAGTCCGAACACCTCACCCCTACCCCTCTCCTTCCAGGAGAGGGGATCCCGCGCCCTTCCGACAAAAACCTCTCACCCGCCGCAGCGCTGCGCCATTACGGCAAAGCCCTTCTGTCCGCCGGCGAGCGGGAAGCTCTGGGTCTCGCCCTCGATGCGGAGCGTCAGGCTCTGGCCTTTGCGCAGCACGGACTGGAGCGCGGGCGTCAGCGTCGTCGTCGCCTCGAGGTGATTGCCCATCTCGTCGCTGATCAGCTTCATGCTCAGGTCGGCCTGCCCGCCGCTCGACGACAGTTTGGCGGTCGTGACGGTGCTCTCCTTCATGCCTTCCTTGAAGAAGGGGACCCGCACGGTCAGGCTCTTGCTGGCGAAATCGCATGAGAAGAACAGGCGCTGATCGTCGGTCTGCGGCATCTCATAGGCGACGACGATGCCTTCGCCATCCTGCCGGATCCCCCAGCTCAGGCCGTCCTTGGCCAGAGCAGTGGCGGTCTGGAGTGCCAAAGCGGGCGCCAGCAGGAAAATCGCCTTCGACGTCATGACAGCTGTCCTCATATCCGGTAGTCGCCGCGCCCTTGCGCCGAGCAGGCGCCAATTCGCGTGTTGCATCGCCATTGCGGCTGCTCGGTTTCGCTTGCAATCACGACAAAAAATCGAGCGGACAAAAGCAAACAGGCCGCCCGAAGGCGGCCTGTCCACAACCCGGTGATGTCAACCTGTTCAGGCCGGCACGGCGGCGGCGTCGAAACCGCCGGCTTCCCGGGTCTGCTTGCTTGGCTCCGTCACCGGCACGACACGCGAGACCGAGCGGCGCTCTTCATCGATGCGCTCGATCAGGAAATAGGCGCGTTCGGCGGAGCCGAGCAGCGCCAGGATCGCGCCACGCTCGACCCAGGGCAGCTCGGCGCCGAGGCGCAGGCAACGCTCGCGGACAGCCGTGAGGGCGGAGATGCGCGGCTCGGCCGCGGCGGAGACGATCGGCCCGTCCTGCCCGACCGGCACGATGGCGCGCATCGCCTCGGCGACCTGATCGACAACGCTGTCGACGATCTCGCGGCCAGGTGCGCCGAAGGGCTGGCGCTCGATGCGGCGGGCGATCTGGTAGAGCGTCTCGCCGAGGCTCGCGGTGAAGTCCTCCTCCTCGATCAGGCTCGCGACGAGATCGGCGCGGGCATAAGGCATCTCGGAGGTGAACATACCGGAGGTGTAGGCGCGGATGTCGCGGTTGAGCACGTCGATTGCAGTGTAGAGCTCGTCGCTCTTCTCCGGCGCATCCGGCTTGTTGCGGGCGATGTCGAGGAAGAGATGCGCCGCCTGGAGATAGCGACCGGTCTCCTGCTGGATGTTCGCGACGGCATGGCCATGATCGGTCGCTTTGGCGAGGAAACGCGGCTGCGAGTAATCCTCGCGCTCGTCCGTCGCCGTGGCGCCGACCTTCATCAGGACGCGCTCGAAGACGCCGACGAAGGGGAAGAGCAGGACGGTGTTGAAGATGTTGAAGAAGGTCGAATAGAGGCCGATCGCGACCGGGATGAGCGGGAAGGTTTCCTTGCCATCCTTGATGACCGGCACGCTCGGATCGCCGCCGAACCATTGCATCGCCCAGGTCAGCACGTCCATCGAAACGAAGAAGAGCGGGATGGTGATTGCGACGCCGATGATGTTGAAGGAGATGTGGGCGTAGGCGGCGCGCTTGGCGTTCTTGGTCAGGTTGAGCGAGGCCATCCAGGAGGTGATGGTGGTGCCGAGATCCGCGCCGAGCGAGAAGGCGACCGCGGTCTTCCAGTCGAGGATGCCGGCGGCGCCGAGGCCCATGACGATGCCGATCGTCGCCGAGGAGGAGTGGATCATCGCGGTGATGCCGGCGGCGATCAGCACGCAGTAGAGCAGGCCGATATAGCCGTCGGCCTTGAGCGAGGAGATGACGCCCATCACCTCCGGCATCGCGCGCAACGGGCGCAGGCCGCCGGTCATCAGGTTGAGGCCGTAGAAGATCAGCGCGAAGCCCATGCAGGCGAGCGCGATGTTCTTCACCTTGTCGGTCTTGGCGAAGATGTGCACCAGCGCGAAGATGCCGGCGAGAAACAGGCCGAGCGGGCCGAGCGGCAGGGCGATCAGGCCGTTGCCGAGCGTCGTGCCGATATTGGCGCCCATGATCACGCTGATCGCGGGCCGCAGGCCGATCACGCCGGCGTTGACGAGGCCGACGACCATGACGGTCATCGCGGTCGAGGACTGGATGATGCCGGTGATGAAGGTGCCGGCCAGGACGCCCTTGACCGGCGTGCCGGCGATCTTGGCGAGCAGCGCCCGCATCTTGTTGACGGCGAGATTCTGAATGCCGTTGCTCATGAATTCGAGGCCGAGCATGAAGATGCCCAGGCCACCGATCACAGGCACGATTACCTGCGTGAAGATATCGACTTGCATGCTCTCGACTCCGTCAGGGGCGCTGCAGCGCTTTTCGGTCGGTCGGCACGGTCAAGGCTGTCCTGGCGAGCATCAGCCCGCGCAATCCTTGTGGAGCACGCGCGATGACTTCGGCCGACGTCCCCACCAACCTCGGCAAGTCCTAGGCAGGTCGTGCGACAATCGGGTGACTATGCGGCACTGCACCTGACGGCGAGAGCAACTGGTGCGATCTTCGATCTTTCGGGTCGCAATCACAGCAGCGTCGCGCCTTCCGGTTGCAGCCGAAAGGCACGCGCTTGACTGTGGAAGTCGATCTCAGGCTGCAGGTTCGTCGAGATCGAAGTGGAAGACCTTGGCGATGAGGCGCCAGTGCCCGTCGAGCCTGACGAAGCTCAGAAGATCAGTGAAGCGCTTGGGGCCGATCGCGCATTCGACGCGGGCGAAGGCGGTCACCGGGCCGGCGAATTCGATGGAGAGGATGCGGTCATGGCGTGCCTCTCCCCGGCTGGCCGGGGAGGGACGTCTTTCGACCATGGGCAGGTAGGTATCCATGGTCAGATGGGTGAGGCTGCCCTCGCTGGCGCAGGCGTAGATCGCCTGCGGATGGAAGACCCCGGCGAGCTTGGCGGCATCGCTGTGGTAGAGGCCGTCGAAATAGCGCGTCAGCACCTCGACGAGTTCGGCATAGCGGGGGTCGGCTCTCACTGGAGCAGACCCTCGGCGCGCATCGCCTCCTGTACGCTGGTGCGGGCGCCAATCCGTTCCATGAAGGCGCGCAGCTTCGGGAAGGCGTCGAGCGGGACGCCGCGGCTATCCGACCAGTTGACGATAGTGAAGAGGTAGCCGTCGGCGACGCTGAAGTGCTCGCCGAGGAGATGCTCCCGGCCGTCTGCGAGCAGGCCTTCGATATAGGTGAGTTTCTTGGCGACGCGGGCCCGCGCAGCAGTCTTGCCGTCCTCGGTGGTGTCGGGGAGGAAGAGCGGCGTGTAGGCCTTGTGCAACTCGCTACCGATATAATTCATGACCTCCTCAAGCCTGATGCGCGCGAAGCTGCCGGGTTTGGGGGCCAGATCGAGACCGGGCGCGAGGTCGGCGATGTAGCGGGCGATCACCGCGCCTTCGGTCAGCACGATGCCGTCTTCGAGTTGCAGCGCCGGCACATAGCCCTTCGGGTTGACGGCGGCGTAATCGGCGCCGGTCTCGGTCCGACCAGCGAGAAGATCGACCTTCTCCAGGGTGATGGGCAGGCCGGCCTCGCGCAGGGCGATATGGGGCGAAAGCGAGCAGGCACCCGGCGAGTAGTAGAGCTTCATGGCGGTTTCCTCATCCGCGTTGACGATGGCGGAGAGGTAGTCGGAAGCAGTTACGTCTGTATACGGGGTAACTTGTCGTAACTGCGTTTTCCGGTATCCTCCCGGTAACTGGAGAGCTGATCGCAATGGCCTTGAAGCTCAGGAAGAACCGCGCTGCGGCGCAGCCCGAGACCTGCAATGTCGGCGCCTGCATGCAGGTGCTCGGCGGCGCCTGGACGCCGAACGTGATCTGGTTCCTGAGCGGCGGGCCGCGCCGTTTCGGGGAGCTGCGCCGCGATATCCCGGCGATCTCGGCCAAGATGCTGAGCGCGCGCCTGCGGGCGCTGGAGTCGAAGGGCGTTGTCCAGCGCAAGGTGGTGCCGACCACCCCACCCTCGACAGAATATGCGCTGACCGAGCTCGGGCAGGAATATGTGCCGGCGATCCTTGCGATCGCCGAGGTCGGCGCCAAGCTGAAGGCACAGGCCGCGGTGCGAGCGCAAGCGGCCTGAGAGCCGGGACTCAGCCCTTCGCCGCGGCTTCCAATCCGGCGATGTCGAGCTTGACCATCTTGAGCATTGCCTCGGCGACGCGCTTGGCCTTGGCGCGATCGGGATCGCGCACGAGCTCGCCCAGGCGCTTGGGCGTGATCTGCCAGGACAGGCCCCAGCGGTCCTTGAGCCAGCCGCACTGCTCGAACTTGCCGCCTTCGCCGAGCGCCTCCCAGAGCCGGTCGACCTCGGCCTGCGTCTCGCATTCGATCATGATCGAGAAGGTGTGGTTGAAGGCGTCGGAGCGCGAGGCCTCGAAGGCCTGGTAGCGCTGGCCGTCGATGGTGAAGGTGGCGATCTTGACGCTGCCGGCCGGTCCGCTCGGCGATTCCGCCGGCAGGGCACCGGTCCATTCGAGCGCGGAGTTCGGGATCAGCGAGGTGTAGAGGCTGATCGCCGCCTCCATGTCCCTATCGAACCAGAGATTCTGGATGACCTTCATCGCCATGCTCCTTGCTGCGCCATCAAGCCAGAGATTGGCCTGTCACCTCAAGGACGAACGCGAGGAGAAGGTTCCGACAAGGGCGGGGCGATTTTTCCCGAGGAGCGTTGGGACCGCGAGGCTGAGGGTGCCTCATCCCTTTTTGCTCCTGCTCACACCTCAGTCTGCATGAAGCGGCCCCGCTTCACAGCGGGGCCGCTTTGTCTCACCAGCGATCGTAGCGGGGGCGACCATAACCGTCGCCATATCCGCGCCGATAACCGTAACCGCCGCCGTAGCCGCCATAACCACGTCCATAGCCGCGCCCGTAACCGCCGCCATAACCGCGCCCGTAGCCGCCACCGCGGCCATAACGCTGGCGATCCATGTTGTTCTGGATGATCTGCATCCGGCGCAGCTTCGCGTCGCTGGCGGTGAACTCGGCCGGCAGTTTGTCGAGTTGCTGCGCGGTCGCCGAGGGAAGCGATCCGTTGAGCTCGGCCGCAGACGCGGTGCTGACCGCCGTGGCGGAGCCGATGAGCAGGGCAGCGGCGATCAATAGATGTCGCATGAAAGGTCTCCTGATTTGTTGAGGCGATGATCGCGGTGGCAATTGCAACGCCACCTGAACGGAATTGTTCGCTCTCGTTCAGCGAACGCGCGGGCCAAGCGGCTACTTTGGGCACGACGCGAGGGCCGCCAGCCGAATCTGTCCGCTCGCGGACGATGGTCGAAAGAAGGTTGCCGAAAGGTTGCGGCGCTTGCGAAAGCGAGTTCGGTGCCCGATGCGCGTCACAGGGCGGAGTGGCGTTGGCAAGCCGTGATGTCTGCTCAGGGCGGGAAGCCGACGCTCCGGCCCATAGGCTGCTAGCTCAGATCGCGTGCGCCCTGCGGGCGTGAACCATCGCCACGTCTCCCGCGACCTCCACCGGATCGCCGAACAGGCGCAGGCAGTTGCGGCCGGCCGCCTTGGCGACATAGAGCGCTGAATCCGCTTCGGCGAAGCGTCGCTCCGGATCGTGCAGGAGACCGGGGCGCAGGATGGTGGCGCCGATCGAGGCGCTGACCGCGATGGTGGTGTCACGCCAGGCGACCGGGCGCGCCAGCGCCTGCTGCGCCTGCTCCAGCCGATGGAGCAGATAAGGGCGGCCGGCGGCCGAGCAGAGCAGCAGGCCGAACTCGTCGCCGCCGATGCGGGCGATGATCTGGGCATCGCTGAGCGAGGTCTCCAGCCGCATTGCGAGCTGGCGCAGGCACTCGTCGCCGGCGGCATGGCCGAAGCGGTCGTTGATCGGCTTCAGATTGTCGAGATCGACGATGGCAAGGACGCCGAGCGCGCAATTGTCGCCGGTGTGGCGGCGCAGGTCGGAGAGCTGCATCTCGAAGGCGCGGCGATTGGCGAGGCCGGTCAGCGGATCGCTATAGGCGAGCCGGCGCAGGCCCATCCACATGTCCTTCTCGCCGGTGATGTCCTGCTTGGCGCCGTGGATGCGGACCGGCCGGCCATGCTCATGCGTGACAGAGGCGGAGAGGCGCATCCAGCGCTCGGCGCCGGCGGCGGTCAGTATCCGGGCGTCCATGCTGAAACCCTGTCCGGATGCGATCAGCCGGCCACGGAGGCGCTCCATCTCGGCACGCGAGTCATTGTGATAGAGGTCGACGATCGAAGGGCGGTGGATCGCCGAGCCGCGCGGCAGGCCGAACAGGTCGTAGATGCCGTCGGTCCAGCTCAATTGCGTATCGGCCAGCCGGCATTCCCAGGCGCCGATGCCGGCCATCAGCGCAGCCTGGTCGTAAAGGCGTCTGGCTTCGGCGTCGGAGAGCGGCATCAGCGGGAATGGCCTCGCACCGCACGACTCACGCGGCCTTTCGAAGCTAGTTTCGCAAGCGTTAACGAAGGCTTCCCGTTGCGCCAGCTCACTCGCGCCTGAGCGCCTCGATCGGGTCGAGCCGCGCCGCCTGCCGGGCGGGATAGAAGCCGAAGAAGACGCCGATCAATCCGGAGACGCCGACCGCAACCAGGATCGTTTCCGGCGAGATCACGAAGGGCCAGGCGGCGAAGCGGGCGATCCCCGTGGCGGCGCCGATGCCGAGCGCGATGCCGACGGCGCCACCGATGGTCGCCAGCGTCGTCGCTTCGATCAGGAATTGCGAGAGCACGTCGCGCTGGCGGGCGCCGACGGCGAGGCGCAGGCCGATCTCGCGGGTGCGCTCGGTCACCGAGACCAGCATGATGTTCATGATGCCGATGCCGCCGACCAGCAAGGAGACGCCGGCGACCGCCGCGAGCAGCCAGGAGAGGGTGCTGGCGGCTGCGGTCGCGGTGTTGGCGATCTCGGTCAGGTTGCGGACGATGAAGTCGTCCTCCTGATCCTCTGCGAGGCGATGGCGCTGGCGCAGCAAAGCGCGCGTCTGCTCGATGCCGGGGCTGATCGCTCCCTCGCTGGCGAACTTGACCATGATGGTCTGGACCGAGCGGTCGCGGGCGTAATTGCGGCCGATGATGCGGCGGCGACCGGTGTCGAGCGGCACGAAGATGACGTCATCCTGGTCCTGGCCGAGCGCCGACTGGCCCTTGCCCGCCATCACGCCGATAACCTTGAACGGCACGTTGCGGATACGGAACATCTGGCCGAGCGGATCGCTCTCGCCGAACAGGTTCTTGGCCACGGTCTGGCCGATGATGGCGACGATCTCGCCCCGGCGCAGTTCCTCCGGCTCGAACAGGCGGCCCTCTGCCAGTCCCCATTCGCGGGCGGCGAAGAAATCGAGATCGGTCGCGGTGATCGTCGTCGACCAATTGGTGCCGGCATAGACCGCCTGGGCGCGCGTGGTGATCACCGAGGCTGAGGCGGCGACGTTCTCGACCTCGTTCAGGACGGCGCGCGCATCTTCGTCGGTCAGCGTAGAGGAGGCGCCGGCCCCTAACCTGACGCCGCCCTGGGTGACGTTGCCGGCCTGGATGATGGCGAGATTGGCGCCGAGCGACTTGATCTGGCTATCGACGCGCTCGCGGGCGCCCGAGCCGATCGCGACCATGGCGATCACCGCGGCGACGCCGATGATGATGCCGAGCATGGTCAGCGCCGAGCGCAGCGCATTGGCGCCGATGGCGGAGAGGGCGGAACGGATGGCTTCGATGAGGCTCATTCGGCGGCCTCGGGCAAAGAGGTGGTGCTGTCGTGAGCGGCGAGCGCCGCGCGCGCATCGGCCGGTTCCTGGCGGGTGTCGGCGATGACATGGCCGTCGCGGAAGCGCACGACTCGTCGGGCATGGCGGGCGACCTCGGCATCATGCGTCACCAGCACGACGGTGACGCCCTCGCGGTTGAGGTCCTGGAAGAGGGCAAGGATCTCGAGCGCGGTGCGGCTGTCGAGCGCGCCGGTCGGTTCGTCGGCGAGGAGGAGGCGCGGCTGGTTGACCAGGGCCCGAGCGATGGCGACGCGCTGCTGTTGGCCGCCGGAGAGCTGCATCGGTCGATGATGCGCGCGGTCGGCGAGGCCGACGCGCGCCAATGCGGCAAGCGCACGCTCACGTCGCGACTTGCCGTCGAGCCCGGCATAGACCATCGGCAGCTCGACATTGGCGCAGGCGTCGACGCGCGGCAGCAGGTTGAACTGCTGGAAGACGAAGCCGAGCTTGCGATTGCGGAGTGCGGCGAGTCCGTCACTGGAGAGCGTCTCGACCGCGACGCCGTCGAGCCGGTAATGGCCGCCGGTCGGCCGGTCGAGGCAGCCGACCAGGTTCATGAAGGTCGACTTGCCGGAACCCGACGGGCCCATCACCGCAACGAGCTCGCCGGCCTCGATGTCGAGCGAAACCCCGCCGAGGGCGGTGACGCGACCGGAATCGAGATCGTAGACCCGGGAGAGATCGCGCACCTCGATCAGCGCCATGGCTGCGGCCCTCAGAACAGGCGCGGGCCGCGCGGGGCGGGACCGCGGCTGGCGGGCGTCGGCTCGGCGGTGCGCGGGCCGCCGCCGATCACGACCTCGATGCCCTCGGCGATGCCGGCCGCCGGCAGAACTTGCGTAAAGGCGCCGTCGCTCGGCCCGAGCCTGATCGCGACCGGCTTGGGCTGGCCCTCGCCGTCGAGCACATAGACGCGGCCGGGCGTGATGTCGTTTTGCGTCGCCGGCCGGCCGTCCTGCATCAGGGCCTCGAACTTGGTGCGGCGCTCGGGATCGAGCACGGCGGCGACCTTGGCGCGCAATTCGGTGCGGGCAGCGCGAAAGGCGGCGCGGCGCTCCTCCTCGGACAGGCCAGCCATGGCCTGGCGGTTGCCGCTGCGCTGTTCGGCCATGATCGCGGCGATCGCCTGTTTCTGCTCCGGCGTCGGCTGAACCTCCTCCTCGATGCGCTCGCGTAGGGCTCCGGCAGCGCGACCGCCGCCTCCGGTGCGTGCCGTCTGCGCCTCGGCCGGCGCGGTGGCGGGCAGGGCGGTCGGGCCGCCGAGCGGGCGGAAGCGCAGCGCCGCATTGGGCACGCGCAGCACGTCCTGCCGATCGTCGGTGACGATCTGGAGATTGGCGGTCATTCCTGGCAGCAGCGCGAGATCACGGTTCTCGACGCGCACGACGCCGGTATAGGTGACGACGTTCTGGATGGTCTGGGCGCCGAGGCGGACCATCTGCACTTTTCCCTGGAAGGTCCGGTTCGGATAGGCGTTGACGCTGAACGAGACCTCCTGGTCGACCTTGAGCCGGCCGACATCGGCCTCGTCGATATTGGCGTAGATGTCGATGGTGCGCAGGTCCTGCGCGATCTGGAACAGCACCGGCGCCGAGAGCGAGGCGGCGACCGTCTGGCCGAGATCGACCTGGCGCTGGACAACGACGCCATCGACCGGCGAGCGGATCTCGGTGCGCTCGAGATCGATCAGGATGTCCTTCAGCTTGGCATCGCGCTGGGCGATCAGCGCTTCGCCGGACTGGACCTGGCCTTCCGCCAGCGCGATATCGGCGTCGAGGCCGGCGATCTCGGCCTGGAGCGAGGCGATCTGTGCCTCGTTCGAGGCGAGCGTCGCGGTCTGGATCTCGACCTGGGTGCGGGCGCTGTCGAGGCCCTGCTGCGCGCCGGCGCCGCGAGTGAACAGCTCGTTCTGGCGGTCGAAGGTGCGCTTGGCATCGGCGAGCTGGGCGCGGGTGCGGTCGCGCTGGGCCTCGAGGTCGTTGACGGTCGAGTTCGCCTTGGTCCGCGCCACCTTGGCCCGCGCGAGCTGGGCGCGCTTGACGACGAGATCGGCCTTCGCCTGCTGCAAATCAGCGGCGGCGGCGTCGCGGCGGGTCTTGATCTGGTCGCTGTTGAGGCGAGCCACGACCTGGCCGGCCTTCACCTGCGAGTTGTAATCGGCGAGGATTTCGACGATCTGGCCGGAAAGCTGCGAGCCGACCACGACGGTGGTCATCGGCGTCAGCGTGCCGGTGGCGCGGACGGATGCGGTGATCCGGCCGCGATCGATCGCGGCGGTACGATACGCTACGTCATTGGCTGCGCCGCCGGTCGGCCGCAGTGCGAAATAGCCAGCTGCCAGCGCGCCTGCGCCGACCACCGCACCGATTGCCCAGAGACGCACGTCCGTTCACCCTCCCAAGGCTGGCCGAAGAAGCCGGCCTTCCATTCCGCGCAGCATGCCAGATTCAGGCAGGCGAGACGAGTTAACTCGCTGCAACGTTGCGGAAAGCTTGCCGGAAGCCGTCGCTCAGGTCGTCCGCGCTTCCTGCGTCAGCGCCAGGAGGTCGCGCAATGTGGTGATGGTCGAGCCGTCGGCGACGCCGTCGACCTTTTCCGGCCGCCAATGGCGCTGGAAGGCGGCGACGACCGCCTCGAAGCGCTCGTCATAGGTCCCGTCGACCGAGACGCCGTAGCCGAGCATCGCGAACATCGCCTGCAGCGCCTCGACCGGCGGGCCGGCATCGCCGCGGGCGAAGAAGCGGCCGCCCTTGATCGGCGCTGGTTCCGTCCAGAGCCCGACGCCGCCCTCGGCAAAGTGGCGCCAGGGGAATGTCTCGCCCGGATCGATCTTGCGGCCTGGGGCGATGTCGGAATGGGCGAGCACCCGCTCGGGCGGGATCTGCCAGCGCTCGCAGATGTCGCGGCAGAGGTTCAGCGTCGCGGCGATCTGCGCCTCGGGAAAGTCCGGCAGGCCGCCGGGATGGCCGGGATTGGCGATCTCGATGCCGATCGAGGCCGAATTCAGGTCGGTCTCGCCGGCCCAGTACGAGGCCCCGGCATGCCAGGCGCGGCGCGCTTCGGGTACCAGCTGGAGCGTGTGGCCGTTCTCGAAGACGAAGTAGTGCGAGGAGACCTGCGAGACCGGGTTGCACAGCCACTGCAGCGCCTCGCCGGCGTCCGGCATGCCGGTATAATGCAGAATCAGCGTGTCCGGGTGGCGTTGGGTCGACCCGTCACTGAACTTGCGCTCGCCATGATTGGGCGAGGGGAAGACCTTGGCGGCGAAGCGGCTATCGGGTTCGAGGACGAGGCTCACGTTGGAGGCTACCAGTGACCATGGCTAGGGTTTGGGCGTTGGCGATTTTGTCCGAGTGCCAGGAGCTTGGTGCGGCCAAGCCTTCCGGCTTGGCCGTGACGAGCGACGCCGCAATCGGGCAAAAGCGCCACGCCGCTGCGCGGTGAGGTGAAACCGGCCGACTGCGGCGTCGCACCGCTTGCCGATACCAGCGGTATCGGCGGCGCAATGCTCCTGGCATTCGGGCGGTTTGACCTCACCCAAACCCTAGTCATGGTCACTGGTAGCCTCTAGTTCAACCTGCTTGGGGCTGAGGCCACGTTCCTTCTCGATCGCGTCCCAGGCCGCATTGATGGCGGCGAGGCGGCGGGTCGCAATGCAGATCGCCTCCTCGGGCAGGCCACGGGCGATCTCGCGATCGGGATGGTTCTCGATGACGAGGCGACGATGCAGCTGCTTGAGCTCGCCATTGCTCATCGCGCGGTCGGCGCCGAGCACGATATAGGGGTCATCGCGCCGGCGCAGATGACGCGCCTCGATGCGGGCAAAGCCGGCTTCGTCGACCCTGAAGATCGTCGCGACATCGCGCAGATAGGCGTGCTCGTGCTCGTGGATCGCGCCATCGGCGGCGGCGATCAGGAAGAGGCCGTCGAGCACGTCCTCGATTAGAGCCGGCTCGTCGCGGAAGGCTTCGGCGATCTGCTGCGCATAAGCCTCGAAGCCGGCGCTGGTCTGCTTGGCGAGATCGAACAGGCGCTCGATATGGGCCTGCTCGTCGGGAGGTACGGTGACGATGCGCTGGAAGGCCGCGATCTCGTCGCGTGTCACCACACCGTCGGCGCGCGCCATCTTGGCGGCGAGCGCGACTAGGCCGGTCGTGAAGATCAGCTGCTTGGGCGCGGGCCCGAACAGGGCTCCCTCACGATCGACCAGCACGTGCCCGGCCACGGCGCCAACGAGCGCGCCGAGCGGTCCGCCAAAGGCGAAGCCGAGGCCGCCGCCGCCCAATGCTCCCCAGAAAGACGACTTCATCGCTCATCCAGCCATGGCCGTTCCTGGCCATGGCATCTGCGTAGAATGCACCGGGCTCAGCGGCAATAGAGCCGGCCGTAATAGTCGCGGTAATAGCCGTACGGACAGCCGCCATAGCCGTCGTCATAATAGTAGCCACCGCGGCGATAGGGCGATGTCGCCGAGCCGACGATGGCGCCACCGGCGGCACCGATCGCGGCGCCGGCGAGTGCGCCGCCTGCGCGGCCTGTGGCAAGTCCGCCGATCAGGGCACCGCCGGCAGCGCCAACCAGCGCGCCGCCGCCGACACGCTCCTCATGCGGTGTGCAGGCGCCAAGGGCGAGCCCGACAACCGCGATTGCCATCAACGTCTTCATCTCATTCCCCCTTCTCGGGTCGCTTGCAGCGGCACGATCCCAGCCTCAGCCGACTTTTTGCATTGCGACCGGGAATTGCGGTCGCAGTGCGGCGATGATTTGGCGTGCCGCCATAACTGCGTCAACGCCGGGCAGGGTGAATCGTTCCGCCGCTCAATACATGATAATTACTGCTCTCGAAACGAGGCTAAAGTATTTGCAGGTGCTCGGTAATGGCTCGGTTATCTGTCGTATCGGCCAGATTGTCGTCACATTCATCTATCATTTCACCGCACCGTTTTGCGCTGCACAAGATAGATGAGGCTTCCTCTGCATGAACAAAATCTCCGGTAGCGGCTGCGCCGCCTTCGCGATTTGCCTGGCCTTTCTTCAACCCGCTTCTGCCCAGGTGAACGCCGAGACCGACGCCCGCGCCTTCATCGTTCGGGAGGCTGAAATCCGGCGCCAGGCCGCCGCTGCCGAGCAGGACCAGGATCCGCAGAAGGAGACAGCCGAAACCGCCCAGACCAAGGGCGGGCGCAAGGCGCAGGCCAAGGCTGGCAAGACCGTTCGCGAGGCTCGTACACCACTCGCGGCGCCCGCGGGTTCGGAAGGTCTGCGCGCGCTGGTCGCCCGTCATGCCGCTGCCAATGGCGTGCCGTTCTCGCTGGCGGATGCCGTGGTGCGTATCGAGAGCCGTTACAATCCGCGCGCTGCCAATGCCGGGAACTTCGGCCTGATGCAGATCCGACATCAGACAGCGCGCGGCGTCGGCTACAGCGGCGGCGCAGCAGGCCTGCTCGATGCCGACACCAACGCCCGCTATGCCATGAAATATCTCGGCCAGGCCTACAAGCTCGCCGGCGGCGACACCTGCCGCACGGTGATGAAGTACCAGAGCGGTCACATGGCGACCCGCATGAGCGGCGCCAACCGCGCCTATTGCGGCAAGGTGCGTACCATCACCGGTGCGACCCAGGCCAGCAACTGAGCTTTAATCCGGCAGACCGCTTCGCAACGCCGGATTCATCCATCGTTGAAAATCAGGCACTTGCGTGATTTTCAACGAGCGGAATACGCAATCCCTCGACGGGATTCCGTATGCGCTTGACGGCTCTGGCCTTTACAGCGCACAGGGGGCCGGCCAGTCGGCCGGACGGCCGCTCCTGCTTCGGCAGGGGAGGAAAGTCCGGGCTCCACGGAAACACGGTGCCGGATAACGTCCGGCGGGGGCGACCCCAGGGAAAGCGCCACAGAGATCGAACCGCCTGCGGCTTCGGCCGCAGGTAAGGGTGAAAAGGTGCGGTAAGAGCGCACCGCGGACCCGGCAACGGGGACGGCATGGCAAGCCCCACCGGGAGCAAAACCGAATAGGGACGATGCTCGCCCGCAAGGGAGGAGGGACCGGTTTCCAGGTCCAGTCGTCCGGGTTGGTTGCTCGAGGCGCGCAGCAATGCACGTCCCAGAGGAATGGCCGTCACGTCGGGGGAGCGATCTCCCGGCCATCCAAAACCCGGCTTACAGGCCGGCTGGCACCCTCATCGCAGCGAAAAGGGCCGGGAGCGATCCCGGCCCTTTCGTGTCTGCTGACGCTGCGGTCAGAGCGTGTAGCTCCACTCCGCCGTGGCAAAGCGGTAGCCGTTGCCCTCCTTGTTGACCCGGCCGAAGCCGGGGAAGGGGATATGGGCGCCGCTGATCACCAGCTTGTCGGCCGCCGCCATGTCGAGCACGCGCCGGCGCGAGGCAACGGCCTGCTTTGCGTCGGCGTCGAAGACGAAGGTGATCTCGGGCTGGGCGGTCTGCAGCACGACATTATGGATGCAGTCGCCGACGAGCAGAAGTTGCTGGTTGCCGGAGGAAAGCCGCAGGATGCTGTGCCCCGGCGTATGGCCCGGAGCGTGCTCGAGCGTCAGTCCGGGCGCGACCTCGCCCGCCTTCACCTTGCGGGTACGGCTGGCATAAGGCGCCAGCGCCCCGCGGGCGGAGGCGAAGAACGGTTTCACCTCCGCCGGCGCCTGGCTGAGGATGCCGTCATCATGCCAGAAGGCATGCTCGGCCTCGTGGATGATCAGCTCGGCGTTGGGGAAGCGGGCGGTCTTCTCGGCTGTGAGAAGGCCTTCGTGATGATCCGGGTGAGCGTGCGTCAGGATGATCGCGTCGATCTGCGCCGGCTCGATCCCGGCAGCACGCAGGTTGCTCTCGGCCCGGCCCATGGTGTTGCCCATGGCGTTCCAGGCGCCGGAACCGGTGTCGACGAGATAGGTCCGGTCCTTGCTATTGACGACGAAGGCGTTGACCGAGGTCGGCAGGCTTTCGTCGAGGCCGGCGCCGGCAATGAGCTGGCGTACGGTTGTCGGCTCAGGGCCGGCGAAGGACTGGGCACCGAGCGGGACATAGCCGTCGAGAAGCGCGGTGATTTCGAGGTCGCCGAGCTTGCGGCGATAGATGCCCGGCACCTGTGCGCCGGTCAAGGGAGCGCGGGCGTACGCGGGCAGGGCAGGCGCGAGTGCGGCTGCTGCAGCCGCTGTGAGGAAATGGCGGCGATCGATCATGGGATGTTCCAGAGGCTTTGAGGTTGAGGCTTCCGGAAACGAGGCCGGCTGGAGGGCGGGCCAAATCGTCTCACGGCCGGAGGGATGCCCGGCCGTGAGGATCAGATGGGTGGGGTAAGGTCAGGCCGCAACCGTCAGCTGGACGTCAATGTTGCCCCGGGTCGCGTCCGAATACGGGCAGACGATATGGGCCTTCTGGACGAGGTCCTCGAGCTTGGCCTTCTCGATGCCGGGCGCCGAGATCGTCAGCTTGACGGCGATGCCGAAGCCCTTGCCGTCGTCACGCGGGCCGATGCCGACATCGGCGCTGACGCGGGCGTCGTCCGGGATCTTCACGCTCTCCTTGCCGGCGGCGAACTTCAGCGCGCCGAGGAAGCAGGCGGAATAGCCCATGGCGAAGAGCTGCTCGGGATTGGTGCCCTCGCCACCGCCGCCGCCGAGCTCTTTCGGCGTGTTCAGCACGAGCTTGACGTTGCCGGTATCGGTCGCGGCCTGGCCTTCGCGGCCACCGGTGGCGGAACCATGGGCGGTGTAGAGGATTTTCATGATTGCTCTCCTTGCTGGGCGGCCCGTCCGCCGTGGTTGATGCGAATTAGATTGTGCACAATCGAATTGTCTGCAATTCAAATTTCCGTGAACAGGCAGCGCTCGGTGCGATGAAAGAGTATCTTGGGTTCATCGCAGGGTGAGACTGTTTCATCGGTGGGTTGTTCCAATCCGATCGGATCGCTCGCCCTGTCCAAGGAGCCATGATGCGGTCGACTGACGGCAAAGCCATGACGGAAGATGCGAAGGCGACATTGGTGCGCGGGCTCGACGATCAGATCTGCTTTGCGGTCTATTCGGCCGCTCATGCCTTCAACCGGGCCTATCGGCCGTTCCTGGCCGAGCTCGGGCTGACCTATCCGCAATATCTGGTCATGCTGGTGCTGTGGGAGCAGGATGGCCAGAGCGTGAAGGCGATCGGCGATCGATTGATGCTCGATTCCGGCACGCTGACGCCACTGCTGAAGCGCCTGGAAGGCAACGGTCTCATCCTGCGCAAGCGCGGCCGCGAAGATGAGCGGCAGGTCCTGGTCGAGCTGACTGGCGCCGGCCGCGCCCTGCGCGAGAAGGCGAGCCTGTCAGCCAATCCCGTGCCCTGCGCGGTCGAGGACAGCGGTGTCCCGCCGGGGCGCTTGCTGGACGATGTCCGCGCCCTGCGCGAGGCGCTGCTGCGCAGAGCGGCGGCGGAAGGCTAGAGCCCGGCAGGGCAGGGCGCGCAGCCCCGAAAATATTTCTTCGCAGATCCGGTGGGGCGGCCAGCTCTCATGGGCGCCGCCGGGCCTCGGTGCGTGCCGAAAATCCTCGTCTTTACGGATAGTTAACCTTAACGGGCTGTGATGCCTGCAGGCTCGGGCAGACCTCCTTCTGCAGCGCTGGATCCGTTGACGCCCATATTGTCCCATGCTATCCCAAATTATCCCGTCGAGACCGACAGGCAAGCAACAAGTCGAAGCCCGTGTGCCGCGCGGATTTTGGCTGATGGCTCCGCCATGTCGGGATCGACGGGGGTATCGATTGCCGGTGCCTGCCGGCTCGCTTCGCGCCATAGCGGCGCGGTTGGAAGTCCGACCTGGAGGCGGCGTTGACGGACCGCTTCGTCTCCCATTTCACCAACAGGCTGGACGCCAAGGGGCGCGTCTCGATCCCGGCTTCTTTCCGGGCCGTGCTGGCGAAGGACGGCTACGAGGGGCTCTACGTCTATCCGGCGCTCGACCAGGCCAGTCTCGATTGCGGCGGCCATGCGCTGCGGGCGACGATCGACGAGATCCTGTCGCGCTTCTCGCCCTTCTCCGAGGAATGGGAGTCGCTCTCGACGGCGTTGAATGGCACCTCCGAGGTGTTGAAGGTCGACCCCGAAGGGCGGATGATGCTGAGCGAGGCGCTGAAGGCGCATGCCGGCATCGGCGATACCGTCACCTTCGTCGGGCAGGGCCACAAATTCCAGATCTGGGAGCCGGAGCGCTTCAAGGCGCATCTCGAGGATGCCAGGGGAAAGCTGCGCGACGTCCGGCGCATGCTGGGCGCGAGGACGGTGCCATGACCGGCGAATCCCACATTCCCGTGCTGATGGACGAGGCGCTCGATGCGCTCGCGCTCAAGCCTGGCGGCCGCTATCTCGACGGCACGTTCGGCGCCGGTGGCTATTCGCGCGCCCTGCTGGAGCGCGAGCCGGAGGCGACGCTGCTCGCGCTCGATCGCGATCCCACCGCGATCGCCGGCGGTGCCGACCTCGTCCTGGCGATGGGCGGGCGGTTGACGCTGGCCGAGGCCCGCTTCGGTGCGCTGGCGGAGGAGGCCGAGCGCTTCCAGATGGTGCCGCTCGACGGCGTCGTCCTCGATATAGGCGTCTCCTCGATGCAGCTCGACCAGGCCGAGCGTGGCTTCTCCTTCCGTTTCGACGGGCCGCTCGACATGCGCATGGGGGCGAGCGGCCAGAGCGCGGCCGAACTCGTCAACGAAGCCGATGAAGGCGTGCTCGCCAACATCATCTACCATTATGGCGAGGAGCGGCGCTCGCGCGCCGTGGCGCGCGCCATCGTCGAGGCCAGGCGCAAGGCGCCGATCACGACGACGAAGCAGCTTGCCGATCTCGTCGCCGGCATCGTCCGGGGCGAGCCCGGCGGGGCGCATCCGGCGACACGGACCTTCCAGGGCCTGCGCATCGCGGTCAATGACGAGCTCGGCGAGCTGGTCAGGGCGCTGCATGGCGCCGAGGCCGTGCTGAAGCCGGGCGGGCGGCTGTCCGTCGTCACCTTCCATTCGCTCGAGGACCGCATCGTCAAGCAGTTCTTCGCGGAGCGCTCGGGCAAGGCGCCGACCGGCTCGCGCCATGCCCCGGCCGTGGCACAGCCGCAGGCGACGTTCAGCCTCGTCATCAAGGGGCCGGTCGCGCCGTCCGTGGCCGAAACCAGAGCCAACCCGCGGGCCCGCTCGGCCAAGCTGCGCGCCGTGGAGCGTACCGACCTTCCGCCGCGCGCGCCCGATCCCGATCTTGTCGGGCTCGCCGTGGTGCCCGCGCCGCAAGCCCGCCGGAGGAGCTGAGCATGATCAAGCTCTTGCATATCGTCGCCATCGGCGCGCTGGTGTCCTCGGCGCTCTATGCCTACTCGATCAAGTACGAGACGACGCTGCAGGCCGAACAGCTGCAGAAGCTGAAGGCCAAGGCCCAGCGCGAGCGCGAGGCGATCGCGGTGCTCAAGGCGGAATGGCAGTTCCTCAACCGGCCCGAACGCCTGCAGGCGCTGGCCGACAAGCACCTCGACCTGCAGCCGCTGGCGATCACACAGATCGTGCGCCTGTCGGACATCCCCAATCGCGGGCCGAAGGTCGACTCGATCGGCCGCAAGCTGGAGGACCTCGGCCTCGGCCTGCCGACCGAGACGCCGAAAGATCGCAAGAGCAACGCCGTGACGACGCCGGGAGCCCGCCCATGAGCCAGGAGCCCTACCAGCACGCCGGGGCGCTCGAGATCGGTGCCGCCGCGATCGAAAAACCCGTGGTTGCGAAGCGCAAATGGCGCTTCCGCACCGAATGGCTGCGCGACGTCTTCCGGATGAGCGGCGAGAAGAGCGAGCCCCGCGTCGGGCTCGTCATTCTCGGTTTCAGCGGGCTGTTCCTGGCGATCGTCGGCAGGCTCGTCATGCTCGGCGCCTTCCCGAGCGACCAGGTCGGCCTGCGCCGCGCGACCTCGAACGCGATCTCGGCGGCTCGGCCCGACATCCTCGACCGCAACGGCATCCAGCTTGCAACTGATGTGCGCACCGTCTCGGTCTTCGCCGAGCCGCGCAATATTCTCGACAAGGACGAGGCGACCGAGCTCCTGACCGCGGTGCTGCCCGATCTCAATGCCAAGGAGCTGCGCGATAAGCTCGGCACCAAGAAGGGCTTTGTCTGGGTCAAGCGCGAGATCACGCCGCGCCAGCAGGCGGAGGTCCACAGGCTCGGCATTCCCGGCGTCGGCTTCGTGCCCGAGAACAAGCGCGTCTATCCGAACGGGAACGTCGCCGCGCATGTGCTCGGCTTCGCCAATGTCGACAATATCGGCATCGCCGGCATCGAGAAGTACATCGACTCGCAAGGGCTGCAGGACCTGAATGGCGCGGGCTTCGCTGTGCAGGCTTCCGACCTCAAGCCGGTGCAGCTCTCAATCGACATGCGCGTCCAGCATCTGGTGCGCGACGAGCTGGTCAAGGGCATCGAGAAATACCGGGCGATTGCTGCGGCCGGCGCCATCATGGACGTCAACACCGGCGAGGTGATCGCGCTGGTCTCGCTGCCCGATTTCGATCCCAACAATCCGGTCGACGCGCTGGAGAAGGATCGGATCAACCGGATGAATGTCGGCGTCTACGAGATGGGCTCGACCTTCAAGGCGCTGACCATCGCGATGGCGCTCGATTCCGGCAAGGCCAACATCAATTCGAGCTACTCGACCGCTGGCGGCATGATGCGGTTCGGCCGCCAGGTCATCAAGGAATACCACGGCACCGGCCGTACGCTGACGGTGCCGGAGGTGTTCCTGCATTCGTCGAACATGGGCTCCATCAAGATGGCGCTCGCGGTCGGCGTCGAGGGCCACAAGGCCTTCCTGAAGAAGATGATGCAGCTCGACCGGATGACGACGGAACTGCCGGAGAGCGCCGCGCCGATCGTCCCCGGGCGCTGGGGTGAGATCAATACGGCGACGATCGCCTTCGGCCATGGCCTTGCGGTCGCGCCGCTCCAGGCGCTGGCGGCGGTCGGAGCGCTGGTCAATGGCGGCTACCTGATCAGGCCAACCTTCCTGAAGCGCTCCGAGGAGGAGGCCAAGAAGGACGCGGTCCGCGTGATCAAGCCCGAGACCTCCGAGGCCATGCGCTTCATCATGCGGCTCAACGGCGACAAGGGCTCGGCCCGGTTCGCGAACATTCCCGGCTATTTCGTCGGCGGCAAAACCGGCACGGCCGAGAAGGTTATCAATGGCCGCTACGCCAAGAACAAGAACTTCACCACCTTCACGGCGATCGCGCCCTCGGACAAGCCGCGCTATGTCTTCCTCGCCATCTATGACGAGCCGAAGGGCTATGCCGAGAGCGGCGGCTACTCGACCGCGGCCTGGAATGCTGGCAAGACCACCGGCAAGGTGATCGAGCGAGCCGCGCCGATCCTCGGCCTGGCGCCGCGCTTCGACCCGCCGGTCGCTCCGTTCCCGCTGATGGCCAGGCTGAACGCCTGGGGCTCGCGCTGAGCCCGCCCGCAAATTCGTCAAGGCGGGCTGCGAATGGCGTTTGTCTGCGCTTCGGTGCTCACGTACTTGAGTACGCTCCGCTCCGATGCTCGAAAAACCCCATTCTCGCCACGCCCTGACGAATTTTCGAACGGACTCTGGGCCGAAGGACCTTGGTAGTGAGATGACCCAATCCGGTTTCAGCCTCGGCCAGCTCTTCCCCGGGGCGTTTCCGGAGTCGGGCGAGCGCCGCGTCAACGGCCTCGCCTTCGATAGCCGTAAGGTCTCGGCCGGCGATGCCTTCGTTGCGCTCGCAGGCGCCAAGGCCGATGGTGCCCGCTTCATCGCCGATGCGGTCCAGCGCGGGGCGGTCGCGATCGTTGCCGGTGGGCCACGCCCAGCCGATCTGCCGGCCGAGGTTGCCTATGCGCAGGTCGAGGATCCGCGCCGCGCTCTGGCACTGGCCGCCGCGACGGTGCATCCACGCCAGCCGGGAACTGTTGTCGCCGTCACCGGCACGAGCGGGAAATCCTCGGTCGCCGAGTTCACTCGCCAGATCTTTATGGCGCTCGGGCGCAAGGCAGCGAGCGTCGGCACGATCGGCATCGTCACCGAGGACGGAGCCGATTACGGCTCGCTGACCACGCCGGACCCGCTCTCGCTGCACGCCTCGCTCGACAAGCTCGCCGGCGATGGCGTCACGCATGTGGCGATGGAAGCGTCCTCGCACGGGCTCGACCAGCGCCGCCTCGACGGCGTCCGGCTCTCGGCCGGCGCCTTCCTCAATCTCGGCCGCGACCATCTCGACTACCATCCGAGCGTCGAGGACTATCTTTCTGCCAAGCTGCGGCTCTGGGAGCTGCTGCCGGCCGGCGCACCGGTGGTGATCAATCGCGATGAACCTTATGCCGCCGACGCGGAAGCTGCGGCACGGGCAGGCGGCCATCCGGTGATCGGCATTGGAAAGCTGGGCGACCGCCTGAAACTGCTTGATCTGGCCCGTGAAGGCTTCTCGCAGCGCCTGACGGTCGAGGTCGATGGTGCGACGGTGGAGGTCGTGCTGCCGATAGTCGGCGACTACATGGCCGGCAATGCGCTGGTCGCCGCCGGGCTCGCGATCGCGACTGGCGAGGACCCGGTGGCCAGCGTTCAGGCCATTGCCGGCCTCAAGGGCGTTCCTGGCCGGCTCGATCGCGTGGCTGAGCACAATGGCGGGCTCATCGTGGTCGATTATGCCCACAAACCCGATGCGCTTGCGGCAGTGCTGAAGGCGTTGCGGCCCTATGCCGGTGGTCGGCTGGTCTGCGTCTTCGGCTGCGGTGGCGACCGCGATCGCGGCAAGCGTCCGCTGATGGGCAAGATCGCCGCCGATGGCGCCGACATCGCGATCGTCACCGACGACAATCCGCGCAGCGAGGATCCCGCCGCGATCCGTGCCGAGGTCCTGGCGGCGGCGCCGGACCGTCTCAGGGAAATCGGTGACCGGGCCGAGGCGATCGCGGCCGGCGTCACCATGCTGCAGCCTGGGGATGTCCTGGTCGTTGCCGGAAAAGGCCATGAAAGCGGCCAGATCGTCGGCGATCGGACTTTGCCGTTTTTGGATCACGATGTGGTCCGGGAGGCGATCGTGGCATTGGCTGGGGGAAGACGGGGATGACCACCGAACCGCTGTGGACCGGCGCGCGCCTGGTCGAGGCGATGGGCGCCCGTTCGCAAGGCCCTGTGCCGGCTGCCGTGAACGGCGCCTCGATCGACACGCGCACGCTGGAGCCGGGCGATGCCTTCTTCGCGATCAAGGGCGAGCGCGACGGGCATGACTTTGTCGCGGCCGCGCTCGACAGGGGCGCGGCGCTGGCCGTCGTCGATGAGGCACATGCGGGCACTTTCCCGGCGGATGTGCCGCTAGCAGTCGTGCCCGATGTGCTGCGCGCGATGGAGCAGGCTGGCATGGCGCGCCGGGCCGAGCTCTCGGCCAAGGTCGTCGCGGTGACAGGTTCTGTCGGCAAGACCGGCACCAAGGAGGCGCTGAGACTCGTGCTCTCGCGCCAGGGCAAGACGCATGCGCCGGTCGCCTCCTACAACAACCATTGGGGCGTGCCGCTGACGCTGGTGCGGACGCCGCGCGACGTACGCTACGGCGTCTACGAGATCGGCATGAACGCGCCCGGCGAGATCCTGCCGCTGGCGAAGATGGTCAAGCCCGATGTCGCCGTGATCACCACGATCCAGCCGGTGCATCTTGCCGCCTTCGAGTCGCTGGAGGGGATCGCTCGCGAGAAAGCAGCGATCTTCGGCGGGCTGAAGGCTGGCGGCACGGCGATCATCAATGCCGACATCCCGCAGGCCGGCCTGTTGCGTGAGCTGGCGCTCGCCGGCGGGGCAGGGCGCGTCATCTCCTTCGGCGAGAGCGAGCAGGCGGATGTGCGGTTGCTCGGCTGTGCGCTGAAGCCGGATGTCTCAACCGCCAATGCCAGCGTGCTGGGCCAGGCGGTGACCTACAAGCTCGGCAGCCCGGGCAAGCACATCGTCTTGAACTCGCTCGCCGTGCTCGCGGCGGTCGAGGCGCTCGGTGCCGATCTTGCTCTGGCGGCGCTGGCGCTCGGCGACCTCAAGCCACCGGCCGGGCGCGGCGCGCGGCAGGTGCTGCACGCACCGGCCGGCCCGTTCACGCTGATCGACGAGAGCTATAACGGCAACCCGGCTTCAATGCGGGCGGCGATCGAGAATCTCGGCCGCATGCCAGTCTCCGGCAGAGGCCGGCGCATCGCCGTGCTCGGCGACATGCTGGAGCTCGGCGAAACCGGGCCGGAGCTGCACAAGGGGCTCGCCGACGCGGTCACCGGAAACGGAATCGACCTCGTCTTCGCCTGTGGCCCGCTGATGAGAACCCTGTACGACGCCTTGCCTTCGCACCGCCGCGGCGCTTATTCCGTGCAGGCGACCGGTCTCGAGCCTCATGTGCTCGACGCGGTTCGCGCCGGCGACGTCGTCACGGTGAAGGGTTCTCTCGGCACGCGCATGGGGCCGATCGTCAAGGCGATGACGGCTCGCTTCCCGGTCGTCCAGGCCGACGACTGAGTAAGGAATAAGGTTCGATGCTGGTCTGGCTTGCCGATTTTGCGGGGACATTCCCGATCCTCAACGTCTTCCGCTACATCACTTTCCGCGCCGGCGGAGCGACCGCGACCGCGCTGCTCTTCGTCTTCTTCTTCGGGCCGGCGGCGATCTCCTGGCTCCGGATCAAGCAGGGCAAGGGCCAGCCGATCCGTACCGACGGGCCGGAATCGCATCTGGCCAAGCGCGGCACGCCGACCATGGGCGGGCTGATGATCCTGACCGGGCTCTTCGTCGCGACGCTGCTCTGGGGCAACCTGCGCAACCCTTACGTCTGGATCGTGCTCGGCGTGACCGCGACCTATGGCGCGATCGGCTTCTATGACGATTTCCTCAAGGTGACGAAGCAGTCGCACAAGGGCTTCTCCAGCAAGGCGCGCCTCGGCCTCGAGATCGTCATCGCGCTCGCCGCCTGCACGGCGATCATGCAGGTTAGCCCGCCCTCGATCGCCAGCGGCTTTGCCATGCCGTTCCTCAAGGAACTGATGATCCCACTCGGCATCCTGTTCCCGGTGGCCACCGCCTTCGTCGTGGTCGGCGCCGGCAATTCGGTGAACCTGACCGACGGGCTCGACGGCCTCGCCATCGTGCCGGTGATGATCGCGGCCGGCACCTTCGGCTTCATCGCCTACCTCGCCGGTAACGCCATCTTCGCCAACTACCTGCAGATCCATCATGTCCCCGGCGTCGGCGAGCTCGCCGTGATCTGCGGCGCGATGATGGGAGCGGGGCTCGGCTTCCTCTGGTTCAACGCGCCGCCGGCGCAGATCTTCATGGGCGACACCGGCTCGCTCGGCCTGGGCGGCATGCTCGGCACCATTGCGGTGGCGATCAAGCACGAGGTCGTGCTCGCCATCGTCGGCGGCCTGTTCGTGGTCGAGGCGCTCTCGGTGATCATCCAGGTCGCGGTGTTCAAGCGCACCGGCAAGCGCGTCTTCCTGATGGCGCCGATCCACCACCATTTCGAGAAGCTGGGCTGGACCGAGCCGCAGGTGGTGATCCGCTTCTGGATCATCTCGGTGGTGCTGGCGCTGGTCGGCCTCGCCACGCTGAAGCTGCGTTGATGACCCCTATTACGGTTTTCGCCGGCAAGACGCTTGCTCTGTTCGGCTTGGGCGGCTCGGGGCTGGTGACGGCGCGTGCGCTCGTCGCTGGCGCGGCCAAGGTTGCTTGCTGGGACGATAATCAGGCGAGCCGCGACAAGGCGGCGGCCGAGGGGCTCTCCGTTGTCGATCTCGCCACCGCCGACTGGTCGGGTTTTGCCGCTTTCGTGCTGTCGCCTGGCGTGCCGTTGACTCATCCCGCGCCACACTGGACGGTTGAGAAAGCCAGGGCCGCGAATGTCCCAGTGATCGGCGACATCGAATTGTTCTTCCTCGAACGGGCGAAGATTGCGCCCGCTGCGCCGGTGATCTGCATCACCGGCACCAATGGCAAGTCGACGACGACAGCGCTGATTGCGCATGTGCTTGAGGCCGCCGGCCGCGACGTGCAGATGGGCGGCAATATCGGCACCGCCGTGCTGGCGCTGGAGCCACCGGCTCTGGATCGCATCCATGTCGTCGAGTGCTCGACCTTTCAGATCGATCTGGCGCCGTCGATGAAGCCGAGCGTCGGCATCCAGATGAACCTGACGCCGGATCATCTCGACCGGCACGGCACCTTCGAAGCCTATGGCGCGATCAAGGAGCGGCTAGTCGCGGCCTCCGACATCGCGGTTGTAGGCGTCGACGACGAGCCGTCGAAGCAGATGGCGCGCCGGCGCGCCGCGCAGGCTAAGCCGCTCGTGAAGATCAGCGGCGAGCAGCCGCTCGACGAGGGCGTCTTCGCCGGCGTCACCGCCAATGCCGGCCAGCTCGACACCCGTATCGTCGAGGTCAGGGACGGCAAGCCGAAGGTCGTCGCCAATCTCGCCGGCATCGGTTCCTTGCGTGGCAGCCATAATGCCCAGAATGCGGCGGCTGCCTTTGCCGCCTGCGCGGCGCTTGGCCTGACGGCCGAGGAAGTCGCCGCCGGTTTCAGGAGCTATCCCGGGCTGAAGCACCGGATGGAGGAGCTCGGCCGCATCGGGCGCGTCGTCTTCATCAACGATTCCAAGGCGACCAATGCCGACTCGACCGAGAAGGCGTTGACCTCCTTCCGCGAGATATTCTGGATCCTCGGCGGCAAGGCCAAGGAAGGCGGCATCGAGTCGCTAAGGCGCTATTTCCCCAACATCGCCCACGCCTATCTGATCGGCGCAGCGAGCGACCTCTTCGCCGCGACCTTCGACGATGACGGCCGCGTTGCTTACGAGCGCAGTGGCACGCTCGACATCGCGGTCGCGTCCGCGACGAAGGTGGCGCTGGCGCGGGAAGGGACCGGCGAGATCGCCGTGCTGCTCTCGCCGGCCTGCGCCTCCTACGATCAGTTCCCGAATTTCGAGGTGCGGGGCGACGCGTTCCGGGCGCTGGTCAAGGCGCTGCCGGGATTCGAGGCGGTTGCAGCCCGCTAGACGGCCGTCGCGTGATAGGTTGCGGGCGGCCATCAGCCTGGAGCCGCCCGCCATGCCCAAGATCGACGTCGCCGCCGTACCGGAACGCAAGGGCTCGGGTTATCCGAAGCCCTTCGACGCCCCTTGCGCCGAGCGTATCCGCAAGCGGCTCGGCAATGCCGGCGGCCTCAGCGATTTCGGCGTCAACCTGATGCGGCTTCCGCCCGGCGGCTGGTCGAGCCAGCGGCACTGGCATTCGCATGAGGACGAGTTCGTCTATCTGCTCGAAGGAGAACTGGTCCTGGTCGAGGACCAAGGCGAGACGATGCTGCGCCCCGGCGATTGTGCCGCCTTCGCCAAGAACAGCCGCAACGGCCACCACATGATCAACCGGTCGGACAAGGTCGCGGTCTATCTCGAAGTCGGCAGCCGCCATGGGGCCGACCTCACCACCTGCTCCGACATCGACATGATGAGCGCCAATGCCGACGGGCGCTTCGTGCACAAGGATGGCAGGCCCTATCCCGAGACGTGAGCTGCCGTTCTCTGCTGGCGCCGCGCCGGCTCCGACTGGTGCAGGTAGACGGCGAGCGTGTCCCAGGGCGGCATGACCTTGAGCTGCCACAGGATGCGGCAGACCTCGCCGCGATGAACCGCCGAGTGCAGGGCGACGTGCAGGAGCATCTCCTGCTTGGTCATACGACCCTTGTCGCCATCGGTGAAGCTGAAGGCGACCGCTTCGGTCAGCATCTCGGGCGAGGCCGTCCGGACATAGTCCTGGTACCAGCGATCCGTCGCCGCGACCGCTGCCCGGAGCTCATCCAGGGATGGCGTCTCGGTTGTGTTGTCCGAGGTGTAGCCATGGTCTGTGCTGGTCAGATGCGCGGCGAAGATCTCGGCCACGACATGGTAGTGGCTGATCAGCCGCAGCGCGGTCTTGCGCTCTGCAGCTTGCGTCGCTCCATCAAGCAGCGCCAGCTTGTCGAGCAGGTCATTATTCGCCCAGGCTTGGTACCCGTACAGGGTTTGCAGCATCTCGCTCATGATCGATGGTCCCGCGCAAGAAATGTGAGTAATGTCCTCATATTCGGGGCCGAGGCGTCCAATTTGTCTACTCGCATTGCCAAAGAGCGGTTCTCGATGCGCAAGGAGCCGCGTCAGGCGCGATCGCGGGCGACGGTGGACGCAGTGGTCGAGGCCGGGGCTCGCATTCTGAGCGAGCAGGGCTGGGGCGGCTTCACGACGAACAAGGTCGCCGATGCCGCCGGCGTCAGCATCGGCTCGCTCTATCAGTACTTCCCCGACAAGCTGTCGCTGGTCGACGCGATCAGGCGCCGGCATATCGATGACAGCCTCGCTGCGGTCCGGGGCGCTCTCGCCGAGACACAATCCCTCGTCGCGTTCGTCGAAACCCTGGTGGCCAACATCATCGAGGCGCACAGCATCCATCCGGGGCTGCATCGTGTGCTTCTGGACGAAGCGCCGGGCCTCGAGGCCTACCGGGACCAGAACAGCCAGATCGAGGCGCAGTACCTCGCCCTCTACACCGAAGCGGCGAGCGCCTATGAAGCGCAGGATCGGGGCGTTCCCGCCGCGACCGTCGGCCTCGTCATTTCCGATGCGATCGATGGCGTGATCCACAATGCGGCGCGTCGCGGCAGGCTGCGCGAGCCCCAGTTGCGGGACGAGCTCGTTAGGATGATCTGCTCGTATCTGGCGGATCGTGGCGAGGTCGCGGTGGACAAGCCGCGGCGGCTGTAAGCCGGCGGGCGCGATCGTCGGCATCGGAATCAATCGGTTAACCATTCATTGACAGAGTGATTCGCCGGAGCGGGCGCCTTCGATCTGCCTGCTCATCGACGGAGCCTTGGAACGATGGTCTCGCGCGCAGAACCCAGCCTGAGCGGCCGCTGGTGGTGGTCGATCGACCGCGTCATCCTGACGACGCTGGTGACGCTGATGGTCTCCGGCGTGGTGCTGCTGATGGCGGGCGGGCCGCCGGTCGCCGAGCGGCTGGGCCTGTCGACCTTCCATTTCGTCAACCGCCAGGTGGTCTATCTCCTGGTCGCGCTGGCGATCTTCCTCTCGACCTCGCTGCTCGCGCCGCGCCAGGTGCGGCGGATCGCGTTGGTCATCTTCCTGTTCTCTCTCGCCGGCGTGATCGGCACGCTCTATTTCGGCGTCGAGGTCAAGGGTGCCAAGCGCTGGCTGACGCTCGGGCCGCTTGGGTCGATCCAACCCTCCGAATTCCTGAAACCGGCCTTCGTCGTGCTCGCCGCCTGGGCTTTTGCCGAAGGCCATCGCCGGCCCGAGTTGCCGGGCACGATCATCGCCTTCCTGCTGCTGCCGATCACGATCGTGCCCTTGGTGCTGCAGCCGGACTTCGGCCAGACCATCCTGGTCACCCTGGTCTGGGCCGGGCTGTTCTTCGTCGCCGGCCTGCACTGGTTCTGGGTCTTGGGGCTCGGTGGCATCGGCGCCGTCGGCCTGTTCATAGCCTATGAACTCGTCCCGCATGTGCGCGCCCGCATCGAGCGCTTCATGGACAAGGGCTCGGGCGACACCTTCCAGGTCGATACCGCGCTGGAAAGCTTCGCCCAGGGCGGCTGGTTCGGAAAGGGCCCGGGCGAAGGCACGGTCAAGCGCATCCTGCCGGACGCCCATACCGACTTCATCTTCGCGGTCACCGCCGAGGAGTTCGGCATCGTCGTCTGCATGGTGCTGGTGCTGCTTTTCGCGACGATCGTTCTGCGGGCGCTGTTCGTGGCGCAGCGTGCCGAGGATCCGTTCGTGCGCCTCGGCGTCACAGGTCTTGCCCTGCTTTTTGGCATCCAGGCCGCGATCAACATGATGGTGAACCTGCACATGATGCCGGCCAAGGGCATGACCTTGCCGTTCATCTCCTATGGCGGCTCCTCGCTGATCTCGCTGGCGCTCGGCACCGGCTTCCTGCTGGCGCTGACCCGCAAGCGGCCGCGCGCCGAGAGCTTCGGCAAGCCGGAGCGCAGCTCGTGAGCGCAGAGGCGCAGGCGCCGCTCGTCGTGCTCGCCGCCGGCGGCACGGGCGGGCACCTCTTTCCGGCCGAGGCGCTGAGCCATGCCTTGCACAGCCACGGCGCCAGGGTGGCGCTGATCACCGATACGCGCGCTGCCGAATACGCCGGCAACTTCCCGGCCGAGTCGATCCATGCGGTGCCGGCGGCGACGCCCTCGGGCAAGTCGCCGGTCGCGATGGCGAAGGCTGCCGTCGTGCTCCTGCGCGGCGGGCTGGCGGCGCGCCAGGCGATCAAGCAGCTGAAGCCCGCCATCGTCGTCGGCTTCGGCGGCTATCCGACCGTGCCGCCGGTCTTCGCCGCGGCGCTGATGGGCGTGCCGACCATGGTGCACGAGCAGAACGCCGTGATCGGCCGGGCCAACCGCTTCCTCGCGAGCCGGGTCAAGGCGATCGCGACCGGCTTTGCCGAAGTCGGCGGGCTGACACCGGAGCAGGCAAGGAAGTGTACCCAGGTTGGTAATCCGGTCCGGCCAGCGGTGATCGATGCGGCCTCGCCCTATAGCGAGCCGGACGGGCGTCTCAACCTGCTCGTCTTCGGCGGCAGCCAGGGCGCGCGGGTGATGGCCGACATCGTCCCGCCGGCGATGCAGCTGCTCTCGCCGGAGGAGCGCGGCCGCCTGTCGATCGTCCAGCAGGCGCGGGCCGAAGATGACGAGCGGGTGCGGAAGATCTACACCTCCCTCGGTATCAGGTTCGAGATCGCGCCCTTCTTCAAGGACCTGCCAGCGCGGATGGCGGCGGCCCATCTGGTGATCGCACGCTCCGGCGCCTCGACCATCGCCGAACTCACGGTGATCGGTCGCCCCTCGCTGCTGGTGCCATTGCCGGGCTCGCTCGACCAAGACCAGGCCGCCAATGCCGGAGTGCTCGCGAGAGCTGGCGGGGCGATGATGATCCTGCAGAACGATTTCTCGCCGCGGCGGCTCGCTGCGGAGCTGTCCGTGCTGCTCGCCGAACCGTTGCGCTTGACGGCGATGGCTCAGGCGGCCAAGAGCGCGGGCATACCGGATGCGGCCGACCGCCTGGCGCGGCTCGTGCTGCAGACCGCCCAAAACTGATCTTTCAGGACGCGATACCATGAAGCTGCCGCCGAAACTCGGCTCCATCCATTTCGTCGGCATCGGCGGCATTGGCATGTCCGGCATCGCCGAGGTCCTGCACAATCTCGGCTACAAGGTGCAGGGATCGGATGCGTCAGACGGCGCTAACGTCAAGCGCCTGGCCGAGAAGGGCATCAAGACCTTCGTCGGCCATAAGGCCGAGAACATCGGCGAGGCCGAGGTGGTCGTGGTCTCGACCGCGATCAAGCGTGACAATCCCGAACTGATGGCGGCGCGCGAGCAGCGCCTGCCGGTGGTGCGCCGCGCCGAGATGCTGGCCGAGCTGATGCGGCTGAAATCCTGCGTCGCCATCGCCGGCACGCATGGCAAGACGACGACGACCTCCCTGGTCGCGACCCTGCTCGAAAAGGGCGGGCTCGACCCGACCGTGATCAATGGCGGCATCATCAACGCCTACGGCACCAATGCCCGCATGGGCGAGAGCGACTGGATGGTGGTCGAGGCCGACGAATCCGACGGCACCTTCCTGAAGCTGCCGGCTGATGTCGCGATCATCACCAATATCGACCCGGAGCACCTCGACCATTTCGGCTCGTTCGACGCGATTAAGGCGGCCTTCCGCGCCTTCGTCGAGAACCTGCCGTTCTACGGCTTCGCGGTGATGTGCATCGACCATCCGACCGTGCAGGAGCAGGTCGGGCAGATCGAAGACCGCCGCGTCATCACCTATGGCGAGAACCCGCAGGCCGATTTCCGCCTGCTCGACATCGACCTCTCGGGCGGCCGGTCGAAGTTCACGCTATTGATCCGCGATCGCAAGCGCGGCCGCGAGGAGGTGGTGCGCGACCTCATCATGCCGATGCCGGGCCATCACAACGCGCTCAACGCCACCGCCGCGATCGCCGTCGCCTATGATCTCGGCGTGCCGGTCGAGCAGATCCGTGCCGGGCTGGCCGGCTTCGGCGGGGTCAAGCGCCGCTTCACCAAGACCGGCGAGTGGAACGGCGCGCTGATCTTCGACGATTACGGCCACCATCCGGTCGAGATCGCCGCCGTGCTCAAGGCCGCGCGCGCCTCGACCAAGGGCAAGGTCATCGCGGTGATGCAGCCGCACCGCTATAGCCGCCTGTCGAGCCTGTTCGCCGACTTCGCCGCCTGCTTCAACGATGCCGATTCGGTGATTATCGCCGATGTCTACGCGGCCGGCGAGCAGCCTATTGCGGGCATCGACCGCGATTCGCTGGTGGCGGCGATCAAGGCGCGCGGCCACCGTCATACGCTGCCGCTCGAATCCCCGGACAAGCTTGCCGGCATGGTCGCTGAGCTGGCCGGCCCGGGCGACTATGTCGTCTGCCTCGGAGCGGGCAACATCACGCAATGGGCTTATGCGCTGCCGGGGGAGCTGGCGGCGCTGGGGACCTCCCGGTGAGCTTCCCGGACCTCTCCGCCGACATCCGCGCTGCCGCGCCCGAGCTGCGCGGGCGGCTTCTCGCCAATCAGGAGATGGCGGGGCTGACCTGGTTCCGCGTAGGTGGACCGGCGCAGGTGCTGTTCAATCCGGCCGACGAGGCCGATCTCGCCTATCTGCTCGGCAAGCTGCCGGTGGAGATCCCGGTCACCGTGGTCGGGCTCGGCTCGAACCTGATCGTCCGCGATGGCGGCATTCCCGGCGTGGTCATCCGGCTCTCCGGCAAGGCCTTCGGCGAGATCGCCCGCGAGGAGGGTGACCGGTTGCGCGCCGGGACGGCCGTTCCGGATGTGAAGGTGGCGCGCGCCGCGGCCGATGCCTCGCTCGACGGGCTCGCCTTCTATCGCGGTATTCCCGGCTGCATCGGCGGGGCGCTCAGGATGAACGCCGGCGCGCATGGCGGCGAGACCACCGATGTTCTCGTCGAGGCGCGGGGCGTGACACGTGCCGGTGAGATCGTCACTTTCTCGCATGCGCAGATGGGCTTCAGCTATCGCAACTCGACCGCGCCGACCGATATGATCTTCACCTCGGCGCTGTTCCAGGGCCGGCCGGGCGAACAGGCCGCGATCCTCGCCGAGATGGACCGGGTGACCTCGGCGCGCGAGGCGGCGCAGCCGATCAAGGAGCGCACCGGCGGCTCGACTTTCAAAAATCCTGAAGGCGGCAAGGCCTGGCAATTGATCGATGCCGCCGGCTGCCGCGGCCTGCGCATCGGCGGCGCGCAGGTCTCCGAGATGCACTGCAACTTCCTGATCAATACCGGCGGCGCGACCGCCGCCGATATCGAGGGCCTGGGCGAAGAGGTCCGCCGCCGGGTCAAGGACAACTCAGGCTATGAGTTGCACTGGGAGATCAAGCGGTTCGGTGTTGCGGCCTGACTGGCGCCAGCGCGTTGTCAGCCTTGCGGCGTGACAGCAGGATGCCGGCGACGGTCGAGCCGAAGATGATGGCGATGCCGAGCCATTGCTGGGCATTGAACCATTCATTGAGCAGGGCGGCGCCGAGGAAGGTCGCGACCAGCGGGCTGAGCAGGCTCAGGAAGGCGACGCCCGTCCCGATCGTGGCGATGCCGCGCACCCAGAGCCAGTAGGCGAAGGCGGTGCCTATCACGACGAGATAGGTCAGCCCGGCGAGGTTGCGCATGGTCGGCATGGGCGGCAGGCCCTCGACCACGAGCGCGACCGGCAGGAGCAGCAGCCCGCCCAGCGTGAGCTGCCAGGCGGCGAGTGCCAGCGGCGTGCCGACCTTGCCCCAGCGCTCGATCAGGACGGTGCCGGTCGCCATCGAGGCGGCGCCGATGAGGGCGGCGACGACCCCGATCGCGTCGAGCTTCACCGTGTCGTCGATGACCAGCAGGCCGACGCCGACGGTGCCGGCGAGCGCGGCGAGCACCTGCCCGAGGCGCGGGCGGCGCAGCAGCAGCGGCCAGGCGAGGAAGGCGACGATCAGCGGCTGCATCGAGCCCAGAGTGGCGGCGAGCCCGCCCGGCAGGCGCGAGGCGCTGAGGAAGAGCATGCCGAAGAACAGGCCGATATTGGCGAAGCCAATGATAGCGAGCGGCAGGAGCTTGTCGCGCGGCGGCAGGCCCGGCCCGAGCAACATCAGCAGGATGCCGGCGGGCAATGCGCGGAGCGCCCCGACGAGCAGCGGATGCTCGACCGGAAGCGTCTGGGTGAAGACGACATAGGTCGAGCCCCAGAGGATGGGCGCGAGGATCGTCGCGAACAGGATGCGGGTCTTGTTGTCGGCCATGGCCGTGACCTTTCGAGAGAGATGGATCCGGCGCTCAGGCCGGGAAGGGGCCGGAGAAAGCGGTTTCCGTCAGGGGGCGCCGGGGGCTCGGCCATTCCCGCTCGCGCAGTTGCGGCGGCAGCGTTTCGGGCTCTGCCCGGCGGCCGAGCGCGACGGCGATCTCGACGCGGAAGCGCGAGGGAACGGCGAGGCTTTTGCGGGTGGCCTCGACATCGATGCCGGCCATCGCATGGGCATGGTAGCCGAGCCGGACGGCCTGCAGGGCGATATGCGACCAGGCGGCGCCAGTGTCGAAGCTGCGGATCGGTGAAGCTTGCGCCTGCTGGCCGAGGTCGTCCGAGCCGGTATCCGACAATACGAAGACGAGGGCGGAGGCCGATCCGGCCCAGCTCTGGTTGAAGCTGTCGAGCAGCGAAACGAAGTGCGGCCAATGCGCATCGTTTCGCTGCGCATAGAGGAAGCGCCAAGGCTGCACATTATAGGCAGACGGAGCCCAGCGGGCGGCTTCCAGGATGGTCAGTAGCGCCTCGGCAGGCATGGCCTCCGGATGGAAGGCACGCGGCGACCAGCGCTCGATGAAGATCGGGTCGATCGGGAATGCAGCGGTTCTGTCCGTCATCGTCTTGCTCTCGCGGTTTGCGGCAGCTGCGCCGGGCTGATAAGGTTGTCCGACGTCAGATAATTCGATATCGAATTACTTGATGACGGATAATTAGGCGCAGGATTTCCATGAGTCAAGTTGACGAGGTGAACGGGCAAGGCGGGCCGCTGGATTCGATTCTGGCGCAGTGGCGAGTGGCGCGACCCGACATCGATCCCGGTCCCATGGCGGTCTGTGGTGCGGTCTGGCGCGCGGGCGAGCGGATTCGCCAGGGACTGGCCGGCAATCTCGCCGGGGCCGAGCTCGATTTCGCCGGCTTCGACGTGCTGATGACTTTGCGCCGCCAGGGCGAGCGCGGTGGTTCGCTGACCCCGTCCGAGCTCGCCAAGGACATGATGCTGTCGACCTCGGCGATGACGAATCGGCTCGACCGGCTGGAGAAGCGCGGACTGATCGCAAGGCAGGCCGATCCGCAGGACAGGAGGAGCCTGCGCATCCTGCTGACGCCGGACGGATTCGCGCTGATCGAGCTGCTCGTGGTCTCGCATGTGGCGACAGAGGAGCGGCTGCTCTCGCCGCTCGGAGCGTCCGAGCGCGAGCAACTCAAGGCTCTGCTGGCCAAGGTCGCCGCCGGCGAGGGGGAGTGAGTCCGGCGCGCAACAGCTGCCGAGACATTAACCGGCAGGGCGCATCGTTAACGCGTCGTTAACCATGTCGGATCAGGTTCGGACCCAGGAATTCGGTGTCAGGAACCTTGATGAGCAAGCATGTCGCAGTGCTGATGGGCGGGTGGTCGGTCGAGCGTGAGGTCAGCCTCCGCAGCGGCGCGGCCTGTGCCCGGGCGCTCGAAAGCGTCGGCTACCGCGTCACGCACGTCGAGGTCGGCCGCGACGTCGCCGAGGTTCTGGCCAGGCTGAAGCCCGAGGTCGTCTTCAACGCCCTGCATGGCCGCTTCGGCGAGGACGGCACCATCCAGGGCATGCTCGAGATTCTCGGCATTCCCTATACCCATTCTGGCGTGCTCGCCTCGGCGCTCGCCATCCGCAAGGACAAGGCCAAGATGGTCGTGTCGGCGGCCGGCGTGCCGGTGGCACACGGCATCAGCGTCTCGCGCTTCGAGGCGGCGAAACGGCACGCCCTGCCACCGCCCTATGTGATCAAGCCGATCGACGAAGGCTCATCTGTCGGGGTGGTGATCGTTAAGAAAGGCCGCGAGCATCCACCCCAGGAGATCGCCCGGCCGGACTGGCCCTGCGGCGAGACCATGCTGGCCGAAACCTTCATCGCCGGACGCGAACTGACCTGCGCGGTGATGGACGGCAAGTCCTTGGGGGTAACGGAGATTCGGGCGGCGACGGGTGAGTTCTACGACTACGACGCCAAATATGCCAAAGGCGGTTCAATCCACATCTGCCCGGCTCAAATTTTACCGAATATTTACCAGCGGATCGAAGAGTGTGCGTTAACGGCGCATCAAGCAATCGGGTGCCGCGGCGTCAGCCGTTCAGACTTCCGCTACGACGACGAGAGCGACACGCTCGTCTGGTTGGAAGTCAACACGCAGCCGGGCATGACCGAGACTAGCCTGGTGCCCGAATTAGCCGCCCATGCGGGCATGAATTTCGGTGAGCTCGTCAAATGGATCGTGGAGGACGCCTCCTTAAATCGGTGAAGGTGGAACCGGTGTTTGCCGGCGCCAACCTGCCGATGCGCGTGACGGGGCCTCAGCTCCTCGTCGGCGAGCGCTCGCGCCGCTGGTTCCGCGGCTCGCGCCGCAGCGCCGTCGCGGTGCCGCTGGCCGAGCGGCTGCCGAGCGGCCTCGGCTCCTGGCTGGCGATCGCCTTCCTGGCGCTCACGGGCACGACCGGGGCGGTCCTCGGCGGCCACTACGAGACCTTCCGCGAAACTTATGGTGAGCCGAAGCATGCGCTGGCCCGGGCAGTCGGGCTCGGCATCGACCGCATCACCATTTCGGGCCTGAGCGGGCTCTCCGAGATCGAGGTCCTGGTCGCGGCCGGCATCGATCCCAAGATCTCGCTCGCCTTCTTCGATGCGGACGAGGCCCGCAAGCGGCTCGAAGCCACGCCGATGATCCGCGAGGCCTCGGTCCGCAAGCTTTATCCCGGCGAGATTTCGATCGCTCTCACCGAACGCGAGCCCTATGCGCTCTGGCAGGTCAAGGGCGAGCTTTTCCTGATCGCCCAGGACGGCACGGTGATCGACAAGATGGACGATGGCCGCTTCGCCAATCTGCCGCTGGTCGTCGGTGCCGACGCCAATCTCAAGGCGAAGGACTATCTCGCGCTGCTCAACGAGGCTGGCCCCTTTGCCGCGCGCATCCGCGCCGGCAGCCTCGTCGCCGGCCGGCGCTGGAACCTGAAGCTCGACACCGGCGCCGACATCCGGCTGCCGGAGCAGGGCGCCGGGGCAGCGGTGAAGCGCCTCGCCAGCCTCGAGCAGGACTTCCGGATCAGCGAGAAGGATTTGATCGCCATCGACATGCGCCAGCCTGACCGCGTCACCATGCGCCTGACCGAAGAAGCCGCGACCGCGCGGGCCGAGCAGCTCAAGAGCAAGACGAAGAAGAAGGGCGGCGAGGCATGAGTTTGACCTCGCAGGGCCTGACGCCGCGGATGCGGCCCTTGTCGTCGCGCAAGAGCGCGACCTTGTCGATTCTGGACATCGGCACGAGCAAGGTCGTTTGCCTGATCGCCGAGCTCAACCCGGCCGAAGCGAACGAGCGGCTGCGCGGGCGCACCCATGTCGCGCGCATCATCGGCATCGGCCATCAGCGCTCGCTCGGCCTGAAGGGCGGGGCGATCATCGATCTCGAAAGCGCCGAGCGCGCCATCCGCGCCGCGGTCGACGCGGCCGAGCGCATGGCCAAGGTCGAAGTGCAGTCGGTGATCGTGAACCTCACCGGTGGCCGCCTGAACTCCCAGCACTACGCCGCCAGCGTCGATCTGCGCGGTGGCTCGGTCGGCGACTCCGACGTCAAGCGCGTGCTCGCGGCGGCGGCGAACCACGCCATTCGCCCAGGCAAGGCGGTGCTGCACGCGCTGCCGACCGGTTACGCGCTCGACGGATCGCCCGGCGTGCTCGATCCGCGCGGGCTGATCGGCGGTTCGCTCTCGGTCGACATGCACGTCGTCGCCTCGGAAGCGGCTGCGGCCCGCAATGTCATGCTCGCGGTCGAGCGCTGCCATCTCGAGGTCGAGGCGGTGGTCGCGACACCTTACGCGGCGGGTCTCTCGGTCCTGGTCGATGACGAAGCTGAGATGGGCGTCGTCGTGGTCGACATGGGCGGCGGCACGACCTCGCTCGGCGTCTTCTCCGGCGGGCACCTGACCCATGCCGACGCGATCGCAGTCGGCGGCAACCACATCACCATGGACGTGGCGCGCGGGCTCTCGACCCGGGTCTCCGCGGCCGAGCGTTTGAAGACGCTGCACGGCTCGGCCATCGCCAGCCCGTCCGACGAGCGCGACATGATCGCGGTGCCGCAGGTCGACGATGACGAGCGCGACATGCCGAACCATCTCTCGAAGTCGCATCTGGTGCGGATTATCAAGCCGCGCGTCGAGGAAATCCTCGAACTGGTGCGCGACCGGCTGAAGGCGGCCGGCTTCTCGGCCGAGGCCGGGCGCCGCGTGGTGCTGACCGGCGGCGCCTGCCAGCTTACCGGCATGCCGGAAGTGGCGCGGCGCGTGCTCGGCGGCCAGGTCCGCACCGGCCGGCCGCTCGGAATCAAGGGCTTGCCTGAGGCGGGCAAGGGCCCGTCCTTCGCGGCGGCGGTCGGCCTGTTGGTCTATCCGCAGGTCGCGCATGTCGAACATTTCGAGCCGCGGGCAGGGGCGTCCTTCTTCGCCCATGCGACCGACGGCTACTTCTCCCGCGTCGGCCGCTGGCTGCGCGAGAGCTTCTAGAGTTGCGGGCCGCGACGCCGCGAGGCGAGGCGACCCGGGGTGAGATTTAACAGAACGGGGCCACGGCCCCTGGCGTGGAAGACGGGACGGCCCGCCAGGAGCCGGACAAGACAGTGAAAGAGGCAATCATGGCGATGAACCTGCAAGCCCCGGACATCCGGGAACTCAAGCCCCGGATCACCGTGTTCGGTGTCGGTGGCGCCGGCGGCAATGCCGTGAACAACATGATCGAGGCCGGGCTCGACGGCGTCGACTTCGTCTGCGCCAACACCGACGCGCAGGCACTCGCTCTTGCCCGCGCCCCGCGCATCATCCAGATGGGCCTCCAGGTTACCGAAGGCCTCGGCGCCGGCTCGCAGCCGGAAGTCGGCCGGGCGGCGGCGGAAGAGGTGATCGACGAGATCCGCGATCATCTCGCCGGTGCGCACATGGTCTTCATCACCGCCGGCATGGGCGGCGGCACCGGCACGGGCGCGGCCCCCGCGATCGCCCGCGTCGCCCGCGACATGGGCATCCTGACCGTCGGCGTCGTCACCAAGCCGTTCCAGTTCGAGGGCCAGCGTCGCATGCGCATGGCCGAGGCCGGCATCGGTGAGCTCAACGAAGCCGTCGACACGCTGATCGTGATCCCGAACCAGAACCTGTTCCGTGTCGCCAACGAGAACACCGGCTTCGCCGACGCCTTCGGCATGGCCGACCAGGTACTCTACTCCGGTGTCGCCTGCATCACCGACCTGATGGTCCGTCCCGGCCTGATCAACCTCGACTTCGCCGACGTCCGCGCCGTGATGCGCGGCATGGGCAAGGCGATGATGGGCACCGGCGAGGCCCAGGGCGAAAAGCGCGCGCTCTCGGCCGCCCAGGCCGCGATCAACAACCCGCTGCTCGACGATGTCTCGATGAAGGGCGCGCGCGGTCTGCTTATCTCGATCACCGGCGGGCGCGACATGAAGCTCTATGAGGTCGACGAGGCCGCCACCCGCATCCGCGAGGAGGTCGACTCCGAGGCCAACATCATCGTCGGCGCCACCTTCGACGAGGCGCTGGAAGGCACGATGCGCGTCTCTGTCGTCGCCACCGGCATCGACAAGCCGATGAGCGCCCATGGCGAGCTCGACCCGACCGAAGCCCGCATCGCCGAGGTCGCCGAGCGGCTGAAGGCCGAGGCGCGGCTGCGCTCGGCCGTCCCGAACGTCCGCACCTCCGCCGCGGCTGCTCCGGCGCCGATGCCGGCTCCCGTAGCCGAGTACGTGGCTCCCGAGCCGGTCCGCGCTCCGGCTCCAGCGGCCTACGCTGCCGATGTCCGCATCGAGCCGGCCCAGCCGCGCCCGGCGATGGTGGCTCCGCCGGTCGTCGAAGCTCCGGTTGCCGAAGCGTCCATGCCGCATTTCGAGGACAGCTTCATTCCGCCGGCTCCCGAGCGCGCCGTCATCCGCCCGACCCGCATGCCGCGCGTCGAGGACCTGCCGATGCCGGCCCAGCATCAGATCGCGCAGAGCCGCGGCGCGGTGCCGGCTCCCGCGCCGGCTTCGGCCGAGCAGAAGCGCATGTCGCTGATGCAGCGCCTCGCCTCGGTTGGCTTCGGTCGCAAGGAAGATGACTACGCCGACGCCCCAGTTGCGCCTGTTCCGGCACCGGCTCCGCGTCCGGCGCCTCCGGTCGCAGCAGCCGGCCCGAGCGCTGCCCATGCGGAGTTCATGCGCCGCCCGCCGGCGCCAGCCACCCGGCCGGCCCAGGGGCAGCTCGACCAACTCGGTCGCGCAGCTCCGGCGCGCAATACGGAAGAAGACCAGCTCGAGATTCCGGCCTTCCTGCGCCGCCAGTCGAACTGAGCTTTCCAACTCCGGTTCAACCGGTTTAAACAGAAGGCCCGGCGGGACCCCTCCGTCGGGCCTTTTTAACGTCTGAAAAACCATATACATCAATCAGATGGTTAAGGTTTTCTGGCTTCGTAACCTCTGTTACAGAGCGAAAGAAAGCGTGATTTTGAAGGTTGTGCGCCAGCGCGTATCTTGCAGCGCATCACCGGGTAGGGGGATTCGGGATTAATCCCGAGTTCGCTGCAATTCAGGGAACCGCGTCAATCATCGAACAGGTTGCGCCGCAAGGCGCCGCCCCCGTGATTTGCGCGTTTGAGACGGATATCGAGTATGATGGCTGAACGGCAGACGACCCTACGCTCGCCCGTGACCCTGCAAGGCATCGGCGTTCACTCCGGGGCTCCCGCCTGCCTCACGCTGCGGCCTTCCACTGCCAATTCCGGCGTCGTCTTCCTGCGCAAGGGCCTCGAAGGTGGCCATGAGCAGCTCATCCACGCCCGCCACAACAAGGTCAGCGCCACCGAGCTGTGCACGGTGATCGGCGATCAGGCGTCGGGCTCCGTCGCCACGATCGAGCACTTGATGTCGGCCTGCGCCGGTCTCGGCCTCGACAACGTGCTGATCGAGATCGACGGCCCGGAAATGCCGATCATGGACGGCAGCGCCGCGGAGTTCGTCGCAGCCATCGAGGCGACCGGCCTCGTCGCGCTCGGCGCGACCCGTCGCTATCTCAAGGTTCTGCGCCCGGTGCGCATCGAGCACGGCCGCGCCTTCGCCGAGCTCGCTCCGTCCGAGAACGGTTTCCGCCTCGACGTCGAGATCGACTTCGACACCCCGGCCATCGGCCGCCAGCGCAAGATCTTCGATCTCGATCCCGAGGCCTATGCCCGCGAGATTTCCCGCGCCCGCACCTTCGGGTTCATGCGCGATGTCGAGCAGCTCTGGAAAGCCGGCTTCGCGCTTGGCGCCTCGCTCGACAACACCGTCGCGATCGGCGACGACAAGGTGATCAACCCGGAAGGCCTGCGCTACGCTGACGAGTTCGTGCGCCACAAGGTCCTCGACGCCGTTGGCGACTTGGCTCTGGCCGGTTATCCGATCCTCGGCGAGTTCCGCTCCTATTGCGGTGGTCACCGCATGAATGTCCGGATCCTCGAGGCCCTGTTCGCCGACCGCGCCAACTACGCGATCGTCGAGGCTCAGCCGGTCTACGGACACCACGCCGTGCAGATGGCGGCTGGCCCGATGCCTGCCGCGCTCGCACCCGATCTGCACTGAGCAGGGTATTACGCGACGCCACGCCTTGCATTCGCCCGTTTCCTGTAGGAAACGGCGATCGCACTGCATGAAGCGCCCGTCACGCTTGGCGAAAAGGCTGCTTCTGAGCTAAAGCCAATTCGCGCGCTCTTGTCGAAGGGGCGTCACAAGGACGGATGAAGTGAGCGTCATGCGGCTGAAGACATTCAATCCCGGCGAATCGACCAGCGGCGGCAAGCGCCTGGCGCTGGCTTTCGCCCTCGCGGCTGCGCTCGGCGGCTGCGACACGATGAGCGCGCTCAACCCCTTCGACCGTCCCGAGGTTTACAAGCCTGAAGTGGTGGCGGAGGTCCCCGCCGACAAGCTCTACAATGAGGGTCTCGCCCGTCTCCAGAACGGCGACACCGAAGGCGCGAACAAGAAGTTCGACGAAATCGACAAGCAGGCGCCGTTCTCGCCCTATTCGAAGAGAGGCCTGATCATGGCCGCTTATGCGAATTACGAGGCGGCCAAGTACGACGACGCGATCACCGCCTCGAAGCGCTTCCTGGCGCAGAACCCGGCAAGCCCGGACGCGGCCTACGCGCAGTACATCCTGGCGATGTCCTATTACAACCAGATCCCGGACGCGACGCGTGACCAGGAGCGTACCGACCTGGCGCTGCGCGCGATGCAGGAGCTGCTCGACCGCTATCCGAAGTCGGAATACGTCATCGACGTGCGCGAGAAGATGCTGGTCGCGCGCGATCAGCTCGCCGGCAAGGAAATGAATGTCGGTCGCTTCTATCTCGAGAAGCGCAACTACACCGGCGCCGTCGGCCGCTTCCGCGACGTCATCACCAAGTACCAGACCACGCGCCATGTCGAAGAGGCGCTGATGCGCCTGACCGAGGCCTATATGGCGCTCGGCATCACCAACGAGGCGCAGACCGCCGCTGCGGTGCTCGGGCACAACTTCCCGGACAGCCCCTGGTACAAGGACGCCTATACGCTCCTGGAGAGCGGCGGCCTGCAGCCACGCGAGGATCGCGGCTCCTATATCAGCCGGGCCTTCAACGGCTTCACGCGCGCCGTCGTCGGGATAACTGGTCTCGGCCGCCTCTAAGTCGGTCTGCTGGTGCCCCGGCGAGGCCATCTCCTGCCGGCACAAGGGAGCTGAGTTGCATGCTCGCTCAGCTCTCGATCCGCGACATCGTACTGATCGACCGGCTCGACCTGGGCTTCGAGGACGGGCTCAGCGTGCTCACCGGCGAGACCGGCGCCGGCAAATCGATCCTGCTCGATGGATTCGCGCTCGCGCTCGGCTCCCGCGGCGATGGCGGGCTGGTGCGTCATGGCGAAAGTCAGGGCCAGGTCAGCGCCGTCTTCGACCTGCCGATGTCGCATCCTGCGCGTGCACTCGCGCAGGCGCAGGAGATCGACACCGACGGCGACCTGATCCTGCGGCGCGTGCAATATGCCGATGGCCGCACCCGCGCCTTCGTCAATGATCAGCCGGTCAGCGTCCAGATCCTGCGCATGATCGGCGCGGCGCTGGTCGAGATCCATGGCCAGCATGATGACCGGGCCCTGACCGATCCGGCCCAGCACCGCACCATCCTCGACGGCTTCGGCGAGCTCGCCGAGCAGGCGGCAGAAGTCGCCCGTGCCAGCGAGACCTTGAAGAAGGCGCGCCAGGCCCTGCAGAGCCAGCGCATGAGGGTCGAGACCGCGCGCAAGGAAGCGGACTTCCTGCGCCATGCCGTGGCCGAACTCGGCAAGCTCGCCCCCGGGCCGGGCGAGGAAGAGGCTCTCGCGAGCCAGCGCCAGGGCATGATGGCAGCCGAGAAGGTCGCCCGCGATATCATTGAAGCCTATGAGGCGGTCGGCGGCACGGCTTCGCCGGTTTCCGCCCTGTCGGGTGTGCTGCGCCGGCTGGAACGACGTGCCGCCCAGGCGCCAGAATTGGTCGACCCCTCGATCGCGGCGCTGACCACGGCAGTGGTCGCGCTGGAGGAGGCGGGCGAGACCCTGCAGGCTGCGGTGCGCGCCGCCGAATTCGATCCGCGCGTGCTGGAGCGCGTCGAGGAACGGCTGTTCGCGCTGCGCGCAGCGGCCCGAAAATTCGACGTGCCGGTCGATGCGCTGCCGGCGCTCGCCGAAACCATGGCGGCCGATCTCGCCGCGCTCGATGAGAGCGAAGGCTCGCTGAAACGCCTGGAGGCCGAGCTTGCCGAAGCCGAGGCGGCCTATGTCGCGCTGGCAACCACGCTTTCTGCCGGGCGAATCCGGGCGGCCTCGGCGCTCGACGCCGCGGTCAAGGCGGAATTGCCGCCGCTCAAGCTGGAGCGCGCCCGCTTCATCACGCAGATCGACAGCGATCCCGACGCGCGCGGGCCGGAGGGTTTCGACCGCGTCGAATTCTGGGTCGAGACCAATCCCGGCACGCGGCCGGGGCCGATGATGAAGGTCGCCTCGGGTGGCGAGCTCTCGCGCTTCATGCTGGCGCTTAAGGTCGTGCTGGCCGAGCGTGGCTCGGCCCCGACGCTCGTCTTCGACGAGATCGACACCGGCGTCGGCGGCGCAGTGGCGGATGCGATCGGCGAGCGGCTGGCGCGGCTCGCGGCGCGCGTGCAGGTCGTATCGGTGACGCATGCGCCGCAGGTTGCCGCCAAGGCCGGGCAGCATTTCCTGATCGCAAAGTCGGCCCATGGCGGGGAGGGCGCCGACGAGCGCACCGTCACCCGCGTCTCGCAGCTGGAGGCTGGCAGCCGGCGCGAGGAGATCGCCCGCATGCTCGCCGGCGCCTCGATCACCGAGGAGGCGCGGGCGGCGGCCGGCAAGCTGCTCGATGCGGCTGGGCTGCGCGGCTGAGGCCGATCAGGCCGGGATCAGTTCGTACTCCGAGCCGTTCTCGATCACGCGCCTGAAGCCGTCGACATGGCCGCCGGACACGACCCAGCCGTCGCGCGCGGCGCGTTCGAGGATGGCGCGGCGGGATGCGACGGCGGTGGCGGCGTCGAAATCATAGACCAGACCGACATCCGGATCCGAGGCCTGCAGATCGGACAGATGCAGCGCATCGCCCCAGAGCAGGAGACTTTCCTCGCCTTCGATCAGATAACCGCTATGGCCGACGGTGTGGCCAGGGAGCGGGATCAGCGCGATACCGGACCGCACGGGGCCGGCTGCGACGGGACGGATGCGGTCGCCATAGTGTTTCTTCACCGCCGTCGCGACGGCAAAGCCGCCCTGCCTGTTCTGCGGCGTCTGCGCGCGATTGGCCTCGTTTCCGAAGAAGCCGAAATCGGCCTCCGGCACGATGATCTCGGCCTTGAGGAAACGGGCGCGATCACCGTCGAAAAGGCCGAGCGCATGGTCGCCGTGCAGATGCGTGATCAAGACGCGCTCGACCTGCTCGGGGGCAATTCCCGCGCTCGCCATGGCGGCGGGCGCATGGCCCATCGCCTCGCCCCAGGACGGACCCGTGCCGGCATCGACGAGCGTGATCCCGTCGGCGTGCTTCAAGGCGAAGCAATTGACCGGGATGCTGACCTTCGGCTTGCCCCAGCGCGAGACCGATTCGTCACGAGCGGCCTGGCCGCTCGCATGGATCAGGACGTCGAGCGGCGCCTCGAAGACGCCATCATGCAAGGTGAGCACATCGTAGGAGCCGAACCGCCGCCAAGTCTCGCCCATGCCTACTCGCTTCTCTCTTTAGTACGCTCTTAGACCACGCAGCTCTCACGCCCGACAACGGACCCAAGGCCGGTGGTTGGCTTCGACGGGTCCTGTCCTTGATCGCGTGGCATATCGCATTTATGAATCGCTCGTCGGGGTATCGCAGGCTCCCGGCGTTGCAAAGACGGTTCCCGTCCAAGTCCTGCTCGCGATCCGCATGATCACGCGGACGGAGCACGATGATGAACGCGGAGCCGTTTTCTGTATCCGAGCGTACAGCTCGCCTCGGCCGTATCGCTATCCTCTGGCGCGGTGATGAAACCGAACGCCGCGGCGCTACTCCACAAGCCAGCCGTTTCAAGGATGTTTTCGCGGCGCTTGCCAATCTCGGCGTCGATGCGGAGCCGGTGGTTTACGAGGACGATGTTCTCGACGCCGTGCGATCACAGCTCGCCCGGCTCGATGGCGTGCTTGTCTGGGTCAATCCGCTTCACGAGGGGCGCAACCGCGCCAAGCTTGACGCACTCCTTCGCGAAGTCGCGGAGCGCGGCATCTGGGTGAGCGCCCATCCCGACGTGATCCTCAAGATGGGCACCAAGGAGGTGCTTCATCGTACCCGCACGATGAGCTGGGGCTGTGATACGGCTCTCTATCGAACGGTCGATGCCATGCGCGCCGAGTTGCCGGCGAGGCTTGCCGCCGGTGCGCGCGTGATCAAGCGCAATCGGGGCAATGGCGGCCAAGGCGTTTGGAAGGTCGAGGTGCTCGCGGACGCAGGTGGCGGCTCAAGGGTGCGGATCCTGGACGCCACCAAGGCCGAACCGGAGGAGACGCCCCTGGAAGAGTTTCTGACGAGGTGTGAGGCGTATTTCGAGGATGGTTGCGTCATCGATCAACCGTTCCAGGAGCGTCTGAGCGAAGGCGTGGTGCGCTGCTACATGGCGGGCGATCGCTGTGCCGGCTTTGGCTACCAGAAGGTCAAGGCGCTCATTGAAGCTCCGGCCGCGCGCGCCGCGGCCGGAGCGCGGCTTTACACCTCGAAAGCCGATCCACGCTTCCAGCGCTTGCGGCGGTTGATGGAAGACGAATGGACACCGCAATTGATGTCTTCGCTGGACCTCGCGCGGTGCGACCTGCCGATGATCTGGGATGCGGACTTCATGCTTGGCGGGCGCGGCGTTGATGGGACCGACAACTACGTGCTTGGCGAGATCAACGTCAGTTCGGTGTTTCCGATTCCGGACGAGGCAGCGGAGGAGATCGCGCAGTGCGTTGTCGATCGGCTGGAGTCGAAGCCGGACCTAGCGGCGGCGCAGACTGTAGTTGAGCGTTAAAGCGTCCGCGCCCTAGACAATATTGCCGGAAAGCGGAGCTGGCGGAGCCTGCAACGAGCCGACAATGGACCGGGCAACATGGTCGATATCCGGTTCCGCATGTCGGAAGGGATGGCTGCTCCATTTCCTTTTTGCGCGATCTGCTCTATGTGCGGCAGCAACTGCGTGCGCCGTATCCGGCGCCGCCCCTCGATCTGCACGCCGCCAGCCCGCCGGTTGCAACCTAAGGCCTGACATCAATGTCCTTCATTTCCACGAGTGCGCCGCTCGCGCGTGCGCTCGCCGACCGCAATTACAATGAGCCGACGCCCGTTCAGGCCGCCGTGCTGGAAGAGGCCGCCGCCGGCCGCGATCTCCTGGTCTCGTCGCAGACCGGCTCCGGCAAGACGGTGGCCTATGGCCTCGCCATCGGCGCCGACCTGCTCGGCGAGGCCGAAGCCCTGCCGCGGGCCGAACGGCCGCTGGCGCTGATCGTTGCGCCGACGCGCGAGCTCGCCCTCCAGGTCCAGCGCGAGCTCAGCTGGCTCTACAAGCAGACCAACGCCCGTGTGATCTCCTGCGTCGGCGGCATGGACCCGCGCCGGGAAGCTGCCCTGCTCGACGAAGGTGCGCATATCGTTGTCGGCACGCCCGGCCGTCTGCGCGACCATATCGAACGCCGCCGGCTCGACGTTTCGGGCCTGCGGGCGGTCGTGCTCGACGAGGCCGACGAGATGCTCGATCTCGGCTTTCGCGACGATCTCGAATTCATCCTGAAGTCCGCACCGGAAGAGCGCCGCAGCCTTCTGTTCTCGGCAACGCTGCCTAAGGCGATCATCGCCCTGGCGCGCAGCTATCAGCGCGATGCCCTGCGCATCGAGGTCGCTGGTGGCGAGCGCGGCCATGCCGATATCGAGTATCGTGCCATCCGCGTCTTCCCGAAGGAGGCCGAGCTCGCGGTCGTCAACCTGCTGCGCTTCCACGATTCGCCGACCGCCCTGGTGTTCTGCAACACCCGCAACGCGGTGCGTCATCTCGAAGCGATCCTGCTGGAGCGCGGTTTCTCGGCCGTGGCGCTCTCGGGCGAACTCAGCCAGAGCGAGCGCAATTCGGCGCTGCAGGCCTTGCGCGACGGCAGGGCACGCGTCTGCGTCGCGACCGACGTCGCGGCGCGCGGCATCGACCTGCCGGGCCTGACGCTGGTCATTCATGCCGAGCTGCCGAACGATCCCGAGGTGATGCAGCATCGCTCGGGTCGCACCGGGCGCGCCGGCAACAAGGGCACGAGCGTGCTGCTGGTGCCGGCCTCGCGCCGGCGCAAGGCCGAGATGCTGATCTCCGAGGCCAAGATCGAGGTGAGCTGGGCCGGCCCGCCGACGCAGGACGAGATCCGCGTGCTCGACGAGCAGCGCCTGCTGAGCGATCCCCTGCTCTCCGGCGAGGCGAGCGAGGACGACGCGCCGATGGTCGCGGCCCTGCTTGCGGGACGCTCGACGGAGGAGATCGCAGCGGCGCTGGTGCGTGTCTATCGCTCGCGCCTGCCCGCGGCCGAAGAGGTCGGCGATCCCAACTTCGGTCGTGACGAACGTCGCCCCGTACGCAGCGCCGAGGATTACGCAAGGCCGCGCGAACATGGTGGCGCCGAGCGACCGGAGCGCCGCGAGAGGTCGGGTCCGCGCGGCGATACCGTCTGGTTCCGCCTAAACATTGGCCGCAAGGACGGCGCCGATCCGCGCCAGCTCCTGCCGATGCTGTGCCGGCGCGGCAAGATCACGCGCGACGAGGTCGGCGCGATCCGCATCTTTGACAAGGAAACCAAAGTCGAGATCGATGCCGAGGTCGCGGAGCGCTTCGCGCAACTCGCCAAGGCGGTCGATCGCGACAAGATCATCATCGAGCCGGTGACCGGCGAAGAGGAGCGCCGCCCGGCCAAGCCCTTCGCCGAGAAGGCGAGCCATGCGCCGCGCGCGCCCTATCAGGCTCGTGACCAGCGCGATGAGCGTTCGATGGCGCCGGCGCGCAAGCCCTATGAGGGCAAGGGCAAGCCATTCGGCGGCAAGCCTTATGACCCGACGCGGCGGGACCGCGAGCCGGCCTATGAGGAAACCGCGATCCTGCGGCCGGAACGGCCCTTCGACAAAAAGGCTGAGCACGGCGGCAAGCCGTTCGCCGGCAAGTTCAAGGGCGGCAAGAAGCCATTCGGCGCGCCGCAGGGTGGCGAGCGTCCGGCTTCTGGTGACGCACGGCCTGCGGGCAAGAGCTTCGGCGAGAAAAAGCCTTTTGCTACGAAGAAACCCTTCACCGGCAAGAAGCCTTTCGCCAGCAAGAAGCCGCGCCGCGACGATCGCTAAATCGCGTTGTCGTCATGGTCGGGCTTGTCCCGACCATCCACGCCTTCCTTCGCCGAATGTGGTGTTCAACTCGTCATGCTCGCCACGAGGGCGAGCATGACGAGTTGAATCGGCGTCGTTGAGGGCCTGGACCCGGCTTGGGTCAGCGCAGGCCGAGGAAGGACAGGATCGCCAGGACGACGACGATCAGACCGACGATGTAGATGATGTTGTTCATGGTGGAGCCCCCTCCGGTTGCGGTGCCGTCGCCTCTGCACGGCTGACGGTGCGTGCGACCAGGCCGCAGCACTTCTCGCAACGCGACGCATGGCGGGATTGTTCCGGAACCGTCGCATAGCTGTTGCACTCGCCAGCCATCCGCTCCCACAATGCCCGGCCGGGCAGAGACCCGGACGGGGGATCGCTATGAGGACGATTGGGAAGGCGCTCGGCGCCGTGTTGATGTTGGCCGGGCTCAGCCTGCCCGCCGTCGCGCAGGACCGGCTGGTGATCGCCGGGCGCGATGCCGGCTTCGCCCCGGCGCTGGCCAAGATGGTCGAGCTCTACCAGGCCAAGAATCCAAGCGTGAAGATCGAGCGGCTCGAGCTTGGCGGCGGCCCGCTCTATGAGCGCCTCGCCGTCGGCGCGCGCGAGAAGACGGCGGCGACCGACGTCGCCATGCTCGACGACATCTGGGCGCCCGAGTTCATGGCGCGCGGCTGGCTCACCGATCTCGGCACGGTAGGCGGGCTGCCGGGCGAATTCGTCAAGTCGGCGATGGACGTCTCGCGCCATGACGGCAAGCTCTATGCCGCGCCCTTCGTCGGCAACATCGCCATGTTCGCCTATCGCAAGGACCTGCTTGCCAAGCACGGCTTCGAGCGGCCCAAGACCTGGAGCGATGTCGTCAAGGCGGCGCAGGTGATCCAGGACAAGGAGCAGGGCGTTTCCGGCCTCGTCTTCCGCGGCATCAAGGGCAACCCGATCGTCACCTCCTTCCTGCCGGTGCTGTGGGCGCACGGCGGCGACGTGGTGAGCGCCGACGGCAAGGCCGTGCTCGATACCCCCGCGGCCGAGAAGGCGCTGACCCAGTTCCTCTCGTTCAAGGCGCTCGCCCCGAAGGGCGTCGAGACCTACAACGCGACCGAATTGCGCGATGCGATCCAGCAGGGCCGTGCCGCTATCGCAGTCGAGATGTGGTCGTCCTGGGCCGGCACGCTCGACGGCAGCGCCTCCAAGGTCGCGGGCCAGGTCGAGGTCGTCGCCTCGCCAGGCGAGGTCAAGGGGCCCGCGCCGATGCTGGGCGCCTGGCTGCTCGCCATCCCGGCCGATTCGCCGAACAAGGCGCGGGCTGCCGACTTCATCCGCTTCGTCACCAGCCCTGAGAACCAGAAGCTGATCGCGCTCGAGACCGGCAACCCGCCGACGCTGACCGCGCTGTTCAACGACAAGGACCTTGTCGCCAAGTACCGCTGGTACCCGGCGCAGCTCGAGGCGCTGAACGTCGCGCAAGCCCGTCCGCGCATCAGCCAGTGGGCTCGCGTCGAGACCATTCTGGGCGACTACCTTCAGCTCGCGCTGATCGGCCAGCTGCAGCCCAAGCAGGCGCTGACCGAGGCCAACGCCCAGATCGCCCGCGCGCTGTCGCGCTGATCATCACACGGGCCGCCTCCCAAAGAGGCGGCCCGCTTTCCGTCTGGACGTAATGACCGCTTCCCGCCGCCTGCTGCCCTGGCTCCTGCTCACGCCGGCGCTCCTGATCTTCGCCGGGCTGACGCTCTATCCGCTCGGGCGGACGCTGGCGCTCTCGCTGTTCGCCACCGATTACGGCTTCGAGAACGCCAAGTTCGTCGGGCTTGAGAATTTCCAGGAGCTCTGGGACAGCCGTTTCTTCCGGCAGGCGGTGACCAACACCGTCGTGTTCACCGTGGTTGCGACTGTGCTCGAGGTCGCGGCGGGCTTGGGGCTGGCCCTGCTGCTCAATCGCGCCTTTCCCGGCCGTACGCTGGTGATGACGCTGCTGCTCGCGCCCTTCGTGCTCTCGACCATGGTCGTCACCGCGATCTGGCGGGCCTGGTTCCATTTCGATCTCGGCTTTCTCAACAACCTGCTGCGTGCCGTCGGCCTGCCCGGTGTGCCCTGGCTGTTCGATCCCAACCTTGCGCTCTGGTCGATCGTGCTGGTCGACCTCTGGCAGACCGCGCCCTTCGCCTTCCTGATCATCTTCGCCGGCCTGCGCCTGATCCCGCAGGACGTCTACGAGGCAGCCCGCGTCGACGGCGCCGGGCCGTGGCGGCGCTTTCGCGACATGACGCTGCCGCTGCTCGCGCCCTATCTCTTCGTCGCGGCGCTGTTGCGCTCGGTCGACAGCTTCAAGCTGTTCGACAAGGTCTATGCCATGACCGGCGGCGGGCCGGGGCAGGCGACCGAGACGGTCTCGATGTTCGTCTACCGGCAGGGCTTCCGCTTCTTCGACATCGGACTGGCCTCGGCCGCCGCCGTGGTGATGATCGTCGTCGCCGGGCTGCTCGCCGTCGTCTATGCGGCGTCGCTGCTAAAGGGGGCAGGCCGATGATCCGGATCGTCGCCGCCTTTGCGCTCTGCGCACTCTCGCTGATCCCGCTGCTCTGGATGGTCGCGACCTCGCTCAAGCCGCCGGCCGAATATGTCTCGACCTCGATCGCGCTCTGGCCACAGGATCCGACGCTGGCGCATTACCGCGTGCTGCTCGACAGCGGGATGTGGCGGCTCGGGCTCAACAGCGTCGTGGTGGCGCTCGGAACGGTCGCGCTCTCGCTGCTCGCCGGCCTGCCGGCCGCCTATGCGCTGGCGCGCTTCGAGCTGCCCAAGCGCTTCGACGTCGTCTTCCTCGGCTTCGTGCTGGTGATCAAGCTGGCGCCGCCGATCGCGCTCGCAATCCCGCTCTACCAGGTGCTGCGGGCGCTCGGTCTGCTCGACACGCATCTTGGCCTGATCCTCGCCAACCAGATCCTGGCGTTGCCCTTCGCGATCTGGATGCTGCTCGGCTTCGTGCGAGACGTGCCCTATTCGTTCGAGGAGGCGGCGATGCTCGACGGCGCCGGTTTCGTGAAGCGGCTGCTCCAGATCGTCGTGCCGCTGCTGATGCCTGGCTTGGTCGCGACCGCGGTCTTCGTCGCGATCATGAGTTGGAACGAGTTCCTGTTCGCGCTGCTCTTCATCCAGACGCCGTCGAAATTCACCCTGCCGGCCTTCATCGCGACGCTGATCAACGAGGACGAGACGTTGTGGGGCAGGCTCTCGGCGATGGGGCTGATCGCCTCGCTGCCGGTCCTGCTCGCGGTCGGGCTGGTCAGGCGCGGGCTGACGCGCGAGGTCTCGGTCGACCAGCATTGAGCGGGAACGTGGTGCCGCGTGCCGGACGATGGGCGCGGGGAACCCTTCTCCCGTGTGGGAGAAGGGCAGGGATGAGGGCCTGCCTTATCCGGATGAGGCTGCAGCGGGGCCGTTGCATTCCAATGACCAGCGGCGGTCCCTCACCCCTACCCCTCTCCCATCCGGGAGAGGGGATCCCGCGCTTGTCCGGCGAGAGAAGTGCCTATTGCGGCACGACCTTGCGGTAGAAGTGCCAGCTGGCGTGGCCGAGTACCGGCATCACGATGATCAGGCCGACCAGCACCGGCAAGGAGCCAAGCACCAGCAACGCTGTGATCGTCAGACCCCAATACATCATCACCCGCGGGTTCTTCTCGACGGCCGCGACCGAGGTACGGACTGCCGTTGCCATGTCGACATGCCGGTCGAGCATCAGCGGGAAGGAAATCACGGTTATCGAGAAGACGACGATCGCGAAGAGCAGACCTAGCGAATTGCCGAGGATGATCAGCGTCCAGCCGTTCACCGTGGTCAGCAGTGGCGTGACGAAGCTCTCGAAGGAATCGAGCGGCGCGTCGCCCATCAGCCAGCGATAGATGATCCAGGCGCTGAAGAGCCAGGTGAGGAAGGCGCCGGTCAGGAGCGCGCCGAGCAGTGCGATCTGGCCGATGCCGGGCGAGTGCACGACATCGAGCGCATGCTTCCAGGAGGTGTCCATGCCGAGCTCGCGGCGGCGGCTGATCTCGTAGAGGCCGATCGCGGCGAAGGGGCCGAGCAGGGCGAAGCCCGAGGCCAGCGGGAACAGCAGCGGGAAGATGTTGTAGCTCACCGTCAGGCGCGCGAGCAGGATACCGGCGATCGGATAGATCAGGGCGATGAAAAGCAGATGGCTCGGCTGGGCCATGAAGTCGGAATAGCCCTGCCTCAGAGCATCCTTGATGTCGGCGATGCCGATCTCGCTGACGGGCAGGGCGTCGGGCGGTGCAGCATCATTCGCCGCCACGTGATCGTGATGGAGATGGGTATCGGCCATGGCGTTCTTCCCGGTTCGGCCCGGTTCGCCTTGGCGGTCCTGACGCAATCCTCCGGTCAAGACCTGCGAGGCGTCGAGCATCCATTTCAGCGAGGGAAGCCTACACCCGACCTGCTCCTGCCACAAATCGGCGTAGCCAAATCGTGAAACAGGAGCTTCGCAGGAAACTTCCCCTGAACTAGAACTGCGCCATGGCCGATCCTGTTCCCGCACCCGTCGAAGATCTGACGCCCGAAGCCGCGCGCGCCGAGCATGAATTGCTCGGGCCCGAGATTGCTGCCGCGAATGCCGCCTATCACAGCGACAGCGCGCCGATCATGGACGACGCGACCTTCGACGCGAAGTTCCGCCGACTCACTGCGCTGGAAAACGCCTTCCCCGAGCTCAAAGGGGCCGAGGCGCTCTCCGACAAGGTCGGTGCCAAGCCCTCGGGCAAATTCGCCAAGATCCGGCATCGCGTGCCGATGCTCTCGCTCAACAATGCCTTCGCCGACGAGGACATCGCCGACTTTGTGACGAGGGTCAGGACCTTCCTCGGCCGCAAGGACGACCAGCCGATCGCCTTCACCGCCGAGCCGAAGATCGACGGACTCTCGCTGTCTTTGCGCTACGAGAAGGGTGAACTGGTCAGTGCCGCGACCCGCGGCGACGGCGAGGAGGGCGAGGACGTCACCGCCAACGCCCGCACCATCTCCGAGATTCCGCACCGGCTGAAGGGCAAGGACGTGCCTGATATCGCCGAGGTGCGCGGCGAGATTTATCTCGGCCATGCCGATTTCGCGGGGATCAACCAGCGTCAGCGCGAAAAGGAGGAGCGCGAATTCGCCAATCCGCGCAACGCCGCTGCCGGCTCGCTGCGTCAGCTCGACGTCTCGATCACGGCCTCCCGGCCGCTACGCTTCTTCGCCTATGCCTGGGGCGAGATGCCGGAGCTGCCGGCGCCAACCCAGTTCGGCGTGGTCGAGGCTTTCGCGCGCTGGGGCTTTAAGACCAACCCGCTGATGGCGCGCTGCCAGAGCGTGGAAGAGCTGCTGGCGCATTACCGCATGATCGAGGCGCAACGCGCGACGCTCGGCTACGACATCGACGGCGTGGTCTACAAGGTCGACGAGCTCGCGCTGCAGGCGAGGCTCGGCTTCGTCGCGCGCGCCCCGCGCTGGGCGATCGCGCACAAGTTCCCGGCCGAGCTCGCGACCACCGTGCTGGAGGCGATCGACATCCAGGTCGGGCGCACCGGAGCACTGTCGCCGGTGGCGCGGCTGAAGCCGGTGACGGTCGGCGGCGTCGTCGTCACCAATGCGACGCTGCACAATGAGGACTATATCCGCGGCTTCGATTCGAAGGGGCTGCCGATCCGCGACGGCAGCGACATCCGCATCGGCGACACGGTGACGGTGAAGCGCGCCGGCGACGTGATCCCGCGCGTCGAGGCGGTCGATCTCGCCAAGCGCCCGGCGGACGCGCAGCCTTACGTCTTCCCGGCGACCTGCCCGGTCTGCGGCTCGGATGCGGTGCGCGAGCACAATCCGCGCTCAGGCAAGGAGGATGCGGTGCGCCGCTGCACCGGTGGGTTGATCTGCGAGGCGCAGGCAGTCGAGCGATTGAAGCATTTCGTCTCGCGCGACGCGCTCGACATCGACGGGCTCGGCGACAAGCAGATCGAGTTCTTCCATACCGACCCAGACCTGCCGGTGAAGCAGCCGGCCGACATCTTCACGCTGGCTGAGCGCGACGGGGCCAACCTCAAGAAGCTGAAGGACAAGGAAGGCTTCGGCGCGACCAGCACCAAGAAGCTGTTCGAGGCGATCGACGACCGGCGCAAGCCGCCGCTCAACCGTTTCATCTTCGGGCTCGGCATCCGCCATATCGGCGAGACCAATGCGCGGCTACTGGCGCGCCATTACGGATCGTTCGAAGCCCTGGAGGCGGCGTGCCTCGCCGCCGAGAATCCGGAGAGCGAGGAGCGGGCGGCGCTCGATGCGATCGACGGCGTCGGCCCGACCGTAGTCGAGGCGCTGCTCCAGTTCTTCGCCGAGGAACACAACCAGCAGATGCTCGCCCGGCTGCTTGGCGAGGTCACGCCGCAACCGCTCGAAGCGGTTGCGTCATCGAGCCCGGTCGCCGGCCAGATCGTCGTCTTCACCGGCGCGCTCGAGCGCATGACCCGCGACGAGGCCAAGGCGATGGCCGAGCGGCTCGGCGCCAAGGTCGCCGGTTCGGTCTCGTCGAAGACCGATCTGCTGGTCGCGGGGCCGGGTGCCGGCTCGAAGCTCAAGGACGCCGCCAAGCACGGCGTCAAGGTGATCGACGAGGCCGGCTGGTTCGAGCTGGTCGGCGGGTAAGGCCGCTGTCATGCTCGCCCTTGTGGCGAGCATCCACGTCTTGAACACTGCGCTGTCCGAATGAAGACGTGGATGGTCGGGACAAGCCCGACCATGACGGAGAACGGCTGCTTTTTAGCCTCGCCCCGCCGCCAGCGTGCAGATCATCCGCGCGACCTCGTAGGACTTCTCGAAGGCCGGCACCGGCAGGAATTCGTAGCGCGAGTGGAAATTATAGGCGCCGGTGAAGAAGTTCGGCGTCGGCAGGCCGCGGGCCGAGAGCGCCGCGCCGTCGGTGCCGCCGCGCATCGGGATCTGCTTCTTGCGGATCTGCAGCGCTTCCAGAGCGCCGAAGAGCAAGTCGACGGGGCGCTGGTCGTCTCCGAGGCTGTCATGGATGTTGCCATAGGTGTCGCTCACCACGCATTCGACCCGGCCGGTCGGATAGAGCGCGGCGATCTCGGCCGTAACCTCTATGAGGCGACGCTTGCGTGCTTCGAAGCTCTGCTTGTCGAAATCGCGGATCAGCGCCCCCAACTTGGCCTCGCTGGCATTGGCGGTGATGGCGTTGAACCAGACATAGCCTTCGCGGCCTTCGGTGTTCTCCGGCGTATGCGAGCGGTCGAAGCGGCTGATGAAGTCCTGGGCCATCAGGACCGGGTTCACCAGCACGCCCTTGGCCGACATCGGATGGGTGCTGACGCCGGTGAGGGTGATCTCGGCGCTCGCGGCGTTGAAATTCTCGATCACGACTTCGCCGAGCTCGCAGCAGTCGATCGTATAGGCGAAATCGCAGGGGAAGCGGGCAAGATCGAGGACCTTGGCGCCGCGCAGGCCGATCTCCTCGTCGGGGACGAAGGCGACGGCGATGTCGCCATGGCGATCCTGTGGGCGCAGATTGGCGAGTAGCGTCATGATCACCGTGATCGCCGCCTTGTTGTCGGCGCCGAGCACGCTGGTGCCGTCGCTGGCGATGATCTCGGCCCCCTGCCAATCGCGCAATTGCGGATGCTCGGCGACGCGCAACCAGATGTCCTGTTCTCGGTTGAGGCAGAGGTCCTCGCCTTCGAAGCGCAGGAGCTGCGGGTGGATCTCGGGCGAGAGGCCGGCGTCGAACGTGTCGAGATGGGCGATGAAGCCGATCCTGGGCGCACCCGGCACAGTGCCGCGCTTCAGCGCCGTGACTGTGGCGCGGTCGTCGATCTCGACATCGTCGAGGCCCAGCGCGCGCAATTCGTCGGCCAGCAGTTTGGCGAGGTGCTGCTGACCCGGCGTGCTCGGCAGGGTCGTAGCCTTGATGTCACTCTGGCTGGTGACCGCGGCATAGCGGAAGAAACGCTCGATCAATTGCTGGCGGATGGGCGTGGTCACTGATGGTCTCCAGCAGCAAGAAGCGCGAGTCAGCGCCATATGACCGTCATTGCGAGCGTAAGCGAAGTAATCCAGGAGCGGCAGGGCTCTACGCTCCCCTGGATTGCTTCGTCGCTTCGCTCCTCGCAATGACGGGAAGCCCGCCGGCAGGGGAGGCGTCGATCGGCCGCGTCGCGCGTGTCGGCGGCTCGGTGTTGCGGAAATGGCTGGGCGGCTTGCCGATCACACGCTTGAAGGCACGGCTGAACGAAGCTTCGGAATCATATCCGAGGCGGCGCGCCACCGCCGAGATCCGCATCCGGTCGCGCTCCAGCCATTGCCTGGCCTGGTGCATCTGGACCTGCGAGACATAGCGCGCCGGCGTCTCGCCGACGACGCTGGCAAAGCGCTCGGCGAAGGCGGAGCGCGAGGCATGCATCACCTTGGCGAGCGCATCGACCGTCCAGTCCTCGCTCGGGTTGAGATGGATCGCGGCCAGCACTCGGCCGATGTCAGGATCGCGGGCGGCGGCGACCCAGCCGGTGGCGGTGCCGCAGCCACGCTCGACCCAGGAGCGGATCAGGGCGGCGGCGACGACGTCGGCGAGGCGGGTCAGGATGCCGCCGGCGCCGACGCGATCGAGCATGAGTTCGCAGGCCATGGTGGTCAGCAAGGCCGGGATTGCCGGCTCGGCCACCGCCATCTCATGCACCCACATCAGCTCTGGCATCATCCGCAGCATCGGGTGCTGGGCGTCGACGTTGAAGCAGAGGCTGGCGCTGAAGAACAAGGTCGCTTCGCCGTTGTCGCCTTCTCCCGCGCCACCGCCGCGTGCCTCTGCGATCTCGCCGCAGCAATGCTGGAAGGCGCAGTGCCCGTTCGGTGCCACCGAGAGGCCGGGCTCGCTGGCGAGCGCATGCTCGACGCCGCGTGGCATCAGCACGGCATCGCCCTGTTCGAGCCGGCACCACTCGCCCTCAGGCGTGCGCAGCCAGCAACCCTGCTCGGCCATGAAGTGAAGGCGCGCGGCCGGCTGGGCCGGGAACAGCAGGCACCAGGGCGTCGTCATCTGGTAACGGGCGTAGTCGACGCCTTCGAGCCGTAGGCCGCGAAGCATCTCCGTCAGCGGGTCCGGTGCCGATCTTCTGGACGATTGGTCAAGCATGCCGGGTTTTCTAGCATGGAAGCTCCACAGGGTCACGCCTAACTCCGGTGTCCGATCTTCGTGGAGCGACCTATGTCGGATTCCTTGTCAGCCACAGCCGATGCCGAGCTCGTCGGCATCGCGCCCGCAGAACGCACAGACGCCGCCTGGCCGGCGGTGTTCGCGCTCGCCATGGGTGTGTTCGCGCTGGTCAGCGCCGAATTCCTGCCCGCCAGCGTCCTGACCTCGATCGCCGCCGATCTCTCGATCAGCGTCGGCGCCGCCGGACAGACCGTCACAGTGACCTCGCTGGTCGGCGTCGCCGCGGCGATCTTCACGCCGATCGTCACCAGCCGCTTCGACCGGCGGCTGGTGCTCTGGTCATTGCTGTCGCTGCTTGCCTTGTCGAGCCTGGTCACTGCGCTGGCCAACGGCTTCGTCATGCTGCTGGCGGCGCGCTTCCTGCTCGGCCTTGCGCTGGGCGGCTTCTGGTCGATGGCGCCGGCGCTGACGCTGCGGCTCGTGCCGGCGCAGTCCGTGCCGCGGGCGCTGGCGTTGATCTCGGCCGGCGTCTCGGCCGCCTTCATTGGTGGCGGGCCGCTCGGGGCCTATCTCGATTCCCTGATCGGCTGGCGCATGGTCTTCGGGCTCTCGGCCGGGCTTGCCGGCGTCGCCCTGCTGGCGCTGCTGGCGACGATGCCAGCCCTGCCGCCGCAGACGGCGCCGCGGCTGGGCACGCTGGGGATCCTCCTCGCGCGACCGAGCATTCGGCTGATGCTGATCTCGGTGCTCGTCATCATCTCCGGGCAGTTCACTGGTTTCACCTATATCCGGCCCTTCCTCGAGCATGCGCCGCAGCTCGGCGTCACGGCGATTACTGTCGTGCTGCTCGGCTACGGTCTCGGCAATGTCGTCGGCAATTTCGCCGGCGGGGCCGTCGCGGGGCGCGGCGTCAAGCTCGCGATCGTCTCCTTCGCGCTGGCGATCGGCGTGCTGGCGCTTGTCATGCTCCAGTTCGGCGCTTCGCCGATCGTGGCGGGAATTGCGGTCGCGCTCTGGGGCTTCGCCTTCGGCTTTGCGCCGGTCGGCTTCCAGACCTGGATGGTGCGCGTCGCGGCCGACCATGCCGAATCGGCGAGCGGCCTCGTGACGGCGGCCTTCCTCGTCGCGATCGCCAGCGGTGCGGTACTCGGCGGCCTCTTGGTCAACCATGTCGGCGGCCTCGGCCCGATCGGCTACATGGCAGTGGCGACGCTCGCCGGCGCGCTGCTGGTGCTCGTCGCCGGCAAGGAGCCCCCGCGTCCCTGACACCTGACAGATGGCGACGGTCGCGTGATCGTCGCCATCACTTTTCTTCAAGACACGCAGGCTGGCTTCCGCTCTATCTTGCGGCATGGATCTGATCAGCCAAGGCGATGCATTGCAGGAGATGCCGCTCCGGGAGGGCGAGCACGCCCGCCTGTTCACGGCGGCGCGCTTCTCCGGGCTTGAATGCCTGTCGGCGAAGTTCTCGACCCATACCTATTCGCCGCACGCCCACGAGACCTATGCAGTCGGCACGATCCTGTCGGGTTGCGAGCTCTGGCATGCGCGCGGCCGCACCCTCTTCGCCCGCACCGGCGATCTCGTCTTCAACCACCCGCTCGATGTCCATGACGGCGCCCCCAGCGAGGGCGGCTATCGCTACCGGATGACCTATCCGACGATCGAGTTGATGCGCGAGGTCGCAATCTCGCTCACCGGCGACCAGACCATCGGCACGCCCTTCTTCCCCGAGCCGACCGTGCAGGATCCGGAAGGCTCGGCCCTGTTCTCGGAGGCGCACCGCGCGCTGGAGGAGGGCGGGGATGCGCTTGCCGGCGAAGAAGGTCTGCTGCGCGCCTATGCCTGGTGCCTGGCGCGTCATGCCGATCTCTCGGTGCGCGAGATCGGGCGCGAGCACGGCCCGATCGCGCAGGCGAAGGCGCTGCTCGAGCAGCGCTATGACGAGGATTTGTCGCTCGCCGATCTGACGCAACGCTCGGGCTTGCCGCGGCATCATCTGATCCGTGCCTTCCGGCGCGAGACCGGGCTGACGCCGCATGCCTATCTCGTCGATGTCCGCATCCGTCGCGCCAGAGAGCGGCTGCGGCGTGGCGAATCCCCCGGCGCGGTCGCGGCCGCCACCGGGTTCTGCGACCAGGCGCATCTGACCCGCGCCTTCAAGGCGAGGCTCGGCGTGACGCCGGGCGTCTTCCGCGCCGCCCATCACGGCTGATGGACAAGAAGATGAGTTGGAAAACAGAAGCCCGTGCAGGGCTCAACGACATCTGGCCGGCGGCGCTCGCCGCGGTGCCGATCGGCCTGCTCTTCGGCGCACTCGCCGCCGGCAAGGGGCTGTCGCCGCTCGAAGTCTTCCTGATGAGCGTGCTGGTCTTCGCCGGCGGGGCGCAGTTTGCCGCGGTCGAGCTCTGGGCAAGCCCAGCGCCGATCGTTGCGTTGGTGTTCTCGACGGCGCTGATCAATGCCCGCCACATCCTGATGAGCGCTTCGATCGCGCCGAAGCTGAAGGGCTTCTCGACAGCGCAGCTCTTCGGCGGGCTCTACTATATGGCCGACGAGAACTGGGCGCTGGCCGAGAAGCGGGCCCGCAGCCATCCGGTCACGCCGGCCTACTGGTTCGGCATGATCGTGCCCTTCGTCGCTGGCTGGCTGACGACCTCGACGACGGGTGCGATCATCGGCGCCGCGCTCGGTGACCCCAAGCGCTATGGCGCCGACTTCGCCTTCACAGCCCTTTTCATCGCGCTGACCGCCGCGTTCTGGAAGGGCCGGGTGACCGCCTGGACTGTTGCCGCGGCCGGTCTTGCCTCGGCGCTGGCCTACAAGCTCGCCGGGCCGCCCTGGCATGTGCTGGCGGGCGCGCTCTGCGGCCTTGCGGCTGCCTGGATCGCTGCCGGCGACCTCGCCGGGAAACCTGTCGAAAGCCCGGCCGAATGACCGTTGATCCGATCAATCTCGCCGCCTTCCTCGGCATGGCGCTGGTGACCTATCTCACCCGCATCGCTGGTCTGGCGCTGGTCGGCCGGCTCAATCTCTCGCCGCGGGCGCAGGCTGCGTTCGATGCGATCCCGCCGGCCGTGCTGATCGCCGTGATCGCGCCGAGCGCGCTCGCGACCGGTTGGCCGGAAACGGTCGCGGCTCTTGTGTCAGGGCTGGCGGCGACGCGGCTGCCGCTGCTCGGCGTGGTTGCCGTCGGCGTCGCGACCGTGGTTGCCTTGCGCATGGTGGCCTGAGGCTGGCCGGGAGAGAACGCATGCGCCCCGTGATGGATTCCGTCGTCGATGCCATTGGCGGCACACCGCTCGTCCGGCTTGATCGCCTGACGCGGCACATCGGCGTCAGCGGAACCATCCTCGCCAAGCTCGACTATCTCAACCCGGGCTTCTCGAAGAAGGACCGGGCCGCGCTCGGCATCATCGAGGAGGCGGAACGCACCGGCTCGCTGAAGCCCGGTCAGACGGTGGTCGAGCTGACCTCCGGCAATATGGGCACGGGGCTTGCGATCGTCTGCGGGATCAGGGGCTATCCCTTCATCGCGGTGATGTCGAAGGGCAATTCGGAGGAACGGGCGCGGATGATGCGGGCGCTCGGGGCCGAGGTGGTGCTGGTCGACCAGCTGCCCGGCGCGGTGCCGGGGCAGGTCTCGGGCGGCGATCTCGACCTCGTCGACCGCGAAGCCAAGCGGATCACCAGGGAGCGCGACGCCTTCCGCGCCGACCAGTTCCATCGTGACGGCAACTGGCTGGCGCATTACCGCACGACCGGACCGGAGCTCTGGGAGCAGAGCGGCGGCACGATCGACGTTTTCGTCGACTTCATCGGCTCGGGCGGTAGCTATGCCGGAGTGACCAGAGCGCTGAAGGAGCGCAGCCCGGCGGTCCACTGTTATGTGGTTGAGCCGGCCGGCGCCGCCGCCGCGGCGGGCGAGACGGTCTCAAGGCCGGATCACCCGATCCAGGGCGGCGGCTATGCGATGGCCGATCTCGCTTTCCTGAAGGATGTGCCGGTCGATGGCTATCTGCAGGTCAGCGGAGATGAGGCACGCGAAACGACGCGGCTGCTGGCGCGCCATGAGGGGATATTCGGCGGGTTTTCGGCCGGGGCGAACGTCGCGGCGGCGCTGCAGCTGCTGCGTGGGGCTGAGGCGGGCAAGACGATCGCCGTCATCGTCTGCGATTCCGGGTTGAAGTACCTGTCGACGGATTTGTGGGGCTGACTGGCTGCAGGGAAGAGCGCGGGGAACCCTCTCCCGGAGGGAGAGGGCAGGGTGAGGGGTGGGCCCTGTGACCAGTGCCGCGAGGCCTGACCGCACGGTTGGGTTCAGGCCAACGTTTCCGCTCCGAACACCTCACCCCTACCCCTCTCCTTACAGGAGAGGGGATCCCGCGCCTTATCTCACAACGGCAGACACGCCTGCTCCAGCCAGGCCTTGGCCTCGCCATCGACCAATGGCGCGAGGTTGCTCCAGACCTGAGCGTGGTAGGCGTTGATCCAGGCGAGTTCGCCCTCGTCGAGCAATGAGAGGTCGATCAGCGCCTGCTCATAGGGGCACCAGGTCACCGTCTCAAAGCCGTACATGGTCCGCTCGGCGCCGGGGATCTGGCGCTCCTCGACGATGATCAGGTTCTCGATGCGGATGCCGTAGGCGCCTTCCTTGTAGTAGCCGGGCTCGTTCGAGAGGATCATGCCGGGCTCGAGCGGGGTGGTGCCGAGCTTGGACAGGCGCTGCGGCCCCTCATGCACCGAGAGATAGCTGCCGACGCCATGGCCGGTGCCATGGTCGAAATCGAGTCCGGCCTGCCAGAGTGGGGCGCGAGCGAAGGCGTCGAGCTGGGCGCCCGACGTGCCTTTCGGGAAGACCGCGCGCGAGATCGCGAGATGGCCCTTGAGCACGCGGGTGTAGCGATCGCGCATCTCGGCCGTCGGCTCGCCAACCGCCATGGTGCGGGTGATGTCGGTGGTGCCGTCCTCGTATTGCCCGCCGGAATCGACCAGGAAGATGCCGGGCTCGATCCGGCGGTTGCTCGCCTCGGTGACGCGGTAATGCGGCAGAGCTGCATTCGGACCGGCGCCGGCGATGGTGGTGAAGGAGACGTCGCGCAATTCGCCGGTCTTCAGCCGTTCGGCTTCCAGGGCCGCCACGGCGTCGATCTCGGTCAGCTGCCCCTTGGGCGCCTCGCGCGCCAGCCAGGACAGGAAGCGGACGATGGCCGCGCCGTCGCGCAGGTGGGCCCGGCGGCTTCCGTTCAGCTCGGCCTCGTTCTTCTTCGCCTTCATCAGGGCAATCGGGTCGGCGCCGGCGTCCGGGGTGCCGCCGGCATCCTGGATGAGCGTCGCCAGCGCCGAGGCGGCGGTACTGGAATCGAGCCGGACCTTGGCCTTGGCGGCGCCGAGCGCCTTGAGCTGCTGTTCGAGCGCCTGCGGCGGGGCGATCTCGCCGAGGGCGCCGATGGCGTCGCCGGCCTCGTTGGTGATCTTCTCCGGGGCGAGGAAGACGGTCGGGCGGCCCTCGCGCGGCACGATCGCATAGCCGAGCGGCAGCGGCGTGTGCTCGACATCGCCGCCGCGGATATTGAAGGTCCAGGCCAGCGCGTGCGGGTCGGAGAGCACCAGCGCATCGACCTTGGCCTTGGCGAGCTCCTTCTGGATGCGGGCTAGCTTGTCGGCACTGCTCTCGCCGGCATAGGCGGCCGGATGCGCCTTGACCGGAGCTGTCGGCGGGGCAGGGCGGTCGCTCCAGAGCGCATCGATCGGGTTCGGCGTTACCGGGACGAGCATGCCGCCTGCCGCCGAGACGGCCTTCTCCAGCTTGGCGACCCCATCGACGGTGTGGAGCCAGGGATCGTAGCCGAGCTTGCCGCCGGCTGGCAGATTGGCCTCGACCCATTTGTCGAGCGGGGTCTCCTCCATCTTGGTGGGCGTCACGACGCTCGTATCGGTCTGCGCCGCCGACTGGATGGTGTAGCGGCCGTCGACGATCAGCGCGGCCTTGTCGGCGAGCACGATGGCGTTGCCGGCCGAGCCGGTGAAGCCGGTGAGCCAGGCGAGGCGCGCCATATGGGCGGGGACATATTCGCCCTGGTGCTCGTCGGCGCGCGGGATGATGAAGCCGTCGAGTCCCTGTTTCGCCAGGGCGACGCGCAAGGCGGCGACGCGCGGTGCGACCTGCGACGGGTCGCTCGGCTCGGAGAAGGACTGGAAGCGGCAGGCGGTCTTGGCTGGGGAATCGGTCATGTCGGGCTCGGCAAGGCGGGATTTGCCGCATGCTCGCCTCCGCGCGCGCGAAAGGCCAGTGCAAAACTGCCGTTTCGCCTCTGCTTGCGCAGCAGGCGCGGACTGACTCGCATTTGAGCGGTTTGCCTCTTAGCTATGCGATATGCGCACTCGTTAATGGATTTCTTTTTTCGTTATGCGTCTGGTGCATGTTGTGCATATGCGAACATATCTTCTCGCAGATGCGAAGGCGGCCCATCTTAGTCGCATAAGAGAACGAGGAAGCGACCGGGACTGTCCTTCGTGATCTGAGGAGAGACCCTATGACTTATGTGCTGAATTCCACCGACGTCCTTCCGGCCGCGACCCGCGCCGAGACGACGGACAAGAAGACCGCCGGCCAGAGCTTCTGGCAGCGCCTCTACGCCGCGCTGATCGAGAGCCGCCGCCGTTCGGCCCTGCGCGAGCTGCGCGCCCATAGCTATTTGGTGCGCGAGAGCGAACTGGTGCTCGGCGGTTTCCCGCAGACGACGCTGAAACGCGACGCCGAACTGCCTTTCAATCGTTGAACCTCAAGCGCCGCAGGCCGCGAACCGCGCCGCGCGCAACTGACAAAGGAACCAAGACCATGATCGCCATCGTCAAGCATGCCTATGATGCCGTCGTCGACGCCGCCAAGTTCGCTGCGGCTGTCTGGCACGATGCCCGCGCCATGCAGGCGCAGGCCGAAGAGAAGTACGGCCACCTCGGCTTCTGAGCGGGCAGGGCGGCGAAATCCGCCGCCGTTCGTTCGAAGCGTAGGGCCTAGTAGAGGCGGCGCGGCCTGGCGGCTGCGCCGCCTCTTTTCATGACCAAGGTCGCCCAGCCCTCGCGCGAGGAGCGCTTGGCCAGCGCCAGCCCCTGATGGCGATAGGCCGAGACCACGCCGGCGACGTCCATCTCCAGCAATCCCGACAGGATCACCGTGCCGTCGTTCGACAGGGCGCGAGCGATCGCGGGCGCGAGCTTGCGCAGCGGGCCGGCGAGGATATTGGCGAAGATCAGGTCGAAATGGCGCGGCCGGTTCGCCTTGGCGTGGCGCAGGCCGGGGGCGACATAGAGGTCGAGCGCCTGCGGCGCGTGGTTGATCCGGGCATTGCGAGCCGAGACCTCGACCGCAATCGCGTCGATATCGCCGGCGACGACCTTGCGCTTGACCTGCTTGGCGAGCGCCAGCGCCAGGATGCCGGTGCCGGTGCCGACATCGATGGCGTTTCTCGGCCGGCGCTTCTTCAGTTCGGCATCGAGCGCCAGCAGGCAGCCGGCTGTGGTGCCGTGATGGCCAGTGCCGAAGGCGAGCGCCGCCGCGATCTCGATGGCGACATCGTTGACCTTCACCGCGTCGCGGTCATGCGAGCCATGGACGAGGACGCGGCCGGCGCGGACCGGCTGCAGGCCCTCGAGGCTAGCCGCGACCCAGTCCTTCTGGTTGACGGTGGTGAAGGGCGTGGAATCGATGCTGTCGCCGACGATCGGGCGCAGCATGTCGCGCACTGCGTCCTCGTCCGGGTGGGTCGCGAAATAAATCTCGACCTTCCACGGCGCGTTCAGCGAGAGCGTGGTGACGCCTGTTTCGACCTCGAAGGCGGAGACGGCGGTCTCGGTTGGGTCGAAGACCTCGCCCAAGAGCTCGGTCAAGGCGCGTGCCTTGTCGCCGCTGGTTTCGAGTTCGAGGACGGTCGCGACCGTCGATGGCAGGAGGCCTTCGCGCATGGGCGCGGCTTAGCAGGGTGCTGGCAGCTTGTCATTCGCTTGGCGGGGCCGTCATTGCGAGGAGCGGAGCGACGAAGCAATCCGGGGGCAGAGCTCTATGCCCCTGGATTGCTTCGCTTACGCTCGCAATGACGGCCAGCGTTCAGCCGTGCTGCGCGTTTAGCTGGGCGAAGACCGCGGCGATCTGGCCGTTCTCGGCGGCGAAGCGCAGCGGCTTGCAGCGCTCGACGATGATCTCGCCCGAGGCCGGGGCGCTTTCGAGCAGCGCCATCACCTCGGCGGTAAACTCGGCCAGCGGCATCGCCGTGGGATCGACCGCCTGCTGCGGGCCGAGCAGTTCGGTCTGGACATAAGGAGGTGCGATCTCGATGACCTCGACCGATGTCGCCTTGAGCTGCTCGCGCAGTGCCATCGACCAGGAATGGATCGCCGCCTTGGTGGCGCTGTAGGTCGGCGTCGTCGCCAGCGGCACGAAGGCGAGGCCGGAGGAAACGGTCAGGATCGCCGCGCGCTTCTGCGCCAGCAGATGCGGCAGCAAAGCGGCGGTGAGCCGGATCGGCCCGAGCAGGTTGGTCGTGATGGTCTCCTCGGCCGTGTCGAGGAAATCGCTGGCCGTGACCGCCTCGCTGCGCATGATGCCGGCATTGTGGATGACGACATTGAGCGCCGGGAAGCTCTCGACCGCCTGCCTGGCGAAGGCGGCGACGTCGTCCTTGTCCTGGATGTCGAGCAGGAGCGCCTCCATGCCTGGATTGGCCGAGGTCACCTCGTGAAGCAGAGCCTCGCGCCGGCCGGCGATGACGACCTGGTTGCCGGCCTTGTGGAAGGCCTCGGCCAGCGCCCGGCCGATGCCCGAGCCGCCGCCGGTGATGAGGATGGTGTTGCCGCTGATGTTCATCGCAAATCCCTTTCCTGGTTGCGGTACATCAGCTGGCGTCGATACTCTTCATCGGAAAGAAGGCGCCCGAAAGTTCGATACGCACCAAAAGGAGAGTGTCGCGATGCATGCGATCCGCGAGGCGATGGCGACCATGCACAAGCGCAGCGAGGAGATCCCGCCTGTCTCGAAGGCGGTGGAATCGCTGGTGCGCCAGGTGATCGCGCAGGTCGCCGACAAATGGACGATGCTGGTGCTGGAAGCACTGGAAGAGCACGGCACGCTGCGCTTCACCGAATGCGGGCGGATCGTCGGCGGCATCAGCCAGAAGATGCTGACCAAGACGCTGCGCGAGATGGAGCGCGACGGGCTGGTCATCCGGACCGTCCATCCGGTGATCCCGCCGCATGTCGACTACACGCTGACCGAGCTCGGCCGCGAGCTCAGCGCGGCGTTCTGCGGAGTCTGGACCTGGGCCGAAACCTACTACGCCGAGGTCTCGGCGGCGCGGCGGGCGTTCCGCGAGCGGGAGGAGAGATAGCGCGCTGAAGCGCTGCGTTCAGTCTCCCGCCGCGTGCGGAAACTGTCCGCCGTCATCCGCGTCGAGTGTGATCGACAGGGTGACGTGCCGCGGCCGTGTCAGGGCGAAGATCACGGCTTCGACGACGTCGCGATTGCTGGCGCGGCTGCCTTTGGCCCGTTGCGGGCTCGCCTGCCAGTCGGCGTCGCCCGGCAGCATGTCGTCGAGATAGGGCGGGTGGATCGCGATCGAGCGGATCGGCGTGCCGGCGAGCATCTGGCGGAAGCCGTCGGCGAGCGCCGCCTGCCCATGTTTGGCGGCGTAGAAGGGGACCGAGACGCTCTGCAAGGCGGCATTGGGCAGCCCGCTGATCGAGCCGATGGTGACGATGTCCGGGCAGGCCGAGCGCTTCAGCGCCGGCAGCAGCGCCTGGGTCAGGAGGAAGGTGCCGGTAACAGCCGCATTGACGACGCCGAGCACCTCCTCGGCGGAGTAGGGCTCCGATCGCGCTTCCAGCCACATCGCGCCGTTGTTGATCAGGATGTCGATGCCGCCGACGCTGGTAGCGATGGCCTGGCCGGCTGCTTGGACGCTGGCGGCATCGGCGAGGTCGAGCGCAACGAATGCCGGCTCGATTCCGGTTCGCTCGCGGATCATCGCTGCTGTCGCCGCCAGCCCAGCCGGATTGCGGCCGCAGAGGATTGGGCGGCAGCCAGCTTCGGAGAGGGAGATCGCAAGCGCGGTGCCGAGCCCGCGCCCGGCCCCGGTGATCACCGCCACGCGGCCTGCGAGCGCCCCGGTCGGCATCGCGCTCACAGATCCTTGGTCAGGTAGATGCGGGCGGCGCCGGGCGGCTTGGGGACGACCTCGCCGAGGACCTTCCAGCCGAGGTGTTTGTAGAAGTCCGGGGCCTGGAAGCTGATGGTGAAGAGCACCGCCTTGCTGCAGCCACGCCTCTTGCCCTCATGCTCGGCCATGGCGAGAATCTGGCTGCCGATACCGGAGCCGCGCAGGCTCTGCGGCAGATAGACATAGTCTATGAAGAGAATACCGCGCGAGGTTCGTCCGGAGATGCCCCCAGTGAGGACGCCGGTCTCGGGGTCGCGGACCTTTACCTGGATCGGCTTCTGATCGGTCGCGCCGCCCTGCTCCTCATTGTAGCTCCGCAGGCCTTCCTGGAGCACGGACAGGAAACTCTCGTCACTGCTGTCGGTGACGATGATGTCGGGATGCATGGGTGGTCTCCGGGAATCGCGAGGCCTGAGCCTATCCCGACTTCTGGACGAAGCTATCCAGCACCATCTTCCTGCCGGCCTTGTCGAAATCGACGGTCAGCTTGTTGCCGTCGACGCTCGCCACCGAGCCGGGGCCGAACTTGATGTGGAAGACGCGCGCGCCGGTGTCGAAGGCGGAGGTGCCGGTCGATTTCGCCGTCAGCTCGCCCTCGATCAGCATCGGGCCACGCTGGCGGCTGCCGAAGCCGGTGCCCTGCCCGAAGCCGCGCTGGCCGGCATCGGAGAAACCCGAGCCGCCGCCCGAGTTGGACCTGGCCTTGTTCTCCTGCGCGCGCTGCCAGCCCGGCGTCTGGTAGGAGGAGCCAAAGCTTTCCATGCGCTCGAAGCGTGAGGCACCGTAGCCGCCCTGGCTGTAGGCGGTGGGCGCCTGGACGACCTCGACATGCTCCTCGGGCAGTTCGTCGATGAAGCGCGAGGGCAGGCTCGACTGCCAGAGGCCGTGGATGCGACGGTTCGAGGCGAATAAGAGCTTCAGGCGCTTGCGGGCGCGGGTCAGGCCGACATGGGCGAGGCGGCGTTCCTCCTCGAGGCCCGCGCGGCCGTTCTCGTCGAGGGCGCGCTGGCTCGGGAACAGCCCTTCCTCCCAGCCGGGCAGGAAGACGGTGTCGAACTCCAGCCCCTTGGCGGCGTGCAGCGTCATGATCGAGACACGGGCGCCGCCATCGCCGCTGTCGGCATCCATCACCAGCGAGACGTGCTCGAGGAAGGCCGGCAGATCGGGGAACTCGTCGAGCGAGCGCACCAGTTCCTTCAGGTTCTCGAGCCGGCCGGCGGCGTCGGCCGAACGGTCCTTCTGCCACATCTCGGTGTAACCGCTCTCCTCCAGCACCAGCTCGGCGAGCTCGCCCTGCTGCATGCTTTCGGCGCGTCCCGACCAGCGGGCAAAGGCCTCTACCAGCTCACGTAGGGAGGTGCGGGCCTTGGGCTTCAGTTCGTCGCTTTCGACCACGGCCCTGGCCGACTGCATCAACGAAAAGCCGGTGGCGCGCGCATGGTTGTGCAGGATCTGGATGGTGGCGTCGCCGAGGCCGCGCTTGGGTACGTTGACGATGCGCTCGAAGGCGAGGTCGTCGGTGGGGCTCACCACGCAACGTAGATAAGCCATGGCGTCGCGGATCTCGGCGCGCTCGTAGAAGCGCGGGCCGCCGATCACCCGATAGGGCACTCCGACATGGACGAAGCGCTCCTCGATCTCGCGCATCTGCGCGGAGATGCGGACCAGGATCGCAACTTCGGCGAGGTTCTCGCCCTTCGACTGCATCGCCTCGACCTCATCCGAGATCAGGCGGGCTTCCTCCTGGCTGTCCCAGGCGCCGGTGATCGTGACCTTTTCGCCAGCCTCGTCCTCGGTGCGCAGGGTCTTGCCGAGGCGGCCCTCATTGCGGGCGATCAGCTTGGAGGCGGTGGCGAGGATATGGCCGGTCGAGCGGTAGTTGCGTTCGAGCCGGACCACGGTCGCGCCCGGGAAATCGTGCTCGAAGCGTAGGATGTTGTCGACCTCGGCGCCGCGCCAGCCATAAATCGACTGGTCGTCGTCGCCGACGCAGGCGATGTTGCGCCGGCCCTGGGCGAGCAGGCGCAGCCAGAGATACTGGGCGACGTTGGTGTCCTGGTACTCGTCGACGAGGATGTAGCGGAAGCGCTCGTGATACGTCGCGAGCACGTCCGGATGCTCGCGGAACAGCGTCAGGCAATGCAGCAGGAGATCGCCGAAATCGACGGCGTTCAGCGTCTTCAGCCGGTCCTGATAGGCGGCGTAGAGCTTGCCGCCCTTGCCATTGGCGAAGACCCCGGCCTCGCCCGGCGGCACGTCCTTGGGCGCAAGGCCGCGGTTCTTCCAGCTATCGATGAAGCCAGCGAGCATGCGGCCGGGCCAGCGCTTCTCGTCGATCCCTTCCAACTGGATCACCTGCTTCATCAGCCGGACCTGGTCGTCGGTGTCGAGGATGGTGAAGTCGGAGCGCAGGTCGAGCAGCTCGGCATGGCGGCGCAGCAGCTTGGCCGAGATCGAGTGGAAGGTGCCGAGCCAGGGCATGCCCTCGGCGACCGGCCCGACGAGATGGGCGACGCGCTCCTTCATCTCGCGCGCCGCCTTGTTGGTGAAGGTCACCGAGAGGATTTGCGAGGGAAAGGCGCGGTTTGTCGCGATCAGATGAGCGATGCGGGTGGTGAGGACGCGGGTCTTGCCGGTGCCGGCGCCGGCGAGCACCAGCACGGGGCCGTCGGTGGCCTCGACCGCCAGGCGCTGCTCTGGATTGAGCCCCTGCAGATAGCCGGCCGCCGGCTGTGCCGCCGCGCGCGATGCGAGGCCGCCGGGGCGGGGCAGGGGGGCGGAGGTGGTGTGGTCTGACAAGGGCTTTGCTTGCGTGATCGTGATTCGTTCACGGTCAATATAGGGGCAGGCGACGTGGATTGCTCGCCGTCGCGGGTGGTTTTCCGCGACGGCGAGCGGGTCATCGTAAACCCGGCTGCGTCAACGCGCTGGCAGGAGATATCGAAGCCCCAGGGTGAAGCCGCGCGGGGCGACGGTGAGGTGGTCCTCATCGTTGAGGACCACCGACTTCACGCTCAGGCCCGGATATTTCCGCTCCTTCAGCGCCGTCTCGAAGGCGCGGTTGTCGCCGACCATGTCGGCGGTCTTGTTGAAGCGCGGATCGCCTTTGCGGACGGTCTCGTACTCGCCGACATAGAGAAAGACCCTGGCCGGGAGGTCCTTGCTGCGCGCGGCGTAGCCCGCCTCGATCTCGCGATAATGGTCCTTGGCGAACCAGAAAGACGGGCTGCCGAGGATGTAGCCGCTGAACATGGCGGGCTCGGTGAAGAGGATTTGCGCGCCGAGCAGTGCGCCATAGGAATGGCCGAGGAAGAGATTGCGTGCCGGATCGGTGCGGTAGCGCTGCGTGATGAACGGCTTCACCTGGTCGCGCAGATAGGCCTGGTAGGCCACCGCCTTGCCATGCGTGGTGTCGCCGGCCCCCTTCGGCGTCGGGGTGTAGTCGCGTCGGCGGCTGATCATGCCGTCCTCGCCCTTGGCATAGGATAGGCCGACGAGGATGAACTCCTCGATCTTGGGTCCGTCGAGGTTCAGGCGGCGGTTGATCTGGCGAATGATCGGGAAGGCGTAGTCGGCGTCGGTGACGTAGAGCACGGGATATTTCCGCTGCGGTTCCCTGGCATAGGACGGCGGCAGGGCGACGAAGACCTGATAGCCACGGCGCGCGACCGGGTCCGGCACGTCCCAGACCTCGCTGTCGGCGATCTCATAGGGGCGACCGTCGCTCGGCTGTATCTTCGGAGCGGTTTGGGATTGGGCGTTTGCCGGGCCTGTGGCGAGGCCGAAACCGGCGGCAAGAGCGATGACCAGGGTACTCAGGACACTTCGCAGCACTGTGAAGGCTCTCCATAGCCCGCGCCGGTCGCGGCGCGCGGGGCGAGGTGCGGCGAGAACTCGGGCGGCAATCGGGCAGGTTCGCAATTCCGGGGCGCCGGCATAGTCTGGTGGTTAATGACGGGGCGGTTCGCGGATCAGAAGGGAAGCTCATGGCCCAGGCATCGCACGCCCATCAGGTCACCAATCAGGTACCGCCGCTCCAGGACTACGATGCCTACGCCGCCGATCCCGTACTGAAGGCGGTGATCGCCGCCTTCGATGCAAGCTGGGCCGATGAGCGGCTGCACGAGGCGGGGCGGACGGTCGGGGCGGCCGAGACGATCGAGATGGCGCGCCTCGCCAACCGGCACGGGCCGGAACTGCGCAGCCATGACCGCTTCGGCAACCGGCTCGATGAGATCGAGTTCCACCCGGCCTGGCACGCGCTGATGACCCGCGCCATTGGCCAGGAGACGCATGCGCTCGCCTGGAACCGGCCGGGGCCGGGGGCGCAGGTGGCGCGGGCCGCCCTGCAATATCTCTGGTATGGCTGCGAGAGCGGCATCTGCTGCCCGATCTCGATGACCTACTCGGCCATCCCCGTGCTGAAGCAGGATCGGGCGCTCTGGGCGCAGTGGGGCGCGCTGATCTCCTCGAAGACCTACGACAAGAGACAAGGACCTGTCGCGGGCAAGCTAGGCGCGACCGTCGGCATGGCGATGACCGAGACGCAAGGCGGCTCGGACCTCAGGCAGATCCAGACCATCGCCTATGACAATCGCGACGGCACCTATTCGCTGCATGGGCATAAATGGTTCTTCTCGGTGCCGCATTCCGACCTCTTCCTGACGCTGGCGCGCAATGAGGAGGGCATCTCCTGCTTCGTCGTGCCGGGCTGGCGGCCGGATGGCGAGCGCAACGGCATCGCGATCCAGCGCCTCAAGGACAAATGCGGCAACCGCTCGAACGCCTCCTCCGAGGTCGAGTTCAGGGGCGCGATCGGCCATATGCTCGGCGATCCCGGCAGGGGGCTGCGCACCGGCCTGTCGATGAACCACAATACGCGACTCGACATCGCGGCCGCGTCGGCCGGGCTGATGCGGCAGGCGGTCATGCTCGCCGGCCATCACGCCCAGCACCGTACCGCCTTCCAGCGCCAGCTGATCGACCAGCCGATCATGCAGAACGTCCTCGCCGACCTCGCCATCGAGGCGGAGGCCGCCGCCTGGCTCGCCTTTCGACTGTTCGCCGCGGTCGACCGGCAGGAGCAGTCGGAGAGCGAGAAGCTACTGGCCCGGATCGGCGCGCCATTGGCGAAATACTGGGTGGCGAAGCGCACGCCGGCCGTCGTCGTCGAGGCGCTGGAATGCCATGGTGGCAACGGCTTCATCGAGGAGAACCCGATGGCGCGGCATTATCGCGAGGCGCCGCTCAACTCGGTCTGGGAAGGCTCGGGCAACGTCATCTGCTTGGACGTGCTGCGCTCGCTGGAACGCGAGCCGGGCTCGCTGCAGGCGCTGCGCGCCGAGTTCCATGCGGTTTCAGGGCAGGACCGGCGCTACGATGCGGCGGTGCAAGCGCTGGACAATGACCTGCATGAGCTCATCCGCCATGAGGGCCAGGCGCGTTTGCTGACCGAGCGATTGGCGCTGATGCTGCAAGGTGCCTTGCTGATCCGTCATGCGCCACATGCCGTGGCGGACGCCTTCGTCGCGACACGGCTCGGCGGGCACTGGTCCGGCCATTTCGGCGACCTGCCGCTGGCGGTCGATGCGGCGACGCTGGCAAGAAGGGCGGTGCCGGAGGTTTGAGGCGCTCGAGGCGCAACCGTCATTGCGAGGAGCGGAGCGACGAAGCAATCCAGGGCCGGTAGAACTCTACGTCTCCCTGGATTGCTTCGCTGCGCTCGCAATGACGGGGAGGCTCAGCCTGCTTCCGCCTCGAAATCCATCGCCACGCCGTTGATGCAGTAGCGCAGGCCGGTCGGGGGCGGGCCGTCGGGGAAGACGTGGCCGAGATGGCCGCCGCAATTGGCGCAGTGCACCTCGACCCGGCGCATGCCGAAGCTGTGGTCGACGCTCTCCTCGACCGCGCCTTCCAGCGGCTGGTCAAAGCTCGGCCAGCCGGTGCCGCTCTCGAATTTCTTGTGCGACCGGAACAGCTTCTGGCCGCAGCCGGCACAGGAGAACGTGCCGGCGCGCTTCTCGAAGTTCAGCGCGCAGGAGCCGGCCCGTTCGGTGCCGTGGCCGCGCAGCACCTGATACTGCTCCGGCGTCAGCTTCGCGCGCCACTCGGCATCGCTGAGCTGGAAGGGGAAGTCGCGCTCTGGCTTTTCGGTTTTGGCAAACAGATCCATCAGGCCCATGCGAGGCTCCTTTGCGCTGTCTTGTCGGGATTGTCGCGCGAGATATGGGGATTTGTCTTCCTGATTTCATCCTCGCGCAACGCGGCCTGTTTCACGTTTGCGTTCGGCGGCGACCGGTCTCTTCTCCGAGCCTCTGCCGCGTCACCCAACCGTCACGCGACTCCTCTAGTCGGCTCGCCATCGCAACGGGCGCAGACGAGGGGCCTCGTGACGCAGACGATCCGCGCGGTAAAGCGCACGACCAATCTCGGCCTGACCACCGCCGTTCATCGCAGCAAGCCTCTCTCGCGTGCCGGCCTGCTCGAACGGATGTTCACGCTCGCCTTCTCCGGCCTGGTCTATCCGCAGATCTGGGAGGACCCGGTCGTCGACATGGAGGCGCTCGCGCTGCAGCCCGACGATCATCTCGTCGCCATCGCTTCCGGCTCCTGCAACATCCTCTCCTATCTCACGGCCGATCCGGCGCGGATCAGCGCGATCGACCTCAACGGCGCCCATATCGCGCTCGGGCATCTCAAGCTCGCAGCATTGGCCGAGATCGACGATCACGCGATCTTCCGCCGCTTCTTCGGGCAGGCGCAGTCGAAGGCCAATGTCGAGACCTATGACCGGCTGATCGCGCCGCGGCTCGATGCGGTCAGCCGCGCCTATTGGGAAGGGCGCAACCTCGTGGGCCGACGCCGGATCGAGCTGTTCGCCCGCAATTTCTATCGCTATGGCCTGCTCGGCCGCTTCATCGGCACCGGGCATTTCCTTGGGCGCCGCCTCGGTTGCGATCCCAGGGTCATGCTGCAGGCGAAGACGATGGAGGAGCAGCGGGCGCTGTTCGAGCAGCATCTCGCGCCGGTCTTCGACAAGAGGCTGGTGCGCTGGCTGGTGCGCCAGCCGGCTTCGCTCTACGGGCTCGGCATTCCGCCAGCGCAGTACAAGGCGCTTGCCGCCGATGGTGACGCCGGCATCCGGGGGGTGCTGCGCCACCGGCTGGAGCGGCTCGCCTGCGGCTTTGACCTGAAGACCAACTATTTCGCCTGGCAGGCCTTCGGCCGCGGTTACGGGCCGGAGCCGGATGCGGCGGTGCCGCCCTATCTGGAGCGGGGCAATTTCGAGACAGTGCGAGCGCGCGCTGGTCGCGTGGCCTACCATCAAAGCGCGATCACCGCGTTCCTCGAACAGCAGCCGGCCGAGAGCTGCAACGGTTTCGTGCTGCTCGATGCGCAGGACTGGATGAACGACGCCGAGCTGACGGCTCTGTGGACTCAAGTCACCCGCAGCGCTGCGCCAGGCGCACGCGTGATCTTCCGCACCGCTGCCGATGAGCGCCTGCTGCCCGGCCGGGTGCCGGAGGCGATCCTGTCGCAATGGCATTATGACGAGGCGCGCAGCCGCGAGCTCGGCGCTCGCGACCGCTCCTCGATCTATGGCGCCTTCCATCTCTATGTCCGCAGGACGGCCGCGTGATCGAAGAGCATGGAGCAGGATTCGTGCGAAAAACCGGTTCCCACTTTTTCGCATCCAGCTCGGGCAGCGGGCCAGATGCTGCCGGTCTGATGGACCGGATGTACCGCTTCCAGCGGCACATCTACGACGTAACCCGGAAGTTCTACCTGCTCGGCCGCGACGGGCTGATCGCCGGTTTGAAGCCGCCGCCGGGCGGGGCTGTGCTTGAGATCGGCTGTGGCACCGGGCGCAACCTGATCAAGATCGCCCGGCGCTACCCCCATACGCTTTGCTACGGGCTCGACGTCTCCGAGGAGATGTTGCGCACGGCGCGCGAGCAGGTGGCAAAGGCAGGGCTGTCCGAGCGCATCGTGCTGGCGCAGGCGGATGCGACACATTTCGACCCGCAGGCACTGTTCGGCCGCGCCGGCTTCGAACGGGTGGTGATCTCCTATGCGCTCTCGATGATCCCGCCCTGGCGCGAGGCGCTCGCCGAGGCGGTGCGCGTCGTCGCGCCGGGGGGCTCGCTGCACATCGTCGATTTTGGCGATCAGGCGGATCTGCCCGACCCGTTCAAGGCGGTGCTCAATCGCTGGCTGGCGCTGTTCCATGTCACGCCGCGCAAGGACCTCGACGCCGTGGTGACCGAACTCTGTGCCGAGGCCGGCGTCATCGGCGGCACAACGCGGCTGTTCGGCGGCTATAGCGTGCAGGCCGTGGCGATCAGGCCGGCTTGAGCGCTGGGGCTGGACGCTGCCGCCATCGCGCTGCTACGCCAGCAGGATGAGCGACAGGGCCGACCGCGAAGAGAGCAGCGACGGACGTCCTTCGTTGCGCGATCGGCTTCGGCAGCTCTATCACGGGCGGACTCCGGCGGCGCTGCGCTTCCAGGTCGCGACGCTGATCGTCGATCTCCTGATCATCAGCTTCTTCATCGCGACGCCGCTGCTGCGCGACCTGCCGGAATTCCTCTGGCTCGACTATGCGGTCGCGATCATCGTCGCCGCCGAGATCGCGGCGCGCTTCCTCGCTTCTTCGAACATGCTGCGGCTGCTGCGCCAGCCCACCATGCTGCTCGACCTCTTCATTCTGGCGACGCTGCTGGCGCCGCAATGGCTGGAGAATTTCGGCTTCCTGCGCATCCTGAGGCTTTGGTCGCTGTCGCAGCGCGGGTTGATCTGGGCACAGTTGCGGCAGACGCGTTTCCGCGACTGGGAGGACGTCGCCAAGGCTCTGGTCAACCTCGCGACCTTCCTCTTCGTCGTCAGCGGCTTCGTCTACACCTTCTTCTTCATGAGCCGGCCCGGGCTCGAGGGCTATGTCGAGGCGCTCTATTTCACCGTCGCGACGGTGACGACGACCGGTTTCGGCGACATCACTTTGCCGGGCATCGCCGGCAAGCTGACCTCGATCGTGGTGATGATCATCGGCATCTCGCTGTTCGTGCGGCTGGCGCAGGCCGTCTTCCGGCCGCACAAGGTGACCTTCCCCTGTCCGCAATGCGCGCTGCAGCGCCACGAACCCGATGCGGTGCACTGCAAGGCCTGTGGCCACCTGCTGAAGATACCGGACGACGACGAGTAATTGGCTGGCCTGGGCCCAGCGGCCTCGACGCCGTTCTTGGAAGGCGATCCGACCTATATCCGCCGGAGAGGGAATGCTGACATGAGACAGCCGCTTTGACGCCTAGAGGGGTATTCGGCCTTCCGGTCAGACTGAAAATTTTGGAGCGGTGATGGCGCCTGTGCAGGTCGATCCTGAAAAGGTCCGGGAATTCGAGGATGCCTCGCGCTTCTACGCGTGGCTTGGCGAGCACCATGCCCATGCGGACGAAGTCTGGATCAAGATCCACAAGCTCTCGTCGGGCCTACGATCGATCACGCCCAAGGAAGCGATCGACGTCGTGCTCTGCTGGGGCTGGATCGATGGCATCAAGAAGAGCCTCGACGAGCGCAGCTATCTGCAGCGCTACACGCCGAGGACAGCCAAAAGCATCTGGAGCCAGATCAATGTCGACAATGTCGCCCGCCTGATCACCGAGGGGCGCATGACCAGCCACGGCCTGGTGCAGGCCGATGCAGCCAAGGCCGACGGCCGATGGGCTCGTGCCTATGGCGCCGGCCGGAGCATGAAGATTCCTGACGATCTCCAGGCTGCGATCGATGCCGAGCCTTTGGCGAAGGCGATGCTCTGCAGGCTGAGCGAACAAAATCGCTTTGCGCTCGCCTTCCGCGTCCACAATCTCAAGACGGAAGCCGCCAGACAGAGAAAGATCGCGGCCTTCGTCGAAATGCTCAAGCGTGGAGAGACAATCTACCCGCAGCGCTAGGTTCGTTGGCGGACAGGGCGGGATTGCAGGTCCGGCCTAGTGCCGCGTCTCGGTCTCGTGCTCGGCCTCGGGTGAGCCGAGCGTGATCGCGCTCTTCTCCGGCATGCCGATCATCCGGCCGACCGTGGCCGGGCGCGGCATCTGCGCATGCGCCGCCTTCATGATCGCGAGATTGGCGAGGATGTCGGCGGGGAAAGGCGTGACCTTGCGATTGGTCATGTCGACATGCAGCGACAGGTTCTCGGAGGTCGCGGCGAGCCAGCCTTCGCTGGCATGACGCATTTCGAGATAGTAGTGCAGCCGCTTATCGTCGAAGGCGATGAGTTGCGCGGTGACACGTACGAGGTCGCTGGCCGTCAGCTCGCGCTTGTAGAGCACATGGCATTCGGCCGAGAAGAACGAGGCCTTGCGGGTCTCGACATAGTCCTGGTTCAGGCCGACAAGCGAGAAGACCTCGTCGACCGCGCGGTCGAACAGGACATGGTAATAGGCCATGTTGAGATGGCCGTTATAGTCGATCCATTGCGGCTCGACCCGCATCGGGGACGAGACGAAAGGAGCGAAGAACAGGGCGGTCGTGCGAGTTTTATCCGGCATCGGCGCCTCCTTTCGTCGCTTTATCTCGTCAATGCGTGGGCGGCTCTGCGCCGCCGCCTCTTGCCGGCGCGGGCGCGGCGCGTGAAAACAACACGAGCCGCTGCTCCATAGGCCGAACCATTCCAGACTAGGCGAAGTTCTCCAGCCATGACAATGCCTTCAACCGTTTCCGTGCCTCAGCCCGCCCCTGCTCGTACTGCAGAGCTACCGCCGTCGCCGCAGGCCATTGCTGCAGTGACGCGGGAGCTGGCGGCGCTGTTCGGTAACCGGCTCGTCACCAGCCTCGCGGTCCGGCAGCAGCATGGCCACACGTTGACCTGGATCCCGAACCAGCCGCCAGATGCGGTCGTCTATCCCGAGAGCGCCGAAGAGGTGGCCTCGATTGTGAAACTCTGCGCCGGATACGGGGTTCCCGTCATCGCTTTCGGCACGGGGACGTCGCTTGAGGGCCATGTCAACGCGCCGTTCGGCGGCGTCTGCATCGACATGAGCCAGATGAAGCGGGTCGTCGCGGTGCATGCCGAAGATCTCGACTGCACGGTCGAGGCCGGTGTTACCCGCAAGGAGCTGAACGAGCATCTGCGCGACCAGGGCCTGTTCTTCCCGATCGATCCTGGCGCCGACGCTTCGATCGGCGGCATGGCGGCGACGCGCGCCTCCGGCACCAATGCGGTGCGCTACGGCACGATGAAGGACAATGTCATCGCGCTCACGGCTGTCATGGCCGATGGCGCGATCGTCAAGACGGCGAGCCGGGCGCGCAAATCCTCGGCCGGCTATGATCTCACCCGCCTTCTCGTCGGTTCGGAAGGCACGCTCGGTATCATCACCGAGGTGACGTTGAAGCTGCATGGCATTCCCGAGGCGGTCTCAGCCGGCGTCTGCCCGTTCCCTTCGGTGAAGGCGGCTTGCGATACGACGATCATGACGATCCAGTCCGGCCTGCCGGTGGCGCGGATCGAGCTGGTCGACGATGTGATGATGCGCGGCGTCAACCTGCATTCCAAGCTCGGTCTGCCGGAGACGACGATGCTGTTCGTCGAGTTCCACGGCTCGGAGGAGGGCGTGAAGGAACAGGCCGAGCGCTTCGGCGAGATTGCAGCGGAGTTCGGCGGCGGCTCATTCGACTGGGCGACGAGACCGGAGGATCGCTCGAAGCTGTGGCAGGCCCGCCACGACGCCTACTGGGCGGCGCGGGCGCTGCGCCCCGGTGCGGAATCGGTCGCGACCGATGTCTGCGTGCCGATCTCGCGGCTGGCCGAGTGCGTCGACGAGACCAAGCGCGACATCGAAGCCTCCGGGCTGATCGCGCCGATCGTGGGCCATGTCGGCGACGGCAATTTCCACACCCAGCCGCTGGTCGATCTCGCCGATCCCGACGAGGTCGCACGCTGCGAGGCCTTCATCGACAGGCTGGTCAAGCGGGCGCTCGCCATGGGCGGGACCTGCACCGGCGAGCATGGCGTCGGCCAGAAGAAGATGAAGTATCTCGAAATCGAGCACAGCCCGGCCGCGCTCGCGGTGATGCGGCTGATCAAGCGCTCGCTCGACCCACAGAACATCCTCAATCCCGGCAAGATCATCGCCTTGTGACATCCAACCGCGCTCTTAGGCGGTATTACCCACAAGAATGTCGTGATCCTGCCGCGACTTGCGTGCATGATCAGGCGGTCGACATTTCGAGGATTGATGCAAGAGCGTGCGTGAGGCCCTGACCTTCCTGGCCGGGCTGCTCGTCGCGGCGTTGCTGGCCGCGCTGCTGGGGCCGGGCTTCGTCGACTGGCGCGAGTACAGGCCCCATTTCGAGCAGCGCATCAGCGCCGCGCTCGGCGTGGAGACGCGTGTTGCCGGCGAGATCGGGCTGCGGCTGCTGCCGTCGCCGCGGCTGGTTTTGGGCCAGGTGCGTCTTGGCTCCAGCGACAGCGGAGCGAGCAGCGCCAGCATCGAGACGCTGACCGCCGAGCTTGCTCTGGCGCCATTGGCGCGCGGCGAGTTCAGGCTGGTCGAGGCCGAGGCCGATGGGCTGGTGCTGAACCTCGTCGCCGATGAGGCGGGCGCCATTGCCCTGCCCGCCCGTCAGGGGACAGGCTTGCCGACCGAAACGGTGATCGACCGGCTGGCGATCAGGCGAGCGGCCGTGATCTGGCGCGAGCCCGGCAAGGCGGCCCAAACGCTGGCGCCGATCTCGGTCGATGTCTCGGCCGTGAGCCTTGCAGGACCATGGCGGGTGGAAGGCGAGATCGCCGGCGCCTCGGTCCGCTTCGCCACCGGGGCGGCCGAAAGCGACGGCCGACTGCGGACCAAAGGGTCGATCACGGGCGAGCAGGTGCAGTTCGGCTTCGACGGCTCGCTGATCCTGCCGGCGGCTGAAAGCAAGGTCCGGCCCGGGCTCGAAGGCAGCTTCACGATCGCACCCGGTGGCGCCGTCAGCCTGGCCGGACGGGTGAGCGGCGACAGCCGCCGCCTTGATTTCTCCGCGCTTGCCGTCGAGATCGCCGGCGGTGCCGCGCGGCTGGAAGGCGAAGGCTCGTTCAATCCGGGGGGCGGTCACGGCAGCGTCCAGCTCAAGGCGCGCCGGCTCGATGCCGATGCGCTGATTGAGGCTCTCTCTCAGCGGCCGGGCTATGAGCGCGCCTTTCAGGCGCTGCCAGGCGCGCTCGACCTTTCACTGGAGCTCGACCAGATCGCCTGGCGCGGCGAGGATTTCAGCGGCTTTGCCCTACGCGGGAAGCTCGATGAAAGCGGGCTCGACGCGGCGAACGCCACGGTCAAGATCGCCAATGCCGTTCTTGAAGCGCGCGGTGCGCTCGATGGCCAGGGCTTTCGTGGTACGGTTGAGGCAAAGGCGCCGGATGCGCGCCGGGCGGCTCTGGCCCTGGCGCGCCTCGGCGCCGAGGCCGGACTGGCCGACAGCTTTGCGGCCCTGCGCAGCCTCGACGGCACGGCGGCGTTCGACTGGAGCAACGAGCGTCTCGCAGTCACGCAGCTGACAGCGCGGGCAGGCTCCGGGCCGCGCCTCGAAGGCTCCGGCGCGCTCACGCTCGATCGGCTCGACGCCAAGCTGACGCTGAACGGGCTCGACCTGTCGACCTTGCCACTGGGCGACAGCCTGAATGCGCTGACCGGACGACGTGACCTGGCGCTCGACCTCACCTTGAATGGCGCGCGCTACCGGGCTTCTCCGCCTGGTTCGGCCCGGCTCGCGCTGACGCGGCAAGGCATGGACTGGCGTCTCAGCCGCCTCGCCGTCGATGGCTTCGGCGGCGTCAAGGTCGAAGGCGAAGGGGCTCTGCTGCCGGGCGGCGGCGAGATTTCCGGCCGGGTGCGCGCGCCGCGTTTTGCGGCGTTGGCGGCGCTGGCCGGGCCCTTGCTGCCGGAAGGGCTGCGGCGCGTGTTACCGCGGATCGAGGACGGGCTCGCCGGCATCGATGCCGGCTTCAAGCTCGTGCGCGCGGCGAATGGCGAAACCGGCGTAGCCGCCGAAGGTTCAGCCCAGGCCGGGCGGCTTTCGCTCAATGGCAAGCTCGATGCGGCCGGCCTGTGGAGCGGTGGCGATGTCAAGCTCTCGCTCGACGATCGGCGCCGTGCCTTCGCCGCGTTCGGACTGCCGCGCCCGGCACGGGGCGGGCCCGGCGAGTTCACGCTCGGCTTTGGTGCAACCGGACCGGTCGGCTCGCTCGTCGGTTCCGGGCTGATGCTCGTGCTCGAAGGCGCAGGCGATGCGGCACGGCTGAGCCTCCAGGCCGACGGGCCGGGGCAGGTCTTGCCGGAAGGGCTGGCGCGACTGGCCCCGGACGGGGTGCTCGATGCGCATGGCCGTGTCTCCTTTGGCGAGGAAGCCAGGCTTGACGATCTCGTCGTCAATGCCGGCGGCAAGGCGGCGCGCGGCGCGCTGAGCTTCTCGGCTGAGCGCGGCATTGGCGGGCGGCTCGACCTGCCGTCGCTCGCATTGCAGCCGGTGCTTGCGGCCGTGCTCGGCCAGGCCCAACCGGTCGTCGGCAGCCAGTGGTCGCCGAGCCGCTTTCAGGGCGCGACGGGCCTTGGCGAGATCAGACTTGCCCTCGGTGCAGAGCGCCTGGAACTGACCGAGGCAACCGCCCTGTCGAAAGCGCGCGTCGATCTGGCGGCAGGGCCGGACGGGCTTGTGCTCGATAATCTCCGCGGCAGCCATGCCGGCGGCGAGATCAGCGGGCGGCTCTCGGCGCGGCGTGAGGGCGGTCTGGCGCAGCTGGCGGGCAAGCTCGCCTGGAACGGCCTCGATCTTGCCGTGCTGACCAAGGGGGCACTGACCGGCAGGCTGTCCGGCAGCTTCGAGGCCGGAGGCTCCGGCGAGAGCCCGGCGCGCCTGATCGCCGCGCTCGGCGGCGCCGGTTCGATCAGCGTCTCTGGCGCCGGCATGGCGCGCTTCGACCCCTCTGCGATCTCAAAGGTGATCGCGGCGACGGGCGACGACGCCTCGGAAAGCGAGACGGATCGCCTGCAGGACCGGATCAGCGCGGCGCTGGAGAAGGCGAGCTGGCCGCTGGGCGACGTCACCATTCCCTTCACACAAGCGGCCGGCGTGCTGCGCGTATCTCCCGTCTCCGTCGAGCGCGCGGGCCTCAGGGCCGAGGCTACCGGGCTGGTCGACTGGCGGGCGATGACGACTGATCTGCGCATGAATCTTCGCCCGCTCGGCGCGGCGCCCAAGGGCTGGCCGGAACAGTTGCCGCAGGTCGGTGTCGCCTGGCGCGGGCCGCTCGAGGCGCCGAAGCGCGAGACCGATGTCGGGGCGCTTTCGAACGTGGTTGCGGCGCGGGCTCTGGCGCGCGAGATCGAGCGGGTTGAGGCCTTCGAGGCTGATCAGCGCGAGCGGGCGATGAACGTCCGACGCCTGCGGGCCGAGCGCGAGCTGCGCGAGAACGAGCGAAAGCTGGCGGAGTTCCTGAAAGCCGAGGAGGAGCGCCGCATCGCTGAGGAGAAGCGGGCGGAGGAGGCGCGCAAGGCTGAGGAGGCCAGGCTCGCCGAAGAAGCCCGCAAGGCCGAGATCGCACGGCGCGCAGAGGAGGCCAGACAGGCCGAGGAAGCCCGCAGGGCGGAGGCTGCGCGCAAGGCCGAAGAGGCGAGGCTCGCCGAAGAAATCCGCAAAGCCGAGATCGCGCGGCGCGCCGAGGAGGCCAGGCAGGCCGAGGAGGCCCGCAGGGCGGAGGTTGCCCGCAAGCTGGAAGAGGCGCGCCTCGTTGAGGAAGCGCGCAAGCTCGAGATCGCAAAGCGGCAGGACGAGATCCGGCGGGCCGAGGAGGAGCGGCGCAAGGCCGAGGCCGAGGAGCGGGCCAGGCAAGCGGCGATCCGAGCCGCGATCGAGGGGCGGCCTGGGCCGATGATCCTGCAGGGAGCGCCGCCTTCCTATATTCCGGGTGATCCGTATGTCAGGCCGCGCGCTGAAGCTCCGCCGCTGCCGCCGCCGCTCGATATCCAGTCGATCCCGCGGCCATTGTCGCGCTCGCCCCTGCAGAACTGATTCAAGGCGCTGGCAAACTGATTCAAGCGCGTGCGGCGCCGGTTCAAATTTCTCTCGCAAGATATTGAACTGGCAAGATTTTCGCCTCAGGCTGGGCTGTCAGCCGCCCTGGAGCAGCTTGAAGGCAATCGCCCACATGGTGGCGGCAACGATGCCGTCGAGGATCCGCCAGGACCTCGGATTGGCGAAGAGCGGGCGCAGCCAGCGGGCGCCATAGCCGAGCCCGAAGAAGAACAGGAACGAGGCGGTCATCGCGCCGGCGGCGAAGACCAGTTCCTGCCCGGGAAACTGGCTGGCGATGCTGCCGATCAGCAGCACCGTGTCGAGATAGACATGCGGGTTGAGCCAGGTCAGCGCGGCACAGGTGACAAGGTTGGCCGAGAGGCTCGCGCCGGCGGCGGCGGCGACCGCGAGAGCCTCCGACGAGCGCAGCGCCGAGAGCAGGCTGCGCACGCCATACCAGATCAGGAAGGCGGCGCCGCCATAGCGCAGGGCCGGTTCGAGCATGGGCAGCATCGCCGTCGCCTGCCGCAAGCCGACGACGCCGGCGAGGATCAGCACCGCGTCCGACAAGGCGCAGGTGAGGCAGACGGCGAAGACGTGCTCGTTGCGCAGGCCCTGCCGCAGCACGAAGCTGTTCTGGGCGCCGATGGCGACGATGAGGCTGAGGCCCATGGTCAGGCCGGTGACATAGACGGAGAAAGGCATGAGCGGCGGTCCCGTTTCCGCCGTCCTGCCTATGCGCGATGCGTTCATTAATGTAGTTAAATATCGTTACTCTGATTAAGCAGAGCTAATGCCATGCTCGACTACCCGGCCCTGCAGGCCGTCTCGCTCGTTGTCAGGACCGGCAGCTTCGAAAAAGCCGCGCAGGCGCTGAACGTTACGCCCTCGGCCGTCTCGCAGCGCGTCAAGCATCTCGAGGAACGGCTGGGAACCGTGCTGATCATCAGGGGGCAGCCCTGCACCGCGACCGAACGGGGCGAATGGCTCTGCCGCCACATGGAGCAGGTCGGGCTGCTCGAAGGCGAGCTGATGACGCGGCTGCCGGCGTTGGCCGAGCCGGACCAGCCGCAGCAGCGCGTCACGCTGCGGGTTGCCGCCAATGCCGATAGCCTCGGAACCTGGTTCCTGCGCGCCGTGGCAGCCTTCGCGGAGCGGTGCCCGCATCTGCTCGATATCGCCGTCGACGATCAGGAGCACACGGCAGACTGGCTTCGGCAGGGGCGGGTGCTCGCTGCCGTCACGGCGCTGGAGAAGCCGATCCAGGGCTGCCGCGTGATCCCGCTTGGTTCGCTGCGCTATCTCGCGACGGCGAGCCCGGATTTCATGGCGCGCCATTTCGCTGACGGCGTGACAGTTCCAGCGTTGGCGCAGGCGCCTTCGCTGATCTTCAACCAGAAGGACCGCCTTCAGAGTCAGTGGATGGAGCTTGCCTTCGGCAAGAGCCCTGCCCACCCCGTGCACTGGGTGCCGTCGACGCAGGGCTTCGTCGAGGCGAGCCTGCTCGGCATCGGTTGGAGCGCCAATCCCGAATTGCTGGTGCGCGAGCATCTCGCTGCCGGCAGGCTGTGCGAGCTCATGCCCGGGACGGTGCTCGACACGCCACTGTTCTGGCAGGTCAATCGGGTCGCGGCCGAGCGGCTGTCGGATCTTACGCGCGCGGTCGTCGAGACGGCGCGCCGCCTGCTGGTCAATCCGCGGGAGTGAGCTTCGCGGTCTCGGCCCGCCCGCGATAATGCGCCAGCACGCGCAGACGCAGCGCCGAGGAGAGGTTGAGCTCGCCCCGGCCGGAATCGACCTCAACCACCAGGCTCGCAATCGGCCGCTTCTCCGCCGCTGCGATCTCCTTCAGCGCCTCCCAGAAGGGCTCCTCCAGAGAGACGCTGGTGCGGTGGCCGGCGATGGCGAGGGAGCGCTTACGCAGGCCGCTCACGCGTTGTCCTTGCCGTCGGGATCGTCGGAGAGACGGTGGCCTTCGAGGCGGCGCTCGGCCAGTGTCTTCTCCGCTTCGGTCAATCTGCGCTCGGCCTTGGTCCGACCGAACGCGATCCGGTTCTGCTCGGCCTGCGCCTCGGCGCTCGCCCGGTCGCGGGCCTTGCGGGCGCGGCGGAGATTGACGATCTCGGCCATGGCGCTTCAGCCCGGGCTGAGCATGTCTTCGGCAACGACGGTCTTGTCGAACAGCTCGGCGTCGACCCCGGCCTTCAGCGCTTCCTCGCGCAGCGTCGTGCCATTGTGATGGGCCGCCTTGGCGATGCTGGCGGCCTTGTCGTAGCCGATCGCCGGGGCCAACGCCGTCACCAGCATCAGCGAGCGCGAGAGCAGCTCAGTGAGGCGCTCGCGATTGGGCTCGATGCCCTCGACGCAATTGGTGCGGAAGCTGCCGGCCGCGTCTGTCAGAAGCCGCGCCGACTGAAGGAACGCCTGCGCGATCACCGGCTTGAAGACATTGAGCTCGAAATGGCCCTGGCTGGCGGCGAAGGTGACGGTCGCCTGATTGCCGTGCACGCGGGTCGCGACCATGGTCAGCGCCTCGGCCTGGGTCGGATTGACCTTGCCGGGCATGATCGACGATCCCGGCTCGTTCTCGGGCAGGCTGATCTCGCCGAGGCCGGAGCGCGGGCCGGAGCCCATCAGGCGGATGTCGTTGGCGATCTTGAACAGGTCCATGGCGAGCGCGGTCAGCGCGCCATGGCTGTAGGAGATCGCGCCATGGCTGGCGAGCGCCTCGAACAGATTGTCGGCGGTGCGGAAGGGCAGGCCGGTCAGCCTGGCGACCTCGGCCGAGAAGGCCTTGGCGAAATCGGGATGGGCGTTGAGACCGGTGCCGACCGCGGTGCCGCCCTGGGCGAGCGCCAGCAGGCCGGGCAGGGTCTGCTCGATGCGGGCGATGCCGAGCTGAACTTGAGCGACATAGCCGGAAAACTCCTGGCCGAGCGTGACCGGGGTCGCATCCTGGAGATGGGTGCGGCCGATCTTGACGAGATTGGCGAAGGCCTTCGCCTTGGCGGCGAAGGCATCCTTCAGCCGACCGAGCGCCGGCAGAAGCTCCGTCGAGACGGCGAGCGCGGCGGCGATATGGATCGCGGTCGGGAAGCTGTCGTTCGAGGACTGGCCCTTGTTGACGTGGTCGTTGGCGTGCACCGGGCTCTTCTTGCCGAGGCCGGCGCCCAAAATCTCGTTGGCGCGGTTGGCCAGGACCTCGTTGACGTTCATGTTCGACTGGGTGCCGGAGCCGGTCTGCCAGACGACGAGCGGGAAATGCTCGTCGAACTTGCCGGAAAGCGCCTCGTCGGCAGCCTGGACGATCGCGGTCTCGATCTTGCCGTCGAGCAGGCCGAGCTTCGCATTGACGGTCGCAGCAGCCTTCTTGACCATGACCAAGGCATGGACCAACGGCAGCGGCATGCGCTCGGCCGGCCCGCCGATCTTGAAGTTCTGCAGCGAGCGCTGCGTCTGCGCCGCCCAATAGCGGTCGTCGGCGACATCGATCGGACCGAAGGAATCGGTCTCGCTACGGAATCCGGTCATGGCAGGGAGCCTCTAGGCTGGTCTCAGGTCTTCTTGCGGAAGGCGTCGAGGCTGACGACCTGGGCGCCGCCTTCCTCCTCGGCCTCGACCGGCTTCTCGTCGGCGGCTGCGTCGGGCTTGCCGGCCTCGTCTGTTTCGGCTGCTTTCGATTTGGCAGCCGGCAGCGACTTCACCGGCGCCTTGGCGGGCAGAGCGAGAGGGGCGGCTGGCGCGACGCTGGGCTCGGAGCCGGCGCCACGTGGGCCCTTCGCCGGTGCGACTGCCTCGCTCGCGGGCGCTTCGCCGGCGGCGTCCTGCGTCTCGAACTTCAGGCCGAACTGGACCGACGGATCGAAGAAGGTGGTAATTGCATCATAGGGGATCAGCAGCCGCTCCGGCACGCCGGAGAAGGAGAGCCCGACCTCGAAGGCGTGGTCGCTGACGTTAAGATCCCAGAACTGGTGCTGGAGCACGATCGTCATCTCGTCCGGATGCTTCTCGCGCAGGCGCTGCGACAGCCGCACGCCCGGCGCGGTCGTCCGGAAAGTGATGTAGAAATGGTGATCGCCCGGGAGCCCGTCGCGGCCCGCCTCGGACAGGATCTTGCGGACGACGCCTTTGAGCGCGTCCTGCACCATCAGGTCGTAGCGGAGAATATCCTTGGTCATCGCGTCCGGATTCCGTTTCCGCTCCTCTAGATCACGCCGCGACCGGAGGGAAGCGCCCCGAAACGAAAAACGTGACCAATTCCATTAGTTTAGAGCGCCTCTCATGCAAAAGAGGCCAGCTGCTTCCGATGCCCGATACTGCTTCGCGCAGGTCCAGGCAGAAAAGTGGAGGCTTCTGTTGCCAGGCGCCTCCGAGCCCCGCCTTACGCGGCTAAACGCAAGGGCTTTGGTTTGGGAACCAGCACCGCTTACGCGGCGACAGCAACCCGAGCATTGTTGTCGTTGGCAACTATGCTTTTGGCCCGATAACGGCGGAACCATGCCGAGCAAAAGAACGACCTTTACACCCTCGTCGATCCTATTTCGCCCCCGCCGCAGCCCTGCAGCCTGGTAGCTGCAAGTCCCTGCCGCTCGCGCCGCAGGGCTGTGGTGGAGGCGCCGGGTACCGCCCCCGGGTCCGAAAGGCTTATTCCGACGTCCGTTTATCGCCATAGCCGACCTTGCGGACGGCAAGCGGAATATAGGGACTGAGTGCGCGCGGGGAAAGAGAGCAGAACGCCGTCCCGGCTAATTTCTGCGCAAACACGGAAAAAGCCGCGGGAAAAGCCCCGCGGCTTGTGCTTTTCTTGGCGGGAGATGCGATCAGGGCGCCGCCGCGCCGCCGATCACCGAGCCGTCATAGGCATTGAGGTCGAGGGTTACCTCGACGCCGCCCTGGGCGCGCCCGGCGATTTCCCAGCGCCAATCGGCGAGGGCGATCTCCTCGACATGGACGAGGCCGTGCCGGAAGGCGATCGAGCGCGCCTGCGCTTCGGTGATCCTCTGCTTGGTGGCAGCGGCCGGGGTTTGGGGTTGGCTGTCGGCCCAGGCCGAAGCCGAAGCCGGTCCCGCCAGGCCCGCTGCCAGAAGCAGCGCTGCCAGCATCGATAGTCTGGTCATGATACGGTCCATATCAACCGGGCGTTTGATGGAGCATCGGATCGTTCCGGAAACCGGAAGCCACCTTCGTCCGATGCAGCAAGCGCAAACCCGAAGCGCCCCTTCTGTTCACCAGGCATTCAGATTGGGGCGGTCCTGCGACATTGCAATATCCCCAGCGTTCACGATCCCTGTCATTATCGTGAGAGCTGTGGGAGAAGCTGCGCCGACGAGCCCGGATTCGTCCCGGCGACAGCCGTTATCGTGGAGGCGGAAGTGGTCCGCAGGCATCCAGAGCAGCAGTATCTCGACCTCGTCGACGAGGTGCTGAGCCGCGGCGACGAGCGGATCGACCGCACCGGCGTCGGCACGCGCTCGATCTTCGGGGCGATGGCCCGGTTCGATCTCTCGGACGGGACGGCTCCGATCCTCACCACCAAGCGCGTCTTCTGGAAGACGGCGGTGAAGGAGATGCTGTGGTTCCTCACCGGCCAGACCAACATCCAGCCGTTGGTGCGCGAGAATGTGCGGATCTGGACCGACTGGCCGCTTGCGACCTATCGCCGCGAGAGCGGCGAGGACATCTCGCAGACCGAGTTTGAGCGGCGCATCGCCGAAGATGACGGCTTCGCCGCGCGCTGGGGCGATCTCGGGCCGGTCTATGGCAAGCAATGGCGGCGCTGGCTCGGCGCCGACGGACGCGAGCACGATCAGATCGCCGATCTTATCAGGACGCTGCGCAACAATCCGACCAGCAGGCGCATGCTCTTCCACGCCTGGAACGTGCCGGAGCTGAGCTCGATGGCACTGCCGCCCTGCCACATGGTCTACCAGTATCATGTGACCAGCGACGGGCGGCTCAACTCGCTGTGCTATCAGCGTTCGGCGGACCTTTTGCTCGGCGTTCCCTTCAACTGGGTCGGGGCGACGGCGCTGCAATTGATGATCGCCCAGCAGGCCGGTCTGACGCCGGGCGACCTCGTCTGGTTCGGCGGCGACGTCCACCTCTACCTCAACCATCTCGAGCAGGCGAAGGGACAGCTGGAGCGCGAGCCGCGGCCGTTCCCGACGATGCGGTTGAGCCGCCAGGCCGCCAGCATCGACGACTATCGGATCGAGGATTTCGAGGTCGAGGGCTATTCGCCCCACGCCGCGATCAAGGCCGACGTCGCGGTCTGACCAGGCAGCTCCGCGGCTCCCGATCAGCGCCACCAGCGGGGCGAAGCCAGCGCCGAGCAGCCAGGCCAGGTCGGAGGTCAACGCCGCGCCAGTGTAGCGGTATTGCGTGCCGAAGCTGCCGGCGACCGCACCGGCGGTCTGGCCGTAGGCGAGGCCGAGCAGCCCGAAGCCGATGATCACGTAGATTGTCTGCCCGGCCAGGCTGTCGCCGAAGAGCAACGGGGCGACGATGCTCGACAGGCTGAACAGCGCGATCATCGAGCCGGAGAGCAGCAGCGTGTTGCGGCGTCCGATCTGGTCGGCGATCAGGCCGGAGGTGACGATCGCACCGGCCCAGCTGAAGCTCGTTTTCCGGCATGGCAAAACTGACAACGATGATCGTCTTCGATTCCGGGGCGCGGATTGACCCTGGCAAGATCGCGCTGCTCGAGAGCATTCGCGATACCGGATCGATCTCGGCCGCGGCCCGTAGCATGGTATGGATTGTAAGCGCGTCTTGACGTTGCCTGAGAGCATAAATGCGCCTTCGGCGATCTGGCTGTGGCAACGCGCCTAGACCTGCTGCCGATCCGCCAAGGCGTCCCCAAACTGTGAATCCAAAACCCGACGTAGTGTCCGTGCTTCAGTGTTTGACCACTTTAGCGCCCCGGATGGGCTCGGGCGGCGGCGCTGCCGGGGCGGAATAGCCAAGCGGGAAGGCAATCGTGACCAACGCAAGCGTGCCCTGCGGCCGGTTCTCGACACTGACCTCGCGCAGGACCTTCAGGCGAGCGGAAACCGGCGTGCCGGCGACAGTGAAGGAATAGCTGATCGTGCCGCCGACGGCAGTCGTACGGCCCTTATAAGCTCCCAACGAGGCTCCCGCGCCGCTATCGCCACTGATCTGCTGGTAATGCGAGAACAGGGCGCCGATCGAGAACTCCTTGCTGAGATACTGGCTGATCGCGAGGTCGGCGTGGACGGCGTTGCCGCTCTTGTAGTCGGTATCGTTGTTCTTGCCGTTGATCTCGAAACCGACGGCGCCGGAGATGTCGAGGCCGATCTTGGGGTCGAGCCAGGTCGCAGCCGCATAGACATCGCCGATCCAGCGGTTGAACGACAGGTTCGAGAGCGCACCGTCCCGATAGGTTCCCGATGGAATGCTGACCGAGCCGCCGACCTGCCAGTGGAAATTCCCCGCATGCCAGCCGACGAAGCTGGAGACGACCGGGTCGCCGAAGAGGAAAGCCGAGTCGCGCTGCTTGACGCCGAATGCTCTGCCCAGCCGCGGCGCGGCGATGACGGCTCCTGCGCTGACACGAGGATCGCCGAACGGCAAGGACACCGCAAAGCCAAGATTGCCGCCGAAGATCTGCAGAGGGGTGATCCAGGTCGGCGTCATAAAGTTTACGCGCGCCTGCACCTTGACGTTGGCGAGAACCGCGCCGCCGATCTGGGTTCGGGTCGAGGCCGAGAGACGGCCTGAATAGGAATAGAAGTCGTTCTCGAAGTAGAATCCGGGTGGCGGAACGATGCCGGCAGCCGGGCCGCGAAGGCCAGGAACAAAAAGACTTGCCCCGCTTTCAGTGGCCATTGCCGAACTGCAACCGATCGATGCGCCGATACAGATCGCAGCACTCCAGAAGGCGCTCCGGGATCGAATCATGGTCTCATTTCCGGCAAGAGTTGCTGGCGAGGCTGAGCGGCGCAGATATCCCGGTCAAGTTGCTTGCTTCTGCGCAGAAACAATAACTGAGGACAGGGCGTGCGGCCATCGTGGTCGGCAATACTGCCTGCCAATAATGGTCGTTCATCATGATGTCGGCAGGGGGCATCATCGGCTCCGCAGGACGGGCCTGATGGTACGGGCATCGCCCCTGACATCTCTATCCGGTAAAACCCCCGGATTGCGCCGAGCTTTCCCTTACCCGGGAGATGTCTGCGGCGCTTGCCTCGTTCCGGCAGGTTGCGCAGCGATCTGTCGGACGGGGACATCGTGAATGCGATGCGGCAGGGAACTCCCGGCTAAGGACGGCCGATCGGGTTGAGCGGTGGCAAGGCTGACGGCTGGATCCGCCGCTTCTCGAGCCTGACGCTGCCGATGCGAAGCGCGAGCTTTGCGAGTTCGACCCCGCTCTGCCGGGACCATTTTTCACCCTGGCCGAACAGGCTGCGCTCGAGCCGGTTGACCAGAGCGTTCAGACGGCTGTCCTGCCCGAGACGTTGCCGGGCACCGGGCGACAATCGCGACGACCAGACCCGCAATGCGCGGTAGGTCGCGGAAGCATCGCCGGTTCTGGCAGCCTTGCGCAGGGCTTTGCGGGCGAAGGCCTCGGAGCTCAGGTGGCGCTGTCGGTGCCGGCGCCAGGCCACGATCAGCTGGGGCCTGAGCTGAACCAGGAGCCACAGCAACAAGGCGCTGCCTGACCCGCCGACGATGATACCCTGCCAGCCTCCGATCAGGGCTCGCCAGTCCGGTTGCAATGGCGCCGCGGCTGCGACGGCTATGGTGATCCCGTCCAGCGTTTCGGAGCGAAGCTGTCTGTCGTCGATGTCCCACCAAGGTTGCGTCAGCGCTGGCAATGCGTAGGTGCCCGGCTTCTCGAAGACGTAGGTGACCTTGTCGGTGCGAATGCCTTCGACGGAACCTCGATTGATCTTGTCGTCGATGGCCGGCGGGTCGACATAGGCGCGCACCCCTGCGGGTGCGGTGAAACGAAACTCGGCCATGCCCAGCGCCGGGACATCGGCGGCCCGGCGTCGGATGATGCGGGTGATCGCGCCGCCGACCTTGAAGGTCGACGACGAGGCAGGAGACCAGCTCTCGCTCACGCTGACATCCGATGCGGCGAGGACGGGGCCGGACGGATCGATCCCCGCAGGCACGGTGACAGCGAAACGCAGTGGCTGCCCCCTGACCGATCCGATCGGGTCGCCCTTCCGATCGAGCAGCGTCACATCGGCGGCAGGAACCTGGATGTCGCCGCCACGTCGGGGGAATACGACGAATTCGAAGGTCTGTCCGACATAATCCTGGCCATCGACGCTGTCGCGGACGGTGAGCGCCTGCGTCTCGAAGCGCATGATCTGCGCGCCGGAAGCCTCCGTGATCTTGACCAGGGGCGGTCGCAGCATTTCCCCGGGGAACATGACCTTGATGTGCAGCCGCACGGGTTGGCCGATGACGATGCCCTCGGATGGAACGATCGATGTCTGGACCAACGGGCCCGTGGTCGGCGCCTGCGCGAGAGCTGAGCTCGATAAGCAGCAGAGAAGAAAGAGTTGAAGGAGCCGGATCATGGGCCGCTCCGTTCGGCTGCCGACTGAAGCTGGTAGGAGAACTTCACGCGCAGGAAGTCCGCGGGCCTGGTCTGGACCTGTTTCAGCCAGAGCGCGCGGACGGCGTCGTCCGACATCGCCTTGCCTGGCTCCTGAAGCGTCGTGTCCTCGCCGCCTTTCTTGGTCTTGTCGTAGACGATCTCGTCGGGCTTGGATTCAGTGTCGTCGTTGACGCCGCCCTCGGCCTTCGTGCGCTCGCCGCGAATGCGCGCGATCTCGCGATTGGTGGCCGCGTCCGGCCAGCCGGGACGAAGGGCGAGTGCCCGGTCGTAGCGCTTCACTGCGCCCTCGTACTGGCCGAGCATGACGAGGGCATTGCCCTGGTCATAGGCGCTCTCGGCCGTGTCGAGCGCGGCGAAGGCCTGCGCGGCGGACTTGAAGTCTCCTGCCCGGAACAGCGCGATGCCACGCCAGAGCGGGTCGCGGAAGGCCTCCGCAGCAGCGGCTGGCTGGCTTCGATCCAGCAGGATGCGCCCGCGCTGGTCGGAGGCCAGGAAAAGGTTGCGCCAACCGAGGCGTTCTGCGGCACCCGCCAGTGCAGCGCACGTCGCCATGGCGATGATCGCATAGGGAAGCCACGTCTTACTGCGGGCGGGCGTCATGTCAGCACCCATCCTCGGCGGAACCAGAGCAGCACGAACAGCGCAAGGAGCGGGGTGAGCCAGTATCCCGCTTCCTGCCAATGGCGGCCTTCGCCCGCGACGCCCGCGATGCGGCCGACGCGATCAAGGCGGCGGGCGATGGCGGTGATGTCGGCTTGGTCCGGCGTGATCGCAATGACGGTCGCACCTAGCGCACGTCCTGCATCGCTGAGGCTGGCGGCGTCGAGATCGGGCGGAAGCAGGGACAGGATCGTGCTCTCGCCCGCCGCCGCATCGCCGAGGCGCGAGAGCTGATCACCTGCAACCATGTCGGCCATCACCAGAATCGAGCCACCATGCCCGCCGCCGGACAGGATGCGCCGTGCCATGGCTACGGCATTGGCAAGGTCGTCGCCTTCCCTCGGCATGATGCCGGGCTCGAGGGCTTTCGCGAGATCGAGCACGACCTTGCCGTCCGGGGTTGGCGGCAGCACGACGTGGGACGATCCGGAATAGGCGATGAGGCCGGTGGCGGCGCCTTCACGCAGCGCAAGCAGGTCGGAGAGCTTCTGCCGCGCCCGGTCGAGCCGGGTCGGGGCAAGGTCCTCAGTCATCATCGAAGGCGTGACCTTGAGCACGACCACGACCGGGGGCCTGGCATCGGCGAAGGGCGAGGGCTCGCGCTGCCAGGCCGGTCCAGCGACGGCGATGGCGGAGAGCGTCCAGCCGATCAGCAGCAGGAGATTCGGCGTGATCCGAGACATTCTGCCGCTGTCGACCAGGAGATGCTTCAGCAATTCGGGATCGATGACCCGGCGCCAGCGGCCCGCCGTATCCGCAGCCCGATGTTCGAGCCAAACCAGGAAGATGGCGGGCGCGAGGGCGAGGAGCCAAAGCGGGCGCTCGAAATGGAAGGCGGAGAGCACTTCGATCACGACGCCCCCCGTGCGGCCGTGGCCTGATCCGCTTGCGAATGCCGAGATGGGCGGCGACGCCACAGCTGGCGCAGCGCCTGCGTCAGCAATGACAGGGCGAGTGCGGCAGCGAGCGGAACCCAGTAGATGTCCCGCTTCGGGCGGAAGCTGACCGTGTCGATCCTGCGGGTCTCGATCTCATCGAGGCGCTGGTAGATTCCGGCGAGCTGGTCGCGATCAAGTGCCCGGAAGAAGCCACCTCCCGTCGCGCTTGCGACCTGCTTCAGGGCAGCCTCATCGAGCTTGTCCTCGCCCGCAGCCGTGGGGTCGCCGACGGCGACCGCATGAATGACGATGCCACGGTCCTTGGCCACCCCGGCGGCTTCGGCCGGCGGCACCTTGCTGGCGGTGTCGTTGCCGTCGGTCAGGGCGATGATCGTCTTCGCCTTGACGGTGCTCTTGTCGAAGAGCCCGATGCCGAGGCCGATCGCGTCGCCAAAGGCAGTACGCGGACCGGCCATTCCGACGACGGTATCGCGCAACATGGCGCGGCTGAGCTCGAGATCGGTGGTGAAGGGGACGAGCGCGAAGGGCGCGTCGCCGAAAACCACAACGCCGACCCGATCGCCCTTGCGACGCGAGAGGAAGTCGTCGAGCACCTGCTTGACCGCCGTCAGCCGATCGATCGTCTTGCCCGAGGCATCGACGAAGTCCTTGGTGTCCATCGATCCCGAGAGGTCGACCAGCAGCAGGAGGTCGCGCGTCGGGCGGTCCTGGTGGAGCGGCGGCTCGATCCATTGCGGGCGTGCCAGAGCTGCCAGGGTCAACAGCCAGGAGAGGATGAGGACGATCAGCGGAAAGGTACGGCGCGGCGCCACGACGCCGCCGCGATGCGGCTGCTGACCGGTCAACCGGGCGAGGCGATCGAAGAACGGGACCCGCAGCCCGGTTCGGTTGCTGGCGTGGGCGGGCAGGAGCAGCCAAACCGCGATGGGGAGGGGGACAAGGAGGGCGAGCCAGGGGTAGACGAAGGTCAGCATCGTCAAGCCTCCGCGCCGGGGGACTTGCGATCGCTGCGAATCCAGATGCTGGCCTGGCTGATGAGCTCGCGCAGTTCGGAAGGACCGGGCGCAGGCTCGGCCACATAGACCCCGCTCAGTATTCTCCGGATCGGCCGTGCGTCGAAATCCACGCTGGCTTTGCTTGCGACGAAATCCGCCCAGGCCTCTCCGCTGAGGGGCGCCACCTGTTCGCGGCCATAGTCCACGATGGCGACACGCTTGAGAACGGACGAGATGCGCGCAACGCCGACGGGATCGCCGCGCTCGATCGCGCCAGCGAGCGCATTCAGCTCGGCGATGGCCGCCCGGCGATAGGCCCGTGCTCGATAACGCTGCATCGCGTGCCAGATCGCGACGGCGATCAACGCTGTGCAGGCCGCGCCGAGAATCCAGATCCCGGGCGCAGGCGGCCAGAACGAGATCTCCGGCGGGAGCGTCAGGTCGCGCAGGTTGGCAAGGCTTCCCGGATCGCTGCTCATGCCCGCACCTGGTTCCGTACGGCGGTCGCGCGCTGCTGCGTGCGCTTGCCGATCAGCTCGCGCAACTGCCGGGCGACATCGCGATCGGTGGAAATCGGCAGGACCGGTATCGCTCGGTGTCGCGAGAGCTCAGCCAGCTGCGCGCGCCAGTCGTCGTGCTCCCGCGAGAAGCGGCTGCGCAGCGTCTGCGCGGAGGAATCGATCTCGATTTCTCCCAGAGCCGAGCTGAACACAGCGGGGCCGACATCCGGCAGGCTCTGTTCGAGCAGATCATGAACATAGATGGCCAGCACATCGTTATGCGCACATAGGCGCGTGATCAGACGGGCGGTCTCGTCGTCGGCGCCGGCAGCATCCGAAATCAGGCAGATCAGCCAGTCGTGCGTGGCGGCGCGTACGGCGTACTGCAGCGCCTCGTTGAGCTTTTGGGGAGCAGTTTGCGAGCCGATGGCCTGGCCCAGGGCCCGGTTCTGCCGCACCACTTCGCCAAGCACGCGCACGACTCCCGCATCTCGTCCCTGGGGCTTGATTTCGACGATGTCATCGTCGCCGAATACGATGGCGCCGACCCGGTCGCCGAGCGAGGTGACGCGCCAGGCGGCAAGGGCCGCTGCTTCCGCCGCCGCGACCGATTTCATCGCCCGCCGGCTCCCGAAGAACATCGTGCTGCGCTGGTCGACAAGCAGCAGCACGGGCCGATCACGCTCCTCCGAATAGACGCGAACATGGGGGAACCGAGGCGGGCCGTCGCCAGCCAGTCGATCGAGCGCGTATCATCCCCCTCGAAATAATGCCGCAGCTCCTCGAAATTCAGGCCGCGGCCTCGCAGCCGCGAAGCGTGGCGGCCAGTGAGCAGGCTGTGGACCGGCTGGCGGGGCAGGAAGCTGAATCCCTGCGCGCGATGCTTCAGCCTCAGCAACTCGTCGAGCGTCACGAAGGCGCGCGCTTCCGTTTCCGGTGCGGCGGCGTCAGTTCCTGGGTTCTCGCGTATCAAGCCCATGAGACGCCTCGCGTCAGGCCGCGACCGCGACCTGTTTGACGACTTCGTCCAGCACGCCGTCCGCCGTCACGCCATCGGCGCCCGCCTCGTAGCTCAGCGAAACGCGGTGGCGCAGGCAGTCATGCACGATCGCCTGAACATCCTCGGGCGTCACGTAATCGCGGCCCTTGAGCCAGGCGTAGACGCGCGCGCAGCGATCGAGCGCCAGCGAGCCGCGCGGACTCGCCCCGATCGCGATCCAGTTCTTCAGCTTGTCGCCGAACTCGGCGGGGCGGCGCGTCGCGGCAATCAGGGCGACCATATAGGCCTCGACGGCGTCCTTGGTCGTGATCCGGTCGATCTCGGAACGGGCCTCGAAGACCACTTTCTGCGGGATCTTTGGCGGGGGCTGTATGGCGCCATTTGGCGACGTGGCGTTCTCGGAGCGCACCAGCCGCATCACCTTCACCTCGTCGGCGTCGGACGGGTAATCGATCCGGATATGCATCAGGAAGCGATCCATCTGTGCTTCGGGCAGGGGATAGGTCCCTTCCTGCTCGATCGGGTTCTGGGTGGCGAGCACCATGAACAGGCCCGGCAGGTCGTAGCGTTTGCCGGCGACCGTGACGTGGCGTTCCTCCATCGCCTCGAGCAGCGCGGATTGCACCTTGGGCGGCGCGCGGTTGATCTCGTCAGCCAGGATGAGGTTGCCGAAGACCGGCCCCTTGCGGAACTCGAACTGACCGTCCGGACGCAGGATCTCGCCGCCGGTGACGTCCGAGGGCAGGAGGTCCGGCGTGAACTGGATGCGGCTGAAGTCGGATTCGAGATTCTTCGACAGGCTCTTGATCGCACGCGTCTTGGCGAGGCCGGGCAACCCTTCCAGCAGCACATTGCCATTTGCGAGCAGTGCGATGACCAGGCGCTCGACGACGCGCTCCTGCCCGATGATGTCCTGGTTGATCCGCTTCTGGAGATCGGCGATGGCCGCCCGCGCTGCCGACCCGGCAACGCCTTCGCCCTTTGTCTCGTCTTGCGAAATCTTCATGCTCAGCGCTCCGGCGGAAACACGGTCTTCCAGTCCGCCTTCATGTCGACGATGGTCCAGCCCTTGGCGCGGCCTTCGTCGAGCGCCTTGTCGAGCTTGCCGATGCGGGACGCGCGGTCATAGGCCCATTCGCGCTCGGCATCGGTGTGGTGGACGATCAGGGCCAGGCGGGGACCGTTACCGCCAGCCGTGTACTGGAGCATCTGCAGGTCGCCATCGGAGTTGCCGAAGGCGAGGATCGGGCGCCGCCCAATGAAGCGGTTGATGCCGACGGGCTTGCCGGGGCCGTCGTCGACGAACTCGACCTTGGCTTCCTTGAAGAGCTCGGGCTTGCCATCAGGCCCGATGCTGAACTTCACCGTGCCCGAGGAGCCCACGACCTGCTCGGGCGGGATGCCGTAGACCTTCTCGGCGAAGACCCGCATGAACTCGACACCGCCGCCCGAGACGATGAAGGTCTTGAAGCCGTTGGCGCGAAGGTAGGACAGCAATTCGAGCTGTGGCTGGTAGACCATCTCGCTGTAAGGTCGTTTCTTGGTCGGGTGCCGGGCCGTGCTCAGCCAGTCGGCGACGGATTTCTCGAAATCCTGCGTCGTCATGCCCGTATGCGTTGCGGCCATGACTTGCAGCAGCCCCTTCTCGCCCGAGGCGGCGAGCCCTTTCATGTCGCCGGCGACGAGCGAGCGATAGGGCTCCTTGCCCTTCCAGTCCGGGCGCTGGGGGGCGAGCCGCTTCACCTCGTCGAAGGCAAACAGCAGCTGGAAATAGGCCGGCTGCTCGGCCCAGAGCGTACCGTCATTGTCGAAGGTGGCGATGCGCTCCGCCGGCTTGACGAAGTCGGGGCCGCCCTCCCGCATCACCTTTGCGACGAAGTCGAGGATCGTCGCCTTGGGCTTGCCCTCGTTCCAGGATGGTAGTGGGTCCGTTTGCGCCAGGGCGCCGAGACTCCAGGCCGATTGGCCCGCGAGCAGCAACGCCAGGACAACCGCAGCACGCCGATTCAACATTCGAACCTCCCTGGGTCGGGTCTGTACTGCCGGACGTCACGACGCCGGCTGCGGCTGCGGGAACTGCCATTTACCGTTCAGGATCTCGGCGCGCGGGCGGTAGAGCCGCACCGTATAGTTCCAGCCCGGCATGGTCGGCAGGCAGTTGGGGATCTTGCCGTCGCAGCCGCCGAACTGGATCGCGATCGCGCCGTCGGCGCTCTTCTTCGCCGTCAGGTTGTTGAGCGCGTAAGCGTCATAGGGGTTCTTCTGGTAGTAGCCTTCGGCATTGTAGAGGCTGACCGACCAGAAGCCGTTGACCGGCACGTCCTTGACGTTGAGCTTGTAGACGGTCTTGCCGTCATTCCCGCTCGGCGTGATGTTGAGATAGGTCGCGTCCTTGTCGGGATTGCCACCCCAGGCCGAAGCGGAGCCGATCAGGTGCCTGATGGGATCGACCTGCTGCCTGGTTCCGAACGCCTTCTTGAAGTCCGGAATGGTCGAGCCCAGCACGATCAGCGCGTCACGGACCTTCTTCTGGCTGGCCTGGTCCCAGTTCGGCACCTCGAACTTGCCGGGGGTCTTCTGGCTGGCCTTGAGGGCGTCCTGCAGAGCATGGACCTGCTGGACATCCTTGGGGTCGGACGGGTCGACCAACGTGCGGATCCCTGCCACGACGTAGCGCGTGCCGACCTTCTTTCTGTCAATGGTGTAGCTGCCGGCGCCATAGGCCACCATCGGTACATAGTGATCCTCGCTGATCACCTGCAGCGACATGAAGCGCTTGCCGGCATCCGGCAGCGTGATCGTCACCGGCCCTGCGTCGAGATCGAACACCGCCGATGAGTAGAGCGTGTCGCGGTTGAGCCGGATCACCGTCTGGTTGTCGATCGTCGCCGGCTCGCGGCGGTGCAGGAATTTCCCGAAACTGCCGTCCTTGACCATGTTGCTCAAGTAGAGATCGGACTCGGCGCGGACGAAGTTGTCGACGCCGACCGGCATGGCAGCGCCACCGGGCGACTGGGCCTGAGCGGAGAAGGGCAGCACCGCGCACGCGATCAGCAATCCGAGATGTTTCATGACTTTCTCCCATTCGCTGTGCCTGATTGACCAAGGCCGCCGTAATGAAGCTGCGCGCTATTTCACGGGCGTCACCGCTGCGGGTTGCCACTCGCCTTTCTTCACGACGTCCTTCGGGACATAGGTGCGGAAGGTAAGCGAGAAGGGTTTGCCCTCCGGTGACGGCAGCCAATTGGAGTCCGGCACGCCCGCGGCGGGCTTCGGGCCGATCGCGATCTTCAGCGAACCGTCCGCCTCTTTCGCCAGCGGCGAGTAGGTATTGAAGTTGAACCGGTTCAGCGGGTTGGGCGCCACCCGGTAGTCCGGCACGCCGACGAGGATCACCGACCAGTAGGCGTTGACGGCGTTCTGCGGTAACCGATCAGCTGGGAAGTGCATCACGTAACTGTTGCTGCCGTTGAGCGGCTTCTCCTCGGCATCGCGGGTCGCGGCGAAGTACATCACTTCGTCCGAACTGTTGGCCCAGATGCCAGCGTAATTTGCCGTGGTGCGCAGCCAATGATCCTTGCCGTAATTGCCGGTGCTGCTGCCGCCTACCCAGTGATTGCGATAGGGCGCGCTCTTGGTGAAGGCGTATTCCTGAAACTCCGGCACCACCTTTTTCAGCTGCGTATCGATCGCAGCCCGCGCCTCCTTTCCGGAGGCTGCATAGGCGGCTACAGCGCGCACCTTCTGCTGCATTTCGGCGGCGTTCGGCGCGACATCGAGCGCGCTTGCGAGCGTGGTGTCGACCTTGTCGAAGATTTCGGCGCCGATCAGGCCCTTGTTCTCGAACATCGGCAGTGCGACTGGCTTGGCGATGGCGGGCTTGCCGCCGGTGCTGACCTTGAAGGCGTGCTGGAGCTTCACCGCGCCGTCGGGCTCGCCCTTGAGTTCGACGCGGCCCAGCATCTTGGCCTTGCTCGAATGCAATTCGATCCGCGCGGCGTCGGCAGGAATCTTGGCGGTCGATCCGGGCTTCACCAGCGCGAACTTGCCGAACGGCTTCGAGGGAAAGGTCCGCTCGTTGATATTGGCGATCACCTCGCCCCATTCGTCGAGCAGTTGAGCGGTGTAGTAGCGGCCTTTGACCTCGGGCACTTCGAGGATCACGGGCGTCTTGTCGTCCACCGCGAACCAGGCTTCGAGATAGGCCACATCGAAGTTCGGATTGACGAAATCGGCCGATCCCAAAGGGTTATACTTGATCTGGTTGTAAGCGAAGCCCTTCACCTTGCTATCGATCTGCTCCTGGCGGATCACGAGCGCACGGCCGAGGAGATAGACATAGGCGTCGGCGACGGTCTTCTCGTCGGGGGGCGCAGGCGCTGTCAATCCTTGCGCACCCGCCCCGGAAACGGGAGCAGCGGCGAGCGTCAGAAGCCCGAGCAGCACGCAGCGGCGCAGGACCATCGAGGGTGTTTGTCTCGAACGCATTGTTTCAGCCCTCCGTGACAATTCGTGGAAGCGGCTCATTCCCGCCTCCCTCCGCTGAACCAGCGGAAATATGCGTTGTCTGGCGCGGCTTGGGCGACCTGCCGCATCTGCCGCGCCCAGCGCGCCCTCTCGCCCGAATAGGCGGCAAGGCCGGCATCGTAGAAGGTGAGGAGGGTGTCGGTTTCGGTCGCGAGCGCCGCGCTGAAGGCGTCGTCGGCTCCAGCGACGGCAGGGGCGTGCTGCATGTCCATCAGCGCCGGCAAGGTCGTGGTCAACTCCTGGCGGCGGACCCAGCCGGCATACTCGATCCTAGGATCGTCGTCGGTCACGGGCCGGGCGGCGCCGGCGTAGCGTTCCAGCCCGGCGCGGTCGGTCACGTAGGTCGCCAGCAAGGCAGCGGGAGAGGTGATGCCGACCTCCGCCAAGGCCTTCGCCACCTCCGGCTGCGCGAGCCGGGCCGTGATCCGCGGCAGGTCGAGCGTGGCGGGCTCCTGCGAGCCGATCAGCAGCATCTCGTGAAGTTCGCTGGTCCAGAGCGTCGCATGCGGGAAGACGTCGAGGAAGCTGCGCACCAGGGAGCGGGTATCCTCGTCGTTCTGGGTCGGCAGCGGCAGCCATTGTGCGACGAGGCCGCTCTCAGCGAGACGGGACGCAGCCAGCCTGTAGAAGTCGCTGGAATAGAGGTTCGCGACACCGGCGGCGGAGGGCGGGGGCGGCTCCAGCGTGATCAGGTCGTAGCGGTCCGGGTTGCGCAGGAGCTCGCGGCGGCCGTCGCGCAGACGAATGTCGAGGCGGGGATCGCTCGTCGCCTGGAAGTTGCCGCTGAAGGCCGAGGCGGCACGAACGACGCTGGGCAGCAGCTCGGCGACGACGCGCCGCTCAAGACCGGGATAGGTCAGCAGCGCGCCGGCCGTGATGCCGGTGCCGAAGCCGATCACCAGCGCCGATTTCGGTTCGCGGTTGTGGATGATCAAGGGCAGCAGCGCCTGCAGACGCATGTACCGGAGCGATGGCATGGCGTCGCCGGAGTTCGAGACGCCCTGGATGTAGAGGCGGCGGAAACGGTTACGGCCCGAACCGCGCTCGACAACCGCGACCGTGCCGCCAAGACCTTCCTCATAGGACACGAGACTTGCCCCGCGGGCGCCCGGCAGGAGGGCGGCGAGCCGATCGCTGGGGAGAAGGATCGCTGTCAGGCAGGTTGCTGCACTGACAACGAGCGCGGCGATCCAGACCCTCGAGGAGCCGCGCCGCTCGCGCAGTGCGGCGACGGCGCCGAGCGCTCCAGCCGCGATGGCAAGGATGGCGAGGGCGCGCACGAGGCCGAGCATCGGCACGAGGACGAAGCCGGTCAGGACCGTGCCGAGAATGCCGCCGAGCGTGTTGAGCGCGACGATCGTGCCGACACCGCGGCCGACCCGGCGGGGATCGACGATCAGCCGCAGCGCCGAGGGGAATGCCGCACCGAGGAACAGCGTCGCCGGAAGGACGACGCAAATGGCGGCGACGGCGAAGCGAGCGGACATGCCAGCGAACGCATTTCCGGTCAGCTGCACGACAATCGCTTCGACCACGCCTTGCAACTGGATCAGCCAGGGCCCGAGCGCGGCGATCGCGAGTGCGGCCGAAAGACCGGCTCCGGCGATGAGCAGCCCGAACACGCTCCATGGATCTCTGACGCGATCGGCCCAGCGGGCGTAGATGGCGGCGCCGAGCGCTAGGCCGGTCAAATAGGTCGCCAGCAGGACGGAGAAGGCGAAGCTGCGCGTGCTCATAAACGGCACGATGGTCTGCGACCAGACCACCTCGTAGCCGAGGGCAATGCCGCCCGCGATCGCATAGAGACCGATCGCGAGCAGCGCGGAAGCGGAGAAGCGGCTTTCCGTGGCTTCGGGTGATGTGGAGACAGAAACCGCGGCGCCCCTGCTCGAGGCGAGCGCCAGAAGGGCCGCGATCAGGCAGATCGCTGCCGCAACGAGAGCCGAGCCGCGAATACCCGCAGCCGGAATGACAAGGAACGAAGCCAGCAGGGCACCGGCGATGGCGCCAGCCGTATTGGCGGCGTAGAGGCCGCCGCCGACGCGGCCGACATCCTCGCGCAGGCTGGCCGCGAAGCGCGTCAGCGCCGGCAAGGTGCCACCCATCAGCACCGCGGGAAGGCCTATGAGCAGGAAGACCATCGCCCAGCCGAGCAACGGGTTGGTCGCTTCGAGACGGGCGAAGAGCGGGCCGGCCCGCGACAGGCAAAGCGTCGTCAGGACGGCGAGGATTGCGACGCCGCACTCGAGCGCGGCGTAGAGGCGCAAGGGGCGGGCGCTGCGGTCGGCGATGCGGCCGAAGAGCAGGCCGCCGATGGCAAGGCCGGCGAAGAAGGCGCTGACGCCGGTGGTGACGGCATAGACATCGATGCCGACCACGAGCGTGAGCTGCTTGATCCAGAGCACCTGGCAGATCAGCGCCGCCAGACCCGAGAGGAACAGCAGGAGCGCGGGGACGGCGTTGCCGCCTGCGCGCGATTGCGAGGTTTCGGCCGGGGAACGCCTGGTTCTCCGGCCGGGACGCGGTGGCACCGGGGCCTGCTCGGTGCGTGCCAAGGTCACTTCTTGGTCTTCTCGTCCTTGAGCAGGACGTCGAGCGCCTGGATGATCTTCTTGTCGGGATTGGCCTTACAGTAGACGATGAGCTTGTGCTCGCCGGCCTTGGCGCGGGTGAAATGCGCGAAGTGCTTCTTGGCGAGGCCGTTATACCAGCCGCTATACCAGGCCGCCAGCATATCGGCGTCCTCCTGATAGGTGTTGGCGAGCTGGGCGCAGGTCAGTTCCTGCACGTTGATGAAGCCCTCTTTGTCCGCATAGGCGGAAAGCTCGGTCTGGGCGCTGGCGGAAAAGGACATGGCCGCAGCCAGCGCGGCAGCGCCGGCGGTAGACGTGAGAATACGGGTCATGGTCATGAGAAGAGCCTCATTGGGTTAGGCAGGGAAACGTGCCGGCCGCCACGGTCGAGGCGGCCGGCAAAGCGATCACTCCAGACCGCGCTTCTTGAAGGACTCGTCGATCTTCCGGTCGACCGACTTGCGGATGCCTTCGATGCTGAAGGTCGCCGGGCGCTGGCTCGGCGGATATTCGGCGAAGGTCTCCAGGAAGGCTCCCGCCCTCATCTGCGCCACGCCGACCATGTAGGCGTTCTCGGTCCGCCACTGATCGTAGCCACTGCCCGAGATCTCGGCATGCTCGTAGGGGTCCATGCGCAGGTTGAACATCTTGGGCAGGCGCAGCTTCGTGAAGGGGTTCGCCCAGACATCCATCTGGCCCTGCTGTTGCTGCTTCTCGAAGACCATCTTCCAGTTGCCGTAGCGCATCGCGACGAGGTCACCGTCGTCATTGAAATAGTAGAACTCGTTGCGCGCGCTCTTGTCGGTCTTGCCTGTCAGGAAATCGAGCTGGTTGTAGCCGTCGAGATGGTTGCGGAAGGTGGTCGTGCTGCCCTGCGGCTGCCAGCCCTTGAGCAGGCGTTCCTTCACCTCGGTGTCGCCAGCGGCGGCGAGCAGCGTCGGGAACCAGTCGAGACCGGAGACGATGCCGTTGTTGATCTCGCCGGCCTTGACCTGGCCCGGCCAGCGGATCATCGCCGGCACCCGGAAGGCGCCTTCCCAGTTGGTGTCCTTCTCCGAGCGGAACGGCGTCGTCGCCGCATCCGGCCAGGTGAAGGCGTTGGGGCCGTTGTCCGTGGCGAAGATAACGATGGTGTTCTGGGAAACACCCATGTCGTCGAGCGCCTTCAGGAGCTTGCCGACATTCTGGTCCATCTCCCACATGCCGTCGGCATATTCATTGCCGGGCATGCCGCTCTTGCCACGATACTCCGGCCGCACATGGGTGAAGACGTGCATGCGGGTGAAGTTCATCCAAGTGTAGAACGGCTTGTTGGCCCGCGCCTGGCGCTGCATGAAATCGATCGCGGCGCCGGTCGTCTCGTCGTCGACGGTTTCCATGCGCTTGCGGGTCAGCGGCCCGGTGTCCTCGATCTTGCCGTCGGCCGAGGTCTTGAGCACGCCGCGCGGCGACATCGCCTTGACGAAGGCTGTGTCATCTTTTGGCCAGTAGGGCCGCTCGGGCTCTTCCTCGGCGTTCAGATGGTAGAGATTGCCGAAGAACTCGTCGAAGCCATGCGCGGTCGGAAGATACTCGTCGCGATCGCCGAGATGGTTCTTGCCGAACTGGCCGGTCGCGTAGCCGAGCGGCTTGAGCGCCTGGGCGATGGTGATGTCGCCCTTCTGCAGGCCGACCGTCGCGCCGGGAATACCGACCTTGCAGAGACCCGTCCGCAGGCAGGACTGGCCGGTGATGAAGGTGGAACGCCCCGCAGTGCACGAGTTCTCGGCATAGTAGTCCGTGAACAGCATGCCTTCCTTGGCAAGGCGGTCGATGTTCGGCGTCTTGTAGCCGACCAGACCGTGCGTATAGGCGCTGATATTCGACTGGCCGACATCGTCGCCGAAGATCACGAGGATGTTCGGCTTGGCCTGGCCCTGCGCCGGCGTCGGACGCGGTTGTGCCTCGGCGGGCATGACGAGAGCGGCCCCCACCGTCACCACGGCAGCGACAGCGGCACAAGCAAGGAGCAGGCGCCGCTTCAGCGTCGCTTTTTCAGGCGGTGGCCCCGCCTGGGAAACGAGATCTGGCAGTCCGATCATGGCTGTCTTCTCCTCTGCTGCAGGTGCGCCGCGCACCGGGGTCAGTCATTTTGCCGCGCCGGGCCGGCATCTGGCCGGATCACGCAGCGGAAACCGAGATGGCAGGTCGAGGTGTCGACCGGCTCGGCATGGCGGGCCGCCGGCCGGTAGCGCCGGCAGTAGTTGGGGGCACACAGGAACGAGCCGCCCTTGATCACGCGGCGCGGGATGCGGATCCGCGGCTGGCGAGGATCGAAGCTGTCTTCCTCACGGGCGCCGCGCGGGTTCTTCGGGATGCAGCAAGCCTTGGCCGCGTCGGGCTCGTGACGGGCGGAGAAATAGTCGCTCGTCCACTCCCAGACGTTCCCGATCATGTCATGGAGACCGTATCCGTTGGGCGGGAAGGAGCCGACCGGCGAGGTCCGCTCATAGCCGTCGAGCTTCAGGTTCTTGTTCGGGAAGTTTCCTTGCCAGGTATTGGCCAGCTGGCGGCCGTCGGGAGCGAGCTCATTGCCTTCCCAGGCGTATTCGGCGCCGTCGAGGCCACCGCGTGCGGCATATTCCCATTCGGCCTCGGTCGGCAGATCGCCACCGATCCACTGCGCATAGGCGAGCGCGTCGCGATAGGCGACATGGACGACGGGATGGTCGTCGAGGCCGCGATTGGTGGAGTTGCGCCCGTTCGGGCGGCGCCAGTTCGCACCGAACTCGAAGGACCACCATTGGCTCCAGTCGCGCAGGTCGACGAGACGGCCCGGGGAGCGGAAGACGAGCGAGCCGGCCTTGAGCATATGGGGCTGGGCGCCGGGATAGTCCTTCGGATCGGGCGGGATATCCGCGAAGGTGCGATAGCCGGTCGCCTCGACGAAGGCACGGAACTGGCGGTTCGTCACCGGCGTCGACTGGATCCAGAAGCCGTCGACGGACGCCCGATGGACAGGCGATTCTTCGGGATAGTGCGCCTCGGAGCCCATGCGGAAGGTGCCGCCGGGAATCCAGACCATGCCATCGCGTGGCGGAGCATGTTCCCGCTGCGCGTCGTCGGGGGGGGCGAGGCCTGCGTCCAATGTCATGGCCGTGACCTTAGGCAAGGCGTGATGCAGCCTCCATCAGGGAAAACCCTAGGCCGGCACAGGTGGACTGCGCCGAGCCCGCTATTCCGGAATTACTGAGCCGGCTCCTTGCCCGTCCGGAAAACGTGCCAAGAGCGACCGTGCAGCCAGCAAGCGCCCAATCGTCCGTGAGATCATCTCGGCGGCTTATCGATTGCAGCGGTTGTAGCGCGTCTCGACCTCCGGAAAGTCCGGATCGAAGCGGACCAGCGTGTTGTCGTCCTTGAAACGGACGGAGACGCTCATGGTGTCGAAGGTGATGGCGTCCTTGCAGCTCAGGAGGAAGCTCAGGACATCGCCCTTCTGCTTCGACGAGATCAGATCACAGGTCGAACGTACGCCGCGGACATGTTTGCCGCTGACGATGAAGCCGGACCAGACGTCGCCCTTCTGCTTCTTGAAGGTCAGGCGGCCTTGACGCGCGACGAACACCTGGTCGCACTGCGCCGCATCGCTGACCCAGGCGCCCTGAAGGCGATCGGGTGAGGCGAAGGCTGCGCTCGCGGCGAGCAGGAGTGGCGAAGCTGCGATGGCCGCCAGGGCGGTTGTTCTGACACTCATGCTTCGTCTGCCTTTCAAACGGTCGGGCGATCCGAGGGATTGGAATGCCCCGCGCCGACGTCGGCTGGTGCGGGAGGCGTTGATGGGATGACCTGCGGCTACGCCCTATCGGCGGAAGCCGCCGTGGAATCCGCCTCCCCGGAAGCCTCCGCCGCCGTGAAAGCCGCCAAAGCCGCCACCCTGGAAACCGCCTCCGCTAAACCCGCCGCCGGCGAAGCGTCCGCCGCCGAAGCCACCGCTACCGCCGCGGAATCCTTCCAGCCGTTCGCCATGGAAGCGTCCGATCTGCTCGCGGTCGAGATGACCGATCTCGCCTCCGCCGGCATTGGCCCAGCGTCCGTTCTGGTTTTGCTGCCAACCCTGCGCGCCGCGCCGGAAGACCTCGCCGTTGCGTCCGGCATAGTGGTCGTTCGCCAGCGGGTGGTTCTGGGTGAAGTTGGCGCGCGCGTTGGCCCGCTCGCCGGGCGCAAGCCCGCCGCGCCCCGTCAGTCGGTTGTCGAACCGGCCGGTCGCCCGGTTGTCGATCCGGCTGTGGACGGCATTGTTGGTCCAGCGATTGTAGATGTTGGCGTGGTTGAAGTTGAACTGATTGAACTGGTTGAAATTGTTGATCACGACATTGTTGTGGCCCCAGCCCCAGCCACCGCCCCAACCCCAGGCGCCGCCCGCCCAGGCCGCGCCGGCGATGGCACCGAGCGTGAAGCCAGTGACGGCCCCCCAGGCAAAGGCCGCGCCATAGCCGTAGGTCAACGGCGCCGGATACCAGGCCGCGCCGATCCAGGCCGGATAGACATAGCCGGTGCCGTAGACCACCACGCCGCCGGGCGCGGCGACGGTGCCGTAATAGCCCGGCGTATAGCCGACATAGACCACCTCGGGCGTCGCACTGTAGACCTTGACGTAGGTGACGAAATGCAGCGGCGAGCTCGGCGGGATCGTGTAGATCGCCGCTGGCACCTCGGTCGCGACCGCCCAGGGGCCACTCGCGCCGCTGGCCACGAACCAGACGCCGCTCTGGACGGCATAGTAGGCAGCACCCGCCTTGATGACCGGAACGGCGGCGTTCACGACATAGTCGAGGCTGGTGCCTTCGATCGGCTTGAGCTGCGGCTTGCCGTCATAGTGAACGGTGGGCTTGGCCTTCTTTCGGTCGACGGTCGCTGTCTGCGGAATCTGGTTGTCGATCAGCGAATCCTGCGCCTGCACCGTTCCGCTGACGGAAGCCAGAACCTCGCCCTTGGGGTGACTGTCCGGGATCTTGGCGAAGTCGGCGGGCAGCTTGTCGCTCGCGGCGAAGTTCCACGGGCCGTTTGCAAGCGATTTCGACTGGAACCAGCGTCCGGCGACCAGGACGTAATTGTCCTGGCTGGCGACGTCGACGATGACGTGGCCGCTGGTGTTCTTGATGTAGAGCAGTTGGGTATCCGGGATCGGCAGATACTCCGGCTGCCCAGCGGTCTGGATCAACTCGGCCGGCGACAGGCTGACATGCAGGCGTGGAACGGCGCCGGCCGCGACGGCCTGGGCGATGTCGGCAGGGGGCTCATCCATCAGGTTGACATGCGTGCCGGCGGCCTTCTGGGCCGCGGCCAGCGCAGCGGGCGGGTTGGCGGCAACCGCCCACGGACCCTCGGGCGCCTTGGCGCTCCACCATTTTTTGAGCGCGCGCAGATAATAGGTGGCGCCCGCTTCGTCGAAGAGGATCAGTGCCGGCGTATTGATCACGCGCAGCAGCTTGCTGCCGGCCACCTGCCGCAGCTCCGGCTTGCCGTCGACCAGGACGAGCAGCGCCGGGCTTTCGCTGAAGATGATCTTCGGCGGCTCATTGCGCACCGCGACGCTCTGGCTCGTCTCGGCCTCCGAGACGGCAAGGCTGGATTGAAGGCGCGACAGGGAAATGCTGCGCAGGCCGCCCGTCGCATGCTGGCGCAGGCTCGCAAGCACGGTATCGGCGCTGCCGGCATCCGACGGGAAGTTCGCTTTCGTGACCTCGATATTGTCGAGCGTGACCAGATCGCTCTGCTTGTCGATCGAGGTGCGCGCCTTGAACCAGACCACGCCGAGCGTCGGCGCTTCGCTGGCCGGGCGCTTTATCGACACGGCCGCGCGCGCCTCGATGACGCTGTCGCGCCAGCGCTCGATCTGCGGCTGGTAGATCGTGATGTCCTGGCCCGTGTCGGCAATGACGCGCGGCCAGGTCTGATCGGGAGCGGCTTGCGCCGCCGTGGCCGTCGCGGCGGCACGCGGCGCCTGGGCCCAGGAAACGGTTGGCGGCGGCACGAGCATGCCGGCAGTAACAATGACGGCGACGGTGTTGCGGAGCCGGGCCTTCAGACTGACTTGCATTGCAACCTCTATGCGGTTCGCGTTGGCCGTGGTCGTTCGTCAGAAAGGGTTGATGTAGTTGGTGATGGCGATCTGGCGCAGCAGCACCTTGCGGATGATGTGCGCGGCCTTGACCCGGTCGGTGAAGATCGCCGCGTCTCCCGTCGCGCCGGCCGGCAGGGAGGCCGCAAAGGCCTGGTCGTCGAGCTTGACGCGCACGACGAAGGGAGCCGACTGGATCGCCTTCGGCGTGACCGCTGCGCCTGAGACCTGGGTCTGGCCGGTCGAGATCGCCTGCAGCACGCTTTCGACCTTGCCGGGGAAGACCTGGCCGGGCGCATATTTGAAGGTCAGCTCGACCGGTTGCCCAGGCGCGATGTAGCGGGCGTCGATCTGGTTGATCTCGACGCCGATGATCGTGTTGGCGGTGTCGACGAAGGCCATTACGGGCGACAGCGGCAGGTTCGCGACGCGCGCGCCCTTGCGCAGAGCGAGATTGGTGACATAGCCAGCGGCGGGAGCGCGGACGACGGTCTTGTCCAGGTTCCACTGCGCGCCCTCGAGCTGCGCCTTGAGCTGGTCGGCCTCAGCCTGACGCTGCTCGACGTCGAAGGCGCGGCCCGATCCTGTGCTCTGCAGCTGCGTCATCTGCGCAAGCCGCTGCTCCTGCAGCTTGTATTGCGCCTCCAGCGCCTTGAGCTGCGACTCGTAGGGTTTGGGATCGATCTTGAAGAGGACGTCGCCAGCTTTCAGAGGGACATTCGCCGCCACCGGCACATCGACGACTTCGCCGGCGACGTCCGGCACGATGGCGATCGATTGCCGCACGACCAGCGCCGGCCCCTGTGGCGCACCCCAGTTCATCGGAATGAACAGGCCGACCAGCAGCAGCAGCAGGACGAGGACCGGCGAAACCTTCCAGAACAGGTTGAACGGAACGATCCTGAGCTTCACCAGGATGAATAGCAGCGCAAGATAGGTGTTGAGCAGAACGACGATCATCGTGCCGCCTCCTGCTCAGCGGAGCGGCGGACGGGGACCGACGGCACGTCGACATAGGCCCAGATCAGGACGATGGGCCAGAGCACGAAGCCTAAGAACAGCGTCACCCAGCCACCGACGGCGACCGCGTCGGCCCAGGGATGGTTACGTCGCCTGGCGACCATCCCGGGCAGCATCGCCATGAAGACGATGACGAAAATCGTGCTCGCCGCCAGAACGACCAGAACGATCCAGGCGAAAATGTCCAATCCGCTCACGTCGCCCATCCTCCAGCGCGATGACGGCGCCGATTGTCTGGAAGGCGAGGGCGAAGGTGTATCGGGGCAAACCCTGATACGGACCGTTTGGGGGCGTCGGCCTCAGATCCGCTCGAGGGTCAGGGCTCGACGATCTTGTTTCGGACTGCGTAGCGCACGAGAGCGGCGGTGGTGTTCAGATTCAGCTTGTGCATGACGGCGGCGCGGTGGGTCTCGACCGTCTTCAGGCTGATGTTGAGTATCCGGCTCGCTTCCTTGCTGGAATTGCCTTCGGCGATCAGCTGCACGATCTCACGTTCGCGCGGCGTCAGCGTGCTCGTTTCGCTTCCACCCGGCTGGGACAGGTAGAGCTTGAGCAGCGACTCGTTGATCTGCCCCGTGAAATAGGGCTGGCGCCGCGCCAGCGCATCGAGCGCAGCGAGCAAGGTGCGATCGGCATCCGATTTGACGAGGAAGCCGCGAGCGCCTGCCGTGAGCACCTCGCGGATCAGCACGTCGCTGTCGTGCATCGTGAAGATCAGCACCTGCGTTCCAGGCGATTGCGCGCAGATATGGCGCGTGAGCTGTGCGCCATTCATGACCGGAATGGAATAATCGACGATAGCGATGTCCGGTTTGGTTTCGATCGCCAGATCAAGCGCTTCCCGGCCATCCTGGGCTTCCGCAACGACCTCCCACCCCGCTCGGCTTTCGATGACCGAGCGGACGCCGCGGCGGACGATGTCGTGATCGTCGGCGATCAGCACACGCACCGGTTTTCGACCGGGCCGCGCGCTTTCGCGCCAATCGGGCGGCGAATTCATGTTTCTACCCGCTAGCTGCCCACGGATCTCTCTGGACGGACGATTGCATCACCTTAGCGGGCCGGTCGAGCAACGAATAGGCGGTGGAACCCTGGGATCGCTGCGAGGAACCCTGTATTCGGACGCAGAGGCCGTGGCAGGCTTCCTGCCTCGAAAATCCAAAGCCGACCGTCCCGGCGATCGATTCCGGCGCTGCTTCACGCTGGAGCGATATCGCGGCCTTCAAAAAGGAATCCCCGGGTTTTCCCTGATAGAAGTCCGCCCTTCGCTGCCGAGATCGTCCCCTTTGGCACCAATGTCGGACAGTTTCGCGAACGCCTCGAGGAAGTCGGAAGGCCGTTTTCATCGGTGTTTAGAAGGCATTCCGTAAGGGCAGCATAGTCGGCGTGGTCAGCCACTCAACCTACCGAAGGCCCAAATCTTCAGGCCCCACCGGCCGGCAGGACGGCAGCCTTTCGCAATTCGTGCAATTCTACGCTTAACCAGTGCGTGACTGCGGTCTTGCAACCCTTGTCTGAAATTGCACAATCAGGGCGGAGAAGCCCTTAGGGGTTTTTCGGACGGGATTCGGAGACGATACGGCTGGTGATGCGGCGGCGTTTGCGAGGCGATGACATGTAAAGGCAGCAGCCGAGGGGCGGCGACGGGGCTGGGGCTGGAATCATGCAGAGAGAAACGGCCTCGCTGGGGCTGGTCAAAGGGGAGCGCCGGAGGCTCGTTCGGGCAGTCCGGATCGCCCTGTTTCTCAGTGCGGCGATTCCCATCATCGCCGGTCTCATCTACGCGCAGTCGAGCTACCGCCAGGCGTCGGCAGAAGCCCGCGAGTTGCTCGGTCGCACTGCCGTTCTGGCGGCCGAGCACAGTCTGCGCGTGTTCGAAGGCGCGGATTCGGCGCTCTCCGAGATTTCCCAGCTGCCTATCGATGTACCGAGCGAGTACGAGAAATCGCTCGAACGGATGACCGCGATTGTTAACTCGCGGCAGCCTGTGCGCATCCTCGGCGTGACCGACGGCAGCGGCGACATCAAGATTTCGGCGCCGTGGCGCAACTCCATGAATGTTTCGTGGCGGGATTACTTCAAGGCCCATCGCGATGGGACCGTCCGCGGCAGCCTTTATGTCGGGGCGCCGATCCTCGGCTCGAAAGATACCGCCTTCAGCGTGCCGGTCAGCCGCGCGATCAACGACGCGGCGGGGACATTCGCCGGGGTAGCGTTCATGGCGCTCGATCGCGGCTATGTGGGGCAGTTCTTCGAGAGGATCTCGGGACCTTCGGTCGAGGTGATCGGCCTCTTGTCGGCATCGGGGGCTCTGATTGCCGAGCATGGCAACGAAACCGTCGGCCCAGACCGTCGACGGACGCTCGCAGTGCGGATCGAGCAGACTCGACCTGAAAGCATCGGGCAGGCCTATCTCGACGTCGACGACGCCGATGGCGAGTCGAACATCGTGGCGCTCAGGGCGGTCGGTGACTATGGGCTCTATGCCTTCGCGAGCTTGAGGCAGAGCGCCATCCGCGCCGCCTGGTGGCTCAAGGCTCGCGAGGTCCTCATGCTGCTGATGCTGCCGATCGCCGGACTTGCGCTGGCGGTCTACCTTGCCGAGCGGCAAATGCACAGCTTCAAGGATCTGTTGGCAGCTCTTGCCTCCAATCGCGCCAGATATCGGGCGATCTTCAATAGCTCACCGGACTGCAACTTCCTGATTGGATCCGGTGCGGCCGCGGACGCGCTGGTCTTTCTCGAGGTCAATCAGAACACGGAGCCGATCTTCGGCCTGAGCGCCGACGGGCTCGTCGGAAAGAACGTGCATGACGTTCTTCAGTCAAGCGAGGTGGCGTTCATCTCGTCGTGCTTCCATTGCTGCCAGCAATCGCGCGGCATTGTGCAACGTGAACACCGGGTCGAGTCGAGCTCGAATCCTGGCCATTGGGAAATTCGGATAGCCCCGCTTCCGGGGCAGACTGGAACTGCCATCGGCAGCATCCGGAACATTGCAAAGCAGAAGCACCTGACGGCGTCGCTGCGCGACCTCACCGTCCGCCTGTTGCAGCGGCAGGATCAAGAGCGGCGACAGATCGCGCGCGATCTCCACGATTCTGCCGCTCAGAATTTACTGGCCGCCAGTCTCGAGCTGAAGCTTGCGGCTGATGCGCTGTCACAGCGTCACGGCCCATGGCATGCCCATCTCGGCCGGATGCGGGACTTCATCGAGAATACGCAAAAGGAAATCCGGGGGGTGTCCTATCTGCTGCACCCGCCAATGCTGGATGAATCCGGGCTTCCCAACGCTCTGCATTGGTTGGTCGATGGCTTCAAGCGCCGAAGCAACATTCATCTGGAGTTGAGGATCGGAGGCGCTCTCAACGATCTGAGATTGCCCGGGGAGGTGGAGACGGCCCTGTTCCGCGTTGCGCAGGAGGCGCTCGCGAACGTCCACCGCCCTGCCGATGCCAGCGCGGCACGCCTTTCGCTCGATATCGATGAGCACGGCATGTTGGAATTTCGCGTTGAGGACGATGGCACAGCCGCGCGGAGCGCAAGCGGAAAGACCGTAGTCCGGGAGGGCGTCGGCATCTCCGGCATGCGCGAGAGGCTGATCGCATTCGACGGAACGCTCACGTTTCGCGTTTCCAACGAGGGGGCCATCCTGTCGGCGAAGTTGCGTCTCGTGCCGAAGGCGGCCTGACCGGGAGAGCCATCGCCTTACAGCCTGAGGGTTTTCCCTTATGGGCGCCATCTCCAGCGGAGGTCCGGCCGGGAAGGGGGCTTAGCCGCCAGTGAGGCTCGCCGGGCGTGTTAGCCCAGCCGATGGCAGTTTCGTGCCATCGGCTCGCTCGCTTTCAGGGCTTTACCCGATCCTCTGGAACTCGCGAATCTCGTTTAGTTTTCCTCTATCGCGTCCGCTTCCCGAGCCGGCGCATGACGCCCACACCGTCCGAACGCTGATCGCGAAGGAAAAGGACGGCCATGCACCGACGGGGAAAGCGGATAGCGGTCGTGGCCGCGCTGGTCGCATCGAGTTCGCTTGCCCACGGCGAAGACGCGGAGGAGCTTTCGAAGAAGCTCGCCAATCCGATCGCTAAGATGATCAGCATTCCGCTTCAGGGAAATTTCGATTTCTCAGGCGGGCCGCATCGGAATGGCCTCGCCTCGACCAAGAATATCCAACCGGTCGTTCCGTGCCGCTCAATCAGGACTGGAGCCTGATCATCCGCAAGGTGTTGCCGGTGGTTCACCGTGACCGCAACGGCGCGGCCGATGGAACCGGCATTGGCGAGACATCACGCAGAAGTTCCTCTTCACCCCCACGCCCAATAAGAAAGGGTTGATCTGGGGCTTTGGCCCGGTCTTCCTGTGGCCGACCGCCACCGACGACCGCTGCGGAAGTGGAAAATGGGGCGCAAGCCCGGCAGCTCTGGCTCTCGCCCAGCAGGCCGGTTTGCAGCCGAGTGACCTCGTCTGGTTCGGCGGCGACGTTCACCTCTACCTCAACCATATCGAGCAGGCGCAGGGGCAGCTGGAGCGGGAGCCGCGGCCATTCCCGACGATGCGGTTGACCCGCCAGGCATCAAGCATCGACGACTATCGGATCGAGGATTTCGAGGTCGAGGGCTATTCGCCCCATGCCGCGATCAAGGTCGATGTCGCGGTCTGACCAAGCGGCCTCGCTGCCCTTGGTCGGCAGCGGTAGCCGTGCAGCCGCGTCACTCGTAGCGGGCTTCCGACCGCCGATCGATCGCCAACGCTGCCAATGTGCAGAGCGCGCCGGAGAGCAGGTAGATGCCGACCCAGGCGAGGCCGAACGTGCTCGACACGGTCAGCGCCACCAGCGGGGCGAAGCCGGCGCCGAGCAGCCAGGCGAGGTCGGAAGTCAGCGCCGCGCCGGTGTAGCGGTATTGCGTGCCAAAGCTGCTCGCGACCGCGCCGGCAGTCTGGCCATAGGCCAGGCCGAGCAGCCCGAAGCCGATGATCACATAGATCGTCTGCCCGGCCAGGCTGTCGCCGAAGAGCAGCGGCGCCACGATGCTCGACAGGCTGAAGAGCGCGATCATTCCGCCGGAGAGCAGCAGCGTGTTGCGGCGCCCGATCTGGTCGGCGATCAGTCCGGAGGTGACGATCGCACCGGCACCGACCACGCCGCCAGCGGCCTGCACCAGCAGGAACTCCGCGACCGAGCGATCGGTGAAGAGATTGATCCAGCTGACAGGGAAGATGGTGACGAGGTGGAAGAGCGCGAAGCTCGCCAGCGGCACGAAGGCGCCGAGGACGATCGTGCGGCCATGGGCGCGGATCAGCTCAGATACCGGCATCGGCACCAGCTCGCGCGTTTCCATCAGCTCTGCGAATTCGTGGGTCGCGACCATGCGCAGACGGGCGAACAGCGCGACGACGTTGATCGTCAGCGCGACGAAGAAGGGATAGCGCCAGCCCCAGCCGAGGAAATCCTCCTTCGAGAGCGCGCCCTCGAAATAGGCGAACAGCCCGGCGGCGAGGATGAAGCCGAAGGGCGCGCCGAGCTGCGGCAGCATGGTGTACCAGCCGCGCCGGTTGGCTGGAGCGTTCAGCGCCAGCAGCGAGGACAGGCCGTCCCAGGCGCCGCCGAGCGCGATGCCCTGCAGCAGGCGGAAGGCGGCGAGGATGACGCAGGACCAGATGCCGATGGTCGCATAGCCCGGCAGGAAGGCGACGGCCGCGGTCGAGCCGCCGAGGAGGAAGAGCGCGACGGTGAGCTTGGTCGTTCGGCCATAGTGGCGGTCGATCGAGAAGAACAGCACCGAGCCGATCGGGCGTGTGACGAAGGCCAATGCGAAGATGCCGAAGCTGTAGAGCGTGCCGGTGAGCCGGTCGACGAACGGGAAGACCAGCTCGGGGAAGACCAGCACGCAGCCGAGGCCGAAGACGAAGAAGTCGAAATATTCCGACGTCCTCCCGATGATGACGCCGAGCGCGATGTCGGCGGGGCTGACATGGTCGCGCCCGTGCTCGTCCGTCAGGTGCCCCGATGAATGGCTCGCCGCGTCAGCGCTCATGACCGCGAATTCCTAAGCTGGCGGGCGCGCCGGAGAACCGGGCTTGCCCGCACCTCGTGCAAATGGATACGGTGGATAGAAGCGACCCGTCAAACTGCCGCAATGAGACAGATTGTCTTATGTGCGGTGCGAAAGAATGGACATAGACAACGGCTGTTCCCCCGATAGGGAGGTCTTAAGTCTCTTGCGGATCTTTCGACTTTTAACGGTTCTACCGATCCTCGCCCTGCTCGGCGGGTGCCAGATGGTGCTGCTTTCGCCATCAGGTGATGTTGCGCTGCAGCAACGCAACCTCATGCTCGCATCCGTCGCGCTGATGCTGCTCGTCATCATCCCGGTGATGGCGCTGACGATCTTCTTCGCCTGGCGCTACCGCGCCTCGGCCAAGGCAACCTATCATCCGGAGTGGAACCATTCGCTGCCGCTCGAGGTGGTGATCTGGTCGGTGCCGCTGCTGATCATCGTCGTCCTCGGCGCGATGACCTGGATGGGCACGCATCTGCTCGATCCTTATCGCCCGCTCAACCGCATCGCCGCCGGCAAGCCGGTGGTCGAGGCGAGAGCGGGTAGTACAGGGATCAGGAAGCAGCCGCTGGTGATCCAGGTCGTGGCGCTCGACTGGAAATGGCTCTTCCTCTATCCGGCGCAGGGCATCGCCTCGCTCAACGAGGTGGTGGCGCCGGTCGACCAGCCGATCGAGTTTCGCATCACGTCGTCCTCGGTGATGAACTCGCTCTTCATCCCCGCGCTCGCCGGCCAGATCTACGCGATGCCGGGCATGCAGACGAAGCTCAACGCCGTGATCAATCGCCCCGGCGAGTTCGAGGGCTTCTCCGCCAATTACAGCGGCGCCGGCTTCTCCGACATGCGCTTCCGCTTCCGCGGCGTCGACGACAAGGCCTTCGGCGAGTGGGTGCAGGGCGCGATCCGCGGCGGCAGCACGCTCGGGCGCGACGAATATCTCGTGCTGGAGCGGCCGAGCGAACGCGAGCCGGTCCGCTATTTCCGCGACATCCCGTCCGACCTCTTCACCGCCATCCTGAACATGTGCGTCGACCGCACCAAGATGTGCATGCGCGACATGATGGCGATGGACGCCAAGGGCGGCGGTGGCAAGGAGGGTATCCATACTGTCGTCGCGCTCGAATACGACAAGAGCGTGCGCCGCGGCGGGCAACCGCTGCCGCCGCGTCCGTTCGTGACGGCGATCTGCACCCCGACCGATGTCTATGGCGCTGCGGGCATGTCCGCCCGCGCCGTCAACTGAGCCGCATCCGCGAGCCGAGGGAAGCATGACCTCCTATCCCGACTGGTGGAAGCTCATCTTCGGACGCTTCACCCTCGAAGCGATCCCCTATCACGAGCCGATTCTGATCGCGACCTTCGCTGCCGTCGTGCTCGGCGGGCTCGGGCTCGTCGCGCTGATCACCCGCTTCAAGCTCTGGGGCTATCTCTGGCACGAGTGGTTCACCAGCGTGGACCACAAGAAGATCGGGATCATGTACATGATCCTCGGCGTCATCATGCTGCTGCGCGGCTTTGCCGATGCACTGATGATGCGCGGCCAGCAGGCGATCGCCTTCGCCGGCAATGAGGGCTACCTGCCGCCGCACCATTACGACCAGATCTTCACCGCCCATGGCGTGATCATGATCTTCTTCGTGGCGATGCCGTTCGTCACGGGACTGATGAACTATGTCGTGCCGCTGCAGATCGGCGCGCGTGACGTCGCCTTCCCCTTCCTCAACAATTTCAGCTTCTGGATGACCGTCGGCGGCGCCGTCCTGGTGATGGCCTCGCTCTTCATCGGCGAGTTCGCCAAGGTCGGCTGGCTCGCGTACCCGCCGCTGTCCGGGGCCGCCTACTCGCCCGGGGTGGGCATGGACTATTACCTCTGGGCGCTGCAGATCGCGGGCATCGGCACGACGCTATCGGGCGTCAACCTGATCGCGACCATCGTCAAGATGCGCGCGCCCGGCATGGACCTGATGAAGATGCCGATCTTCACCTGGACGTCGCTGTGCACCAACGTGCTGATCGTCGCGACCTTCCCGATCCTGGCGGCGACGCTCGCGCTGCTCACGCTCGACCGCTATGTCGGCACCAACTTCTTCACGAACGATCTCGGCGGCAACCCGATGATGTACGTGAACCTGATCTGGATCTGGGGCCACCCGGAGGTCTACATCCTGATCCTGCCGCTCTTCGGCGTCTATTCCGAGGTTGCCTCGACCTTCTGCGGCAAGCGCCTCTTCGGCTACGCCTCGATGGTCTATGCGACGGTGGTCATCACCATCCTGTCCTACCTGGTCTGGCTGCACCACTTCTTCACGATGGGCTCGGGCGCCAGCGTGAACTCCTTCTTCGGCATCACGACGATGATCATCTCGATCCCGACCGGGGCGAAGATCTTCAACTGGCTGTTCACGATGTATCGCGGCCGCATCCGCTTCGAATTGCCGATGATGTGGCTGCTTGCCTTCATGATCACCTTCGTCATCGGCGGCATGACCGGCGTCATGCTCGCGGTGCCGCCGGCCGATTTCGTGCTGCACAACAGCCTGTTCCTGATCGCCCATTTCCACAACGTCATCATCGGCGGCGTGGTCTTCGGGGTCTTCGCCGGCATCGCCTACTGGTTCCCCAAGGCCTTCGGCTTCAAGCTCGAGCCGTTCTGGGGGCATCTCTCCTTCTGGTTCTGGGTGGTTGGCTTCTACGTCGCCTTCATGCCGCTCTACATCCTCGGCCTGATGGGCGTGACCCGCCGTCTCAGCCGCTTCGAGGATCCCTCGCTGCAGATCTGGTTCGTGGTCGCGGCGTTCGGCGCGGTGCTGATCGCGCTCGGCATCCTGTGCTTCCTGATCCAGATCGGCGTCAGCATCCTGCGCCGGGAGCAGCTACGCGACACGACCGGCGATCCCTGGGACGGGCGCACGCTGGAATGGTCGACCTCCTCGCCGCCGCCGGCCTACAACTTCGCCTTCACTCCAATCGTCCACGATCTCGATGCCTGGGCGGACATGAAGAAGCGCGGCTATCGGCGTCCGCTCGCGGGTTACCGGCAGATCCATATGCCGAGGAATACCGGCGCCGGTCTAATCATCGCCGGACTGGCGACGATCTGCGGTTTCGCCTTGATCTGGTACATCTGGTGGCTGGCGGCGCTCTCCTTCGTCAGCGTGATCGCGGCCGTGATCATCCACACCTTCAACTACGACCGCGACTTCCACATCCCGGCCGATGAGGTCGTGCAGGCGGAAGATGCGCGCACCCAGCTTCTGGGCCGGGCCTGAGGGGCGATGATGGCTAAGGCGACAGCGCAGACCGCGAACGGCGTTCCGGCATTCTACGTCACCGAGGAGGAGCACGCGCACCCCGGCGGCTCGACGATGCTCGGCTTCTGGCTCTATCTGATGAGCGACTGCCTGGTCTTCGCAGTGCTCTTTGCGACCTACGGCGTGCTCGGGCGCAATTATGCGGCAGGGCCGTCCGGCGCCGACCTGTTCGACCTGAAGCTGGTGGCGGTCAACACCGCCATGCTGCTGTTCTCCTCGATCACCTATGGTTTTGCCATGTTGGCGATGGACAAGGGCCGGCAGGCGGCGGTGCAGGGCTGGCTCGTGGTCACGGCGCTCTTCGGCCTCGCCTTCCTGGGGATCGAGCTCTACGAATTCGCACATCTGATCCACGAGGGCGCGACGCCGATGCGCAGCGCCTTCCTGTCGTCCTTCTTCACCCTGGTCGGCACGCACGGACTGCACGTCACCTTCGGCCTGGTCTGGCTCGCGGTGCTGATGACGCAGGTGTCGAAGCATGGGCTGATCGCGGCCAATCGGCGCCGGCTGATGTGCCTCTCGATGTTCTGGCACTTCCTCGACGTCGTCTGGATCGGCGTCTTCACCTTCGTCTACCTGATGGGCGTGCTGAAATGAGCCAGAACCACGCCAAGGCCCAGAACGGTCATCACGACAGCCATCATGACGGGCACGACGCCCACGGCGCGGCACATGGCAGCCTGCGCGGCTACGTCACCGGCTTCCTGCTCTCCGTTGTCTTGACCGCGATCCCGTTCTGGCTCGTCATGAACGACGTGCTGCCGAACTCGCTGCTGACGGCGATCGTGATCATGCTCTTCGCCGCCGCGCAGATCGTCGTTCACATGGTCTATTTCCTGCACATGAACGGCCGCTCTGAAGGGGGCTGGACGATGATGGCGCTGATCTTCACGATCATCATCGTGGCGATCGCGCTCACGGGCTCGCTCTGGGTGATGTTCCACCTCAACGCCAACATGATGCCCGACCTGCACAAGATGTGAGGCACGAGCCGTGTGGCCGGACGCGGAGAGAAGGCGACAGGGTGGCGTCGCGCGGGGCATCTTCATCGCGGGGCTCTGCCTGGCCACTCTGATTTTCGCCGGCCTCGGCATCTGGCAGGTCCAGAGGCGGAGCTGGAAGCTCGACCTGATCGCCCGTATTGAGCTGCGCCTCAAGGCTCCGCCCGTCGCTGCACCGGGGCCGGCGCAATGGGACGGGATCACCGTCGCAGCGGACGAATATCGCCGCATCACCCTGCAGGGCCGCTATCCCGATGCACCGGAGACGCTGACTATGGCGGTGACGGAGCGCGGCCCCGGCTTCTGGGTCTTGGCTCTGTTCCAGGCGGATGCCGGCTTCACAGCGCTCGTCAATCGCGGCTTCGTGCCGGAGGGACAGCGTGGAGCCGCGGAACGTCGCAAGGTCGCCGGCGGAGAGGCGAGGGTGGTCGGGCTGTTGCGACTAAGCGAGCCGGGCGGTGGCTTCCTGCGCGCCAACGATCTGGCCGCCGGCCGCTGGTATTCCCGCGATGTTGCAGCGATCGCGCAAGCGCGGGGGCTCGGCCAGGTCGCACCCTATTTCGTCGATGCCGATGCGGCCACGGAGCCCGGCCCGCTGCCGCAGGGCGGCATGACCCAGGTCGGCTTCCGCAACACCCACCTAGTCTACGCGCTGACTTGGTTCTGCCTCGCGCTGATGAGCGCCGGCGCGGCGGGTTATCTGCTCAGGGGCATGCCGGAGGAGCCGCCCGAGGCCTGACGGGGATGCGCGAGCCTATGTGCGCCGGCTCCGGTCATGATGTAAGCGGGCTGCATTATTCGCGCCGATTCCGTCGGCCGCGCCGCTGTAGTCGGAGATGCCGTATGACGCTGACGATTCGCCCCGTGCGGCCCGATGAGGCCGGGCTCGTGCTCGGCTTCGTCCGCGAGCTCGCCGAATACGAGAAACTGCTGCACGAGGTCGAGGCCAGCGAGGCCGATATGGCGGCCGCCCTGTTCGGCCCGGAGCCCAAGGTCTTCTGCGACATTGCCGAATGGGACGGCGCTCCGGCAGGCTTTGCGATCTGGTTCTACACCTATTCGACCTTCACCGGCCGGCATGGCATCTGGCTCGAGGACCTCTATGTCCGGCCGGAGCATCGCGGCCGCGGCATCGGCAAGGCGCTGATGGTGCGTTTGGCGAAGCGCTGCGTCGATGAAGGCCTGTCGCGCTTCGCCTGGTGGGTGCTGAATTGGAACGAGCCCTCGCGGGTGTTCTATCGCTCGATCGGCGCGGTGGCGCAGGACGAGTGGACGGTAAAGCGCCTCGACGGGCAGGCGCTGCACAAGCTCGCTGCCGGAGGCTGAGCCGTGGCGAAGCTCCCCATTGTCCTGATCGCGGCGATCGCCGAGAACGGCGTGATCGGCCGCGACAACCAGCTGATATGGCGGCTCAAGACCGACATGCGCCGCTTCCGAGAATTGACCATGGGCTGCCCGATCATCATGGGGCGCAAGACCTTCCTGTCGATCGGCAAGCCGCTGCCGGGACGCCAGACCGTAGTGCTCTCGCGCGATCCGGACTTCCAGCCGGAAGGCGTCTATATCGTGCCCTCGCTCGATCAGGCGCTCGCAACGGGGCAGGGGCTCGGTAAGGCGATGGGCGCGCGCGCCGTCATCGTCGCTGGCGGCGGCGAGGTGTATGCTCAGGCGTTGCCGGTCGTGGACCGGCTGGAATTGACCCTCGTCCACGCCCGGCCGGAGGGTGACGCGGTCTTCCCGGATTTCGACCGTGCGGTCTTCCACGAGAGCACCCGTAGCGAGCACCCGGCCGGCGCTGACGACGAGTTTTCCTTCGCCTTCGCGACCTTCGAGCGGGTATCCTAAAGGCCAAACGGCGAACTGCGACGAACGGTCTACGACCAAAGGGGCTTGCGTCGTTGACGAATCCGTGGCCGATGCCCAATTCAACGCGCATTGCGCCGCTTGGCGCTGACAGCGTTCTGCCGTTCAGCTATGCACGGTCGAAGCAAAGAGTGAGGAACGGCTGAGGCATGCCTTGGAGTAACCAGAGCGGCGGGAGTGGCGGCAGCGGTGGCGGCGGTGGTGGCCCCTGGGGCCAGCGCGGTGGCGGCGGCAATGGCGGCGGTCCCTGGGGCGGCGGTCCTTCGGGCGGCAACACGCCTCCCGATCTCGAGGAAATCATCCGGCGCGGTCAGGACCGGCTCAAGAATTTCCTGCCGGGCGGCAATCTCGGCGGGCCCGGCCTGATCATCGGCGTCCTGTTCCTGATCTTCGTCTGGTTCATGACCGGCTGGTACATCGTCCGCCCGAACGAGGTCGGCCTCAATCTCGTCTTCGGGAAATACATCGGCAAGACCGGCGAAGGCCTCAACTACAACTGGCCCTATCCGATCGGCAGCGTGGTCAAGCCGCAGGTGACGAACGTCATCACCACCGAAGTCGGCTTCCGGACCGTCGAGTCGGTGCGCACGTCGCGCCAGACCGACGTCACCGAGGAAAGCCTGATGCTGACCGGTGACGAGAACATCGTCGACATCGATGTGATCGTGCAGTGGAAGATCGATGCGGGCGCGCCCGAGAACTATGTCTTCAACATCCAGGATCCGCCGGGCACGGTGAAGGCCGTCGCCGAGAGCGCGATGCGCGAGATCATCGGCCGGCGCAACATCCAGCCGGTGCTGACCACCGACCGCGGCGCGATCGAGACCGAAGTGCGCCAGCTGATGCAGGACACGCTGAACACCTACCGGGCCGGCGTGCAGATCAATCTGGTCCAGCTTCAGAAGGTCGACCCGCCGCAGCAGGTCATCGACGCCTTCCGCGACGTCCAGGCGGCGCGCGCCGACCAGGAGCGCCTGCGCAACGAGGCGGAAACCTACGCCAACCGCGTCGTGCCGGAATCGCGCGGTAAGGCTGCGCAGCTCCTCCAGTCGGCCGAGGCCTATAAGGACCAGACGGTCAACGAGGCGCTCGGCCAGATCAGCCGCTTCAACTCGGTCTACGAGCAGTACAAGAACGCGCCCGCCGTCACGCGCGAGCGGCTCTTCCTCGAAACCATGGAACGCGTCTTCGGTGGTATGGACAAGGTGATCCTCGACCAGAACGGCTCCGGCAGCGGTGTCGTACCCTATCTGCCGCTCGGCGAGCTTGGGCAGCAGCAGCGCCGTCCGGCCGGCCAGACCCAGGGAGCGGTGCGATGAGCGGCATCCTTCGTGTGGGTCTGCTGGCGCTCGTCGCCATCGCCGCGGTCGTCTTCTATGCCTGCACCTTCGTGGTGCGCCAGACCGACTCCGCCATCGTGCTGCGCTTCGGCGCGGTGCGCACCGTCGCGACCGCGCCGGGGCTCTATCTCAAGCTGCCGGCACCGTTCGAGCAGGTCGTCTTCCTCGACAACCGCATCCTCGATCTCGACCTGCCGTCGCAGGAGATCATCGCCTCGGACCAGAAGCGTCTCGTGGTCGATGCCTTCACGCGTTACCGGATTTCCGATCCGCTGCGCTTCTACCAGGCGGTCAACAACATCCCGCGTGCCAATTCGCAGCTCGCCTCGATCGTCAACGGTAATGTCCGCTCGGTTCTCGCCGAGGCGACGTTCACGTCGATGGTCCGCAACGATCGCTCGCGGCTGATGAACCGCATCCGCGACGAGGTGAATCGCGAGGCGGGCCGCTTCGGCATGACCGTGGTCGACGTCCGGTTGCGCCGTGTCGACCTGCCGGCGGCCAACTCGCAGGCGGTGTTCCAGCGCATGCAGACCGAACGCCAGCGGGAGGCGGCGGAAGCGCGCGCGCTCGGTGGCCAGCAGTCGCAGGAGATTCGGGCAAAGGCTGAGCGCGATGCGATCATCATCGTCGCCGAGGCGCAGCGGAAGTCCGACGAGACCCGCGGCCAGGGCGAGGGTGAGCGCAACCGCATCTTCGCCGAGGGCTTCGGCAAGGATCCGGAGTTCTTCGCCTTCTACCGCTCGATGCAGGCTTATGAAGCGAGCCTGAAGTCCGGTGATACTCGGATGCTGCTGACGCCGGATTCGCCGTTCTTCCGCTTCTTCAACGACCCGTCCGGCCGACGGGCCGGAGCGGGAACCGATGCTACCCCGGCGACGCCGGCGGCTCCCAAGCCCTGACCTATGACCGAGCGCTGCGCATGACAGATTTCCTCGCGGCGCTCGGCCTGGTCTTCGCCATCGAGGGACTGCTTTTCGCGTCGATTCCGGAGATCGCCAAGGAGGCGCTGCGCAGCGCCTCCGAGACACCCGCCGAGCGGATGCGGCTGATCGGCATCGTCTCGGCGGTCGTCGGTGTCGCCCTGGTCTGGCTAGCGAGAGGCTGACGCCCCTTTTTGGGCGATCACGGCGTTATGACGCAATCTTGCGTCGCCCTTCCGCCGCATTTTGGCGTTCTTAAGTTGCGTTCGGATTCCGGCTGCGCTGCAATGTCGTCAAGGCCGATCACTTGGCGCGGCAACTCATGATCATGAGGACATCGATGGCACTCACACAATCCCATGCCTACCGTCTGGCGCGGGTCGCGACTGTCGCCGGCATGGCCTTCGCGACTGTGCCTGCGTTCGGCCAGGCGACGCCGGCGCCCGGACCTGTCCAGGCCGTGCCGCAGGTCCATGGCACCACCATCTCGCTGGCCGATCTCGCCGAGCGGGTGATGCCGGCGGTGGTCAACATCGCCGCGGTGACGACCAGCGAGAACCGCGGCCGCACCCTGCCGCAACTTCCGCAGCTCGGCCCCGACACCCCGTTCGGTGACCTGTTCGAGGAATTCTTCAATCGCCGCGGCCGTGGCGGCGAACAGGGTCAGAACCAGCCGCAACAGCCGCCGCAGCAGCGCCGCTCGCAATCGGCCGGCTCGGGCTTCGTGATCGATCCGTCCGGCCTGGTGGTGACCAACAACCACGTCATCGGCGACGCCAACGAAATCACCGTGGTGTTCAGCGATGGCCTGCGCCTCAAGGCCGAGGTCGTCGGCAAGGACACCAAGGTCGACCTCGCCGTTCTGCGCGTGAAGCACGACAAGCCGCTGCCCTTCGTCAAGTTCGGTGATTCCGACAAGGCCCGCATCGGCGACCCCGTCATGGCGATCGGCAACCCGTTCGGCCTCGGCGGCTCGGTCTCGTCGGGCATCGTCTCGGCCCGCAATCGCGACATCAACCAGGGCCCCTACGACACCTATATCCAGACCGACGCGGCCATCAACAAGGGCAATTCGGGCGGCCCGCTGTTCAACATGGCCGGCGAGGTGATCGGCATCAACACCGCGATCCTGTCGCCGACCGGCGGCTCGGTCGGCATCGGCTTCGCCGTGCCGTCCTCGCTTGCGACCAACATCGTTGATCAGCTCAAGGAGTTCGGCGAGACCCGCCGCGGCTGGCTCGGCGTACGCATCCAGAACGTCGATGACGCCACCGCGGAAGCGCTCGGCCTCGGCACGGCGCGCGGCGCGCTGATCGCCGGCATCGACGACAAGGGCCCGGCCAAGCCGGCCGGCCTTGAGATCGGCGACGTGATCGTCAAGTTCGACGGCAAGGACGTGAAGGATTCGCGCGAGCTGCCGCGCATCGTCGCCAGCACGGCGGTCGGCAAGGACGTGCCGATCCAGGTCATGCGCAAGGGCAAAGAGCTGGCCAAGACGGTCAAGCTGGCCCGGCTCGAGGATGGCGAGAAGGTCCAGCAGGCTTCGGCCAACAAGCCGACAGGCGAGGCCGCCAAGCCGGCCACCGCCTCGGCGCTCGGCCTTGAGTTCTCGGCCCAGAACGAGGAGCTGCGCAAGCGCTACTCGATCAAGGACGGGCTGAAGGGCGTCGTCATCACCAAGGTCGACAGCAACTCGAACGCTGCCGACAAGCGCATCCTCGTCGGCGAACTCGTGGTCGAGGTCGGCCAGGAGGCGGTGAATTCGCCCGAGGACGTCACCAAGCGGTTGGACGCCCTCAAGAAGGAGGGTAAGAAATCTGCCCTGCTGCTGGTCTCGAACGGCCAGGGCGAAGTCCGCTTCGTCGCGGTGACGATGAGCTGACCGCTCCTCATTGATGGATCGACGAAAAGGCGGCCTCCGGGCCGCCTTTTTTGTTGCCGCTGATTGGCGCCATCAGGTTTTTGCGTTGGAAACGCGATCACGGCTCCGACAAGGTTCCTTTCCTAATCAGAGAGGCATCCAATGCGTATGAGCGACATCCCCTTCGGCACGACCGACTGGTCCTCTGTCGAGCCGGAGCATTTCCCTGGCGAAGAGGGCCAGGCGACCTGGCGCACAAGGCGCTTCGGGCCGGCGGAGAATCCGATCCGGGTCAGGATGGTCGAATACTCGGCCGGCTATGTCTCCGACCATTGGTGCGAGAAGGGGCACATTCTCTTGTGTCTCGACGGCGAGCTCGAGACGACGCTGGCTGACGGCCGGGCCATGCTGCTGCGGGCCGGGATGAGCTACCAGGTCGCCGACAAGGCCGAGCCGCATCGCTCGCGCTCGCCGAACGGAGCGCGGCTGTTCATCGTCGATTGAGGCTCAGGCCCTGACGATCTCGTCGCCGCGATAGCCCTGGGCGTAGAGCAAGGCAGTGAGGTCGGCATGGTCGAGGCGGGCATCGGCTGCGGCTGCCACCGTCGGCTTGGCGCGGAAGGCGACGCCGAGCCCGGCTTCGCCCAGCATGGCGAGATCGTTGGCGCCGTCGCCGACCGCGAGGGTCGCCTCATCCGGCAGGCCGAAGCGGGCGCGCAATTCGATCAGCGCGTCGAGCTTGGCCTGCTTGCCGAGGATCGGCTCGGCGACCAGTCCCGAGAGCAGGGCGCCTTCGCTGAGCAGGATGTTGGAGCGGTGCTCGTCGAAGCCAATCGTCTGGCTGATCGGGCCGGTGAAGACGGTGAAACCGCCCGAGACCAGGGCCGTGTAGCCGCCATTGGCGCGCATGGTGCGCACCAAGGCACTGCCGCCCGGCGTCAGCGTGATGCTCCTGGCGATGATCTCGTCGACGACGCCGAGCGCAATGCCCTTCAACAGCGCGACGCGCTCACGCAAGGCCGGCTCGAATTCGAGCTCGCCGCGCATGGCGCGCTCGGTGATATCAGAGACCTTCTCCTTTAGCCCGACATAGGCCGCGAGTTCGTCGATGCATTCCTGGCCGATCATGGTGGAATCCATGTCGGCGAGGAACAGGCGCTTGCGGCGCGTTTGCGCAGGCTGGACGATGATGTCGACCTGAGCGCCGCCAAGCGCCTCGCGCAGCGCCGCTTCGAGCTTGCGCGCATCGTCCGCTTCCGCGAAGAGGTCGGCCGCGATCTCGCCATCGAGGCGCTCGACCTTTGCCGGCGCCGGCGAAGCGGCGCGCAGGCGGGCGAGCAGGCCGTCGCCGAGCAGGGCCTGACCATGGGCGGAGACGAAGGTGGCGACGAGCGTCATGAGGGAGCCGGAAGCGAAGTGAAATACAGCGCGGTGCTCATCGCAGGTCCGACCGCGAGCGGCAAGTCGGCGCTGGCGGTCGCATTGGCGCGCCGTTTCGGCGGCGTCGTGGTCAATGCCGACTCGATGCAGGTTTACCGCGACCTCCAGGTCATCACCGCGCGACCGACGCCGGAGGAGATGGGCGAGGTACCGCACCGGCTCTATGGCCACATCGACGGCGCGGTGAACCATTCCGCCGCGGCCTATGCGGCCGAGGTCACGGCGCTTTTGCAGGAGTTGGCCGGGCAGGGCGCCCTGCCGGTGCTGGTCGGCGGCACCGGGCTTTACTTCAAGGCGCTGACCGAGGGGCTTTCGGACATCCCGCCAGTGCCCGAGGAGGTTCGCATTGCCTTCCGGGCCCGGGCGGAGCAGCGCGAGACCAGCGAGTTGCATGCCGAGCTGGCCGGCAAGGATCCGGAGATGGCGGCGCGCCTGCGGCCGAGCGATCGGCTGCGGGTGATGCGGGCGCTGGAGGTGTTGCAGGCGACCGGGCGCTCACTGGCGAGCTTCCAGGGTTCGAGGCGGCCGGGGCGGCTGGCGGGGCAAAGCCTGCTCAAGCTCTTCCTCGCGCCGGAGCGGGAACTGGTGCGCGCCCGGATCGACCAGCGCTTTGATGCGATGATGGCGCAAGGCGCGCTCGAAGAGGTCGCGGCCCTGCGCGAGCGCCGGCTCGATCCGCTGCTCCCGGTGATGCGCGCCCATGGCGTGCCGGGGCTGATCGCCTATCTCGACGGCGAGCTTTCGCTCGACGAGGCAGTGGCACGCGGCAAGGCCGACACCCGCGCTTATGCCAAACGGCAGATGACCTGGTTCCGCCACCAGATGGAAGGTTGGACGGCGGCTGCGCCGGAGGCGGCGCTCGGCGTCGCGCTGGCCGCCTGCGCGGGCGGGCCTTCGCTTGCCGGCTTTAATCGCGCTTGACCATGCGGTGTTGCTCGGCTAGCGTCCGGCAACTTTCGTTTCGACAGGGCTGCGACATGCGCAAGCTTATTATCGTACAGGTGCGCTGGTAGGGGCCGGTTTTACAACCGGGCGTCCCCGACGCCAGCGCACGCCCAGGCCCCTCCGAGGGCCTTTTTTATTGCCTTTTTCCGACTGAAACTGACCAAGACCTCCGCAGGAGACCGTTATGAGCGAGATGATGACCGGCGCCGAGATGGTCGTTCGCGCCCTCCAGGACCAGGGCGTGGAGCATCTCTTCGGCTATCCCGGCGGCGCCGTGCTGCCGATCTACGATGCGATCTTCCAGCAGGACAAGGTCAAGCACGTGCTCGTCCGCCACGAGCAGGGCGCGGTCCACGCCGCCGAGGGCTATGCCCGCTCGGCGCCGGGCAAGGTCGGCTGCGTGCTGGTCACCTCCGGCCCCGGTGCGACCAACGCCGTCACCGGGCTGACCGATGCGCTGCTCGACTCGATCCCGCTCGTCGTCATCACCGGCCAGGTCCCGACGCATCTGATCGGCTCGGACGCCTTCCAGGAATGCGACACGGTCGGCATCACCCGCTCGTGCACCAAGCACAACTACCTGGTGAAGAGCATCGCCGACCTGCCGCGCGTCCTGCACGAGGCCTTCTACGTCGCCGCCAATGGTCGGCCAGGCCCGGTCGTGGTCGACATTCCCAAGGACATCCAGTTCGCAACCGGCTCCTATAGCCGTCCGCGCGACAACCAGCACAAGACCTATCGTCCGACGGTCAAGGGCGACCTGAACAAGATCAAGGCCGCGGTCGAGCTGATCGCCAAGGCGAAGAAGCCGGTGTTCTACACCGGTGGCGGCGTCATCAACGCTGGCCCGCACGCCTCGGCGCTGCTGCGCGAGCTCGCGCGCCTGACCGGCTATCCGGTGACCTCGACGCTGATGGGTCTGGGCGCCTTCCCGGCCGCCGACAGGCAGTGGCTCGGCATGCTCGGCATGCACGGCACCTACGAGGCGAACCTCGCGATGCATGACTGCGACGTCATGATCAATATCGGCGCGCGCTTCGACGACCGGATCACCGGCCGCCTCGATGCCTTCTCGCCGCACTCGAAGAAGATCCACATCGACATCGACCCGTCCTCGATCAACAAAAACGTCAAGGTTGACATCGGCATCATCGGCGACTGCGCCCATGTGCTCGAGGACATGGTCCGCGTCTGGCGCGAGACCTCGCCGCAGATCGACAAGACCGCGCTCACCGCCTGGTGGACACAGATCGACGGCTGGCGGGCGAGGAACAGCCTCGGCTACAAGCAGTCCGGCTCGGTTATCAAGCCGCAATATGCACTCGAGCGGCTCTATGAGCTGACCAAGGACCGCAACACCTACTTCACCACCGAAGTCGGTCAGCATCAGATGTGGGCGGCGCAGTATCTGCGCTTCCAGGAGCCGAACCGCTGGATGACCTCCGGCGGGCTCGGCACCATGGGCTATGGCTTGCCGGCGGCGATCGGGGTGCAGATGAAGCACCGCGACGCGCTCGTCATCGACGTCGCGGGCGAGGCCTCGATCCTGATGAACATGCAGGAGATGTCGACGGCGGTGCAGTACCGGCTGCCGGTCAAGGTCTTCATCCTCAACAACGAGTACATGGGCATGGTGCGCCAGTGGCAGGAATTGCTGCATGGCGGGCGCTATTCGGAGAGCTACTCGGCCTCGCTGCCGGACTTCGTCAAGCTGGCGGAGGCCTATGGCGGCCACGGCATCCGCTGCTCCGACCCGGCCGATCTCGATGCCGCGATCATGCAGATGATCGAGACGCCCGGCCCGGTGATCTTCGACTGCCTGGTGGCGAAGGAAGAGAACTGCTTCCCGATGATCCCGTCGGGCAAGGCGCATAACGAGATGATCCTGCCCGATTTCGAAGGCGATACCGGCGAGATCATCGACGCCAAGGGCAAGCAGCTCGTTTGATCGGGCATCGTCATGCTCGGGCCTGACTCGAGCATCTCCAGTCGGATGGGCATTTCATCCTGCACCAGATTCTCGGGTCTGCGCTCCGCGCTGCCCGAGAATGACGGCATCGGCACAGCATGGGGGACCACATGGCGACCATCGGCCTGATCGGCGGAATGAGCTGGGAATCGACGGCGGTCTATTACCGGCTGCTGAATGAGGGCGTGCGGGCGCGCCAGGGCGGGCTGCACTCGGCTGATGTCCTGCTGCACTCGGTCGACTTCTCGTCGATCGCCGAGATGCAGGCGAAGGGTGACTGGGATCGTGCCGGGGCGGCGATGGCCGCGAGCGCCCGGCGGCTCGAGCAGGGCGGGGCGGTCTGCATCGTGCTCGCCACCAACACCATGCACAAGCTCGCCGACCACATCACCCAGGCGACGAACCTGCCTTTCCTGCATCTCGCCGACGTCACCGCCAAGGCGATCCGCAAGAGCACGAGCCGTCGGCCGCTGCTGCTGGCGACGCGCTTCACCATGGAGCAGCGCTTCTATCGCGATCGTCTCGGCGCTTTTGGCGTCGAGGCGCTGGTGCCGGACGAGGCGGAGCGGGCTGATGTCCACCGCATCATTTATGAGGAGCTCTGCCAGGGCCGCGTCGAGGCAGCCTCCAAGGCGCGCTATCGCGAGATCGTCGCGCGGGCGGCGCGGGAGGAGGGCGCCGACGGCGTCATCCTTGGCTGCACCGAGATCGGCCTCCTGGTCTCGCAGGCGGATTTCGAATTGCCGGTCTTCGACACCACCGCGCTGCATGTCGAGGCGGCGCTCGATTTCACGCTGGCGATGGAGCAGGCGGCGTGAAGCTGATCATCGCCAACAAGACCCATTCCTCCTGGTCGCTGCGGCCGTGGCTGGTGCTGGCTGAGTTCGGCATTCCGTTCGAGGAGGTGCTGGTGCCGTTCGGGCCGACCTTCGACGATCCGGAGTGGAAGCGCACCGTTGCCGAGTACACGCCCGCCCGCAAAGTGCCGTCACTGGTCGACGGAGCGATTGCGGTCTGGGATTCGATTGCCATCATCGAATACCTTGCCGAAACTCATCCGGAACTGCCGATCTGGCCGCGCGACAAGGCGGCGCGTGCGCTGGCGCGTTCGATCTGCGCGGAAATGCACTCCAGCTTCGCGGCTTTGCGCAGCGCCTGCCCGATGAACCTCGCCTGGGTGCATCCGGCGCGCGATCGCGGCCCGGCTGTCGCTGCCGATATCGCCCGCGTCACCGAAATCTGGCGCGATGCGAGGCAGCGGTTTGGTGCGGGCGGCGATTTCCGGTTCGGTGATTTCAGCGCGGCCGACGCGATGTTTGCTCCGGTGGCGACCCGCTTCACTACCTATTCGATCGCGCTCGATCCTGTCAGCGCCGCCTATGTCGCGGCCGTGCAGGGCACCGCCGGCTTCAAGACCTGGCGCGAGGCTGCGCTGGCCGAACCCTGGATCGTATCCGAGGACGAGGTCGACGAACCTGTCCTGACCGATTTCCGCCCAAATCTCAGCCGCAGCAAGGCCCAGCGATGAACACGACGCATTATCCCAGCGCCCCGACCGCGCAGCCGATCGCCCGCCACACCCTGGCGGTGATCGTCGACAACGAGCCCGGCGTTCTCGCGCGCATCGCCGGCCTGTTCTCCGGCCGCGGCTACAACATTGAGAGCCTCACCGTCTCGGAGACTGAGCACGAGAAGCACCTCTCGCGCATCACCGTCGTCACCTCGGGTACCGCAAACGTCATCGACCAGATCAAGGCGCATCTCGACCGGCTGGTGCCGGTGCATCGCGTCGTCGATCTCACCCTGCAGGGCGAGGCGATCGAGCGCGAACTCTGCCTGGTCAAGGTCGTCGGCAAGGGCGACCATCGCGTCGAGGCGATGCGGCTCGCTGCCGCCTTCGGGGCGCGCACGCTCGATGCGACGCTGACCTCCTTCGTCTTCGAGCTCACCGGCTCGACCGAGGAGATCGAGCGCTTCATCAAGCTGATGACGGTGGTCGGCCTGACCGAGGTGTCGCGTACCGGCATCGCGGCGATGAGCCGCGGCCCGGAGGCGATGTGAGCCGGTAGGCTGGTTGCGGCATGAGTCGCAGCCTATCGATCGCGATCATCGGGTGCGGCACCGCCGGACTGGCGGCCGCGCTTCTGCTCGAACGGGCGGGCCACAAGGTCACGCTGGTCGAGCGCTTCAGCGAGCCGCAGCCGCTCGGCTCCGGCCTGATCCTGCAGCCGAGCGGGCTCGCTGTTCTCGCTGAACTCGGCCTCGCCGCGCCATTGATCGCCACCGGCAGCCGGATCGACAGGCTGTTCGGCCTGAACGCCGCGACCGGCTCGGTGGTGCTCGATGTGCGCTATGCCGCGCTGAAGCGGGAGCGTTTCGGCGTTGGCATCCATCGTGCGGCGTTGTTCGAAGAGCTGTTTACCGCTGTGCAGCGGCAATCCATCGCGATCGAGACCGGGGTCGAGGTCGGCGACATCGATGCCTCTGCTGGCGGCAAGGTCTCGTTGATCGCCGCGAGCGGTCGCCGCATCGGCCCCTTCGATCTCGTCGTCGATGCGTCGGGCACGCGCTCGCCGCTGCTCGGCCATGCCGTTCGACCAGTGAGGCAGGTGCCGCTGCGCTATGGTGCGCTCTGGGCCAATGTCCCGCTTGGCGAGACCGGCTTTGATCGCCACGCGCTCGAACAGCGTTATCGGCGCGCCAGCGTCATGGTCGGGGTGCTGCCGATCGGGCGTCATGGCGAGCAGAGCGAGCCGCAAGCGGCGCTGTTCTGGAGTCTGAAGGCGGATGCGCTCGACGGCTGGCGCAGCGCCGGACTTGCAGCGTGGAAAGCCGAGGTCGAGCGCACCTGGCCGGCGACCGCGCCGCTGCTCGCCCATATCGCCGATCCGGAGCAACTTACCTTCGCGAGCTATCGCCACCAGACGCTGCCGCGACCTTACGGCCAGCGGATCGCCTTCATCGGCGACGCCGCGCATTCGACCAGTCCTCAGCTCGGGCAAGGGGCGAACATGGCCCTGCTCGATGCCTATGCGCTGGCGGTGGCGCTCAATCAGGCCGCCGATCTCGATGGCGCGCTGCGCCGCTATGCGCAGCTGCGCCGCTGGCATGTCCGGCTCTACCAGGCGGCGAGCCGGATGTTCACGCCGTTCTACCAGTCGGACAGTGCCGTGCTGCCGGTGATCCGCGATCGCGTGGTGCCGCCATTGGCGCGGTTGCCTGGCATCGACCGGATGCTGGCGCTCCTGGTCTCGGGACTGATCGGCGATCCCTTGCGAAGGCTGGGGTTGAAGGAACCTGCGATTGCTGGTGAAAGCGATCGTCCGGCGCTGGCCGGGAAGGGGGCAGAGCCGTGACGATCGGACTGAATGAAATCTCGCTCGGCCTCGGCGCCCTCGGTTTCGCCTGTTTCGTCTGGCCGATTTATCAGCGCCTGTCCGGCAAGGCCGCGGCCGAGCCGCTCGGCTCGGGCAAGAGCCTGCGCTCGCCGCTGTGGTGGGCCGGCTTCGTGCTCACGGTCGCGGCGATCTTCCTGCAGCGGATCGCGGCGCAGCAGGCGGCGGGCGGCTGAGGCTCTTGATCGCCTGCGCCGATCGGCGGCAAATGGGCTGCATGATGATCTCTTGCGCGTGAGCAGGTGATGTCGATCCAACTCGAACTCCGCAGCTATCGCGGCGGCGACCGCCACCGCCACGACTACAGCCAGATCCTGCTGCCGATGCAGGGCGCGATGCGGCTCGATGTCGAGGGGCATCGCAGTGTCGTGTCGAGCCAATGCGTCGCGATCATCCCGCGCGACCACGAGCATGATTTCGAGCCGACGGCCGATTGCAGCATGCTCATCCTCGATGTCGAGGCGGGAGCCTTCGCGGGCGAGGCCGAACCGGCGCTGCTGCGCAATCTCGTTCCGTCGCTGACACGGATCGAGCCCTGGCTCTGGCGGATGTTCCGGCAGCTGGGCGCCGAGGTCGAAGCCGGTACCTGCCGCCCGAGCGATGCGGCCCATATGGCAATGGCTGGGCTGCAACTGGTTGCGCCGAGTGCCATGCCTCGGCCGTTGTCGCGTGCGGAAGGCCGTGTCGCGGATATCGCCCGTGACGGCAGAGCCGGCAGCGTGGTCGAGATGGCGAGGATTGCCGGCCTCGGCCAAAGCCGGTTCCACGCGCTGTTCCGGGCGACCACGGGGCAGTCGCCGAAGCAAGCGCAATTGACCCGGCTGTTTGACGAGGCCGCCGGGCAGCTGGTCGCGACGGCGCTGCCGATCTCGGAGATCGCCTACCGCCTCGGCTACCAGAACGCCTCGTCCTTCAACCGGCAGTTCAAGCGGCGCTTCGGCCTGACGCCGTCCGAGTTCCGCGCAGCGAGCCAGAGCGGCTTGAGCCGTTAAGCGCAGTTTCGGTCAAGTCGTTCGGAGTTTCGCCTCATCACGGCGGTGCGGGTGGTCGTTATGGTCCATACGACTGCGCACCCATGAGGACCGCTCGCGATGAAACTCACCGATTTCAAAGTTCTGACCTTCGACTGCTACGGCACGCTGATCGACTGGGAGACCGGGATCTGGAACGCGCTGCAGCCGCTGATCAGCGCCGGCCAGCTCAAACTCGACCGCGAGGAGGCGCTGGCGCGCTTTGGCCGGATCGAGAGCGAGCTGGAGGAGGCGGGACCGTCGCTGCGCTATTCGACGCTGCTCGCCGCCGTCCATGCCCGCCTCGCCAAGGATTTGGGCGTCAACATCCACGCCGATCTGAACGAGCGCTTCGGCGGCTCGGTGCCGGACTGGCCGGCCTTTCCAGACTCAGCCGAGGCGCTCGCCTATCTCAAGCGGTACTACAGGCTGGTGATCCTCTCCAATGTCGATCGGACGAGCTTCGCCGCCAGCAACCGCAAGCTCGGCGTCACCTTCGACGCGATCTACACCGCCGAGGATGTCGGCTCCTACAAGCCCAACCCGCGCAACTTCGACTATCTGCTGGCGCATCTTGAGACCGATCTCGGCCTCAAGGCCGGCGATGTCCTGCATACCGCGCAGAGCCTGTTCCACGATCATGTCCCGGCGGAGCGGGCCGGGCTGGCGCGGGCCTGGATCGACCGGCGCTTCGGCATGGCAGGCGGTGGTGCGACGCAGATCCCCGCGAACCAGCCGAAGGTCGACTTCCACTTCAAGAGCATGGCCGAACTGGCCGAGGCTCATCGGAACGCGGTCGGCAGCTGATCAGCCGCTGAAGCCGCCATCATCGAGAAAACGCTGCTCCTCGGCCGAGCTTTCGCGGCCGAGGACGGCGTTGCGGTGCGGGAAGCGGCCGAAATCGCGGACGATGTCGCGGTGGATGACGGCGTACTTGACCGAGTCGTCATCGCCCGAGGCCTCGCTCAGGGCGACGCAGCGCTCCTGGTCGGCGAGGTCCTCGGAGTGCATGAACGGCATGTAGAGGAAACGGCGTTCCGGATTATCGAAGGCCTCGTCGAAGCCGCGCGCGACCGCACGGCCGGCGACTTCGCGCGCCAGCCCATCGGCCGCGAAGGCGTGGGCCGAGCCGCGATGCAGGTTGCGCGGGAACTGGTCGAGCAGGATCAGCAGCGCATAGACGCCCTCCGGCGTCTCTTCCCAATTGGAGAGTTCGCCGCGTGCGGCTGCGTCGACCAGCGGCCGGAATCGCTGGGCGATCTCGGCGTCGAAGGCATCGTCCTTGGCGAACCATTTGTCCGGGCCGGCCTCGCGCCAGAAGGCGAGGACTTCGGCGGCCGCAGGCGGGGTAGGCTGTGTCATAACTCGCTCCGGATCAGGCATTCTCTCGGGGGAAGATATAGGTGCCCTGATGGCGTGCGGGCGATGAATTTTCTCCCGCGGGCCCTTGCGCCCCGGCAAGCCGTGCGGTAGATGCCAGAACCGTAACGTACGGTACTCTCCGGATCGATGAGCGAACCCGCAACCCATAGCCAAGGCGAAGCGCTGAGCGAGCGGCAGCAGGCCGTGCTCGACGCCGTGCTGGCGTTGATGGTGGAGCAGGGCGACCAGCTCACGATGACGGCCGTCGCCCGGCGGGCGAGCTGCTCCAAGGAGACGCTGTACAAATGGTTCGGCGACCGCGACGGTCTGCTGACTGCGACGGTGCAATGGCAAGCGTCGAAGGTCCGGGCTGACAACTACGATCGCCAGGCGCTCGATGCGGCGACGCTGCGCAAGAGCCTGCGGGATTTCGCCGAGAACTGGCTCAGCGTGATCACGAGCCAAACCTCGATCGCGCTCAATCGTGCCGCCATCGGCCATGCTGCCTCGGGCAAGAGCAATCTTGGCGGCATCGTTCTGGCGAACGGGCGCTTCGCCATTGGTGAGCGCTTGAAGCCGGTCCTGGAGGCTGGCCGCGCCGCGGGGCTCCTCGATTTCGACGACGCCGAGACGGCGTTCCGCACTTTCTTCGGCCTGGTCGGCCGCGACGTCCAGATCAGGCTTTTGCTCGGTGATGCGCTCGTCTCGGGCAAAGCCGAGATCCAGCGCGACGCGGCGCGCGCCACCGACCAGTTCCTCACCCTTCACGGACGGCAGGGCGCCGTACCGAAAGCCTGAAGCCAAGAATCCAACCCAAGGAAGGACGCATCCAATGCGCGTTTATTACGATCGCGACGCCGACATCAACCTGATCAAGGGCAAGAAGGTCTGCATCGTCGGCTACGGCAGCCAAGGCCATGCCCATGCGCTCAACCTGCGCGATTCTGGCGTCAAGGACGTCATCATCGCGCTGAAGGCCGGCTCGGCAACCCGCAAGAAGGCCGAAGAGGCCGGCTTCAAGGTCATGACCCCGTCCGAGGCCGCCAAGGTCTCCGACATCATGATGATGCTGACCCCCGACGAGCTGCAGGGCGACATCTATCGCGACGAACTGCACGGCAACATGAAGGAGGGCGCCGCCCTTCTGTTCGCGCACGGCCTCAACGTCCACTTCAACTTGATCGAGCCGCGCAAGGACCTCGACGTGCTGATGGTCGCCCCGAAAGGCCCTGGCCACACCGTCCGTTCCGAGTATCAGCGCGGCGGCGGCGTGCCGACCCTGATCGCGATCCACCAGGACGCCACCGGCAACGCCCATGACCTCGGCCTCTCCTACGCCTCGGCCAATGGCGGCGGTCGCGCCGGCATCATCGAGACCACCTTCAAGGAAGAGTGCGAGACCGATCTCTTCGGCGAGCAGGTCGTGCTCTGCGGCGGTCTGGTCGAGCTGATCAAGGCTGGCTACGAGACGCTGACCGAGGCCGGCTATGCCCCCGAAATGGCCTATTTCGAGTGCCTGCACGAAGTGAAGCTGATCGTCGACCTGATCTACGAGGGCGGCATCGCCAACATGAACTACTCGATCTCGAACACCGCCGAGTTCGGCGAGTATGTGACGGGTCCCCGTATCATCACCGCCGAGACCAAGGCCGAGATGAAGCGCGTGCTCACCGACATCCAGTCGGGCAAGTTCACCCGCGACTGGATGCTGGAAAACAAGGTCAACCAGACCTCGTTCAAGGCGACCCGCGCCCGCTACGCCGCTCACCCGATCGAGGAAGTCGGCGCCAAGCTGCGCGACATGATGCCCTGGATCAAGGCCAAGGCGCTGGTCGACAAGACCAAGAACTGAGGCCGGCGCCAGACTTCGCACGCGGATTCAGATCCCTGCGAAGCTGACTCCGGAAACGCTTGCAACTGTTTGACAATCAAGGAAACGGGCGCCCGGCAGGGCGCCCGTTTCGCGTTGAGGGGGCGAGCTTGGGGAACCGCGCCCCGCGGCGGGCGTTGATGCTCCAGTCGATATCTGCAGGAGCGTGCGATGACCCGCGAAGACGAACTGAGACATAGGGCGATCGAACGGCTGCATCAGCGCCACGCTCGTCACGGGCTCGCCGATGTGGCCAAGCCTGTGTCATGGGGCGACCAGCTCCCCGTCCTGCTGCTGGGCGGTTTTCTCGCGGTGACGCTGCTGGCGAATGTGCTGATGCGCGCCGTCGGCGGCTGACACGGCTCAAACGAGCAGGAGGCGACGATGCACGACGACGTGAAAGAGCGTGAGGCGCGTATTCCTGAGAACGGTGGCCAGCCGATCCCGCCAATGCGAGCGGATGTCCATTCCGATAGCGATCCCGCAGTGGAGACCCCGGTTGAGGCCAGGCAAGGCTTCTTGGACCGGCCTGTGCTGGTCGTTCTGGTGGCTGGGCTTGCCCTCGCGATCGTCGGTTGGGGCGTCGCTGGAATGTTGGCCTATTGAGCCCATCGCGGCCCGGCCACGACGGCAGAATTCAACGACGAAGCTGACCGAAGCTGAACAGATGGAGGCGATGATGACACCGATCCGATCGATGCATGCGTCCCAAGGTTTTCAGTTCAAGATCGCGCATCTGGCGCTGGGCGCCTCGTTCGCCCTGCTGACAATGGTCGTCCTCGGCCTGCTGTAGTTCTTCGCGGCGTCAACCGGCGCAGCGAAAGGCAGGCATGTCGCAGTTCTCGGTAAGCAAGCTGCTCGACAGCGAGATCGTGCTGGTGCGCGATGTCGTTTGCTCCGGCGAGTGCCGGCATCGTAGCCGCGAGGAATGCGCTCACGCGACCCATCTCGTCTTCCCGTATCGCGGCGTCTTCGTGCGCCATGTCGGGCGCGAGGATGTGGTCGCGGAGAGCAACCAGGTCCTGTTCTTCAATCCGCATGAGTGCTACCAGGTCAGCCACCCGGTTGCGGGCGGCGATGCTTGCCTCGACCTGCGCTTTGGCGAGGACGCTCTCCACGAGCTTGTGCAGGCCGAGCTGCTGCGGGAGGGCACGACCTCTTTCCTGACGCAGCACCGTCGAATCGATCCGCGCGCGCAGGTGCTCGTCGCCCTGCTGCGGCATAGCCTGCAGCGCGGCGTCGCCGAGCCGCTCGAAGCGGAGACGCTGGCGCTGACGCTGGTACGGCGGGCGCTCGGCGAACGGACCTCGCATGCGGCGGGCGCGACATCTGGCCGGCGCAAGTTGGTCGACCGGGCGAAGCTGGTGATGGCCTCCGATCTCGCCAGGCGCTGGACGTTGGCCGCGATCGCGCGCGAGGTCGGGGTCTCGCCGGTCTACCTCACCCAGGTCTTCGCCCAGGTCGAGGCCGTGCCGCTCTATCGCTATCAATTGCGCCTGCGGCTGGCGCGGGCGCTCGACCTCCTCGGCGATTACGACGACCTGACCCAGCTCGGACTCGAACTCGGTTTCTCCAGTCACAGTCATTTCAGCGCCGCCTTCCGGCAGGCCTATGGCCGCACGCCGGCTGAGTTTCAGCGCTCGCTCAATCTCCGCTGACAGAAGCTGTCACTGATCGCGAAAGATTCTGACAGCAGCTGTCAGCCCGAAGGCGTTCTCTGTCGTCATCACAACGACGGAGACAGGTCATGATCAGCTTCATCATCGGATCGGCCAAGCCCGTGCTCGCAATGGTCGACGGGCTCGGCCGGATTCTTGGCGGGATCAGCCACTGGCTGCAATCGCGCCGCGATTATCGCACTCTCTGCGATATGACCGAGCGCGACCTGCGCGATCTCGGCTTGCGCGACAGCGATCTGCGCGACGCGACGGCCGCTCCCTTTTTCGGGGACCCGACCGCGATCATCTCGCTGCGCGTCGAAGAGCGGCGCGGCCTTGCGGGCGGGGAAAGCGTCGACCAGGTCCTGCGCGGCCTGAGCGCGGGAACACCGGCCCGGCCGGAGCGGATCGCTAAAGAATCCGACAGCGCCGTAAGCAGCCGGGTGGTCTTTCTCAGGGCGGCCGAATGAGCGGCCTCTGAGACGGAGGAATGCCATGAGTGGAACTTGCGCCGCCTGCGATTGCGAGCTCGACGAGACCCCGATCAAGGTCACGATCGGCGGCAATACGGTCGAGGTCTGCTGCGACGACTGCGCCCAGGCGCTGCGCGAGGCGGATGCCTCGCAGACGCAGAGCGGTAGCTAGCTTGCTGCAAAACGAAAGAGCCGGCCGCGGGAAGCGGCCGGCTCGTCTAGTTTGATCGAGGTCAGAAGGTGACGTGGTCCTTGATCTCGGCCTCGACGTTGGAGGGCAGCGAACTGCGCTTCACCAGATCGTCGAAGTTCTTGAACTTCGCCTTGGCACGCTCCTCGACGATCTTCTTGGAGCGGGCCTCGCCGATGCCCTTGAGCTGCTCGAGCTCGCTGGCGCTGGCGGTGTTGATGTTGATCTTTTTGGTCTGGGCCTGGGTTGCGGGCGTAGCCGGTTTAGCAGTGGGAGCAGCCGGCGCGGCTGGCGTGGTCACGGGAGCGGCCGGCTTGGCCGGAGTCGTCGGCTGGGTTGCGGTCTGCGCGAGGGCCGGGCCGGCGGCGAGAGCGAGCGCAGCAAGGCCGATGGCGAAACGAGACATGGTCATGATCTCGACTCCTGTAAGTCCTGCCCGGTGGAGCTTGAGCGATACGCGGATGCCGGGCCGTCCGCGCCGCCGCGCCGGTGGTGAACCGGAGGATCCGGTCTCGACGCGATGGCCAGACTTTCGGCTGGTGCGGCTGAACGCGATCTGAGACGCTCGTTCAGCTGGCGTTGTGCTTTTCGCCGGGTTTTCGCCGCGATTGGCTAGATCGCCGTGCGTCCGAACGGACGCGAAAAAAAGCGATCTATCTATTGGTTGTCGCATCGGATTTTTCCGAAAAGTGGAATCCACTTTTCGGTCCGATGCCGAGGCTACTTCCCGGTGAACTGCATCATGTATTCGGAGAAGCGCCCGGCGCCGTAGATCAGGCCGAAGCCCCAGGCGAAGGAGGCGGCGAAGTTCGCCAGCTGGAAGGGCCAGAAGGGCATCTTCACGATGCCGGCGACGAGCGCGATCACCGCCCGGATCGGGCCGAAGAAATGGCCGATGGCGACGCCGAACACGCCCCATTTCTCGAAGAAGTCATGTCCGCGCTGGAGTAGCGCAGGATTATTGCGCAGTGGCCAGTGATCGCCGACGCGAGGGCCGAGGACGAGGCCGATCCAGTAGGAGAGCCAGAAGCCGGAGGCCGCGCCGAGCGCCGCTGCGAGCGAGAGCGGCATGAGATTGAGGCCCGAAGCGCCGGCAACCGCGCCAAACGCGGTGAAGAACACCGTCGCCGGCACGAGCCAGGACAGGATCGCGACGCATTCGGCAAAGCCAATCAGGAAGACGATCGGGGCCGCCCAGTACTGGTTGGCGCGCATGAACGCGACGAGCTCGTGCATCCATTGCTCAAGCGGGGGCATGGGCCGGGAATTCTCCTGAGAGCGGCGAACGATATCGCGAGCGATAGAGCAGAAGCGTCGACTTTTCGCTACTACAACCCGCTGGCTGACGGGCCCCGGTGTCGCAGGGCGGGTTGCCTTCGCCCGATGATTGCCTAGTGTTCGCGACGAGCGGAAATAGGCCGCGCGCCGGGACGGCGCCGACGGCAGGGGACGGGATATCCATGGAGTCCAAGGTCAGCCCGCCAGGCGATGCGGGCGCGGCAGCAGAACTGCCGGCGGTCAGCCTCTCCGGCATCGACATCACCTTCCATCTACAGGGCGGCCAGCGCTACCAGGCGGTGAAGAAGATCGACCTTGCTGTGGCGCCCGGCGAGTTCGTCTCCGTCGTCGGGCCGACTGGCTGCGGCAAGTCGACCTTGCTCAACGCTGCAGCCGGTTTGCTGACGCCGTCCGCAGGCAAGGTCACGATCTTCGGCCAGCCGCTTTCGGGCCTCAACCGCCGCGCCGGCTATCTCTTCCAGCAGGACGCGCTGATGCCGTGGAAGACGGCGCTCGACAACGTCAAGGTCGCGCTCGAGCCGATGGGCGTCTCGGATGCACAGGCCGACAAGCAGGCCCGCGACTGGCTGGCGCGCGTCGGCCTGCGCGCCTTCGTCGAGCGCTACCCGCACATGCTGTCGGGCGGCCAGCGCAAGCGCGTGGCGCTGGCGCAGATGCTGATCCGCGATCCCGAGATCCTGCTGATGGACGAGCCCTTCGGGCCGCTCGATGCGCAGACCCGCCAGATCATGGGCAATCTCCTGCTCGATCTCTGGTCAAAGGATCGCAAGGCGCTGATCTTCGTGACGCACGACCTCGAGGAGGCTATCGCGCTGTCCGACCGGGTGGTGGTGATGTCGGCCGGCCCGGCCGCCGGCATCGTCGCCGATTACAAGGTGCCGCTGCCGCGGCCGCGCGACATCGCCGAGATCAGGCTGGAGAAAACCTTCCACGAGATCCACCGCGACATCTGGACCTCACTTCGGGTCGAGGTGCAGAAGGCCTATGCCATGGGCGAGGGCAAGGAACTGGTCGAGGGAGCTGCGTCATGAACCGCGTCAAGCTCCTCGCCCTGCAGATCCTGGTCATGGTCGTGTTTTTGGCGATCTGGCACGTCGTCACCACCACCAGCCTGTTCGGTGACATCAAGACCACGCAGTTCTTCTTCTCGACGCCTGGCGAGGTGCTGGCGCGGACCTGGAAGCAGCTCACCGGCGCCGACATCTACTATCATCTCGGCATCACCCTGACCGAGACGGTGCTCGCCTTCGTGATCGGCTCGACCGCCGGCGTCTTCTTCGGCTTCGCCTTCGCACGGAACGCGCTGCTGGCGGCAGTGTTCGACCCTTACATCAAGGCCGCGAACGCCCTGCCGCGCGTCGTGCTGGCGCCGATCTTCGCGCTCTGGTTCGGGCTCGGCATCTGGTCGAAGGTGGCGCTCGGCTTCACGCTGGTGTTCTTCATCGTTTTCTTCAACGTCTACCAGGGCGTGAAGGAGGTCTCGCCGACGGTGCTGGCCAATGCGCGCATGCTCGGCATGAACGAGCGCCAGCTCTTCCGCCATGTCTACTGGCCCTCGGCGCTGACCTGGATGTTCTCGTCCCTGCACACCTCGGTCGGCTTTGCGCTGGTCGGCGCGGTCGTGGGCGAATATCTCGGTTCCTCGGCCGGCCTCGGCTACAAGATCCACGAGGCCGAGAGCGTCTTCGACGTCACCGGCGTGTTCTCCGGCATGCTGATCCTGGCGATCTTCGTGATCCTGATCGATTCGATCGTGACGCTGGTCGAGAACCGCCTGCTGGTCTGGCGACCAGGACAGAGCAGCACGACGACGACGTAACGTAAGCTCCGCTTGATTCCTGGCGCGAATGAGCGCCATCCTCGCCCTTCCATCATCGGGGGGCGATCATGGAGCTCGACGTCTGCGATCGCATCACGGCTGATCCGACGCCTGAGGACATCGCTCGCGCTATCGATCAGCGCGGCGATGATCCCGACTGGTTCATGAACCTCTCCGACGATGACGGCTATGTCGAAGCCGAGCGTGACGAGCGCGGCCGGTTCCGGCTGGCCTATCATTCGGGCAAGGCAAGGTTCGATGCCGCCGAGACGGTCGACGCCGCGGCGCTGAAGACGATCTTCCTCGCTTATCTCGACGGCAATGACAGTTGGCGCGCTAATCGGAACTGGCTGCGCAAGGCCTCGCCGGCCAAAGCCGCGGCAGCCTCGGGCGAGCCGCCGGTCTGGGCGATCGTGGCGGTCGTCGCCTCGCTCGCGCTGATCTTCGTGATCGCGGAGGTGCTGCCGGAGAGCTGGGTTGAGCGGCTGCCCTTCGCCGGGACGACCTTCGGCGGCATCCTGCTGATCGGGTTGCCGATGGTGGTGATGGTCGCTGCGATGATCATCAATGCCGTGCTCAAGGTGCGGCGTGCCAAGGGCTGGGTGCAGGCGAAGGGCCGTATCACCCTGTCGAAGATGGCAGCGCGCCGCCCGCCGGCCGGCAACGAGATCGGCACGGTCGTGAACGTCCCCGACGTCGCCTACGCCTTCAAGGTCGGCGGACAAGATTATCGCGGCACGCGCGTCAGTCTCGGTGACATCAGCGGCAAATATGCCGAGGAGGCGTTGGCGCGCTACCCGGTCGGTAAGATGGTGACCGTTTTCTACGATCCGGCCGATCCAGAGGATTGCGTGCTGGAGCGCGATGCGCCCAAGGGAGCGGTGAAAGGCTGCGGCCTCCTGCTGGTCGTCCTGGCGCTGCTAGCTGGCGGGTTCTACTGGGCGGTCACGCAGGGAGCCGAGGGTCTCAAGGCAAGCATGCCGGATGCGGATGTCCCGGTGATGTTGTTCGCCGCGCTGTTCGGCCTGGCGGCGTTGCTGTTCTTCGTCGGGCACCGGCGCTATCTGGCGCGCGCCAATGCCTGGCCGGTCACGCAGGGCGAGATCGTCTCCAGCGCCGTCGAGCAGCGCCGCTCGACGGAGAATGGCAGGACGAGCAAGACCTATCTTCCGGTTATCGAGTTCGCCTACACGGTCGCCGGCAATCGCCTGCACAGCCGGCAGGTGAAGCTCGGCCTGGAGGTATCGGGCTCGGAGAGCTTCGCGCAGACGCTTGTCGATCGCTATCCGGCCGGAGCGCCGGTCGACGTACACTATGATCCGCAGGACCCGTCGAATGCGGCTTTGGAAAGCCCGACGGAAACGAACTGGATCCTGCTCGGCGTCGCGCTCGCCTGTTTCGCCATCGCGCTCTATGCGAGCCGCGTCTTCCGTTAGCTCTCCTGGCCCGGCAGGGCCTTGAGCTTCCGCGTTAGCTCGGCGAAACGCGGCATCAGCTCCTCACGCCGTTGGACATAGCGATCGACCTCCGCCTGTCCGCTTGCGTCGCTGCCGCTCTGGTCCTGCTGTGCCGCCGCGCCTCCAAACGTCTTGTCGAGCGCATAGGCTGCGGTCCGGTCGCTGAGCCAGGCCAGTTCCTGCTGAAGCGCGGTGTATTCGGTCATGAGCCTAAAGCGCTCTTCGAACCGGATCAGTCCGGTTAGATCATCGGCGGACTTGGTCGATGGGGCGGGTTGAACGCCAGCGCTCGCCTGCGCCAGAACGGTCCGAGCCTGCTCCGACAGATCGAGGATGACGGCTTCATTCTGATCAGGCGCTGCCGATGCCGTGCCGGCAGGCGAGATGCCTCGACTGTCTGCGGCCGGCGAGCTCGATGACGGTGCGTTTTGCAGGAGCGCAAGCGCGGAAGGCGCAATCCGGGTCGCCACCGCGTCCACCATGACCGTCTCCTGTTTCGCCCGTTCTGGTCGAAGGTCCCTGTCGAGGCGTAGCCCGCAAGCAGTATGGGAGGCCGTGTTTAACGAGCCTTGAATCTTTCGCCTTGCTTCCGCGTCGATCGGCCTCGGCTTCGTGCGTTGCGCGACCTCGTGCCTGCGCTTGCCCAGCTTGCGGCAATGCGCCTATCTTCGTCGCGAAATCGCGCCTTTTACGAAGCGCGTCATCGATCAACCGGAGGAAACCTATGTTTTTCAATCGCCGCGCGGCGCTCGCTGCGCTCGCCTTCACTACGGCGCTCGGCCTTTCGCCTGCCTTCGCCCAGAACGCCGAAAAGCCCAAGCTGACGCTCGGCGTCGGTGGCAAGCAGCTGCTCTACTATCTCCCGCTGACGGTCGCGGAGAAGAAGGGCTTCTTCAAGGACCAGGGGCTCGACGTCGAGATCAATGATTTCGGCGGCGGCGCCAAGTCGCTGCAGGCGCTGGTCGGCGGCTCGGTCGACGTCGTCACCGGGGCCTATGAGCACACCATCCGGATGCAGGCCAAGGGCCAGGACATCCGCGCGGTGATCGAGCTCGGCCGATTCCCGGCGATCACGATCGCGGTGCGCAAGGACCTCGCCGACAAGGTCAAGTCGGCCGCCGACTTCAAGGGCCTCAAGATCGGCGTCACCGCGCCCGGCTCCTCGACGGCGTTGACGGCGCAATACGCCATGGTCAAAGCCGGGCTGAAGGCGAGCGATGCTGCGATCATCGGCGTCGGCGCCGGCGCCAGCGCAGTCGCGGCGATCAAGCAGAAGCAGGTCGACCTGATCTCGCATCTCGACCCCGTCACCTCGAAGCTGGAATCGGACGGCGACGTCATCTCGTTGATCGATACTCGGACCGAAGCCGGCACCAAGGCGCTGTTCGGCGGCTCTAACCCGGCGGCGGTGCTCTATCTCAAGAACGACTTCGCCGAGAAGAACCCGGTGACGACGCAGAAGCTCGTCAACGCGCTGATGAAGTCGCTGAAATGGCTGGAGACGGCCAAGCCCGAGGATGTCGCCGATCTCGTCCCGGCTGAGTACCATCTCGGTGACAAGCCGCTCTATCTGACCGCGGTGAAGAACTCGCAGGAGAGCTATTCGCGCACCGGCATCCCGACCGCCGACGCGATGAAGAGCATGTACGACTCGCTCAAGCTGCTCGACCCCGAGCTGACGAACTCGAATGTCGACCTGGGCAAGACCTTCATCGATTCGTTCGCCAAGAAGGCGGCCGCCGGGTCCTGATCCGGTTCAGCTCGCTCGTCATGCTGATGATGGCGTCGCTTCATAGCGGCGCCATTCTCTTTGGCGGGCCATTCAAAACGCGCGCTGGACTTGCAGTTCCCGCGGCGCGAGATTGTGCCCTTGACGCAAGGAGAGGCGACATGATCGAGCGTGTTGCGATCGAAACCCTCATTCGGGATGCGTATGCCGCCCGTCATCGCGGCGATCTCGATGCGCTGATGGACTATTTCCACCCGCAGTGCAGCTACCGTCTCGCGGGAGGGCCGCAGGCCGCCGAAGTCTTCGTGCAGCCGGATGGTATCGAAGCTGTTCGCGAGCAGATGGCCGGGCTCATCGCGACGTATGTCTTCAGCAATGTCGAGGAGCTGGCGATGACGGTCGACGGCGAGACGGCCACACTGCACTGGCGCGCCGACGTCGCATGCAAACCGACGGGCCGCAGCGGCTCTTTCGAGATCATGGACGTCTTTACCGTCTCTGACGGCAAGCTGAAGAGCGTGACGCAATTCACCGACACCGCCGGCGTGGCGCGGCTGAGCAGCATCTGAGGCGAGGCTGATCAGGCCCCGCCATCGCTCGTGTTGCGGGCGATGGCGGTACGCGTCAGTCGCCGGGCTGTGGGCTTCCCCCAGAACGGATCCGCCTTTCAGCCCCGCTTGCCGCCGACCGAGATGAAGGCCATCAGGCAGGGCTCCGGCAGCGGGTTGCGCCAGCGATGCCGGGTGCCGTTCTGCACGATGCAGTCGCCCTGGCGCAGATGGACGGTTTGTCCGTCGTCCAGCTCGAGCGTCATCTCGCCGCGAACCACGACGCCGTAGTCGATGGTGTCCGAAGTGTGCATGCCCGGTGCGCTGAGGTCGAAATGGTCGCCCATGCGCGGGACCTTCTCCGACATTTCCTCCAGCGCGCTCTTGAAAGTGACGCCGGCCGGCGGCTTCCAGCCCTCGGGCCGCCGCGGCGGATAGGAGATCAGGCGGAACATCGTGCCGCCGGGGCCGGGAAAGGCGACCGTGCCTTTCAGCATCGGATCGGGTTCCAGGCCGGTCAGCTGCGGCACGCCCTCGGTCATGTAGAGTTCGTAGAAAGTCAGCCCCGGGTTGGAGTCGATCTCCACCACCTTGGACGTGACGTCGAACGACTTGAACACCGACTTGCCGGCTGCATCGCGGCCGGTCAGCGCCCGCTTCGGCGGGGGCAGCTCGCTCGAATCCTTGGCCACGGCCGGTGGCGATATCGAGGCTAAGGCACCACCGCCGACCATGGCGGAAAGCGCCTGGAGTAGATGACGCCGATCGCTACCTTCGGCTTGCTCTATATCGTTGGAGGCTTTGTTCTTGTTTCGCGATCGCCGGAACCAAGAGAATTTGCTCATTTGTTTCCCCCCATTGATTTATTTCTTGCTATTGCTTTATTTTATCACTCTCTGTTAAATTTCGTTGAGGAAGTGCCTCGTGATGTTTGTTGTGGTAAGGAATTCAATTCTGCACAAGTAGACCTTAGACGCAGTGACGCCTCAGGTAGGCGCTCGGATTCTGGTGTGCGCCTGCGGGAAGAGCGGAGCGGGCCGTATTGAGTCGACGCAGTCATGTATTCGCCTGGTAGTTGGCTCGATTTTGCTCGACTAAAGTTCAATTGTTTTGTGTTCGAAACCGGACGGATATTGTGGCGGCTTCTGCTGGCGGCATGTTCCGGCAGCCAACGACAAGAGCGCCCGTACGATGCCGAATCCCGCCGCCTTGTTCGCTGTCGTCATCCTGATCCTTCCGATGGGCTATCTCCTGCTGGCTGCGCCGGGCTTTCTGTTCGTGAAGCTCGACATTCTGCCCGTCGCCCGTCTGTTGCGCATGATGTTCGGGGCCTATTTCCAGGTGCTGACCATCACCGCCATCGTCGGAACGCTGGTTTTCGCCGTGACGGGTCGATGGACCTTCGTCATCGGCGTTGCCGTTCTGGCGTCCACGCTCATGGCGCGCCGCTGGTTCCTGCAGCGAATGGACGCCCAGATCGACGCCTGGCCGGCCGATGTCGGCAGCCGGCTGCGCCGGCTGCATTACGGCGGCATGCTGTGCAACGCGATCCAGCTTGCCGTCGTCATCGTCAGCGCTCCCTACATCATGGGCACGGCGGCCTGAGGCGGCTTGCCGAGCGGGGCTACGACAGGTCCCCGCGCACCGCACTGATCGCTCCCATCACGGCTTTCGATTGGCGCGGGCCGCACCAGCCGCTAGGTTCGCCGCGTCGTGTCGTCGAAGGCTGGCCTACCCACATGAACATCCTCTCGATCCAGTCCCATGTCGCATATGGCCATGTCGGCAATGCCTCGGCCGTGTTCCCGATGCAGCGGCTCGGTGTCGAGGTCTGGCCGATCCATACCGTGCAGTTCTCGAACCACACCGGCTACGGCGCCTGGAAGGGGCAGGTCTTCGATGGCGCCACGATCGATGAGTTGATGGCGGGCATCGGCGAGCGCGGCGTGCTCGGCAGATGCGATGGCGTGCTCTCCGGCTATATGGGCTCCGCCGATATCGGCCACGCCATCCTCTCGGCCGTAGCGAAGGTGCGCGAAGCCAACCCGAAGACGATGTATTGCTGCGATCCGGTGATCGGCGATGTCGGCCGCGGCGTGTTCGTGCGGCCGGGTATTCCGGAGTTCATGCGTGAGCAGGCGGTGCCGGCCGCCGATATCGTCACGCCGAACCAGTTCGAGCTGGAATTGCTTACCGATGTCGAGGTCAGGACGCTGGCCGATGCGCATCGCGCCGTAGAGGCGCTGCGCGATGCCGGGCCCAAGGTCGTGCTCGTGACGTCGCTGATCACCAACGAGACGCCGGCGGATTCGATCGACCTGATGGCGGCGGACGTGCAGGGCATCTATCGCGTGCGCACGCCGAAGATCGACATCAACATCAACGGTGCAGGCGATGCGATCGCGGCGCTGTTCTTCGTGCACTATCTGCGCGACGGCTCGGCTGCGAGTGCGCTCGGCAAGGCGGCATCCTCGATCTACGGCCTGCTGAAGCGGACCAAGGAGGCCGGCTCGCGCGAGATCCTGACGGTCGCGGCGCAGGACGAGTTCGTGACGCCTTCGCAGCTCTTCACAGCCGAAGCGGTCTGACGCGCATGAAGCTGCGCCTCGGCACCTTCAACGTCGAGAACCTGCTGACGCGCCATCGTTTCGAGCCCGGCGGACGCACCGAGACGGCGGCGGCGATGTCGCTGTTTCATTTCCCGCGCGCCGATGAGCGCGATGCGGTCGAGCGCTCGCTTGCGGTCGCGCTCGAGGACGACAAGCGCCAGATGACGGCGCTCGCTATCGCCGAGGCCAATGCCGACATCTGGATGCTGCAGGAGGTCGACTCGCTGGCGAGCCTGCAGGCCTTCTTCGCCAATTACGTCCACCGTATCGCCGACCATCGCTACGGCCATTTCACGCTGCTCGACGGCAATGACCGGCGCAATATCGATATCGGCTTCGCGGCACGGCGCGATCTGGTGAAGCCGCCGCAGGTCACGGTGCGCTCCTATAAGGGCATGAGCTTCGCCGACGCTGAGGCGTTCTCGCCCGAGGTTGCGGCCTTCGGCATCGAGCCGCGCGACAAGGTCTTCGCCCGTGACTGCCTTGCGGTCGAGCTCGATCTCGGCGACTGCCGGCTGACCCTGTTTGGCTGCCATCTCAAATCGATGAACAATGGCCGCGACGATGGCAGGCAGGCGACCCTGCCGATCCGCCGGGCCGAGGCGCTGGCGGTCAGGAAGATCATCAAGGACTGGTTCGGGCCGGGCTGGCGCGAGGCGAACTGGGCGATCCTCGGCGATCTCAACGGCTACCGCATCGGGCTCGGCCCGCTGGCGGCGCCGGTCGATGAGGGCGACAGCGGCATCGAGCCGCTGCTCGAGGATTTTGCCGTCGATCCGATGGAGGCGTTGCCGCCGCATGAGCGCTGGACGCATTTCCGGCGCTACTGGTCAGAGGAGCGCCAAGCGCTGGTCGACAGCCATATGCCGCTCGACCATATCCTGCTCTCGCCGGCGCTCGCCGCGGCAAATCCGAACCCGACGATGCAGATGATCCGGCGCGGGCTGCCCTACCGTGTCCCGCTCGATCCGCGCGAGGCCGATCGCTCCATGGCCAAGCTCGCTTTGACCAGCGACCGCTATCCGCGCGTCGGCTGGGACCGGCCGAAAGCCTCCGACCATTGCCCACTGACGATCGAGCTCTCGATCCCGAAGGAGACCGCATGAGCCGCCGCTTCGTCACGCTCGACGTGTTCACGACCAGGCCGCATGCCGGCAACCCGCTCGCCGTCGTGCTCGACAGCGAGGGGCTCGATACCGCGGCGATGCAGACCATCGCCCGCGAGTTCAACCTGTCGGAAACAGTCTTCGTCGCGCCACCGGCCGACCCGGCCCATCGCGCCGCGGTCCGCATCTTCACGCCCGGGCAGGAACTGCCCTTCGCTGGGCATCCGACCGTCGGCACCGCTGTGCTGCTGGCGCTGCGCGATGCGGCGGAGGGGCGGGCGGCGGACAGTCTCGTCCTGGAAGAGAAGGTCGGGCTGGTGCCTTGCGTCGTCGCGCTCGGCAATGCGCGCAGCGCCCGCGCCACCTTCACCCTGCCGAAGCTGCCGGAGACGATCGCGCAGCCGATTGACGATGCCGCGCTGGCTGAGGCGCTCGGGCTTGAACTGGCCGATCTCGGCTTCGACGCGCATCGGCCGAGCGCCTTCTCGGCCGGCGTCGCCTATACGACGGTGCCGGTCGCCAGTCGCGAGGCGGTAGCAAAGGCGCGTGTCGCCGGAACGTTCGAGCGGGCGATGGCGGCGGCCCAGAACGGCAATGCCTTCGTCTATTGCCGCGACACGGAGGAGGCCGGGCATCACTATCATGCCCGGATGTTCTGGCCGGAGAGCGGGATCAGCGAGGATCCGGCGACCGGCTCGGCCGTCGCTGCCTTCGCCGGCGCGATCATGGCGTTCGACCAGCCGGGCGATGGCGTGCACCGCCTCGTCATCGAGCAGGGCTACGAGATGGGACGACCCTCGCAGATCGAACTGACGCTGACGGTTGCAGGCGGCGCACTGGCCTCGGCGACGATCGGCGGCGGAGCCGTGGTGATGAGCGAGGGCGTGCTGCTGTGAGCGGCAATGGCGTCGTCGACGGCGAGATCGTCGCGCTCGATCGCGTCGAGGCGCGAGTCGAGGTGTTCGACTGGGCCTTTGCCCGCGAGCGCGCTGACGAGATCGCGACGCATTGGGACAAGCTCACGGTCGGCAAGCCGGCGATGTTCAACGGCCGGGTCATGCTGCAGCATCGCGCCGCGATCGAGGACGGCGTGTTCCATGCCGGTTATTTCGAGGCCGACTACGCGGCCTTCCTGAGCTGGCGCGATTTCGGCGTTCAGAGTTCCTTGCCGCAGCCGACGATCCGCAACGGCTTCGCCATGGCTGCGCTACGGTCGAATGATGGAGCTTTCCTACTCGGCCGCATGGGCGATCACACCGCTAATCCGGGGAAGGTGTATTTCGCGGCCGGCACGCCGGACAAGGAGGACGCCCGCCCGGATGGCTCGCTCGACCTCGCCGGTAGCGTCACCCGCGAACTCTGCGAGGAGACTGGGCTCACGCTCGACGAGATCTCAGTCGAAGAGCGCTGGACGGCGGTGATCGTGCCCGGCCGCGTCGCCTTCATGCGACCGGTGGCAGTTTCCTGGAGCGCCGAGGAGGCCCGCGCGCTCATGCTGGAGCGGATCGAAACGCAGGCGGAGCCGGAATTGTCCGACATCGTGATCGTCCGCAATCTCGCCGATTGTGCGGCTTACGACATGCCGCCCTTCATGACGTCCTATCTTGTCCATATCTTCGGGCGGGATTGACCCTTTACCGATCGAGGTTGCCGATGGCCGACGCGTCCGAAGCTCTTGCCCTGCCTGCCGGCAACCCGTTCGGGCGTGCCTGGGAGACGCCGTTCGGCCTGCCGCCGTTCGCCGAGATCACACCCGAGCATATCCGTGAGGCCTATCCGGCCGCGCTGGAGAAGCACCGGGCCGAGATCGAGGCGATCAAGACCGAAGCTGCGGCGCCCGACTTCACAAACACGATTGAGGCGCTGGAGCGCTCGGCCCGCGGCATGAGCCGGCTCGGCGGCGTGTTCTACAATCTCGCCGGGGCCGACACCAACGAAGCGCTGCAGGCGATCGAGCGCGAGATGTCGCCGGTGATGTCGCGGCACTGGTCGGCGATCATGATGGATCACGAGCTCTTTGCTCGGGTCGATGCGGTGTTCGCGCAGCGCGAGGGCCTGGGGCTGAACGAAGAGCAATCGCGCCTGCTGGAGCGGACGCATCGCGGTTTCATCCGCTCGGGCGCCAAGCTCGAAGGCGAGGCCAAGGCCAGGCTCGCCGCCATCAACGAGCGGCTGGCGGGCCTCGGCACTAGCTTTGGCCAGAACCTGCTCAAGGACGAGGCGAGCTATGCGCTGATCATCGAGGACGAGGCCGATCTCGACGGCCTGCCGTCCTTCGTCATCGCGGCGATGGCCCGCGCCGCCGCCGACCGCGGCCAGGACGGCAAGCATGCGGTGACGCTGGCGCGCTCGATCATCGAGCCCTTCCTGACCTTTTCGACAAGGCGCGACTTGCGCGAGCAGGCCTTCACCGCCTGGAGCAAGCGCGGCGAGAATGGCGGCGAGACCGACAACCGCGCCATCGTCGCCGAGATGGTGAGCCTGCGGGCCGAGAAGGCGAAGCTGCTGGGCTTTGCCACCTTCGCCCATTTCAAGCTCGACGACTCCATGGCGAAGACGCCGGAGAACGTCCGCAACCTGCTCGAACTGGTCTGGAAGCCCGCCCGCGCCCGCGCTGGGCAGGAGGCGGCCGATCTCGCCGCGCTTGCCCAGAGCGAGGGCGAGAACGCTCCGATCCGCCCGTCCGACTGGCGCTACTACGCCGAGAAGGTCCGGCAGAAGACCTATGCCCTCGATGAAGCCGTGCTGAAGCCCTATCTCCAGCTCGACAGGATCATCGCCGCCGCCTTCGACACCGCTGGCAAGCTGTTTGGGCTGTCTTTCGCCGAGCGGCCGGAGCTCAAGGGCTACCATCCGGATGTGCGCGTCTTCGAGGTGACCGAGACCGCGAGCGGCCGGCATATCGGCCTCTTCCTCGGCGACTATTTCGCCCGCGCCTCGAAGCGCTCGGGCGCCTGGATGAGCGCCTATCGCGGCCAGCGCAATTTCGACGGCGAGGTCCGGCCGATCATCGTCAATGTCTGCAATTTCGCCAAGCCCGCGGAGGGCAAGCCGGCGCTGCTCTCGATCGACGATGCCCGCACGCTCTTCCACGAATTCGGCCATGCCCTGCACGGCCTGCTCTCGGATGTGCATTACGGCTCGCTCGCCGGCACCTCGGTCTCGCGCGATTTCGTCGAACTGCCCTCGCAGCTCTACGAGCACTGGTTCCTGACGAGAGAGGTAATGCAGCGCTTCTGCCTGCATGCCGAGACCGGGGAACCGATCCCGGATGCGCTGATCGAGAAGATCAAGCGGGCGCAGACCTTCAACCAGGGCTTCGCCACGGTGGAATACACCTCCTCGGCGCTGGTCGATCTCGCCTTCCACTCGCTGGAGGCCCCGGCCGAGGTCGATCCGCTCGCCTTCGAGGCGAAGGAGCTTGCCCGGATCGGGATGCCCAGCGAGATCACCATGCGCCACCGCACGCCGCATTTCTCGCATGTGTTCTCGGGCGACGGATATTCGGCCGGCTATTACAGCTATCTCTGGTCGGAGGTGATGGACGCCGACGCCTTCAACGCCTTCATCGAGGCGGGCGATGTCTTCGCCGCCGAGGTCGCAGGCAAGCTCAAGCGCTACATCTATTCGGCCGGCGACACGCGCGATCCGGCCGAAGCCTATACGCTGTTCCGGGGACGCCTGCCGACGCCGGATGCGCTGCTGGAGAAGCGGGGGCTGGCGGCGTAGCCGCCGCCTCTACTCCCGCGTCAGCACGACCAGACGCGCGCCGCGCCCGCTCAGAAGAAAGAGCGCGCCGCGCTCGATGCGCCAGCTCCGCGTCGCCTCCAGTGACTCGCGGAAATGCCGCTCGACTTGCATGCGCGGCTCGGGGCAGGCCATCATCGTGCCGACCAGCGGTCCGAAGCGGATCGCCTTGTCGCGGATGGTCGCCTGGCCGCCCATGCCGTTGCAGCCGCTATGGGCGGAGACACGCCCGTCCGACTCGATCTTCAGCGTAGCGCGGATGCCGGCCGGCAGCGGCCGGCCACGCAGGCTTTCGACGCGCCAGGAACCCGTGGGGCCGCCGACCTCTGCCGGCGGCGCGACGCGCTGGACGACGATCTCGCCGCTCGCCTCCGGCACGAGGGCGGCGTGGTGTTCCGTCGTGGTGAACCAGAGCTGGCCACGGACCCTGATCTCGGCGCGCAGGGCGTAGCGGTGGCCGGGCCGGACGACGGCGTCGTTGAAGCGCAGCCGATAGGCGATCGGCACCGGCCGGCGCGGGACGATCCGCGTGCGGGCGATGGTGCGGGACGGAGCGTCGGCCAACGAGATGTCGAGCAGGCTCACCTCGACGATGGCGCCGGGAGGCAGCGCGATGCGTTCTCGGTAGACGACCGTGCCCGAGAGCGTGCGTGGCGCGGCGAGCGCCGGCAGCGGCAGCGCGGCCAATGCGAGGGGCGCGGCGGCGAAGATGCGACGGGTGATCATGATGGAACTCTACCATGAACTCTGGCGACGATTAGACGCTGTTCTGCCTGGCCATGTTTTGCGTTTACCTCAGCTATCATCAGTCCCAGATTGTGAGTTGCGCCATTTGGCTTTTTCGCGGCGCGACCCAAACACGGTTTCTATTCTTGGGAGAGTGCCGTTAAAGACAAAATTGTCCTCCTTGAAGAAAGAAATCGGGCAAACTGCGGAGTAGTTTTTTACCAGATCCTCGACTGTTTTCGTTTTTGAGAATACAAATCGATATGCAAATTGAGCAATAGTTCTGTTGTTTCGATTGACTGAATTTTTCTCTATCATATCGGAATGGCGAAGATGCATTCCTGATCGCAGGACAGGAGTTTTTCTAGATCCAATTATAGCAATTTTAGGCGTTATCGGAAAAATTATATTCAAATACTTTTGAATTGGTGGATTTGGATACGGAACAATTTTATCATTCATTCTGTTTGAGCCATAATAACAAACTGGATTGTCGCTGGTTATAAAATCAATGTCTGTTTTATTATGAACAATCTCGAGTCCAGCAATCTCATATAATTCAGCGAATTCCTTCATTAATTGCGGAATTGCATGTATGGAGCGATGTGGGTCTATCGAGATTTGAACATTATCTAGAATATCTTCAAATCCCTCTGGCGGCTCTGGTATCTGCTTCAATCGCTTTAGTTCTTCGAAACGCTTTTGAACTAATGCGGCAAGCCAAAGCTCAATCCCATCTCTTGCTGCAGGGACGCGGGCCCTTTGCAGCGCTACGAACTGAAAAAACTCTTCAACTCTTCCCTCTGCGGATTTTCCTTGAGAAAAGCTGTCTACAATTGGAGGCCAGTGAGTTTCGAGTTCCGAGAAGAAATCTTCAAGCCTATTATTGTCTTGGCGGCCCCCTTCGATCGGCTGCGAATAATAGTATCGTTCGAATCCGATTGCGTTTGGTTTGAGATATAGTGGCTGGTTTGGTGTATCTTTTTTGTATGCAAATACCTTTCCTTTATTATCAGTAAATCTTTCCAAATATGCAATTGGTATATAGTGGTGCTTCTTTTTCTGTTTGATATCTTGTGTCATGTTTCTCGGTAGTTTTGTCTTGTTGTCACGGATAGCCGAACTTCGTCCGTGTCGCGCGGATCTGGGAAATCGCTCCGCCATCATTGCCGGCGGCGCAGCTCTTGCGCGCGGTGTCGATCTCGGCGCTGACGCGGGTGTGGACGCCCTTGGTGGTGTGGCCAGTCGAGAGATCGTTGTCCATCACCGCCTGGAAGCGATCGACCTCGCCGGCGCAGCCCGTGCCGGTCGGCATGCGGAAGGTGTTCGGCGTGACCCCGGTCGGTGCCTGCTCGGGCGAGGGCGCCGGCGGCGGTCCGCCCGACGGCGTCTGGCAGGCGGCTAGCAGCAGCACGGTGAGAGCCGGTACGAGGATCGATGTGGTGCGCATGGGCAAGGCTCCGGCGGGTAGGGACGGAACCATGGTCGATTCCGTCTTCAAGGCAAAGTCTCCTCGCAGAAGGAAGGGCCGCTCAGTCCTCAATGGGCATGAAGAGGGCGACGACGGTGAAGCAGCCTGCCGCCGCGACCGTTAGCCAGATCGCGTGCAAGCCGATCTGGCGATATGCGAAGGCTCCGAGGATCGCGCCAACGAGCAGGCTGAGCCACAGCGTGAGATGGCGCAGGAAGGCGAGCTTCGGTCCGCCTAGCAGGGCGCCGGCGAGGCGCTGCCCCATCTTGACCAAGGTGCCGGTCATGTAGGTCAGACCGATCGTGACCTCGCCGTCGCGCTGGAAGACGGCGTTCTCGGCGCCCATCGCCAGAGCGAGGATGCCCGCGGCGGCGATGCTAAATCCGATCGTGTCGAGCCCGGCCGACAGGGCCAGTGCCAAGGTCACGAAGGCGAGCACCGCGGCCTGACGTCGTCGCCTGCCGACATGGCCGGCGAGCGAGCCGCAGACCACGCCGAAAACGAAGAGGGCGACGATCATGCCCGCCAGCAGGATGCCGCCCATGCGGCCCTCCGCCAGCTCGATGCCGAGGCGGGTGGTGTTGCCGGTCATGAACGAGACGAAGAAGCCGCCGAGGCTGAGGAAACCGAGGGCATCGACGAAGCCGGCCAGCCCCGAGAGGCCGATGGCAAGCCCGATGGCGGGGCGGTCGTAGCGCAGCATCGATACGGCACTCCGGTTATGCGGACCGGCCCAATGCGTCATCGTCGGCCGAATCACGTCATCAGATTAATCCACGCACCTCATCCGTCATTCCCGCGCGCCGGAGCTTTGCGCACTTACTCCCGTCACAATTCGACGGAACGCTGGCCGACATGACCCTGCTGCACACCACCGAGCTCGAAATCTTCGCCGACTACTTCCAGTTCTATCTCCAGGACGAGGCGGTCAACGAGGATTGGGGAGCTTTCTGGACGGACGAGACGGTGGAGCGGATGCTCGCCGTCGGCGAATGCTCGGTCGGCATCGCCACTGCCAGGAACATGAATGTCCCGGTCGTGGTCTCGGTGCATGACGCGGCGCCGGAGCCCGATTTCGACGAATGGGAGCTGGTCAATGAATGCTCCTTCCGCGTGCGCTCGGGGCAGGTGATGGTGATCGGCTGCACAGAGGGCAGTCCCCAGGAGCGTGCGCGCTTTTCGCTCGCTCCTGGACCCTATCGGGTGCGGGTCTCCTATGTCGGTCTCGACAGCCTGAGCGAGGACGGGCTGGAGGGGGACGACTTCTATCGACTGCAGGTCTGGCCAGCGCCGCTCGCCGTCACCAGGACGCTGAAGGAGCGGGCAAGCGCTGCGGGCTGACTCTGCGCACGAACATTCAAGACCTCCGAGGCTTGCCTTCCTAGGCTGCGATCCGGTAGACAGCTTCCGTCGACGAGAGGATCGTTCGTGGCCGCATTCGCCACCCATGCCGAGAGCCAGAACCGCGCCGCTGCGCGGACGGCCGGCATGTGCGCTCCTTTGCGCGCTCCCTCGCTCCTTGGTCAGCTGCTTCTTCTTACCAGCCCCTGAGGGCCGGCCGGGCACGTGTGCCTGGGCGCTCAGGGGATGACGGGAACCAAGCCCTAGACCCTTCGCGCCTGCCTGAATCGATGCGCGGCGCGTCCTGACCCAAGGACCAAGACCATGAGCAATGCAGGCAATACCGTGTCCGCCAAGGACCGGGTTCTGATCTTCGACACCACCCTGCGTGACGGCGAGCAATGCCCCGGCGCGACCATGACCTTCGAGGAGAAGCTCGAGGTCGCCGACATGCTGGATGCGATGGGCGTCGACATCATCGAGGCCGGCTTCCCGATCGCCTCGGACGGTGATTTCGAGGCGGTCTCGGCCATCGCCAGCCGGATCAGGCGCGCGAGCGTCGCCGGCCTCGCCCGCGCGATTCCCGCCGACATCGCCCGCGCCGGCGAGGCGGTGCGTCATGCGGCGAAGCCCCGCATCCACACCTTTGTCTCGACCTCGCCGATCCATCTACAGCACCAGATGCGCAAGACCGAGGACGAGGTGCTGGAGATCATCGCCAGGACGGTGACGCAGGCGCGCAATCTGGTCGACGATGTCGAATGGTCGGGCATGGATGCGACCCGCACGCCGATCGACTATCTCTGCCGCGCGGTCGAGACTGCGATCAAGGCCGGTGCGACCACGATCAACCTGCCCGACACCGTCGGCTACGCCACGCCGGACGAGTACCGCGCCATGTTCAGGGTGGTACGCGAGCGCGTGCCGAATGCCGACAAGGCGATCTTCTCGGCGCATTGCCACAATGATCTCGGCCTCGCCGTCGCCAACTCTCTGGCGGCGGTCGAGGGCGGGGCGCGCCAGGTCGAGTGCACCATCAACGGCATCGGCGAGCGCGCCGGCAATGCGGCGCTCGAGGAGATCGTGATGGCGCTGCGGGTGCGCGGCGATCGGCTGCCCTACGACACCGGCATCGATGCGACCTATCTGATGCGCGCCTCGAAGGCAGTCTCCTGCGCCTGCTCCTTCCCGGTGCAGTACAACAAGGCGATCGTCGGCCGGAACGCCTTCGCCCACGAGAGCGGCATCCACCAGGACGGCATGCTGAAGCACCAGCAGACCTACGAGATCATGACCCCTGCCTCGGTCGGCGTGACCAAGACCTCGCTGGTGATGGGCAAGCATTCCGGCCGCGCCGCCTTCCGCTCGAAGCTGAAGGAGATGGGCTACGAGCTGGGCGACAACCAGCTGGAGGACGCCTTCACCCGCTTCAAGGCGCTGGCTGACCGCAAGAAGCATGTCTACGACGAGGATATCGAGGCGCTGGTCGACGAGAACCTCGCCACCGCCCATGACCGGGTGAAACTGGTCTCGCTGACGGTGATCGCCGGCACGCGCGGCCCGCAGCGCGCCATGCTGAAGCTCGATATCGATGGCCGGGTCGCGGCCGAGGAGGCCGAGGGCAACGGGCCGATCGACGCCGTGTTCAACGCGGTCAAGGCGCTGGTCCCGCATGAGGCGGTGCTCGAGCTCTACGACGTCCATGCTGTCACCGAGGGTACCGATGCCCAGGCCGAGGTCACCGTCCGCCTCTCGCATGACGGCGCGGCGGTGACCGGTCGCGGGGCCGATCCCGATACGCTGGTCTCCTCCTGCAAGGCCTATCTGGCGGCGCTCAACAAGCTGGTCGTCCGCGGCAGCCGCATGCACGCGCAGGCGGCAGAGTAAACTTCCAGACTTGGCTTCTCGATGAGCCGTTGTGCCGTGCTGTGACCAGCGCGGCACACCGGCTCATTTTTTGCTTGGGCGAGGGAACAAAGTCTGGATTCGTAAAACGGGTGTCGCTCTCATGTGCGTGGGGATCACCGCGAGACATTCTCGATGAAGTTGCTGCGCCTATTGCCGATGGGCGTGCTGGCAGTGCTGAGCGCGCAGCCCGTCGCAGCCTATGCGCCCGCCTCCGTGCCGGAGCAGGCAGAGCGCGCGCAGGAACGCGTCCGTCTCTGCATGGGCGCGATCGAGGCCGGGGGCAGGGAGCGGCGCGCCGCCTGCGATGAGGCCCTGAGCAGCGAATTCAACCGCACCGTCCGTGCCGATCTCCTCGCCAGCCGCGGCTGGTTGTCCGAAGCCGAGAACGCTCTCAACGACGCCCTGCGCGATTTCGATGCGGCGCTCAAGGCGGTGCCGAATCACCTGGCCGCCTTGCGGGGCCGGGCACATACCCTGTCCGAACTCGGCCGGCATGCCGAGGCCGCGACGCTGATCGAGCGGGCGATGGTCCTCGGCGGGCGCGCGACGCTGCTGGCTGACCGCGCCTTGCTGCGCGAGCGCGCCGGCAACGTCGCCGGAGCCCGCGCAGATCTCGATGGCGCCATTGCGCTCGATCCGTCGAATAGTTGGGCGCGCGGCGCGCGGGGGCGGTTCCTGCAGGTCGAAAGCGAGCACGAAGCGGCCCTGGTTGATTTCGACGCTGCGCTCGCGCTCGAACCGGAGGTCACCTCCTATCACTACCGCCGCGGCCTCTCGCTCGCTGCGCTGGCGCGGCCTCGCGAGGCGATCGCCGCCTTCGACGGCGCCCTGCGGCTGGAGCCGGCCGTCGCCCAGGTCTGGCTCGAGCGTGGGCGCGCCTTCGAGGCGCTAGGCCATGAAGGCCCCGCGCTTGCCAGCTACGAGCGGGCACTGCGTCTCGATGCGCGCCATGAGGCGTCGCTGTCACGGCGCGCCTTTCTCCTGCAGCGCACAGGCCGGCTCGAGGAGGCGATAGCCGCCTATGACCGGCTGCTCGCAGTCCAGCCAGCCACCGCCTTCGGGTTGAACAATCGCGCTGGCCTGCTCGCTGGGCTTGGTCGGCGCGAGGAGGCGCTGCGCGATCTCGACCGCGCCGTCGCGCTCGTTCCTGGCGACGGCAACGCGCTGCGCAACCGCGCGCAGCTCCTGCTGCAGCTCGGCCGTAATGATCAGGCACTGCGCGATCTCGATCGGGCCGGTCCCGGCCATGACGCCGGAGCCTGGCAGGGCATGCGCGGCGATGCGCTGCTCGCGCTCGGCCGGCCGCTACCGGCGCTGGACGCCTATCGCGCGGCACTCGCGCTGAGACCGCAGGATCGCGCCACATTGTTCGGCTTCGGGCTGGCGCAGGAGGTCCGGGGCGACCGGAGCGCGGCAGCCGCGGCCTATGGCGCTCTGCTCGCGGTCGATCCGGAGCATGAAGGGGCGCTTGAGCGTCGGGAAGAGCTGCTGCCGGCGCTCGGTCGCTCGATCGAGGTCTGGCCGTCGCGGCTCGCTGGACTGCTGCGGGGCGTGAGCGGCGCCTATGGGCGGGAGCGCGAGGCGGTGCAAGGCCTCTATCGCGCGCTGCGGCCGCAGCCGCAGCCAGCTCTTGTCTCGCCAGCCCCGCCGAACCCGCTCGCGGCGCTCGACGCGGCGCTCGCTCTCGACGCCTTCGATGTTCCGCGCCTGATCCGCCGGGCCCAGTTCAGTATTGGCCAGTCGCAGCGGGAGGCGCAGGCGCGGGCCGATCTCGCCGTTGCCCTGCTGCTCGAGCCGGAGAATCCGGCGGCTCTAGTGCAGCGCGCCCGGCTGAGTTTCCGGGACGGTGCCTATGCCGCGGCCCAGGCCGATGCCGAAGCGGCGCTGCGCAGCGAGCCGCGCTCCGTCGAGGCGCTGTTCCAGCGGGCGAGGGCGCTGACAGTGCGCGGCCAGCTGAGCGCTGCGCTGAAGGCCTATGACGATGTCGTTGCGGTCGCGCCTGCCAATGCTGCTGCCCTGCTCAATCGTGCGCTGCTGCTGCAGCATGCCCGCGAATACGATCGTGCGCTGGCCGACCTCGACGCTGCCGTCGCGGCCAATCGGGCCGATCCCGATGGCTGGGTGGCGCGCGCCGCGTTGCGGACGGCACTCGGCCAGAACGAAGCGGCGATCGCCGATTTCGACCGGGCGCTCTCGCTCGATGCCCGCCTCGGCCAGGCCTGGTATGGCCGCGCCATCGCGCATCAGCGCCGCGGCGACGCGGCCGAAGCGGCGGCCGACTTCGCTAAGGCAAAGGCGCTCGATGCGCGGGCCGAGGAGCGCTACCGCGCCTTCGGTATGGCGCCCTGACGGACGGGTTTCTCCGCGGGTAGCTTATCAAGCGTAGATTTGCGCTGTTTGCGGTGGACGGCGCGCGCTGTTCGCTTGGCGCAGGCCCGATTCTTGCCACTATTCGCTTCCGATGCGCATGCGCGCGGTGGCTGGGAGCGGGGACGATGGCTGGCTATTTTCCGAACTGGACGCTGAAGACCTCGGGCGAGGTGATGCCGGATGAACGCCTGCCGACCGGGCAGACGATCATCGCCGGCTTGCAGCATGTCGTCGCCATGTTCGGCGCGACCGTGCTGGCGCCGATCCTGATGGGCTTCGACCCGAATGTCGCGATCCTCTTCTCCGGCATCGCGACGCTGCTGTTCTTCGTCATCACGGGCGGGCGGCTGCCGAGCTATCTCGGCTCCTCCTTCGCCTTCATCGGCGTCGTCATCGCTGCGACCGGCTATGCCGGCACCGGCCCGAACGCCAACCTGCCGGTCGCGCTCGGCGGCATCATCGCCTGCGGCGCGGTCTATGCCGTGATTGGCCTCATCGTTCAGGGCGTCGGCACGCGCTGGATCGAGACGCTGCTGCCGCCGGTCGTGACCGGTGCCGTCGTCGCCGCGATCGGCCTCAACCTGACCGCGGTGGCGATGAACATGATCTCGGCCAGCCCCTACACCAAGTGGATCGCGTTGTTCACGGTCGTGGCGGTCGCTCTGATCGCGGTCTATGGCCGCGGCCTGGTGCAGCGCCTGCCGGTGCTGATCGGCGGGCTTGCCGCCTACATCCTCTATGCCGCGACGGCGACGAGCTTCGGCGCGCCGCCGGTCGATTTCGGCAAGGTCGCGGCCGCGGCCTGGTTCGGCCTGCCGAATTTCGTCTCGCCGGTGTTTGACCCGAAGGCGATCGCGCTGATCGTGCCGGTCGCGATCATCCTGGTCGCGGAGAATCTCGGACACATCAAGGGCATCTCGGTGATGACCGGGCGCAATCTCGACGGGCTGATCGGGCGCGGCTTCTTCGCCGACGGCGTCGGCACGATGATCGCGGGCTCGGGCGGCGGCACCGGCGTCACGACCTATGCCGAGAACATGGGCGTGATGGCGGTGACGCGGGTCTATTCGACGCTGGTCTTCGTCGCCGCCGGTGTGATCGCCATCCTGCTCGGCTTCTCGCCGAAGTTCGGGGCGGTGATCGGCACGATCCCGGTTGCGGTGCTGGGTGGCCTCGCTGTCGTCGTCTTCGGCCTGATCGCCGCGACCGCCGGCCGTATCTGGGTCGAAAATAAGGTCGACTTCTCCGAGCCGAAGAACCTGCTGACGGTGGCGACTGCGCTGATTCTCGGCGCCGGCGATCTCAAGCTGCCGATCTTCGGCTACGAGCTCGGCGGCATCGGCACGGCGACCTTCGCCGCGATCGCGCTTTACCATCTGCTCAACCGCCGCACCGCTGCGTGAGGGCAGGAAAAGGGCCTGCCGCACGCCTCGCGGCAGGCCTTTTCAGGGCCTTGCACACAGGCCGTCCGATGACCGCGAGACCAGTTTGCATATTTCTGTCGCAAACAGGTGGACAGGGGCAGGGGCGGTTGCTATACGCCCGCCTGCCGACGCGCTCCGTCGCCTCGGCAACGTCTTCGTGGCGTATGGGTGATTAGCTCAGTTGGTAGAGCAGCTGACTCTTAATCAGCGGGTCGTAGGTTCGAGCCCTACATCACCCACCACGGAACTCCTTGAAATCGTTGGATGCCTGGACCTGAGTGCTTGATCGCGCTCGGGGTGGCTTTCGCTCTTCGCCTTGGCACGGTGCCGAGCTCGGGGACGGGCTCTTGTTCGGCGCACGCGGCCGCTTTCACCTAGTACACGACAGTGGCGACGATGGTGTCGGTGTACAGGCCGGGAGACGGTGTCGCCTGCGACGGGACGCGGCCGTGAATGGTGACGGCCTGAGCCAGGCCGGTGCCTGTCCCGGCCAGCGTGTCGACCCCCGCTGTGCTGCCAAAAGGCAGCGTTCGGCCGCCATCGCGGTAGAGCCCGTAGGTGACGAATTCAGCCCCCTTCGACATCCGCCTCTGCGCCGGGTTGGTTGCGCCAGTAAGACCGCCGTCCAGCCCGACCTGGTAGGCCGTTCCATTGGTGCAGGTCGGCGTCAGGTTGCTCGCGACGTCCCGATTGCTGCCGAGAATGCCGGCCGAGCCGAAGTCGAGCAGGTTCGTCGTCACCCGGCAGGTCGGCGGGACGTTGGCGGTCACGGTGAACGTCGTGGTCTGCGAGCTGGTCAGGAGATTGCAGCCGAGCAGGAATGACAAAAGCCCGTAACGGATGCGAGCCTCAAGGCCGGTGAAGGTGCTCGCATAGGCCAGCGGGGCCGCGGTCGGCTGGCCGCCATAGACGCGGCCGGTGATGATTTCCGCACGGCTGCCGGTTCCCCCGGCCGTGAGCACCATGTTGAAGCCTACCGGATTGGCCGCGCCGCCGGCCCAGGTGCTCGAGCCCCACGGCACCATGCCGGTCGCGTAAAGGCCATAACGCAGCTGCTGGGCGCCATTGACCATGAAGCGGCTCGTCGCATCGGTCGCACCACCAGAGCCCGGGCCGAGGTCGATGCAGACCCCGACGAGCTGCAGCGGCAGCCCGGAACAGTTGACGGTCGCGGTTGCCGTGGCATCGACCTGGGCATTGGCGGTGACGTCGATCGGGTTGAATATCATCGGCGTGACGCTGAGCGTGCAGGATTGGGCCGCGACATGCCCGGTTGCGGCGAGCAAGCCGGCCAGCATGAGCATGGCGCAGGCCATCATGCGACAGAGCAGGAACCTTACCGGCATGGGATCGGCCCGATCGTGATCTGAGTTCCCTCCTGGGGCGCGAAGGGGAAGCGCGCGCTGCATTCGCCACCAGGCAGGCGGATGCGGATTTCGTTGTCGGCGCCGAGATGCTCGACGAAAGCGCGGCCGTCATATCCGACGATGAAATCCGGGGCCGGGCTGGTGACGCCGCGCAGGCCCGGCTGGAGTGCGCCGGGCACGCCAGCCGGCAGCGGCTTGCCGTCGCGCCCGTGGAGAATGACGATCGCGGCGGTGACCGCCGAGCGGACCGCGAAATCGACAACGATGCCAGCGCGGTCCGGTGGAGCCGCGACCTCCTGGGTCGTCTCCGCCAGCTCTGTGACCGGCAGTCCGCGTGGGTCGATCGAGATGCGGTTGGACTGGTAGGAGCGCAGATTGGGGATCAGGGCCGTTCCGTTGGCGCCCGTGCGCGCCACGACGCGGTTCTCATGGAGCACATCGACATCGGGGGCGCCGACCCTGGCGATGGCGAAGGCATCGTCGATGCGGTTGGCGAGGAAGAGGCCGCCGCCAGCCGCGACCAGCGCGCCGTCGAGCTGTGCCGTCCCGGAGACGCGCCCCGCACCCTGCTCGACGCCGCCTTCGACCTGACCGTAGTTGCCACGATAAGCGACGGATGCCGAACGGCGGCGCTGGTAACTGGCGCCTTCGACGTCACGCAGGCGCCAACCAACGCTGCCCGGCTCCTGCCCGATCGGCTTGGCGATGTCGGCGGCGAGCGCCCAGGCGCCGCCGGACCGGGTGAAGCCGGATGAAGCGGTGATGTTGCCGCCGAACGGGAAGGACAGGCCAGCGAAGATGCCCGCGGTTCCGCGCGTCGCCAGGTCCGCGAAGACGGTGGCGTAGAACGAGCCGCCCAGCGGCAGCGGGCGCGAGTAGCTCGCATTGACGATCCGGCTCGAGCGGCCGCTGGCCTCCTTGAGATGGGCGAAGCCGAGATTGAGTCCGCCGCCGAGCCACGGCGCGGGGAGGCCGATGGAGATGCGCTCGACTGCGCGCGGCGGCAGCTGCAGCCAGGACCAGGCGTGCGGATCGGTGGCGGAGGCGGCAATGCGGCTCGGCAGGTCGAAGGCGAGCGTGCCGAGCGCCGTCGGCGAAGCAGTCGCCGAGGCGAGGTCGTGATAGTTGCCGAAGCTGCGCTGGCTCGAGGCGAAGACGGAAATGCCGCCGAGGCGAGTCTCGAAGGCCAGGTAGGCCAGGCCGCCGGTCGCGCCGTTCCGCCAGCTGCCGGCACCCGCAGCGCTGACGATGCCGAGCGATCCGAGACCGAGCACGGCGCCGGCCCCGGCGTTGCCGAAGCTGCGGGCGCCCTCGCCATGGGCCATCAGCGTGACGCGGTCGCTCAGCCCGTAGCGTACGCTGCCCGAGCCTGCGGGCTGCTCGGCATAGAGGCTCGAACGCAATCCGTATTGCAGGCGCGGCATGCCGATCTCGGCGGAAAAATCGCTCAGGCCCGGCCGCAGCAGCTTGCTCGAGACCGCGAACGGTAAGGTCGTCTCGGTCTGCTGGCCGGCGGCATCGCGCACGACGACGCTGGCGTTGCCGTTGCCGGAGAGGATGGGGACATTGTTGATCCGGAACGGCCCCGAGCCGACATCCTGTGAAACGGTGCGGATGCCGTTGACGAAGACATCGACCGTGGAAGGCACGGCAGCACTGCCGTCGATGCTCGGCAGGGGCAGGGTGACGAGATCGGGCCGCAGCCCGAAATTGCGCTGGATCTGCAAGCCTCCGAGGCGGATCGGCCGCGTCCAGGGCAGGCCGCCGGAAATGGTGTCGCCGGCCCGATAGCTCAGCAGCGTGGCCGGATCGGAATAGCTCCAGCTGGTGTCGAGCCGCAGGATGTCGGCCTTGTCCGTGGCGAGCGAGCGGTTGGCGACGATCCCGGTCTGCGACAACACGCCAAAGTCGCTGAAGATGCGCCCGTCCAGATTGGCCGAGAGGCTGGGATAGCGCCAGAAATCGTAAAACCGCGCCCCGCTGGAGCTGCCGAAGAGGGTGTAGTTGAGCACCGCGCCGGTTGCCGCCCGGCCTGCGCCGGGCGCAGTGTCCGGTTGCGGCGTGGCATCGTAGATCTTCGCCATCCGGAGCCCCACGGGCGCCTTCAAATCGATCCGCTGTGCGGCTTCGTCGTAGCGATGGCTCAGACCGGGGATGGCTGAGAGCGGCACGTCATCATCGGGCCGGAAATGCTGCGGGACCTTGATGCCGAGCTCCTCGAGCTCCTTGCGACGGGCCGACAGGGCACCCGTCTCACTCTGATGGAAAGCGCCGATGAGGCCGACGGAATAGCCGCCAATGGAGACATCGAGCTGAAGCTCCCGTGCCCGGCCTTCTGCCGCCGCCTCGCTGTGAAACGCCAGGAGCAAGCCGGCATTGACGAGCATGACAACCAGCCAGCCGCTAAGGCGCCGTTTGAACAAGCGCGGTCGCATTGAAGGGACCGATTTCGCTGGTGCCGCTGATCGAGACCTTGCTGCCCGGGCGTGGCAGGGCCCCCGAGGCCGGCACTGACCAGTTCATCGTGCCCTGTCCGAGCGAATAGCCGACCAACCCCTTGTTGGCGCCGACGAGGTTGCCTGACGTATCGCGGATGCTGACGGCAGAGAGCCGCAAATGGATATCGCCGCGGTTCCTGGCGCTGAGCACAAGGCGCTGGCCTTGTTTGCTGATGCTCCAGGTCACGTCCGGCGGAGAGGTGCCGCGGCTAGCGAAGAAGACCGGGACGACATGGCGCAACACGAGCGAGACCGTGCCGGTGCGTTGCTGCGGTTTCGGCAACTCGTCGATGACGAGGCGATAGGCCTCCTCGCCGGTTACGGCCTGCTTTGCGGTCCGGACGACGCGCACCGTATAATCCTGGCGCGCGCGCAGATCGACGAGCGGTGGGCTGGCGACGATGTCATTGGTCGGTTCGAGCCGCTCCACGCCGTCGGCCTGAACCCAGCGATAGACCCGGATCTGCGCCGTGATGGGCTGGGTGTCCGTGTTGCGCAAAGTGATCGTCGTGGCGGCGCCCGGAGCGGGCACGCTCAGCAGGACAGGAGCGACCTGCAGGGAGGCGGCAGAAGCCATCGGTGCTGGCAGGCAGCAGGCGATGGCCAAGGCGAAGCCATATCTCATCGCGTCCTCCGTTGATGGCGACGGGCGCAGTTCGCCGTTGGCCACGGGGTCGTGGCCTGCCCGAGTTGAATGCGTGAAGAGCTCCTGGCGCCGGCAATGCTGGCAGCGGTCAGTAGGTGACGGTCACGGTGATCGTATCGGTGTAGAGAGCCGGGCTCGGTGTCGCTTGTGCCGGCACCCGGCCATAGACGGTATAGGCTTGCGTCGAGCCGGATCCGGTTCCGACCGAGGTATCGGTGCCGATCGTTTCGCCCCAGTTCAGCGTCCGGGCGGGGTCGCGGAACAGGGAGTAGTTCACCGTGCCACCGGCACCGCTCATCTGCCGTGTCGTCACGGCGCCGCCAGTAAGGCCGGCATTGAGGCTGATATTGTAGGGCGTGGTTGCCGTGCACTGCACAGTTATCGTGCTGGTGCTATCGATGTTCGTGGCGAGGACGCCGACGTTTCCGAAGTTCATGTCGGTGGCACTGGCGATCGTGCAGGCGGCCTGGATGTTGATCTGAACCTGGAAGGTGCCCGTCGCGGTCGCGGCATTCGCGTCGCCCGCCAGCATGCCGATGAACAGCAAGATCCACGTGGAGCGCATGCTTCCCTCCATTTTCGTCAGCGGCGGTCAGTCGTGGCCGTCTCTCTCATTGCGCGTGCTCAAGGTCCAAGAATGGGCAAACGCGGTTAACGAATGGTTATCATGAGGCAATTCGTTTTATGAGAACCTACGCATACAGCTCATGCTTATGTTTTCATTTGATTTGGGGTTTTCGGTTGTTTATTCTTGGATTGAATTTGCCTATCTGACGTTAGGTAATATAGGGCTGAGGCGCGAGCACGCGTAAGCGAGCTGGCGGTGCGCGCCGGCTCGGTGCAAGTGTCGATGTACAGGAAGCGGACGCGTCCCGACCGCGTCAGGCGGCGAGGCCGCCCTGCGATGGCTTGTCGCCGCGCAGCATGTTGCGCAGCTGGTAGGCCAGGGCCACCGGCGCCGGGAAGCGCTTGCGGCAGAAGGCGATCTTGCGGACGTAATTGTCGATCCGCCAGGTCGCCCAGGTCTTTCCGGCGAAATAGGCGATGTCGCCCTTGCGCAAGGTCCGCTGCGAGCCGTCCTGCGCGGTGACGTGGACCTCGCCTTCGAGAATAATGACGGTCTCGTCCCAGTCGAAGAACCAGCGGAACTCGCCGGCGGTGCAGTCCCAGAGAGCGGTCGAGGCCGCCTCGTCCTTGCTGCGTGAATGCAGGGCAACGCGCGCAACCGGATCGCCGGCGATGATCCAGGATGGCTCGATCGGGGCGGGCGTCATCGGCAAGTCGTCTGGCGCCCCCGACACGAGCGGCGCCTGCTCGACCGGTGCGACGAGCGGAAGCTGCCGCAGCATCATCGCGGCCGCGCCGGCGAGCATCATCTTCAAGGCCATCAATCCCTCCCTAAAATCGCGTGGATCATAGGGGAGGAGGGGTAAAGCCGGCCCTTCGGAAATCCCTCACATTTGTCGGCATCTGGAAACGGCTCGGGTAACCATCCCGAGCCGATGTCCACGAAGTCCGCTTTCAGGCGCGGTCGACCGTGATGATGGCGTCCGCAAAGGCGGCCGGCGCCTCCTGCGGCAGGTTGTGGCCGATGCCGCCATCGATGGTCCGGTGCCGGTACCAGCCGGAGAACTTCCTGGCATAGGCTGAGGGATCGGGGTGCGGCGCGCCGTTGGCATCACCTTCCAGGGTGAATGTCGGCACGGTGATGACCGGGAACGCCGCGAGCTTGCTCTCCAGCGCATCGAACTGCGGCTCGCCCTGCGCCAGGCCGAGGCGCCAGCGGTAATTGTGGATCGAGATCGCGACATGGTCGGGATTGTCGAAGGCTGTCGCCGAGCGCGCGAAGACCGCGTCGTCGAATTTCCACTTGGGGGAGGCGGTCTCCCAGATCAGGCGGGCGAAATCCCGGGTGTTCTTCGCGTAGCCGGCCGCGCCCCGTTCGGTGGCGAAATAGTACTGGTACCACCACTGCTGTTCGGCCTTGGGCGGCAGCGGGGCCTCGTTCAGCTTCTGGCTGCCGATCAGGTAGCCGCTGACCGAGACCAGGCCCTTGACGCGCTCGGGCCAATGCGCGGCGACGATGCAGGCCGTGCGCGCGCCCCAGTCGCAGCCGCCGAGCAGCACCTTGTCGAGCTTGAGCGCATCCATCAGCGCGATCACGTCGACGGCGAGCGCGCCCTGCTGGCCGTTGCGCGGCGTTTCCTGCGAGAGGAAGCGGGTTTCGCCATAGCCGCGCAGGGACGGCACGATCACCCGATAGCCCTTGGCCGCCAGGAGCGGGGCGACATCGACATAGGTGTGAATGTCATAGGGCCAGCCATGCAGCAGGATGACGACCGGGCCGTCGGCTGGGCCCTGCTCGGCATAGGAGACGCGGAGCACCCCGGCATCGACCTGCTTGAGCGGGCCGAAGGAGGACAGCGCTGTCGGTGCCGCTAAAGCCGCCCGGTTCAGGCCGAGCCCGGCCGCGGCAATCACCGTGGCCACGGAGCCGACGAAGAGGCGGCGGCTGGAGTCGATGGTTTCGTGGGCCTTGGTCTTGTCCATGGTGGGATGCCTTCTGCGCGGGAGACGTGACGGAGAATGGGAGGCGCCGGCGGAAATCTCCGCGCGGCGCCGTCCGGTAGGGTCAGACGAGGTTGATCTCGACCTCGATGTTGCCGCGGGTCGCCTTGGAGTAGGGGCAGGTCTGATGCGCTGCATCGACCAGGGCGCGAGCCGTGTCGCGATTCAGCCCCGGCAGGGCGACATTCAAGCGGGCCTGCAGGAAATAGCCGCGCTCGCCATGGCGCAGGTCGACCTCGGCATCGACAGCGGTCTCGGCGGGAACCGCGACCTTGCGCTCGCGCGCCGCCAAACCGATCGCGCCGATGAAGCAGGCCGACCAGCCGGCCGCAAAGAGCTGCTCGGGATTGGTGCCGGCGCCAGGTGCGCCGGGCGAGGTCAGGTTGACCTCGAGGCGGCCGTCCGAGCTACGGGCGGCGCCGTCGCGGCCGCCGGTGGTGTGGGTGCGGCCGGTGTAGAGAACCTTGTCGGTGGAGGACATGTCGAGCATCCTTATGTTTTTAGATCGCGTTCGATCTAATCGGATGCGATCTTATATGTAAGCCACTTACTCGATGTCAAGCCTTCCGATTTAATCGGATGCGATATATATTGGGGCGACGATGACGCGCTCACGACGAGGCCTGGCCATGCCCGCTCCGACCCCGAACGATCCGAACGTGCCCAAGCTGGCGAACTTTCTCTGCTTTGCGATCTATTCGGCCAATCTGGCCTATGGCCGCGCCTATAAGCCGATCCTCGACGAGCTGGGGCTGACCTACACCCAGTACATCGCGATCATCGCGCTGTCGGAGGAGGACAATCAGAGTGTCGGCGGCCTCGGCGAGAAGCTGTTCCTGGAATCGAACACGCTGACCCCGATCCTGAAGAAGCTGGAAGCGCTCGGCTATATCCGCCGCCAGCGCGACCCGGCCGATGAGCGTCAGGTGCGCGTCAGCCTGACTCCGGAAGGCCGGAAGCTGCGCGAGAAGGCACTGCCGATGAATCTGGTCGCGGCAGCCGGGCTCGGCGAGGATTTCCCGGTGGTGCAGAAGGCGGTGGTCAGGTTGCGGAGCAACCTGCTCAAAGCAGCGCGCGGGCAGGGGGCGAAAGCAGTTGAAGTGGTCGAGGCCGAGTAGGTCTCAGCCTTGTACGGCCGTCATGGTCGGGCTTGTCCCGACCATCCACGTCTTCCTCTGACGAACGCGGTGTTCAGGACGTGGATGCTCGCCACAAGGGCGAGCATGACGTTGAGAGTTTGGGCCTGCTTTTACCCCTTACGCCACCGCCGCGACCTTCGCTTCATTGCTCGGCTCGGCGCCTTCGAGATCGGCCATCGCCGCCGCGACGCCGCCGCTGCGATGGGGCACGCCCGCTGCGGCAAGGCCCATTTCGACGCCGGAGAGGGCGCCGAGCAAAGCAAGCTCGTTGCACTCGCCGAGATGGCCGATGCGGAAGACCTTGCCGGCGACCTTGCCGAGGCCGGAGCCGAGCGAGATGTTGTATTTCTCCAGCGCGATCTTGCGGAAGCGGTCGGCGTCATGGCTCGGCGGCATCAGCACGCCGGTCAGCACCGGCGACTGCTCGGCCGGGTTCTCGCAGAGCACTTCCAGACCCCAGGCCTTGACCGCGGCGCGGCAGGCGCTCCCGAGGCGCTGATGGCGGGCGAAGACCTCGCCCAGCCCTTCCTCCTGCAGCATGGCGAGTGCCTCCTTCAGCCCGTAGAGGAGGTTGGTCGCCGGGGTGTAGGGGAAGAAGCCGCCGGCATTGATCCTGATCATCTCCTCCCAGTCCCAGAACGAGCGCGGCAGGGTGTTGGTCTTCGAAGCTGCGAGCGCCTTCTCCGAGACGGCGTTGAAGCCAAGGCCGGGCGGCAGCATCAGCCCCTTTTGCGAGCCCGAAACCGTGACGTCGACCTGCCATTCGTCATGGTGATAGTCGACCGAGGCGAGCGAGGAGATGGTGTCGACCATGAACAGGGCCGGGTGGCCGGCGGCGTCGATCGCCTTGCGAATCTCGGCGACGCGGCTGGTCGCGCCGGTCGAGGTCTCGTTGTGGACGACCATCACCGCCTTGACCCTGCGGGCCTTGTCCTCGGAGAGGCGTGACTCGATCGCGGCCGGATCGGCGCCGCGGCGCCAGTCGCCCGGGATGAACTCGACCTCGATGCCGAAGCGTGTGGCGATGTTCTTCCACAGCGTCGCGAAATGGCCGGTCTCGGCCATCAGCACGGTATCGCCCGGCGAGAGCGTGTTGACGATCGCCGCTTCCCAGGCGCCGGTGCCGGAGGAGGGGTAGATCACCACCGGCTGCTTGGTCTTGAAGACGGCCTTGCTGCCCTCAAGCACTGCCTTGCCAAGCGCGGCGAACTCGGCGCTGCGATGGTCGATGATCGGCATCGCGATGGCGCGCAGGATCCGATCCGGAATCGGGCTCGGGCCGGGAATGTGCAGGAAGTGACGCCCTTGCATGATGTTCTTTTCCTCCCAGGGGGCCGGGCGCTACTGCGCCGCTGGTTGATATTTTGCATTCATTTTTTGAAAGATCAATCGCCTTCTGGTATACTGATTACGTGCAATCGGGCTCGACAGCGGGCTCAAGCCGACTTAGCGATGATGCATGAACGAGCCATTTCTCGATACCATTGATGAGCAGGGCCCGGTGCCAGCCGAGGCTGCGAAGCCGGTTGCGTCCCTGCATGAAGGGCTGCTGGTCGCACTGCGCGACTTCATCGTCGAGGGCAACCTTGCCGATGGCGCACGCGTCCCGGAGCGGGCGCTGTGCGAGCGTTTCAACATCTCGCGCACGCCATTGCGTGAAGCGCTCAAGGTACTGGCGGCGGAAGGGCTGATCGAGCTCCTACCCAACCGCGGGGCACGGGTGCGCCAGCTCAGCCCCGAGGATATCCGCGAGCTCTTCGATGTGATGGGCGGGCTCGAGGCGTTGGCCGGGCGGCTGGCCTGCGAGCGGATTTCGGAGGCTGAATTCACCGAAATCGAGCAGGTGCACCACGAAATGTACCGTTTTTACCTGCGCCGTGACATGCATGGCTACTTCCATTGCAACCAGGCGATCCACCAGTTGATCGTTGCCGCTGCGGGCAATGCGACGTTGGCTGCGACCTATGCCGGCTTGGCCGGGCGGATCCGGCGGGTGCGCTATTCTGCCAATCTCGCCAAGGATCGCGACCGCTGGGGCGAGGCCATGCGCGAGCATGAGGCGATCCTCGATGCGCTGCGCCGGCGTGCCGGCTCGGAATTGTCTGACATTCTATTCGTGCATCTGCGCAACAAGCAGAAGGCGGCGCAGGCTTCAGCTTGATTGCTACCGGGCCCGCGTTGCCGGCAGTGGATGACGAGGCAGCCCAGTTCTCGCCGACGACCGCACTGCAAAAATCGTGGTCATTTTTTTATTTCTGAAATTTTGGATTGAATGCAAAATTTTTTGATCTAAGATTCCTCCACGGCGCCGTCAGAGCGCAATCATCGGGAGGAGCGATCATGAAGCAGCACTGGTTGGCCGCGACCGCAATTATGGCTGCCGGCATCGGACCCGCAGCCGCCTGGGAGCCGAACAAGCCGATCGAGATCGTGGTGCCGTTCTCGGCGGGCGGCGCGTCCGACCAGATGGCGCGGACAATCCAGGGCATCATCCAGAAGCAGCAGTTCACCAAGCAGCCGATCATCGTCGTCAACAAGCCGGCTGCCGGCGGCGCCGAGGGCATGCTCGACATCCAGAAATCGGCTGGCGACCCGCACAAGCTGATCACCACCTCGAGCGGCATCTTCATGACGCCGATGGCGACCAAGCTGGCGCTGAACTGGACCGACTACACTCCGGTCGCGATGCTGGCGCAGGATTCCTTCCTGCTCTGGGTCAACGCCAAGGCGCCCTACAAGAACGCGGGCGACCTGATGACGGCGGCCAAGAGCGCCAATCCGGCGATGAAGATCGGCGGCACCTCGTCCAAGCGCGAGGACAACCTGCTCGTCTTCGCCATGGAGAAGCAGGGCGGTACCAAGTTCGCCTATATCCCCTACACCTCCGGCGGCCAGGCCTCGACCCAGCTCTCGGGCGGGCATGTCGAGGCCACCACCAACAATCCGGCCGAGGATCTCGCCAACTGGCGTGGCGGCGCCACGCGCCCGCTCTGCGTCTTCGCCGAGCAGAAGATGGCCTATACCGAGAAGGTCGCGGACGGGCAGTCCTGGGCCGACATTCCGACCTGCGCCTCGCAGGGGCTGAATGTCAGCTACCAGATGCTGCGCGGCATGTTCATGCCCGGCAAGGTCAGCAAGGAGCAGCAGGCCTTCTATGTCGACCTGTTCAAGAAGGTCTCCGAGACGCCGGAATGGAAAGAGTACCTCGCCCGCAACGCGTTGGCGGCGGATTACCGCGACGGCGAAGCCTTCGTCTCCTTCCTGAAGGCGGACGAGGCGAAGCACGAGAAGCTGATGACCGAAGCCGGCTTCATGGCGAAGTGAACCTGAGTCTTTGCCGACACCAGCCCGGGTCATCCCGGGCGTAGCGAAGCGAAGACCCGGGATCCATGCCGGAACGGTTCAGGCATGGATCCCGGATCAGCGCCGCTGACGCGGCTTGTCCGGGATGACATGGGAGGGGACGGATAATGTCGAGCCCTAGCGAAACCGAAACACCCGAGCCCGGCATCTCGCGCCGGCCCGTCGAAATCGCCACGGCGCTGCTGCTGATCGGCCTCGCCGGCATCGTGCTCTACGACTCGCATGGGCGTGGCGCCGGCTGGGACGGCGGCCCGCAGAACGGCTTCTTCCCGGCTCGCGTCGGCTGGATCTTCCTCGCCGCCTCGCTCTTCATCCTCTGGCAGTCCTTCCGCCGACCGGACGGGGTCTTCGTCACCTATGAGCAATTGCGCCAGGTCGTCAGGGTGCTGGGGCCGCTCGTCCTGTTCGTGGCGCTGATCCAGCCGCTCGGGATCTATGTCGCCTCGGCGGTCTTCATCATCGCCTTCATGGCGGTGGTCGGCACTTCGCGCTGGTGGTCGATCGGGCTGACTGCGCTGCTCGTACCGGTCGTCTGCTTCTGGGTCTTCGAACTGCAGTTCCGCGTGCCCCTGCCGAAGGGCCCGCTGGAAGCTGCGCTCGGCTATTGAGGGTAAACGATGGACGACCTCTCCTCGCTCATCGCCGGCTTCCAGGTCGCGCTGTCCTGGCACAATATCGGCTTCATGGCCGTCGGGGTCATCCTCGGCATCATCGTCGGGGTGCTGCCCGGCCTCGGCGGCCCCAATGGCGTCGCGATCCTCTTGCCGCTGACCTTCGGCATGGATCCGACCTCGGCGATCATCCTTCTATCGTCGATCTATTGGGGGGCGCTGTTCGGCGGGGCGATCACCTCGATCCTGTTCAACATCCCGGGCGAGGCCTGGTCGGTCGCGACCACCTTCGACGGTTATCCGATGGCGGTGCAGGGCAAGGCGGCGGAAGCGCTGACGGCTGCCTTCACCGCCTCCTTCATCGGCGCGCTCTCCGGCGTGGTACTGATCACCTTCGTCGCGCCGCTCGTTGCCCAGTTCGCGCTCAAATTCGGCCCGGCCGAGTTCTTCGCGGTCTTCCTGCTGACCTTCTGCTCGTTCATCGGCATGGGCCGGGAAAACCGCGCCAAGATCATCGCCTCGCTCTGCATCGGCTTCCTGCTCGCGGCCGTGGGCCTCGATTCGATCTCGGGCGACCTGCGCATGACCTTTGGCTCGACCGAGCTGATGCGCGGCTTCGACTTCCTGATCGTGGTGATCGGCCTGTTCGGTGTTAGCGAGATCCTGCTGACGGTCGAGGAAGGGCTGGTGTTCAAGGGCAAGCAGGCGAAGATCGACCTCAAGGTCGTGCTGCGGACCTGGGCTGGCCTGCCGCGCTATTGGGCGACGCTGCTGCGCTCCGCGGTCGTGGGCATGTGGATGGGCGTGACGCCGGGCGGCGCCATCGCCGCCTCCTTCATGGGCTATGGCCTCGCCAAGCGGTTCTCGAAGCAGGGCAAGAACTTCGGCAAGGGTGAGATCGAGGGCGTTCTGGCGCCGGAGACTGCCGCGCATGCGGCCGGCACCAGCGCGCTCCTGCCGATGCTGGCGCTCGGCATTCCCGGTTCCGCGACGGCGGCCGTGCTGCTCGGTGGCCTCCTGGTCTGGGGGCTGCAACCCGGGCCGATGCTGTTCGTCGAGCAGAAGGACTTCGTCTGGGGTCTGATCGCCTCGATGTATCTCGGCAATCTCGCCGGCCTGATCATCGTGCTGGCAACGGTGCCGCTCTTTGCCGCGATCATGCGGATTCCGTTCTCCTTCGTCGCACCGGTGATCCTGATCGTTTGCGCGATCGGTGCTTACACGATCTCGAACTCGATCTTCGACATCTGGCTGATGCTGATCTTCGGCGTCGTCGGCTATGTCTTCAAGAAGCTCGACTATCCGCTCGCCCCGATGATCCTGGCGCTGGTGCTGGGCGACCGGGCCGAGGACGCCTTCCGTCAGGCACTGCTCGGCTCCGGTGGCTCGCTCGGCGTCTTCTGGGCGAATGGGCTGGTCGCGACGCTCGTCGTGCTCGCTCTGCTGCTGCTATGCTGGGGGCCGGCCAGCGATGCGATTGCCGCCCTGCGCGGGCGCGGCCGACCAAATTCAGATACCGCAGAGGCCACCAGATGACGCAGGCCGCGCTGCCGCGCCCGCATAGCCGTAATCTCGGCTTCGAACGGAAATTGTCGCAGGCGCTGGAAGGGGAGGTGCGTTTCGATGCCTTCACCCGCGGGCGCTACGCCACTGACGCTTCGATCTACCAGATCGTCCCGCAGGGCGTCGCCTTCCCGAAGAGCGAGGCCGACATCGCGGCGGCGCTGACGATCGCCGCCGAGCACGGCGTGCCGGTGATCGCGCGCGGTGGCGGCACCTCGCAGAACGGCCAGCCGATCGGCGATGCGCTGATCCTCGACATGAGCCGGCATTTCAACGCGGTCCGCGACTACGATCCGGCCGCGCGCACGGTCTCGGTCGCGCCCGGCATCGTGCTGGAAGCGCTCAACACGCATGTGAAGAAGGATGGGCTGTTCTTCCCCGTCGAGCCCTCGACGGCGAGCCGCTGCACGATCGGCGGCATGGTCGGCAACAACTCCTCCGGCGCGCGCTCGCTGCGCTATGGCAAGACGGTCGACAATGTCGTTGCGCTGAAAGCGTTGTTCCATGACGGCGAGCCCTTCGCGCTCGGCGAGGGGCCGGTCGACGACAATGCCTCGCCGCGGGCGCGAGCGCTGATGGAGACGATGCTGGCGCTGGCCGACCGGCATCGCGACGAGATCGAGGCGATCTTCCCGAAGGTGCAGCGGCGCGTCGGCGGCTATAATCTCGACGAGCTGATCGTGCCACGGCCGAACCTGTCGCATCTGCTGGTGGGCTCGGAGGGCACGCTGGCGCTGACGACGCAGGCGACGCTGAAGCTCTCGCCCCTGCCGCAGCACCGCGTCATGGGCGTCTGCCATTTTCCGAATTTCCGCGCGGCGATGGAGACGACGCAGCATCTCGTCGCGCTCGGGCCGGCTGCGGTCGAGCTCGTCGACAACAACGTGCTGGTCTTAGGCGCCGACATCCCGCTCTTTGTGCGCACGCTCGCCGACATCACCAAGGGCAAGCCGAATTGCCTCTTGCTGGTCGAGTTCGCCGGCGACAATCTTTCCGCGCTGAAGGCCGATCTCAGGCGGCTCGACCAGTGCATGGCCGATCACGGCTTCTCTGACGCGGTGGTCGAGGTCATCGAGCCGGCCCGGCAGAAACCGGTCTGGGAGGTGCGCGAGGCCTGCCTCAACATCATGATGTCGATGAAGGGCGACGGGAAGCCGGTCTCCTTCATCGAGGACTGCGCCGTTCCGCTCGAGCATCTCGCCGACTATACCGACGCGGTCACGGCCCTGTTCGAGCGGCACGGCACGCGCGGCACTTGGTATGCGCACGCCTCGGTCGGCTGCCTGCATGTCCGCCCGATCCTCAACATGAAGACGGAAGCTGGCGTGAAGGCGATGCGCGGCATCGCCGAGGAGGCCTGCGAGCTGGTACGGCGCTTCAAGGGCTCGTTCTCGGGCGAGCATGGCGACGGCATCTCGCGCTCGGATTTCGTCGAGCCGATGTTCGGTGGGCCGCTCACCCGCGCCTTCGAGGCGGTCAAGGACGGGTTCGATCCGGGGAACCACCTCAACCCCGGCAAGATCGTCCGGCCCTATCATATGGACGATCGCAGCCTGATGCGTTTTCCGCCGGGCTACGCCACGCCGGTGCCGATGGAGACCGCGCTCGACTGGTCGGATTGGGGCGGCCTCGGCGGCGCGGTCGAGATGTGCAACAACAACGGCACCTGCCGGAAGATGGCCGGCGGCACGATGTGCCCGTCCTATCGCGCGACGCGCGAGGAGCAGCATCTCACCCGCGGCCGGGCCAACACGCTGCGCCTCGCCATCTCCGGCCAGCTCGGCGAGGGCGCCTTCACCTCGCCCGAGATGAAGGAAACTCTCGATCTCTGCGTCTCCTGCAAGGGCTGCAAGCGCGATTGCCCGACCGGCGTCGACATGGCTCGGATGAAGGTCGAGTTCCTGCATCACTATCATGCGAAGCACGGCCTGCCGCTGAAGGAGCGGTTGATCGCCTATCTGCCGCGCTATGCGCCGTTCGCCGCGACGCTCGCGCCGCTGATGAACCTGCGCGATCGCATCCCGCTCTTGGCCAAGCTCAGCGAACGCTGGCTCGGCTTCTCGGCGCGGCGCTCGCTGCCGGTCTGGCGCACGCCCTGGCGCGAGACGGCCGGCCGGTCAGACCTGTCCGCCGTGCGGGGCGATGGCCGCGACATCGTGCTCTTCGGCGACACCTTCAACCGCTATTTCGAGCGCGAGAATCTGGAAGCGGCCGAGCGCGTGCTCAAGGCCGGCGGCTACCGCTTGCATCGCGTCGAAGCTGCGGGGGGAGGCCGGCCGCTTTGCTGCGGGCGCACCTTCCTCTCGGCCGGGCTGGTCGAGGAGGCCCGCGCCGAGGCGCGCCGCACGCTCGATGCGCTCGCACCCTTCGTCGCCAAGGGCGCGCGGATCGTCGGACTCGAACCGTCCTGCCTGATGAGCTTTCGCGACGAGTTCGGCGCGCTCTTGCCGAAGGCCGAGGTCGAGCCCTTGGCCAAGGCGGCGCTGCTGGTCGAGGAATTGCTGGCTGGCGACATGGCGGCGGGCCGGACCAGCCTGCCGTTGCGCGACCAAGGCGGGCGCGTCGCGCATCTGCACGGGCACTGCCACCAGAAGGCCTTCGATGCGATGGGTGCGGTCGAGAAGACTTTGCGGGCGGTGCCGGGGCTCGAGGTCAAGCCGATCGAATCGAGCTGCTGCGGCATGTCCGGCGCCTTCGGCTATGGCGCCGCGACGATCGATGTCTCGCTCGCCATGGGCGAGCTCTCGCTGCTGCCGGCGGTGCGCAAGGCTGGGCCTGACGATCTCGTCGTCGCCGACGGCACCAGCTGCCGCCATCAGATCCATGACGGCGCCGGCCGCGAGGCCGTGCATGTCGTCAGGGTGCTGGATGCCGCGCTGAAGGAGCACAGCACACCGGCATAGAGAACGACAAACCCGGAGAACGGGACAACCGAGGGAGGACGATCATGCTACGGACGACGCTTCTCGGCACTTTGGCGCTCTGCGCGATCGGAGGCGCACACCAGGCCATGGCGAAAGACTATTTCCTCGCGAGCGGGCGCTGGGACAATGTCGTCCTGGTCATCGATCTCGACAAGGCGATCGACCCGGCCAATGACGGCACGGCGAAGGCGGTCGTCAATCGCTTGCGCGTCACCCCGGATATCCAGGTCGACGGCAAGACCGTGGTTTCGAGCGGCCAGCCGATCTCCATCGCGATCGCGCCGGATCATCGCCGCGCCTATGTCGTCAATCATTCCGGCCGCTCGACGCCCGAGGCGGCCGCCGCCTTCCAGCATGGCCATGCCGGCACGGTGACGGTCATCGATCTCAAGAAGGCGCTCGATCCGGCGAGCAACGGCACGCTCGGTGCGGTCGAAGGCTATATCGAGACCGGCGGCTTCGGCCCGACCGGTTTTGCCATCGCCGCCGACGGCAAGCATGCGGTCCTCGCCCATGCCGAGCAGGAGGGCGACGAGGATGGCGGGCGCCATCTCAGCATCGTCGACCTCGCGACCAACAAGGTGATCCGCAAGGTCGAGCAGGCCTTTGGCAAGCCCGGCTTCCCCTGTCCGCCCAATCCGGTGCCGCATCGCGCGCCCGATCCGAAGTTCGGCTGCTTCCCCGACACCAATGGCGTCACCATCAGCCCGCTCGGCGGCGGCACGATCTTCGGCGCCAATGGCGGCACCGACGATATCACGGTGATGAGCCTCAGCAAGGCGATCGCCGGCGAGAGCGGGGCGGAGCTCGCGCGCATCCCGGTCCAGGCCGGCGGCTTCGGCATCTCGACCAGCCCGGATGGCAAGCTCGTTGCCCATGCCTCGCGCGAGAATGCCCAGACCGACACGCCCGGCAACACCGTCACGATCGTCGATGTCGAGAAGGCGCTGAGCGATCCCGGCAAGGCCGAGGTTGCGCGCGTCCTCGTCGGCACCGATGACGAGAAGACGCCGACGCGGCCCTTCGTCGCCGCCTTCCTGCCGGACGGCAAGCGCATCCTCTCGACCCAGTTCCGCTCGAACAATATCGACATCATCGATGTCGCCAAGGCGCTCACAAAGCAGCCCGCGACGATCAAGCGCATCGAGCTCAAGACGCCTGGCGGTGAACCGTCGCGGCCGCGCGGCATCGCGATCACGCCGGATGGAAAATACGCGGCGATCACCGGAGCGCCCAAGGGAAAATCCAACTCCAGCGTCGTCTGGATCGTCGATCTGGCGAGCTATGAGGTGAAGGGCCGCGTCACCGAAATCGGCAATGAGAGCTACATGATCGGGGCTTTCCAGGCCGACTGAGAGGGCAGGGCGCAGGCCACGATCCACAGCTATCTCCGGCGCGGATTCAGGGGGTGTTAACCCTGCGCCGGTACCTCTCGATGCTCAGTCGAGTGAGTGTCGGGCCAGCGTTGATCCATGCGTAAAATCCATCGCAATCTCCAGACGAACAGCGCCTCTCCCGCTGCCCGAATTTCGGATCAACTCGCTGATTTCGCTGACATTCCGGAGCCGGCTCCGGTCGATCGCCGGACATCCGTAGCACCGGGTGTGCCAGGGCTCGTGCGCTTCGGGCGCACGCCCGACAAGGTTCGCCGGCAGGAGGTCGAGAGCGCTGCCGTCGAGGCGGCGACTCCGCTGCCAGGACCTGCGCCGGAAGCGCCCGTCGATCCCGACCGCGTCCGCTATTGGCGGACCCCGCGGCACATGCTCCAGCAGGTCTGGGGAGGCGGGTCGCCCGAGGCGCCGCTGCCCGAGGCCACGTCGCAGGTCGAAGCCGAGATGGCGGAGGAGGGCGAGGATGCCCTGATCGCTCCGGCAGTCGATGTACCGCTGCCGGATGAGAGCCCGGCCGAGGCGGTCACGACCCCGTTCGCCTTCCTCTCCGACGCTGCCTTCTGGGAATTCATCCCGGACGCCGAGCAGGAGGACGAGGCAACATTCGAGACCGCGCCGCCGGTCCGCGCATCCAGGGCGCCGCTGGCGATGGCCCAGCCTATCGCGCCGGTGGCAGTGGCCGAGTCGGCGCGCCCGGCGCCTGCTCCGATTCCCGCGACTGCCTCGGCGACGATGACCTTCGGCTGGACGCAGCCCTATCGTTTTGAGCTGAGCCTCACGCCGCCTGCTCTACAGGTCGTTGCACCGGCTCCTGCGCCGGCGATCTCGGTTCGCGCGTCGAAGGCCTTGGCTCCGGCGCCGGCTCCGCGCCGCAGGATCATGGGGCAGCTCGCGCCAGCCGCAGCGCCCGTGCCGAAGGCGGTCGCGGCGGAGGCTGTGCCCGCTTCCGTGCAGCCGAAGGTTTCAGTCGTGCCTTCTGCGCCAAAGCTGCGCGCCGTCGCCCTGCAGCCGCGGCCGGCCGCATTCCATGGCTTCGAATTGCCGCCGATCGAGTTCCTGGCCGAGCCGCCGCAGATCGCGGCAACGATCCCGATCGAGCTCATCCAGCAGAATTCCGGACTGCTCGAGGGGATTCTGGAGGACTTCAACGTTCGTGGCGAGGTGGTTCAGGCCTGCCCCGGCCCCGTCGTCACTCTCTACGAGCTTGAGCCGGCCCCCGGCACCAAATCCTCGCGCGTCATCTCGCTTGCCGACGACATCGCGCGGTCGATGAGCGCGGTGTCGGCGCGTGTTGCGGTGGTGCAGGGCAAGAACGCGATCGGCATCGAGCTGCCCAACGCCAAGCGCGAGACCGTCTTCCTGCGCGAATTGCTCGCCAGCCAGGATTTCGAGGGCACCAAGCACAAGCTCGCGCTCTGCCTCGGCAAGACCATCGGCGGCGAGCCGGTGATCGCGGACTTGGCACGTATGCCCCACCTTCTAGTGGCGGGCACCACCGGCTCGGGCAAGTCGGTCGCAATCAACACCATGATCCTGTCGATCCTCTACCGGCTGAAGCCGGAGGAGTGCCGGCTGATCATGGTCGATCCCAAGATGCTCGAGCTTTCCGTCTATGACGGCATCCCGCATCTGCTCACCCCCGTCGTCACCGACCCGAAGAAGGCGGTCGTCGCCCTGAAATGGGCGGTGCGCGAGATGGAGGAGCGCTACAAGAAGATGTCGAAGCTCGGTGTGCGCAACATCGACGGGTTTAATTTACGAGTGGCGGAGGCGGCCGCGGCAGGAGAGGTCATCACCCGCACGGTCCAGACCGGCTTCGACAAGCATTCGGGCGAGGCGATCTACGAGGAGGAGGCGATGGACCTGTCGCCTCTGCCCTATATCGTCGTGATCGTCGACGAGATGGCCGACCTGATGATGGTCGCCGGCAAGGAGATCGAGGGCACGATCCAGCGCCTGGCGCAGATGGCCCGCGCCGCCGGCATCCATGTGGTCCTCGCGACGCAGCGGCCTTCGGTCGACGTGATCACCGGCACGATCAAGGCGAACTTCCCGACGCGCATCTCCTTCCAGGTCACCAGCAAGATCGACAGCCGCACCATCCTCGGCGAGATGGGCGCCGAGCAGCTGCTCGGCCAGGGCGACATGCTCTACATGGCCGGCGGCGGCCGGATCACCCGGGTGCACGGCCCGTTCGTCTCGGACGCCGAGGTCGAGAAGGTGGTGGCGCATCTGAAGACGCAAGGGCGGCCTGACTATCTCGACGCGGTCACCGCCGAGGAGGAGGCCGGCACGGCTGAGGACGAGGACGGGGCGGTCTTCGACAAGAGCGCCATGGGCGCCGAAAGCGACGACCCCTACGAGCAGGCGGTCGCGGTGGTCCTGCGCGACAAGAAGGCCTCGACCTCCTACATCCAGCGCCGCCTGCAGATCGGCTACAACCGCGCCGCCTCGATCATGGAGCGGATGGAGAACGAAGGCATCGTCGGCCCCGCCAACCACGCCGGCAAACGCGAGATCCTCGTCGAAGCCGGTAGAGCACGCGAAGACGAGGACTGAGGCGCGGGCTCAGTCCGACCAGGACAGCAGGATCTCGTAGGCCGTCGGTTTGACCAGGCGCATATCCGGGTTGGACGAGGAGAATTCCTTGTCGCCCGAGAGCCGGTCGAGCGCCTTGGCATCAGCGCCCTTGGGATAGCCGAAGCGGATCGTCAGCTTGCAGCCGCCGAAGGCCTTCGCGAGCTTGCCGCCCTGCCAGTCGGCGGCGGTGCCGGAATAGTCCCAGTCGAAGCCGAGGATGCTGAAGGGCTTGCCATTGGCGGCCTCGACCGCCGCGAGCGCACTGCCGATCCCGAGACGCTCACCCGCCGGTCCGGCCACCGCCCAGCCTGAGCCCTCGCGGACATAGATCGTGCCGGGTCCACGGCGCTTCTTGCCGTCGTGCCAGATCAGTTCGAGCCGGCGCTTCTTGTCCTTTGGGAAGAGGATGGCGCCGGTCGCCTTCTCGCCCTCGCCGATCTCGATGCGGGCGCGCTGGACGTTGCCCGCGCCAAAAGCCTTGATCAAGGCCGCCTCGTCGGCATCGCGGGCGAAGGGGCCGTTGCAGGCGAGAAGGTCGGCCGTCTGAGCTTGAGCAGGGCTCGCCGCGGCGATCAGGGCAAGAGCCGCGAACCGGAGCATTGAAGCGGCGATCTGCATCGACGAATCCGATCTGTTGACGTTTGGCATGGTTGCCTGCTTCAGCCATTGCGGTGGTCTGAGCCCGGACCGAACCTTTGCGGGGCGCAAGCGTTTCCTCAGAGATTAAGAGGATGACGCGATGACAGCTATTCACCAGGCCGGAGGACAGCCGGGCGGCGCGCCGACGAGCCCGACGCCGCCGCCGGAATTGCCGCCGATGAACCCGGGCGAGGTGGCGCCGGCGCCACCGATCGAGAACCCGCCGGACAACGAGCCGAACGGCATTCCGAACGATCCGCCACCGGAACTGCCGCCGAACGCGCCGCCCGAAGGGCCGCCAGCGACGCCGATCGATCTGCCGCCGGCGCGCGATCCGCGCGAGCCGCAGGAGTCTGGCCGATAGGAGAGCGCTTTATGGATGACGATCTCGCCGGCATGACGCCGGAGCAACTGATCGCGGAGGTCAGGCGCCTGCGCGCCGGCATCCGCGCGCATCGCGATTCATCCGGGCACGATCTCTGCTGGCACCACCCACAGCTCTGGGGCCTGCTACCCGAGCAGATCGATCCCGAGATCGCGGTGCCGCCCTGGCCGAAATTTCTGCGCGGCTGCCTGCACTATCGCGAGAGCCTGGAGCGGCAGCGTCCGGACGCTGCCGTCTTTGATCGGGAGTATGGTGAGGGCGACCGGCAGGCCGCCGCGCCTCAGAGCGCCGGTCGGTCGCTCTCGCCAAGGTCCCAGTAGAGCCCGGCCATCAGGCCCAGCGCCTCGCGCGGGATCGCGACCGGGACGTGCTCGTTCGGGGCGTGCTGCGAGCAGCCGGGATAGGAATGCGGCACCCAGATCGTACGCATGCCGACGATATCGGCGAAGATGTCGTTGGGCAGGCCGCCGCCGAGATTGGGAAGAAGCGCCGGCTTCTTGTTGGTGCTCTTCTGGAGCGAGGCCAGCGCCCATTCGACCCACGGATCATCGGGGTCGAGCCGCGTCGCGTTGAAGACCGCATCGCGCGCCTTGGTGATCTCGACCATGCCGAAGCCGTGTCGGTCGAAATGGCGGCGCAGCGCCGGCATGACGTCGTCGGGATCGATGCCGACGACGAAGCGGAGCGCACAGCGGGCCCAGGCGCTAGGCGGCACGGCGTTGACCGGGGTTTCCGGCACGCCGGACTTCATCGCCAGCACGTCGAAGGAGCACCAGCCGAAGACCTGCTCCGCCGGCGACAGGCCGGGCTCGCCCCATTCGCGATCAATGGTCGGGCCGTCCGGGCCGCCGTCGATCTCGCAATCGGCAAGGGCCTTGCGCACAGCCGCCGGCAATTCCTTCGGCACCCATTCATGGATGCGGATCTGGCCGGTCGGCGAGGTGATCGAGGCGATGGCGTGGGCGAGCTGGATCGCCGGGTCGGACAGGATGCCGCCCCAGTTGCCGGAGTGGTGGCCGCCCTCGCGGGCGTTGATGGTGAGGTCGAAAGTGACGCCGCCGCGGGCGCCCAAGAAGATGGTCGGGCGCTCGGCATTGAGGCGCGGCCCGTCGGAGGCGATCAGCACGTCCGACTTGAACAGCTCCTTCTGCTCGGTGCAGAGCTCGCGCAGGCCGGGCGAGCCGCATTCCTCGCCCATCTCGATCAGGTATTTGACGTTGAAGCCGAGCGTGCCGCCGCGCGTCTCCAGCACGGATTTCAGCGCGCTGATGTTGATCAGGTGCTGACCCTTGTTGTCGACGACGCCGCGGCCGTACCAGCGGTCACCGCGCTCGGTGAGGGTCCAGGGCGAGAGACCCTCGGCCCATTGCGCGTCGAGGCCGCGAATGACGTCGCCATGGCCGTAGCCGAAGATCGTGGGCAGGCCTTCAGCCTCGATACGCTGAGCGAAGAGAAATGGGCCCTTGGCCTTGGGGTGGTTCAGCGTCTGGCAGGAGAAGCCGAGGCTCTCCAGTAGCGGCTGCATTTCCTTTTCCAGATACTCGGTGAGCACCGGGGCGCGCTCGGGATTCTGGCTCTCGGTCGGCATGGCGATGAGCCGCGACAGGTCGCTCTTGAAGCTGCCGGAGTCGAAATAGTCGAGCGCATGGGCGATGGCCTTGGCGCGAGTCATGGTGGTCACTCCGTTGCAGGATCAGTTGCGCTTTTCGGGCGAGATCACGTCGCGCAGGCCGTCGCCGGCGAGGTTGATCGCGAAGATCAGCAGGGCCAGCGCCGTGCCGGGCAGGGCGATCAGCCAGAACGAGAAGAACATGTAGGCCTTGGCCTCCGAGACCATCAGGCCCCAGGACGGCAGCGGCGGCTGGACGCCGAGGCCGAGGAAGGAGAGCGCGGCTTCGAGCAGGATGGCGCTTGCTGCTTCGAGCGTCGCCACCACGATCAGGTGCGGGGCGATGTTGGGCAGGACCTCGCGCAGGATGATGCGGGTCGTGCTCGCGCCCGAGGCCTGCGCCGCGGTGATGTAGTCGAGCGAGCGGACCTGCTGCGTCGCGCTGCGCATCACCACGGCGAAGCGGTCCCATTTCAACAGGCCGAGCACCAGGATGACGATCCAGAGCGAGGAGCCGATGATGGCGACGACGGCGAGCGCCACCAGGATCACCGGCATGGCGAGGCGGGTCGTCAGTATGAAGGTCATCGCCATGTCGATGCGGCCCCCGAAATAGCCGGCGAGCAGGCCCATGGTCGTGCCGATCAGCCCGGCGATGGCGACGACGCTGATGCCGATCAGCAGCGAGATGCGGGCGCCGTAGAGCAGGCGCGAGATATAATCGCGCCCGAGCGGGTCGGTGCCGAGCGGGTGGATCCAGTTGCCCTTCTCGTACCAGAACGGCGGGACGTTCCGCGCCGTCAGGTTCTGCAGATAGGGATCGTGCGGCGCTAGCACCGGCGCGAGCAGAGCCAGCACCACGAACAGCAGCAGCAGGCCGAAGCCGAACAGGAAGGACTTCTGGGCCAGCGCCCGGCGCAGCAAACGGCGCCCGCCGGTGATGTCGCTGGCCGCGAGGGGGAGTGAGGTCGCGTCGCTCATCTCAGGCCACCCGGATGCGCGGATCGAGCCAAGCATTGGCGATGTCGCCAAGCAGCGTCAGCAGGACGTAGACGACCGAGAGCAGCAGGACGATGACCTGCATGACCGGGAAATCCTTGTAGGTGATGCTCTGATAGGCGAGGTAGCCGAGCCCATCGAGCGCGAAGATCGTCTCGACGACGACTGAGCCGCCGAGCAGATGGCCGAGCTGCACCGCCGTCAGCGCCACGACCGGCACGGCGGCGTTACGCAGCGCATGGGTGATGACGACGGCATAGGGCGAGAGACCCTTGGCGCGGGCGGTGCGGATATAGTCGGCCGAGAGCACCTCGACCATGCCGGCGCGGATCAGCCGCATGAAGGGTGGCGCGGTGTAGTAGCCGAGCGCGATCGTCGGCATGACGTAATGCAGCCAGCTGCCCGAGCCGGAGACCGGCAGCCAGCGCAGCGTGATCGAGAACAGCATCACCAGGATCAGCGCGAAGAAGAAGTTCGGCATCGCCTGGCCGAAGACGGCGATGGCGAGGGCCAGCCGGTCGATCCAGCTGTTGGAATAGATCGCGGCGAGCACGCCGAGCGGGATCGAGATCGCCAGCGCGAAGGCGAGCGAGGAGACACCGAGGATCAGCGTCACCGGCAGCTTGGCGAAGACCAGCGTGGCGACGTCGGTCTTGAAGTAGATCGAGGTGCCGAAATCGCCGGAGAGCGTCTTCAGCAGCCAGTCGAGGTACTGGACGACGAGCGGACGATCGAGCCCGTAGGTCTCGCGGATGACGTCGAGATCGGCCTGCTGCGCACCCTCGCCGGCGATCGCGACCGCGATGTCGCCGGAAAGGCGCAACAGGAAAAAGGCGATGGCCGAGACCGCGAGCGCGACGAGTAGCGCCAGGCCGAGCCGTTTGACGATGAAGCCGAGCATTGGCTTGCTTCCAAATGTGAGGTTATGCCGACGCGGGCCAAAGAGAAGGCCCGCGCGTCATGGTCGGCCTTGAGCCGACCATCTCTTTCAGGAGATTCTCGGGTCTGCGCTTCGCTGCGCCTGAGAATGACGCTTGCGCGTCACTTCCAGCCCATCTCCCAGAAGCGGACGAGCTCGTCCGGATAGGCCTTGAAGTTCAAGTCCTTGTTGGCGACGTAGTAGACCGGCAGCGAATAGAGCGGCACGGCATAGGCCTTGTCGGCGATGATCTTCAGGCCGGCCTTGTAGGCCTCCTTGCGCACCGCCGGATCGACCGAGTTGTTGCCCTTCTCCAGCAGGTCACGCACCTGCGGATCGCGGGTGATGTCCTCGCTGCGGAAGGCGAAGTAGTTCGGCGTCGCGGCCGAGACGTCGTTGACCGAGAACGAGCCCCAGGTCTGGTGCGTCAGCATCGCCTTGTTGCTGGCGATCTGCTCGCGCATCGCGGCGTATTGCAGGAAGCGCAGATTGGTCTTGATGCCGACGGCCTGGAGATAGCCGATCAGCGCCTCGGTCTGGTTGCGCTCGCGATAGGCGACGATGTCCATGGTCAGGCTGGGATGGCCGGCTTCCGCCAGCAGCGCCTTGGCCTTGGCGGGATCGTAGGCGTAGCGCGCCGCGCCCTCGTCGGTGCAGCCGAACTGCGAGGGGAAGCAGATCGTGTTGATGACGCGCGAGCCCGTGCCGACGATGTTCTTGACCATCGCCTCGCGGTCGATGGCGTGGATGATCGCCTTGCGGACGCGCTCGTCCTTGAGGGCCGGGGCCGGGCCGTTCTCGAGGATGTTCATCTGCATGAAGACGATGCGCATCGTCTCGCCGGAGACGACCTGCAGCGTCGGCACGGCCTGGAGTTGGTCGGCCTGGTCCTTCGGCACGTGCATGATCAGGTCGGCGCCGCCCGAGAGCATCTCGGCCATCTGGGTCTGGCGATCCGGGATGAAGCGGATCTCGAACTTGCCGATCTTGGGCTGCGGCTTCGGCGAATCCTTGAAATAGTCCTTGTTGAGCTCAAGCGAGATCGACTTGCCCGGCACGTAGTTGGTGACCTTGTAGGGGCCCGAGCCGACCGGCTTCTCGTTCTGGCCCTTGGGGCCGACCTTCTCGTAATACTCGTTCGGATGGATCACGACCGGGCCGGCGAGATACTCGATCGCGGCCGGGAAGATATCCTTGGTGGTCAGCCGGACCTTGTACTTGTCGAGCTTCTCAGCCTTGGCGATCCAGTTGACGTTGCCCTGGGTGACAACCTTGTTCTCGGTCTTGGAGATGAAGTTCAGCGTGTAGACGACGTCGTCGGCGTCGAACTCCTCGCCATTGTGGAACTTCACGCCTTCGCGCAGCTCGAAGTCGATGGTCTTGTCGTCGACCTGCTTCCAGCTCTTGGCGAGCTGACCCTTGTACTCGTTGGTGTTCGGGTCGCGGTAGATCAGCGTGTCCCAGACATTGGCGCCGATGATGACACCGATGCGGACATTGTTGAAGAACGGATCGACGCTTTCCGGCGCCTGGTCATAGGCGAAGCGGACGGTGTTGGCGGCCTTCTGGGCGAAGGCGGGCGTCGCCAGAGCGGTCGCAGCCAGAATGGTTGCGGCCAGGGCCGTTGAGGCCTTGTCGAAGAAGCGCATGTTTTCCCCTCACAGCGTTGTCGCTTGTTTCTTTCGGCGGGCAGCCATGGGCCACCGTCACGCCGGCGACACAAACTCTGCACAGCTTCGTGCTTGCCGCCATAAGAATGAATCGAAAGGATCGTTGCCGGGACGGCAATGGTTGGCTACTGCACGCCCATGCAGACTCCGGCCTTGCGGTATTTCCTGGCGGTGGTGCGGACCGGCTCGGTCAGCGCCGCGGCGCAGCGCCTGCGCGTCGCCGCCTCCGCCGTCAGCCGCCAGATCGCCAATCTCGAGAAGGAGCTGGATGCAGCCCTGTTCGAGCGGCGCTCGCACGGCATGATCCTGACCCAGGCCGGACAGACGCTTGCGGCCTATGCCCAGCGGCTCGAACTGGAGAGCGAGCAGGTCGTCAGCGAGATCCGCGAATTGCGCGGCGCGAGCAAGGGGCTGATCCGCCTCGGCGTCACCGAGGGCTTCGCCGTCAGCTTCATCCCCGAGGTGATCTTCGCCTTCCGCCAGCAGCATCCGGACGTCGCCTTCGACGTCAAGGTGATGTCGCCGCAGGTGGTCACCGAGCATGTCCGCACCGGCACGATCGATCTGGGGCTGACCTTCGTGCTGCAGCAGGAGCGCGGCGTCACCATCAACTGGCAATGCGCGGCGCGGACCTATGCCTTCGTCGCGCCGCACCACCCGCTGGCAGGCAAGGACGCGGTCAGGATCGAGGACATCTTCGTTCACCCGGTCGCGGTGCTCGACAGCGAGGCGACGGTGCGCAAGATCGTCGATATCTATTTCTCAGCGCGCGGGCTGACCGTCGACGCCGTCCTGACCTCGACCAATGTCGCGAGCCTGCGCCATTTCTGTAAACTCGGCGGCGCCGTGATGTTCGCAAGCTCGATTACCTTCGGCGCCTCGATCCGAGACGGTTCGGTGGTGGCGCTGCCGCTGCGAGATGGCGACCTGCCGCCGCGCAGCCTGCAGATCCAGACCATGTCGGGCCGGGCGCTGCCCAAGGTGGTGACGAATTTCATGAGCGTGCTGATCGAGGAACTGCAGCGCGCCGACGTGCTCGCGGCGATGGCGACCGAGCCGGCTGCGGCTCCCGAGGCCCGGCAGGCATGAGCGTTCCAGCGAAGGGCAATGCGCCCGAGATCATGGTGCCGCATGCGCACCAGCTCGTCGCGCGCGATGCGATCCTGGCGGCGCGGGCGGCGGGCAAGCCGGGCTTTCTGCTCGGCGACCTGACCGGGCTTGGCAAGACGCTCTCGGCCTGGCTCGCCATCTCGGCGATGCCGGAGCAGGAGGTTCTGGTGATCTGCCCCAAGGGCGCGATCCCGCAATGGCGGCGCACCATCGCCCATGCCGGACTGCCGGCGAAGAAGCTCACCCTGATGAACTTCGAGCGGACCAAGTCGCTGCTCGCCCCGCCGCCGGCCAGCAGCAAGCGCTCGACCCGGGCGAAGAACAATGAACTCGCCAAGCACGGCACGCCGAAGCGGGTCTGGCCGCTGGTCGTGATCGACGAGGCCCATCGCATCCGCAATCCGAACTCGCAGCAGGGGTTGGTCTGCCGGCAGATGGCGGCCTCCGCGCAGTTCACGATCTATATGAGCGCGACCGCTGGGCAGGCGCCGCATGAGCTTTCCTATCTCGCACGGCTGCTCGCCGGTGCGACAGGTGCGCCCGGCGGCGATCTCGACGGCTTCCGGGCGCTGATGAAGCGCCTGAGGATGGGCAAGGCCAAGGGGCGCTGGAAGAACTGGAGCTGGGAGCCGAACGAGAGCGATCGCAAGGTGATGGCAGGTCTGCTCTATCGCGGCGTCAACGCCATCGGGCTCAGGCGCCGGCCGGAGGAGATCGCCGGCTGGCCGGAGGTGCAGCGCGAGCTCGCACCGGTCGCGCTCGATAGCGCCGAGCGCAAGCTTTATGAGGCGACATGGCGTGAGTTCCGGCGCGAACTCGGCCTCGCCGGCGGCTCGACCCGCAAGCCGGCCGGCTGGGCTGCCGATTTGCGCTTCCGTCAGAAGGCGAGCCTGCTGCGCACCGCCGGCACGGCCGAGTTCTGCCAGGACCTGCTGGAGAATGACGAGCAGGTCGCGATCTCCGTCGCCTTCCTGGAGACCGGGGCGATGCTGGCCGAGAAGCTCTCAGGCAAGGGCTGGCGCGTCGGCTCGATCACCGGCGAGTATTCCGGCGAAGCCAATGAGGCGACGCGCCTCGCCTTCCAGACCGGCAAGCTCGACGCCGTCGTCTTCACCGTGACCGAGTCGATCTCGCTGCATAAGGCCGAGATTCCCGGCGGCGAGCGCGAGCGGGCGCTCGTGGTCCATGACCTCCGCCACAGCGCGATCCAGCTGCAGCAGATCGAGGGTCGCTGCCATCGCGACGGCCAGCACGCGACGATCTTCTACGCCTATGCAGAAGACACGGTGGAAGAGAAGGTCGCCGCGACCGTGCTCGCCCGCATGGCGGCGATGGAAGGCCTTGCCGGCGATGAGACCGCAATGCTCGACGCGATCGCGGGGGAGGTCGAGCGGGCTGCGCTGGCGCGGGAGGCGGCTTAGCCGCGGCTCTATCCGTCATGGTCGGGCTTGTCCCGACCACCCACGTCTTCGCTTCGCTGATCAAGTGCGGTGTTCAAGACGTGGATGCTCGCCACAAGGGCGAGCATGACGGTGTGGGAGCGCTGATCGTTCAATTCATCTGCGAGCGCGGCTGTTCGTCCGGCGTGCGCTCGCCGACGCGCTTGGCCTGGTCGACGACACGCTCGGTCGCTCCAACCGCCTTGTACCAGAGGTCGCGCGTATAGGCGCCCTGATGGACAATGGCGTCGTAGCCGATCGCAATGACCGCGATCACCAGCAGAATGCGAAACATGGGAAATCCCCCGTCCAAATGGCCCTCGGCAGGGAACGCCCGGGCGGGGGCGGGGTTCCGACGTGGCGAGGTTGACCGCTGCTGCGCGGCATTGTCCCTTCCCACCGGCGGGGAGGCGCATCGGATGTTCGACGATCTCAAGGGCAAGCGGGTTCTGGTGACGGGCGCCTCCTCAGGGCTCGGCGCGCATTTCGCCCGGCTGCTTGCGGGCAAAGGCGCACTGGTCGCCGCCGCGGCGCGTCGGACCGAGCGGCTTCAGGAGCTTGCGCGTGAATGCGAGGGACTGCTGGGCCGAGTTGTGCCGCTTGCGCTCGATGTGAGTTCGGTCGCGGCGATCGAGGCTGGCGTCACCGAGGCTTCCAAGCTGCTCGGCGGGCTCGATGTGCTCGTCAACAATGCCGGCGTCGGCGAGACGGAAGCTGCGCTTTCGGTCAGCGAGGCGCAATGGGACGCGCAGCTCGACGTCAACCTGAAGGGCTGTTTCTTCGCCGCGCAGTCAGCGGCGAAGGTCATGGCGGAGCAGGAAGGCGGTGGGGCGATCGTCAGCATCGCCTCGATCCTGGGCGAGCGCGTCGCGGGCAGGGTCGCGCCCTATGCGATCTCCAAGGCCGGGCTGATCCAGATGACCAAGGCGCTGGCGCTGGAATGGGCGCGGCATGCGATCAGGGTCAACGCGTTGGCGCCGGGCTATATCGTCACCGACATCAACCGCGAGTTCTTCGCCGGGGAGGCGGGCGAGGCCTTGAAGAAGCGCATCCCGATGCGCCGGGCCGGCGAGCTTGACGATCTCGACGGGCCGCTCTTGCTGCTCTGCTCCGATGCCGGGCGCTACATGACCGGCGCGGTGGTCGCCGTCGATGGCGGCCATCTGGTCAGCGGGCTGTAGGCGGCGCAGGAACAGCGGCAGTCGGTCTACGTTTCTTCGCAAGAAGCAGGAGGACGCCATGCACAAGCCCGAGGGGCACAACGCCGTCTCGCCCTATCTCCTTGTCGCAGATGCCGAACAGGCGCTCGTCTTCGCCAAGGCGGTGTTCGGCAGCGATCCGAGCTTCATCGCCCGGCGCGCGGATGGCGGGATCATGCATGCCGAGTTCAGGATCGACGATTCGATCGTGATGCTCGGGCAGGCGCCGGGCGGGCTGGAGTGCCATGTCCATGTCTATGTCGCCGATCCCGATGCCCTGATCGAGAAGGGGGTAGCGGCCGGCGGCACGCTGGTGCAGGCGCCCTCCGAGAAGGGCGACGGCGACCGCCGCGGCGGGGTCAAGGACCCGGCCGGGACGACCTGGTGGCTGGCGCGGCAGGTCGATCCCGAGGGGCGGAGGCGGACGAACAAATCCTAGCCGGCGGGCAGCAAGTCCTTCAGCCGGATCAGGGCGATCTTCTCGACCTCAGCCAGCGCCGTCGCGAATTCCTGTTCCGGCGTACTCTTCAACCGCTCTTCGAAGGAGGCGAGGATATCCGCCTTCGTCAGCCCCTTGACCGCCAGGATGAAGGGGATGCCGAAGCGCGCCTTGTAGGCCTCGTTCAGCGCGGTGAAGCGGGCGCGCTCGTCCGATGTCAGGCGATCGAGCCCGGCCGAGCCCTGCTCATTGGCTGATTCCGGTGTCAGTTCGCCGGCGGCGGCGATCTTGCCGGCAAGGTCGGGATGGGCGTCGAGCAGCGCCTTCTGGCATTCGCGCGTGGCCTTGCGCATCACCGCGACCATCGCTTGGTGCAGGCCCTCCGCATTGTCCTGCGCTGGCGAGAGACCGGCTGCATGAGTCTCCTGCGCGATCCAGGGCGAGTGCTCCCAGACGCGGCCATAGACTTCGGTGAACAGCGCCTGTGGCAGGCGCGACGGCTTGTAGCCGCCGGCAGGCGGATGTGCCCTGACCCAGTGGCGAGCGATGTCGAGCCGGGTCGCGACCCAGACGCGATCATGGCTCTGGACATAGTCGAGGAAGCGGGCAAGCGCGGCGGCGCGGCCGGGCCGGCCGACGAGCCGGCAATGCAGGCCGACCGACATCATCTTCGGCGCGGCCTCGCCCTCGGCATAGAGCGTGTCGAACGAATCCTTGAGATAGGCGAAGAACTGGTCGCCGGCGTTGAAGCCCTGCGGCGTGGCGAAGCGCATGTCGTTGGCGTCGAGCGTATAGGGCACGGCGAGCTGCGGGCCGTGCGGGCCCTCGAGCCAGTAGGGCAGTTCATCGGCATAGACGTCGGCGGTGTAGAGAAAGCCGCCTTCCTCCATGGTAAGGGGGATGGTGTTCTGCGAGGTGCGGCCCTGGTAGCAGCCGAGCGGGCGTTCGCCGGCGATCTCGCTCTGGATGCGGATCGCCTCGGCGATATGCGCGCGCTCGGTCTCGGCGGGCAGGTCACGATAGTCGATCCATTTCAGGCCGTGGGTGGCGATCTCCCAGCCGGCCTCCTGCATCGATGCGACGATCTCGGGGTAGCGCTGCAGCGCCGAAGCGACGGCGAAGACCGTGACCGGCATGTTCCGCTCGGTGAACATGCGCCAGAGCCGCCAATAGCCGGCGCGCGAGCCGTATTCGTAGATCGACTCCATGTTCATGTGGCGCTGGCCGGGCCAGGGTGCCGCGCCGACGATCTCGGAAAGGAAGGCTTCCGAGGCGGCATCGCCATGCAGGATGTTGTTCTCGCCGCCTTCCTCGTAGTTGACCACGAACTGCACGGCGATGCGGGCCTGCCCCGGCCAGTGCGGATGCGGCGGATTACGGCCGTAGCCGACAAGATCGCGTGGGTAGGGGGAGGTGTTCATCGATCGATTCAAGTCCATGCGACGGTGATTCAAGTGCGGCTCGCAAGCCGTTGGCGACAGGGTCGTTTCAGCTGCCGCGATAGGTCGAGTAGCTCCAGGGCGAGGCGAGCAGGGGGACATGGTAATGCCCCTGCGGCTCGGCGATGGCGAAGCGGATCGGCACGAGATCGAGGAAGGCGGGCTCGGGCAGTTTTGTTCCGAGATGGCGGAAATAGTCGCCGATCGCGAAGGTCAGCTCATAGCTGCCGACCGGCAACGTGCCTGTTAGCAAGGGCGCATCGGTTCGGCCATCGGCATTGGTCACGGTGTCAACCACACGCTCGCGGCTGCCATCTGGCAGCAGCGCATCGAGCGCGATCGCGACGCCCGCGGCCGGCTTGCCGTGGACCGTATCGAGCACATGCGTCGACAGGCGCCCCATGCCTTGAACCTCTCGTTGAAGCCGCGCCGTGCGGCCGGAATGCCGCTTGCCTTCCGAGGGCGCGAACCTAGTCTTGAAGGCGATGCAAGTTCCCTCCCGGATTCCGCCCTGTCAATTCGCCCGCATGCGGCTCTGCCTGGAGCCCGTCCGTGCTTGAGGCCTATCTGATGGAATGGGGCAGCCAGCTCTTGCGCTGGCTGCATGTCATCGCGGCGATCGCCTGGATCGGCTCGTCCTTCTTCTTCATCCATCTCGACGCTTCGCTCCGGGCAGCGCCTGACGCACCGAAGACCGAAGCCGGCCAGCCGACGCAGTTCCTCGCCTGGCAGGTCCATGGCGGCGGCTTCTATGCGATGCGGAAATATCTGGTCGCTCCGGAGGTGCTGCCGAAGGAGCTGACCTGGCACAAATGGCAGGCCTACTGGACCTGGATCTCCGGCTTCTTCCTGCTGGTCTGGGTCTATTACGCCCAGTCCGAGCTCTATCTGATCGACCCCGCTGTGATGGCGCTTTCGCCCTTTGCGGCGGGTGCGATCGGCATCGCGGCGCTGGCCGGAGGCTGGCTGTTCTATGACCTGCTCTGCAGGTCGCCGCTGGGCAAGAACGACGTCGTGCTCGGCCTGCTCGGCTTCGGCTATGTGGTCGCGGCAAGCTGGGCCTTCGCCAGCGTGTTCTCGGGACGCGGCGCGCTGATCCATACCGGCGCGCTGATGGCGACGATCATGTCGGCCAACGTCTTCTTCGTGATCATGCCGGGCCAGCGCAAGACCATCGCCGCGATGGTCGCGGGCGAGGTGCCCGATCCGAAATACGGCAAGCAGGCCAAGCAGCGCTCGCTGCACAACAATTACATCACCCTTCCGGTGCTGTTCCTGATGCTCGCGAACCACTACCCGGTGACCTACGCCAATTCGGCGGTGATCCCGGCTCTGGTCGCACTGATCATCGTCGCCGGTGCGCTGATTCGGCACTTCTACAATGTCCGCCATGCCGACCATGCGAAATCGCCCTGGTGGACCTGGGCGGTGGCGGCCCTCGCCCTCTGGCTCGCCTTCTGGGTGGCGATGGCATCCTCGCCCGGCGGGCGCGAGCGGCTTGGCCTGAAGCCGCTCGAACCGGTGAAGCCGATCATGCTCGTCGGGCTCGTGCCGCCGACGCCTGAAGTCGCCAACATCGTCACCGGGCGCTGCGCCATGTGCCATGCGCCCGAGCCGTCCTGGCCCGGCATCGGGATCGCGCCCAAAGGCGTCTTCCTGCACGAACCCGAGCTGATCGCCCGCCAGCGCCGCGCCATCGGCATGCAGGCGGTGTTGACCCACGCCATGCCGCCGAACAACCTCTCGGGCATGACCGAGGGCGAGCGGCGCGTGCTCGCCGCCTGGGTGGCGCAGAAGCGCTGACTCCGCGCTGCCGACAGCGGCATGGTGACGCTGCCATGCCACAGTCAGGCGCGTGATCCGCGCCATTCAGTTTCATTCAGTTTCGGTTCATCGCGGAACCATCATCGTCGACCGTGATCACATCGGCGTGATCGGCGCGTGATCATGCGCGCCGGGAGCGCCAGGGGCCTTGGGGGTCCAGTTGAAAGCGGTTTGGAGATCGGGCTCCAGCTACTGGCTGGCGGCCGCGCTGTTCTGTTGCGCCTGGGTGGCGCTGTGCTGGCCCTGGCTGTCGGGGGCGGTGACGATTCCGTTCGACGCCAAGGCGCATTTCCAGGCGCAGATCCAGTTCCTGGCGCAGGCACTGCATTCCGGGCAGTCGCCGTTCTGGACGCATAATGTCTTTGCCGGCTCACCCCAAGTCGCCGATCCGCAATCGCTGATCTTCTCGCCGGCGATTCTGCTGGCGCTGTTCAACTCGTCGCCAAGCTTCCGCGCAGTCGACACCTATGTGCTGGCGCATCTGCTCGTCGGCGGGCTCGCCATGCTGATGTTCTTTCGCGATCGCAACTGGCATCCGGCCGGCGCGCTGCTGGCGGCGCTGGTCTTCGCCTTCGGCGCCTCGGCCGCGTGGCGCATCCAGCATGTCGGGCAGATCGCGAGCTTCGCCTTCTTCGGCCTCGCCTTCTGGCTGACGGCGCGGATGCTGCAGCGTGCCTCGCTGCGCCATGGGCTGCTCGCCGGCTTCGCCGCCGGCATGATGGTGCTCGAGCCTGACCAGGTCGCGCTGCTCGGCGCCTATATCCTGATCGGCATGGTGGTGGCGTACTGGCTCTCGGAAGGCTGGGCGGGGTTCCGCGCCAGCCTCGCGCCAATCGCGGCGGCGAGCTTTGCCGGCATCATCACCATCGCCGTGCCCTTGCTCTGGACCTGGCTCTTCGCCGAGGCGACGACGCGGCCGGCGATCGATCTCGTCGAGGCGGGCAGGGGCTCGTTGCATCCGGCCTCGCTGCTGACGGCATTCGTCGGCGACCTCTTCGGCGTGCGCGATCCGTCGATCGAATTCTGGGGCCCCTACAGCCCGGAATGGAATGCCAAGGAGCTCTTTCTCTCCAAGAACATGGGGCAGGTCTATGTCGGGGCGCTGCCCTTCCTGCTCCTGATCGTACCGGGGCTGACGCGCGGCTGGCTCTGGGACAGAGCGATCCGGCCCTACACCATCCTGTTCGTGCTGATGGTGCTGTTCGCGCTCGGACGCTACACGCCGCTGTTCCACCTGGCCTATGAGTATCTGCCAGGCGTCAAGGTGTTCCGCCGGCCGGCCGATGCGACCTTCCTGATCGGTGGGCTCGGGGCGGTGCTCTCGGGCTATCTGCTGCACCGCATCCTCCGCGAGGAGAAGCCGGGCGCGCTCTGGCGCGATCTCGGCATCGGCGCCGGCGTGATCGCCCTGCTCATCGTCCTTGCTTTGCTGGTGGCGCGCCAGGCCGGGCATCTCGGCCAGGCCTGGTTGCCGAGCGCCACGGCGGCGGCCTGGTTCGTGACGGCGCTCCTGCTTCTCGTCGTGCTGACGCGCTGGCGTGGCGCCGCGGCTCCGCTGGTCGCCAGCCTGATCGTCACCGGCGTCGTCGCTGCCGACCTTGCCGCCAATAACGGTCCGAACGAGGCCACGGCGCTGGCGCCGGAGGTCTATGACGTGCTGCGGCCGGAGACGAAGAACGAGACCGTCGCCGTGCTGAAGAAGCTCACCGTGCAGCCGCCGGATTCACCGCGGCGCGACCGGGTCGAATTGCTCGGCATGGGCTTCGAATGGCCCAATGCCGGCATGATCCACGGCTTCGACCACACACTGGGCTACAACCCGCTGCGGCTCGCCGACTTCTCCGACGCGGTCGGCACGCGCGACTCGATCGCCGCGCCGAGCGAGCGCGTGTTCACGCCTCTGTTCCCATCCTATCGCTGCCGCCTCGCCGACTTCCTCGGCCTGCGCTACATCGCGACGCGGGTGCCGATCGGCGAGGTCGACCGCTCGCTGCGCGCCGGCGATCTCAAGCTCGTCGCCTACACCAAGGACGGCTACATCTACGAGAACCCGCGGGCACTGCCGCGCGTCATGTTCGTCGGCGGCTGGCAACTCGCCGATTTCGAGGGGATGAAGTCGGCCGGGCAATGGCCGGAGGCCGATCCCCAGCGCGTCGTCCTGCTCGAGCAGGAGCCCGAGCCGGGCGTGCCGGATGGACCGGTCGCGACCAATGCCGAGGTCAAGCTGAAGCGCTACCGCAATACGGTGGTCGAGATCGAGGTCACGACCGCGCAGCCTGGCTTCGTCGTGCTGAACGACATCTGGCATCCCTGGTGGAAGGCCGAGCTCGACGGGCAGGAGGTCGAGATCCTCAAGGCCAACGTCCTGTTCCGCGCCGTGCAGGTCCCGGCCGGCACGCACAAGATCCGCTTCAGCTTCCACCCGCTCGACGGCGCAATCGCCGAGTTGCGTGACCGCGTGACGCCGCCGGAAGAAGAGGGCGTCGTCGCCGAGGCGCCGACGCATAGCGGCCCGTCCGGCGCTCTGGCGACGCGGCTCCAGCCCGTGCTGCCCGAGCCGGTCAAGCGCCCGGCACCGGACATGGCCGCGCACGACATGTCGGCCTCGTCGGCCATGTCGGTAGTGCGGTAGGGCCGCCTACGTCATGCTCGGGCTTGACCCGAGCATCTGAGGTCGGAGGAGGCACGCATCGGCGGCTTCTCGTCCTGAGATTCTCGGGTCTGCGCTTCGCTTCGCCCGAGAATGACGCGGGAGCTTCAAGCCACGCCGAGCTTCTTCTGCAGGGCAGTCGAGGAGGTCGTGTACTGGAAGGTCAGCCGCTTCTCCGGATAGACGTAGCGGTGGACCTTCTGGGCGGCGAGCGCCGCCTCGTGGAATCCGGACAGGATCAGCTTCAGCTTGCCCGGATAGGTGTTGATGTCGCCGATGGCGAAGATGCCCGGCACATTGGTCTCGAACTTCTCGGTGTCGGCCGGGATCAGGTTCTCGTGGAGGTTCAGGCCCCAGTCGGCGATCGGCCCAAGCTTCATCGTCAGGCCGAAGAAGGGCAGCATCGTATTGCAGGCGACCTTGAACTCGGCGCCGGCATTATCGCGGCAGACCGCACCCTGAAGGTCGTTGCCTTCGCCCTTCAGCCCCAGCACCTGGCCGAGCTTGAGATCCATCGCCCCTGAGGCGACGAGGGCGCGCATCTGCTCGACCGAATGGGGGGCGGCGCGGAAATCATCGCGCCGATGCATCAGCGTCACGCGCCTGGCGATCGGCTGCAGGTTCAGCGTCCAGTCGAGCGCCGAATCGCCGCCGCCGACGATCAGGATCTCGCGGTCGCGGAAGACCTCCATCTTGCGTACGGCATAGTGCACGCCGCCGCCGTCATGGCGGCCCTCATAGGCCTCGATGCCGGGGATCGGCGGCTTCTTCGGCTGGAAGGAGCCGCCACCGGCGGCGATCAGGATCGCCTTGGTTTCGAAAACCGTGTCGGCATCGGTGCGCAGGCGGAAACGCGGGGCCTCCGCGGTGCCGAGCACCTCGACCTGCTCGATCATCTGGTTGAGATGGAAGGTCGCGCCGAAGGGCTTGATCTGTTCCATCAGATTGTCGACCAGCCCCTGGCCGGTGACGAGCGGGAAGCCGGGAATGTCGTAGATCGGCTTTTCCGGATAGAGCTCGGCGCATTGGCCGCCGACCTTGGGCAGGATGTCGACGAGGTGGGCCTTGATGTCGAGCAGGCCGAGCTCGAACACGGCGAACAGGCCGCAAGGCCCGGCGCCGATGATCAGCACGTCGGTCTGTACGGTTTCGCCCTCGATGGCGGCGGCGATGTTCATGGTCGCAGTTCCTGAGACGGCTTCAAGGGCCGCCGATCACGCACCCGTTGCCGGAAATCCGCCGGCCTTGCAATGCGACATGGCGCAAGGCCGGGCAGGCAGGGTCGCATGCGACGATAGCAGAATTCAGCCGCCGGTTTCGGCGACGAGGCCGGCCGCGGCGATGCCGGCGAGCGCCGCCGCCTCGTCATTGTCGGATGTGTCGCCGGAAATGCCGACGACGCCGATGAGGTCGCCATCGGCATTGCGAACCAGCGCCCCGCCGGGAACCGGCACCACCGGCCCGCCGACCGAGAGTGCGACGCCGTTGATGAAGTGCGGGCGCTCCAGCGCCATCTTGTTGAGGGTGCGCGGGCCGACGCCGAGCGCGATCGCACCATTGGCCTTGCCGAGCGCGATCTCGCCGCGCTTCAGGCTGGTGCCGTCCTGGGCGAGGAAGAACTTCTGCGCGCCGCGGGCATCGAGCACGGCGATGGCGAGCGGCTTCAGGGCATTGTCCCGGGCGTATTTCAGGGCGCCGTCGATGATCACGCTGGCCTGTTCGAGGGTAAGTGCGGTCATGGCTGGCCTTTCGCGGTGTCGATGACGGGCGTTTTTTGGGCTTGGCCCCGTTCTGCCAGCGCCGGCAGCGCGAGGGAAGGGCAGGCTCGCAGGTTTTCGTCTTGCAGTTGTTGTTCCGAATGGGCTTCATGGATTGCCCGTCTCGGAATGTGTTCCGCAAGGTGACGCCACTTTTGCGACCAGAACATGCTCCAAGGCTGTGGAGCTACGCGAAGCCCGATCGTTCGGCCAATCCTGGCGGGACGGCGAGTGCGTCAGGAGAACATGCTATGGGTCTGTTCAGTTTCATCAAGGAAGCCGGCGCCAAGATCTTCGGCTCGAGCTCGGCCAATGCGGCGACGGCAGATCAGTTGCAGAAGGAACTGGCCGGCCATGGCCTGCCTTCGGACGTCAAGATCGACGTTTCGGGCGACAAGGTGAAAGTCTCGGGCAAGGCGCTGAGCACCGAGGAGGCCGAGAAGATCATCCTGGCGATCGGCAACACCGCCGGCGTCGGCTCGGTCGAATCGGAGCTGATCGTCAACAAGGAGGCGGCGGCTGCCGTGTTCTACACGGTGAAGAAGGGCGACACGCTCTGGAAGATCGCCGAGGAGAACTACGGCAAGGGCAAGGGCGCCAAGTACACCGAGATCGTCAAGGCCAACACGCCGCCGGTGAAGGATCCCGACCTGATCCAGCCAGGCTGGGTGCTGCGCATTCCGCCGCTGGCCTGATCACGCTCGCGAGAGCAGCCCGCCGAGCACGTTCCGGCGGGCTTGCGAATTAGTTACGAATGAAACTATAAGGCTGGAAGGCGTGAGACTTCCGGCCAGTTTGCATCGGGGCCGGTTTGATCCATCTTGCGTCTTTGCGAGACGGGCCAGCCGGCCTTTTGCCGGCAAGGCCCGCGGCAGGGTGAACGACACAACGCAGAATTCCCGGGGAGGGGACCCAAATGAGCTTTGATCGCCGCAAGTTCCTGGCACTGGCCGGTTCGGCCGTGGCCGCTCCGGCAGTACTGCGCGCCACGCGCGCCAATGCGCAGGAAGTGACGCTGCGCATGCACCACTTCCTGCCGCCGGTGGCGAACGGGCACTCCAAGTTCCTGAAGCCCTGGGCCGACAAGGTCGGCGCCGAATCGAACGGCCGGATCAAGATCGACATCTTCCCGTCGATGCAGCTCGGTGGCACCCCGCCGCAGCTCTACGATCAGGCGCGCGACGGCGTCGTCGACATCGTCTGGACGCTGCCCGGCAACACGCCCGGCCGCTTCACCGGCATCGAGGCGTTCGAACTGCCCTTCGTCGCGAACAAGCGGGCGCTGGTGAACTCGCTGGCGCTGACCGACTTCGCCAAGGAGCACCTCAAGGACGAATTCAAGGACATCCATCCGATCTGCTTCTGGGCGCATGATCACGGCCTGATCCACGCCAACAAGTCGGTCAAGACGATGGAGGACCTGAAGGGTCTGAAGCTGCGCTTCCCGACCCGGCTCGCCGGCGAGGCGCTGCGCGCGCTTGGCGTCAACGCCATCGGCATGCCGATTCCACAGGTGCCGGAATCGTTGGCCCAGCGCGTCATCGATGGCTGCGTCGTGCCCTGGGAGGTCGTGCCCTCGATCAAGGTGCAGGAGCTGGTCAAGAACCATACCGAGATCCCGGGCTCGCCGACCCTTTATGTCGCGACCTTCGTGCTCGCCATGAACAAGGCGAAGTATGAGGGCCTCGCGCCCGACCTCAAGGCGATCATCGACAAGAACTCGGGCGCCGCCGCCTCCGCCATGGCCGGCAAGGTCTGGGACGAGCAGGCGGTCGTCGTTTCCGAGATGGTCAAGAAGCGTGGCAACACGATCACCACCATCGACGAGGCGGAAGCGGCACGCTGGCGCAAGGCGACCGAGCCGGTGATCGAGGGCTGGATCAAGACCGCCAAGGACAAGGGCCTCGACGGCGACAAGCTGCTCGCCGCCGCCCGCGCCGCGTTGACCAAGCACCAGAACGCCGCCTGATCGCCGCGATGACCGGGAACATGGGGGAAAGGCCGCCATCGCGCATCGACGCGGTGGCGGAGACGGTCGCGCTCATCGGCGGGATACTGCTGATCGCGCTCGCGACCATGGTCGTCGTCAGCGTGACCTTGCGCAGCGATCTCGTCGGCGCTGCCGGCGTGCCGGGTGATTTCGAGCTGGTGCAGATGGCGACGGCCGTTGCCGCCTTCTGCTTCCTGCCGCTCTGCCAATTGAAGCGTGGCAACATCTTCGTCGACACCTTCACGCTGAAGCTGCCGCAGCGCTGGCGTGACGGGCTCGATGCGCTCTGGGACGTCGTCTACGGCCTCGCCATGGCGCTGATCGCCTGGCGGCTCGGCGTAGGGGCACGCTCGGCGCTCGCCAGCGGCGAGAACACCATGGTGCTGCAGCTGCCGAGCTATCTGCCGATCGCGCTCTGCGCGGTGCTCGCTGGCTTCGTTGCGCTTGCGGCCTTCGTCAGCGCCAGCCGCCTGCTGAGGCAGCCCCAATGAGCGGCTTCTCCCTCGCGACCGCCGGCTTTGCCGTCATGCTGGCGCTGATGGCGCTGCGCCTTCCGATTGGCCTCGCCATGCTGGTCGTCGGCAGCGCCGGCTACATCCAGCTCAACGGGCTCGAGCCCTTCCTCAACTATATCCGCACCACGCCTTACCAGATCTTCGCCAACTACACGCTCTCGGTGATCCCGCTCTTCGTGCTGATGGGCGCCTTCGCCGAGCGCTCGGGGCTGGCGGGCGACTTGTTCAAGGCGGCCTCGGCTTTCGTCGGCCATCGCCGCGGGGGCCTCGGCATGGCGATGATCGGCGCCTGCACCGGCTTCGGCGCGATCTGCGGCTCCTCGGTCGCGACCACCGCGACCTTCGCCCGCGCTGCGCTGCCGCAATTGCGCAGCTACCGCTATGACCCCGGCTTCGCCTGCGGTGTCACCGCGGTCGGCGGCACGCTCGGCATCCTGATCCCGCCTTCGGTCATCCTCGTCGTCTATGCGATCTCGACCGAGCAGAACATCGCCAAACTGTTCCAGGCGGCGCTGATCCCCGGGCTGATGGCGGCGGCGTTCTATTGCATCACCATCGCGATCATGACGCGGCTCGACGGCACGCTCGGTCCTGCGCATGAGCGCACGCCGTGGCGCGAGCGCTGGCCGCTGCTCGTCGGCGTCATCCCGGCGATGGCGGTCGCGGTGATCGTGGTCGGCGGCATCTATGGAGGTGTCTTCACGCCGACGGAAGGGGCATCGGTCGGCGCCTTCATCATGCTGGCGATCGGCCTGTTCAGGCGCACGCTCGGCCTCGCGGAGATCAAGCAAGCGATCCTGCAGACGGCCGAGACCTCGGCCATGATCTTCGCGATCCTGCTTGGCGCCGAGGTGTTCAACGCGTTCCTGGCGCTGACGCAGGTGCCGACGGCGGCGGCCGAGATGATCGCGGCCTCCGGCTGGGCGCCGTACACCGTGCTCGTCGGCCTGCTGCTGTTCTACATCGTGCTCGGCGGCGTCATGGACGAGCTCGCCATGATCCTCTTGACGCTGCCGGTGTTCTTCCCGATCGTGACCGCGCTCGATTTCGGCATGCCGAGCGACGACATCGCGATCTGGTTCGGCATCCTCGTCCTGGTCGTGGTCGGCATCGGCATGACCTGCCCGCCGATCGGGCTCAATGTCTTCGTCGTCGCCTCGCTGGCGCGCGACGTGCCGGTGACGCGGATCTATCGCGGCGTGCTGCCCTTCGTCGCCGCCGACGTGATCCGGCTCGGCATCTGCGTGGCATTTCCGGCGTTGAGCCTCTATCTGGTGAAGCTCCTGAACTAGCTGCACGAGAAGAGCCGGCATGATCGTACACGACCTCGATATCGACGCCGTCAAGGCAGGGCTCGCCGACGGCTCGATCCTGCTCGTCGACGTGCGCGAGCCGCACGAATTCGCAGCCGGACATATCCCCGGCTCGGTGTCGCGGCCGCTGTCGCAGTTCGATCCGGCCGACCTGCCGGACGAGCCCGGCAAGCGCGTCGTGCTCTCTTGCGCTGCCGGTGTGCGTTCGCTGCGGGCGCTGGAATTCGCGCAGGCCGCCGGGCTCGACGTCGACAGCCACTATCTCGGCGGCTTCAAGGACTGGGCCATGCGTGGCGAGCCGGTGGAGTACTAAGGCGCTTCCAGCGCGTCTTGCGGTTGCAGTCCGCCACGCCAGCGCCGATAACGTGGCGCGGCCTCAAACTCGGCCGCGATCGACCGAAGGTGTCCTGATGAAGGCCTCCCGCCTGCTGAGCCTTTCTCTCGCAGCCCTGCTTTGCTCCGCTTCTGCAGCTCCGCTCGCCTTCGCGCAGGCTGCTCCGCAGACCGGAGCGAAGCGACCGGCGCAGGATCCGGAGCTGCAGGCGGCGATCGCCAAGTCGAATGCCTATACCTCGCTCGCCAACCGGACGCTCAGGGCGATCGAGTCCTGGGATCGCTACAAGAGCTGGGTCGACATGAAGAAGGGCCCGACCGGCAAGGAGCGCTATATCTCCTACGGGCTCTACAGCCTCTATGACGTCAAGGACGAGATCGCCAAGGCCGAGGCCGCTACCGCCCAGGCGCCGGCTCAGCCGGAGCTCGACGGCGCGGTCAAGCGCTTCATCGCCGCCTATCAGGAGCTCGCGCCGCTGATCACCCGGGCCGAGCGCTATTACGAGCGCAAGGACTATCGCGACGACAATGCCGCCGAGGGCCGCGAATTGCACAGCAAGATGGTGCCGGCGGCGGAGGCTTTCCTGCGCGAGCGGGCCCAGTTCGACGCGCAGCTCAACGCCTACAAGAAGGGTATCGACGCCCGCGAGCTCGCAGCGATCGAGGCGAGCGAGGGCCGCCTTGCCCGCTGGCAGCTGCGCAACATCATGATCAATGCGCGTGCCGTGATGGACTTGATGCCGAGCAATGAGCGGCCGATCGTCGATCTCGCCGCCTTCGACACGGCGCTGGCCGGCTATTCCGGGGCGATCAAGGAGATGGATCGCTTCAAGGACAGCAACCCGTCCGGTGTGCCGATGATCGATTCCTCGGCCAGCTCCTGGCTCGGCTCGCTGCGCGACTTCCGCGAGAAGCTCGGCAAGTCGAAGGGCGATGTCCGCAAGGGGGCGGCGAGCGATGCCAACCGGATCGTCTCCAGCTACAATATGATGGTCAGCATGGCGGACAGCGCAGCGCGCATGATCCGCTGAGTTTCAAGACCCATCCATCTGCATTCCGCGCAGCCCGGCCCCTATATGTGGACGGGGATGACGGCGCGGCGATCCTGCGCCAGTCTTTCTCATTCGAGTGATCCGAAGGAAGTTTGCCGATGCGTCCGATGAAGTTCGGGATGGGCCAGCCGGTGCGGCGGGTCGAGGATCAGCGCCTCACCACCGGCACCGGCCGCTATACCGACGACACTGCCGTCGAGGGCGCGTTGCACGCCTATGTGCTGCGCTCGCCGCATGCGCATGCGACCTTCAAGATCATCGATAAGGAGACGGCCAGGAAGCGCAAGGGCGTCAAGCTGATCCTGACCGGTGAGGATGTCGCCCATCTCGGCGACATCCCCTGCAAGGGCTTGATCAAGGACATCGCCGGCGAGGATGTGAAACCGAATCCGGTGCCGGTGCTGCCTACCGACACGGTGCGCCATGTCGGCGAAGCCATCGCCTTCATCGTCGCGGAGACGCTCGACCAGGCGCGCGACGCCGCCGAGGCGATCGAGATCGAGTTCGAGACGCTGCACTCGATCACCGGCATCGCCGAGGCGCTCGAAGCCAAGGCGCCGCAGGTCTGGCCCGATCGCGACGGCAATGTCGCCTTCGAGGCCGAGCAGGGCAACGCCAGGAAGACCGAAGACGCCTTCGCCAAGGCCGACAGGACGGTCTCGGTGACCATCGTCAACAACCGCCTCGCTTCCAACTATATGGAGACGCGCGCCTGCATCGCCGAATACGACAAGGCGACCAAGCGCTGGACCCTGACGCTGGGCAGCCAGGGCAGCCATGGCACGCGCGAGATCCTCGCCGACTACATCCTCAAGGTCGACCAGGCCCGCATCCGGGTGATCACCCCCGATGTCGGCGGCGGCTTCGGCACCAAGATCTTCATGTACCGCGAATACCCGCTGACCATGGTCGCGGCCGAGATGCTGAAGCGGCCGGTGCGCTGGGTCGCCGACCGCACCGAGCACTTCCTTGCCGATACCCATGGCCGCGCCAATCTCAGCACCGCGACGATGGCGCTCGACAAGCGCGGCAAGTTCATCGGCCTCAAGGTCGATCTCGCCGCGGATATGGGCGCCTATCTCTCGCAGTATGGGCCCTTCATCCCCTGGGTCGGCACGACGATGACGCCGGGCTGCTACAATATCCCGGCGGTGCATGTCCGCTTCCGCGGCGTCTTCACCAACACCACGCCGGTCGACGCCTATCGCGGTGCGGGCCGGCCCGAGGCGGCGTATCTGATCGAGCGGCTGGTCGATGCGATCGCGCGCGAGACCGGCAAGACGCCGGATGCGGTGCGCGCGCTCAACTTCGTCAAGCCGAGCGAGATGCCGCACAAGACGCAGACCGGCCCGGTCTACGATTCCGGCGAGTTCGAGGGCCATATGCGCCGCGCCATGGAGGTGGCGGACTGGAAGGGCTTCAAGAGCCGCCTGAAAGCCTCGCAGAAGGCAGGCAAGATCCGCGGCATCGGGCTCGCCTGCTATATCGAGGCCTGCGGCGGCGGCGGGCCGGAAAGCTCGACCGTGATCCTGGAGAAGGACGGCACCGTCACCGTGCTGATCGGCACCCAGTCGAACGGGCAGGGGCACGAGACCGCCTATTCGCAGCTTGTCTCGCAGCATCTCGACATCCCGATGGACCGCATCAAGGTCATCCAGGGCGATACCGACCGGGTCGCCACCGGCTCCGGTACCGGCGGTTCCCGCTCGATTCCCGTGGGCGGTGCGGCGCTGAATGCGGCGACCGGTATCCTCGCCGACAACCTGAAGAGCATCGCCTCGGAGGCGCTCGAAGCCAGCCCCGGCGACCTCGAGATCGTCGATGGCGCGGTCCGCATCGTCGGCACAGACAAGAAGCTCGATCTCAAGGCGATCGCCAATCTGCCGGGCGCCAAGGCCGAGCAGCTCAGCGTCAACCAGAGCTGGACCCCGCCGGAGGCGACCTATCCGAACGGCACCCATGTGGTCGAGCTCGAGGTCGATCCGGCGACCGGCGGCACCGAGATCCAGAACTATGTCGTGGTCGACGATTTCGGCGTGACGCTGAACCCGATCATGCTGCAGGGCCAGGTTCATGGCGGCGCGGCGCAGGGCATCGGCCAGGCGTTGATGGAGGAGATTCGTTTCGACGATTCCGGTCAGATGCTGACCGCGACCTTTATGGACTACGCCCTGCCGCGTGCGATCGACATCCCGAACTTCCATTTCGAGACGCGCAACGTGCCTTGCGTCACCAACGCCATCGGCGTGAAGGGCGCGGGCGAGGCCGGTGCGATCGGCGCCTGCCCGGCGGTGATGAACGCCATGGTCGATGCACTGGATCGGGCTGCCGGCGTCAAGGCGATCGACATGCCGGCGACGCCGGCCAAGGTGTTCGCGACGCTGAAGCAGGCGGGCTATCCGCTTTGACGCAAGGCGCTGATTGCGCTTCTGCAATGATATTCACGACAATGCGACTTGGCGCTGTCGTGCCCATACGTTGATCTGGAAGAGTTCAAAACAGCGCCTGTTCGGCGCCTGTCTTCCGGAGGATTCCCGCGCATGCTTCGTTCTGCTTTCGTCGCCCTCGGCCTCGCCGTCGGTGTCTCTGCCGTTCTGGCCCAGGCCAATCCGATCGCCGAGCGGCGCGACACGATGAAGGCCGTCGGCGCCGCGACACGCGATGGTGCGGCGATGGCCAAGGGCGAGGCGCCGTTCGACGCCGCCAAGGCGCAGGCGGTGTTCAAGGCCTATGGCGATGCCGCCAAGAAGATGCCGGGCCTCTATCCGGACACCGCCAAGACCGGCGGCGAGACCACGGCGGCACCGAAGATCTGGGAAGACCAGGCCGGCTTCAAGGCCGCCTTCGCCAAGTTCGAGGGCGATGCTGGCAAGGGCGCTGCGGTGACCGATCTCGCCGGCTTCCGCACCGCCTTCGGCGACGCCACCAAGAATTGCGGCGGCTGCCACGAGACCTACCGCATCAAGAAGTGATGGCGGTCTGACGCCAGCCGATTTGACCTGATCTAAGGAGCGGGCTTCTTTGCAGAGGCCCGCTCTATTCGTGTCGATGGCATCCGGAGCGAACCGGGTCGCAATACGAGCGTTGTTTGCCAGGGACAACTTGATGAGGAACCGATGCGCCGCCTGCTGATCACGCTCCTGGTCTTCATTGCGCTCGGCGCTGCCGGCTTCTTCGTCCTCACCGATCCGCGTGTGGTCTCGCCTGGTCCCGAGATCGGCACGTTGCCGGCTCCCGACCTGGAGAACGGCAAGCTGCTGTTCGCAGCCGGCGGCTGTGCCTCCTGCCATGCCACGCCGGGCCAGGACGACAAGACACGGCTCGGTGGTGGGCTGGTGCTGGACTCGCCCTTCGGCAAGTTCCATGTGCCGAACATCTCGCCGCATACGCGCGACGGCATCGGTAACTGGGGCACGGCTGACTTCATCCAGGCGATGACCGCCGGCGTCTCACCTTCGGGCCAGCACTATTATCCGGCTTTCCCCTACACCTCATACCGGCTGATGCCGCCCAAGGCCGTTGCCGATCTCCTCGCCTATATCCGGACGTTGCCATCGGTTGAGGGCAGGGCGCCCGGCCATGAGCTCGGTTTCCCCTACAACATTCGCCGTGCCGTTGGCGGCTGGAAACTGCTGTTCTTCGACGGGACATCGTTCAAGGCCGATCCGAGCAAGAGTGAGGAGTGGAATCGCGGCGCCTATCTGGTGAACGGTCCGGGCCATTGCGCCGAATGCCATTCCAGCCGCAACCAGTTCGGCGCGATCGTCCAGGCGACGCGCTTTGCCGGCGGTCCCGATCCGGAGGGCAAGGGCTGGGTGCCGAACATCACCCAGGCCGAGGGCGGCCTTGGGAAATGGTCGAAGCCCGAGATCGCCGAGTTGCTCAAGAGCGGCTTCACGCCGAGCTTCGACAGTGTCGGCGGCACAATGTCAGCGGTAGTGCGCAACATGGCGCAATTATCGGATGCCGATCGGCTGGCGATGGCCGAATATCTGAAGTCGCTGCCGGCGGTGCAGGGGCCGCCGCGGCCGCAGAAGGCAGCGGGTGGGTAGGCGGGCCGTCTCGACGGACAGCCGTTAGTCCATCACCGCCGCTTTGAGGATGCAGACCATCAAGGCCGTGCCTGGTTGGCCGCTGACGCAGCGGACGACGTGCTGGCGGTCGCAGCGATAACGCAGGGTCTCGCCGGCCTTGGCGCGCTGGGTGATGCCGCCGACCTCGACCTCGAATTCACCGGCGCTGACCGAGAGCGATTCGATTGAGCCGCGCTGGTGGCCTTCCGAATCGAGCTCGCCGCCGGGCTCGGCGCTGACCTCGTACCATTGCAGCCATTCGACGGTCTTGATCCAGCCGATGATGGCAAGGCGCAGCTTGCCGTCCTCCGAGACCAGGATCGGCGTGTCGGGCCGGGCGATCTTCTCGATGAACGCCTCTTCCTCATTGGTCGAGAGCACACGCTCGATCGAGACGTCGAGCGCCTGCGACAGCCGCCAGATCGTCGCCAGGGTCGGGTTGGTCTCGTTGCGCTCGATCTGGCTGATGATCGACTTGGCAACGCCGGACTGCTCGGCGAGCTCCGAGAGCGAGAGATTATAGGCCTTGCGCAACCGCTGGATCGTCTTGCCGAGCTGGCCGGAGATGACCTGGGCGCCGGATTCTATTTCGCGGCCGCCACGTTCCCTGGTTTCGATACCCATTGCACTCTTGCCTGCCGTCGCCTCTTGCCCGTTTCGGAATTGGCCCGTTTGGGAAAGAGAACGATTGTTTGTCTAAGCGGACAATGCCTTGGATCGCTCCAAGCGGCAAGTCGAGTGGGTTCAAACGGAGCGGGTCGGGCCGGCCTCGCGGGTTTCCTTCTTGAGCAGGCCGAGCTGCTGTTCGCGCAGGATGACGTAGATGCCCGAGGCGATCACGATGAGCGAGCCGATGAGCACGGCAATCACCGGCCATTCGCCGAAGACGAACCAGCCGAGCGCCGTCGCCCAGATCATCGTCGAATATTCGAAGGGGGCGATCAGCGAGGCGTCGCCATAGCGATAGGCCTGGACCAGCAGCATCTGGCCGAGGCCGCCGAGCACGCCGATGGTGACGAGGAGGACGAAGTCCTTCAGGTCGGGCACCGTCCAGCCGAGTGCGAGCGTCAGCAGACCGAGTAGCGAGGTCAGCGACATGAAATAGAAGACGATGGCGCCGGTCTTCTCGGTATGGGTCAGGAGCCGGACCTCGATCGAGGCGAAGGCCGAGCAGAAGGCGCCGGCGAGCGCGAGCAGCGCGCCGATGGCCGGGCCGCCGGAGAGGCCATGGCCGAAGGCCTGTGCGCCCATATGCGGGGAGAGCATCAAGAGCACGCCGACGAAGCCGACGGCGACGGCGGTCCAGCGGTAGATGCGGACACGCTCCTTCAGGATCAGCGCCGCCAGCACCACGACGATCAGTGGCGCGGCGTAACCGATTGCGACGGCGTCCGAGAGCGGCAGCAAATGCAGGGCGGCGAAGCCGAGGAACATGCCGGTCGAGCCGATGACGCCGCGTTTGAGATGGCCACGCAGATTGCTCGTCTTGAGCGCCTCGGGGAATTCATGGCGCCAGGCCAGCCAGATCATCAGCGGGATCAGCGCGAAGAACGAGCGGAAGAAGACGAGCTCTCCCGTCGGATAGCGCGAGGCCAGCGTCTTGATGCCGGCCGACATCAGCGTGAACGACAGGGCCGAAAGCAGCTTGAGGCTGATGCCGAGGAGCGGTGACAAGGCTAAAAGGTCGGGCAGGAGGAATGGAAGTCTTGTGCAAGACTTCCATTCCTTAGACCACGAGCGTGGAGCCGTTCCAAGCACCGATGTTGCAAAGCGGACCGGCGCGATGTGGGAGGCGATCGAACCGGCTCAGATCAAGCGATATTCGAGGATCTCGTCGTCCCGGTCGTCGAAGGTGCCGGTCGAGGTCCAGCCCAGATGCCGGTAGAAGCCATAGGAGCGCACGGCCGGATCGGATGAGCAGCTGAGGAACAGTCTGGCGAGACCCAGCTCCCTGAATTCCGCGACGACCAGGTTCAGCAGGGTCTTCCCGACACCCAGTCCTTCGTGCTCCGGCAGCAGCGCCAGCACGGCGATTTCGCCGGTCTCGCGCTCGCCGAAGCAGTAGCCGACGATCTCATCACCCTCGGTCGCGACATGGCCTGGCAGGCTGCCATCGGCGATGGCGGCCTGCCAGCTCTCGAGCGTGACACCCGCTTCTGCGAGGCGCTCGACCGAGAAGGCGTTCTCCCGTGTCCTGCCGCGCAGGACGACGCAGGCGGGCGTGTCCTCGGGGATGGCGCGTCGATAGGCGATGGTCATCGGTCGTGGGCTGGTCCTGGAGGTGGGGCCGGGGCGCGCCTTGACGCGACCCGGCCGGCTTGATGTCAGAAGTTCGTCCGGAACGAGCCGCCGTCGATCAGGAAGTTCTGGCCGGTGATGTAGCCGGCATGGGCGCTGGAAATGAAGGCGCAGAGCTTGCCGAACTCGTCGGGCGTGCCGAGGCGGCCGGCCGGGACAGCAGCGAGCCGCCGCTTCGTTGCTTCCTCGATGCTGATGCCCTGCATCTCGGCGACCTTGTTCGTCGCGGTCTTGATCCGGTCCGTGTCGAACACGCCGGGCAGGATGTTGTTGATGGTGACGTTGGCATGGGCGATCTCGCGCGCCACCCCGGCGAGGAAGGCGGTCAGACCGGCGCGGGCGGCGGAGGAGACATCGAGCCCGGTCAGCGGGGTCAGCACGCTCGCCGAGGTGATGTTGACGATGCGGCCGAAGCGCCGCTCGATCATGCCGTCGACCACGCGCTGCACCAGTTCTAGCGGCGTCGCCATGTTCTGCGCCACGCCTTCGAGCAGTCCCTCGCGCGTCACTTCGCGGAAGGGTTTTGGCGGCGGGCCACCATTGTTGTTGACGAGGATGTCGGGATTCGGTGCCGCGGCGAGCAGCGCGTCCTGCCCCGCCTTGGTCGAGACATCGGCGACGACGGCGATCACGGTGGCGCCAGTGCTGGCGCGAATCGCAGCTGCGGTTTCCTCCAGTGTCTTGGCGTCGCGGCCGTTGACGACGACGGTGCAGCCGGCTTCGGCCAGTGCCTGCGCGCAGCCACGGCCCAGCCCCTTGCTCGAGGCGCAAACGATGGCCGTGCGGCCGGCGATACCCAGATCCATTGTCGTCTCCCGGAAAGGTCTCGTTCCTGTCAGGGGAGGCAAAGCATGGTTTTGGCGCCGCGTCATCAAAGCGTAGTGCAAATCAGACACACGCCGGAGGCATCGCAATAGATAGGCCAGCGAGCATGAGCGACGATAGCGACGCCAAGCAGGTTCGCAGCATCTTCATCTCCGACCTGCATCTCGGCACGCGCGGAGCGCAGGCGGATCTCGTGCTGGAGTTCCTGCGCGCCTATGACGCGCCAACGATCTACCTGGTCGGCGACATCATCGACGGCTGGCGGCTGAAGAGCGGCTGGTACTTCCCGCAGTCGCACAACGACGTGGTCCAGAAGCTGCTGCGCAAGGTGCGCAAGGGCTCGAAGCTGGTCTACGTCACCGGCAACCATGACGACTTCCTGCGCGACTACACCGGCCTGCAGTTCGGCGGCATCACGCTGGTCGACGATATCGTCCACGAGACCGCTGACGGCAAGCGCATGCTCGTGATCCATGGCGACCTGTTCGACCTCGTCGTGCGCAACGCCAAATGGCTCGCCCTGCTCGGCGACTGGGCCTACACGGTCGCGCTCGTGCTCAACCACGGCATCAATCGCGTGCGCCGCGTCTTGCGCCTGCCGCACTGGTCGCTCTCGGCCTGGGCCAAGCACAAGGTCAAGAACGCGGTGAACTATATCGGCGAGTTCGAGCAGTGCCTCGCCGACGAGGCGCGCCGGCACAAGGCCGATGGCGTGATCTGTGGCCATATCCACCATGCCGCCCAGCGCGAGATCGGCGGGCTGACCTACATCAACACCGGCGACTGGGTCGAAAGCTGCACGGCCGTGGTCGAGCACGACGATGGCCGCTTCGAGATCGTGCGTTGGCCGCAGCACCGGCTGAAGGGCGAGAAGCCGGCATTGCCGGCGCCAACTGCGACACGCCCCGCACCAGTTCCGAGCCTCGTCGAGGCAGCGTGATGCGCGTCCTGATCGCGACGGACGCCTGGCGGCCGCAGATCAACGGCGTGGTGCGCTCGCTGGAGCGGATGGTCGAGGCGGCGCCGGAGTTCGGTGTCACCCCGCATATGCTGACGCCGGAAGGCTTCTGGCAGGTTGGGCTGCCGTCCTATCCCGATATCCGCATCGCGCTGGCGACGCGCCGGCATGTAGCTCGGCGCATCGCCGAATTCGGCCCCGACCATATCCATATCGCGACCGAAGGGCCGATCGGCTGGCTGACGCGCGCCGTCTGCCTCGCCCAGAAGCGGACCTTCACGACGAGCTATCACACGCGCTTCCCGCAATATGTCGCCGCGCGTTGGCCGATACCTGAAAGCTGGAGCTACCGTTTCCTGCGCCGCTTCCACGGGTCGGCGGCGGGCGTGATGGTCTCGACCGCCACGGTCGAGGCGGAACTGCGCGCCCATGGCTTCGAGCGCATCCTGCGCTGGGGGCGGGGCGTCGACCTCTCCCTGTTCCATCCGCGGCCCGAGAGCGTGCTCGACCTGCCGCGGCCGATCTTCCTCAGCGTCGGCAGGGTAGCGGTCGAGAAGAACCTCGAAGCCTTCCTGTCGCTGCGTTTGCCCGGCAGCAAGGTCGTGGTCGGCGACGGGCCGGCTCGCGCCGACCTCAAGCGTGCCTTCCCCGACGCGCATTTCCTTGGCGCGCGCGAGGGCGAGGAGCTGGCGGCGATCTATGCGTCCTCTGACGTTTTCGTCTTCCCGAGCCTGACCGACACCTTCGGTATCGTGCTGCTTGAGGCGGCGGCGAGCGGGCTGCCGGTCGCGGCCTTCCCGGTGCAGGGGCCGAGCGACGTCTTCGCCGGCAGCCAGGCGGCGGTACTGCACGAGGATCTGCGAAGTGCCGCACTCGCGGCGCTGCGCCTGCCGCGCGAGGCCGGGCTCGAACTCGCCGCGCATCATAGCTGGCATAGCAGCGCCGAGCAGTTCTACGGCCATATGCGCCGGGCGATGCAGGCTGCAGTGTCCGGAAAGACGGCGCGCACCGAGTTGGGAGCGGCGCCGACTACGCTCTCCGTGCGGCTCGAGCCGAACGAGCGAAAAGAATTCGCATAGATCGACTCAAGTGGGCGGAGTCACAGCCTGCGTGAGCGGGCATGACGCGGCAGAGCGGGCTGCGGCGCGCTCGCCGGCTTGAGCTCGCTGCGGAAATCATCGCGCCGCTGATGCACCGATGCGATGACGAGGCCCATCGGCACGCCGAGGCCGACCAGCGCGGCTTCCGACAATTGCAGGCTGGCCTCGATCGTTTCCGGCACGGCGTCGTTTACCCCGAGCTCGTAGAGATGCCGCGCGTGCTTGGCGTCACGGGCGCGGGCGACGATGATGAGGTCCTGCCGCACACCGCGTGCTGCTGCGACGATCTCGTCGACGGCGCGGGGATTGTCGATGGTGACGATCAGCGCGGTCGCTTCCTCGAGGCCGCAGAGCCGCAGGAAATCCGGCTTGGTGGCGTTGCCGTAGAAGGCCGGACGGCCGGCCCGGCGCTGCGCCGCGATGAGCGAGGGATCGGCGTCGATGGTGATGTAGGGCACCTTGTGCTGTTCGAGCATCTCGCTGACCAGCCGGCCGACGCGGCCGAGGCCGACGACGATGGCGCGCGGTGCGTGATCGTCCGGCGGCAGGATGCTCGCTTCCGTCGGCAGGTTCACCGCAGGCGCCAAGCGCGCCGAGAGCTTCCGTGCCATGCGGGCGGCGAGCGGCAGGAAGATCATGGTCAGCGAGACGCCGGCGAGCACGAGCGCCGCAGCGTTCTGGTCGACCAGCTTGGCGGCGACGGAGGCGGTCAGCAGCACGAAGGCGAACTCGCCGCCGGGACCGATCATGATCGCGGTTTCGAGCGCGGTCGACCGTGACAGCTTGAAGTAGCGGGCAAGCAGGAAGGTGATCGCCACCTTGGCGAGGAAGAGCCCGGCGGCGATGCTCAGGATCGCGACCGGCTGGGCCGCAAGTGCAGCCGGGTTCACGCTCATGCCGACAGTCAGGAAGAAGACGCCGATCAACAGCGACTTGAACGGCTCGATCGTCACTTCGATGGCGCGGCGATACTCGGTCTCGGCCAGCAGCAGCCCGGCGATGAAGGCGCCGAGCCCCATGGAGAGGCCGGCTCCGGCCGCGATCAGTCCTGTGCCGAGCGCGACGAGCAGGGTCGCCGCCATGAAGCTCTCGGATGAATCGGTCGAGGCGACCAGGCGAAAGAGCGGGCGCATGGCGAGGCGGCCGATGACGATGATGGCAGCGACCGCGGCGACCGCCTGTAGTAGTGCCTGGGTCAGGCCGGCGATCAGCGAGCCGCCATTCTGCGCACCGAGCACACTGACCAGGAAGAGCAACGGGATCACCGCAAGGTCCTGGCAGAGCAGGACGGCGAAGCTGGCTCGTCCGGCCGAGGAAGTCATGCGGCGATGGGCGGAGAGCAGCTCGACCACCATCGCGGTCGAGGACAAGGCGAGCGCCGTGCCGATCAGCAGGGCCGCAGCCGCCGGCTGACCGAAGGCATAGGCGATGGCGCTGATCGCGGTGGCCGAGAACGCGACCTGGCCGAGGCCGAGCCCGAAGACCAGCCGGCGCATGGTCATCAGGCGCTCATAGGAGAGCTCGAGCCCGATGACGAAGAGCAGGAAGGCGACGCCGAGCTCGGCCGGGCCGGCGAGCGCCTCCGCATTCGAGACGGTGATCGCGCCGAGGAAGGGAATCTTGGCGGCGAGGCCGCCGAGACCGTAGGGGCCGAGCAAGGCGCCGCAAGCCATGAAGGCGACGACCGAATTGACCCGGAAACGCTTGGCGAAGGGCACGATCACGCCGGCCGTGGCGAGCACGACCACGGCATCGCGATAGGCGGAAGGATCGATCGTCCCGGCCACGTCACCCTCGAAGAATCAAGCGAAGCTGCTGATCTCGAAGCTTTGCTTGGTAAAGCCTTGCAACACAAACCAAATCACGCGCCGGGCTGACGAAAACTTGCCCCTCCGCCGACTGACCTCTAAGCACGATGATATTCGCGGCGGCAGCATGGCCGCGGAGCAGCCATATGAAGGGCCTCGCATGCGCTTTACCGGCACCGCTTCTTACGTCGCCACCGAGGACCTGACCGTCGCGGTCAATGCCGCGATCCGGCTGGAGCGGCCGCTGCTGGTCAAGGGCGAGCCCGGCACCGGCAAGACCGTGCTCGCCGAGGAGATCGCCGCCGCGCTCGGCGCGCCGCTGCTGACCTGGCACGTCAAGTCGACCACCAAGGCGCAGCAGGGGCTCTACGAATACGATGCGGTCAGCCGCCTGCGCGACAGCCAGCTCGGCGATGCCCGCGTCTCCGACATCGGCAATTACATCAAGCGCGGCAAGCTCTGGGAGGCCTTCGTCTCGCCCGTGCGCCCGGTGCTGCTGATCGACGAGATCGACAAGGCCGATATCGAGTTCCCGAACGACCTCCTGCTCGAGCTCGACCGCATGGAATTCCATGTCTACGAGACCGGCGAGACGATCCGCGCGGCGCAGCGGCCGGTGATGATCATCACCTCGAACAACGAGAAGGAATTGCCGGACGCCTTCCTGCGTCGCTGTTTCTTCCACTACATCCGCTTCCCTGATGCCGAGACGATGCAGAGAATCGTCGAGGTCCATTTCCCCGGCATCAAGAAGCGATTGATGGAGGAGGCGCTGCGCCTGTTCTTCGAGGTGCGCGAGGTGCCCGGCATCAAGAAGAAGCCCTCGACCTCGGAGCTGCTCGACTGGCTGAAGCTCCTTGTCGCCGACGATATCGGCCCCGAGGTGCTGCGCGAGCGCGATCCGCGCAAGCTGATCCCGCCGCTGCACGGCGCGCTGCTCAAGAACGAGCAGGATGTCTCGCTGTTCGAGAAGCTCGCCTTCATGGTGCGGCGGGAGAGCCGCTGAGCTTCGCCTGGATCGAGTCGCAAGGCGGGATCGCAGTGGCGAGATCGACCTTCGGGTCGATCTCGCGGACGGCTTCCTTCAGGTCGAAGTCGCGTAGCAGCAGGACGTAATCCTGCGTCTCCGATGTCCGGAGATAGCCCGTCATCGTGATCGGCTTGCCCGAGAGCTCGCCGAGCCGGCAGGCCTTGTCGGCGCCGAGCGCCAGGCTGCCGCGATTGCCGCTGTTTTGTGGCCCGGCGAACATCTCCTCGCGGAAGGCGCCGAGCCGCGCGGCGTCGGCCGAGCTCAGCCTGAACACGGTGAAGCGGCGTCCCGGTGAAGCCATGGCCGGCAGCTTCGCCAGCTCGACCGCGTCGCGCACCTCCTCCAGCACGACCTTGCGCTCATGCCGGCCGCCATCCTTCGGGAGAGCGACGAGCGTCATGGTGACGCCGCCGGGAAGCGTGCGGATATCGGCCGGCAGGCTGATGCCGGCACGCAGCTGCGCGAGATCGGTCGTCTTCATGTCGATCTTCGACAGCTTCGGCAGCGAGGTCAGCGGGACGTGGCCGCAGCCGGCGAGCAGAGAGCAAATCAGCAGATTTGCGGGCAGGGCGATGCGCATGACGGCTCTCGATGAAATGGTTTTGACATTCAGAAATTCATCTCTTAGTTTAATTTTGTCAATCGCGGAGTGAAATTAAATGGCAGCCGTACCGAATTCCGCCCAGAGCCGATCCGCCATGGCGAGGCTACGCCGCGTGAGTACGGTCGCGCGCATCCTGTGCATCGCAGCGGCGGCGCTGATGGCCGTCGGCGCGATCTGGCTCTGGCGCGATCCCGAGCAACTCGCCGCCTATGCCCGCAGCACGATCGGGGTCAGCGCCCCGGTCGGTCCGCTCTCGGTGCGCGGCTACTGGGCCGCCCTCACGATCAGCCTCGTACCTGCGGGCCTCTTCATTGCCGCGATGTTGCGGCTCTCAAACCTGTTTGGCCGGTTCGGCCGCGGCCAGGTGCTGGAGGAGGAGAACGCGCAGCGGCTGGTGCGGATCGGCTGGCTGCTGACGGCGATGGGCGTGGCGACGCCGCTGACACGTGCGGTGCAGAGCGTGGCGCTGACCTTCGACAACCCGTCAGGCCAGAAGCAGCTGGCGATCACGCTCGATCCCGGGACGTTCGGCGTGCTGGCGGCCGGGGCTGCGCTGGTCGCCTTCGGGCTGGTGCTCAAGGAGGCGGTCCGGCTCGCGGACGAGAATCGGAGCTTCGTTTAGGCGTTGGGCGATGCCTCTGAGCTTCGCTTCCGGCACGGCGTCGCAAGCTGCGGATGGCTTCCTTGCGGTCGAAATCGCGCATCAGCAGGACATCGCCTTGCGTCTCCGACGTCCTGAGCTAGCCGTTCATCGCGATCGGCTTGCCCGAGAGTTCGCCGTTCAATCTTGTCGACTTTGGAGTTTATTGCCATGAGCGCCATTGCGGCCGACACCCCTCAGACGCGCCTTCGCCGCCGAATCGGCTGGCTCTGCCACCTCACACGCTGGGCTGCTCTGGCCTACGCCTCCTGGATCCTGGTCGTCGTCCTGCAGGTCTGGGGTGAGGAGGGCCGTGCCGTGCGTGTCTATGGTGCGTGGCTGAGAGCGGACCTTTCCGGCATGCAGGGCTGGCAGCGCATCGCCGGGTTGGGGCTCAGCCTCGCGATCTGGTCGCTGACGGCGTTCACCTGCTACTGCGTCTGGCGGCTGTTCACCGGTTATCTCGCAGGCAGCATCTTTACGCGTGAGGCGGCGCTCTGGCTGCGCCGGATCGCCCTGTTCGGTCTTTGCGCGCAAGGGGCCGATATCCTCGTGCGGCCGTTGTTGTCGGCGGTCGTCTCCGCGCATCTTCCGGCCGGGCATCGCCTGGTCAGCATCGCCCTCAATCCGCAGGATCTGTTGATCCTGCTCTTTCTGCTCGGCTTTCTGGCGCTAGGGCACGTCTTCACGGCGGCCACAGAAATTGCCGACGAAAACGCCCAGTTCGTATAAGGCAGCGCGATGCCGATCATCGTCGAACTCGATGTCATGCTGGCGCGCCGCAAGATGCGCTCGAAGGAACTCGCCCAGCGCATCGGCCTGACCGAGCAGCAGGTCTCGCAGCTGAAATCCGGCAAGGTCCGCGGCATGCGCTTCGACACGCTGACGCGGATCTGCGCGGTGCTCGACTGCCAGCCGGGAGATTTGCTGCGCTACGAGCCGGGCGCCGATGATCTTGCGCCTGGGCCCGATGGCGATGATGCGTAGTGACCGTCAGCTGAGTCCGAGCAGCGGGCGCGCCTGCAGCGCCGCGACGAGCGCCGCCGTGGTGATGGCGGCGTAGGCGGCTGAGACCGTACCGAGCGCGATGAGGCCAGCTCTGGTCTGACGCGTCGCCAGCCAGAGCAGCACGCCAATCGCCGGAATGATCTGCAAAGCGTGGAGGCCAAGGAAATGCGCTATGCGCAGATCCCCGATCGTCAGCGACCAGCCGAAGAACGGAATGGTCGGATGCAGGGCCGGTTGCGTGCCAACATAGTGACCGGTCGGGCTCGAGCCGAGGAGAGCACCGCTCAGGAGCCCGAAGACGCAGGTGAGGGCAAGGCCGACGACCAGCGACCAGCGCACGACATCCGGCATCGGCGCGGCGTCGCGGCGGGAAAGGCCATAGGCGAGGAAGCCGGGCGCGACCGTGAACATCACGGCACCGATGCCCATCAGCGTGTAGAGCCAGGCGCCGAGCGCGCTGTCGCTGTTGTAGTGCGACGCTTCGACACGCGAGGCGCGCCAGGCGATGTAGAGCACTTCGAGGATGATCGGCACGATCACCGGCCAGACGATGTAGCGTCCGGCCCAGGACGCGCGGAAGCGCTCGCTGGCGAGCGGCAGGAACAGCGCCAGCGTGAGCAGGTAGAAGGCGACCGAGATTTCGAATTTCAGCGGCTTGATCCAGGTGTCGACGCCCTGGAACTGCCTGATATCGATCAGCCAGGCGAACAGGGTCGGCACCGCCAGAGCGAGCATGGCGAAGGCCGCAGCGGTGAGGCGCGGTTCGAGTTCGAGATCGGGCAGCCACGCCGGCAAGCGGGCCTGGAGCCGGGCGATGCGATCCTCTCGCGCCAGGCGGAAGCAGGCTTCCAGCAAAAGATAGGCGACGAAGCCGACCGGGCCGAACAGGAAGGTCATCAGCAGCACCGGCAGCATCAGCCAGTGCGGAATCGCCTCCGCTTGCGAACGGCGCAGGATCCAGTTGCCGAGGAAGAGGTCGAAGGCGAGGTAGTGGACCCAGCCGGCGAGCAGCAACGGCTTCGAGGCGAACAGGGCCGCAACCGAATCGAGCGAGGAGAAGCCGCCCTTCGCGTCGTGCCAATAAACGGCGATCAGCACGGCATAGCCGAGCGAGAGCAGAGCCGGGATGATCCAGCCGGCGAGGGCCGCCGAAATACCGCGCCAGCGCGGCAGCAGGATCAGCACGAGCCAGCCGAGCATCGCAAGCTGGCCGGCGCGGGTGAAGGCATCGTCCAAGCTGAGAGGCATCGTGCACTCCTATCTTGACACTGTTCAGTTGCGGCGCTGTCCTATTGCGTTATCTTAACGGCGTCAAGTTTGATTTTGACAAGCGCGGGCGGGGCGTTGCGATGGCTGTAGGCGAGGTGATCAAGCGGGGCGGGTATCATCATGGCGATCTGCGCCAGGCGATGATCGACGCGGCTGAGGCGGTGCTGGCCGAGAAGGGCGTCGGCGGCTTCACCTTGCGCGAATGCGCCCGCCGGGCCGGCGTCTCGCCGGCGGCGCCAGCACATCATTTCGGCAATCTCGTCGGCCTGCTGACGGCGATCGCGACGCTTGGCTTCGACGATCTGTCGCAGACGATGGAGGCGGCTGTCGCGAAAGCGGAGGCGTCCGGCGGCGATCGGCTGGCCGCGATCTGCGAGGGCTATCTCGAGGTCGCGCTGACGCGGCCCGGCCGCTTCCGCGTCGTCTTCGGACGGTTAGGCCTGAAGAGCGGAGACGACGATCTGCGCCGTGCCGCCGTCCGGGCCTTCGGCATCCTGGTCCGGGAAACCAAGCTGGCGCTTGGGCGAGATGTCGATGGGGAAGAGGTGCTGACGCGCCTGCCGTCGAGCTATGGCGGCGATGCCGACCTCGCCGAAATCCTGTTCGTCTGGTCGATCACCCATGGTTTCTCGACCATGCTGATCGATGGCCAGCTCGCGCCCCTTGAAATGCAGCCGGGCGGACGAGAGCGCCTGCTGACGCTGTATTCGGGCCGGCTCATGGACATGTTGCTCGCCGCGGTGCGGGCTTCCACGCCCATGCCTCTCGCAAATCCCGCCAGCCGTGGTTAGATGGCGGCCATGCGCCGCCTGATGCTTCTCCGCCACGCCAAATCGGCTTGGCCTGCCAACACCGCCGACCGCGACCGCCCGCTCGCCACGCGCGGGCGCGAAGCCGCCCCGGTCATGGGCCGCTATCTCGCCGAGGAGCTTTTGCTGCCCGACCTCGTCCTGATCTCACCGGCCAAGCGCACGGCCGAGACCTGGGAGCTGGTCAAGCCGATGCTGCCGGAGAAGCCGCCGACGCATTACGAGCCACGCATCTATGAGGCCAAGCCCGAGCGCTTGCTCAACGTCGTGCAGGAGACCGAGCCCGAAGTCCGCACGCTGCTGATGATCGGCCATAATCCCGGTTTCGAGGAGCTCGCCGCCAAGCTCGCCGGGCATGGCGATCGCTATGCCGCAGCGCGGATGGCGCAGAAGTATCCGACCTGCGGGCTCGCCGTGATCGATTTTTCCATCGAGGACTGGCGCGATCTTTCCCTGCGCGGCGGCCGGCTCGACCGTTTCGTCACGCCGGCCTCGCTCGGCGAAGGCCCCGACGAATGATGCGGATCGCCTGATGGCGTCCGGCTCCTATCTCGACGAAGCGCGCAATGCCGCGCTCGCCTTCGGCGACAGCCTGCTGGGCTTAGCCCGACCGCGTCTGCGCATCGGCGTCACCGGGTTGTCGCGCTCAGGGAAAACGGTCTTCACCACTGCGCTGATCCAGAATCTGGTCGAAGGCGCGAAGCTACCGGTGCTGAAGGCTTCGGCCGAGGGCCGGATCGCCCGCGTCAGGCTGGTGCCACAGCCCGATCCCGAGATTCCACGCTTTCCCTATGAGGCGCATCGCGCCGCGCTGTCAGGACTGGATCGGCGCTGGCCGGACTCAACGCGCCGCATTTCGGAACTCCGACTCGAAATCGACTACGAGCGGGCGCAGGGCTGGTTCAAGGGTCCGGCGACGCTGACGCTCGACATCGTCGACTATCCTGGCGAGTGGCTGCTCGACCTCGCGCTGATCGGCCAGGACTATGCCGGCTGGTCGGCGCAGGCTGTCGCCGATGCGCGCAAGACCCACCGGCTCGCCATCGCGGCGTCCTGGCTCGACGATTTGAAGCAACGCGAGCCGGCCGGGCCGGCGGACGAGCTGGCGGCTGAGGCTGCGAGCGACGCCTTCAAGGCCTATCTCGCCGCCTTGCGCGCCGATCCTGAAGCGGTGGCAGTGACGCCGCCTGGCCGCTTCCTGATGCCGGGTGACCTCGAAGGCTCGCCGGCACTGACCTTCGCGCCGCTCGACCTTGCCCCGGGCGCGCAGCCGCAGGCCGGCACGCTCGCCGGGCTGATGGCCGAGCGTTTCGAGGCCTATAAGCGCATCGTGGTCGGGCCGTTCTTCCGCGAGCATTTCGCCAGGCTCGACCGGCAGATCGTGCTGGTCGATGCGCTGGCGGCGCTCGATGCCGGCCCCGCGGCGCTCGCCGACCTCGAAACTGCGCTGGGCCAGGCGCTCTCCGCTTTCGCTGTCGGCCGCAACAGCCTGTTGTCGAGCCTGTTCGCGCCGCGGATCGAGAAGGTGCTGTTCGCCGCGACCAAGGCCGACCATCTCCATCATACCAGCCATGACCGCCTCGCCGGGGTGATGTCGCATCTGGTTTCGCGCGCCGCGGCACGGGCGCAAGGGGCGGGCGCCAAGGTCGAGGCGATGGCCTTCGCCGCGATCCGCGCCACGCGCGAGGTCCGCATCCGCGAAGGCCGCGAGGAGCTGCCGGCCATCGCCGGCGTGCCCGAGGCGGGCGAGGTCGTCGACGGCGAGGTCTTCGACGGCCAGACGGAGGCTGCGATCTTTCCCGGCGATCTGCCGGAGCGCCCCGAGGCGATCTTCGATCCGGATGCGCCGCGCTGGCTTGTACGGGCGCCGCGCTTCCGGCCGCCGCTGGTCAAGCCGGATGCCGGCGGGCGCCACGCGCCGCCGCCGCAGATCCGCCTCGACCGCGCGCTGGAATTCCTGATCGGCGATCGGCTGGCGTGAGGGAGGGGCGAGCATGAGCAAGGCACCGCGCGCCATACGCCTCGATCCGCGGGAGGGATCCTCCGAGGACGCCGTCTGCGGCGAGCGCGGCGATGTCGCTGTTGTGCCGGAGGTCGAGCCAATCGAGCCCGAGGCCGTATCGGCTCCGGTGGCGGCACGCCGCCGCCGCTTCAGCTGGGGCAGCCTGTTCGTCGCGGCGCTGTCGGGGCTGCTGGCATTGTCCGTCACTGTCTGGGCCGAGCAGACGATCAGGTGGCTGCTCGCCCTCAATCCGGCCGTCGGCATCGCGGCGCTGGTCTGCGCCGGTGTGGCGGCGCTGGCGCTGCTGGTCATGCTGCTGCGCGTCCTGCGCGATATCCTGCGCGAGCGGCGGGTCGAGGCGCTGCGCGAGCGCGCCGTCGCGGCACTCGCCGAGAGCGATCTCGCCAAGGCGCGCGCCGTCGCGGCCGATCTCGACAAGCTCTATAGCGGTCGGCCGGAAACTGCGAAGGGCAGGGCGGAGCTCTCGGCCCACACGCCGCAATTGCTCGCCGCCCGCGACCTGCTCACCGTCGCCGAGCGCAGCCTGCTCGCGCCGCTCGATGCGCTCGCGCAGGCGCAGGTGGCGCAGGCGGCGCGGCGGGTTTCGCTTGTGACTGCGGTCAGCCCGCGGGCGCTGGTCGATGTCGTCTTTGTGCTCATCGCCTGCGCCCGGTTGCTGCGGGCGATCGCCACCGTCTATGCCGGCCGCCCGGGCACTCTCGGCCTGCTCCGACTGGCGCGGCAGGTGCTCGGCCATCTCGTCGTCACCGGCGGCATTGCGGCGGGCGATGCCGTCATCCAGCAGGTGCTGGGCCAGGGGCTGGCGGCACGGCTTTCGGCCAAGCTCGGCGAAGGCGTGCTGAACGGTTTGCTGACCGCGCGGATCGGGCTCGCCGCCATCGCGGTCTGCCGCCCGCTGCCCTTCGTCGAGGAGAAGCCGCCGGGGCTGTCGGACGTCGCCGGCGATCTTTCCGGCTGGGGCGGCAAAGATAACTGAGCCCGGCAGAATTTGCCGGCGGTGGACGAATCTGCCCGGTCGGAATCGTCGGGAAACCATTCGAAAACCATCCAAGCCATTGAAATAGTTGGCGCCTAGCACTGGCACAGGCCGTGCAAACTCAGCCTCGGTTCGACATGCCGCCCATGGGGGGCGCTGTCCGGTCGGATGACCAGGGTGAGGTTGCGATGGGTGTATTCAGTGCGCTGACGACGGCGGTGACGGGCATGCAGGCCCAGTCCTATGCCCTCGAAAATATCTCCGGCAACATCGCGAACTCGCGCACAGCCGGCTTCAAGCGGGTCGATACCAGCTTCTCGGACCTGGTGCCGGATTCGGCGCTGAACCGGCAGATCGCCGGCTCAGTCGCTTCTTATAGCCGCGCCACCAACACGATCCAGGGCGACCTCAACGCCACCCGCATCGACACCAATGCCGCGATCAACGGTGATGGCTTCTTCGTGGTCGACCAGCGCCAGAGCGGCGTCGGTGCCTCGACCCAGTTCGCCAACAGCAATCTCTACACCCGCCGCGGCGATTTCGACTTCGACGCCGACGGCTACCTCGTCAACGGCGCCGGCTACTACCTCAAGGGCCAGAAGATCGATCCCGTCACCGGCCAGGTGATCGGCAGCCAGCCCGATGTGCTGCGTATCACCAAAGACCAGTTTCCGGCCAAGGCGACGACCCAGATCGAATACAGCGCTAACATCCCGGCCTATCCGAAGACGAACCAGGCCAATACGGCAACTGCTGGCTCCGAGTTGCTGAGAGGCGGCGCAGGATTGGGATTCGGTACCAATCCTGGCACGACGGCGTCGGGTGGCACCGGTACCGTCGTCGGCAGCGACCTGACCACCTTCCTCAACCGCTCGATCCCCGGCGGCTCGGTCACGGTCTACGATACGCTCGGCAAGGCGACGAGCGTCGAGCTGCGCTGGGCCAAGATCTCCAATGCCACGACCACTCCGGCACCTGGAACCCCCGACACCTGGAACCTGTTCATCGCCGAGAACACCGGCGCGACCGGCGCGACCGTCGCCTATCGCAACGTTAATACCGACGTCACCTTCGACAACACAGGCAAGATGACGTTTCCGGTCAACGGCAACATCACCATCCCGCCCATGACGATCGGCGGAAACGCCATCTCTCCCGCCACCGCGCCGATCAGCATTGTCACCAACGGCACCAGCCTGACCCAGAACGGCGACACCAGCGGCCAGATCGATGCCCGCAGCATCCGCCAGAACGGCTACACCGCCGGCACGCTCGACCGGGTCTCGATCTCGAACGAGGGCCAGGTGATCGGCACCTTCAGCAACGGCCAGGTCGTAGCGCTGGCGCAGATTGCGGTCGCCCGCTTCAACGCCGGCAATGCGCTGAAACGCCTCGATGGCGGCGCCTTCGAGGAGACGATCGAGTCCGGCGCTCCGATCGTCGGCCTCGGTACCGCGGCGCTGATCGGCGGCAATGTCGAGCAATCCAACACCGACATCGCCGACGAGTTCTCGAAGATGATCGTCACCCAGCAGGCCTATTCGGCCAACACCAAGGTGATCTCCACAGCGCAGGAGATGCTGCGCGACGTCTTCAACATCATCCGCTGAACGGCTGAACGCAGCCTGGTCCTGACAGCCCAGAAGGGCTGGGCCGAGACGACAGGAGTTGACGATGGGTCTCAATACCGCGCTCGGTACCGCCATTTCCGGGCTGAACAGCTCGCAGATCGGCATCGGCGTCGTCTCGCAGAACGTCGCCAATGCCGGCACGCCCGGCTATGTCCGGCGCAATGTCTCGAGCGTCGATTCGATCTCCGGCGGCACCGTCGGGGTCAGCAATCCGAACGTCCAGCGCCTGCTCGACCGCATCGTCCAGCATCAGCTGCTGCAGGAGAGCTCGGGCGCGGCCTATACCTCGACCCGCGCCCAGGTCTTCGCCAATCTCGACCAGCTGTACGGCGCGCCGGGCAGCAAGACGGCGCTGGACTCGATGTACAGCAGCTTCACCAGCTCGCTGCAGGCGCTGCAGAATGACCCGTCTTCCTATACCAACCGCACAGCAGTGCTCGATGCGGCGAGCCAGCTCGCCAGCCGCCTGCGCGGCTTGTCCGAGGGCGTACAGCAGCAGCGCAGCCAGGCCGAGGCCGGTATCGGCGCGGGAGTGACCCGCGTCAACGAGCTGCTCGACCAGCTGACCAACGTCAACGCGCGCATCGTCAACGCCCAGCAGACTTCCGGCACGGCGGATCTGCGCGATCAGCGCGACCGGATCGTCTCCGAGCTGTCGCAATATGTCGAAATCCGCACCGACGAGCGCCCGAACGGCTCACTCAGCATCACCACAGCCTCGGGCACGCAGCTCTTCGACGGCCGGCCGACCGTCAAGTTCGAGTTCGATGCTCGCGCCAATATCGGCCCGCAATCGCAATGGAGCAGCGATCCCGCCCAGCGTGGCGTCGGCACGATCGTCGCCCGGGACCTGAACGGCAACGGCTTCGACGCCATCGCCAACAACACCTTCCGCTCCGGCGAGATCGGGGCGCTGGTCGAACTGCGCGACAAGACGCTGGTGCAGGCTCAGAAGCAGCTCGACGAGATCGCGGCCCAGCTGTCGAGCGCGCTCTCCGACCGCGAGATCGCCGGCACGGCGGTGACCGCCGGCGCCGCCACTGGCTTTGACGTCGACCTTGCCGGGCTGCAATCCGGCAATTCGGTCACCCTCGACTACAAGGTCACGCCGGGCGGGCAGACACAGCGCTTCACCTTCGTGCGGGTCGAGTCGGCGGCGTCGTTGCCGCTGCCGGCCTCGGCCCAGGGCGATGCCAACAACCGCGTCATCGGCATCGACTTCTCCGGTGGTCCGGCCTCGGTCGCGGCGCAGATGCAGGCGGCCATAGGCCCTGGTTTCACGGTATCGAACACCGGCTCGGTGCTGCGCATCGTCGATGACGGCGCTGGCGCGACGCGCGATGTCGTCGGCCTGACTTCGCGCCCGACCCAGACCTCGCTGACCGGCGGCACGGGCGAATTGCCCTTCTTCGTCGATGGCCGCAACAATGGCGTCTATACCGGCTCCTATGAGGGCGGCGCTCAGTCGGCTGGCTTTGCCTCGCGCATCACCGTCAATCCGGACCTGATCGCCGATCGCTCCCGCCTGGTCGTCTTCAATACCAGCCCGGCAACGCCGCAGGGCGACACGACCCGTCCGAAATTCCTCCTGGACCGCTTGACCTCGAGCCAGCGCAGCTTCACCAACGCGACCGGCTTCGACGGCTCGACCGCAACCTCGACCGGCACGATCTCGAGCCTCGTCCAGCGCGTCGTCGCCGGGCAGGGCCAGGCGAGCGAGCAGGCCAAGCGCCTCGACGAAGGCCAGCAGGTCGCCTTCTCGGCCGTGCAGAGCCGCTTTCTCGAAGACACCAAGGTCAATGTCGACCAGGAAATGTCGACGCTGATCGAACTCCAGAGCGCCTACGCCGCCAACGCACGCGTCATCTCCACCGTCAAGGAGTTGCTCGACGTGCTGCTGAGACTGTGAGGAGATAGGTCATGACCATCACCGCAACCGGCACCGGCGCCTACCGTCTCGCCAAGTCGAACCAGTTCGTCGCGAGCCGTTCGCAGCTCGACGACCTGCAGCGCCAGCTCGTGACCAAGAAGCGGTCGGAGACCTTTGCCGATCTCGGCATGGATCGCGGCACGAGCCTCGATCTGAACAACAAGCTCTCGACGCTCGACGGCTACCTGACCGGCATCCAACGCGCCGACGTCAATCTCAAGTTGATGACGAAATCGGTCGAGAACTTCACCAAGCTCGTCAACGAGATGAAGAGCGATGCGCGCCCGGGCAGCTATCTGCCGAGCTCGACCGGCCGCTCGGCACCGCAGGTGCTGGCGGAGGAGAAGTTCAAGCAGGTCCTCGACATGCTGAACACCGATGTAAACGGCCGCTACCTGTTCTCGGGCCGCACCAGCGACGTCGAGCCGGTCGAAGGTTTCTCGCTGATCATGGATGGCGATGCGACTCGTGCCGGGCTGAAGCAGCTCATCGCCGAGCGCAAGCTCGCCGACCTCGGCACCACCGGCATGGGGCGCCTAACGGCGGGTGGGGCGGGCACCTCCGCGACCGTCACGGAAGAGGCGGGCGATCCGCCTTACGGCTTCAAGATCGCCGCTGCCTCGACGAATTCGGCCGCCTTGAACACCACCTACACCGCTGGCCCGCCGGCCGATGTCGCGGTCAATGTCGTCGGCACCCCGCTCGTTGGCGAGACCCTGCGGATCAAGCTCGACCTGCCCGACGGCACGCAGGAGGAGATCGTCCTGACCGCGCGCGACGCGTCGACGACGGGCAAGGCGCACGAAACTTTCGAGATCGGCCCCAACAGCGCAGCCACGGCAGCCAATCTGCGGGCTGCGATCTCGGCGGCACTGACCAACGAGGCCAAGACGACTCTGTCGGCCTCGTCCGCACAGGTGGCGGCAAAAGATTTCTTCAATGGCAGCCCGAGCAATCCGCCCCTGCGGGTGCCGGGCCCGCCCTTCGAGACGGCCACCGCCGCTCCGGCGCCGGGCACCGCGGCCAACACGGTGATCTGGTACAAGGGTGACGATGCCGCCGGCTCGGCGCGCGCGACAGCGAGCGTGCAGGCTGATCAGGGCCAGGTCGTCGGCACGGGCGCTCGCGCCAACGAAGAGGCGTTCAAGATCGGGCTGGCGCAGTTCGCGGTGCTCGCGGTGGAGACCTTCCCAGCCACCGATGCGACCTCGGCCGATCGCTACGATGCGCTGACGCAGCGGACCCGCGAGCAGCTGGGCTTCCCGGATGGAACGCAGAAGCCGTCGGAGATCATCGTGGAGCTGGGGTCGGCGCAGACGGCCCTGGCCCAGGCCAAGGAACGCCACAACAGCACCAAGAACTATCTGACGACGACGCTGGAGGGTGTCGAGAACGTCACGACCGAAGAGGTCGCGGCTCAGATCCTGGCGTTGCAGACCCAGCTGCAGGCGAGCTACCAGACGACATCGATCCTGTCGAAGCTGTCGCTGACCAATTATCTAACCTGAAACCGGGTCCGGCCAGGTTGAGGCAATCTGATCGGAATCCGCCGTAGAAGCTTCGAGCCTCCGGACAAGAAAACGCCGCCCGAGATGTTCGGACGGCGTTTCTGCTTTCATCAATGGATTTGAGGTCGTTCAGCGCCCACGCAGGCCGGCAGCGACGTCGCGATTGATGCTGACCAAGGCGGCGAGGCCTTGTGGACCGGGATCGGCGGCGATCCGGAAGGTCTGATTGAAGATGAAATTGGCGAGGCCGAGAATGTTGCGCTTGATGTCGACCGGCAGGGGGTTGTCTTCCTTGATCACCGCCGAAACCAGCAGCGTCCAGAGCTTGCGGTTGTAACCCAAGGCGCCGTCGAGCTCCGTGGCGCGAGCGTCCCAGTCGTCGGCGACGGATTGCAGCCGGGTGGCCGCCTTGATCAGGAGCGAGGCTTCGAGCTCGCGCGGGGTGGCCGTGGTCTGGGCCGATTTGGCGGCAGCGGCATAGGCATTAAATGCGTTTTGCATTCTCGATCAGGTCCGCCTCGTAAGCGATCAGCGTCTTTGCAGCCTTCAACGCCTTGTAGAGATCACCGCTTAAGATGCGGTTATTGATCTCGTGAACATACGACAGGCTGCTCGGCGCCGCCTCGACGAAGTCGCGCACGAGCTGGAAGTAGACCTCGTGCCCGTGCGTGGCGTCGCCGGCGAGGTACATGAGCTGGATCGCGAGGTAGATCTTCTTGGCCGGCGTGTCGGCGCTGGCTGAGGTGAGGATGTCCTTCTCGCGCAGGATCGGCGCCTCGCCCTCGATGAAGAAGCGCGTGCGCTGCTCGTCGTTGCGGATGACGACCGAGCCGATGATGATGCGTTCGTTCGGCTTGAGCTCGACCTTGAGGGCCATATCGGTCCTGCCTTCTGGCTGGAGGGGGAGGGGCCGCGTCCGGAGGATCAGCCGAAGAGACGCAGCACGCCCTGGTCGGCCTGCGAGGCCAGCGATAGCGCCGTCTGCGAGAGCTGCTGGCGCGTGTTGAGTGCGAGTAGCTTGGCGCCTTCCTCGTTCGAGTCGGCGAGGACGAGGTTGTCGGCGCCTACCGTCAGGGTGTTGACAATGTTCTTGGTGAAGTCCTGGCGGGTCTGCACGACCGAGAGCTGTGAGCCGAGCTGCGAGGCGATCGAGCGCAGATTCGTCAACACATTCGTCAGGGCGTCCGAGGCTTTGCCGAGATCGTTGTCGTTCTGGATATTGTAGTCTGCGGGGTTGGTGGTCGTGCCGTCGACAGCTTGGCCGATGCCAAGATTGGCTGCGCTGATCTCCTGACCCTGCACGTCCAGCTTGTTCTTGTTGGCGCCGGTCTTCTCGTTGAAGGTGATCGAGAGCTTGTCGCCGCCGAGCAGGTTGATGCCGTTGAAACCGGCGTCCTCAGCCAGGTCGTCGAGCTGGCTGCGCAGATCATTGAATTGCTGGACGAGGTTCGTGCGAACCGTCGAGTTGCCGCTCGCCGCGACTCCGGTGAGGCTGGCAGCCGTTACAGCGGCTCCAGCGCCGGCAGCCGTATCACCGAACAGATTGTCTGCGTTGGTGTTGGCGGCGGCTGCGGCGTCGGCAGTGAACACACCCGTTGCGTTAGCCGTTTCACCGAAGGTGAGCGACAGCGGGTCCGAACCTGTGCCGTTGATGGATATCCTGCCGTCCTGTCCGACGCTCGCGGTCGCGATGCCGGAAGAGTTGATGTTGTTGACGAGATCGCGGAGCGTGTCCGTGGCGCCGATGCTGACCGTATAGGTCGTGGCGCCTGCGCCGATTTGGATCGCCTTCGTCGCCGTACCGCCGCTGGCGGCGGAGACGCCAATGATGCCGGCGGTGCCGGCCGAAGCGTCGGTGGCGGCGCCGATGACCGTCTTGTTCAGAGCAGTTTCGCGGATGCTGGAATCGCGCGCCGCTGCCTCGGCCGCAGTCGCCTTGGCGAGCGACTGGATGCGCGGCCGGTTCGCGGCAGCGTCGTTCTGCGCCTGCTTGATCGTCGACTGCAGCGACTTGACCAGGTTGGTGATCGAGTCGATGCCCTTAGAGGCCGCCTGGATCGTCTGGATGCCGTTCGAGATGCCATCGAGCAGGTCGGTCAGCTGACCAGCGCGGTCGTTCAGGCCGAGCGATGTGAAATAGTTGACCGGGTTGTCGATGGCCGAATTGACCTTGCGGCCGGTGGCGAGGCGGTTTTGGATCGCGCCCTGCTCGGCGGTGGTCTGCTGCAGGGTCAGGAGGTTCTGCCTGACGCCGGCGGTAAGGATCGTGTTCGCCATCTTCGGTCCCCTGAAAGCGCGATTCGGCGCCGTTCGGTTTGATCTGGACCGATCATTATTTGTTAAGGCTAATATTTGGTTAAAGCGCGGCCTGAGCCGTTAAAACGAAAGCGGCGGAGCTTTCGCTCCGCCGCTTCCTTGACTTCGGCCCACATTCTGTGGGCAGCCCGCTTCTGCGGACGAAGGATCAGAACAGGCGCAGGACTGCCTGGTCGGCCTGGTTCGACAGCGACAGAGCTGTCTGCGACAGCTGCTGGCGGGTCTGCAGGGCGAGCAGCTTGGCGCCTTCCTCGTTGGTGTCGGCCAGCACCAAATTGTCGGCGCCCTGGGTCAGGGTGTTGACGAGGTTCTTGGTGAAGTCCTGACGGGTCTGGACGGTCGAGAGCTGTGCGCCGAGCGAAGAAGTGGTGGCGCGCAGAGAGGACAGCACGTTTGTCAGCGTGTCGGCGGCGGTGGCCAGATCATTGTCGTTCTGCACATTGAACTGGCCGACGGTCGCCGTGCCGTCGACAGCCTGGCCGATACCCAGATTGGCCGAGTTGACCGTATCGCCCTGGATGTCGATCTTGTTCTTATTGGCGCCAGTCTTCTCGTTCAGAGTGATCGAGAGCTTGTCGCCGCCAAGCAGGTTGATGCCGTTGAAGCCCGCATCCTTGGCAAGGCCGTCGATCTGGTCGCGCAGGTCGTTGAACTGCTTGACGAGGGTCGAGCGGACCGTCGAGTTGCCGGAGGCGGTGACGCCAGCAAGGCTGGCCGCGGTCGTGGTGACCGTGGCATTTAAGGTACCGCCACCGAAGAGGGCGTCGGCGTCGGTGTCGGCACCCGCACCCGCTGCAGCCGTATAGACGTTGGTGGCGTCGAGCGTCGAGCCGGTCGTCAGGGTCAGCGCGTCGGAACCTGAGCCGCTGATGGTGAGTTTGCCGTCATCGCCAACGCTGGCCGTTGCGATGCCCGACTTGTTCACCTCATTGACCAGATCACGAACGGTCGCGGTCGCCGACAGCTCGATGGTATAGGTCGTGCTGCCCGCGGTCAGCTGGATTGCCTTGGTCGAAGCGGCAGCAGCGGCAGTAACGCCGAGATTGCCCGCGACGCTGACGCTGGCAGCGGCTTCGGTGCCGATCACCGTCTTGTTCAGAGCGGTGTCGCGGATGCTCGAATTACGCGCAGCCGCTTCCGCCGCCGTCGCCATGGCTGCACCGCCGGTGATCTTCGGACGGTTCGACGCAGCGTCGTTCTGAGCCTGCTTGACCGTCGACTGCAGCGACTTCACCAGGTTGGTGATTGAGTCGATGCCCTTCGAGGCGGCCTGGATGGTCTGAACGCCGTTGGAGATGCCGTCGAGCAGGTCGGTCAGCTGGCCGGCACGATCGTTCAGGGCCGAGGCCGTGAAGAAGTTGACGGGGCTGTCGACGGCCGAGTTGACCTTCTTGCCGGTGGCGAGACGGTACTGAGCCTGCTGGGCGTCGGTCTTGGTGGAGCCGAGCGAGGTAAGGGCGCTACGCACGCCGGAAGAAAGAGAAACGGTGGCCATGTTGAAAAAACCCTTCTGGTCAGATGCCTTCTGGCGTCGAAGCCATCCTGGCCGCGACCCGTGGACCATCGGGCCCGATCTCGTAACAGCTGGTAAATTCAGCCCGGCGAATTGCTCGTGAATTGGGCAAAGCCGCGGCGTGGTTAACCAAATGTCACGCGGTGCCGGCGCGAGCCTGTCTGCGGGTTTTCGCTCGGTGATGTCCCAGGCAAGGAAAAGCCGTCGGCGACGGGTCTCGTCGACGGCGGCTGGAAAAGGGCAGGCGGCTGAAAGCGCAGGCGCTCAGGCGATGCGCTCGACCTCGTGCTGCTGGCTCGCAGTGTCCCGGCCGCGCTCGATGATCTCGCGCGAGAGGGCACGCAGCTTCAGAAGCGTCTCGTCGGGCAGTTGCTCGATGACCTCGCCGGTATCGCGATCCGTCTTACGCAGCACGATGCTGCGCGTCTTCGGGTCGATCTCGATCCGGCGATCGATCACGTCACGCAGATTCTGCTCGCGGCGCTGTTCATCGAAGCGGCGCTGCTGCGTCGTCTCGTCCTGCGTGCTCTGCTGGCGCTGCGCATCGGAGCGACGCTCCTCGGCGCGGGCACGGATGTCGAGCTGGACCGGTTCGCCGGCGGGAATCGAACGGACGGTCTTCTCCGGAGGGAGTTCGACCGGCGTTGCGCCGTTCTGGACGGAAATATCGGTGCGTACGGTCGCCTGGACGGCACCGGTCGCGAACGTCTTGGGTGTCGCGCCGAAATCCATTCTGGACTCCTCTCGCAAGGGCGGACTTCTTCCAAGCATGAGAAGATGCGGCAGAGAGTTGAATCTGCCGTTACGGAAATTGGTAAATTGCAGTGCATCTGGCGCATTTTCTGCGCGCGGAAAGGGTTAATTCTCGCTTCGTCGAGTCGTCGTGCAGATTAACCATGAAAATGTTCGCTCTCGACACGCCTTGAGTTGGCTATGTCGCAGCTGTTGCCACGCTTTTCTTGGCTGTACGATTCTTACAGACTCTTCGAAATCACCAAGGGGCCGGCGTTGAGCCGGGCGAAGACTCCGGCTCCGACGGTCGCAGTCGGTCCATACCCCGGTGCCCTGTTCTGGCGGTTGGCGTCGGTCGCGAGGTCGCGCATGATCGATTCCGAGATCGCGCGTGCGGTTGCCAGCACAGTCTGGTTGAGGTCGATCAGGTCCTGGAAGGCGAGGTGCGCGCTCTTCAGGCGCTTGACCTTCTCCGGTGCAAAGCGGGCGAGCGCAACGGCGTTCAGCTTGATCTGCTCGACGCCCTTCATGTAGACGCCGGCGAGCTCGGCCTTGCGTGTCTCGCGCTCCATCGCGTCCTTGAGGCGGCCCGCCTTGACCAGGCCGGTCTCCTCGCCGACGACATGCGACAGCGCGCCGAGCGTCTCCATGACGGCTTCGATCAGCGTCTCGGCCTCGATCGCGTTCGAGACGCGCGGGCGCTCGTCCACGACGCGCAGACGCTCAACCATTACCGGCTCCCGCCGATCCGGTGGCCGACGCGCCGGCCTGGACCTGAATCAGGTCGCGCATGATCTGATCGGAGAGCCCGACACCGCCGGCCCGCTGCATCTGCTTGGCATATTCCTGCGTCAGCATGGAGCGCCAGACATCGCCGCCGACGCCGTTCTCGCCGAGGGGACCTTCGGTCCCGCTTGAGCTCATCATGGTCTGGGTAAAGTTTTCGAGGAAGACGGTCTCAAAATCGGCGGCGGTCTTCTTCGCCTTGGAATTCTGCGAGCTCAGCGCGTCGGCGATGCCGCCGGCGAGATTGACGGCGGCGCCGATGGCGAGCTTGGCGGCGGGAGCGGCGAGGATGGCAGTCATTACATCACCTCGATGTCGGCTTGCAGCGCGCCGGCTGCCTTGATGGCTTGCAGGATGGAAAGCAGGTCGCGCGGGCCGAGGCCGAGCGCGTTGAGCCCGTCGACGAGTTCGCGCAGGGTCACGCTCTCCTTGACCAGCGCGAGCTTGTTGGTGCCCTCGGTATCGACCTTGACGTTGCTGCGCGGGACGACGACGGTCCGGCCCTGGCCGAACTCGTTCGGCTGGCTGACCTGCGGCTCCTCGGAGATCGTCACCGTGAGGTTGCCCTGGGCGACCGCGACGGTCGAGACGCGCACGTCCTTGCCCATCACGATGATGCCGGAACGCTCGTCGATGACGACGCGGGCGCCCTGATCGGGCTCGACCCGGAGCTGCTCGATATCGGTGAGCAGCCGGATCATGTTACCCTGGAAGCGCGGCGGGATCTGCAGCAACACCGTCGACGGATCGGTAGGCTCGGCCGAGTCGCCGCCGATGAAGTCGTTGATCGCGGCGGCCACGCGCCTCGCCGTGGTCAGGTCGGGATTGCGCAGCGACAGGCGCAACGTCTTCAGCTTGTTGAGGGCAAAATCGATCTCGCGCTCGACCAGGCCGCCATTGGCGATGCGCCCGACGGTCGGGACGCCGCGCGTGATCTTGGCGGCTTCGGCTTCAGCCGAAAAGCCGGAGATCGCCACGGGCCCTTGCGAGACGGCGTAGACCTCGCCATCGGCGCCGAGGAGCGGGGTGGCGAGCAAGGTGCCGCCCTGCAGCGACTTGGCGTCGCCCAGTGCCGAGACCGTGACGTCGAGCCGGGTGCCCTGGACGGCGAAGGGCGGCAGGTTGGCGGTGATCATCACCGCCGCGACGTTCGCCGTGCGCATGCTGGCGCCGCGGGTGTTGACGCCGAGGCGCTCCAGCATCGCGGTCAGCGACTGCTTGGTGAAGGGGGCGTTGTTGAGCGTGTCGCCGGTGCCGTTGAGGCCGACGACGATGCCGTAGCCGAGGATCTGGTTGCTGCGCACGCCCTCGACCGAGGCAAGGTCCTTGATGCGTGAGAGCGCGGTGCCCATGCCGCCGCTGCCCGCGAAAGCGGTTCGGGAGACACCGGCCTCGGCCGCGCCGCTGCGCGCCGGGCCATTATTGGTGCCGTTGCCGCCGCGACCAACCGGGCCGACAGGCCCGGGAGGGGCGAGGTCGGCCGCCATGGCCGCGCCGGCCAGCAGCAGCACTGCAAGCGGCGTCAGCAAATGGCGGAGGCGAAAGGGGCGAGGCATTTGGCACCGGGGTCAATCTGATGTCGCCAGCCCGTTGCGAGGAGCGTGCCAGTTCAGGAGAAAATGAAAACGCTTTTTAATCAGGCTTTTAGAGATAGGTGGCCTGATGAGGCAGGGAGCGGTCGCTGGCGCAAAGCTGCCGCCCCGGCAAATCCTGCCGGGTGATTTACCGATCGTTAACCACGTTGCCGGCACAAGGAACTGGGTCGGGCAGCGTCCATTCAGCGCCTTTGGGCCGACCTTGCGAGAGCGTGATGATCCGCATCGACCAGCGCAGCCCTGTCACCTCGACCAGCCCGACCAGCCGCAGCGGCTCGACCAGCGGGTCGACCTTTCGTCTGCCGGCGCGCGAGAGCACGGCGACGGCACAAGGCACGGCGGTCAGCCATGCCGGCTCGCTCGACGGGCTGCTCGCCGTTCAGGCCGAGGAAGATGGGCAGGAGCGCAAGCGACGTCAGGCTCGGCGGGGGCACGACCTGCTCGACGGGCTCGATCAACTCAAGGCCGCCTTGCTGGCCGGGCGTGTGCAGGTTTCCGAGCTTGAGCGGTTGAAGGCGATGCTGTCGGCACGGCGCGAGGCCACCGACGATCCGCGCCTCGACGAGGTGCTCGCCCATATCGAATTGCGCGCCGCGGTCGAACTGGCGAAGCTCGGGCGCTGATTCAGCGCGGTAGCTTGATTTCGGGCACGGGCGCGCGTGCCAACCGTCCAATCTCGCCGGAGCGGCTGCTCTTGAGCTCTCCGAGAAAGCTGCGGATCGCGTCGTCGCCATAGGCGCGGCGGCTGACCGCAAAGAGCAGGACGGCGTCACGCCCGCCAGTGCCCTTGAGCGGGGTATAGCGATAGGCGTTCCACTCGGCGATCAGCTGACCGCGTTCATCGGCGCTGATCAGGAAATCGAGCATCACCTCGCCGGTTTGCTGGTTCTCCATGACCGACATATTGAGCAGCGGGTCCTTGCCCTTGCGCTGATTGAGCGAGCGAACCTGTGCAGCCAGCGCCGCGCGGGGGCCGGAGCCCGTATCGAGGAACTCGACCAGGATCATACGGGTGTACCCGCCGGGCGCCTCCCCAGTCGGCAGATATTCCTGCTTGTAGTAGCCGGGACTCGGCTGTGAACTCCATGCGAGGCGATAGGCCATCCCGCCGAAGCTGAGCGGGCCGGGAACGCCCAACCGGTCGACCGGCTGAGCGAAGGCAAGGGAGGGGATACCAGCCAGCAGGGCAAACAAGGCCATCGCCCCTGTGTCGCGCCTGCTCGGCACGGACGACCTGTCCGATCGTAGCATCGTCACCCACTCTCCCGATCCGCCGGGCGTTTCCCGGCTGGACCCTCTTGTAGGCGTCAGCGGATGAACTGATCGGCGTAATCCGCACCCAAACCATTCGTCGCGTAATGCGCCCGGCATTTGTCGAGCCGAGTGAAGACGTCGTCATAGCCGAGGCATTTGCCGTCCGGGTCGACATAGATCATCGCGCCGTTGACCTGGAACATGGTGATCATCTCCTCGACATCGGGATCAACCACCAGCGTATGGGTCTCGCCGGGCGCCTCATAGACATAGGAGCCTTCCGTCGCGACCCAGTCATGTTCGAGATAGCGCCACTTGCCCTTCAGCACATAGCCATGCACCGGCTGGGGATGGCGATGGCGCGAGAGCACGCCGGCGCGGCGCACGCGCAGCAGGTTCATCCAGTAGCCGCGCGTCACCGAGAGGCACAAGGGACGGAACCAGACATTGTCGTCGACCGGCACCCAGACGCGCTCGTCCTCGGGGATGACGTTCGGCACGATCAGTTCCGGCGGAGAATCCTTCGGCTGCGGGTGCCGATAGGGGGTCCAGCGCTCTTCGGTGCTGATTTGGACGGGAACCGGGCTGACCTTGTTCATTGACGTTCCTCCGGTTGAGTTCCTGATTCAGCTGGCTGGGCCATTGATTCAGGAAACGCGGCCATGCCGCTGGTGTTTCGAATCTTTTCTGCGTGCCGTCAGACGGCGAGATAGCCGCCGTCGACCGGCAGGACCGCGCCGGTGACGAAGCGGGCGGCGTCCGAGAGCAGGAACAGGACCGCGCCGCCGACGTCGCTTGGATCGCCCCAGCGGTTCATCGGGGTGCGCGACAGGATCGGCGCCGAGCGTGCCGCATCCTCGACGAGGGGCTTGGTTAACTCGGTCGCGATCCAGCCCGGCGCCACCGCGTTGACGCGGATGCCGTCTTGCGCCCAGGCAGCAGCGAGCGACTTGGTCAACTGCCCGACGCCGCCCTTCGAGGCCGAATAACCCGGCGCATAGGCCGAGCCATGGAAGGTCAGCATCGAGGCAGTGTTGACGATCGCGCCCTTGGCGATGGCGAGCTTCTCCTTCGCCGCCAGGCACATGCGCATCGTGCCGGTGAGATTGACCTCGATCGTCAGCCGGAAGGCCTCGATCTCGAATTCCTTGCCGCCGCGCTGGATCATGCCGGCGCAGTTGACCAGAGCATCGATCCGCTCGCAGTCGGCGACGATCGCCGCGACCTCGGCATCGCTGGTGACATCGAGCCTGGCATGGCGGATCGCGGCATGGCCGGGCGCGGCCGCGACCTCCTCGTCGGTGAGGCCGGTGGCGAGGACCTGGTAGCCGGCCTGAGCGAGGGCGAGCGCGGCGCCGGCGCCGATGCCGCGGGTGCCGCCGGTGACGAGGGCGAGGGGGGATGAGGGGTTTGTCATGGCTCCAATCTAAATCGGTTCGCAGACTTGCCAACTGCGCCGGAAGACGGGGCGCCCTGCATCGACGCGGCCGGCAGCTTTGCTTGCTCGCGGAGTGTTGCCCAAAAGGCCGGCTTCCCCCTGCGCCTCGAACCCGCTAGGAAGCGCGCGGGCCGGTAGCAGCGGTTATGCTGTTGCCTGCAATCGTTCCAGACTGGCCAGAGCAGGGGTCGTATCACATGAGCAAGATCAAGGTCGCCAACCCGGTCGTCGACATGGACGGCGACGAGATGACCCGCATCATCTGGCAGAAGATCAAGGACACGCTGATCTTCCCCTATCTCGATCTCGAACTCGACTATTACGACCTCTCGGTCGAGAACCGCGACGCGACCGACGACCAGGTCACGATCGACGCCGCCAACGCCACCAAGAAGCATGGCGTCGCGGTGAAGTGCGCCACGATCACGCCCGACGAGGGGCGCGTGAAGGAGTTCAACCTCAAGTCGATGTGGAAGAGCCCGAACGGCACGATCCGCAACATCCTCGGCGGCGTGATCTTCCGCGAGCCGATCATCTGCAAGAACGTCCCGCGCCTGGTGCCAGGCTGGACCCAGCCGATCGTTATCGGCCGCCATGCCTATGGCGACCAGTACCGCGCCACCGACTTCAAGTTCCCCGGCAAGGGCACGCTCTCGATCAAGTTCGTCGGCGAGGACGGCAATGTCATCGAGAAGGAGGTCTTCAAGGCTCCTGAGGCCGGCGTCGCCATGGCGATGTACAACCTCGATGACTCGATCCGCGATTTCGCCCGTGCGTCGCTGAACTACGGCCTGCTGCGCAAGTACCCGGTCTATCTCTCGACCAAGAACACCATCCTCAAGACCTATGACGGGCGCTTCAAGGACATCTTCGAGGAGATCTACCAGGCTGAATTCAAGGCGGAGTTCGACAAGCTCGGCATCACCTATGAGCACCGTCTGATCGACGACATGGTCGCTTCGGCGATGAAGTGGTCGGGCGGCTATGTCTGGGCCTGCAAGAACTACGATGGCGACGTGCAGTCGGACACGGTGGCACAGGGCTTCGGCTCGCTCGGCCTGATGACCTCGGTGCTGATGACGCCGGACGGCAAGACCGTCGAGGCCGAGGCCGCCCATGGCACGGTGACCCGCCACTATCGCGAGCACCAGAAGGGCAAGGAGACCTCGACCAACTCGATCGCCTCGATCTTCGCCTGGTCACGTGGCCTCGCCCACCGCGCCAAGCTCGACAACAATGCCGAACTCGCCAAGTTCGCCAGCCTGCTCGAGAAGGTCACGGTCGACACCGTCGAAGCCGGCGACATGACCAAGGACCTGGCGCTGCTGGTCGGCCCCGACCAGAAGTTCCTCTCGACCACCGGCTTCCTCGACAAGGTCAGCGAGAACCTGCGCAAGGCGATGGCCGCGTAAGCGCGGACAGCCTCGTTCGCGATAAGAAGCCCGGCCGATCTGGCCGGGCTTTTTCGTTGTGCAGGTGCCGCGCGCCTTGGGGGGCAAGTCACACCCAGCGCGAGAGCGGATTGCGCCACCCTGTCCGGAGTTCACGCTGCAATCTTGATCGCAACCTTGCCGCGATGCTGGCCACTGCGCAGCCGGTCGAACGCAGCTTGGGCCGCCTCGAAGGCGAATGCCTCGTCGATCAGAGGCTTGACGCCCGTGGCCACCGCGGCGCCAAGGTCAGCGACGGAGCCGACATAGACTCCTCGAACGTCGATTGCCTTCATCAAGATTGCGCCGGTGTCGATCTCCCCGGAGAAGCCGGTGAGAACGCCGACCAGCGCCACTTCGCCGCCGGGCCGAGCGGCGCGAAGCGCCTGGTTCAGCGTCCCGGAACCGCCCACCTCCACGACGAGATCGACGCCCTCGCCGCCGGCCATGCCCGCGGCGACCTCGCCCCAGTTCGGCGTGGTGCGGTAATTGATCGTCGCCTCCGCGCCGAGCCTGCGGGCCAAGGCGAGCTTCTCGTCGGAGCTGGAGGTGACGATCACGCGCGCCCCGGCGGCTCGGGCCATCTGCAGTGCGAAGGTCGAGACGCCGCCGGTGCCCTCGACCAGGACGCTGTCGCCGGGGCGCAGACCGCGGCCCCCGAACAGGCAGTTCCAGGCTGTGACTCCGGCGCAAGGATAGGCGGCTGCCTCTTCAAAGCTCCACGCTTCCGGGAAGGTGACGACGGCGGCAGCTGGAACGACGATCTGTTCGGCGAGCACGCCGTCGACGAAGCCACCGCCGAGCGCGCTCGCCTGCTTGCGGGCCGAGAACGCTCCATCCAGCCAGCCGGGCATGAAACCGAGCACGACACGCTCGCCGAGCCGGTCGCGGGACACGCCGTCTCCGATCTCGGTGAGAATGCCCGCGCCGTCGGAAAGCGGGACGAGATCGTGCTTCTGGTCTCCGCCGTAGCGCCCCTCCCGCACGATCAGATCCCGGTAATTGAGGGTGACGGCCTTGAGATCGACGAGCACGTCTCCCGGACCCGGCTTTGGTGCCGGCTCGTCGTGCAGTGTCAGCGGGGCATTCGTTCCGTTCAGTCGATAAGCGCGCAATGTCGTCTCCTTGGTCGGGGTTGGCGCGCTAGACCTAGGTCTGTAAGGATATCTTCGTAAGTACGATCAAAAGGAACATGTACTATCATGAATGATAGTGTCAGGCAGGCGCGCCGCAAGGCGACCCGTACAGGCTGCGCGGTCGAGGCGACGCTGAGCGTCCTGGGCGGCGTCTGGAAGCCGGTGCTGATGTTCCATCTTCTGGAAGGGCGATTGCGCTTCAATGCGCTGTGCCGCCTGACGCCGAATGCGACGCCCCGGATGGTGACGATCCAGCTTCGCGAGCTCGAGGCCGACGGCGTCGTGCGCCGCATCGTTTACCCGGAGGTGCCGCCGCGCGTCGAATACGAACTGACCGATTTCGGCCGCACGCTGGAGCCAGTGCTCATCAGCCTGCGGGACTGGGGCGAAGCCTTGCAGGCCAGGGATAATGCCGAAGCGGTACTGGTACTGCCGCCTCCGGGCGGCGCGCATTCGGCAGTGCTGGTATCAAGCAACACTTGATTGCTTCGGCGCTTGGGTGCGCGAACTGGAACGGAAAGCCGACATGACCGGAACGACGGCCACTCTCACCGGCGGCTGCCAGTGCGGCGCGGTGCGCTATCGGTTGCTAAAGCCGCCGCACAAGGTTTCGATGTGCTTCTGCCGGATGTGCCAGAAGGCGGTCGGCAACTATTTCGGTGCCTTCGCCTCCTCGCGTGTCACTGACGTGATCTGGACGCGTGGCACGCCGGCGATCTTCGCCTCGTCCGAGGTCGCCGAGCGCGGCTTCTGCCGCGAGTGCGGCACGCCGCTGAGCTTCAGCTATCCCGGCATGGGCACGCTCTCGCTCGCGGTCGGCAGCCTCGACGATCCGGCCGCTTTCCCGCCGAGCCATGCCTATGGCGTCGAGGGCAGGGCGCCCTGGTTCGACGAACTCTGCCGCCTGGAGGGCACACGCACCGAGGACGATATCCCATCCGAGGAATTGCTGGCCTATCGCTCGCGCCAGCATCCCGACCACGACTGAAAGCTACTCGACCACGACCTCGCGCCGGGCCAATACGCGCGGACCAGTGAGCGGCGCGTCCATCACATAGCGCAATTCGTAGGTGCCGGGCTCGGCCGGTGCCTCCAGCGTGCTCTCGACATTCTCGGCCGGGAAGAAGTTCGGCCCTTGCGCCTCGGGCGGTGCATCGGGCTTGACCAGCACGACGCGGTCACGATCGCCATTCGGGCCGATGCCGCGCACCGGCAGGGGATTGCCGCGCGCCAAGCGGGCGGGGGCGGCGAGCGTCGCGCTCGGCGCAGTCGTCAGGAGTGGCTGGCGCAGCAGAATGACCGGCTTGCCATCGCTCTCGCCGAGCAGACGCAGTTCGAAGGTGCCGACCTCGCCCGGCGCCGGCAGCGACAGCACTGTGACCTGGCCGAGTGGCGCGGCGATGATCGCCGCCTCCGGCGAGTCGGTTGGCCTGCAGATGGCGAGCCGGGTATTGGCCGGGGCGCGGCTGACGAAGGCGGTCGCCATCGCGCCGGCCATCAGCGTGCGCGGCGCCGACAGGCTCGGCCCCTGAGGCTGACGCTGCGGGCGCGCCTGCTGGGCGAGCGCGGGGCTGCCTGCGCTGAGGAGCAAGGCGAGGACTGTGCGGCGGACGATCATCATGTCACGGCGAGCTGGTGGAGGCGGGCGGCCAGCTCCGGCTGGCGCAGCATGAGCAGGCGGAAGTCGGCGGGGTCTAGGATGAGGAGCTTGGTCGCGACGGTTGCGCGCGCAGCGATGCCGCCCTCTGCCGGCGCGATCTCGCCAAGAACCAGCTCGCCGAAGAAGCAGCCTTCGTCGAGCTGACGACTACCATCGGCCGCAATGATCTCGACCTCGCCGCTGGCGACGAAATAGAGCGAGTGCGCCGGTTCGTGTGGGCGCAACACCGTGCTGCCGCCGCGCACGGTGCGGGCGCGCAACGAATGCATGATCTCCGCGATCTCGGAGGCGTTGAGGCCGCTGAACAAGGGCACACGTGCGAGCATGCTCCAGGTGACGACGAATTCGCGCCGGTGAATCTCCTGGGCGAAGGCAGTGGCGATGATGCCGACCGGCAGGGCCAGCATGACGAGACCCATCACCGCGGTCAGTGAGGCGACGAGCTTGCCGAGCGGGCTGATCGGAAACGCATCGCCGTAGCCGACCGTGGTCAGCGTCACGATCGCCCACCACATCGCGTCGGGGATGGTGCCGAATTTCTCAGGCTGGATATCGTGCTCGACGAAGTGCATCGCCGTCGCCGAGAGCAGCATGGCGCCGATCAGGATGACGACGCAGGCGAGAAGCGCCTTGCGCTCGGCATGCAGTGCCGCCCCTAGCGAGGCCATGCCGGGCGAATAGCGCCCGAGCTTGAAGAAGCGCAGCAGGCGGAAGAGCAGCAGGATCTTGAGATCGCCATAGCCGAGCAGGGCGGTGTAAAGCGGCACTGTGGCGAGGAAATCGAGCAGCGCCGGTGGCGACAGCGCATAGGCGCGCCGCGCCGCCCAGTCGCTCAGGTCGCGATAGCGCGCATGTTCGGGCGCAGTCCAGAGCCGGACCGCGTATTCGAGCGTAAACAGAACGGCCGAGACGAGCTCGATCCAGTAGAACGCCCGGCCATGGGCAGCGGCGAGGCTCGGCACCGATTCCAGCACCAGCGCCGCGATATTGACAACGATCAGAGTGACCAGCCCGCCATGGACGAGCTTGGCCGAAAGATCGTCGCCGGCGCCGCGGTCGATGATCAGATGCGCCCGCCGCCGCCAGCTCAAGCCAGGCTGCGGGGCGGGCGCCATGGTCGTATCAGCCCATCGCGTCCGCGACGGCGTCCAGCGCAGCCTGCGCCTGGGCGCCATCGGGGCCGCCGGCCTGGGCCATGTCGCGGCGGCCGCCGCCGCCCTTGCCGCCGAGACGCTCCGACGCCGCGCGCACCAGCGCGACCGCATCGAAACGCTCGGTCAGGTCGGGCGTGACGCCGACGACGACGCCGGCCTTGCCGTCCTCGGCGACGCCGACGATGGCGACGACGCCGGAGCCGACACGGGTCTTGGCCTCATCGACCAGGCTCTTAAGATCCTTCATCTCGACGCCGGTGACGGCGCGCGCCAGCAGCCTGGCGCCGGCGACCTCGCGGATCGGGTCGCTCGCCTCGCCGCCGCCACCCATGGCGAGCTTCTTGCGCGCCTCGCTGAGCTCGCGCTCAAGCTTGCGGCGCTCCTCGACCAGCGTCGCGACGCGCGCCGGCAGCTCGGCGATCGGTGCCTTCAGCAGCCCGGCCATCTCGTCGAGCGCGACACTCTCCTGACGCAGATGACGGCGCGCCGTCTCGCCGGTGAGTGCTTCGAGGCGGCGTACGCCGGCGGCGACGCCGGCCTCGGACAGGACGGTGACGAGACCGATGTCACCGGTCCGGCCGGCATGGGTGCCGCCGCAGAGCTCGACCGAGAAGGTTTTGGGCGTGTCGGCATCGCGGTCGGTGCCCATCGACACTACGCGGACCTCGTCGCCGTATTTCTCGCCGAACAACGCGCGCGCGCCGGAGGCGATGGCATCGTCGACCGACATCAGCTTGGTGGTGATCGGCTCGTTCTGCAGCACCAGCCGGTTCGCCATCTCCTCGACCCTGGCCAGTTCCTCGCGGCTGATCGGCTTGGGGTGGCTGAAGTCGAAACGCAGGCGCTCAGGCGCCACCTGCGAGCCCTTCTGCGCGACATGGTCGCCGAGAACGCGCCGCAGCGCCTCGTGCAGCAAATGGGTGGCCGAATGGTTGGCGCGGATCGCGCTGCGCCGGCCATGCTCGACGGTCAGCTCGGCCGGCTTGCCGATCCCGATCTCGCCGGAGACGACCTTGACCTGATGGGCGAAGACGTCGCCGAGCTTCTTCTGGACGTCGGTCACCTCGGCCTTGAAGCCGTTGCCGGTGATCGTGCCGGTATCGCCGACCTGGCCGCCGGATTCGCCATAGAACGGCGTCTGGTTGAGGATGACGATGCCGCTCTCGCCTTCCTTCAGCGTCGCGACCTCGGCATTGTCCTTGACCAGAGCGGTGACCACGCCCTCGGCGCTTTCGGTATCGTAGCCGAGGAACTCGGTCGCGCCGACGCGCTCGCGCAGCGGGAACCAAAGCGTCTCGGTCGCGGCCTCGCCGGTGCCGGCCCAGGCGGCGCGCGCCTTGGCCTTTTGCTGCGCCATCGCCGCATCGAACCCCTCTATGTCGACGCCGACGCCGCGGGCGCGCAGCGCATCCTGGGTCAGGTCGAGCGGGAAGCCATAGGTATCGTAGAGCGTGAAGGCGATATCGCCCTTCAGCTTGTCGCCAGAACCCAGCGCCTGTGTTTCCTGGTCGAGGATCGAAAGGCCGCGTGCCAGCGTGGTGCGGAACCGGCTCTCCTCCAGCTTCAGCGTCTCGCTGATCAGCGCCTCGGCCCGGATCAGCTCGGGATAGGCCTGGCCCATCTCGCGCACCAGCGCCGGCACCAGGCGGTGCATCAGCGGATCCTTGGCGCCGAGCAGCTGCGCATGGCGCATGCCGCGGCGCATGATCCGGCGCAGCACATAGCCGCGGCCCTCATTCGAGGGCAGCACGCCGTCGGCGATCAGGAAGGCGGAGCAGCGCAGGTGGTCGGCGATGACGCGGTGGCTCGCACTCATCGGCCCGTCGGAGGGTACGTTTGTCAGATCGGCAATGGCGCGGATCAGCGTCGCGAACAGGTCGATCGAATAGTTGTCATGCGTGCCCTGGAGGACGGCCGCGACCCGCTCGAGGCCCATGCCAGTGTCGATCGAGGGACGGGGCAGGTTGGTCCTGATGCCGCCAGCCGCTTCCTCATACTGCATGAAGACGAGGTTCCAGATCTCGATGAAGCGGTCGCCATCCTCGTCGGGCGAACCCGGAGGCCCGCCGGGGATGTGGTCGCCATGGTCGTAGAAGATCTCGGAGCAAGGGCCGCAGGGGCCGACGTCGCCCATGCGCCAGAAATTGTCGGAGGTCGCGATCCGGATGATGCGTGAATCTGGCAGGCCGGCGATCTTCTTCCAGAGCGCATGCGCCTCGTCGTCCTCGGAATAGACGGTGACCGTCAGCTTCTCCTTGGGCAGGCCGAATTCGCGCGTGACCAGGGTCCAGGCATGAGTGATCGCCTGTTCCTTGAAATAATCGCCGAAGGAGAAATTCCCCAGCATCTCGAAGAAAGTGTGGTGGCGGGCGGTGTAGCCGACATTGTCGAGGTCATTGTGCTTGCCGCCGGCGCGCACGCATTTCTGCGCCGTGGTGGCGCGGGCATAGGGGCGCTTTTCCTGGCCGGTGAAGACGTTCTTGAACTGCACCATGCCGGAATTGGCGAACATCAAGGTCGGGTCGTTGCGCGGCACGAGCGGGCTCGACGGCACCACCTCATGGCCGTTCGCCTTGAAGTAATCGAGGAAGGTCGACCTGATCTCGTTGACGCCGCTCATCGCAATCTTGGCTCTGCTCATGCTGGGGCCGGCTGGTCCGGCGCAGTGGTTCTAGTCAGCGCATGTGCGCCTGTCCAGAAAGCGCCCGCAACGACGCAGTACCGGCAAAGCGCTGACCACAAAACGGAAACGGGCGGCCCAAGGGCCGCCCGCCGACTTGATAACTCTATGTCCGGGTTTGAAGGCTCAGGCCTCGCCCTCGTCGAGATCCTCGGCGGTCGGGTCGGCGTTCTCCAGGATGCGCTCGGCGACCAGACCGGAATTCTGGCGGATGGTCGTCTCGATCTTGGCGGCGACGTCCGGATTGGTCTTGAGGAAGGTCTTGGCGTTCTCGCGGCCCTGGCCGAGGCGCTGGCTGTCAAAGGAGAACCAGGCGCCGGACTTCTCGACGATGCCGGCCTTGACGCCGAGATCAACCAGCTCGCCCGCCTTCGAGATGCCCTCGCCGAACATGATATCGAACTCGACCTGCTTGAAGGGCGGCGCGACCTTGTTCTTGACGACCTTGACGCGAACCTGGTTGCCGGTGGCCTCGTCGCGCTCCTTCAGCGTCGAGACGCGGCGAATGTCGAGGCGCACCGAGGCGTAGAACTTGAGCGCATTGCCGCCGGTGGTGGTCTCGGGGCTGCCATACATCACACCGATCTTCATGCGGATCTGGTTGATGAAGATGACCATGCAGTTAGAGCGCGAGATCGAGGCGGTGAGCTTGCGCAGCGCCTGGCTCATCAGGCGGGCCTGGAGACCGGGCTGGTTGTCGCCCATTTCGCCTTCGATCTCGGCGCGCGGCGTCAGTGCTGCCACCGAGTCGATGACCAGCACATCGATCGCGCCAGAGCGGACCAGCGTGTCGGTGATTTCGAGCGCCTGTTCACCGGTGTCGGGCTGAGAGATCAGGAGATCGTCGAGATTGACGCCGAGCTTGCGGGCATAGACCGGGTCGAGCGCGTGCTCGGCATCGACGAAGGCGCAAACGCCACCCTTCTTCTGGGCTTCCGCGATGGTGTGGAGCGCGAGCGTCGTCTTGCCGGAGGATTCTGGGCCATAGATCTCGACGACGCGGCCCCGGGGCAGGCCACCGACGCCGAGCGCGATATCGAGGCCGAGCGAGCCGGTCGAGACCGTCTCGATCTCGATCGCCTGCTGGTTCTTGCCCAGGCGCATGATCGAGCCCTTGCCGAAAGCCCGTTCGATCTGCGAGAGCGCCGCATCGAGCGCCTTGGCCTTGTCCATCGAAGAGCCTTCCACGAGCCTGAGATTCGCCTGATTCACGACGTGCGCTCCTTATGGCAGGGGCGCGACCACATCTCAATCCGCGCCATGGAGAGGACTATGATCATGGTTTGTTCTCTCCCGCAAGTTCTTTTTTTGTTCTCGTCTGGATGTCGCGAAAATTGTGGTTGTGAACCGCTTCTGCCTACGGTCACGGCTGCAGGTCAGCGCTCCCAGCGGACATTGGCCTACCGGTTGGGACAAGATGTTGTCGGCGCAGTCGACGCTCAACGGGTGTCGACCAATGCCGCTCGCTTTACGTCTCGTCAGAATTAGCGTTGCAGCCTATAGGCTTGCCGGCGCATTCCGGCATCGCCTTAGGTTCATCATCGCTCAGGACGACGAATAGTGGCGCGGCTGATCGAAGGCTGCGCTCCAACGCGTTCCCTCGAGCATCGTGTCAGGTGCACACCCATTCGCGCACCGCGCACCGCGTGCCTGTCCGCTCGCAAGCCTGCACGGCCTGATCCTCCGCCTGCTGGCGCGTCGGTGCAGCCTTCGCACTCCAGGGCGTGATGCGGTCGCTCTTCTCCTCGGACACGGCAAGCGCGCCGCAGTGATGGTACGGGAAGCCGGTACGGTCATCATCGTCCCAATGGCGATGATTGCGGAAGACGCTCACGATGACGCATTCGTCGCCCCCAGCCCGTCGGCAATGCTCGAGAGCCAGATCCGCCGCCTCTTGCCGCTTGTCGGCGCCCCAGAAGAAGCCGTGCTTCTGGTTCGGGCTCGAATAGGCGATCGCCGCCCAGATGCCGCTTTCCTTTGTCGCCGGCGGCCCCTTGACCGGTCTGGTCTGCAGATCGGCTGCGCCGAGCTGACTCGAACAAGCGAAAAGCACGGCAAACGCTGCAATGGCAGAGCGGAGTTTCATCTTGGCTCCTTATTGTCGGGCGGCCGAGGCTACGGAAACGACGACGCAGCCACTCGCCGTCGGGAGAAGCAGCGCATTTCCGCCATTATTGGCGAGGGCGTAGACGGCGATCTGTCCGAGGTTGTTGGCGAGTTTGCTTCCCTGCGGGAGAACGGCCGGAATCTCGGCGCATGAGGTGGAGAAGGGCGCCACTCGAACCATCGTGCCTTCGCAAGTCGATTGCGTCGGGGCGGCGAAAACGACGCCGGCGGCAGGGCCGCTATAGTTCTGGGCTGTGTAGCTCATGCCGACCAGGGCCTGCACGGCATGACGATCGGCAGCTTCGCTGTTCCACGACGACTGAACGTCATATTTCGCGCCATTCGTCAGCAATTCACCGAGGACGGGGAATACAGTGGAGCAGCTCTTCAGGCCCGCCTGCCTGGCGTGCTGCAGGAAGGGCGTTTCGGGGCGAGATCGGTCGGCCTTGTTCGTTTCCGCGATTGCCGATTGCGAGACGAGGTTTCGGATCGTGGCATAATTCATCGAGCCGTAGGCGAGCCCGCCCAGGGCAACGATGCCGATGACTGAATAGATCGCGATCCTAGTCCGGCTGTGTTTGGACGCGATGTCGTCGGCGACATGGCCTGGCCGGATCGAATGGCCCTGCTGCCGCGACATGATCCGATCATGGATGGATTGCTGGGTCATCGGTCTCGCCTGTTCATCTGATCGCCTCGACCGCTTTCGAGAGCCCTTTGAGGGTGGCCGCGAGTGTCACGGTCTTGCCACCGGTCGTCTCGTAGGAGACCTCCGGGGTCGCGCTCTTGGAGATCTGCTCGCGCAGGACCGGACCGACGGGAAGCATTCCGACGCAGACCGTGGCATTGCAGCCATCGAGCTGGACCTTGACCGGATTGGCCTGGCCCTGAAGTCGCAGCGATATCGGTCCGGGATATTTCGCATCCGGCGCGGTGCGCAGGATCATATAGGGCTTGCCGTCCTTCGAGGCCGCGAGCGACCAGCTGAAGGCCAGGCGACCAGCCGAATCTTCGATGGTCTGGGTCACGTTGCAGACCTTCTGCCGCGCCTGCAGGTTTTCGTCGCAGATCAGCGTCCAGTTTTCGAAGGGATGAGTGATCCGCCGATAGCCACCCAGTTTCGCGTTGGGAGGCAATGCCACGTCGGAGGGCTTGATCCTGTAATCGGAACCTGGCGGCGCCTGTCCGGCCGAATTCTGGCCGGACAGGAGCAAGCAAGCCACGATCATGGACACTGCTGATGCGGCTCGCTTGCCAGTCATGCTGGCCTCAGTTCAGCGTGAAGCTGACACCGGCGCCGACGCCCCATTCGCCACCGCTGGTCGCGCCGGTCAGGTTGGCGCGGACTCGGCCGTTTTCGCTGGTGTAGCCTGCACCAAAGGCGAACGCGCCCTCGTTTCGCCAAACGCCGCCACCGGCCGCCACGCTGAGCTTGCCCGGACGATCGTCGAAGCGGAGCGACGCCGCGGCAAGTCCGACCGCAGCGGCTTGCCTCGCCTCCTGGCGGGCTGCGCGAATTTCCTGGTTCAGCTGTCCGAACTTCTGGTCGGTATAGGCTTTGCCGGCATCGACGATGTTTGCGATTTGGCTGTCCGTATAGGACTTGGCCTCGGCAATGCCCCTGTTGAGCTGGTTGACGTTGACCGCGTCGGTGCCTTTCACGCCTTCGGCGACGTTGGAGATGACGACCGGCGCATTGGGGTCGCCGCCTTGCAGGGTCAGGCTGTTCTTCTTGCTGCCATCCACATTGAGGTCATAGAAGACGGCGCTGTTGCTGATCGCACCGATCCCGCCTGCCAGGCTTTCCAGCGCCACGTTGGTCGCATAGAGCTGCGAGCCGTTGATCGCATCGGTGCTGGTTGCCGAGATTCGTCCGGCGGCGACGTTCGTCAGCGTCCTCTCCGCGCCCACATTGCCGATGCTCACGGTACCGACCGGGGCGGCGCCCGCGAAGTTATAGACCGTGCCGCGGATCGTGGTGCTGGCGGTCCCGACGGCCGCGTCCGTTGCGGAGCCGGCGCCGAGCGCGACGCTGCCGGCGTGGCTAGCTGTGGCGCCGGGGCCGAGGGCGAGCGCTTGGATGCCGTTCGCGGTCGAGTTGGTGCCGAGCGCGACTCCGTCCGCCAGATTGACCGTCGCGTTCTGGCCGATGGCGATGCCGCCGGGCGCGGTCATCTGCACGATGGCGCCGTTGCCCATGCCGATGCCGTTGTCGCCATTGACCGTTGTGCGCGGGCCGACCGCCACCGAGTCGACACCGACCGCCAACGAATCCGAAGCGGTCGAGTTGGCGTGGAAGTACCGGATCGGAGTCACCGAGAAGGAGCTCATGGCACCCTTCAACTGCCGAAGTGTGACGGCGTCCTGGTCCAGCGTTCCGTCAGCCACGTTGGTGATCTGGCGGAAGGATGTGGAATTGCCCACCGAAACGGCGCCAAGCAACGTCTTGTCGGTGGTATTGTAGGGGATGAGATTGGTTCCCACCGTAATCGTGCCGGACGCCGGCGCCAGTGCACGATCGGCTATCGAGCCGGAGCCGAGCGCGACGCCGCCAAGGACGATGGCCTGGCTGTCGCGGCCGAGCGCCAGCGAATTGTCGGCGACGGCGATCGCCTGGTAGCCGACGGCCGTCGCGGCGATCCCCTGAGCGAAGGAATCGGTGATTGCAAGCGTCCGGTCGTTGGTGCGCACATAGCGGATGCCGTCGCCATTGGCGTCGGTATAGACGGTCGAGACATTGCCGGCGATGTTGTTGATCGTCGTGCCGAGCGTGGTGAGGTTGGTCGTGTTCACCGTGACCTGCTGGTTGGTCGCAAAGAGCTGCGAGCCGTTCACCGCGTCGGTCGATCCGGCCGTGAGCTGCCCGGCCGCGACGTTCTGGATCTGGCGCTCGGCGCCGACCGAGCCGACCGAGAAGGCGCCGCCAGCGGGGTTCGCGCCCGCGAAGCTGTAGGCCGTGCCGCCGATCGTCGTGCCGGCCACCGCCGTCGTCGGGCCCGACACCGAATTGAGGCCGATCGCGACGTCGCCGGTATTGTTGGCCACTGCATTCGGGCCGATGGCGACCGAATCTGTCCCCAGGGCCTGCGAATCCGGCAGGACAGAGTTGGCGTGGAAATACTTGATGCCGGCGCCGGTGGTGATGTTGTTGACGGTGACGCCGATGGCGTCGACCGCCTGGTTGGTCGCGAAGAGCTGCGAGCCGTTGATCGCGTCGGTCGAACCGCCGTTGATCCGGCCCGCCGCGACATTGGTGATGGTGCGCTCGGCCCCGGCCGTGCCGACGCTCACCGTCGAGGTCGGCCCCGTGCCGGCAAAGCCGTAGGCCGTGCCGTTGATGACGGCGCTCGGGGTGCCCACCGCGACGGTGGTCGCCGAGCCCGAGCCCAAGGCAACGTCGCGGGCATTGTTGGCGACGGCAGCGTCACCGAAGGCGACCGCGCCCGCGGCGCCCGCCCGGCTGAAGTTGCCGAGCGCCACGGAACCCTGGCCGATCGCGACGTTGTTGTTGCCGATGGCGACCGCGCCATTGGCCTGGTTGGCCGCCGTGGCGCTCGCCGTGCCGTCGGCATTGGCGATATTGTTGGCGCCGCCGGTGAAGGCGCCGGTGCCGCTGGCGAAGCTCGGATCGCCGATCGCGACCGCGCCGTCGCCATAGGCGACGTTGCCCGCACCGATGGCGACAGCCTTGCCTCCGCTTGCGTTTGCGTTGGTGCCGATGGCGACGGCGTCGACGGAGCCCGCAGTGGCCTGGAGACCGACCGCGATTGCGTTGGCTGCGGACGCCGACACGTCCGTGCCGATGCCGATGGCGCTCTGTGCGCTGGCGCCTGCTCCAAAGGTGCGCGAGCCGAGATAGATGGAGTTTAATGCTGACGCACTCGCCGAAACGCCGACAGCGACGGCATTCGTGCCGCTGGTTACGGCGCCGATGCCGACCGCGGTGCTGGCGATTCCGCTGGCATTGGCGCTGACGCCGGCAGCGAGAGAATTGGCTCCCGTCGCATTCGCACCAGATCCGAATGCGGAGGCGTTCTGGCTGCTGGCAATGGCAGCGTTGCCAACTGCGGTCCCGGCATCGGCGGTTGCATTTGCGGCACTGCCGATCGCGACGCCGAAAGCGCCGGAAGAGACCGCATTGGTGCCGATGGCGATGCTGTTGGGTATGGCTGTGTTGGCCTGAACGCCGGCGACCGCGCCGAGGCCGAATGCAATGGACTGATTGCCCCAGGCGCTGGCGTTCCGCCCCATCGCCGTAGCGCTCGTGCCCGTCGCTCGGCTTTGGCGGCCGATGGCAGTGGCGTCGACCTGAGACGCCAATACGTCCGTGCCGATGGCGACGGCGCTCTCTTGAAGGGCGCCCATTCCCGCAGCGGTCCGATTGCCAAGATTGACAGAGTTGATCGCGGTCGCGGTCGCCTGGAAGCCGATGGCGATGGAATTCTGGTTGGTCGCCGTGGCGCTGTTACCTTGGGCAATCGAATCCAGCCCAGACGCTGTTGCGCCAAACCCGAGCGCGGTGGCGCGCAGCCCGGTCGCCCGGGTAACAAAGCCGATCGCCGTCGAGTTCACTCCGTCGGCACGCGCGTTCAGGCCAAAGGCGGCCGCGCCTGCGGCGGCAACCGAGTTGACGCCAATGGAACTTGCTGCGTCGCCGGTGGCTTGGGCGTTCCCGCCTATGGCGAGTGCGTTGACGCCGTTTGCACCCGCGAAGACACCTATGCCTATGGCGTTGAGGCCATTGGCACTCATCGAATTGCCGATGGCGATCGAAGCATCGCCCGTTGCACTGTTAGAGGTGCCCAACGCCACGCTGGTCGCGCCATTCGCTTGGGTACCGTTGCCGATGGCGACGGAGTTGCCGCCGACCGCCGTGCCGCCGCCGGCCTGATATTGCGCCTGGGCCGGCGAGAAGAGCCCGAGCGCAGCGAGCACGGCCAGGCCGCCGATCGCGCCGGCCGAACGCAAGCCGCCGCCGACGCCCAGCGTCCCGAGCCCCATGGCCTTGCGACTGACGCCGAGCACGCGGTGGGCCATGCGCAGCACCGCCATCAGGCGCCGGCGTAGCGAGCGGCTGTCGCCGCCCGAAACCCAATTGCCGGCGAAGCCGCCACGGAACCTACCCTGCGCGCGCCCGTCAGTGCAGTCAGTCATCAGCTCACTTGCTCCTTGGCCCCGCTCGAAAGCTCTCGATGTGCCGCATCGGCTTTGGCGTCTGTGTGATCGGTGGTTTCTGCGTGATTGGTTCGGTCGCGCTGTTCCGCCAGCGCCGTTGCGATTTTGGTTCCGTGCTCCTCCGCCAGACCGAAGGCTCTTTCGACCCATGGCTGGCTGGGTTCGGGAACGGCATGCAAAGCTGCGTGGACGCGCTCGGGCGGTAGCTTCCGCCCGACGAGCGCACTGCAGACAGTGAAATGGAGAGCCGGCTCCCGCTCGGCGTAGAATGGAGTGGTCAGGCCAAGGACAAGGCGGGCGAACAGAAAATCGATCTCCGCCGTTGTTAGCCGGTCAACATATTGACTCTGTATAGCTGCCCATGCCGCTTCGGCTTTTGAGTAAATTAATTCAAATTCCGTAGTTGTTTTGCTCATAAGTTAAGTCGTCCGCCGAGTCAGAAGCTTATTAGAGCCACCCGATGAGTATCTATGGTTGCGTGCCTACGTAAAGCACCAATTTTGCCTCTTTGAAGACACGAAATTAGAGCATTGAGGTGGCGGTATGAATTTGCTGAAAAATCCGGCAGGCATTGGAATTTTGCTGAAAAATTCAGCACTCAATGACCTCTAGGTGCCGCGTCATGCGCAACTTGATGGGGGAGTATGTCTACGGCTCATGATTCAACGGGTCGTTGGGCGGCCGGACAAGTGTTTGCGCGTGCAGCGCATTCTGGCCTGCGGTTCAGCTTCCCTTGACGTGCAGCGGAATCGCCTCACGGATCGGGCCCGATCTTTCCCTCTCCGGCTTTGCCGGAGTGAGCTTCACGATGCCCGAATGCTCTCAAAGCGTCACAGACGGCGCCGGCGAACGCCGTCGCGGCGGGTGAAAGGTTGCGGTCGGTCAATTTGCAGCAGGCGAGCACATTCTGTGAAAGAAGAGCATCGTCGATCTCGACATGGGTCAGTCGCGCCTGAGCTCCTCTCTGCTCTCGCCCGGTCACGATGCTGATCCCGACTCCGCTTTCCACAAGCGAATGGATCAGCTCGAAGGAGTTCGTCTGGACGATCTGATTGATCAGCGCATTGGACCCACCGAACGCGATATTGAATACTTGCCGTATAAATCCCGATCCGTCCGGCAGGATGAGATTGTGTCCGCTGAGATCCGACAGCGCGACGGACGCTCGCGCCGCAAGCGGATGATCGGGTGAGGCGATCATATACATCTTGAGAGAGATGCTCTCCATGTATGAAAGCTCTGCTTCCGGAGAGAAATTATAGGCAACTGCAAAATCGATGTCGCCATCCTTCAGGCGCGAAACAAGTCCACGCGTGCTGTCGACCTTGACGCCGAAGGTTATATTCGGATGGGCTTGATGAAACCTTTTGATCACTTCGGGCAGTATTGCATTCACGATGACATCGTTGAAGCCGATCGTCACATACCCGCGACCCAGACCCTGCAGCGCGATGATTTCATCGTTTGCGATGCGCAGTTCATTGATCGCCGAGCGCAGGCGGAACTGCAGGATGCGCCCCGCTTCCGTCAGCTGCAGCCCGGCTCGACCGCGCGCCCTTTCGAACAGCTTCACGCCGAGATCGGTCTCGAGATTGCTGACCTGTCGGTTGATCGCCGACGCTGCGATGCGCAGGGATTCCGCCGCAGCGCGAAAGGAACCACGGTCGGCCACCTCGGAGAAGTAGCGCAGCGTGGTCGAACCCACCAATTTAGGAATCACCGGGTGCTCCGATAGCCATGCAACCGCCTGGTTTTCCGTCGAAAAATCACAGGGATTGCGATCCTGATGGCGGGCAGCCCTCGCCATTCCGTCCATCAGGCGCGATGACGTTAGGTGACTGTCAATCGATGATGCAGGCGGGCGGTCCAAGTGGTTTAAAACGTTTGAAATTTTTTCAGGAGATATGTGGCAAGGGCGGTAAGTCGGTTTGCGAAATCAACGGCGGCACGCCAGGATTCTCACTTGAACGCATAGGATGTGGATCGGAGGAGCGAATCCGATCGGTCTGAAGAATGTGAAGCGCGATGCACAAATCCCTGATCCGCTTGCTTCTCATTCCGCTCGATCTCGTCGTCGGGCTCGTCATCCTGCTCGACGAGCTGCTGCGGCCGCTCTACCGGCCGCTGATCGCCCGGTTCGCCTCGTTGCGGCTGGTGGCGCGGCTCGAAACGGCGATCGGGCGGCTGCCGCCCTATGGCGCGCTCATCGCTCTCGCGATTCCCTTCGCCATCGTCGAGCCGCTGAAGCTGCTCGGCCTGCTGTTCCTGGCGCGCGGAGCGTTCACGGCCGGCATCGTCACGACCGCGATCGGCCATCTCGCCGGCTTCCTGCTGGTCGAGCGCGTCTATCATGCCGGGCGTGCGCAGCTCCTCACCATTCCCTGGTTCGCGCGGATCATGGGCTGGATCGACGCGATCAGGCAGGTGGTGATCGGGCGGATCAAGGCGAGCACGGCCTGGCAGCGGGCAGTCGTGCTAGTGCGATTGGTGCGGGAGCGTTTGCGTGGCTTGAGGCTCTGGTTCGCGCGCCGGCGTGCCTGACGGAAGAGCCTCAACTTCCGGCTCGGCCTGCCAGGCGGCGGCGAGCCGCTCCAGCTCAATTGTGTAGCAATACAGTGCGAACACGATCGCGAGGAGCAGGCCGGAGCGCCATACCAGGGTGAAGCTGTCGCCGAATTTCGTCAGCTCCGGCAGGTGACGCAGGAAGTAGATCGAGGCCAGTGCACCGCCGACGATCGCGCCGAGACGGGCGGCGAAAGCCAGGACATGTCCAAGGGGCAGGCTGCGGAAGCCTTGTGGCACTGGCAGGAGGTATAGCCGCGTCCAGTAACAGCATTGGCCGAGTAGCGCGGCCACACAGACCTGCGCCAAAATCTCGCTCGGCAGCGTCTGCTGCTGGCCGATCCGCTCGACCAGGATGCGGAAGGCGGTGTGGATATGGAAGAGGATCACCAGCGCGCAGAGGGTCTGCACGATCAGCAGCAACGTGTAGGCGAGGACGGGCCGTCGCGTCATGGGCGCACGATAAATCGCAGCCCGGTGCTGATCAACGCGCTAGCCTCGAAACGAGCCTGCGGCCAGAGCAGCGGCGGCGCGGCCGGCGGCCTCGACATAGGCCGGGTCGCGGTGGACGAGCATGACCGAGAAGGCACCGTCCATCAGCAGAACGACATGGCGGGCGAGCTCCTTGGGCGCGGCGACGCCATGGCTGGCGCACTCGCCGGCGAGCCAGCGCTCGAAGCCGGCCTTGTGGCGCGCGCCGATCTTGATAGCGGGATGGCCGGGCAGGTTGGCGAGCTCGGCGGCGGTGCGCAGGAAACCGCAGCCCTTCCAGCGCGGATGCCGGGCCGAGCGGGCGAGGTTCTGGAATATCGCCTCGATCTTCTGCGGCAACCCGCCCTCAGCCTTGTCGAACCAGCCGGCCATCAGCTTGAGATTGGGCTGGTCGCGCGCCTCGAGATAAGCGGCGACGAGCTCGTCCTTGCTCTCGAAATGATAATAGAGCGTGCGCTTGGTGACGCCTGCCTTCTCGGCAACAGCGTCGACGCTGACGGCGCGGATACCCTCGCCATAGAAGAGCTTGCTGGCGGCCTCGATGATGCGGGTGCGCGTCGGCTTGTCGGGTTCGGTCATGCCTTCATGTATACCGTACAGGTAGTATACATCGTCAAGCTTGGAGCGCAGCTTCGACCGGTCGAAACCGGAAGAAGGCCAAGGCCATGCCCGAGAATGATCCCGTCCTGATTCAACAGCGCGAGGCGATCGCGACGTTGACGCTGAACCGCCCCGGCAAGCTCAATGCGCTGAGCTACGGTCTGATCGACCGCCTGCTCGACATCCTCGATGCGATCGAGGTCGACCCGTCCATCCGCGCGGTGATCCTGACCGGCGCCGGCGAGCGCGCCTTCTCGGCCGGCGGCGACATTCACGAGTTCTCACAGAGCGTCGCGGCCGGGCCGGAGCAGGCGGTGCGCGATTTCGTCCGCCGCGGCCAGGCGCTGACGGCGCGGCTGGAAGCCTTCAGCAAGCCGGTGATCGCGGCGGTGAACGGGCTCGCCTTTGGCGGCGGCTGCGAGGTCACCGAGGCGGTGCCGCTCGCCATCGCCAGCGAGCGGGCGATGTTCGCCAAGCCCGAGATCAATCTCGGCATGCCGCCGACCTTCGGCGGGACGCAGCGTTTGCCACGGCTGGCGGGCCGCAAGCGCGCGCTGGAACTGCTTCTGACAGGCGATCCGTTCACGCCGCAGCGGGCGCTCGAGCTGGGGCTGATCAACGCGGTGGTGCCGCATGAGGAACTGTTGCCGGCAGCGCATGCGCTGGCGGCGCGCATCCTGCGGCATTCTTCGTTGGCGGCGGCGAGCATCCTCACCGCGGTGACGCGCGGCATCAACACCAGCATCGCCGAAGGGCTTTTGATCGAGAGCGAGCAGTTCGCCCGCATCGCGCCGACAGCCGACCTGCGCGAAGGGCTCGACGCCTGGATGAAGCGGCGCCAGCCGATCTATTCCGGCGACTGGTCGCTGGTCGCGAAGGGCAGCTGAGGGAGGCGGGGATGAGCGATCATACGAGCTTCAGCCGCGAGACCTTCGCCGCCTTCCGTGCCGACGATCGGCCGGGCCCGGTGCAGATGCTGAACCTGATCCGGCTCAATGTGGAGGCGCAGTATCCGGACGGGCCGCATGGCGGCGGCCGCGAGGCCTTTGCCGTCTATGGCCGGATCAGCGCGCCGGTGTTGTCGCGGCTCGGCGGACGCATTCTCTGGCGCGGCAGCTTCGAGCAGATGCTGATCGGCCCGAGAGGCGAGCGCTGGGACATCTGCTTCATCGCCGAATATCCGAGTGTCGAGGCTTTCGCCGCGATGTTCCGCGATCCGATCTATCGCGAGGCGATGGTGCATCGGCAGGCGGCCGTGAAGGATTGCCGATTGATCCGATTGGAGACGCGGGAGGCGGGCGTGACCTTCGCCGGATAGGACGGGGTCGCTCAGCCCTGCTTCAGGCGTCCGATCAGGCCATGGATGTCGCCGAGCACGAAGAGGTCGCGCACAAGGCCGCCCTCGAAGGTGAAGGCCGGCGCGCCATGCCACCAGACATGGCGGCCTGTTGGTGGCACCCCGAACATCTCGCGGCGGTGAAAGCCGTGGAAGCGCAGGCGGCCGAAGACGCGGTTGCCTTCCTCGACCAGCGCGAGAATGTCGGAGGTGTACTCGCCGAGCGAGCCGGTGACCCAGTCGACATAGCCCGCAAACTCGCGATGGCCGTGCAGGACCGGGCCGAGCGAGCCGCGAAAGGTGAAGTCCTCATGGAAGATCCGCGGGATCAGCGACTTGTCGGCATGGTCCCACATCTCCTTGTAGAAGACCCTGACGATCTCCTTCTGCGGCGAGAGCGTGACGCCCTCGAAGAGGAGTGAGGGCTCGTCCTGCGGCGCGTCTCGGCCCTGCGGCATCTGCGTCATGCTCGTCTTCCCCCTCTGGCGCGGGCCGTCGAAAGCCCACCCGATCAAGCTCGGACGAAGATGCACCGGAGGCGACAGCGAATCTCGCAAAGCGCCGGTGGCAAACTGCCCATGCCGGGCCGGTCTGATCACCCTGTCGTGCGGGGTGTTTCCGCCGGGGCGGGCGTGGCCGCTCCGCTACCGCCGAGCCGGCGCGAGAGCCCTTCCATTGCAAGGAAGATCACCGGGGTGATGAACAAGGTCAGCACCTGCGAGACGATCAATCCACCGACGACGGCGAGGCCGAGTGGCTGGCGCAGTTCGGCGCTGGCGCCGGCGCCGATCGCGATCGGCAGGGCGCCGAGGATCGCCGCCAGCGTCGTCATGATGATCGGCCGGAAGCGACGCAGGCACGCCTCGCGGATCGCAGTCTCCGGTGGCTCGCCGGCGCGCTGCAATTCGAGCGCGACGTCGATCATCATGATTGCGTTCTTCTTGACGATGCCGATCAGCATCAGCAGCCCGATCACGGCGATGACCGAGAGGTCGAGACCGAAGAGCTTCAGCGTCAGGAGCGCGCCGAGGGCCGCTGCCGGTAGCCCGGTCAGGATGGTGAGCGGGTGGATGAAGCTCTCATAGAGGATGCCGAGCACGATGTAGATCGTCAGCACCGCGCCAGCAATCAGCAGGCCCTGGTTGCCGAGCGACTGCTCGAAGGTCTTGGCGACGCCGGCGAAGCTGGTGCCGATCTGCGGCGGCATATTGAGCCCGGCCTTGATCGCGTCGATGCGCTGCACGGCCTCGCCGAGCGCGCGGCCGGCGGGCAGGTTGAAGGAGAGGGTGACGGCTGGGAGCTGGCCGAGCTGGTTGACGGTCAGCGGGCCGGCTTTGCGCTCGATCCTGGCGAAGGTGCCGAGCGGGATGAGCGCGCCCGAGGAAGAGCGGAAGCGAACCTGATCGAGCCGGTCGTTCGACCATTCGATGTCGGGATTGAACTCGATGATGACCTGGTAGCTGTCGCTGGTGGTATAGATCGTCGAGATCTGGCGCACGCCGAAGCCGGAATAGAGGCTGGAGCGCAGCACGTCGGCGCTGATGCCCAGCGACTGCGCCTTGGATCGGTCGACGATGAGGTTGGCGAGCAGGGCCTTGTTCTGCAGGTCGGTGGTGACATCGACGAAGAGTGGGTCGTGCTGCAGCGCCTCCAGCATCTTGCCGGACCAGTCTGACAGCGCCGCCTGGTCGATCGCCTGCATCACGAACTGATACTGGCTCTTCGAGGCACGCGCGCCGATGTTCAGGTTCTGCACCGGCGACATGTAGGTCGCGATGCCGGGGATGGCGGCGAGCTGGCGACGCAGATCGGCGAGCATCTGCTGCAGGGGCGGGCGCTGCGCCTTCGGCTTCAGTTCGACGAAGAGCCGCCCGGCATTGAGGCTGCTCGACTGGCCGCCGGAGCCGATGGTCGAGGCGACATGGGCGACATAGGGCGAGCGCCGGAAAACCTCCTCGACCTTCTGCTGCAAGGCCGACATGGCGTCGAAGGAGATGTCCTGGCGCGCCTCGGTCGCGACCTGGATCTGGCCGATATCCTCCTGCGGGAAGAAGCCCTTGGGAATGGTCATCACCAGCCAGGCGCTGGCGGCAACGCTGGCGACGAAGATCATCAGAACCGTACGGCGATATTTCAGGTTGAGGTCGAGGCCGGCGCGATAGGCGCCGAGCACGGCGTCGAAGCCGCGTTCTAGGAAGGCGAGCCGGTCTTTGCCTTCCCCGTGGGCGGCCGCACTGGCGCCGAGGCGGGCGCACATCATTGGCGTCAGCGTCAGCGAGACGAAGGCCGAAGCGAGGATGGCGACGGTGACGACGACCGCGAACTCGTTGAAGACGCGCCCGATCACGCCGCCCATCAGCAGCACCGGGATGAAGACGGCGACCAGCGAGAGCGAGATCGAGATGATGGTGAAGCCGATCTCGCTCGACCCCTTCAGCGCCGCGTCGAAGGCCGAGAGCCCGTCCTCCTCCATATGGCGGACGATGTTCTCGAGCATGACGATGGCGTCGTCGACGACGAGGCCGACTGCCAGCGTCAGGCCGAGCAGCGAGATGTTGTCGATCGAGAAGTCGAACAGGTACATCGCGCCCAGCGTCGCGATCAGCGAGATCGGCACGGCGACGGCCGGGATCAGCGTTGCGGTGAAGCGACGTAGGAAGAGGAAGATCACCGCGACAACGAGCACGATCGTCAATCCGAGCGTGAACTGCACGTCTTCGACCGCCTGGCGGATCGAGGCGGAACGGTCGTTGAGCAGGCCGAGCGTGGTCGCTGGCGGCAGCAGCGATTGCATCTGGCTGATCGCCGTCCTGACGCGGTCGACGACCTCGACCGTATTGGCATCGGGCTGGCGGAAAACCGCGACGACGAGCGCGCGCGTGCCGTCATACCAGCTGGCGAGCTGGAGGTTCTCGACCGAGTCGATCACCTTGGCGACGTCGCCGAGCCGCACCGGGCGGCTGTCGCGGGTGGCGATGATGATGTCGGCAAAGTGTGCGGCGTCGGCGAGCTGGGTCTCGGCTTCGATCGTCAATTGCTGTGGGCCGGACTGCATGGTCCCGACCGGAGTGTTGACGTTGGCGGCGGTGATCGCTGCCTGCAAATCGTTGATGCCGATGCCGCGGGCGGCGAGCGCCGTTGGGTCGACCTGGATGCGCACCGCGTATTTCTGGCTGCCGAAGATCTGGACCTGGGCCACGCCCTCGACCGTGGAGAGCGTCGGCGACAGCACCTGCTGGACGAAGGCGTCGATCTTGGAGAGCGGAGTGACCTCGCTCTTCAGTGCCAGCAGCAGGATCGGGGCGTCGGCGGGGTTGAACTTCCGGTAGCTCGGCGGCGTCGTCATGTCGACCGGGAGCTGGCGCTGGGTGCGGGCGATCGCGGCCTGGACGTCGGCGGCAGCGGCGTCGATGTCACGGTCGAGCGCGAACTGGATCGCGATAGAGGTCGTGCCGAGCGCGTTGGTGGTGGCGATCGAGTCGATGCCGGCGATGGTAGCGAACTGCTTGATCAGCGGCGTCGCCACCGAGGTCGCCATGATCTCGGGCGAGGCGCCGGGCAATTGCGCGGAGACGTTGACGACCGGGAATTCAGCCCGCGGCAGCGCCGCGACCGGCAGCGAGCGCCAGGCGAACAGGCCGCCGAGGATGAGCGCGCACGACATCAGGATCGTCGCGACCGGATGGCGGATGCAGAAGGCGGAGACCGACATGGCGCGCCCTCACGGCTTGCTGGTTTGCGGGGCGGCCAGCCTGATCCGGGCGCCGGGCGCCAGCCGCGACTGGCCCTCGGTGACGACCTTCTCGTCCTGCGACAGCCCCGATGCGAGCGCCGCGACGCCGTTCTCGTTGGAGGCGACCTTCACCGGCCTCGCCTCGACCGTGTCGTCGGATTTGGCGACGTAGACGAAGGGGCCCTTCTGCCCCTCCTGCAGGGCGACCGAGGGCACGGTGACGGCGCCGGACATCATGCCGAGCTGGACGACGACATCGACATATTGCCCCGGCCAGAGCCGGTGCGGCTCGTTCGTGAACAGCGCCTTCACGCTCACGGTGCCCGAGGGGATGTCGACGGCGGAATCGATGAAGGAGAGATCGCCGGTGGCGAGCTCCTCGCGCGTGCCGGAGGCGAAGGCGGTGACTTTCGCCGGCGTCTGTGCCTTCGCCGCGGCCTGCACCAGGGTCAGGTCGCGCTCGGGCAGGGTGAAGGTGACGCGGATCGGGGCGAGCTGCGTCACCGTCACGAGATTGCTGTTGGCATCGTTGACCCGCACCGCATTGCCCGGCGTCGCCGTGATGGCGCCGAGCCGGCCCGAGATCGGGGCAGTGATCGTGGTGTAGCCGAGCCGGACGCGGTCGAGCGCCAGCGTCGCCTCGTCCGCCTTGACGACCGCCGTGGCGACGGCCTCGTCGGCGGTCGCCTGGTCGAGCGCCTGCTGCGTGCCGGCGCCCTTGTCGACCAGGCTTTTCTGGCGGGCAAGATCGGCGCGCTTTTGCGCCACGGTCGCCTTGTCGCGCTCGACATTGGCCTCGTCGCGGGCGACCTGCGCCTTGAGCTCGCGATCGTCGAGGGTGAAGAGCAGGTCGCCCTGCTTGACCTCCTGGCCCTCCTTGACGTGCTGGTCGGCGATGACGCCGTCGAGGCGGGATTTGACCGCGACGATCGCGACCGGCTCGGCGAAACCGATCGAGCGGCGCGTCACGGGCACGTCGGCACGGCCGGCGAGCACGGTCGTGACCGGCGTCGATGGTGGCCCCTCGCGGCGTTCTGCATGGGCTTGTTCCGGGCCGTCCTGCGGTCTGATCACGCGATAGGCGGCGAAGGCGGTGACAGCCACCAGGAGGGCTATGATCGCGTAACGTTTCATCGAGGGTCCCGGCGCAGCGCTGTCGACGACGAGCCACCTTACAGCCAGCCGCCCGGGAGCGCCTGTCCGCAGCATGAACTCTTCGTAATACTGGTTGAAGGCGGGAGGCCGCGTACCGTCATTTCGAAGCAGGAAAGGGCCGAGGCGGGTGTTGGGTCAGGTGCCCGATAAGGAGGCAAAACCATTGATCGGATGGACACCAATTCTACGAAGCCGGATGCAATTATTTAAGGTGTCCGCGCTATTGGCTTGGCGGTCATTGCTTAGAAGGTCGCTCTGCATGAGTGCGCTGTCTCCGAACGAATTCAGATCGTCGATCGATCTCGAAAAGCGCAAATTCCATATGAAGTCCTATTTCGAGAGTAGTTTCTATCGACAGTATCGCGCAGCGAGCATGGCTCTGAACAGCCTGGGACGGAGCCCTCGCGTCCTGTCATTGGGAGCTGGCGGAGCTTTCGTCGAGGAAATCGTTCAGAAACATCTCGATGCTTCGGTCTTCGTCGTCGATTTCGCTGAAACCCTGAAAATCGAGGGCGAACTCTACGGTAATTTTGCCGGCATGTTCGCCGGCGACATCTCCGCGCCGGAATGGGTTTCTCCGCTCGATGCCGTCGATGCCGTGTTCTGGTTCGATAATATCGAGCATTTGCGTACGGACCCGACGACGATCCTGCGAAAGCTGCGCACGGCGCTCTCGGATACCGGGCAGATATTCATAACCACCGATAATTTCGCGCGGCTGCGGAATATCTTGAAGCTGATCTTCAACCGCTCGATCGTCGCCTTGCCGCCTGACCTGTTCGCCGATGTCGATTTCGAGCACGAGTATGTCCACCGGCGCGAATATACCCGGCCCGAGCTGGAGACCTGTCTGGCGGATGCGGGCCTGAAGCTCGTCGAGATCGAAATGCTCTGGCAGAGCCCGTCGGAAAGCCTGAAGAAGCTACCGTTCCGGACCTTCGAATATCTGTTCCCGCGCTTTCGCCCGCACATGCTGATCCGGGCGCAAAAGGCCTAGAGCAGGGGCAGGTAGAACACTCGCCGGGTTGGCTACGGTCGGACCAACCGGCGATGCAGTTCAGCTCATCGCCGCCTTCACCGTCTCGACGAGCTGCTTCATCGTGAAGGGCTTGGGCAGGAAGTGAAACTCCTCGCCCTCCGGCAGATTCTTGCGGAAGGCTTCCTCGGCATAGCCCGAGACGAAGACGACCTTGGTGGTGGGGCTGCGCTTGCGCAATTCGCCGAGCAGTGTCGGGCCGTCCATCTCGGGCATGACGACGTCGGAGATGACGAGGTCGATCTTGCCTTCGTGCTGTATGAACAGCTCGAGTGCCTCGACGCCTGACGCGGCCTCGTGGACGGTGTAGCCGCGCGAGACCAGCATGCGGGCGTTGAGAGCCCGCACGGCGTCCTCGTCCTCGACCAGCAAGATCATGCCGGCGCCGGTATGGTCGGCGGCGACCTTCTTCGGCGCCTCCCTGGCGGCTGCCTCGGCGGCGATGTCCTCCTCGGTCGGGATATAGCGCGGCAGGAAGATGCGGAAATTGGTGCCGCGCCCGACGACGGAGTCGCAGAAGACGAAGCCGCCGGTCTGCTTGACGATGCCGTAGACCATTGAGAGGCCGAGGCCCGTGCCCTTGCCGACCTCCTTGGTGGTGAAGAAGGGCTCGAAGATCTTTTCCAGATGCTCCTGGGCGATACCGGTGCCGCTGTCCTCGACCTCGAGCAGGACATAGTCGGTGGCGGGCAGGGCTTCGTAGCCGAGCTCGCCGACTTCGGCCGCCGGCACGTTGCGGGTGCGCACCTGGAGCTTGCCGCCGCTCTGCATGGCGTCGCGTGCGTTGACGGCGAGGTTGACCACGACCTGCTCGAGCTGGCCGAGATCGGCCTTGACCGGCCAGAGGTCGCGGCCTTGGCGGACGTCGAGCGAGATCTTGTCGGCGACGACGCGCTTCAGCATCAGCGAGAGGTCGGAAAGCACGTCGCCGAGCGCCAGCACCTGCGGGCGCAAGGTCTGCCGGCGCGAGAAGGCGAGCAGCTGCCGGACCAGCGAGGCTGCCCGGTAGGCATTCTGCTTGATCTGCATGATGTCCGGGAAGGACGGATCGGTCGGCTTGTGGCTGGCGAGCAGGAATTCCGAGGCGTTGATGATGACCTGCAGCACGTTGTTGAAATCGTGCGCGATGCCGCCGGCGAGCTGGCCAACCGCCTGCATCTTGCCGGCCTGGTCCATATTGTCCTTGAGCTTGCGCTCGGCAGTGGTCTCCAGCGCATAGACGATGGCGCGCTCGCCGTCGGTATCCTCGCTCGCCGGAACGGGCGAGAGATAGAGCCTGGCCGAGCGGCCCTCCTCGCCGGTGAGCGCGACGTCGAGCGGGGCGATCTCGCCCTTGCCGGCGAGCGCAGCGTCGAAGGCCTGGGCGAGGGCGCCATTGCCGTTGACCAGCTCCTGGATCGTCGCCGGCTGGGCGCCGCCCTGCGTCAGGCGGGCGAAGGAGGCGTTCGAGCGCAGGATCGCGCCAGTGCGGTCGACGGTCGCGATCGCCATCGGCGTCGCGTGGAAGAAGCGGGCGAAGCGCGCTTCGGCGTCGGTATGGCGGTCGGCCCCGGCTTCGCCGGCGGCGCGGTTCAGAACCAGCGTGCGCGAGGCGCCGGCGCGCCCGTCCTGGCCGAAGGCGACCTGATGGTGCAGACGCACCGGCAGGGACTGGCCGTTGCGACGGCGCAGGTCGACGTCGAGCACTTCGATGCGGACATCGCCGGGCTGGCCGCGAATGGCCTGGATCAACGCCGCGGCGTTGGGCGAGGCGATGTCGTCGAGCTGCAAGCCGCCGGAGCCGAAGCGGGCGAGATCGTAGTCGAGCCAGCCGGCCAATGTGGCGTTGAGATAGGGCACCTCGCTGTCGGCATCGATCGAGAGGAAGCCGGCCGGGGCATGATCGAGATAGTCGATCGCGTGCTGCAGTTCCTGGAACGCGTTCTCCTGGCGCTCGCGCTCGGGGGTGACGTCGGCGACGCTCCAGAGACAAGCCGGGCGGCCGGCACGGGTGATCGGCGAGACGCGCACCCGGTACCAGCCGACGGCGCCGCGCTCGTTCAGCGCTGGCTCTAGCCGGATCTCCTCGGAGAGCCGGCGGCCGGCGCGGGCAGCGGTGGCGAGGCGGTAGATCGCCTCGGAAACCTCGGCGCGGCCCTTGAACAGGCGCTCGACCGGCGCGATCTCGCTGGCATTGCGAGCGCCGGCGAAGGCGAGATAAGCCTCGTTGGCGTAGACGATGCGATTGTCGCCCTCGGTGACGACGACGCCGTCATCGGCACTGTCGACGATCGCCTTGGTCAGATCGTTGCGGGCCGAGCGGCCGGCGAACTGGATCAGCCCGATCGCGAAGGCGAACAGGCAGAACACGCCGACGACCGAGAGCAAGGCGAGCAGGCCGAGGATCAGCGGCTGAGCCCATTCATTGGCGATGAAGCCGAGCGCGATCGCGGCCCCAACCAGGAGGCCCGCAATCAGCAGGATGATCCCGACATGGCCGGGCCGGTCGGACCGGTCGATCGCGGTCGATGCCGTGCTTGCACTCATTGCAGCGGGTCCGTTTTCCTTCAGTCGCCCGTCGTTGATAGGTCAGGGCAGGGCGCCAGGATATTGTCGCCTGCCCGGCCAGCGAGTTAGGCGCGCCGACGCTTCAGGCGCAAGACGTATCCGATGACTTCCGCCACTGCCTGATAGTGTTCGACAGGAATTTCGTCATCGATCTCGACGGTGGCGTAGAGCGCGCGGGCCAGAGGCGGGTTCTCGACGATCGGGATGCTGTGCTCGCCGGCGACCTCGCGGATCTTCAGCGCGATGGCATCGACGCCCTTGGCGAGGCAGACCGGTGCGCCCTGATCCTGATCGTATAGCAAGGCGATCGCATAGTGGGTCGGGTTGGTGATGATCACCGTCGCCTTCGGCACCTGCGCCATCATGCGCGAGCGGGCCTTTTGGGCGCGCAATTGCCGCAGCTTGGCCTTTACCTCGGGATTGCCCTCGGTGTTCTTGTACTCGTCCTTGAGTTCCTGCTTGGTCATGCGCTGGCGCTGGTACCAGGTGAAGCGCTGGTAGCCGAAATCGCCGATGGCGATGACCGCGAAGATCGCGAGCACGCCGGCCATCAGCTTGATCGTCAACGCGAGCACTGCCGGCAGCAAGGCGTGCACGTCCATCTGCGCGAAGCCCTGCAGGCGGTCGCGTTCGCCCCAGAGCACGATCCAGACGCCGACGCCGACCACCAGGATCTTGGCTAGGCCCTTGGCGAAATTGACCCAGGCATCCTTGCCGAAGACGCGCTTGAAGCCCGCCATGGGCGAGATGCGATCGAATTTCGGCATCATCGGCTCGGTGGTCCAGAGCGGCTTGTGCTGGATCAGCGCGCCGGCGAGCGCGGCGATGAGGATGAAGCCGAGCGGCAGGGCGAGGGCAGCGAAGCCGGTCATCACGCCCTTGCTGGTGACATGGAAGAGGGCGGCCGGGTCGTCCGAGACCTGATGGGCGTTCATCAGGAAGGAGCGCAGCGAGAGTGCGGCGTCGCGGGCGGCCGAGCCCGCGGCGACGAGGAGTGCGAGGGTGAAGCCGCAAAGCACGAAGAAGGTGCCGATCTCCTGCGACCGTGCGACATCGCCCTTCTCGATGGCTTCGTCGAGCTTTCGCTGGGTCGGTTCTTCTGTGCGGTCTTCGTTTTCGACGTCACCGGCCATGCCTGCGCCTCCTCACAGACCGATGAACTGGCGCAGAAAGGTACCGAGATCGTCGAGGAAGACGCCCATCATCACGCCGACCGTGGCGAGGAACACCAGCATGCCGCCGAGGATGGAAGCGGGTACGGCGAGGAAGAAGACCTGCATCTGCGGCATCAGGCGCGCGAGCACGCCAAGACCGAGATTGAACAGCAGCCCGAAGACGATGAAGGGCGCCGAGATTTGCACGGCGAGCGAAAAGCCCTGCGCCATCGCCTTGACCGCAAGCGTCATGACGTCACCGATCTCGGGAAAGCCACCGGGCGGCAGCAGCCGGTAGCTCTCATGGATGGCGGCAAGTGCAAGGTGATGCAGGTCGGCCGCCAGGATCAGCGTGATGCCGAGCATCGAGAGGAAGTTGGCGAGCGAGGGGTTCTGCAGGCCGCCGGTCGGGTCGACGGTGACGGCAAAGCCGAGGCCGAGCGTCTGGGCGATGATGAAGCCGGCGGTCTGCAGTGCACCCATCAAAAGGCGCACCGTCGCGCCGATGACGAGCCCGACCATGATCTCGCTGATCAGCAGGCCGCCGAGCCCGGCCGGGTCCTGCGGCATGGTGATCGTGCTGCGAGCCATCGGCAGGATGACGAGAGTGACGAAGAAGGCGAGGGAGAGCCGGCCGCGCGACAGGATGAAGCGTTCGCCGATGCCCGGCATCAGCATCACCAGGGTGCCGACGCGCGCGAAGATCAGCACGAACAGCGCGCTGATCTCGGGCAGGATGGCGATCTGCATCGGGCGGACCCGGCTCCCGCGCCAGTGAGGCGCGCCGGCCGGACTCCATGGTAAGGAGGCGCTGGCAGGCGCGAGGCTCATTCGCCCGTGGCGATTCGGACGGCGACCCTGCCCATATAACCCGCCAGGGCGTCGCCCATGAACGGCAAAAACAGCAGCATAGCGGCGAATACCGCGATGATCTTCGGGACATAGACCAGGGTCTGCTCCTGGATCTGCGTCAGCGCCTGGAACAGCGAGACGACGAGGCCGACGACGAGCGCGATCAGCATCAGCGGCGCGCCGGCCTTGAGGAAGACGACGATGCCGTCGCGGGCGACGTCTAGGATGGCTGCGGAGGTCATGGGCTCGGATCCGGTCGGCGTTGGATGGGAGGGCGGTCGTCAGACCGGCATCCGCATGATTTCCTCGTAGGCGGCGATGACGCGGTCGCGCACCGCCACCAGCGTCTCGATTGCCGCTTCGCTTTCGGCGACCGCGGTGACTACGTCGACGACATTGGAGCGGCCAGCGGCGACATTGCCGGTCTGAATATCGGCCTGACGAGCGCTCTGCGCCGTCGATTCCAGCGCCTTGCCGACGAGGGACGAGAAGTCCGGCAGGCCGGCGCCGTCGAGACCGCCGACCGAGGCCGGCTTCTTCAGCAGGGCGCTCGTGCCCATGCCCTGCATCGAGGCGTAGGCGCCGGCGGCGAAACTCGATGTGGTCATGAAAGCAGCTCCGCTTCAGCCGGTCGCGTCAGGCGCGCAGGATGTCGATGGTGCGCTGGATCATCCGGCGCGTGGACGAGATGACGTTGAGATTGGCCTCGTAGCTGCGCTGGGCCTCGCGCATATCCATCGTCTCGATCAGCGAATTGACGTTGGGCATCTTGACCTGGCCGTTGGCGTCGGCGGCGGGATGGCCGGGGTCGTATTTCGTCTTGAAGTCGCTGCGGTCGCGGTTGACCCGGCCGAGGTCGACGACCTGGGCGTCGAGCTCGCGGTCGAGCCTGCCCTGGAAGCTCACGATCTTGCGGCGATAGGGGTCGACGCCGGCGCGCTCGGGCGAGGAATCGGCGTTGGCGAGGTTCTCGGCGATGACGCGCATGCGGCCGGCCTGGCCCTTCAGGCCGGATGCGGCGACGGCGAGGCTCTTGAGCAGATCCATGACGTAGCTCCTTAGCGACCTTTGCCGATCGCGATCTTCATCAGCCCGAGGCTCTTGCTGTAGAGCGAGGCCGCGAGCTGGTAGTCGGACTGGTTCTGCGCGACCTTCATCATCTCGTCCTCGAGATTGACGCTGTTGGCGCTGGGCGTCGTCTCGAAGCGCTTGGGATCGCGCGGGTCGAAGCCGCCTTGCTGGCCGGAGAGGCCGAGATGCATCGGCGAGGTCTGCAACAGAGTCGTGCCACCGCCGGCCTGGGAGGGGGCGCGCAAATCGTGCGGCTTGAAGCGGGGTGTGTCGGCATTGGAGACGTTCTCGGCGAGCAGCTTCTGGCGCGCCTGATGCCACTGCATGCGCGTCTTCAGAGCTCCCATCAGGCCAAGGCCATTGTTCGCCATGCTGCCAATCCCCAGTCGGCTCTTGCCGAAGTGGGAAATTATTGCCGAGTGCATGGTTAACGCGCGGTTAACCCAGCCCGATTTGCAGGTTCATGTTAACCATCTGCTAACCATGTTTCTCGAACTGGCGGCGCTTATGGTATAGCCAACTCCGTCTATCCGTCTGATCGCCTTTACAAAGAGCGGTCGGCGGCTGTCGCGTCGCTTCATGAGGCAGACCTTGCAGACTTTGTTTGGCTTCGAACTTTCCTCCGGCCTGCGTTGGATCATCGCCTTCGCAGTAGTGCTGCTCCTGGTCGCGCTGCTCGGCTTCTTCCTGCGGCGGATGAGCGGTGGGCGGCTGAAGTTCAAGGGTCAGGGTGGTGGACGTGCCCGCCAGCCGCGCCTCGGCGTGGTCGATGTCTACGATCTCGACCGGCAGCGCCAGCTGATCCTGGTGCGGCGCGATAATGTCGAGCACCTCGTGATGATCGGCGGCGCTTCCGACGTCGTGGTCGAGACCAATATTGTCCGCAGTGGCGGACGCGTGGCGGTGCCGGCGCCTACCGAAGGCCTGGCCGAGCGGCCGCTGGCCTTCGAGGCCGAATCGCGTCCGCAGATCGCCGAGGAACCGCGCCCGCTGCCGCCTTCGCCGGTGCCGGCCGCAGCCGTTCCGGTCGATCCCGTTCCGCCGCCGCGTCCGCAACCGCCAGTCGCTCCGGCGCCTCTCGCACGTCCGATCGCCCAGCCTCAGCCGCCGCGCCCTGTGCCAGCTCCGGTTCCGCCCGCGGTCGCCGCGGGGGCTGCCGGCATCAGCGCCGCCCTGACCCGCGATCCGGCTCCGGCTGCCAGCGCCAGCGAGCTCGGCGACATGGCGCGTCAGCTCGAAGAGGCCTTGAAGCGGCCGTTCTCTGCCGTGCGTCCCGGCTCGGCCGGGCCGCGCACGGAGCCGGAAGCGCCGGTGCCGACGCCTGCCGCTCCGCCGTCGGCGCCTCCCGTGCCACCGGCTCCGCCGATCGCTGCTGCCAAGCCGCCGGCTCCGACGCCAGCGCCCGCCCGACCGGCGCTGGATATGGAAGCCGAACTCGAAATGGCGCTGGGGTTGAAGCCGGCATCGGCCCGCCCCGCTGCAGCAGAGACACCGCTGGTCGCCCCGCCGGTCTTCGCCCCGCCCAAGCCTCCGGCCGCCGAGCCAGCCAAGGCCGAAGAGAAAAAGCCCGCACCGGCAAAGGAGCAGACGCCGCCGGCTCCGGTTGCCGATCAGCCCAAGCCTGCCAAGTTCGCGCCCGTCTTCGACGACATGCTCGATGACGAGCTGGATTCCGCCAAGGCCGACGCGCCTGAGGCAACGGCCAAGGCCGAAGGCAAGCCGAACGAGACCAAGTCGGCCGAGACGAAGCCTGCGGAAGCGAAGCCCGCTGACGTCAAGCCCGCTGCTGACGTCAAGCCGGCTGAAACCAAGCCGGAAGCCGCGGCCAAGCCGTCGGATTCGAAGCCGGCCGCCAAGCCGCCTGAGGACGACCCGTTCTCGGTCGATGCGATCGAGGCGGAGTTCGCCCGCCTGCTCGGACGCGATCCCAAGCCGAAAGGCTGAGCAGCCTCCCTGGGGTGAGGGGGCACGAGACTGCCTGCCGCCAAGGCGGCAGGGGATAGCGAGTGAAACCCCCTTCGCCCGCCCCCGAGCCTTGCTCTAGCGTTCCTGCGAGCCCGCGCCTTGATTCGGGCAGGGACGGATGATGGGCAGGCGGATACCTACGGCACGGAGATTGCGCTGGCTGGCGGTGCTTGCCGTCGTGCTGGGCGCGCTCGGAAGCGTCGCCCAGGCCCAGACGCTCTCGCTCGATCTCGGCCAGGGCGGCGTCACCGAACGGGCGCTGCAGGTGATCGCCGCGATCACGGTGCTGTCGCTGGCGCCGTCGATCCTGATCATGGTGACCTCCTTCACCCGCATCGCGGTGGTGCTGTCCCTGCTGCGCTCGGCGATCGGCACCCAGACCGCGCCGCCCAACGCGGTGATCATCGGGCTGTCGCTGTTCCTGACCGGCTTCGTGATGGCGCCGACCCTGAAGGAGGCCTACCGCGTCGCCGGCGCGCCTTTGATTGCCGGGCAGATGCAGCCGCAGGAGGCGTTCGAGCGTGGTATCGTGCCGTTCCGCGAGTTCATGCTGAAGCATGTGCGCGAGAAGGATCTGGCGCTGTTCATGGAGATGTCGCGCGAGCCCCCGCCCGAGCGTCCCGATCAGGTGCAGATTCAGGTGCTGGTGCCGGCCTTCATGATCTCGGAGCTCAGGCGCGCTTTCGAGATCGGCTTCCTCTTGTTCGTGCCGTTTCTGATCATCGACCTGGTGGTCGCCTCGATCCTGATGTCGGTCGGCATGATGATGCTGCCGCCAGTGACGGTGGCGCTGCCGTTCAAGCTGATCTTCTTCGTGCTGGTCGACGGCTGGGGGCTGGTCGCCGGCTCTCTGGTCAAGAGTTACGGCAGCTAAGGCGACAGCTTAGCCCTGGCCGGGCTTGGGTCCGGCATTGGCCGCGTCGGCTTCGCCCGCCTTCCGTCTCTCGCGCACGGAGCTGGAATAGGCCGGGTAGCGCTTGCGGTATTCCTTGAGGAAGTCGGTCATGGTGTCGGAGCCGGAGGCCGAACGCGCGGCCTCGCGGATATCAGCGGCGTTGGCCCGGCTCGCGCCGGTGACGAAGCCGAACAGGCGCGCATCGGCACCCTGCGCCATCTTGCCGGCGAACTTGGTGCGCAGGCGGTCGAGCGAGAGCGCCTCGTCCGACATGACATAGCCGATGGCGGCGCGCATCACGTCGCCGCGCTCGCCGTCGCTGAGGGGCGCCTGGCCGCGCCAGCTCTCGCCGAGGATGCGTTCGAGCGCCTCGCCGGCCTCGCGCCAGCGCCGCCCGCTCCACAGGATGTCGGCATTGAGCCGATCGACTTCGGGGCCGCTTTCGCCCTCCATCAGGTCGAGCGCCTGATCGGTGCGCGACAGGTCTGACAGCGCCTTGGCCTCGAGCAGCAGGCGGGCGCGCTTGACGTCGGCCGGCAGCTCGGCGAGCCGGGTCGAGACGATCGCCTGCAGGGCTTCCGCCGGCTTGCCGTTCATCAATCGGATCATGGCGAGGCGCGTCGCCACAGTGGAGCGCGCCGCGCCAGTCAGGCGCCGATCCATCTGGTATTGCAGGATGTCGCTGGCCTGGTCGAGCAGGTCGAGCTCGACCAACCGGTCGGCGAGCAGGCGGGTGATCTCGTCGCCGCGCCGGCCGATCGGCAGGAACTCCTTGAAGTCGTAGAACAGCGCGAGAGCATCGAGCCGCGGCAGCTTTTCGAGATCGGGGTCGCTGAACAGCGCTTCGAAGCGCTGGGCGGTCTCGTCATGCAGGAGCCGCGTCGCCGGATGCTCCGGGAAGACCTCGTTGGCGCGCCGCGCCGTCTGGAAGGCGTCGCGCCAGCGCTGCTGCTCGGCGTAGAGGCGGCCGAGCTCGGCCAGCGCCTCGATCTCGACCTCGCCGCCACGCCAGATCGCCGAGACGGTCTCCAGCCGGGCGATGGCCTCGTCGACCGGCAGGTCGGCGCGCTTCTCGGCACGGGCAAGCTTGACGGCGCGCAACTGCGCCTCGGCAGCGACCGGCCGGGTTTTCGCCTCGAAGAGCGGGCGATAGCCGTTGAGCGCGGCCTCCGGCCGGCCGCTGACATCGTCGAGCTTGGCACGCAGCAGCGCCAGCTCCTCTGGGTTCATCAGCTCCTCGGGTATGTCGGCGAGGCGTCCGATCTGCTTTTCCGCCACTGTCGCCTCGCCGGAGGCGAGGGCTGCCCGTGCCATCGCCGGGCGGAACTCGGCCTGGAGATCGGCGGGGTAGCGGTCGAGGATGTCTTCGGCTCGACGGAAGCCGGCGAGGGCCTGACCGTTGCGGCCGAGCCGCTGCTCCGAGAGGGCACGCCAGAGCCCGGTCTCGGCTTCGTCGCGGATTGGAGCGGCCTCGAAAGCCTTCAGCGCCTCGGCGCTGCGGTGCATGCGGGAGGCGATCACGCCGCGCAGGAAGATCGCATCGCGATTACCGCGCATCGCGGCATCGTCGGCCAGGAGCGCATTCAGCGGCCCGGCGGCTTCCGACATCATGCCGTTGGCGGCGAGGAAACGGGCCAGCGCCAGCCGGGTTTCGGATTTGCGCCCACGTGAGGCGCCGGTGACTTCGCGCAGCAAGGCTGCCGCGCGGTCGCGGATGTCGGCTGTGTGCAGCGCTGACCAGGCCTCGGTCTCGAGCAATGGCTGCGTGACCGCCCCAGCGCTCTTCTTATCTGCCTCGCTTGGCTTTTCGGCATCGAGGCTGACGATCAGGCCGTTGCGGCGGCCGATCCGCACCTCGTTGGTGTCGGCGCGCACCGCAAGATCGTCGGCGACGGCGCTGACGACGACGCCATGGGCGCTTTGCGGCAGCCCGAACTCGACGAAACGATACGGCTTCGACACAGCCCGCGTCGGGCCCATCGCGGTCGCGACCGCGAGCGCCGGGCCGCCTTCGCTGTTCTCGAGCCAGTGCACGCCGGTCAGGCCTGGCACCGGCACGTTGACGATGGTCTGGCCGCGCTCGTCGGCGCCGCGGCGCGGGCTAAGCGCACCGGCCGGCTTGCCGGCCTTGTCGCCGAAGGTCAGGGACCATTGCGGGCCGTCATCGGAGAGCCGCACGATCTGCTGGCGGCGCGTCTTCAGCCTGATGATGGTGACCTTGGTCTCGCGGGTGACGGTGACGTCCTGAACCAGCGCTGGGAGCACGCCTTTGAGCCTGTCCGGGTCGAGCGTGTCGCGCGTGTCGAAGACCAGAGTAACCCGTCCCGGCTCGGCGAAGGCGGCAGCGCCTGTCGGCCGCGAGAAGCGGAAATCGATGCGGCCGCCATCGCCATCGGCGGCGGAGCCGATCTCGACATCCCGGGGCGGTGCGTCAGCAGCGACCGTAGCCACTGGCTTGGGCTGGGCTTGCGGCGTCTCGGCTGTCGGGGCAGGGGACGGCGGTGCCGCGGCTGGCTTTTGCTCTGGCGCCTTGCTCTCCGCCGGCTTGGCTCCGCTTGACGGGGCGGCCTGCAGATCGGCCAGCGACAGCGGGATGGCAGCGCCAGGATGCGGCAGATCGACGGTCCAGCCGGCCTCGTCGCGGAAGCTGCGAAGCTGGCGATCCTTCGGCACGGTGAAGACGAGCTGCGTCCGGTCATCCCCGATCGTCGCCTGCTCGAGCGTGAAGTCGGCCGGCAGGAGGCTGCGGATCTGCGATGGCGTCACCGACAGCGCCTGGTCGAAATTCAGCGTCAGCTTGCCGTCGCCCGAGACGGGCGTGAGCATGGTCTCCGGCGGCGTCGAGAACATCAGGCGATCGAGCGTCGGCAGGCGGGCGCTGCGGAAGCCGAGCGGCTTCGGCGGGATCGCCGGAGCGCGGGCGATCTCCCGTGCGCGTGCTTCGGCGAGGCGCAGGCGCTGGGTGAGTTCGGCGAGAATCTCGGGCGGCAGGCCCGGCAGCTGGCCGGTCCAGTTCTCCGGCAGCAGGTCGATGAAGGCCCTGTCGCCCGCTTCGAGCAGATTGGCGCGATAGGGGCGGGCAAGAGCAAGACGCAGGCCGCGGCCATCAGGATCGATCCGAACGATCGAGATGTAGTTGGGCAGCTCAGCGGCGAGCCGGCTCGGGTCGAGCTGCACCGGCTGGCTGAAGCCGATGACGACGACGCCGTTCGAGACCCGGACCCGCGTGGTCACCGGCTCGTCGAAGCTGAAGGCGAGGCGGCCAAAGCCGGCACGCATGGCCTCGCCGCGCAGGGTCGCGTTGGCCGCCGCCACCGGCGCGACGAAGCCGGCAGCGAGGCTCAGCGCCGCCAGGCCAATGCCGAAGCTCAGGGACCGCAGGATACGCACGACCGCTACTCAACCCGACGCGATGGCGGAGCGGCGACAGGCCGCTCCAACCTGCGCGGAGGCTAGCCCGTCAAGGATAACGGTGGGTTAAGGGATCGACCCTTCGCAACGCATCCATGTCGAGCTCGCCGTCGGTCAAAAGGGCTGGTCCGTCGCGCTCAAGGTCGAAGAGCTGGAGGTCGCATGATCTCGCAGTTCCCTCAGCCAGATCAGTTTGCCAACTGGTGGCGTGCGTCGAGATGAGTGTTAGCTCGCTTTTAAGCTCCAATCGCAATCTTTTCAAAGTTTTGGATCTGCTTCCGAGTCGCAAATATTTCAGCTTTCAACCCGCCATCCATCTGGCGAAGAGCGGTCTCAGCCTCCATCGCGCGACGTCGGTTGTTGGCCCAATGTCGGAGGAGATTGTCTCGGTGCGGCGACGCTTCCAAGCCACCGTGACGTTGGATCGCGTCTATTCTCATCAGGGTCAAAGATACAGTGTTCTGCAAGCTCAGCAGGAACATCAAGGCCTGCCTTCGGGGCGCGGCCGCAAGAGAATCTGCGCCGGACAGTTCGAAGGTCTCCAGCTTACGAATGGATTCTGCGAGATCGTCCCATGCCCCGCTCAGCCGGTTCTTTATGTGCTCAAGGGCCACCATAGGTATCGGAACTTCAATTTCCTCCAGCCGCGCCATGAGGCGAGGCAGGATACGAAGCAACTGAACGATCAGAGTCCGCTTCTCCTCCAACTCTTGCGTCCGGAGACGAAGAGCAGTGGCGCCGGCGATAGCAGTTTGCCTATGGGACACCGCGAACTGGCGAACGATCCAGAGCAGCGTTGTGCCGGCCACAGCGGAGGCCAGGACACTCCCTATTAGAGATTGGTATCGATTAAGCCAGAATTCGAAGCAGCCGAATTCGATTTTGTCGGGCGCCATAGATTTGATCTTGGCTGCCTCGCAGAGCGGCGCCGTGATGTCGTTCGCGATTCCGATCGCAATGGTACCGCCGATGACCACCACGAAGAATGCGATGGCGAAGCCGTTATCAGTCTGCATGCCTATCCCCAGACGGCACTCTAGTGGGGCGCTGCAGCACTCCAAAGGTAGCCGGCGGCCACAATCGCAAGCACGAGCACGAGGGTACTAGTCAATTTCTTGCTGGGCTTCCACGGCGTGACTCTGCCGCTACGTTACCTCGGCCGCAAGCTGCGCGCGGGACGTGTCCACAACCTCACGACGGTAGCATGAGCGACCTAAGGCTTCTTGTCGCCTCCAGCAGGGTCCGCATCTAGGACTATCAAGTAGCCAATGCGATGCCGGCCATTGCTCGAAGTTGGGTAACCGCGGGAATTACGTGTGCCCGGCCGCGTATTTCCTCGCGCTGCGGGCGAGGTGCCGCGCCAGCGCCCGCGCCGCAGGGGACAGGGTCCGGCCGTTCCTCACGCAGATCTTGACGCAGGCTTTGCGCAGATTGCGCCCGCGTATCGGAACCGCGACCAGGCGACCCTCGGAAACATCCCGCCGGGTCGCGCACCGCGTCAGGATGCTGATGCCCATGCCGGCCCGCGCGAAGGAGCGCAGCGATTCGATCGAGTTCGTGACCAAGGCCGGCTTGAGCGCTACGCCGGTCGCCGCCGCGACGTCATCGACCAGGCGCCGCAGGCCGAAAGTCCGGTCGGGGAGCGCCAGACGCGTCTCGCCGATTTCGGCGATGGTCGTCGGCTGGCGCTGCGCGAAGACGTGGTCGGGATGCGCGGCGACGACCAGCGGGTCGGCGATCTCGGCAAGCGACAGGACGCTGCGGTGCAGGATCGGGTTGAACGCGGCCACCATGTCGGCTTCGTCGTCGAGCAGGCGTTGCATGAGCTGGTCGGAACTCGCGACCATGACCTCGAAGCTCACCGACGGATGCGCGGTCGAGAACTCCGCAAGGGCAGGGTAGAGAAAATCGTCGAGCGCACCTTCGACCGCCCAGACGCGGACGTGGCCGCGCTTCATCCCCTGAAGCTCTTCTATGGCGGAACGCGCCGTCTGGACGCTGTCGAGGATGGTGCGTGCCGTTTCGAGAACCGCCGATCCCGCCGTGGTCAGCCTCATGCCACGCGCCCGGCGCTCGAACAGCGCCGTGCCGTATTCCTCCTCGAGGCTGGCGATCTGACGGCTGATCGCCGACGGGGCGACGCGCAACGCATCCGCCGCCTCGCGGACGGAGCCATGGTCGGCGACGAGTGCGAAATACCGGTAGCGGGTGAGCGACATGCCGGAGCCTCGCGGCGGGAGCGAACCTGTTGGCCGAACAGTAAGAAACTGTTGCCGGATCGGCAACGATCTCTCCGCGATTACAGTCTGGCTGGTCGATCTCCGCTGCCTCTAGAAATGATCGGAACAGTGCGGGGAGCCGATCCGATGTATTCGACCCAACCGAGCCAGGACGGCAGCTACAGGTTCATCCCGGCCGTCTACCAGTATTCCGGCGGCGTCGCGGCGCAGCCGGGCTTCCGGATCGAGCGTGCGCAATTGATGAGCCCGGTCGCGCTGGATCGCGGTCTTGCGATCGTCGAGGCGCATCTGAAAGAGCTGGGCAGGCCGCTGACCGCGTTCTGTGCCTGCGAATTGCGCTCGCCCGAGCCCTTCTCGGAAGGCGGATTCGATGCCTTCAACCGGCTCTACGCCTCCCGCCTCGACCAATGGGGCGTCCTCCAAGGCAAGGTGAACCCGGTTGCCCGGACGAATATCTGCCCCGAACTCGGCAAGCCGGACACCGTGTCGCTCCATGCCTTCAGCTATACCGTTCCCGACGCTTCGGCGCGGACGAGCTTCGTGGTGGCCGGCAGCGGCGAGGCGCCGGAAGGCGGCGCGAGCTACGCGCAGGGAACGATCCGACCAGGCGATGCCTCCCCAAGCGGCGTCCGCGCCAAGGCCGAATGGGTCATGGGCGAGATGGAGCACCGCCTCGCGGGGCTCGGCTATGGCTGGCAGGATGCCACGGTCGCGAACATCTACACGGTTCGCGACATCCATCCGCTCCTGGCGGACGTCCTCCTACCGATCACCAGCCTCGGCCGCGGCCTGACCTGGCACTTCTCGCGGCCTCCGGTGGCTGTCCTCGACTACGAGATGGATGTGAGGGGCCTGTCGCGAGAGCTCGTGATCGATCAGCCCTGACTAGGCGCGGTCTGGCTGCATGTGTTGCCGGAACGGGAACGCATTACAGCCGGCCACAGCTTTGACGATGTCATGCTTGGAGAGCCCCGATGTTGCTTGATCGACGCGCGTTGCTCCTGGCGGGATTGACCGCCTCAGCCCTTGCGAGAGCGGACCTGGCAAGTGCGCAATCCGAGTGGCGCCCGACGAGGCCGCTGCGGCTGATCCTCCCGTTCACGGCTGGGACGTCGATGGACCCGGTCGCGCGGCTGGCCCAGGAGAGCCTCAAGGACACGCTCGGCCAGACCGTCGTCGTCGAGAACATCGCCGGCGCGGCCACCGTGATCGCCGGTGCCGAGACGCTGAAGTCCCCGGCCGACGGGCACACCATGCTGATGATCGCCAACAGCTTCGCGGCGAACATCACGCTGCGGGCGCGGACCGCGGATTGGCAGCGCGCCTTCGCCCCGGTGGTGCAGGCGACGGTGGTGCCGCATGTCCTCGTGGTCGCGCCGTCGCTGAAGACCGACTGGGTGGGCTTTGTGAAGCGCCTGCGCGAGAGTGGCGGCGCGATGACCTATGGGAGCCCGGGGATCGGGACCTCGCCGCATCTCGGCTCCGAGCACTTCCTGCGCCTGATCGGCGGCAAGGCCGTCCATGCGCCGTATAATGGCACCGCGCAGCTCTTCGTCGATCTGTTCGCCGGCCGGATCGATTTTGCGCTGAGCAATCTCCCGGACGTCGTCCAGGCGATCGACGAGGGCAAGCTCCTCGCGCTTGCGGTCACCGCCGACAAGCGCGTGCGGGAGCTGCCCAAGGTCCCGACCTTCGCTGAACTCGGCCAGCCGGACCTTCTCTCGGATAGCTGGTTCGGCATCATGGTGCGCCGCGACACGCCGGTGCCGGCTCGCGAAGCGTTGGAGCGCGCCTGGCTCACGGCCCTGACGCGCCCGGATGTGCGCGAGCGCCTCCAGGGCCTGAGCTTCACGGTGCTGGCCAGGCCGGGCGCGGAATTCGAGACAGTGATCGACCGCTACGTTTCGACCTATGCGACGATCATCAAGGAGAGCGGGATCTCGGTTCAGCAGTGATGGTCGAAGCCGTGGCCTGATCGCAGCGCGGCCTGTCCGGGCAAAGCCAAACCGGCAGGTGGTCAGCGTCGCGGAGCGGGCTCGATCGCCTGCAACTCGGTGCCCGCCGGCATGGCGGCCGGTGTGCGATCGACGGCGACCACGGGACGTCCGCGCACCGAGAGCGCGACGGTGAGCCGTTCGGCCGCCTCCGGCGACATGGCGGCGAGCACGTCCGACATCTTGCGCGGGCTCATCTGCTGAACGACGGGGACGAGGATGTCGAGCGCCAGCCGGTCGAAGACGCGGGCGGCGTCCTTCGGCTTCATCGTCTCGTACATGATCACCAGATTCTTGACAGCCTGATTCGCCTCGGTCTCCTGCTTGCGCGGGCCTTCGGCCTTTTCTTCCAGTGCCTTGAGATCATCGACGCGGCCGCCGAGCTTCTTTTCAGCCGAATCGAGCAGCTTCTCGCGCATGTCGAGCTCGCGCATGCGCGCCTCGATCTCCTCGCGGCGCTGGCCGAGCCGTTCGAGCAGCGCCTTCTCCGCCGGCGAAACCGGCTGGGCTGTGCCGTTCATCAAGCCGGCCTTGTTGTTCGGGTTGGCGTCGCGCTTCGCCTGCTCCTCGGGGGGGAGCTTCGGCGCCGGCGGATCGATCGTGCCGGTGGTCTCGGGATCCATGAAGACGTCGGGCTGATGGGCTTTGGCGATGATCTTGGCCAGTCCCCAGACCTCTTTCTTCTCCGTTGCCGGTGTGGCGAAGGCCTGGGCGCTGGCAGGTATCTTGCCCGGGCTGGGCTCCGCCGACCAGGCAAGCAGCTTCAGCGCCAGGAGCCCCATGGCGCCGAGGATGACGGCCGGGATGAGGCGGGGCGACTGGATCACGCAGCCTGGCCCTCCAGCCTGCGGGCGGCGCGGGCGCGGATCGCGGCGGCGGCGTCGGCGGCGCTCGCCATGCGCGAGAGCGCCGGCTTCTCGGGCGTGGGCTCGGGCTTGGGGGCGACCATGCTGGCGGCGCTGACGATCTGGCCGATGCGCTCCATCACACCCTGGCCGGCCTCGATCTGCTGGGCGAGGTCGGCGGCGTAACGCTCGGCGGTGCGCAGGCGTTCACCGAGCGTGCGGTCGCAGTCGCCGAGCGTCAGCTTGAGGCCGGCGATGGCGCGCTCGGCGGTATCGGTCGCCGAGATGAGGGCGCCGATGGTCTGGCGCATGGCGCTCTCATCGGCCTTCAGCCTTTCGATGCGCTTGGAGAGCACGAAGCAGGTGATGATGGTGGCGACCAGCAGGCAGCCCACCAGCGCATCGGCGATCAGGGTGATGGTCATGGGGCAGAAACTCCCTGGTCAGGACGCCGTATTGAGATGGCTGGTGTCGAAGGCGGCCATGGTCGTCTTCGAGCGCCGCAACGGGGTGACGACCTGGACGGCGATCTTATCGTCGACGCGCCCGATCCGGCCCTCGCTGACGATGAACTCGCCGCAGCGCAGCGAGGCGACGGAGTCAGGGCGGGCATCGAACATCAGCGTGTCGCCGATCTCGAGCTTCATCACGCGCTTCAGCGGCATGGTGCATTCGTGCAGCACGCACTTCACGGCGACGTCAGCCTGCCAGACCTCGGTCGCGAGGTGGTTCTCCCAGATCGGGTCGCGTCCGAGCTTCTCGCCCATGAAGCTTTCGAGGAGCAGTTCACGGATCGGCTCGATGGTGGCGTAGGGCAGGAGCAGATGGAGCGAGCCGCCGCGGCCCTCCATGTCGAAGCGCAGCTCGACGCGGATGGCGGCGTTGGCCGGCCGAGAGATCGAGACGAAGCGCGGATTGGATTCGATCCGGTCGATCTTGAAATTCACCGGGGAGAGCGGCTTGAAGGCGGCCTCGGCATCGCCGAGCACGACGCCGATGACGCGGCGCAGCAGGCTCATCTCGATCGAAGTGAAGGGGCGCCCGTCGACGCGCGCTGCCGACTGGCCGCGCTTGCCGCCGAGCATGGTGTCGAGCACCGAATAGGTGAGGGCGGACTCGATGGTGACGAGGCCGAAATTGTCCCATTCCTCGGCCTTGAACACCGCGAGCATCGCCGGCAGCGAGATCGAGTTCATGTAGTCGCCGAAGCGCACCGAGCGGATGCCTTCCAGCGTCACCTCGACATTGTCGCTGAACAGGTTGCGCAGGCTGGTGGAGAGGAGGCGGACCAGACGCTCGAAAATGATTTCGAGCATCGGCAGGCGTTCATAGGTGACCGAGCCCGAGTCGACGATGGCCTGGATGCCGTTGCGGCCGCCCTTGCCGTCGTCACCGATGGAGAAGCCGAGCATCGTATCGATCTCGTCCTGATTCATCAGGCGATCGATATTGGCTTCCGTTTCGCCACCGTCCTCGTCGACGATGTCGGGCATGGCAGCCCACTCCGCCGCCATGCCTTCCGGCGTCAGCGGCAGCTTGTCCTTGTCCTGGGCTTCGAGGTCGCTGCTGGCCATGTGGGTCTGCTCGGGCGAATGGGGCTGCCGCTACTGCAGCAGCAGTTCCTTGAAGAGGACGGCGTCGACCTTGGCCGGGTAGACGGTAACGTTCACCCGGCGCAGCAGCTCTTCCTTCAGCCGGTACATCCCGGCCGAGCCGTCGAGGTCGGAAGGACGCAGCTCGCGCATGAAGACCTGGAAGGCGTCCTCGACCCGCGGCAGCAGCGGCTTGACCTGGTCCGCGGTCTTGGGGTCGGCGATCTCGAGCGCGACCTTGATCTTGACGATCGGCTGGCGGTCCTGCTGCGGCCCGGCAGAGATGCCGATCATCATGTCCTTCATCTCGACGAAGGTGATCTGCTTCTTGGCCGCTGCGGCAGCCGCCTCGGCACTGACCTCCTCGACGGGCTTCTTCTTCAGGAAGAAGAACCAGCCGCCACCGAGCACGGCGACGAGCCCCAGGGCGCCGCCGATCATGACGAGCTTCTTCTTGCCGGACTTCGGCGCCGCTCCGGCGCCGTCCTCGGCGGTCTCGTCGTCCTTGCTTGTCTTCTTCGCCATCTCGGCTTGCCTGCCCGGAACGGGCGCCGCCGCTGGCCCGTCTCTCTGGCTCCGACCTTGACCAATTACGGTTAACGGCCCGTTAAGGAGGGCAATTTTTGCCGGGTCATTTCTGCCGCGAGGGCGGGTTCGTACCAGCGCGGTTAAAGGCTTTCAGTATTGGTATCTCCATTTATATCAAATACTTATCAGAATTAACCATGTTGGCACGTCGCTTGCCACCTGATTGTCGTGGCCACCGCGCTGGGGAGCGTCGGGGCGGCCATGGGACAGATCGGGAGCAGGAGCCGTGGAAAACGCGCTTCTCGTCAGCCTGTCGCGCCAGATGGCTCTGGCGCGCGAGCTCGACGTCATCGCCAACAATGTCGCCAATGTCGGCACGAACGGCTTCAAGGCGCGCTCGGCGCGCTTTGCCGAATACGTCTCGCCGACGGCGCGCGCCGACACCTTCCAGACGCAGGATCGTCGGCTCTCCTATGTCATCGACAAGGGCACGCCGATCGATCTCTCGCTGGGAGCGATCGAGCGCACCGGCAACCCGCTCGATGTCGCGGTTCAGGGCGACAACTATCTCGTCGTCCAGACCCCCCAGGGCGAGCGCTACACTCGCGCCGGCTCACTCGATATCAACGGCCGCGGCCAGCTCGTGACCCAGGCCGGTCAGCCGGTCATGGGCGATGGCGGCCCGATCGTCTTCGGTTCGACCGAGAGCAATCCGCGGATCGCCACGGATGGCACGGTCACGTCCGACCAGGGCCAGCGCGGCAAGCTCCGGATCGTGCGCTTCGACAACCCCGCTGCGCTCGCCAGCGATGGCAGCAACCTGTTCTCCTCGACCACCGCAGCGCAGCCCGCAGGGCCGCAGGCGCGGCTCGAGACCGGGGCGATCGAGCGCTCGAATGTCAAGGCCGTGGTCGAGATGACGCGGCTGGTCGAGGTCCAGCGCGCCTATCAGACCCTGTCGGCGATGATGGCCAAGACCGACGAACTGCGTGCCAAGGCGATCACCCGCCTGGCCGATCAGCAAGCCTGACGCGGAAAGGGAGCAATCCATGCGCGCGCTTTACACTGCCGCCACCGGCATGATGGCCCAGGAACTCAACGTCCAGGTCATCTCGAACAACATCGCGAACGTCCGCACCACCGGCTACAAGCGCCAGCGCGTCCATTTCCAGGACCTGCTCTACGAGCACTTCCGCCGCGCCGGTACGCAGACCTCGGACCAGAACACGCAGGTTCCGGCCGGCACCTTCGTTGGCTCGGGCGTCAAGACCGCCTCGACCGGGCGGGTGATGAGCCAGGGCAACCTGACGCCGACGGAGAAGCAGTACGACCTCGCGATCCGCGGCGAGGGCTTCTTCCGCATCCAGATGCCGGATGGCCGCACTGCCTATTCGCGCGACGGCTCCTTCGACCTCGATAGCCAGGGCCGGCTGGTGACGCGCGACGGCTATGTCGTCCAGCCGGGCATCACCGTCCCGAACAACGCGACCGGCGTTTCCATCAACGCGCAGGGCACGGTGGAGGTCACTTTGCCCGGACAGACTGCGCCGCAGCAGCTTGGCCAGGTCCAGCTCACCCGCTTCATCAACAAGGTCGGCCTCGAATCGATCGGCGACAACCTGTTCCTCGAGACGGCCGGCTCTGGCCCGGCGATCGACGGCCTCGGTGGCGAAGAGGGCTTCGGCACGCTGCAGCAGAACTACCTGGAAGAAGGCAACGTCCAGGCGGTGACCGAGCTGTCCTCGCTGATCGCGGCGCAGCGCGCCTACGAGATGAACTCCAAGGTGATCTCGGCCGCCGACCAGATGATGCAGTCCACCACGCAGATCATGCGCTGACGAAGGATGAGCCAGATGATCCGCTCCATTCTCCTGATCGCGACCATGACCGCGATTCCCGCCACGGCATTTGCACAGGCAGCGGCTCCGGCCGGCGAGCGTGCGCCAGCGGCCGTGGCGGCGGCAGCCAGCAAGCTCAAGCTGAAGACCGATCTCACGCTCTCGCGCGACATCGTCGGCTTTGGCGACCTGATCGCCGGCCTGTCGCCGCAGGACGCGGCGCTACCCGCTTTCCGGGCACCGGCACTCGGCGAGACCGGTACGATTCAGGTCAGCCGCATCGTCGAGGCCGCGGTGAAGCACGGTCTTCTGCGCGACGCGCAGGAGCTCGACAGCCAGGGTGTCGCCCAGGTGGTGGTGACCCGCGCAGCACGCCGGATCACCGGGCTCGATGTCGAGGCCGCCGTGAAGTCGGCGCTGCTCGAACGCTTCGGCTTCGACGGGCGCGCCTTCGCGCTGCTGCTCGATGGCGGTGCGCCCTCCGTCGTGGTCGAACCGGAGCTGACCGGCGACCTCGCCGCGCTCGATTTGAATTACGACGCGCGCAGCCGCCGCATCACCGGCCGCCTGACCATGCCCGGCAGCGCCGCGACCCGGCTGAAGCCGGTGCGCGTCTCAGGCCAACTGGTCGAGACGGTGGAAGCCGTGGTGCCGCTACGCACGATCGCCCGTGGCGAGACGCTCAAGGCAACCGATGTCACCATCGAGCGCCGGCCGCGCGATGCGCAGTTCAACGACGTGATCGGCGAGGCGAAAGCGGCAGTCGGCAAGGTCGCCAAGCGGATGCTGGTGGCGGGCTCGGTGCTGCGCAGCGGCGATGTCCAGCGCGAGGAGATCGTCGGGCGCGGCGATATCGTCACCATCTTCTACGAGGCGCGCGGCGTCGCGATCAGCATGCGCGGCCGCGCCAACGAGGCCGGCGCGATCGGCGACGTGATCTCGATCACCAACCCACAATCCAAGCGCGTGCTGCAGGGAACGGTCACCGGTCCCGGGCGCGTCAACGTCAGCCCGCAGAGCGGCGGCCAGATCGCCGCTGCCCGCTGATGACGATCCCATTGCTCCAGTTGCGGACCATTGCCATGACCCGGACCAACCCTCTCGCCATTCCCGCCACCCTCGGCCTCAGCCTGATGCTAGGAGCTTGCGGTGCCGCCGACAGGCTCGCCAATGTCGGCCAGGCGCCGGCCCTTTCGCCGATCGAGGACCCGACCGCCGCCAAGGGCTACAAGCCCGTGCAGATGCCGATGCCGCCGGTCGAGCATGCCTCCTTCGCGCCGAACTCGCTCTGGCGCACGGGATCGCGCGCCTTCTTCAAGGATCAGCGCGCTCGCCAGGTCGGCGACCTCGTCACCGTCAAGGTCAAGGTCACCGACCGGGCCCAGCTCGACAACACCACCAAGCGCAGCCGCAAGAATGGCGAGGATTTCGGTGCCGAGAACTTCTTCGGCTCCGAGAGCAAGTGGAGCAAGAAGGCAGATCCCAGCTCGCTGCTGAAGCTCGACTCGGATTCGTCGAGCGAGGGTACGGGCTCGGTGCGCCGGGCTGAGCAGCTCGCCACCAATGTCGCCGCCGCCGTCACCCAGACCTTGCCGAACGGCAATCTGGTGATCGAGGGCAAGCAGGAGATCCGGGTGAATTTTGAGGTCCGGGAATTGATCGTCGCCGGCGTGATCCGGCCGGAGGACATCGAATCCGACAACACGATCGAGTCGGCCAAGATCGCCCAGGCCCGTATCGCCTATGGCGGCCGCGGCCAGATCACCGACGTGCAGCAGCCGCGCTACGGCCAGCAGGTGATGGATATCCTGCTGCCGTTCTAGGCATGTCCCGGAAAAGTGGAAAACGGTTTTCCGAGACAGGACATGCCTGAAAGATAATTCCCCTCCCGAGTTTCCGGCGCGACGGCAACGCTCCCCACGTTCCATGCCTTCGCGCCGGGCCGGCGGTCTCTCCCGAGCCGCCTTTTCTCCCGGCCGCCCGCCACGCTCCCCGGCTATCCAAGGCTGGCGGCCAGAAGCCCCGCGCCCTCCCGCGCGGGGCTTTGCTTTCACGAGGCTGCAACAGCTCCTGAAGTCTCGAGGTGAGAACCGGGCGAGGAAGCGTCATGGGCCTGCCGCAGCACGCCGGCCGATTGGCGGACCATGTCGGAGATTTCCAGCAGTTGCCTCGCCAGCGGGCTGGTCTTGCGCCAGACCATGCCGATGGTCCGCGAAGGCTCTGGCTGCCCGAAGCGCACGACCGAGACCGAGGCCGAGCGCGTTTCGACCGCCACCGCCATTTCCGGGATCAGGGTGACGCCTAGCCCCGCATCGACCATCTGGACCAGTGTCGACAGTGAACTTGCGTCCAGGAGGTCGCGCGGCGGCACAGTGCGCGGCTTGGTATTGCAGAAGGAGAGGGCCTGATCGCGAAAGCAGTGGCCCTCTTCCAGCAGCAGCAGCCGCATCTCGCGCAGGGCCTCGCGATTGGGGGCGGGCTTTCCTTTGTCCTCGCGCGGCCGAACGAGGACAAAGCTTTCGGTGAAGAGGGCGACTTCGGTCAGCGATGGTTCCGACACCGGCAAGGCGACGATTGCCATGTCGAGCCTTCCCTCGTTCAGTTCCTGGACGAGCTTTGGCGTCAGCGTCTCGCGTACATGCAGGTCGAGGCCGCCATGCAGGCGGGTGAGATCGCCGATGAGGCTCGGCAGCAAATAGGGCGCGACCGTCGGGATCACGCCGATGCGTAGTTTCGCAACGAGCCCGTTCCGTGAGGCACGCGCATAGCCCTCCAGCTCGTCGAGCGCGCGCAGGATATCCTTGCCCCGCTGGGCGATCTCCTCGCCGAAGCTGGTCAGGCGCACCTGGCGCCTGTCCCGCTCGAACAATTCGGCGCCGAGCTCTTCCTCGAGCGTCTTGATCTGCATGGACAGCGCCGGCTGCGAGATGGCGCAGGCTTCCGCGGCGCGGCCGAAGTGACCATGCCGTGCCAGCGCCTCCAGATAGCGAAGCTGCTTGAAGGTCAGGTTTGTCATAATCTGAGCTTATCGTCGCGATCAGAAAATCGGAATTAAAATAATGAAATCCTTTTGCTAAGACCCACCCGGAAGCCAGCTGAGCTTGGAGAATGACATGAACGCGAAGACTGAGGACAGCACGGGCAAATGCCCCGTCACCCATGGTGGCGGCACCCGGCAGAACCGCGACTGGTGGCCGAGCCAGCTGCCTGTCGACCTGCTGAACCAGCACTCGGCCAAGTCCGATCCGCTCGGCCAGGCCTTCAGCTATCGCGAGGCCTTCAAGAAGCTCGACTACGAAGCGCTGAAGAACGATCTGCGCAAGCTGATGACCGACTCGCAGGATTGGTGGCCTGCCGATTTCGGCCATTACGGCCCGCAATTCGTCCGCATGTCCTGGCACGCTGCCGGCACCTATCGCCTCGCCGACGGTCGTGGCGGCGGTGGCCGCGGCCAGCAGCGCTTCGCCCCGCTCAACAGCTGGCCGGACAACGTCAATATCGACAAATCGCGCCGCCTGCTCTGGCCGATCAAGCAGAAGTATGGCCAGCAGATCTCTTGGGCCGACCTCCTGATCCTAACCGGCAATGTCGCGCTGGAAACCATGGGATTCCGGACCTTCGGTTTTGCCGGCGGCCGTGAAGACAGCTGGGAGCCCGATCATGATGTGAGCTGGGGCACCGAGACCGCCTGGCTGACGCATCGCCCCCTGGACAAGTTCGATGCGCCGCTCAGCGCCACCGAAATGGGCCTGATCTACGTCAACCCGGAGGGGCCGGGCGCCAATGGCGATCCGCTCTCGGCGGCGCATTTCATCCGCGAGACCTTCGCCCGCATGGCGATGAACGACGAAGAGACCGTCGCTCTGATCGGTGGCGGCCATACTTTCGGCAAGACCCATGGCGCTGCGCCCGAGGCACATAAGGGCCCGGATCCGGAGGCTGCCGAGCTCGAGGCGCAGGGCCTCGGCTGGGCCAGCAATTTCGGTACTGGCCACGGCGCCGACGCGGTCGGCAGCGGCATCGAGGTCACCTGGACGCAGACGCCGGCGCAGTGGAGCAATTTCTTCTTCGAGAACCTGTTCAAGTATGAGTGGGTGCAGACGCGCAGCCCCGGCGGCGCGATCCAGTGGGAGGCCAAGGACGCCGAGGCGGTCATTCCCGACGCGCATGATCCGTCGAAGAAGATCAAGCCGACGATGCTGACGACCGATCTGTCGCTGCGCCTCGACCCGGCCTATGAGAAGATCTCGCGCCGCTTCCTTGAGAACCCGCAGGCCTTCGCCGAGGCCTTCGCCCGCGCCTGGTTCAAGCTGACCCATCGCGATCTCGGCCCGCGCTCGCGCTATCTCGGCCCGGAAGTGCCGAAGGAAGAGCTGATCTGGCAGGATGTCGTGCCGGCGGCCGACCATCCGCTGGTCAACGCGACGGATATCGCGACGCTCAAGGAGAAGATCAGGGCCTCCAGCCTCACGGTTTCCGAGCTGGTCGGCACCGCCTGGGCCTCGGCTTCGACCTTCCGCGGCGGCGACAAGCGCGGTGGCGCCAATGGCGCGCGCATCCGCCTCAGCCCCCAGAAGGATTGGGAGGTCAACCAGCCGGCCCAGCTCGCCAGGGTGATCGAGGTCCTCGACGGCATCCGCCGCCAGTTCAACAAGGAGGCCGATGGCGATCAGAAGATCTCGCTGGCCGATCTCATCGTGCTGGCCGGCAATGTCGGTGTCGAGCAGGCCGCCAAGGCCGCCGGCCATGAGGTGAGCGTGCCGTTCACCCCGGGCCGCACCGACGCCAGACAGGAGCAGACCGACACCCACTCCTTCGACGTGATGGAGCCGGCTGCTGACGGCTTCCGCAACTACCAGAAGGCCGGGGCCAAGGTGGCGGGCGAGGTCGCGCTGATCGACAAGGCGCAATTGCTGACGCTGACCGCGCCCGAGCTGACGGTGCTGATCGGTGGTCTGCGCGCCATCGACATCAACGCCGATGGCAGCAAGCACGGCATCCTGACCGACCGGCCGGGTGCGCTGACGAACGACTACTTCGTCAACCTGCTCGACATGGGAACGCAGTGGAAGGCGATCTCTGAGGCCAAGGACGTGTTCGAGGGCACGGATCGCAAGACCGGCGCCGCCAAGTGGACCGGCACCCGCACCGACCTCGTCTTCGGCTCGAACTCGATCCTGCGCGCTCTGGCCGAGGTCTATGCCAGCGCCGACGCCAAGGAGAAGTTCGTCAAGGACTTCGTCGCGGCCTGGACCAAGGTGATGAACCTCGACCGCTTCGACGTCGCCTGATCTGATGACTCGGCCCGGCCGCCACGCCTGGTGGTGGCCGGGCTATAGTCTTGGCCTTCGATGAAAAAAAGCCCCGCAGCGAAACTGCGGGGCCTTTTTCTTGGAAAGGACGATGTTGTCTACCGCGCCTCAATCGTCGCGGAAGACGCGCTCGTTGCGCTCATGGCGCTCCTGGGCTTCGAGTGAGAGCGTCGCGATCGGGCGGGCTTCCAGGCGCTTGAGCGAGATCGGCTCGCCGGTCTCCTCGCAATAGCCATAGGAGCCGTCCTCGATGCGGGCGAGCGCGCTGTCGATCTTGGAGATCAGCTTGCGCTGGCGATCGCGGGCGCGCAGCTCAATGGCGCGGTCGGTTTCCGAGGAGGCGCGGTCGGCGATGTCGGGGTGATTCTCGCTCTCGCTCTGCAAGGTGACCAGGGTCTCCTTGGCCTCCTTCAGAATCTCCTCCTTCCAGGCGAGCAGCTTGCCGCGAAAGTACTCGCGCTGCCGCTCATTCATGAACGGCTCCTTGTCGGAGGGTTTGTAGTCAGGCTCGAGACTGATCTGCTTCGACATGAGAGGCCTTCTGCATGAACGTCCGCTCGAAGGCCCCGCCGGCTTTGCCGTGTCGAGGCCGCCGATTTGGCGCCCTTATAGCGACTGGTCACATTAGGAACAATCGCTTTCGCGCAGCCGTGAACAAGCTGGCAAAGTGCTGGAAAATCAACGCAATCCGATGATCGCCTCGGCGATGTCGGCACCGAGCGGCCCGGCGCTCCTCTGCCGGTAGTGGGTATGGTCGAAATAGTTGTCCGGCTCGCGATTCTCCGGCCGGTCGATCCGCCAGTTGATCAGCGCGGTCTTTGGGTAGCTCGCGGAGCCTGCCATGGGCATCGTGGCAGGCCGTGTGGGCCTGGGCTCCGGCGCTGCCGAAGGCGGGCAGGGCAGTGACGAATTGGGCGGCCGCGCCAATATGACGGACGCGCACATCTGGAGCCATTCGATCGAGCAGACGCTGCGCGGGCCGTGCGAGCTAACGGCCGAAGCCACCCCAGCGCGCGTCAGAACTGGAAGTAGATGAACTCATAATTGGCGTCGTCGCCGATCTTGAGCAGGACCAGCACGAAGAGGATGGCGGTGAGGACAGCGAGCCAGCGTGCCGGTGCCGCCTTGTGCACCGCCGCCCAGGCGGTCGGGCCGATCATCGCGACGGCGATCGCGGGCAGGAAGGCGCGCCATTTGAAGCCGGTGCCGATGGGGCCGAAGCCGAGCATGGCCTTGTAGACCGCGAGTGCCGCATCGAAGGAGGTGGCGCGGAACAGCACCCAGCAGAAGGCGACGAAGAGGAAGGTCAGCGCCCAGCCGAGCAGCTTCGGCATCGGCAGCCCGGCGCGGCGCCAGAGCACGCCGATGGCGAGCACGACGCCATGGGCCACGCCCCAGGCAACGAAGTTGAGGCCGGCGCCATGCCAGAGGCCACCGAGCGCCATGGTGGCAAACAGCGCCCAGAGCTGCAGCGGCAGGCCGTGCCGCGAGCCGCCGAGCGGGATGTAGAGATAGTCGCGCAGGAAGCGCGACAGGGTCATGTGCCAGCGCCGCCAGAAATCCTGCAGGCTGATAGCGCGATAGGGCACGTCGAAGTTCTGCGGCAGCACGATGCCGAACAACAAAGCGAGGCCGAGCGCCATGTCGGTGTAGCCGGAAAAGTCGAAATAGATCTGGAAGGTGAAGGCGAGGGTACCCTGCCAGGCCTGCGCCATGCTCAGCGCCTCGCCAGCGGCGGCGGCAGCGAAGACCGGATTGGCGTATTCGGCCAGGGGGTCGCCGAGCAGAACCTTTTTTGCCAGGCCAAGCGTCACCAGCATGATGCCGCGGGCGATGCGCTCGGCGGCATCCGGCCTGAGATAGGGCCGCTCCTCGAGCTGGTGCATGATCTCGCGCCAGCGCACCAGCGGCCCGGCCAGCACCTGCGGGAAGAAGGCGATGTAGAGCGCGTAGCGGACGAGATCGTAGCGCGGCGCTTCGCCCCGGCGCAGATCGGTCAGGTACATCACATGGTGGAAGGTGAAGAAGGAGATGCCAAGCGGCAGCGCGAGCTCGAGCTTCGCTGTCGGCAATCCCGGAATCATCGCAGCGAGATCGGCGAAGAAGTTGAAGTATTTGAACAGCGCCAGGATGGCGAGGTTGATCGCGATGGCGAGCGTGATCAGCATCCCGCGCTTGGTCCTGAGGAAGGCTTCGGCGATCAGCCAGTTGAGCAGGATCGAGAAGGCGAGCAGCGGCACGAAGCGCCAGTCCCACCAGCCGTAGAAGGCGAAGGAGAGCGCCGCCAGCAGCGGCAGCCGCCACGCCGGCGCGAAGCGCTCGACCAGCCAGTGCAGGGCGAGCGCGAGCGGCAGGAAGCCGAGCAGGAAGGCGAAGGAGTTGAACAGCATCGGGCGGGTGAGGGCGGCAGGAGAGGGCCGCCTTAGATGATTACGCACCAGATGTCATGAGAAGGCTGGGCCGAAAGAGCAGCAACAGGTGCCGGATTCCTGACGAGATGCTCTATTCAATCAATCGATTGATTGAAAACTAATACCGTGCTAATGATCTTGCCATGGCACGTACATCCATCCTCAAGGACGCCGAGGGCACGCGGCAGGCGTTGATCCGGGCGGGACTCGATTTGTTCGGCCGCAACGGCTTCGACGCGACTTCGACACGCGAGATCGCGCAGGCGGCGAAGGTCAACAGCGCCGGCATCGCCTATCACTTCGGCGGCAAGGACGGGCTGAGGCAGGCCTGCGCCGAGGCGATCATCGCCCGGATCCAGGCCGTGCTGGCGGGCGCGGCGCCCGCGGCCGCGATCATGGCCGGCACAGCCGATCGGGACGCCGCAGCCGAGCAGTTGCTGTCGCTGGTCGAGCGCATGGTCGCCTTCCTGACGACGGCGCCGGAGAGCGAGTTGATCGCGCGCTTCGTCGTGCGCGAGATGCTGACGCCCGGCCCGGCCTTCGAGACGATTTATGGCGGGCTGTTCGAGCCGGTGCATCGGCGGGTCTGTCAGGTCTGGGCGGCCGCGACCGGCATGGAGCCGGAGGCGCCGGCGACGAAGCTCGCCGTCTTCGCCGCGATCGGCCAGGTCGTCTATTTCCGCATCGCGCGACCGGCGGTCACCCGCCGCATGGGCTGGGATGGCATCGGCCCGGAGGAAGCACGCGCCATCAGCGAAACCGTCAGGCGCTCGGTCCGCGCCAGCATCCTCGCCTGCAGGGGAGAGGCGTCATGATCCTCGACTTCATCTGCTCCTTCGCCGTCGCCGCTTCGCTCGGCGTCTGCGCGCCGCCCTCGACCCGCGTCGTCGGCTATGTCGAGGGCGAGTATGTCCGGATCGGGCCGATCGACACGGCGCGGATCGAGAGCGTCGCGGTCCGTCGCGGTGAGCGTGTCGCACCCGGTGCGCTGCTTGCCGAATTGCAGGCGGACGATGCCCGCAACGCCGTCGCCGAGAGCGAGGCGCGGCTGGTGCAGGCGCAGGCGCAGCTCGCCAACCTGCTCAGCGGCAAGCGCCCCGAGGAGATCGCGGTGATCGAGGCGGTCGCCGCCTCGGCGAAAGCACAGGAGCGCGAGTCGGAACGGGCGCTGGAGCGCCGGCAGGACCTGTTCCGCCGGGGAGTCTCGACCCAGGCCGATCTCGACCAGGCCCAGACGGCACGCGATGTCGCCACGTCGAGGGTGCGCGAGACCGTCGCCAATCTGAACGTCGCTCGGCTGGCGGCGCGCGAGGAGGAGATCAAGGCGGCGCGCAATCAGGTGGCGCAGGCGCAGGCCGCGCTTGATCAGGCCAAATGGCGGCACGGCCAGCGCAAGCTGACGGCGCCGGCAGCCGGCATCGTCACCGATCTGATCCGCCATCCCGGCGAACTCGCAGGACCGTCGGCCCCGGCCCTGACCATCCTGCCCGATGGCGCGGTCAAGCTGATGCTCTATGTGCCTGAGGCGCTGCTCTTCGGCACCACCGTCGGCACGCGGCTCGATGTGCGCTGCTCGGGCTGTCCTCAGGGGCTTGCCGCCACCGTCTCCTATGTCTCGCAGGAGCCGGAATTCACGCCGCCGGTGATCTATTCTGCCGAGACCCGCCAGAAGCTGGTCTATCTCGTCGAGGCCAGGCCCGAGGGCGGGCCAGCGACGCGGCTCCAGCCCGGCCAGATCGTCGACGTCATGCTGCGGGGGCGGCGGTGAGCGAGCGCAACGTCATCGACGTGCGCGGCCTGACCAAGCGCTTCGGCAAGCGCACCGTGGTCGACAATGTCGACCTCGCGGTCAGGGAGGGCGAGATTGTCGGCTTCCTCGGGCCGAACGGCTCCGGCAAGACCACGACGATCCGGTTGATCTGCGGGCTGCTGACCCCCGATGCCGGTGAGGGCACGGTGCTGGGCTTGGACGTCCGCACCCAAAGCGCCGAGATCAAGCTCCAGGTCGGCTACATGACGCAGAAGTTCTCGTTCTACGAGGACCTGACGATCGAGGAGAACCTGACCTTCGTTGCCCGGCTCTATGCGCTGAAGCCGGTCGAGGAGGCCGTGGCACGCACGCTCGACAATCTCGGCCTGGCCTCGCGCAAGGACCAGCTCGCCGGCACGCTCTCGGGCGGCTGGAAGCAGCGGCTGGCGCTCGCAGCCTGCATCATGCACCAGCCGAAGCTGCTGCTGCTGGACGAGCCGACCGCCGGCGTCGATCCCAAGGCGCGGCGCGAGTTCTGGGACGAGATCCACCGGCTCGCCGGCGACGGGCTCACTGTCCTGGTCTCGACCCACTACATGGACGAGGCTGAGCGCTGCCACCGCATCGGCTACATCGCCTATGGCAGGATGCTCGCGACCGGAACGGTCGATGAGGTGGTGAAGGGCTCGGGCCTCTCGACCTATGTCGTGCATGGCGCGCTGAAGCCGGCCGAGATCGCCGACCTCGCGAAGACCGATGGCGTCGAGCAGGTCGCTCCTTTCGGGACGACTCTGCATGTCGTCGGCACCGACAAGGTCAAGCTCGAACAGGCTTTGGCGCATCTGAAGGATCGACCGGGCATCAGCATCGAGCCCGATGCCACCAGCCTGGAGGACGTCTTCATCCAGTTCATGGCCAAGGCCCAGGCCGAGGGGAGAGCGGCATGAGCGCGGTCGCCCTTTTATCGGTAGGCCGGCTCGGCGCGGTGCTGGCCAAGGAGTTCGTGCAGATGCGGCGCGACCGCATCACCTTCGCGATGATGCTGGTGGTGCCGATCGTCCAGCTGCTGCTGTTCGGCTATGCGATCAACAACGATCCCAAGGGCTTGCCGGCGGCGGTTCTGGCGCTGGGGCAGGATCGCTACACCCGCTCGGTCGTCGCGGCGCTCGAGGTCTCCGGCTATTACCGCTTCGCCAAGCGCCCGGAGAGCGCGGCCGAGGCCGAGAGCCTGATGGCGCGCGGAGCGATCTCCTTCCTCGTCACCATTCCCAGCGATTTCGGCATGCGCGTCGAACGCGGCGACGAGCCGCGCATCCTGGTCGAGGCCGATGCGACGGATCCGGCTGCCTCCAGCAACGCGGTCGGTGCGCTCCAGACCATCGCCAGCCGCGCCCTGACGCGGGCGCTCGGCACTGATGAAGTGAAGCGCGAGCAGAGCGAGAGCGCGCTCTCCTTCGTCGTGCACCGGCGCTACAATCCGGAGGGCATCACCCAGTACAACATCGTGCCCGGCCTGCTCGGCGTCATCCTGCAGATGACCATGGTGATGATGACGGCGATGGCGCTGACCCGCGAGATCGAGCGCGGCACCATGGAGAACCTGCTCGCCATGCCGGCGACGCCGGGCGAGATCATGCTCGGTAAGGTGCTGCCCTATCTCGCCGTCGGCAGCGTCCAGGTCGCGGTGGTCCTTAGTGCGGCGAAGCTGCTCTTCGGCGTGCCCTTCCTCGGTAGCCTCGGCCTGCTGCTGACCTGCGTCACCATCTTCGTGCTGGCGCTGGTGCTGCTCGGCTACACGATCTCGACCATGGCGCGCACGCAATTGCAGGCGATGCAGCTGACCTTTTTCTTCTTCCTGCCCTCACTGCTGCTCTCCGGCTTCATGTTCCCCTATGCCGGCATGCCGCTCTGGGCGCAGTGGCTCGGCGAGATCTTCCCGCTGACGCACTTTTTGCGCGTCGTGCGTGCCATCATGCTGAAGGGCGCCGGTCTCGACGATATCGGGCTGGAGGTGTTCTACCTCTCGATCTTCGTGCCGCTCTATGCCGGCATCGCACTGCTGCGCTTCAGGAGCACGCTCGATTAACCGCATCGGACCCGGCGTCCTGGGAGGCGCCGGCTAAGCACGCGAATCCGCTTGACTGTGCGTCAGGGCGGCGATCCCCTGCCGGTCCCGTCGCTAGGAAGTCGATCGCGTCCATGCTGATCCTGATCCTCACGCTTCTGGCCGTATTGCTCGCCGTCGTCTTCGCTCTGCTCGCTCGCCGCGGCGATCCGAACGCCGTCATCGCCGAGCGGGAAGGCGCCGCGCTGAAGCGCGGGACCGGCTTCAACTTCGCCGCAATCGCCTCCGTGCTGGTCGCGGTGTTCCTGTTCGCCTCGACCTCCTATGTCGTGGTCGGGCCGAACGAGACGGGGCACCTGCGGCGCATCTATGGCGGTTCCGACCTGCCGACCGGCAAGATCATCGCGATCGACGGGCAGAAGGGGCCGCAGGCCGAGGTGCTTGGCCCCGGCTTCCACTTCATCCCCTTCGTCAACGTGCTCAACCAGGTCGAGCAGCTCGAGCTCGTGACCGTGCCGAATGGCAGCTATGGCCGGCTCGTTGCCAAGGACGGAGTCGCCCTGCCGTCCGGCGTGTTCATGGCGCCAGCAATTCCCGACGACAAGGTCGCCGGCATGCTCGACGCGCGCACCTTCCTGACCTCTGGCGGTCTGCGCGGCGCGCAGGAGACGGTGCTGAAGCCCGGCGTCTATCGGCTCAACCGCTATCTCTTCGACGTCGAGATCAACAACCGCACCGTCGCCAGCATCGTGCCGGCCGGTTTCGGCGGGGTGATCAAATCGAACGTCGCGGCGCCCGGCGTCGCCTGCCGCGAGGAGAAGGTGCAGACGGCCGATACCTCCGACGCGATCGTCGTGCCGGTCGTGCCTTCGGGCTGCGTCGGCATCTGGCGGACCGTACTCCTGCCGGGCGCCTATTATCTCAACCACCAGGCCTATGAGATGACGCAGGTCGATACGCGCGTGCAGACCTGGGAATATCGCGGCGGCTTCCGCAAGCGCATCATCGACCTCGCAGTGGACGATCAGGGCCGCATTCGCCAGGTCGAGCGCTTCGTCGAGCAGCCGACGCCGAAGGAGGCGGCCGATCAGGCGATCTTCGTCAAGATCGAGGGCTGGGACATCCCGGTCGAGCTGCGCGTCGTCGTGCAGGTGCCGCCGGAGAACGCCCCGGTCGTGGTCGGCGGCGTCGGCGGCCTCGAGCAGATCGAGGATCGCATCCTGACGCCGACGATCCGCTCGATCGTCCGCAATGTCGCGGGATCGTCGATCCGGGTGCCAGTCCGCAACGCCGCCGGCGAGCTCGCGCCGGGGCAGTTCCAGACCAGGCCGACCCGCGTACTCGACCTGATCGACAATCGCGATGCGCTCGAAAGCACGATCGAGCAGCAGATCCGGATCGAAGGGCGCAAGGCCGGGATCGAGATCAAGGAAGTGCGCATGGGTGAACCCTCGATCCCGCCGGAGCTGTTGGTCTCGCGTCTGCGCGAGCAGCTCGCCGAGCAGCTTTCGCGTGCCTACTCCCGCGAGACCGAGGCGCAAAAAGTCCGTCTCGACACCGAGGCGGCCCGCGCCCGCGCCGACCAGCAGCGCGAATTCGTCGCCGCGCAAATCGGCGTCCAGGTTGCCGAGCAGCGCCAGAAGGAGCGCCAACTCCTCGGCCAGGCCGAGCGCGGCTATCTTGAAGAGCTGGCCAAGGGCCAGAACGCCCAGGCCAACGTGCTCGGCCAGGACCGCGTCGCCTATCTGCAGGCGCTGGAGAAGGTCTTGGCGACGCTGGAGAAGAAGCCGGAGCTGGTGAACCTCGTTGGTCGTCTCGTGCCGAACACGATCGTCACGGGCGGGGGCGACGGGCTCGCTGGCGCCGCAGCCCTGTTGTCGGGGGCGCTGACCGGCGCGGGGGCGCCTGCAAGGAATAGCGGCAACTCGCGTTGATCACACTGCAGCTCGAATGTAGCTTGCAAAAAGATAGCGACCACGTTAGCGAGCCCGGGCTATGCAGCCTAAGCTCGTTCCGCTCACCGAATGCCCCTGCGCCCTTGCGGTCGAGACCGTCGGCGAATGGTGGAGCATCCTGATCCTGCGCGATGCGCTGCAGGGGCTGACCCGCTTCGACGAGTTCGAGCGCAGCCTCGGCATCGCCCCGAATATGCTGACGCGCCGGCTGAAACATCTCACCGAGAGCGGGCTGTTCGAGCGGCGGCTCTATAGTGAGCGGCCGAAGCGCTACGAATACGTCCTGACTGAGAAGGGCCGCGACGTCTTCCCGGTCGTCGTGGCGCTGATCGGCTTCGCCAACCGCCACCTTGCGCCGGAAGGCGCTTCGCTGCTGCTGGCCGAGCGCGGGACCGGGCGGCCGATCACGCCAATCGTCGTCGACGCCGCGACCCTGCAACCGGTCACCGCGGACAACGCCACCGTCATCGCCGGGCCCCGCGCCAGCAACGACCTGCGCGAACGTCTCGCTGCGCGCCAGGCAGCCACACAAGCCAGATCGAACTAGGAGCCGCCATGCGTCGCATTGTCGTCACCGGACTGGGCGTCGTCTCGCCTCTAGGCTGCGGAGCCGAACTCGCCTGGCAGCGCCTGCTCGCCGGCCGCTCGGGCCTGGGCCGTCTGCCCGACGCGATCGCCGAGACCTTGCCGGCCAAGGTCGCGGGCGTCGTCCCGAGCAAGGCGGAGGACAATGAGGGCGGCTTCGATCCCGACGTCGCGATCGCGCCCAAGGACCAGCGCAAGATGGACCGCTTCATCCAGTTCGCGCTGGTCGCCGCCAAGGAGGCGCTGGCGCAGGCCGACTGGCAGCCGCAGGATGAGGCGCAGCGCGAGCGCACCGCAACGGTGATCGCCTCGGGCATTGGCGGCTTCCCGGCGATCGCCGAGGCCGTGCGGACCACCGACCAGCGCGGCGTGCGCCGGCTCTCGCCCTTCACCGTGCCGTCCTTCCTGGTCAACTTGGCCGCCGGCCATGTCTCGATCGACCACGGCTTCAAGGGGCCGATCGGCGCGCCGGTCACCGCCTGCGCCGCCGGCGTCCAGGCGATCGGCGATGCGGCGCGCATGATCCGGGCCGGCGAAGTCGACATCGCGCTGTGCGGTGGCAGCGAGGCCTGCGTCGATCTTGTCGCGCTCGGCGGCTTCGCCGCGGCGCGCGCGCTGTCGACCGGTTTCAACGACGAGCCGGAGAAGGCCTCGCGTCCCTTCGACCGTGACCGCGACGGCTTCGTCATGGGCGAGGGCGCCGGGATCCTGGTGATCGAGGCGCTTGAGCATGCGCAGGCGCGTGGCGCGACGATCCTCGCCGAACTGACCGGCTACGGCACCAGCGCCGACGCCTATCACATCACCTCCGGACCCGAGGATGGTTCCGGCGCGCGCCGGGCGATGGAGACGGCGCTGCAGCAGGCAGGCTTGGAGCCAGGCGATATCGCTCACCTCAACGCGCATTCGACCTCGACGCCGGTGGGCGATCGCGGCGAGCTGGCCGCGATCAAGGCTGTGTTTGGCAACGACGGCGGCATCGCGATCAGTGCGACGAAATCGGCGACCGGCCATCTGCTCGGCGCGGCCGGCGGGCTGGAGGCGGTCTTCACCATCCTCGCGCTGCGCGACCAGATCGCGCCGCCGACGCTCAACCTGGAAAACCCGGACGAGGATGCGGCCGGGCTCGATCTGGTGGCGAAGACGGCCCGGCCGCTCGCAATGGAACACGCCATCTCGAACGGCTTCGGCTTCGGCGGTGTCAATGCCAGCGTGGTGTTCAGCCGCTGGGCCTGAGCGGCCTTTAGAGCGTCACCACGACCTTGCCGAACTGCTCGTTCGATTCGAGGTAGCGATGCGCTTCGACGATCTGCTCGAACGGGAACGTGCGGGCGATGATCGGCTTCAGGGAGCCATCGCCAAGGCCATCGAGGATGAAGGCCTTGGCGGCGGCGAGGCGCGCGGGATCGCCCGTGATCTCGTGGACGAGATAGCCGCGTAGCGTCAGGCTCTTGCTGAGGACGTTGAAAAGCGGAAAGGGCGTCGCCTCCGGGCTCTGGCCGCCATAGTTGATCAGGATGCCGCCAGGCGTCATGGCGGCGGTCAGCGGCAGGAAAGCCGGGCCGCCGACGGCGTCGAACACCACCCTGATGCCGTTTTCGCCGGCGATCTCCTTCAGGCGGGCTTCGAGGTCGTCCTCGCTTGAGGCGAGGACATGAACGGCCCCGGCTTCGCGCAGCGCCCGCGCCTTGCGCGAAGTCCGCGTCACCGCGATCGGGATCGCGCCGATCCGGTTGGCGATCTGGATCGCGGCGAGGCCGACGCTGCTCGACGCCGCGGTGATGACGAGATGCTCGCCGCGGCCGAGGCGGGCGATATCGACCAGTGCGCCATAGGCAGTGAGATATTGCATCCAGCTCGCCGCGGCCGCTTCCCAGCTCAGCGTCGGGGGATGCTTGATCGCGAGCCTGGCCGGGACGGTGACGAGTTCGCCATGCACCGGCGAGCGCACCATCGAACGCGGCGGCACCAGGCTGACGGGGTCGCCGAGCGAGAGGCCTTCGACGCCGGCGCCGATGCTTTCGATCAGCCCGGCGGCTTCGAGGCCGATGCCAGAGGGAAAGCGCGCCTGCTCGATATAGCTCCCCGCGCGGAACAGGGCTTCGGCGCGGTTGAGGCCGAGCGCTTTGGTTCGAATGCGGACCTCGCCGGGGGCGGGCGGCGGGACGTCGATATCCTCGATGGTGAGGACTTCGGGGCCGCCATGGCGGTGAAAGCGGATCGTGCGGGCCATGCTCATGACTCCAAAACAGAGCGAATGAATGAGCTATGGCAGCGCGCTATCCTGCGATAAATTGCGCTGTATGATCGATAATCAGAACTGGTGATTTCGGATGATGGATCGCCTCACCAGCATGAGCGTCTTCGTCAGGGCGGTCGATCTCGGCTCTTTCGCTGCGGCCGCAACGACGCTCGACCTCTCGGCGCCGATGGTCGGCAAACATGTCCGCTTCTTGGAGGAGCGCCTCGGCGTGCGCTTGCTCAACCGCACGACGCGCCGGCAGAGCCTGACCGAGTTGGGCCGGGCCTATTACGAGCGCTGCAAGACGGTCCTCGCCGAGGCCGAGGCGGCCGATGCGCTCGCTGCCGACCAATTCGGCGAGCCGCGTGGCAAACTTCGGATGGCGCTGCCGGTGCTGTTCGGCCGGCGCTGCGTCATGCCGATTCTGCTGGAGGTCGCGCGGCGCCATCCGCAGCTTGAGCTCGACCTCGCTTTCGGCGACGGCTTCGTCGATCTGGCGGAGGGCGGGTATGACCTCGCCATCCGCACCGGCGAATTGCACGATGCGGCCAATCTCGTGACGCGCCGCGTCGCGCGCCAGCACATGATCGTCTGCGCTGCGCCGTCCTATCTCGAAGCCCGCGGAACGCCGCAGCGGATCGAAGAGCTGGAGGGCCACGACGCAGTGGTTTATCGCCGCTCCGGCCGCGTCCGCCCCTGGCTGTTCCCGCGCGCCGGTGGGCCGCCGGCTGAGGCGATACCGCGCCACCGTTTGCGGCTCGGCGATCTCGGGGCGATCGCCGATGCGACTACGCTCGGTATGGGCCTGGCCTGGCTGCCGTCCTGGCTGGTGTGCGAGCAACTCAACGCCGGGGGGCTGGTCGAGCTGCTGCCGGAAGAAGGGCGGCTGCCCTATGACGTCCACGCGCTCTGGCTGCAGACGCCGCATCTGCCGCCGAAGGTGCGCGTCGCCATCGACGCGCTGGCGTTGGAGCTGCCGGGGTTGATGTGAGGCGGCCCCGGCACCGGATTTCCGCTCAGAGCGGAATGTTGTCGTGCTTGCGCCAGGGGCGCTCGACGCTCTTGGTGCGCAGCATCGCTAGCGCGCGGGCGATCCGGCGGCGGGTCGAATGCGGCATGATCACCTCGTCGATATAGCCGCGCTCGGCCGCGACGAAGGGGGACATGAACCGGTCCTCATATTCCTTGGTCTGACGCGCGATCGTCTCGGCGTCGCCGCCGCGGAAGATGATCTCGACCGCGCCCTTGGCGCCCATCACCGCGATCTGCGCCGTCGGCCAGGCATAGTTGACGTCGGCGCCGATATGCTTCGAGGCCATCACGTCATAGGCGCCGCCATAGGCCTTTCGCGTGATCACGGTGACCAGCGGCACGGTGCACTCGCTATAGGCGAAGAGCAGCTTGGCGCCGTGCTTGATCAGGCCGCCATATTCCTGCGCCGTGCCGGGCAGGAAGCCGGGAACGTCGACCAGAGTGACGATCGGGATCTCGAAGGCGTCGCAATAGCGCACGAAGCGGGCGCCCTTGCGGCTGGCGTCGGAGTCGAGCACGCCGGCCAGCACCATCGGCTGGTTGGCGACGATGCCGACGGTGCGGCCCTCGATCCGGGCGAAGCCGGTGACGATGTTGCCGGCATAGGCCTGCTGGATCTCGAAGAAGTCGCCCTCGTCGACGACCTTCAGGATCAGCTCCTTGATATCGTAGGGCTTGTTCGGATTGTCTGGGACCAGCGTGTCCAGGCTCATGTCGACGCGATCCGGCACGTCGAAACTCGGCCATTCCGGCACGCCGACAGTGTTGTTGGCCGGCAGGAAGTCGATCAGCCGGCGCACTTGCAGCAGCGCCTCGACATCGTTCTCGAAGGAGCCGTCGGCGACCGAGGATTTCGAGGTATGGACCTTGGCGCCGCCGAGCTCCTCGGAGGTCACGGTCTCGTTGGTGACGGTCTTCACCACCTCCGGGCCGGTGACGAACATGTAGCTGGTGTCACGGACCATGAAGATGAAGTCGGTCATCGCCGGCGAATAGACGTCGCCGCCGGCGCAGGGACCCATGATCACCGAGATCTGCGGGATGACGCCCGACGCCTGAACGTTGCGCTTGAAGACCTCGCCATAGCCGCCGAGCGCCGCGACGCCCTCCTGGATGCGGGCGCCGCCGGCGTCGAACAGGCCGACGATCGGCGCGCGCATCTTCAGCGCCATGTCCTGGATCTTGATGATCTTCTGGGCGTGCGTCTCGGAGAGCGAGCCGCCGAAGACGGTGAAGTCCTTGGAGAAGACGAAGACGGTGCGGCCATTGACCGTGCCCCAGCCGGTGACGACGCCGTCGCCGGGGATCTTCTCGGCCTTGTCCATGCCGAAATCGACGGCGCGGTGCTGCACGAACATGTCGAACTCCTCGAAGGAGTCCCTGTCGAGCAGCAGCTCGATGCGCTCGCGGGCGGTGAGCTTGCCGCGCTTGTGCTGCGCCTCGATGCGCCGCTCGCCGCCGCCGAGGCGGGCACCCGCGCGCCGGTCTTCGAGCTGTTCGAGAATGTCCTTCATGGAGCCCCCGCGCGCTTGGCAAGTCGCTATCCGGCTTAAGGGCGGAAGGCCGGGCTGTCCATCGGGGGCGGTTGCGGCTTTGGTGCAAGGCGGGTTGCGCATTGGCGTTCGGCCGCTTGCGAATCAAATAAGTGCATGCTTATGTGTTGGCCATGGTTGAGCAGGACATCTTCAAGGCGCTGGCCGACCCGACCCGCCGGGCGATCTTCGAGAAGCTCGCCGCCGGCAGTATGAACGCCAGCGCCTTGCGCGAGGGCATGGCGATCAGCCAGCCGGCGATGTCGCAGCACCTTGCGGTTCTGCGCACTGCGAAGCTGGTGCGGGAGGAACGGCAGGGGCGCTTCGTCAACTACGAGGTCGACCCGGACGGGCTTGCCCTGATCGCGCAATGGCTGGCGAAATACCGGGCCTACTGGCCGGCGCGCATCGATGCCCTCAAGGATCTGCTGCGGGACATGGACCAATGAGCGAGAGCGACATTCAGGAACGCACCAAGCAGCTGGTCTTCGAATACCAGCTCGAGGCGCCGCCCGAGAAGGTCTGGCGGGCGCTCAGCATTCCCGCCTTCCGCGAGCGCTGGCTGCCGGCTGAGGTTGAGGCGCTTTCCAGCGTACCTGGCGAGGAGGTGCGCTATCGGCTGAGGGAAGAGGAGCCGCCTTTCCTCGAAAGCGTGGTGACCTTTCAGCTCGCGCCGAACGAGGGCGGCACCGAGCTGCGGATCATCCACAGCTTGACCGATGCAAGGTTGAGCCAGCCGCCGGCACCAGCCAACAGCAACCAGCCGCTGATGCTGCGCGCCGCCTGACCGGCCAAGCTCGCAAGCCAAGCCATCAACATCCAGAACAGAGGAGGTCGTCGATGCACGGCACGATGCAGCTCGTCCCTATGGTGGTCGAACAGTCGACCCGTGGGGAACGGTCCTTCGACATCTATTCGCGCCTGCTGCGTGAGCGGATCATCTTCCTGAACGGCGAGGTCAATGATGGCAGCGCCGCGCTGGTCTGCGCCCAACTGCTGTTCCTGGAGGCTGAGAACCCGAAGCGCCCGGTCCATTTCTACATCAACTCGCCGGGCGGCGTCGTCACCAGCGGCTTCGCGATCTACGACACGATGCAATACATCCGCTCGCCGGTGCACACGCTCTGCATGGGCACGGCCCGCTCGATGGGCTCCTTCCTGCTGATGGCAGGCGAGCCCGGCGAACGCGCGGCGCTTCCCAATGCCAGCCTGCATGTCCATCAGCCGCTCGGCGGCGCGCAAGGGCAGGCCTCGGACATCCTGATCCAGGCCGAGGAGATCCAGAAGACCAAGCGGCGGATGATCAGGCTCTACGCCGAGCATTGCGGACGCAGCGAGGAGGAGGTCGAGCGCACGCTCGATCGGGACCGCTTCATGAGCGCCGAGGAGGGGCTGGAATGGGGGCTGATCGACCGCGTGCTGACGGGGCCGCCGCCGGAAGCGTAGTCACATGCTCGGCTTGCTCGGGTCGCCGAGCTCGCGGTTGAGCGCGACCGCGGCGCGCACCAACTCGGCGGCAACGGCCGGATCGACCGCATCGCCCTCGCGCAGGACCATGGTCGCGAGCTCGAACTTGCCGCCGGGCTTCAGGCGCGGCTCGATCCCGCGCAGCCGCTTGCCGCGCCAGAAGCCGAAGAGCACGCGCGCCGCTTCAGCCCGGATCAGCAGCACCGGCCCGTTCGAGAAGTAGACCAGGTGCGTCCACTTGATCCGCTCTTCGAGCGGGGCGGCCGCCTTCACCGCGGCGCGCAGGGCCGCGACCGTCGCGAGCTGCCAGCCATCGAGCTGGGCGATATAGTCCTCCGGGTTGTCGGCCTTGGGCGCGCCCGGGATGATCACGCCTAGCCTTTCGTCAGCAGCAGCACAGCGGCGTCGTATTCCTTGCGACGGATGGCGCGGCGCTCGGCCGCTTCCTCGTCCTGGCCCCAGATGCCGATCTGGTAATCCTCGTCGAGATGGGCGGCTGCCCAGGTCTGCTCGGCATCGATCAGGCCTTCGGCCAGTGCCAGCATCAGGATGGTCGAGCCGGTCAGGGTCATGACATTGTGGGCGCCGGCGAGCGCGACCGGGGAGAGGATCGCGGCAACACGCTTCGCCACCGCCTCGAGCACGGTCTGTGGCTGCTCGGTGAAGACCACGCCCTGCGCCATGACGAAGCGACCGCCGATGCGGTCTTCGAGCGCGGCGATGAGCGGGTTCCAGATCTCATCCTGCCGCTCGGCCAGCGCCTCGGGTTCGCCGGCGCGGTAGCAGAGCGCGTCGCTGCCGGCATAGCGGACGATCTCGGCGCGGACGGCCTCCCCCTGATCGGCGACGCCGTCGAGCGCCGAGTTGACCAGGCGAGTCAGCGGCATGCGGGCCGGGTCGATCTGCTCCTGCTGCGCTTGCCATTCCTGCGCGAGTGCCTCTGCGACAGCCTTCGAGGCGACGGCGAGCGGCTTGCGCGCCGGGGTGCGGGCGGTGCGCCCGTCGAGCGCGACATGAAACAGGCCGTCGCGTTCCAACACGTCGGCCTTCTCGTAGAAGCGCTTGGGCAAGGGATTGCGCATCGCCTGCTGGGCGGCGGCGACGGGATCGGGCTGGCGCTGGCCGGCAGGCCCGAAGCGGGCGAGGAAATCATCGGTCGACATGGCGGTGTCCATAGCGCATCCGGAGGCGGGCGCGAAAGGCTTCGAGCGGCTGCGCGCCATTGACGCGAGGCGGAAGCGCGCTTAAACGCCTCGTCCCCGGACGCGATGCGCCGGCGCGAAGTGCAAGAGGGTTTTGTGTTGGAGACTGTGGGAACCCGGTGAGGTTTCGCTGAGGCGAGACCTGATCCAGCGCCGGGTGAAAGATGCGGAGCCTAAAGCCCGCCTTCACTCCTGCGCTTGCCATGGTTCCATGCACAGGCTCTACCAACATGAACATTTCGCGGGGCGAGCAGCGCGTGCTGCACGTGCTGGCCCGTGGCGGACAAATCCGCCATCTTCGCGGCGAGAACGGCCGCATCCACCACATCGACTGCTTCACCCATGAAGGCTACATCCTGAGCGATTGCACGCTCGCCATCTTTGCCGGGCTCCGGCGAAAACGGCTGATCGAATCGCGCCAGGGCGGCCCCTATCGGATCTCGCAGCAAGGACGGCTCGCCGTCCGCTCGCAAGCCGACAACCGATGATCACAGGCGGGAGGGCGCAAGCCCTCCCGTTTTCGTTTCGGGCCAGGGGAAGCGAGGGCTCTCAGGTCGGCTCGAACAGCTCGATCGCATTGCCCGACGGGTCCTCGCACAGGATCTGCTTGCCGCCTGGCCCGACCACGATCTCGTTGCGGAAGGGCACACTCCTACGGCGCAGGGTCTCGACGAATTCCGCCAGATTCTCGACTTCGATGACGAAGCGGTTCCAGCCGCCGGGGATTGGCTTGCCTCCGCCCGGCATCGCCCGCGAGGCCGAGGCGCCGGGGCCGGCGAGCCAGAGCGTCAGGTCACCACGCTCGAGGATCGCCATGGCCGGGCCGAACTGCTGCTTCAGCGCGAAGCCGAGCCGGTCGACGTAGAATCTTGCCGCCTCGTCGACATCGGTCACGAAATAGCGGACGGTGGCCATCGGTTCGCTCCCTCGCGTTGGGGGGCGTTGCGCCCCGCCTATGCGCCGAACCTGTCACGCCAGGCCGGCTTGGCGCCCGCAAAGGGCAGGGCGCTGGCGCAATATACTGCTCGCGCGACCGCCCGCGCCAGCACGTCGGCGGCGGTGGCGCAGAGCTCGGTCAGGGCATAGGCGTCGGAGGGCGCACCGCTATGCCCGGTCGCGGCGGCGAAGACGACATCGCCGTCGAGCGGGGCGTGCACCGGGCGCAGCGCCCGGGCAAGCCCGTCATGGGCGCAGAGCGCCATGCGCTTGGCCTGCGCCTTGGTCAGCACCGCATCGGTCGCGACCAAAGCGACGGTGGTATTGGCGCCGGGGCCGCCCTTGAAGCGCAGAGCGAGGTCCTCGGGTGGGATTGCCGCCGGCCAGCCGCGGCCACCGAATTCGCTGCCCTGCTCGTAAGGCGCGGCCCAGAAATGCTGGCCGTCGCCGATCGTCGCCGTGCCGACGGCGTTGACCGCCACCAGCGCGCCGACGATCTGGCCGGTCGCGGCCCTCGCGCTGGCCGAGCCGAGCCCGCCCTTGAGATTGGCCGTGGTCGCGCCATGGCCGGCGCCGACGCTGCCGAGCGCGAATTCGGCCGCTGCCGCCGCGCTGGCCTTCCCGGCGAGCGCGCGATAGGGCGCCTCGCCGTCGCCGCGGGCGAAGGGTTTTTCGCCGCCATTGGCGAGATCGAACAGGATCGCCTGCGGGACGATCGGCACGCGGTAGCCACCGATCGGGAAGCCCCTTCCTTCGCGGGCGAGCCAGCTTAGTGCGCCATCGGCGGCGGCCAGGCCCCAGATCGAGCCGCCGGAGAGGACGATGCCGTCGACATGCTCGACCGTCATGCCCGGCTCGAGCAGCGCGGTGTCGCGCGTGCCCGGTGCCCCGCCGAGCACGGCGACCGAGGCTATGCTCGGCCGCTCGAACAGGGCGACGGTGACGCCGGTCGCAGCAATGGCATCCTCGGCATTGCCCACGAGAACGCCACGAACATCGGTGATGAGATTGCGCATGGTGGAACTCGCTGCCGACCAGAAGGGAGCTTGGTCGCTCGCTGGATGATGCGCCGATTCGGCCCTGCGCGACGACTTGATCGGAACTTCCGGCTCGCCGGTGCGTCAAGCCGACATTACGATCTTGTCATGCGCGCGCCATCGCCGGGTCAGCCCGGCTCAGCCATCGTGGCGATATCGCGACCCGGCTTCGAGACCCGCCAGCGAACCGTATTCGATCCGAACAAGACGGAGAGCTTCATGAAACGTATCGCCCTCATCGTCGCCTCCAGCGCTGCGGCCGTCGCTGCGACGCTGGCGATCGCCCAACCGCAGCCGATCCCGCCCGCACCGGGCAGCGCGCCGCCAGCGCAACAGCAGAGCGAGCCGCGTGGCGACCGCGCCGAGCGGGGCGACCGGCCCGACCGGCGCGAGGAATGGCGTCAGCGCCGGGCGGAACGCGCCACCGCGCGCCTGAACGAACGGCTGGCGCAGCTGCGTACCGACCTCAAGTTGAAGCCTGAGCAGGTGCCGGCCTTCGAGAAGGTCGAGGCGCTCATCAAGCGCAATGCCGAGCAGCGCCGCGAGAACTTCGCCAAGATGCGCGAGCAGCGTGAGAACTTCAGGGACGCCGACATAATGGAGCGGCTCGACATGATGGCGACCCGCCAGGGCGAGCGTGCGGCCCGCAGCAAGGAACTTGCCGATGCGGTTCGCCCGCTCTGGTCGACGCTCTCGGACGAGCAGAAGACCGTGGCGCGCCGCGCCGTACGCCAGACGATGTCGGAAGGGCGCGAGCACATGCGCGAGATGCGTGGGCGCAGTTGGCACGGCCGCGACGGCGACCGTGATCGCGACGACGATCGTGGTCCGCGCCGCTGGCGTGATCGCGGCCATGACGACGACGATCGTGGCTGAGGTCGCAATTTATCAGACGAGGCGAGGGCGGTCCGACAGGGCCGCCCTTTTTGCTTGGTAAACTCAGGTGCCGACAGCGTCCTTGACGCATTTCGTCGTGAAGCTCGTCTTGGCAGCCCCAGCAAGCTTCTTGTCGGCTGCCTGCTTGTCGCAGGCCGCGCCGGCGTCCTTCTCGCATTTGGTGACGAAGCTGGTCTTGGCCGCGCCGGCGAGCTTCTTCTCTGTGGCCTGGGCAGTACAGCTCGGGCTCTGGGCGAAGGCCGGGCTGGCGAGTCCGACGGCGAGAACTGCGAGGATGAGCGTCTTCATGGCGCGATGATCCCTGTGGCGGGGCCTCAACGCTAGCTGAGTCGCGACGTAGCGTCATGGCGGTGCTTCCGCAGCCTCCCCTTCATTGAACCGTCACATCGTGCCGGCTATAGGCCGCAGGATCGCGGCGGTTGGAAGCGCGCCGTTACGGGGGCAGGCGCATGCGCTTCATCCAAACCTTCGACCTCTACCCCTTCCTCGACTCGGTCATCAGCCTGCTGGCGGCCTTCGTGCTCGGCGCGCTGATCGGGGCAGAGCGGCAGTACCGGCAGCGCACGGCAGGCCTGCGTACGACAGTGCTGGTCGCGGTCGGCGCCGCCGCCTTCGTCGACCTCGCCATGCGGATGGCCGGTGCGCACGAGGCGGTGCGCGTCGTCTCCTATGTCGTTTCCGGCATCGGTTTTTTGGGCGCCGGCGTGATCATGAAGGAGGGTCTGAACGTCCGCGGCCTCAATACGGCCGCGACGCTCTGGTGCGCGGCTGCGGTCGGCGCCTGCACCGGCGCCGACATGGTGGCCGAGGGTGCGCTGGTCACCGTCTTCGTCATCGCCGGCAACACCCTGTTGCGCCCGCTGGTCAACGCGATCAACCGCAGCCCGATCAACGAGAAGGCCTCGGAAGCTACCTACGAGGTCGTGGTTACCACCGATCCGGACGCGTTGCCTGCGGTGCGCGAGGCGATGGTCGAGCTACTCGAGCAGGCGAATTATCCGGTCGGCGACGTCAAGACGGTGGAGCGCGGAGAAGAGGCGATCGAGATCGTCGCGACCCTGATCAGCACGGCGATCGAGCGCAAGGAACTCGACGCCGTCGTCGAGCGCATTGAGCGGCTGGCCGGCGTCACCCATGCGACCTGGGAGAGCAGCACGAGCGATTGAGGTCTCGGCGTTGCTCCGAGAGGCTCATTGCTGATCGCCGCAGTTTATGGCGATTATGGATGAAGCTGCGGTCTTCCGTAGCGCTCGCCGAGGTTCGGATGCTCAAACCCGCTTGGTTCTGGCCGGATATTGTGGAGTGGGTCGTCTCGTCTGTTTTTTACTGGCGCCATATCGTCAAAGAAGAGGCGATTGCGTTGATCGAGCGGCAAGGGCACTCGGCCTTGGCTACGGCGCGGCAGGTCGCCCAACTTGCTCGCGCGCGGCGCGACTGGAAGAGCGCTCGGCTATGGGATGCGGTGTGTCGGGAGATCGAGCGAAGGCAAGCTGCCGGCAAACTCCTTTCGGGCGATGGCAGGTGAGGGTCGGATGACGAGGATCGTGACGGGCCGCAGCTGCGCAGCTGCGGCGTTTTTCTGCGGCGCGTCATTCCTCTGCAGCCCGGGCCAAGCCGAGGCGCCGGCGCCCACTTTCCAGGCGAGCTTCGCTACCGGTTGCCTGAACCCCAAGGACTGGAAGGTCTCGGGCCAGCTCGACAAGGCGGTCCGCGCCGATCGCATCCGCTGTGTCGATGCCGAGCGCGCCGGGCAGGAAAAGCCAGCCCTCGCCATCACGGTGAAGCCCGGCGACGCCTACGACCCCAATCCCGGCTCGACCCCGACCGAACGGTCGGAGGTCCAGATGACGGCCGAGCTGATCCGCTTCGACGCGACGAGCTGGTATAGCTTTCGGTTTCGTGTCGAAAGCCCGTGGGCGCCGCGGCGCAATCGCACCGTGATCCAGCAGATCAAGCAGAACATCGACCTGCGCTACGAGAAGGGCAGGGGCGGCGAGGAGATCTGCGACGCCGGCAACCCGCTGTTCAAGATCGAGGTCGATTCCGACAACGGCAAGCCGGTGTTCCGGGCCAAGACGGCGGGAACCGAAGGCTGTGGCGACAGCGTCGGCCAGGCCCAGTTCTGCGGTGACTGGCCGGTCGCGCCGGATCGCTGGCATCGCATTAATGTCATGATCCGGCCGAGCCAGCAGGCTGGTGAGAGCCGCCTGCGGCTCTGGCTCGACGGGCGGGCCTGCCCGGAATTCCGCGGCGTGCTCGGCTATCCGCGCTATGGCACGACGAAGGACGGCAAGCCATTCATCGATACGCAGCCGCGTTTCGGCATCTACCGCGACGCGCTGCCCGATGTCAGCCAGACGATCCTGTTCGACGACATCGCCTTCTGGACACAGGATCCCACCGGCCATGCGGCCTGGGCAGGCATTGTCGAAACCCGGCCCGACCAACCTGTGGCGCAGGCCAATCGATAGACTTCCAGCCGATCCAACGGGCCGCCCGCCGCGGCTGAGGTCGATAGCGAAGCGAGAACAAAAAGACGGGTGCGCCCGCTGGCAGGTCGGGTGTGCCTGCGTTAGCGTCCCAAAGATCCCGGGGGCGGGTCGATTGCGCCTAAGCCGCTTGTTCGAGCGGATGCCGATCAGCAGATCGAAGATGCTTCATCGGGAGCCTCGTCATGGGAAACATCGCGCAGTTCACGCCAGAGAGTTACATCGACCGCCTGCGTAATCTCTCAGTCCCCGGCTATGACGATACGGTGGCGGTGTGCCGCTACATGTCGGCCAATCCGGCCTATGGCGGCAATGCCAAGCCGGCCGACCTGCAGAACGCGATCGCCGCCGCTGTCAAGAAGCGCACCGATCTTGCGTCGCGCGCAAAGGTGGATGGTTACGCTCGCGTCTTCACCGGCCAAGGCGATCCCGACGGATTCAGCAACGTCATGAGTCTCGTCGTGGAGCTGCGTGAGGAGCTCGCCAAGACCAAGGCCCTGTCCGAGCCCCTGAAGAAGGAAAAGTATCTGCAGGAGCTGTGCGACAAGGGCGTCTTCGGCATGGACTGCATCGGTTTCGTCGGGACATATCTGTCGGAATCCGGCCTCGATCCGAGCTATCAGGGCGGAAGGCCACTCGACTACGCGGCAAGATTCCCGCCCGTGAAGGATGTCGACGAGATCGAGCGCTACAGCATCGTCATGAAGGCCGACGGCCAGCATATCCAGATCATCACCGATTACGAGATCCAATCGAACGGGACGCTGAAGGTCGATCTCTGCCAGTCGGCCGGCGCGCGCGGTCCGCACCGCAATGCCGGCGTCCTGCTCCGTCCCGGCGGTGGCAATTATCTGCCCGTCGATGAGTTTCGCGCCGCGATGGCCAAGTTCAGGAAAGAGAACAACGACCCGAAAGCCGCCGTCGCCAAGGAGGCGGAGCTTCGCAAGCAGATGACGGAGCCCAACAGGAAGTTCGGTTTCCGCGGCGGCGCGATCTTCCAGCTCGGCGGAGACGGGGAGCCGGGGAACCCGGTCGCCGGCTCGGTCTATATCGGGGTGATGAAGGGGGGAGGCATCCGGATCAAGACGCCGAGAGACTGGTCTGATTTCGAATACCAGCAGCGTTGAGGCGGCATGCGAAACAAAAAGGGGGAGGGCGATATCTCGCCCTCCCCCAAATCGTTGAAACAGCCGTACCGGCAAGCCGGTCCGAACAATCAGCGCGAGTAGAACTCGATGACCAGGTTCGGTTCCATCTGCACCGCATAGGGCACGTCCGTCAGGGTCGGCGTGCGGGTGAAGGTGGCGGTCGACTTGTTGTGGTCGGCGTCGATGTAGTCGGGCACGTCACGCTCGGCGAGAGCGGCGGCCTCGATGACGATGGCGAGCTGGCGCGAGCTCTCCTTGACCGCGATCACGTCGCCCGGCTTGACCTGGTAGGAGGCGATGTTGACGCGCTTGCCGTTGACCGTGACATGGCCGTGGTTGACGAACTGGCGGGCGGCGAAGACGGTCGCGACGAACTTGGCGCGGTAGATCACCGCGTCGAGACGGCGCTCGAGCAGGCCGACCAGGTTCTCGCCCGAATCGCCCTTGAGGCGGATCGCCTCGGCGTAGTAGCGGCGGAACTGCTTCTCGGAGATCGAGCCGTAATAGCCCTTCAGCTTCTGCTTGGCGCGCAGCTGGGTGCCGAAGTCGGACGGCTTGCCCTTGCGGCGCTGGCCGTGCTGGCCGGGGCCGTATTCGCGGCGGTTGACCGGGGACTTCGGACGGCCCCAGATGTTCTGACCGAGGCGGCGGTCAATCTTGTACTTCGCCTCATGGCGCTTCGACATATCGCGTGTCCTCTGTGGTTCGCGAGTTGAGGACCGCGCCCTCCTGTCCCCGTCTCCGGGGCGACAGATCCGGCTCGAGAAGACGAGCGGATCACGGGTGCGGAAAAAGCCACGCGGCCCCGTGAGGAGCCGCGCGACGCCGGCTTACAAGCACCGCTGACGCGATTTGTCAAACCCGGAGCGCATGTTTTTGGAGTCAGCGGCTCACCGGCGGATGGTATTGCGGCGCCTCGCGCCTGTCGAAACGGCCATAGTCGCGGATGATCCGCACCGTCCGGTGCCGCATCGCCTTCACGCCTGCTATCGGCTTCGGCACGAAGGTCTCGGCGGCTTCGACGTCCCGCCAGGAGGCGAGCAAAGCGAGCTTGCCGGGGGTGTAGAGGCTGGCGAAGAGATCGTGCTCGACCAGGTCGGATGCGCTGGTTAGGCCGATCTGTTGCGCTAACTCACCAAGCCGTTCGGTTAGGTCGACGTCGCCCTCCGGCGTGATCTCGGTGAAGCTCGCGACCTTGGCGATGCCGGTCTCGGTCTCGTCGAGACGCCGTCCATCTGATGAGCGTTCTTGGGGCGCGGTGTCGTGGATCACCTCGCCGATGCGCAGGTGATAATCCTCGAACACTTCATCACGCCCCTTGCGCTGCACGACATGGTGCTCGCCTTGGGCGCGCCAGCGGACCAGCGATTTCTCGTCGCGCCAGGACGAATGCGACAGCACCCAGCCCGGCCGCAGGCGGCTCTCGAAGCGCTCATTGTCGATGAAGCCGTCAATGCTTTCGAGGATCGGCTTCAGCTGCTTGCCCAGAGCGAGGTACTCGTCCTTGCGATGGGCGTGAGGGTGGACTTCGAAGATCACGGAAAACATGGGTCTCTCCGTCGGCTCAGGCGGCTAGGGTGGGCGCGTCGGCGGCGGTGAGGAAGGCGATGCTCTCCTGCCAGAGGGCAAAGCGCATCGTCTCCAGGTGCATCAGATGCGTGCCGTGGCTGATCTTGATGTCTCGCTTCGCTGCCGAGGCAGTGAAGGCGTCGAAGAGCCAGCGCGCGTCGGCGTCGGTGATCAGGCTGTCCCATTCGCCGCGGATGATCGCTACGGGAGCGTGGATCAGAGCGGGATCATAAGGCAGCACGCCTTGCCAGGCCTTGCCGATATCCGCGGCCGGGCCAGCCGGAACCTTGACGCTGGCAGGATCGTGCGAATCTGCCTGTGAATCGCTGGCAAGATAGCGCTCGCCCCATTCCGCGAAGTGCTGGCGCGACAGTACTGGCTCGGCACCGGCTGGAACATCCTCGACGAAACGGCGCCACTGATCATCCAGCGTGATCAGCCGCCAAGCCGCCAGGCCGGGCGGGGTTTCCTGGTTCAGCGGCTCGCGCCGCGCGATCGGTCCGAACAGGACGAGGCGATCGATCAGATCGGAATGCGTGCCGGCAAAATGGCAGGTCGGCATCGAGCCCCAGGAATGGGCGATCAGCGATAGCTGCCGGACGCCAGAATGGGAGAGAATGAAGCGCGTAGCTGTCTCGACCTGCAGCGCGGCTTCCTCGGTCGTGCCGAGTGGCGGGTTCACTGAGGCCGGTTCGTCCATCGCCGGATAGCGACCGGAATGGCCGTAGCCATAGAAGTCGAAACCCCAAACGTCGAAGCCGGCCTCGCACAGCGCATCGCGCCAGGAGCGGCCATCGTAGCGATGGGCGATCGAAAGCGCCGATGGAAAGGTCGCGCCATGGATGTAGAGGACCGCGCGGCGCGGCGAGAAACTCGTGACCGCCGTCGGCAGATGACGCAGGAACAGTGACAGGCCCTCGATCGGGCCGGGAATCACAAAATGTTCTTCCCGCGGGTCGAGCGGGGCGATGTCGTAACCGGTCAAGGCAAACCTCCAGCGATACGAGCGCGTGGCAGCGGCGCCGAAGACGAAGGCCGTCATCGGCTAAGCTTTCGGCTCTCGGTGATCGTCTGAATGTAACCCGGTCAGCACCGCGCTGCTCTGCGTGATCGCTTCGGTCATCACCGTATAATCGACGGCGAGCGCTTTATCCCGCCGTGGACACGATCGGCACCGGCAAGGCGAGCTTAGACTGTCGATAGCCCGGTCGAGGTCTAGTACCGCCAATAGGCGCGGCGATGGTGCGGGTGCTTGTACCAGCCCAGATGCCGGCCACGATTCCAGCCATGGTGACGGCGTGGGCCGTCGCTGTGACCGTAATGGTGGCCCTTGTGCTTGTGCCAGCCCTTTGGCTTGGCCTGTGCATCGTCGATGCCGCCGAACCCGAACAGCATGGCGCCGAGCCCGAGGACCGCGGCCAGGATCAGTTTCTTCATGGCACTCTCCCATTATGACCGGTGGCGTCGATAACGCCTCCAGATCAGAACAGTTCCAAAATATGGTCAGATTGCGAGCGGGAGCGGCTCGGTCTCGATCCGTGCCAGGCCGAAGCCGGCGAGCGCGATATGAGCCGGGCCGGAGAGGCGCGAGCCGTCGGTGAAAACGGCGACGGTCATAGCGGGCTCCGGGCGGATCTGTGCCGGGCCAAGCAGCTGCATGGTTCGCCGCGCGATCGCCGGGGCGGGGTCGATCCATTCGACCGGCCAGGGGGTGAGCCGCTGCAGGCGGGGTAGCAGCAGCGGGTAGTGGGTGCAGGCGAGCGTCACCACGTCGGTTCGCCTTCCGTCGCGGTCGACGAAGCAGGGTGCGATCTCCGCCTCGATCTCGGCGTCGTCGACAGGCTCGCCCTTCAGCGCCGCCTCTGCCAGGCCGGCGAGCTGGGTCGCGCCGACCAGTGTGACCTCGCAGCCGGTGGCATAGTGCTCGATCAGGTCGCGGGTGTAGTCACGCGCGACCGTGCCGGGCGTCGCCAGGACCGAGATCAGGCGGCTGCGGGTGCGCTCGGCTGCCGGCTTCACCGCCGGGACGGTGCCGACGAAGGGAATGGCGAAGCGGGCGCGCAGGGCCGGCAGCACCAAAGTCGAGGCGGTGTTGCAGGCGATGACGACGAGATCGGGATGGAAGCGGTCGACGAGGCGCTCCATCACGGCGAGCACGCGCTCGACCAATGCCGGCTCGTCGAGGCGGCCATAGGGGAAGGCGGCGTCGTCGGCGGCGTAGACGATATCGGCGTCGGGGCGCTGGCGCATGACCTCGCGCAGCACGGTCAATCCGCCGAGGCCGGAATCGAAAACGAGGATGGTCGGGATACGCAAGGGCAGCATCGGCGCGGCATAGCCGGCTCCGGCCAGAAGATCGACCTGCATCGCACTCAAACTCATCACGCCCGCAAGCCCTCGATTGGGCGCTTCCCAAGTTAAGGCGCGGTGAATGCGGGCTTTCCAGCAGTGCGATAATTTAGTTGACTCTGTCTATTAATTGGCGCTTCTCGCGACCAGAAGAGGAGGCTAGCCATGTCCGCCGTCGACACATCGGCCATCGCGACGATCCGCCGTTTCGGCCGTTTCCATACCCGCTTCATCGGGGCGCTCGGTGGCGATCTGCATGGTTCCGGCTTCGGGCTGACCGAGGGGCGGGTGCTCTACGAGCTGGCGCAGCGCGATGGCTGGCGGGCGGGCGAGCTGGCGCGCGAGCTTGGACTCGACCCAGCCTATCTCTCGCGCCTGCTGAAGCGCTTCATCGATCTGGGCTGGCTGGAGCGGACGAAATCGGATGGCGATGGCCGGGCCTATGAACTCAGGCTGACGACAGCCGGGCGGATGGCTTTCGTACCGCTGGACGACGCCTCGCGTCGGCAGGCCGACATGATCTTGTCGCGCCTGGCAACGAGCGAGCAAGCGAGCCTCGTTACCGCGCTCGATCGCGCGCAGGCGCTGCTGTCAGGCGCCGCCAGTCCGCAGCCTGCGGTGACGATCCGCGAGCACCGTCCCGGCGATATCGGCTGGGTGATTTCGGCTCATGGCAGACTCTATGCGGAGGTCTATGGCTGGGACATCAGCTTCGAGGCGCTGGTCGCCGAGATCGCGGTGAAGTTTCTGCGCGAGTTCCGGCCGGGACATGAGCGCTGCTTCATCGCCGAGCTCGACGGCGCCCCTGTCGGGTCGGCCTTCGTCGTGCGCGAGAGCGACGAGGTGGCGAAGCTCCGGCTCGTATTGGTCGAGACGCGGGCGCAGGGGCTCGGCCTGGGCAAGCGCCTTGTGCGCGAGGCGCTCAGTTTCGCTCGCGCCGCCGGCTATCGCAGCATGGCGCTGTGGACCAACGACATCCTGCACGCCGCCCGTGCCATCTACATCGCCGAGGGCTTCAGGCTGGTGGCGGAAGAGAAGCATCATTCCTTCGGGAAGGATCTGGTCGGTCAGAACTGGGAGCGCGATCTCTAGCGCTCGGCCAGACCAACAGGAAGAGCAGCGAGGCGAGCGAGAGTGCGCCGCCGAGCGGTGTCATGGTCTCGAGCGGCGCCGGCAGCCGGGCCTGCGTCAACGAAGGCAGCACGGCGTATTCCAGCAGCTCGATAGCGGCCATTACGGCGATGGACGGCAGGACCGGGAAGCCGGTGTCGCGGATGCGCTGGGCCGCGATCGCCAGCAGTGTCCAATAGAGCAGGCCCTGGATGGCAGCGTTGGGGAGCGGCTCGACAAAGAGGCGTGGGTCGGCGTCATCCGCCCAGGTCAGATTGAGCAGTTGCGCGGCAACGACGGCAACGACGAGCAGCAGAGTGCAGGCCAGCACCAGGTAGCCCGCGAAGGCGATCCGCCCGAGTCTGCCATCAAGCCGCCAGAGGCGAGAGAGGCCGGAGAACATCCGTTGCGCCGTCACTGCACCGAGGTCAGCGCGGCCCGCTGGAAATCGGCGCGGCGTTGCTGGTGCAGCGAGCCGTCGCCTGTCGTCACCACCGAGAACATTACGAAGCCGCCCTGCTTGCGCGGCAGCACGTAGAACTCGTAATAACGGGCATCGCCGCCATTCTCGCAGGAGGAGAAGCCGCGCAGCACAGTGCTGCCCTCGACCGTGTCGGTGGTTCGGCCCGAGGCGAACCTGCCCTGGCAACCGCGCGCATCGGCCGCGGAGACCGCGGCGGCGACGTCGACATCCTTCAGGTTCGGAGTCGTCAGGACGCGCACGAGACCTGTCGCATTCTTGGCCTGCCAGCCGGCGCCGTTGTTGCCGATGCCGGAAGGCGCCTCCGCGCCGCTCAACACCTTCGGCTCGGGCAGCTGGGTCTTGAGCAGGAAATTGGTCGCGAGCGTCACCGCTTCGAGCTGGAGCGCCGGATCGGTGGCGGCCGCCGCGGTCGTACCGCTGCCTTGCGCCGGCGCCGGGCTCCCGGGTGCGACCTTCAGGTTGGCGTTGGTCTTCACGCAGTCGAGCAGCGCCGGCATGATCTCGGCAGTCGCCGTCAGGCGGAAGGTGTAGCGCGCCCCAAGCATGTTGGCTTCGAGGAATTCGGCGCCGCGGAAGGCCCGGACGATGTTGGAGTTCGCCGGCATGGTGACGACGACGAGCTGCGGCTGCACCGCCTTGGCGTTGATCCGGACCGTGTCGTTGCGGTCGAAGACGAGTTCCATCGGCACATCGACGCTCGGCTGCAGGCCCCAGGCTCGATTGGAGAAGCCGAGGTTCCAGCCGTAATTGCCGTTGAGCGAGGCGTGCATGGTGACGCCGCTCTTGTAGCTCGCCGAGACCGCGCAGTGCGAAAACGCGCCGGTCTGGTTGTTGGTGAAGGCGCCGCCGGCCCAGTTGCCGACCGAGAATTTCGCATACGGCCCGGCGGCAAGCGCCGGAGAGGCCAGCAGGGCGCCGGCCAGAATGAGCGACAGACGCATCATCAGGCTCCGCTTCGATCCCCAGCGCTGCCATGGTGGCAAAGACTGGGCGGGTCGGGCAAGCCTTGTGCGGGCCAGAGCTGGTCTCGGGTTCTAGGCCTTGAGGCGCGCCACGGCCGCTGCCGCCGTGCGGCCGGCGAGGGTCGCGCCGCCCGCGGTCATTGCGCCGCCGCCGGCTGTCGCCTCGCCGGCGAGCCAGAGCTTGCCGCCGATCGGTTCGGCGAGGACGTCGCGTGCATTGGCATGGCCCGGCAGGCAGACTGAGTAGGACCCGTGCGAGAACGGGTCGGTCCACCAGGCCGGGAAGGAGACCGGGCCGGCCGCCTTGCGGAATTCGCTGCCGATCATCGATGCCAGCAGATCGACGACCTGCTCGCGGGCGGCGCCCGGACCGGCGCTCGAGAGGTCGCGGGCGAAATCGCCGCCGCAATAGCCGATGACGAGGTCGCGGTCGTCCGGGAAGAGCTCGAAGCTGATCAACCGCCCAGCCGCGCCGGCCTCGAAATAGGTCGTGCCCGGCGCGATGCCGAAGCGATCGCCCTCGACCTTGAGCGCGATCTTGGTGAGCGCGCCCATGCCAATGCCGGCGAGCGCGTCGCGGGTGCGTGCGGGCAACTCCGGCGTGAAGCGGATTCCACCGGCCTTCAGCACGCCGACCGGCACGGTGACGATGCAGGCGCGGGCCCGGAGCGTTCCCGCGGCGGTGGTGACGGCAACGCGCGAGCCGCTCCAGTCGATCGCCGTGACGGGCTGGTTCAGGCGGATATCGAGACCGGCGCCATAGCGCGCGACGAGATTGCCGTAGCCGCTCGGCACGACGTAATCCTCGCCCGACCAGAGCCGCTGATAGTCGCGCGCCGAGATGCGCGCCGATTCCTCGCCGATCGAGAGCAGCAGGCCGGAGGAGGCGACGGGCGCGAGGTCGGGGCCGAGATCGCTCAGCAACTCGGCAACGGAGAGATCGCGGCTTTGCAGATCGACCGTCTCCAGCCGCCGGTCGATCTCGCCGAAGGCGCCGCGGCGGCGGGCGCGGTCGCCCGCCGGCATTGGCTTACCGCTCTGGAAGAGCTGGAAGCCACCACCCCAGCTTTCGTTCGGGGTCGCGACGCCAAGGTCGCGGGCAATCTCGGTCCAGGGATTGCGCTCGGCCCAGTGGATGAACATCGCCCCGGCGTCATAGGCCGGCCCCAGCGACGAATCGGTGAAGGTGCGCCCGCCGAGGCGGTTACGCGCCTCGAGCACGATGGCCTGCCGGCCTGCAGCCTGAAGCTGCTTTGCCGCGGCGATCCCGGCCGCTCCAGCACCGATCACGACGACATCGGGTTCGGCGGCGCGGGCAGGGAAGGGCCCGCCGGCGAGACTTGCTGCCAGCGCGCCTGAACCCATCAGCCATCTCCGGCGGTCGAGCATGAAGAATGGTCCGTGTCTGTGACGAGGCGATGATGATGCCAGCGGCTTTTCGCACCGCAATACACGACCACGAGTGCGGCGGGAGCAGGGCCATCACAGCTTTGCGAGGCCGGCCGGGTGGCGGCCTCGTCGGCGCGCAATCTTTCGGTTTAGACGAATGATAATTTTAGTTTGAAATTGCAATAAATAAGTAATGCATCACGCAATCGCGAGTCTATTGACAGTTAAACTGCAGTTAAATAACCGCTGATGGTGAAAGTAAGGCATATGTCCTAGTTTTCAGGCATTATAAAAAGCAATCGACTTGGCAAGACAACTTGGCAAGGAAAGTTGCTTCTCAGCGACAGGATACGGGCGATGGGGACGAATTGCAGCGGGCTGCGCCAAGGCGTGGCGCTTGGGGCCTTGATGCTGGCCATGACGGCGCCGGCGCTCGCGCAGCAGCAACGAACCCCTGCGCGCCCGCCCGCCACGCCCGATCAGGTCGTGCTCGACCAGATCAACGTGCAGGGTGAGGGGCAGGCATCGCCGCTGCTGCAGGGGCCGACGACCACGACCACCACCCGCGCCGAGCTCGACCGGCAGCAGATCCAGAGCCTGACCGATCTGTCCAACCGGATCGAGGCGGGCATCACCTTCAACCGCCAGAACGGCTCGCTCAACATCCGCGGCCTGGATGGCGCGCGCGTGCTGACGACGATCGATGGCATTCGGCAGCCCTTCATCGTCGACACCCGGATCGGCCGCGCCGGCGCCAACGCCTTCGACTTCGATTCGCTGTCCTCGCTCGACCTGCTGCGCGGCGGCAGCGGCGGCGCCACGCTCGGCGGTGGTGCGCTCGGCGGCGCTTTGGCGGTCCGCACGCTCGATCCGGAGGACCTGATCCGTAACGGGCGCTCCTATGGGGCGCTGGCCAAAACCGGCTATGACAGTACCGATCGGGCCTGGTTCGGCAGCGCGGCGGCGGCCGCCCGCATGGGCAACACCTCCGTCCTGCTGCAGGGTGGCTTCCGCAACGGCCACGAGGTCGACAACAGGGGCAAGGACAAGTCGATCGGTGCGACCCGCACGGAGCCGAACCCGGCCGACTTCAACCAGTACAGCTTCCTCGGCAAGATCTACCAGCAGGTCGGTGAGGCCCACCGCTTCGGCCTCACTGGCGAGTTCTTCAAGCGCGCCGACCGGATTCAGACCCGGACCAGCACGGTCTCGCTGACCGGCAATTTCCGGCCCGGCGCCCATCAGACGGGCGAGGATGTCGAGCGCAACCGCGTTTCGTTTACCTATGACTACAAGCAGCCCGGCGGCTTTCTCGACGAGGCGCACGCCAATCTCTACTGGCAGAAGCTGAAGCGTAACGACCTGGTCAGTGCCTGGCGCTACACCAGCATCATCGGGCCTTATGGTCGCGACAACGAGAGCGAAGAGAACGCCTACGGCTTCAATGCCTATGGCGTGAAAAATTTCCAGACGGGGCCGGCTTCGCATCGCGTGACGTTCGGCACCGAGCTGCGCATGTCCTCGCTGAAGCAGTATTCGTCCGGCATCGACAATTGCCCGCCGCGGCCGGCCTCCGGTTCGTTCACGGGGGCGCTTGCCACCTGCAACAACCTGTTCACCAACCAGGCCGACCAGCCCGATGTCGACGGGCGGCTCGTCGGCCTCTATGTGCAGGACGAGATCGGCCTGCTCGACAACCGGCTTCGCATCACGCCTGGCGTGCGCTTCGACTGGTATGAGGAGAAGCCGCAGGCGACGCCGGCCTATTCGGCCGGTGGCTCAAATCCGATCGGCCTGCCGCCGTCCTCAAGCGATTCCGGCTGGTCGCCGCGCATCCGGCTCGAATACGACCTCCTGAAGAGCGCTCCTTTCGTGAAGGACGTCACTGTCTTCGCGCAATGGGCCAAGAGCTTCCGGGCACCGACGGCGGACGAGCTCTATGGCCGCTTCGGCGGGCCGAGCACCTATCTGCGCGCCGGCAACCCCTTGCTGCGGCCGGAAGAGGGCAATGGCGTCGATGTCGGCGTCCGCTTCGGCGACAAGCAGCTCGGCGGCTCGATCACCTATTTCTACACCAACTATCGCAATTACATCGAGCAGATCCAGCTTCAGGCTCCGAATGTTGGTGGCCTGTACCCACAGGGCGGTATCGTCAGCTTCCGCAACATCCCGCGCGCCGAGATCCAGGGCGTCGAGCTCAACGGGCAATACGCCTTCGCGCCGAACTGGCTGGTGCGCGGCTCCTTCGCCTATACCCGTGGCCGCAACAAGACCGACGACATCTTCCTGAACTCGATCCCGCCGGTGCAGGGTATCGTCGCCGTCGCCTATGGCACGGATCGCTGGGGCGCCGAGGTCTCGGCCAAGATGGCCGGCAAGCGCGACGACGTCTCGACTGTCCAGGCCGGCACCGGCTTCAAGGCGCCGGGCTATGCGATCTTCAACGCCTCGGCCTGGTGGCGCCCGGCGCCGGAGATCGCAGATGTCGAGCTGCAGGTCGGCGTCTACAACATCTTCGACCGCAAGTATTTCGATGCAGCCAACGTGCCGCTCGCGCGCCCGCAGTCGCGCGATTACTACAGCGAGCCCGGCCGCACCGTGAAGGCGACGCTCAAGTACCAGTTCTAGAAATGGGCGCCCTGCGAGTGCGACGAGCGGCGCGTCGGCTCATCCCCCGCCCAACCCGGTGATCAAGGTCTGCACGAGCGCGATCGCCCCTGAAATCGGCCTGAACTGGCTGGTGGCTGAGTTGTCGACGAGGAAAGCCAGGTCCGCGTGGCGCGCCAGGGGGCTTTCGGGTACGTCGGTCAGGACAAGGATACGTTTGCCGCTGAGGTGGGTGTCGAGCGTGATGTCGACCACCGACTGCGTGTAGGGCGTGAAGGCGATCGCGACCAGGAGGTCGCCGGAGCGCATGGTGGCGATTTGTTCGGCTGCCATGCCGCTGCCGAAATCGAGCAGGCTGCACTGCCGTTCGCAGCGCGTCAGGCCATAGGCCAGATAGGTCGCGATCGGCCGCGAGCGGCGCAGGCCGGCGATGTAGACATGCTCGGCCTGGCGTAGCATCGCCGTCGCCTTCTCCAGCGACTCTGGCGAAATGGTCCGCCGCAGGTCCTCCAGCGAGGCGATGAGCGCATCGACGCAGCCGTTCAGCAGGCCGCCGAAATCCCGCGCCTCTTGCGGGGAAGTCTGCCGAGCGAAAACCTCTTCGCGTGCGCGGGGGGCGCCCTCGATCAAGCGCAGCCGGAAGACCCGCTGCATCTCGGAGAAGCCGCGATAACCGAATTCCTTGGCGAAACGGATCAGCGTCGATGGCTGGACCTCGAGTTCGCCGGCGATGACGACCACGGTGTTCAAGGCAAAATCATTGGGCTTCTCCAGTGCCGACCGCGCGATGCGCTGCAGGTGCGGACTGAGTTGATCGAAGCGATTGCGCAGACGCTGGCGCAGCGCCTCGAACGTCTCCTGCGTGGCCTCTCCCTGAGAAGACGCAGGCACCTGGTTATTGAATGAATTTTCGTTCATTATTTCTTCTAGCGCACTCGAACAGTGACATAAAGCGCCAAATTTTCTGCGCTAGTTGACAAGAGAGAAAAAATATTCATGCTCTTTGAAAATTAGTTCTGACTTCGATCAGACAAGAGGCGGGCACAAGCCCGCCCGTTTCGGGGAGGACATGATGTCGAAGATCAAGATCTCACGGCGCGGCTTGTTGGGAGCCGCCGGCGCCGCGTCCGCAGTCTCGCTGTTTGCAGGCCCGTGGCAGCACAATCGCGTCTGGGCGCAGGGCGCGGCCAAGCCGCTCCGGATCGGCATCACAGCCGATGCCAGCGGCATGTATGCGAACTCCGGCGCCAGCGACAAGCGCGGCATGGCGATGGCGATCGCCGAAGCCAATGAGCGCGGCGGCGTGCTCGGCCGCAAGGTCGAGTTCGTCCATATCGACACCGAGACGACGGCCGCCACCGGCAGCCGCGTAGCGGAACGGATGATCAGCCGCGAGCAATGCGGCTTCCTCGTCGGCGCGGTCCATTCCGGCGTCGCCAACGCGATCAGCCAGGTCGCCCAGAAATACGGCGTGGTCTACATCAACACCAACTCGTCCTCGCCGACCGAGGCTGGCCAGAACTGCCACCGCGTCAAGTTCGTGTTCGACGGCAACGGCACCAATTTCGCCAAGGCTGCGGTCAAGAGCGCGATCGAGCGCTTCGGGCCGGACTGGATGCTGCTGACCAACGACTATGTCTGGGGCCATGATACTGCCGCCGCGACCAAGACCCTGCTGAAGGAGTATGGCGGCAAGGTCATGGAAGAGGTGCTGATCCCGCAAGGCACCCGCGACTTCACCTCCGCCTTGCTCAAGGTGCAGCAGCGCAAGCCCGGCGTCATCTCGGCGGCGATCGGCGGTGACGACCAGAAGGCGATGCGCCAGCAGGTCGTCCAGCTCAAGATGGGCGACAAGCCGGCCTGGATCAACAGCCAGCAGGACTGGGACGACGTCTACGGCCTGCCGATCGAGACCCTGTTCGGCGTGTTCGGTACGACCTGGTACTACCGCCTCGACCTTCCGGGCGTCGCCGACTTCGTCAAGCGCTACCAGGCGATGTATCCCGAGACCGCCATGCGCTCGCCTGGCAACGTCTTCTATAATGGCTACATGGCGATACGAGAGCTGCTCGGCGCCGTGGAGCGGGCCGGCACGACCAACAACATCGCCGTGATCAAGGCGCTTGAAGGCCACAGGATTTCGGCCAGGGACCGCATGCAGCATTTCGATGCGAGCATCGATGCCCAGACGCATCAGGTGCAGCAGACGATCTATCTCGCGACCGCCAACAAGGCGCCCAAGGAGAAGGACGACATCTTCGAGGTCCTGAGCCAGGCCAAGGCGGAGGATGTGCGGGACACCGATTCCGCCAAGCTCTGCAAACTGGAGCCTTACGAACAGACGCCGACCTTCGATGCCTGACCCGTCCCGCCATCCGTGGCCGCCAGCCGGCGGCTGCGGATGATGGCACCGCTGCATCCGGACGGATCCGCATGATCGATCTTCTGCCGCATATCATCAACGGCCTGACGCTGGGCCTGCTCTTCGCCCTGATCGCCCTTGGCTTCACCCTGATCGTCGGCGTGATGGAGGTGATCAATCTCGCCCACGGCTCGCTGTTCGCGATCGGCGCCTATTTCGCGCTGACGGTGATTGCCGGCAGCTGGTTTGCCGGAACGCCTTTCGGCGCCTGGTGGCTGAGCCTGCCGCTCGGCCTACGCTATGTGCTGGCGCTCGCCCTCGGGCCAGCGCTTGCCGGGCTCGCCGGCATGCTGCTCGAGCTCTGCCTGCGCCCGACCTATGGCAAGCCGCCGCTCTACGGGCTGCTGCTGACCTTCGGCGCCGCTCTGGTCATCGAGGAGCTGATCCGGCTCGTCTGGGGCACGGGCGAGCAGAACCTGGCCCTGCCGCAGGCGATCAACGGCGCCTTCCTGCTGAACGGCATGATCTTCTCGACCTACCGCTTCTTCGCCGCCGGCTTCAGCATCGCCGCGATCATCGCCGTCTGGCTGTTCCTGGAGCGCACCTCGGCCGGCGCGGTGATCAAGGCTGGCGCGCATGACAGCGAGATGGTCCGGGCCCTCGGCTACGATCTCGCCAGGCTCAGGCTCGTCGTCTTCGGCTTCGGCGCTGCGCTAGCCGGGCTCGCCGGCGTGGTGATGGTGCCGATCTGGGGGCTTCGCCCGCATGTCGGCGTCGATATCGTGATCCCGGCCTTCCTCATCATCGTCATCGGCGGCGTCGGCAGCTTCTGGGGCGCCGTCATCGCGGCCCTGCTCGTCGGTCTCGCCATCGGAATCACCGGCGCCTATGCGGCGGCCTGGTCGACGATGTCGATGTACCTGCTTCTGATCGCGATCCTCGGCTTCCGCAGCCGCGGCCTGCTCGGCCGCAAGAGCGCCCTGGAAAATTGACGCCATGATCTCGCTCTCGGACATCCCCGCGCGCCCATCGGCCTGGATCACGCCGCCGATGATCGTGCTCGCCCTGCTGCTGCTGGCCGCGCCGGACCTGCTGCCTGCCGTCGGGCTCTATCAGTATCTCGGCATCGAGATCGCGATCTGGATCGGCTTCGCACTCGGGTTCAACCTGCTGTTCGGCTATACCGGCCTGCACTCCTTCGGCCATGGCGCCTATCTCGGCATCGGCGCCTATGCCTTCGGGCTGTTCCAGCACCATGTCGCAGTCAGCCTGTGGGGTGGGCTGCTGGCCGCCGTGCTGGCGGCCGGGGTCGCAGGCGCCCTTGTCGGGGCATTCCTCTCCCATCGCCGCGGCATCTACTATGCGCTGCTGACGATCGGCTTCGGCCAGATCTTCTGGTTCCTCGCGATGAAGCTCCATCGCGTCACCGGCGGCGAGGACGGGTTGCTCGGCATTCCGCGCCCGCCGCTGACGCTCGGGCCCTGGCAGCTCGCGCTCACCGACAACCGCACGCTGTTCTATTTCGCGGCTGCGCTGCTGATGATCGTCGTGGTGCTGTGCTGGCGGCTGGCGAACTCGCCCTTCGGCCGCGTGCTGCAGGCCATCCGCCAGCACGAGACCCGCGCGCGCTTCGTCGGCTACGAGGTCTGGCGCTTCAAATGGGCCGTCTTCACGCTGTCTGCGATGCTCGCCGGCCTCGCCGGGAGCCTGCTCGCGATGGCCCAGCAGAGCGCTTATCCCGATGTGATGAGCCTGCATCAATCCGGCCTCATCGTGATGATGGTCCTCGTCGGCGGCGGCCTTGTGAGCTTCTGGGGACCGGTGCTGGGCGTGGTGTTCTACTTCGTCGCCCGCGACGTCCTCGGCGGCCTGACCGAGACCTGGCTGCTCTGGTACGGCCTGATCTTCATGGCGATGGTGATGCTGCGGCCGGAAGGCCTGGCGGGCATGCTGCACGGGCTGTTGCGGCGCAGGCCTGCCCTGAAGCCGACTACAGCGCCGGCCCCCGCGACGGAGGCCGCGTGATGGCGCTCTTCGAGGCTCGCAACATCCATAAGCGCTTCGGCTCGCGCGTTGTGCTGGAGAACATTTCGCTCTCCTTCGAGGCCGGCCAGGTCAGCGGCATCATGGGTCCCAACGGGGCCGGCAAGTCGACCTGCTTTCATGTCCTCACCGGCCAGCACAAGCCCGATCGCGGCGAGGTCGTGTTCGACGGCCAGCGGATCTCGGGCCTGCCGCCGCAGCGCATCGCCCGGATGGGCGTCTCGCGCTCCTTCCAGCTGATGAACCTGTTCGACGACACGGTCGTCATCGAGAACGTCATGCTGGCGCTGCCGGCCTTCCGGAAACGCCGGCTGCGCGCGATGTCGGCGGTGTTCTCGGATACCGCCCTCATCGATCAGGCGCTGGCCGTGCTCGATCAGGTCGGCCTTGCCGCACGCGCCTGGGACGCTGCCGCATCGCTCAGCTATGGCGACCGCCGCGCGCTGGAGATCGCCGTCGCGCTCGCGGCCCAGCCCCGCATCCTCTTCTTGGACGAGCCGACATCAGGCCTCGGCGTGGAGGCGACGCGCCGCCTCGCCTTGCTCGTGAAGCGGCTGCGCGAGCGCTACACGATCGTGATGATCGAGCACGACATGCGCTTCCTGTTCGAGCTCGCCGACCGGATTTCGGTGATCCACTGGGGTCAGGTCATCGCCGAGGGAACGCCGGCCCAGCTCAGCGACAACAAATGGGTGCGGCGCTCGGCCCTGGCGGAGGCAACCCATGCTTGAGGTCCGCGACATCGAAACCTTCTATGGCGAGACCCAGGCCCTGTTCGGCACCTCGCTACGGGTCGGCGAGGCTGAGGTGGTCTCGCTGCTCGGTGCCAACGGCGCCGGCAAGACCACGACCATCCGCTCGATCCTGGGTCTGACGCCGCCGCGGCGCGGGCAGATCCATTTCGACGGGCAGGACATCACCCGCCACCCGACGCATCGCATCTCGGCCATGGGCATCGGTTGGGTGCCGGACGATCGCCGTGTCTTCCCGACGCTGACCGTCGCACGCAACCTGCAGATCGGCATGCGCAAGACCCGTTTCCGGTCCTGGCAGGTCAGCGAGATGTTCTCGATATTCTCGGCGCTCGAACATCTGATGCCGCGCGAATGCGAGAACCTCTCCGGCGGCGAGATGCAGATGGTCGCGATCTCGCGGGCGCTGCTCGGCTCGCCGGGACTCGTCCTGCTCGACGAGCCGAGCCAGGGGCTTGCGCCCAAGATCGTCCAGGACGTGCTGTCGACAGTGCGGCGCCTCAAGGCCGAAGGCATCTCCGTGCTGATCGTCGAGCAGAACGCGCTCGCCGCGCTCGAGGTCTCGGACCGCGCCTATGTCATGGACCGCGGCCGGATCGTCCATGAGGGACCGGCCCGCGCTCTGCTCGACGACAGCTCCCGGCGCCAGCGCCTGATCGGAATGTGACATGAGCGCCATGCTTGACGTCAGTAACTTGTCGAAGATCTACACGCGCGGCCGTTTCGACCGAACGCCGACCTTTAGGCTCGACGCGGATTTCCGCATCGAGGAACCGGCGATCGTCGGCATGATGGGCCCCAACGGCTCGGGCAAGACGACGCTGTTCGAGCTGATCACCGGCTCGAACAGCCCGACATCCGGCAAGGTCGAGGTCTGCGGCCGCGACATCCACCGCGTCCGCACCGACGAGCGCGACCGCCTCGCCATCCACTACCACCAGTCCTACCAGGTCCGGCATTTCCGCTCGCTTCGTCCCAATGCGCTGATGCAGCGTGCCGGCAGCGAGTATCCGCTGGTCCATCTTTTCGACGAGCCGCAGTTCAACACGCAGGACGGCTATATCGGCTTCATGCTGGATTTCTTCCGGCGGCTGCGAGCTGAGCGCCGGCTGGTCTTCCTCTGCGTCCACCCGAACGAGCGCTTCCACCTCGAGATCCTCGAGGAGATCTGCGAGCGCTTCATCTTCGTCAACAAGGGCGTCGTCACGCCCTTGCCGGACTATGCCGGCCTGCTCGCCCACGAGCCGGCCCGCGCCTATCTCGGCACTCTGCTGACGGACCGCGCCGCCGCCCTGGAGCCCGCCGCATGAACCGCTCCGAAGGGCACCTGACGCCGCAGATCGACCTCGACGCGATCGACCGGCTTTTCAACATCCAAGGGCTGCGCGTCTTCCTGCCCGGCGGCTACGGAGCGCTCGGCGAGGCGATCGCCTTGGCGATGACGCGGCACGGCGCCGATGTCGCCATCGCTGGCCCGAGCGAGGCCAAGGCGCTAGCGCTAGCGGATAGGCTGCGCGGGCAGGGCGTCGAGGCTCATGGCTTCGCGCTGGATGCGCGCCATCCGGCCGCGATCGCGGAGGCGACCGACCGCGCCGCCGAGGCGATGGGCGGCATCGACGTGCTCGTCAACTGCGTCGGCATCCAGCGCGAGCAAAGGCTGATGGATGTCGACGAGGCGACCTTCGACAGCATCTACGAGACCAACCTCAAATCGGCGATGTTCCTGGGCCAGGCGGTGGCGCGCCACCAGATCGCGCAGGGAGCCGGAGGCCGCCAGATCCACCTGCTCTCGGTGCGCTCGCAACTGGCGCTGCGCAATCGCGGCTATTCGGCCTACTGCGCCACCAAGGGCGGCCTCGTCATGCTGGTCAAGCAGCATGCGATGGAACTCGCAGAACACAACATCACCGTCAACGGCGTTGCACCGACCTTCATCCAGTCCGAGCGGATCCGCCCTCATCTCGAGCGCGAGGGTTTCCGCGACTTCATCCTCGATCGCAACCCGCTCGGCCGGATCGGCGATCCCGTCGAGGTTGTCGGGCAGGTCATCACCTTCGCTGCGCCGGCCGGCAGCTACATGACGGGCCAGGTCGTCTATATCGACGGCGGCGTGACGGCGAGCCAATGACGGCAACGCCGCTTCGCAGCGCCCGCTGGTTCGACACCGACGACCTTCGTGGCTTCGGCCATCGCTCGCGCCTGATGCAGATGGGCTACGGCATCGAGGACTGGAACGGCCGGCCGGTCATCGCGATCGTCAACACCTGGTCGGACATCAACCCCTGCCACGCGCATTTCCGCCAGCGCGTCGAGGATGTGAAGCGCGGCGTGCTGCAAGCCGGCGGCTTTCCGCTGGAGCTGCCCGCGATCTCGCTCTCGGAGAATTTCGTCAAGCCGACGACGATGCTCTATCGCAACCTCCTGGCGATGGAGACCGAGGAGCTGCTGCGCTCGCATCCGGTCGACGGCGCCGTGCTAATGGGCGGCTGCGACAAGACCACACCCGGCCTGATCCTCGGCGCGATCAGCGCCGACCTCCCGGCCATCTTCCTGCCTGCCGGGCCGATGCTGCGCGGCAACCTGCGTGGCGAGGTGCTGGGCTCGGGCTCCGATGCCTGGAAGTATTGCGACGAGCGCCGCGCCGGCAGGATCGATGCGCAGGAGTGGCAGGCGGTCGAGGCCGGCATCGCACGCTCCTACGGCCACTGCATGACGATGGGCACGGCCAGCACCATGACCGCCATCGCCGAGGCGATGGGGCTGACGCTGTCCGGGGCCTCCTCGATCCCCGCCGCCGATTCCGGCCATATCCGCATGGCGACGGAGACCGGCCGGCGCATCGTCGCGATGGTCGGCGAGGACCTGCGGCCCTCGGCCGTACTGACGCGCGCCTCGTTCGAGAACGCCGTCGCGGTCGCCATGGCTATGGGCTGCTCGACCAACGCGATCATCCACCTCATCGCGATGGCCCGCCGCGCGGGCCAGGATATCGGTCTTGCCGATTTCGAGGCGGCGAGCCGGATCATTCCGGTGCTGGCCAACATCCGCCCCTCCGGCGAGCGCTATCTGATGGAGGATTTCTACTATGCGGGCGGCCTGCCTGGACTGATGAGCCGGCTGACACGGCATCTGTCTCTCGATGCGCTGACGATCGAGGGGCGAACGCTCGGGGCTGCGATCGAGGCCGCGCCGGTCTGGAACGACGACGTCATCCGGCCCCTGGACAGGCCAGTCTCGGCGGAGCCTGCGCTGGCCGTGCTCTATGGCAATATCGCGCCGCTGGGCTGTGTGATGAAGCCGTCGGCGGCCGAGCCGCATCTGCTCGACCATACCGGACCTGCGCTCGTCTTCGACAACTACGCGCAGATGAAGGCTGAAATCGACGACCCCGATCTCGCCGTAACCGCCGACACGATCCTAGTGATGCGCGGCGCCGGCCCACAGGGCGGCCCCGGCATGCCGGAATGGGGCATGCTGCCGATCCCGAAGAAGCTCCTGAAGCAGGGCGTGCGCGACATGCTGCGCGTCTCCGATGCCCGCATGTCCGGCACGAGCTACGGTGCATGCATCCTGCATGTCGCGCCCGAGGCCCATATCGGCGGCCCGCTCGCCCTTGTCCGCAGCGGCGATCTCATCCGTGTCGATGTCGCGGCGCGCAGCATCGATCTCTGTGTCGACGCAGCCGAGCTGGAACTCCGGCGCGCCACGCTGACGCGTCCGGAACCGCGCTTCGAGCGCGGCTATGGCTGGATGTTCTCGCGCCATATCGGCCAGGCCCATGAGGGCTGCGACTTCGATTTCCTCGAGACCTCGTTCGGAGCGCCCGTTGGCGAGCCGGACATCCTGTGACCGTGCTGGAGATACCGATGTCCAACCTTGAGCCCAAGCTTCTGATCGGGGGCGAGTTCCGGACGGCCACCGCGCTGCCGCCGCTTTCCGTTCTCAATCCCTGCACGGAAGAACAGCTCTGGACGGCGCCTCGCGCGGGTGCTGCCGAAGTGGAGGAGGCGCTCCATCACGCGCGGGCCGCGCTCAAGACCTGGTCGAGGGTGCATGGCTGGGGGCGGGCCAAGGTGCTACGCGGCATCGCCCGGGCGATGGAGGCGCGCAAGGGGGCGCTGGCGAGCGCCTTGTCCTATGAGATCGGCCGGCCGATCTCCCAGTCCGAAGGCGAGGTCCTGATCGCGATCGAGCAGTTCGACTGGTTCGCCGGCGAGGCTGAACGCCTCTTCGGCGAGACGATCCCCTCGCGCCAGGGCGGACGGCTGGCCACGGCGCTGGAACCGGTCGGCATCGTCGCCGCCTTCACCGCCTGGAATTTTCCGATCAACCTGCTGGCGCGCAAGATCGCTCCCGCGCTCGCCGCCGGCTGCCCGATCATCTGCCGGCCGTCCGAACAGACACTGCTGACCTCGACGCTGATCGCCGAAGCCTGCGCCGCCGGCGGCGCGCCGGCCGGCACCGTCCAGATGCTGTTCGGCCCGGCCGAGACGATCACCCCGGCCCTGATGGCGGCCGAGGACGTCCGCAAAATCTCGCTCACCGGCTCGACGCGCGTCGGCCAGATGCTGCTCGCGGAAGCCGCCAAGACCGTCAAGCGCTGCTCGATGGAGCTCGGCGGCCACGCGCCCGTCGTGATCTGCGAGGATGCCGACGTCGACAATGCGGCGGCGCTATGTGCGCAGTTCAAGTTCCGCAATGCCGGCCAGGTCTGTATCGCCCCGAACCGCTTCTACGTGCATGAGAGCCTGGCCGAGCGCTTCGCCAGCGGCATGGTCAAGGCCGCCGAGGCGCTGGTGCTTGGCGACAGCCACGACCGGGCGACGACCATGGGGCCGCTGACACTCGCCAGCCAGCGCGACCGGGTCGAAGCGCTGTCAGCTGACACTGAAACCTCTGGCGCGCGACGCCTTACTGGCGGACGGCGCCTCGCCGGCCGGAACAAGGGTTACTTTTTCGAGCCGACGGTTTTCGCCGATGTGCCCGATGAGGCCCGCATCATGCGCGACGAGCCCTTTGGCCCGCTGGCACCAATCGCCACCTTCCGCGACTTCGACGATGCGATCGAGCGGGCGAATTCGACTCCCTATGGGCTCGCCGCCTATGGCTTCACGTCCAGCCAACGCTACGCCGAGGCGCTGAGCGCCGGCCTCCACGCCGGCATGGTCGGGGTCAACACCTTCATGATCGCCCATGCCGAGGCCCCGTTCGGCGGCATCAACCATTCCGGCATGGGGCGCGAAGGCGGCCGTCAGGCGATCCACGATTATCTCAACGTCAAACTCACGCATTTCATCTCGACGTGAGATGACCTCGAACTGGCGCCCGGCAAGGGCCACAAATGCCCTCCACCGGCTGGGAGAAATGCGCCACTAGCCGACATAGGCATGCCGCCTGGAACCGGACGTTACGAACGGTCTCGCCTCTACTGATGGTCCAGCTGTAATCGATTGCCGCTGTGGCTGCTGTCGACGACTCGTGGAGCTAGGCACAGCGAGCCTTGATGGCGCGAGAAGCTCCAGCCCTGACGACTATCGCCGAAGCTAAATTAGCCCAGGGACGGCGACATTCTCGCAGCCGCCAGGCGTTTTCGATGCCCGACAGCTTTCGTGCGCGATCGGCCGCGCCATCACGCTGAATCGCCTATGTGCGGCACCTCACAGACGAGATGCCCCCCGAGCCGCCACAACGCTGTAGCACCGCCCGAAGAGGCGGCGAACAAAGCAATGGGAGCGGCACCATGTATGCGCTGAAAAGCGATCTTCTCTACGACATCGATGACCTGACCGACACGCTGCGGCCTCGCACTAAGTCGGTGCTCGACCGGCTGGTTGGACGCATGGCAGTTGGGCAAATCCTCGGAGAGCAGTTTCTCTATGAGGTCCATGGTCCCTTCGTCCCACCTCATCGCAAGCCTGCCCGGCGCTCTCTGACGACCAGGCTGATCGAGGCGCTGTCGGGACGGCTGCGCAGGATCGCCTTTGGGGTGCAGTTACGCCACGCGGCAAACGCATTGTCGGGTCTCGACGACAGGATGCTGAAGGATATCGGCATCAGCCGTTCGGAGATCGAGTTCAGCGTTCGGCAAATCGATCCGCGGCCGTGACCACTCACTGTACGGCGCGAGGCCCCCCCGAAGCGCCATGCCCCACCCGTTCATCCGAGCCTACCGAGCGAACCTCGCAGGGAGAAACATCCAATGTCCACCATGCTTCAAGCCGCTGCCCCGCAGAAGATCGACCACGAGGCGATCAAACTCCGCCAGCATGGCGCCTGGTCGTCCGGTGACTACGCCATCGTCGGAACGACCTTGCAGATCGTCGGCGAGCGCCTGTGCGAGGCGCTCGATGTGCGCAGCGGCCAGACCGTGCTCGATGTCGCCGCCGGAAACGGCAATGCCAGTCTCGCTGCAGCTCGCCGCTGGTGCGACGTCACCAGCACGGACTATGTCGCGGCGTTGCTCGAGCGCGGCCGCGAGCGCGCCGCGACCGAGCGCCTTGATATCTCCTTCCGCGAAGCCGATGCCGAAGCCTTGCCGTTCGCGGATGGCCGTTTCGACGCGGTCATGTCGACCTTCGGGGTGATGTTCACGCCCGATCAGGAGCGCGCCGCCGCGGAGCTGCTGAGGGTCTGCAGGCATGGCGGCAAGATCGGCCTGGCCAACTGGACGCCGGACGGCTTCATTGGCCATCTCTTCAAAACGATCGGAAAATATGTCCCGCCGGCTCCCGGGCTGCGTTCGCCCGCGCTCTGGGGCACCGAGGAGCGCCTGGCCGAGCTGTTCGGTTCGGCTGGCGCCTCGATCCAGGCGACGCAGCGCGACTTCGTCTTCCGCTATCGCTCGCCCGAGCACTGGCTCCAGGTCTTCAGCAGCTACTATGGACCGGTGCTCAAGGTCTTTGGGGCGCTGGACGCCCCTGCCAAGGCGGCGTTGACACGGGATCTGATGGCGCTGGTCGAACAGTTCAACCGATCGGGCGATGCAACCATGGTGGTGCCGAGCAGCTATCTCGAGGTCGTCGTCACGCGAAAGTCGAGGTGAATTCGATCACGTCTGTCCGCGCCTGCGCTCGATATCGGTCTCCGGCGCGGTTCGCTCGCGCTTAAACTCTTGTGACCACGCTGATACCTGCGCTGCAACAGGCTCCAGCCTGTTGCAGCGTTTATCCGTTCGCCCCTGCCGCCATACGCCAGCACGTCTCGCGTATTGAACAGGCAAGGCCGCTGAAGCTCTGACGAGCCACGATCGTCGTAGCCCCCTTTAGGTAGGCCGGTCGCGAGCCGGTTTCGCGACACAGCTGACCCAGCATGATATGAGGGGAGCAGGTGCAAGTCGGGCGTTTCCCGACCTGCATCGATCGCGGTCGAAAGGGGGGAACGGTTGTGCGTTTCACGCCCTGCTCCTTGCGCCAGGCTGTTCCGATGACGCGCCGCGAGACCATCGCGCTGCTCGGCGCGATGGCCGCATCGACGATCTCGGCCCGTGCGCAGCAGAAAACCGCGCCGGTCATCGGTTATCTCGGCTCGGAATCGCCCGAACCATACGGCAGTCGCCTCGCTGCCTTTGCCGAGGGCCTGGCCGAAGCAGGCTATGTCGACGGCCGCAACGTCGCGATCGATTTCCGCTGGGCTGAAGGCCAGTACAGCCGATTGCCGGCGCTCGCGATGGATCTGGCGGATCGTCAGGTCACCGTCATGGTCGCGCCGGGCGGTGCGGAGGTTGCGCTCGCCGCACGATCCGCCACCAAGACGATCCCGATTGTCTTCGAGTTAGGCGGCGACCCTGTCGCGCTCGGCTTGGTCGCCAGTCTGTCGCGGCCCGGCGGCAATCTCACCGGCGTGAGCAGCCTGAGTGTGGAAGTCTCGCTGAAACGGCTGGAGTTCATGAGCGAGCTGTTTCCAGCCGCCGGGACCTTTGCCGTCGCCGTCAATCCGACGAGCCCGACCTCGGCTTCGCAATCGAGAAACCTCCAGGCCGCTGCGGGCAGTCTCGGATTGGAGCTGCGCCTCCTCAATGCCAGCAGCGAGCCGGAGCTGGAGGCCCTGTTCGCGGCCGTATCCCGGATGCAGCTGCCTGCGCTGGTCTTCACCTCCGATCCCTATTTCGCCTACCGAAGTCGGCGCCTCGCCGAGCTGGCCGTGCGTCATAAAGTACCCGCCATCACCCAGGCGCGGGATTTCCCTAACGCTGGCGGCCTGATGAGCTATGGCGGCGACTTCCGGCAGTCGCATCGCCATACCGGGATCTATGCCGGCCGGATCATCAAGGGTGAGAAGCCCTCCGATCTGCCGGTCCAGCGCGTGACGAAGGTCGAGCTGTTCGTCAATCTGAAGGCAGCCGGGCAGCTCGGACTGACCATGCCGCCTTCAATTTTGAGCAGCGCGGACGTGGTGATCGAATAAACTTCGCCGGAAAGCCGGCGCATGAGCTGTCACGGTGACTCAATCGCCATCCGCTCCACGGAGCTCGCTCTTCGCGAAGTATTTCATCGCGCTGTTCGCGGCGGTCGTCGTGCCCCTTCTCGTTGCCGGCGGCAGCGAAGCCTGGTTTGGCCATCGCGACCAAAGAGCCAGGCTGAACGACCTTCTCGAAGCAGAAGCCCGATCCGCCGCTGCGAAAATTCAGGACTTCCTGGACGGGATCCGCGATCAACTGGCGTGGACCGTCCAGCTGCCATGGTCTGACGGCGCCGCCGAAAGGCGCAGGCTCGACGCCTTTCGGCTGTTGCGCCAGGTACCTGCCGTCGTCAGCCTGACCTTTGTCGATGCCACGGGCCGTGAGCGCCTGTTTGTATCGCGCATGGGGCTCAACAAAATCGAGGGCGGCACGGACCACTCGGCCAGTCCGGCGTTCAGAAACGTCCGCCCGGGGGGCGCTTGGTACGGCCCCGTTTCCTTCCATGCCGGTTCCGAACCCTTTTTGACCATTGCAGTAGCCGGTACCCGCGCGGCGGTCGGCGTGGCAGTCGCCGAGGTCAATCTCAAACTGATATGGGACGTGATATCGGCGATCCGGGTCGGACGAACCGGGGGGGCGTTCGTTCTCGATCAACCAGGGCGCCTCGTCGCTCATCCCGACATCAGCCTGGTCCTGCGAGCCGACCAAACAGCGATACGGCCGCTCCAAGCTCTCAGGGCGAGGATTACGACGCGAAGCGGCCAGGCAACCGAGGGACGTGACATCGACGGGCGTATGGTTCTCGCCGCAATGGCGCAGATACCCGGTGTCGACTGGAGCGTCGTCGTCAAGCAACCAGTCGCCGAGGCTTTCGAGCCGATTTACGCGGCTCTATGGCGTACGGGCGCCTTGCTCATTGGTGGTTCCGGCCTCGCGGCAGCGCTCGCCTATTGGCTCACACAGCGCATGATCGAACCGATCCGCCTTCTAGAGGACGGTGTGGCGCGGATCGGGGCTGGGCAATTTGATCACCGGATCGACATCGCCACAGGCGACGAATTCGAGCGGCTGGCGACGCGCTTCAACGAGATGGCGGGCGATCTGGCAGTGTCGCAGGAGCGCTCGGAGCGGATCGGCCGGCTGAAGCGATTTCTCGCGCCGCAGGTGGCCGAACTGGTGGACCGCTCCGGCGACGACAGCGTGCTCGACGGGCGGCGCATCGAGGTGGTCGTCGTTTTCGGCGATCTGCGCGGTTTCACCGCCTTCTCGGCGCGTGCCGAGCCCGAAATCGTCATGAGCTTCCTCAGCGACTACTACGACGCTCTGGATAGGGTGGTGATCGACCACGGGGCCACGCTGACGCATTTCTCCGGAGACGGGATGATGGTCCTGATCAATGCCCCGGTGCCCCGTCCGGACCCGGCTTTGTGCGCCGTCAATCTGGCGCGGGACATGCAGAAGACCGTCCAGTCCCTTTTGCGCGATCGACAGACGCTGGACCACCGACTCGGCTTCGGGGTCGGGCTCGCCATGGGGCCTGCGACGGTGGGGCGTATCGGCTCCGAAGGCCGGCTCGAATACACCGCGATCGGAACCGTCGTGAATCTCGCCTCGCGCCTGTGCGCAAGCGCAGGCAATGCCGAAGTCCTGGTCGATATGGTCGCCGCGGCGGCCGTCGATGGGCGATCCCCTCTGGTTGAATTGAAGGCGCATGTTCTGAAGGGGTTCGACCAACCCGTTCGGGTTTTCGCCGCTGACATAGGGGCAGCCGGATAAGCGCTCGAGCTGCCGCCGTTTACCTCCGCTGCTAGGCGACATCGATTTTTGCCAGACGCCGCAAATCGTCGATATCCTGGATCAGCAGTCGTCCTCGCCCCAAGGAAATGACGCCGGTGCGCTTCCAGGACTGGAGGTGACGGTTGACCGTCTCACGCGTCACGCCGGTGAGCGATGCCAGTTCCTCCTGAGACGCGCGGACATCCGTGCCGTAGTCGGCAGCGAGGACCAGAATGCGCCGTGCAAGTCGAATGGCGGGAGGCAGAAATGTCGTCTCTTCCAGGCGGCCTATGACATCGCGCAGCCGGGCGCAGAGCAGGGCGATCAGTTGCAGCGCGATCGGCGGCTCGCGATTCAGCAAGCTCAGGAATTCGCGGCGCGGCAGGAAGAACATGTCGGTGTCCTCCATCGCCACGGCATCGGCGGTGCGGGATTGGCCGTCAAGCAATGTGATTTCACCGAAAACGTCGCCACCGCCCAGAACGTTCATCGTCATCTGCTGGCCGACATCATCCATTGTGCCGATGCGGATCAGCCCACGTCGAATGGCATAAAGCCCATCACCCGGATCACCCTTGAGGAACAGGATCTCCCGTGCGGCCAGATGTCTTTGCTTGCAGACGGCAGCAATCTTCTCGAGCGCGTTCCGTTCGAAGTCCGAAAAGAAAGGGTTCGTGGTCAGAATACTGACGATGCGGTGAGAGACATCACTCATCGGAAGCCCTCAGAATTTGGACCGGGCCGCTGCAGCTTCAACAGGCTGAACGGCGCGGAAGCCAAGGCGATAGGCCACCGTATCCGTTTGCGACCATGCGCGGCCGATCGCAAGCGGAGCAAGACAATGCCGAATGGCTTGGTCTGTCACAACACGTTCGCGCGGCTATTAATTCCCAAACCGCTGCCGGATCGCATGCGCACCGCGTGGAGAAATATCAGTTTCTGGCGCGCATCATTCGCGCAGCCCGGAAGCTTCATCTGCGACGGGCGCGTCTGCTGGCTTGACGAATTCTCGGGGTTTGTCGGAAGACTAAAGCATCAGGACATCCGGGAGCAGACATCACCAGAGTCCGCAAGGGCCCATCGCGAGCCATTGAGGCGGGTCCTCAACTAGCCTGCCGGTAAGCGGACATCACCGAAGTCCGCTATGGGCCAAGAGTAGCCCCTAGACGTACGCCAAGAAGCGGACATTCATACCGTAGGTTGCATTTTGCCGGACGGACGGATTGCGGCGCTCATCAGTTCTCAGCACAACCGAAGGAGCGGGACATGCCTTGGGTCGAATGCGTGATGAGGGTGCCGGAAACCGAGGCGCTCGTTCGGTGCGCTTGCGAGAAAACGGCGATCTGAGGCGCGGCGGTGAAGGCCATCGTTCTCGGCGCGGCGGCTGGTGGAGGTTTTCCGCAGTGGAATTGCCGATGCCGGGTCTGTGCGCTCGCCTGGAGCAGGGATTCCCGCGCCCCCTGGCGGACGCAGGCGAGCCTCGCGGTGAGCCTCGACGGCGAGAGCTGGACCGTGCTGAACGCGTCGCCCGATCTCGGCAGCCAGATCCGCGCGACGCCGGCCCTGTGGCCGCGTGGTGAGCGGCATTCGCCGATCGGCGCTGTCATCCTGAGCAGCGCCGAGATCGACCATGTCACCGGGCTGCTCAGCCTGCGCGAGCGGCATCCGTTCGATCTGGTCGCGCTGCCGCCGGTCCTCGATGCGATCGCCGCCAATCCGATCTTCGCCGCAGTGCCGGCACGTCGGGTGGCCGCGAACGCCTCCGCGCCAATCACGCTGGCCGGTGGGCTGACGGCAGAGCTCTTTCCCGTTCCCGGCAAGGCGCCGCTCTATCTCGAGGGCAAGGATCCGAAGCTCAAATCCGAGGCCGGGGAAACGGCGGGCGTCAGGATCAGCGGAAGCGGTCGCTCCATCGTCTTCATCCCGGGCTGCGCCGCCCTGTCCGACGATCTGCGTGCCAGGGTGGAGAGCGCCGACCTGTTGTTCTTCGACGGCACGTTGTTCACCGACGACGAGATGATCCGGGCCGGCGTCGGCCAAAAGACCGGCCGCCGCATGGGACACATGCCGATCGCCGGCGACGGCGGTTCGCTCGCCTGGCTCGCCGGGCTCCCCGTCGAGCAAAAAGTCTACATCCACCTCAACAACACCAATCCGGCGTTGATCGCGGGATCGCCAGAGCGCCTTATGATCGAAGCAGCCGGTGTCGCGGTGGCCCACGACGGCATGGAGATGACGCTGTGAGCGCTTTGCTATCGCCGGAGGAGTTGGAGCGGCGCCTGCGCGAGGTCGGAGATGCCCGCTATCACGACAAGCATCCCTTCCATGCGCGGCTCCACTCCGGCCATTGCAGCAAGGGCGAGGTCCAGGCCTGGGCGCTCAATCGCTTCACCTATCAGGCTCATATCCCGGTGAAGGATGCCTATCTCATCGCCCGTGCCAATGATCCCGCGCTCCGGCGGGCCTGGCGCCAGCGCCTCGTCGACCATGACGGCGACCATGATGGCGAGGGCGGGATCGAACGCTGGCTCCGGCTCTGCGAAAGCCTGGGGCTGGCGCGGGCGGATGTGCAGGCGCATCGCGGCGTGCTGCCGGCGACCCGCTTCGCGGTCGAGGCCTATGTCAATTTCGTGCGCGAGCGGCCTCTGCTGGAAGCGATCGCCTCCTCGTTGACCGAGCTGTTCTCGCCAAAAATCATCCGCAACCGAGTCGAAGGCATGCTGGCGCATTACGACTTCGTCAGCCCGGAGAGCCTGAGCTATTTCACCGCCCGCCCGGAGCAGGCGCGGCGCGACGTCGGGACTGCCCTCGGCTATGTGACGGCCCATGCCCGCACGCCAGCGGAGCAACGGGCAGTGATCGCGGCGCTGGAGTTCAAATGCGACGTGCTCTGGGCGATGCTGGATGCGCTGCATCACGCCTATGTCGCACCCGGCCATATTCCGCCCGGCGCTTTCGTGCCGGCGCCTTAACGGCGATTTAGAGGGAGGCAAGTTACTCCGGACCAGAAGGCGGCTTTCGTCAAACGCCCTGATAGCCCCGGTAGATGAAGTCGCTGCGCTCGGAGGCCGCCTCGGCTTCCGCCAGCGCAACCACCTTTTCGTGCAGCGGTGACAGGGAGCAGGCGGGATCGGTCGCGGTCGCATCCCCCGCGAGGGCCAAGGCCTGGCAGCGGCAGCCACCGAAATCCTGTTCCTTGCGGGCGCAACTGCGGCACGGCTCGTTCATCCAGTCCGTGCCACGGAAGGCGTTGAACGCCGCGCCGCGATACCAGATCTCCGACAGGCTGGCGTCGCGTATATTGTCGAAGCTCAGCCCCGCGATCGTTTCGGCGGCATGGCAGGGCAAGGCGAGGCCCGACGGCGTGACGTTCATCAGCCGCGCGCCCCAGCCGCCCATGCAGGCCTTCGGGTAGCGGGCATAGTAATCGGGCAGCACGCTATCGATGACGAGGCGCCCAGCCGTGCGGCTCCGCGCCTCGTCGACTTCCATCATCGCGGTTTCGACCTGCTGGCGCGTCGGCATCAGCCTCGCGCGGTTGACCAGGCCCCAGCCATAATACTGCACATGGGCGATCTCGATCCGCGCCGCGCCCCACGCTTCGGCAAGCTCAACAAAGGCGGGTATCTCGCGCACGTTCCCGCGATGTATGACGGCGTTGACGGTGAGGCGCAGGCCGAGCCGGACGATGGCGGCTGCGACCGCATGCTTGCGCTCCGCGGCGCCCTCATAGCCGGCGACGCGATCGCAGGTATTGGCGTCGATCGCCTGTACCGAGAGCTGGATGTGGTCGAGCCCGGCCTCGGCCACGGCGTCCAGCACGGCTGGCTGAAAGCCGACGCCGGAGGTGATCATGTTGGTATAGAGACCGGCATGACGCGCATGCGCGACAAGCTCGGCGATATCGCGCCGCAGCATCGGCTCGCCGCCGGAAAAATAGATATGCAGGACACCGAGGGCGGCCGCTTCATCGATCAGCCGCTTCCATTCGGCAGTCGAGAGTTCCTGCGAGCGTCGGTCGAGTTCGAGCGGGTTGGAGCAATAGGGGCAGCGCAGGGAGCAGCGATGCGTCAGCTCCGCCAGCAGACCCATGGGCGGCGGCAATGTCGGCCGGGCGGGCGTGGCTTGCGGGAGCGTCTCGACATCGCTCACAGATCGACCATCCTCTGATCGGCGAGGCCGCGCAGAAACGCCATGACGTCGGCAGCGATCTCGTCACGGTCCGCTTCGAATGCCGCCGCCAGCTCCTGCGCTATGGCCTCGACGCTGCGCGCGCCGTCAACGCGCTGCAAGATCTCGAGTGCGATCTCGTCGGGCTCGAATACCCGTTCTGGGCCGAGAAGGAACCATTGCTGGCGGCTCTCGTCGAAACGCAGGCGAACCCCGCGAGGCAGGGCCGGGACAATGGCTGCGATATCGATATGCGTGGCGTCGGCTTTCATGGGGCGGCGGCTCGTGCGAACTCGTCAAGCACCAGAACAAGCGACGATGCGGAACGCATCGCACAAAAGCGCGAGGATCGGTCTCCCGCCTGCCTCGCGGACGGGAGGCCGATCCTCATACCGCAAAACTCATTGCTCGGCGCCAATCCGAGAAGGCGCCTCTACGTCCCGCCTAGGACAATAGCTTTGGGCCTCGGAACCGAAACGTCAGAGCTTGGCGGGAGCGTAGGACGTCACTTCGCAGCCGACCGTCACTTCGATGATGGTGGGCTTTTTCCACTTGCGCATGATCGGTATCTCCAGATCGTCGCCAGCTCTCGCTCGGGAAAGCAGGAGAAGGTTACACCCGGCTCCAGTGTGTTGCAAACGAGGCCGATCGCCGGGCGGCGTCATCTCGCTGCGTCGACGAAGGACGAGCCGTCCTTCAACATCGGCCCGCGTTACCTCCTCGCGGGACTGACACTCAGGTCTCGCTACTGGGCGAGAATCCACTTCACGAGAATTTCGGCGTCCTCCGGCGAAACGCCCGCTTGCGGCGGCATCGGCGTTTGTCCCCAAACGCCGCCGCCGCCCTTCACGACCCTTTCACTCAGGGTCTTGATCGCGGATTCATCCTTGCCATAGCGCTCGGCCACGACCTTGAAGGCTGGCCCGATCATCTTCCGTTCGGCGTGGTGGCAGGCCACACAGTTCTTGCTCCTGGCCAGTTCGGGGCTTGCGATAGCGCTCGGCGACGCCAGAAGCGCGGCGAAAAGGGCTGTCGCGAGTTGGCGAAAGTCAGGCATGGGCAGGATTCCCTCATGCGCGATCCGGATCGGACGGTATCGCAGGGCCGACACCTCCGCAGATGAATGGGCAGCCGCGCCGCCGCTTTGGCGGGTGCGGCTGCCGGATGCGCTCAGTTGGGCTTGAGCTGGTAGACATCGCCCTGGTCGGTGGCGACGTACATGCTGCCGTCCGGCGCCTGCACGACGGAGCGGAAGCGCCCGGCCGGCATCGGCAACGACACCGTGCTGCGCTTGGCGGACGAGCCGTCGGGCGTGATGTCGAGCACGTCGAGGCGGTTGCCGACCGGCGTTCCATGGATGCCGATACCCATGAAGGTCACCACCATCCGGCCGTTCCAGTCCTTCCATTGCGGACCGTTCAGGAACACGCATGACGACATGCCCTGCGAGAGCATTTCGTTGTTCCAGGCCGGCTTCATCGCGTTGGGATAGGTCTTGGTGTCGGTCATCGGCATGAATGCCGAGCGATCCTTCGGATCCACCGCGCCCATCTGGTTTGGCGAGTAGCCGCAATAATTGTCGGGACAGTCGGCGCGTCCCGCCATATTGGGGCGCGGATCCCAGCCGGCATTACCGCCGGCCGTGAGCGCCGTCACCTCGTCGCTATGCCAGGGACCGTTCTCCGCGGTGTAGGGCTGGTTGGTGCCGGGGCGGAAGCAGATGCCCTGCGGGTTGCGATGCCCGTAGGTGAAGACGCGCGCATCGAAGCCCTGTGGCGGGTTGTTGCCGGGCGCGGCCTTGCCGTCCCGGTCGATGCGGAGCACTTTTCCGCCGATGCGGGTCGGACTTTGCGGCACCTCGCCATTATGGGTGTCGCCTGTCGTCACATACAGGAATCCGTCCGCCGGACCGAAGCGGAGGCGCCCGCCATTATGCGCGCCCGGATCGCCGAAGGGATGATTGCTGGGCGCCGGCTTGTAGGCGATGTCGGTTACGATGTCCTGCCGGTTCGAGACCTTGGTCAGATCGGGATTTACCGTCAACCGCAGCACCCGATTGGTTCCCGGCGCGGTCATGTTCGACGCCGAGGACACATAGATGAGGCGGTTGGTAGCGAAGTCGGGGTCGATCGCGACACCGTACATGCCAGCCTGACCACCGCAGAAGAGGTCAGATGCGGTGTCAGGGTAATTCTTGGAATCCTTGATGCCGAGCAGGGAGTTGATCTTGCCGGATGGTAGCCGGACCGAGAGTCCGCTGCACTTCTCGGTGAAGAACATCGTGCCGTCGGGCAGGAAGGCCATGTCCCAGGTGAGGTCACGACCTGACATCACGGCGGTGCTGGTGAGTCCGGGAGTTTGGGCCACCGCTGCCCCGGACAGAATGAATGAGGTCAGTAAGGCATAGGGCAACACGAAGCGAACACGTCGAGTCATCGATGTCTCCTCCGAGCTTGTAAGCCTCCCCATTGATAGGACCCGCGATCCGCAGGCCTTGGCCGAAATCGCTGTTCGGCCGCACGATTGTTATGTGACGGCCATAATCTGCGCAACATCGTTTCTCGGCGAGGCCGGCATCGATGTTTGCAGAGCAACCTCACTAAGCTGCGGATTGGCGCTGCTGCGCACGCGACATGGCCAGCACCCAATCTCTGAACTGCGCACCGAATGGCTTCTCCAGTGCGGCCCGATCCCAGGCCAGGAAATAGCTTTCGCCGAGCTGCAGCCGCCTGTCGATCGGAACGACGAGCCGCCCGGAGGCTAGATCCTCGCGGATCATCGCGATCTGGGCGAGCACGAAACCACGGCCGTTGACGGCGGCATCCAGGGCCGTGCTCGACAATGAGAAGGCGAGCTCCGTCGAGACGCTGCCCACGGAGACCCCGACGCTGCGTGCCCACTCGTCCCAGCTCGGCGGAGGCTTGTGCGATCCCTCCCACTCGATCCCGATCAGGGGGCAGGTGAAGATGTCTTCCGGTGCCGCGATGGCCTTGCCGGCGATCAAGCCGGGCGCGCAGGCCGGCACGACACAGTCCGTGAAGAGCGGTGCGTAGTGGTCGAAGGCTTGGCTCTTCGACCCGTATGACAGCCTGAAATCGACCCCGTCCTCGAAAAGCCGCGGCTCGGACTCCGCCCCGATCAGGCGGATCTTCGAGGCAGGATTCAGCACCTGCCAGTCGAAGAGCTGTGGGCCGAGCCAGCGGCTGGCCACGGTGGCGAGGCAACTGACGACAAGGCCAGAGCTGGCGCGCTTGCGATGGAGGGTGGCCTGGGCCTGGCGGAGCGCCGCGAAGGGACCGACGATGTCGAGGTGGTAGGCCGCCCCCCAGGAGGTCAGTTCGACGCCGCGCCCGTTGCGCTCGACCAGCCGGATGCCGAGGCAGCTCTCCAGCTTCTTGATCTGCTGGCTGATCGCGCCGGGCGTGACGAACAGCTCGGCCGCCGCATCGGACACGCTGCCCAGCCGTGCGACCGCCTCGAACGCGTGAAGAGCCTTGAGCGGCGGCAGTCCCAAACCTGTCTCCCATCCGATCTTCACATTTTAGCAAATCTAAAATGTAACGCAATTCTTCGGACTCAAGCCGGCGCCGCATCGCTGCCTATCATCACCCTCGATGGCGATTGATGGGAGAGCGTCGATGTTCCTGAAAAATGCCTGGTATGTCGCGGCTTGGGACCATGAGGTCCGGGACCAGCTTCATCCGGTGACGATGCTGTCCGAGAACGTCGTGCTCTACCGGCGGCGCGACGGAAAGTTGGCCGCGCTCGAGGATGCCTGCCCGCACCGCAAGCTGCCGCTCTCGATGGGGCGCATCAAGGGCGACGACGTCGAATGCGGCTATCACGGCCTGACCTTCGACTGCTCGGGCACCTGCACCCGCGTTCCCGGCGCCGAGCGGATTCCGCATGTCGCCCGCGTCCGGTCCTATCCCGTCGCTGAGCGCTACGGCCTGATCTGGGTCTGGATGGGTGATCCGGCGCTGGCCGACCCCGCGCTGATCTTCGCCGTCGACCATTGGGGCGACCCCACATGGGGCGTCAACCAGGGCGACGGCATGACGATCGCCTGCAACTACCTCTACATGACCGACAACCTGCTCGACCCCTCGCATGTCGCCTGGGTGCACCAGAGTTCCTTCGCCGGGGCCGGCACCGAGGAGACGCCGCTGGAGACGACCGTCGGCGAGGACGGAGTCACGGTCTGGCGCTGGATGATGGATACCGAGCCCGCGCCCTTCTACGCACCGTTCCTGACGTTCAAGGGCCGCTGCGACCGCAAGCAGCACTATGAGGTGCGCTATCCCAGCCACGCCATCATCCGGGCGATCTTCACGCCGGCCGGCAGCGGCGGCGTCGGCCAGCCGCTCCATCCGGACGTGTTCCTGATGGACAGCTACAACTTCATGACGCCGGTCGACGAGAACAGCACCCGCTATTTCTGGTTCCAGATGCGCAACTTCGCGCCGAACGATCCGGAGATTTCGGCGCAGTTCGCCCACTCGGTGCGCGGTGCCTTCGAGGAGGACCGGGCGGTCCTCACCGCTGTGCATCAGGGCATGGCCAACAAGCGCACCCCCAATCTCGACCTCAAGATCGATGTCGGGCCGCTGCGGTTCCGCCGCCGCCTGGCACAGATGATCGAGGCCGAGAACGCCGCCAGCGCCCAGCAGGCGGCGGAATAGGCGCCGCCGTGGCGGACGCTGCGCAAGCTGCATCCCGGTTCCGGCCGTTCCGCGTGGTTTCGCGGACGCCGGAGAGCCGGACGATCACATCCTTCGCACTGGAGCCGCTCGATCCCGCGGACTGGCAGGCCTTCGAGCCCGGCCAGTACCTGCCGATCCGAATCCCCGGCGCGGACGGGCAGGTGCCGGCGCTCAGGACCTACAGCATCTCGTCGCGGCCATCGGACACGGCGCGCTACCGAATCACGGTGAAGCGCGAGGCCGCGCCGGCGCCGGGCCTGCCGGACGGCGTCGGGTCCTGCTTCCTGCACGACCGGATCGGAGTCGGTGACCTCGTCGAGATCGCACCGCCGCGCGGAGAGTTCGTGCTGGCCACGGATACGAAACGGCCCGTCATCCTCGCGAGCGGTGGTGTCGGCCTGACGCCGCTCGTCTCGATGCTCCACGCGCTGACGGACGAGCCGGAGCGGGAGGTGCATTTCCTGCATGCCTGCGACGATGGCGAGGTCCATGCCCTGCGCGAGGAGGTCGATGCGCTGATCCGCAGCCGTCCCGGCCTGACGGCGCGCTATTGCTACCGTGCCCCCTCTGCCGCGGATGCCGTGGCCGGACGGCATCATGCCGATGGAATCATGACCAGGGCGCTGCTGCGCAGCTGGCTGCCGCTCGGCGACTACGACGTCTATCTTTGCGGGCCGCCGCCCTTCATGGCCAATGTCTACGCCGCTTTCCGCGAGCTCGGCGTGCGCAAGGAGCGGATCCGCTACGAGTTCTTCGGTCCGGCTACGGTACTCGAAGCGGTTGATGACGATGCGCTTGGGGCGCCTCCGGCCGCCGTCCTGCCGCCCGCTGACGAACCCGTTGCCGCTGCCGAAGCAAATGGGGCCGGAGCCGGCCTGCAGATCAGTTTCGCGCAATCGCGGCGCTCGGCCGCATGGGACGAGGCGGTTGATACGACCTTGCTCGCCTTCGCCGAACGGCTCGGTCTCGACCCGCCCTTCTCCTGCCGCGCCGGCATCTGCAGCACCTGCCGCACCGGCCTGATTCAGGGCGAGGTCGACTATGTCGAGGAGCCGCTCGATCCGCCCGGCCCCGGCGAGGTGCTGCTGTGCTGCGCCAGGCCACGCGGCCCGCTCGTCCTGGATCTGTGAGGAAAGCCTTGCCGATGACCGAAGCGACGCTCCGCACTGTCGACGAAGCCGGACGGACCGGCGGCTCGCTGGTTCTCAATCCGCATGTCGCGGCGCTGCCGCCCTACAATGCCGGGCTGAATATCGCGGTCGCGCGAGCTGTGAGCGGACGGTCCGATATCGCGCGGCTCGCCAGCAACGAGAACCCCGACGGCTGCTCGCCCGCCGTGCTGGAGGCGCTGCGCTCGCCGCAATTCGAGCCCTGGCGCTATGCCGACCCGGCCTGCACAGAGCTGAGGACCGCGCTCGCCGAGAAGCTCGCGACCGCGGCCGACCGGATCGTGATTGGCAACGGCTCGGAGGAGATGATCGCGGCGATCGCGCGCGCGGTGCTGACGCCGGGCTGCAAGGTCGTGACGGTCACGCCGAGCTTCGGCCTGCACGAGATCGAGCCGATGGCCGCCGGCGCCTGCGTGGTGAAGATTCCGATGGCCGACGACCTCGGCTTCGATATCGAGGCCATCGCTGCTGCGCTCGCGGCCGAGCCGCGAATCCTGTTCCTGTCGTCGCCGTCCAACCCGGTCGGACCCGCCCTCGACCAGGCGCAGCTCGAACGGCTCGCCCGAGCCGCTTCACCGCGCACACTCTTCGTGCTCGACGAGGCCTATTTCGAATATGCCGACGAAGGCGCGCCCGATGCGCGCGTGATCCTGAGCGCCGCCGGCTTGCCGCATGTCGTGCTGCGGACCTTCTCGAAGGCCTATGGCCTCGCCGGCCTCAGGGTCGGCTATGCGATCTGTTCCGATGCCGCGCTCGCTCGGACCGTCGCAGCGGCGAAGACACCGTTCAACGTCAACGGCGCCGCCCAGATCGCCGCCATGGCCGCATTGCGGGACGAAGCCTGGATGAAGGCCTCCACCGCGCGGCTGTGGGCCGAGCGCGAGCGGGTCCGGGCGGCATTGCACCAGCTCGGCCTCAAACCCGCCCCGTCGCAGACCAATTTCCTGTTCTTCGATACCGGCGCCGACAGCGACGGCATCGCCGCCGCGCTCTTGCGCGAGGGCATCATCGTCAAGCCTTGGCGCGAGGCCGGGTACCGCAGCTACCTGCGCGTCACCATCGGCCATGCCGCGGACAATGACCGGCTGATCGCCGGGCTCGCCGCCTGCCTCGGCGCACATCGGCCACCAGCATTCAACGAGAGCGAAAACCGCTCCGACAACACAGAGGGAAACTGCAATGACCAACCACGGACATCTGGATAGGCGAAGCCTTCTTCTCGGCGCCGGCGCGCTCGGCGCAGCGCAACTCTTGCCGTCCAATGCGATGGCGCAGACTCCGAAGCGCGGCGGCGCCTTCAGGGTCGGCATTTCCGACTTCGCGACCTCGGACTCGCTCGACCCGACGCTGGTCGAGACGCAGTTCTCGCAGCATCTGCAATGGCAGTTGCGCAATAATCTCGTCGAGGCCGGGCCGGGCGGAAAGCTCGTCCCCGAGCTCGCGGAAAGCTGGGAAGGCTCGAAGGACGCGAAGACCTGGACCTTCAAGCTGCGCAAGGGCGTCACTTTCCATGACGGCAAGAGCCTGACGCCAGCCGATGTCGTCCATTCCTTCAACACCCATCGCCGCGACGGCTCAAAATCCATGACCAAGCCGATCCTGGCCCAGATCGCAGCGGTCAAGGCTGACGGTCCCGATGCGGTCGTGTTCGAGCTCATCGACGGCAATGTCGGATTTCCGGCCCTGACGAGCTCGGTCGGCCTCGTCATCATCCCAGATGGCGATACCGACTACCGCCGCGGCATGGGCACCGGCGGCTACATTCTGGAGCAGTTCGAGCCCGGCGTGCGCTCACGCGTGAAACGCAATCCGAATTACTGGAAAGCCGGCAGGGGCAATTTCGACACCGTCGAGATGATCTGCATCAAGGATGCGACGGCCCGCGCCAACGCCCTGCTGACCGGCCAGCTCGACGCCTACAACGCCGTTGACCCGCGCACCGTGGCGCTGCTCGAGCGCAACAGCGCGGTGCGCATCAACCGGGTGAAGAGCAAGGCGCATTTCGCCTTTCCGATGATGGTCGACCAGGCGCCGTTCGCCTCCAACGATGTACGCCTCGCCATGAAATACGCGATCGACCGCGAGGAGATCGTGAAGCGGGTGCTCGGCGGCTTCGGCTCCCCGGGCAACGACCATCCGCTCTCGGCGGCCTACGAGTTCTACGACGGCTCGATCCCGCAGCGCGCCTATGATCCCGACAAGGCGAAATTCCACCTCGCCAAGGCGGGCGAGGCCAGTCTGCGCGTCCAGCTCCATGTCTCCGAGACCCCGTTCTCCGGAGCGACCGATGCGGCGGTGCTGTTCAAGGCCCACGCTGCCAAGGCCGGCATCACCGTCGACGTCGTCAAGGAACCGGAGGACGGCTACTGGTCTTCCGTCTGGAACAAGCGGCCATTGTGCACCTCGCGCTGGAGCGGGCGCATCAACGACGACGTGCTGCTGACGCTGGGTTATTCCGACACCGGCACCAAGGCGGGCTGGAACGAGACGCGCATCAACAGTCCGCGCCTCAACGCCATCGTGGCCGAAGCCCGCAAGGAGTTCGACACCGGCAAGCGCCGCGCGCTCTACAGCGAGGCGCAGCGCATCATCCACGACGATGGCGGCTCGAACATCTTCGCCTTCGCCGATTTCCTCGATGCGACCAGCCGCAAGCTGGCCTTCGGCGAACTCGCCGGCGACTGGATGCTCGATGGCTGCCGCGCCTCCGAGCGCTGGTGGTTCGCCTGAAGCACGTCTTCCTCCTCGATTTGGCCGCCTGACCCGTTCCCGCCGGAACCGGTCAGGCCAGCAAGGATCGTTCGATGCACGGCGTCCTCGCCATGATCGCCCAGCGGATCGCGCTCGGGATCGCGACCCTGTTCGTGATCTCGATGCTGGTCTTCCTCGCCGTCGACATGCTGCCGGGAGACCCGGCCGAGGCGATTCTCGGCCAGAGCGCGACACCTGCCTCAGTGGCGGCGCTCCGGCAGGAGCTTGGCCTGAACAAGCCGCTGATCGTGCGCTATGCCGATTGGACCGCGGGCATGCTGCGTGGCGATTTCGGGCGTTCCCTCGCCAATGACCGGCCGATCTCGGAGCTCGTTGCGCCCCGGCTGGGCGCAACCTTGTCGCTTGCGGCACTGGCGGCCGCGATCGCGCTGCCGCTCGGCGTGTTGCTCGGCATCCTGTCGACCGTGCACCGCGACCGAGCGCTCGACCGGGTCGCCTCCACCGCCTCCCTGCTCGTGATTTCGTTTCCCGAATTCTTCACGGCCTACATGCTGGTGGCCTGCTTCTCCGTCGGCCTCGGCTGGCTGCCGGCGATCTCGCTGTCGAGCCAGGGCGGTTTCCTCGAAACCCTCACGATGCTGGCGCTGCCGGCCCTGACGCTGTCGCTCGCCGTGATCGGCTATGTCCTGCGGATGACGCGGGCGGCCATCATGGGCGTCATGGCCTCTCCTTACGTCGAGATGGCCCGCCTCAAGGGCGTGGGACCCTGGGACGTCGTCGTCCGCCACGCGCTGCCCAATGCGCTGTCGCCGATCATCAACGTCGTCATCATCAACCTCGCCTATCTCGTCGTCGGCGTCGTCGTGATCGAGGTCGTGTTCGTCTACCCGGGGCTCGGCCAATTGCTGGTCGACTCGGTCGCGAAGCGGGACATCCCCGTCGTCCAGGCCTGCTGCATCCTGTTTGCCGCCACCTATATCGGTCTCAACCTGCTCGCCGACATCCTGGCGCTGCTGGCCAATCCGCGCCTGCGGCGGCCGCGCCATCGGGAGGCGCGGGCATGAGCGGCATCGCAGCGTTCCGCACGGCTCCGCTTTCGGCCCGGATCGGGCTGGCGATCGTCGCCCTTTATCTGTTCTGCCTGCTCTTCGCCCCGCTCGTCGCGCCCTATGGCGAGACCGAAATCGTCGGCGGTCCCTGGGCCGGGGGCTTCTGGGACCCGGCGGCGGACGGCCCGGCGACCCTGCTGGGCACAGACCATCTCGGACGGGACGTGCTCTCGCGCCTGATCTATGGCGCCCGCAATTCGATCATGCTGGCGCTGCTGACCACGGCTCTCTCCTTCCTCACCGGCACGACATTGGGACTGGTCGCAGCCGTGCGCGGCGGGTTGATCGACCAGACCCTGAGCCGGCTCGTCGATCTGGTGATGGCCTTCCCGACCCTGATCTTCGCCTTGCTGGTGCTCGCCGTCGCCGGCTCGACGCTGCCCGTGCTGATCGGCGTCATCGCGCTGCTCGATGCGACGCGGGTCTTCCGGATCGCGCGCGCCGTCGCGATGGACGTCGCGGCCCAGGATTTCGTCGAGGTCGCACGCCTGCGCGGCGAGGGAACCGGCTGGATCATGCGCCGCGAAATCCTCCCCAACATTGTCGTGCCGCTCGCGGCCGAGTTCGGCCTGCGCTTCTGCTTCGTCTTCCTGTTCATCGCCACGCTGAGCTTCATCGGCCTCGGCATCCAGCCACCCACCGCCGACTGGGGCTCGATGGTGCGCGAGAACGCCGCCGCGATCTCGTTCGGCATCCTGATGCCGCTGTTTCCGGCCGGTGCGATCGCGCTGCTCACCATCGGCATCAACCTGGTCATCGACTGGGCCGCGGCCGGCAATCACGGGGTGAGCGATGAACGCTGAAACCGCGAGCCTCGTCCAGGCGGCATCACGCCTGCGAGCCGAGACGGGCGGCGCGCCGCTCCTGGTCATGCAGGGCCTCGTGATCGAGGCGAGCGGAGCCGGCCGGCCGCAGCGGATCGTCGACGGCATCGATCTGGAGCTGCATGCCGGCGAGGTGCTCGGCCTGATCGGCGAATCCGGTGCCGGCAAGTCGACGATCGGCCTCGCTGCGCTCGGCTATGTCCGGCCCGGTTGCCGCTTCGCCGGAGGCACCATCCACTTCAATGGGCAGGACCTGCTCGATTTGCCGCCGCAGCACCGCCGGGCGCTGCGGGGCACGCGCATCGCCTACGTCGCCCAGAGCGCCACCGCATCCTTCAACCCGGCGCATCGCCTGATCGACCAGGCGGTCGAGACCGCCACAAGGCAGGCCGGCATGGGACGGCGGCAGGCGGAGCAGGAGGCACGCGAGCTGTTCGCGCGCCTTGCGCTGCCGGATCCCGACCGCATCGGCGAGCGCTTCCCGCACGAGCTTTCGGGCGGCCAGCTCCAGCGCGTGATGATCGCGATGGCGATGATCTGTCGGCCGGACCTCATCGTCTTCGACGAGCCGACCACGGCCCTCGACGTTACCACGCAGGTCGAGATCCTCGCCTGCGTCCGCGATGTCGTCGAAACCTTCGGGACGGCTGCGATCTACATTACCCATGATCTCGCGGTGGTGACACAGCTCGCCCATCGCATCGTCGTGCTGCGCCATGGCCGCATCGTCGAGGAAGCTCCGACGCGCGCCATGCTCGCCGCCCCGCGCGAAACCTACACCCGCTCGCTCTGGGCGGTGCGCCAGATCCGGAAAACGCCGGAGCCGGACCACGGCGCGCCGCTGCTGGAACTGGCCGGGATCAGCGCCTCCTATGGCTCCGTCCCGGTGCTCAGGGACGTCTCGTTGACCGTTGGAAAGGGCCGCACAGTCGCCCTCGTCGGCGAATCCGGCTCCGGCAAGTCGACCTTGGCGCGTGTCGTTGCCGGGTTGCTGCCGCCCACGGCTGGTCGGGTTTTGCTGCAAGGAGGCGGCTTACCGGCGCGCCTGCGGGATCGTTCGCGCGACGAGCTTCGCCGCGTCCAGCTTATCCACCAGAGCCCGGATGCGGCACTCAATCCCCACCACAGCATACGCGAGACGATCGGTCGGCCGCTGCAGCTCTATAACGGCCTTAAGGGCCCGGCGCGCGAGGCTCGCCTGCACGAGTTGATGGCGCTGGTCGAGCTGAAGCCCGACCTGCTCGACCGGCTGCCCGGCGCGCTGTCGGGCGGGCAGAAGCAGCGCGTCTGCATCGCCCGCGCACTCGCGGCCGGCCCCGAGCTGCTGATCTGCGACGAGGTGACCTCGGCGCTCGATCAGGTCGTCCAGGCCGACATCCTGGCGATGCTGCAGCGGCTGCAGAAGGAACTCGGCCTGTCCTGCCTCTTCATAACCCATGACATCGCGACGGTGCGCGCCATCGCGGACGAGGTCGTCGTCATGCGCCAGGGCGCGGTTGTCGAGAGCGGGCCACGCGACACGGTGCTGGAGGTGCCGTCCGACGCCTATACGCGATTGCTGCTCTCCTGTGTGCCCGATGTCGATCCGGACTGGCTCACCCGGCTCCTGCAGCAGCGGGCCACCCCCGGAGAGATGCACGATGCGTCGTGAGGAACAGTTGGTCGAGCCCGAGCTGGACAAGCTCGCTTCTTTGCGCAGCCAGCTGCCGGAAAGCCAGGTCCTCGATCGCAGCGCGCTCGCAGGGCGCGATCCCGGCTGGGACGCCGGCAACCTGAACGCCTTCGCGCTCGTCCGCCCCCGGTCGGTTGCGGACGTCGTGCGGCTGGTGTCTTGGTGCCGGGCACAGCGCTGCTCCTTCGTGCCGCAAGGCGGGCGGACTGGCCTCGTCGGCGGCGCCGTCACCACGCCGGACCAGCTCATCTGCGACCTCGGCGCGCTCGACCGGATCGAAGAGATCGATCCCGACAGCGGCATCGCCGTGGTCCAGGCAGGGGTCACGCTCGGCGCCCTGCAAGAAGCGGCGGCGACCGTCGGCCTCCATCCCGGCCTCGACCTCGCCGCGCGCGGCTCGGCCACGGTCGGCGGGCTGATCGCGACCAATGCCGGCGGCATCACGGCCTTCCGCACCGGCGTCATGCGCCACCGCGTGCTCGGCCTCGAAGCCGTGCTTCCCGATGGACGCCTTGTCGACGACATGACGCGCGTCCTGAAGACCAGCGCCGGCTATGATGTGAAGCAGCTGCTGATCGGAGCGGAGGGAACGCTCGGCATCGTCACGCGCGCGGTGATCCGGCTCGATCCCTTGCCAAATGGCCGCGCGACCGCGCTGCTGGGCACCACCGGCGCGGCGCAGGCGCTCGACATCGTCCGTCGGTTGCGGGCTGGAACGGCGCCGCTGCTCGCAGCGGAGATCATGTGGTCCAGCTTTGCGGCCGTGACCTGTGCCGCGATCGGCCTCGATCCGGCGCAATTGCCGTTGCGCTCACCCTGCCTGCTGCTGGTCGAGCTCGGTGGCACGAGCTTCGAGGCTGCACGTACCGCCCTGGAAGAAGCGCTCGCGGCCCTCGCCGAGAAGGAGCCGGACCTCGACGGCATTGTCTGCGCCTCGATGGCTCAAGCGGCACAGCTCTGGCGACTGCGCGAGGATACGGACGTGCTCTATCGGCTTCATCCGCAGGCGCCCTCCTATGACATCTCACTGCCGGCGCGCGAGTTCGACAGTTACGTGGCGCGCCTGCGGCCGGCTCTGAAGGCGATCGATCCAGCCATAGAACCTTATCTGTTCGGCCATCTCGCCGACGGCAACCTCCATATCGTCCTGAACCTGTCCGGCCCCCTCCGGCCGGATGTCCGGACGGCCGTGGACACTGCGATCTATGGTGAGTTGCGCGGGCTCGGCGGCTCGTTCTCCGCCGAACATGGCATCGGCAGCAAACGGATCGCGGCCCTGGAACGCCACGCCGACCCGGTGAGACTAGCGCTGATGGCCCAGCTCAAGAAGCTGTTCGATCCCGACAATCTCTGCAATCCGGGCAAGATCATTGCTTGAATGCCTCGAGCCGAAGATCTCGTCTAAGCTTGCGGCCGATCGCTCCCCAGCGCGCCCGCCACTCACGCCGTGCGCCAGTTGCGAACATTGAACCACCGCCCGGGAGCAGACTTTCGCCTTCGCACTTAAGTATACGAAGACACTTGGGCGTCACCTTAGAGGCGGCGAAAGCGAGTTACCGATCACGTAACATAATCAGGCCACTGCCGATGGCTGGGCTACATCCGTGCCGTGTGGTCTCTCAGTTCCGCCGAGTATGCACGCAGGTGACGGCGCTTTCGCATGCGTATCAGCCGCATGCCGAATATGAGAGGTAGCAAGGTACTCGCGGCGAGCGGCGCCGCGCGGGGCAACAGCTCGACACCGTAGAATTAGCTCGACACCGTAGAATTTTCCGAAGCCTCACACGGCGACCCCGAAAAGGCAAACGCTGATGAGGCCATAGGTCAGCGTTGAACCGACGGGCGCAGGGAGCATAGGCAGAAGCCGCTATTTTGGCGTCGACGCTTCGCCTATGAAGGTCAGTCAAACCGTTATAACGGCGAAAGCACGTGCCATAGCTGCGATCAAACCGCGCTGAGTGACGAGCGGCCAGTTCCAGCTTTTCCGATCGGCGGTCGACGTGGACATCGAGGCTCTCATAGCGCTCATATGGCCGCTGCCTCCCGGGTCAGCAGAGGTGATAAAAATAATAATCAGCCGAGGTCACTGTGAAATAAACAATATCTTCAATTTATCAGCATTTTACGATCGCTAGGCTGAAAATACCTCTAATAAAAATCGATTTCAATCCATTATTTTCGTGCCGCTGAAAATAAATCTGCATTAATATCTTATATCGACCTAAGTTAATCCTATATCAGAACTGGAACGACTCGTCATAAAATCGCTGGCCGTCAGTCTCTGCCGGAGCGTCTTCCCCGACGATCGAACCCCTCCCTCTACTCCGACGGGGGGAGCCGTTCGTCGGAACCCTCCAAGGCTTCAAGATCGGCCTCTTTGAGAACGCGGTCGCCGCGACCAGCTGCGTTACGCAGATGTCGGTCTCGAACTGAATCGCTCTCGTAGGGGCAGGGCCTGCAAAAAGCCTGTTGTCCACGCCTTGCCGGCCCCGCCGCCGCGTCGTTCGACAATCCTGTCGAGCTTGTCGAAGCCCGGGCGACTTTGGAGTTCGCCATGGCTCTCGAATTGGCTCGCTTGCAGGCCGTATCTAAACCTTGGGGCTCACACGACCTCCTGCCCTGGAGCGGAACCGATCATCACGGTGTCGCCATCGGCGAAATCTGGTTCCAGCGCCGCGATCCCGATGCACTCGAGCCTGACTTGCTGCTCAAGCTGCTGTTCACGCGCGAAGCCCTGTCGATCCAGGTGCACCCGGACGACGATGCGGCACGAACCATGGGGCTTCCGCGCGGCAAGACCGAAGCCTGGTACGTGCTCTCCGCCGAGCCGGACGCCACGGTAGGTGTTGGGCTCAAGTCGGAATTGACGGGCGCGCAATTGCGGGCGGCGATCGCCGATGGCTCTATCGCAACGCAGGTTTCCTGGCGAAAGGTCGCGGCAGGAGACATCATCTTCATCCCAGCTGGGACGATACATGCGATCGGCCCCGGTCTCGTGCTCGCCGAGATTCAGCAGCGCAGCGACACAACCTTCCGCCTGTTCGATCACAGTCGCGGCCGCGAGCTCCACGTCGAAGCCGGCATTGCCGCTGCTAATGCCGGCCCGGCTGCGGAGCAGGCGCCCTCGCGAGGGCTCGGTAACGCCAGAACCCTGCTCGTGGCGAGCGCCTTCTTCGTGCTCGAACGACTCGAGCTTGCACCGGGGTCGGTGTGGAAACTGCGTGCCCGTTCTGAGACCTGGTTGCTGGTGATCGCCGGCCATGGGCGGCTCGGCCCGGCGCAAGCCGGTGTCGGCGAAGGCTACTTCGCCCAGGACGAGACCCTATCCGTCGAGGCAGGCGAGGAAGGCCTCACCTGCCTCATAGCTTATGCCGCCGCGGAGCCCAGCGGCGACCTGCTTCGTCCGCTCGCGGCGAATGACGCCCTCTCACCGATGAGCGCCGCATCTCGCCGACGCCTCACGCTCGCCGCACCGGTGGTTTCGCCCATTTCCCTTATGGAGGCACGACCTTGAACCCGCTTCACCGGATCGCCTTCATCGGCAACTCGCTGCCGCGCCGCTGCGGCATTGCGACCTTCACCACGGACCTGCAGCAGGCGGTCGCCGCGTCGGACCCCGGTCTGGCGACCTCCATCGTGGCGATGAATGACGTTGGCGACGGTTACGACTATCCGGGCTCCGTCGGCTTCCAAATCCAGGACGACCGGGTCCAGGATTATGCGCGTGCCGCCGACTTCCTGAATGGCGGCCGGTTCGACGTCGTCTCCCTGCAGCACGAATTCGGCATCTTCGGTGGCGAAGCTGGCGCGCATGTCGCCGGACTGTTGTCACGCCTGACGATGCCGGTTGTCACCACGCTTCATACCGTACTGTCGGAACCGAACCCGGCACAGCGCAGCGTCATGGAGCGGATCGTCGATGCCTCCTCCCGGGTCGTCGTCATGGCCGAGAAAGGGCGCGACCTGCTGCGCACGATCTATCGGCTTCCCGCCGACAAGATCGAGGTGATCGCGCACGGCATCCCCGATTTTGCCTTCGTCGAGCCGGACGATGCCAAGGCCAGGCACGGCTTCACCGGCCGCTCGGTCATCCTGACCTTCGGCCTGCTGTCGCCGAACAAGGGCATCGAGGTGATGATCGATGCGATGCCCTCGATCCTGCGGCGCCGGCCCGATGCCGTCTACGTCATCCTGGGTGCGACGCACCCCCATCTCGTCCGCGAGCAGGGCGAAGCCTATCGCATCGGCCTGCAGAAGCGTGTCCACGAGCTCGGCATCGAGGACCACGTCGTCTTCCTCGACCAGTTCGTCGATCGCGAGACGCTGCTCGGCTTCATCTCGATGTGCGACGTCTACGTCACGCCTTATCTCAACGAGGCGCAGATGACCTCGGGCACGCTGGCTTACAGCTTCGGGCTTGGAAAAGCGGTCGTCTCGACGCCCTATTGGCACGCCCAGGAACTGCTGGCCGACGGCCGCGGCGTCATGGTGCCGTTCGGCGACATCGTCGCGACCGGCAATGAGATCGCAGGGCTGCTGACGGATACTGCCCGGCGACAGGCCATGCGGCGGCGCGCCTATGCCAGCAGCCGTTCAATGACGTGGGAACAGACCGCAAAGCGCTACCTCGCCACCTTCGAGGCGGCACGCCGCGGCCGTTTGCTGAACGTGGTTGCCGGGACGGCGCAGGCAAGGCCGTTCCTCCAGCCTTCCGCGCCGCCGGAGCTGCGCACCGACCATCTCCATTGCATGTGCGACGACACTGGCCTGTTCCAGCATGCCGTCCATTCCGTACCCGATCGCACGCATGGCTACTGCGTCGACGACAACGCCCGCGCACTGCTGCTCGCCTGCGCACTCGGCGGGACCAGCGAGCAGGGCTTGCCCGAGCCGCTGACCGCGCGGTTCGCGTCCTTCGTCCAGCATGCCTGGAATCCGCAGGCGCAGCGCTTCCGCAATTTCATGAGCTTCGATCGACGCTGGCTGGAGGAGGTCGGCTCGGAGGACAGCCACGGCCGGACGCTCTGGGCTCTTGGCGAGTGCGCACGCAGCGACACCAGCCCATCGCGGCGGCGCTGGGCGACTGCGCTGTTCGCCGAGGCGCTGCCCGTCGTCGAGAACTTCAGCTCGCCCCGTGCCTGGAGTTTCGCGCTGCTTGGTCTTGACGCCTACTGCGCCGTGGTCGCGGCGCCATCTTCTACCATCCGGCTGCGCTCCCTGCTGGCGGACCGCCTGCTCGCCCTGCTGTCGACTGTTGAAACGCCGGACTGGGCCTGGTTCGAGGAAGGCCTGTCCTATGACAATGCCCGGCTGCCCCAGGCACTGATCGCCACCGGGCTTTCGATGCAGGTTCCCGCCTATGTCGAGGCCGGCCTGAGCTCGCTGCGCTGGCTGGTCCGGGTGCAGAGCACGCCTGCCGGTCTGTTCAGGCCGGTTGGCTCGGACAGCTTCAGCGACAGGCTCAGCCCGCCGAAGGCATTCGACCAGCAGCCTCTGGAAGCCACCGCGACCATCTCGGCTTGCCTCGCCGCCTGGCGCGCCGATGGCGACGCACAATGGCGGGCGGAAGCGCTACGCGCTTTCGCCTGGTTCATGGGCGAGAACGACCTGTCGACACCGCTGGTCGATCTGGAAACCGGCGCCTGCCGCGACGGCCTGCACCGCGACCGGCCGAATGAGAACCGCGGCGGCGAATCCGTGGTATCCTACCTTCTCAGCCTCGCCGAGATTCGCCAGCTCTCCCGCATGAGTGGGGACCGCCCGAAACTGGCGCCGCTTCGGGTCTTGCACGCCTGAGCCTCCGGCGATCCGCACAAACCGACGTGGGGGCGACGTGTCGCAAGCCACCTTCCTGAACCGGCAGGCCTTGCACCTGTACCCGGATCCCGCCCGGGTCGTGGTGCGCCGCTTCGGGCCCTCGCCCGATCCGCGCGACATGAACCCGACCGACAAGCTTCGTGCGAACCACATCGTCGCGCGTGTGATAGGGCTGGACCAGGAGGCGGCAGCAAGCCAGCTCGCCGAGGTGCTGGAGAATTTCAACGGCCGGCACCGGAATCTGCTGGAGCGTTTCGAGGCGCGCGCCGACGAGATGGAAGAAGTGTTCACTGCTCATGGCGAGTTCACCAGAACGCAACGCCAGCTGGTCGGGTCCTATTTCCTGCACGAGTATTCGTTCGAGGCGGCGGCGCTCTTCAACCCGAGCATCGTCTCGCACCCCGATCAGTCCGGCGCTCCGCCAGGCGGACGTCGCTTCATTCTCAGCGTGCGCGCGGTCGGCGAGGGGCATATCTCGTCCCTGACCTTCCGCTCCGGCACGATCGCTGCCGACGGCAGCCTGAGCGTCGATCCGACCTCGCGCCTCGCGACGATCGCGACCTTCCGCAACCGGATGGTGCGCCTCGATGGCGACGACCTCGAGGTGGCGTTCTCGCCGGACGGCGATATCAGCGAGCGGGTGATCTTTCCGATCACGGCCTCGCAGTCGAACGGGATCGAGGATGCGCGCTTCGTCGAGTTCGACGAGGGTGGGCGAACCGTGTTCCGCGCGACCTACACGGCCTATAACGGCAGGGGGATACGCTCCGAGCTGATCGAGACCACCGACTTCCTGTCGTTCCGGATGTCGCCGCTGCGAGGCAGTGCTGCCGTGAACAAGGGCATGGCCCTGTTTCCGCGCAAGATCGGCGGCCGTTACGCCATGATCGCGCGGCAGGACAACGAGAACCTCTATCTCGTCTATTCGGACGATCTCATGAACTGGGATAGCGGCGTCGCGATCCTGAAGCCGCAATATCCCTGGGAGTTCATCCAGATCGGGACTTGCGGCTCGCCGATCGAACTCGATGAGGGCTGGCTGCTGTTCACCCATGGCGTCGGGCCGGTAAGGCGCTATGCGATCGGCGCCGTCCTTCTCGACAAGAAGGATCCGTCGAGGGTGCTGGCGCGCTCACGCGAACCTCTGGTCCGACCGGAGCCGTCCGAGCGCGAGGGCTACGTTCCCAATGTCGTCTACACCTGTGGCGCGATGCGTCATGGCGGACAGATCGTCCTGCCTTACGCGGTCTCCGACACCTACTGCAATTTCGCGACGATCAGGATCGAGGCGCTGCTGCAGGCCCTGGATCCCGTTGCTGCGGACGAGGCCCACGATCTGCGGCAGGGCGCCGCTCATTGAAAAGGAACATGAAAATGACCCAGCACGAGTCTGCAATCCAGCGCTCGATCAAGCTTGGGGACGTGGTCCGGCTATCCTTCGGCTTCGCCGATCAATCCGGTAGCGGCGAGTATGAGATCGTGCGGATCATGCCGACGCGTGCGAGCGGCGAGCGCGAATACCGCGTGCGCGGCGCCGACGGCCATGAGCGGGCGATCGGGCACGATCAGATTGTTTTGGACAGCCTCGAATCGGTGCGCAGCCCCGCCGGCTGACGCTCGATGTGAGGTCAGTCTCATCCCGCAAGCCGACCCCTCTGGAGAAGACACTTGGCTGAGAACTCGAAATCCCGCGTGACGGCAGATGCCGCGTTCCTGAGGACGCAAACCCAATCCTTGACGCGCAACCGCGTCCTTTCCGAAACGGAGACCATCAACCAGGCGCGCGACGCCAACACGGCGCGCCTGAAAGAACTCCGGCTGCAGAAGGAGGCCGCCGACCGCGCCGCTGCGGCATCCGCGCCACCGACGCCCAAGCGCAAACGGACGGTTTGACTGGCTCAATGTCCACTTCCGGGGACTCGACGATAAAACCACTGTTCTGACTGGTTGAAGCCCGCACCTTGAGCCCGCCGGATCGCGGGTTCCGACCAACGGAGTTCGCTTGGATATCGATGTCACGCAGAAGCCGGATGGAACGGCCTGGTTGCTGACCGATCTGCTCGGCCGCGACATGGGATATATCGAGGACAGGGCGACCGGCGAGTTTATGATCTATCCGGCAGGCCATGCACTGCACACGATGGAGGCCATGCGGCGGGGGCCCTTCAAATCCCTCGATGATGCGCTCGCCGAGATCGAGCGCTTTACACGAGGCACCTGCCGACGGCTGTCCGCAGATGAAGGGCCTGCTGCCGGTGGCTGAGCAAAGCCAACCGGCTCCGCGCCGGCACCGATCAGACCGGCTTGGCGTCAGCGTCCTCGATGCGTCGCTTCAGCGGTGTGTCATCCGGCAGCTCGATCAGCTTTGCCTTGCGCGAGGCCTTGGCCTGATCGGAGATCGGAAGCCCCGACAGCGCTTCATCGATATGGCGCCCTGCCACCGAGCGCGCCTTCCGCTGCTGCCGCTTCCTGACGATATTGCGCGGCGCATCGGCGGGGAGCGACAGCTCCATGTCGTGATCGACGGGCGAACTGTCCGGCTGCGCGGAATGATCGATGGGCGGTGTCGGCGGGATGGTCCTGGAAATGGGCATAACGGACTAACCGTCACCAGAGTCGTTTTGTTCCGACCCAGGGTGACAAGTGCAGTGCGGGGCCAGTTCGGTGAAGAGCGAAAGAGGCTTCAAGCTCACGTGCCGCGCTTGCATGCGCTGACGCGGCGATGACCGTGCCATGGTGGCAGAGCGGCGTGATCTACCAGATCTACCCGCGCTCGTTCCAGGACACCGACGGCGACGGGATCGGCGACCTCAAGGGCATCACGCGGCGGCTGGGCTACCTCGCCGAGCTCGGCGTCGATGCGATCTGGATATCGCCGATCTATCCCTCGCCGATGGCCGATTTCGGCTACGACGTCTCCGATTATTGCAACGTCGATCCACGCTTCGGCACGCTCGCCGATTTCGACGATCTGCTGGTGCAGGCCCATGCGTGCGGGCTCAAGGTCCTGCTCGATTTCGTGCCGAACCATACCTCCGACCAGCATCCCTGGTTCGTGGAGAGCCGCTCCTCGCGCAGTAATCCGAAACGGGACTGGTATCTCTGGCGCGATCCTGCCCCCGGGGGCGGGCCGCCGAACAACTGGATCAGCGATTTCGGGGGACCCGCCTGGGAATGGGACGAAGCCAGTGGCCAGTACTACTACCACGCCTTCCTGAAGCAGCAGCCGGACCTCAATTGGCGCAATCCGGCGGTGCGGGCGGCGATGCACGATGTGTTGCGCTTCTGGTTCGATCGCGGCGTCGACGGCTTCCGCATCGACGTGCTCTGGCACCTGGTCAAAGCCGCCGACTTCCCCGACAACCCGCCGAACCCGGCCTATCGGCCTGCGCTCGACGACAAGGACCGGTTGATCCAGCTGCATTCGACCGACCAGCCCGAGGTCCATGGCATCGCGGCAGACATGCGCACGCTCGCGGACGGGTATGGCGCGGTGGGGCAAGGCGAGCGCCTGCTGATCGGGGAGATCTACCTGCCGGTCGAGCGGTTGATGCGTTATTACGGTGGGGACAGGGCAGGCGTGCACCTGCCCTTCAATTTCCAGCTGATCGAGGCGCCCTGGCAGGCGCGCTCGCTGGCCGCGCTCATCGCCGCTTACGAGGTGGCGCTGCCGCCCGGCGGCTGGCCGAACTGGGTGCTCGGCAATCATGACCGCCCGCGCGTCGCGAGCAGACTAGGGGAAAGCCAGGCCCGGGTCGCGGCGATGCTGCTGCTGACGCTGCGGGGCACGCCCACCCTCTATTATGGCGACGAACTCGGCCTGAGCGACGTGCCGATCCTGCCCGATCAGGTCCAGGATCCGCGCGAGCTGCGCCAGCCGGGAAAGGGCCTCGGGCGCGATCCGGTCCGCACGCCGATGCCGTGGGGTGACAGTGCGCATGCCGGCTTCAGCACGGCTCGGCCCTGGCTGCCGCTCAACGCCGACTGGCCGGCGCGCAACGTAGCACGACAGCTGGCCGAACCAGGCTCGGTACTGGCGCTGCATCGCCGACTGCTCGCGGCCCGGCGCGCCCATCCCGCCCTGGCGATCGGCGATTTCGCGCTGCTGGAGGCCGAGGGCGACGTACTTGCCTATGAGCGGCGGCATGGTGCGGACCGGCTGATCGTGGCGCTCAATCTCGGGGCGCGGCCGCAGCACCTCGCCCTGCCGGAATGGGCGCATGATTGCCGCCCCCTCCTGTCTACGCTCGCCGATGTAACGCCGGTGCAGGGCGGCGTATTGCTGCTGCAGCCCAACGAGGGCGTGATCCTGACGCTCGCCGACTGACCACACGGAGGGACGAACGCTTGCGCATCGCCATGCTGGCGCCGATCTCCTGGCGCACGCCGCCGCGCCATTACGGCCCATGGGAGCTGGTGACGAGCCTGCTGACCGAGGCGCTGGTGGCGCGGGGCGTCGACATCACCCTGTTCGCCACCCGGGACAGCCATACGGCGGGCACCCTGGCTGGCGTCTGCCCGGCGCCCTATTCCGAGGATCCGACGATCGACGCCAAGGTCTGGGAGCTGCTGCACGTCGCCCATGTCTTCGAGCGCGCCGGCGAGTTCGATCTCATCCACAACCAGGCCGATTTCGTGCCGCTCGCCTTCTCGCGCCTGGTCGACACGCCCGTGGTGACGACGATCCATGGCTTTTCCTCGCCACGTATCCTGCCGGCCTTCAAGGCCTATGAGGACAAGGTCCACTATGTTGCAATCAGCGCCGCCGACCGGCACCCAGATCTGCGCTATGCGGCGACGATCCACCACGGCATCCGGATCGAGGATTTCCCGTTCGATCCGATCGGGAGCGACGACCTGCTCTTCTTCGGCCGCATCCACCCCGACAAGGGCGCGGCCGAGGCGATCGCCGCCGCGCGCGGAGCCGGGCGGCGGCTGATCATGGCCGGCATCGTCCAGGACCGCGGCTATCACGACGCTCAGGTCGCCCCCGCGCTCGCCGGCGCGAGTGTCGTCTATCTCGGCCCCGTCGGCGGCAGCGCCCGCACGCATGCGCTCGGCTCGGCGAAGGCGCTGCTTCATCTGATCAACTTTGAGGAGCCGTTCGGATTGTCAGTCGTCGAGGCGCTTGCGTGCGGAACGCCCGTCATCGCGTCCCGGCGCGGCTCGATGCCGGAGCTGATCGAGCACGGCGTGACCGGATTCCTGGTCGACAGCACCGAGGAGGCCGTGGCTGCGATCGCGCGCCTCTCCGAGATCGACCGTGCCGCCTGCCGGGCAGCAGTCGCAGCGCGCTTCACCGTCGACCGCATGGCCGATCGTTATCTCGCGCTGTATCGGTCGGTCCTCGGTTGAGGTTCTGGTTGTCGGCTTATCGGCTGTTGCCAATCTGACCCAACGGGCAGCCGCAAAAGAAACCGCGTGCGCTCTCCTCCGCCCTGGCCTAGGCTGCGCTTCTGCTTCGACATGACTTGCCTGGATCCGTTCCCAGGCAGCCGCGGCAGCTGCTAGCCGGCCGCGCTGCTCCGAGCACCTGCTCGCCTCTCCCTGCGTGACATCTGCGCCTGCAACCACGCATGCGCATTGCGATGGGCGACTGCCCCGCGAAGCGCCCAGCCCCGGCCGGTACGACCCGAGAGATCGCGCTCCGCGATCTCCGAACAAGGACTAGAACGGCATGTCAAAAGGCGAACGACGCGGGAACCGCGAGTCCAAGAAGCCGAAGCAGGAAAAGCCCAAAGCTGCAGCGCTTGCTCCCACCAGTCTTGTCGCTGCAATCGCGAAGGCTCCGGCTTCAAAGAGGAAATAGCGTTTTGTGCTTTTCGGCAGCGGTTCCCTGGGACCAGGCGCATGCTGCGAGCTTCGGCCAACCGACAGGACAGTGATGATCCGCTTCAGGACAATCGAGCCGAAACCGGCCGCAAACACCAATAAGCCAGCCATTGCCCCGCAAACGGCAGCCGCGCCGGCCAAGCCGGCGCCAGCGGACGACGATGGGAAGATCGGAAGGCAACGGCCATGGGACCCGGAGAAACCCGCCGGTCCATCGTCGACGGAAAAGCCCGAGCACGACTAGAAGTCGGAAGCCGTCAAGCGGTGGTAGCCCTGGCGCTTGCGGGAATAAGCGGCCCCGGCGGCCTTCTGAATGGTGGCAAGATGCCCATCATACGCTCTCAGGGTCGACGCTTCGTCCGGACCGGCTGAAGCGTCGATGCCGTGCAGCGCTGCAAACTCGACCTCGAATGCGATCTCCAGAGCGGAATCCGAGCCCCAGAAACAGACGCAGTTCCGCGCGACGTCATATCGTCGGATCGGATTGGGGAAGTGGAGGCTCATGAGATCATCCTCGAAGGGGGCTGATCGAATTCAGGCATATCGTCGGTACGCTGCGATCTTTGTCGTGCGACGCTGAGAACGCACTTCGCGCGACAAGAAACCGCCTGGTCTCAGTGCCGCGCGACTGGCGAGCAGTCTCAGGTTTTCGGAATGCCGAGAGCTGCCGCGCAAGCCTTGGCTACATCCGAATCGGGCGATGAGCTGCCCGGCATCGTCGCCCATCCGCCCTTGGCGATGAAATCACCCTGTTGCCAGGAGCTGATCTTCTTGAGTTCGACGAGCTGTTCGGTCGCATTGTTCTGCTGCTGGAACCTCACCACGCAGATCGGCGAGAGAGCCGCGACAAGGGCGGTATTCGAGCGTGCCTTGGCTTCTCGTTCCGCTGTGCCCTGCGTCACCCAGCCGCCCCAGGTGAACCCGATGACGGCGAGTGCAACCGCTCCGCCGACGGCGCCCCAGGCGGCCGGCTTCAGTGCTGCTGGAATTTTCATGATGTCGGACTTTCCGAACCGGAAGAAATCTTCCGTAAAGTACGATAACATATTCCAGATGAGAGGGGCGGCTATATTTTAATCGGATTCAATTTCTCCATCGCCAAAGTCCGAATCCAGGAAATCGAAGGAGTTGTGGTTTTTTACTTTGCGCCAGATATCAGCTCAATCCGGCGCTCTGGCTTATGACGTGCGCCGGCCGAGACGCACCGCTTAAACCAGACAGCCCGAAAGCTGACATTCCGAGCGTCAGCAAAGGGCCAACTCCGGAAGTGCTCCCTCATGACTAACGTGTTCTTTTTCCTCGTTTCCCTTACAATTTCCTCGATCTTTATTGGCGCTTTCGAAAGGGGACGAGATGAAAAAGAGCCGCGTCAGCCCGATGGAGCTCCAGCCTGTCACCGCAAAATCTCATCGCACGAAGTCGCCGCCACGATCGAACGCGCGCCGAACCATGACGCCAAGGGACATCGAACAGATTGTGGAACTCATTCGAACTTGGCCATCTGAGCTGCTTACTTGGGAACTTGTTCGCAATAGGGTGGCTCGAGAAATCCAGGGTATGCGAGCGCTATCGACCAAACGAGGGAGCGATGCGGTGGGATGGTCCCGCCAAGCGCTCTCAAATCGCGATCTCATTATGCAGGCTTTTAGTGTGCGTCGCGACGAGCTCCGTTTGGAAAGAGATCGTGTTAAGCGAAACCCACATCGCAATCGCGATCCAGAGGCCGTAACTCTCCGCCGCGAGCGAGACGGACTTCGGAACAAGATTCATGAGCTCGAGGCCAAGTTGGCCGCTTATGAAGAACGACACCAGACGTTGCTCTATAATTTAGCACTCGGTGCTACGAGAGAGAGCGAGCTGCTCTACTCCTTGGCCTCTAAGATCGACCGGTTGGGAAGGGATTAGTTATTTCCACAATTGCGCTCGGATTCGCTTTTTTACGCCTGAGATGATCTGGTCCCGGAGTTGACCACAATGATAGCCCGGCTACGGCGCTATTGAAGGCGCGCCGGGCTATCACTGTGTTCAACTCCTGATCATTGCGGATGGGCAACACCGTTCTTGTCATATTATCAATCATGAACGACAAATAAGCGAATATTTTCAGAGTCTTATGCAATTCAGTGGCAATCGTTATCCATCTCAACGCTTCTGAGCGCTACGATTTCGAGGCCCACTTCGGCCGGCTCTTCGGGGCCGGCCTTTTTCATGGGACCTTTCAGTCGCCGCGCGGGTTCTTGCGCGGAGCGGGTGGCCCTTCGGCCAGTGACTTGAACACGCCGCGCAAGGTGCGGGCTTCCTGCTCGGTCATATCCAGCCGGTGCAGGATGTCGCGCAGATTGGCGGTCATGACCGGCTTCTTGCCGGGCGGAAAGAAGCCGCAGCGCTCGAGCTCGCGTTCGAGATAGTCGAACATCGAGAGGACCGTGGCGCGGCTTGCCGGCGGGGAGGGGTTGTTCTCGCGGAAGGGCGGCTCGCCGCCGCTGGCCTTGAGCCATTCATAGCCGCAGAGCAGCACCGCCTGCGCCAGGTTGAGCGAGGCGAAGGCGGGGTTGACCGGGAAGGTCAGGATCGCGTCGGCGAAGCTGATCTCCTCATTGGTCAGGCCGATGCGCTCGCGGCCGAACAGAATGCCGACGCGCTCGTCCGAGGCGATGCGTTCGCTGAGGTTCGGCATGGCCTCGGCCGGGGTGAAGACGCGCTTCATCTGGCCGCGCTCGCGCGCCGTCGTCGCCAGCACATGGTTAAGGTCGGCGATAGCCGCGGCAGCGTCAGGAAAGAGCCGGGCATTGTCGAGGATATGGGTGGCGCCGGAAGCGGCAGCGGTCGCGCCCTTCTTGAGCCCGCCGCCGCTCGGCCAGCCATCGCGCGGTGCGACGAGCCGCAGCTCGGACAGGCCGAAATTCGCCATGGCGCGGGCGCACATGCCGATATTCTCGGCGAGCTGCGGTTCGACGAGGATGACGATCGGGGCTTGTCCCGCGATGGACGGGCGGGTGCGGTCGGTGCCGGAACCGGTCATGAGAAGGCTGCTTCCTGAAAGAGGGCGCAGCCATGCGCCGGCTCCGCTGCTCCCGTCAACCGCCTCGTCGAGCTCAGGCGCGGCGGCGCTCGTGCCTGAGATCGACGACATGACCAGCCTGGCCACCCTCATGCGTCCTGAAGGCCGCGACCAGCGCGTTCAGCCGCTCGATCTGCTGCCCCAGCGCCGTGGCCGACGCGGCGCTCTGCTCGGCGAGCGCGGCGTTCGCCTGGGTCATCTCGTCCATATGGGCGATGGTCTGGCTCATCTCGTCGATGCCGCTGGCCTGCTCGGACGAGGCCGAGGAGACCTCGGTGACCGTCGTCGCGACGCGCTGCGAGGCTTCGACGATCTGGCCGAGTACGGTGCCGGCTGAACGCACCAGCTCGACGCCGTCACCAACCTGCGTGTTCGAAGCCTTGATCAGCGCCGAGATGCTCTTGGCCGCTTCGCTGGAACGCTGGGCGAGCGTGCGCACTTCCGAGGCGACGACGGCAAAGCCTCTGCCGGCATCGCCGGCGCGTGCCGCTTCGACGGCGGCATTTAAGGCTAGCAGATTGGTCTGGAAGGCGATCTCGTCGATGACCGAGGTGATATCGGAGATCTTGTGCGAGGCTTCCTCGATGCGGCTCATCGCCTGGACGGCATCGTCGACGATGGCGCCACCCTTGCGGGCGATGCCGCTCGCCTCGTGCGAGAGCTTGGCTGCCTGGCGCGAGGCGTCGGCCGCAGCCTTGACCGAGGCGGCGAGCTCTTCGGTCGTCGCGGCGCTCTCCTCTAGGGAGGAGGCCTGCTCCTCGGTGCGTTTCGAGAGATCGTCGGCGCCGCTGGTGATCTCGCGGCCGGCGGTCGCGACCTCGACGGAGGTCGCCTTGATCGCATCGACAGTGGCGGCGAGGCGCTCGATCGCCGTGTTGAAATCCTGCTTCAGCGTCTCGTAGTCGTGCGCGACGGCATCCTCGATCCGCACGGTGAGATCGCCCTGCGAGAGACGGGCGAGCGCCTCGGCCAGCAGGCCGACGACCTCGCGCTGCTCGGCGAGCAGGGAGCCCTGCGCAGCGGCGGCTTCCTCGCGCTGCCTCGTAATGGTGAGGTTCTGGCGTTCGGCCTCGGCACGACCTTCGCTCGTCTCCGCCTCCAGCCGCTGCACAGAGAGGCCGTTCTCCTTGAAGACCTGCACGGCCTGCGCCATCTGGCCGATCTCGTCGCGGCGCGACAGGCCGGCGACGGCGACCTCGTAATCGCCGTTCGCGAGCCTGAGCATGGCGTCACGCAGGCGGCGCAAGGGCAGGGCGGTGGTGCGGCCGACGATGAAGGCGGCGATCAGGCCGAGCACGAGCGCGGCCACGATCGTTCCGAGGATGATCGCCTGGGTGCGGGCCTGCGCTTCGGCGAGGCGGGCGCCGGCCTGGGCCTCCTCGGCGGCGAGCCGGGTTTCGAGCTCCTGCAGCGGCGGGGCGATCAGGTCGAACTCGCCGGAGAGTTTTTCACCGGCGAGCATGAAATCCTTCTCGGCCTTGGTCCAGGCGGGCACGATCTCGGCATAGGCCGTGAAAGCCGGGCCGATCTCGGCCTTGGCCTCGGCAGGGATGCCCTGGCGGCCGAGCGCGCGCTCGAAGCGGCCTTGCTCGACCTCCCATTGCCCGAGCAGGCTTTCGTCGAGGGAGAGGCGATAGGCGGCGTCGATCCGGCGCAGTGCCGCAAAAATGCCGGGGAGCCGGGCGAGGTCGGGCGAATCTGCCCCCATGCTGTGGGAGCGCACCTTGGTTTCCAGGGCTTCGGCAGCGTCTTCCAGCCTGGCGGCGAGGCCTTCCGGAGCGGCGGCGCGCAGGCCGAGCTGCATCGCGCCGATCGCGGTGAAGTCGGCTTCGATTGCCTTCATGGGCGCTTCGAGCGCGGCGATGCTGTCGCGAACGCGGTCGGCTCCGGCGGCGCTGCCGAGACGTGCGATCGCCTGCTTCAGAGATTCAAGGCCGGTGCCGAAGTCCTTGAGATCAGTGGCCTCTTGGCGGAAACGGACATCGCGGCTCAACGCTTTCAGTGCGAAGCTCGCGGCCCGGACCTCGCGTGAGCGGGCGGCGAGCGCAGAGTAAGCTTTGGAGTCCTCGAAGGCGGCAGTGAGTTGACCGCTGCCGGTCCAGGAGGCGGCGCCGATCAGGACGAGGCCGAGGACAAAGACGACGCTGACCAGCGCGATCCTGAGCTGGATCGTCAGGCGCGATGCGGCCGAGCGTGAACTTGCGGTAGACAACGCCATAGCCCTCTCACCTGCCGGGATCGGGCGAAAGCATGGCAAGTCATGCTTAAGGTTCCGCTAAACGCAGAGCGGGCGCAGCCGAAGCCGCGCCCGCTTTTGTCAGCGACGTCGATGCGCCTCAGAACTCTTCCCAACCGGCATCATTGGCGCGCTTGCGGGCCGGAGCCTGTCGCGGCGGCGTCTTCTGCTGCTCGACGAGTGCCGCAGCGAGCCTGCGCAGGCGCTCCGGCTCGGCTCCCCGGCCGCTCGCGATCGCCGCCAGGTCAGAGGTGCGCAGGGGCGGCGGGGTATACGCTGTAGCAGCGACCGGGGACCTCGCGATCGGCGCGAGCTCATCGCCCGTCCTGAAGGCCGCGACGAGGGCATTGAGCTCGGCGATCTTGCCTGCGAGGGCATTGGCGCTGGCGGCGCTCTGCTCGGCGAGCGCGGCATTGGCCTGAGTCATCTCGTCCATATGGGCGACGGTCTGGCTCATTTCCTCGATGCCGTTGGCCTGTTCGGCCGAGGCGGTCGCGACCTCGGAGATGGTGGTCTGGACGCCGCGCGAGGCCTCGACGATACGCGTCAGCGCATCGCCGGCCTGTTTGACCAGCTTCACGCCCGCCTCGACCTCGACATTCGAGGAGGAAATCAGGCCCGAGATGTCCTTGGCCGCCTCGCCCGAACGCTGCGCCAAGGTGCGCACCTCGGAGGCGACGACCGCGAAGCCCTTGCCGGCGTCACCGGCGCGGGCGGCTTCCACCGCCGCATTGAGTGCGAGAAGGTTGGTCTGGAAGGCGATGCCGTCGATCACCGAGACGATCTCGGAGATCTTCTTCGAGGCATCCTCGATCCGGGCCATGGCCGCGACCGCCTCGCCGGCGATGGCGCCGCCATCCTGGGCGACCTGCATGGCCTGACCGGCCTGGCGCACTGCCTGCTGCGAGGCCTGGGCCGAGGCCTTGACGGAAGCGGCGAGCTCTTCGGTCGTCGCGGCGCTCTCCTCAAGCGACGAGGCCTGTTCCTCGGTGCGCTTGGAGAGATCGTCCGCGCCGGTCGAGATCTCGCGAGCCGAGAGGCCAACATCGGAGGCATTGGCCTGGATGGTCCGCATCGTCGTCGAGAGCCGCTCGGCGGTCTGGTTGATCGCCTCCTGCAGCGCGGCGAAGCGGCCGCGATAGCCGGTTGTCACGCGGTGGGTGAGGTCGCCGGCGGCGAGCGACTGCATCGCATCCGCGAACTCGGTGGTCGCGGCATCGACCACGGCATTGATCTCGTTGACGCCCTCGACCAACTCGCGCAGCGGGCCGTCAACATCGCCGGCCTCGGCCTGGCCGGAGAAGTCGCCGGCGCGGGCTGCGGCGACGATTCCAGCAACCTCGCCGACGAGAGCACGGACCTTGGCGGCCTGCTCCGCGTCGGCCAGCATGGCGACCTCGCGGTCACGCCGGTTGGTTTCGAGCGCGAGCGCGTTCTGGCGATAGACCTCGAGCGCGCCGCTCAGCGTGCCGATCTCGTCGGGGCAGGGCGGAGCCGGGATCTTCTGGGCGAAGTCACCAGCTTGCATGCCGGCCAGCGCCGTCTGCAGCGAAACCAGCGGCCGGGCGATGCGGCGCTGCACGCCGCGCCAGCTCACGACGCAGATGGCGAGCAGCGCAAGGAACAGGCCACCGGTTATGGCGAGCCGGGTCCAGGCCCGCGTCAGCGTCGCCTGCGTCACGTTCTCCATCTCGTCGAAGGACTGGCCGACGGCCGCGAGGATCGTGTTGAACGGGCCATTGCACTGCTTGGTCCATTCTTCCGCGCCGACGACCGGGCTGCTGCCCTGGCCGACGCGGCCGATCTGCTCGTCCATCAGCCGGTTGGCGGCCGTGACTTCGGTGTTCATCGCGCCGACCTTGCGCACCAGCTCCGGGCTGACGCCGGGACGTGCCGCCAGCTGCGTCAACTGGGCGACGCCGGCATCGGAGGCGCCACGCATCTCGCCGAGCCGGCGCAGCTGCGCCGCATCCATCGGCTTGTTGCTGCCGAAGACCGGGCGCAGCACCGAGCACTGCGTGCCGTAGCTCGAGCGCACGCGCCAGCCGGCCGCCTTGAAGTTCTGCAGGTCGGCGAGCGCCGGATCGGACAGGCGAACCGCCGTCGAGGTCGCATCGGCGGCGGCTGTCATCACGGTCTCGATGTCGCCGATGCCATTGTACCAGGGCATCGTCGCCGCCAGGCTGCGCTGCGCCTTGGGCTTGCCCGCTTCGGCGTACATCTCCGGCAGCTTCGACGCGGTCGCCTTTTCCTTCTGGTCGATCGCATCGGCCAGCGCGTTGCGCTCGGCGAGATCGGTGCTGCGCAGCCGGGCCATGGCGCGCCCGAGTTCGTCGCGGTTGGCCTGCTCGATCTTCTTCAGCGTCGGCGAAGGATCGTCCGCGACCTGGATCGCGGTCTGGGCCTGGCCACGGTTGGAGCGGATGGTGTTGCCGGCGACGAGCAGGGCCTCGTCGGCGGCGACCAGCTCGACCAGCCGCCGGCTGGTCAGGACGTCTTCGACGGCCTGTTCCGCGAGAAAGCCAAGCGCGCCGAGGCCAGGCACGCACAGGCACGCCATGGTGGCGACGAGGTAATTCCTGATTGAGGTAGAGAAGAGATTCACGGGACCTGTCCGGGCTGTTCTGGCGCGGGACAGGGGAGTCGCTAGCGCTCCGCCCCCGCTCGCAATGTCGGGCCCGAAAGGTCTCGCATCAGACCCTTAAAATTTTGCCTCAATTTTGCCTTGTCGCGACTGTCGCGCTCAACGCGCGGCGGCATTCGCCACCGAGCGCATCACCCGCAGCATGTTGCCGCTGGCGAGCTTGGCGAGGTTCTCTTCCGACCAGCCACGGCGGATCAGCTCGGCGATCAGGGCCGGGAAGGTCGAGGCGTCCTCGAGCCCATCCGGCGTGAGGCCGCCGAAGAAATCCGAGCCGATGCCGAGATGGTCATGGCCGATCCGCTTGGCCAGATAGTCGAGATGGTCGCAGTACTGTGCCAGCGTCGCCCTTGGCCGGGGACCGGAGGTGCGGGTGATCTCGGCTTCCGCCTTCTTGAAGTCGAACCCTTCGCGCGCTTTGCCGTATTGATCCCTGGCCGGGCGGTTCCAGTCGCGCGAGGCCTGGTTGATGAAGTCGGGCACGAAGGTCGCCATCACGACACCGTCTTTGCCGGCGACGCGGTCGAGCACGTCATCGGGGACGTTGCGCGGGTGGTTGCAAAGCGAGAAGGCGTTGGAGTGCGACCAGACCACCGGCGCCTCGCTGATATCGAGCACGTCGTGCATCACTTTCGGCGCGACATGGGCGAGGTCGACGATCATGCCGAGCCGGTTCATCCGGCCGATCACCTGCTTGCCGAAGGCGCTGAGTCCGTTGTGGCGCGGAGCGTCGGTCGCCGAATCGCACCAGTCATGCGTGTCGTTGTGGCAGAGCGTCATCAGCCTGACGCCGAGGTCCCAATAGGCGTCGAGCGTCTCGAGCTCGTTGTCGAGCGCCGAGCCGTTCTCGATCGTCATGAACAGCGCGATTCGGCCCTCCTTCTTCGCGGCTTCGACGTCGTCGGCCGAGAGGCCGGGCCGGAAGACGTCGGCGTGGTGTTCCCAGATCCGGCGCATCAGCGCGATCTGTGCCAGTGCGAAACCGGCAGGCTTGGGGTGATTGGGCGGGACATACGCCGCGAAGAACTGCGCCGCGAGCCTGCCGGCGCGCATGCGCGGGATGTCGGTATCGGTCTCGGGATGGACCTTGCCGAGGTCGTAGGTTGCGAGATCGCCCTTCGCAGCCGGGTCGAGACGCACGACGAAAGGCAAGTCGTTATGGCCATCGATCAGCGGGACGCGATCGAGCAAAGCCAGTGCCTCGTCATAGGCAGCATCGGCGAGGTGAGGAGCGGCGAGGACCATGGCGCACCTGGAAACGGGAATCGTGGAAGCGTGATCGTGGCAGGGGGCGGGCCCCTGCGCGAGGCCTAAAGCGCATGATCCGAGCGGGATTGGAACCACCATTCCGGTATCTCGCGTGCAGGTTGGTGCGACATCGGCGACAAACCGGGCTGGTGAGGCGAATCGTACACTGCATGCCGAGCAATCATCTTGCGCGGAATGCGCGCGGGGCAGCAGCATCGGCTGCCTATTGCATATGCAATGTCCCGCAGATTGCTTTTGACAGAAATGTGGCGCGGGGTGATTGTCGAGCGCGCAGACCGTTGGTAGCTCTGCGCCGTAATCGCATCCCGCATGCGCCGGCGTCATGCCGCGCAAAAAAGAACGGGTAACTGATTCGAGGGGTTAGGCGTCGTTCAATGGAAGTATTCGTCCAGCAGCTCATTAACGGGCTGACCCTGGGGTCAATTTACGGCCTCATCGCCATCGGCTACACGATGGTCTTCGGCATCATCGGTATGGTGAACTTCGCCCATGGCGACGTCTTCATGCTGTCGGCCTTCATCGCGCTGATCTTCTTCATGCTGATCTCGGCCTGGTTCGGCGCCGGTCTGATCGTGCTAGCGCTGATCTTCGTCCTGATCCTTGCGATGTTCTTCACCTCGCTGTGGAACTGGACGATCGAGCGCGTCGCCTACAGGCCGCTGCGCGGTTCGTTCCGCCTGGCGCCGCTGATCTCGGCGATCGGCATGTCGATCTTCCTGATGAATTTCGTCCAGGTCGTGCAAGGACCGCGCAACAAGCCGATTCCGCCGATGCTGAACAAGTCGATCCTGCTGATCGACAGCGCGACCTATCCGGTCTCGATCTCCTACAAGCAACTCGTCATCATCATCACCACGGTCGTGCTGCTAGCCGCCTTCTGGTACCTCGTGCAGAAGACGCCGCTCGGCCGGGCCCAGCGCGCCTGCGAGCAGGACCGCAAGATGGCCTCGCTGCTCGGCGTCGACGTCGACCGCACCATCTCGATCACCTTCGTGATGGGCGCTGCGCTCGCTGCGGTCGCTGGCGTCATGTACCTCGTGCTCTACGGCGTGGTGAACTTCGCAGACGGCTTCACGCCGGGCGTCAAGGCCTTCACTGCGGCTGTGCTCGGAGGCATCGGGTCATTGCCGGGCGCCGTGCTCGGCGGGCTGCTGATCGGCCTGATCGAGGTGATGTGGTCGGCTTATTTCACCATCGACTACAAGGACGTCGCCGCGTTCTGCATCCTCGCGGTGGTGCTCGTGTTCATGCCCTCCGGCATTCTTGGCCGGCCCGAAGTCGAGAAGGTCTGAAGCCCATGGCCATGGACACATCGACCCCGGCCAAGCGGCAGGCCGACATGACGAGGGCACTGAAGGAGGCGGCGTTCGCGGCGCTGATCACCTTGGGCCTGTGCATCCCGATCATCGCCTGGGGCACGCGCCAGAACCTCGACAACCAGCTCGTGCTCGACCCGCGCTGGGATGCGGTGGCCTGGGCGGTGGCGATCGTCTTCGTCGGCCGCTTCCTGATGGCGCTACGCCAGCAGACGCGCGGCGAGGGCAAGTCGGCCGTGCGGCTGCTGCCGCATGGCACGATCGGTTTTTTCCAGCGCCATTCGCGGATCTTCTCGCTGTTCGGCCTCGGTTTCCTGCTCACCTTCCCGATCATCGCGATCAACCTCGCCGGCTGGGGCGGGGCGCTGAAATGGATCGACAATTTCGGCGTCCAGATCCTGATCTACGTCATGCTCGGCTGGGGGCTGAACATCGTCGTCGGCCTCGCCGGCCTGCTCGATCTCGGCTATGTCGCCTTCTACGCGGTCGGCGCCTATTCCTACGCGCTGCTCGCCAAGAACTTCGGCCTGTCCTTCTGGATCCTGCTGCCGCTCTCCGGCATCCTCGCCGCCTTCTGGGGCGTCATCCTGGGCTTTCCGGTGCTGCGGTTGCGCGGCGATTATCTCGCCATCGTGACGCTCGCCTTCGGCGAGATCATCCGGCTCGTGCTGGTCAACTGGACGGATTTCTCGAACGGCTATGCCGGCATTTCCGGCATCCCACGGCCGACCTTCTTCGGCATACCGTTCACGGCGGCTGACAACGGCTTTGCGGCCGTGTTCGGGCTCGAATTCTCGCCGCTCTACCGCACGATCTTCCTCTACTACGTCATCCTGATGCTGGCGCTGTTGACAGCTTATGTCAGCCTGCGCCTGCGGCGCCTGCCGGTCGGGCGTGCCTGGGAGGCGCTGCGTGAGGACGAGATCGCCTGCCGCTCGCTCGGCATCAACACCACCAACACCAAGCTAACCGCCTTCTCACTTGGCGCGATGTTCGGCGGCTTCGCCGGCTCGTTCTTCGCGGCGCGGCAGGGTTTCATCTCGCCTGAGTCCTTCGTTTTCATGGAATCGGCGGTGATCCTCGCCATCGTCGTGCTTGGCGGCATGGGTTCACTCTGGGGCTGCGCCATTGCGGCGATTGCGATGATCGGTGGCACCGAATTGCTGCGCGAGCTCGACTGGCTGAAGCAGATCTTCGGCCAGGACTTCGACCCGACCAAGTACCGCATGCTGATCTTCGGCTTCGCCATGGTGGTGATCATGATCTGGAAGCCGCGCGGGCTGATCTCGACCCGCGAGCCGACCGCCTTCCTCAAGGAGAAGAAAGCGATCTCGGCCGATATGGTCCAGGAGGGGCACGGCTGATGACGAACGTGGTCGAGACCAACTCGGCGACGACGGCCGTCACGGCCGCTCCGCCCGGGACCCCACTGCTCAAGGTCGAGCATCTGACGATGCGCTTCGGCGGCCTGACCGCCGTCAACGACCTTTCCTTCGAGGCCCGCAAGGGCGACATCACCGCCCTCATCGGCCCCAACGGTGCCGGCAAGACCACGGTGTTCAACTGCATCACCGGCTTCTACAAGCCGACCGAGGGCATGATCACGCTGACGCAGGAGAATCGTGACGGTTCTTCGGGCGACAGCTACCTGCTCGAACGGATGCCGGACTTCCGCATCGCCTGGAAGGCCAAGGTCGCCCGCACCTTCCAGAACATCCGCCTGTTCGGCGGCATGACGGTGCTGGAGAACCTTCTGGTCGCGCAGCACAACCCGCTGATGATCGCCTCGGGCTTCACCTTCCTCGGCGTGCTCGGCATCGGCGGATACAAGGCGCGCGAAAAGGAGGCGATCGAGAAGGCCAAGGCCTGGCTCGAGAAGATCAACCTGATCCATCGCGCCGACGATCCCGCCGCCGATCTGCCCTATGGCGACCAGCGCCGGCTCGAGATCGCGCGGGCGATGTGCACCGATCCGGTGCTGCTCTGCCTCGACGAGCCGGCTGCCGGTCTCAACCCGCGCGAGAGCCTCGACCTCAACAACCTCCTGCTGTCGATCCGCAAGGACCACGGCACGGCGCTGCTCCTGATCGAACACGACATGTCGGTGGTGATGGGAATCTCGGACCATGTCGTGGTGCTCGACTACGGCACCAAGATCTCGGACGGCACGCCGGCCGAGGTGCAAGCCGATCCGAAGGTGATCGCCGCTTATCTCGGCGTCGACGACGAAGAGGTCGAGCAGGTGGAAGCGGAGGTCGGCCTATGAGCGAGGCAGCACCGCTCCCGGGCGCTCAAACCGCTCCGCTTTTGGCCGTCCGCGGCGTCAAGACCTATTACGGCAAGATCATCGCGCTGAAGGGCGTCGACGTCGATGTTCGCCAGGGCGAAATCGTGACGATGATCGGCGCGAACGGCGCCGGCAAGTCGACGCTGATGATGACGATCTTCGGCACCCCGCAGGCGCGCGAAGGCACCATCACCTATGAGGGGCGCAACATCACCAGGATGCCGAGCCACGAGATCGCGCGGCTCGGCATCGCGCAGTCGCCGGAAGGCCGGCGCATCTTCCCACGCATGACCGTGTTCGAGAACCTGCAGATGGGTGCGGCCGTCGCCGGCATGCAGCATTTCGACGAGGACCTCGAGAAGATCTGCGCGCTGTTCCCGCGTGTGAAGGAGCGCTTGCAGCAGCGCGGTGGCACGCTCTCGGGCGGCGAGCAGCAGATGGTCGCGATCGCGCGCGCGCTGATGGCGCGGCCGAAGCTGCTGATGCTCGACGAGCCCTCGCTCGGCCTCGCGCCGCTGATCGTCAAGCAGATCTTTGAGGCGATCCGCGAACTCAACCGCAGCCAGGGCCTGACCGTCTTCCTGGTCGAGCAGAACGCCTTCCATGCGCTCAAGCTCGCCCACCGCGGCTATGTCATGGTCAACGGCGTCATCACCATGAGCGGCACCGGCAAGGAGCTGCTCGCCAATCCGCAGGTGCGGGCGGCCTATCTCGAAGGCGGCCGGCATTGAGTGCCGGCACTGTCGAACGGAGCTGAACGATGCAGGGCATTCTCTACGAGGAGCCGACCATCTGGCTCTTTCTGCTGGTAACGGTGGTGATGGGCGGCTGGGCCGCCTGGATGACGGGCCGCGCGGTGGCGATCACCTGGCGTCCGCCGATCCAGCTCGTCTTCTATACGGCGATCCTCGGGCTGGTGATCCGCTTCATCCACTTTGCCCTGTTCGAGGCGACGCTGCTGTCGCCGCACTATTACATCGTCGACACGATCGTGCTGTTCGCCTTCAGCTTCGCCGGCTGGCGCTACAACCGGGCGCGCCAGATGACGACGCAATATCGCTGGCTCTACGAGCGCACCGGGCCCTTCACCTGGAGGGCTCGCGAGAGCACTTAAGGCGCCGAAAACACCACCAAAGTTCACGGGGCTTGCCGCGTGACAGCACCGCGAAAAAGCGCAAGACTGCGTTTCACGGTGGCACCACGCGCCGAGACGGGACGATCAAAATCGGCCCGTAATATACTCACAGGGGAGTCACAACGCATGAAGAAGCTGCTCTTGGGCGGAATTGCCCTTGGCGCGGTCCTCGCCTTTTCGGGCGTAGCGAACGCACAGATCAAGCTCGGCGTCGGCGGCCCGATCACGGGTCCGAATGCGGCCTTCGGCGCGCAGCTGAAGAACGGAGCGGAACAGGCTGCCGAAGACATCAACGCCGCCGGCGGCATCCTCGGCCAGAAGATCCAGGTCGTCGTCGGTGACGACGTCTCGGATCCGAAGCAAGGCGTCTCGGTCGCCAACAAGTTCGTCGGCGACGGCGTCAAGATGGTGCTCGGCCACTTCAACTCCGGCGTCACCATGCCGGCGTCGGAAGTCTATGCCGAGAACGGCATCCTGATGATCAGCCCCTCGGCGACCAATCCGAAGATCACCGAGCGTGGCCTCTGGAACGTGTTCCGCACCTGCGGCCGCGACGACCAGCAGGGTTCGGTGGCGGCGGAGTACATCGCCAAGAACCTCAAGGGCAAGAAGATCGCCATCGTCCACGACAAGACGACCTATGGCCAGGGCCTCGCCGACGAGACCCGCAAGGGCCTGACCAAGGCCGGCGTCAAGGACGTGCTCTATGAAGGCGTCAACGCCGGCGAGAAGGACTTCTCGGCGCTGATCTCGAAGCTGAAGTCGACGGGTGCCGACTACCTCTACTGGGGCGGCCTGCACACCGAAGGCGGCCTGATCGTGCGCCAGATGCGCGACCAGGGCCTGAAGACCGTGCTGATCTCCGGCGACGGCATCACCACCGACGAGTTCGCCACGATCGGCGGCCCGGGTGTCGAAGGCACGCTGATGACCTTCCCGCCGGATCCGCAGAAGCGTCCGGAGGCGGCCGCGGTCCTCAAGAAGTTCGAGGCTCGCAAGTTCAAGCCGGAAGCCTACACGCTCTACAGCTACGCTGCGGTGCAGATCATGGCCGAAGGCGCCAAGCGCGCGAACTCGGTCGATCCCAAGAAGATCGCCGCGGCGCTGCATGGCGGCCAGCCGGTCGACACCGTCATCGGCAAGATCGGCTTTGACAAGAAGGGCGACATCACCCGCCCCGACTACACCGTCTACACCTGGAAGAAGGGTGCCGACGGCAAGATCGGCTATGTCGAGAATTGATATCGGCTGATCGCCTCAGGGCGTGACACCAAGGCCCGCTCCGGAGCGATCCGGGGCGGGTTTTTCTTTGAGGCAGCTGAGCCGGATCGCGAAACCTCGCAGTCAGAAAACGAGGAGAGTTGTCGGGAGCTGCGGTGATTGTTCGTCCTCCGGCAGCAAAGCGCGCGAACCAGTCACGGAACCTGCCAATGACCGTCACCATTACCGCCTTCGAACGCTCGCCTGACCGTGGCAATGGCCTGGCGCGCGACATGCGCCTCCGTTGGGCGCTCGAAGAGGCCGGGCAGCCTTATGAGGTCCGTCTCCTGCCGTTCAAGGCGATGAAGGAGCCCGCGCATCTCGCGCTTCAACCTTTCGGGCAGATTCCGACCTATGAGGACGGCGATCTTTCCTTGTTCGAGTCGGGGGCGATCGTCTTCCATATCGCGGAGCGCCATGCCGGCCTGCTGCCGGACGATATGAATGCCCGGGCGCGTGCGATCATGTGGATGTTCGCGGCGCTCAACACGCTGGAGCCGCCGATCTTTGATCGCAGCCTGGTCAGGATCCTCGAGCGCGACGAGCCCTGGTACGAGCAGCGCCTGCGTGCACTCGAGGGCATCATCCGCAAACGGCTCGAGGGTCTGTCCAACCACCTCGGCGATGCCGACTGGCTCGACGGTGCGTTCAGTGCCGGCGACCTGTTGATGGTGACGGTGCTGCGCCGGCTGCAGGGTTCCGGCGAGCTGGAGGAACGGCCGAACCTTGCCGCCTATGTCGCCCGCGCCGAAGCGCGGCCCGCTTACCAGCGTGCCTTTGCCGCTCAGCTGGCGGTGTTCGCAGCCTCGTCGGCGGGCTGACGACGGATTGCTCGGGGCGCCGGCAGAATTGATGATGCCCGGTCACCCTTTGTGGGTCACACGGACAATCGCACGCTGTCCGTCATCAACTTGGCGCCCAGGGCCCCGACCACCGCTCCGGCGGCCCGATCGATCCAGATCTTCGAGCGCAGATAGGCAGCCTTTGGCGCGCGGGCCGAGAACCCGACGGCAACGACTGTGTACCAGGCGAATTCAATGAGGAAGAGCATGGGCGGCAGGGCAAAATACATCCAGGACGGCGTCGGCGACGGCAGCAGGGCGGCGAACATGGAGGCGTAGAAGATCGCGGTCTTCGGGTTGGACAGCTGAACGAAGAGCGCCTTCAGCAACGACTTCCAGAGAGTGCTCGGCCGTTCCGCCGTGGCCTCAGTGATGTCAAGCAGCTCGGGCGCGGCACGCCAGATATTCACGCCTAGCCAGACGAGATAAGCGCCGCCGGCCAGCCGGAGCGCCAGGTTGAGCCATTCGACCTGCAACAGGATCGCCGTCAGGCCCGCGACCGCGACGGTTGCGAAGATAAAACCACCAATTCCCATACCGATCGCCGCCATCACGCCATCGGCACGGGTGCCGGAGATGGCGATGCGCGAGACCACGACGAAGCTCGGGCCGGGACTGATCGCGCCAAGCAGGAAAACGCCGAGGATCGAGACCAGAACAGCAAATTCATGCATGGCTATGCCTCGCTATCGTCAATCCGCCGGTTCGTGCCGGCTGCGGGCCAATCTAGCGACAGCGAGTGTCAAGGCCAATCGTCTGCGTCCGCCGCTCCGCTCTCACACCGCCGTCAGGCTCTTCATGAAGCCGGCGAAGCGCAGCAGTCCGTCCGGCCAGGGGCCGTGGCCGGATTCGGTGTTGAGATGGCCGCTATCGCCGGCGTCGACGAATTCAGAGCCCCAGGCTTCGGCCAGGGCCTTGGCTTCCTCCGGCGTGCAATAGGGGTCTGTCGCGCTGGCGATCAGCACCGAGCGGAACGGCAGGGGCTTGTGTGGGATTGCGGCGAAATCGTCGGCCATGCCGGGGATCGCACGCTTGGCCCGCTCGGAGGCCGGCGCGACGAGGAAGGCGCCGGCGACCTCGTGCGGCTTCAGGTGTTCGGCCGCATGCGCGACGGCGCTGCAGCCGGCCGAATGGGCGACGATCACGACCGGCCTGGTCGCGGCCCGCACGGCGGCGACGATACGGTTCGCCCAACCGTCACGGGTCGGCTTGTACCAGTCCTCCTGCTCGACGCGGCGAGCGGTGGGAAGCTTGGCTTCCCACCGGCTCTGCCAATGGTCGGGCCCGGAGCCCGACCAGCCGGGGACGATGAGGATATCGGTGTCGGAGGTTTTCATGGCCGCTAGATGGCGTTCAGTTCTGTGAAATCCAGCAGGCGCCGCTCACGCCTCCCCGAACACCCGGCGGAAGATCGTGTCGACATGCTTGAAGTGGTAGCCCTCGTCGAACATCGCCTCGAGCTCGGCCACCGACAGCTTCGCCGTGACGTCCCTGTCGGCCTTGAGGTTGGTGAGAAAGTCCTCGCCATGCTCCCAGGTGCGCATCGCATTGCGCTGGACCATGGAATAGCTGTCCTCGCGGCTGGCGCCAGCCTGGGTCAAGGCGAGCAGGACGCGCTGCGAGTTGTGCAGGCCACCGAGCTTGTCGAGGTTCTTGCGCATGTTCTGCGGATAGATCAGCAGCTTGTCGATGACGCCGGTCAGGCGGGCGAGGGCGAAGTCGAGCGTCACCGTCGCATCAGGGCCGATCATGCGCTCGACCGAGGAGTGCGAGATGTCGCGCTCGTGCCAGAGGGCGACGTTCTCCAGCGCGGGGGTGACCATGCCGCGCACCAGCCGGGCGAGACCGGTCAGGTTCTCGGTCAAGACGGGATTGCGCTTGTGCGGCATCGCCGACGAGCCCTTCTGGCCCGGCGAGAAATACTCCTCGGCCTCATAGACCTCGGTGCGCTGGAGATGGCGGATCTCGGTGGCGAGGCGCTCGACGCTGGAGGCGACGACGCCGAGCGTGGCGAAGAACATGGCGTGGCGGTCGCGCGGGATGACCTGGGTCGAGACCGGTTCCGGCGTCAGGCCCATCTTCTGCGCGACATATTCCTCCACCTGCGGGTCGATATTGGCGAAGGTACCGACGGCGCCGGAAATGGCGCAGGTCGCGATCTCGGCGCGGGCGGCAATGAGTCGGGCGCGGCAGCGGTCGAACTCGGCATAGGCTTGGGCGAGCTTGAGGCCGAAGGTCACCGGCTCGGCGTGGATGCCGTGCGAGCGGCCGATGGTCGGGGTCAGCTTGTGCTCGAAGGCGCGGCGCTTGATGGCGGCGAGCAGGGCGTCGACATCGGCGATCAGGATGTCGGTGGCACGCGCCAGCTGCACCGAGAGTGTGGTGTCGAGCACGTCGGAAGAGGTCATGCCCTGATGGACGAAACGCGCCTCGGGGCCGACGATCTCGGCGAGATGGGTCAGGAAGGCGATGACGTCATGCTTGGTGACGCGCTCGATCTCGTCGATGCGGGCAACGTCGAAGGTCGCATCCTTCGCCTTGGCCCAGATCGTCGCCGCCGCTTCCTTCGGCACGACACCGAGCTCGGCGAGCTTGTCGGTGGCGTGGGCCTCGATCTCGAACCAGATGCGGAAGCGCGTCTGCGGCTCCCAGATCGCGACCATCTCGGGGCGGGAATAGCGGGGGATCATAGCGGGCTCGCGGCGTGATGATAAAAGGCTCGCGGGCTCGCTAGCACGGAGAGGCTCGCGACGGAATGCCGGAGGGCGCTACTGACAGCTTCGGGCCCTCGCTTTGCCTAGCGTCCGCGCCGGCTGGGCGGGCGTTCCACCGGGAGCGCCGAGAGACCCAAGGAGGAAAAGCTGATGTCCTATGTCGATGGTTTCGTCGCGGCCGTGCCGGCCGCCAATCGCGAGGCCTATGCCGAGCATGCCCGCAAGGCCGCGCCGCTGTTCAAGGAGTACGGCGCGACCCGCGTCTTCGAGTCCTGGGGCGACGATGTCCCGCGCGGCAAGCAGACCGATTTCTATCGTGCCGTTGCAGCCAAGGATGACGAGGTCGTGGTCTTCTCCTGGGTCGAGTGGCCGAGCAAGGAAGAGCGCGATGCCGGCTGGCAGAAGCTGATGGCCGATCCGCGAATGGCCCCCGACGTCAACCCGATGCCCTTCGACGGCACGCGGCTGATCTATGGCGGTTTCGCCGCGATCGATTTGTAGGATTGAGCCGTCATTCTCGGGCGGAGCGCAGCGCAGACCCGAGAATCTCCTGACGAGAAGACGCTGGTCGGAGCTTTTTCCGGCCTGAGATGCTCGGGTCAAGCCCGAGCATGACGCTTGGAGGCCCTCAGACCCAGCTGCCCCGCGCCGTCTCGGCCGCCTTGCGGATGGCGGCGATGTTGCCGGCATAGGCCGATGGCCCGCCCTTGAACACCGCCGAGCCGGCGACCAGCACGTCGGCTCCGGCCTTGACCGCGAGCGGCGCGGTCTCGGGCGTGGCGCCGCCGTCGATCTCGAGCGCGATCGGCCGCTCGCCGATCAAGGCGCGCACCTGCGCGATCTTGTCGACGACCGAATGGATGAAGCTCTGGCCGCCGAAGCCGGGGTTGACCGTCATCAGCAGGATCAGGTCGACATCGCCGATCAGCGGCTCGGCCGCGCTCGCCGGCGTGCCGGGGTTGAGCACGATACCGGCCTTCTTGCCCTGCGCCTTGATCGCCTGGATCGTCCGGTGCGGATGCGGCCCGGCCTCGACATGGAAGGAGATCAGGTCGGCGCCGGCCTTGGCGAAGGCCTCGATGTAAGGATCGACCGGCGCGATCATCAAATGGACGTCGAAGAACTTCTTCGTGTGCGGGCGGATCGCCTTGAGCACATCGGGGCCGAAGGTGATGTTGGGCACGAAATGCCCGTCCATCACGTCGCAATGGATCCAGTCGGCGCCGGCTTCGTCGATGGCGCGGACCTCCTCGCCAAGCTTGGCGAAATCGGCGGAGAGGATGGAGGGGGCGATGCGGATCGTGCTCATGCGGCGTGGTCTAGCGCCGCGCTGCTCCTCTCGCAATCGCGAAAGGCCGGCGTCACGCCCGTTTCAACGGGAAGGAGAGGCGCCGGTCGGCCTCGGCGATCTCGACGGCCGCCTGGGTGAAGGCGGGCCGGAGCTTCAGCCGGTCGAACCAGCGCGACAGGCCGTCGAACGGGGCGAGCGAGGGGCCGCCGAGGCGCAGTGAGAAGAGCACGCTCATGAACAGGGCGATATCGGCGACCGAGACGGCATCGCCGAAGAAGTCGCGGCCGGCGAGCCGATCCTCGAGCACGGCATAGTGCTTCTCCAGCGCATGCTCGGCGATCAGTGCGTCGGCCTCCTGGGCGAAGCGCTTGGTCTGGTCGGTGCTCGGCGGGCTGGTGCGATGCATCAGTGGTTTCAGCGCCTGCAGCATGATCTCGCCGGCATAGAGCTCGTCGAGGCGGCAGCGGGCGCGGGCGCCGGGGCAAAGCGGCAAGAGTGGCGGCTCAGGATAGGCGTCCTCGAGATATTCGAGGATCACTGTCGAGTCGTAGAGCACGATCCCGTCATCGTTCAGCACCGGAACCTGGCGCTTCGGGTTGATGGCGACGACTTCGGGATGCTTCGGGTCATAGCCGGTCGTCTGGTTGAACGGCACCATGATCCGCTCGAAGGCGAGACCTTTTTCGCGCAATGCGATCTCGACCTTGCGCGAGAACAGGCTGAGCGGCCCCGAATAGAGCGTGATCATAACAGGAACTCCGGTTTTGCTTGCCGGAACTCTGGCAAAGCTTGCAGTCAGCTCGCGTCAGCAGGGATTTCTTCGAGGCGGCGACGCCGGCACAGGCGCTTCGGCCACCGCCCCCCGGAGTCAGAGGCGCTGGAGCGGCAGCGAAAGCTTGCGGTCCCAATCGGCGATCTCGGTCAGCTGTGTCGCGAAGACCGGGCGCGCGGCGACCCGCTCGTACCAGGCGGCGAGCGCCGGCAGGGCAGTGAATGACGGCCCGTCCAGCCGGCGGACATAGTGCACCATCAGAAACATCCCGATATCGGCGGCGGAGAAGGCGCCGCAGAGATAGGGTTTTTGGCCAAGCGCCGCTTCGATGTCGGTGAAGTAGCGCGCCAGCAGGGCTTCAGCCGCCCTGGCCGCGCCCTCAAGCTGCTCCAGCTCCGCCTGTGGCAGGCGTTCGCCGTTGCGGTGGAAGAGCTGGCGCAGCGCGCCGAACACCACTTCGTCGGCGAAGAGCTCGTGCTGGCGACAGCGCGCCCGCTCGACCGGCGTCGTCGGATAGAGCGGCGGCTGCGGATAGGCCTCGTCGAGATATTCGAGGATCAGGGTGGAATCGTAGAGCGTCAGCTCGCCATCGATCAGGACCGGTACCTGCGCCTTGGGATTGGCGGCGAGCACATCGGGGTGCTTCGGATGATAGCCGACCATCTGGTTGAACGGCACGACGACGCGTTCGAAGGCCAGCCCTTTCTCGGCAAGGGCGATCTCGACCTTGCGGCCGAATAGGCTGAGTGGTCCGGAATAGAGCTTCATCGGCGCGCTTCCCCTGTTTCAGGCCGTCAGAGCGGCCGGTTGCAGGCAGCCTGAGAGCCGGTGTGGTCAGCCTGCGTCAGCAGAGGCTTCCTTGCGCCTGATGCGCGCCGCGATGCCACGCAGCAGCCAGGGCAGCAGATAGATCGGGAACTGGGCCAGCGCGAAATAGAGGAAGGTGGTGGGCGGCACGCCGGCACCGAGCGCTGCGACCAGCAGGCCCATGTTCCGCTGGCCGGTGCCGTAGCCGATCATGAAACGCTCGGAGGCGGGAAAGCGGCGCAGGAGCAACCAGGCGCTGGCGAGGCCGACCGCCGAGACCAGGAAGGCGACGGCAAGGAAGAGCGCGACCTGGCCTGGCCGCTCCATCGCCGCGCGGGTGACGCCATCCATCGCCGCGATGGCGAAGATGAAATACATCAGCACGCCGAAGCCATCGAGGTTGGGCTTCAGCGCTCGGATGCGTTCTGCTCCGAGCCAGCGTCGGATGGCGAAGGCGACGACCATGCCACCGCCGATGAACATGACGAGCCGCAAGGCCAGCGCCATCCGGTCGAGCGGGACGGCGGCTCCCGCCAGCCAGTCGACCAGAAACGGCGCGATCAGCGGGCTTGCGATCGTGGTGACGATGACGCCGGCGATGATCAGCGAGGGTTCGAAACCGTAGAGAATGGCGACCGCTGGCGACGACATGATCGGCGGCGCAGCGCCCATGATGGCGATGCCGAGCAGGAGGCCGGGGTCGAGCGCCTCGCGGCCCAGCAGAAGGAGGGTGGCGGCGATCAGCAGCGCCGGGACGAACAGCAGCCACAGGCACGTCAGGATGAGCTTCATCGGCCGGCGCACCAGCCCGGCGATCACACTGAGATCGGCGCGCATGAACACGACTGTGGTGAAGCAGAAGATCGTGATCGGCAGGAGCGGGCGCGCCGCCGCCGAGAATTGCGGCAGAGCGAGGCCGAGGAAGATCGAGAGCGCGAAGCCTTGCGTGCCATAGCGGCCGAGCAGAGCGAGGGCGGAGGCAAGGGCGGCGAGCATCGAAACCGGGACAGCGAAACGGGGGGCCACACTGGCCGATCCGGAGGCCGCCGTCATCTGGGATGGGCGCAGGGCGCTCCAGCGTCGTTGCAGGTGAGGGGCGATGAAGCATCTCGATCGAACGAGTCTTCCCGGAGGGCTGCACTGTTTGCAATCATGGCTGCTAGTGGGTGCAGAAAATTGCGCGTGGATGACGTGTCTGCCCATAGTTTCTGATGCATTGCAGCAAGTGCGGCAGAAGCTACGAAACTTTGCCGGATATGCCGCAATATTCCACACAAGAGCTGACAGCGCCGCCCTCGGCGCTATTCTTGCAGGAGGGGAAGGCTGGCGGAGTCAGGTTGGATGCGTACGGACGCGATCGTTGTTGGGGCGGGCATCGTCGGGATTTCGGTGGCGCTGCATCTGCAGAAGGCAGGCCGCTCGGTGCTGCTGGTCGATCGCGGCCAGCCCGGCGGCGAAACCAGCTATGGCAATGCCGGCCTGATCCAGCGCGAGGGCGTCTACCCTTACGGCTTCCCGCACGATTTCGGCGCGCTCATCCGCTATGCGATGAACAATACGATCGACGCGCACTACCACTGGAACGCGATCCCCAAGCTCGCGCCGTTCCTGTGGTCGTACTGGATGCATTCGCGCGCCTCGCATCACGAGGCGATTGCCCATAAATATGCGACCCTGATCGAGCATTGCGTGACCGAGCATGATGCTTTGGCGCAGGAAGCGGGCGCGACCGACCTGCTCCGCCGCAAGGGCTGGATGAAGGTGTTCCGCACGCCCTTCGAGCAGGAGACCCGGCTGGCGGAAGCGGCGCGCTGGCAGCGCGATTACGGCTTGAACCACCGCGCGCTCGACGCGGCCGAGCTGCGCGCAGAGGAGCCGCATCTCGACCAGAGCCTGATCGGTGGCCTGCACTGGACGGACCCGGTCACGGTGATCGACCCGCTCGGCTTGTCCAAGGCCTATCTCGCGCTGTTCGAGAAGCTCGGCGGGCGCTTCGCCCAGGGCGATGCCGGCACGCTCGCCCAGGATGGCGACCGCTGGAGCGTGACGCTTGCCGACGGCACCAAGGCGATGGGCATGGATGCTATCGTCGCGCTCGGGCCCTGGGCCGATGTGCTGACGAACCGGCTCGGCTATCGGCTGCCGCTCGCGGTCAAGCGCGGCTATCACATGCATTACAAGCCGCTCGGCAACGCCGTGCTCAACCATCCGGTGCTCGATACCGAGCGTGGCTATTTCCTGGCGCCGATGCGCCAGGGCGTGCGCCTCACCACTGGCGCCGAGTTCGCCAATCGCGACGCGCCGAAGACTCCAGTGCAACTCGCCCGCGCCGAGCCGATCGCCAAGACCCTGTTCCCGCTCGGCGAGCGGCTCGACGCCGAGCCCTGGCTCGGCAACCGGCCGTGCACGCCGGACATGATGCCGATCATCGGCCCGGCGCCGAAGCACCGGAACCTGTGGTTCTCCTTCGGCCACGCCCATCACGGTCTGACGCTGGCGGCGGTGACCGGCCGCATGGTCGCCGAGATGGTGAGCGGCCAGAAGGTCTTCGTCGATCCGACGCCGTTCGCGCCGGCGCGCTTCTCCTGAGCTTCAGGCGGCCTGTGGCGTTGCGTTCCGGCGCAGCAGCCAGACGGCGAAGGCCGACGCGGTTACGTACATGACCAGGCTGTAGATGCCGGGCACCACGGCCGCGGCCGGATTGCGCAGCACGTTGAGCGCGATGAAAATCGCCAGTGCCGCATTGTGGATGCCGATCTCCATGGCGATCGCCACTGCCTGCCCCTTCGGTAGGCGCAGCGCCAGCGGAGCGAGATAGCCGGCGAGCATGCTGACGAGATTGAAGGTGAGGCAGGCGCCGCCGACCGCGATCAGGCTCGGCAGCAGCGCTTTCCGTTCCATGTAGATCGCGATCGCGATCAGGGCGACGAGCACGAGGATCGAGAAGATCTTGATCGGCTTCTCGGCGCGGAGGGCGAAGTGCTCAGCCTTCGCCCGGAGCAGCATGCCGATGGCGACCGGGATCAGGATGATCGCGGCGACCTCGATCACCTTGCGGTGCGGCGGCGGCACGTACTGGCCGGCGCCGAGGAAGTAGTCGAGCGAGAGGTCGAGCACGATCGGCAGCGTCAGCAGGCAGAGCAGGCTGTTGACCGCCGTCAGCGTGATGTTGAGCGCGACGTCGCCACGGGCGAGATGGCTGTAGATATTGGCCGTTGCCCCACCTGGCGCGGCCGCGAGCAGCATCAGGCCGACGGCATGATCGGGCGAGAGCTTCAGGCCGATCGCGATCGCGAAGGCGGCGAGCGGCAGCAGCAGGACCTGGAGAAAGAGGCCGAAACCGACGGCGAGCGGATAACGGGCGACACGGCGGAAGTCCGCGACCGTCAGGCTCAGACCCAGCCCGAGCATGACGATGCCAATGGCGAGCGGCAGCAGCAGATCGGTCAGGATCGAAGCCTGCATGCGCGTTTCCCCTCGTCGGCATTTTCTATGCCGTATCGTCAGGCTAGTTGAGGAAGAGCGGCTACGCCACTGAGACGATAGACTCTTGTCGGAAAGGGTTTTCCGATTCTTTCGACGATCCCGGACCTAACGTTAGAACGAGGCGCGGGCCGGCTTGAGGATCAGCCCGACCGATTGCTGGCTGAAGCTGCGCTTATAGGCTTCGGCGATGGCGGCGAGCTTATCGCGATTCCCTGCCTCGTCCGAGGTTGTGATCAGCACGAGCTTGCTCGGCTCGCGGATCAGCATGCCGCGTTCGCGGTCACGATATTGCCCGCTGGCGTCGAGGATGGTGAGCCCATCGGGGAAGCGCGGCGTCACCTCCGCATCGACGAAGCGGCGGAAGGCGGCTTCGCTGACGCCGACGCGGTCGCCGATCTTGCGGCCGAAGAGCAGTTCGGCCGAGAGCATGGCTTGCTGGCCGGGTGCGCAGGCCTGCGGCGCGAAGCTGGCGCAGCCAGTGAGCGAGCCCGCCAGGAGAAGCGCAAAGCCGAGTCGGATCATGACGTTGTTCCTGCGGGCTGAGAGGTCGATTCAGCCGTTTGAAGAACTGATTCAAGCCTAGCGCCAGTACACCCCTTTCAGAAGCGCTGGGGGCTGAAATGGCCGAGGTCGATCGCGGGTTGGCGGCCGGCGATCAGCGCGGCTACGAGATCGGCCGTCGCGGTCGACTGGGTCATGCCGTAATGGCCGTGGCCGAAGGTATAGACGACATTCGGATTGCGGCTCGCCTTGCCGATCACCGGGAGCGAATCCGGCAGCGAAGGCCGGAATCCCATCCAGAGGCGGCCACTGTCGAAGGCCGGCAGCCCGTCGACCAGTGTCGCCGCCTTGTCGTAGAGCGCCTTGGTGCGGGCATGGTTCGGCGCTGCTTGCAAGCCCCCGAACTCGACGGCGCCGCCGATGCGCAGGCCGCTTTCGAGGGGCGTCATGACGAAGCCGTGGTCCTTGAAGCCGACCGGGCGGCTGGTCAGGCCGGTGACGCCTGGGAAGCTGACATTATAGCCGCGCTCGGTGTCGAGCGGGATGTTGTCACCCATGGCCGCCGCCAGCGGCTTCGACCAGGCGCCGGTCGCGACGATGACACGATCGACCACACGCTGCCAGCCGTCCGGGCCGACCAGGGCAGGGCGCTCGCCCATCGAGATATTGTTGACCTCGGCCTTCTCGAATGTGGCGCCGCGCGCCAGCGCAGCTTCGAACAGCGCCATGGTGAGGGCGAGCGGATCGCTGATATGGGCGGCGTCGGAATGGAAGGCGGCGCCGGCGAAGCAGTCCTTCAGCGCCGGCTCCATCTGGCGCAGTTCCTGCGGCCCGAGCATGTCGACGGCGATGCCGGCGGCGCGCTGACGCCGGGCGAGTTCTTCGAGGCCGGCGGTGTCGTGGTAATCGCGATAGGTATAGAGCGCGCCGCGGCGGTGGATATGGTTGCTGATCCCGGCCTTCTCGGCGCGCGCCAGCCAGGCTGGCAGCGCCAGTTGCTGGATGGCGATGATGCCGGCGATCGAGCGCTCATAGGCGGCGGGGCGGGCCGCGAGCAGGAAGCGCGCGAGCCAAGGCAGCAATTGCGGGAGATAGCCGAGGCGGATCGCCAATGGCCCAAGCGGATCGAGCAGGAAGCCAGGCACCTTGCGGAGCATGTTCGGGCTGGCGATCGGCAGCACGTCGGTATGCGCGATGATGCCGGCATTGCCGCGCGAAGGGCCGAAGGCCGGCCCCTCCTTATCGACGATCAGGACCTCGTGGTCCTCGTCGAGCAAAGCATGGGCGGTGGCCGTGCCGACGATGCCGGCGCCGATGATCGCGATCTTCATGTGGTGGGCAGGGCCTCGGGCAGGAGCTTGAGCGCGGCCGGCTGCTTCACCTCGATCTCGACGAAGGCGATCGGGTGGGGCGAACCGTTCATCACGTCGTGCTGGATGCCGGCCTGACGCATATAGGCCTGCCCCTGTGCGAGCGGCACGTCGGTCTCCTTGGCTCCGTCATGGATGCGCAAGGTGCCGGAGACCAGCATAATGACGAAATAGGGCCAGCCATGGCTGTGCCAGCCGGTCACCGCGCCCGGCTCGAAATCCCAGCGCGTGATCCGGACCGCGTCGTCGTCCTGCTGGAGCGTGGCGACGGCGGGGATCGTGCAGGCGAACGCCATGTCGGCCTCCATTCGCGGGATTTTTTAACCGCTGATCGGCCGGCTTGCCTGCCTTGCGGTCCTGTTGAAAGTTCTGATATATCAATGATATCCGGTGCGTCAAGCATCGCTGGTGCTGCCCATGACCGAGGATGCCATCGGCGTTCGCGCCACCGCCAGCTTGTCGGATCTGGCCTATCGCCGCCTCGAAGAGGCGATTGTGACCCTGTCCCTGCGGCCGGGCGCGGTACTGACCGAGGCGCAGATGATCGATCTCGTCGGGGTCGGCCGGACGCCGGTGCGCGAGGCGCTGATCCGGCTGGCGCAGCAGGGGCTGGTCGAGATCCTGCCGCGCAAGGGAGTCGTGGTCACGGCCATAGACGCGATCGACGTGATGGCGGCGCTCGACGCGCGCGAGGTGCTGGAGCGCCTGATCGCGGTGGAGGCGGCAAAGCGGGCCGGACCGGCCGAGCGCAGCGCCATCCTCGCCAAGGCGCGGGCGATGCGCGAGGCGGCGCAGGCCAATGACGTCAACGCCTATATGCGCCTCGACAAGGAGCTCGACGCACTGGTCGCCGCGGCGGCGCGCAGTCCCTATGCCAGCCGGGCCGTTGAGCCGCTGCAAGCGCTGATCCGCCGGGCCTGGTATTTCTTCGACCGGCAGATCGACCTCGGGCCAGCCGCGAACCATCATGTCATCCTGGCCCAGGCGCTGGTCGCGGGTGAGCCGGGCGCCGCCGCGGAAGCGAGCGATGCGCTGATGCGCCATCTGCGTACGGGATTGCTGGCAGCGCTGCAGCGCGAATGAGCTGGGCTATCAACTGGCGGCGGTGATATATCTTAACCTTGCGCCGGAAAGGGCCGTTATGTCGGCAATTGCTGAAACTGGCCTTTTACCCCTGCATGCTTAGATAAAACGCAGTACCCTCGCGCAGAGTTGGGCGATGAACAACATGGTCGATGCCGCCTTACGCGCGTCGCGCCCCGAAGCGCAGGCCTTCCGCGAGGCAATGGCTGAGGTCGCGAGCGCGGCTCATATCGTGACGACGGTCGGCCCAGCCGGCCGCGCCGGGCTGACTGCGACCGCCGTCGCCTCTGTCTCGGATGCGCCGCCGACGGTGCTCGTCTGCATTGAGGCTGCCAGCCGCACGCTCGCTGCGATCGAGGAAAGCGGCATCTTCTGCGTGAACACGCTGGCGGCGGCCGACCACGAGCTTGCGTCTGTCTTCTCTGGCCAGGGAGGACTGACAGGAGAGGCGCGTTTCGCCGCCGGCGAATGGGGTGAACTCATCACTGGCGCGCCGGCGCTGGCGAGCGCACTCGCCAGTTTCGACTGCCGGGTGGCTGCGGTACACCGTGTCGCGACGCATCGCGTCGTGATCGGCCAGGTCGTGGCGCTCGGCGGCGGCGGCTCCGGGCCGGGGCTGGTCTATCGCCATCGCCGCTTCGGCGGCGTCTGAAGCCTATCTCGCTACGCCTCGACCGTGATCTCGCTGCTTTGGCCGCGATCGCACGCCCGTGGGCGGAGCTCAGCCATTGCCGCTCATATATTCCCGCTCCTCCTCATAGAGCACGAGGATACGGTCGATGATGGCGTCGGTCGCGCCGCGATAGGTCGTTGGGTCGAACAGATCGTCGAGTTCTTCAGGTGAAAGCTTGCCGGCGAGCGTTGGATGGTCGGCGAGGACATCCCTGAGATGGCGGCCGCTGGCGATGCAGTCGCGGCTGGCCTCCTCAAGCAGGTGATGCGCCTCGCCGCGGCTAATCGTCTGCGCGAGCGCCAGCGAGACGCGCTCGGCCATGACGAGCCCATTGGTCAGGTCGAGATTGTACTGCATCTGCTCGGGGAAGACCTGCAGCCCTTCGATCAGCGCGACCGCCTGGTTCAGGGCCGAGCCGGCGATCAGGAAAAGCTCGCGCAGCGTCGGCCATTCGGCGTGCCAGCCGCCCATGGCGCGCTCGTGCTCCTGCGGCATGGCGGCGAGCATGGTCGCGACCAGCCCTGGCGCGCGTTTCGATGCGGTGAGGATCAGCGTGCACAGCACCGGATTGCGCTTGTGCGGCATGGCGGAGGAGCCGCCCTTGCCGGGGGCTTCCGGCTCGGCGAGCTCGCCGATCTCGGTTTGCGCCATCAGCGCGATATCCTGTGCCATCTTGCCGAGATGGCCGAGAAGCAGGCCGAGCTCGGCCGCGATCCGGGCCGGGCGCCTGCGCTCGCTGTGCCATGGCACACGCACGGCGCCGATCGACGGCATGGTGCGGGCGAAGGCTTCCGACACGGTATCAGCCTTGTCGCCGAGCGAGGCGAGGCTGCCGGCCGCGCCGCCGAGCTGATGTGCGGCTTGGCCCCAGATCATGAAATCGTCATGGAAGGAGATGATGGGAGCGAGCCAGTTGGCGGCCTTGAGCCCGAAGGAGATCGGCACCGCATGCTGGAGGAAGGTGCGGCCGATCATCGGCGTGCGGCGATGTTCCCGGACCAGCCCGGCGAGCGCATGGGCGAGGCGTGCGGAGCGCGCCAGCAGCAATTCCCAGGCAGCGGAGTATTGCTGCGCGTGGCCTGAATCGACCACGTCCTGGCTGGTCGCGCCGTAATGCACCCATTTCGCCGCTTCGGCATCGACAGCTGCGACGCGGGCCGTCAGCGCCTTGACCAGGGGGATCGCCGGATTGCCGGCAAGGGTCGCGGCCCTGCCGATCGCGGCGATGTCGTAGAGCTCGGCCCGGCATTGGGCGGCGATCGCCTCGACCGCAGCGCCCGGAACGATGCCGGCTTCTGCCTCGGCTCGGGCGAGCGCGGCTTCGAAATCGAGCATGCCCTGTAGCGCGGCGCGATCATCGAGCAGTGCCGCCATCTCCCGGTCGGCGAAGAGCTCGCCATAGAGCCCGCCATCAGCCATGTCCGGACGCACCTTCCTGCGAAGCGGTTGTTGCAACCCACATCCCAGCTTCATCCCCTTGTGCGCGCCGGTGCTTTCCGGCCATGGATCAGGCGAACTTGGATAGACCCGAGGCCGGTCCGCCTGCAACATGCCAGCGGCCCGGGAAAACGGTGAGGAGCGACGCCATGGCGATGACGATGAACGGCGAGGTGACGCTGCCCGCGGCCAAGCAGGTGGTCTGGGAGAAGCTCAACGACGCCGAGGTGCTGAAGGCCTGCATTCCCGGCTGCGAGCAGCTTGCCAAGGACGACGACACGCATTTCTCGGCGGTGGTGAAGGTCAAGCTTGGCCCGGTCAAGGCGACCTTCAAGGGCAAGGTCGAATTGCAGGATCTCGATCCGCCGAACGGCTACCGCATCGTCGGCGAGGGCGAGGGCGGCATTGCCGGCTTCGCCAAGGGCGGCGCCAAGGTCATGCTCGACGATGCCGAGGGCGGGCAGACTGTGCTGCGCTACGAGGTCGAGGCGCAGGTCGGGGGTAAGCTGATGCAGCTCGGCTCGCGTCTGATCGACTCGGTCTCGAAGAAGCTGGCCGACGAATTCTTCGCCAATTTCGCCAAGGCGGTCAGCGAAGGCTGACGCTCAGGAGGCCTTGCGCAGTGCGGCGAGCGCCTCGCTGACGGTCGCTTCTGCTGCACCGACCTGAAGCGCGATGTCGGCGGCCGCGGCATTGGCGCGTTCCAGTGCCTTCTCGGTTTTGCCGAGGCTGTCATTGACGCGGGTCGCGCTGTCGATCGCCTCGTCCGAACCGTGCGCGACCTCGGCAGCATGCCGGGCGATGCCGCCGGTGACGCTGCTCTGCTGGGCGACAGCGTCCGAGATCGCTTCGGAATCCGCCTTGATCTCGCCGATCGTCGTGCCGATCGAAGTGGCGCGGACGCTGCAGGCTTCGGCGCTCGCCGAGAGCTCGGCGATCTGCGTTGCGATCTCCTGCGTGGCCGAGGCTGTCTGTGTTGCGAGCGACTTCACTTCGGCCGCGACCACGGCAAAGCCGCGGCCGGATTCGCCGGCGCGAGCCGCCTCGATGGTGGCGTTGAGGGCAAGCAGATTGGTCTGTGCGGCGATGTCGGCGATCATGCCCACCACGGTCTCGATGCTGCGGGTGACGTCGCGCAATCGAGCGATTGCGCCGTCCATCGCCTGCGCGTCGGCGACGGCGCGATTAGCGATCTCGAGGCTCTGGCGGGCGCGCTGGCCGATCTCGGCGATGTTTGCCGACATCTCTTCGGTCGCCGCCGCGGTCTGCATGGCCTTCTCCCGCACCAGCAGCGAGGTTTGAGCGACGGAGCCGACCTGGCCCTTGATGAAGCTGGTTGCCGCCGAAGTCTCGCCGGCCGTGTCGACGAACAACTCGACCGCGTTGCTGATTGCGGTGTCGAGCTTGCCGATGCGCGAGGTCAGCGTCGCGGCGACCTCGTCGAGCGCGACCCCGCGGCGCCGCGCTTCCGCCGCCTCGAACTCGCGGTCGAGCGACATCGCGGTGTTGACGTCATAGGTCAGTACCCGTTCGATGGTGAAGAGGTCGCGCGGGATGTCGCGTCGCGAGAAGACGAGTCGCGTCCGGCTCTCCTCCAGGATCATCCGGAACAGCGTGAAGGCGATCGAGGCGCGGGCGCGGGCGCCGACCTGGCCGTGCCGCTCCAAAAGGGTGAGCCGTTCGAGCGAGTCGCAGTAGCCTTGATCGAAATCACCCTCGAACAGCAGGCGGAAATGGGCGGCTTCCGCCGCGAAAAGCTCGACTGAGACCGGTTCGACCGCCAGCTTCAGCATCGGGTGGATGGCGAAGGCGCGAGCGAAATCCTGCTCGACGAGGTCGACGATGACGCGATCGACGAGGGCCCGATAGCGGCGCAGGCGCTGACGCTGGCGCTCATCGAAGCCGATCGCGGTCAGGCGACGCTGGACGTGTTCGAGGATCGTGGCCAACCGCGCCATCCGTGAGCGCGACGATCGGAGATCGTCATTCCAACGGGAGATGTTGAGCATGCGTGGTTAAGATTCCGCAAAGGGTGCGCTCGTTGGCTGCGACCCTACCGAGTCTGGTTTTTGCATGTGGATCGTCAAAACCATGCAAAAACGCCGCCAAACAGGCTCGTATTCAGCATGGCAGCCCGCTTGACCGCGGAAAATCCCGGGTCCACACTGCTTTTTGAAGTTGTTCCAAGGAAATTCTTCGCTAGCTCGTGATGAGCTGGCGAGCGAATCGCGCGGTCCTTCGAGATGTCGTGGGCCGCGCCGGAAAACAGGCTTTCGGAGGAGTGCCCCATGGCCAATCTGTCGATGACGGTGAACGGCAAGCCCGTCACCGCGAATGTCGACCCGCGCACCTTGCTGGTGCAGTTTCTGCGCGAGAATCTCAGACTGACCGGCACGCATGTCGGCTGCGACACCAGCCAGTGCGGCGCCTGCGTCGTCCATCTCGACGGCAAGGCGGTGAAGGCCTGCACCACGCTGGCGCTCTCCTGCGAGGGCGCTTCGGTGACGACGATCGAGGGGCTGGCCAATGGCGGGACCCTGCACCCGATGCAGGAAGCCTTCCGCGAGCATCACGGCCTGCAATGCGGCTTCTGCACGCCGGGCATGATCATGTCGGCGGTCGATATCGTGAACCGGCGCGGCAACAGCCTCGACGAGAAGACGATCCGTGAGGACCTCGACGGCAATATCTGTCGCTGCACCGGCTACCACAACATCGTCAAGGCGGTCGCTGCCGGCGCCGAGGCGATGGGCAAGGGGGCTGCCCCGGTTCGGCAGGCTGCCGAATAGCAGTTTATCGCGGCTGCGCTCGGTCGAGACCGGCGTGGCCTTCTTCCGATGTGATCCCCGAAACATGCTGAGAGCGCCCGCCAAGAGGCGCCACGCCAGGAGGAATCCATGTCCGCTACCGGAATCGGCGCTCCCGTCCGCCGCAAGGAAGACCATCGCTTCATTACCGGCCAGGGCCGCTATACCGACGATATCAACCGGCCGGGCCAGGCCCGCGCTTATTTCCTGCGCTCGCCGCACGCGCATGCCACGCTGAAGAAGATCGATACGAAGGTTGCCGCGGCGATGCCGGGCGTGCTCGGCATCTTCACCGGTGACGACCTTACCGCCGACAAGGTCGGTGGACTGATCTGCGGCTGGATGATCCACAACAAGGACGGCTCGCCGATGAGGGCCGGCCCGCATCCGGCGCTGGCCCAGGGCAAGGTCCGTTATGTCGGCGACCACATTGCGGTCGTCGTCGCCGAGACGCTGGCTGAGGCGCGCGACGCGGCCGAGGCGATCGTCGTCGATTACGGCGTGCTGCCAGCGGTGGTCGACACGGCGACCGCAGCCAAGGCGAAGACGCAGGTCCATGACGAGGCGCCGGGCAACACGGTGTTCAACTGGCATCTCGGCGACAAGGGCGCCACCGAAGCGGCCTTCAAGGCGGCCAAGCACGTCACCAAGCTCGACATCGTCAACAACCGGCTGGTGCCGAACCCGATGGAGCCACGCGCTGCGGTCGGCGACTACGACCAGGGCGAGGGCGCCTTCACGCTCTATACGACGAGCCAGAACCCGCATGTGGCGCGGCTGGTGCTCTCGGCCTTCATCGGCATCGCGCCGGAGAACAAGCTCAGAGTGATCGCCCCGGATGTCGGCGGCGGCTTCGGCTCGAAGATCTTCATCTATGCCGAGGAGACGGTCTGCGTCTGGGCGGCGAAGAAGGTCGGCCGGCCGGTGAAATGGACCTCGGACCGGACCGAGGCCTTCCTCTCCGACGCGCATGGTCGCGACCATGTCACACATGCCGAGCTCGCCATGGACGGCGACGGCAAGATGCTGGCGATGCGGGTCAAGACTACGGCCAATCTCGGCGCCTATCTCTCGACCTTCTCCTCCTCGGTGCCGACCTATCTCTATGCGCCGCTGCTGTCGGGCCAATACGATATCCCGGCGATCTATTGCGAGGTCGACGCGGTCTACACCAATACCGCGCCGGTCGATGCCTATAGGGGCGCAGGCCGACCCGAGGCCACCTTCGTGGTCGAGCGCCTCGTCGAGGTCGCAGCGCGCCAGCTCGGCAAGGACCCGGCCAAGTTCCGCACGCAGAACTTCATCCGGAAGTTCCCGCACCAGACGCCGGTGATCATGATGTACGACACCGGCAATTATGGCGCGGCGCTGAAGAAGGCGTTGGAGATCATTGATTACAAAGGCTTTCCGAAGCGCCGGCGCGATTCCGCCCGCAACGGCAAGCTGCGCGGCATCGGCTTCTCCGCCTATATCGAGGCCTGCGGCATCGCTCCGTCCGCGGCGGTGGGTTCGCTCGGCGCCGGCGTCGGCCTGTGGGAATCGGCTGAGGTCCGGGTCAATCCGATCGGCACGGTCGAGGTGCTGACCGGCTCGCACAGCCATGGCCAGGGCCATGAGACGACCTTCGCCCAGCTTGTCTCCGACCGGCTCGGCGTGCCCTTGGAGAACGTCTCGATCATCCATGGCGACACCGACAAGGTGCAGATGGGCATGGGCACCTATGGCTCGCGCTCGGGCGCCGTCGGCATGTCGGCGATCTTCAAGGCGATCGACAAGGTGATCGCCAAGGGCAAGAAGGTCGCAGCCTATGTGCTGGAGGCCGACGAGGCCGATATCGACTTCAAGGACGGCAATTTCACCGTCAAGGGCACCGACCGAACGCTCGATTTCGGTTCCTGCGCGCTGCAGGCCTATGTCGCGCACAAGTTCAACGGTCAGGACCTCGAGCCGGGGCTGAAGGAGGGGGCGTTCTACGACCCGACCAACTTCACCTTCCCGGCCGGTGTCCATATCTGCGAGCTCGAGATCGATCCCGACACCGGCATCACCAGGATCGAGCGCTGGGCCGCGGTCGACGATTTCGGCAACGTCATCAACCCGATGATCGTCGAGGGCCAGGTCCATGGCGGCATCGCCCAGGGCGTCGGCCAGGCGCTGCTCGAAGGTGCCCGCTACAATGCCGACGGCCAGCTCGTCACCGCGAGCTTCATGGACTACTGCATGCCGCGCGCCGACGATCTGCCGTCCTTCGAGGTCGGCATGACCGTGACGCCGTGCCCGTCGAACCCGCTGGGCATCAAGGGCTGCGGCGAGGCCGGCGCCATCGCCGCGCCGCCCGCGGTTATCAACGCCATCACCGACGCGCTCGGCCATGAGGACATCGCCATGCCGGCGACGCCGCAGGCCGTCTGGCGCGCCGCGCAGAAAACGCTCAGCCGCATGGCTGCCGAGTGATCTGAAAGGACGAGACGATGTACGCCTTCACCTATCACCGCCCGGCGACCGCGCGACAGGCCGCCAGCCTCCTCGCCAAGAAGGAGGACGCCAAGCTCCTCGCCGGCGGCCATACCTTGTTGCCGACGATGAAGCAGCGCCTGGCCTCGCCCGGCGCGCTGGTCGACCTCTCCTCCTGCGCCGATCTCAAGGGCATCGCCCGCAAGGGCCGCAACCTCGTCATCGGCGCGATGACGACCCATGCCGAGGTCGCCGCCTCGCCCGAGGTGCAGGAGGCGATCCCGGCGCTGGCCTATCTCGCCAGCCATATCGGCGACCCACATGTGCGCCATCGCGGCACGATCGGCGGCTCGGTCGCCAACAACGACCCGGCAGCCGACTATCCGGCGGCGCTATTGGCGCTCGGTGCGACGGTGGTGACCAACAAGCGCAAGCTGCCGGCGGAGGAGTTTTTCAGCGGCCTCTACGAGACCGCGCTGGACGAGGGCGAGATCATCGTCAAGGTCTCGTTCCCGGCCACTTCCAAGGCGGGCTATGCCAAGTTCCGCAATCCGGCCTCGCGCTATGCGCTGGTCGGAGTCTTCGTCGCCAAGCGCGGCAGCGAGATCGCGGTGGCGGTGACCGGCGCGGGCGAGGGCGGCGTCTTCCGTTGGCCTGAGGCGGAAGCTGCGCTGAAGGCGCGTTTCGCCTCGAAATCGCTGGATGGCCTCAAGCACACCGCCAAGGGCATCAATGGCGACATCCATGCCGATGCTGAGTATCGCGCCCATCTGATCGGCGTGATGGCGAAGCAGGCGGTGGCGCAGGCGACGGGGAAGGCGGTCTAGCTGGCGGGCAGGCGTGCGCCGGTCGTGAGGTAGTGGTTCATCGACCGCTCCCAGAAGTCCATCATCGCGGTCCAGCGCTCCTGCGAAAAGGCAGCGAGCGCTGCCTCCGCGCCAGGCGCCAGGCCGGTCACGGTGTAGCGGATATCGACATCGCAACCATGCGCTGCCGGCGCGAGGCGGATATCGATCTCGGTCAGCGCTTCGCCCGGTGTGAAGCGGATGAAGCGAATGCGCTCATTCGGCTCGTAGTCGCTGGTGAACCACAAGGTCGGCTCGGCACCGTGCTGCCGGGTCTGGAAGACGCAACCCTTCTCCGCCACGCCCGAGACGGAATGCACCATCTCGAAGCGCCAGCCATCGAGCCAGTCTTCCTCGGCGGACGGGCAAAGTAGTGCGAAGGCCCTCGCGGGAGAGCCTTCGATCCTCTGGACATGATGGCGACTGACCAGCGGCGCGGAAACGACATGGCGGGTCATGATTGGCCTTTCGCGACGGATCAGCGCCTCAGGAAGCATCTGGCAGATGCGTCGAGGCGATGGTCCGTCAATAGAAGAACCGCTCCTCGGCGATCTTGCCGTTCTTGACCGTATAGAGCCCGATCTCGTGCATCTTGCGGCGCTCGCCGCTCTCCTTGACGGTGACGTCGAAGTAGAAGTGCACGGCGAACTGGTCGCCGTTGAGATAGGGGCCCGCGGTTGTGAACTCGTGCACCTCGTGATTGGCGACCCACCATTCGCCCTTGCCTTTCATCGCCTCCTTGCCGTGGCACTCCGCCATCGGCCCCGGCATGTTCTCGAAACTGGCGATGTCAGCGGCATTATAGGTCGCGGCTGCCTCGTCGTGCTTGCCCTCCTTCAGCAGGGCAACGAAATCATTGGCGAGATCCTGCGTGGTCATTTCGCGTCTCCTCAGTGAGGGCACGATGGTAGACTCCCATCCCGTCCCGATCGTGACAGCAGAGCGCCCTGCATCAGCGCCGCTTCCGTCACTGCCGGCAGCAGGCTAGACCTTGTCCATGCTGACCTCATCGCGCCTTCCGACCTCGATCGACGCCACGCTCTCCATGCTGCAGGCGCAGGGCTATGTCGCCGACCGGGCACTGGCGACCGTGCTCTTCCTGGCGCTGCGGATGAAGCGGCCGCTGCTGCTGGAGGGGGAGGCCGGCACCGGCAAGACCGAGATCGCCAAAGTGCTGTCGGCCGCGCTCGGGCGCCGGCTGATCCGCCTGCAATGCTATGAGGGGCTCGACCTCGCCTCGGCCGTCTACGAGTGGAACTATGCCGGCCAGATGATGGCGATCCGCCTCGCCGAGGCCGGCGGCGTCGCCGGCGATCGCGAGCGGCTGGAGAGCGACCTGTTCTCCGAGCGCTATCTGGTCAAGCGTCCGCTGCTGCAGGCGCTGGAGCCGCAGGAGGGCGGCGCGCCAATCCTTTTGATCGACGAGCTCGACCGCACCGACGAGGCCTTCGAGGCCTTCCTGCTCGAAGTGCTCGCCGATGCGCAGGTGACGATCCCCGAGCTAGGGACGATCAAGGCGGCCGAGCCGCCGATCGTGATCCTGACCTCGAACCGCACCCGCGAGATCCATGACGCGCTGAAGCGCCGCTGCCTCTATCACTGGGTCGGCTATCCCGACGCCGCCCGCGAGCTCGCTATCCTGAAGGCGAAGGCTCCGGGCGCGCCGGCCAAGCTGGCGAAGCAGGTCGTCTCCTTCGTGCAGGCGATCCGCAAGGAGGAGCTGTTCAAGGCGCCTGGTGTCGCCGAGACGCTCGACTGGGCGAGCGCCTTGGTGGAGCTCGACGCGGTGGCGCTCGATCCGGCGATCGTTTCCGACACGCTGGGGGCACTGCTGAAGTACCAGGACGATATCCAGGCGATGCAGGGTTCGAAGGTGAGCGAACTGCTCGACCAGGCCAAGCAGGCGGCGCGATCCTAGCCGTCATTCTCGGGCGAAGCGAAGCGCAGACCCGAGAATCTCAGGCAGGATCGAGCTGGTTTCCGAGATGCTCGGGTCAAGCCCGAGCATGACGCGCAATAGCTGGAGCAAGCGATGAACGACGACATCAAGGCGATCGAGGCCGCGACCTGGACCTATCTCGACGGGCTCTATGAGGGCGATGTCGAAAAGCTCGGCTCGGTCTTCCACGCGACCAGCGCGCTGACGCAGTCGCTCGACGGCGAGCTCAAGGTGGTGCCGCGCGAGCAGTGGTTCGAAGCGGTGCGGAACCGCAAATCGCCGAAGGAGACCGGGCTGGAGCGCGGTGACCACATCCTGGCGATCGATCTGATTGGGCCGTCCATGGCGCTGGTCAAGGTCAAGTGCCAGATGCCGCCGCGCTATTTCACCGACCTTCTGTCGTTCCTGATGGTCGACGGCAGATGGGTCGTGGCGCAGAAAGTGTTCATGACCGAGACGGCCGCTTGAGCGGCAGGCTCGCCGAGAACGTCGCCTATTTCGCCCGCGCTTTGCGGGGCGCTGGCCTGCGCGTCGGGCCCGGCGCCGTGGTCGAGGCGGTCGAGGCGCTGGCTGATGGGGCGCTTGGCGGCCGCGATGACGTCTATTGGGCGCTGCACGCGATCTTTGTGAAAAAGCACGAGGATTCAGCCGTCTACGATCAGGCCTTCCGGCTGTTCTGGCGCCGGCGCGGGCTGATCGAGAAATTGATGGCGCAGATGTCGCCGGTGACGCCGCGGGTCGACAGTGAGCCGCAGAAGCCGGAGGCGGGGGCGCTGCGCGTCGCCGAGGCCTTCACGCCGCCGCCGCGCGAGGAGGAACCGCCGGTCGAGCTGACCGAACTCACCGCCCGGCTCACCGTCTCCGAGCGCGAGACACTGAAATCGCGCGACTTCGCCCAGATGAGCGCAGCCGAGATCGCCAAGGCACGCCAGCTCATCGGAGAGCTGAAGTTGCCGAATGATGCCGTGCCAACGCGGCGCTTCCAGGCGGCGCATGCCGGGGCCCGGATCGACCCGCGCCGCACCTTCCGCCGCTCGCTCAGGAGTGGCGGCGCCTCGATCGATCTTGCCTTTCGCGAGCGGGCAGAGGTGCATCCGCCGCTGGTCGCACTCGTCGACATCTCCGGCTCGATGGCCGAGTATTCGCGCATCTTCCTGCATTTCCTGCACGCCATCACCGAGCAGCGCCGCCGCGTGCACTCCTTCGTCTTCGGCACGCGCCTGACCAATGTCACGCGCAGCTTGCGCGCCCGCGACCCCGACGAGGCCCTGGCGCTCGCCGGCAAGGCGGCGCCGGACTGGGAAGGGGGAACGCGCATCGCCTCGGCGCTGCATGCCTTCAACCGCGTCTGGTCGCGCCGGGTGCTGGCGGGCGGGGCGGTGGTGCTGCTCTTCACCGACGGACTGGAGCGCCATCTCGGCCCCGATCTTTCCTTCGAGATGGACCGCCTGCACCGGTCCTGCCGGCAGCTGACCTGGCTCAACCCGCTGCTGCGCTATGACGCCTTCGAGGCGCGCGCCAGCGGTATCCGGACGATGCTGCCCCATGTCGATCAGTTCCGACCGATCCACAATCTCGCGGCAATGGCCGATCTTTGCACGGCATTGTCATCCGACGCACGGCAGATCACCGATCCGCGGCAGTGGTTGAAGAAGGCGGGTTGAGTCATGATCTCAACAGTATCCGTAGCGGAACCGCTCCCATGATCAGCACTGACACCGACATCCTCGCGACGGCCGAGGCCTGGGCCAAGGCCGGCCGCGGCGTCGCGCTCGCCACCGTGGTCGAGACCTGGGGCTCGGCCCCGCGCCCGGTCGGCTCGCATCTCGTCATCGACGGCGAGGGCAATTTCCTCGGCTCGGTCTCGGGCGGCTGCGTCGAGGGCGCAGTCGTCGCCGAAGCGGGCGATGTCATCGCCGACGGCAAGCCGCGCACGCTCGAATTCGGCGTCGCCGACGAGACCGCCTGGCAGGTCGGCCTGTCCTGCGGCGGCCGGATCAAGGTCTATGTCGAGCCGGTCAAGGCTTAAGGGAGCCCGTCGATGCCCTCCTGGGAAACGCTCCTCGCCTTCGCGACGGTGACGCTGCTCATCGCCTATTTCCCCGGCCCGGCGCTGCTCTATACGGCGGCGCAGACCATCGCCCATGGCCGCAAGGCCGGGCTGATGGCGATGCTCGGCATCCATCTCGGCTGCTATGTCCACGTCATCGCCGCGGCCTTCGGCCTGTCGGCGGTGTTCAAGCACGTGCCGGAGCTCTATTTCGCGGTGAAGATCGTCGGCGCGCTCTATCTGGTCTGGCTCGGCATCGGCATGATCCGTTCCAAGCTAGGCGGCGCCGAGGTTGAGGCCGTGGCGCCGGCCAAGACGGTCCGGCGCGCTCTGATCGATTCCTTCATCGTCGAGGTGCTGAACCCGAAGGTCGCGCTGTTCTTCATCGCGCTCTTGCCGCAGTTCGTCGATCCTGCGGCCGCACTGCCGGTCTGGGCGCAGTTCCTGATCCTCGGCACCATCGTCAACTTCGCCTTTTCCTCGGCCGATCTGATCACTGTCCTGGCTGCCAGCCTGGTGATGAAGACGATGAAGGCGAGCCGCGCCGGCTTTGCCTTCGGGCGCTGGCTCGGCGGCTCGCTGATGATCGGGCTCGGCCTCAAGCTCGCCACCGACAAGGGCTGACCCGATGGCGCCGATCGAAGTCCTCTTCGCACTCGTCCTGGCGACGCTCGTCTTCGCCTATATCCCCGGACCGGCGGTGCTCTACATCGCTGCCCAGACCATGTCGCGTGGCCGCAAGGCCGGCTTCATGGCGGTGCTCGGCGTTCACCTCGCCGATTTTGTCCATGTCCTCGCCGCCGCCTTCGGCCTGTCGGCGATCTTCCGGCATGTGCCGGAGCTCTATCTGGCGATGAAGCTGCTCGGCGCCGCCTATCTGATCTGGCTCGGCATCAGCTTCTTCCGCCGCGTGGCGCCGGTTGAGGTCGCTGCCGATGTCGCGCCGCGCACGCCGATGCGGGCGCTTGCCGACAGTCTCGCGGTCGAATTGCTCAATCCGAAGACGACGATCTTCTTCGTGTCTTTCCTGCCGCAATTCGTCGATCCGTCGGCAAGCCTGCCGCTCTGGGCGCAGTTCCTGATCCTCGGCGTCGTGGTGAACCTGCTCTTCACCTCCTCCTCGATCCTGACGGTGCTGACCGCCTCCTATATGCAGGCGAAGGTCGCCGCCAACGGCGCTGCGCAACGCGTGATCCGGGCGATCGGCGGCACCATTCTGATCGGGCTCGGCGCCCGCATCGCGCTCGATCGGAACTGAGTCAGCCGATGGATCTTTCGCTTCTCTCCGTACTCAATGCCGAGCGCGCCGCCCGGCGCGCGACGGTGCTGGTGACCGAGCTCGGCGCGGGCGAGCAGCGCCTGGTCAAGGAGGCCGATCTTTCCGGCGATCCGCTGACGGAGGCGCTCGACAAGCAACTGCGCAGCGGCAAGAGCGGCAATGTCGAAGTCGACGGCAAGGCCTATTTCCTGACCGTGCAGGCGCCGCCGCTGCGTCTCGTCGTCACCGGCGCCGTCCATATCTCGCAGGCGCTGGCGCCGATGGCCAAGCTCCTCGATCTCGACATCGCGGTCATCGACCCGCGAACCGCCTTCGCCACGGCCGAGCGCTTTCCGGACGTCACGTTGCTTGCAGAATGGCCGGAGGAGGCGCTGCAGCGCCTGCCGTTTGATGGCTATACGGCCTTCGTCGCGCTGACGCATGATCCGAAGATCGATGATCCCGCATTGCAGGCGGCGCTGCGCTCGGACTGCTTCTATATCGGCGCGCTCGGCAGCCGGAAGACGCATGGCAAGCGCCTGGAACGGCTCGCTGCCGCGGGCTTCGGCGAAGCCGATGTGAAGCGCATCCATGCGCCGATCGGGCTCGACATCGGCGCGGTCTCGCCGGCCGAGATCGCGCTCGCCATCCTCGCCGAGATTGTGCAGGCGCTGCGCGGCCCGCGTCGCAAGCCCGCTTGAGAGATAACGCTCCATGAAATTCGGTCCTGTCCCGATCGCCGAAGCCGCCGGCTGCGTCGCGGCCCACACCGTGCGCGCCGGCGAGGCGATCGTGCGCAAGGGCGCGACGATCAGCGAAGAGGACGCGCGCAAGCTTGCCGCGGCCGGATTGACCGAGATCGTCGCCGTGCAGTTCGAGGCCGGCGACATCGACGAGAATGCTGCCGCCGAGCAGTTGGCGCGGGCGCTGGCGGGCAAGGCGGTTATCACCGAGGCGCCGTTCACCGGCCGGGTCAACCTGTTCGCCGCGGCGGCGGGCATCCTGCAGATCGATACGGGCGTGATCGATGCGCTGAACGCGGTCGACGAGGCGATCACGGTCGCGACCTTGCCGGCGCTGAAGCCGGTCGTCGCTGGCGAGATGGTCGGGACGGTCAAGATCATCCCTTATGCCGTGCCGGAAAAACGGGTCGCCGAGGCGCTGGAACGGCTTGGTGCCGACAGGCCGATCGCGATCGCCGAGTACAGGCTGAAATCGGTCGCGGTCGTCTCGACCCTGCTGCCGGGCCTGAAGACGAGCGTGGTCGACAAGACTTTGCGCACCATGGCCGAGCGGCTCGATCCGGCCGGTGCCGCGATCGAACGTGACCGGCGCGTGCCGCATGAGAGCCCGCCATTGGCGCAGGCGATCCGCGAGGCCGTGGCCGGTCCGGCCGAGCTCGTCGTGGTCTTCGGTGCTTCCGCCATCACCGACCGGCGCGATGTGGTGCCGCAGGCCCTGACCCTGGCCGGCGGCACGGTTGAACATCTCGGCATGCCGGTCGATCCTGGCAATCTGCTGATGCTGGGTACGCTGGGTGGCAAGCCGGTGATCGGCGCGCCGGGTTGTGCCCGCTCGCCCAAGGAGAACGGCTTCGACTGGGTGCTGCAGCGCAGCCTTGCCGGCGTGCCGGTCAGCCGCGCCGACATTCAGAAGATGGGCGTCGGCGGGCTTCTGATGGAAATCGTCTCGCGGCCACAGCCGCGCGCGCCCGGCCGGGGTGAGGCCGCGCCTGTCGCCGGCATCGTGCTGGCGGCCGGGCGCTCGACCCGCATGGGCGTCGGCAACAAGCTGCTGCAGGAGGTCCGCGGCAAGCCGCTGGTGCGCCACGCCGTCGAGGCGCAAATTGCTTCGCGCGCCGCGCCGGTGATCGTCGTCACCGGCCACCAGCAGGGCGAGGTCCGCGCCGCGCTCGCCGGGCTCGACGTCACCGTGGTGCACAACCCGGCCTTCGCCGACGGGCTGGCCGGCTCGCTCAAGGCCGGGCTCGCGGCGCTGCCGGCGGAGGTGCCCGGCGTCGTCGTCTCGCTCGGCGACATGCCGAACGTCACCGCCGGTGTCATCGACCGGCTGGCGCAGGCCTTCGCCGATCGGCCCGACGCACTCGCGGTGGCGCCAACCCTGCTCGGCCAGCGCGGCAATCCGGTGCTGCTGTCGCGTGCCATCTTCCCCGAGGTCGCCAAGCTGGGCGGCGATCAGGGCGCGCGGCGGCTGCTCGACGCCGCCGGTGACGCGGTCGAGGAGATCGCGCTTGACGATCCCGCCATCGCGCTCGACATCGACACGCCCGAGGCGCTGAGGGCACTGACAGGGCAGAGCCCGCGCAGCTGAGGCTTCAACGCTTCCAGTGGAAGCCCAAGGTTGCGTAGATCTCACTCTTGTCGTCTCTGGATTTCTGCGCGCCTGCCGATAGCCGCCAGATGATGCCGAAGAGCTCCATGCCGGTGAGGTGCATGCCGAGCCGGACCTTGAAGTAGTCGCGCTCGCGATAGAGTTCGACTTCCGGGCCGAGATAGAGCCGTTGCGTGATCTTCCAACCTGCTGCCACCCGCGCGCCGGAGCGCCCGCTGCCAGCCGCCACTGCATAAGCGTTGACCTGAATCAGCGAGTTTTTGTCGGGCGCCGCCCAGACATCCAATTGGATTCGAGGACCGACACGCTGGCCGATGCCGTGCCAGTCGCGCCACCTCAGATACGACGTCTCGAGGTCGGGCCCGACCGAAACGGCGACGAAGCTGTCATGGATTCGCCACTCATAGCCGAGTAGTGCGCCGACATCGCTTTTGTACAGGCTCCCTTGCGCCGGCCGACGGCGCGCGGGTTCGGTACTTGCACCCGAGACGAGGCTGAGCCTGAAGCCGCTGGCATCGAGGCCGTCGCCGCCGATGGCAAACTTCATGCCGAAAGCGCCGTAAATCTTGCCGGCGCCTGCATCCAGGGATCCGAACATCACAGCCGACAAGGGCGGCCGCTCGTGCAAGGCGGGATCGGCGTTCACTGCTGACGACAGCAGCGTGCTCGCGAGGATGATCCCCCACGCGAGCACGCCTGACCGCCCCGCGACCCCCCACGCCACGCCAACGCCCCTCCCGCCCTTGTGATCGGGCGGTGTCGCTACACGTCATGAGTGTGGCAGCTGGCCAGATTCCTGCAAGCATTTGTTAACCATCGCGGTTCAGCCTGAAGGCAGCCGGCTCATCGTTCTCTGGTCAAGGAGCGCATCGGTCATGGTCTCGCAGGATTTCCTCCGCCAACTGGCAGGCTACGGGCTGACGACCGCCAGAATCCTCTACCGGATGCCGGATCATCCCGACTTCCTGCAGACCTATGTCTGGCAGGAGTACGACCTGGCTCCGCGCTTTCCCGAGCTGCACAAATTCCTCGATTTCTGGCGGCGCGAACTCGATGGTCCGCTGCATTCGATCACGGTGGCTCATGCGAGGCTGATCCGCCCGGCCGAGATCGTGAATGTGAACGGCGTGCTGACGTTGCACTGACTGCCATGCGCCGCGGCGGGGTTGTTGGGCCGGCGCCGGGCATGCTAGGCCGCAGGCCCTGCTCATCGTCTGGCGAGCCTCTTGTCCTCCCCCTTGCGCACCTCCGGACTGCTGCTCGCGCTGGCTCACCTGCCGGGCCCGCGTATCGCTGTCCGTGACATCGTCGCGGCATTGCGGGACCGAGCCTATGCCTTGCTGGTGGTGCTGCTCGGCCTGCCGAATTGCCTGCCGATGCCGCCGCCGATCCCGCTGGTCTGCGGCCTGGTCCTCGCTTTCGTCGCCGCACAGATGCTGATGGCCCGGGCTACGCCCTGGCTGCCGCAGCGGCTGCTCAATCGCAGCATCGCCCAGGCTGATCTCGCTCGCGCCGTCCAGCGTGCGCTGCCGCCCCTGGTCCGGCTCGAGCGCTTTTCGAAGCCGCGGCTGACCATGCTTGGTGGCCCGTTTGCACTGCCGGTGCTCGGTGCGGTGCTGCTGATCCTGGCGCTCGGATTGATCGTCGCAGCGCCGTTCATCGGCCAGATTCCGCTCGGCCTCGCGGTCTGCCTGGTCGGGCTCGGTCTGGTCGAGCGCGACGGCGTCCTGATCATCGTCGGCGCCGTGGTCGGCGCGATCGGCCTCGCTTTGTCGGCGGGCTTCGCCTATGCGCTGGTGAGCTGGCTGCCGAGCTTCTTCTGAGCCTCGCCGCTCAGGCGGCAAGCGCCTGCTCGAACGGGCGATCGAGCGCCAGCAGCCGGTCGATCTCCTCGGGCAGCACGCCCTTCGAGAACAGGAAGCCCTGCAGCTCGTGGCAGCCGATCGCCTGCAGGAACCGGTGCTGCTCGGCCGTCTCGACGCCTTCCGCGCAGACGCGCAGGCCGAGCGCCCGGCCGAGATGGACGACCGAATGGACGAGGATCGCGGATTCGCCCGTCGCTTCCATGTATTCGAGGAAGGACCGGTCGATCTTGATCTTGTCGAAGGCAAAGCGGCGCAGATAGATCAGGCTCGAATAGCCGGTGCCGAAATCATCCAGTGCCAGGCTGACGCCGTGGGCGCGCAGATCCATCATCGCAGCTTCAGCGGCGTCGGCATCCTCGACCACGACGCCCTCTGTCAGTTCGAGCTCGAGCCGGTCGGGATCGAAGCCAGTCTCCTCGAGGATGCGGATCACGCTGGCGACGAAATCCTTGTGGCGGAACTGGATCGGCGAGACGTTGACCGCAAGCTTGATGCCGGGCCATTGCCGAGCCTGCTCGCAGGCGCGGCGCAGCACCCATTCGCTGAGCGGGACGATCAGGCCGCGTTCCTCGGCGATGCCGATGAATTCGGATGGCGGTATCAGTCCATGCTCGGGATGCGGCCAGCGCACCAGCGCCTCGACACCGATGATGCTCGAGCCGTCGATCGAGACCTGTGGCTGATAGTGCAGCAGCAGCTGGTCACGAGCGATCGCGTTGCGCAGATCCTCCTCGACCGTCCGCTTCAGCTGCAGCGCCCGGTTCATCTGGGGCTCGAAGAAAGAATAGCGGTTCCGGCCTTCGTTCTTCGCCTGGTAAAGCGCGGTGTCGGCGAGACGCAGCAGCACGCTGCGGTCGGCACCGTCTTGCGGTGCATGGGCGATGCCGATCGAGCAGCCGATGGTGACGGCGACGCCGCCGATCTCGAAGGGGCTGGTCAGCGCGTCGAGAATGCGCTGACCCAGCGTGGCGCTGGCATTCGGCGCATCCATATGTGTCTGGATGATGCCGAACTCGTCGCCGCCCAGGCGCGCGACGGTGTCGCCGACACGCAAGATCGTGGTCAAACGCTTGGCGACCTGGCGGATCAACTCGTCGCCGGCATTGTGGCCATAAGTGTCGTTAACGGCCTTGAAGCGATCGAGATCGAGCATCAGCACAGCGAGCGCGCTCTTGTTTCGGCCGAGCTGAGCCAGCTCCTGGTCGAGCCTGAGATCGAAGGTCCGGCGGTTGGGCAGGCCGGAGAGCTCGTCCTGACCGGCCAGTCGCTGGATCTGGCTCTCGCGCGAGGCAATCTGCTGGGCTGCACTGCGCAGGCGATGCAGGACGTAGGCAAACAGGGCGATGAAGAGGGCCGTGACCGCGCCCAGCGCCCAAGCGAACTGGTTGATCATGGCGTCGCCGGGGCGTTCCGGCGTCCAGCTCAGCCAGGCTCGCACCGACCCGTCGGGGGAGGGGATGTCGCGCCGCAACAGCGGATGCGCCGGCCGCTCTGTCACGATTTCCAGCCGGGGGACACGATAGCGCGTGCCGAGCTCATCGAGCTGAGCCCGGACGACCTTGCGATAACCGACGATGAAGGCGGCTGTCTCAGGGCCGCCTTCCTGGCGGGCGAGTTGTTCAGGCGTGCGCAGGTCGGCGGCGATGATCCCGAATGTGTTGGTTCCCTCATGCACCATCAGGGCCTTCACCGGGCCAGTTCCGATGCCGCGCGATCCTGCCGGTTCGGTGCCGCCGGGCAGGTCTGACCTCAGCCTCAGCAAGGCGTCGTAGCCCGCCTGCGTCCCGGTTTCGCGCTGCTCAACACCCGCGAGTACGCGGCCCGAGGCGGTGACCAGATAAGTGCCGTCGAAGTCGAGGAAACGATTGCTCAACTGGGCAAAAGCCCATTGCAGGGTGGCGTTCGGCAGCATGCTGTTGAGGATCGGCTGCAATACGCCGGCGGCCTGGAGATTCTCGAAGCGCAGGCGCCGCAGATGGACCTGGGTTGCGAGCGCCGCCTCGACGCGCTCGCGCTGCCGGACCATCTCGAGCTGGTTGGCGTTGCTCACCATTGCGAACATCACGCCCAGAACCGCCGCCAGCACGAGCGCGAAGGCACAGGCCAGCGTCGCCAGCGTGCGGGTCAGCATGCGCGCCGACGATTCGGTGTCCGTCATCTTAACGAAAGTCGGCAAAGGCCCTGACCTGTGGCGGCACGCTAGCAGCGGACCTTGACAGGGGAATCTTGCCATCCGGTTTCCGGCGGCGCCGAGAAATCAGTGAAGTTGCATTTCTTTTCGTCTGCACCAACTCGTCGATGTTACTTGTCGGCAGGCTCGTAGGGCGGGCGCGGGATCGCCATATGGGCGGCGCGCAAAGCCGCCGACCAGCGCTCGCGCAGATCGTGGAAGTAGGGCTCGCCGGCTTCGATCCTGCGATTGAGCTCGGGCGCAGCCGCGTCGCGCCTGAGCACGATCAGGTCGATCGGCAGGCCGACACCGAGATTGGAGCGCATGGTCGAATCCATCGAGATGAGCCCGACCTTGAGCGCGTCGTAGAGATGGCTCTTGAAGGTGACGGCACGATCGAGGATCGGCTTGCCGTATTTGTGCTCGCCGATCTGCAGGAACGGCGCGTCGATGCCGCATTCAATGAAGTTGCCGGCCGAGTAGACCATGAAGAGCCGCATCGGCTGGCCCTGGATCTGCCCGCCGAACAGAAACGACATGTCGAACTTGACGCCGGCGTCGCGCAACGCCTCGCCATCGGTCTCACGCACGAGACGGACCGCGCGGCCGACGAGCTGCGCGGCGCGGAACATCGAGGAGACGTTCTGCAAGGTCTCCGGCTCGCCTGTCTCCGGGTGAGGGACACCCTCGTGCAGCAGGCTGACGACCGACTGGGTGACGGAGAGATTGCCGGCTGTGGCGAGCGCCATCGTCCGCTCGCCCGGCCAGGAGAAGACGTGCAGCTTGCGGAAGGTCGAGATGTCGTCGAGCCCGGCATTGGTACGGGTATCGGCGATCATCACGAGCCCGTCCTGGACGAGAATGCCGGCGCAATAGGTCAAGATCGATCTCCGCAGCGCGCCGACAAGGCACGTGAGGCTGGTATCAGCCGGTCGTGACAGCGGCAATGCGATGCCGCCGTTATTGTCCCTGAAAGCGCGGTTTCGCTGCCTGGGCACTGACCGCGACCAGGAGGCTCTCGCCCTGGCCGCCGGTGCGGGCGCCGCGGACCGGGGCGGCATCGGCATAGTCGAGACCAGTTGCGACGCGCACATGCGTGTCGATCGGGCAGAGGCCGTTGGCGCTGTCGAAGCCGATCCAGCCATAATCGGGCAAGTAAGCTTCGGCCCAGGCATGGGCGCCGTCGGCGTGGGGCAGAGTGTCCGACGCCGCAACATAGCCGGAGACGTAGCGCGCGGGGACCCCCAAAAGGCGGGCGCAGGTCATGAAGACGTGGGCGACATCCTGCGGGATGCCTTCGCCGGCCTCCGCACAGGCCGCAGCGCCGATACCGAGATGGTCGGCTGTCGGCACGCAGCGGATCTCGGTGTGGATCGTCTCCAGCAGCGCGTGCAGCTTGCTCAGGTCGCTGCCGTCCTGGCCGGCGGCCTTGTCGGCGAGCGCGCGTAGCGGCTCGCTCGTTTGCGTCAGCCGGGTGTCGCGCATGAAGACGTCGGGCGGCGCCTTCTCGGTCACGCCGCGGACGACGCCGGCGAGATCAATGGTCTCGACCAGTCCATTGATCTCGATCGTGTAGCTCTCGATCGGCCCATCGGCGGTGAAGTCATGGACGATGTTGCCGAACGGATCCTGCCCGGCATGCAGCCGCCCGTCGATGCTCGGCGCCACGCGCCACGACATGACGTGCTGGCCGTCATGGTCGCGCGGCGTCAGCCGCAGCACCTGCCTGAGCTGGCGCACCGGCTCGGCATAGGAATAGGCGATGCTGTGGGAAATCCGGATCCGCATGCGGCAAGCAATCCAAATTCAGGAGCGGAAGGGAAGCCCTTATTGCAGGTATTGTTCAACGATGACGTGTCCGAGGCGGTTGTTCTCGGTGATGAAGTCCTCGATGAACTCGTGCAGCCCGCGCTGGAGCACCGCCTCGATCGGCGTGTTGGCGAGATGGGTCAGGGTCTTGCGGGCCTGGCGCTGCGCCGGCCCATGCCGGTTGTAGGCGTCGCCGATCTGGTCGAGGAAGCGTGAGATGTTCTCGTAGCAGCTCGCCAGCGAGCGCGGCATGCGCCGGTTGAGAATCAGCAGGTCTGCGATCAGCACTGGCTTCACGGCCTGGCGATAGACCCAGTGATAGGCGGTCAGCGCCGAGACCTCGCGCAGCATCGTGGTCCACTGGAAGTAGTCGAGCGAGCCGCCGACCTGCTCATTGTCGGGCAGCAGCACATGGTACTTTACGTCGAGGATGCGGGCGGTGTTGTCGGCCCGTTCGACATTCACGCCGAGCCGCGAGAACCAGTAGCCGTCGTCGCGCAGCATGGTCCGGTAGGCCGAGCCGTCGAAGGCCAGCGAGACGCCCTTCACCCAGTCGAGGAAACGCGCGAACTCCTCGCGATCCATGCGCTTGCGCTCGAAGCGCTGCAGTTCGAGCCAGGCGCCGTTGAGCGCGTCCCACATCTCCGAGGTCAGCGCGGTGCGGACCGCACGGGCGTTGGAACGGGCGAGCGCGAAGCAGTTGCGGATCGAGGTGGGGTTGTCCGGGTTGAAGCTGAGGAAGTCGCAGACATTGCGCTCGTTCGCCTCGCCATAGGCCTTGGCGAAGGTCTCTTCGCAGCCGGCGGTGGCGACGGCGCTCTGCCATTCGGTGCCGGCGCCGCCATAGGCGGAGGGCAGGTTGGTCAGGCGGGTCGTCGCGTCGAGGATTCGGGCGAGGTATTCGGCCCGTTCGACATAGCGCGAGACCCAGTAGAGGCTGTCGGCGGTACGGGAAAGCATGATCAGGTCCGGTCTTCTGGCATGAGGCGGTTCGTGCGGGCGCTCGGGTTGCGCAAGGGGCTGGATCGAAGGCGCTCCCGCTCGCTCATGCATCGAGAACCCAGGTGTCCTTGGTGCCGCCGCCCTGGCTGGAATTGACCACGAGCGAGCCTTCCTTGAGCGCGACGCGGGTCAGCCCGCCCGGCACGCAGGAGATGCCGTTGGCGCCGGAGAGCACATAGGGGCGCAAATCGACATGGCGTGGCGCGACGCCCGAGGCGACGAAGGTCGGGCAGGTCGAGAGTGCCAGCGTCGGCTGGGCGATGAAGCCCTCGGGCTGCGCTTTCAGCTTCCTGCGGAAGGTCTCGATCTGCTGCTTGCTGGCATGCGGGCCGACCAGCATGCCGTAGCCGCCGGAGCCGTTGACTTCCTTGACAACGAGCTTTTCGAGATTGTCGAGCACATAGGCGTTGGCCTCGCGCTCGCGGCAGCGATAGGTCGGCACGTTCTTCAGGATCGGCTCCTCGCCGGTGAAGAACTTCACGATCTCCGGCATGTAGCTGTAGACCGCCTTGTCGTCGGAGACGCCGGTGCCGACCGCGTTGGCCAACGTGACATTGCCGGCCTTGTAGGCGCCGATGATGCCGGGCACGCCGAGGACGGAATCGCTGCGAAAGACCAGCGGATCGATGAAGTCGTCGTCGATGCGCCGGTAGATCACGTCGACGCGCTTCGGCCCCTGCGTCGTGCGCATGTAGACGACGTCGTCCTTGACCAGCAGGTCCGAGCCCTCGACCAGCTCGACGCCGAGCTTGTCGGCCAGGAACGAGTGCTCGTAGAAGGCCGAATTGTACTGGCCGGGCGTCAACAGGCAGATCGTTGGATCGGAAGAGGCGGTGCGCGGCGCGACCGAGCGCAGCGTCGCGAGCAGTTGGTCGGGATAATTGTCGACCGGGGCGACGCGATGGGTCGCGAAGAGCTCCGGGAAGAGCCGCAGCATCACCTCGCGGTTCTCCATCATGTAGGAGACGCCGGAGGGCGTGCGGGCATTGTCCTCGAGCACATAGAAGGTGTCGGCGTCGACGCGGACGATATCGATGCCGGCGATATGACAGTAGATGCCGTGCGGCACCTGGAAATCGACCATCTGCATCTGATAGCAGGCGTTGCGATAGACCAGGTCGGGCGGGATGATGCCGGCCTTGAGGCATTCCTTCGGGCCGTAGACATCGGCCAGGAACATGTTGAGCGCGGTGACGCGCTGGCGCAGCCCCTTCTCCAGCTTGGTCCATTCCGGCTTGGTCAGCACCCGCGGGATGATGTCGAAGGGGATCAGGCGCTCGGTCGATTCCTCGTCGCCATAGACGGCGAAGGTGATGCCGATGCGGCGGAAGAACAGCTCGGCCTGTGACCGGCGCAGGGCCAGCATCTCGGGCGGCGCCTCCTTCAGCCAGCGATCCAGTTCACCATAGGCCGCCCGCAGGCCGCCTTCTCCACCCGTCATCTCATCGAATGCGACCATGCAGGCGTCTTCCCCTATTTCAGGTAGCCTATGCGCATTCGCTCGCCTTCGGAAAGAGGTCTGTTGCCAAGCACTTTGGCTAGGCTTGCCTGTTTCTTGGGCAGGGTCAGCTCGCCGCCGTCGAGATCGGAGCGCGGATCGTCGCCGTGACCAGTGTCGCCAGCGTCGCCGAGGCCCGCCCTTCGTCGATATGGCCGCGCAATAATTCGAGCGAGATCGCCTCGGCCGCGCCGAGAATGGCGGTGCAGCGCAGGCTCAGCTCGTCCGCTGGCAGCTGGGCCGCGTGTGGGGCGAAGGCATCGTGCCAGATCCCGACATAGCGGGCGACGAGCTCGCGTTGCACGGCTTCCATGGCCTCGCTGCCCTTCAGCGCAGCCGAGAGCGCGTACCACTCGGTCCCGACCTCCAGGGCGCAACTCATATAGGCCGCAGCGATCGTCGCGGCGATGGCCTCGAGCCGGCCGGCCGTCGTCTTCAGCGTGTCGACGAGCAGGGCGGTCTGCTTGTCGTCGATGCGCCGGAAGAGCTCGACCATCAGCACCTCGCGGGTGCCGAAATGATCATAGGCGACCGGCTTGGTGACGCCGGCGCGCTCGGCGACGCGCGCCAGCGTCAGGGCCTCGGTGCCTTCCTCGCGCACCATCACCTGGGCGCAGTCGAGCAACTGTTCGCGGCGTTCCTGCTTCGGCAGCTTGCGGGCTGATGCGGCGGCGAAAGTCGGTGGCATGGCGATTCAAGTTTCCCGGCGAAGGCCGCTTGACAAAAGGGAAAACGCATTCCTACTTAAAGTAACTTACTATTAGTAGAAATTCCAGCCCTCCAATGGCTGGCTCCGTTAAGGAGACCATCAGATGCCCAGCATACAACATCCCGTCCTCATCATCGGCGGCTCCGGCGTCGTCGGCGCACAGGCAGCAACAGCGATCCGCCGCCTGCATCCGGGCCTGCCGGTGACGATCGCCGGCCGCGACCTTGCCAAGGCGCAGGCGGTTGCTGACAGGCTCGGCGTTCAGGCGTTGGCTGCCGACCTCTCCCGGCCTGATCTCGGCCTGTCGGAAGGGGCCCGCTTCAGCGCCGTCATCGTCTTCGTGAAGGACGATTGGAGCCATGCGCTGCGCTTCGCCCAACGTCACGGCATCCCGCATCTCAGCGTCTCCAGCGGCGCTTTCGAGATCGGCATCGAGGCCGCGCACTTCATTCATGCTCCGCAGGCGGCGCCGGTCGTTCTCGCCAGCCAATGGCTCGCTGGGGCGGCGCTGTTCCCGACACTGGACTATGCCAGGGCATACCGTTCGATCGAGACGATCCATGTCGGCGTGCTGCTCGACGAACAGGACATGGGCGGGCAGGCGGCCCTGGCCGATTATGAGCGCATCACGCAGTCGGGCTCGGCGACCTTGACGCTGAAGGATGGCCGCTTCGCCTGGATCGCGGGCGAGGAGGCCAAGGCGCGCTATCGCAGCGTCGACGGCGTCGAGCTTGCGGCCACTGCATATGGGCCGCTCGATGTGCTCAGCCTTGCGACCGCGACCGACGCGAAGAATATCCGCTTCGACCTTGCCTTCGACGTCTCGGCCAGCCGCCGACGCGGCGAGCCATTCTCGACCGAGAGTGTGATCACGATCGAAGGATTGCTGCACTCGGGCGAGCGCGCCACGCGCAGCTACGAGGTCGTCCATCCGCAGGGGCAGGCGCCGCTGACGGCGCTCGGCGTCGCGCTTGCAACCGAACGCGCGCTCGGGCTCGCCGGCGGCGAGGCGCTGAAGCCCGGCCTCTATTTCCCCGACGGGATCATCGACCCCACTTACTACGTCGCCCGGATGAAGGAGTTCGGCGCGACCTTCACGGAGGCCAGGACCAATGGCTGATCCCGCTTTGGGTCCCGTCCTGATCCTCGGCGGCTATGGCAGCGTTGGCTCGCGCACGGCCCGCGCCTTGCGCCAACTTCACCCCGAGCTGCCGCTGGTGATCGCCGGCCGTGATGCGGCCAAGGCTGAGACGCTGGCTGCGGAACTCGGCCATGCCAGCACCGCGCCGCTCGACCTCGAACGCGACGATCTCGGCCTGCCGGCCGACCTCAAGCCCGCGGTCGTGCTGATGGCGGTGTGCGATCTTTCACTGCGCACGCAGAGTTGGGCCGCAGCGCAGGGCGCGGCCTATGTCGCGCTCTCTGACAGCGTGTTCGAGGTCGGCCCGGCGATCGCCGGCTTCATCAACCGGCCCAAGGCTGCGCCGGTCGTGCTGCTTGGGCACAGCATGGGCGCGGTGCCGGCGCTCGCCGCGCTGCATGCCGCCGGCGATTTCGCGCGCGTCGATGCGATCGAGGTCGGCCTCGTCTTCGATCCGGCTGATCCGCTCGGCCTGGCGTCGCAGCAGGACATGGACCGCATCGGCGCGATCGGTCCGGCACCGCTGGTCAAGTCGGAAGGCTTATGGCGCTGGATCGGCGCGCCGCAAACCGAGCGCAGCTATACCGGCATCGATGGACGCGCGCACCAGGGCGCGACGGTCGGCCTGGTCGACGTCTTCAGCCTGTCAGCGAGCGAGGCGAAGAGCGTGCGCGTCGACTTCGCGGAGGGGCAGACGGCGAGCACGCTGCGCGGCGAGGGACCTTCGCATGAGGTGATCATCGAGATCACCGGCCAGCGCAAGGACGGTCGCGAAGGCCGGTTCCGCTGGGAACTGGTCGACCCCGACGGCTATGCCGCGCTCAGCGCCAAGGGCATCGCCGTGGTGATCGAGGGCCTGTTCGGGCTTGCGGGCAAAGAACGGCCGGTGAGCGGCCTGCATCTGCCCGAGACGCTGGTCGACACCGGCCATCTGATGCGGCGGCTGGGCGAGTTCGGCATCGCGATGCGCGAAGTCTGAGCCTCTTCCGTCATGGTCGGGCTCGTCCCGACCATCCACGTCTTCCTTCGGGCAAGCGGTGTTCAAGACGTGGATGCTCGCCACAAGGGCGAGCATGACGGTGATCGCTGCAGGGCCCGTACCGGAAACTTACTGGTTCGGCGCAATCCCCGCGCTGCGCAGGAGCGGCTGCCATTTCGCCATCTCGGCGGCGATGAAAGCGTCCGTCGCCTCAGGCGTCGAGTTCCTGGCGACCGAGATGCCGATCTCCTCGAAGCGCCGGATCAGGGCCGGGTCGGCCAGAGCGGCGTTGGTGATCCGGTTCATCGCGCCGACGATCTCGGGCGCGGTGCCGGCGGGCGCGAGCACTGCGTTCCAGGTGTAGGCCTCGTAGCCCGGCAGCGTCTCCGCCACGGTCGGCAGCTCCGGCAGGGCCGGCAGCCGTTCCTTCGTGGTCACTGCGAGCGCGCGCAAGGCGCCGCCTTTGACTTGCGTGAGAGCCGTCGCGGCACTGTCAATCACGAGGTTGAGCTGGCCACCGATCAGATCGGTGACGGCCGGCCCACTGCCGCGATAGGGAACATGGACGAGGTTGACCTTCGCCAGCTTCGCGAGCAGCTCGGCGGCAAGATGCTGAGCCGAGCCGATGCCGGCCGAGCCATAGGTCAGACCCCCCGGTTTGGCCCGCGCCGCCGCCAGCAGATCGGCCAGCGAGTTTCCGGGGAAGTTCTTCCCGACCAGCACGATCTGCGGGACGGTTCCCATCAATGCGACGCCGCGGAAGTCCTTGACCGGATCGAAGGTCAGATTGGCGTAGAGCACGGTGTTCACGGCATGCGCGACGGTCGCGATCAGGAAGCTGTGACCGTCCTTCGTCGCCGCGGCTCTGGTCGTGCCGACAACCGTGCCGGCCCCGGTGATGTTCTCGACCACGACCTGTTGCGGCAGGCGTTGCGACAGCGTCTCGGCGAGGATGCGCGCGGCGACATCGGTCGGGCCACCGGCCGCATAGGGCACGATGAAGCGGATCGGCCGTGTTGGCCAGGGCGCGGCGTTCTGCTGTGCGAAGCTCTTGCCAGCTGCCAGGGCGGCAATGCCAGCGAGGAACAGGCGGCGGTTCATAGTGGTGTCTCCCCCATGAGTTCAGCCCGGCCGGACAGCCAGCAGCGATCGCCCTCGCGCTCCACCGTGATCTGTGACGGCCGTCCCATGGCCTCGCCTTGCCGCACGATGACGCGAGGCTTCGACGTCAGGCCGAGATCCCATGTGCTCCAGGCGAGCGCCGCGGCGGCGATGCCGGTCGCCGCGTCTTCCGGATAGCCGGAGGAGCGCGGGAATTGCCGGGCCGAGAAGACGCCTGCGTCCGCATCGACGGGGGCGAACGGATAAAGCCCGGTCGAGCCGATCGCATCGCAGAGCGCTTCGATCTGGGCGAAGTCGGGCCGAAGGCCATTCAGAATCTCGATCGAGTGCAACGGCACTAGTGTCTTGATGCGGCTCGTCGCGGCGTTGACCACCGGGTAGTCCAACAGGTGGGATGGGCGCAGGCCGAGCACGTCGAGTACGGCGCCGGCGTCGTCGAGCGCAGCGCTTTTCCCTCTGGGCTGGCTTACGCTCGCCTGCCCGCCATCGACACGGGCCTGAACCGGCCCTGACAGCGTCGCGATCGAGACGGTGCGCCCCGGCAATTCGCCGAGATGGTCGAGCAGCCAGACCGCGCCGAGCGTGGCGTGGCCGCACATCTCCATTTCGTGGTTCGGCACGAAGAAGCGAAAGCGATAGTCGCTGCCATCCGGCCCGGGAAGGACGAAGGCGCTCTCGTGGCCGTGTTGCGCGGCGACCGCGCGCATCGCCTTGCCATCGAGTTGCCGGGCGTCGACGACGATCGGCGCCGGGTTGCCACCGCCCGGCCCATTGCTGAACACGTTGACCATGAAGACTTGTCCGGCGTGCCGGACGGGGATGTGCGCGGATGTCATGACCGGAGCTTGCCGACCCGAGCTACATCCCGCGCGCCCCAACGGGCCATATCGTGCGACCCAGCGGGCCAGAGGCGCTCAACGAGCCCAGTGCGTTTCTCTGGATGTGCTAAGCTGACCCCGCATGCTTCGATCGTTCGAGCACATCCGGCATTCGGCGCCGCCATCGCATCTTCTCGATGCGAGCGAGCAACGTGCTGTCGTGACCGGCGGCGGCCGACACTATCGAACGCAGTGGCATTGGCACGACTGCGCGATGATCCTGGTGCCCACCCGCGGTACGATCGCCTTCAGGGACGAGACGCGCCGGTCGGTCACCTGGCTCAGCGAGGGCCGGTTCGTCGTCGTCCCGAAAATGCAGGCGCATGAGTCGCAGGCGCTCCGCCAGTCGAGCAATCATGTCGCTGTCTATCTGACCGAAGCGGCGCTCGCGCAGTTTGTGCCGTCATGCTCTCTCGAGCGCCGTATCAAGCGGCCATCGACGTTTGCAGCGACGCCCCTGATGCGGACGCTGCTGCGTCTGTGCTGCAGCGACGATCTCGCGCCCAAGGCGGCGCAGGACCATGTGGCGGCGGCTCTGCTGATCGCGACCCTCACCCGCATCGAGCAAGGCGAACCGCTCTCCGGCGCGAGCAGCGATGACCACGGCAGCGCCCTCGTCGCCGAAATCCGCTCGGCCATTGGCGAGCGGCTGGACGAGGATGTCTCGCTTGACGAACTCGCGGACGCATTCGGCCTATCACGGCGGCAGGCGACGCGGCTGTTCCGGCAGTTTACCGGCATGTCGATCGGCGATTACCGAAACCGGCAGCGCATCGAGACCGCACGGCGCCTGCTGGCCGAGTCGACGCTCCCGGTCGGCGAGATCGCCTGGCGCACCGGCTTCGACTCGGGTTCGGCATTGGCGCGGGCGATGCGCCGGACGCTGGGCCTTTCACCCGGCGCGGTTCGGGCGGAGCTCAGATCAGCCCCAGACCCTTGAAGCTGGCACGGCCGTCGCGGCCGACGATGATGCATCGGGGCGCGGATGTCTCGGCGCAGAACCCGAGGAGAAAACTTGGTCAAGCGCTTGCACTGCGGCGTGCGCACAAGACAAACTGTGTAGTTAAGGCTGTCTCGGTGACAAGCCGCAGTGAGGAATGCTGTGTTCGGCCGCATCCTGGCTATCATTCTTCTGGTGTGTTCGTCGATGACGGTGGCCGCTCAGGTACCGGGTTCGACGCATGCTGAGGCTCTGGCGCTGGAACGGGAGAGCAAACGACTGAGCCTTGCAGGGCATCTATCGGAGGCCGAGCGCGTGGCCCTCCAAGCCTTGGCGTTGTGTCCGCATGCTCAGCCCTATGTGGAGGCGTGCATATCGTCGCTGTCCAGCCTACTCGGATCGTTCAAGGCCAAAGCGGGCGCCTTGGCGGAAGCTGAAGTCTATCTGAACGCGTCCTTGGCGGCAGCACGGCGCCATTTCGCACCGAACGACCCCTGGATTGCCCAGCGTCTCCGGCAACTGGGAGCCTTATACCGGCAGCAGCTTCGCTTCACGGACGCGGCGCATGCGCTGCAGCAAGCGGTGGGTATTGTTGAGCTCAGCCAGGGCACAAACCCGCAATTATTCGCGGATTGCCTCGATGAGTTCATTGCCGTTCTCATTCAAGGGAATTCGTTCGAGCGAGCTGCTTCGATTGGGCAATCGGCTCTGGCCGTTTTCAGGTCAGATCGGCGCATCTCGCCGAATACAGCCGTCTCGATCGCGGTTTCTGTCGCAGACGCGTTATTTTACCTCAAGCGATACGAAGAGGCCGAACGTTCTTATTTTCACGCCGTCAACTTGCCGACGGACGGGTCTAAAAGGTCTGAATCCGTTTATTCTCATGCATTGCTCCAGATCGGGCAGGTCATGGCCATAACGGGGCGCCATGAACAAGCGGTCGCTCAGCTCCTCAAGACGGTCACGATGGCCACAGGGATCAGCCGAGGCCGCAACAAGGACCTTGCGCTGGGATGCTCGCTTTTGGCGGACATCTATCTGGAGCGGGGCAATCCTGTTCAAGCCGAGTCGTTCTCTCGTTGCGCTGTTGGCGTGCGTACGGCTCTAACCGGTTCTCAGGACGGGACATTGGCCCCGCTGCTCGTCAATCTCGGCCTCGCTCTTTCGAGACAGGGGCGGCAAGCGGATGCCGAGCCCGTTCTTCGTCAGGCTCTAGCGATCATCGAGAGCGCATCGGCGCCCAACGATGCTGATCTGGTCAAGGCGAGAGCGGCACTCGCCGATATCCGACGTTCTGGAGACGATGCAGGCTCTACGCTGGAGGGCCTCGCCTCGAACCTGCAGGCAGATCGTAGCCGAGACACCGGCGTCTCGATCGCGCAAGTCGAAGCCGATGTTGCCTTCGCGTTGAACAGAATCGGGCAGACGGAGCAAGCCAAGGCAGTGCTCGCCCAGGCGGTTCGATCGGCGGCACTCGACTGGGACCGATTGCCCACGGCCGTCGGTGCGTTGCATCGGACGATAGCCGACGAGCTGTTCGCCCGCGGGGATGTCGCTGGCGCGCGCAGCCATCTTGGATACGCGACCGACCGGCTGATGGCAGAAGCGAACGAGCACCCCTCGGACTACGCAGAGAGTTTGAATGGTCTGGCTCGGCAGCTGGAGAAGGACGGGCAATTCGAGCGGGGAGCGGCAGTCGTCTCGCGTGCGCTGGATGTTTCCGACGCCAATGCTGCGTCAACGAACCAGCGGGCGCAAGAAGCGGCTGCGCTCGCGAGCCGTTTGTATAATCGCGGTCTCTACGAAAGCGCGATCGGGCTCTGGACCAGGATCGCAAGGCTGGCGGAGGCAGCCGGAAACGGTAGCCTGCTGTCGACGGCCGAAGCTAGCGCGGGCGCGAGCTTCTACCAGCTTGGGCGCTCTCGCGAGGCGGCGCTTCTCTTGAAACGAGCCTATGAGCGCGAAACAGCCTCGCCCAAAGCCGATGCGGTGACGATTGCACACTATGCCTCTCAGTTGGCCTTCTCTCTCCTTGCCGCTGGACAACCGCAATCGGCCGAGGAGTTCGCTGAACGCAGTCTTGCCATCCACAAGCGCCTGTTCGGCTCGGACCATCCGGCCACGGCGACATCTTACCATTTGAGCGGTCATGTCTGGCTGGCACGTTTCAGATACGCCGAGGCCGAAACCTTTTTCCGCGAAGCTCTTGCGATCCGTGGGCGCGTGCTCGGCGTCACCCACTCCGACTATGCGGCAAGCTTGGCGGGGCTTGCCTCTACACTTGAAGAGCGGGGGAGATTTTCCGAGGCCGAAACGGCGCGGCGTAGCGCTGTTGTGATCGAAGCATTGTCCAAAGGTGGCCCGCAGCGTGAGGCTGGGCGGCGGCTGGCTGACTTGGCAAGACACCTCTTGCTTCAAGGGCGCATCGCCGAAGCAGAGCAGTTGGCCAGGCGGTCGCTTGCGCTGCTGGATAAGGCGGTCGGTGCTGAGGATCCGACTCTTGCGCCACGGCTCGATATATTGGCTCAAATTGCGGAGCTGCGTGGCGATTACGTTTCGGCTTTGGCGATAAGGCAGCGCATTGTCGCTCTTCACGAACACGCTTCTGGCGCCGATGATTCGGCTTTGGTCGCGCCGTTGCTCGATCTAACCAGAACCTTCTTGCGCCTTGATCGCAATGATGAGGCTGTTGCTTTGCTCGCACGGGCTGAGCTGCTGATCAGGAGCGACCCCGTTCCCAGAATGCCCGAAGCCGACACGCTGCGCGAAACGTCCGTGCTCGTCGATGTTGCACAAGGGCGCCTCGCGCAGGCCGAAGCGAAGGTCCGTGAGGCGCTGGCGGTCAAGGTCGGCATGCTCGGCGAAGATCATCCTCTTCTGGCCTCCATGCTCAATAACCTCGGCTACATTGCAGTACAGCAGCAGCGCTTCGCCGAAGCTGAGCCATCGTTGGCCAAGGCTCGGCAACTTATCGAGCGTATCGGAGGCCGAATGCACCCGGTACTGGGGCCAATCTTGGCCAATCTCGTGCTCGTCCATGAGGCTCTGGGCAAGTCTGTCGAGGCAGCCGAGGCGAAAGCGCAGTTGGAAGCGATCATCTCGGCAATTGGGCAGGATGGAAAGAAACAGATACGCTGGCTTTGATCAGAGGCTTGCCACCGGGTTCAGATCAGCCCCAGACCCTTGAAGCTGGCATGGCCGTCGCGGCCGACGATGATGTGGTCGTGGATGGCGATGCCGAGCGGCTTGGCGATATCGACCAGTTCGCGGGTCATGCGCATGTCGGCGCCGGACGGGGTCGGGTCGCCGGACGGGTGGTTGTGGACCAGGATCAGGGCGGTCGCCGAGAGCTCCAGGGCCCGGCGCATCACCTCGCGCGGATAGACCGGGGTGTGGTCGACCGTGCCGGTCTGCTGCACCTCGTCGGCGATCAGCGCGTTCTTCTTGTCGAGGAAGAGGATGCGGAACTGCTCGCGCTCGGCGAAGGCCATCGCGAGCCGGCAATAGTCGATCACCGACGACCAGGACGAGAGCACCGGCTTCTTCGCGACCTGGCCCTTCATCGTACGCCTCAGCGCCGCCTCGACGATCTTGAGATCGAGCGCGACGCTGTCGCCGATGCCCTTGACCTCGGTCAGGCGTGAGATAGGCGCGCCGATTACCTCGGCGAAGGAGCCGAAATGCTGGATCAGCTGCTTGGCGAGCGGCTTCACGTCGCGCTGCGGGATCGAGCGGAAGAGCAGGAGCTCGAGCAGTTCGTAATCGGGCAGGGCGGCATCACCAGCGTCGAGGAAGCGCTGGCGCAAGCGGTCGCGATGGCCGAGATGGTGCGGCGGAGCATCGTCAGGGGCGGCGGCAATCGGGGCTGACTTGCCGTTGCCGCCGCTCTTCATGTGCGCGGCGCGAGCGGGTTGTCGAGGCCGGCGGGCGAGAGCGTGAAGATCTCGCAGCCCGTATCGGTCACGCCGACCGTGTGCTCGAACTGGGCCGAGAGCGAGCGGTCGCGCGTCACCGCCGTCCAGCCGTCGGAGAGCACCTTCACGCTCGCCTTGCCGAGATTGATCATCGGCTCGATGGTGAAGAGCATGCCGGGCTTGAGCTCGACGCCTTCGCCGGGGCTGCCATAGTGCAGGATATTGGGTGCGTCGTGGAAGACCTGGCCGAGGCCATGGCCGCAGAAGTCGCGCACCACCGAGCAGCGCTCGCCTTCGGCGTAACGCTGGATCGCAAAGCCGATATCGCCGGTCGTCGCCCCCGGGCGCACGGCGCGGATGCCGCGCAGCAGGCTCTCATAGGTGATCTCGACCAGCCGCTCGGCCTTGCGCGGGATGTCGCCGACCGCGAACATCCGGCTGGAATCGCCATGCCAGCCATCGACGATCAGGGTGTAGTCGATGTTGACGACGTCGCCCTCGCGCATCGGCTTGTCGTCGGGGATGCCGTGACAGACGACATGGTTGATCGAGGTGCAGATCGACTTGGTGTAGCCGCGATAGAACAGCGTCGCCGGATAGGCTGAATTGTCCATGGCGAACTGGAAGGCGAGATCGTCGAGGCGCTGCGTGGTGACGCCGGGCTTGACCTCGCCGGCGAGCATGTCGAGGCCGCGCGCCGTGAGCTGGCCGGCCTTGCGCATCGCCGCGAAGGCCTCGGGGCCGTGCAGCTTGATGGCGGGGTCGCGACGCGCGCGCGAGATCGATTCGTTCAGGGTCATTCCGGAGGCCGCTCCTTGATCTTCTTATCTATTGGGTTTGGGCAGCGGTGCAAGGCTGACGCGGGATGGCGTAACTCATGTCCGACTGCGCGGGATCTGGGCGGTCGTGCTGGAAATTGTCGCAATTTGCCCGAAGCAGGAGCAGATCAGCAATGATGATGCCGCATAACAACGTACTGTTTGATATTTTAAGTATATATTCGATGTGTTGATCTGTAATAATTCAAAACTATAATATATTGACCTGTGTAGTTTCGATTGTTAGGCCGCGTTCGTCGTTTCCTGCCGAGAGTCGCGTGCCGTGAATATTCGCTTTACCCTGCTGGGCTCGTCCGCGCTTCTGTTTGCTCCCATCGCCGCTTTGGCACAGGGAGCCGATGGTCGGCAGATCCAGCTCGACACGATCGTGGTCGAAGGGCAGGGCTCCGGCGAGAAGGGCGTCTTCACCGCCAACGGCTATGTCGCGACCTCGGGCCGCAGCGCCAGCAAGACCGACACGCCACTGCTCGAGACGCCGATGTCGATCTCGACGGTGACGCAGACGCAGCTCGAGCAGCGCAAGCCGCAGAACCTCCTGGAAGCGCTGGCCTATACGCCGGGCGCGCGCATTGGCACCTATGGCTTCGATCCGCGCTACGACGCTTTCACCATCCGCGGCATCGACGTCACCCACAACGCCGTCTTCCGCGACGGGCTGCGCCAGATCGGCAGCCCGAACGGGTTGATGCGGCTCGAACCCTACGGGCTGGAAGCGATCAGCGTGCTGCGCGGGCCGGCTTCCGCCATCTACGGCGCCAGCACCAGCGCCGGTATCGTCGACCTGATCTCGAAGCGGCCGACCGAAACGCCGTTCCGCGAGATCGAGGTCCAGGGCGGCTCCTTCGGCCGGAAGCAATTCAATTTCGACTTCTCCGGCCCGGCCAACGCGGAGGGGACGCTGCTCTACCGGGTGACCGGCGTCATCCGCGACGCCAAAGGCGACATCAGCGCGATCAAGGACGACCGCATCTTCATTGCGCCGGCGCTGACCTGGAAGCCGAACGAGGCGACCAAGCTCACCGTGCTCGGCGAGTACATGGATTCGACCACGGGCGGCACGGCGGCCTATCTCAATCAGTACGGCCCCTATGTCGACCGCCAGGGCAATGTGCTGTCCAAGACGCTTGGCGCGACCAAGCTCTATGTCGGCGACAAGCGCTACAATGATTTTCGCCAGCAGCAGGCGCGCATCGGCTACGAGTTCGAGCACAAGTTCGACGAGGTCTTCACACTGCGCCAGCGGGCGAGGTACCAGCAGCTCGGCAACAACCAGCAATATGTCTATTTCGACCCCGGCCTGACCCGCGAGAACACCGCCGGCTTCTCGGTCGATACCTCGCTGGAGGCGAAGGTCCGGACCGGCGCGCTCGACCATACACTGCTCGCCGGCGTCGATGTCAGCCGTCTGCACTACAAGAACAAGGAAGCCTTCGGCGGCGTGCCGCTCGGCTACAACCCAGCTTTTCTCTGGCGGACCGAGCAGACGCTGACTACGACAGGCGTCTATCTGCAGGACCAGATCAAATGGGGCGGCTGGCGCCTCTCCGCCGGCGTCCGCAATGATTGGGTCGACAGCAAGTTCGAGGCGGGCGCTGCTGGCGCCGTCCCGACCGAGAGCAAGCGCACCGACGGCAAGTTCACCGGCCGGGCCGCGCTGTCTTACGTCACCGATTTCGGCCTTGCACCCTATGTCAGCTACGGCACCTCCTTCGTGCCCAATCCGGGCACGGTGCTGAACGGCGGCGTCGCCCAGCCGACGAGCGGCAAGCAGGCCGAGCTCGGCGTGAAATACGACCTGCCGGGCTACAATGCCTCGCTGCGCGCGGCGGTGTTCAACATCCGTCAGGAGAACGGGGTGGTCTACGAGGTCGTCGACGGCCTCAACCGCCAGGTCCAGCTCGACCTGCGCTCCAGTGGCTTCGAGATCGAGGGCGTCGCCTCGCTGGCGAACGGGCTGAGCCTACAGGCCTCCTATTCCTACAATGACGCCCGCATCAAGAAGCTGACGGTGGAGACGGTCGGCAACCGCCTCTCCAGCATCCCCTATCACATGGCTTCACTCTGGCTCGACTACACCGTCCAAAATGGACCGGTGCGCGGGCTCGGGATCGGAGGCGGCGTGCGCTATGTCGGCTCCAGCCTCGGCGACAATCTCGGCCGGCCGGTGATCGACAACAAGGCGCGCACCTTCGTCGACGGCTCGATCCGCTACGACCTCGAAAACCTCAGCCCGCAGCTCAAAGGCATGCGGCTGCAGGTCAACGCCACCAACCTCCTGAACGAGGTCCAGCAGACCTGCACCGCCGGCTACTGCTATTTCGACGAGGGACGCAAGGTCATCGCCAGCCTGCGCTACCGCTGGTGAGGACGCTCGTGCTGTCGCCGGCGGCGATCGTTCTTGCGATCGGGGGCTTGTATGTCGGCCAGAGCATCATTGGGGGGATGACCTTCATCGCCCTGCCGAGCGTGCTGCGCGAGCGCGGCCTGCCGCTCGACCAGATCGGCCTGACCTATCTCGCCGTGCTGCCCTGGGCCTTGAAGTTCCTGTGGGCGCCGGCGGTCGAGCGCTACCGTTTGCCGGGCACCGGTCCTGCGCGCTCGCGCAGGATCGTGCTGGCGACGACGCTGGTTTCGGCCGTCGGGCTCGTCGCAGTCGGCCTGATCGGCCCGGTCGCGTTCGTGCCGCTGATCGCCGTGTTCGTGCTGATCGCTTTCTCCGCTTCGACCGGTGACATCGCCTGCGACGGCCATGCGGTCGAGACACTGGCGCAGGCGCATCATGGCTGGGGCAACGCTGCCCAGGTCGGCGGGGCCTATCTCGGCTCGGCGCTCGGCTCCGGCCTGTTTCTCGTGCTGGTGGCGCGGCTCGACTGGCAATTCGCCACCTTCGCCATGGCGGGGCTGCTCGTCCTGCTCGCGTTGCCTTTCCTGCTCTCGCCGACTCCTGCAGCTCCGGCACGGCGCATGCATCAGCCTTCGCTGAAGCAGGCCCTGCGTCGACCCGAGATGCGCTCCGGTCTCCTCCTCGCCGCCATTTACGTCCCCGCGCAGAAATGGGGCGTCGCGATGCTCGGACCCTATCTGGTCGACAGCGGGCTCGATCTGGCCTCGCTCGGCCTCGTCAACGGCCTTGGCGGCCTTGCCGTCGGCTTCGCCTGCGCGCTGCTCGGCGGGGCGCTGGTGCGGCTTCTCGGTGCACGCAGCGTGCTGGTCCTGGCGCTGCTGCTGCAGGCCGCTTCGCTTGCAGGCCTCGCCTTCGCTGCCTGGCGCGGACTGCCGCAGCCGATCGTGTTGACGCTGGCGCTGGCGAGCTCGTCCGGCATCATGGCGCTCGGCTTCGTCGCACTCTATGCCCGCTTCATGGCGCTGTCCGATCCGCGCCAGGCCGGCGTCGACTTCACCCTGCTGCAATGCATGGACGGGCTGGTCAGCATGGCCGGCGGCATCGGCGCCGGCTGGGTCTCCCAGCATTTCGGCTACAGCGTCTGCTTCGTTCTTGCTGCCATTGTCGCCCTGGTTGCAGCACCCCTGGCGGCGCTGCTTGGCGGATGGTCTGCGACTTCGCAGCAGCCGGCGGCCCAGGAGCAGGCGGCGCTCGGATGAGCGAGGCCCGGCCGCTGCCATCCTTCGTCTCCCGCTTTCCGGAGGCGCTGGCCTGGTACCGGGACAAGCTCGTGCTGCCCGGCGGAGCCGCGGAGGTCGTTTCCGGGCAGAATCTGCTCGCGGGCGCGGCCGACGGGCTGATGGCGCGCTTCGCCGTGCTCTATCCGGACAGCGACCGGCGTGCGCTGGTCTCGATGTGGACGCAATGGCATTTCGGCGCTTTGATCATTCCAGCGACGGTGGTGATCCTGCTGTGCGATCGCGACCTGCCGCTGGAACTCGACCAGATCGCGATTGTGCCGCAGGACGTCGGGCTGACGAGCGCCATCGCCATTCCCGACGAAGGCGGGCGACGCGTTGACGGCAGCGATCCCTTCGCGCGCCTGTTCGAGGGCCATGTCGCGCCGCTGATCAGCCATCTCGCGGGGCAGTTCCGGGTGTCGCCGCGGCTGCTCTGGGCCAATGCGGCGGCGATCTTCGAATGGACGCTGCAGCAATTGCCGGCCGAGCTCGCCGATGCGCAGGCGCTGGCGGCGGCGCGCCTGCGATTGGAGCGGCCGCTGGAGCCGGACGGGCGCCGCAATCCCATGTTCGAGGCGGTGCGTTACCCCGTCGAGCAGGGCGAGCCGATCAGACGCCGCAAGCTCTGCTGCCTGCGCCATCTGCTGGCCGGGGTCGCCGATTGTGGCAGCCTTTGCCCGTTGCATGCGGGTTGTACTCTAGCGACGAGCGATGCGGCCTGACATCGCCTTGGCTCTACGCAAGCATCGATCAAGCCGCTGGCGCTGCCAACGCTTGGGGTGTATCAGCCCGCCAATGGCATTCAATGAGATCAGATCGACCGAGGACCAGCCCTTCGGCACCTTCGCGCCGCATGGCAGCATCGCGCGCATCATCGGCTGGACGCGCTGCGCCTCGGGCTCCTTCCTTGGCCGCAAGTTCGCCTTCGCGCTGCGTCGCCTCGGGCTCAACCGGCTCAAGGGCCAGCCCGTCGACATCGAGGCGCTCGGCGCGCAGATGCGGCTCTATCCGGAGGGCAATGTCTGCGAGAAACGGGTACTGTTCACACCGCAGTACTTCGACGCGCGGGAACGCGAGCTCCTGGCCTCGCGGATTCGCGACGGCTTCTGCTTCATCGATATCGGTGCGAATATCGGCGCCTATTCGCTCTTCGTGGCGGCCCGCGCCGGCCGGGGCGCGCGCATCCTGGCGGTCGAGCCGCAGCCCGACATCTTCGCGCGGCTGACCTACAACATCGCCCAGAACCCGTTCGGCACGGTCAAGGCTGTCGCCTGCGCGCTCGCCGACAAGCCGGGCGAGCTGACGCTGTTCCTCGACCCTGCGAACAAGGGCGAATCGAGCGTGCGCATCCTGCGTTCCAGCAATGCGAACTCGGTACGCGTTCCGGCGACGACGCTGCTCGCACTGATGCAGGGCGAGGGCTATGAGCGGCTCGATGCGGTCAAGCTCGATGTCGAGGGCGCCGAGGACCTGATCCTCGAACCTTTCCTGCGCGATGCTCCGGAAGCGCTGTGGCCGGGCTTCATCATCGTCGAGGATTCGCGCGGGCGTTGGCAGAGTGATCTGCCGGCGCTGCTGGAGAGCAAGGGCTACAAGCTCATCGCTCAGACCCGGCTCAACCTCGTCTACGAGCGCACGACCTCGTGATACGCCGCGCCGCGCGCGCATAGCGGCCCCGACTGGCGCGCCGCTTGAGCGGTCGCGCGCAAGCAGCTTAGTTTGCTTGCGTATCGGGGCACGCATGCGGCGTTTTTTCGAACAGCAGGACAATGCCCATGACGGCAGCGCCATCGCCCGCCTTTCCGCCCGTCATCACCGCCGCGATCCTGGTGATCGGCGACGAGATCCTGTCCGGCCGGACCAAAGACAAGAACATCGGCTATATCGCCGAATACCTGACCAATATCGGCGTCGAGTTGCGCGAGGTCCGGGTCGTGCCCGACCTGACCGACGAGATCGTCTCGGCGCTGAACGCGCTGCGTGCGCGCTACACCTATGTCTTCACGACCGGCGGCATCGGCCCAACCCATGACGACATCACGGCGGACGCGGTCGCGGCCGCCTTCGGCGTGCCGATCGACCATGATCCGCGCGCCGTCGCCATGCTGCTGGAGCGCTTCCCGCAGGATCAGCTCAACGAAGCGCGGATGCGGATGGCGCGAATTCCGGCCGGCGCCGATCTCATCGCCAATTCGGTGTCGAAGGCGCCGGGCTTCAAGATCGGCAACGTCCATGTCATGGCCGGCGTCCCGGCGATCATGCAGGCCATGCTCGATGTTGTCGCGCCGACATTGAAGACCGGCGCCAAGATCCTGTCGGAGACGGTGAGGGCCGGCCTGAAGGAAGGCGATATCGGCACGCCGCTCGCCGAGATCGCGAAAGCCCATCCCGACTGCTCGATCGGCTCCTATCCGTTCTGGTCCGAGACCGGGCCGGACACCAACATCGTCATCCGCTCGCGCGACCCGGAGAAGCTGATGATGGCGGCGTCGGCCGTGCAGGAGATGGTCGAAACCGAGCGGAAGCGCCTTAACGGTTAGGTTGCATAATGAAATATATACAATCTATAGGCTGTGTCTTTCAGATTTCTAACGCCGTTCAAAGTTGAATCGGGTAACAGTTTGGAATAATTCGCAAGTATCTCTAAGGCATGACTAGAGGGATTTCTATTTGATGTGGGGAGTTTTCATAAACTTAGTCTGCTAACAATTGTGGATGTATTCGATTTCATTGAATGTATTCAGTTTGCGGGTGACGATTGATTTATAGTAGTGTTTTGAGTTTCCCTAGCGTCATCTTGATTTTTAACTTAAGATCCGCCTTCGCTTAGTGAGTCGTAAACCATTATCGGCCATTCTGATCTTGCGGGCCAGGAGTTCGCGGAGCTGAATGCGGGGGATGGGGCATGCGGCTAAATCCATTTGGGAGCGGCGTTTCGCGCCGCGAGATCGAAGGCGAGATGGCGGCGCTCAATCGCGCCATGGCGGTGATCAGTTTCAAGCTCGACGGCACGATTCTCGATGCCAACGAGAACTTCCTGAAGGCGGTGGGCTACACGCTGGACCAGGTGCGGGGGCGCCATCACAGCATGTTCGTCTTGAAGGAGGAGGCCGCGAGCGCCGAATACAAGGCGTTCTGGGAGCGGCTGCGGCAGGGTGAATACGATGCGCGCCAGTTCTTGCGTGTTGCCGCCGATGGCAGCGAGTTCTGGATCGAGGCGAGCTACAACCCGGTCTTCGATTCCCGCGGCAAGCCGGTCAAGGTGATCAAGTTCGCGACGGTCGTTACCGATCAGAAGAACCGCGAGGCCGATCTGGCCGGGCAGGTCGCCGCGATCCGCAAGGCCATGGCGGTGATCGAGTTCACGCTCGACGGCCATATCCTCGACGCCAACGAGAACTTCCTCGCCGTCACCGGCTATGCGCTCGACGAGATCAAGGGCAAGCACCACGCCATGTTCTGCGACGCCGATTATCGCAGCTCGGCGGATTATCGCGCCTTCTGGGCGAAGCTCGGCCGCGGCGAATACGATTCCGGCCAGTACCAGCGCTTCGGCAAGGGCGGCCGCGAGGTCTGGATCCAGGCGAGCTACAACCCGATCATGGATGCCAAGGGCCGGCCGCTGAAGGTGGTGAAATACGCCACCGACATCAGCGAGCAGAAGGCGGCGCGACAGCTCGCCAAGGCGGTCGGCGAGGCGCAGGCGGTGATCGGCCGGGCCAAGGGCAAGGATTTGACGAGCCGGATCGAGATGGCCGGCAAGGAGGGCGAGGTCGCGGTCCTTTGCGGCGGCATCAACGAATTGATCGAGACGATGGCGGAGGTGATCGGCGCCGTCGGCACGATCTCCGGCAAGGTCGGTGTCGCGGCCGACCGGATGGCGAGTGAGAGCCTCGAACTCGCCGAACGGGCCGAGGCCCAGGCTTCGAGCCTGCAGGAGACGGCCGCGACGACCGAGGAACTCGCCGCCTCGATCAAGACCAGCGCCGGCAATTCGCGTCAGGCTGCGGCGCTCGGCGACGAGGCCAAGGCCGTGGCCTCGCGCGGCGGGGCAATCGTCGCCGATGCCGTTGCGGCGATGGGCCGGATCGAGCAGGCTTCGACCTCGATCGCCGACATCATCTCGATGATCGACGAGATCTCGTTCCAGACCAATCTGCTCGCGCTCAATGCTGCGGTCGAGGCGGCGCGGGCTGGCGATGCCGGCCGAGGCTTTGCTGTCGTCGCCTCGGAGGTGCGGGCGCTCGCCGGGCGCTCCAGCGAATCCGCCAACGGCATCAAGGCGCTGATCGCCAATTCGAGCCAGCAGGTCCGCTCCGGCGTCCAGCTGGTCAAGGATACCGGCCGGACGCTCGAGGAGATCGTCGATGCGGCGAACCGTGTCGCCGGCACCATCGCCGAGATCTCGAGCGCGGCGACGGAGCAGGCCAATGGCGTCGAGGAGATGGCCAAGACCGTTGCCCATATGGACGAGATGACGCAGCAGAATTCGCTGATGGCCGATTCGAGCTCGAAGCTGTCGCGCGACCTGCAGGCCGAGACGCAGGCGCTGGCGGCGTTGGTCGGCGCCTTCCGGCTTGGCGGCAGCGACCAGCCCGCAGCGCTCGCAGCAAATCTGCGCTCGGTGCTGCCGGCGATGAAGGCGGTGGCCGCGCCGGCGAAACCGGTGCCGCTCCCGCGCGCCAGAGTGGCGGGCGGCCGGGGCGACGACGGCTGGGCCGAGTTCTAGAGCCGGATCCGATCAGGTTGACCCAACCTGATCGGTGAATCCGTCTCTACACTTTGAGTTAGAGCCCACATCGACACCGCGCGGCGGGGATTGTGGCCGCGCGGCTCTTGCCAGCCTTCGCCGAATGCGCTTTGCGGAAAGGCTCTTTCTTAAGTCTGCCGCAGGACCAGCCATGGCCGAACCGAGCGCCAACAAGGCCTTCCCCGTTTCCTGGGACCAGTTCCACCGCGACGCCCGCGCGCTCGCCTGGCGCCTCGCCGATGCCGGACCGTTCGAGGCGATGGTCTGCATCACCCGCGGCGGGCTGGTGCCGGCGGCGATCATCTGCCGGGAGCTCGGCCTGCGCATGATCGAGACGGTCTGCGTCGCGAGCTATCACGACTACAAGAACCAGACCGAGCTCAAGGTGATGAAGGAGATCGCTCCCTCGATCCGCGCCATCGGCGACGGCAAGGGCAAGGGCGTGCTCGTCGTCGACGACCTGACCGATACCGGCAAGACCGCCCGCGTCGTGCGCGAGATGCTGCCGAACGCCCATTTCGCCACGGTCTACGCCAAGCCGGCCGGTGTGCCTGTCGTAGACACCTTCGTCACCGAGGTCAGCCAGGACACCTGGATCTATTTCCCCTGGGACATGGGGCTGTCCTATGTCGAGCCGATCGCCAAGGACCACAAGGGCTGAGGGCGCGCTTTCCGTTCGGCCGCGTCGGCCGAACAACAAGAATTCGCGCCACTAGAATCCCTTAGGCATGGCTCGGCGCCTTGAGCGCTACCACCATGCCGAGGATGGCAAGCGCCATGCCGGCGATCTCCAGCGCCGAGGCCTGCTCGCCCAGGAAGGCGGCGCCCGAGAGCGCCGTCACCACCGGCACCAGCGGCAGGAACAGCGCGGCGCGGCCGGCGCCCAGGATGGCGACGGCCTGCGTGTAGAGGAAGAGCGCGACCGCGCCGACGATGACGCCCTGATAGAGCGCCTGCAGCGCCACCGCCGGCAGCGGCACCTGCAGCAGGTGGACCGGCTGCACCAGCGCGAGCAGCGGCAGGAGCGGCACCGAGAGCAGGCAGGTTGCCATGGTGACCTCGACCGCGTCCGCCCCCCAGCGCCGGGCCAGCAGGCCGAACACCGACCAGAGCACGGCGATCAGGACGAAGAGCAGGTCGCCGATCCAGGCGCCTTCGCGCGTCGGCGTGTTGGCCATCGCCTCGAAGGAGAAGACCACGACCCCGGCGACGATGATGGCGAGGCCGATCACCCTGAGCGTGCTGATGCTCTCGCCGAGGACGAGGACGGCGAGCAGCGCGGTCGCGACCGGGATCAAGCCCGGTGAGATCACCGAGGAGTGCAGGGCGGGGGCGAAATGCGCGCCGCCGACCAGGATCAGGCTGTAGCTCGGCCCGACGATTGCGGTGAGGATCAGCGCCTTCTTCCAGCCGAGCCTGCCGACCGGAAAGGGCTTCAGGCGCTTGATGGCGAAGGGCAGCAGCACCAGCGAGGCGGCGAGGAAGCGCAGGATGGTGACGTCGCCGGCCGAGAGCCCGTCCACCACCGATTGCCGCGAGATCACCGACTGCACGCCCCAGATCACGGCCGCAAGGATGCCGCAGGCAAAGCCGATGGCGAGACGGGGGGAGGCTGGCGCGGCTGGGGACACTGGCTAAGGCCTTGCGGGAGCAGGGCGGCTTATGGGTGCAAGGGGAGATGGCGGCAAGGGTGGCGGGCGAGGATGGTTCTACGCGGGACGCATGGCCGAAGAGCGGGATGAAGGACGCGAGGAACCCTTCTCCCGTGTGGGAGAAGGGCAGAGATGAGGGCCTGCCCTAACCGCAGAAGGCGCGACGGCGCCGCCTCGCCTTAAATAATCAGCGGCGGTCCCTCACCCCTGCCCCTCTCCCATCCGGGAGAGGGGTTCTCCGTCGAGGCTCCCGCGCCCTTCACTCCACCGCCGCGACCAACCGCTCCAAAAACCCGTCGATCGCAGCCTTGTCGATCCAGCGCAGCACTGCGACGAGGTCGTGCTCCGGGTCGATCCAGATCAGGTTGTTGCCGGCGCCCTGGGCGCTGAAGGCGCTCGCCGGCAGCTTGGGATTGGCGGCGGGGCCGCGGTTCAGCCACCAGAGGAAGCCGTAATTCGGCAGGGTCGGCGAGGGCACCAGCGACTGCGCGATCCAGGCCGAGGGGATCAATTCGCGCCCTTCCCAGACGCCGCTCTGCGCGATCAATTGGCCGAAGCGGGCATGGTCGCGGGCGCTGATGAAGAGGCCGCCGCCCCAATGGCCGCCGCCGGGGACCGACTGCATGCGCTTACGGTCGATCTCGATCCAGGAGGTCTCGTAGCCCTCCCAGCGCCAGCCTTGCGAGGCGCCGATCGGGTCCATGATGCGCTCGCACAGCACCTGCGGCAGCGGCTTGCGGAAGCGCCGCAGCAGCGCGTAGCCGAGCGCGTTCACCCGGACGTCGTTGTATTCGTAGAGGCTGCCGGGCTCGCTGAGCTCGCGGCGCTGGCCTTTCCGGCTGTTGTCGGCGCCGATGCCGATCTGCCTGAAATGGTCGACCTGGTCGGATTTGCCAAAAATCTCGCCCTGCCATTCGCTGTTCATGTTGAGCAGATGGCGCCAGGTGATCTTGGCATTGTGCGGGCTGGCGAAATGCGGGCCGTCGACGCTTTTGCCTACCGGCTCGTCGATATCGGCGATCAACCCGTCGGCGACGGCGAGGCCCGCCAGCACCGAGAGATAGCTCTTGGCGATCGAGAAGGTCATGTCGGCGCGCTCGACATCGCCCCATTCGGCGACGATCTTGCCGCCCTGCAGCACGATCCCGGCCGGCCCGCCGCGCGGCTCGACCGGCCCGACGATCTCGGTCCACGGACCTTTCTCGTCCCATTCGCGATTCCCGACATAGGCGCCGTCCGGATAGAACATGCTGCGCGGCCAGGGAGAATCATGCGCCTGCGCGAAATCGACGGCGGCCTGGAGGCGGGCGGGGGAGAGGGAGTGGGGCAAGGCGGGACTCGGGAAGCGAGAGCTGACAAAGGGCGAATTAGCGTAGCTAGCACACGACCTTAAAATAGGCGGGTTCTCGAACGGAGCTCGCGCTTCTTTTGGGCCCACTTCGGGGTCGGACTTCCAAACATCGCTAGGGAGCGGCAGCGGCAGCAGCTAACACCTTGCCCACAGGAGGCGCCTTCACCGTCTTATAATGTGTTAAACATGCATCAATTCGTGTCAGAAGATCAGAAAAACCGGTGAAATCAACCTTCCCCGGCATTGGGTCTCACAATCTTCTCAGCAAACACTACCTTACCGTACGATGTAGGATCGCCGTGCTCTTTCTTAGGGTCAAAGGATTTTCCATCCAATTTTTCAGTCAATAGTTTTGAATCAAAGAGATTTTCTATTTCTTTTATAGTAGCGGGATTTCCCTCCGGAACTTTCACAATATAGAGGTTCTCTCCGAGATGATAGAATTGATCGGTGGTGGAAGTCGATATGGTTAGCCCGCTTTTTGATTTGGCATTCTTAAAAACTGTCTTCGGGCCATCGTCGTTATCACAAAGAATTATTACCGGATGATCGAGTGGTTTGTGTTTATATTTTTTTAGATTTCCAAAATATTGCATAATAAGGGATGCTTGCCCCGATGCGCCATGTCCAAGATTGAGAACGTCACGCGTCGTGCCTGAAGGATTCAAAAAGCTTAATAGGCGTGTATGTTTCCCGTCCTTTTCTAAAGCGAGAGCTGGGAATGATTTTGCAAGGGCTCGGATTGCGCATTGAATATATGTAATGTCGGAAATCCCCTCTGTTACAACTAAGGGCGCTTTGGGCGCCACAAACAGCCGATAGAACAGGAATTTACGGTACAGTTCGACAGGCGCGGATGGTAGTTTGAATTCGTTTGCTTCAATTGCCATTTTATTAGTTTTTGGCGCACGGTCGCGTCGTGCTTTTACAAAAAAGATATGAGAAAGTATTCCTTCGAGTGATCTCAGATCGGATATATTTTTATCTTTGTCAATTATATGATACTCTCCCGTACTGAAAACCGCATTGCACATTGCACGGGCAGAGCGATAGTAGTCTTTTTTGATATTGACTTTAGAGTTGACGACAAGGCCGGTCACGGTTTGGCGAGAGCGTCGTAACGACATGCGAGTCTTGCGAGGATTTATTTTAAAGCCCGTTTGCTCGATCTCCTTGTGAAGTTTGATTCCTACTTCCCAAGTACTTCCCTGAGGATTGGTAGCGATCTCCGTTGGAAAGAGCATCTCGTTGGTCGAGAATGTCAGATCGTCTGCATAGCGAGTGTAAGTGCACTTCGTCTCGCGCGCTAGAGCAATAAGTCGAAGGTCCAGTATGTTTCCGATCAAGTTTGAAATCACGGGAGAGCAAGGGCTTCCCTGAGGTAGAGCGTTTCTGTGGCAGGCAATCTGTGCTATAATAGTAGCGATTTTTGGGTTAAGTTTAAAGTTTTTATCATTAATAAAAAATCCTCGTACTCGCCCAAAATTTATGGATCCAAAAAAATCCTCTAAATCTAGATTAAAAACAAATCTTCGGCGACGATGCGGATTTGCGTTTGAGATCGTGGTTTTCTGTTTCTGAAAACCGTGAGATGCATGCCATAGCTTTGGTTTTTCCTGCTGTAGTTCTGCAACGCAGCTATATAATAAATTTGCAAGGCGTGTTTGCAGTAGCGCTAATTGCTTTTCTGGAGCATGAATAGTCCTTGTCCCACCACTTTTCTTGGCAATTTCAAAAACTCTATACTTATTCATAGTATCGATTTTATATACTACAAAACTTAGACCTCTTGGTGTAAAGCTAAGCAACTTTGCTAGCTCGTCGAGCTTGTCGGCGCCCTTGAGTCTAGTGATGGTTTTCAAGGATTCTTGCTCAAAATAGAATTGCTTACGGGCACTCTTATGCGATCTATGGCAGATATCTGCAAAGGATCTATAACGGGAAGCAGCCCGCTTAACATTGTTGTCATTTGCCGCGATACGCAGCAGGAAGTCTGCCCGTAAGCACTGTTAAGGCTAGCCGATTCTTTGACAGTAAGGCAAGGCGAAACTTAAGCCGGTCTCATAGGTGGGCATGACGTACCATTCTTGAGCGGTTTCCTTCTGCCCTCACTCCTCAATCATCGTCTCTACAAACGTCGCGGGATCCATGCAGAACTCCCGGATGAGTTTGAAATGCTGGGTCTGCTCGATCGTCACCGGATCGAGCCCGTATTTGCTCAAGCCCAGCAGGCGGGCGCCGGGATAGGCCATCAGGATCGGGGCGTGGGTCGCCATGATCACCTGGCACTGGCCGAGCCGGTCCATGCGGCGCAGCAGCTTCAGGAACTCGATCTGGCGGGCCGGCGACAGCGCCGATTCCGGCTCGTCGAAGATGAAGATGCCGCGGCGCTGGCAGCGTTCCTCGAAGAAGCGCAAAAAGCCCTCGCCATGCGAATGGGAGAGGAAATCGGGTGGCGGCGCGGGAATGGGGAGGTCCAAGGCGGCCTTGTCGAGATAGCGGGCGACGCTGAAGAAGCTTTCGGCCCGGAAGAACCAGCCATCGGTGACTTTCGGCAGCCAGCTCGCCTTGAGTGCGCTCGCGAGCCGGCTGCCCATGGCCTCGACCGCCCAGGCGTGATCGACAGGGCGGTAGCCCTTGCCGCCGCCGGCCTCGTCATAGCCGGCGAGCGCGGCGATGCCTTCGAGCAGCGTCGATTTTCCCGTGCCGTTCTCGCCGACGATGATCGTGATCGACTTGTCGAAGGCGAGCTCGAACTCGTCGCGCAGGAAGGGCAGGCACCAGGGATAGGCCTCTGCGTCCGGCACCGCCGCGCGGTCGAGCCAGATGCGCCTGAGATAGGGCGCTGGCAGGCGGGTCGGGCTGCTTCGTCTCATGGCAGGCTCGTGGCGGGCAGGAGGTGCAACCTAGGATATGCGCTGCGGGATGCAATGGCTGCCGCATCGTTGGCGGGATGGCTCCTGACAGGCCGATGCGCTCGCCGGCTTTCGCCGCGAGGGTGTGAGGGAAACGCCATCCGAGGGAGGCGCGGGGCTAAGGCGGCGTCGCAGTCGACGGCTGCGTGCCGAATGTCGATGTCGAATTGTCGAAGCAGCGCCACTGGCCACTGCCCGAACCCCGCGCGCGGTTTTCTTTCGAGCTCTCGCCGTGTGTTGCGTCCGGCTGGACCGGGGTGCCTGCCCCGAACGACGAAACCCCTCCGTGGTGGAACGAGCCAGCCGGTCGCAAAGTGGATCGCACTCTGCGCGGCCGAGCTCGTTCGGGCTTGCGACGCTCTTTCGCCACGGACACCGCTCTCCCGCCCGGCCTCTCGACGCCTCGCGAAGCCCCCTCGGTTCGGGCGGGACGGGGAGAAGCATACGTGAGGTTTTGGGGGCGGGGATTGATTGGGGATTTGTCCCCGCTGAAGGCGCGGGGAACCCTCTCCCGGAGGGAGAGGGCAGGGTGAGGGGTAGGCCCTGTGACCAGCCCCGCGAGGCCTCACCGCGCGGTCGGGTTCAAGCCAACGTTTGCAGTCCGAACACCTCACCCCTGCCCCTCTCCTTCCAGGAGAGGGGTTCTGCCGGTGCGGCTCCGCTCAGTCCTGCGCCAGGCTGCCGCGCAGGGGGCGGGAGGGCGGTATCAGCGCCGCGAGGCGGGCATCGCTCTTTGGCGGCGCGATGAAGGCCTGGGCGGTCTTCCTGGACATGCCGAGATCATAGGGCCGGCTCGGCGGCAGCGTGGCATTGGCGACAAGCTGCAAGGCCGGGCTTGCCGGCGTGGCGGCGGCCGGCGCCTCGGCCGCGTAGGCCAGAGGCGCGGTCGCGAAGGAGGTCGATCCGGTCGAGGCGGTGGTGGCGAGCGGCGCTGGCGCGGTGACAGCGGCGAGCTGGTAGCTTGGCTCCTCGATGCGGCGGCGCTCGGGGCGCTCGCCCTTGACGTAGAAGGCGTTGCCGCCGGCCACCGTCACATAATGCATGTTGGCGTAGGAGAAGCGCAGGCCCGCCATGTGGAAGTGCTTGGCGTTGCCGACGGCTTCGTTGCGCTTGCCGGCAAGAATGGCTTCGGCAGCGGCCTCGGCCTTGGGCAGGTCGCGCGCGACCATCTGGCGGGTCAGCACGCCCGGCGCGAACTGGCGCGGCGCGCCGACGACGCCGCAGATCGTCTCAGGGTAGCGCGGCGCTCCGACCCGGTTCATCACCACCGTGCCGACGCCGAGCAGGCCGGATTCGCTCGAGCGGTTCGATTCGAAATACATCGCGCGGACGAGGCATTCCTTCTCGCGCGGGTCGGCCTTGGCGAGCTCGATGGCGCGCTTGCGGGCCTCGTGCGGCTGCTTGGCGGCGGGGGTGGTCGTGTTCGCAGCGGTCTGGACCGGCGAGACGCTGCAGGCGCCCAAAGCCGGCGCAGCAAGAGCAACCAGAAGCGGGATCGTCTTGCGGGGGCCCATGCCGGTGAAACGGACGGCGTTCGCAGCGATCATGGTCCGCTTCATGCGGTCATCTCCTGATTACGGGGTCTGGCCTGCCTCGGGTGGCAGGTCGTCATCACCGGAAAGGAATCCGAAGCCTCTTACCAGAAAGTTAATTTCGAAAGGAAGAGGCAAAGCGGCATGACGGCGGATCGGCTCTCCATGCGGTGAGGCGGCCGGATTTTCGGAGCGGGGATTGATGGGAGATCTGTTCGCGCAGGCTCGGCCCGGGCGGGCATCGACGTCTTGAACACCGTCTTCGATCAAGGAAGACGTGGCTGGTCGGGACAAGCCCGACCATGACGGGCCTCAGGCGGCCGTGCCGTTGATCAGGCGCTGATAATGCTCGGCATATTGATAATAGCGCTCGGCCTCGACCCTGTCGCCGGCGAGGGCCTTGGCCTTGGCCAAAGCGAGATAGCGCTCATAGCTCGCCCGCGGGTTTGAGCCCGGCTTTGTCGGCGCAGCGTCGGCGCGTGGGCCCGAGCGGGTGAAGCGATTGTCGAAGGCAGCGGATTTGGGTTGGCGTATGGTCATGTCCAGCCTCCTCATCCCAGCATCTTCTTGACGATGCGACGCAGTTCCTGGCGGCTGAGGCCGCAGGGTTGCGGCTTCCAGTCAGGTGCGGATCTTGCAGGCGCGGATTTCGGCGGAAGCGTATTGGCGATCGCATCGGCGACACGCCCGGTCTCGGATGACTTCAGTTGTGTTGATTCTTGCATTTATATCCGTTTGCCGCACGGCTTAAGACCGCGCGGTCTTGTGGTGACATCGCCGGGCACACTGCGTGCGGCGATGATGCTGCGACTGGCAGCGATCGGTTTTCGATGGGTAGGGTGGAGGCTCGCCGCCGGTTCCTGACAGTGGAACCAGCCGATCAGTCTTCGCCTGCCTGCTGTTTCTACCTAGGCAATGTGGCCAAATGAAGTTGTGCAGGCAGGCTCTGCTATGTCGTGACTGCCGGGATATTACGGGAAATCATTCGCCGGAACAGTTGCCGTGCGATGACGGCATGGTCCTCTGAGGTTTTTCTCGATCGCCGTCATCGCTGCATCCACCGATCGGAACGGCCCCTTTCGGATGTCGCTCAGACGCGCGACCTGCTCCTGTGAGAGCGTGATCCAGCACGTGCCGTGCGGGTCGCGAATGATCGAGCAGATCGGGCGCTCAAGCAGGTCGGAGACGCCCCAGTTGTCGGCGAGGTTGCGCCGCACGGTCGTATCCATGGCTTCCTCCGGGTCCACTCCGATATGGCCATGAAACCGGTGATTGTAAGGGCGGGAGGCAGATCGAGGTGCCGGCGTCACGTCTGCAGCGGTTCCGGCGCCGGGCTTTCCCTCTGCGCCCACGGCCCCTCCAGGCAGGCGGCCTGCTCGGCGGTGGCGAAGTGGCGCGAGCCCCATTCGGCCAGAGCGTGGACCGCACCATTGAGTTCAGCGCCGGCCGGCGTCAGCGAGTACTCGACCCGCGCGGTGCGCTCGTCGAAGCTCCGGCGATGGACGATACCGGCCTCCTCCAGCGCGCGCAGTTCCTCGAACAGGATCTTCTCGCTGATGCCGCCGATACGGCGGCGCAAGGTCCCGAAGCGGACGGGGCCGGCATGCAGCGTCCAGATGATCGTCGGCCGCCATTTGCCGGCGATCACCTTCAGCGCCGGCCCGAGGCCGCAATCGAACAATCCGGGTTTCACCATGTTGACCTCGCTTCCGCTTACGTTTTTGTAAGTACTTGAATTATCGATCTATTTCTTATCTTTCCCAGCCATGGAGCGCAGTCCTGCGCAACGACTGAGAGGACAAGATCATGAGTGATGTAAGCGTCATCGGCCTCGGTGAAATGGGGGCGGCGCTGGCTGGCGCCTTCCTGAAGGCCGGCAAGAGCGTGACGGTCTGGAACCGCAGCGCCGCCAAGGCCGCGCCGCTGCAGGCGCGCGGCGCGGTGCTAGCGGCGAGCCCGGCGCAGGCTGTCGGCGCCAGCCCAGTCATCGTGATCTGCGTCTCGGACTATGCGGCGACCGCGACCGTTCTCAGTGCCGATGGCGTGATGCAGGCGCTGGCGGGGAAGCTCGTCGTGCAGCTGACCTCGGGCATCCCGAAGCAGGCGCGGGCACTGGAGGCGCAGATGCAGGCAGCCGGGGCGTGCTATCTCGACGGCGCCATCGCCGCCTGGCCGCGCCAGATCGGCGGGCCGGAAGCAGCGATCGTCGTGGCTGGGTCGGAGGCCGAGTTTGCCGTGGCGCAGCCGTTGCTGGATGCGCTGGGCGGGGTCAGCCATGCCGGCGCCGAGATCGGCCAGGCGCTGGTGTTGTTCAATGCGGCGCTCGCCTATCTCGCCGGGCACTGGATCGGCTTCAGCCACGGCGCCGCGATCTGCGAGGCGGAAGGCGTTCCGGCCGATGCCTTCGGTGCGATGATGGCGTCGCTCAGCCCCTCGCTCGGACAGGATCTCAGTCATATGGGCAAGGCGATCGCCGCGGGCCGGTTCGGGAAGCCGGAGAGCACGCTGCGCACGGCAGGAACCGATATCGCCCGGCTGGTCGAGCTCTCCGCCGACCTCAAGATCGGCGCGGACTGGCCGCGTTTCGCTGCCTCCATCTTCCAGCGCGGCATCGCGGCCGGCTTCGGCGAGGAGGAGCATTCCGCGGTGGTCAAGGTGCTGCGGGCGGCGTGAGGCCAGCTAAGACATGGCTCGCCGGGGGCGGGCCATTTGCCGAATGCGACGCGGCAGCTTCTTGTTGCGGAGCCGCATCGCATTTCGCAGTTGCAGCAAAGTCGAAATCTTGCTCACTTGCGACCCGCCTCATCAAACGATTGAAAAGCGGAGAGCGGCGTGGCGGGTGCGGAGGAATTGTCGCCATCGGCGCTGGCGAGCGAATTGTCGGCGGCGATCGTGCAGGCGCGCTCGGATGCGCGCGAGGACCCGTTCGGCAATCCGGTGCTGCGCGCCACGCTCTGGCTCACCCGCAAGATGGATCGCGGCGAGGTCACACTCGATGATGCCGCCGCGCTGATCCGCCAACTCGGCCGAGCTGCGCTCGCCGATCGGGCGGCACGCGTTGCGAGCTATGTCGGGCTCGAACGCGACGAGTCCGAGGCCTATGCGGCGCTGGCGCGGCGCGTCGCCGAGGAGGCGAGCGGCTCGGCTCAGCCCTTCGAGGCCTATGGCGCGGCGCTGGCCCGCGTGCGCTTCGCTGCCGTCTTCACCGCGCATCCGACCTTCGGCATGAGCCGGGCGGTGGCGCATGCGCTGGCCGAGCTCGCCTCGAACGAGGGCGAGGCGGCGGCGCTGAGGGCGGCCGATCTTTCCTTCCGGCCGGATGCGGCGATCACCCTGCAGGACGAATTCGAGCAGGCGCGCTTCTCGGTGCGCAATGCCCGCGATGCGATCGATCGGCTCAACGCCGCCTTCCTCGCCGAGGCGCGGGCGCGCTGGCCGCAGCGCTGGCGCGAGCTCAAGCCCCGCGCTCTGCAGCTCGCCTCGTGGGTCGGCTGCGACACCGACGGGCGCACCGATATCGGCTGGTGGGACACGCTGCGATACCGGCTGGAATCGAAGCGCGGCCAGTTCTTCCGCTTGCTGGAGAAGCTGCCGGAGGTGCCGGCGACGGGGGAGGTGAGGGCGCTGGTTGAGGGCGCACATGCGGCGGTGGAGAGGCAGCTTGCGTTCTGCCCACCGCTGAACAGCAAGCCGGAGATCGCGGCGCTGCAGGCGTTCTCGCTTTCGCTGGTCGGCGAGCGCGAGGCTTCGCTGCCGGAGTCTTCCAAGCTGGTGGCGGCGCTCGACAAGGCGATCGTGCTGGCCGAGGACGAGGCGACGGCGGAAGCGCTGGTGCTGGCGCGGGCCGGCGTGATCGCCCATGGCGTCTCGATCGCGCTGCCGCATTTCCGGCTCAACGCCTCGCAGCTTCACAACGCCATGCGCGGTGTCATTTCGCTCGACGAGGAACCGGCCCAGCCGGCGCAGAGGCGCGCCTTCCTCGCCGCGGTCAACCAGGCGCTCGCCAGGGTGAGGCCGACGCCGGTCGATTTTGGGGCGCTCGCGGTCGAGCGCGCCTCGGCGGCGCGAATGATGATGATGGTCGCGCAGATCGTGAAGCATGTCGACGGCTCGCGGCCGGTGCGCTTCCTGATCGCCGAGACCGAGACAGGCTACACCCTGCTCTCGGCACTCTATCTCGCCAGGCGCTTCGGCATCGCCGATCTGGTCGAGATATCGCCGCTGTTCGAGACCTCGGACGCGCTCGAACAGGGGCCGCGCATCATCGACGAGGCGCTGCGCAGCCCGCATTGGCGCGACTATCTCAAGCGCCATGGCCGGCTCTGCGTCCAGTTCGGCTATTCCGATTCCGGCCGCTATATCGGCCAGGTCGCGGCGACCTTCTGGGTCGAGCGGCTGAGAAGCCGCATCCTCGAACTGCTGCAGCGTTATGGGCTGACCGAGGTCGAGCTCGTGATCTTCGACACCCATGGCGAGTCGGCCGGGCGCGGCGCCCATCCCGACAGCCTCGCCGACCGGCTGGCCTATCTCGATCCGGAATGGCCGCGGCGCGCCTTCGCCAAGGCCGGCGTCAAGGTGACGCGCGAGACCAGCTTCCAGGGCAGCGACGGCTATCTGCTGTTCGGCACCAAGGGGCTCGCCGGGGCGACGGTGGCGCGCATCGCCGAGGCCGTCTTTACCGATGCCACGGTGGGCGCGGACGATCCAATCTATGCCGAGCCGGACTTCGCCACCGAGTTCTTCCAGACCGTGCGCGAGGAGATGACGCATCTCGTCGACGATCCCGGCTATGCGGCGCTGATCGGCACCTTCGGTCCCTCGCTGCTCGACAAGACCGGCTCGCGTCCGGCGGCACGCCAGAGCGATGCCGGCGGACCGACGGTGATCCGCCATCCGCGCGAGCTGCGCGCCATTCCGAACAACGCCATCCTGCAGCAGCTCGGCTGGCTGGCGAACAGCGTGCACGGGATCGGCCAGGCGGCGGCGCGGGCGCCGGAGCTGTTCGCCACGATGCGCGAGAGCTCGGAGCGCTTTGGCCGAGCCTATCGCCTCGCGGCCCATGCGATGGCGAACAGTGATCTCGACGTCTTACGCGCCTATCTCGACACGCTCGACGCCGGCAGCTGGTTCGACCGGGCACGGCGGACCGAGAAGGAGGGGCGGCGCGACGAATTGCTCGCGGTCGCCGAGGCGCTGGCGCAACTCGACCTTGCGCCTTCGCTGCGACGGCTGTTCTGGCGCTTCGCCTCAGACCGGCTGAAGCTGAAGGAAGCGGCGGGCGAACCGCCGGCGATGCCGGTCCGGCTGGTGGCGCTGCATACGCTGCGGCTTTCACTGCTGCACCGGATCTGGCTCTCGGCGACGCATATCCCGGATTTCCGGCCGCACGCCGGGGTGACGCGCGAGCTGCTGCTCGAACGCATCCTCAGGCTCGACATGAACGGGGCGCTCGCTTTGCTCGGCGAGATCTTCCCGGTCAATCCCGATCCGGCGCTGGGGCTCGATTTCGGCGAGCCTGCCGGTCCGCGCGAAGGCGGTGCCTATGCCGCCCTGCATCGCGACGTCATCGAGCCGATGCGGGATTGCTTTGCGCTGCTGCGCGAGATTTCCGGCGCGATCCAGCATGAGATCGGCGCGTTCGGCTGAGGCTCGCCATTGGTCGCTGTGCTCGGGGAACCCTTCTCCCGCATCGAAGTCGGGTTTACCCGACTTCGATCACTCTGAGTGCTGATCTAGGGTAGACCCGAGATCAGTGGAGAAGGGCAGGTATGAGGGCCTGCCCTATCCGCAAAAGGCGCAGTGGTACTCTCGCGCTCCACTAACCAGCGGCGGTCCCTCGCCCCTACCCCTCTCCCATCCGGGAGAGGGAATCCCGCGCTTGTCAGAGAAGCCTACGCCCTACGCCGCGCGATCGAGCGCGACCACGATGTCGGTGTACTCAGGTTCGTGCGGGGAGAGATTCTTTCGACTCTCGTCGCTCCAGCGCGCGAGCTTGACCACACGCCCCATGCTCTCGGCGGCTCCATCGGTCTTCACCGGCTCGATGATGGCGAGCCCGCTGGTGTCAAGGAAGAAGGTGTGTTCGCCGAACAGCTCGCCGAGTTGAACCGTGGCAGGATGGTTTTCCGGTATTGCCTGCGCCTCGATCTGGTGGAGGGTGCTGTCGATGCCTGCTTCGGTCAGTTTCATGATCGGTCCTTTCATTGCGAGTGAGAGACGGATTCACCGATCAGACTGTGCCAATCCGATCGGATCCAGCTCTCGCGGCGCTACGCTAAGTCGGGGCAGGAGCGCCGAACTGCCCATGGAAGTGCTCCGGTCTCGCGGCTGGCACTCCTGAAGTGGCCTGGCTTCTCAGATGCTTTCTTCAGCGATCAGAGTCAGGTCGCCGTCCTCGTCGAAGGCGACTGCGATGACCGCGGCGGAGTTCATGCCCTTGGCCTGAAGCGCCTTGGCGGCAACAGGAATGGCGTCGATCGACTGCCTGAGTTGCCTGAGATCGTCGGGGCTCGCCTGCGCGACGGCGCTGTCGACTTGCACGCGCAGTTGCGGCGGCAGCGCGCCGCGCTCGATCACGGTCGCATTGCGGATCGCGGCGGGATTCTGCAGGCCGGGAGCGTCAGGGGCAGGGGAAGCAGGCGGCGGGTCTTGCGCCATAGCGGCGCCGGCAAACAGCGCGAAAGACAGGCAGACGGCACTGGCGAGGTTGCGCATCGCTGGCTCCTTTCCATCGCTGGAGGGAGGGGCAAACGCCCGATGCGGAGCGACCCTAGAGGCGAAATCCGGTCAGCCTCTGGCGCCGGTCTGACCATTCGAAGGTATCAATGCGACAGGAATGGGATGGTGTGGGAGGTCAATCCCCGGCTGCCGGACCAATCCATCGCGTGGCAGAAACCGTCATTGCGAGGAGCGTAGCGACGAAGCAATCCAGGGGCCGCGGCGCTCTACGTCTCCTGGATTGCTTCGCTTACGCTCGCAATGACGGTTCCGACGGCGCCTCAGCGCGTACGCTCAGAGAGTTCGGCCGAGGCCGCAGCGTTGCGATCACCGATCGCCTGGACCGGTTCCCAGACCGTGTAGTTGTCCCTCGGGGTCGAGACCAGGTATTTGAGCTGGCTCTTGGCCTTGGCCGAGAGCAGCTTGCTGGTCTGGAAACTGGCGAAGTTGGCATAGGCGCGCGTGCCGCCGTCGAAGACGACGACACGGTCCTTCAGGACGATGATATCGCCCTTCTTCAGCGTCTCGTCGCTCAGATACCAGAACGGGTCGTTGGCATACTCCATCGGCTTGACGAGCTTCGGCTTCGGCCCGTCCTTGCCGGCATCGAGCGTTGTTGCAGCCTTCTTGCGCTTCGGCCGCACGGTCATGTGCAACGGATTGCTCTCCGGCATCGGCGCCACGGCCCGGCGCTGCGGGACGCCGAAGAGCGTCTCCCAGAAGCCGGCGGCCTGCGCCGGTGTGGCTATGACGAAATAAGCCGCTGCCAGCGCAGCGGCGGTGATCAGTTTTTTCGAAATGGACGGCACGGCTGCAATCCCCAGCTCCGCAACCGGAGATAGTGATAAGTATGCCCGATCTCAATGACGACAGCACGACGTGATGAACGGCTTCTTCGTCAAATTTCAGCGATTGGAGCGCCGACGTTTCGAGATCGTTGAGCCGGAGCCGATTCCAAGGCGATTTTCGCGGCAATGCAACACACAAGTAGCCCACCGCGCATCGCGGCCATGCGCCGGCAAAGTGATTAAGGCTGTGGAAGCTTGAGCACCTCGCGCAGCACCGGAATGGTTGCGTCGGCGATCGCGGCATGGCCGCTGGCATTGGGATGGAAGGAGCCGCCGAGCGTCGCGGCGAGGAGCGGCTGCGTCTTGTCCTGGGGGTTGGGCGTACCCCAGCCACGGACGGCCGCGACGCGCATATAGTGCCCGGTCAAGAAAGCGTCGTTCGGAGTCACGAACCAGCGGTTGCGCGGCCGATAGGCGCGCCATTCGCTCGGCGCGAACGGCTCCCACAGGAAGCGGTTGGCTTTGAAGCCGACATAGACAGGAAAGCGCATTGCGCCTGAAACCCCGCTGTCCGGCGCACCGGCGGGCGCGCCGGCCGAACAGAGCGCGTGGCCGGCGAAACGCTCGACATGGCTGTCGATGAAGCGCCAACGTCGTTCTTCGGGGAGGGCGGCGACGGCAGCGGCGATACGCTGGTTCAGGAACGGCACGAACGTGGCCGCTTCCTCGCCCGTGTCGTCCTTGCTGATGGCGAGTATGCGGTGGACGTCCATGCCCGCGTCGCTCGGCTGACAGAAGCTGCTTCCTCCGCTGCTGCGCGTGATCTGCGGATAGCCGGTCTGGATGATGGCGGAGGAGGGCAGGTCGAGATGCTCGCGGAAGGCGGCGGACAGCTCCTGGATGCGAGGCGGGATCACTTCGCTGACCGCCGTCCGCGCCTCGTCGAAGGTCTTGGTGTCGACCTGACTGAGCCAGAGCTTGTAGAGCAGATTGGTGAATGGTCCGTAGTCGCCTTTGGCGACAACCTCTTCGGCGATCACGCTGGAAAAGCCGATGTCGTTTCCGCCGATGCTGAGCAGCACTGCGTCGGGCTTGAGCCGAGCCCGCTCCTTGCAATGCCGCAGCTCGTTCTGCCAATTGAAGCCTTTGCCACGATTGTTGAAGCGGCTGTAGCCGACCCTGCTGCTGCAGTAGTCGCGCCAATAGCGCATGAGTTGCGGCGAGGAGTCGCCGGCCTCGCCGGCATCGTCGCGCGCGCCATAGTAGCCGAGGATCCCGGCCCTGACCTCCGCGCCGGTGCAGCTGTAAGGGGTCAACGTCACGGCGGTGTCGTGATGGGCCAGTGCGATGACGAGTGCGGCGCGAACGTGCTGCGAATAGAGCGAACGATGGCATTGGCTGTTGAGCCAGACGGCTGCTGCGTAAGGGTGTCCTAGGCTCTTGTGATCGCCATGAAGCCGCCGCGGATAATTCCGGGGACGTCCATTGGTCACCGAGGAATTTTGGTAAGGAGATGGGCTATCGTCGACGAGCTCGACCGGCTTGTCGGGATTGCCCTCGCCCGAGGAGAACGAATCGCCGAAGCCGACGATCGCGACATGGCGCAGCCGTGCGTTCTTGATCTCGGCCACAGTCGCATTCGCAGCCGTTACCGTGATGTCGAATGGCTTGTCGAAGGCGCGCCGCCGCAGCCTTACTTCCTGCGCGCAGGGAGCGGCAATCGAAAGCTCCGCTGCCACCCACCGGCAGGATTGCCCGGCGAGCGCGGGCGGCAGGTCGACGAGCCTAGCAAGCACATCTGCGACCCGAGGCTCCATGAATTGGTCGCCGGTGTCGAGCTCGCATTGCCAATGGCCGTGATTGCCATTCTGGAAGCAAGTTTCATGGGTCACCGCGGAGGTCCAGCCATAACGCGCGATGCTGCCCCGGTCACCGAAGGCCTTACCGAGCGTGCGCGCCGCAGCGGCACGTTGCATGGCATCCTCGAAGGCGAAGGCCGGCCGCTCCTTGCGGTCCTGCTCCGGCAGCGCGGTGAAGACCTCGGCGAGCTTGCGGAACTGCTTTTCCTGCTTGAACAGACGAAAGCGGTTGGCGATTTCCCACTCGATGCGAGGCTGCGCGAACGCGCTGCCCGCAGTGAGCTCGGCAGCCAGGAGCGACAGGACCGACAGGAGCAAACGCAGCCGAAACATGCCGTATCCCCCAGCTTCACGCAGCAACCGTAGCGTGCGTTATGACGCAAGGGAAGGTCTTGCCTGCGCATTGTATCCCGGCCCATTCGCCTTAGGTTGCGGGCAAGAGGAACGACAAGGGGAGCACGAGCCGAATGGCCGCGATCGAACTGCCGGCACAGCCCTTCGATGCCGAAGGCGCCCGGATGACGCTCTTCCAGGCGTTGCTGGCTGCCGCCGGCAAGCATGGCAAGGGCCGCGTCGCGCTTGAGGACCCTGAGCGGCAGCCGATCACCTATGGCCGGCTGGTGCTGGGCGCGCTGGTGCTCGGCCGCAAGCTTTCGGCATTGACCACGCCCGGCGAGACGGTCGGGCTGATGCTGCCGAATGTGCAGGGTATGGCTGTGACGCTGTTCGGGCTCTCGGCTTTCGGCCGCGTGCCGGCGCTGCTCAATTTCACCGCGGGCCTGAAGAACCTCACCGCCGCCTGCGAGATCGGGCCGATCTCGACCATCGTCACCTCGCGCCGCTTCATCGATCAGGCCAAGCTCGACGACATCATCGAGGCGCTCGCGCCGGGCCGGCGGGTGATCTATCTTGAAGATGTCCGCAAGGAGTTGACCAGCCTCGACAAGGCGATCGGCGCGCTGGCCTCGCTGGCGCCGGGCATGGTGCACGCCCGTCACGCGGCCAAGCCCGACGATCCGGCCGTCGTGCTCTTCACCTCCGGCACCGAGGGCAAGCCGAAGGGCGTGGTGCTGAGCCATGCCAATCTGGTCTCGAATGCGCGTCAGATCTTCCAGTTGGCGGCCGGCTTCCTCAGCGAGCGCGACATCGTCATGAATCCGCTGCCGGCCTTCCACTCCTTCGGGCTGACCGCGGCGCTGCTGATGCCGCTGACCCACGGCATGAAGGTCGTGCTCTATCCGAGCCCGCTGCATTACAAGCAGGTGCCGAAGCTGATCGGCGAGACGGGCGCGACCTTCCTGTTCGCGACCGACACCTTCCTTCAGGGCTACGCGCGCGCTGCGGATGAAGGCGACCTCAAGAGCGTGCGCTATGTCGTCGCCGGTGCCGAGCGGGTGAAGCCGGAGACGCGCCGGATGTGGGAGCCCTATGGCACCACCATCCTCGAAGGCTATGGCTGCACCGAGTGCTCGCCGGTGCTGGCCTGCAACACGCCGGTCGCGACCAGGGACGGCAGCGTCGGCCGGCTCCTGCCCGGCATCACGGCGAAGCTCGAGCCGGTCGAGGGCATCAACGACGGTGGCAAGCTCTGCGTCAAAGGGCCGAACGTTATGCTCGGCTATCTCAACGCCGACCGACCGGGCGCAATCGTGCCGCCGGAGGGCGGCTGGCACGATACCGGCGACATCGTCGCGATCGATGACGGCTTCATCACCATCAAGGGCCGGGCGCGGCGCTTCGCCAAGCTCGGCGGCGAGATGGTCTCGCTGGCAGCGGTCGAATCGATGATCGCCGGGCTCTGGCCCGGTCACAATCACGTGGTCGTGGCGCTGCCCGATGTGCGCAAGGGCGAGCAGCTCGTCCTCGTCACCGAAAAGCCCGATGCCGAGAAGAAAGCCCTGCAGGACGAGGCCAAGCGCCAGGGTTTCCCGGAATTATGGCTGCCGAAGGCGCTCCTGGTCACCGGCTCGATTCCCGTGCTTGGCAACGGCAAAATCGATTATGGTGGCACGCGCGAGCTCGCCATCACGATGAGGCCGCTGCTGTGACGCCACAATCGCATGTTCAGGGAAGCCGCATGATCACGCTTCTTCCCCTCGTCCTCGCCCGCGCGGCGGCCTTTGCCGTGGCCGGGATCGCACTGACTCCCGCCGATCTCGCCGCCCAGGCGACCGGCCAGACCTATGTCCGCCGTGACGAATGCATCGAGGCCGGCAAGCTCTCGGCCGAGCAGTGCGAGCACGCCTATCGCAACGCCCGCGCCGAGTTCGAGCAGAAGGCGCCGCGCTACGGCTCGCGTGCGGCCTGCGAGCGCGCCCACAAGCGCTGCGGCGCCCAGGTCTCGACCACCGGCGGCTGGGACGCGCTGGCGCGTGGCGGCGGCGGGCAGTCCTACGTGCCGCGCTTCGTCGGTATCCGGGTCACCGGCGAGGGGGCTTCGGGCAAGGCCTTTCCGATCGTCGAGGGCACGGCGAAGATCGCCTTCTCGGCGCGCCGGGTCGCGGCGCTCGACGACAAGGTCGCGGGCCGCCGGGCGGTGATGGGCGGCGGCAGTGGCGGCGGCCAGCACAGCCAGCAGGCGAGCGGCCCCTATATCCGCCGCGGCGACCGCGACGACACGGTGCGCGTGCCGATGCAGGAGAAGAAGATCGGCTCCGACGTCGCGCCCGGGCTCTATGTCGATCCCGACGGCGTCGAATGGTACAAGCCGGCGCACCGGCGCTGAGGACAAGCGCGCAACCGGCGCTTGTCGGAAAGGCTTTGCACCGCTAACCAGTTCCGCCGCGCGGACGTGGCGAAACTGGTAGACGCAAGGCACTTAAAATGCCTCGCCGGAAACGGCATGCGGGTTCGACCCCCGCCGTCCGCACCATGCTGTTGAGGTGCCGCAGCGCCTGCTATGCTTGCGGGCGCATTAACGTCATCGCGGACATGGTGCATGTCGCGACGGCAATAAATGTGGAGTGGCCGCTGAGGGTGGGAAGCGGAGCCTGGCAACCAGCGAGCGAGGCCGTCATGCCGCTTCCGGCACGGAAGCGCCTCCATTGAGCTGGCTGTAGTACTGAAGAAAATCTCTGGGTGGCAGGGCTTTGGAATAGAGCCAGCCTTGTGCGAATTCGACGCCAGCGGCTTTCAGATACGCTGCCTGCTCCTCCTTCTCCACACCCTCCGCCACGACGACGAATTTCAGGGTATGCGCCATTTCAATGATGGCTGGCGTCACGATACTCGTCGCGGCCTCGCGGCCGATGGCGTCGATGAACGACTTGTCGATCTTAAGAACATTCAGCGGCAGGCTTTCCAGGAGGGACAGGCTGGAATACCCCGTGCCGAAATCGTCGATGGCGATGGCATGCCCGAGTTCTCTTGCCCGCTCGAGCGTGGCGCGAGCCGCATCGGCTTCCATGAAACCGCGCTCGGTAGCCTCGAGCCAGATCTGCGCCGGGTTGATTTGTACTTTCTCGATCGCAGCAGAAAGCACGTCCAGAAAGCGACCGCTTTGAATATCTTCGGCCGAGATATTGATCGCAATGTGCAGAGATGGGTCGGCGCGAAGCGCATCCCTCATGTCCTCCAGAACCCGCTCGATCATGATGTCGGTGACGGGGCCGATCAGCTGATGATCCTCCGCATAGGGGATGAACAGATCTGGCCGGACCCATGAACCGTCAGGCTTTGGCCAGCGTATGAGTGCTTCAGCGCCAACGCATTTGCCGGTCGAGAGATCAATGATCGGCTGGTAGTGCGCAATGAATTCGCGATAGGCGATCCCCGTTCTCAACTCGCCGGCCAGCGACATGCGCTGACGCGATACCCAGACGATCAGGCCGATGACAATGGCCGAAATGACCAAGCCTATCGGGATAAGCTTCCAAAGCTCGTCTTCTGCGCGCCAGTCGACGACGCTGCGGTCCGAGATCGCAAAAGCAATGAAATCAGGGCCTCGCGAGGATGAAAACACCTTCTGATCCGTGGCCCCGCTGATCTCTTCGCGGGACAGCTGCCGCACCAGATTCGGATCTGCCTGTCCTGACAATGCTAGGAGCTTGCCGTCGCGTGTGGCGATCCCGAGCACCATAGGGGTGTCGCGTAGGACATCCACCAAACTCTCTTTGCGGATGAGCGCGTGGTAGGGACCAAATGCGACGGCCAGCATGTCGCCGTGCGGACGATGCGCCGTCGGCCCCGACCCCACGACGAGCCCGAAGTCCTCGGACAGGAGGACATCCGGCTTACGCATCGGCTCGGGGCTCTTCGAAAGGCCCAAACTATTGCATAGGAGCTTGCCGTCCTTGAATATATCAATGTCCTCGACGGTGAGGGCATCCATCGTCAATTGCCGCAAGCGCTGCAGATGATGGGGCGAGCAAAGCTCATGGTTCTCCATGACCAGCCGGCGCAAGCCGTTCTTGGCGCGCGTGATTGCTAAATCGGCCCGCTGCAACGTCCACCCGGCATAATCTCTGAGATGTAAGCGTTCAGCCGCGATGGCTCGTTCACGCGACAGATAGTAGGCGCCAGCCAAAGGTAGCAGGCCCACGGTCATACCCAGTCCGATCGCGACAGGCAGGATCAGGCGACGCCGCATAAGAAGCCTTTCGAGACTCGAAGAATAACTCTAACAGTAATTCGTGCGTCAATCATCTTTGAGAGATTTAAAACAATTGCGCAGCTCCAAGAAACTGGTTCTTAACTGCTAAAGCGCCGCGTCTGAAAGATGTCGTACAGGAATTAAAATCGCGGCTCAGCTGGACCAATAGCCTGTCGCAAGGCTCATTGGCCGGGCTTGCACCAGCCGTCCCTATATGACTTGGATGTCGCCCCGGGCCGGATGCTGACACTCGTCAAGGTCAGCTAACGGTCGAAAGCAGGCGCTACCCCCGCCGATGCTCGACCTTCGGCAGAAACCAGGCGAGCAGGCCGATCGCCAGTCCAGAACAGGTCGGCGAAGGGCAGGATCGGCGAGAAGGGTAGGGCACCGAGGATCGAGAACGAGGTGACGTCGCTCTGGCTGCCGACCTGGAAGATGCCTTGCGCCAGCCTCTGCTGGCGCGCCCTTTTTGAACGAGGTGCCGCTTAGCCGAGCCGCGACTGCTCGCGAAACTGACGCGGCGTGATGCCCGTCATCCGGCGGAAGGCGCGGCTGAAATGCGCCGGATCGGTGTAGCCGGAGGAAAAGGCGACGTCGATGATCCTGCAATCGGTGTCCTGCAGCAGCCGGCTCGCATTCTCGTACCTGACGGTGTCAAGGATGTCCGAGTAGGACAGGCCGATCAGGGCGAGCTTGCGCTGAAGCGTCCGCGTGCTGACGCCCGCGATCTCGGCGACGTCGGCAAGAGCCGTGGTTCCCTCGTCGAGGTAAGCCGGCAGCATCAGCTTGAGCAATTCGACGATGTCGTAGGCGGAAGGGCCGTCCTCCTGGTTCCGCGTCGGCGCAAACGAGGCGGCCGAACGGTTGGGGAGGCTGAGGAGCGCGATCGGCAGGCTGATCCAGGCCGCATGCTGGCCTGACAGGAACCGGACATTCGGCCAGGAGGATCGCGTCGCCGGGCTTGGCGCATAAGACGATTCAAAGGCGATCGCCGTCGGCATCCAGCCCGGCCCTGCGAATTGCCTGATGATGTAGACCGAGAAGATATTCTGGATCCATTGCGCGTGTTTCAGATGCAGGAGCCCGGTCCCGGCAAGCCTGCTGCAGACCCGCACATGATCCGCGTCATGTTCGATCCACATGCTCAAAATGGTGTCTTCCCTCGACGCCCAATAGCAGGCGTGCCGGAGCGCAACGAGTAGCGTCGGTGAATGCGCGATCAGGGCCCGGGTCTCTTCCCTCATATGCGAGAAATGCAGGCGCTGGGCAGCGAGAAAGCCGAAATCGTCGATGCCCTGGATTCTCTGAGCGGTCTCGACGAAGCGTAGTGCCGGCAGGAGCGGCAAATAGAGATCGCTCTTTTCGGCGAGAGACGATGGCAGCCGGGACCGCTCAAGGAGCGTCTCCGTCGGGGCGCCGATATCGTCGAGGATGCTGACGAAGGGCAGCAGGAACTGGCCGCGCGTCAGGGGGATATCAGCCATCGGACCTCGCCGCGATCATCGCGTTGATGCTTTTCGCAAGGCCGAATCCCGGAGGATTCGCGGCTGGCGGAGGGAGAGAATAGCCGGTCGCGATTGGCGCGAAATGGCAAGACGGGCAGGCGGCCCATGCACGAAATGCTTGCAACGATCGTCGCCGGCCGGTCGGGCCGCGATCGCGTGCTGCACTGAGCCGGAGCGCTCGCGCAGGTGCCGGTAGGCCGGGCAAGGCAGGGGACAAGCAGCAATGTCAGGCGAAACGGCGCGCGATCTCGCCATCGGGGTGATGGCGGTTTGCCTGTGCGGGCCGGCCTGGGCGTCCGATCTCCCGCAGCCCGCCACGCGTCCGGCACCCGTACTCGCGCCCGGACCGAGCTTTTTCGTCACTAGTTATGTCTGGGCGACGGCGATCAACGGCAGGAGCGCGACGCTGCCGCCGCTGCCGGCGGCGGATATCAATCTGCGCTTCCGTGATGTGCTCAAGGAGCTCAACGGCGCGCTGATGGCAGCTGCCGAAATGCGCATCGACCGCTGGAGTGTCCTGGTCGACGGGCAGTTCTCGCAGGTGACGACCGGCGGCAATCTGCCCGGGCCCTTCTTTTCGGCGCTGAAGCTGCGCTCGCAGAGCACCACCGTGCAGGGCTCCGCCTTCTATCGCGTTTATGAGGACACCGTCCTCGCGCTCGACGTGGGCGGCGGCGTCCGATTCTGGAACCTCAACACCAAGCTGGAGGTCCTGCCCGGGCTCGCCAATCTTCGCATCGACCACCGCGAATCCGAGATGTGGGTCGATCAGATCGTCGGCGCCCGGCTCGGGATCCAGCTCGGCGGTCCGTGGAGCCTGACGGTGGCGGGCGATATCGGCGGCTTCGGCGCCGGCTCGCGCCTGACCTGGCAGGGCCTGGGCAGCGTCAACTACGCCTGGAGCGAAAGCCTGACGCTGAAAGCCGGCTACCGGGCGCTCCATGTCGATTATCGCGATGGCGGCTTCTCGTACGACGTGACGCAGCACGGCCCCGCCGTTGCGGCGACATACCGGTTCTGACCGGGCGGCCTTCATGAGTTCAGCCAGGTCGAAAGGAATGGGAATGTCGATGACTGGGACTACGGTGCGGGCCGCAGGCGCTTCTGTGTTGATGCTGCTCGCGATCTGCGGGCAGGCCTTTGCGCAATCGGCCGAAGTGCCGCCCAAGGTCACCGACCCGCATTTCAAGATCGCGCCGGGCTATCTCAAGCAATCCGACCTGCCGAACAGCCTGGTCCTGCTCGGCCCGCCGCCCGAGGCGGGCTCGGCGGCGCTGGCCCGGGACGAGGAAGCGCGCAAGGCGACGCTTCCCCTGCGAAACACCGCGCGCTGGAAGCTCGCTCATGCCGACGCCGATCTCGCCTTTCCGCAGGCTGCCGACAATTTCTCCTGCGCGATGGGTGTGAAGATCGACAGCAAGCGGACGCCGCGCCTCTATGCGATGACGCAGAAGATGCTGTCGGATTTCGGCCTCTCCACCTATGGCGTGAAGAACAAGTATAACCGGGTTCGCCCCTTCGTGGTGCACAACGAAGCGACCTGCCGGGCCGATCAGGAGGCCATTCTGCGGAGCGACGGCTCCTACCCGTCCGGCCACACGGCGGCAGGCTGGGGCTGGGCCCTCGTGTTCGCGCAGATCAATCCCGAGCGCGCCGATGCGCTGCTCAAGCGCGGCCTCGAATTCGGGCAGAGCCGGGTGATCTGCGACGCGCATTGGCAGAGTGATGTCGATGCCGGGCGGATCATGGGCGCGGCGACCGTCGCGCGGCTGCAGACCGACCCGATTTTCCTCGCCGACCTCAAGGCCGCGAAAGCGGAGGTGAAGGCCGCGAAGGCGAAGCGGATGCTCCCGGCATCCGAATGCGCCGCGGAGACCGCTGCGCTGTCTGCGCGGTAACGACGAGCAAATCGACCAAAGACACCAATGAGGTACCGTTCAATGCGAATGATGTCGGTCTACAGCCTGGGTTTCCTGGTTCTCGCGCCATGCGTGGCGTTCGCCCAGCCGGTTCCAGTCAATCTCGACAACTTCAAGCGAGCCGAGAGCGATTTCTATATGCGCAAGACGGCCGACGCTGGCGCCTTCGGCAAGTTCGCCCATAGCAGGACGCCGACGCCGATCGACAACCAGCCGGTGGTCCGGATGAACCGGGATACGCTCTATTCCCAGGCGCTCTTCGACCTCGATGCCGGCCCGGTGACCATCACCCTTCCTGATGCCGGCAAGCGCTTCGTCTCGATGCAGGTCATCAGCGAGGACCATTACACCCCGATGGTGGTCTACAAGCCGGGCCGCACGACGCTCACCAGGGACAAGGTCGGCACCCGCTATGTGTTCGTTGCGGTCCGTATCCTTGTCGATCCCAACGACAGCAAGGACCTCGCGCAGGTTCACGCTCTGCAAGATGCGCTGAAGGTGGAGCAGAAGTCGGTCGGCAAGTTCGAGGCCCCGAACTGGGACCTTGCTCAACAAAAGAAGATCCGTGACGCGCTCGAAGCGCTCTCCGCCGCATCATCGGGCAGCTTCATCAACGCGTTCGGCCCGAAGGGAAAGGTCGATCCGGTCATGCACCTGCTCGGCACGGCAGCCGGCTGGGGCGGCAACCCCGGCAAGGATGCATCCTACCCCTCATTCACCCCGGCCAAGAACGACGGCAAGACGGTCTACAAGCTCAGGGTCAAGGATGTCCCCGTCGACGCGTTCTGGTCGATCAGCGTCTATAACGACAAAGGCTTCTTCCAGAAGAACGAATACGACGCCTATTCGGTCAACAGCATCACCGGCAAGACAAGCGCCGATGGCGCGATCGACATCCAGTTCGGCGGCTGCGACGGCAAGATCGCGAACTGCCTGCCGATCACGCAGGGGTGGAATTACACATTCCGGCTCTACCGTCCTCGCGCCGTGTTCCTGAACGGCACATGGAAGATGCCGGAGGCGCAGCCTGCATCGTAGACGGTACCAGTACCGCGACGAACCCCGGACCGTTGCCGCGACTGCGTAACCGCAAGGGCTTCAACTCAACTGACAGCAAGGGCGACGTCGCCCTTGCTGCTTTTGTTTTGGCATAGGCAAGCGTCTGTCCAGGCTTACTTGACCGCGGAGAAGGCCGTCGGCGCCAGAATCTGGCTGACGATGTTGGCAACGATCTGGCCGTCCGCTTCACTCTTGATGCGCACCTCGGTCCACTCCGGATCGGTCGCGAACGCCGTCCATTTCGTCTCGCGCTCGGCGAGCGATTCCCAGGCCAGGAAATAGGTCAGGTCCTGATTGGACTCCCCGATCAACGTGGTGAAGAAGCCGGCTTGCCGGATGCCGTGCTTGTCCCACAGCTTCAGCGTGGCCTTGTCAAAGCGGTCGAGCAAAGCCGGAAGCCGGCCAGGCAGGCAGCGATACACGCGCATTTCGTAGATCATTGAAACTCACGTCCTGTTGTTGTTCGTGTGGCACGCAATGTGCCGCAACGCTGGCTTGCCCCGATTGAGTGGCCCGACCTCGGTCCTGCTGGCGGCGGTAGCGAATTCTATCCCCGCCGGTGCTCGACCTTCGGTAGGAACCAGGCGAGCAGGCCGATTGCCGGCAGGAAGGCGCAGATGCGGTAGACCGCCTCGATGCCGATCCAGTCGGCGACTTCGCCGAGGATCGCCGCCGCGAGCCCGCCGAGGCCGAAGGACAGGCCATAGAACAGTCCGCCGATCAGGCCGATCCGGCCCGGCATCAGCTCCATCGCGTAGATCAGGATCGCGGCGAAGGAGCTCGCCATGATCAGGTTGATCACCACCGTCAGCACGCCGGTCCAGAACAGGTCGGCGAAGGGCAGCAGCAGCGAGAAGGGCAGGGCGCCGAGGATCGAGAACCAGAGGATGCGATTGCGGCCGACCCTGTCGCCGATGATGCCGCCGGCGAGCGCCCCGACCGCAGCGGCGGCGAGGAACAGGAACAGCATCAGCTGCGATGCCTGCACCGAGACGCCGAACTTCCCGATCAAATAGAAGGTGTAATAAGAGCTGAAGCTCGACGAGTAGGCGTTCTTCGAGAACAGCAGGATCACCAGGATGGTGATCGCGAAGGCGATCTGGCCCTTGGAATGGGTGGGGGCCGCGGGCGCGGCAGCCGCGACCTTCACGGGTTTCGGGGCGGCCGCAGCTGCCTTGCTCAGCTCGGCATAGCGGCGCGCCGTCCAGACCATCAGGATCATGGCGAGCAGGGCCGCGGCCGAGAACCAGGCGACGCTGGTCTGGCCGCGCGGCACGATGATGAAGGCGGCGAGCAAGGGGCCGAGCGCGCCGCCGCTCTGGCCACCGACCTGGAAGATGCCTTGCGCCAACCCTTGCTGGCCACCCGAGGCGTTGCGGGCCATGCGGGTCGCCTCGGGATGGAAGATCGAGGAACCGAGCCCGACGCAGGCCGCAGCCAACAGCAGCAGCGGATAGCTGCCGGCATAGGCGAGGCCGATCAGCCCGGTCAGCGTGCAGCCCATGCCGACGACCATCGAATAGGGCATCGGGTTCTTGTCGGTGTAGTGGCCGACGAGCGGCTGCAGCAGCGAGGCGGTGATTTGAAAGGTCAGCGTGATCAGGCCGATCTGGCCGAAATCCAGCGCGTAGGCCGTCTTGATGATCGGATAGATCGCCGGGATCAGCGACTGGATCATGTCGTTGAGCAGATGCGTCGCGCTGAGCGCGAACAGCACCGGCAGGTCGGCGCGGCGGGTGGAGGCGATCGGCTTGCTGACGTTCATGCGGGTGATTTCGCCGGGCGCAGCTGCGATGGCGGGCGAGGGCCCGCCTTATGGCCGCGAAGCCGGCTCATAGCATCGCGATAGGCGCCGAACCCAGAGCGGCACGCACAGGGCCGCTCTGATGTGGGCGCGGGGTGGCTCGCGACGGCAGATGGGCCTGCCGCCGCGACCCGCCCGTTATTTCACCTCGCCCGCGATCTCGGCGAGCGCCGGGGCCTTGGTGATCAGGCCGCGCTCGACGAGGAAGGCGCCGAAGCGCTCATAGCGGCGCTGGTCGAGGGCGCGCGGGCGCTTGGCGAAGCGCGGCAGGGTGTCGGTCCAGGCTTGGCGGTTGAGGGCGTCGTCGAGATTGGGGTGGGCGGCGATGAAGAGCTTCCAGGCCTCCTGCGGGTGGTTGGTCAGATAGAGCGCCGCCTTCTCGATCGCATCGAGGAAGCGCGGCAGGCGGTTGTCGGCGAGGGCATCACGGCGGGTGATCAGGATCAGTTCGTCATAGGCGGGAACGCCGTGCTCTTCGGGATAGAAGGCCGTGCCGGGATGGCCTTCGAGCTTCAGCTGCGTCAGCTCGAAATTGCGGTAGCCGCCGATGGTGGCATCGACCTTGCCGCCGATCAGCGCGGCCGAGAGCGCGAAGTTGACGTTGACCAGCTTGACGTCGTCGAGCTTGAGGCCGGCCTTGGCCAGCATCTGGCCGAGCAGGGTGGTCTCGGTGCCCGAGACGGCATAGCCGACCGTCTTGCCCTTGAGGTCGGCGAGGGACTTGATCGGCCCGTCGGCCTTGACGATGACGCTGTTGAGCGGCGTCTCGACCAAGGTGCCGACGCGGACGATCGGGATGCCGGCGGCGTGATCGAGATAGAGATTGGGCTGGTAGTGGATGCCGATATCGGCCTGCCCGGCTGCGACCAGGCGCGGCACGGCGGATGGGTCGGAGGGCGGTACCATCGTGACCTCGAGCCCGGCCTCCCTGAACAGGCCGAGCTGCTGCGCGACGACGAGCGGCGCATGGTCCGGGTTGACGAACCATTCGAGCATCACGGTCAGCTTGTCGGCGGCGCGGACCGGGCTGGCGAGGCCGGCGGCCAAAGCGATGCCGGTGGCGAGGAGGGCGCGTCTGGTGAGGGCGCGGAGGGTCATCGGGCGAAATCCTTCTGCGTGATCGGCTTGAAGCGGGGCAGCGTCATTGCTCGCTCGCCCAGGGAATGAGGTGCGGGCCGAGCGTGTCGACGAGATGGCGCAGGACGAGGCTGAGCACGGCGAGCACGGTCATCGCGGCGAAGACCGTGTCGGTCTGCATGCGGGCATTGGCCTGGACCATGACGAAGCCGAGCCCGGCCGAGGAGCCGACCCATTCGCCGATCACGGCGCCGAGCGGCGCCAGCGGTGCCGCGACCCGCAGGCCTGAGAGCAGGCTGGGCATGGCCAAGGGCAGGCGGACATAGCGCAGCGTCTGCCAATGCGTTGCTGTCGTCAGCGCGGTGGCGTCGATGAGTTCGGGGTCGGTTCGGCGCAGGCCATCGGTGAAGGCGGAGGCTACGGGAAAGAAGATGATGATCGTCGCCATGATCACTTTCGAGCCCATGCCGAAGCCGAACCAGACGACCAAAAGCGGCGCGATGACGAAGACCGGGAAGGACTGCAGCACCAGCAGCACCGGCCAGAGCAGGCGCCCGAGCCGCGGCAGCGCCACGATGGCGAGCGCCGTCAGCGCGCCGAACGCTGAGCCGAGCACGAAGCCGAGCGCCATCTCGGCCATGGTGGTCAGGCTGTGGCTGGCAAGAAAGGCGGGCTGGCGTTGGAAGGCGGCGGCGACCTCGAGCGGCGAAGGCAGGATGTAGCGCGGCGGCCCGAACAGCCAGATCGCGCCCTGCCAAGCCAGCAGCAGGACGAGGATGGTGCGCAGCGCCGGAGCGAGCGCGGCCATCATGGGCTTTGCGCCGGAAGCTAGGCTCCGCTCTGTCGCGTCCTGCGTCGTCAAGGCTCGCCTTTCCGGTGGAAGGCGGGCACGGGGATAAGCACTGACGAGGCTGCCCCGAGCGACTCCCTCCGCCAGCATGATCTGGTTCAGGTTCGAAGGGTGCTTCTCAGCTCACCTTGCGGCGAACGCCCCCGTCTCTCGTAAGCCCTTGTGGCAGAGCGGCTCGCGCCTGTCACGTCTGCCTCAGGCGAGACGGGGTCGATCAGGCTTCGCCGTCATAAGCCGAGTCGAAGAAGGCCTTCTCCAGCGCGACGGTGCGCAGGAAGAAGTCCTGGCTGGTCTCAGCCTCGCCTGGTCCGACGCGGTCGAGCTCGGCCCGCAGGAAGCCGACGAAATCCCGGAAATCGGGATTGTCGTGCAGCGTGACCCATTCGGCATGGACGAAGTTCGCCGGCAGAGGCTGGGACGCAGTCTGCGCCCAGTCGAGATAGAGCCATTCGGCCACGACCAGCACGGAGAGGGCGGCGGCATAGGAGCGCGTTGCGGCGGCTTCGCGCATGATTGCCTTGAAGCCGGCGGTGGGCTTGCTGTCGGGGCGCTCGATGCGCTCCTGCTCGCTGACGCCGAGCGCCGCGAAGGAACGCAGGAAATAGGTGTTCTCCTCGCCGCTGACCATGCCGATGAAGCGGCCGAAGCGGATGCGGGCCTCGAAGCTGTCGGCGCCGGCGAGCGCGGCGCCGAGCAGGGTCAGGAAGCTGTCGATGAAGCGATGGTCCTGGACCAGATAGCGGACCATGACCGCGTCGGAGACCGAGCCATCGAGCAGTTCGCGGACGAAACGGTGGCCGACGCACTGCGACCAGGCCGGCTGGCTGGCCTGGCGAAGGGTCTCGGTGAAACGCGCAGTCATGAATCGGTGCCTTCTGCTGATCGGGCTCTCCCTATCAGCAGCGGCGCCGCGACCGCACGCTATTTCAGCCGCCCCGCGACGATCTTCGCCAGCTCGCCGACGCGCGCCTTGGCCTGATCGTGCAGCGACTGATCGCGCTCGCCGCCGGAGACGCGGACATCGACCGTGGTCAGACCTTTGCGGATATGGATGCGGTTCATGATGTCGAGCGCCGCCTCGTCGCCGAGGCCCGCGACCGGTGTCTTGGCCTCCGAGACCTTGATCGCGCTCTGGAACCAGCGCTTCGACAGATCCTCGCTGGCGGCGACGTTACGGACGCTGACCTGGATCTGGTTGAGTTCGACCGTGCGCTTGCCGTCCTTTTCGACCGTGCGCTTGGCGTCGAACTGGCAGCCGATCGGATTCGGCAGGGCCTCCTGCCGGTTTTCGCGGCTCTCATGGGTGATCTTGCCCATCAGCTTGCGCGGGTCGCTCACTATCATGTCTGGGAAGGCGGCCTTGACCTCGGCCGGCGTCAGCAGGGCGCAGGCGTCGGGCCATTGCTCGGCAGGCGCGACGGAGGAGGGGCGGGTGTCCTGCGGCACTGTCACGGCGCTGTTGGCAGCGACTTTGGTCGGTGCGTCGACCATGCCGGTTCCGCCCTGCCAGCGTGCCGCCGCCTGCTTCGCCAGAGCGAGCGCGTTCGGCGCGGTCTGCTCGGAATAGAGATCGAGCGAGACGGCGTAGATCAGATCGTCCTTGCGGGCGCGGATCACGATGCTGGACGAATTGGTCTCCTGGAAGGCTTCGTCGCCGATGCCGGCGAGCGGCTCGAGCTTGAGGGTGATCTTCGGATCGCCGGCGACCTTCTCGCGCGTCGCCTTGATCGAGGCGAAGGCCTGGGCCGGGGTCTCGCGTCCCTTGGCGACACCGTCCCAGCGGATCACCGTGACCGAGGCGAAGCGGGCATGGTCCATCTTCGAGGTCGGGCTCGGCAGCTTCACCGAATACATGCAGCTCTCGGCATATTGCGGGCCACGGCTGATCGGGCTCAGCGTCGGGCCCTTCGCTGTGATGGGACGGCTGGGGAAGAGCGCTTCCAGATCGGCCTGCGGCAGCAACCGGCAGGCGTCGGGAGCCTTGCTTGCTGCAGCTGGCTCGGGAGCTGCCGTCGTCGTTGCGGTCTGGGCGAGGGCGGGTGCGGCGAGAATCAACAGCAGCGGCGTCACGAATGCGGAACGGGCGAGCATCGCATCGGTTCTCCAGGGGCGGGCGCCAGCTGCGATTGATCGCGGCGCCGTTCGGGACGGGTCAAGCTAGGTGCGATGGTGGCGCGATCATGGCGCTGCGGCAGGTCACGGCAGAGATTGCTGACACAGGCTGTCAGCCGGAGGGGTATCAATACAAACCAATTGGTATGTATGGGAGGAGACGATGATGAAGCTCTACGGATTTGGGCCCACCCGCACTTTGCGGGCGCTTTGGGGCCTGAAGGAGCTCGGCGTTCCGTTCGACTATGTCCATGTCGACCTGCTTGGCGGCGAGGCGCAGACGCCGGAATTCCTGAAGCTCAATCCCGCCGGCAAGCTGCCGGTGCTGGTCGACGGCGACAATGTCCTGCCGGAATCGGCGGCGATCATCCTCTATCTGGCCGAGAAATTCCCGGAGAAACGCCTGCTGCCGGACGATCTCGACGAGCGGGCGCAAGCCTATCGCTGGATCCTGTTCGCGATGACCGAATTGGAGCAGCCGCTCTGGCGCATCACCAAGCACAGCTTCCTCTATCCGGAGGAGAAGCGGCTGCCGCAGGACATCACGCTCGCCAGCGAGGAGTTCAGGCGCATGGCGGCGGTGCTGGAGGCCCATATGGCGGGGCGCGACTTCATCGTCGGCGACCGGATGGGGGCGGCAGATTGCGTCACCGCCTACCTGATGGATTGGGCGAACGAAGACGGGCTGCTCGACGGCTTCCCGCGACTCCAGCGCTATCTCGAACGCATGTATGCGCGCCCGACGGCGCCGCAGCGCATCGCAGAGGCCTTCGCCAGCGTGCAGCCGGCAGCATAACGGGGCAGAGGAGAAGCGGCGGGCAGGCCGCTCAGTCCTGGCGCCGCACCATCACCGGAGCGGCGACGCGCTTCGGCCAAAGCCGCTCGCACAGCGCCACGACGGCAATCCCGGTCAGGCCGCCCATGATCTTGACCAGCGCATCCAGCGCGCGGGCATGCCGGCTCGCCTCGAAATGCTGGGCGAGCTCGAGCCCGGCGGCGCCGGCGACGATGCACAGGAGAATCACGCCCTTGCGTGCCGGATAGGCTGTGGCGAGAGCCGCCGCAGCGACCAGATAGGCGGCGAAGCGTTCGATCTGCGGTCCCAGATGCGCGATATGCGGGCGAGCGCCGATCGGGGACAGGGTCGCGACGATGACGATGGCGACCGCGCTCCAACCGATCAGGGCGGCCCAGCGACGCAGGGAAAGTTCGAGCCCGAAGAGCCGCATCGCCGTCTGTCGCGCCTCCGCTGCACCAATCCGTCCGCGGCTAGCAAAAAGGGCCTAAGCGTTTGTCGCTCAAGCCCTCGAAAATGCTGGCTCCCGGAGCAGGATTCGAACCTGCGACCAATCGATTAACAGTCGATTGCTCTACCGCTGAGCTATCCGGGATCGGTGGGCGGCGTATAGCGACGCCGCCGGCCGGGTGCAAGCCTTTTGCTGGCATCAAGGCGGAGAAAATCGTGGGCGCCCGGTCTGCCCCAGCGTCAATTCACATTGCCGAGAGAGTTTCGGTTGCGGCGCGCTGCGGCATGTGGTTATACGCCCGCCGAGGAGCGCGCTTTGGGCGGCGCTCCGGGATGGCCTCGTGGCGGAGTGGTTACGCAGAGGACTGCAAATCCTTGCACCCCGGTTCGATTCCGGGCGAGGCCTCCACCTTCTTCCTGCACTGATGTTTCGGTGATTTTCGGCGGGTTGTCCCTCGGGGACGACGTCCTCGCGCCGGGCACAGGCCGACCGTTCAATCCGAGCGCCTACGCCTGAAGCGTTCCAGCAGGCCGAGGCACCAGGTCGCGAAGCGCGCCATCGGCCGCCGCAGCGGTGGAATATCGGCCGCGAGCAGCATCAATCCGAGCGGGAGCATCCACACGCCCAGAATCGGCAGGAACGAGAACACGCCGCCGAAGATGAGAGCGAGCCCGGCGGGAATCCGGACCAGGCGCGAATCGCGATGCCGGAGCCAGCGCATCGCCCGGGCGAAACGGGGAGGCAACTCGGCCTCGATCCGCTTGAAGGCGGCCCTCAGCTCATGTCTTCCTGATGGAAAGTGCATCTCGCCTCGGTCGCTGCTGTTCCAGCGAAACGCGCGGCTTGCCCAATCGTTCTCGTTGGGGCGGCGGCGCTCGTTCTTAATGTGTGCCGCACCGGGCCTTCTCCAAGGTCGGCATGCGCCGAAAGATGGATCATGGCGCCACCAGCACCCGTGCCCACCACGACGGCTTGCCTTTTGGCGTCGCCTCGCCCAAAACCCGCGGGCAGGGGTCGAGGCGCCCGCCGGGGCGCCTTCCTTTGGAGATTTGAGCATGAGCAGCTTCGCCGAACTGCGGCGCGTGATGGTCGATTGCCAGTTGCGCACCTATGACGTGACCGATCGCGCCGTGCTCGCCGCGGCCGACGCGGTGCCGCGCGAGGCTTTCCTGCCGGGCGAGCTTGCGCATCTGGCCTATCTCGACCGCCAGGAGCCGCTGCCGGGTACGAGCCGGGCCCTGCCGGCGCCGATGGTGAGCGCGCGCATGATCCAGATCCTGGATCTGCAGCCGGGCGAAGAGGCTCTCGAATATGGCGGCGGTTCCGGCTATGGCGCCGCGCTGATGGCGGCGATGGGGGCCAAGACGACGTTGCTCGAGCCGGACGAGGCTGCGCTGGCGCTGGCGCGTGCCGCCTTCGCCCAGCCGGGTGTTGCGGCCGCTGAACTGGTCGCGAGCCTGCCGGAGCACCGGCAGTTCGATGCCGTGCTGGTCAGCGGCGCCTGCGAGGTTCAACCCGAGCCGCTGTTCCGCCATGTCCGCCAGGGCGGACGCCTGATCGTGGTCGAGGGGCTGGGCCGTTCGGCGCGCGTCGTGCTCTATCGCAAGGTAGGCGAATCGTTTTCGGGGCGGCCGGTCTTCGACGCGGCGGCTCCCGTACTGCGCGAATTCCGCAAGGTGGAGGTGTTTGCCCTGTGAGTCGGATCGCTCTTCAGGGCGGTTTTCCCCAGAATGGGTAGTCCGTCGGTACTAATCACCGGCGGGAGTGTCGCATTTTTGCGGCACTGCAGAAATGAAAAGCGGCCAGTTCCTCTCGCGACATTGGCGAGGCGAGCTGCAAAGCTTATGCTTTTAGACCGAGTGCCGAGGCTGGGGCGATGCCTGGGCGTGACTAGAGTCCGCACAAGAGGCGTCCAGTGATCATAACGCGACCGACTTTGAAGAAGACCGCGAGCCGTCTGGCGATCGCCGGCATGCTGGGAGCCCTGGCCGGCTCGCCGGCGCTGGCGCAGACGATGGACGCGGCGCTGGCGCGCGCCTATTCCGCCAATCCGACGCTGAATGCACAGCGCGCCGCGGTGCGCGCCACCAATGAGAACGTACCGCAGGCGCTGTCGGGCTATCGCCCGCGCGTCACGGCCTCTGCCGATATCGGCGCCAGCATCACCGACAGCGATACCCCGTTCAACGCGCAGGGCGGCGGCAGTCCGCATAACCGCAGCACCACGCGCCTCAACCCGCGCGGCGGCGGCGTCCAGGTCGATCAGAACATCTTCGATGGCGGCAAGACCCGCAGCTCCGTCAGCCAGGCCGAATCGCAGGTGCTCGGCGCCCGCGCGACCTTGCAAAACACCGAGCAGAACGTCCTGCTCGACGCCGCCACCTCCTATATGAACGTCTTGCGCGACACGGCGATCCTCAACCTGAACCGCAACAACGTCGAGGTGCTGGAGGAGCAGCTGCGCCAGACGAAGGATCGATTTCAGGTCGGCGAGGTGACCCGTACCGACGTCGCGCAGGCCGAGGCACGCCTCTCGCAGGCCCAATCGCAGGCGATCCTGGCCGAATCGAACCTCAAGACCTCGATCGCCCGCTTCCGCCAGAACATCGGCACCGAGCCGAAGCAGCTCGCTCCTGGCCGGCCGGTCGAGAACCTGCTGCCGAAATCCCTGCCGGCGGCGCTCAACGCCGCGTTGACTGCGCATCCGGCCATCATCGCGGCGCTGCACGGCGTCGATGCGGCGGAGTTGCAGGTCAAGGTCACCGAGGCGGATCTCTATCCGGTGCTCGGCGTGCGCGGCACCGTCCAGCAGCGCTACGACAACCAGTTCTTCGGCGACAACCGTACCTCGGCCAGCGCGGTCGCGACCCTGACGATCCCGCTCTATGAGGGCGGACAGGTCTACTCGCGCACGCGGCAGGCCAAGGAGACGGCAGGTCAGCGCCGGATCGAGGTCGACACCTCGCGCGACACCGTGCGCGCTGCGGTGGTGTCGGCCTGGGGCGGTCACGAGGCCGCCAAGGCTCAGATCACCGCGGCGCAGGCTCAGGTCCAGGCCGCCGAGACGGCGCTCGCCGGCGTCCGCGAGGAGGCCAAGGTCGGCCAGCGCACCACCCTCGATGTGCTCAATGCCCAGCAGGAACTGGTGATCGCCCGTTCGACGCTGGTGACGGCGCAGCGCGACCGCGTCGTCGCGTCCTATGCCGTGCTGTCGGCGACGGGGCGGCTTTCGTCCGACACGCTGAAGCTCAAGGCCGAGCGCTACGACGCCCGCAAGCACTATGATCAGGTCAAGGGCCTGCTCTGGGGCACCCAGACGCCGGACGGGCGCTGAACAGGCACTCTGGCCGGCGCGTAGACGCGCCGGCGCAACACTCCGGATTTCTCCTGTGGGTGGCCCCGAGGCTAGCTTGCCTGCTGGTTTCTCAGTGAAATACTCATGACGCAGGGCGCGCTGATTCCATGGGCGCTCCTTGAGTCGAGTGACCGGAATCAGCATGAGCGCGCAGCCCAAGGCCAGCGAACCCTCGATGGAGGAGATTCTCGCTTCCATTCGGCGGATCATCGCCGATGACGAGAAGCCTGCCGAGCCGCCGCCGGAGCCTGCACCGGAACCGGTGGCACTCGCTCCGCAGCCTGAACCGGAACCCGAACCGGAACCCATCGAAGACGACGTGCTCGATCTCGGCGCCGAGGCCAAACGCATCGAGGAGGCGCCGGCTGCGCCCGTCGAGGCATCAGCTGACGATGTCGACTTCGTCGAGCCGCAAGCCTCGGTGCAACCGGAGCCTGAGCCCGAGCCGCCGCAGCCTGTCGCCTTCGTGCCGCCTCCGGTTCAGCCGCAACCTGCGCCGATGGACATGGCGGCGCTGATTTCCGACCAGGCCGGCGCCGTTGTGCACAGCGCTTTCGGCGCGCTTGCCAACACCGTGCTCAGCAACAATGCGCGCACGCTCGAAGACCTGGTCAAGGACATGCTGAAGCCGATGCTCAAGACCTGGCTCGACGACAACCTGCCGACCATGGTCGAGCGGCTGGTCAGGGCCGAGATCGAGCGCGTCGCCCGCGGCGGGCGACGCTGAGGTCAGGAGCCAGATCCGATCAGACTGGATCAAGCTGATCGGGACGGGTTCTAGCTGCGCCGCCGGCGAGCTTGCGTCCGGGTTTGCCTGAACGCGCCGCCTTCATTCAGGCTCTGGATCGCATAACCGGCGAGCGCCATCAGCGCGGTCTGCGGCCCGAGGCGCGAGACCAGAAGCTGCATGCCGAGCGACAAGGGCCGGGGATAGCGGCCGGAGGCCGCTTCCGAGGCGACCCAGGCGCCGACGAGGTGGACAAGAAGTCTCATCGTCTCTCTCCCGATTTCAGAGCAGGACCTTGCGATTATTGCCGAGCTCCGGCCGCGAGCCGGTGATGGCTGCGGCCGCCATCTTGACCGAGGTCACGATCTTGCCGGGGCTGTCCCAGAACTCCGCCAAAGCGGGGCGCACTTTGAGAATCCGGATGTTCGGATCGTCCTTGCTGTCCCAGAAGGCGCGCGCTGCGATCGACCACAGCTCGGCAACCCGGTTGCGGTCGTCGAGCAGGTTGGCCGTGCCGGTGACCGAGACATATTTGTACGAGCCGTTGTCGCCGAAGCAGAGGCAGACGTTCTCGTTGATCTCGATCTCGTCGTCCTTGTGATTGCGCAGATCGGTGAGGAAGTAGATCGCATCCTCGTCGCGGCGGGGATGGGCGCTCATCGGGCGGGCGCGAAGCTGGTCGTCATTGCCGTCATGGCTGACGAGCATGCACAGGCCGATCTCCTCGATCAGCTCCCAGGTCCTGTCCTGGTCGGTCTTGTGGGTCATCGCTCGGCTCCTTTGTGATCCCCACCCAACCGTCGAAGCGTGGCCGAGGTTCCGTTTCCGGCGGTCGCCGAATTGCCCACTTTATTGATATGGTCGCCTTCCACGAGGCGCGAGGTTCCCCATGGCCAAGCTCAAGTCCCGCAACGACCTGAAATCCAACACCAGGACGGCAATGATCGAGCTGCTCAACGCCCGTCTTGCCGACGGTATCGATCTCGCGCTCATCACCAAGCAGGCGCACTGGAACCTGAAGGGCCCTGGCTTCATCGCCATCCACGAGATGCTCGACGGCTTCCGCGACGAGCTCGACACCCATGTCGACACGGTGGCGGAGCGGGTGGCGCAGCTCGGCGGCATCGCGCTCGGCACGGTGCAGATCGTTGCCGGCGCGAGCAAGCTCAAGACCTATCCGACCGATATCGTCGCGGTGAAGGACCATCTCGCCGAGCTGATCGAGCGCTATGCCGAAGCGGCCAAGTCGGTCCGGGCGGCGATCGACGCGGCGGACGAGGCGGGCGACGCCGACACGGCCGACATCTTCACCGGCTATTCGCGGGCGCTCGACAAGGCGCTCTGGTTCCTCGAATCCAGCGCCGCCTGAGAGCGCTTGCGAATTCTACTGGCGCGGCCGGCTGACACGGCCGTCTGCGCGCCCGGTGCTCACGGACATGGGTCCGCTCCGCTCCGGTTCTCGACGACCGCGCCATCCGACGAGCGCCAGCGAATTCTCAAGCCCTCTCGGTCGGCAGGGCAGTCCTTGCGTCGAAAGCGTTGACGCGGGGGCGTCCCATGCGCTCTTAAGGCCGCAGACCTTTTGGCTTTCGTTTTTCGCGGCCGGGGCAGGCTCCCCGGCCGTTTGGCGTTCGAGCAGAGCGATGATGGACAAGACATTCGAGCCGGCCTCCGTCGAGGCGCGCATCAACAAGGCCTGGGAGGAGGCGGATGCCTTCAAGGCGGGTCGCGGCGCCGGGCCCGGCGCCGAGCCCTATTGCATCGTGATCCCGCCGCCGAACGTCACCGGCTCGCTGCATATGGGCCATGCGCTCAACAACACGCTGCAGGACCTGCTCTGCCGCTTCGAGCGCCTGCGCGGCAAGGACGTGCTCTGGCAGCCCGGCACCGACCATGCCGGCATCGCGACGCAGATGGTGGTCGAGCGCAAGCTCGCGGCCGAGAACAAGACCGATCGCCGGACGATGGGCCGCGAGGCCTTCCTGGCCGAGGTCTGGAAGTGGAAAGAGGAATCGGGCGGGACGATCGTCAACCAGCTGAAGCGCCTCGGTGCCTCCTGCGACTGGTCGCGCGAGCGTTTCACCATGGACGAGGGCCTCTCGGCCGCAGTGCTCAAGGTCTTCGTCGGCCTGCACCAGCAGGGGTTGATCTATCGCGCCAAGCGGCTGGTGAACTGGGATCCGAAGTTCCAGACCGCAATCTCCGACATCGAGGTGCTGCAGCTCGAGAAGACCGGCTCGTTCAAATGGCAGCGCGGCGGCGAGGAGGCGTTCGACGCCGCCAAGCTGGAGAAGGCGCTGGCCAAGGACCCGAACGGCCACCTCTATTATTTCGACTATCCGATCGAGGGTGCCGCCTACGATCCGGAGAATCCTGACACCTACATCACCGTCGCGACGACCCGGCCGGAGACGATGCCGGGCGATACCGGCGTCGCGGTGCATCCCGAGAACGACAAGCTCAAGGGGCTGATCGGCAAGAACGCGGTTCTGCCGCTGGTCAAGCGCGTCATCCCGATCTTCGGCGACGATTATGCCGACCCGGAGAAAGGCACCGGCGCGGTCAAGATCACCCCGGCGCACGACTTCAACGACTTCGATGTCGGCAAGCGCAATTCGCTGAGAGTCGTCAACGTCCTGGACGGTGAAGCTCGCATCCTGATTCAGGACAATGCCGACTTCCTGGAGGGCGCAACGCCCGAGCGCGAGACACTTGCACTCGACGGGCTGGATCGCTTCGCCGCCCGCAAGGCGGTGGTCGGGCTGATGGCGGCGCGCGGGCTGCTGCGCAAGGTCGAGCCGAATACGCATACCGTGCCGCATGGCGACCGCTCGGACGTCGTGATCGAGCCCTGGCTGACCGACCAGTGGTATGTCGATGTCCAGCCGCTGGCGCAGCGCGCGCTCGCGGCGGTCAGGGACGGCAAGACCAGGATCACGCCGGAAAGCTGGACCAAGACCTATAATGACTGGCTCGAGAACATCGAGCCCTGGTGCGTCTCGCGCCAGCTCTGGTGGGGACACCAGATTCCGGCCTGGTATGGGCCGGACGGCGAGTGCTTCGTCGCCGAGTCGGAAGCATCAGCGCAGGCGCTGGCGCTTGCCCATTATGGCGGGCCGGTCGAACTCAAGCGCGATGACGACGTGCTCGACACCTGGTTCTCGTCCGCCCTGTGGCCGTTCTCGACGCTGGGCTGGCCGGAGGAGACGCCGGAGCTCAAGCGCTATTACCCGACCGCGACCTTGGTCACCGGCTTCGACATCATCTTCTTCTGGGTCGCCCGGATGATGATGATGGGCCTCAACTTCATGGACGAGGTGCCGTTCCGCGACGTCTATCTCCACGCGATGGTTCGCGACGAGAAGGGCGCGAAGATGTCGAAGTCGAAGGGCAACGTCATCGACCCGCTCGTGCTCATCGACACCTATGGCGCCGATGCGCTGCGCTTCACCTTTGCGGCGATGGCGGCGCAGGGGCGCGACATCAAGCTCGCGACGTCGCGCGTCGAAGGCTACCGCAATTTCGCGACCAAGATCTGGAATGCGGCGCGCTTCGCCGAGATCAATGGCTGTCTGCGAGCCGAAGGCTTCGATCCGGCTGCCGTCAAGCTGCCGCTCAACCGCTGGGTCCTGTCGGAGGCGGCGCGCACCGCCGAGGCGGTGGCGGCCGGCATCGAGAGCTTCAAGTTCAACGAGGCGGCGGATTCAGCCTATCGCTTCGTCTGGGGCCAGTTCTGCGACTGGTATCTCGAGCTGTCGAAGCCGGTGCTGCAGGCTGAAGAACTGGACGCTGCCGGCACTGCGGCGCGGGCGGAGACGCAGGCGACGGTCGCCCATGTCATCGACCTGATCTGCCAGCTGCTGCACCCGTTCATGCCGTTCCTGACCGAGGAGCTCTGGGCGCAGAAGGCCAATGCCGGCGCGCCCCGCGCCGTGCCGGCCGGGGAGGCGGGGCTGGTCTGCCTGACCCGCTGGCCCGAGCTGTCGGCGCTGGTCGACGAGGCGGCGGAGGCCGAGATCGGCTTCGTCGTCGATCTCATCTCCGACATCCGCTCGATCCGCTCGGAGACCAATGTGCCGGGCGGGACGCAGGTGCCGCTGGTGCTGGTCAAGGCGAGCGCCGCGACGAAGGCGGCGGTCGAGGCCTGGGCGCCGATGATCGAGCGGCTGGCACGGCTCTCCGCGATCGAGTTCGCCGAGCAGGCGCCAGGTCAGTCGGCCCAGATCATCGTGCGCGGCGAGGTGGCGGCACTGCCGCTCGCCGGGATCATCGATCTCGATGCCGAGCGGGCGCGCCTCACCAAGGAACTCGCCAAGCTCGACCAGGACATCGTCGCGGTCGAGCGCAAGCTCGGCAATCCCGACTTCATGGCGCGCGCGCCGGAGGAGATCGTCGAGGAGAACCGCGAGCGCAAGGCGGCGGCCGAAGCCCGCAAGCTCAAGATCGCGGAAGCACTGGAGCGGCTCGCCTGAGCCGCTTCTGTCACGTGCGCGTCAGGCAGGACTTGGTATGGTTCCAGACAATGAGCCTGGAGCCCTGCCATGTTTCGCCGCAACGCCTTCGGTCAGTTCAGCGTCGATGACTTCCTGACCGAGGCCGGCACGCCGTCGCGGCGACGCTTCCTGACCGGGCTCGCGGCTTCCGGCCTGCTGCTGACCGGTGGCGGCGTCATCGACCAGCGCGTCTGGGCCAATCCGGTCTTCGCCGCCTATCCGTTCGGCCTCGGCATCGCTTCGGGCGATCCGTCCGCCGATGGCTTCGTGATCTGGACCAAGCTCGCGCCGCTGCCGCTCGCCCGCAATGGCGGCATGCCGATGAAGGCGGTCGAGGTCGCCTATGAGATCGCAACCGAAGCCAATATGCGCGGGAGCGTACAGCGGGGCACGGCGCTGGCGCGGCCGGAGCTCGGGCATGCGGTCCATGTCGAGATCGCCGGGCTCGAGCCGAACCGCGACTATTTCTATCGCTTCAGCTGCGGTGGCGAGCGCACCATGATCGGCCGAGCCCGCACGCTGCCGGCTCCGGGAGCGAGCATCGAGCGGATGAATTTCGGTGTGCTCGGCTGCCAGCGCTACGAGGACGGGTTCTTCAGCGCGTTCCGCCATGTCGCCGACGAGCGCTTCGACTTCATCTTCCACTATGGCGACTACATCTACGAGTACCGAATGGTCAGGCCGAATGAGCGGCCGCTGCCGGTCGCTCGCGTCATGCCCGGCGAGCCGGACGAGATCTACGCGCTTGCCGACTACCGCCAGCGCTACGCCATCTACAAGATGGATCCCGATCTCCAGCTTGCTCACGCTTCGGCGCCCTGGATCGTCTCCTTCGACGACCACGAGGTCGACAACAACTTCGCCGGCATGGTCTCGGAGGAGAGCATTCCGCCGGAGATCTTCGCGCTGCGCCGCGCTGCCGGCTTCCAGGCTTGGTACGAGCATATGCCGCTGCGCCGGACCTCACTGCCGAACGGGCCGTCGATCCAGGCCTATCGCCGCTTCCACTATGGCGATCTCGCCCAGATCGACGTGCTCGACACCCGCCAGTTCCGCAGCGACCAGCCTTGCGGCGATGGCTCGCACGCGGCCTGCGCCGACGCGCTGAAGCCGGAGAACACCATGCTCGGCGAGAAGCAGGAGGCCTGGCTCGGCGAAGGCCTGCGCGCCTCGAAGGCGAGCTGGAACGTGCTGGCGCAGCAGGTGATGCTCATGCGCCACGACCGCGATCCGGACCCCGAGAAGGTCGGCTACAGCATGGACAAGTGGGACGGCGCGGTCGCGGCCCGCAAGCGGCTGTTCGACACGCTGGAGAGCGCCCGGATCGGCAATGCCGTGGTCCTGACCGGCGATATCCACCAGAACTGGGCCGGTGAGCTCAAGGCCGATTTCAATGATCCCAAATCGAAGACGCTCGGCGTCGAGTTCGTTTCGACCTCGATCACCTCGGGCGGCGACGGCGCCGACATGACCAAGGCGGGGCAGGCGGGGCTGAAGAAGAACCCGCATATCGGCTTCTTCAACAACCAGCGCGGCTATATGCGTCACAGCCTGTCGAAAGAACGCTGGCAGGCGGAGTACCGCGTTCTCGACAAGGTCAGCGTGCCGGGCGCGGCGGTTTCGACCCGGGCGAGTTTCGTCGTCGAGGCCGGGCAGCCGGGCTTGAAGCGCGCATGAGGGCGGAATTGCGCAGCTGCGATCGGGATGCCTCCCGCCTGCCACGAAGCTGTCGTCATATTGACTCTAGCCCAAGAGATTAGTGGCCTGACCGCGCCAATTGAATTAATGCATAGGACGCAGGGCAGCCCTGCAACCGGCGCGAGAACCCAGGAACGGTTTCCCCTTCATGCTCAAGCGTGCTTACGACTGGTGCGTTTCCTACGCGTCGCATCCTGGTGCCCCTTGGCTCCTCTTCGCCATCACCTTCGTCGAAAGCTCCGTCAGCCCGCTGCCGCCGATTCCGCTGCTGATCCCGATGTGCATCGCCAGGCCCGATCGCGCCTGGTTCTATGCCGGCGTCTGCTCGCTCGGCGCGGTGACCGGCGGCTATCTCGGCTATGCGATCGGCGCGCTGCTCTATGAATCGGTCGGCGCCTGGCTGATCGGCATCTATGGCCTGCAGGAGAAGGCGGCGCACCTGATCCACACCTCGCAGGACTACTGGTTCTGGGTGCTGCTGACCAAGGGGCTGACCCCGATCCCGTTCAAGATCGTAACGATCATGTCCGGCTTTCTGCATTTCGATATCTGGAAGTTCACGGTCGGCATGGTGATCTCGCGCGTCACCTTCTTCGCGATGATCGCGGTCGCGCTGCGCTATTACGGCGACGACATCCGTATCTTCATCGAGAAGCATCTGCCGATGACGGCATTGGCGCTGGCGGTGGTCGTCATCGGCGGCTTCTTCGTGCTGCCGATGGTGCTCTGAGCAGGCGAAAAGCCTTCAAACGCCCGCAAGCTGCTGATGGACCGGTTGCTCGCCGCCTGACCTTCGGGCGGCGTTGCTCTATGGTCTCCCGAACGATGCAGCGGCGGAGGGTTCGATGCGCCCATTCCAACGATCTCGTGGTGGCGCATGAGCGCGCGTCGCCCGGACCTTGCCGAGCTCGACTTCGGCAATTTCGCCCGGCAGTTCGACCGCTGCCTGCGCCAGGACCGCGTCATCGCCTTCTCGCAGTGGCGTGACATCGTCGCGGCGGTGCCGCCCGGCCTGCAGGACTTCTTCTGGCGTGTCGTCGAAGTGAACCTCAGTCCGGTCGCCGAAACGCGGCTGCGAGGTTTGCGGGAATGGAGGGCCTTCTATAGCGAGATCCTCGACGCCCGCTTCCGCCGCCCGTCGGCCGACCGTCCGCAGTTCCGCACGACCAAGCAGGCCTTCGATTCCTATTCGGCGATCTTCTGGCGCTTCGGTTCGACCGATGCGCGCTTCGATCTGCGCTTCGGTCGTCTTGTCCTTCTGGCGCTGCGCAAGGAAAGCAGCACCATCGCCAACCACGGCAAGGGCTCCTATGACGACCTCGTCGTGGTGATGCGCCGCACCGGGCGTTTCCGCGAGCTTTCGAGCTTCCCGATCTGCACAGAGCCCGGGGCCCAGTACTCGCAGCGCGCCGGCAGCGGCGACAAGCGCTACAAGGGCGTCGGCTTCAAGAAGGCCGACGGCGTCGACATCAACAAGGACGGCATCAAGGATGCCGGCCGTATGACCGAAGGTACTTACCAGTACTTCGAGAAGAAGGGCGGCTTCCTCGGCGACCGGGCCTTCCAGGTCAAGACCACGCAGGTCGCCGAGCGTGATACCGATGGCGACGGCCGCTTCACGCAGGATGACAAGAGCCGGATCGACCCGAAAGGGGCGGGGACTAGCATGTACATCCACCGCGGCGGGGCGGACAATGTGCTCGAGCCCAACACCTGGTCGGCGGGCTGCCAGACCGTTCCGAAGAACCGCTATCCAGTCTTCCTCAAGGCGGTCGGCAAGCCCAACGCCTTCTACTATGTGCTGGTCAATGCCGCGTCGTGAGATCGTCATAGCCGGCCTGACGGCTGCTCTGCTGCTTGCAGCCCCCGTATGGGCGCAGTTCGAGGCGGTTGCGCCGGCGCCGACCGGGCAGGTCACCTGCTCCTTCGGCGCTTTCGTCAGCGAGACCGATCCGGAGGGGCTGAACGTCCGCGCCGGGCCAGGGACCAGCAACAAGGTGGTCGGGATGTTGCCGCCGGTGAAACTCAGCAGCGACGATCCACCGGTACGTGCCATGGTCGAGGTCGAGGTCAGTGCCGGTGCCAATGGCTGGTTCCGGATCGCCAAGGCCCGCGACAACGAGGCGCTGACGGATGCTGCTCCGCGGCCGATGTTCAAGGGCTCTGGCTGGGTGAGCGGGCGCAAGCTGACGGTGAAGTCGCAAGCCAATGCCGGCCGTCAGCGACCCGATGCGAAGGCGCCGGCGGTGCTGACCGGTCAGGACGGGGCGGGCTTCGACGGCGACGCTTTCGTCCAGAACGGTCGCCTCATCGGCTGCAGCGGCAAATGGGTGCTGGTCGAATACGGCCCGTTCTCGGCAGAGAGCGAGGCTCTCACCGGCGTAGAGATCAAGCCTGCGGCCAAGGCGGGGGCCGAGGCCGGTCGCGTCCGCGCCTGGGTCGATCGCATTTGCGCGACGCAGGAAACCAGCTGCGACGGCGGCTGAACGATCAGGCGCGCCGGAACACCACGCTGAGATTGTTCGCCGGCATCGCCGTCACCTGCGGCTCGCCGAAGCCGGCGGCCTTGGCCAGCTCGGCGACGGCGTCGAGTTCGCGCAGGCCCCATTTCGGATTGCGTCGGCGCAGGCTGTCGTCGAACACGGCATTGCTCGGCGCCAGCGGCACGTCGCTCTGGCGATAAGGCCCGTAGAGATAGAGCGGCCCACCCGTCGGCAGCAGCTCCGCCGCGTGCCGGATCAGCCCTTCAGTCGCCGCCCAAGGCGAGATGTGGATCATGTTGATGCACAGGATCGCGTCGGCCTGTGTGACGGACCAGCGCGGCGCACTCGCATCGAGACGAATGGCGGGAAGCAGATTGGGCAGGGCGCTCTCGCTTGCCCAGGCGTCGATGCTGGCGAGCGCGGCCGGATCAGGGTCGCTCGGCTGGAAGGTCAGACCCGGAAAGGCGGCGGCGAAGTGGACGGCATGCTCGCCGGAGCCGCTGGCAATCTCGAGAACCTGCCCCTGCGCCGGCAGGACCTCACGCAGCACGGTGAGGATCGGTTCGCGGTTGCGCTGCGTCGCCGGGGCGAGCTGGCGGGGATCGCGGTGATGGAGATCGTCCTGGGGCATCGTCTTCTCCCATCGCGTTCGGCCGTCAATGCGTTATAAGCGGCACAGAAGCAGGCCGATAGCGAGCGCGGTCCTGCAGTCCCCGAGCTGGTTTTGTTAACGGAGATATTGGTCGTCGTCGTCCTCACCGTCATTAACGGTGTCCTCGCCATGTCGGAACTCGCGGTCGTCTCGTCCCGGCCGGCACGGCTCAAAGTCCTCAGCGATCAAGGCAGCAAAGGGGCCGCGAAGGCGATCAAGCTCGCCGAGAATCCGGGCCGCTTTCTCTCGACCGTACAGATTGGCATCACGCTGGTCGGCGTGCTGTCCGGCGCCTTCTCGGGCGCAACGCTTGGCGCGCGCCTGTCGGAATGGCTCGGCACGCACGGATTTTCGAATACTGCTGCCGATGCACTCGGCGTCGGCACTGTCGTCGTCCTCATCACCTATCTTTCGCTGATCATCGGCGAACTGGTGCCCAAGCAGATCGCGCTACGCGATGCCGAGCGCGTTGCCGCGCGCGTCGCGCCGGCCATGGTGGTGCTGGCCAAGGTTGCCTCGCCGCTGGTCTGGCTGCTCGACACCTCGGGCAAGCTGGTGCTGGCACTGCTCGGCCAGAAGGGCGAATCAGAGGAGACGGTCACCGAGGAAGAGGTCCGCACCATCATCGCCGAAGCCGAGAACGCCGGCGTACTGGAGCGCGACGAGCGCGAGATGATCTCCGGCGTGATGCGCTTCGCCGACCGCTCGGCAAGGGCGCTGATGACGCCGCGGCGCGAGGTCGAGGTCATCGACCTCGCCGACTCGACTGACGAGATCAAGGCTCAGGTCCGTGCCACCAAGCGCTCGCGCCTGCCGGTGCAGGACGGCGAGGCCGATGCCATCATCGGCGTGGTCACCGTCAAGGACATGTTCGACGCGCTCTCGGACGGCGACGGCCGCGACCTGCGCAGCCTCGTGCAGGAGGCCCCGGTGGTGCTCGACACCAGCGGGGCGCTCGACGTGCTGCGCGCCATCCGCGCTTCCAACGTCCATCTCGCGCTGGTCTTCGACGAGTACGGCCATTTCGAGGGCATCATCACCTCGAGCGATGTGCTCGAGGCGATCACCGGCGCCTTCCAGGACGAGGACGAAGAGGAGCCCGCGATCGTCACGCGGGCCGACGGCTCCTTCCTGGTCGCCGGTTGGATGCAGGTCGACGAGTTCTCGCATGAGCTCGGCATCCATGTGCCGCGCGATGCCGATTACCAGACCGTCGCCGGTTTCGTGCTGGCCGAGATGAACCGGCTGCCCAATGTCGGCGAGAGCTTCGAGAAGGGCCATTGGCGTTTCGAGGTGGTCGATCTCGACGGCAGGCGGATCGACAAGTTGCTGGTCAGCCGGATCGATTGATAGCTGTCGGGGCATCCTCCCCGTCGTGGTCGGGCTTGTCCCGACCATCCACGTCTCCGCTTCGCTGATCCCACGCGGTGTTCAAGACGTGGATGCTCGCCACAAGGGCGAGCATGGCGGTGGTAGCCATTGACGCCGCACCGGCCGGGTGATGTAAGCTGTGTGCAGGGGCCAATCGCGACCGCCCCGTGAGGCGTCAGCCCAAGGATCGCGTCCACTTTCCTTAGCTCAAGGATGGACGCTCATGTCTTCCAACATCCAGATCACGCCTGCGCAATTGTCCCGGCTCGTCGGCCTGCCCGACGCGCCGATTCTGATTGACGTCCGTATCGACGAGGACGTCGCCGCCGATCCGCGCCTGCTGCCGGCGAGCGAACGCCGCAGCCATCGCGACGTCGCCGCCTGGGCCGGCGCCTATGCCGGCCGCAAGGTCGCCGTCATCTGCCAGCGTGGTCAGAAACTCAGCGAGGGCGTTGCCGCCTGGCTGCGTCATGAAGGCGTCGAGGCGGAGAACCTCGCCGGCGGCTTCGAGGCCTGGCGTGAGGGCGGCGGGCTCCTGGTCGAGACAGGCAAGCTGCCGAAGCGTGATGCCGCCGGGCGCACGCTCTGGGTGACGCGGGCGCGGCCGAAGGTCGATCGCATCGCCTGCCCCTGGCTGATCCGCCGCTTTGTCGACCCAAATGCCGTCTTCCTCTTCGTCTCGGCCTCGGAGGTGGCGGCGGTCGCCGATCGTTTCGCGGCGACGCCGTTCGACATTGACGGCGTATTCTGGAGCCATCGCGGCGAGCGCTGCAGCTTCGACACGATGATCGAGGAGTTCGGGCTGTCGTCGCCGGCGCTCGACCAGCTCGCCACCATCGTCCGGGCAGCCGATACGGCGCAGCTCGACCTCGTGCCGCAGGCGGCCGGATTCCTTGCCGCCTCGCTCGGCCTGTCACGGATGTATCGCGACGATCTGGCACAGCTCGAAGCCGGCATGCCGCTCTACGACGCCTTCTATCGATGGTGCCGCGACGCGACCGAGGAAACCCATAACTGGCCGTCCGTGCCGGTGAAGAACTGAGGACGGGCGATGACGATCGCGACGAATGATGGGGCGGCGATGGCCGCCCCCGCCACACCGACCCTCGCCGAGGCGACGCGGGTGTGGCTCAAGATCGGCCTGCTTTCCTTCGGCGGGCCGGCCGGGCAGATCGCCCTGATGCACAAGGAGCTGGTCGACGAGCGCCGCTGGATCGGCGAACGCCGTTTCCTGCACGCGCTCAACTACTGCATGCTGCTGCCTGGCCCCGAAGCCCAGCAGCTCGCGACCTATATCGGCTGGCTGATGCATCGGACGGTTGGTGGGCTAATCGCCGGCCTGCTCTTCATCCTGCCCGGCGCGCTGGTGATGTGGGGCTTGAGCCTGCTCTACGTGCTTTATCGCCAGGTTCCGCTGGTCGATGCCATCTTCTTCGGCGTCAAGGCGGCGGTGCTCGCCGTCGTGATCGAGGCGGGCCTCAGGATCAGCAAGCGAGCTCTGAAGAACCGGGCGATGGTCGTGATCGCGATCGCGGCCTTCCTCGCCCTCTTCCTGCTCAAGGCGCCGTTCCCGCTCGTCATCCTCTGCGCCGGGTTGATCGGCTGGCTCGGCCATCACTGGGCGCCGGCTCTGTTCGGGAGTGGGGGCCATGCCGGCAAGGACGGCGCGCCGGAGTTCAAGGGCGTGGTCGACCTGATGTTCGAGCGCGGCGAGCTTAGCCATGCCGAGCCCTCGGCGGGGAGGGCGCTCAAGGTGCTGGCGGTCTGGCTGCCGCTCTGGCTCGGCCCGGTGGTGCTGCTCTGGGCTCTGCTCGGCGGCGGCAACGTCTTCACCCAGATCGGCGGCTTTTTCAGCGCCATGGCGGTCGTCACTTTCGGCGGCGCCTATGCCGTGCTGGCTTATGTCGCGCAGGCGGCGGTCGAGACCTATGGCTGGCTCGTCGCCGGCGAGATGGTCGACGGACTCGGCCTCGCCGAGACGACGCCGGGCCCGCTGATCCTGGTGCTGCAGTTCGTCGGCTTCCTCGCCGCCTGGCGGGCACCTGGCGGGCTCGATCCGCTCGTCGCCGGCAGCCTGGGCGGACTGCTGACGGTCTGGGTGACCTTCGCGCCATGCTTCCTCTGGATCTTCCTCGGCGCGCCCTACATCGAGGCGCTGCGCGGCAATCGTGCGCTTTCGGCGGCGCTGACCGCGATCACGGCCGCGGTCGTCGGCGTCATTGCCAATCTGGCACTCTGGTTCGGCCTGCATGTGCTGTTTCGCATGGTGCGGCCGGTCGTGATCGGCCCGCTGGCGCCCGACCTGCCGGTGCTGGCGTCGCTCGACTGGCGGGCGGCCTTGCTCGCGGTGGCGGCGATGATTGCTCTGCTGCGTTTCAAGCTCGGCATGATCCCGGTGCTAGCCGCCTGTGCGGCGGCGGGCGTCGTGCTCGTGAGGCTGCCGATCTGACGGGTATTGTTGCGCTGGGTGGAATTCTGAACTGCTGACTGCAATGATTGCGATCTGATGGTGAAATGGTCATCTCGGTGGGCGGAGGCCCATGAGATGACCCACCGTTTCCTGAAGATCGCAACGACACCGGCCGTGAAGGCGGCGCAAGAGGCGCAAGGCAGCCGGCGCAGCTATGCCCGGCAGGAGGAGGGCGAGCCGCATAATGACCGGCTCGGCGAGGCCGAGGCCGGCTTCATCGCGGCGCGCGATTCCTTCTACCTCGCGAGCGTGTCGGAAACCGGCTGGCCCTATCTGCAGCATCGCGGTGGCCCGCCGGGCTTCCTGCGCGTGCTCGACGAGACGACCCTCGGCTTCGCCGACCTGCGCGGCAACCGGCAATATCTCAGCCTCGGCAACCTCTCGGCCGATGATCGGCTCTGCCTGTTCCTGATGGATTACGGCCACCAGGCGCGACTGAAGATCTTCGGCCGGGCCCGCTTTCACGATCTTGCGGCCGAGCCGGAACTGGCCCGGCGTCTGATCGTGCCGGGCTATCGTGCCGTGCCCGAGCGCGGCATGACCATCAAGGTCGAGGCCTTCGACTGGAATTGCCCGCAGCACATCACGCCGCGCTTCAGCGAGGCCGAGCTGGCGCCGGCACTGGCACCGGTGCGCCAGCGTCTTGAAGAACTTGAAATGGAGAATGCCCGGCTGCGAGCCGAACTCGCGGCCCGCGCCGACGCTTAGCGCTTCTCGGCTGGCTCGATCACCCGGTACTCGGCGTCGACGATCTCGCCGCGAGCGGTATCGGGCTGCCTGCGCTCGAACGGGTTCTGCGGGTCGATGCCGGCGGCGCGCATACGGCGGCGCAATTGCCAGGTGGCGAAGGCGGCGCCGGCGATCACCAGTGGCACGAGAATCAGCGCCAGGCTCGCCGCGACCAGGAAAATCAGCACGCCGACGACGAAGGCACCGGCCATGACCAGCCAGCTCGCCCAGCGGGGCAAGCGGCCCAGACGGGCACTGGCGGCATTGTTAAGGTCGATGCGGATCATTGGCTCGTTTCGTTTCGTGTCACCCGCGGACAATCTAGGAAGCGAATGCGGCGTTGACGAGATCAGCCGAAGCGAGCCGATGACGATTTCGTCAGGATGGCGCGCGCCAGTCATAGATCCAGGCATGGCGCTGGCGCATGCCGGCGGGGCCCATGCGGCGCATCGCGAAGTCGCGGGCGTAGCTCCAGGGCCGGCCGAGATGATAGGCCTCGCCGTTCTTGCGGCTGGCCTGCTGGACACGCGCGGCGCGTTCGGTACGCGCCTTGGCATAGGCTGCCAGCGCCGCCGGCACGGACGCCGTCCCTTCGCTCGTCAGCCGCGTGGCGAGTTCATGCGCCAACACGGCGGCGTCCTCGATGGCGAGTGCCGCGCCCTGGGCCAGGAAGGGCAGGATCGGGTGGGCGGCGTCGCCAAGCAGGGCGATGCGGCCTTTCGCCATCCTGGCGGGCGCGCGGTCGTAGAGCGACCAAATCCGCCAGTTCGGCGCACGCTCGATCAGTTCGCGCAGGCCAACGCCGGCATTGCCGGCGATTTCTGTCAATTGCGATGCCTCGCCCTCGCGCGACCAGCCGGGTCTGGCCTCGCGTGCGGCGCGGATCAGGATGAGGTTGATCTCCTTGCCGCCTGAGACAGGGTAGTGCACCGCATGGCGGGCACGGCCGAGATGCAGGGCCACGGCCGGGCGGCGGAGCGCTTCCGGCAATCCATCCGCCGGAATCAGCGAGCGCCAGGCCTCCCAGCCGGTGAAGCCGGGCTCGCCCGCATCGCCGACGAGGGCGCGGGCGCGCGACCAGAGGCCGTCGGCGCCGATCAGAGCCATGGCCTCGACCGTCTCGATGCCACCGCTCTCGCTGCCGAGCGTGACCGTGACGCCGGTTTCGGTCTCATGAGCATCGACCAAGCCGCGGCCGATGATCCAGCGGATATTCGGCAGGGTCCTGGCCGAATCGAGCAGGAGCTGGTGCAGATCGGCGCGCTTCAGCGAACGCGAGGGCGTCGCGCCCTCGACCGGCGGGGCGAAGGGCATGGCGAGCAGTGGCTTGCCGCCGCCCCAATGGCCGATCGCCAGCGCCTCGGGCCGAATCGCGGCGCGGCGCAAAGCGAGGCCGAGATCGAGCGATTCGAGCACCCGCCCGGCATTGGGCGAGACCTGGATGCCGGCGCCGGCCTCGTCGAAGCGCGTGCGCTTCTCGGCGATGGCGACGGGGATGCCGCGGCGGGCGAGCGCGATCGCAGCGGTCAAGCCGCCGATACCGGCGCCCGCGATGAGGATGGGTAGATCAGCCATCGAATGAGCCCCGCCGCGCCCCCGGCGGGATGCCTCTCACGCCGCTTTGGCGGCGGTGTCGTGGTACTCGCACTCGGCCGGCTTGCAATGGCCATGGCCGACCGACGGCTCGTATTTGAACAGCGTCGAGCAATAGGGGCAGACGATCTCGTTGTCCGAGCCCATGTCGAGGAAGACATGCGGGTGGTCGAAGGGCGGCTTGGCGCCGATGCACATGAACTCGCGCGCGCCGACATGGATCACGGCGACGCCGGGATCGTTGTGGAAATGCGGGGTGCCGTGATCGGCCATGGTTCTCGTCCTTGCAAATTCGGCCGCACCATAATCGTTCGCCGCGGGCTGCGCCAGCGCGTGCGAGGCAGATCGATCTCGATGCTGCCGTATCCTGTCGCCGCTGCATGCGGCGAGGTGATCAGGGCTGGCGGGCGCAGCTCTGGCCGATCCCGCGAGCCTGCTCGGTTTCTGCCGGGCTGAGCGCGTCGGCCGTCACCTTGACCCAGAGATTGGCTTGCTTGAGCCCCTCCATCGAGCAACTGCAGACGCGCTCGCAGATCTCCTTGGGCGTGCCTGTCGCGGTGCAGGAGCGTTGGCAGGAGGTCAGGAACGGCACCGCCTCGGCGTCGGGCAGCTTCGGGCCGGTCGCCTGCATGAACAGGAACAGCGCGCCGATGAAGAGCGGCTGGTGGACGAGATAGACGAAGAGGCTGTTGCGGCCGCCGAGGACGACGAGCTTGGCGGGAGTAGACGTCGCCCGCCAGTTTGCCCAGCCGCTGCCCTGCGCTTTCGGAAGAGCGATCCGCGCCAGCGCCATGCCGGCGAGCACGCAGCCGAACCAGGGGAAGACCGGCACGAAATCGGCGGTGAGCGGCCAGGGGCCGAAGCCGAGGAAGGAGAGCCAGTCCTGCGTGAAGAGGTCGTGGCCCAGGATGAAGGGCAGGGCGAAGACGACGACGGCCGCGAGCGCGATCACCAGCGTGGGCAGGAACAGGAAGGGCAGGGCCAGCACGCTCGCCAGAGCGATATGATGCAGGATGCCGAAGAAGATGAAGATCTGCGGCAGGGCGAACCAGGTCGCGGAGGTGACCAGGATCGCGGCGCAGGCGATCAAAGCGAGGCGGCGCAGATAGTTGCCCCGGTCGAAACCGTTGCGCGTCGACAGCACCAGGCTGAAACCGACGACGGCCAGGAAGGAGCCGGCGATCAGCCGGGCGAAGGCCCGCCAGCCGGGGTCGCTGACGACATCGACGCCGATCAGCCGGAAATAGGAGAGGTCGTAGGCGAAGTGGTAGACGAACATCGCCAGGAGCGCGATGCCGCGGGCCAGGTCGACCAGTTCGATACGGCCGCCGGCCGAAGATTGCGCTTGCTCGCTCATGGCTTCGTCATAAGCGGCGCGATGCGGCTGGGGAAGGGGTGGGGCGTGCCTGCCAACCGCCAAGGATGCTACCCAAAGCCACGCCGCCATGGCAGACCAGCCCATAGATCAAAAGCAGCTGGCGGCAGGGCAGATGCAGACATTCGATTCCGACGGCGTGAGCATCGCCTATCTCGACCTCGCCCCGACCGGTGAGGGCAGTGGCGATCCGATCGTGCTGATCCATGGCTTCGGCTCGAGCCATGCGGTGAACTGGGTCAACACGCAGTGGACCAAGACGCTGACCCATGCCGGACGGCGCGTCGTGCTGTATGACAATCGCGGCCATGGCCGCAGCCAGAAGCTCTACGACCCCGAGGCCTATCACTCGAACATCATGGCCGAGGATGCGCGGCGGCTGATGGACCATCTCTCGATCGAGCGCGCCGACATCATGGGCTATTCGATGGGCGCGCGGATCTCGTCGCATCTGACGCTCGCCCACCCTGAGCGTGTTCGCTCGCTGCTGCTGGGCGGGCTCGGCATCCATCTGGTCGAGGGCGTCGGCCTGCCGCTCGGTATCGCCGATGCGATGGAGGCGCCTTCGCTCGCCGACCTGACCGATCCGATGCAGCGCATGTTCCGCGCCTTCGCCGAGAACACCGGCAGCGACCTCAGGGCCCTCGCGGCGTGCATTCGCGGTACGCGCCAGACGCTGAGCAAGGCGGAGGTCGGCCGCATCGCGGTGCCGACCCTGGTCAGCGTCGGGACCAAAGACGATGTCTCCGGCTCCGGCCCGGAGCTGGCGGCGCTGATCCCGGGCGCGCAAAGCTTTGCCATCGAAGGCCGCGATCACAATCTCGCGGTCGGCGATCGCACCCACAAGCAGGCAGTCGTCGAGTTTTTGGCGCGCCGGCCGTAGAATAAAATTCTCCGTAGGTAGAATATTATTCTACGACAGCGGCTTGTAACTATTGCCTCGCAAATCGATTCTTGTTCTTCGCCGCTTGATTCAGCTAGAAGGCGGAGCCATGTGCTCTGGCGCGACCTTCTCGTGCCAGTTTGATCTACGAGCGAACCGCAGCGGAGAACGCCATGCCATCCGGGCGCCCGAACATCGATATCCGCGATCCCGCGACCGGCCTCGACCGCGTCGACCCGGTCTGGTCGCGGCTGCGCAACGAGGCGGAGCTGGCGATCGCGAGCGAGCCGGCGATGGCGAGCTTCATCCTGGCGACGATCGCGAACCAGCCGAGCTTCGAGGCTGCAGTGGGCCATCGTATCGCCGCGCGCCTCGGCCATGGCGCCGTGCCGGCCGAGCTGATTGCGCAGGCTTTCGATGAGGCGATCGAGGCCGATCCCGAGATCGGGCAGGGCATCCGCGCCGATGTCGTCGCCGTGCTCGACCGCGATCCCGCCTGCTACCGGCTGATCGAGCCAGTGCTCTATTTCAAGGGCTTCCACGCGCTGCAGACGCACCGCCTGGCCAATTGGCTGTGGCGACAGGACCGGCGCGACTTCGCGCTCTACCTGCAGAGCCGCTCCTCCGAGGTGTTCCAGACCGACATCAACCCGGCGGCGAAGATCGGCAAGGGCATCTTCCTCGACCACGCCACCGGCCTCGTCGTCGGCGAGACCACGGTGATCGAGGACAATGTCTCGATGCTGCAGGACGTGACCTTGGGCGGCACCGGCAAGCAGGGCGGCGACCGCCATCCCAAGATCCGCAAGGGCGTGCTGATCGGCGCCGGCGCCAAGATCCTCGGCAACATTGAAGTTGGACAGTGCGCTCGGGTTGCTGCCGGCTCGGTTGTGCTCGCGGCGGTGCCGCGCAACACCACGGTTGCCGGCGTGCCGGCTAAGGTGGTCGGCGAGGCCGGCTGCGCCGAGCCCTCGCGCTCGATGGACCAGATCCTCGCCGGCGATTGCGGCGGCGGAATCTGAGAGGCGGCCTCCGGGCCGCCCTTCAGGTCTATCCAGATGCAGGGCTGATCAGCCCTGCACGAGCTTCTTCTTGTGGTCGTCGAGATGGCCGAGATCGCGCTCGGGATCGAGCCGGTCGCGCACGCGCTGCTTGAGCTGCTTCACATCGGGGAAGCCGCCATCGACGGTGCGGTCCCAGATCAAGTCGCCATCGTAGTGGATCTGGAAGATGCCGCCGGTGCGCGGGATCAGCACGACCTCGCCGAGGTCCTGGCCGAAGGTCTGAAGCAGCTCCTGCGCCATCCAGGCGGAGCGGAGCAGCCAGTTGCACATGCTGCAATAAGTGATGGCGATGCGCGGGCCGGGCTTGGGTTCGGTCATGGGGTGTTCCTGAAGGCGAAGATGGCTTGCTCTTAATCCACGGCGATGAGCGCAGCCAGCAGTCTTGCGATGAGTGTCTGCGCGGTATGGTTGTGTGGCCGGCTGGCGTGTGCGATGGCGGGTTAGCCGCTTTCGCGGCAAGTCGTTTCGATTTCAGACACCTAGCCGAGCCTTTCCTATGATTTCACGACGCTCCTTCGCCGCCCTGACCGGGGCAGCGCTGCTCGCCGGCTGTGTCTCGACGCAGCCACAGCATCAGATGTCCCTGGACCTCGTCCAGAGCTTCAGGTTTGCCGGTCTCGAAGGACGTATCGATCCGGCGATCAGCGGCAGCTGGCTTTCGATGAAGGAGGATTTCCTCAAGTCGAAAGGCATCGCCATTCCGCAGCCCGACTATGAGAATCCCGGCGGTCAACCGAAGGTGCCGGAGTTTTCACACGATGAACTCCGCGCTTTCCTCGCTCGTCAGTTCAACGAGCGCCTCTCAAAGGCGTTCGCCGGGCCTATGGCGCAAGAACTGAAGGGGACCCGCCCTGTCCGGATCGTTGCTACCCTCCATTTCGTCGACATTCCGGCGTTGGGAGCCCGCATGATGCGCTCAGTCCTGAGCGGCCAATCCGGCAATGACAACACCATTATCGTGAGCTTCGACATCGTCGATGCGAGATCGGGGCAGAGTTTATTACGCTTGCTCAATATTCGCGAGAGAGGCGTCGGTGGAGAGCCTGTCGCCGATCTCGGGCCGCTGATGATGAAGCTGACCGACCCCGACCCGATGGTGCGGATGCTGATCTCGCTGCAACCCCGATTCAGCGACTGGCTGCTCAAACGTGCGGCTGGCTGAGCGGCCAGCTTGCGCTTCGCTCCAAAACCCCCTAATGCGACCGCGTTTTTCCGGCCCTGCGCGGGCGTCGTCAGGAACTAAGGTGTCATGGCCAAAGAGAAGTTTGCTCGGACGAAGCCGCACTGCAACATTGGCACGATTGGTCACGTTGACCATGGCAAGACGTCATTGACGGCTGCGATCACGAAGGTTCTGGCGGAGTCTGGCGGCGCGTCGTTCACGGCGTATGACCAGATCGACAAGGCGCCCGAGGAGAAGGCCCGCGGCATCACGATCTCGACGGCTCACGTCGAATACGAGACCTCGGCCCGGCACTATGCCCACGTCGACTGCCCCGGGCACGCCGACTATGTGAAGAACATGATCACCGGCGCGGCGCAGATGGACGGCGCGATCCTGGTGGTGTCGGCTGCCGACGGCCCGATGCCGCAGACCCGCGAGCACATCCTCTTGGCGCGCCAGGTCGGCGTTCCCGCGCTGGTGGTGTTCATGAACAAGGTCGATCTCGTCGACGACGCCGAGTTGCTCGAGCTGGTCGAGATGGAGATCCGCGAGCTCCTGTCGAAGTACGACTTCCCGGGCGACGACATCCCGATCACCAAGGGCTCGGCCAAGGCTGCGCTGGACGGCGTCACCCCGGAGATCGGGCATGACGCGGTGATCGCGCTGATGAAGACGGTCGACGCCTACATCCCGCAGCCCGAGCGCCCGATCGACCAGCCCTTCCTGATGCCGGTCGAGGACGTGTTCTCGATCTCGGGTCGTGGCACGGTTGTGACCGGCCGCGTCGAGCGCGGCATCGTCAAGGTCGGCGAGGAAATCGAGATCGTCGGGCTGAAGGACACGGTGAAGACGACCGTGACCGGCGTCGAGATGTTCCGCAAGCTGCTCGACCAGGGCCAGGCCGGCGACAACATCGGCGCGCTGCTGCGCGGCACCAAGCGCGAGGACGTCGAGCGCGGCCAGGTGCTGTGCAAGCCGGGCTCGGTGAAGCCGCATACCAAGTTCAAGGCCGAGGCCTACATCCTGACCAAGGAGGAGGGCGGTCGCCACACCCCGTTCTTCACCAACTACCGCCCGCAGTTCTACTTCCGCACGACGGACGTGACCGGCGTGGTGCACCTGCCCGAGGGCACCGAGATGGTGATGCCTGGCGACAACATCGCCATGGAAGTGCACCTGATCGTGCCGATCGCGATGGAAGAGAAGCTGCGCTTCGCCATCCGCGAAGGCGGACGCACCGTCGGCGCCGGCGTCGTCGCAACGATCATCGCCTGATCACCGGTTCAGTCCGGAGATATGGAAAGGGCGGCGGCAACGCCGCCCTTTCTGATTCTGGTGCCAGTCCGTTGGCGGTGGAGTTGGGGACTGGCGCCGCAGCGCGCGCCGTGCCAGCTTCCCTGTATCTTGCATACGGACTGGAGGTCGCGATGAGTCCCCGTCATTCGCTTGCCGACAGGCTGCGCCAGCCCGGCCTCGTCGTCGCGCCCGGCTGCCATGATGCCATCGGCGCACGGGCGATCGAGCAGGCCGGGTTCGAGGCGGTCTACATGACCGGCAACGGTCTGTCGGCCAGCCTGATCGGCGCGCCCGATATCGGCCTCCTGACGATGACCGAGATGGTGGCGCGCGGCCGCGCCCTGGCCGCGGCGATCAAGGTGCCGCTGATCGCCGACGCCGACACCGGCTATGGCAACCTCAACAACGTCGCCCGCACCGTCGCCGAATACGAGGCTGCGGGCGTCGCCGCGATCCATCTCGAGGACCAGGTCACGCCCAAGCGCTGCGGCGCGATGAAGGGGCTGGCGCTGGTGACGCCCGAGGAGCATGCCGAGAAGATCCGCATCGCGGTGGCGACGCGGCGCGATCCCGATTTCCTGATCATCGGCCGCTCGGATGCGCGTTTGCCGCTCGGCCTCGACGAGGCGATCTCGCGCGGCAAGGCTTATGCGCAGGCCGGCGCCGATCTCGTGCTGCTGGAGATGCTGCAATCCGAGGACGAGATGAAGCGGGCGCTGCGCGAGATCGAGGCGCCGCTGATGTTCAACTATGTCGAGGGCAGGGTGCCGCCGCTGACGGCCGAGGATTTCGGGCGCCTTGGCTTCAAGGTGCTGAGCTATCCGGTGTCGTCGACCCTGGCCTACGCTCACATGATGGCGGCCTTCGCGCGTGAGCTGAAGCGCGCCGGCACGACGCGGGCGCTGGAGTCCACCATGCTCGACCTGCCGAGCTACGAGGCCTTTCTGGGACGCGAGCACTATGCCTGATCTTCGGGTCGAACAGCCGAAATCGCTGGTCGCGATCGTCGAGGAGCGGCTGCGTAACGCGATCGTCAACGCCGAGATGCGCCTCGGCGAGACACTGTCCGAGGAAGCGCTGAGCGAGGCGCTGGGCGTTAGCCGCACGCCGGTGCGCGAGGCGCTGGCGCGATTGCAGCTGCAGGGGCTGGTGACGATCGTGCCGAAGAAGGGCACCTTCGTCTTCGCGCCGACCGAGGAGGACGTCGCCGAGCTCTGCGTCTTCCGCTTCATGCTGGAGACGCAGGCCCTGCGCGAATGCATGGCCAAGGCGCGCGCGGCCGCGCTCGCCGCGATGAACGAGGCGCTCACCGCGATGGAGGCGACGCAGGCGGGCGGCACGCGCCACGACTATGCCCGGGCCGATACCGTCTTCCACGAGATCTTCTTCCAGCATTGTGGCAATCGCTACCTCGGCAACGCCTATCGCGGCGTCTCCGGCCGGGTCGCGGCGCTGCGCACGCATCTCTCGGTGCCGCTGGAGGGCGAGCAGGAGCGCTCCATGGCCGAGCATCGCCTGATGGTCGAAACCTTCGCTGCCGGCCGCCTGGCCGATCTCGACGCCGTCCTGCATCGACACATCATGCGGGCGTGGGACGCCTATGCCGATGTGCTGCGCCGCGGCGGCGTTCCGGCCTGACGGGACGCTGCGACGGAGCGCTTCCAGCGCCAAATGATCTTGCATACAGTGTCCTAGAGACTATGCTCCGGACGAGAGCCGCAAACGGCCCATCGAACCTCGGGAGGAGGCGTCATGAATAATGCTCTTAAAGCTGCGGCCCTGGCGCTCGCGCTGGCTGCGACGCCGGTGGCGGCACAGGACAAGGTGAAGCTCGTCACCATCGCCGAGCTTTCCGGGCCGGGAGCGACCGCCGGCACCAACTGGAAGAGCGGCATCGAGCTGGCAATCGAGGAGCTCAATGCCAAGGGCGGCATTCTCGGCCGCAAGATCGATCTCGTCGCCTATGACACGCAGACCAATCCGGCCAATGCCCGCGCCGCCGTGCAGCGCGCGATCGACGAGGGCACTCATGCCGTGCTGGGCCCGGTCTATACCGGCTCGATCATGGCCTCGATGCAGATCGCGCAACGGGCCGAGATCGCCCAGCTCGCGGCCGGCGACGGCACGTCCTACACGGCCCAGGGCAACCCCTTCATCTTCCGGACCTCGCTCAGCCAGTCGGCGGCGATGCCCAAGATCGCCGCCTATCTCAAGGACGAGGTCAAGGCGAAGTCGGTCGCGGTCGTCTGGGTCAACAACGACTTCGGCAAGGGCGGGCACGAAGCCATCCTCAAGGAGCTGAAGAGCCGTGACATCGCGGTCTCGGTCGATCTCTCGACCGAGCAGGGCCAGGCCGATTTCGCCGCCGACGCGATCAAGATCAAGAACGCCAATGCCGATGCCGTCTTCGTCTACCTGAACGAGGAGGAGAGTGCCCGGCTGCTGGTGGCGATGCGCGACCAGAACGTCGGCAAGCCGGTGATCGGCGAGACCACGATCCTGAGCCAGAAGGTGATCGAGCTCGCCGGCAAGGCCGCCGACGGCGTGCGCGGCCATGTCGGCCAGACCGTCGATGCGCCGATCCCGGCCTTGCAGGAGTTCGGCAAGCGCTTCGAGGCGCGCTTCAAATTCGTGCCCGATCATAACGGCATCAAGGGCTACATGGCCGTCCATGCCGTGAAATGGGCGACCGAGAAGCTCGGCAAGTTCGAGCCGACCAAGATCGCCGCGACGCTGCACGGCGCCACGATCAAGCCGGAAGAGGAGCCCGGCATCCTGATGGAGACCACCTTTGACGCGAAGGGCGACGTCCAGCGCGAGAGCTTCCTCGCGGAGGTCGTCGACGGCCGGCAGAAGATCATCGCGCGCCTGCCGAAATAAGCGACTGGCCCGGGGCATGGTTCGGGAGGGCGGCGTTAGCGCCGCCCTTTATCGTTGAGTGGCCGCTTCCAGAGCCAACTCATTCGCGAGCTACGTTCGGCGAATTCTGCTGAATCTGCACGGCCTTGCCGTGACCAGCTGAGGATATGAGTCAACTTCGAACGAGTCGGTTGCGATTTCGACTTGAAAAGGCCGCAAGGTTCGGGCTAAGCAACCGACGCTACAGGGGTGTAGCTCAGTTGGTAGAGTACCGGTCTCCAAAACCGGGTGTCGTAGGTTCGAGCCCTACCGCCCCTGCCAGTCATCCGTTCGATCTGCGATGACCCAGAACATCTACGACGACGTCGGCTTCTTCCAGAATTACAGCCAGCTGCCACGCTCGCTCCGCGGGCTCGATGGCGCGCCGGAATGGCCGGCGTTGCGCGCATTGCTGCCGCCGCTCGCCGGAGCAATCGTGCTCGATCTCGGCTGCGGATTCGGCTGGTTCTGCCGCTTCGCGGCTGGCGAGGGCGCGGCGGAGGTCGTCGGCGTCGATGTCTCCGAGCGCATGCTGGCGCGGGCGAGGGCGGAGACGAGTTCGGCCAGCGTTCGCTACGAGCAGGCCGATCTGGAGACCTATGCGCCGGCGGCGGTGCGCTTCGACCTGATCTATTCCTCGCTCGCGTTCCACTACCTTGCCGAGCTACCAGCCGTCTTCGGCCGCATCCAGAGGGCGCTGAAGCCGGGCGGGCGCTTCGTCTTCTCGGTCGAGCATCCGATCATGACGGCGCCGCGTCATCAGGGCTGGTCGCAGGATGAATCGGGCCTGCCGGTCTGGCCGGTCGGGGCCTATCTCGACGAAGGCCGGCGCATCACCGACTGGCTGGCCGATGGCGTGGTGAAACAGCACCGCACGCTCGCGACCTATCTCAACCTGCTGATCGGGCTCGGCCTGCGATTGCGGCATGTCGAGGAATGGGGACCGACGCCTGAGCAGATCGCAGCCGAGCCGGACTGGGCCAGGGAGCGCGAGCGGCCGGCCTTCCTGCTGATCGCGGCGGAGCGGCCCTGAGCCGGGCGGTTTTAAAACCGCTTGGCGAGCGGGCAATCGCGTTGTAAGAAGCCCTTAACGACGGCGCGCGGCTCCCTGGGCCCCGCGCCGCGAATCTTTCAGGACCGCCGAATCGCCGCCTTTTCGCGATGATCCGGAACCGAGGTGACGAGCCCGATGGCGAAGACGAATCCCTTCCAGTTCCTGCAGGAGGTGCGCAGCGAAGCCGCCAAGGTGACCTGGCCCTCGCGCCGCGAGACGCTGATCACCACCGGCCTCGTGCTGCTGATGGTGCTGATGTCCAGCCTGTTCTTCCTCTTCACCGACACGGTGATCCGCTGGGGTCTCGGCCTCATCCTCGGCGCACGCTGAACGAAGGCAATAAGAACGTGAGCACCCGCTGGTACATCGTCCACGCCTATTCCAACTTCGAGAACAAGGTCGCGCAGTCGATCAAGGATCAGGCGGCGCAGCGCAATCTCGCTGACAAGTTCGAGGAAGTGCTGGTTCCGACCGAGAAGGTCGTCGAGGTCCGCCGCGGCCGCAAGGTCGACACAGAGCGCAAGTTCTTCCCGGGCTATGTCTTGGTGAAGTGCGAGATGACCGACGAGGTCTATCACCTCATCAAGAACACGCCCAAGGTCACCGGCTTCCTCGGCGCCGACAAGGCCAAGCCGATGCCGATCCCCGAGAACGAGGCGTTGCGGATCAAGGGCCAGGTCGCCGAGGGCATCGAGCGGCCGAAGCCGACGGTGGTGTTCGAAGTCGGCGAGCAGGTGAAGGTTGCCGATGGGCCGTTCGCCTCGTTCAACGGCGTCGTCGAGGATGTCGACCATGCCCGTGCCCGTCTCAAGGTCGCGGTCTCGATCTTTGGCCGCGCCACGCCGGTCGAGCTCGAATACAGCCAGGTCGAAAAGCTCTGACGCCTGGACATATCGATCGTTTGCTGAAGGGTGCCGGAGACGGCACCCTTTTTGCGTGATTTCGTAGTTAACGCCTCCTTCAGGCGTGTATGGCAATGTCCCGCCGGCTTTTGGCGTGGGCGGGTATGTTTCCCAGGACATTCAAGGCGACGGTCGGGCAGCGCCTGGCGCTGTGGGGCGTGCTCCTCGGCGCGCTGTCCTGTCTTTATGTCGCGACCGAGCTGGTCGGCTCGCGCAAGCTGCACGGCTTCACGCAAGCCCTGGAGGCGCAGAGCGATCTCGCCCGTCGCCTCGAAGCGACGACCATGGTCTTCGAGCGCATCAGCATCGCGATCTTCTCGGGCAACCGCGCGGAACCGTCCGATCTCGAGGTGCTCGCGATCGCAGCCGAAGACATCGCCACCCGGCTCGAGGGCAGACTGCAGGCCGATACGCAGGAGGTTGCGGCTCGCGCCACGGCGATGCGTCAAGCCGCCGACATCCCCACTGCCCGGGCCGAGCTCAGGGTGATCGCGGACAAGCGCTCGGCCTTGCGGCGCGGGCTCGGCGAGGAGATCGGCCGGCTGAGCGCGAGCCTGTCGCACCATGTCGAGAGCGCCCATCAGAACAAGGCTCTGCTCTCGCTGCTCGGGCTGTTCAGCCTCGTCTTCATCGTGGTGCTCGAGCATAACTGGCTGGTTCGCCCGATCTCCGGCATGGCGCGAGCCCTGGCCGAGAATCGGCAAGAGGGACGGGGGCTCGACAAGCTCGCGATGCGGCGCGACGAAATCGGCATGCTCGGCCGCGCCTTGCTGGCGCATCGGCGTGGGCTACAGGCTGAGCAGGACGCCGCCCAGACGCGACTGGACGCGCTTTCGGGCGAAGTCGCGCGCCAGGAAGCTGCCCAGGCCCGCAATGCAGTTTTCCAGGAACGGATCGCCGCGATCGCCCAGGCGCTGGAGCAGCATGCAGCCCGGCTGTCGCAGGCCGCCGGAGAATTTGCAGAGCTCTCAGGTCTCGTCGACGAGCGGGCCGGCGCGGCCACGCAGTCGACGCAGCGTGTCTCCGAGCATGTCGATCATGTCGCCGGCGCGATCGCGGAAGTGTCGACGCTGCTGGCGACGGCGGCAGGCGAGGCCTGGCGGACCTCCGAAGTCGCCGATGCCGCAAAGGCGCTGGTCGATCAGGCGACGGCCGATACGGTCGAGCTGAGCGATGCGGTCGGCAAGATCGTGCAGGTCATCGACATCATCGGCACCGTCGCCAGCCAGACCAATCTGCTGGCGCTGAACGCCACCATCGAGGCGGCACGGGCCGGCGAGGCGGGCAGGGGCTTTGCGGTCGTCGCCGGCGAGGTCAAGCAGCTCGCGCACCGCACGGCCGAGGCGACCGACGATGTTCGCACAGGGCTGAACCAGATCACCGTCGCGGCGCAGCGCATCACCTTGCGGATCGGCGCCCTGGTGACCTCGGTCGAGAAGGTCGACAAGGCGGCACTCTCGATCGCTGAAGTGACCGCTCGCCAGGATGTCGGCTCGCGCTCGATCAGCGAGACGACGTCGCGAACCGCCGGTGACGTCAGGCTCGTCGCCGAGCAGGTCGAGCAACTCGCCGGCACGCTGGCGAGCTGGCGTCAGACCGCCGGCTCGGTCACGGCGGCCTCCGCCGATCTCGACCGGCAGGCGGCGGAGTTGCGGCAGGCTGTCGAGGGCTTCATCGCGCGCAAGGACCTGGCCGCATGACCATGGCGATCTCCGAGGCGGAAGCGGGCGCAGCGGCGCGGCCACCACTGCCGGCCATCGCGCAGATCTTGCACTGGTTGACTGCGGCATTGGTGCTGACGCTGTTCGCCAGTGGCGTGATGATGAAACAGATCGGCGAGGGGCGGGCGGCCGACACCCTCTATCTCTGTCACAAGACCGCAGGCGCCTTGCTGCTCGGCCTCGTGTTGATCCGGATCGCCTATCGCCTGTTCGCGCAGCTCACGGCGCGCTGGCGCAAGGGCGCGGCGAGCCGGCCGGTGCATGCGCTGCTGTATCTTGCACTGCTGGTGGTGCCGCTTCTGGGCTGGGCTGGCGTTTCCGCCTTCGGCGCACGGCAGCTGCTATTCGGCCTCTCGCTCCCGGCGATATGGCCGGAGGAGATGGGCCATGCCGACCTTTTGCTGACGAGCCATGCCTGGCTCGCCTTCGGGCTGATCGCGCTCGTCGTCATCCATATCGGTGTGGCGCTCGGCGATTATCTGACGCGGGACGCCAAGGCCGGCTGAGCTTGCGTTAACCGGTTAACACCCACGCCACCCCGGCGGCGCCTATGCTTCCTGGCCACCCGAAACAGGGTGCCAGGGAGGACAAGATGACCGGCAAGCGCATTTTGATGATCGTCGGCGATTTCGGCGAGGACTATGAGATCATGGTGCCGTTCCAGGCCCTGCTCGCGGTTGGCCACAAGGTCGATGCCGTCTGCCCCGACAAGGCGAAGGGCGACAGCGTTGCGACCTCGATCCATGATTTCGAGGGCCAGCAGACCTATTCGGAAAAGCGTGGCCACAACTTCGCGCTCAACGCCAGCTTCGCCGAGGTCGATGCGGCGAGCTATGACGCGCTGGTGCTGCCCGGCGGGCGGGCGCCTGAATATCTGCGCCTGAACAAGCAGGTGATCGCGGTCACCAGGCACTTCTTCGAGGCGAACAAGCCGGTCGCGGCGATCTGCCATGGCGCGCAGATCCTCGCCGCCGCCGGTGTCCTGCAGGGGCGCAGCTGCTCGGCCTATCCGGCCTGCAGTCCCGAGGTGGAGCTCGCCGGCGGGCGCTACGCCGACATCGCGATCGACGCGGCGACGACCGACGGCAATCTGGTGACCGCGCCCGCCTGGCCGGCGCACCCAGCCTGGATTGCCCAGTTCCTTACGGTGCTCGGAACGCAGATCAGCCATGGCGCGCTGCGGCAGGCCGCCTGAAGCGGGCGAGGTCTCGCTTCGCTCCGCCGTCACTGTATGATGCGCGGCAACTGCGCGCGGGGAGGGCGCCATGTGCAAGCTCTTCATCAGCGCCGATGCCGATCTCTGGCGCACGCGCCTGAAATCGGTGCGGCTCAACGGCTTCTCGACCAGCGTGCGGCTCGAGAACCTGTATTGGCGCGTGCTCGAGGAAATCGCGGCGCGTGACGGGATGAGCCTCGGTCAGCTCCTGGCCAAGCTCCATGGCGAGCTGATCGAGACGCATGGCGATGGCGAGAACTTCGCCTCCTTCCTGCGCGTCTGCTGCGGCCGTTACCTGATGCTGCAGCTCGCGGGGGACGTGCCGCGCGAGCTCGATCGGCCGATCCGCGAGCTCGACGCTGACAGCATCCTGGCGCGCGAGGCGCAGCGGCTTGCGCCTGCGACACGTCGTCCGCAGCGCCCAAGTCCTTCCGGGGCTTCCCTTTCGGCGCGCCCTGTGCCATAGGGCGGCCCTCACATGCGTGGGAGGCGTGCCGGTCAGCCAGCCGGAAGTTCACGCCGCACCACGCCCTGCAACACCCCGATCCGGAGCGATAGCAGCTCGCGGGCGGGGCGTCGTCGTTCCGGTCGGCACCGGGACGAGCGACAGGAGCAGCCATCATGGCTAAGAAGATCACGGGTTACGTGAAGCTTCAGGTTCCGGCGGGCGCGGCCAATCCGTCGCCGCCGATCGGTCCCGCGCTGGGTCAGCGCGGCCTCAACATCATGGAATTCTGCAAGGCCTTCAATGCGAAGACCGCGCAGATGGAAAAGGGCATGCCGATCCCGGTGATCATCACCGCGTATCAGGACCGCTCCTTCACCTTCGAGATGAAGCAGCCGCCGGTCTCGTACTGGCTGAAGAAGGCTGCTGGCCTGACCTCGGGTTCGAAGACCCCGGGCAAGGGCGGCAATGTCGGCAAGGTCACGTCGGCTCAGCTCAAGGAGATCGCCGAGAAGAAAATGGCCGATCTCAACTGCGACAGCGTCGATTCGGCGGTGGCGATGATCCGTGGCTCGGCCCGTTCCATGGGCCTGGAAGTCGTGGGCTGAGGGGGAACTGACAATGGCACATGTCGGAAAGCGCGTCGTCAAAGGCCGTGAAGGCGTTGACCGCATCAAGCTCTACCCGCTCGCCGAGGCCGTCGCGATGGTCAAGGCCCGCGCGAACGCCAAGTTCGACGAGACCGTCGAGATCGCGATGAATCTCGGCGTCGATCCGCGTCACGCCGACCAGATGGTCCGCGGCGTCTGCAATCTGCCGAATGGCTCAGGCCGCACGCTGCGCGTCGCCGTCTTCGCCCGCGGCGCCAAGGCCGAGGAGGCCAAGAAGGCCGGGGCCGACATCGTCGGCGCCGAGGACCTGGTCGAGACCGTGCAGAAGGGCGAAATCAATTTCGACCGCTGCATCGCGACCCCGGACATGATGGGCCTGGTCGGCCGCCTCGGTAAGGTGCTGGGCCCGCGCGGCCTGATGCCGAACCCGCGCGTCGGCACGGTCACCATGGACCTGACCGCCGCCGTCGCCGCCTCGAAGGGCGGCTCGGTCGAGTTCCGCGTCGAGAAGGCGGGCATCGTCCACGCCGCCGTCGGCAAGGCTTCGTTCGACGCCGACAAGCTCGGCGAGAACATCAAGGCCTTCGTCGATTCGGTCTCGAAGGCGAAGCCGGCCGGCGCCAAGGGCACCTATATCCAGCGCGTCGCGATCTCCTCGACCATGGGTCCGGGCGTCAAGATCGAGCCGAACACCGTCCTCGGCGGCTGATTGCGCTTTGCAACCGCCGTCTCGGCGGTTGCAGCCCCGCCTTGCGCTTCACCGCAGGGATTAGCACTTGGCAGAAGTCGGAGGAGGGTCTATATCCTCCTCCGTGTTTCCATAAGTGACGGGGCTTCCGCGTGCTTGGCACGAGGAGGTCCATTTCGCGTTTTTTGGCGGTTCGCCGCCGAAAAAATGGGTGTTTGGCCTGAAGGGGGGTGATCTCCGAAGGCCGGGCATCCAGTCCTGTCTGAGACTGCAGGTGCGCCTTTGGCTCCGGCCAGAGGGCATAATTTCGCCAAGAGGCCTGCATAGACGGTGCAAGAACTCTTCCGGTGCCGAAGGGCGCCGAACGAGGTTCGAACCATCTCGCCCGATCACGGCTTCGGCCATGGCAGGGGACAGGGCACTGAGCGTCGCTCCGGCGAGGGGTCGGTGTCAACCGGTCACTTCCGAGAGCGGCACGTGCAACTGGCGGCGGGCCTTAAAACCTGTCGCCTACCGGAGAGAGCCCAGTGGATAGAACGGCAAAATCTGATGCCGTCGCGACACTGAACGATGTCTTCTCGAAGACGTCGGTCGTTGTCGTGGCCCACTATGCGGGTTTGACGGTGGCCCAGTTCCAGAAGCTTCGTCGCGAGATGAAGGCCAATGGCGCCACCGTGAAGGTCGCAAAGAACCGGCTGGCCAAGATCGCTCTTGAAGGCACCGACGTCGCGTCCATCAGCAAGCTGCTGACGGGTCCCACCCTGATCGCCTATTCCAGCGATCCGGTCGCGGCGCCGAAGGTCGCCACCGCCTTCGCCAAGGAGAACGACAAGCTCGTCATCCTCGGCGGCGCGATGGGCACGACCGCCCTGAACCCCGATGGTGTCAAGGCTTTGGCCACGATGCCCTCGCTCGACGAACTGCGCGCCAAGTTGCTCGGCCTCCTGCAGGCCCCTGCGACCAAGATCGCCCAGCTCTCGACCGCGCCTGCTGCAAAGCTCGCGCGCGTGTTCCAGGCATATGCCGACAAGGACGCTGCCTGAGCAGCCGACAACCCTTAATCGTTCGAACCTCTTACATCAGGAACTTAAACCATGGCCGATCTCGCCAAGCTCGTCGACGAACTCTCGTCGCTCACCGTTCTCGAGGCTGCTGACCTCGCCAAGTTGCTCGAGGAGAAGTGGGGCGTCTCGGCTGCCGCCGCTGTCGCCGTTTCCGCCGGTCCGGCTGCTGGTGGCGCTGCCGCTGCCGCTGTCGAAGAGCAGACCGAGTTCACCGTCGTTCTTGCCGCCGCCGGCGACAAGAAGATCGAGGTGATCAAGGAAGTCCGCGCCATCACCGGCCTCGGCCTCAAGGAGGCCAAGGATCTGGTCGAGGCCGCTCCGAAGCCGGTCAAGGAAGCCGTTGGCAAGGACGAGGCCGAGAAGCTCAAGAAGCAGCTCGAGGCCGTCGGCGCCAAGGTCGAGCTCAAGTGAGCCCGGGCCGGCTGATGCCGGTCCGTCTCTAGTCGACAAGGACAGTCCCGGGGCGGCTCGCCGCCTCCGGGGCTGTTGCGTCGTTTCCGGAAGGGGCGACGCGTACTCAAGACTTCCCGCAAGTGCGGTGCAGGTCGATCCAGTTGAATGTCGGCGCCCGAGAGTGCCGAGCGGCTCACCCGGCGGCCTGACCGCCTTTTCCCCGGACCACCGGGTGAGCCGTCCGAGATTGCGAGGAACATGATGGTAACTTCCCTCCAGGGTCGCAGGCGCGTCCGCAAGTTCTTCGGCAAGCTCAAGGAAGTGGCGGAGATGCCGAACCTCATCGAGGTTCAGAAGGCGTCCTACGACCAGTTCCTGATGGTCGAGGAACCCAAGGGCGGCCGCGGCGATGAGGGCCTGCAGTCGGTCTTCAAGTCGGTGTTCCCGATTGGCGACTTCTCGGGCGCGTCGCTGCTGGAGTTCGTCAAGTACACCTTCGAGCCGCCGAAGTACGATGTCGATGAGTGCCGCCAGCGCGGCATGACTTTCTCGGCGCCGCTCAAGGTGACGCTGCGCCTGATCGTGTTCGACATCGACCCGGACACCCAGGCGAAGTCGGTCAAGGACATCAAGGAGCAGGATGTCTACATGGGCGAAATGCCGCTCATGACGGACAACGGCACCTTCATCGTCAACGGCACCGAGCGCGTCATCGTCTCGCAGATGCATCGCTCGCCGGGCGTGTTCTTCGATCACGACAAGGGCAAGACCCATTCCTCGGGCAAGCTGCTCTTCGCCGCCCGCATCATCCCCTATCGCGGCTCCTGGCTCGACATCGAGTTCGACGCCAAGGACATCGTCTACGCCCGTATCGACCGCAAGCGTAAGATTCCGGTCACCTCGCTGCTGTTCGCCCTCGGCATGGACGGCGAAGAGATTCTCAAGCGCTTCTACAACCGCGTCGAGTATGTCCGCGACGACAAGGGCTGGCGCGTCCCGTACGACGCCGAGCGCATGAAGGGCTTCAAGGCGAGCGTCGACATGATCGACGCCGACACCGGCGAAGTCGTGATCGAGGCCGGCAAGAAGCTGGTCGCGCGCACCGCCCGCCAGCTCGCCGACAAAGGCCTGAAGTTCCTGCGCGCCACGAACGAGGATCTCGTCGGCCAATACGTTGCCGAGGATCTCGTCGATCCCAGCACCGGCGAAGTTCATGCCGAGGCCGGCGAAGAATTGAATATGGCTGCGGACCCGAAGACCGGCGAGGTCAAGGGCAACCTGATCGACCTGATCAACAAGGGCTACACCGAGATCCCGGTGCTGGACATCGACCACATCACGGTCGGCCCCTACATCCGCAACACGCTCGGCGTCGACAAGAACTCGCGCCGCGAAGAGGCGCTGTTCGACATCTATCGCGTCATGCGTCCCGGCGAGCCGCCGACGCTCGAGACCGCCGAGAACATGTTCCAGTCGCTGTTCTTCGACTCGGAGCGCTACGACCTCTCGGCCGTCGGCCGCGTCAAGATGAACATGCGCCTCGACCTCGACGCCGAGGACACCGTGCGCATCCTGCGCAAGGAAGACATCTTCGCGGTCGTCAAGGCACTGGTCGACCTGCGCGACGGCAAGGGCGAGATCGACGACATCGACCATCTCGGTAACCGGCGCGTGCGCTCGGTCGGCGAGCTGATGGAGAACCAGTACCGTCTGGGCCTCCTGCGCATGGAGCGCGCCATCAAGGAGCGCATGTCCTCGGTCGACATCGACACGGTGATGCCGCAGGACCTGATCAACGCGAAGCCCGCGGCTGCCGCCGTGCGCGAGTTCTTCGGCTCGTCGCAGCTCTCGCAGTTCATGGACCAGACCAACCCGCTCTCGGAAGTCACCCACAAGCGCCGTCTCTCGGCGCTTGGCCCGGGCGGCCTGACCCGTGAGCGCGCCGGCTTCGAGGTGCGCGACGTCCACACCACGCATTATGGCCGCATCTGCCCGATCGAGACGCCGGAAGGCCCGAATATCGGCCTGATCAACTCGCTCGCGACTTTCGCGCGCGTCAACAAGTACGGCTTCATCGAGAGCCCGTACCGGCGCATCCGCGACGGCAAGCAGACCGACGAGATCATCTATCTCTCGGCGATGGAGGAGGCGAAGTACAACGTCGCCCAGGCCAACGCCGCCGTCGACAAGGAAGGTCGTCTTACCGACGACCTGATCGTCTGCCGCCGCGCCGGTGAAGTCATCGTCGTGCCGGTCGACAAGGTCGACTTCATGGATGTCTCGCCCAAGCAGGTCGTCTCGGTCGCTGCGGCGCTGATCCCGTTCCTCGAGAACGACGACGCCAACCGCGCGCTGATGGGCTCGAACATGCAGCGCCAGGCGGTGCCGCTGGTTCGCGCCGACGCGCCTTTCGTCGGCACCGGCATGGAGGCGGCGGTTGCCCGTGACTCCGGCGCTGCCATCGCGGCCCGCCGCGCCGGCATCGTCGACCAGGTCGACGCGACCCGTATCGTCATCCGCGCTTCGGACGAGATGGACCCGACCAAGCCGGGCGTCGACATCTACCGTCTGCAGAAGTTCCAGCGCTCGAACCAGTCGACCTGCATCACGCAGCGTCCGCTGGTGCGCGTCGGTGATGTCATCAAGAAGGGTGACATCGTCGCCGACGGCCCGTCGACCGAGTTCGGCGAGCTCGCGCTCGGCCGCAACGTGCTGGTCGCGTTCATGCCGTGGAATGGCTACAACTTCGAGGACTCGATCCTGCTCTCGGAGAAGATCGTCTCGGACGACATCTTCACCTCGATCCATATCGAGGAATTCGAGGTCATGGCCCGCGACACCAAGCTGGGCCCTGAGGAAATCACGCGCGACATTCCGAACGTCTCGGAAGAGGCGCTGAAGAACCTCGACGAAGCCGGCATCGTCTATATCGGCGCCGAGGTTGCGGCGGGCGACATTCTCGTCGGCAAGATCACGCCGAAGGGCGAGAGCCCGATGACGCCGGAAGAGAAGCTGCTGCGCGCCATTTTCGGCGAGAAGGCTTCGGACGTCCGCGACACCTCGCTGCGCGTCCCGCCGGGCGTGCAGGGCACGATCGTCGAGGTCCGGGTGTTCAACCGCCATGGCGTCGACAAGGACGAGCGCGCCCAGGCGATCGAGCGCGAGGAGATCGAGCGTCTCGCCAAGGACCGTGACGACGAGCAGGCGATCCTGGACCGCAACACCTTCGCGCGCTTGGCCGAGATCCTGACCGGCAAGACCGGCCTCGCCGGTCCCAAGGGCTTCAAGAAGGACACGGTCATCACCCGCGAGGTGATGAGCGAATTCCCGCGCTCGCAGTGGTGGCTGTTCGCCACGGCGGACGACGCCCTGATGACCGAAATCGAGGCGATGCGTAAGCAGTACGACGAGTCGAAGAAGCGCCTCGAGCAGCGCTTCCTCGACAAGGTCGAGAAGCTGCAGCGCGGCGACGAGCTGCCGCCCGGCGTGATGAAGATGGTCAAGGTCTTCGTCGCGGTGAAGCGCAAGATCCAGCCGGGCGACAAGATGGCCGGCCGCCACGGCAACAAGGGCGTCGTCTCGCGCATCGTGCCGGCGGAGGACATGCCGTTCCTCGAGGACGGCACCCATGCGGACATCGTGCTGAACCCGCTGGGCGTGCCCTCGCGCATGAACGTCGGGCAGATCCTGGAGACCCATCTGGGCTGGGCTGCCGCCGGTCTCGGCAAGCAGATCGGCAAGGCGCTCGACGCCTATCGCAAGGCGCATGATTCCAAGGCGCTGCGGGCCTCCTTCGACGCCGTCTACGAGGACAACGAGATCATCGCCTCGATGGACGACGCCGAGCTGGTCGAGATGGGCCAGAACCTGCGCCGCGGCGTGCCGATCGCGACCCCGGTCTTCAACGGCGCCAAGGAGTCGGACATCGAGCGGCTCCTGGAGCAGGCCGGGCTGCACTCGTCGGGTCAGTCCACGCTCTATGACGGCCGTACCGGTGAGCCTTTCGACCGCAAGGTGACGATGGGCTACATCTACATGCTGAAGCTGCACCACCTCGTGGACGACAAGATCCACGCCCGCTCGATCGGCCCCTACTCGCTGGTCACCCAGCAGCCGCTCGGCGGCAAGGCGCAGTTCGGCGGCCAGCGCTTCGGCGAGATGGAGGTCTGGGCGCTCGAAGCGTACGGCGCCGCCTACACGCTGCAGGAGATGCTGACGGTGAAGTCGGACGACGTCGCGGGCCGCACCAAGGTCTACGAGTCGATCGTGCGCGGCGAAGACAACTTCGAAGCGGGCATCCCGGAGAGCTTCAACGTGCTCGTCAAGGAAATGCGCTCGCTCGGCCTCAACGTCGAGCTCATCAACAACAAGCCGAAGCCGGGCGACGTGCCGGCCGAGGCAGCCGAGTAAGGCTTTCGCGCCCGAAAGGGCACGGAGCGTTCGTTACTCATGCCGGCGGCACTTTCGCCGCCGGCCGATGGATCAAGGGCCGGGCAGGGCGGTTTTCCCTAAAACCCCACCGGCCACAGGAGACAGGCTATGAAGCAAGAGGTCATGAACCTTTTCGGCCAGCAGCCGGTGCAGCAGGCGTTCGACGCGATCAAGATCTCGATCGCCAGCCCGGAGAAGATTGCATCCTGGTCGTTCGGCGAGATCAAGAAGCCCGAGACGATCAACTACCGCACGTTCAAGCCCGAGCGCGACGGCCTGTTCTGCGCCCGCATCTTCGGGCCGATCAAGGACTACGAGTGCCTGTGCGGCAAGTACAAGCGCATGAAGTTCAAGGGCGTGATCTGCGAGAAGTGCGGCGTCGAAGTGACGCTCGCCCGCGTCCGGCGCGAGCGCATGGGTCATATCGAGCTCGCCGCTCCCGTCGCGCATATCTGGTTCCTGAAGTCGCTGCCCTCGCGCATCGGCCTCTTGATGGACATGCCGCTCAAGGACCTCGAGCGCATCCTCTACTTCGAATCCTACGTCGTCCTTGAGCCGGGCCTGACCCCGCTCAAGGATCGCCAGCTGCTGACCGAAGAAGAGTATGTCCGCGCCCAGGAAGAGTACGGCGCCGACACCTTCACGGCGATGATCGGCGCGGAAGCGATCCGCGAGATGCTGCGCGCGCTTGATCTCGACCAGATCAACGCCGACCTGAAGCATGAGATCGCGACGACGACGTCGGAGCTCAAGCCGAAGAAGCTGATGAAGCGCCTGAAGATCATCGAGGCCTTCCAGGAGTCGGGCAACAAGCCGGAATGGATGGTGATGACCATCATCCCGGTGATCCCGCCTGACTTGCGTCCGCTCGTGCCGCTCGACGGCGGCCGCTTTGCGACCTCCGACCTGAACGACCTCTATCGCCGCGTCATCAACCGCAACAACCGCCTGAAGCGGCTGATCGAGCTGCGCGCGCCGGACATCATCATCCGCAACGAGAAGCGGATGCTGCAGGAATCGGTCGACGCCCTGTTCGACAACGGCCGTCGCGGCCGCGTCATCACCGGCGCCAACAAGCGTCCGCTGAAGTCGCTCGCCGATATGCTGAAGGGCAAGCAGGGCCGCTTCCGGCAGAACCTTCTCGGCAAGCGCGTCGACTATTCCGGCCGCTCGGTCATCGTGGTCGGCCCGGAGATGAAGCTGCACCAGTGCGGGCTGCCGAAGAAGATGGCGCTCGAGCTGTTCAAGCCGTTCATCTACGCCCGCCTGGACGCCAAGGGCTACTCGACTACGGTCAAGCAGGCCAAGAAGCTGGTCGAGAAGGAGAAGCCCGAGGTCTGGGATATCCTCGACGAGGTCATCCGCGAGCATCCGGTGCTGCTCAACCGCGCGCCGACGCTGCACCGCCTCGGCATCCAGGCTTTCGAGCCGGTGCTGATCGAGGGCAAGGCGATCCAGCTGCACCCGCTGGTCTGCGCTGCGTTCAACGCCGACTTCGACGGCGACCAGATGGCCGTGCACGTCCCGCTGTCGCTCGAGGCGCAGCTGGAAGCGCGCGTCCTGATGATGTCGACCAACAACATCCTGCACCCGGCGAACGGCATGCCGATCATCGTGCCGTCGCAGGACATCGTGCTCGGCCTCTACTACCTCTCGATCATCTCGGATGGCGAGCCGGGCCAGGGCAAGATCTTCGGTGACTTCGGCGAGCTCGAATACGCGCTGCACGAGAAGGTCGTGACGCTGCATTCGAAGATCAAATACCGCTGGACCGGCGTTGGCGCCGACGGCAAGTCCTACACCAAGATCTACGACACCACGCCGGGCCGCGTCATTCTCTCGACTGCGTTGCCCGAGCACCCCGCCATGACCTTCGACGTCGTCAACAAGCTGATGACCAAGAAGGAGATCTCCAACATGATCGACGCCGTCTATCGCGGCTGCGGTCAGAAGGAATCGGTGATCTTCTGCGATCGCGTCATGGGCCTCGGCTTCAAGCATGCCTTCAAGGCCGGCATTTCGTTCGGCAAGGACGACATGGTGATCCCCGAGAACAAGTGGGAGATCGTCGATGCGACCCGCGTGCTCGCCAAGGATTACGAGCAGCAGTATCAGGACGGCCTGATCACCCAGGGCGAGAAGTACAACAAGGTCGTCGACGCCTGGGCGAAGTGCTCCGACAAGCTCGCCCAGGAGATGATGGCCCGCATCTCGACCGTGAAGAAGGACGAGAACGGCCGGGACAAGCCGATCAACTCGATCTACATGATGAGCCACTCGGGTGCCCGCGGTTCGCCGGCGCAGATGAAGCAGCTCGCGGCGATGCGCGGCCTGATGGCCAAGCCGTCGGGCGAGATCATCGAGAGCCCGATCATCTCGAACTTCAAGGAAGGCCTCGACGTTCTCGAGTACTTCAACTCGACCCACGGCGCCCGCAAGGGCCTCGCCGACACGGCGCTCAAGACGGCGAATTCGGGTTATCTCACCCGCCGTCTCGTCGACGTGGCGCAGGACGCGATCATCTCCGAGGTCGATTGCGGCTCGGACAACGGCATCAAGATGCGCGCCATCGTCGATGCCGGCCAGGTCGTGGCTTCGCTCGGCATGCGCATCCTCGGCCGTTCGGCGGCCGTGGAGGTGGTTGACCTCGAAGGCAACATCCTGGTCGCCAAGGGCGCGGTGATCGAGGAGAGCCACATCGCCAAGATCAACGCCGCCGGCGTCCAGGAGGTGAAGATCCGCTCGGTCTTGACCTGCGAGACCAAGAACGGCGTGTGCGCGACCTGCTACGGGCGCGATCTTGCCCGCGGCACGCCCGTCAACATGGGCGAGGCCGTCGGCGTCATCGCGGCGCAGTCGATCGGCGAGCCGGGCACGCAGCTCACCATGCGTACCTTCCACATCGGTGGCGCGGCCACGATCGCCGACCAGTCCTTCGTCGAATCGAACTTCGAAGGCACGGTCAAGATCCGCAACCGCAATGCGGCACGCAACTCGGACGGCGACCTGATCGCGATGGCGCGTAACCTCGCCATCGTCATCACCGGCCCGGACGGCGCCGAGCGCGCGGTTCACCGCGTCCAGTTCGGCTCGAAGCTGCGCGTCGACGACGGCGACAAGGTCAAGCGCGGCCAGCGCCTGATCGAGTGGGATCCCTATTCCCGCCCGATCCTGGCAGAGGTCGACGGCAAGGTCGGCTACGAGGACCTGGTCGACGGCATGTCGATGACGGAGACGACCGACGAGGCGACCGGCATCAACAAGCGCCTCGTGATCGACTGGCGCGGTTCGGCCCGTACGTCGGACCTGCGTCCGGCGATGACCCTGCACGGCGCGGACGGCAAGATCGCCAAGCTCGCCCGCGGCGGCGAGGCGCGCTACATCCTGCCGGTCGAGGGCATCATCTCGGTGGAGCCAGGCTCGTCGGTGAAGGCCGGCGACGTGCTGGCGCGTGTCTCGACCGACTCGGCCAAGACCCGCGACATCACCGGCGGTCTGCCGCGCGTCGCCGAGCTGTTCGAGGCGCGTCGTCCGAAGGATGCCGCGATCATCGCCGAGAAGGCCGGCGTCATCGGCTTCGGGCGCGACTACAAGAACAAGCGTCGCGTCACGCTGACTCCGCATGATGGCACCGACGCCGTCGAGTATCTGATCCCGAAGGGCAAGCACATCCACCTGCAGGATGGCGACGTCGTCGAGATCGGGGACTACATCCTCGACGGCAACCCGGCCCCGCACGACATCCTGGCGATCAAGGGCGTCGAGGAGCTTGCCGCTTACCTGGTCAACGAGATCCAGGAGGTTTACCGCCTCCAGGGCGTGACCATCAACGACAAGCACATCGAGGTCATCGTCCGGCAGATGCTGCAGAAGGTCGAGATCACCGAATCCGGCGATAGCGACATTCTCACTGGCGATCAGATCGACCGGATCGAGCTCGAGGAGGTCAACTCCAAGCTGCGCGAGGAGGGCAAGAAGCCGGCTTCCGGTGTTCCGGTCCTGCTCGGCATCACCAAGGCCTCGCTGCAGACCCGCTCGTTCATCTCGGCCGCCTCCTTCCAGGAGACGACCCGCGTCCTCACCGAGGCTGCGGTCAACGGCAAGATGGACATGCTGGAAGGCCTCAAGGAGAACGTCATCGTTGGCTCGCTGATCCCGGCCGGCACCGGCGCGCAGGTCGCCCGCATCAAGCAGGTGGCGACGCGTCGCGACGATCTGATCGTCGGCCAGAAGGCGGATGCGGCGGCCAGGGCCGCGGCTACCGCCGCGGCGGCTCTGCCCGCAGCCGAATAGAGCCCGTTCCGATCGGCTTGCAACGCAAGCCGATCGGAATAACGGTCTCTAGACGCAAAGTGAGAGCCGGCAAGTTCTACTGGCTTTGTGAAACGGCCGCCTTCGGGCGGCCGTTTTCGTTTCGGCTCCCTTGACCTTTTCCAAGGCAAGCGGCCTAAGCTTATCTTGCGAAATCTGTCGGGGGGCAGCGATGCGCTAGCGCGTCTCTCGTTGGTCGGCCGGAGGCGGCCGAACGACGGGTGGCATGCTGACACCATGCGGGGGCGTGGTCGGCGGAGGAGTTTCTCGTCCTGCGGACCAGGCCTGGGGCGGCCGGGATCATGGACGAGCAATTTCTCGACAGTCTTTACGAAGCGGCAGTGGTGTCGGAGCTGTGGCCGCAGGTGCTGCGGCGGTTCCAGGAGATTGCGCGCGGTGCCGGCGCGGTGCTGGTCGCGGTGACGCCGACCTCCAACCGCTGGATCTCGTCCTCGCCCGAGTTCGACCAGCTGGTCGCGACGCACTTCAACCGTTTCCCCGGCAATGAGCGGACGCGCCGCCTGATCGAGCGCCGCCATGCCGGTTTCCTGCGCGATATCGACATCCTCTCCGAGGCCGAGATGGCGGACGAGCCGGTCTATCGTGATTTCCTGCTGCCGCAGGGGTTCGGCGTCGGTGTCGCGACCCTGGTCGCCTCGCCAACCGGCGAAGCCTTCATCCTGCATGCCGAGCGCGAGCGCGAGGAGGGCCATGTCGAGGGGGACCTGATCGCTCGCTTCGACAGGATGCGGCCCCACCTCGCCCGCGCCATGCTGCTTTCGGCCCGGCTCGAATTCGAGCGGGTGCGGGGGGCCGCCCAGGCGCTCGAGGCGATCGGCCTGCCCGCAGCGGTGCTCGATCGCAATGGCCGCGCGCTCGCGCTCAATCCCAGCTTCGAGGCGTTGGTACCGGCGGTGGCTGTCGATCGTCCATCGCGGCTCGGACTCGTCGATATGGCGGCAGACAGCCTGCTCGCCTCAGCCTTGCAAGCGATGGGCCGGGCAACCAGTGCGACGGTGCGCTCGATCCCGGTGGCGCGCCGCGAGAATCAACCGCCGTTGATCCTGCACCTGACGCCGATTCGCGGTGCCGCCCACGACATCTTCTCGCGGGCGGCGAGCATCCTGGTGGTGACGCCGGTGGTGGTGAAGGACGTGCCGACCGCCGATGTCGTCCAGGGCCTGTTCGACCTGACGCCGGCCGAGGCCAGGCTCGCCGCGCTGATCGCGGCGGGGCACCGCCCACGCGAGGCGGCCGCCGCGCTTGGCATCATGGAGGAGACCGCGCGCTCGACCTTGAAGCGGGTGATGGCCAAGACCGGACTGCATCGCCAGGCCGACCTGATCGGCCTGTTGCGCGGGGCAGGGGTCACGGCGGGCGCGACCGATTGAGCGGCATCTGAATGCTCGCCGCGAGATTGCGTTAACTCCCGCTAAATCCGGGGTTGACGCGAATCTCCGACTGAGTCATAAGCGCGCCACTGTCGACGGCTGTCGGACACGTTTGTCGCTTGCCTTTGTTGCGAGCGAGGTTCGCGACCGAAACTCCGTCGGAATTCCAGCGTCTAACGACGACATGGCAGGACGCATGAACGCGGATTCCGTGTTCCTCTGCATGGCGAACGCGCCTGAGGCCCCGTAAATGGGCGCCGATGGCGCGGCTTCGTTTGGTCATGGCCTTGTAAGGTGCCGGAATGGACATCGAATTCATCTAGCGCTCAAGGGAGCGAGAGGCCTTAAATGCCGACAATCAGCCAGCTGATCCGCAAGCCCCGTTCGCCGGTCAAGGCGCGTAACACCGCTCCGGCGCTCGAGAATTGCCCGCAGAAGCGCGGCGTCTGCACGCGTGTCTACACGACGACCCCGAAGAAGCCGAACTCGGCGCTCCGCAAGGTCGCCAAGGTGCGCCTGACCAACGGCTTCGAAGTGATCGGCTACATTCCGGGTGAAGGCCACAACCTTCAGGAGCACTCGGTCGTCATGATCCGCGGCGGCCGCGTCAAGGACTTGCCCGGCGTGCGTTATCACATCCTGCGCGGCGTGCTCGACACGCAGGGCGTCAAGAATCGCAAGCAGCGCCGTTCGAAGTACGGCGCCAAGCGTCCGAAGTAATTTTCCTGCCCGACCGGCGGGGCAAGATGCCCCAGCCGGTTCGCAGCTTTTGAGATTTGACCGGAGACTAGACGATGTCCCGCCGCCACAGTGCCGAAAAGCGCGAGATCATCCCGGACGCCAAGTTCGGCGACGTGATCGTGACCAAGTTCATGAATTCGGTCATGTACGAAGGCAAGAAGTCGACTGCCGAAGGCATCGTCTACGGCGCCTTCGACATCATCGAGGGTAAGCTGAAGAGCGACCCGCTCGCCGTCTTCAAGACCGCGCTCGAGAACGTCGCCCCGGCGATCGAGGTCCGCTCCCGCCGCGTCGGCGGTGCGACCTATCAGGTCCCGGTCGAGGTTCGCACCGAACGCCGCCAGGCTCTCGCGATCCGCTGGCTGATCGCCGCTGCCCGTGGCCGCAACGATCGCACCATGGTCGAGCGTCTCTCGTCCGAGCTGATGGATGCCGCGAACAACCGTGGCAACGCCGTCAAGAAGCGCGAAGACACGCACCGGATGGCGGAAGCCAACCGCGCCTTCTCGCACTACCGCTGGTAATTCGTCCGTTCCGACCCGGAAAGACAGAGCATTCCTATGCCCCGTTCTCATCCCATCGATCGCTATCGTAACTTCGGCATCATGGCCCACATTGATGCGGGCAAGACGACGACGACCGAGCGTATCCTGTTCTACACCGGCAAGAGCCATAAGATCGGCGAAGTCCATGACGGCGCCGCCACCATGGACTGGATGGCGCAGGAGCAGGAGCGTGGCATCACGATCACCTCTGCCGCGACGACCTGCCTGTGGCGCGATCATCGCCTGAACATCATCGACACCCCCGGCCACGTCGACTTCACCATTGAGGTCGAGCGTTCGCTGCGCGTACTCGACGGCGCCGTCTGCGTGCTCGACGGCAACCAGGGCGTCGAGCCCCAGACCGAGACTGTCTGGCGCCAGGCCGACAAGTACGACGTTCCGCGCGTCGTGTTCGTCAACAAGATGGACAAGATCGGCGCCGATTTCTATCGCTGCGTCCAGGACATCATCGACCGCGTCGCCGGCAAGCCCGTCTGCCTGCAGATCCCGATCGGTTCGGAGTCGAATTTCGCCGGCGTCATCGACCTCATCAAGATGAAGGCGATCGTCTGGAACGGCGAGGCGCTCGGCGCCTCCTTCGATGAGAAGGAAATCCCGGCCGATCTCGCCGACAAGGCTGTCGAATACCGCCACAAGCTGCTCGAAGCCGCCGTCGAGATGGACGATGCGGCGATGGAAGCCTATCTCGACGGTACCGAGCCGGATGCCGAGACTCTGCGTCGGCTGGTTCGTACCGCCGTGCAGCGCCGCGCCTTCCACCCGGTGCTCTGCGGTTCGGCCTTCAAGAACAAGGGCGTGCAGCCCCTGCTTGACGCCGTCGTCGACTTCCTGCCGTCGCCGGTCGATCGTGGCGACATCAAGGGCATCGACTTCAAGACCGAGGAAGAGACCGTTCGTCATCCGACGGACGAGGATCCCTTCGCGATGCTTGCCTTCAAGATCATGGACGACCCCTTCGTCGGTACCATCACCTTCTGCCGCGTCTATTCGGGCAAGGTCGAGACCGGCCAGGGCGTCATCAACTCGACGCGCGACAAGAAAGAGCGCGTCGGCCGCATGCTGCTGATGCACGCGAACAACCGTGAAGACATCAAGGAGGCTTTCGCCGGCGACATCGTCGCTCTGGCCGGCCTCAAGGACGTCCGCACCGGCGACACGCTGTGCGACCCGGCCCAGGCCGTGATCCTCGAGCGCATGGAATTCCCCGAGCCGGTCATCACGATCGCGATCGAGCCGAAGTCCAAGGCCGACCAGGAGAAGCTTGGCCTCGCGCTGTCGAAGCTCGCGAACGAGGATCCGTCCTTCCGCGTCTCGACCGACCAGGAGAGCGGCCAGACCATCCTGAAGGGGATGGGCGAGCTGCATCTCGACATCAAGGTCGACATCCTGCGCCGGACCTACAAGGTCGATGCCAATATCGGCGCGCCGCAGGTTGCCTATCGCGAGACGCTGACCAAGAAGGCCGAGATCGACTACACCCACAAGAAGCAGACCGGCGGTACGGGCCAGTTCGCCCGCGTCAAGCTGATCATCGAGCCGAACGAGACCGGCAAGGGCTTCGAGTTCGAGTCGAAGGTCGTCGGCGGCTCGGTGCCGAAGGAGTATATTCCGGGCGTTGAGAAGGGCCTCAACTCGGTCATCGGTTCGGGCGTGCTCGCCGGCTTCCCGGTCGTCGACGTCAAGGTCACGCTGATCGACGGCGCCTTCCACGAGGTCGACTCGTCGGCTCTCGCCTTCGAAATCGCCTCCCGCGCTGCTCTGCGCGAGGGTCTGCAGAAGGGCGGCTCGGTGCTGCTCGAGCCGATCATGAAGGTCGAAGTCGTGACCCCGGAAGACTATACCGGCTCGGTCATCGGCGACCTGAACTCGCGGCGCGGCCAGATCCAGGGCCAGGACATGCGCGGCAACGCGGTCGTCGTGAATGCGATGGTCCCGCTCGCCAACATGTTCGGCTACGTGAACCAGCTGCGCTCGTTCAGCCAGGGCCGCGCCAACTACACGATGCAGTTCGACCACTACGAGCAGGTGCCGTCCGCGGTGGCTGCCGAGGTCCAGGCCAAATACGCCTGATTGAACAACGCATTAAACGGAACACTTGAGAAGATCTGACGGAGGCTGACATGGCCAAAGAGAAGTTTGCTCGGACGAAGCCGCACTGCAACATTGGCACGATTGGTCACGTTGACCATGGCAAGACGTCATTGACGGCTGCGATCACGAAGGTTCTGGCGGAGTCTGGCGGCGCGTCGTTCACGGCGTATGACCAGATCGACAAGGCGCCCGAGGAGAAGGCCCGCGGCATCACGATCTCGACGGCTCACGTCGAATACGAGACCTCGGCCCGGCACTATGCCCACGTCGACTGCCCCGGGCACGCCGACTATGTGAAGAACATGATCACCGGCGCGGCGCAGATGGACGGCGCGATCCTGGTGGTGTCGGCTGCCGACGGCCCGATGCCGCAGACCCGCGAGCACATCCTCTTGGCGCGCCAGGTCGGCGTTCCCGCGCTGGTGGTGTTCATGAACAAGGTCGATCTCGTCGACGACGCCGAGTTGCTCGAGCTGGTCGAGATGGAGATCCGCGAGCTCCTGTCGAAGTACGACTTCCCGGGCGACGACATCCCGATCACCAAGGGCTCGGCCAAGGCTGCGCTGGACGGCGTCACCCCGGAGATCGGGCATGACGCGGTGATCGCGCTGATGAAGACGGTCGACGCCTACATCCCGCAGCCCGAGCGCCCGATCGACCAGCCCTTCCTGATGCCGGTCGAGGACGTGTTCTCGATCTCGGGTCGTGGCACGGTTGTGACCGGCCGCGTCGAGCGCGGCATCGTCAAGGTCGGCGAGGAAATCGAGATCGTCGGGCTGAAGGACACGGTGAAGACGACCGTGACCGGCGTCGAGATGTTCCGCAAGCTGCTCGACCAGGGCCAGGCCGGCGACAACATCGGCGCGCTGCTGCGCGGCACCAAGCGCGAGGACGTCGAGCGCGGCCAGGTGCTGTGCAAGCCGGGCTCGGTGAAGCCGCACACCAAGTTCAAGGCCGAGGCCTACATCCTGACCAAGGAGGAGGGCGGTCGCCACACCCCGTTCTTCACCAACTACCGCCCGCAGTTCTACTTCCGCACGACGGACGTGACCGGCGTGGTGCACCTGCCCGAGGGCACCGAGATGGTGATGCCTGGCGACAACATCGCCATGGAAGTGCACCTGATCGTGCCGATCGCGATGGAAGAGAAGCTGCGCTTCGCCATCCGCGAGGGCGGCCGCACCGTCGGTGCCGGCGTCGTCGCAACGATCATCGCGTAACGGCTGATCTGAGGGCGGAAGCCCTTCGGGGCTTTCGTCTTTTCACGTCACGGAGATAACACGACCATGAACGGTCAGAATATCCGGATCCGCCTCAAGGCGTTCGACCATCGCATCCTCGATGCGTCGACGCGCGAGATCGTCTCGACGGCGAAGCGCACCGGCGCCCAGGTCCGCGGCCCGATTCCGCTGCCGACGCTGATCGAGAAGTTCACCGTCAACCGCTCGCCGCACATCGACAAGAAGTCGCGCGAGCAGTTCGAGATGCGGACCCACAAGCGGGTTCTCGATATCGTCGATCCGACCCCCCAGACGGTCGACGCCCTCATGAAGCTTGATCTCGCCGCCGGCGTCGACGTCGAAATCAAGCTCTGATCCATCATCGGGTCCTCTGTTTCCGGGTTTCCCGGATGGACATGACCCCAAGGGAAGGTATGCACCGATGCGTTCCGGTGTGATTGCACAGAAAGTCGGGATGACCCGCATCTTCACCGATGCCGGCGAGCACATCCCGGTCACCGTGCTGAAGCTCGACAACTGCCAGGTCGTCGCGCATCGCACGATCGAGAAGAACGGCTATGTCGCCGTGCAGCTCGGGTCGGGCTTGGCCAAGGTCAAGAACGTCTCGAAGGCGCAGCGCGGCCACTTCGCCGTGGCCAAGGTCGAGCCGAAGCAGAAGATCGTCGAGTTCCGCGTCAGCGATGACGCGCTGATCCCGGTCGGCGCCGAGCTCACCGCCGACCACTTCGTCGTCGGCCAGTTCGTCGACGTCTCCGGCACGACCACCGGCAAGGGCTTCGCCGGCGGTATGAAGCGCTGGAACTTCGGCGGTCTGCGCGCCACGCACGGCGTCTCGGTCTCGCATCGTTCGATCGGTTCGACCGGTGGCCGTCAGGACCCGGGCAAGACCTTCAAGAACAAGAAGATGCCGGGTCATCTCGGTGTCGAGCGCGTCACCACGCAGAACCTGCGCGTCGTCCAGACGGACGCCGAGCGCGGCCTGATCCTGGTCGAGGGCGCCGTCCCCGGCGTCGCCGGCGGCTGGATCCATGTCCGCGACGCAGTCAAGCGCTCGCTGCCGAAGGACGCCCCGCTGCCGGGCAAGTTCAAGGTCTCCGGCGAGGGCAAGGCCGACATTGTCGAGGCTCCTGCGGCGCAGGCTGAGGAGAACGTGTGATGAAACTCGATATCGTCACTCTTGACGGCGGCAAGGCCGGCTCGGTCGAGCTTTCGGACGCGATCTTCGGCCTCGAGCCGCGCGCCGACCTGCTCGCCCGCATGGTGCGCTACCAGCTCGCCAAGCGCCGCGCCGGCACGCACAAGACCAAGGGCCGTTCGGAAGTCGACCGCACCCGCAAGAAGATCTACAAGCAGAAGGGTACCGGCGGCGCTCGCCACGGTGCAGCTTCGGCTCCGCAGTTCCGCGGCGGTGGCAAGGCCTTCGGCCCGGTCGTGCGCGACCACGCCCATGACCTGCCCAAGAAGGTCAAGGCGCTGGCGCTGCGCCATGCGCTCTCGGCCAAGGCCAAGGACGCGGGCCTGATCATCATCGACGACGTCAAGCTCGCCGAGCCGAAGACCAAGGTGCTTCTGGGCCATTTCGGCAAACTCGACCTGTCGAGCGCGCTGGTGATCGGCGGCGCCGAGATCGATGTGAACTTCGGCCTGGCGGCGCGTTCGATCCCGAACGTCGACGTGCTGCCGATCCAGGGCATCAACGTCTATGACATCCTGCGTCGCGACAAGCTCGTGCTGACGCGCTCGGCTGTCGATGCGCTGGAGGCGCGCTTCAAATGAGTCAGTCCAAGAATCTGGATCCGCGCCACTACGACGTCATTCGTGGCCCGGTGATCACCGAAAAGGCGACCATGCTCTCAGAGCACAACAAGGTCGTCTTCAAGGTCGCGAAGACCGCGACCAAGCCGCAGATCAAGGCGGCGATCGAGAAGCTCTTCGACGTCAAGGTCAAGAGCGTCAATACGATGGTCACCGAAGGCAAGATGAAGGTCTTCCGGGGCCGGCTCGGTCAGCGTTCGGACGTCAAGAAGGCGGTCGTGACCCTCGAAGAAGGTCACTCCATCGACGTGACCACTGGGCTCTGAGGGAAGGATCGTCATCATGGCTTTGAAGAGTTTCAAGCCGATCACGCCGAGCCTTCGCCAGCTCGTGATCGTCGACCGCAGCGAGCTCTACAAGGGCAAGCCGGTCAAGGCGCTGACCGAGGGCAAGTCGTCCTCGGGCGGCCGCAACAATCTCGGCCGCATCACCGTCCGCTTCCGCGGCGGTGGTCACAAGCGCACGCTGCGCCTGATCGATTTCAAGCGTCGCGGCAAGGCCGGCATCCCGGCTGCCGTGGAGCGGATCGAGTATGATCCGAACCGCTCGGCCTTCATCGCGCTGATCAAGTATCAGGACGGCGAGCTCGCCTACATCCTGGCGCCGCAGCGCCTGGCCGTTGGCGACAGCGTCGTCGCCGGTGACAGCGTCGACGTGAAGCCCGGCAACGCGGCCCCGATGGGTTCGCTGCCGATCGGCACGATCGTCCACAATGTCGAGCTCAAGATCGGCAAGGGTGGGGCGCTGGCACGTTCGGCGGGCAACTACGCCCAGATCGTCGGCCGTGACCAGGGTTACGTTATCGTCCGCTTGAATTCGGGCGAGCAGCGCCTGATCAGCGGCCTGTGCTATGCCACGGTGGGCGCGGTCTCGAACCCCGACCACATGAACCGGAATGACGGCAAGGCCGGGCGCTCGCGCTGGCTGGGTCGTCGTCCGCATAACCGTGGTGTCTCGATGAACCCGGTCGACCATCCGCACGGCGGCGGCGAAGGCCGCACCTCGGGCGGCCGTCATCCGGTTACGCCCTGGGGTCTGCCGACCAAGGGCAAGAAGACCCGCTCGAACAAGCGGACCGATACGTTCATCGTGTCGAGCCGTCACGCCCGCAAGAAGAAGAACTGAGGTCCGTCATGGCGCGTTCGCTTTGGAAAGGTCCGTTTGTCGACGGATACCTCCTGAAGAAGGCCGAGGTCGCCCGTTCGGCGAGCCGGTCTGAAGTCATCAAGATCTGGAGCCGTCGCTCCACGATCCTGCCGCAGTTCGTCGGTCTGACGTTCGGCGTCTACAACGGCCACAAGCATGTGCCGGTGAACGTCTCCGAGGAAATGGTGGGCCACAAGTTCGGCGAGTTCTCGCCGACGCGCACCTTCCCCGGCCACGCGGCCGACAAGAAGGCGAAGAGGAAGTAAGCCATGGGTAAGCCCTCCGCCCCCCGTGCGCTGCCCGAGAACGAGGCCAAGGCGGTCGCGCGCAACCTGCGCGTTTCCCCGCAGAAGCTGAACCTTCTCGCCCAGCTCATCCGCGGCAAGAAGGTCTCGACCGCGCTCTCCGATCTCGAGTTCTCGCGCAAGCGGATCTCGACCGATGTGCGCAAGTGCCTGCAGAGCGCGATCGCCAACGCCGAGAACAATCATGATCTCGACGTCGACGACCTCGTCGTGTCCCAGGCTTTCGTCGGCAAGGCGCTCGTCATGAAGCGCTTCCATGCCCGCGCTCGCGGCCGTGGCGCCCGCATCATGAAGCCCTTCGCCAACATCACGATCGTGGTGCGCGAAGTTCAGGCTGCGAAGGCCTGAGGAGAGAACGATGGGTCAGAAAATCAATCCGATCGGCCTTCGTCTCGGCATCAACCGGACCTGGGATTCGCGCTGGTTCGCCCAGAAGGGTGAATACGGCAAGCTGCTGCATGAGGACATGGCGATCCGCGCCGCCCTGATGAAGCTGCTGAAGCAGGCTGCTGTCTCGAAGATCATCATCGAGCGTCCGCACAAGAAGTGCCGCGTCACCATCCACTCGGCGCGTCCGGGCGTGGTGATCGGCAAGAAGGGCGCCGACATCGAGAAGCTGCGCAAGACCGTGTCGAAGCTGACGTCTGCCGACGTCACCATCAACATCGTCGAGGTGCGCAAGCCGGAGATCGACGCGACCCTGGTCGCCGATTCGATCGCTCAGCAGCTCGAGCGCCGCGTCGCTTTCCGTCGCGCCATGAAGCGCGCCGTTCAGTCGGCGATGCGTCTGGGCGCCGAGGGCATCCGCATCAACTGCTCGGGCCGTCTGGGTGGCGCTGAAATCGCCCGCCTCGAATGGTATCGCGAGGGCCGCGTGCCGCTGCATACGCTGCGCGCCGACGTCGACTACGGCGTCGCCACTGCCTTCACGACCTATGGCACGTGCGGGATCAAGGTCTGGATCTTCAAGGGCGAGATCCTCGAACACGACCCGATGGCCCAGGACAAGCGCCTCTCGGACGAGGGCGGCCGCTCGGGTGGTGAGCGTCGCGAACGTCGCGAGCAGGCTGCGTAAGGCTGATCGAGAAGAGCCATGCTGCAACCAAAGCGCACTAAGTTCCGTAAGCAGTTCAAGGGACGCATTTCCGGCGTCGCCAAGGGCGGCACGGATCTCAATTTCGGCCAGTTCGGCCTGAAGGCCCAGGAGCCGGAGCGCGTCACGGCCCGCCAGATCGAGGCGGCCCGTCGTGCCATCACCCGCGCCATGAAGCGCGCGGGCCGGGTCTGGATCCGCATCTTCCCGGACGTGCCGGTTTCCAAGAAGCCGACCGAAGTCCGCATGGGTAAGGGCAAGGGAGCGCCCGAATTCTGGGCGGCCAAGGTCAAGCCGGGCCGGATCATGTTCGAGCTCGACGGCGTGCCGGAGGATATCGCCCGCGAGGCGCTCCGTCTCGGTGCCGCCAAGCTGCCGATCAAGACCCGTTTCATCCAACGCATCGCCGAGTAAGGAGGGCGACATGAAAGCTACGCAACGCCTGTCCGACATCAAGGTGATGAGCGCGGACCAGCTCCAGGACGAGCTTCTCAAGCTCAAGAAGGAGCAGTTTAACCTGCGTTTCCAGCGCGCGACCGGCCAGCTCGAGAATACCGCTCGGGTCACCGAAGTGCGTAAGGATATCGCCCGCATCAAGACACTGCAGCGGTCCAAGACCGCGGCAGTGAGCGCCTGAGGAGTAGGACAATGCCGAAGCGCGTGCTGCAGGGCGTCGTCGTCAGCGACAAGCAGAACAAAACTGTTGTGGTTAAGGTCGAGCGGCGTTATACGCACCCGCTCCTCAAGAAGACGGTGCGCCGTTCGAAGAACTATCACGCCCATGACGAGGCGGGGTCGTTCAAGGTCGGTGACTCGGTTTGGATCGAGGAGTCGAAGCCCATTTCCAAGCTGAAAAGCTGGGTTGTGCTCGACAACGCTCCCAAGGCGTAAGTCAAATCATTGAGGCCAGGGGGCAAAGCGACCCCCGTCAGTCGTAGTCCGGGCTCAGGCACTCCGCCTTTGTCCGGAAACCGCGCTGATACACAGATGGAAGGATCAAGGCCATGATCCAGGTGCAGACCAATCTCGAGGTCGCCGACAATTCCGGCGCCCGCCGCGTGATGTGCATCAAGGTTCTCGGCGGCTCGAAGCGGCGCTATGCCCGCATCGGCGACATCATTGTGGTTTCCATCAAGGAAGCCATCCCGCGCGGCCGCGTGAAGAAGGGCGACGTCATGAAGGCGATCGTCGTGCGCACCGCCAAGGACATCAAGCGCCCCGACGGTTCGGTGATCCGCTTCGACCGCAATGCGGCCGTGCTGATCAACAACCAGAAGGAGCCTGTGGGCACCCGTATCTTCGGACCGGTTCCGCGCGAGCTGCGCGCCAAGAACCACATGAAGATCATTTCGCTCGCTCCCGAGGTGTTGTGATGGCTGCGAAAATCAAAAAGGGCGACAAGGTCGTCGTGCTCGCCGGCCGCGACAAGGGCAAGAACGGCGAAGTGCTTCAGGTCCTGCCGAAGGACGCCCGCGCCGTCGTGCGCGGCGTGAACCTGGTCAAGAAGCACACCAAGGCTACTGCCCAGTCCGAGGGCGGCATCATCAGCAAGGAGGCCACGATCGATCTGTCGAACCTGGCCGTCGCCGATCCGAAGGACGGCAAGCCGACCCGCGTCGGCTTCAAGGTGCTCGATGACGGCCGCAAGGTCCGTTTCGCCAAGCGTTCGGGGGATCTGATCGATGGCTGAGAATCAGCAGGCGGCTCTCTCGCCGCGCATGAAGAAGCATTATGAGGACGTCGTCCGTCCCGCGATGATCGCCGAGTTCGGCTACAAGAACGTCATGGAAGTGCCGACCCTCGAGAAGGTCGTCATCAACATGGGCGTTGGCGAAGCGACTGCCGACCGCAAGAAGGTCGACAACGCCGCCGGCGACCTTGCCATGATCGCCGGTCAGAAGCCGGTCATCACCAAGTCCCGCCTCGCCATCGCCGGCTTCAAGCTGCGCGAGAACATGGCGGTCGGCTGCAAGGTCACGCTGCGCAAGACCAAGATGTTCGAGTTCGTCGATCGGCTCGTCACCATTGCCTTGCCGCGTGTGCGCGACTTCCGCGGTCTCAACCCGAAGTCGTTCGACGGGCGCGGCAATTTCGCGCTCGGGATCAAGGAGCACATCGTGTTCCCCGAGATCAACTACGACAAGGTCGACCAGGTCTGGGGTATGGACGTGATCGTCTGCACGACTGCCAAGTCGGATGACGAGGCGCGTGCCCTGCTCAAGCACTTCAACTTCCCGTTCCGGCAGTGAGCCTTCGGGCTCATACGCGGAAACCAGGAGATATCGATGGCTAAGAAAAGCTCCGTCGAGAACAACAACCGCCGCAAGGCGCTCGTGAAGAAATTCGCGGGCCGTCGTGCGCGTCTTCTCGCGATCGCTAATGACGAAAGCCAGTCCATGGACGAGCGTTTCCTCGCTCGCCTGAAGCTGGCCGAACTGCCGCGCAATTCTGCCGGCATCCGCGTGCGCAACCGTTGCGAAGTCACCGGCCGCCCGCGCGCTTTTTATCGCAAGTTGAAGATGTCGCGCGTTGCTCTGCGCGAGCTCGGCAACAAGGGGCTGGTTCCCGGCCTCGTCAAGTCGAGCTGGTGAGGAGGTAGCATCATGGCGATCATCGATCCGCTTGGCGATATGCTGACCCGCATCCGCAATGCGCAGATGCGGCGCAAGTCGCGCGTTTCCACCCCGGGCTCGAAGCTGCGCGCCCGCGTTCTGGACGTGCTGGCGTCGGAAGGCTACATCCGTGGCTATTCGACCACCGAGTTCGGCAACGGCCGCACCGAGTTCGACATCGAGCTGAAGTACCACGAGGGACAGCCGGTCATCCGGTCGATCTCGCGCGTGTCGAAGCCCGGCCGTCGCGTCTACTCCTCGGTCGAGACCATGCCTCGCGTGGCCGACGGCCTCGGCGTCACCATCGTCTCCACGCCCAAGGGCGTGATGTCCGATCATCTTGCCCGCGAGCAGAACGTGGGTGGCGAAGTGCTCTGCAAGGTCTTCTGACCTTCAGGCCGCTGCTCAGGAGAGATCCAATGTCTCGTATCGGTAAGAAGCCTGTTTCGGTCCCCGCTGGTGTAACCGCCAACGTCTCGGGCCAGCTGGTAAAGATCAAGGGCTCGAAGGGCGAACTGTCCTTCGAGGTTCCCGATGAGGTTTCGGTCGCACTGGAGAACGGCGCCATCGCCGTCCAGCCGCGCTCGCAAACCAAGCGCGCCCGCGCGCTCTGGGGCACGTCGCGCGCCCGCATCAACAACCTGGTCGTCGGTACGACGGCCGGTTTCGAGAAGAAGCTCGAGATCAACGGCGTCGGCTACAAGGCCGCCGTCAACGGCAAGATCCTGAAGCTCTCGCTCGGTTACAGCCACGACATCGACTATCCGATCCCGGCCGGGGTCGCGATCGTCACGCCGAAGCCGACCGAGATCGTGATCTCCGGCATCGACAAGCAGGTCGTTGGCCAGACCGCCGCCGAGATTCGCGACTATCGCGGTCCCGAGCCCTATAAGGGCAAGGGCGTCAAGTACGCCGGCGAATTCATCTTCCGCAAGGAAGGCAAGAAGAAGTAAGGACGCCAGCCATGAGCAAGCAGACAGTTGCGACTGCGCGCCGCAAGGCCCGCGTCCGCCGCGCGATCAAGGCAGTGGCCAATGGCCGCGCCCGCCTGTCGGTGCACCGCACCGGCAAGCAGATCTATGCGCAGGTTATCGACGATGCGAAGGGGCTGACGCTCGCTTCGGCCTCGTCGCTCGACAAGGACATTCGCGCCGACTTCAAGTCGGGCGCGAATGTCGAGGCCGCGGCCGCGATCGGCAAGATCATAGCCGAGCGCGCCATCAAGGCCGGCGTCAAGGAGGTTGTGTTCGACCGTGGCGCCTACATGTACCATGGCCGCGTCAAGGCGCTGGCCGAAGCTGCTCGCGAAGGCGGGCTAAGCTTCTGATCGGTTGAAAACCGCGGGATGCGGGAGGCCTTACCGGCTTCCCGCATATCGCATTTGGAAAGTCGCTCCATTCCGGAGCGCTCGAGCGAGCGGCGGGCCACGATCGGCACCGTCCGCGCAAGTAAGAGGAAGACATGGCGAGAGAATCTCGTGACCGTCAGGTTCGCGAAGAGCGCGATTCTGAATTTGTGGACCGCCTGGTCCACATCAACCGCGTCGCCAAGGTGGTGAAGGGCGGCCGTCGTTTCGGCTTTGCTGCCCTCGTCGTCGTTGGTGACCAGAAGGGCCGCGTCGGCTTCGGCCACGGCAAGGCCCGCGAAGTGCCTGAGGCGATCCGCAAGGCGACGGAAGCCGCCAAGCGTGGCCTCGTTCGCGTCCCGCTGCGCGATGGCCGCACGCTGCATCATGACGTCCAGGGCCGTCACGGCGCTGGCAAGGTCATCCTGCGCGCAGCCCCCGCTGGTACCGGCATCATCGCCGGCGGCCCGATGCGCGCCGTCTTCGAGGCGGTCGGCATGCAGGACGTGGTGTCGAAGTCGCTCGGCTCCTCGAACCCCTACAACCTCGTGCGCGCCACCTTCGACGCGTTGAAGAACGAGGATTCGCCGCGCAGCGTCGCCGCGCGTCGCTCGCTCAAGGTCTCGGCCCTGCAGACGCGTCGCCGCGATGCCGGCACCGATGCCGCGGCCGAAGCGTGAGGGTGGGATCATGGCAAAGGCTAAGACCACCACTGTCGTCGTCGAGCAGATCGGTAGCCCGATCCGCCGCGAGGCTTCGCAGCGCCAGACCCTGATCGGTCTCGGCCTCAACAAACTCCGCCGGCAGTCGACCCTGGTCGATACGCCGGCCGTACGGGGCATGATCGACAAGGTCAGGCACCTCGTGCGCGTCGTCGACGGCAAGTGAGGGGATCGTCTGATGAAACTCACAGAGATCCGTGACAACGAAGGCGCGACCAAGTCGCGCATCCGTGTCGGCCGTGGCATTGGCTCCGGCAAGGGCAAGACCGGCGGGCGCGGCGTCAAGGGCCAGAAGGCTCGCGCCGGCGTGGCGGTCAAGGGCTTCGAAGGCGGCCAGATGCCGCTCTATCGGCGCCTGCCGAAGCGCGGCTTCCACAACCTGTTCTCCAAGGATCTGAACGAGGTCAACCTCGGGCGCATCCAGCAGGCGGTCGAGGCCGGCAAGCTGGACGCCAAGGGCGCGGTGACGATCGAGGCGCTCGTCGCCGCCGGCGTCATCACCCGGCAGGCCAAGGACGGCGTCAAGATCCTCGGCGTCGGCGAGCTCAAGGCGAAGCTGGCTTTCGAGGTCGCCGGTGCGTCGAAGTCGGCGGTCGAGGCGATCGAGAAGGCTGGCGGCACGGTCAAGATCCTGGCGGCTGCCGCTTCACAGGCGTGACTTCCACGCTTACATGACTAACGCGAGCGGCGGCCGGGCCCGAAGCCTTGGCCGCCGTTCGACTGTCTAGACCAGAATTCACCCAAGGACCGGACGCATGGCATCGGCGGCTGAACAGCTTGCGGCAAACCTGAACTTCGGCGCGCTGGCCAAGGCCGACGAGCTGAAGAAGCGGATCTGGTTCACGCTGGGGGCGCTGATCGTCTACCGGCTCGGCACCTATATCCCGCTGCCCGGCATGAACCCGGAGGCGGTCGCCGACCTGTTCAAGCAGAGCCAGTCGGGCGTGCTCGGCCTGTTCAACATGTTCTCGGGTGGCGCGGTCGGCCGGCTCGCGATCTTCGCGCTGGCGATCATGCCGTATATTTCGGCCTCGATCATCGTCCAGCTGCTTTCCAGCGTCGTGCCGACCTTCGAGGCGCTGAAGAAGGAAGGCGAGGCGGGCCGCAAGATCCTCAACCAGTACACGCGCTATCTCACGCTGGTTCTGGCGTTGTTCCAGGCCTGGGGCATCGGCGTCGGCCTGCAGGGCTCGGGCAATCTCGTGCTGGAGCCGGGGCCGTTCTTCCTGATCTCGACCACGATCACCCTGGTCGGCGGCACCATGTTCCTGCTCTGGCTCGGCGAGCAGATCACCAGCCGCGGCATCGGCAACGGCACCTCGATGATCATCTTCGCCGGCATCATCGCCGAGTTCCCGGCGCAGCTGGCGCAGACGCTCGAGCTCGGCCGCCAGGGCGCGATCTCGACCGGCCTGCTGCTGCTGGTGCTGGTCATGGCGGTCTGCGTCATCGCCTTCGTGGTCTTCGTCGAGCGCGCCCAGCGGCGCCTTTTGATCAACTATCCCAAGCGCCAGGTCGGCAACCGGATGTATGAGGGCCAGACCTCGTTCCTGCCGCTGAAGCTCAACACCGCCGGCGTGATCCCGCCGATCTTCGCCTCGTCGCTGCTGCTGCTGCCGACGACGATCGCGAGCTTCAGCCAGGCTTCGGGCGGCACCGGCATCCTGGCGACGCTCGCGACCTATCTGGCGCATGGCCGGCCGCTGTTCATGTTCCTCTATGCGGCGCTGATCATCTTCTTCTGCTTCTTCTACACCGCGATCGTGTTCAATCCGGTCGAGACGGCGGACAACCTCAAGAAGCATGGTGGCTTCATGCCGGGCATCCGCCCGGGCGAGCGCACCGCGGAGCATATCGACCGGGTGCTGACCCGCATCACCGTGCTCGGCGCCGCCTATTTGACTATCGTCTGCTTGATCCCCGAGTTCATGATCACCTATGCCCAGATTCCGATCATCCTGCTCGGCGGCACCTCGCTGCTGATCGTGGTGACGACGACGATGGACACAGTGGCTCAAGTCCACGGTCATCTCCTGGCCCATCAGTATGAGGGCCTGGTCAAGAAGGCGAAGTTGAGGGGGGCAAGGCGCTGATGAGGCTGATTTTCCTGGGGCCGCCGGGGGCGGGGAAGGGCACTCAGGCGACGCGGATCGTCGCAAAGCACGGCATTCCGCAACTCTCGACCGGCGATATGCTGCGCGCGGCGGTGGCCGCCGGCACCCCGGTCGGCCTCAAGGCGAAGGCGGTGATGGATGCCGGCGGACTGGTCTCGGACGAGATCGTCATCGGCATCGTCGCAGACCGCATCGAAGAATCCGATGCGAAGAAGGGCTTCATCCTCGATGGCTTCCCGCGCACCCTGGCGCAGGCCGAGGCGCTCGACGCCATGCTCGCCGAGAAGGGGCTGAAGCTCGACAAGGTGCTCGAGCTCAAGGTCGATCAGGACAAGCTCGTCGACCGGATCGTGCGCCGGGCCGAGGAGGCCAAGGCGGCCGGCCAGCCAGTGCGCAAGGACGATGATCCGGAGGTCTTCAAGACCAGGCTCGAGGCCTATAACCGCGACACCGCGATCGTCGCGCCCTATTACGACAAGCGCGGCCAGCTGACGCCGATCGATGGCATGCAGCCGATCGACCGGGTCACTGGGGCGATCGAGCAGGCGCTCGCGGGCTGAAGCCCCCAGTGCCGATTTGAGTTCGGATGCCGCGCGGTTCTCGCCGCGCGGCTTTTTCTTGCGGCGGAGCAGGCACATGGCCGACGGCAACGACGACTACGTCTATGACGAGGCGACCGGCGAATGGCGCCCGGCCACGGAGATGGCGGCTGCGGCGCTCAAGCGCGAGGTCCGCGACGCATCCGGCAACATCCTGGCTGATGGCGACGCGGTGACGCTGATCAAGGACCTCAAGGTCAAAGGCGCCAACCAGACCCTGAAGCAGGGCACGGTGATCAGATCGATCCGGCTGACGGACAATCCCGAGGAGATCGACTGCCGGCACGAGAGCATCAAGGGTCTCGTGCTACGCACCGAGTTCGTGCGCAAGCGCTGATCCCTGCCGAAGCGTAGCCCGCTCTCGGAGCATCCGAACCCGGCGTTTCAAACCTGCCGAGTTGTGGCATGCTGCGGCCTGGAAGAGCGGGCGGGCTGGCCGTGCAGGTCGATCCTTCGGATGTCCATCAGACGCTCGAATACCGGTTGGACGCGGAGTTCGCGAGCTGGCTGCCGATCGGCTTGCTGACCCTGTTCTGCGGCCTCTTCATCTTCGCCATGGAAATGCCCGACTGGCCGCGTCCCGGCGAGACCTTCGGTGCGTTCGCGGCGATCGCTGTCGGCATCGGCCTCTCGGCCTTTGCGCTCCGGCGCCGTTTCCGGCGGGGCAAGCCGGTCTATGTGCTGTCGCCGGACGGAGTGCACATCCGCTGGTCGTCATCGCGCAAGGAGGGCTTCATCCCCTGGCGCGAGATCAAGGGCATCGACACGATCGACATCGTGGTCTGGCATTGGCTGGCGCGCAATCCGCGGAACCTGCACTATAACGACGTCACCGTGGTGCTGGTCTCCAAGCAGTTCTACCAGGCGAACCTGCATATCAAGTCGCTGTTCCAGCGCGGACCCTACTGGCATCAGACCGCCTTCATCGAAAAAGGCGACATGGTCCAATGCGCGCTGCATGCGGAATTCGTCGGCGTCACGCCGCAGCAATTGCGCGGGGCGGTCGAGGTGCGCTGGCGGGCTTTCGGCGGAGAGCCAGACAGGCCGCGGCCGAGCGTGCCGGTCGTCTATGCCGCGCGCCGACCGGACGAAGCCGAGGCGGGGGCTGCGCCCGGCGGAAAGGTGGTTGCTGCAGGCGGGGCGCCGCGGCCGTTCTCAGCCTGGGATGCGATCAAGATCGCGCTGCCGCTGATCGGCATCGTCGTCGCGGGCAGCAACCTCGCCGGGATCTGGTCGACCGATGCGCAGATTCAGGCGCTGGCGAAGAAGCGCGAATGGCAGGAATGGAAGGCCCGCTACGAGCGCGAGCGACGCGAGCTCGACGAGAAGCTGCAAAAGCAGCGCGAGGAGATGGAGGAGGCGATGCGGCGGGCCTTCACGCGCTATTGAGCGATCGCCGCCACGCGGCGCGGTGCGCTTTTGCGCCGGCGCAGGCGGGATTTCGCGCTCCGCTGCCGCAATTGACACATCCTCCCGGCGAAATTGAACTTCCGCCAGGCCCATGACGGCCAAGACATGGCGGCGGTAGCCGAAGGCCGGTGGCATGCGTCATCGCCGGCTGACCGACCGGCCAGAGTTCGGGAGGACAGCATGAAACGGATTGCTTGCCTTATGGCGGCTGCGCTGCTCGCGGCCGCATCGGCCGCACAGGCGCAGGATGCGGTCAAGATCGGCATCCTCAACGACCAGTCGGGCAACTACGCCGAGTTCGGCGGCCTCGGCTCGGTCGAGGCGGCGAAGCTGGCGATCGAGGATTTCGGCGGCTCGGTACTGGGCAAGCCGATCGAGATCGTCGCCGCCGACCATCAGAACAAGCCCGATATCGCCGCCGGCTTTGCGCGGCGCTGGTACGATGTCGACGGCGTCACGGCGATCGCCGACCTGACCAATTCGGCCGTCGCCCTCGCAGTCGCGGGGATCGCGAAGGAAAAGCAGAAGGTCGCGCTCTATAACGGGCCGGCGACGACGCGGCTCTTCAACGAAGACTGCATGGCGACCGGCTTCATGTGGACCTTCGACACTGCGACCTCGGCCAAGGGTACGGCGCTGTCGGTCCTGCGCGAGGGCGGCGACAGCTGGTACATCATCGCGGCCGACTACGCCTTCGGCCACCAGCTCACCGCCGACATCGAATCGATCGTCGCGGCCAATGGCGGCAAGACGCTCGGCACGGTGCGCGCGCCGCTGTCGACGCCGGACTTCTCCTCCTTCCTGCTGCAGGCGCAGGCCTCCAAGGCCAAGATCGTCGCCTTCGCCAATGCGGGCACCGACACGATCAACTCGATCAAGCAGGCCGGCGAGTTCGGCCTCGTCGACAGCGGCCAGAAGCTCGCGGCCATGGTCGTGGTGCTGAGCGACGTGCATGGGCTCGGGCTCGACAAGGCCAAGGGGCTGATCACCACCACTGCCTATTATCATGACGCGAACAAGCCGAGCCGAGACTGGGCCGATCGCTACATGGCGCGGACCAAGAAGATGCCGGGCATGATCCAGGCCAGCGTCTATTCCTCGGTTCTGCACTATCTCAAGGCGGTGAAGGCAGCGGGCACGGCGGCCGGGCCTGCCGTCGCGGCCAAGATGAGGGAGCTGCCGGTCGATGACTTCTTTGCGCCCGGCGCCAAGGTCCGCGAGGACGGCCGGCTGCTGAACGACATGCTGCTGGTCGAGGCCAAGGCGCCGTCGGAGTCGAAGGCGCCGTGGGACTATTTCAAGGTGGTCCGCAAGATCCCGGCGGCGGAGATCATCGCGCCGCTGTCGGAGAGCAAGTGCCCGCTGGTCAAGAAGTGACGTAAGCTCGGTTGGGCGCGTCTGGGTTGACAGGACGCGCCCAACCGACTAACAGCCGGCCATCCGGTTTCAGATGAGCGATGCCGATGCCTTCGCAAGAAGGGTCGACGTCGCGTTCTCGCGTGGACCGGGTTCAAATGCTCCGCAAGGGCCGGCCTCCACCGGACGCGGAGTTCTTGTCATTGTCGTGGCGCCTGGCGTCGCGGCCGCAATGGAGAGGTGAAGAACATGGCTCGTATCGCGGGCGTCAACATTCCGACCGGCAAGCGCGTCGTCATCGGTCTGCAGTACATTCACGGCATCGGCGCCGCAAAGGCGCAGGAGATTTGCACCAAGGTCGGCATTGCCGCCGAGCGCCGGGTCAACCAGCTGACCGACGCCGAGGTTCTCCAGATCCGCGAGACGATCGACCGCGACTATCTCGTCGAGGGCGATCTGCGCCGCGAAGTCTCGATGAACATCAAGCGCCTGATGGACCTCGGCTGCTATCGCGGCCTGCGCCACCGCCGCTCGCTGCCGGTGCGTGGCCAGCGCACCCACACCAACGCCCGCACCCGCAAGGGCAAGGCGAAGCCGATCGCCGGCAAGAAGAAGTGAGTTTCGGCGGGCCGGACAACCGGCCCGCCGTATTTTACGTCGCCTGACCCGTTTGCGGGCAGGCGATATCCCCAGCGCCTGGCATCACGGGCGCGCCTGAAGGATGGAAGAAAGAGACTATGGCCAAGGAAGCCCAACGCGTCCGTCGTCGCGAGCGCAAGAACATCGTTTCCGGCGTCGCGCATGTGAACGCCTCGTTCAATAACACCATGATCACCATCACCGACGCGCAGGGCAACACGATCTCGTGGTCGTCCGCCGGCACGATGGGTTTCAAGGGTTCGCGTAAGTCGACCCCCTATGCCGCCCAGGTCGCCGCCGAGGACGCCGCCCGCAAGGCTGCCGAGCACGGCATGCGCACCCTCGAGGTCGAGGTCACCGGTCCGGGTTCGGGCCGTGAGTCGGCGCTGCGCGCGCTGCAGGCCGCCGGCTTCACCGTCACCTCGATCCGCGACGTGACGCCGATCCCGCACAATGGCTGCCGGCCGCGCAAGCGTCGCCGCGTCTGAGCCATAAGCCGGATCGAAGCGGCGTCCGCAGGGGCGGACGCCGGTACGGGGCGGCCCGCCGCCGCCATTATTGAATCACCAGGAGTGCGGTCGTGATCAGCAAGAATTGGCAGGATCTGTCCAAGCCTAACAAGCTCGAAGTCAAGGTCGGCGACGACCCGAAGCGTCAGGCCACCGTGATTGCGCGTCCGCTCGAGCGTGGCTTCGGCATGACGCTCGGCAACGCGCTGCGCCGCGTGCTGCTCTCCTCGCTCCAGGGCGCGGCCGTGACCGCCGTCCAGATCGACGGCGTGTTGCATGAGTTCTCCTCGATCCCGGGTGTCCGCGAGGACGTCACCGACATCGTCCTGAACATCAAGGCGATCGCCATCAAGATGCAGGGCGAGGGTCCCAAGCGCATGACCCTGCGCAAGACCGGCCCGGGCACCGTCACTGCCGGCGACATCAATACCATCGGCGACGTCTCGATCCTCAACCCCGAGCTCGTGCTCTGCACGCTCGACGAGGGCTCCGAGATCCGCATGGAGTTCACGGTCAACACCGGCAAGGGCTACGTTCCCTCCGAGCAGAACCGCCCCGAGGACGCGCCGATCGGCCTGATCCCGGTCGACAGCCTCTACTCGCCGGTCAAGAAGGTCTCCTATCGCGTCGAGAACACCCGCGAGGGCCAGAACCTCGACCGCGACATGCTGACCATGCAGATCGAGACCAACGGCTCGGTCACCCCCGAGGACGCGCTGGCGCTTGCCGCCCGCATCCTGCAGGACCAGCTTGCCGTCTTCATCACCTTCGAAGAGCCGCGCAAGGAAGAGGCCGTCTCGACCGCGCCGCAGCTGCCGTTCAACCCGGCCCTGCTCAAGAAGGTCGACGAGCTCGAGCTGTCCGTCCGCTCGGCGAACTGCCTGAAGAACGACAACATCGTCTATATCGGCGACCTCATCCAGAAGTCGGAAGGCGAGATGCTGCGCACCCCGAACTTCGGCCGCAAGTCGCTGAACGAGATCAAGGAAGTGCTCGCCACCATGGGCCTCCATCTCGGCATGGACGTGCAGGGCTGGCCGCCGGAGAACATCGAAGAGCTGGCGAAGCGCTTCGAAGAGCACTACTGAGACCCCGGCGCGGGACCGCTTTCCGCGCCATCCCCGCCCGGCGCATAAGCTCCGGAGCATAAAGGACGGCCGTTCCGTGGCACGGCGGCCGTAAGCAACGAAGGAGCCAAACATGCGTCACGGATTTCGCGGTCGCCGTTTCAACCGCTCGGTCGAGCATCGCCAGGCGATGTTCGCCAACATGGCCCAGGCCCTGATCAAGCACGAGCAGATCACCACCACGCTGCCGAAGGCCAAGGACCTGCGTCCGGTCGTCGAGAAGCTGATCACGCTCGGCAAGCGCGGCGACCTGCATGCCCGCCGCCAGGCGATCGCGCAGATCAAGGACGTCGCTCTGGTCGGCAAGCTCTTCGCGGTTCTCGGCCCGCGCTATAAGGAGCGCAATGGCGGCTATCTGCGCATCATGAAGGCGGGCTTCCGCTTCGGTGACAATGCCCCGCTCGCCGTGATCGAGTTCGTCGATCGCGACGTCGACGCCAAGGGCAAGGATTCCGGCCCGGTCTTCACGGCGGATGACGAGCAGGCAGCCTGAGCCTCCCCGGCATCAAGCATTTTTAAAAGGGCGGTCTTCGGGCCGCCCTTTTTTGTTGCCCGCTTCGGCGGAGCGAGCCACGATTGCTACGAGAAATTGTTGCGCCCGCTCGCGCTTTTCGCTGCGTCAGGTCGATGCTAGCGTCGTCCCGAACCGGGCAGGGCGGTACAACGCCCTCGTGAAACAAGTCCGGCAAAGAGGGAGATATCCGCATGAAGCGCGCTGCTCTGGCCATTCTCGCTGCCATCGCGGTCCTGCCGGCTCAGGCCCAGGACAAGTATCCGTCGAAGCCGATCAACATGCTGGTGCCGTTCGCGGCCGGCGGTTCGTCCGACGTGATCGCGCGCCTTGTCGGCGACGAGATGAGCCGGATTCTCGGCCAGCGCATCGTGATGGAGAACATGGGCGGGGCGGGCGGCGCGACCGCACTCACGCGCGCCGCCCGGGCTGAGCCCGACGGCTATACCATCGTGATCGGCAACAGCGGCACCAACGCCGCCTCCTACACCATCTACAACGACCTGAAGTACACGCCGGCCGATTTCGTGCCGATCGGCCTCGTCGCCAAGACCTCGCCGATGATCGCGCTGAAGCTCGACTTCCCGGCCAAGGACCTCAAGGAGTTTCTCGCCTACGCCAAGGCGAACCCCGGCAAGATCAGCCTCGGCCATGCCGGCGTTGGCTCGTCGAATTATCTGATCTGCCGCAACTTCCTGAAGGCGTCCGGGCTCGACGTGGCGCTGGTGAGCTATCGCGGCGCCGGTCCTGCGCTGAACGATCTGATGGGCGGGCAGATCGACGGCGTCTGCGATGCCGCGACCTCACTCTCCGGTGCCGTCCAGGGCAACAAGGTCAAGGCACTGGTGGTGGCGACGCCGCAGCGCCTGCCGAGCCTGCCGGATGTGCCGACCTCGGCCGAGGCCGGGCTGCCGGCCTTCCAGGCGCAGGGCTGGAACGCGATCTTTGCGCCGAAGGGCACGCCGCAGCCGGTGATTGACAAGCTGAATGAGGCGCTGCGGACGGCGCTCGCGAGCGAGAGACTGCATGGGCGTTTCAAGGAACTTTCGTCCGTGCTCCCCGAGAAGGACGAGATGTCGCCGGAGTTCGTCGCCAAGATGCTTCCGGCCGAGATCGAGAAGTACAAGGTGCTGCTCAGCGACGCGAAGTAAGGCTCAGGCGCGAGCGCTGGCGAGCTCGCCGGCAAGATCGAGCAGCACGTCGAGCGGCTGCTCGAAGATTTCGGCATCGGGTGCGATGCCATAGAGTCCGAAGATGAATTCGGTCGTCTGATCGTGCTCGGCATAGGCCATCGCCCAGCCGGCGAATTGCCGTTGATCGACGGCATCCTGCGCCAGCAGGCGCAGCTCGGCATGGCGCGGATCGACCATGATCCGGCCATAGGTTTCCGCGATAGAACCGGCCTCGCCTTCGAGGATCTGGGCAAATCCGCCCGGCGTCGCCATCAGGAAGCCCGTGACATGTCTTTCGGCATTGAGCCGCCGCGCCGTCTCGAGAATGCGCGCGAGCCCGATGCGTCGATCCGCCTCGACGAGTCGGCTGCGGCTGGCATAAACAAGGCGCACGAGGCTCACGTCGTTGCTCCTTTCGAGGGCAAAGCGGGGTATTTTGCGGCCCGGAACGGAAACGCGCGGCGCGTGTTTTCGAGACTATCCGGGATGCTGCCGCGGAGGGGCGGTTCAAGAACTTAACGTCCCACGCAGCTGTTTTGTTTCAAGAAGGAGGTCGGCATGCGCCGTTCCATCATGCCGAATCGAGATCAGTTTATCGCTTTGACCCTCGGTCTGGGATTGTCTGTCGGGGTATTCATGCCGGCGCACGCCCAGGTCCGGCAGGTGCCCGAGGCGCGCCAGCAGATCACGCTGTCCTTCGCGCCGGTCGTGCAGAAGACGGCCCCTTCCGTCGTCAACGTCTATGGCGCGCGCGTCGAGCGGCGGCCGCAGAACCCGTTCATGGACGATCCGTTTTTCCGCCGCTTCTTCGGTGATGGCGGCTTCGGCCTGCCGCGCGAGCAGGTGCAGCGCTCGCTCGGGTCGGGTGTGATCGTCGATGCCGGCGGGCTGGTGGTCACCAATAATCACGTCATCGAGGGCATGACCGAGGTCAAGGTCGCGCTTGCCGACAAGCGCGAGTTCGAAGCGACGATCCTGCTGCGCGATCCGCGCACGGATCTTGCCGTGCTCAAGCTCAAGGGCGCCAAGGACCTGGCCGCCATCGAGCTCGGCGATTCCGATACGCTGCAGATCGGCGACCTCGTGCTGGCGATCGGCAACCCCTTCGGCGTCGGCCAGACGGTGACGCAAGGCATCATTTCGGCGCTGGCGCGCACCCAGGTCGGCGTCGGCGACGCCCAGTCCTTCATCCAGACCGATGCGGCGATCAATCCCGGCAATTCCGGCGGCGCGCTGGTCGACATGCAGGGCCGGCTCACCGGCATCAACACCGCGATCTTCTCGAAATCGGGCGGCAGCGTCGGCATCGGCTTCGCCATTCCCTCGGCCATGGTTCGCGTCGTCGTCGACAGTGCGAAGACGGGGGCGACCAGCGTCCGCCGGGCTTGGTTCGGGGCACGGCTGCAAGCGTTGACCCAGGACGTCGCCGATGGGCTCGGGCTCGACCGGCCAGCCGGTTCGGTCGTCGCCAGCGTGGTCGAGTCGGGGCCGGCGGCCGAAGGCGGCCTCAAGCGCTCGGATGTGATCCTCGCCGTCGACGGCGTCGGCGTCGACGATCCCGAGAGCTTCGGCTACCGCTTCGCCACCCGGCCGATCGGCGGCACGACGCAACTCACCGTGTTGCGGAGTGGCAAGCGCATCACTGTTCCGATCAAGCTGACGCCGGCGCCCGAGACACGCCCGCGCGAGCCGGTCAAGGTCGCCGGCCGCTCGCCCTTCACCGGTCTGACCGTGCTGAACCTGTCGCCGGCCGTCGCGGAGGAGCTCTCGATCGACCTCTCGACAGAGGGCGTCGTCGTCAGCGAGATCGAGGAGGGGAGCGCGGCTGCCCGTGTCGGCTTCCGCAAGGGCGATCTCATCGTCGCGATCAATGGCGAGCGCATCAACGCCTCGCGCGACATCGAGCTGGCGACGCGCGAGCGCAAGCGCTCCTGGGAGGTGACGATCTCGCGCGGCGGCCAGAGCGTGACCTCGACGTTCGGCGGGTGAGGTGAGCGACCTCTTTTCTGCCTCAGGTCTCGACAAGTCCGGCCCGCGCCCGCTCGCGGACCGGGTGCGGCCGACGACGCTCGGCGAGGTCGCTGGCCAGGATCACCTGACCGGCCCCGACGGCGTACTGAGCCGGTTGATCGCCTCGGGCTCGCTCGGCAGCCTGATCTTCTGGGGACCGCCCGGTACCGGCAAGACGACGGTGGCGCGCCTGCTCGCCGGGCAGACCGATCTCGGCTTCGAGCAGATCAGCGCGATCTTCTCGGGGGTCGCTGACCTGAAGAAGGCCTTCGACGCCGCCCGCGGCCGCCGGCTCGGGGGCAAGGGCACCTTGCTGTTCGTCGACGAGATCCACCGCTTCAACCGGGCCCAGCAGGATGCCTTCCTGCCGGTGATGGAAGACGGCACGATCACACTGGTCGGCGCCACCACCGAGAATCCGTCCTTCGCGCTCAATGCGGCGCTGCTCTCGCGCGCCCGCGTCCTGACCTTCAAGGCACTCGACGAGGGGGCGCTGCTCTTCATGCTCGGCCGGGCCGAGGCGCTGGAGAATCGCGAACTGCCGCTGACGCCGGAGGCGCGGCTCGCTTTGGCGCGCTTCGCCGATGGCGACGGGCGGGCGGTGCTGACGCTCGCCGAGGAGACCTGGCGTGCCGCCAAGCCGGGCGAGATCTTCGACGAGGCCGGCCTTTCCGAGGTGATCCAGCGCCGTGCGCCGATCTACGACAAGGCGCAGGACGGCCACTACAACCTGATCTCGGCGCTGCACAAGACGATCCGCGGCTCCGATCCTGACGCGGCGCTCTACTATTTCGCCCGCATGCTCGATGCCGGCGAGGACCCGCGCTTCCTGGCGCGGCGGCTGGTGCGCATGGCGGTCGAGGATATCGGCCTCGCCGATCCGCAGGCGCTGGTGCACGCCCGCGCCGCGGCCGAGACCTATGAGCAGCTGGGTTCGCCCGAGGGCGAGCTCGCCCTCGCCAACACGGTGATCTATCTCGCAACCGCGCCGAAATCGAACGCGGCCTATGTCGCCTACAAGGCAGCGATGCGCACCGCCAAGCAGGCGGGGTCGCTGACGCCGCCCAAGACGATCCTGAACGCGCCGACTAAGCTGATGAAGGAAGAGGGCTACGGCGCCGACTACGCCTATGATCATGACGCGCCCGACGCCTTCTCTGGCCAGAACTATTGGCCGGACGCGCTCGGCCGCCAGCTTTTCTACGATCCGCCCGAGCGCGGCTTCGAGCGCGAGATCAGGAAGCGTCTGGAGTACTGGGAGAAGCTCCGGCAGGAGCGCGGGGAGTAAGGGTCTAAAAGCTTCGCTCGATGAATACCTGCGTCGAGATCTGGCGCCCTGCCAACCCCGCAGCGATCTCGCGGCCGGTGAGCGCGATCTTCGCCCAGGCGACCGAGCTTTCGATGCCGGCCTTGAAGCCCTCGACCGGGGTCCAGACCAGATTGGCGGCGACGCGGTCGATCCTGATCTCGCCGCGGATCTGGTTGGCAAGCGGCACTTCGAGCCAATAGCGGCTGAGATAGGCGTTGCTGGCGAGCTCCTCGGTCCATTCGAAGCGGCCGGAGACGACGCCGGAGAAGCCGCGCGTGGCATCGCTCGCCAGGAGCACGCGATTGACTGTGCGGGCGTCGAGCTGGGAGCCGATATAGGGCGCGCCGTCGATCGCACCGGCGAGCTGGGCGGTCAGGCTCCAGCCATGGCCGAAGGCCTCGCCTTCATAGGTCGCGCCGAGGATGCCGGCCCGGCCGAAGCGCGACGGCGTGCCCGCTATCTCCCGCAAGGCGAGGGCGCCGTGGACGGTCCAGCCGTCCTGTGCATAGACCAGCCGTCCGACGGCATCCGGTATCCGCCGGCCGGTCCCGACCGGCGCGGTCGCGGCGGCGTTGCCGAGCGCCGGATCCTCGAGAGCGAGCGTCGCAGTCCAGCTCTCGGTCAGCGGCAATTCGAGCGCGATCACTCCGACGGTGCGCGAGGGCACGCGCGTCGAGAAGATGAACTCGTCGCCGGTCCAGAACGAGAAGCGCGAGGCATCGAGCCCGAAGGTCCAGGGGCCGATCAGGATCGTCGCCTCGTCGATCGAGTTCTCGCTGACGCCGTCGACCGGGCTGTACATGGTGAAGCCGAAGGCAGTGCCGATGCGCAGCCCCGACGAAAGCTCATGCGAGGTCGCGATCCGGAAGGCGGCGCTGACCGAGAAGGACGTCGCGTCGGAAGGCGGAGGCGGGCCGAGGCGCGATGCCCGAAAGGAATCGCGCTGCATGCCGGCGCTGACCGTGCCGGTGATCGACAGGCATGTGGCAGACCCCGGCAGGACGAGGCCGCGCTGCGGCGGATCGTCGTCATCGTCCTCTTCGTCGTCGCTATCGTCGTCCGCTTCCTCGCTCGAAACCGCAGGCTCGGTCGGCTCGCCGGCGAAGAGCGGTTTGGTCTCGGGCAGCGCGATGGTGCAGGCGCGCGCAAAGCTCGGAGCCTGTGCCGGGCGGGGCGGTAACCGTGCCGGCGCGGCGAGGGCAGTTTGCGAGAAGAGCACGAGGCCGAGGCCGACAGGCAGGGCTGCGCGCCAGAACGCTGCGCAGGTACGCTCGCCTCCCGGTTCAGAACCGCATGCCATCAGCGCGATGATCCCCCTATGTCCCGGCGTTTCTGCCGGTCGCGGAGGCGGCAAGTCAATCGCGCCGGCGGTGGCCTTGCTGGCAATTGCAGGCCGCTAAGGCGCTGCCGGCCTCAGTCTGCCGCAGCTTCGCCGCGAATCTCATGGGCGACGAGCGAGAACCAGCCGAAGAGCACGAGGCCGGCGCCGCCGACGATCATCCCGGCCCAGGATGGGTTGGCCATGCCCGCGGCGACGAGCGCTGGCGCCAGCAGCACCGTGACGATGCTGTAGATCGCCCAGCCGCGCTTCCCGACGGCGCTGAATCGGCGCGCCAGGACGAAACAGGCGGCGATCAGCGACAGGAACGAGACGAGGAAGGCCACCATGTGCAAGGCGCCGGTGACACTCATCTGCGGCGCCTGGCCGGGAGCGGGGAGTGGATCGGGCCCGAACAAACCGGCACTGATCATGCCGAGCCCGTAGAGGCCGGCGAGGATAGGACCCGCGCTGCCGCCGCGCTGGCCGCGCAGGACCCTGCGCAAACCAATTGCGCCAGCGAGCGCCAGGGCACCCGTCACCAGGAAATTCGCGACCTGGATCCAGCCGAGCTCACCCAGTGCCAGGAAGCTGATGGGCTGGGTGCGGATGTCATAGCCCGGCCTGAGCGCCAGCTGCAGGACGGCGAGGGCGTAGAAGACGGGAGTGCTCGCCACGCCGCAGGCGAGAAGGGTGCGATCGAGAGACTGGGACGGAGCGGTTTGCATCTGGCTCTCCATGAACGGAAGGGGTAGTGTAAAACTGAACGGTTTAGTACAACTAAACTGTGTAGTTTCATTGACGCTGTCAAGCCCCGGAGGAGCCGCGCCATGTCGCAAGCCACTCTCGATCGATCCGAGCGCAAGCGCGGCACTGTCCTCGAAGCGGCGACGAGCCTGTTCCTGAGCAAGGGTTATGACGGCACCACCATGGACGAGGTGGCAGCGCTGGCAGGCGTGTCGAAGCCGACGCTGTACCGCTACTTCGCCGACAAGGAGCGGCTCTATGCCGAGATCGTTGCGGCGACGACGGACAATATCGATGGGCTGCTGCGGCTGGTGGCTGATGAACTCGCCGCCTCCGACGATCCGCGGGAGGGGTTGGGGCGGCTCGCCAACAAGTTCCTGACGGCGCTGATGCAGCCTGACCTGCTGCGCCTGCGCCGGCTGGTGATCGCCAATGCCGAGCGGTTTCCCGAGGTCGGGCAGGGCTGGTTCAGCCGTGGCTTCGGCAGGGTGCTCCAGACGCTGTCGGGCGCCTTCCAGCGCTATGCCGCGAACGGCCGGCTGCGGATGGACGACCCCCTGCTGGCGGCCGACCATTTCGCCGGGCTGGTGCTCTGGATACCCCTGAACCGCGCCATGTTCAGCGGCAATTGCGACAGCGATCCGGCCCAGCTCGCCCGCTATGCAGAGGCCGCGGTCGACGCGTTCCTGCGGGGCTACGGAATGGAAGCAGCGAAGTAGGGGGCGGGTAGGGTCGAAACGGACATATCCGCAGCCGATTTCGTTTGTCTGCGGTCGCATGGCGCTCTATGCCTCAGCGATGCTTTCCACCGCTCTCGTCTTCCTCGGCGCCGGCATCGGCGGCGTGCTCCGGCACGGCGTCAACGTCGCCTCGCTGAAATGGCTCGGCCCTTCGTTCCCCTACGGGACGATGGCGATCAACATCCTCGGCTCCGGCGTGATGGGGCTGGTCGCCGGCTTCCTCGCCTTCAAGGCCGGCGAGGACTGGACGCAGAATGCGCGGCTCTTCCTCGCCACCGGCATTCTGGGCGGCTTCACCACCTTCTCGGCTTTCTCGCTCGACGCCATGCTGCTCTGGGAGCGCGGCGAGGTGATGCTCGCGGCGTTCTATGTGCTTGGCTCGGTCGTGCTGTCGCTGGCGGCGCTGGTCGCGGGATTGTCCATCGTGCGGGGGCTGACATGAGAACCGGCGGCAAGGGAACTGGCGGCCCGCCGCGAGGCAATGGACCCAAGCGCGGCGGCAGGCCGCCCGCCTCCGGCGCGCCGAAGGGCAAGCGCCCGAGCCATGATGCGCGCCGCTCGGCCCGCGCCAGGCCGCGCCCGGCGGAGGAGGAGGTCGTGCGCACCGAGGCGACGCGCAACCCGAAGCCTCACCATCCCGCGCCGAGGACCGCAGGTCCGCGCAAGCCTGCGACACGCAAGCCGCCGATCACGGATGCGCCGACGCGCGCCGAGGTCAAGGCCGTGACCGCCGAGGTACTCGCGACCGGCGTGCAGCAGCTCGTGGTGACGCCAGACGAAAACGAGATGCGGATCGACCGCTTTCTCGAGGCGCGTTTCCCCCAGCTCTCCTTCAGCCATATCCAGCGCATCGTCCGGAAGGGCGAATTGCGGGTCAACGGCAAGCGCGCCGACAGCAAGGACCGGCTTGAGGCCGGCCAGACCGTGCGCATCCCGCCGCTCAAGCTCGAGCAAGCGGCGGAGCGGCCGCGCTCGGCCAAGGCCGATAGCGACACGATCGGCTTCCTGCGCTCGATCACACTCTATGAGGACGACGACGTCATCGTCCTCAACAAGCCGGCCGGCCTGGCTGTCCAGGGCGGCTCCGGCACGACCCGTCATGTCGACGGCATGCTTGATGCCCTCACCGGCAAGGACGGGCAGAAGCCGCGCCTCGTGCATAGGCTCGACAAGGACACGGCCGGCTGCCTCGTCATCGCCAAGTCGCGCTTTGCCGCGGCGACGCTGGCGAAGACCTTCCGCTCGCGCTCGGCACGAAAAGTCTACTGGGCGCTGGTCGCCGGCGTGCCGCGCGTCCGCCAGGGCCGGATCTCGACCTATCTCGCCCGCGAGGAGGCCTATGACGGCGACCAGCGCATGGCGATCGCCGAGCATGGCGGGGAGGGCGCCATGCATGCCGTCACCTACTACGCCGTGGTCGAGACCGCGGCGCAGAAGCTCGGCTGGCTCTCGCTCAAGCCGGTGACCGGCCGCACCCACCAATTGCGCGCGCACGCCGCCCATATCGGCCATCCGATCGTCGGCGATCCGAAATACTTCAACATCCAGAACTGGGAATTGCCCGGCGGCATCCAGAACAAGCTGCATCTGCTCGCCCGGCGCATCGTCCTGCCGCATCCGCGCGGCAAGGGCACGATCGACGTTAGCGCGCCGCTGCCGCCGCATATGCGCCAGAGCTGGAACCTGCTCGGCTTCGAGGACGCGCCCTACGATCCGATCGTCGATGCGCCGGACGAATAAGGCTCGCACGAAAAAGTTGCGTGACCTCGCGTAAGAACAGTTGCGGAACAAAGCGTGTTCTGTTCTAAGTTTGTTCCTGTGAATATCCATCACGGGAGGCTTTCCATGTTGCGCACCGCCTTGCTTGCCGCCGGCCTCGTTCTCTCCTTCTCCTCCATGGCATTTGCCCAGGCGCAGCCGGCTCCGGCTGCGCCGAAACCGGTCGCAGCGGCGGCCGATGAGCCGGTGCCGCGCGCTGCTCGCGCCGAGGCGCGGCGCGACTGCTATGCCGAGAATATCGCGCTCTCGGGCGACGACCTGCGCCGCGCCATGCGCGACTGCCTGCAGGAGCGCTTCCCGGGTGTGAAGCTCTATGCCAGCGACGGGCTGACCCGCGACGGCAAGCCGACAGCCGTGACGGCACGGGCGGCCTGCAAGCAGGAGGCCGATGCAAGCGGGCTCAAAGGAGCCGAGCGGACGGCGTCGCTGGTCGCCTGCTTCAACGGCAAGCGGCCGGACCTCGCCCAGCGCGCCGAATGCCGCAAGGAGGCGCGCGGCAAGGGGCTCGATGGCGACGCCTTGAAGGCGGCGATCGCCGAATGTGGTCGCAACCCGCAAGGGTGAGGCCGTAGCGGCATGAGGGCCTTGCGCCGGCGGAGATGGCGGGCTGCCGCCATTTCCTGTAGAGCGCCGGCATGGATCTCGTCATCTTCGACCTCGACGGCACGCTGATCGATTCCGAGGCGATTATCCTCGGCGCGCAATACGAGACCTTCGCGCGCTGCGGCCGTGTCCATCCCGGTCGCGAGGCCGGCCTCGGTGTCATCGGGCTGACCCTCGACATCGCGCTGATGCGGGTCGCGGGGCTTGCCGAGCCGGACGATGTGCTGACGCAGACCTACAGGGATGTCTTCAACGACATGCGGCGGCGGGCGGAGACCGATCCGTCTTTGGCCGAGCCGCTTTTCCCGGGCGTCGCCGAGATGCTGGCGGGGTTGTCGCAGCGGCCGCAGACGCTGCTCGGCATCGCTACCGGCAAGTCGCGGCGCGGGGCGGATTATGCGGTCGAACACCATGGCTGGGCCGGCCTGTTCGCGACGACCCAGACGGCCGACGATGCGATCTCGAAGCCGCATCCCGGGATGATCCTGCGGGCGATGGCTGAGACAGGCGTCGCGCCGGAGCGGACGCTGATGGTCGGCGACAGCACGTTCGACATGGAGATGGCGGTCGCGGCCGGCGTGACCCCGGTCGCGGTCTCCTGGGGCTTCCAGCCGGTCGCTGCATTGCGTGCGGCCGGAGCGCAGCATGTGATCGAGAGCTGCGCTGAGCTGACCGACCTCGTCGACAAGCTGGCGTTGGCAGAGCCGGCCTGAGGCGTGGCAGCCGCTCCGAGAGCCTGTTCCGATCAGCTTGCATCACAAGCTGATCGGTGATTCCGTCTCTACACCACTCAGGATGCCTTGAGCTCGCCGAGCTCGTGCAACAGCGCTGCACCTGTGCGAAGCCCGCTGTAGAAGCAGTCGAGCGTCAGGTTCTCGTTCGGCGCGTGGTTGGCCTCGTCGGGGTTGGCATAGGGCGTGACGAAGGCGGGAATGCCGAGGATCTTGGTGAAGACATAGCCGGGCAGGCTGCCAAAACCCGCCGGGATCAGCAGCGGCTCCTCGCCCTGCGCCGCGACGAAAGCCCGGCGCAGCGGGGCGGTGTAGGGTGAGGCGATCGGTGTCTTCGAGGGCTGCATGCCGGCATCGGCCGCGATGAACTCGACCTCCGGCGCATGCTGCGCCACATGCGCCGCGACCTTGCGCAGAATGTCCTCGGGATCCTGCGCCTCGACCAGGCGGATATCGCATTTCACTAAGGCTTCATTGGGCAGGACGGTCTTGGTGCCGGGACCGCCATAGCCGCCGTGGAAGCCGTTGATGGTCAATGTCGGGCGGAAGCAGAGGCGCTCGTAGAAAGGCCGGTCGGCCGGTGCATCGAGCCTGGTCAGGCCAAGGCTGCGCTTCACCGCCTCGATATCGAGCGGCAGGGCCTCGATCGCGGCGAGCTCCTCGGCCGTCGGCGCTTCGATATCGTCATGGAGGCCGGCAATGGTGATCTCGCCCGCGGCGTTCTTCATGGTGCCGAGCAGATGCACCAGCGTCCAGATCGGGTTCGGCACGACGCCGCCGAAATTGCCGGAATGCACATCGCGGCTAGCGTGGCGGCAGCGCAATTCGAAGGAGACCACGCCGCGCGAACCGAATTTGATCGCAGCCGCACCGCTCACATGACGCGGCCCATCGGCGGTGACGGCGAGATCGGCCTTGAGCAGTGCCTTGTTGGCCTGGACGAAGCCGGCGATATTCGGGCTGCCGATCTCCTCCTCACCCTCCAGCAGCAGGATGAGGTTGCAGGGCAAGGTGCCGTGCACTGCGAGATGCGATTCGATTGCCAGGATCTGGGCGAAATGCTGGCCCTTGTTGTCGCCGACGCCGCGCGCATAGATTCGGCCGTCACGGATCGTCGGCTCGAAGGGCGGCGAGAGCCATTTGTCGAGCGGGTCCGGCGGCTGCACGTCGTAATGGCCGTAGAGCAGCACCGTCGGCTTGCCCGGCGCCTTTTCCCAACGCGCGACGACCATGGGATGCCCATTGGTCGGCACCAGAGTTGTCTCCAGCCCTATCCCGGCCAGCATCTCGACCAGCAGCGCGCCGACTTCGGCGATGCCGATGTTTTCGGCGCTGATGCTGGGATGGCGCAGATAGGCGATCAGGCGATCGAGAAAGGCGCTGCGGTTGGCGTCTATATGCTCGAACACCGCAGCGAGCGTGTCGGAAGAAGCCATGGTCGCGCTACCTGCCTGCGGTGAGGATCCGAGATCACGGCAGATTGGTTACGACGCCGCGCGCGGTTCATCCAATGCGCCAGACGCAGCCCGGCGACGCGCCTAGGGCGCGGAGGAAAGGCTGCGCCAGTAACATCCTCGCAACCACGTCCGATCAGGGCCGTTTAACCTGAACGCGCGTTCAGATTTGCGTGTTAACCACCTGCTGACTGGCCCGGCGCATCGTCTTCATACGACAGGGACAAACCGACACAAAACAACGTCGGACAGGGGTTGAACAATGATCGGCCATGAACTTCGTGAATTCGTCGATCGCGTGATGGACAAGCACGCGATCGACGATGAAGACGTCCGAGTTCTTCAGCGCGAAATCTTGCACGAGGTCGTGCTGACTCGCGACATCATCGATGTGCTGGTGGCGCTTGACCGTGCCGTCGCCGACAAATCGCCGCTCTTCGCCGATGTGCTGCTGGCGTTCTGCGTCGACTTCTCCGTCTGGGAAAGCCGCCCGACCGGCAAGATCGATCGCGACAAGGCACACTGGCTGGTGACCACGCTGTCGGCGGGGCAGGGCCCGACGCCGCTGGCGCAGAAGATCGCCTTCGAGGTCGTGCGCGAAGCCGAGACCTGCGACGAGGCGCTGGTCAGCTTCGCCCTGCGCAAGGCCGACGCCCGGATCGCGGTCGCGCCGACCGCCCAGCGCGTGCTGCTGGCGAGCTGATCGCCACACAGAACGGAGCGCCCGCGCCCGGCCGCCGCCGGGCGTTTGCGCACGTTACAAAACTTTCGCATCAGTGGACGGATGCGCTTGCCTCCCGTAAATCCCGCACTGCACAGTGAAGGCACCGGGTCTGGGGGAAGCCACGCATGTTCTCGAAGATTCTGATCGCGAACCGTGGCGAGATCGCCTGCCGCGTCATCAAGACGGCCCAGCGCATGGGCATCAAGACAGTGGCGGTCTATTCCGATGCCGATCGCGACGCGCTGCATGTCGAGATGGCCGACGAGGCCGTGCATATCGGCGCGGCGCCCGCCGCCGAATCCTATCTCGTCATCGACAAGATCATCGCCGCCTGCAAGCAGACGGGCGCCGAGGCCGTCCATCCCGGATATGGTTTTCTCTCCGAGCGCGAGGCCTTCGCCAAGGCGCTGAAGGAGAACGGCATCGTCTTCATCGGCCCCAATCCCGGCGCGATCGCCGCGATGGGCGACAAGATCGAATCGAAGAAGGCGGCGGCTGCCGCGAAAGTCTCGACCGTTCCGGGTCATCTCGGCGTGATCGAGGACCCGGCCCACGCCGTTACCATCGCCGACGAGATCGGCTACCCCGTGATGATCAAGGCTTCGGCCGGCGGCGGCGGCAAGGGCATGCGCATCGCCCATTCGGCCGGCGAGGTTGCCGAGGGCTTCGCCCGGGCGAAATCGGAGGCGGCGTCGTCCTTCGGCGACGACCGCGTCTTCGTCGAGAAATTCATCGTCGACCCGCGCCATATCGAGATTCAGGTGCTGGGCGACAAGCACGGCAACGTCATCTATCTCGGCGAGCGCGAATGCTCGATCCAGCGCCGCAACCAGAAGGTGTTCGAGGAAGCGCCGTCGCCGCTGCTCGACGAGGCGACCCGCCGCAAGATGGGCGAGCAGGCGGTCGCGCTGGCCAAGGCCGTGAACTACGACAGTGCCGGCACCGTCGAGTTCGTCGCCGGCCAGGACAAGTCATTCTACTTCCTCGAGATGAACACCCGCCTTCAGGTCGAGCATCCGGTGACCGAGATGATCACCGGCATCGACCTCGTCGAGCAGATGATCCGCGTCGCCTATGGCGAGAAGCTGGGCATCAGCCAGGCCGACGTGAAGCTCAACGGCTGGGCGGTGGAGTCCCGCGTCTATGCCGAGGATCCGACCCGCAACTTCCTGCCTTCGACTGGCCGGCTCGTCACCTATCGCCCGCCGAGCGAGGGGCCGGACGGCGACGCCACCGTGCGCAACGACACCGGCGTGTTCGAGGGCGGCGAGATCTCGATCTACTACGATCCGATGATCGCCAAGCTGGTGACGCATGCGCCGACGCGCGAGGCGGCGATCAAGGCGCAGGCGCGGGCGCTCGATGCCTTCGCCATCGACGGCATCCGCCACAACATCCCCTTCGTCGCGGCGGTGATGCAGCATCCGCGCTGGATCTCGGGCAATCTCTCGACCGGCTTCATCGCCGAGGAATTCCCGGAAGGCTTCTCGCTGCCGCAGCCGGAAGGCGAGATCGCCTTGCGCATGGCAGCGATCGCGATCGCCTGCGACCACCGGCTCAACGCCCGCAAGCGCCATGTCTCGGCGCAGATGGAGGGCTGGCGCAAGGTCGAGTTCGAGCGCACTCGCATCGTCTCGCTCGGCGGCGAGCGCTTCGAGGGTGACGTCACGGAGCAAGGTGGGGCGGTGACGATTGCATTCGCCGACCGTGAGCTGACCGTCGCGAGCGATTGGCGGCCGGGCGAGCCGGTCTGGCGCGGCACGCTCGACGGCGTTGCCATTGCGGCGCAGGTCCGGCCGATCCTGAACGGCGTCGCGCTCGGCCATGCCGGCGCCTATGCCAACGCCCATGTCTACACGCCGCGCGAGGCGGAGCTAGCGGCGCTGATGCCGGAGAAGGTTGCCGCCGATACCGGAAAATTCCTGCTCTGCCCGATGCCCGGGCTGGTCAAAGCGATCTCTGTCGTCGTTGGCCAGGAGGTCAAGGCGGGCGAGCCTTTGTGCATGGTCGAGGCGATGAAGATGGAGAACGTGCTGCGGGCCGAGAAGGACGTCACCATCGCCAAGATCCTGGCGAAGGAAGGCGACTCCCTTGCCGTCGACGCTGTCATCATGGAATTCGCCTGACCGCTTCGTCGGCTGGCGTCTCCTCGCATCGACGGGGGCACTTGCGTCGCAGGCGCTTGCCTTCACTCGCCCGCAGGCTGATTGTCGGCGCCCTCTCACGGGAAGGTGCCTGACATGCTGACGATCTGGGGGCGGATCAGCTCCATCAATGTCCAAAAGGCGGTCTGGGCCGCCGGCGAGGTCGGCCAGCCTTTCGAGCGCATCGACATCGGCGGCAAATTTGGCGGCAATCGCGAGCCGGCCTATCTCGCCAAGAACCCAAACGGGCAGATTCCGACGCTGGAGGATGGCGAGATCGTCATCTGGGAGTCGAACAGCATCGTGCGTTATCTCGCCGCCCGCTACGGCGCCGGCTGGATCTGGGAGGATGAGCCGGCCAAGCGCGCCGAGGCTGATCGCTGGATGGACTGGATGAACACCTCGTTGCAGCCGGCGATGACGCCGGCCTTCTGGGGGCTGATCCGCAAGACGCCGGGGTACACTGAACCAGCGGCGATCGACGCTTCTATCGCCAATGCCGAGGCCAAACTCGACATCCTCGAGGCGCATCTGGCCGGGCGAGCCTATCTCGCCAATGAGCGCTTCGGCATGGCCGACATCACGGTGGCGCTCGGTGCCCATCGCTGGCTGCATATGCCGGTGCAGCAGAAGGACTGGCCCAATATCCGGCGCTGGTACGCGCAGGTCGCGGCGCGGCCGGCGGCCGGTCCCGCCATGCCGTTGCCGATCTCGTGAGGAAAGCGGGCTGCGCTTGACCCGGCCGATTTGGCCGTCATGATCCCCGCCATGCGCGGTTTTCTCGCCATTCCCGTCGTTCTAGCGCAGCTCGGCTGTGGGGCCGCGCTCGCGCAGGTGCCGACCAATCCGGTGCAATCCGCCGACCGGATGCAGGTGGCGAATTGCGTCCGGCAGGGCATGGCCGCGAGCCCGGCCTGCATCGGCCTTGTCGCGGTGCCCTGCGTCAGTGCCGCTTCGGCGAATGATCGCGCCCAGGCCGAGATCAGCTGCGCAAGGCGCGAGGAGGCGGTCTGGCGCGAGCGGCTGACTTTGGCGGGAACGGCGCTGGAGCGTTCGCTCGAGGCCGGCGCGCGCAGCCAGTTCGCGGCGCTGCAGCTCGCCTGGCAAAGCTACGCCGTCCAGAAATGCGCCTTCTATGGCGCCGCCCAGCCGCCGGCGCGCTCGGCCGGGCTGCAGGCCGGCTGCGAATTGCGCGAGGTTGCCGAGCGCGCGCTCGAGATCGAGCGCTTCGCGGCACGCCAAACGCGCCGCTCGCCAGCACAGCCGCCGCAGATCATCAGGTAGTCGCTCCGCGCGTCATGCTCGGGCTCGCCCCGAGCATCTCGGGCCGGACTCCAGACAGCGCCTTCTCGTCACAAGATTCTCGGGTCTGCGCTGCGCTCCGCCCGAGAATGACGGCGTTGGCTGTCCGACACTCACCGCAACGTGAACGCAATCCCGCATCGAACCCAGCCCGCGCTGCGCCGTTTCCTAACGGCCTGTCAGCTTTCTGCGCGTAAGGGGAGGCGGGTCTGTTCAAGAAAATCATGTTCTTCGCCCTCTCAAAGATCCTCTGGTTCCTGGCTTCGCCGGTGAACCTCGCCATTGGCGGGCTGGTGCTGGCGAGCCTGCTCGCCTTCACGCGCTTCTCCGGGCCGGGGCGCTGGCTCGGGCTCATCTGCGTGTTCGTGCTCGGCCTGCTCGCCTTCAGTCCGTTGCCGCGGATCGTCGTCAGGCCGCTGGAGGATCGCTTCCCGCAGCAGGCGGTGAACTCTGGCAAGGTCGACGGCATCATCGTGCTCGGCGGCGCGATCGGTGTGGCGCGCGAGGACATCGTGCTCAACAACGCCGCGGCGCGAATGACCAAGGCGGTCGAGCTTGCCCGCGCCCATCCCGCGGCGAAGCTGGTCTTTACCGGCGGCGGCGCCAATCTGCTCTCGCCGGTGGTCCGGACCGAGGCCGATGGGGCGCGCCTGCTGTTCCTCGGGCTTGGCCTGCCGGAAAACCGCCTCGTCCTCGAGGACAAGTCGCGCAACACCGTCGAGAACGCAGTATTCACCCGCCGACTGGTCGATCCCAAGCCCGGCGAGCGCTGGCTGCTGGTGACCTCAGCCTGGCACATGCCCCGCGCCATGGGCGTGTTCCGCAAAGCGGGTTTCCAGGTCGAGGCCTTTCCGGTCGATTTCCTCTCGGCCGGCACGCCGGCCGATTATGTCCGGCCGTATCGCAAGGCGGCGCGCGGGCTCGACATCGCCGACGACGCCTTCAAGGAATGGGCCGGGCTCGTCGCCTATTATCTTGCCGGCTATACGGACGCGCTGTTTCCAGGGCCGGCGCAGGCGGCGACGCGGCGCTAGGACAGCGGCCTGTCCCGGCCGATCGCGTCGAGGACCAGTCTCGCGGCCACCTCGGCTCCATCGCTACGCGTCGCGCGAGCCACACTGGCCGCTTCCGCTCTCGTCTCGGGCGCCAGCGCTATAGCCAACGCCGCGGACAGCGATTCGAATGTCGGCGTCGGACCGTCATGTGCTGCGCCAATGCCCAGCTTCGCCACCCGGCCGGCCCAGAAGGGCTGGTCGACGATCTGCGGGACGATCACCTGCGGCGCGCCCGCTCGTGTCGCCGCTGTCGTCGTGCCGGCGCCGCCATGGTGCATGACGGCTGCCATCCGCGGGAACAGCGCCTGCTGGTTGACGTCGCCGACGACGAAGCAATCCTCACCATCGTCGATCGGCGCCAGCTCGGCCCAGCCCCGCAACAGCACTGCGCGATGTCCTTGCGCGCGAACCACCGCAAGCGCCACCCGGGCGGCATCCCTCGCCGCATCCATGGCCATGCTGCCGAAGCCGACATAGATCGGTGGAATGCCGGCCGCGATGAAAGCCGCCAGTTCTGCCGGAAGCGGGCGGGCGTCCGGCAGGATCCAGGCGCCGGTCTGGGCGGCGTCGCAGAGTTCCGTCGGTTGCCAGGGCCACAGGACCTGGTCGGACGCCAGCAACGGCCGGTCGGTGAAGAGGTGATCGCGGATATTCGCCACCTCCGGCAAGCCGATTGCCGCGCGCTGGCCATTGATCGCCCCGCCGAACAGGGCGTTCATCACCGCGATGTTCAAATCCCACAAGACGCGATTGTCGGTCACCTCCTGGGGGAGCGGATGGCCGGGATAGGGATAAGGCCGATGATGGTCCGACGGCAGGAACAGCGGGCAGAAGCTCGCGTGCAGATATGGAATCCCCTGTATCTCCGCTACGCATTGCGCCGCGCCCGCCGACGGCATGAGGCCGGTCGCGACGATCGCATCGCAGCCCGTGGCGGCCGCGCCGATCGCTTCATATTGCGCAGCGACCATCCGGGCCGCGAATGTGGGAAGATCGATAGGCGATCGCTTTGCCGAGTCGATCCATTGGCGAACCGGCGTGAAGGCTGGCGCCAGCGGCACGCAGGCCCGTTCGAGCAGCTCGACAAATTCCCCATCGGGCGGGGCGGATACCACCGCCTCGACGCCGAGCGCCTGCAGTTGCACGGCCAGCGCCGCCATGGGCTCGACATCGCCGCGCGAGCCGTAAGTCGATAACAGGACACGCATTTTGCTACTCCCTTTGGCCTAGGGTTCAGGCCGAGGGCAGTGTTGCTAGGACATGGAGGGGGGCTTGCCGCAAGCCCGGGGGTGCGTTAGACGATGATAGTGGCAAGAGGCCGGGGCGTTCCCGTGCCTCTTTTTTTGTAGCTGAAGCCGCTCCTTGCGAGCTGGCAGCGCAGCCGCCGACAATCTCCTCGATCACTCCAGGCAGCATGAAACGGGCGCAGGCCATCGCTGTCCGCAGATCGTCGTCGCGGCCCCGAGCCAGCTTCTCGCTGTCGGGCGGCCTAGTCCTGGCTGGTCTCGTTCTGTCCAGGCAGGCGCAGGCGATACACGCCGCGAAAATCGTCGGGATCGACCGGGCGGCCCTTGCGGGTGATCACCAGCCTGCCGTCCTTCATGAGTTGCACCGCGACCCGGCGGATCGGCTGCATCAGCGGCCCCCAGCCATCGGGGTGGTCGCCGCCGATGGTGCGGGCGATGTCCATCGGCGAGGTCGTCCGGTCACCGCGCTCGGTGGTGAGGCGCAGGATCGTCTCGGCAAGCTCGTCATCTGTCGGTGTGGTCATGCCGCTTGCTGAGCGCAGCGACGGGGTTCGTCAAGCGCTACGGCGTCCCGCGCCGACGGCGGCGGCCGAATCTGAGGCGAACTGCCGGCGCCACATCACTGTCAGCACGGCTGCGGTGGCGGCCAGGAAAAGCCAGGGCGAGATGAACCAGCCGAGATAGGCCAGCGCGAAGAAGAAGGCGCGCTGGCCGCGGTTGAAGTGCAGTCCGGCGACGATGTTCATCGCCACCGCCTCGCGCGCCGCGGCGATCGTCTCCGGCTTGTCGGCTTCCGTATGCGGCGGGATCGCGCCGATCAGGATGGCGCAGTAGTTGAACAGCCGGTAGCTCCAGCTGAACTTGAAGAAGGCATAGGCGAAGATCACCGCGAGCCCGATCACCTTGATCTCCCAGGCGGCGCGGGTCGTCGTCGTGGCGAAGGGCAGGTCGGCGAAGATCTGGACGACGCGATCGGCCGATTGCAGCAGCGTCAGCGAGCCGCCGATGGCGATCAGCGAGGTCGAGGCGAAGAAGGCGGTGCCGTTCTGCAGGCCGTTCATCACCTGCGTGTCGATGATGCGGTTCTCGCGCTTGACCGACTCCATGATCCAGCGCTCGCGGCGCTGGTTCATCAGCGTGTTCAGGCTGCGCCTGGCGTGCGGGCCGGTCTCGACGGCCAGCAGATAGCCGATCCAGGCGGCGGCGAAGAACGCAATCGCAATGAGGTCGAGCGTTCCGAATCCAGCCATGAGCCCCTCCTGGCGGCAGATTGGCGAGGCCAGCGTGCGCCGGCAAGCCTATCGATTGACGCTTGGCCCGGCAGCCGCCACTTTGCCGGCCTCTTAAGGGAAGGGCCGGCCATGCCGCAGACGATCACCAAGGGCTACAAGGCGCTGCTGGCGGAGGCGGAAGCGGCGGTGAAGACGCTCTCGGTCGAGGAGGCGAAAGGCCTGGTCGGGCGCGGCGACACCGTCTTCGTCGATCTGCGCGATCCGCGCGAGCTCGAGCGGGAAGGGCGCATGCCCGGCGCCTTCCATTGCCCGCGTGGCATGCTGGAATTCTGGATCGATCCGGAAAGCCCCTATGCCAAGCCGATCTTCCAGGAGGACAAGCAGTTCGTCTTCTTCTGTGCCGGGGGCTGGCGCTCGGCGCTCGCCGCCAAGACGGCGCAGGATATGGGGCTGAAGCCGGTTGCGCATGTCGCCGGCGGCTTCGGCGCCTGGAAAAAGGCCGGCGCGCCCTTCGATGCGCCCGAGCCGAAGCAGGGCTGAGACCGGCGCTTGTCCCATATCCTGATTGTTCTGGCGGTCATCGCCTTCCTGTTTCGCAAGCCGCTCGGCCGCCTGATCGCCAGGCAATTCCCGGACCGGGCGAAACGCCAGCGCGTGCTCGGCACGGTCATCGCGGCGTTCCTGCTGGTGATCGGGGTGAGGCTGCTGGCGTTGTTCTGGTAATGAGTCTTCCCCCCAACGATCTCGGGCCTGCCCGACATGCGTGGGGAAGAGGTATCTGCACAGCATCCGAATGACGGCAGTTCGACTTAGGCCGGGGTGCGTTACGGACTTGCGGGCAGTGATCTGCAAATCTTAGAACAAAATGGCAACGTGAAAGCTTCTCCTCCAGCTCCTAGATGGAAGCGGAGTCCGAGACCGGGCCCGCACACTGTCATCGCTGGATCGTAGGCCATATGAACCCCCGCCAACTGAACGCCCTTCTCGAGCACCAGGCGAAGAAGCTCCTGGATAAGGGATTTCACGAGCTATGTGGCGCGACGGAAGGGAATTTCATCTCGAGAATGGAAGGGCTCGCTTCCTTGCTCGATTCTGCCGGAGAGATTCCGATCTCGGGCAACGTTCCTCTGTGCGTCGCCTTTCGCCCCGGCTTGGTGAACCTCGAAGCTGCGATGGCGCGGATCGAGGCGAAATCGGCAACTGGCGTCGTAGAGATGACGCCCCTGTCACCTGACGCCTTTCACGTCATCGACCGAATTCACCTTCCCCGCGGTGAGTTCTATCTCCTGCTCGACATCGATACCGGGCGTGATCTCCTGAATGTCAGCCCGGAGGAGTCCCTGGCCATCATCGAGCGGCGCGGCAGAACGCCTTTGACGATGGAGGAGGGGGTCGCTCTCACGACACAACATCCGGAATTGCTGACGGACAAAAAGCACTACAACTGCATTCAAATGGCCGGCTCGCGGAAAGCAGGCGATCAGCGAATACCATCGATCTGGTTCAGCAAGGGGCGACCGCGCCTGGGTTGGTGCTGGGACAGGAACGTTCACACCTGGCTGGGCTCAGCTTCCGCTGCTTTCCGTCTAGGCGAAGCCACAAGGTGAGCGTCCGGCTGGCTGCTTGGAGCAATCCTGCCGTCATCCGTCAGCCTTCGCGTTGCCACCTTCTCCTTCGAGCGGAGAAGGACAGAATGGCACGCGAATCCCATGCGCGCGTCGCCAAACATCGTGACGGCAATGCGAAGCCCGATCAGTTTTGGCTGCAACCGCCCCATGCATTGAACGCGGCTTGCACAATAAGCGGGCATGCGGCATGTTGTTCACCTTGGCTCCAACTCAGGAAAGGGAGGGCTGAATGCGTTTCAATACCATCGTCGCTCCCGCCATGCGGACCCGCCACCACTAGGTCGGTTCCGCACGAGGCCCGCCTCTTCGGCAGCCCGAGCCAAAATTTCCAATCGCGTTTTCTGAAGCGACGGCCCTTGTCGCGTTTCGCCTGAATTTGGAGCCGGTCTCGTCGGGGCCGGATGCTTTCATGTCTCTTTCTCCCAAGAAGGAACGGCAAGAGCCGTTCCGGGCCGTTCTCGGCTTCACTTTTTCGCATTGGGGCCGCCAGCGCTGGCGTGTCGCCGGCGTGGTCCTCACCGTGATGGCGGCGACCGCAGCCGACCTGTTCATGCCGCTCTATGCCGGGCGGCTGGTCGATGCGGTCGCCGGCGACAAGGCGAGCGGACTCGAGGCCGCGCTTGTGGCGCTCGCCATGATGATCGCGCTCGGCGCGGGCACGGTGTTCTTCCGGCACCTGTCCTTCATCGGCATCACCGCGATGACGTTGCGCACCATGGGCGACGTGGCGCAGGAGGCGTTCGCGCGCCTGCAGCGCTTCTCGACCGACTGGCACGCCAACAACTTTGCCGGCTCGACAGTGCGCAAGATCACGCGTGGCATGTGGGCGCTCGACCTGCTCACCGACACGATCGTGATCGCGCTGCTGCCGTCGCTGATCGTGCTGCTCGGCACGACCATGCTGCTGGCCTGGCACTGGCCGGCGATGGGCGCGGTCGTCTTTGCCGGCGCAGTGATCTACTGCGCCGTGACGATGGTGCTGTCGCTGCGCTTCGTCGCGCCGGCGGCGACGCTCGCCAACAGCTGGGACACCAGGCTGGGCGGCGCGCTGGCCGACTCGATCTCGTGCAACCCGGTGGTCAAGGCCTTCGGCGCCGAGGCGCGCGAGGACCAGCGCCTGACCGGCGTCCTGGCAAAGTGGGCCGGGCGGACGCGGCGCACCTGGGTGCGCGGAACCTGGTCGGGGACCGCGCAGCAGATCGTGCTGCTTGGCTTACGCGCCTCAGTGATCGGCCTGGTGATCTGGCTCTGGGCCAATGGCCAGGCTTCGCCCGGCGACGTCGCCTTCGTGCTGACCAGCTATGCCGTCGTGCATGGCTATCTGCGCGATGTCGGCCAGCACGTCCACAATCTCCAGCGTTCGGTGAACGACATGGAGGAGATGGTGGCGATGCACGCGCTGCCCTTCGGCGTGCCGGATCGTCCCGGCTCGACGGCGATGGACGTGACCGCCGGCGAGATCGCCTTCGAGCGGGTGACCTTCCACTATGGAGGCCATATCGAGCCGCTCTATCGCGACTTCTCGCTGACGATCAAAGCCGGCGAGAAGGTCGGCCTGGTCGGGCGCTCCGGTTCCGGCAAGACGACCTTCGTCAAGCTGGTGCAGCGGCTCTACGACGTCACCGCCGGGCGCATCGCCATCGACGGGCGCGACATCGCCTCGGCGACGCAGACGTCCCTGCGTGCGCAGATCGCGATCGTGCAGCAGGAGCCGGTGCTGTTCCACCGCTCGCTGGCGGAGAACATCGCCTATGGCCGGCCCGGCGCCAGCATGGCGCAGATCGAGCAGGCAGCGAAGCTCGCCAACGCGCATGATTTCATCATGCGCCTGCCCAAGGCCTACGGCACGCTCGTCGGCGAGCGCGGCGTCAAGCTTTCGGGTGGCGAGCGGCAGAGGGTGGCGCTGGCACGCGCCTTCCTGGCTGACGCGCCGATCCTGATCCTGGACGAGGCGACCTCCAGCCTCGATTCGGAATCGGAGGCGCTGATCCAGGAGGCGATGGAGCGGCTGATGGAAGGCCGCACCACCATCGTCATCGCGCACCGGCTCTCGACGGTGCGCGCCATGGACCGCATCCTGGTCTTCGACCGCGGCGAGGTCGTGGAAGAAGGCCGGCATGAGACGCTGCTGACCCATGACGGCGGCATCTACCGGGCGCTGTTCGAGAAGCAGGTCAGCGAGCTCGCCAAGGGGCTGGCTGTCTGAGACGACAAAGCCTTGCCGCCCCAGCCAGGGCGGCAAGGCGCTTTTGCTAGCCGCGATCGCGGGGGATTGGCCCGCGGCCCCGGTTCAGCTGCCTGATAGCCTGCACGCGATACCCCTGCTTATTCTTATGGATTTATCGCGAAACCCTGCATTCCGCTGCCGAGCGATGGGAGCCTAGCATCGCAGCCGACAGAGGGGGCTTCATGGATCGTCGTAGTTTCGGTATCGCATTGGCTGCCGCGATGGCTGCGCCGCTGGCGGCGCGGGCGCAATCGGCCATTTTCCTCGACTACACGCAGGATGCGCTCGACAGGGCCTATGACCAGCGTGTCTGGGCGCCGAATGCGCAAGAGGTGATCGTCCGCTACGCCAGCGACAGCGCCGCGGTTCGACAGAAATATCCGCCGAAGACGGAACGCTACGGTCAGAGCGAGGCCGAGACGCTCGATGTCTTCGCGCCGGCCGGCGCCAAGGGTCTGCCGGTGATGGTGTTCATTCATGGCGGTGCCTGGCGGGCGCTCGGCCGCGAGGACGCCTCGGCGCCAGCGCCGACCTTCGTCGAGAACGGTTGTCTCTATGTCGCGCTGAACTTCGCCAACATTCCGGCGGTGCGCCTGCCCGACATGGTGGCGCAGTGCCAGCGGGCGCTGATCTGGCTTCACAAGAACATCGCGCGCTTCGGCGGCGACCCGCAGCGCATCTTCGTCTCGGGCCATTCCTCCGGCGGGCACCTCTGCGGCGTCATGCTGACCAGCGATTGGTCGGCGCTGGGCGGTCCGAAAGACCTGATCAAGGGCGGCGTCGCGATGAGCGGCATGTACGAGCTCCATCCGGTGATGCTCTCGGCCCGCAGCTCCTATGTCAGCATCGCGAAAGACGAACTCGCAGCGCTCAGCCCGATGCGCCATCTCGACCGGATCGCCTGCAACGTCATCGTCGCCTTCGGCGACAAGGAGAGCCCCGAATTCCAGCGGCAATCCAACGAGTTCGCGATGGCGCTCGCCGGGATGGGGCGCCTGGCGCGACGGATCGTGCTGCCAGGGGCCAATCACTTCGTGGTTCCGGAGGACCTCAACGACGCGAAGACCGAGCTGTCCCAGGCCGTGCTGGCGATGATGAAGGCGACTAGCTGAGGGGCAGGGCGGTCAACCGGGCTGGCAGCAGCCGGACAGCAGGCCGCCCTTGTACCAGACCGAGATCGACATGGGCTTGTCCTCGTCGCTGGCCGTTACCGAGCAGGTCTCGTGGCCAATGACGGCGCTGATGTCGGCTTTCGACCCGAAGATGGCGCCGGCGATCAACGTCGTGTTCCGGCTCTGCTGCATGGTGAAGCGGGAGGTCGATGTCTCGCCATCGCCATCCGAGAAGCGGGCTTGGCCGTCCGCCCCGAGCCTCAGGCTCCAATAAGGCTCGTCACCGCCGCAGGTGAGGGGAGCGGTTGGCGTTTCCGGCGATTGGACCGGAACGGCTTCAGCCATCGATACGGCCAGGAACGTCATGATGATCGCGGCCAGGATAGGCTTCATCGCGGCCTCGCTCCTGCAAAGACGGGTCGTCGCTGATCGCGAATAATGGCATGCGCCGCCACCCCAGGGGGCGCGGCACAAAGCCAGATACTCCTCGTGTTCAAGCGGTCTGCTCTTCTTGTTCCGGGCGGCGACGGCCGAGCCAGAAGAACAAGGCGGAGCCGAGCACACCGACCACCCCGGCGCCGGAGCCGACATAGATCATCTCATGGTCGAGATCGGCCTGCTTGGCGGCATCGCCCTGGATGACCACCGAGTCCTTGCCCGGCTCATCCGGCAGGTACTTGATCGGCAGGGTCGAGACCGTCAGCTTGTCGTTGGTGATGATGCGGCTGGCGAACTCGGTCGAGACCGAAATCTTCTCGGCCGTGCGGTCTTGGCCGTTCCTGTCCTTCCAGGCGAGGTCGATCGAGTAGCTGGTGCCGCCGCGGCGCCGCTTGGTGCGGGTCGCGCCCTCGACGGAGGCCTGCGCCTCGATGCCTTCGGCGGCGATCTTCCTGACGCGTTCGCCATCCTGCCAGCTGAAGAAGGCGAGGACAGGCCCGCCGATCGCTGCGATCAGCAGCAGCCATTTGATCTTGCCGGTGATCCAGCCGATGATTCCGCTCATAGGCGCCTCCACGAAGTGGTTTGCGATATCGAGGCCTCGGATTTTGCGAGGCGCTACGACCCTGTGAGCGGTTGCAGGCTTTTCGCCGCAGCAGATTTCGTTTGCGAGGAGATGCATGCGCGGCATGCATCTGGCTCAACGCTACGCGGTCTGGGTTGATCTTGGAGATGTTGTCGCGGCTGGAGCTGCCGCATGCCGGATCGTTGCGCGCTGGCCGCGGCCGGGAGGCGTGAGCCCGCGCGCTACTGCACCGATTTCAGATAGTCGGTGGCACTGCGGCAGGCTGCGTCCTTCGTCGCGAAGGTTTGGGCATTTTGCTGCATGGCGGCGCGAAACCGTTCGACATCTCCCGCATCGGCGGTCCGCAGCATGCTGCCGGTGGTCAAGAGCAGCATCGGGCTCAGCTCCGCGGCGTAGCGCTCCCCGCACTGGCCGCTGACCCATTCCGCCATGACCGCGATCCGCAGCAGGCGCACGACATCCTCCGTGGTCAGCTTCGGCGCCTGGGCCTGTGCCGGCGGCATGGCGGCGCAGAGCATCATCGCGGCAAGGCCATAGGCTCGGAGAGTGAGGCCATGCGGCTTCATCGTTCGCTCCTGTCGCGCGAGATGGGCGTTGTCGGCGCGGCTGCCCGTGGACGCACGCCGGCGACCGGACCGGCGGGCAGCGGCTCGTTCAGCTCCCGGGTCGACGGCTTGCCCTCCTGCATCGGCTTGCTCAGAAAGCGATTCATTGCAGCGAGGTAAGTCTCTGGCAGGCCCCAGCTTCTGGCGCTGGTGATGATGCTTTCAAGATAGCCGGGGCGCGGCCGGCCGACGTCGCCGCTGCGTCCGACATAGATCAGCGCCCGCTTGGCGCCGCCCTCGACGATGACCGGCTGGCTGATCTTGACGTAGAGGCCGCTGGCGAGCTCCTCGAACTTGTCGAGCGTGCGGATGTCGCCGAGCGCGCAGTCCCAGAGCACGCCATGGACGCTCTCGCGCGGATCGCGGACCACCGAGGCGTAGCCGTCGGTGGTGACGATAAAGCGATGGCGCGGCAAACGGGCGAGCCCGAGCGCCTTCGAGCGCGGGCAACGCTCGCGCATCGCAGCGACGTCCATGTTCAGGCCATAGGCGAAGTAGAGAGGCATTATCCTGTCCGCTCATCAGGGAGAGGGGTAGGGGTGAGGGACCGCCGCTGATTGCTAGGGCGATGCGGGGCCGTTGCGCCTTGTACTGAGAGGGCAGGCCCTCATCCGACGCTCCGCGCCACCTTCTCCCATCCGGGAGAAGGAAGAAAGGGTCGCGGTTCTCCGTCACTTCGTCTTGTTGAACAGCTCCCGGCCGATCAGCATCCGCCGGATCTCGCTCGTCCCGGCGCCGATCTCGTAGAGCTTGGCGTCGCGGAGCAGGCGGCCGGTCGGATAATCGTTGATGTAGCCGTTGCCGCCGAGCAGCTGGATCGCGTCGAGGGCGAGCTGCGTCGCCTTCTCGGCGGCGATCAGGATGGCGCCGGCGGCATCCTCGCGGGTGGTCTCGGCGCGGTCGCAGGCCTTGGCGACGGCGTAGACATAGGCCTTGCAGGAGTTCATCGCGACATACATGTCGGCGACCTTGCCCTGGACGAGCTGGAACTCGCCGATCGACTGCCCGAACTGCTTGCGCTCGTGGATATAGGGCAGGACGATGTCCATCGCCGCCTGCATGATGCCGAGCGGGCCGGCCGAGAGCACGACGCGCTCATAGTCGAGCCCGCTCATCAGCACGTTGACGCCGCGGCCGACCGAGCCCAGCACGTTCTCCTCCGGAACCTCGCACTCCTCGAAGACGAGTTCGCAAGTGTCGGAGCCGCGCATGCCGAGCTTGTCGAGCTTCTGATGGGTCGAGAAACCCTTCATGCCCTTCTCGATCAGGAAGGCGCTGATGCCCTTCGGGCCGGCCTCCGGATCGGTCTTGGCGTAGACCACCAGCGTCTCGGCGATCGGGCCGTTGGTGATCCACATCTTGTTGCCGGTCAGGACATAGCGGTCGCCCTTCTTGACCGCCTTGGTCTTCATCGAGACGACGTCGGAGCCCGAGCCCGGCTCGGACATGGCGAGCGCGCCGACATGCTCGCCCGAGATCAGCTTGGGCAGGTACTTCTGCTTCTGCGCCTCGTTGCCGTTGCGGGCGATCTGGTTGACGCAGAGATTGGAGTGGGCGCCGTAGCTGAGGCCGACCGAGGCCGAGGCGCGGCTGACTTCCTCGATCGCGACGCAATGCTCGAGATAGCCGAGGCCGGCGCCGCCATATTCCTCGGGGACGGTGATGCCGTGCAGGCCGAGCGCGCCCATCTGCGGCCAGAGATCGCGCGGGAACTGGTTGCTCTTGTCGATCTCCTCGGCGCGCGGGGCGATCTTCTCCTGCGCGAAGGCATGGACGGTATCGCGGATCGCGTCGGCCGTCTCGCCGAGGTCGAAATTGAAGGGGCGGGGCGCATTGGCGAGCATGATGTCCTCCCGGCTCGGATGAGGCCTTTGCCCGGTTATAGCGCGGTTGGAGCCTAAGTCAGCGGGCGGGAGGCGGCAGACGGTTCTGCGCCGATGCGCAGGCTCTCGCGAAGGGAGGGGAGGCCGTGTCTGCTCGGTGTGTTACGCTGGGTTGGCGCTCAGCGGAGTGTCCGGTTGCGACCCATAGCGGATGGAGCGATGGCGCTGCCCGAACCTAGCCGGCTCCATGGTCGCCGAACTGTCGCATAAATCGCCCAATGCTGCTGGTTCACGCCCAGCGGAGCCGGCATGGACTATTTCAGGCGCTTCACCTTCCTGTTCGCGACGCCGAACTTCGATGCCGAGGATCTCGAAGGAATCCGCTTCAACCAGATCATCGAAGAGATCGAGCGTTCCGGCTTCGAGGTCGTCAAGGCGCGCAAGCTCGAGGATGCCGAAATCGCGGTCCAGACCGATGCCGCCATCGGCTGCATGGTCGTCGACTGGGGCAAGAAGGGACTGGAAGGCAAGACGGCTGCGTTGATCAACCTGATGCGTCGGCGCGGCCTCGACTTCCCGATCATCCTGCTGATCCGCCGCAAGCGCTTCGAGGACGTGCCGGTCGAGGTGCTCGACTTCATCGACGGCTACATCTTCCTCTCGGAGGAGACGCCGCCCTTCATCGCCAAGAGCCTGATCAGCCGGCTGAAGCAATATGCCGAGACGCTGAAGACGCCGTTCTTCGGCGCGCTCGTCGACTATGCCGAGGAAGGCAATCATCTCTGGACCTGCCCCGGCCATAATGGCGGCGTGTTCTATAGCCGCAGCCCGATCGGCCGTGTCTTCATGGAGCATCTCGGCGAGGCGGTCTTCCGCGACGATCTCGACAATTCCGTGCTCGATCTCGGCGACCTCCTGACCCATGAGGGCCCGGCCCTGAAGGCGCAGAAGGAAGCAGCCCAGATCTTCGGGGCGGAGAAGACCTATTTCGTCCTGAACGGCACCTCGACCTCGAACAAGGTCGCGCTGGCAGCCCTGGTCACCGATGGCGACCTCGTCCTGTTCGACCGCAACAACCACAAGGCCGCCCATCACGGCGCGCTGCTGATCGCCGGCGGCATCCCGGTCTACATCCCGACCGCGCGCAATGCCGGGGCCTGATCGGCCCGATGCGCTGGGAGAGCTTCGACGAGGAGGCATTGCGCGAGCGCATCCGCACCAATCCGCTGGTCAAGGATCCCGAGGCCTGGAAGAAGCCGCGCCCGTTCCGCGTCGCCGTGGTCGAGCAGTGCACCTATGACGGCACGATCCACTCAGCCCAGATGATCCTCGATAAGATCGGCCATCTCTGCGAGTACATCCTCTTCGACGAGGCCTGGGCCGGCTTCATGAAGTTCCACCCGCTCTATGCCGGGCGCTTCGCCATGGGGCTGACGGGCCTAGGGCCGGACTCACCCGGCATCATCGCGACGCAATCGACCCACAAGCAGCTCGCGAGCTTCAGCCAGGCCTCGCAGATCCACATCAAGGATCGGCACATCAAGGGCCAGAAGCGCCGGGTCGAGCACCGGCGCTTCAACGAGAGCTTCATGCAGTACGCCTCGACCTCGCCGTTCTATCCGCTGTTCGCCTCACTCGACGTCGGCGCGCAGATGATGAAGGGCCGCTCCGGCGAGGTGCTCTGGGACGATACGATCCGGCTCGGCATCGAGCTGCGCAAGAAGATCCGGGCCGTGCGCCGCGAATTCGAGGAGAAGGAGATCCGACCGGAGCGACGCTGGTTCTTCGAGCCCTTCGTGCCGGATCGGGTCAGCATCGCCGACGCCGCGCGCGAGGGCGCTGTCCATGACATCGCCTGGGAGATGGTCGCGACGGACCAGCTCGCCAGCAACCCGGCCTATTGGCAGCTCGCGCCCGACGCGAACTGGCACGGCTTCACGCGGATGGAGCCGGGCTTCGCCATGACGGACCCCAACAAGCTGACCTTGCTCACGCCCGGCTTCGACCGCGAAACCGGCGCTTACGCCGAGCACGGCATCCCCGCCCCGGTCGTGGCGCAGTTCCTGCGCGAGAACCGGATCGTCGCCGAGAAAAACGACCTCAATTCGTTGCTCTTCCTGCTGACGCCGGGCGTTGAGGCCAGCAAGGCTGGCACGCTGATCAGTGGGCTCGTCGCATTCAAGAGGCTGCACGACGACAACGCCTTGCTGGAAGAGGCGATCCCCGAATTCTACCGCCGCCGGCCGGGCCGCTATGGCGGGGCGCGGCTGCGCGACCTGTGTGGTGAGATGCATCGCTTCTTTCGCGACCATGATGTCAGCGGGCTACAGAACCGGCAGTTCGCGCCCGAGCATCTGCCAGAGATGGCGATGTCGCCGCATAATGCGGCGCGCTGCCTGACGCGCAACGATGTCGACTACCTGCCAATCGACGCCATCGTCGGGCGGATCGCGACGACGCCCTTCGTCGTCTATCCGCCGGGCATCGCCACCATCGTTCCCGGCGAGCGATTGACCGAGCGGGCCAAGCCGATGATCGACTATCTCAAGATGTTCGAGGCGAGCTTCAACGCCTTCCCCGGCTTCGAGGTCGAGATCCAGGGCGTCTATCGCGAGTTCGATACCGAGGGACGGGTGCGGCTCCACACCTATGTCGTCAGCGAGCAGGCGCAGGGCTGAGGGTCGCGACGACGCATGGAGACCGACCTACCGATCATCATCCGCCCCTCGCGCGACGACGATGTCGAGCCCATGCTGGCGATCTATCGCCGGCATATCCGCCGCGGCATCGAGGCCGGCGTCGAGGACACCGGCACGCCGCAGCCGGACGACCTCAAGGACCGGCGCAAGAACCTGCGCAGCCGCAAGCTGCCGCATCTGGTCGCGACCCGCGGCGGCGAGGTCGTCGGTTACGCCTATGTCGTGCTGTTCCGCAAGCGACCAGCCTACCGCTTCACGGTCAAGCACTCGATCTATGTCCATCATGAGCATCTCGGGCACGGCATCGGGCGGCTGCTGATGCAGGCGCTGATCGATGCCTGCGCGGCGGCCGGCTTTCGCCAGATGATCGGCTATATCGACGCTGAGAACACCGCCTCGCTGGCCTTGCACGAGCGCTTCGGCTTCGCCCGGGTCGGCTTGCTGCCGGGCGTCGCCTATCGCTACGGCAAATGGTCAGACAGCGTCATGGTGCAAAGGTCGCTCGGGGCAGGCGCCACGCAGCCGATCCTGTAGGCTGTGCCAGGATGTCGGCCGAACGGTTCGCGTCGTGCCAAGCGCGGACTTTGGTTCGGAACACAGGCCGGGGCAGTGGAATGTCGGCTTCCCGCCCATTGCGGACATTCGGCCCGGCCGATTGGCGCCGTGGTCTTGATGTTGGCGGAAAGGTGCCGGAGCTTCGCAGGCGTCCAAACCAGGGATGCTCGAGATGGCTACCTTTATCCTGATACCCGGAGGTTGGCAGGGCGGTTGGGTCTACCAGAAGGTGGCGGATCTGCTCGCCGCACATGGACACACAGCCTTATCGATCACGTTGTCCGGACTCGGTGACGATCCTGCCCCTACGGCCAATCTCGAAACTCACATCAAGGAGGTCGTCGAGGTCGTGAGACCGCTTCGCGACGACGTGGTCATTGTCGGCCAATCCTATGGCGGGATGGTTGCGAGTGGCGTGGCTGACGCCGTGCCGCCGCAAATCGGGGCGCTGGTCTATGTCGATGCCTATGTGCCTGAGACCGGTGACTCTCTCTGGTCGCTGACGACGCCTCGTTTCCGGGATGTCTTCATCGAGGGCGCGAAGGCCGACGGGCTGAATTGCGCGCCACCTGCCCATCTCGACCCGCGATGCCGCCCGCAGCCGATCGGGACCTTTCTCCAAGCGATCAATCTCAGCGGACGCTGGCGCGAGGTGCCGCGCAAGACCTTCATCGGCGCATTCGGATGGGAAGGAAGCCCGTTCCTTGACCTCCATGAACGCTTGAGAGGCGATCCGGAATGGTCGACCTTCGCCTTCGATTGCGGGCACAATGTAGCCAGGCTGAATCCCGAGGCTCTGACCGAGGTTTTGCTGGCGCAAGTTTGACCAGCCCGTAGCGTGCCCTACCGCCCGATCACACCGCGCCGGCGCAGCAGGAACAGGGTCAGCATCGAGGCGGCGAGGCAGGCCACGGCGACCAGCCCGGCGCCAAAGTCCCACTCCACCCAGGGCAGGCCCTTCACATTGATGCCGAACAGGCCGGTGATGAAGGTCGCGGGCAGGAACAGCGCGGTCAGGATCGAGAGCGTGTAGAGCTGCCGGTTGGTCTGGTTGGCGGAGCGCACCGCGATCTCGTCCTGGAGCAGGCGGGCCCGGTCCTGCACGGACTGGATGTCCTGGCGCAGCGTGTCGACCCGCAGCAGCAGCCGGAGCGCGCTCGCCCGTACCGTTTCCGGGGCCGAGCGCCCCGAGGGCGTCTCGGCGAAGCGCCGGAACAGCAGGTGCAGGCCGGCCAACTGGCGGTGCAGTTGCACGGCGGAGCGGCGGACGGCGCCGACGCGCTGCGGGCCGTCCTCCAGCCTGTCGAGCAGGATCTGGTCCTCGATGCTGTCGATCTCGTCGGAGAGCCTGACGACCGCATCGGTCACGTCGTCGATCAGGTATTCGATGATGTGCTCGAAGAGCTCGGCCGGGGAGGCGATCTGCTCGCCGGCATTGAGGGCCTCGACCGCCTTGCGGACCGATTGCAGCGCCTCGCGTCGCCCGGTCAGCAGGAAGCGTTCTCCCACCGCCCAGGCGAGCGTCCCGATCGAGTCGGTACGGTCGACGATGTCGCGGGTCAGATCATGGGCGATGCCCCAGACCAGGCTGGCGGTGTGGTCGAGCCGCTGATGCGTCTCGCGCGAGAGCAGGAGCTCGCGCGCCGCCGATGGCAGTTCCTTGCGCTCGTCGATCCAGGCCTGGGCCCTGGTGTGGACGAGGTCGAGATGTAGCCAGACGAAACCTGCTTCCGGCGCAAGCGTCGGCACCTCGTCGCGCGGCATGAGTGCGGGCGCGCCGTTCGCATCGAAGCGATAGGCCCAGACGATACCTGTCTGCGACTGGAGATCCCGCAGCATCGACGCTTCGTATCCGTTTGATGTGGCAATCGCCTGCATCAGCACCCGTCAAATGACGGTTTTGCGACGCTCGCCCTTAGTCGCGGGCGAGTGAGCCTGTCGTGGCGACGTCGCGTGCCTGCGCCGATTTCGGAATCTTGCCGGGCGGTGCGAATTTCAGCGGCGTGTTGCCAGCGGCCTTCGGCGTCCTCAGCCCTGCGGGGGTGGCCGGTGGCTTTGGCGTCGTCGCGACCTTGGGCTCGTCACCGCGCCATTTACGGGCGCCAATGTCGAACCGGCCCTCGCGCCAGGCGGCGAATTCGCGTTCCGTGCCGAAGAAGGCGTTGCGGTCGACGTCGCCGGTGATGCCGGGCACGCGGCCGGTAGTGGTGAACTGCCAGAACTCCCACTGCTTGCGCTCATAGCGGTGCTTGAGCGGGGCGGCAGTCGAGCGCAGCCAGTAGGGGTGATCGTTGAACTCGCCTTCGAGCACGTCCTCGTGGAAGGTGATGTCGGTGTAGATGATCGGCTTCTTGCCGGTGTGCTCCTGCAGGCCCCTGAGCATCTCGCGGATCTTGGCGAGCGCCTTCTCGCGCGGAATCTTCTTGCCGCACTTTTCGGACTCGCCGTTCCACTCGACGTCGAGAACCGGGGGCAGGGCGTCCGGGTCGCGCGGGATATGGCGCTTGAACCAGCGCACCTGATCCTTGGCCGGCCGGCACCAGTAGACGAAATGATAGGCGCCGCGCGGCACGCCGGCCGCCTTCGCTTCAGCCCAGTTGCGCCGGAAGCTCGGGTCGAGATGGTCGCCGCCCTCGGTCGCCTTGATGAAGGCGAAGCGGGTGCCGGCGTCCTTGACCTTGGCCCAGTCGATCTCGCCCTGCCAGCGCGAGATGTCGATGCCCTGGATCGAGCGCTGGCGCGCATCACGCACACCGGCGTGCGGGGAGGCATCGCCCTTCTTCGGATAGAGCGCCAGCGCAGGCTCCGCCCAAAGCAGGCCGAGAACGGCCGCGGCAAGCACCCGCAACGGCAAAGCTGTGGCCGGCCGCGCTTCTGGACTGGTCTCAGCGCGCCGCGCCATGCTTCTCTCCCGTTCGCGAGAAAAGGATAGGCGGCGGCCGAGTTAAGAGGTGGTTAGCATTCGAGTGGCCGGCTTCAGGCTTGGTTAACCGGCGGGAGGCTGGCGATGGAGAACCCGGAGGGTGAGGGGAAAGACAAGGGTAGCCGGGCCCTGGCCTATGGTGTCCATGTGCTGACGGCGCTCGGTGCCGCGCTCGGTTTGCTGGCGCTGCAGGCGGTTTTCATGGGCGACCTGGCGCAGGCTTTCGCCTGGCTTGGCGTGGCGCTGGTCGTCGATGCGGTTGATGGGCCGCTGGCGCGACGCTTTGCGGTGAAAGAGCGGGCGAAGCGCTATGACGGGGCGCAGCTCGACCTCGTCGTCGACTTCGTCACCTATGTCTTCGTGCCGGCCGCGATGCTGCTGCGGCCGGAGGTGATGGCGCAGCCCTATGGGATCATCGCCGGCCTCATCGTGACGCTGGCGAGCGCACTCTATTTCGCCGATACCGGCATGAAGACGGACGACTGGTGGTTCCGCGGCTTCCCGGCGGTCTGGAACATCGTCGTGTTCTATATCGTCGCCTTTACGCCGCCGGCCTGGCTGGCGCTGGTGGTCATCCTGATCGCCACCGTGCTGATGTTCCTGCCGGTCGTGTTCGTGCACCCGGTGCGCGTGCGGCGCTGGCGCGGGCTGACGATGGCGATGCTGGGGGTATGGGCGATCGCTGCGGCGGCGGCGCTCTGGCAGGGGATGGCGCCGGGAGTTGCGACCAAGGTGGTGCTGACGGTGGCGGCGATCTACTTTGCCGGGCTCGGGCTGTCGCGGGCGTTGGTGAAACGATTCTGATGAAACAGATTGCCGAAGCCCCTTTCGAACACACCATGCTTACGCTGTATCGAGGGGAGGAGCGAGGCATAGAGATCAGCCCTCGCTGGCCGTCATCGCAGGTGAATGTTGATGAGCGCGCTTTCAGGCAGTTGCTGGACGTTCAAGCCAGGCTTCCAGCGCAAATCCGGCTGATCCTCACGCGAGGGTATGAGGCGCCCCACGCAAAGCTCGGCCATCTCAGAAAGCTATTCCGTGGACTGGGCGTGGGTCTTTTTCGCGCGATGTACTTCAAGCGCCGGGCCGAGATTCCCGAGATTTTTGGCGCGAACGGTCACGACGTCGATGGAACGCATGTCGATGTTTCGATCAGAATCAACGGCCGAAGGCTGAGATTCCTCCGCCTGGGCGTTTTCACTCCGAGGGCCTGGCAAGAAAATGCCGTCAGGCAATATCAGCCCTTCGTAGCCATCGTGAAAAACACGCTGAGGGAATGTGGCTTTCATATCCATCGCAATGAGACGGAAAGCCTCCAGATTCACTGCGATCTGATCGCTTCGTTACATCCTCAAGCGGGCCGGGCGACCTAGCTAGTATAGCTGCCTGTAAGGCCGCCGGGATGCGGTCGGGCTAGCGGGCTTTCTACGCGGTCTCGAAACGGAGTTAGTCCGCTGCCGGCTCGTCCTCAACGACCTCACCCAGAGGTGCTGGCTGGAAGGCAGCTGTGGCCACCGTCCTGCTGGCGCCCGGCATGGTCGCCACCGGCGTATGCTCCGGGCCGGGGCTTGGCTGCGGCGGCACGCGGCGCTCGCGCGTCCAGGTGCGTGTGCCGATGTCGAAGCGCCCCTCGCGCCAGCCGGTGAACTCGCCCTCATTGCCGTAGAAGGCGTTGCGGTCGACATCGCCCTTGATGCCGGGGACGCGGCCGGTGGTGGTGAACTGCCAGAAGGCCCAGGGCCGGTTGTTGTAGCGGACCTCGGGCTTCGCTGCGGTCGAGCGGATCCAGTAGGGGTAGTCGTTGAACTCGCCTTCCAGAATGTCCTTGTGGAAGGTGATGTCGGTGTAGATCACCGGCTTCTTGCCGGTGAGCTGTTCGAGTTCGGTCAGCATCAGCCGGATCTTCTCCAGCGCCAGCGAACGCTCGACCTTCTTCGGGCAGGTCTTGGAGTGACCGTTCCATTCGAGATCGAGCACCGGCGGCAGCGCGTCGGGATCGTTCGGGATCTGTTGCTTGAACCAGACCGCCTGCTCATGGGCCGGGCGGCACCAGTAGACGAAGTGATAGGCGCCGCGCGGCACGCCGGCGCGGCGGGCGCCTTCCCAGTTCCTCTGGAAGGCCGGGTCGACATGGTCACCGCCCTCGGTCGCCTTGATGTAGACGAAGCGGGTGCCAGCGGCCTTGACCGAGGCCCAGTCGATCTCGCCCTGCCAGCGCGAGATGTCGATGCCCTGGATGGGATATTGCCTGGCAGCCTCGACGCCGGGATGCGGGCGGGCATCGCCCTTGGACGGGTAGTTGTCCAGCCCAACGCAGCCGCCCAGAACCGTCAGGGCGGCGAGCAGCGCGAAAGGGGCGAGGGGAAGGATTTTCATGCGGCGGGCGGTCATTTCTCGGACAATTAAGGAGAAAGCTTGACGCCCGGTTTACGTTACCGGTTTTTCCGCGGATGTCAGGTCAGACGCAGCAGCAATGTCGCGATGCCGAGGAAGGAGAAGAAGCCGACCACATCGGTGATGGTGGTGACGAAGGTGCCGGACGCGATCGCCGGATCGATGCCGGCCTTGTCGAGCGCCAGCGGCACGGCGACGCCGGCAAGCGCCGCGATGATCAGGGTCGCGACCATGGCGAGACCGATGACCACGCCGAGCATGGGATTGCCGAACCAGAAACCGGCGACCAGCGCGGTGATGAGCGCGAAGGCGACACCGTTGAGCACGCCGACGATCATCTCGCGGCGGAAGAAGCGGCCCATGTTCCAGCCGCCGAGCTCGCCGGTGCCGAGTGCGCGGACCGCCACGGTCATCGTCTGGGTCGCCGCATTGCCGCCCTGGCTGGCGACGATCGGCGCCAGCACGGCGAGGGCGACGAGCTTGCCGAGCTGCTCCTCGAACATTGCCATGACGGAGGCGCTGACGAAGGCCGCAATCAGGCTGATGAAGCGCCAGCGAAAACGGCCAAGCGCGACCTGGCGCACCGAGTCGGAAATCTCTTCTTCCGCATCGACGCCGGCGAGCTGCTTGACGTCGTCGTCGCCGGCTTCCTCAATCACGTCGACGATGTCGTCGATAGTCATGACGCCGACCAGCCGGCCGGCTGCATCGATCACGGGGGCGGCGACGAGGTTGTAGCGCTGGAACATGCGCGCCACGTCCTCGACGTCGTCGGTCGCCTGCACGACGCGGCGATCGTCCTCGACCAAGTCGGCGACGCTGACCGGACGCTGGGTGCGCAGCAATTGGTCGAGCCTGACGGTGCCGACGAAATGGTGGCTGGGGTCGGCGACGAAGATCTCGAAGAAGCGCTCGGGCAGGTCTTGCGTCTCGCGCAGGAAGTCGATGGTGTGGCCGACCGTCCAGAACGGCGGGACCGCGATCACCTCGGGCTGCATGCGCCGGCCGGCCGAGCCTTCGGGATAATCGAGGCCCTGCTGCAGCACGGTGCGTTCGGCCGGCGTCAGCTTGTCGAGAATCTCGCGCTTGTCGGCCTCGTCGAGGTCCTCGAGAATGTAGACCGCGTCGTCGGTGTCGAGATCGCGCACGCCCTCGGCGACCGTTTCCGGAGAAAGCTCCTCGAGAATCTCCTCGCGGACGGCGTCGTCGACCTCGGTCAGCGCGGTGAAGTCGAAATCGCCGCCGAGCAGCGAAATCAGCTTCGGCCGCTCCTCGGCGTCGAGCGCCTCGATCAGGTCGCCGAGATCGGCTTCGTGCAGCTCGGCGACGAGCTCGCGCAAGGTGGTGACGTCGGAGAGCAGGACGGCCTGCGAGACCTGCTCGACGAATCCGGCATCGATTGCGCCGTCCTCGTCACGGACCTGGCGCTCCAGCGTCTCGTCTGGAGCGTGCTCGGCTTCCACCATGGGTCGCTCCGCGATTCGAGGGAGGGGATTCGGGGCAGGAGAGTCGCGCCGGAACGCGCCAGCGCCCTTGTGTCAGCGCCGCCACGACAAGGCAACGCACCGAAAGCGGATTCGATGCATCCGAAACGAAAAACGGCGATCCTCGCGGATCGCCGTTTCCTGGGCCTTAGCCCTAAACTGGTGCGGTCAAGAGGACTCGAACCTCCACGGGTCTCCCCGCTACCACCTCAAGGTAGTGCGTCTACCAATTCCGCCATGACCGCAGCGGCTCTTGGAGGGCGCCGCGCTGTGGCGGTGAACTCCGGAGCGGCGCGGGTCTAGCAAATCGAGTTCCCGGCTACAAGAGCTGCGATCAGGAAAAACGTAACAGCTGTGGGAAGAAGGCTCAGGCGGCGTCGGCGACGGTTTCGAGCGAGTAGACGGTCGGCCGCTTCAGCATCTCGGTGATTTCGACCGAGATTCGCGTTCCGGCGACGACGACATGGCCCTTGGCGAAGGGGTGGTTGTTAGCGAGAATCTGGACCTCGTCGTTCTCGGTCGCGTTGAGCTCGATGATCGCGCCGCGGCCCATGCGCAGCAATTTGTAGATCGGCATCTGCGCCGAGCCGAGCACCACCGTCAGCTCTACCGCGACGTGATCGAGATCAGCCTTCAAAACCCGCCTCCGCAGACCTACTTCAAAATGATTCCACGAACTTGCCAGAGACGCGGAAACCGGCGCATGAGCAGCGGCGAAGTGATCGGACGCCGCACCGGTTGCCAAGAGTTGAACAAACTAGGTTAAGCCATAGTGAAGACGCGCGAGGCACTGTCGGTCTCGTTCCTGCCGGAGGCAGGTTCCGAGCCGGTCGAATGGATGATCGCCGACGAGCCAGTCGGCTACGAGGCCGCCGTCGCCGAGATGGAAGCGCGTGCCGCGCTGATCGCCGACGGCATGGCGCGCGAGCGCGTCTGGCTGGTTGAACATCCCGCACTCTATACCGCCGGCACCTCGGCGAAGGACGAGGACCTGCTGACGCCGGAGCGCTTCCCCGTGCATCGGACCGGGCGGGGCGGGCAGTTCACCTATCACGGCCCCGGCCAGCGCGTCGCCTATGTCATGCTCGATTTGAAGCGACGCGAGCCGGACCTGCGCCGCTTTGTCTCGGCACTGGAAGCCTGGCTGATCGGCACGCTCGGCGCCTTCAACATCCGCGGCGAGCGGCGCGAGGAGCGCGTCGGCGTCTGGGTGCGCCGGCCTGAGAAAGGGACAGATGCCGAGGACAAGATCGCCGCGCTCGGCATCCGCGTCCGGCGCTGGGTCTCGTTCCACGGAATTTCGCTCAATGTCGAGCCGGAGCTGGCGCATTTCGACGGTATCGTGCCCTGCGGCGTCTCCGACCAGGGCGTGACCTCTTTGGTCGACCTCGGCCTGCCGGTGACGATGCCCGAGGTCGACAGCGTGCTGCGGACTGAGTTCGAGCAGATTTTCGGCCCGACGGTCGCCGCTTCCTGACGTTTACCTTCCATTGATCATCCGGCGGGATGCTCGCCCCGTGACATCAACTACGGGGACGATGATGACGAGGTTCATCTTTGCGGGCTGTCTGGCAGTCCTGCTTTCAGCCTGCTCGACCACAGAAGAGCGCATCGCGGGCGCTGCCGCTGGCGCGGGAACAGGCGCGATCATCGGCGGGCCGATCGGCGCCGTCGCGGGCGGGGCCGTCGGCGCATTCGCCGCTCCGACCGTGACCGGCTCGGTCAAGCGCATGCGCGAATAGCGTTTCGGCAGAATCACGCACGGCGCATCTGCGCGCCGTCGCCTGTTTGCCTTTTGCGCATGGCGCGCCATAACCGAGCGAAGGCTATCGCAAGGGAGTGCGCCGTGGCGGTCATCGAGAGCAAGGTCGATCTCAATTCGGCCGAGGCGCGCGCCAACGTCGCGGCGTGGAGCGCGCTGCGCGAGCAATTGACCGAGCGGCGCGCTACGGCCGCGCTCGGCGGCAATGCCCGCTCGCGCGAGCGCCACACGGCGCGCGGCAAGCTGCTCCCGCGCGAGCGCGTGCTGCGCCTGCTCGATCCCGGCTCGGCCTTCCTCGAGATCGGCGCGCTCGCTGCTTTCGATATGTACGACAAGGACGTGCACGGCGCCGGCATGATCGCCGGAATCGGCCGGGTCGCCGGGCGCGAGGTGATGGTCGTCTGCAACGACGCCACCATCAAGGGCGGCACCTATTACCCGATGACGGTGAAGAAGCATCTGCGCGCTCAGGAGATCGCGCGCGAGAACAATCTGCCTTGCATCTACCTGGTCGATTCGGGCGGCGCGAACCTGCCGCACCAGACCGAGGTCTTTCCTGATCGCGAGCATTTCGGCCGGATCTTCTACAACCAGGCGACCCTGTCTGGCCTCGGCATCCCGCAGGTCGCCGTGGTGATGGGCTCCTGTACCGCCGGCGGCGCCTATGTGCCGGCGATGTCGGACGAGACGGTGATCGTCCGGAACCAGGGCACGATCTTCCTCGGCGGCCCGCCGCTGGTGAAGGCGGCAACCGGCGAGGTCGTCTCGGCCGAGGACCTTGGCGGTGCCGACGTCCATGCCAGGCTCTCGGGCGTCGCCGACCATTATGCCGGCGACGACACCCATGCGCTTGCGATCGCGCGGCGGATCGCCAGCAACTTCAACAGCGTCAAGCGGCCGGATATCGACATCGCCGAACCGGTCGAACCGCTCTATGGCGCCGACGAGCTCGACGCCGTGGTGCCGACCGATCTCAAGAAGCAATACGACGCCCGCGAAATCATCGCCCGGCTGGTCGACGGCTCGCAGCTCGACGAGTTCAAGCCGCTCTACGGCTCGACCCTGGTGACGGGCTTTGCCCGCATCCACGGCATCCCGGTCGGCATCCTCGCCAATAACGGCATCCTGTTCTCGGAGAGCGCGCTCAAGGGCGCGCACTTCATCGAGCTCTGCTGCCAGCGCCGCATCCCGCTGCTGTTCCTGCAGAACATCACCGGCTTCATGGTCGGCCGCGAGGCCGAGACGCGCGGCATCGCCAAAGACGGCGCCAAGCTGGTGACGGCGGTCGCCTCGGCCCGCGTGCCGAAGATCACGGTGCTGGTCGGCGGCTCGTTCGGCGCCGGCAATTACGGCATGTGCGGGCGCGCCTACTCGCCGCGCTTCCTCTTCGCCTGGCCGAATTCGAAGGTCTCGGTGATGGGCGCCGAGCAGGCGGCGAGCGTGCTCGCGACCGTGCGCGGCGACAATCTCGAAGCCGAGGGCAAGCCCTGGACGGCTGAGGACGCCGAAGCCTTCAAGGCGCCGATCCGCGACAAGATCGAGGCCGAGGGCTCGCCCTATTTCGCCACCGCCCGGCTCTGGGACGACGGCATCATCCTGCCTTCCGAGACGCGCCGCGTGCTGGCGCTCGCCTATTCCGCCTGCCTCAACGCCGAGGTGCCGGAAACGCGGTTCGGCGTGTTCAGGATGTGATCAAATGCGTCATGCTCGGGCTTGACCTGGGCATCTCAGGCAGGATGAGGCGCTGATCTGCGCCTCACTGTCATGAGGTTCTCGGGTCTGCGCTGCGCTTCGCCCGAAAATGACGGCTAGGCCGTCAGTTCTTCGTCAGCCCGAGTTCCTTCAATACGCCATTGCCGCGCTCGGTGAAGGCCTTCACATAGGTGGCGAACTCTTCCGGCTTGTCCCAGACCGGGGTGATGCCGCGATCGGCCATGCCCTTGCGGACATCCTCGCGCTGCATGGTGCGCTGAGCGGCGTCGAACAGGATCTTGCGGCGGTCGGCCGGAACGCCCTTGGGCGCGGCGAGTGCGAACCAGTTCTGATAGGTCCAGTCGAGCCCAGCCTCCTTGGCGCTCGGCACGTCCGGGAAGTTCGGGTGGCGCTCCTCTGTCATCAGCAGGATGGTGCGCACCCGCCCGGCCTCGAGCATCGCCTTGGCCTCGATCGGCGAGCCGGTGAAGACCTGGAGGCCGCCGGCGACGAGATCCTGCAGGGCAGGGGCGCCGCCATTGCTCGGCACCCAGCGCACCGCGTCGGGGGCGATGCCGGCCGCTTTCAGGATACCGCCCGAGGCGATGTGCCAGGAGCCGCCGACGCCGGTGCCGGACGCCATGATCGAGCCCTTCGGGCTGTCCTTCACCGCCTTGAGATAATCGGCCGCGGTCTTCCACGGGCTGTCGGCCTTGATGGTGATGCCGGCCGGGATCAGCGACACCCGCGAGAACATGTCGATCGAGTCAGGCGTGAGCTCGCCGAGACCGAGCGACTTGAAGAACGAGATCTCCGGGCTGGCGCCGCCAAGGGTGTAGCCGTCCGGCGCCGCATTCGCGATTGCCGAGTGGCCGGTGATACCGCCGCCGCCGGTGCGGTTGACGACGTTGACCGGCTGCTTCAGCTCGGCCTCGAGCCCGTTGGCGAAGATGCGCATCACCGAATCCATGCCGCCGCCGGCCGCCCAGGGCACGATCAGTTGCACCGGACGGTCCGGGAAGGCGAAGGCCGGCGCTGCGCCGATGGCGAGCGCGCCCAAGGCCAAAGCGAGTTTACGGAACCCCTTCATCATAATCCTCCCATGCTTGTCACTTGTTCTTGCATGCAAGGAGTAGAGCGCTCTCGTCGAAGCGACAAGGGTGTATGCGGAATTTTGTATGCAGGATATTGCTGCGTTTCCGTGCATGGCGGCGATCGTCATGCCGCAGTGGTGGAGCCGCCTTCGCCGGCCTTTCCCCAGTAAGAGCGGCGGGTTGCGCTGCCGATGGTGCGGGAGAGAACGATGGTCTCAGTTCGGCGTCTGGTTCCGGCAGAGTGGCCGCAGGCCTTCCCGATCGTCGCGCAGTTGCGGCCGGCACTCGACGAGGCCGAATTCCTGCGGCGCGTGCAGCGGCAATCCTTCTCCGGCTACGAGCTTGTTGGCGCCTTTCGCGACGATCAGCTGGTCGGGGTGCTCGGCATGCGCCCGGTCCATACGCTGGCGCGCGGTGGGCATTTGCATGTCGACGATCTCGTGGTCGATGAGAAGGTTCGCAGCGGCGGCATCGGCAAGGCACTGCTCGCCTTCGCCGAGGCGGACGCGGGTTCGCGCGGCCTCACCGCCGTCTTCCTCGACGCGCGGCGCCAGGCGATCCCCTTCTACGAGCGCGAGAGCTATGCCTTCCACACGGCGCCTTCGATGAGAAAGCCGCTGGGCGAGCAAGGCTGACGTCGTGGGCGCCATGCCTGGCGCATTGTGAAGGGGCCCGCCAGTGGATCTCATCATCGCCATTGCGACCGTCATCGCCCTGACGCTGGTCAGCGCTGCCATCCTCGCCTGGGCGGTCTATGCCCCGGGCTCGCGCAAGGCTTTCGAACGGGACAAGCAGAAGTTCGCCGAGGGGCGGGGACGCGATCCGATGAAGCGCGTACTCGGCCCGCATCTGCCCTATGCCAACAATCTCAGGATGTTCGCGCTGATCACGCTGCCGCTCTGGCTGGTGTTCGTAGTCTATGCGGCGCGGCGTCTCTGACGAGTCAAAGTGGGGCTGAGCTCTTTGACCTCACGAGGGCACGCAGGTCTTCTTGACGTTGTCCCAGACGCCATCCTGGCAGGGGATATCCGCGAAATCCGCAAGCAGGCGCAGTGCGACGGCCGCAAAACAGATGAGAAGAACGACCGCCACGCCGATCATCCAGACCTTCATCATATGACTCCCGATCTGGCCGTCCACTCGTCATGCAACAGCGCCCCGCTTCGGGCGGGCCGGCTCAAAGCGGAACCGCCGTCGTCTCCTTGGCGGTCTTGTTGACGACCATTGTGTAATAGCGCGTCACGTTGCTGTGCTCGTCGAACAGCAATTCACAGAGCGCCGTCACTTCGTCCATGTCGGCGACGCGCAACATCAGGATCACGTCGGTCTGGCCGGTGACGCCATAGGCCTGGACGACCGCTGGCTGGCGCGCCGCCAATTCGAGGAATTGCCGCCGATTCGGCTCGTCATGCCGGGCGAGTTCGACGGCGATGATCACCTTCAGGCCCTTGCCCACTTTGGCCGGATCGAGGATCGCCACGGTGCGCAGGACCATGCCAGCCGCCTCCAGGCGCCTGATCCGCCGCAGGCAGCTCGACGGTGCGAGGCCCACTTCCTCGGCGAGCTGCGCGTTGGTGCGCGAGGCGTCCGCCTGGAGCAGGTTGAGCAGCTTTCTGTCGATGCGATCCATGGCGGCCAGTTCTTCGCTTGCTGTGCAATAAAATTGCACGAAGTCGACGATTTTGACCACCGCCGAGCATGCGCCGGCGCTAGTTTCCCGGCATCAATCGAGGACCGCCAACGATGCCGCTGCAAACCCAGTTTTACCGCAAGACCCTGGAGACGCTGGGCGTCTATCGCGAGTTGGTGGTGATCATGGTTCCGATCGCCGTGGCGACGCAGGCTTTGACCGAGCTCGGCGTGATCAAGGCCGTATCGCCCTGGCTCGCGCCGGCGATGGGGCTGTTTGGCCTGCCGCCGGAGCTGGCGCTGGCCTGGCTGACGGGATTGCTGGTCGGGATGTGGGGCGCCGTGGTCGTGCTGTTCACGCTCGTGCCGATGACGGCGCTCAGCACCGCCGACATGACCGTGTTCTCCAGCCTGCTCCTGATGGCGCATGCCATTCCGGTCGAGCAGCGCATCGTCGCCAGGGCCGGGCCGAGTTTCTGGACGACATCGATCTTGCGCATCGCCGGCGCAATGGCCTTCGCCGCATTCCTGCACCAACTCTTTGCCGCGACAGGCTGGCTGTCGCAGCCGATCGCCCCGGTCTGGAAGCCCATGGCGGGCGAGGGCGGCTGGATCGGCTTCGCCTATGGCACCGCCAAGACGCTGGTCGTGATGCTCGGGGTCCTGCTTGCCCTGTCCTGGGCGATGGAACTGCTCAGGGCCGCCGGCATTCTCGACGTGCTCTACAAGGGGCTCGCCCCGCTGTTCCGGCTGGTCGGTCTGCGCCAGGAGGCGCTGCCCTTCACCACCGTCGGTCTGCTGCTCGGCATTTCCTATGGCAGCGGGCTGATGCTGGCGGAAGTGCGCCGGCAACCGATCGAACCGCGCCAGGTCTTCCTCGCCAGCGTCTTCATGGGCTTCGCCCACAGCCTGATCGAGGACACGCTGGTCGTGGTCGCCCTGGGCGCCGACCTGACCACCGTCCTGTTCGGGCGGCTGCTCTTCGCGATCGCTGCGACGGCGGCTGTCGCCTTCGTGCTTGAGCGGTTCGCGGATACGCCCGTTGTGCCGAGCGACTCGGCGAGCCAGTCCTAGCGGCATCGGCGTAGGGCGGGTTATCGCCGGCGGGGGAGATGTGAAGAGGGCGCGCCGGTGAATACCGGCGCATCTGTCAATACCCTAGGCGAATAAGTAGTTCAGACGACTGTGAGCGGTAGGCGGCTCCTCCTCCAATTACGCTATGGCGAGCAACGGCACTAATCGTTCCTCTTCCTTCGTAGAGACTCCAGATTGACTTGTGATCTGCATTGCTTATTAAGATCATGGCGCCACGGTCGGCTGCTGCTTGCGCCTCATATGCTAATCTTTCTTGATCTCTCCAGCTAAAAATATTTTCATTATACTTGATAAAGCCATTATTATTATGCATTACAGTATATGGTGGATCAATATATACAAAATCACCATCCTTTGCTTGAGAAAGAACTATTTCAAAGTCCCCATGGGTGATCTCAGTGCCTCTAAGCGCTTCGGATACACCTGAAAAATCATCGTAATCAAATAGTATTTTATCTTTTGTTCCTCTTGGAACATTAAATTCGCCACGAAGATTCACCCGATACAAGCCATTGTAGCAAGTTCGATTCAAATATAGTAGCCATGCGGCTATCGAGGCGTCATCAGTCGGGCGGCTCGCTCTCGTGCAATAATAGTAATCGTTTGAATGATTTTGCGAGTGCAGTTTCAGCTTATCATGGACGGTTTCATAATTAGATTTTAGTGCACGGTAGAGCGTCGCTATAAGGGGATTAATGTCCGATATGAGAGCTTGGCTCGGCCTTAAAGCAAAAAATACCGCTCCTCCGCCAACAAAAGGCTCAATATATCTATCAAATTTAACGGGAAACGCAGATGCATGTTTCCTTGCAAGCCAACGCTTGCCGCCCGCCCATTTTAGTGGCGGTGTGAGTGAGGGATATGCAGAATTCATCGTCTCAGGTTCTTTGTAAGGGCCGACTCAATAGTTTCCAGGACCTTAAGGTTATCATCCGAGTATTTTCGGTTATATGGATGTGCGAATATCTTTCTGATTTCGTTGAATTCCTCGATCCATTTTGTGTACTTCGCAAGGCCATTCTGCTGATCGGCGAGCTTGATATTTAATGTTTCTTTAAAAATAGGCCAATTTTCCGGAGAGTCGACAATCTTCTTTAGCTCGATGACATCCAGATAGTTCTCCAATGGAGTCTGGCCATCGGGGTCTGTATCGGCCCGCTTCGAATAAGCCTTGATCTTTATCTCTTTGTTTCTGATGCCCTTTTCGAAGAAGTCGGCTCCATATGATGCGCGCAGCGCATCTACAACGTGTGCATGTAGGATATCCACGATCCATTTGACAGACCGATCGGCCCTTTCGGTTCGATCCTTAGATGTCTCCGCAATGTGATCGATAAGGCCGTCCGGTCTGAAGTCCGCCAGCGCCTCGTTGACTATCGTGGCTGCCTGGAGAAAGAAGCGCCGCGGGCCCCCCGATCCAAATACGATAGGGAATTTTTCCTTGAATTCGGCTTCCGTTGAAGTTCGGAAAAACTCTAGTAGGGGTTCGGCCAAAATTAATGTTTGCTCTGCCAGATCATCCGGAGAGATTTCTCTCGCAGCGGTGTTGTCTTTCTGTTGCATATAGTCGACCAGCTCGGCAGCTAGTCGAACTAGGCCAGATACCGCGATATTATGACAAAGAGGAACGGAATGGCTGTCCCATTTATCGGGGTTTGAGCCCCGAATTCCATCAAAATAACTCGACAGATACGCACATAGATTGGCTAGTGTCTCGTGGTCCGTTGCGCCTGTCAGTGCACCAGGCATGAGGCGGCCATCGCGGTTTGAAAACCTGCCAATTAGCTGGCTTTTGACGATCTCTGGCTTCAACTGAGGCACGGTTAGGGGCTGTTGCCTGCCGCGCATGCCGGGTAAGGCAATGCGGTCCTCGAACGGTCCAAGTACCTCGCTTCGTAGGATGTCTAGTGCGCGCGCGGCTATCGCGCTAAGCGCTTCTTTTGGGTCGGATGAGCCCCATTTCAGTTCTCCGTCTAGCTCTTCGAGAAGCTTCTTTTGAACCGGTCTCTGCTCCCGGTTAATGGTGGTAAATAGCCTCGCTTCAGCGTCCGTTGGTAGGCGTTCAAATGCAACGACTGGGACAGTGGGCGCTTTCGACTCATCAACGATGGCCGCACCATAAATTCTGTGCTGACCGTCAATTATCCAGCAGCTCTTATAAGTGTCCGGTAGATATAGCCGTCCGAAACGCGTCCCACCTTCAGGCTCTCGGTCAGTTATATCAAATCGCATGTCTTGGTGGAAATTGATAAGGACTGAATTGGCGAAGTACCCTCCTTTCTCAAGGAAAGCTGCAATATTTTTTAATCGGTTGGGATTTACTAGGCGCTGATACGCGGGCGCGCCCGACGGGTCGCGGAGGTCGCGGTGATTTACAAACGCTCTTCTTAGTAAATCCTTGGCAGATATTGTAAATGAGTATGCCGTCCTTCCGCCAAGACGAAACCGAGATGCGGGCACGTAGGCATTAGATAAGGCGGGAATCTTCTGCCCACTAAGAAATTCTGCATGAAATTGATAGCGAGCGGCCTTGCCGATATTCTTGGCAATTTCCATAAAATAGCGAAGTTCTTGCTCTCGAATGATCTGTATTTGCTTCTCTTTAGCAAGGGAGAGGTCTTTTTCACTCCATCGAGTTCGGGATGTCACAAGCATCCAAATGATTTTTGGCTTAAATTCCCTTCCTTTGAATGCTCTAATTGAGTCGGATATTTGCTTCCTCGCTGCATCCAGTTCAGCTATTTCCTGTTTAATTATCCGACTGCTTGTATTTGATGATATGCATTTAACTACAATAGCCGTTTCTTCGTCCAATGCAATAATATCAATTATTGTTTTGGAACGTTTTCCGTTGGAATCGAACTCAGCTACGATCTCTGCGCCAACGTTAAGTTGCTCCTAGCCGAGCATATACAGCATTATCCAAATTTGATTCTGTAATATTTCGTCGGCTGTTTTCGCCTTTGCAACCCTTACGCCCCGCTTCATCTCTCGGACTAAGGTCCAGCCATCTTGAAGATATTTAGATAAATCAGTGGTAGAGACGCGTTTGACTTCGTAAGCGCTCTTCCGCCGTCGGTATTCACCGATTAGGGCCGCTTTCGTTATTGACAGTCTATTCAATGGTAAGTTCGTGTCAGCCTCTGTCATGTGTAAAGTACGGGTTGCCCCCTCCCGCGCGAATCGAACTTTCTATCATTGGTTGAAAATTGTAGCGCGATAGTCAAGCGAAGCAGCGTTTGTGGGGATTTCTATCCGCCCGTGCCGCTCGTTGGTGAGAAGGTTGGTCTGGGTCCTATCCCAAACTAAACGCCTCGTGCACGGCGCTCTGCACGCCGCCGCCCATGACCGGGCCGCCGCCGGCGACGTGGATGGCGTCGCCTACCAAAGCGGCGCCGAGGCCGTGACGCGGCGTCAGCATCGGGGCGTATTGCTCCCAGCCGTCGCTGGCCGGGTCATAGGCCTCCATCTGGCCGAAGACGCGGTTGGTGCCTTCGCCGCCCATGATGAAGACCTTGCCGCGATAGAGCACGGCGCCATGGCCGGAGCGGGCGGTCGGCAGCGGGTTGCGCGGCGCCCATTTGTCGGTTCCCGGATCATAAGCGTGGTGCAGGTTCGAATTGGTGTGAAACGAGTCGACGCGGCCGCCGATGACATGGATCAGGTTGCCGATGGCCAGCGTGCCCGTGTGGTCGCGCGCCGTCGGCAGCGGCGTGCGCTCGCTCCAGGCATCGGCCTTGGGGTCGTAGACGCGGTGCCAGTTGACCGAGGTCTTGCTCTCGGTGGTGTCGCCGATCGCGCCGCCGATCGAATACAGCAGGCCGTTCAGGCCGACGATCGCGGCCGAGCCGACCGGGCGGGGCAAAGGCGCGATCTGCGCCCACTTGTCCGCCTTGGGGTCGTAGACAAAGCATTGCGGATGCGGCTTGCGGTTCTGCTCCAGGAAGCCGCCGATGGCGTAGAGTTTTCCATCGAGGAAGGCGACGCCGACATGGTTGGCGCCCTGGGGCAGGGGCGCGCCGTCGCTCCATTTGTCGGCCTTGGGATCGTAGACATGATGATAGGGCCGGTCGGTGCGCTGCTCGCCATAGCCGCCGACGATGTGCATGCGGTCGTCATGCGCCGCCGCCCAGGCCATTTCCGAGCGCGGCAGCGGCAGCAGCGCCTTGGCTCCCCAGCGGCCGGGACTGGCCGCTTTCGGCACAGGTGAATCGAAGACGTTCTGCGAGGCGGCGAGCTCGGGCTTGCCGATGCGGCCGGGCTGGTTCAGCCGCTCGTAATGGCCGCCATGCTGCTCATGGCCGGGTTGCTGGGCGAGGACGGGTGCGGCGAGCGTCGCGGCTCCGGTGGCTATCAAGCTGCGGCGGCTCAGGCTGGTCATGATGCATCCTCCCTCGCTAGAACAGTAGGGCAGGCGCAGACGCTGGCAAGCGGCTGGCCTGCGCGAAAAGCGGTTCCGCATACTGCATACCTTGCTATGGTGCGGCACCTGAAACGGTTGAAATCACGGTAGGGCGAGGAAGCGCATGTCTGGGCATAACAAGGTCGCGATCATCACCGGCGCCGGCTCGGGTGTCGGCCGATCCGTCGCCATCGCCTTCCTGAAGGATGGCTACCGCACCGTGCTGGCCGGACGCCGTGCCGACGCTTTGGAAGAGACGATCAAGCTCTCGGGCGCGCCGGCCGAGCAGGCGCTCGCGGTCTCGACCGACGTGACCGACAAGCGGTCGGTCGAAGCTCTTTTCGCGGCCACCAAGGCGAAGTTCGGCCGCGTCGACGTGCTGTTCAACAACGCCGGCGTCAACGCGCCGGGCGGCGTGCTGCTCGAAGATCTCTCGCTGGAAGACTGGCAGAGGGTGGTCGACACCAATCTGACCGGCCCGTTCCTGTGCACGCAGGAAGCCTTCAAGGCGATGAAGGCGCAGGAACCGCGCGGCGGGCGCATCATCAACAACGGCTCGATCTCGGCGCAGGTGCCGCGGCCGAACTCGGCCGCCTACACCGCGACCAAGCACGCCATCTCCGGCCTGACCAAGACCGCCTCGCTCGACGGGCGCAAATACGACATCGCCGTCGGCCAGGTCGATATCGGCAATGCGCTGACCGAGATGGCCAAGAAGATGACCACCGGCGTGCCGCAGCCGGACGGCTCGATCAAGGTCGAGCCGGTGATGGATGTCGACCATGTCGCCACCACCGTGCTGCACATGGCCGGCCTACCGCTCGAGGCCAATATCCTGTTCGTCACGGTGATGGCGACCAAGGCCCCGCTCGTCGGGCGCGGGTGAGGGGCGCACCCTCACAAGCGCCGGTGCGATGAGCGGCGATCCGCTGTCGTCCTGGTCGGGCCAGTCCCGGCCAGCGACGGCTTGCGACGATCGATTTTTGCGCGACACTGTCCGGGGCGGCTCGGGAGTGCCTCGCTTGTCAGCCTTCGATGCGTCGCAGCGGCCTGAAGACGTGGATGGTCGGGACAAGCCCGACCATGACGGCGAAGGTGAGCCCGGCCATGCCGCGCCGGTCGATCCCAAAGTCGGCCGGGCCTATCGGCTGACGATCTGGGGCATTGCGCTCGGCATCCTGATCTTCGCGGGCAATGTCGTGCTCTGGGCGCTGGCGATCGGCAACAACCAGTTGTTCAAGGACGGCGTCGACTGGGTCTACGACGTCGCGCTTTACGGCATCGCGGCGCTGGTCTTCGGCCGCGACGAGCGCGCCGAGAAGCTCGCGGCGCTCGGCATCGGCGCGGTGATGGCGGTCGCCGGGCTGCACACGCTCTACGACCTCTGGGATAAAATCGCCCGGCCGCGGCCGATCGAGGTCTTCGCACTCGGCTTCTCGGCGGCGAGCGCGATCCTGATCGCCTATCTGATCATCGGCGTGCTCTGGCGTTTTCGGGGCGAGTCCAATCCGGTGATCAAGGCGACCTGGCTGTCCTCGCGCAACGATGCGATCTCGACGACCGGCTTCGCGCTGCTCGGCCTCGGCGCACGGCTCCTGCCGGTACGCTGGCCGGAATACCTGTTCGACGTCTTCGTCGCCTTCCTCTGCTTCCAGGCGACCTGGGCGATCTGGCGCGCGACCAGACAGTCGCAGAACCAGACGAAAGTCGAAGCAAAAGAAGAATATTCTTCGTAGACCAAGGTCGTACGACTGGCTTGTTCTGCGCTGCGCGCGAACAAAAAAATCCTGTCCGGCTTCTCCTGCGGGGGCTGTGGCGAAATCATGGCAACCCCTGCAATTCATGCCGAAGTGGGCCGGTATCCGGACCCTTTCGGCGCCAAGGAGCGCCAGAATGTCCGTCCTATCCCTCATCCGCCGCGGCGCGGCCATGCTGGCTGCAAGTCTTGCGCTCGGCGGCGCCGCGCTGGCCCAGACCGGCCCGCTGGTCTCGACCGAGTGGCTGGAGAAGAACCTCAGCGATCCCAAGGTCAGGATCGTCGAGGTCAGCGTCGAGCCCGGCATCTATGAGCGCGGCCATATCCCGGGCGCGCAGAACATCGCCTGGCACACCGACCTGGTCGAGACTGTCTCGCGCGACATCGCCGGCCCGGAGAAGTTCCAGGCGCTCGCCCGCAAGCTCGGCGTCGACAAGGACGTGACCGTCGTCCTCTACGGCGACAACAACAACTGGTTCGCCGCCTGGGGCGCCTGGGTGTTCGACATCTACGGCCTGCGCGACAACGTGAAGCTGCTCGATGGCGGCCGCAAGAAATGGGAGCTGGAGAAGCGCCCGGTCGCGACCAATCCGGTGCCGGTCAAGGCGTCGAGCTTCAGCGTCGGCGAGCCCAACAAGGCGCTGCGCGCGCGGTTGACCGACGTCGTCGCCACCGTCGAGAAGAAGTCCGAGGCGCGCGTGCTCGACATCCGCTCGCCGGACGAGTTCTCCGGCAAGATCATCGCCCCGGCCGGCTTCCAGGAGCTGGCGCTGCGCGCCGGCCATATCCCGGGCTCGGTCAACGTGCCGTGGGCGCGCGCGGTCAACCAGGCAGACGGCACGCTGAAGTCGCCGGAGGAGCTGAAGAAGCTCTATTCCGAGGTCGGGATCGATGGCTCCAAGCCGGTGATCACCTCCTGCCGCATCGGCGAGCGCTCGAGCCACACCTGGTTCATCCTCTCGCGCGTGCTCGGCTACCAGGCCGCCAATTATGACGGCTCCTGGACCGAATACGGCAATGTCGTCGGCCTGCCGATCTCGAACCCGGCCGGCACGGTCTGGGGCGGCAAGTAAGACTGCAAGTCAGCCTGAATGAGCATCTCCGACGATAGCGGCGCGCTGGACTATGAGACGGCGCGCCGGCAGGCGGGGGCGGAGCCGATCAGGCTGCCGCCCTTGCGCTTCATCGGCGCGGCCGTGGTCACTGCCGCGATCGCAGCCTCGATCTACCTCGTCGGGCGCCATGGTGATCCGGCGCCGCAGCTGCAGCTCTCGCTGATTTTGGGCGCCGCCTTCGGCTTCGTGCTGCAGCGGGCGCGCTTCTGCTTCCTCTGCATCTGGAAGGACTGGCTCGACCGGCGCGATCCGCGCGGCCTGCTCGGCATCCTCACGGCGCTCGGCGTCGGGCTCGCCGGCTACACCCTGATCTATGGCGCCTGGCTGCCCGATCCCACGGGCACGCGGCTGCCGCCGACCGCGCATATCGGCCCGGTCGGTCCGGCGCTGCTGCTGGCGGGTCTCGCCTTCGGCGCCGGCATGGCGATCTCGGGCTCCTGCATCAGCGCCCATCTCTACCGGCTGGGCGAAGGCTCGCCGACCTCGCTTTTCGCACTGATCGGCGCCGGCCTCGGCTTCATCCTCGGCTTCCTGAGCTGGAATGAGCTCTATCTCCTGACGATCTCGGAATCGCCCGTGCTGTGGCTGCCGCGCCAGCTCGGCTATGGCGGCGCGCTGCTGGCCGGGCTTGCCGTGCTCGGCGCGGCCGCCTGGTGGCTGCTGCGGGTTGGTCGGTCGAGCGAGCAGGGGCCTGCAGGCGAGGCACAAACCGATCCGGTCGCCGCGATCTTCCTGCGACGCTGGCCGGCCTGGTTAGGGGGGCTCTTCGTCGGGCTGATCGGCGTTGCCGCTTATCTGCGCCTGTCGCCGCTCGGTGTCACCGCCGAGCTCGGCTCGCGCTCGCGCCAGCTTGCGACCTCGTTCGACTGGTTGCCGGCGCGACTGGAGGGGCTCGACAGCTTCCGCGGTTGCGCCACCCTGATCCGCGACGCGCTGCTGACGCCGAACGGGCTCTTCATCGCCGGGCTGGTCGCGGCTGCGTTCGCCGCGGCGCTGGCGGCGGGCGCGTTCAGGCCACGGCGGCCGAGCGGTGGGCACGTGCTGCGCGGACTGGTCGGCGGCGTACTGCTCGGCTGGGGCACGGTGTTCGGGCTCGGCTGCACGGTCGGCACGCTGCTCTCCGGCATCTCGGCCGGGGCGGTCTCGGGCTGGGTCTTCGCGCTCGGGCTGATTGCCGGCACGACGCTGACGTTGAAGTTCGGGCGGCGGCTGCGACTGCTGGATTGAGGCGGCGCGCCCATCCCGGCCTGCGCAACAAGGCGCAGACAAGGGCCTCGGCTCAGCTATAACGGGGGCATCGGTTCGAGGATGCCCCATGTCGATTGCCGCAAAACTACCCTCCATCCTGATCGCCAATCGCGGCGAGATCGCCTGCCGGGTGATCCGCACGGCCAAGCGGCTCGGCCTGCGCACCATCGCCGTCTACTCCGATGCCGACGCTGAGGCGCTGTTCGTCGAGATGGCGGACGAGGCCTATCGCATCGGGCCGGCGCCGGCGCGCGAGAGCTATCTCGATGCCGACAAGATCCTCGCCGTGGCGAAGCAGGCCGGTGCGGCCTGCATCCATCCGGGCTATGGCTTCCTCTCCGAGAATGTCGCGTTCGCCGAAGCCTGCGCCGCAGCCGGCATCGTCTTCGTCGGCCCGCCGGCCTCCGCCATCAGCGCGATGGGCCTGAAGGACGCCGCCAAGGCACTAGTCGAGAAGGCTAATGTCCCGGTCGTGCCGGGCTATCACGGCGCCGAGCAGGATGTCGGCTTCCTCGCCAAGGAGGCCGAACGCATCGGCTATCCCGTGCTGATCAAGGCGGTCGCCGGCGGCGGCGGCAAAGGCATGAAGAAGGTCGATCGGCCCGAGGATTTCGCCGACGCGCTCTCTAGCGCTCAACGAGAAGGCAAGAACGCCTTCGGCGATGCGCGCGTGCTGGTCGAGAAATATGTGCTCTCGCCGCGCCATGTCGAAATCCAGGTCTTCGGCGACAGCCATGGCAATGTCGTGCATCTCTATGAGCGCGATTGCTCGCTGCAGCGCCGCCATCAGAAGGTGATCGAGGAAGCGCCGGCGCCCGGGATGACGGCCGAGGTGCGCGCTGCCATGGGCAAGGCGGCGACGGAGGCGGCCAGGGCGGTCGGCTATGTCGGGGCCGGCACGGTCGAGTTCATCGCCGACGGGCGCGACGGCCTGCGTGCCGACCGCTTCTACTTCATGGAGATGAACACCCGTCTCCAGGTCGAGCACCCCGTCACCGAGGCGATTACCGGGCTCGACCTCGTCGAGCTCCAGCTCAAGGTCGCCGCCGGCGAGCCGCTCGGCTTCACGCAGGCGGACGTCCGCGCCGAGGGGCACGCCGTCGAGGCGCGGCTCTACGCCGAGGATCCGGAGAAGGGCTTCCTGCCATCGACCGGCAAGCTCTGGGCACTGCAATTCCCGCAGAGCGAGGACATCCGCATCGATACCGGCGTCGAGGCCGGCGATACGGTGACGCCCTATTACGACCCGATGATCGCCAAGGTGATTGCGCATGGCCGCACCCGCGACGAGGCGCTCGACCATCTCGCCTTCGCGCTCGGCGAGACCATCGTCGCCGGGCCGCGCACCAATCTCGCCTTCCTGACGAAGCTCGCCGAGGCGGAGGGCTTCCGGAAGGGGCCGTTCGACACCGGCTTCATCGAGCGCAATATCGAAGCGCTCGGGGCCGAGCCACAGCCGCTCGACGCGGCGGCGGTCGCGGCGGCAGCCCTGCAGCTGGAAGAGGAGCGCCAGGTGGCGCTGCTCGACCTCGCCGTCGAGCGGACCGGCGATGAGAGTAAGTCGCCCTGGCTCGATGCCGATGCTTTCTCGCTGATGCCGCGCCCGGCGCTCGGCCTGCCGCTGCTGGTCGATGGCGAGCGGATCGAGGCGAAGATCGAGTGGAACGGCGACGATGCACGCGTTTCGCTGCCGGGCCATCCGCTACCGGAGGGCGAGCATGAGGTGACTTTGGCCCGGGCCGAGGGCGGGACCTATCTCGCGCTGCATCGCGGCCGGCAGACCTCCGTCGCGCTGTTCGATCCGTTCAGTGTCGATCTCAACGCAGTCGCCGGCGCTGGCGGCGTGATCAAAGCGCCGATGCACGGCAAGCTGATCGCGCTTTTCGTCACGGCGGGCGAGGCGGTGGTGAAGGGCCAGCGGCTCGCCATCGTCGAAGCGATGAAGATGGAGCATGTGCTGACAGCCCCGCGCGACGGCACCGTCACGGAGCTCGGCGCCGAGCCGGGCGCGCAGGTGGCCGAGGGTGCGAAGGTGGTCGTGCTCGGGGAGTGAAACGGGCGCGGCGCTGAAGGCCGGAGCGTCTCCTCGACGGATTCAAGCCCTCGGGTTTGGCGCAAAGCGGTAGTGGATCAGGTCCATGACCACGGCCTCTTCGCGGGTGCGGTTGCGATAGCCGTGCCGGCGATCGGCGGGAAAACGCAGCGCCTGCCCCTGCTTGAGTGGCCGCCACTCCTCCTCGACCAGCAGTTCGACCTCGCCGTGCTGGACGGTGACATGCTCCACGACCCCGACGTCGTGCGGCTCCGAGATGCTTTCGAAACCGGGCGCGAAGGTGAGCTCGTAGAGCTCGAAGCCGAACCGCGCCTCGTACGGAAAGACAAGAGCCCGCTGCATGCCTTCCTGCGACGGGCGCACGCGTAAGTCAGCGGCGTCGCGCAAAAGCAGCACATCGCCGCTCCCGCCATCGGCCTCCAGCAATGCGGTCATGGGAACGCCCAGGCCCGTGGCGATCTTCCAGAGCGTCGCGATCGTCGGCGCGGATTCGCCCCGCTCGATCTGGCCGAGCATCGCCTTGCTGACGCCGGTGCGCGCTGCCGTCTGGTCGAGACTCCAGCCGCGGTCGCTTCGGATCGACTTCAGCAGCTTCGGTGTCTCGACGGGGCTGACGGACTTCATGCAGGCGCTCTCCAGTCTGTGCGTTATTGCGTACAACGGCCTTGTGCGTTAAAGCGCACGCATCGTTCCTACCATCCTGCCGAAGGCTTGTCCCATGCAGCCGAATACCAGGCTCGATCTTGACCGCATCCGGCAGGCGCGGGGCGAGATCGCGCCGCTGTTCCGGGACACACCGCAGTTCCTCTCTCCGACACTCGGCGAACTGCTCGGCTGCGAGCTGGTCATCAAGCTCGAGACCGCGAACCCGATCGGCTGCTTCAAGGGTCGCGGCACCGAGGTCGCGATGGCGCGGCTCGCCGGAAGTTCCGGCCCCAAGGCCGCGGTCTGCGCCAGCGCCGGCAATCTCGGCCAGGCGCTCGCCTATAGCGGCCGGGCGCGCGGCATCGAGGTCATGGTGATCGCGGGGAAGGGCGCCAATCCCGGCAAGATCGAGCGCATCCGCCGTCTGGGCGGGCTGGTCGAACTGGTCGAGGGCGACATCGAGATCGCCCGTGAGCGCGCTCGCGAGATCGCGGCACGTGGCGGGGCTTTCCTGATCGAGGACAGCGAGAACCTCGACACCTGCGAGGGCGCGGCAACGATCGGCCTCGAACTCGTCGAGGGGGCAGGGCGCATCGATACGGTGCTGCTCGCGCTCGGCGGCGGTGCGCTGGCCACCGGTGTCGGCCATGTCATGAAAACCCTGTCGCCAGCGACCGAGATCGTCTGCATCCAGCCGAAAGGCGCGCCGGCCCTGGCGCTGTCGTGGCGGGCTCGTTCGGTCGTGACCACCGAGAGCACCAATACGATCGCCGACGGCGTCGCCGGGCGGTTTCCGATCCCGGAGGTCCTCGCCGATCTCCTCGCCGTCGCCGATCATGTTCCGCTGGTCGAGGAAGCCAGCATCGTCGAGGGCATGCGGCTGCTCTACCGGCACGCCGCCCTCGTCACCGAACCTTCCGCCGCACTCGGCATCGCGGCCATGCTGGAAGACCCCGGGCGCTATCGCGGCAAGCGCGTCGCCACGGTGATCTGCGGGTCGAATGTCTTGCCCGAAACCTTCAGCGCGTGGATGCAAGCGCAGCACTGAGCGAGATCAGAGCGCGTCCAGCGCGACGATCGCCCGCTCGGCAACAGCGAGATTGATCTCCGCCAGCGGATCGTCGTCACCGAGGAACCAGGCGGCCGAGAGTCCGCACCAGGCCAGGATCCATTTCAGCAGGCGCTCGCGTTCCAGTTCTGACTTCGCCAGCACGATCTCAAGCCGGCGCTCGAAACGGCCGGGCAGGATCGCGACCGGCGGCTCGGGATCGGCGAGGTCGGGATCGCAGAAGAGGATGGTGTATTCGAAGGCGCGGTCGCCGATCACCGATTTCGGATCGATGGCGAGCCAGCCCCGGGCCTCGAAATCGAGGACATTGTCATGGTGCAGGTCGGCATGCAGTGGCAGGATTTCGCGCTGTGCCGGCAGGAGTTCGTTCGCCGTCGCCGCCGAGCGGGCAAGAATGCCACCATGTTCGGCAGCAGCCGGAAACAGGTCCTTGAACCAGATATCCAGCGGGATCAGTCCGGATGGCACCGGGCCGCGCGGCTTCTGCAGGGCGGCGATGGCATCGCAGAGGATGGCGGTCGCCTCATCGTCGCCCACTGCCCCGCTGCGAGCCATGGCGGCGAGCGAGCGGGAGCCAGTGGCGCGCTCGATCAGCATGGCGCTGCCATCGTCATTGCGCTCGAGCAGCCGAGTGGCGCCGTCGCCAGCCCAGTAGTCGAGCGGCAGGTAGCCGCGCTGTTCGTCCTCGACCTCGGGCAGCTTCAGCATGGCGGGTTGGCCATCGTGCAGCACAGGCAAGAGCTGGCTGGCATGGGTGCGGATCGGCTCGCCGGCAGGCGCGAGATTCCAGCGGGTCAGCCAGGGCGAAAAGGCGTTGGTCGGCATCGTCATCTCGGTAAGTGGGCGAAGCAGTCCGGAAGGGTTCGCCCTGCCATCCCGGATGCGTCGTCGCTCAAGTGGTGCGCAAATACGTCGCGAGTTAGTCCGCGGCGCGGCCGCGGCCAATCAGCGGAAACTGCTCGACCTCGTAGATCTGGCCGGAGACGTGGCCGCTTTCTTCCGACAGCCAGAAAGCGGTGTGGGCGGCAATCTCGGCCGGCTGCATGATCTGGCCGAAGGGGGCGAATTCGAGCGGTACCTCCTTCTCCCAGCCCGGCTTCTTGCCCTCGCGCTGCTGCGTTGCATCCTCGTTGGCGGTGAAGGTCCAGCCGACATTGAGCTGGTTGACCCGGATGTGCTCGCGCCCGAGCGTGTTGGCGAGGTTGCGCGTCATCGTCATCAGCGCGCCCTTCGACATCGAATAGACGGTGAGGTTGGAATTGCCGCAAAATGCGTTGATCGAGCCGACAGTGAGGATCGAGCCGCCGGATTTCTGCAGGCGGAAGGCGCGGGTTGCCGCCTCGGCGCAGAGCAGCGGCGCACGGGTGTTGATCGCAAATACATGGTCGAAGAAGGCGGCCGTGGTCTCGCCGAGCACGCCGCGCGGGTAGATGCCGGCATTGTTGACGAGGCCATCGATGCGGCCGAAGGCCTTGCGCGTCGCATCGACCAACGTCTGCGCGGTCGCCGGCTCGGCGAGATCGCCGGTCGCGCCGGCGGTGGATGGGCCGAGCTTGCGGCAGGCGGTGTCGACCTCGTTCTGCTCGCGGCCGTGGATCAGCACCTTGGCGCCCTCGGCGATCAGGCGCTCGGCCATCGCATAGCCGATGCCGGTCGATGAGCCGGTGACGAGAATGGCCTTGCCTTGCAGTCCGCGCATGTCGTGCCTCCGTTCGGATCGGTGGCCTTACTAGCCTGTAGGAGCGGCGCCGTCATGACCGCGCTTATGCTGGCCACCCCCGCGCGGCGCGGTTGTGGAGAAAGGCCGCAGGCTCTGGCGAGGCGCGCCTCTGAGGATTAGGTTGCCCGCCATGCCGCTCCATATCCTCAAGCTCTGCGTCGGCGCCGAATCGATCAGCGACCTCGAACAGTGGATCGCCGAACGGCAGGCACAGCGCCGCGCCCGCGGCGAGCCGGCGGAGCAATTGCACACCACCCGCATGGTGCCGAAGCGGATCGAGGAGATCGTCACCGGCGGCTCTCTTTACTGGGTGATCAAGGGCCAGGTCTCGGCCCGCCAGCGCCTGATCGCCATCCGCCCCTTCACCGACGGCGAGGGCATCGGCCGCTGCCATCTGGTGATGGAGCCGGTGGTGGTGCCGGTCGAGCCGCGCCCGTTCCGCCCGTTCCAGGGCTGGCGCTATCTGCAGGACAAGGACGCACCGCGCGATATCGACGGCCGCAGCGGCGATCTCGGCGTGATGCCGGAGCAGATGCGGCGCGAACTGGCGGAGCTGGGGCTGCTGTAAGGGCCGCTTCCACGTTTCTTGGAGGCGCTCCCGACCCTTTAGCGGCTCCTCAAGGATTCGCGCAGCTTTGCAGCTGCCTGCGTTACAGCTGCCAACTCCTGCTCGGAGTTCATTGTGTCACGTGCATGCAGCAGCGCGGGGCGCACGGCTTCAATGGATTTGCCGAATGAGGCCATCCATGGATAGCGAGGTACCATCCAGAAATTGAAATGGTGCTTGGTATCCTCATTGTAGAAATAATAGACGAACTCGATCCCGATCTGCGCCTGGGCGCGCCTGATCTTCTGGACAAGCGGCAGGAATTCGAGCGTCTCCGCCGCGGTCATATCCAGCAGCGACCGGAAATGACGCTTCGATGCGACGATCACGAGCGCCGGGACGGGATAGGCGACGTCCTGGTGGGCGTGGAAATGCCCGGTTTCGCAGATCGCACCGCCAAGGACTGCCTTTCGTCCGGAGGAAATCTCACAGCTCAGGCAGGCAGCGCTCATACCTTCACAGATACCTCGAATACGACCTGTGTGCGACAGGGGCGAACCCGGTCGATGTCGCCGGTAACGGGTATCGAAAGCTGGTTCAAACCGTCGCGAGTACCCGCTGGAGGTCCTCGATCTGCCCGGGTGTCAGCGCGCGCTTCGGCAGGATCTGGTAGTTGTAGTCCGACAGGAAGAACAGGAAGAGGTGCCGGTCCTCGCGGATCTTCATGTAGTCGCGCCAGGCAAAGCGATTGCGAACGCCCGGCTGCTCGGCCTCGTAGGCCTCCTCATCCCAGCCGGCCGAGACGGGCAGGCGAATGAGCTTTTCCTGCTTGAAGCGGCGGCGGATGACGAGCGGGCTCAGTGCGAGGGGGATACCGAGACTGGTGCCGAGGATGGTCGCTGTGATGACGAGCGCGAGCGGCAGGAGGTGGCCGTGCAACGTGAGCCAGGGCGTCCCGGCGGCGAGGAAGAGGCCGACGACCACCGCCATCGAGATGCCCCAGAGCACCACCATGCGGACAAGGGTCTTCTTCTCGCGGAAAGCGCTGAAAACGTGCAGGCGGACCGCGCGGCGAAGATCGAGCTCGTCGAGCGTGAAGGTCGTCCGGCGGTTCATGGAAAGCTCGAAGTGCCGCTCGCTGCGATCTGATATGCCGATCACGGCATTTCGCTGGTGTAGCGTACGAGAAGGGCGATGCCCAATACGAACACCGCAACAATAGCGGCCCAGCGTCTCCGAGTGATAATCGCCCAAAGCATTATCGGGGCGGGCAAAGCATTCAGGACGATGATGGCCGCGGCGAGCATCGCGCCTTCACACCCCGATATTATCAATCAGCCTGGTACCGCCGATCCGCGCCGCGATCAGGAGGCGGATCGGCCCGTCGGCCCGTGACGTCACCGGCGCCAGTGTCTCGGCGTGGCGGGCTTCGAGATAGTCGAGCTCGAAGCCGGCGGTGATGATCTCGGTCTGGGCCTCCCCGACCGCCTGGAACAGCGGGTCGTCGTTGCGGATGCGGGCGGCGAGGGCCTGCATGACTTTGTGCAGGGTCGGAGCGAGCGCACGCTCGTCGGCCGAGAGGTAGCGGTTGCGCGAGGACATGGCGAGGCCGTCGGGCTCGCGGAAGGTCGCGAGCGGCACGATCTTGATGCCGAGATCGAGGTCGCGGGCCATCCGCGTCACCACCTTGAGCTGCTGGTAGTCCTTCTCGCCGAACACGGCAAAATCAGCCTGAGACTGCGTGAAGAGCTTGCAGCAAACCGTTGCCACGCCTTCGAAATGCGTCGGGCGGAAGCGATCGTCCAGCCCGACGGCGGCCGGGCCGAGCAGCAGCACGCGGCTGGCGAAGCCGGGTGGATACATCTCCTCGACGGCGGGAAAGAAGATCGCATCGGCATTGACCGCTTCGAGCTGGGCGCGATCACTGTCGAAGGTGCGCGGATATTTCTTGAAGTCCTCATGCGGGGCGAACTGCGTCGGGTTGACGAAGATCGAGACGATGACGCGGCGTGCGTGCTTCTGCGCCTCGGTGACGAGCGCGATATGGCCCTCGTGCAGCGCCCCCATGGTCGGCACAAGCGCAACCTTCTCGCCGGCGGCGCGCCAGGCGGCGACGGCCTCGCGCATCGCCTTGACCGTCTCGAAAACCGCGACCTGTGACATAGCGCTCCTCCAACCCGCTCGACGGGTAGCAAATGCTGGCGGCGCGGCCAATATCTCTGGCATGGGCGAATCCCGGCGGACAGCATGACGCGCGAAGACGGCAAGGCGGTGGGCAAGGCGGGCGAGACGCGCCCCGCCGAGAGCGATGCGCGCTCGAAGCCCGGCGAGATCGACCGTTTCGTCGCTGCGGCCAAGCAGCTCGCACCGCTCGCGACCGGGCAGGCCGGGCGGCTTGTCTTCGCGCTCGATGCGACGATGAGCCGGCAGCCGAGCTGGGACCTTGCCTGCTCGCTGCAGGGGCAGATGTTCGAGGTCGCCGCCAAGACGGGTGGACTCGCGGTGCAGCTCGTCTATTTCCGCGGCTTCGACGAATGCCGCGCCTCGGGCTGGCTTGGCGAGCCGCAGCGCCTGACCGGGCTGATGAACCGGATCGATTGCCGCGGCGGGCAGACGCAGATTTCACGGGTGCTCAGCCATATCCGCGACGAGGAACGCAAGGTGCCGATCCGCGCCTTCGTCTATGTCGGCGACGCGATGGAGGAGAATGTCGACCGGCTCTGCGCGCTCGCCGGTGAACTCGGGCTGCGCGGCATCAAGGGCTTCGTCTTCCAGGAAGGCTCCGATCCTGACGCCAGCGCCGCCTTTGCCGAGATCGCGCGCCTGACCGGCGGTGCCCATGCGCGCTTCGACGTCAATGCGCCGAACTCGCTGCTCGAACTCCTGCGCAGTGCGGCCGCCTATGCCAGCGGCGGGCGCGAGGCGCTTACGAGGCTCGCCGGGCAGAGTGTCGCGGCGCAGAGGTTGCTCACGGCAATGGAGGGCCGCAAGCCGTGATGCTGCTTTATGGCGTCGCCACGCTGATCCTGATCTGGTGGGTGGCCAAGTTCTTCGCCGGGGCCGATCCGAAGAAGCTGGTCAGGTTCGGCAAGGTCGTCGGCGGCACGCTCTCGCTCGGCGTCGCGGCGCTGCTGATGCTGCGTGGCCGGGCCGATATGGCGATCTTCCTGGGCGGGCTCGGAGCCTGGCTGCTCGGCTGGAGCGCCTATGGTCCGGGCGGGCTCAAGATGCCGGAATGGGCGAGGGATTGGGGTGGGGCCGGCGGTTCGGCCGGCCGTTCAAAGGTCGCATCCGCGATGCTCGAAATGGAGCTCGACCATGACAGCGGCGGTATCAAGGGCAAGGTTGTCGCCGGTGCCTTCGCCGGGCGCGACCTCGACGATCTGACGCCCGCCGAGCTCAGCGCGCTGCTGCGCGAATGCCTCGCTGGCGACCCGGACGGGGCGCGCCTGCTAGAGGCATATCTCGACCGCCGGGCGCCCGGCTGGCGTGAAGACGCTGATGGTCACCGCGACGCGGGGCAGCGCGGCCCGGCGCGCACGGGCACGATGACGGACGAGGAGGCCTACGAGATCCTGGGGCTTCAGCCGGGGGCGAGCCAGGAGGCGATCCGCGATGCCCATCGGAGCCTGATGAAGCGCATCCATCCGGATGCCGGCGGCACCAGCGGGCTTGCCGTTCGGGTCAACCAGGCCAAGGATACCTTGCTGAAAAAGCATGGCTGATCTCCTTTCCTGATCGATCAGCTGCGGGTCGCGAAGCAGGCGAAGCCGCCTCGCTTGAGTTGGGCGCAGGCCTTCTCGGCGTCCTTGGACTCCTCGAAGCCGGCGAAGCGGGCGCGGAACAGGGTAGCGCCGCCCTTCTCGACCTTCTCGGTGAAGCCCGAGGCATCGGCGAGCGAGCCGGACGCCTTGGCGCGAGCCCGGGCCAGGATGTCCTTGGCCTTGGCCTCGTCGTCGGTGGCGCCAAGCTGGATCAGCCATTTCGAGGCGATGACGGCCTTCTCGGCCGGCTTGCTCTCGGGGGCCTTGCTTTCGGGTACCTTGGCGGCAACCTGCGCGACCTTGACCGGCAGCGGCGCCGGCTCAGGCAGGCGGGCCTCGATCTTCTTCGGCATGGCCTGGACCTCGTCCTTGTCCGCCGGCTCGGCGAGCTTGGCAATCGAGGAGGTGACGTCGACATTCGCCGGCGGACGCAGGACCTTGCCCTCGGCCGGCGGGGCGCCGATCGACCAGCGCATGGCCGACGGCGTCGTGGTCGCGGCGACCGGGCGCATGTTGGAGAGGGCGAGCGCCTGGGCGCTGCCGCTGAGGGCGCGCGGCGGGGCGATCTGTGCGGTCGTCGTCGTCGCGGCATAGGCGCGGGCGGCGGCCGGCACCTCGGGCTCAGCGCGCGGGCGCGGCACCGGGATCGGCGCGGGGGCCGGGGTAGGCTCAGGCGCCTGGGCGATGACAGCCGGGCGAGCCGGCGGCTCGGGCGTTGGGGCCGGGGCGGCGGCGCGATAGCGCTCCTGCTGCGGCTCGGGAGCCTCGGCGATCATCGGGGCGCTGCGACCGCCAGTGGCGGCGCGCGGCAGGCTGGCGAGGACAAGGTCGGACATGATCTTGTCGCGCGCTGCGCCGGAACGGCCACCGAGCACGATCGAGACGATCTGGCGTCCTTCGGCCTTGGCCGAGGTCATCAGGTTGAAGCCGGAGGCACGGGTATAGCCGGTCTTGATGCCGTCGACGCCCTCGATACGGCCGAGCAGGCGATTATGCCCGCGGATGGTGCGGGATCCGTACTGGAAGGAGCGCATCTGGAAGAGCGGGAAGTAGCGCGGAAAGCGCTCCTGGATCGCCCGCGCCAGGATGGTGAGATCGCGCGCCGTGGTGATGTTCGGCGGCGAGTTCGGCAGGCCGTGCGGGTTGTAGAAGCGGGTCGAGTCCATGCCGAGCGAGCGCGCCTTGCGCGTCATCTGCTCGGCGAAGGCGTCTTCCGAGCCCGCGATGGCCTCGGCGACCACGACGGAGGAGTCGTTGGCCGACAGGGTGATCATGCTCTTGATCGCGTCCTCGACCTCGATAGTCGAGCCGGCGCGCAGGCCGAGCTTGGTCGGCGGCTGCGAGGCGGCGTAGGACGAGACCTCGAGCTCGGAGTTCATGGTGAAGCGGCCGCGCTCCATCTGCTCGAACAGCATGTAGAGCGTCATGACCTTGGTGAGCGAGGCCGGGATGCGCGGCGCATCCTCGTTGACGGCGTGCAGGGTGCGGCCGGTCTTAGCGTCGACCACCATCGCCGCATAGGGCGGGGCGTAGCCGCCCGAGACATGGCGCCGCTTCTTGCGGGCCGCCTCTGCGGGCGAGACCGTCGCAGTCAGCGCAACGGCAGCAACGCTCACCAGCCCGATGAACGCGAGCCAGCGCCCGCGCCGGGAACCAACGCAACCAAAAGCCATGCAACTCGCCTCAACTCACCCACCCGTCCGTCGCAGGCTTTGCAGCGTGGCGCGAAGGACACAGGAGAGGAGGTTAGGTGGATGCGGTTACGGAGGAGTTAAGCGCTAAAAGCTCGCATTGAATCTGTCCGGTTGCAAACCGTCGCCGATGCACGCTGGGGGGCTCTGCGTTTGGTGCATCGCAGCGCGAGCTTGACTTTTATGTTGCGGTGCACAATATCAGAAAGCGCCCCGGTGATGGATCTCTTCATCTGACCTTGGGGGCACGGAACCCGGGCCATTTCGGCTCGTCAGCAGAGGCGACGCCACGAGCGTCGGAGGAAACGATGATCCAGCAGTTCGAGACCATCCAGAAGGCTTCCAAAGAGAACGTCGATGCGGCCCTGAAGGCTTTCGGCGCCACCTCGAAGGGCGTGCAGGCGCTTGCCGTCGAGGCCACCGATTACGCCAAGAAGTCGTTCGAGGCCGGCACGGCCACGATCGAGAAGCTTTCCGGCGTCAAGACGCTCGACAAGGCGATCGAGATCCAGTCGGACTACGTCAAGACCGCTTTCGAGGGCTATGTTGCCCAGGTCACCAAGATCGGCGAGCTCTATGCCGCGATCGCCAAGGATGCCTACAAGCCGTTCGAGGGCATCGTCGCCAAGGCCGTCCCGACCCCGGCCAAGTGATTTCGGCGCGGCCGGCTTAGTCCGGCCGCAGCTGACTGCCAGATGATTTCGAGAAGCCCGGCCTCGGCCGGGCTTCTTTGCGTTTGCACTCATGTTCCAGGCCGGGTGTCCCTCCCGGCAATGCTCTTGCAACTGGCGAGCCGCTGCTTGCGGTCGCCGTGATCCGCTTGAGGCCGCGGCTGGAGCCAGAGGCCGCAATGAGCAGTTCGACGATGACCGGAGACGCACGGACCTCTGCAGAGGCGCCCCCGGCGAGCGAATTTCGCGAGCCGCCCCGGGAAGCCTGGTACTGCGCCCGGAGCGCCGGCAGCCTGGCGCCGGGCGCGATGGCGAGCGTGACGGTCCTCGGCGACCAGATCGTCATCGGCCGCACGAAGGCCGGCCGGCTCTTTGCCTTGCGCGACCGCTGTCCGCACCGCGGCGCACCGCTTTCGGGAGGTCAGTTCGACGGCAGCGCGATCACCTGCCCCTTCCATGGCTGGCGCTTCGGCGCCGATGGCCGCTGCCAGGCGATGCCGACGCTGATCGACGGCGACGTCACCGATCCCGGCCAGGTCAAGGTCGGCGAATTCCCGGTCTGCGAGAGCGACGGCATCATCTGGCTCTATATGGGCGCGGGGCTGGGCGAGGCGCCGCCGGTGCCGGCGTTGACCCTGGCGGGCCCGACTCGCTGCCGGGTCGCCGTCTCGGTCCTGGTCGAGGCGTCCTATGATTTGTGCGTGCTCAGCCTGATCGATCCGGGCCATGTCGGCTATGTCCATAATTCCTGGTGGTGGCGGCCGACGGCGACGGCACGGGAAAAGGTCAAGGACTTCGAGCCGCTGCCTTTCGGCTTCCGAATGAAGGCGCACAAGGCGGCGGCGAATTCGCGCGGCTATCGCCTGCTTGGTCGCCCTCAGACCGAGGTCGACTTCCTGCTGCCGGGCCAACGGATCGAGCGCATCCGCATGGGCGAGCGGTCGATCATCAACGCGACCTTCGCCACGCCGATCGATGCGCGCCGGACGCTGCTCACCAATGTGCTGCTCTCGGACCTGCCGCAGCTCATGCCGCTCGCGCCGCTGATCGGATGGGCCGGGCGCGCCTTCCTGCGGCAGGATCAGCGGATTCTCGAACTGGCCCAGCAGGGACTCGAGCGCAAGCCGACCATGCTGCTGCTCGGACAGGCCGACCGGCTGGGGCAATGGTATTTCCGCCTGAAGCGGGACTATGCCGCCGCCCGCCATGAGGGAAAGGCGTTCAGCAACACGCTCGCACCGGAGCGGTTGCGCTGGCGCACCTGACGCTGCGCCGCAGCTTTTACCTTCCGATTCCCCGCCGCTGTCCGGCTTCACCGAGCCCGCAGCGGCACTTCTTTGTGGCCTGCGGTCGCAACGGGCTGGCGAAGCCGTGGCGACGTCTGTAAATTCATGAGCGAAGCACTATCTTGAGGTCAGCCTTCGGGACGGACACCTTGAGCCACGCAGCCACCACGTCGATCGATCAGGACCTGCCAGCCGGCATCGCGCCGCGCGGGATAGCGTCCGCCTACGTGCCGCGGCTGGCCTCGAAGCCGCGTTCGCCGTCGGCCCCCACCGATGGCGACCGTGCCGGCACCGCCGTGCTCACCCGCACCCGAACGCGCAAGCCGAACCTCTATCGCGTACTGATCCTCAATGACGATTACACCCCGATGGAGTTCGTGGTGCATGTCCTGGAACGGTTCTTCAACAAGGACCGGGCCGAGGCGACGCGCATCATGATGCATGTCCACCAGAACGGCGTCGGCGAATGCGGCGTCTTCACCTACGAGGTCGCCGAGACCAAGGTCACCCTGGTGATGGACCTCGCCCGTAAGCATATGCATCCGCTGCAATGCGTGATGGAGAAAAAGTAGCTTTGAACACCACCATTTTTTCGAAACTGGACTGGGAGCGCTGACCTTGCCGAGCTTCTCGCGCAGCCTCGAACAGGCGCTTCATCGGGCCCTCGCGCTCGCCAATGAACGCCACCATGAATATGCGACACTGGAGCATCTGCTGCTGGCGCTGGTCGACGACCAGGACGCCGCCGCGGTGATGCGCGCCTGCAGCGTCGATCTCGACACGCTGCGTCGCAACCTCGTCGACTACATCGACGCGGAGCTGACCAATCTCGTCACCGACGGACGCGACGATTCCAAGCCGACCGCCGGCTTCCAGCGCGTGATCCAGCGCGCGGTGATCCATGTCCAGTCGTCCGGCCGTGAGGAGGTGACCGGGGCCAACGTGCTCGTGGCGATGTTCGCCGAGCGCGAGAGCCACGCCGCCTACTTCCTGCAGGAGCAGGACATGACCCGCTACGACGCGGTCAACTATATCAGCCACGGCATCGCCAAGCGCCCCGGCGCCGGCGAGAGCCGGCCGGTGCGCGGCGCCGAGGAAGAGCCCGAGCAGCAGCGCGAGCAGCGCTCCGACTCCGGTAATGACGCCGACAAGGACAAGAAGAAAAAGGAAAGCGCGCTCGACGCTTACTGCGTCAACCTCAACCGCAAGGCGAGGGACGGGCGCATCGATCCGCTGATCGGCCGCGAGGCCGAGGTGCAGCGTACCATCCAGATTCTGTGCCGCCGGCAGAAGAACAATCCGTTGCTGGTCGGCGAGCCCGGCGTCGGCAAGACCGCGATCGCCGAGGGCCTTGCCCTCAAGATCGTGCGCGGCGAGGTCCCCGAGGTGCTGGAGGACGCGACCGTCTTCTCGCTCGACATGGGCACGCTGCTCGCCGGCACGCGCTATCGCGGCGATTTCGAGGAACGCCTCAAGCAGGTGATGAAGGAGATCGAGGCGCATCCCAAGGCGATCATGTTCATCGACGAGATCCACACGGTGATCGGCGCCGGTGCGACCTCGGGCGGTGCAATGGATGCCTCGAACCTGCTGAAGCCGGCGCTCGCATCGGGCGGGCTGCGCTGCATCGGCTCGACCACCTACAAGGAATACCGCCAGTATTTCGAGAAGGACCGGGCGCTGGTGCGCCGCTTCCAGAAGATCGACGTCAACGAGCCGTCGGTGCCGGATACGATCGAGATCCTCAAGGGGCTGAAGCCCTATTTCGAGGAGTTCCACAAGCTGCGCTACACCAACGACGCCATCAAGGCGGCGGTGGAGCTGTCGGCGCGCTACATCCATGACCGCAAGCTGCCGGACAAGGCGATCGACGTGATCGACGAGACCGGCGCCTCGCAGATGCTGGTGACCGAGGCCAAGCGCAAGAAGACGATCGGCGTCAAGGAGATCGAGGCGGCGGTCGCGACGATGGCGCGCATCCCAGCCAAGACCGTCTCCAAGGACGATGCCGAGGTGCTGCGCAACCTCGAGACCACGCTGAAGCGCACGGTCTATGGCCAGGAGAAGGCGATCGAGGCGCTGTCCTCCTCGATCAAGCTCGCCCGTGCCGGTTTGCGCGACGGAGAGAAGCCGATCGGCTGCTACCTGTTCGCGGGTCCGACCGGCGTCGGCAAGACCGAGGTGGCACGCCAGCTCGCTTCGTCGCTCGGCGTCGAGCTCGTGCGCTTCGACATGTCGGAATATATGGAGCGCCACACCGTCTCGCGGCTGATCGGCGCGCCTCCCGGCTATGTCGGCTTCGATCAGGGCGGCCTCTTGACCGACCAGATCGACCAGCATCCGCATTGCGTGCTGCTGCTCGACGAGATCGAGAAGGCGCATCCCGACCTGTTCAACATCCTCCTGCAGGTGATGGACCACGGCAAGCTGACCGACAACAACGGCAAGCAGGTCGATTTCAGGAACGTCATCCTGATCATGACGACCAATGCCGGAGCGGCCGACATGGCCAGGAACGCCTATGGCTTCACCCGCCAGAAGCGCGAGGGCGACGACACCGAGGCGATCAACAAGCTGTTCGCGCCGGAGTTCCGCAACCGGCTCGATGCGACGATCTCGTTCGGCCACTTGCCGAAGACGGTCGTGGCGCGCGTCGTCGACAAGTTCGTGCTGCAGCTCGAGGCGCAGCTCGCCGACCGCAACGTCACCATCGAGCTTTCGGACGAGGCGCGCGAATGGCTGGTCGAGAACGGCTATGACGAGGCGATGGGTGCGCGGCCAATGGCCCGCCTGATCCAGCAGACGATCAAGACGCCGCTCGCCGACGAGGTGCTGTTCGGCCGGCTGAAGAACGGCGGCGCGGTCAAGGTCGTGGTGATCCAGTCCGAGACCGGCATCAAGGTGCTCGGCCTCGAATTCCCCGACGGGCCGGTCAAGCCCAAGCCGGAGAAGGACGTCGCCGCCGCGGCCGAGAAGCGTACGCGCAAGCCGCGGGCCAAGGGGCCAAGCAAGACACCGGGCAAGGCCAAAGTGGCCGGGTCGGGCGGCGCGAAGCGCGGTCCGAAGCCGGATGCGCCGGTCGAGCCGCCCAAGGCACGCAGCGTCCGTACCGTCCCGAAGGTTCCGCTGACCAAGGCCTGATCCGGTGTTCTTCAAACGCAAGCCCGCCAGCGCCTGGGCACAACAAGAGGAGGTCGCCGCGCAAGCGGCGGCACCGGCGCCGAAAGAGAAGCTCGGCTGGTTCGAGAAGCGGGCGCGCCGCCGCCGGCGGCGCATCGTCTTCGAGGAGGTCCTGGGCTGGATCCTGGTTCCGGCCTTCCTCTATCTACTCTGGCTCGGCTATCGCGCCGTCGGCGGCGTGCCGAAGGAGATCGTCGACTTCGGGAATGAGTTGATGGGCCTGGCGATGAAGAGCTTCTGATCCGGCTTGCGTTGGATGCAGGGCAGGCGCGCGGTCCTGGGACTGTCATGCCGCCGACGCGATGCGCTTTAAGCGAAACGGCCCGCAATTGCTGCGGGCCGTGTTTCGTTTCGGCGGGTCCGATGAGCCGGCATTCCAGAGCTTCCCTGTCTTCGAGAACTGACGGGCGCCCGCAGGCGTCTCTTGCGGTATGAGCAAGTCCGTCCGCAGCGCTTGGGTTCGGCCGGTCCTCACCGGCTTTCGCGATGCCGTGATGCTGCCGGCCTGGGTGGTCGGGCTTTCGCTGATGGGCGTCGGCTCGCTGGCGCGGGATGTCGGCTATCCGGTCGAGGCCGCCGTGCTCTCGACCATCTTGGTCTGGGCCGGCCCGTCGCAGGTCCTGTTCTTCGCCTCGATCGCCGCTGGCGCCGCCTGGAGCGCGATCGCCTTGGCGATCGGCTTCGCCTCGCTGCGCTTCCTGCCGATGACCGTGGCACTGCTGCCGCTGCTGCGCCGCCCAGGGCAGGGGATCGGAACGCAGCTGCTGCTCGCCCATTATGTCGCGGTGACGTCCTGGGTCGAAAGTCTCAGGCGCCTGCCGGCGATGCCGCCTGAGCAGCGCGTGCCCTATTTCCTCGGCTTCGCCAATGCGCTGATCGTCGTCAGCTCGTTCACCACTTTCGTTGGCTTCCAGCTCGCCGGAGTGGTGCCGACGCCGGTCGCAGCCGGGCTGCTCTGCCTGACACCGATCTTCTTCCTGTCCTCGATGGTCGCCGGTATCCGGGGGCTGGGCGACATGGTCGCGATCGGGCTCGGCCTCGCGCTTGGGCCGGCGGCGAGCTGGGCGATCGGCGGCGGCTTCGACCTGATCGTCAGCGGTGTCGTCGGCGGCAGCATCGCCTTCCTCGTGCAGCGCTGGCGCAAGGCGCCGAAGGCGGGCGGATGACGCAGCCGATCGCTTTTCTCGACGGGCCGTGGTGGCCCTATCTCGCGCTTTTCCTGTTCGCGGTACTGCCGACAGAGATCTGGCGCTGGCTCGCCGTCGTCTTCGCGCGCAGGCTAGACGAGAACTCGCCATGGCTCGAATGGGTCAGGTTGGTCGCGACGGCTCTGCTCGCCGGGGTGGTGGCCAAGCTGGTGCTGGCGGCTCCGGGCGCGCTCGCCGGCGTGCCGCTTGCGGTCAGGCTGGCGGCGCTCGCGGTCGCCGTGACGGTCGTGTTGGTCGACCGGCGCAAGGTGATGCTGGCTGTGGTCATCGGCGAGGCCGTGCTGATCGGCGGCGCCTGGTGGCTGGTCTGACAACCTGGGCGCGAAAACCGGCCAGAATACAGCAAGCTGCCTGAAGGGCTCCTGCGCGTCGCAAGCCGAAGCGCTGGGGGTCTCTGTTTTCAACAGAGACGAGGCTGCCGAGCGGCGGGTTCAACCTGATCCGCTCCAGCTGCGTTGAGCGAAGCCGATCTGCGAGGGTGCCGTTCCCGTCGTCTTCGGGGCGATTGGCGATCCTCGCCCGTTTCGAGGGTGCAGATGAACAAGGTCTATTGCTGGTATCCGAAGCTGCCGAATGTCGGCCACGCCTCCATGGACATTTCGTTCGGGGCAGGTGGCGGCAAGGCGGAATATGTCAGTTGGTGGCCGCGGGGCCAGGGCGACAAGGGCACTCCCGGCGCCAAGCCGCTCAAGCCGGCCGAGCAGTTCGGTGCGGCGACGCCGGACTATGCCCATGATGTCGCGGCGGAAGGGCGATCGCCGGACAAGGCGGTCGTCATCGATTGCCTCGACGAAGACCGAATGCGGGCAAAATACTACGAGATGAAGAAGGACCTGACCTACAACATGACGGTCAAGAACTGCGCTTCCGCGGTGGCGAACGTGCTTCTGGCCGGTGGCGCCTGTCTCAGCTTCGATTGCCTGAACTATGCGAAGAAGGCGGTGTGGACACCCGCCGAAACGCTGACCTTCGCGCTGCTGATCAATAGTGAGGCGCGCGTGATCAAGGCCGGTATCGCCAAGGGGTTCAAGCCAGCAATGCAGTGGACGATGCCATCCTTCGGCAGCCGCGGCTGGTGAGAGTAAAGGGCTTGGCACCGGTTTCCTGACGACGTCCAGGACCAATCCCGCCATACGAAAAACCCGGCACGAGTTGCTCGCGCCGGGTTCAATTTTGTCAGCCGCCGCGTTCGCTCAGGCAAGGCGCGGTCGCAGTCCTGGCTGGGCCGCAGCGGCCGCGCCTTGCTGCGAGCGGTACCATTGCGTCACCGCCTCGACGCGGCGGGTATGGCGCGGATAGTGCGAGACGATCTTCAGGAAGAAGCCGGCGATGCCCGGCACCATCTGCTCCTGCTTCTGGAAGGCGTCGGGGCTCATCTGGGCGTTCAGCTTGGCGCTGCCGCAGGCCAGCATCTGCAGGCCCGTGCGCGCGGCCTGGAGGTCGCGGGCGACGAAGGCGCCGATGCGGTCGCAGGTCAGTTCGCGACCGCGGGAATAGGCGGCGCCGAGGAACGGAATGATGTGGCCGGGGAAGCGCAGATAGCTCCAGGGCTCATCGAGATGGCCGGCGACATGGTGGCCGAGCTCATGGCCGATGACGAAGCGGACCTGCTCGTCATTGTCAGCGTCGATCAGGGCCGAGGTTAGCCAGATATAGCGCTGGCGGCCGACGAGGCGCAGTGCCATCGCGTTCAGGACGCCGCTGGAGTTGTAGACGAAGGTCTGCGGGATCTCGCGCAGGCCGAGCGCGCGGGCGCCATCTTCGACCATGCGATGGATGTGCGGGAACTGGTCCGGCCCGACCATGACGAAATGGCCGACCATGTAGGCGCGGGTGAGGGCGCGCGCCCAGTAGGAAACCAGCCAGAAGGTGAAAAAGTAAATCAGGGCGAGCATCGCGGCATGGAGCTGGCCGCGCAGCAGGCTCAGGGCGATGAAACCGATCACCAATGCCCAGATCAGGGCGCCGACGACGAGCATGATGCTGCCGTAGAGCTTCTCCTTCGGGTGCTTAACTTGGGAAATATCAAAATTCATTGCGCAAGGCTCCTATGCGGATGCAAATCAGCTAGCCAGGTTGCCTTGCCCACATTTGAGCCATAATCGCGTCCAGAGCGCGAACGGGGTAGGGTGTTGGGAGTACCTACTCCGCTCCTAGCGAGATGTGCCGGAGCTTGTCCGGGTTGCGCACGACATAGATCGCGTGGACGCGCCCGTCGCGGATGTCGAGAGCGGTCGCCTGCAAGGTCTCGCCGCGTTCGAGGCTGAGATAGCCCGGCATGCCGTTGATCATCACCGGCTTGTACAGCGTGGTCGTCTTGTGCAGATGGGCCACCTTGTTGGCGATGCCGGCGAAGAAGCGCAAGACGCGGTCGATGCCATGGAGTGGGTTGAGTATCGCCAGCACCTTCCCGCCACCGTCGCTGTGGAAGGCGACATCGTTGGCGAGCAAGGTCTGCAGATCGCTGGTGTCGGCCTTGTGGGCCGCCTTGAAGAAGGCCTCGACGAAGCGCTTCGCATCGGCGGGGTCGACTTTGTTGCGTGGCGGCATGTCGATGCGGACATGCTCGCGGGCGCGCTTGGCGAGCTGGCGGCAAGCGCTCTCGCTGCGATCGATCGTGCGGGCGATCTCGGCGAAATCCAGGTCGAAGACGTCGTGCAGCAGGAAGGCGGCGCGCTCGAGCGGCGTGAGCCGTTCGAGCGCCAGCATCAGCGCGATCGGGGCATCGAGCTGGGTGTCGACGTCGGATTCACCGGCGCCGATCTCCTCGACCAGAGGCTCCGGCAGCCAGGCGCCGACATAGAATTCGCGCTTGCTGCGGGCCGACTTCATCTGGTCGAGGCAGAGGCGCGTGACGGTGCGTGCGAGATAGGCGCGTGGTGTCTCGACCGCGTCCTGCGGCACATCGCGCCAGCGCAGCCAGGCCTCCTGGACGATATCCTCGGCATCGCTGACCGAGCCAAGCATGCGATAGGCGAGGCGGGTCAGGAAGCGGCGATGCGTTTCGAAGATGTCGTCGGGGGCGGTCATGGCAAGCGTCTCAGGCAGCCGTCGCGTCGGTCTTGGCCGGACGGTCATGGGGGTGGCTCGTGCGGAAGCCGATGGCGATCCGGTTCCAGGTGTTGATCGTGCCGATCAGCAGAGTGAGCTTCACGGTTTCCTCCGGGCTGAAATGGCGCAGCACCTCCTCATAGGCCTCGTCGGGCGCATGGGTCTGCGAGATCAGCGTCAGCGCATCGGTCCAGGCGAGGGCGGCGCGCTCGCGCGGGGTATAGAGCGCCGACTCGTGCCAGGCGTCGAGCAGGAAGAGGCGGGCCGGGCTCTCGCCCTCCTTGATCGCGTCGGACGAATGCATGTGCAGGCAATAGGCGCAGCCATTGATCTGCGATGCACGCATCTTCACGAGATGGATCAGGCTGTGCTCGAGACCGCTCTCCTTGATCGAGGCTTCGAGCGCGATCATCGGCTTCATGGTGTCGGGGGCGGTGACGTAGGGGTTGAGGCGCTTGCTCATGGTGGGGGCTTTCGTGCTGGGCAGGTCAGGCCCGGCGCGCTGGCGCCGGGCCGCTGGCGACGAGATTGAACTCAGGCTGCGGCCTTCTCGCGGCGACGATCATTCGGATGCAGAGTGCGGAAGCCGCAATTGATCCGGTTCCAGAGATTGATCATGCCGATCGCGACCGAGAGGTCGACGCAATCTTTCTCGTCGAAGTGCTCGCGCAACTCGGCGAAGGCCTCGTCGCTCGGGCTGCGGTCGACAAGCCGCGTCAGCTCTTCCGTCCAGCGCAGGACGGCGCGCTCGCGCGGGGTGAAGAGCTCGGACTCCTCCCAGGCGCTGAGCAGGTTGATGCGGATCTCGCTCTCGCCGGCCTTGCGCGCGTCGGCGATATGCATGTGCAGGCAGTAGGCGCAGCGATTGATCTGCGACGCCCGGATCTTCAGCAGCTCGAGCAGGCTGTGCTCCAGCTTCGACTGGTTCACGTAATCCTGCAGGCCGAGCATGGCCTTGTAGGCGTCGGGGGCGGTCTGGAAGCCGTTGAGGCGCTGGGTCATCGTTCTCTCCGTCGGGGTTCGATGAAGACAGGACGAGGCAGCCAGCGCCCGCGTGACATGGCCCTCAAAGATTTTTTAGCGCGGCCCGAATTTTTTCTGCGGCGGCGGCGAGATCCTCAGGCTTGGCCATCTCGCTGGCCGGCGGTTTCATCGCGACGCCCTCATGGCGCGGGATGACATGGACGTGCAGGTGGAAGACGACCTGGCCGCCGGCGCTCTCGTTGAATTGCTGCACGGTGATGCCATCGGCGGCGAAGGCGACCATCTGCGCCCTGGCGATGCGCTGGGCGATTCCCGCGACATAGCCGAGATCGCCCTGATCGATGTCGAGAAGGTTGCGGGCCGGGTTCTTCGGGATCACCAGCGTGTGGCCGGGCGCGCGCGGCATGATGTCGAGGAAGGCGAGCGCCCGATCGTCCTCATAGACGCGGTGGGCCGGCAGCTCGCCGCGCAGGATCTTGGCGAAGATGTTGCTGGGATCATAGGCGGTCATCGCGCAGGTTCCGGTCGTTGGTGGGCTGGGGGGAGTCAGCTGTCGCCAGCCTTGCGGAAGGGGCTCTCCTGCGCAAGCGCAGCTACTGCAGAGCTGATCTCACGCCGTTCGCCGGGCAGATAGGCGGCGACGGCGCGGGCGAGGCCGGGATCGGCAAGGAGATGGGCCGAGCGGGTGATCACCGGGCGGTAGCCGCGTGCGAGCTTGTGCTCGCCCTGGGCGCCGGCCTCGACCCGGATCAGCTTGTGAGCGATCGCGTAGTCGATGGCCTGATGGTAGCAGAGCTCGAAATGCAGGAAGGGGTGGTCCTCGATGCAGCCCCAATTGCGGCCGTAAAGCGTGTTGCCGCCGCGGAAATTGATGGCGCCGGCGATATTGCGGCCGGCGCGGCGGGCGAGCACCAGCACGACGCGCTCGCCCATCGCAGCGCCGATCTCGGAGAAGAAGCGGCGGTTGAGATAGGGCCGCCCCCATTTGCGCGAGCCGGTGTCCTCGTAAAACGCGTGGAAATCGTCCCAGACGCTTTCGGTGAGGTCAGACCCCGAGAGCACCGCGACCTCGATCCCGGCGGAGAGGGCCTCGCGGCGCTCGCGCTTCAGCGCCTTGCGCTTGCGCGAGGCCAGCGTGGCGAGGAAGTCGTCATAGCTGCCGAAACCTTCGTTCTGCCAATGGAACTGGATGTCGTGGCGTTCGAGGAAACCGGCTTCCAGCAGGGCCGCCATGTCGGGCTCCTGCGCGAATGTGACGTGGATCGAGGAGCCGCGGACCTGCTCGCGCAAGGCGTCGAGCCCGGCGATCAGCGCTTCGCGCGCTTCAACTGCATGTGCCCCTTCGGCGACGAGCAGCCGCGGGCCGGTCGCAGGCGTGAACGGGGCGGCGACCTGGATCTTCGGATAATAGCGCCCGCCGGCGCGCATATAGGCCTCGGCCCAGCTATGGTCGAAGACGTATTCGCCCTGGCTATGGCCTTTTACGAAGGAGGGCGCGGCGGCGATCAGGCGGTCTTCAGCATCCTCGACCAGGAGATAGGCCGGCGACCAGCCGGTGCGGCCGCCGACGCAACCGCTCTCTTCCAGTGCGCGCAGAAAAGCGTGCGAAACGAAGGGGTTGCCCGGGTCTGCTTGAGAGATTGAATCCGCTTGCTCGGAGACCGATTCAAGTAGCCGACCGGCGTCCGGATTGGCGCAGGCGTCCCAGTCTGCGGCCGGGACGCTTTTCAGCGAGGTCGCGACGCGGACTCTGAGGCCCTCGCGCAGACCGGTTTCGCTCAAGGCAGAAAGCCCTCGAAGACCATCTGGTCGGCATGCTCGGCCGCGCGGGCGCGATCCTCCGGCGTGCGCACCGTCCAGCTCATCAGCGGCAGGCCCAGCGCCTTGCGGCAAAGGAAAGGCGCGGCGCTCGGCAGATCGGCGACCTTCCAGGAGATGAAATCAGGCCGGCTCTCCTCGAAGTGCAGGAGATTGGCGAGCGCGTGCTTCTGTGCGGCCGAGAGGCGGACATAGTCGCCATAGTCGTACTCGTTCATCGCGACGATGCCGCGGGCGAAGCCGGGCGCGAATTCGCGCAGGGCTGCGACGATCACCGGATCGAAGGATTTCAGCACGATCGGCTGGCCCTTGTGGCCTTCGAGGATCTGCGCGATGCGCTTCGTCAGCCGCAGGTCGCCGTCGAAGCGGCTCTTGACCTCGATCACCAGCGGCGTCTTGCCGCCGATGGCGTCGAGGAAGCCGGTCAGCGTCGGGATGCGGTCGCTGGCGCCCTTCAGCCCGATCTGGGCCAGTTCGGCCGCCTTGCGGGCGTCGACACGGCCGCTCTCGGCGGTGAGGCGGTCGAGGACGAAGTCGTGGAAGACGACCGCATCCTCGTCGGCGCTGAGCTGGACGTCGCACTCGATAGCGAAATTGCCGGCGATCGCGCCTGCGGCCGCCGAGAGCGAGTTCTCGATCACGCCGCCGGCGGCATCGTGCAGACCACGATGCGCGATCGGGCGGGCGGTGAGCCAGGCTTCTGCCGGCATCAGGCGATCTCGAACATGGCTTCGACCTCGACGGCAGCGTCGGCCGGCAGGTTGGCGACGCCGACGGTCGAACGGGCATGGCGGCCGGCATCGCCGAGCACCTCGACCATGAAGTCGGAGGCGCCGTTCATGATCGCCGGCAATGCGGCGAAATGCGGGGCGGCGTTGATGAAGCCGCCGAGGCGGACGCAGCGCACGATCCGGCCGAGATCGCCGCCGAGCGCCGCCTTGGCCTGGGCCAGGACGTTGATGGCGCAGAGCTTGGCCGCCTCGAGCCCGGCCTCGTTGAAGATCTCGGCGCCGAGCTTGCCCTTGTGCGCATCGGAGAGCTTGCCATCGAGGCCGAAGCAGATCTGCCCGGAGATGATCAGCAGGTTGCCGGTGATGACATAGGGCACGTAGTTCGCGACCGGGGCAGCCGGGGCAGGCAGGGTGATGCCGAGGGCGGCGAGCTTGGTGTCGACGGCGTTCATCGGAGAGGCTCCTGACCGGATCTGAACAGGAGCCTTTCATCGCCGATGCCAAGCCGGGTCGCAAGCGCGACGCGGCTTGGCCGATGTGCCTGCCGAGCAGGGCGGATCAGGCGGCGTCGGCACGCACCGTGCGATAGCGCTCGGCAGGCCGGTTGCGCGAGAGATTGGGGCCGAGCGCCAGCCGCGCCGCGCTGTAGCGCTCGAAGTCGACCGGATCCGGCAGCGAGGGGATGGTGACGAGCTCGCCCTGATCGAAGCCGGCCAGCGCCGCATCGACCATGTCGTCGACCTCCATGATCATTTCGGGCGGGAAGCCGTCGACATTGACGCCGGCGCGGGCCCAGATCTCGGTGCGGGTGGCTCCCGGCAACACGGCCTGGACGCGGACGCCGGCCGCCTCGAGCTCCTTCTGCAATGAGAGGCTGAGGTTCAGCACATAGGCTTTGGTGCCGCTGTAGCTACCGTTGAAGAGCTCCGGCGCGAGCGCCAGCACCGAGGCAATATTGATGATGGCGCCGACCTTGCGGGCGGCGAAGTTGCGGGCGGCCGCGGCGGCGAGACGGGTCGGTGCGATGACGTTGAGCTCGATCATGGTCTGGAAGCGATCGATGTCGCCTTCGACCAGCGTTCCGGCGACGGACATGCCGGCATTATTGACCAGCACGGTCAGGCTCTCGTCCTCGCGCAGGCGCTGCTCGACCAAAGCGAGATCCGCCTTGGCTGTCAGATCGGCCTTCAGCCATTCGACCTTGCGGCAGGTCTCGCGGCCGAGGCGCTCGGCGAGGGCGGTAAGGCGCGCTTCATCACGGGCAACGAGGACGAGATCATAGCCGCGACGGGCCAGTCTGTCGGCATAGACGGCGCCGATCCCGGTCGAGGCGCCGGTGATGAGGGCGGTGCCAAGCTGCTGCGTAGCCATGTCTATCTCCGTTCGGGTTTGGGTAATATTTTTCATGATGATCATCATGATTGAATTTAGATGATGTCTATCATATAAAGAGTCAAGAGCTGGATTTTGGATTTCGAAGGAGCGGGCCGATGCGTGTCAGCCGCGAACAGATGGCAGAGAACCGCGAGCGCATTCTCGAAACGGCGGCGACCATGTTTCGAGAGCGCGGTTTCGACGGGGTCGGCGTCGCCGATGTGATGAAGGCGGTCGGCCTGACCCATGGCGGCTTCTATGGGCATTTCTCGTCGAAGGATGATCTCGCCGCGCAGGCGCTCGGCCGCGCCTTCAGCAACGCCAACCACTGGCTGGAGGAGGCCAAGGCGGCCGAACCGGATGCGCCGCTGCAGGCGATCGCCAGCCGCTACCTGTCGCCTCTACACCGCGACGATCCCGGCCATGGTTGCCCGGTGGCGGCGCTCGGTTGCGATATCGCGCGCTTGGGCGAAGCATCGCGGGCTGCCGCGACGGAGGGCGCGCGCGCGGCGATCACGAGCCTGTCATCCGTCATGCCTGGGGCGACCGAAGAGGAACGGCGAGCCGCAGCCCTTGCGGGGTACGCCACGCTCATCGGAGCGCTCGTCCTGTCCCGCATGGTCGAGGATAAAGCGCTTTCGGAAGAGGTGCTTGCTGCGGCGGGGGCCGCGCTGCGAGCAGAGGCGCCCTGATCGGACACGCGACGATGCGGGCCGCCTTGTTTGCGCCATTGCCGCAATGCACCTAGATTCGCAGGGGCTGCAATTCGACCCAGCCAAGAGCGTGAATCGAGGATCGGCATGAAGACGTATCGCGGCGGGATCGCAGGCCTGGCGGTGATGGCGGCCACTGGAGCATGGGCGCAGAGTCCTGCCGATCGTGTCGTGCTCGTGCCGCACCGGGCGGTCTATGATCTCGTGCTCGATGACGGCAAGCCGTCGCGCGACATCACAACGGCGCGCGGCCGCATCGCCTTCGATTTCTCGGGCGATGCCTGCGATGGCTATGCGCTTTCCTTCCGCCAGGTCACGGAACTGACCAGTGAAGGCGGGCCACGCGTCATCGACGCCCGGACCACGAGCTTCGAAGAAGGTGACGCCAAGAGCTATCGCTTCAAGACCGAAAGCTCTGCCGCCGGTGCGCCTGCCGATGTCGTCGACGGCACGGCCAAGAAGGGCGAGGCCGGCTATGAGGTGAGCTTGCGCGCGCCCAAGGCCGAGACGCATCGCGAGGCGAGCGCGGCGATGTTCCCGAACGAGCAGATGAAGGCGGTGATCAAGGCGGCGCGGGCCGGGCAGAACACCTTCAATGTCCGCCTCTATGACGGCGCCAATTCCGGCAAGGACGTCTACGACACGCTCTCGGTGATCGGCCGCAAGATCGCGACGCCGGCGGCCGAGGCACCGTTGCGGAAGCCCGAATTCGAGAAGCTCGCCCGCTGGCCGGTGACGATCTCCTATTTCAAGGTCGGTTCGGGTGAGAGCACGCCGGCCTATACCGTCTCCTTCGAGCTCTACGAGAACGGCGTCACCGGCGCTATCCGGCTCGATTACGGTTCATTCGCCCTGCGCGGCACGCTCACGCGTCTGGATCTGCTTCCGGCGAGCGAGTGCTCGAAGTAGCGCGGCGCCTATCACGCAGAGACAGGCCCTTCTCGATCGCGGCATCGCCGAATTTGGCGCGAACCGCGTCGAGGGCGTTCTCCATCGCCTTCAGCTTCGGTGTCTGCAGGTCGGCGAGGTCGCCGCGGTCGGCCTCGGCGGGATCGGAGAAATCGCTCATGCCGATGCCGATCAGCCGGTAGCGCGGCCCAGTGCATTCGCGCTTGAGCAGGTCACGCCCGGCAGAAAAGAGCCGCGCGGCGAGCTGGCTCGGCTCGGGCAGGCGGACGGCGCGGGTGATGAGGTGGAAATCATGGGTCTTGAGCTTGAGGGTGACGGTGCGCCCGGCGAGCTCCTGCGCCTTCAGCCGCCGCGAGGTTTTCTCACAGAGCCGCCAGAGGATCGGCTCCAGCTCCTCGAAGCGGGCAAGGTCGACGTCGAGCGTCGTCTCGGATGAGACGGTCTTGGCCTCGTGCTCGACCGTGACCTTGCGGGGATCGATACCGAGCGCGAGGTTTTTCAGGCGCGGCCCATCCTTGCCGACCAGGCGATAAAGCGTGGCGATCTCGGCCTTGGCGAGGTCGCCGATGGTGCGGAAGCCCGATTGCGCCAGTTTCGCCGCGCCGGCCTGGCCGATGCCCGGGATCATCCCGACCGGCTTTTGGGCGAGGAAGGCGACCGCCTCGGCCTGGCCGATGATCGAGAAGCCGCGCGGCTTGTCGAGGTCGGAGGCGACCTTGGCCAGGAACTTGGCGTAGGACAGCCCGACCGAGATGGTGATGCCGATCTCGTCTTCGATCCGGCGCTGGAAGCGGGCGAGGGTCAAGGCCGGGCTGGCGTGGTGGAGCCGCTCGGTGCCGCCGAGGTCGAGGAAGGCCTCGTCGATCGAGATCGGCTCGACCAGCGGCGTCAATTCCTGCATCAGCTTGCGGACCTGGCGGCCGACGTCGACGTACTTTGCCATGTTCGGCTTGACCACGATCGCTTCGGGGCAGGCCTTTAGCGCCTTGAACATCGGCATGGCCGAGCGCACGCCGGACATGCGGGCGATGTAGCAGCAGGTCGAGACCACGCCACGCTTGCCACCGCCGACGATCACCGGCTTGTCGAGCAGGCTCGGATCGTCGCGCTTCTCGATCGCGGCATAGAAGGCGTCGCAGTCGATGTGGGCGAGATGGAGACTGTCGCGCTCGGCATGGCGCAGCAGGCGCGGCGAGCCGCAAGCCGGGCAGCGGCGCAGACCGGGCGGTGAACGCGCCTCGTCATGGTCCTGCAGGCAGTCGCGGCAGAGCACCCGGCCGGAGCTGGCGATGCCTGCCGGCAGGGTCATGGCTCGAAGGCTTCGGGCGGGCCGGCGAGGATTTCGCGCGCCTGCGCGACGATCTCCGGATTCAGGCTTAAGTTTCCGGCAAACTCAAGCAACAGCGAATCGCTGGCGCAGAGATGGTCGAGTACGCCCAGAAGGAAGCCCGGCTCCTGTGCCGCGCCACGTAAGGTGGCAGGGCCGAGGCCGGTGACAGCCAGAAATGGCTCCAGGCGCTCAGGCTCGGAAGCCAGGAAGGCGAGCGCCTTGAGTGCCAGCGTCTCGGCTTCGTCGCTGGTGATTGGATGAGGCATAGCTATCTAAGACCGGCGAGTCTGGTTTCAGGTTTGCGTTTCGTCAACTGCTCGCGTGTTAAGGCTAGCACTGAACGCGGCCGCCGGCCCGGGAAATCCGTCTGATTGGATGCCTGGCCGGGCGGCCTTGGGGGACAGATGACAAAGACGGTTCTGATCGTCGAGGACAACGAGCTCAACATGAAGCTCTTCAACGACCTGTTGGAGGCTCATGGCTATGCGACGCTCAAGACCGCCGACGGCATCGAGGCGATCGAGCTGGCGCGCACGCACCGGCCCGACCTGATCCTGATGGACATCCAGCTGCCGGAGGTTTCGGGGCTGGAGGTGACGAAATGGATCAAGGAGGACGATGCGCTGAAGTCGATCCCGGTCATCGCGGTCACTGCTTTCGCGATGAAGGGCGATGAGGAGCGTATTCGGGAGGGCGGCTGCGAGGCCTATATCTCGAAACCGATCTCGGTCGGCAAGTTCCTGGAGACAGTTCGCGCCTATGTCGGCACAGCCTGAAGGGAAGCGCTGAGCCATGTCAGCCCGGATCCTGGTCGTCGACGACATCGCTGCGAATGTGAAGCTGCTCGAAGCCAAGCTCAGCGCCGAGTATTTCGATGTCGCCACCGCGACGAACGGGATCGAGGCGCTGGCGATCTGCGAGCGCGGCGAGGCCGATCTCGTCCTGCTCGACGTCATGATGCCGGGCATGAACGGCTTCGAGGTCTGCCGCCGCCTCAAGAACAGCGCGACCACGGCCCACATCCCCGTGGTCATGGTCACGGCGCTCGACCAGCCGAGCGACCGGCTGAAGGGGCTCGATGCCGGCGCCGACGACTTCCTGACCAAGCCGATCGACGACACGGCGCTGTTTGCCCGGGTGCGCAGCCTGGTGCGGCTCAAATCGGTCACGGACGAATTGCGCCAGCGCGCGCTTGCCTCGCGCCAGCTCGGCATCGCCGATCCGCTCGCGGCCGCCGCTGCCGAAACCGGGCTCAATGGCCGCGTCCTCCTGATCGAGGACAGGCCTTTGATCGCCCAGCGCCTGGTCCAGGCGCTCTCGGCCTTCCATTCGATCGAGACCGAGCCCGATGCGCAGGCGGCGCTTACCCGCGCTGCCGAAGGCGATTTCGAGATCGTGCTGGTGAGCCTCGACCTGCAGAACTATGACGGCCTGCGCCTGTGCAGCCAGCTGCGCTCGCTCGAGCGGACCCGCAATCTTTCCGTGCTGCTGCTCGGCGAGGCTGAAGACCGGGCCCGTGTTCTGCGTGGCCTCGAGATCGGCGCGCATGACTTCCTGGTCCGGCCGATCGATCGGAACGAATTGCTGGCGCGCGCCCGGACATTGGTTCGCCGCAAGCGCTTCGCCGAGCGGTTGCGCGACAGCGTGCAGTCCTCGATGGAAATGGCGGTGATGGACCAGCTCACCGGCCTGCATAATCGTCGCTATCTCGACAGCAGGCTGTCGGTGCTGTTCGACGAATCGGCGCTCCGGGCCCGGGCGCTCTCACTGCTGGTGCTCGACGTGGATCGCTTCAAGGTGGTCAATGATAGCTGGGGCCACGACGCCGGCGACGAGGTGCTGCGCGAGTTCGCCGACCGGATCCGCGCCTGCACGCGCGGTATCGACCTGGTGGCGCGCATGGGCGGCGAAGAGGTCGTCGTGGTCCTGCCGGATACCGCGCTCGACGCGGCGCGTGCGGTGGCGGAGCGGATTCGGCAGCGGGTCGAGGGCGAACCCTTCCAGATCCAGCGCGGCCAACGCTCGATCACGGTGACGGTGTCGATCGGTGTCGCCAGCCGGCGCGCAGGCGATGCCGGGCCGGTCGAGATGATGAAGCGGGCCGACGAGGCGGTGTACCGGGCCAAGGCGGCCGGCCGCAATCGCGTCATCGTCGCGAGCGCTGCCTGAAGGGCAGGGGCGCCCGGCCGGTAAGGTTTCCAAGTAGGGTTAAGTTTCGATGAATATTGGTGAATCAATCAGATTCGATTGATTCGGAGGGGCTTCCTCGTAGGGTGATTTCCAAGAGAACGGCTGCACGCGCAGCCGTCCGGAATGCCCTTCGGAAGCCCAGGTTCCGCCGCATCTCCTGGGTTACCGCTGGGCTCGGCCGGTCGATGGCGGGATCCTGGCCTCCTCAGCCCCGTCGTCGACCGGCCACCTCGTTATCCGGTGGTTTTCGCCCATAGCGACGCTCGCGTCAGTGCAGGTGGCGCTCGATTAATTCCGGCACCCAATAGCCAAGCAGGCCGAAGCCGGCGAGCAGCAGCAGAAGCAGCAGGGCAGCGCGCAGGCGATGCGTCCAGCGACGCGACTCGTCGACCTCGACGATCAGGCGCAGGAAGCCGCGCAGCAACCCGCCCGGGCGCGAATGCGGTTCTCCTGGATCGGGGCGGCTGTTCAAGACGATGCTCCTGCCGACGCGGCGAGCGGTGCCGCGGCCGGATGACAGGGTAAGAGATCGAAGCATCCGACGCCAGCGACGTCACGGCGGAACAGTGAACCCCTGATCGCGTTGAAGTCATCAGCCGTCGATCTCGGCAAATACTGGCCGAAGATTAGGCAGTAGCGTGACGTAAGGTCTCATTAACCGTCGTCATCTCATGCTAGTCTGGTGACGATTCGCATGCCCTGCTATTTGGCTGCGAAGATGCTGGCCTGACATCCTCGCCAAGGAGCGACCCATGCGTATCATCGCATCGGCGCTCTGCCTCGCGCTGTTGCCGTGGGGCGGAGGGCCTGTTCACGCGCATAGCTGGTACCCGTATGATTGTTGCAGCGACCGGGATTGCTGGCCGATGGGCCTCGATGCCGATGCGAAAGAGCCTGATCCGCGCATCGTTCCGGGTGGGTATCTCACTCATGATGGACATTTCGTGCCGGAGCAGGCGACGCGCGTCTCGAAGGACGGGCGCTTCCACATCTGCCGCAGCGGCGGAATGCTGACGGGGACGGTTATCGCGCCGTCCCAGAGGCCGTTCTGCCTGTTCGTGCCGAAGCCGGCGTTCTGAAAGGGCGAGCCCGCTGGCAGCAGATACGAAAAAGCCGCCGGAAACCGGCGGCTCTTCGAACCAGAACAAGTGGTTAGGGCGAAGCCCTTACTTGATCTTGGTTTCCTTGAACTCGACGTGCTTGCGCGCGACCGGGTCGTACTTCTTCTTCGACATCTTCTCGGTCATGGTACGCGAGTTCTTCTTGGTCACGTAGAAGAACCCGGTGTCCGCGGTCGAGATGAGCTTGATTTTGATGGTCACGGCCTTGGCCATGGCGGAGCCCTCGAATAGATGGGGCCGCCGTCGGCCCGCGCAGAAAACAAAATGGCCGGGCGAGCCCGGCAATCCGATGGGCGGGGAATGCCGTATCGGCGTCGGCAAGTCAAGGAATATCGGGCGGGTACACGGATTTTCCGCCGCCCGACGGCGTCAGAGCAGCTCGCGCACGAAGCTGCCGCGCCTCTCCCAGTAGAACGGAACCGGCAGATACTGAGCGAATCCGGCCTTCAGGCGTTCCTCGACCTCGGCGATGATCACCTTGGTGATGGTCGGCAGGTCGAGTTCGCGCGCTTCGTCGAAGGTGACGGAGACTAGGTCGACGAGTTCCGAATCGGGACCGATCACGCCGTCGACCTTGCCGGCGACGGCACGGGCATCGACGGCGAAGAAGCGGGTGTCGAAGCGCTTGGGCCGGCGCGGCGGCGTGATGGCGCGGGCGACGAAGGTGACGGCGCCGAGATCGGGGAAGACGCCCTTGGCCGCGAACTCGGCCCAGACGCCCGCAGGCGGGTTCTCGGGCGCGCCATATTCGGCGCTGCCGAAGATCAGGCCGGTCTCCTCGAAGGTCTCGCGAATCGCCGCCAGCGCCAGTGCGCGGCCGCGCTGCAGGCTCGGGCGCACGCAGCGGGCAAGCAGGCGCTGCTCGCAAGGACCGGCGAGGGCGCCGGTCGCAGCCATGCGGCGGTCGCCGGCTTCGATGCGTCCGCCCGGGAAGACGTATTTGCCCGGCATGAACTTGTGGCCGGCATGGCGCTTGCCCATCAACACCCTGGGCTTCTTCCCGGAATGATCGAGGATCAGCATGGTCGCGGCGTCGCGCGGGCGCAGGTTGACGTTGGTGCGTGCCCGCTCAGCCTGGGTCAGGGTGATGGTGTGGTCACTCATCGCCCGCCGATTGCCTTCATGGCGGGCTGGCGCTCAGGTCTCGGCATGGCGCCGCCGAAGCCGTGCATGCGCAGCGCCCATTGCAGGCCGATGACCGCGCCCTTGGCCGGCTGCATCAGCGCCAGGCTGAGGAAGACGGTCAGCGGCAGCCAGACCCAGAGGTGCAGCGCGATCGACCAGTCGCTGTACTTCTCAGCCAGCAGGATGCCGCCGACGATGACATGGCCGACGATGGTGATGACGATATAGGGCGGCAGATCGTCGGCACGCTGATGGTGCAGAGTCTCGCCGCAGGCCTCGCAGGAATCGACCGGCTTCAGGAAGGCGCGAAACAGCTTGCCTTCGCCGCAATGCGGGCAGCGACCGAAGAGGCCGCGACGCATAGCCTGACGCCAGTCGCGAGCCTGGACCGGCTTGGGTTGGTGACAATGTATGGACATGGGATGTCTTCGTTAATGCGGGGCGTCAGCGCTTGCGGCCCGATCGTTTGGGCGGGGGGCGGCCCTGCTTTCGCCCCATAGGTAAAGCAGGCCGTGACCTTTTGCCAGAGCGGTCGGATGTCGCGGGCCTGCCCTCTGTGAGCAACTCGAATCGCAGAGCTCCTGCGACCGGCGCCGCCTCGACCAGTTTGACATGGACACGGTCGCCGAGGCGCCAGCTTTCGCCGGTGCGATCGCCGACCAGCGCATGGGCGCGCTCGTCATGGCGATAATAATCGGCGCCCAGTGTCGAGGCCGGGATGAAGCCGTCGGCGCCGGTGCCGTCGAGCTTGACGAAGAGGCCGGCGCGATTGAGGCCGGCGATGCGGCCGTCGAAGCTGGAGCCGATCTGGTCGGCAAGGAAATGCGCGATCAACCGGTCGGTGGTCTCGCGCTCGGCCGCCATGGCGCGCCGCTCGGCCGCCGAGATCCGGGTCGCGACCTCGCGCAACTCGGCAAGCGTCGTCGCTTTCGGCAGGCCGTCATCGCCGAGCTTCAACGCCGCGACCAAAGCGCGATGCAAGATCAGGTCGGCATAGCGACGGATCGGCGAGGTGAAATGGGCATAGCGGCGCAGGTTCAGGCCGAAATGCCCGTAATTCTCGGCGACGTATTCGGCCTGTGCCTGAGTGCGCAGCACGACCTCGTTGAGCAGGAGCTCGTTCTCCGAGCCCTTGATCATGGCGAGGATGCGGTTGAACAGCGCCGGCCGCAGCGCCGCGTCCTTCGGCAGCTTGATGCCGATCGAGGCCAGGACCTCGCCGAGCGCCCGCATCTTCTCGAGCGAGGGCTCGTCATGGCAGCGATAGATCAGATGGCTGCTCGCCTTCTCCAGCGTCTCGGCGGCGGCGACGTTGGCGAGGATCATGAACTCCTCGATCAGCCGGTGCGCGGCCAGCCGCTCGGGCACGATCACGCGGGTGACCTTGCCATTGGCGTCGAGGACGAGCTTGCGCTCGGGCAGATCGAGGTCGAGCGGCTGGCGGGCGTCGCGGGCGCGCGCTGCCGAGCCGTAGGCGGCCCAGAGCGGCATCAGGATGCTGTCGCGGATCGGGCTGGTGAGATCGTCCGGCTTGCCGTCGATAGCAGCCTGGGCCTGTTGGTAGGAGAGCTTCGCCGCCGAGCGCATCATGATGCGGTGGAAGGAATGGCTCTTCTTGGCTCCGTCGGCCTTGAGGATCAGGCGGACGGCGAGGGCGGGGCGGTCTTCGCCGCCGCGCAGCGAGCAGAGATCGTTCGAGATGCGCTCGGGCAGCATCGGCACGACACGGTCAGGGAAATAGACCGAGTTGCCGCGCTCCAGCGCCTCGCGGTCGAGTGCCGAGCCGGGGCGGACATAAGAGGCGACGTCGGCGATGGCGACGGTGACGATATGGCCGCCGGGGTTGTCGGGATCATCGTCGGGTGCGGCATGGACCGCGTCGTCATGATCCTTGGCGTCGGCCGGGTCGATGGTGATCAGCGGCAGGGTGCGCCAATCCTCGCGGCCGGCGAGTGTGGCGGGCTTTGCGGCTTCCGCCTCGGCGATTGTCGCCGGCTGGAACTCGTTCGGGATGCCGTGGGCGTGAATCGCGATCAGCGAGACCGCGCGCTCGGATTTCAGCGAGCCAAGCCGTTCGCGCACCCTGGCCTGGGGCGGGCCGAAGCGGCTCTCGCGGGCGAAGGAGACCGAGACGAGATCGCCGTCCTCGGCATTGCCGGTCTGGCCCTTTGGAATAATCGCCTCGCGCCCCTGCGCCTTCTTGTCGACGGGGATGAGCCGGCCAGAGCCATCGGGAAGGGCGCGGAAGATGCCGAGCACCTGCGCCTTGGCCTTGCCCATCACCTTGAGGGTGCGGCCGGACCATTGATAGCCCTCGACGCCGCGCAGCTTGGTCAGCTTGAGCAGGACATGATCGCCGACGCCCGGGGCAGCCGCGGCCGCGGTCTTCGGCTGGCGGCGGGTGTCGCGCTGGCGTTCGAGCAGGATTTTCGGCGCCTCGCCCTGGTCGGCCTCGTTCCATTCGAGCGGAACGGCGATGAGATCGCCCTCGCGGTCGCGCGTCTTGATCTCGCAGAGCAACACGGCGGGCAGGGCCGCATGCGGCTTGACCGGGCCTGATCCGCCGTTCTCCTCCAGCTCGAGATCGCGCAGCAGGCGCTTCAGCCAGATCTTGCCACCGCCATCGAGCTGGAAGGCCTTGGCGATGTCGCGTCGGCCGGGTTCGCGGCCGGCTGCGCGCTCCTCCTCGATGAAGGCGAGGATGGCGTCGCGGGAGAGGTCGGCGTCGGGACGGGACAAAGGCTCGGGCCTCGTCAGCAGCGGCTGGGCGCAAAGGACATGGATGGTTTCTGCCATGCCATGGCCGGGGGCGCCAGAACGGCCTGTGCAGAACTGCCACCTGAAACGGAGAAGGGCCGCCCTTTCGGGCAGCCCTTCCATTGCCGAACCGCAGCCCCGGTAACAGGGCTAGGCGTCACGGAAACTCACGCGCAACCGAACCCCTCATGGGACGAGTCCAGGCCACGCGCCCCCCGCGACAGCGGTTGATGACAATGAGACACTGGATCACCTCCTTTCAGTTGTTACCGACAAGGAGGAGGCTAAGGTGATTCCAAGCATTGCGTAAACGGCAAAGATTGAGCTGCTCACAGGCCGCGTCGCTGCAACAAAATCAGGCGGTAGGCCGGCAACGAGTGCGGTTGCCTAATTTGTAGGCTGCTGATCTGCTTATTGACTGGTCACTTGTTGCCGCGGCGCATGATCCTTGCGTGAGATCGGCCCCTCCCGGCAGGAAATCGCTCGCGAAACCGCCCTGAACACGCCTTGTTGCGGTGCCTCGATGGCTTTGGGCCCAGGTTGGCACGTCGTTTGCGAACTTCACCGCTAGCTGGAACGGCAGCTGGCGCCGGCAACGGCGCGGTCAACAGGGACCTCAGGGGATATCGCAGTGAAACTCACTCGTCGCACGGTCATCGGCGCCGCCTTCGCAGGCGCCACGGTTCTCTCCTCGCTGCTGCCGGCGGCGGCACAAGAGACCATCAAGGTCGGCATCCTGCACTCGCTCTCCGGCACGATGGCGATCTCCGAGACGACGTTGAAAGACGTCATGCTCATGCTCATCGAAGAGCAGAACAAGAAGGGCGGCGTGCTCGGCAAGAAGCTCGAGGCGGTCGTGGTCGATCCGGCTTCGAACTGGCCGCTCTTCGCCGAGAAGGCGCGCGAGCTGATCGTCAAGGACAAGGTCTCGGCCGTGTTCGGCTGCTGGACCTCGGTCTCGCGCAAGTCAGTGCTCCCGGTGTTCAAGGAGCTGAATTCGATTCTGTTCTACCCCGTCCAGTACGAGGGCGAGGAGAGCGAGCGCAACGTGTTCTACACCGGCGCGGCGCCGAATCAGCAGGCGATTCCCGCGGTCGACTACCTCGCCAAGGAGGAGAAGGTCGAGCGCTGGGTTCTGGCCGGCACCGACTACGTCTATCCGCGCACGACGAACAAGATCCTGGAGGCCTATCTTCTCGCCAAGGGCGTGAAGAAGGAGGACATCCTGATCAACTACACTCCGTTCGGCCATTCCGACTGGCAGACCATCGTCTCCGACATCAAGAAGTTCGGCACGGCCGGCAAGAAGACCGCCGTGGTCTCGACCATCAACGGCGACGCCAACGTTCCCTTCTACAAGGAGCTCGGCAACCAGGGCATCAAGGCGACCGACATTCCGGTCGTGGCCTTCTCGGTCGGTGAAGAAGAACTCGCCGGCATCGACACCAAGCCGCTGCTCGGCCATCTCGCTGCCTGGAACTACTTCCAGTCGGTCAAGACGCCTGAGAACGAGGCCTTCATCAAGCAGTGGAAGGCCTACAAGAAGAACGACAAGGCCGTCACCAACGACCCGATGGAGGCTCATGTCATCGGCTTCGCCATGTGGGTTAAGGCGGTCGAGAAGGCCAAGAGCTTCGATCCCGACAAGGTCATCGACGCGCTGCCCGGCATCGAGGCGCCGAACCTGACCGGCGGTGTCTCGAAGATGCTGCCGAACCACCACATCACCAAGCCGGTGCTGATCGGCGAGATCAAGGCCGACGGCCAGTTCGACGTGGTCTCGAAGACCGGCCTCGTCGCGGGCGACGCCTGGTCGAAGGAGCTCGATGGCTCCAAGGACCTGGTCGGTGACTGGGTCGAGAAGAAGTGCGGCAACTTCAACGTCAAGACCGGCAAATGCGGCGGCGGCGCCTGAGTTAAGAGGGGGAAGGGCGGCACGGTCGGAAAGCCCGGCCGCCCTTCGAAACTTCAGTCAGAGCTGATCAACCAGACGGATAAGCGCGGGAACCCCCTCTCCCGGATGGGAGAGGGGCAGGGGTGAGGGACCGCCGTTGCCGCTTTAGGCGAGCGCTGGCCGGTGCTGGGGCAAGCAGGATCGCGCCCTTTCGTTTGCGGGCGGGCCCTCACCCCTGCCCCTCTCCCACACGGGAGAGGGGATCCCGCGCCTCACACTCGCTGCGGCCTGTGCATCAAGACCAGAAACGAGCCGATGCCCTTCCTTTTCTCCTTCCTGCGATTGCTGGCCGTCGTCGTGGCTCTTCTTGCCGTGCCGGCCGTCGCCCTCGCGCAGGCCGCCAACGAAGCGTTCACCCGGCTCGGTGCCGACAGCTTCTCGGACACGGCGCGCGCGATCGACATCCTCGTCCAGAGCGCGCATCCGAATGCGGCTGTGATCATCGAGGCGCTGGCTGACGGGCGCCTGCTCACCGGCGGCGGCGTGGTCGCGGTGAAGACCAGGGAGGGCGGCTTCCTCGACGCGCGGACCGGCCAGGCGCTCAATGCCGCGCCAGCCGGGCTCAACCCGGTCAGGCTCAACAACAATGTCAGGCGGGTGATCCAGGGCGCGCTCGGCGGGCTCGGGCTGATCAATCCCGATCCCGGCAAGCGTGTCGCCGCCGCCGAGGCTGTCTTCAGGGCACGCGACGTCTCGGTGCTGCCGGTGCTCGAAGCGGCCATCGCCAAGGAAACCAATGACCGCGCGCGCCGGGCGCTGCGCGAGGCGCAGGCTGCGATCCTGATCGCAAAGACCGACGCGCCGCCCTTCGACCGCATCGCCGCCGTCGACGTGCTGCGCGAGCGCGGTGACCAGGATGCGCTGGCGACGCTGCGGGCCCTTCCGGGCGACGCCTCACCGGGTTTGAAGGAGGCCCAGGCGCGCGCCATCTCCGAGATCGAGGGCAAGCTCGCTCTGTGGCGGGCCGGGCAGAACCTTTGGTACGGGCTCTCGCTCGGCTCGGTGCTGCTGCTTGCCGCGATCGGGCTCGCCATCACCTTCGGCGTGATGGGCGTGATCAACATGGCCCATGGCGAGATGGTCATGCTTGGCGCCTACACCACCTTCATCGTGCAGGAGGTGATCCGGGCGCGCTTCCCGGGGCTGTTCGACTGGTCGCTGGCAATCGCGATCCCGGCCGCCTTCATCGTCGCCGGCGCGGTTGGCATCGCGATCGAGCGCGGCGTCATCCGCTTCCTCTATGGCCGGCCGCTGGAGACGCTGCTCGCGACCTGGGGCATCAGCCTGATCCTGCAGCAGGCGGTGCGCACCGCGTTTGGGCCGACAAATCGCGAGGTCGGCGCGCCAGCCTTCATGTCCGGCGCCTTCGAGCTCGGCGGCCTCGCCATCACCTGGAACCGGCTCTGGATCATCGTCTTCGCAGCCCTCGTCTTCGCGGCGCTGCTGGCGATCCTGAAGCTGACACCGATGGGCCTGCAGATGCGGGCGGTCACCCAGAACCGGCGCATGGCCTCGGCGATGGGCATCCGCACCGGCCGGATCGACGCGCTGACCTTCGGGCTCGGCTCGGGCGTCGCGGGATTGGCCGGCGTCGCGCTCTCGCAGATCGACAATGTCAGCCCCAATCTCGGTCAGAGCTACATCATCGACAGCTTCATGGTCGTGGTCTTCGGCGGCGTCGGCAATCTCTGGGGCACGCTGATCAGCGCCATGAGCCTCGGCGTCGCCAACAAACTGCTTGAACCCTATGCCGGCGCCGTGCTCGGCAAGATCGCGCTGCTGGTCTTCATCATCCTGTTCATCCAGAAGCGCCCGCGCGGCCTGTTCGCGCTCAAGGGCAGGGCGGTGGAAGCATGATCACCCGCTTCCTGCTCTCGAACATGGACAGGCGGGGGCTCGTCTTCCTCGCCCTCATTGCCGCGATCGGCCTGCTAGTGCCGCTGGCGAACCTTTTGATGCCGGCCGGCTCACCCTTCCATGTTTCGACTGCGACCATGTCGCTCTGGGGCAAATATCTCTGCTACGCCCTGCTCGCGATCTCGCTCGACCTGGTCTGGGGCTATTGCGGCATCCTCTCGCTCGGCCATGGCGCCTTCTTCGCGCTCGGCGGCTATGCGATGGGCATGTATCTGATGCGCCAGATCGGTTCGCGCGGCGTCTACGGCAATCCGGTGCTGCCCGACTTCATGGTCTTCCTGAACTGGGGGGAATTGCCCTGGTACTGGTACGGCTTCTCCTCGTTCCCCTTCGCCATGCTGATGGTGCTGCTGGTTCCCGGCCTGCTCGCCTTCGTCTTCGGCTGGTTCGCCTTCCGCAGCCGCGTCACCGGCGTCTATCTCTCGATCATCACCCAGGCGCTGACCTATGCGCTGCTGCTTGCCTTCTTCCGCAACGATATGGGCTTTGGCGGCAATAACGGCCTAACCGACTTCAAGGATATCCTCGGCTTCAACGTGCAGGCGCAAGGCACGCGCGCGGCGCTGTTTTCGATGACCTGCGTGATGCTGATCGCCAGCTTCCTGATCGCGCGCGGCATCGTCTCGTCGAAGCTCGGCAAGGTGGTGATCGCCATCCGCGACGCTGAATCGCGCACGCGCTTCCTCGGCTACCGAGTCGACCGCTTCAAGCTCTTCGTCTTCACCGTCTCGGCCTGCATGGCGGGCGTGGCCGGGGCGCTCTACGTGCCGCAGGTCGGCATCATCAATCCCAGCGAATTTGCCCCGGCCAACTCGATCGAGACGGTGATCTGGGTCGCGGTCGGCGGCCGCGGCTCGCTGGTCGGAGCTGCGCTCGGCGCCGTCGTGGTCAACTGGGCCAAGACGGTGTTCACCTCGGGATTCATGGCGCCGTACTGGCTGTTCGCGCTCGGCGCGCTCTTCGTCTTCGTCACTCTGTTCATGCCGAAAGGCATTTTGGGCACCGCGCAGGGCTGGTGGGAGAGCCGCAAGCGGCCCGCACCCGTGCCAGCGGCCGAAGCGGCTCCGGCGGAGTAACTGATATGAACGCCCCCACACCCGGCGCGCTGACCTCTTCCTTGCTCTATCTCGACGGCGTCAGCGTCTCCTTCGACGGCTTCAAGGCGATCCGCGGCCTGTCGCTGACGATCGAGCCCGGCGAGATGCGTGCCATCATCGGCCCGAACGGGGCCGGCAAGACGACGATGATGGACATCATCACCGGCAAGACCAGGCCTGACGAAGGCACTGTGATGTTCGGCGGTTCGGTCGACCTGACGCGGCTCGATGAGGCGGCGATCGCCAATCTCGGCATCGGCCGCAAGTTCCAGAAGCCGACCGTGTTCGACTTCCACACGATCGAGGACAACATCCTCCTCGCGCTGAAATCGAAGCGCACGGTGCTGAAGACGCTGTTCTGGCAGACCGAAAGCGCCCAGCAGAAGCGCATCGACGAGATCCTCGGCATCATCAAGCTCGCGGATAAGCGCGAGCGCCTCGCCGGCTCGCTCTCGCATGGCCAGAAGCAGTGGCTCGAGATCGGCATGCTGCTGGCGCAGGACCCCAAGCTCCTCCTCGTCGACGAGCCAGCCGCCGGCATGACCGATGGCGAGACGGCGCAGACCGCGGTGCTGCTGAAAGAGATCGCGAAAGATCACTCCGTGATCGTGGTCGAGCACGACATGGGTTTCATCCGCGAGCTCGGCGTGAAGGTCACGGTACTCCATGAGGGTTCGGTATTGGCGGAGGGGCCCCTCGATCAGGTTAGTGCCAATGAGCGAGTCGTTGAAGTCTATCTGGGGCGCTAAGCATGATGCGGAAACGTAAAAACCGGTCTTCCGTTCAGATCATGCGGCGGGACAACTGCTCATGCTGACTGTGGATGCCATCGATCTGCATTACGGCGCGGCGCAGGCACTGCGGCGCGTCTCGGTCAGCGCCGAGATCGGCAAGGTCACCTGCGTCATGGGCCGCAACGGCGTCGGCAAGACCTCGCTGATGCGCGCCATCGTCGGCCAGCAGCCGATCAGCGGCGGCAGGATTAGTTTCGGCGGTGAGGACATCTCTACCTTGCGCACCGAGGACCGGGCGCGCGCCGGCATCGGCTTCGTGCCGCAGGGCCGCGAGGTCTTCCCGCTGCTGAGCGTCAAGGAGAACCTGGAGACCGGCTTCGCGCCCTTGCCGCGCAAGGAGCGCTACATCCAGGACGAGCTCTTCAACCTATTCCCCGTGCTGAAGTCCATGCTGGGCCGGCGCGGCGGAGACCTCTCGGGCGGTCAGCAACAGCAACTCGCCATCGCGCGAGCGCTGGTCACCCGACCCAAATTGCTGGTTCTCGACGAGCCGACCGAGGGCATTCAGCCCTCGATCATCAAGGATATCGGCCGCGCCATCGACTATCTGCGCCAGCGCGGCGACATGGCGATCGTCCTGGTCGAGCAGTATTTCGACTTCGCCCGCGACCTCGCCGACACGATGTTCGTGATGGATCGTGGCGAAGTGGTGCTCGCCGGGCCGATGAAGGAGCTCGACGGGGCGCAGGTTCAGAGGTTGATTCAGGTGTGAGGATCTGACCCGCTGATCAAGCGTCAGCGGGTCAGATGCAGCCCCGGTTCAAGCAGCGAGGTCGCGCGCCGTGAACACCTCCTTCGCCGCGAACAGCCCGTTGAGCGCCGCCGGGAAGCCGGCATAGACCGCCATCTGGATCAGGATCTCGGTGATCTCTTGACGCGACAAGCCGACGTTCAGCCCGGCCTCGATATGCACCTTGAGCTGCGGCTGGGCGTTGCCCATCGCGGCCAACGCCGCGATCGTCGCGATCTCGCGGGAGCGCAGGTCGAGCCCCGGCCGCGAATAGATGTCTCCGAACGAGAACTCGAATACGTAGTTTGCGAAATCGGGTGCGATGTCGGCGAGTGCTGCGATCACCTTGTGGCCGGCTTCGCCATCGATCTCAGCGAGAGCCCGCCTGCCGCGCTCCAGCCTGCTGGTTTCGACGTGAGCGTTGATGTGCGTCATGGTCTTCGATCCTCTTCTCGATGTCGGCATAGCCGGCGATCTTGGTGTCGAGGACGAGAAGGCAGGCTTCGAGTTCGGCGACGCGAGCGCGAACCTGCTCACGGTGCCGTTCAAGCAAACTACGACGCTCGGCTTCCGTGCCGGAGCCCTTTTCCCGCGAGGCCGCATAGCGCAGCATCTCGCGGATCGGCATGCCCGTGGTCTTGAGCCGGCCGAGGAATTCGATCCAGGTCAGGATCGAGGCGTCGTAGTCGCGTTGGCGTGACTGGTCCCTGTCGGCATAGGGCAGCAGCCCGATCCGCTCGTAATAGCGGATCGTATGGGCCGATAGTCCCGATCGCCTGGCAAGTTCACCGATCTTCATGGCCGCCTTCTCATCACGACGCCGGGGAAGCTACGGGTTCGAGTGCACTCTAAGTCAATGCCGTCGCGCGAGGTTTTTTAGAGGGCTGCACTCCGTCTCAAAACTCCAGCGGCGCGTTGTCGATGACCTCCTTCATCACGAAGAAGGTGCGAGTCTGGCGCACACCCGGCAGGGCCAGCAGCGTCTTCGCATGCAGCTTGTTGAAGTCGGCGAGGTCGCGCACGCGAATCTTGAGGAAATAGTCGAAATCGCCGGCGACGATGTGGCAGTCGAGCACGACGGGGAGCTGTTTCACCGCCTCCTCGAAGGTGCCGAAGCTTTCCGGTGTCGAGCGGTCGAGCACCACGCCGACGATGGCGAGCGTGCCCTTCTCGACCTTGTGCGGATCGACCTGCGCGCGCACGCCGGTGACATAGCCCTCGGCGAACAGGCGCTGGATACGGCGATGGCAGGTGGCGGCGCTGGTGTTCACGCGCTTGGCGATCTCGGCATTGCCCATGCGCCCATCGGCCTGCAGCAAACGCAGGATTCTGAGGTCGGTTTTGTCGAGTTCGGCCTCCATGAAGGATTCTTCCGTTTTTTGTGCATCTGATGTCGCTCAAAGCTAGCAGATTGCGAGTTGTGTGGAAGCGGAAGAAAAAACCAAGTCGAAGTTCGGGAGCACCTTTCAACGGCATTTTGCTAGCGTTCGCGGGTCATTTCGTGAGGAAAATCCGCCATGCTCGCCAAGTTCGAACGCTATCCGCTGACCTTCGGGCCGTCGCCGATCGAGAAGCTGCCGCGCCTCTCCGCGCATCTCGGCGGCTCTGTCGAGCTCTATGCCAAGCGCGAGGATTGCAATTCCGGTCTCGCCTTCGGCGGCAATAAATTGCGCAAGCTCGAATACATCGTCCCGGACGCGATCGCGTCCGGCGCCGACACGCTGGTCTCGATCGGTGGCGTGCAGTCGAACCATACCCGCATGGTCGCAGCGACCGCGGCCAAGATCGGCATGAAGTGCCGGCTGGTGCAGGAAAGCTGGGTGCCGCATGAGGACGCGGTCTACGACCGGGTCGGCAATATCCTGCTGTCGCGGGTGATGGGCGCCCATGTCGAGCTGGTCGACGAGGGCTTCGACATCGGCATCCGGGCGAGCTGGGAAAACGCGCTGGCAGATGTGAAGGCGAAGGGCGGCAAGCCCTATGCGATCCCGGCCGGCGCTTCCGTGCACAAATTCGGCGGGCTCGGCTATGTCGGCTTCGCCGAGGAGGTGAGGGCGCAGGAGGAAGAGCTCGGCTTCAAGTTCGACTACATCGTCGTCTGCACCGTCACCGGCTCGACCCATGCCGGCATGGTGGTCGGCTTTGCCAAGGACGGCCGCCAACGCAACGTCATTGGCATCGACGCCTCCTTCACGCCGGCGCAGACCCGGGCGCAGGTGCTCGACATCGCCCAGAAGACCTCCGATCTCGTCGGCGGCAAGGCGATCACGGCGGACGACATCGTGCTCAACGAGGATTACGCCTATCCGGTCTATGGCGTGCCGTCGCAGGAGACGATCGAGGCGATCCGCCTGTCGGCCCGGCTCGAGGGCATGATGACCGACCCCGTCTATGAGGGGAAATCGATGCAGGGCATGATCGACCTGGTGAAGAAGGGCTTCTTCCCGGCCGGCTCGAAGGTGCTCTACGCCCATCTCGGCGGCGTGCCGGCGATCAACGGCTACAGCTACACCTTCCGCAATGGTTGAGCGCCATGGAAGCGCTCGTCCTTTGTGAGATCGCGGCGGGTCGCGAGGATCTGCGCGAAGCCTTGCTCGCGCGCATCGGTCGGCTCGGCCTTCACGGGCGGGCGAAGCTGAATTTCGTCGCCCGTGATCGGGACCTCGGCGATGGCGTGATCCTGGCGGTCGCTTTCCCGAGGCAGGCCGAGGCGGAGCGCTTTGTCGTCGAGGCGATTGGCGACGGGCTCGGCCCGACTGCTCTCAGGCTGCTTACGCTCGAAGCCGTCTGGCAGGCCGAGCCGCTGCCGCTGATGTTCCCCTGAGACGGCTCGGCGCCGAGCCTTACGGCTTGGCGCCGACCGCATCCGGCAGGTCGCCAATGACCGTGCCCGCTGCCTTTGGCTTGGTGAGCGGGGCGGGGGTCGGCTGGTTGCCGTGGACCAGGTCCTGGCCGGCATAGATGTCGCTCGCGACCTGGAGGTCGAGGCGCTCGGCATCGCGACGGCGGACATCCTCGACGATCTCCGCGGCTTCCTCTTCCGGCACGCCGAGCGCACGCAGGACCTCGCCGCCGAAGACCATGGCGGATTCGAAGGTCTCGCGGATCTGGTAGTCGACGCCGGCACGGATCAGGTCCATCGAATGGCCGCGGTCGAAGGCGCGCACGAACAGCTTCGCATGCGGGAACTCGGCCTGCGCGACCCGCACGATCGCGTTGGCCGTCTCGCGCTTCTCGACGCAGACCAGGATCGCCTCGGCCTGATGGGCACCCGAGGCGTGCAGGATGTCGGCGCGGGTGCCGTCGCCGTAATAGACCTTGAAGCCGAAGGTCGCCGCGGCCTGGATCATCTCCACATCGGTCTCGATCAGCGAGATGCTGCAGCCGCGGGCGAGCAAGGCCTGGCTCGCGACCTGACCGAAACGGCCGAAGCCGACGACGAGGATGCGTCCCTTGAGGCCCTCGGCATGCTCGATGCCATCCAGAGATTCTCGCTCAGCCGGCATGAAGCGGTCGATGGCGAGCACGACCAGCGGGGTGATCGCCATCGACAGGATGACGATGGCGCTGGCGATCGCGTTGATCCGCGCGTCGAAAATGCCAGCCGCTGCCGCGGCGCTGTAGAGTACGAAGGCGAACTCACCGCCCTGCGAGAACAGCGCGACGCGGGTGATCGCATTGCGCGTGCGGGTGCGGAACAGCTTGGCGACGATGAAGATGCCGGCCGCCTTGACCAGCATGAAGGCGGCGACGCCGAGGGCGACGGCCTGCCATTCCTGTCCGATCAGCTTGAGATCGAGCGACATGCCGACGGCGAGGAAGAACATGCCGAGCAGCAGGCCGCGGAACGGCTCGATATCGGCCTCGAGCTGATGGCGGAAAGTCGATTCCGAGAGCAGCACGCCGGCAAGGAAGGCGCCCATCGCCATCGAGAGACCACCGAGCTGCATCGCCAGGGCCGAGCCGAGCACGACGAGCAGCGCGGCGCCGGTCATGACTTCGCGGGCCTGGGCGTTGGCGAGCAGCCGGAACATCGGGTTGAGCAGCCATTTGCCGGCGACGACGAGGCCGACGAGCGAGCCGGCGCCGATCAGCAGGGGCATGAGGCCGCCACTCTCGGCAGCCTTCGTCGGAGCCAGCACGGCGACGACCGCGAGCAGCGGCACGATGGCGAGGTCTTCGAGCAGGAGGATCGAGACCGCCTGCTGGCCCTGCGGCGTCGAGGCCTCGCCGCGCTCGTTCAGCATCTGCATCACGACGGCAGTGGAGGACAAAACGAAACCCATGCCGGCGATGAAGGCGGCGGCGGGGCTGAGGCCGGCGAGAATGCCGACGCCGGTCAGCAGCGCGCCGCAGAGCCCGACCTGGGCGACACCGAGGCCGAAGATCTCGCCGCGCAGGTTCCAGAGCCGCGAGGGCTGCATCTCCAGCCCGATGATGAACAGGAACATGACGACGCCGAACTCGGCGACGTGGAGCACGCTCTCGGGATTGGAGAACAGGCCGATGCCGGAGGGGCCGATGACGAGGCCGCCGGCGAAATAGCCGAGCACCGAGCCGAGCTTGAGCTTCCGGAAGATCGGCACCGCGATGACGCCAGCCCCGAGAAGGCCGACCGCCTGAACCAGATCCTGAGAGAAACCCTCCGCCGCCATAACGCTCCCTTTGCCTGCCTTCGCTGTGGATATCCGTGCCTCCGAAACAGAAGGCGTCGGGGCGGTTTAGGCAAGCTTTCGCTCGGCCGCCAGAGCGCCCGGACAACACGATGCAGCTAGCGTGCCGGCCGGCCAACGCTTGCCGGCCGGCTTTCATCGGGGCATTTAGCATCGCCAAAGCCGGCTTTCTGCCGGCAGCAGGAGCCTTCGCTATGCAGCTTGGAGTGGTCGGCCTCGGCCGCATGGGAGCCAATATCGTCCGGCGGCTGCACCGCGCCGGGCACAATTGCGTGGTCTATGACCGCGACCCTAAGCCGGGCGAGGCGCTGGCAAAGGACGGCGCCGTCAATGTCGGCGATCTCAAGGAGATGGTCGCCAAGTTGGAGGCGCCGCGCGCGATCTGGATCATGCTGCCGGCCGGCGAGATCACCGAGAAGACGCTCGTCGATCTCACGGCGATGATGGCGCCCGGCGACACGCTGATCGATGGCGGCAACGCCTTCTGGAAGGACGATGTCCGGCGCGGGCGCGAGCTCGAGGCCAAGGGCCTGCACTATCTCGACATCGGCACCTCAGGCGGCGTGCACGGGCTGGAGCGCGGCTATTGCCTGATGATCGGCGGCGACAAGGGCGTGTTCGATCGGCTCGAGCCGATCTTCCAGGCGCTGGCGCCGGGGAAGGGCGGGATCGAGCCGACCAGGCATCGCGAGGGGCGCAATCCAACGGCCGAGCAGGGCTATCTGCATTGCGGCCCGGCCGGCGCCGGCCATTTCGTCAAGATGATCCATAACGGCATTGAATACGGGATGATGCAGGCCTTCGCCGAGGGCTTCGACCTCCTGCGCAACGCCTCGGCCAAGGACGGTTTGCCCGAGGAATACGGCTTCAATTTCGATGTCGCCGAGATCGCCGAGGTCTGGCGACGCGGCTCGGTCGTGACCTCCTGGCTGCTCGACCTGACCGCCGAGGCGCTCGCGGCCGACGAAGAGCTCGGCGCCTATTCCGGCCATGTCTCGGATTCCGGCGAGGGCCGCTGGACGGTGCAGGCGGCGATCGAGACCGCGACTCCGGCCGAGGTGCTGACCTCCTCGCTCTACACCCGCTTCCGCTCGCGCAAGGACCACACCTTCGCCGAAAAAATCCTCTCCGCCATGCGCGCCGGCTTCGGTGGCCATGTCGAGCCGAAGAAGCAGGGCTGAGCGAGCATGACCTTTGCCAAGGACGCCGGGAAACCGGCGGTGATCGTCGTGATGGGCGTGGCGAGCTCGGGCAAGACCTCGCTCGGTGAACGGCTGGCCGAGCGGCTCGGCTGGCCATTTCGGGATGCCGACTCGTTCCACCCGCCTGTGAACGTCGCGAAGATGTCGAGCGGCATTCCGCTGACCGACGAGGATCGCAAGCCCTGGCTGGCTGCGATCGCGGCCTGGATCGACGCGCTTCGCAGCAGCGGCGGCAACGGCATCGTCACCTGCTCGGCGCTGAAGAAGGCGTATCGCGATGTGATCGTCGGGAAACGGCCTGATGTCGCGCTGGTCTATCTCCAGGGCTCGCGCGAGCTGATCGGCCAGCGCATGGCGGCGCGCCAGCACCATTTCATGCCGCCCGCGCTGCTCGACAGTCAGTTCGCCACGCTGGAGGAGCCGGGTCCGAACGAGAACCCGCTCGTCGTCCAGGTCGAAGCGAGCAAGGACGCGATCGTCGAGCAGGTCGTGCGCGAGCTGCGGCTCGGCTAGCCGTCCGGCGCCGGCTGCAAGCCCGCTCCCAGTTTCAACCGATTGAAAAAAGGTCGCAATCGGCGCATTGCTTGGGGGAGGCGGGGGAGCCGCCGTTCCAAGGTATCATCATGCTCGACAAAGCCGCCCCGCCGCGCACGCTGAAGCTCAATGCCGCCGACAATGTCGCGGTCGCCGTCGATCCGATCGATGTCGGTGTCAGCGCAGCCGGAGTCACTGCGCTGAAGCGCATCCCGCGCGGCCACAAGGTTGCGCTGACCCGGATCGCCAAGGACGAGCCGATCCGCAAGTTCGGCCAGATCATCGGCTTCGCCACGCTCGATATCCCGCCAGGCGAATGGGTGCACGAACACAATACCGGCTTCCACGCCTTCGAGCGCGACTATGCCTATGCCGCCGAAGCGAAGACGGAGTTCGTGCTGCCGGTCGAGCAGCAGGCGACCTTCGAGGGGTTTCGCCGCAAGGCCGGCAATGCTGGCACGCGCAACTATGTCGGCATCCTCACTTCAGTGAACTGCTCGGCTTCGGCCGCACGCTTCATGGCCGAGGAGGTCAAGCGCTCGGGCCTGCTCGCCGACTACCCCAATGTCGACGGCGTCATCGCCCTGACCCACGGCACCGGCTGCGGCATCGACTACAACGGCGAGAGCTTCGAAGTCCTGAAGCGCACGACCTGGGGCTATGCCTGCAACCCGAACATGGCGGCGGTGCTCGTCGTCGGACTCGGCTGCGAGGGCTTCCAGATCAAGCGGATGAAGGAAGCCTACGGCGTCGAGGAGAGCGACGTCTTCCGGACGCTGACCATCCAGGAAACCGGCGGCACCCGGAAGGCGGTCGCAGCCGGGATCGAGGCGCTGAAGGTGATGCTGCCGATCGCCAACCAGGCCAAGCGCGAGACCGTGCCGGCGTCCGAATTGATGCTCGCTTTGCAATGCGGTGGATCGGATGGTTATTCCGGCATCACCGCCAATCCGGCGCTGGGCAAGGCGGTCGACCTCCTGGTCGAGCATGGCGGCACCGCGATCCTCTCCGAGACGCCGGAGATCTACGGTGCCGAACACCTGCTCACCCGCCGCGCCGCCACCCGCGAGGTCGGCGAAAAACTCGTCGGCATCATCAAGTGGTGGGAGGACTATACGGCGCGAGCCCGGATGGACATGAACAATAACCCGTCGCCCGGCAACAAGGCCGGCGGGCTGACCACCATCCTGGAAAAGTCGCTCGGCGCGGCCGCCAAGGGCGGCACCAAGACGCTGGCCGCCGTCTACCACTATGCCGAGCCGGTCCGGAGCAAAGGCTTCGTCTATATGGACACGCCCGGCTACGACCCGGTTTCTGCCACGGGGCAGGTCGCCGGCGGCGCCAACATCCTCGCCTTCACCACCGGCCGCGGCTCGGCCTATGGCTGCAAGCCGACGCCCTCGGTCAAGCTTGCGACCAACACCCCGATGTATCTGAAGCAGACCGACGACATGGACCTCAATTGCGGCGATGTCCTCGACGGCGTGACGCTGGAGGAGAAGGGCAAGGAGATCTTCGACTATCTGCTGAAGATCGCCTCGGGCGAGAAATCGAAGTCCGAAGAGATGGGCTATGGCGATGCCGAGTTCGTGCCCTGGCAGATCGGTGCGACGATGTGAGAGGGCGGCTCGTCATAGATCGCACGTGCCGGGGTTACCCCGTCGGATTTAAGGTGTTTGTTGAGCACTAGAGTCGGGTTCAGATTTCGGATGGAAACGCAGAGCGTTTCCATCCGAGCATGATGTTGCCTGAAAGCCGGTTCCTACTATCCGCTAGCGCGAACCTTCGGTTCGGAGCCATATTCTAGCCTATAGCACCATCCGCCAACAGCGAACTCAAGTGTAGTCCAACCAAAAGACCCTGGATGCATGTGCCGGCGCATATCGGCCAGAGCACGGTGCGATCATGTCTGGCGTGTCATCCGGGTCACCTTCGCAAAAATTTTGAGATGGTGAATCCGGGCGATTTCCCCAGCGGCGCCGTCCAGGACAGATGCGCCGGCGACCTGGACGTCTCCCGCCATGCAAGGCCAGAACATAAGCGGCATTGCCCACATTTCTCGCGAATACTTCGGTTTTTAGTTCGCGTCGGCTGGCTGAATTCAAAGCGGGAGGAATGGGCGGTGGTGACGGAGCGAAGCAAGGCCAGGTAGCTTGCTTTCCATAGTATCCGGCTTAGCCAATTCAAAATTCCGCTTGCAGATTCTGTATAAGCAATATCGCTTGACGCCCAGAGCGTGATGCTCTCCTTATGATATTGGTTAAATTTCCCTAAAGGAATGAACAGAGGTCGATGACTGCGGTCATCTCTCCGTTGCATGTCCAACTGTCTGATGCCGCGATTCATTTTCATGCGTGAAAGGGACGTTCGATGCCTGTCTTCAATGGCACTGCAGGAGACGATACGCTAACCGGCAGCGGCAGCGACGACACCCTAAACGGTCTGGCGGGCAACGACATTCTGATTGGCGGGGGCGGCGCGGATATCCTTGACGGCGGATCTGGCTTCGATACCGCGAGCTATCAGAATGCGATAGCCGGGATTGTCGTGGATCTGACCACCCCGGGCAACAACACCGGCGAAGCCGCAGGTGACACCTATATCTCGATTGAGAACGTACGGGGCAGCGCCTTCAACGACACGTTGACGGGCAATGCCGGCGACAACGTGCTGCGCGGCGGCCTCGGGGCCGACTTGCTGAATGGCGGCGGCGGTTTCGATTTCGCCGATTATCGCAATTCCACGACGGGCATAACGGTCAGCCTGACCAATCCGGCTTCCAACACCGGCGAAGCTGCCGGGGATCTTTACGCCTCGATTGAAGGTCTGCGCGGTGGCGACTTCAATGACCTCCTGATTGGCGACGCAGGCGACAACTTTCTCCGCGGCGGACTTGGCGCCGATGCCTTGAACGGTGGCGGCGGCTTTGATTTTGCCGATTACACGAGCGCGACGGCAGGTGTCACCGTCAGCCTGACCGATCCTGCCATCAATACCGGCGAAGCTGCGGGCGACAGCTATTTCTCGATCGAAGGCGTGCGCGGGAGCGATTTCAACGACACGCTGATCGGCGATGCGAACCTGAATTTTCTGCGTGGTGGCCTCGGGGCAGATACGCTCAACGGCGCCGGCGGCTTCGACTACGCCGACTATCGCTACGCCATCGCAGGCATAACAGTCAGCCTGGCCAATGCCGCGATCAATACCGGCGAAGCTGCGGGCGACACCTTCATCTCGATCGAGGGTTTGCGCGGCAGCGATTTCGGCGACACGCTGACCGGTGACGGCAACGACAACTTCCTGCGCGGCGGTCTGGGGGCGGACGCGCTGAATGGCGGTGGCGGCTCCGACTATGCCGACTATTTCAATGCCACGACAGGCATAACGGCCAGCCTTGCCAACCCCAATGCCAATACCGGCGAGGCCGCGGGCGATACCTATGTCTCGATCGAAAACCTGGATGGCAGCGTTTTCAATGACACGCTGATTGGCGATGCCGGCGACAACGTCCTGCGCGGCGGTCTCGGAGCGGATTCGCTGGCTGGTGGCAACGGCGATGACTCTGCCGACTACTCCAATGCCGCGACAGGCCTAACCGCCAGCCTTGCCAACCCCAATGCCAATACCGGCGAGGCCGCAGGCGACACCTACAGTTCGATCGAAAATCTGCGCGGGAGCGATTTCAATGACACGCTGACGGGCGACGCTGGTGACAACGTTCTCAGGGGCGGTCTCGGATCGGATGCGCTGAACGGCGGCGACGGCTTCGACTTCGCCGACTATCGCAACGCCGCAGCGGGCGTAACTGTCAGCCTGACCAATCCTGCGATCAATACCGGCGAGGCCGCCGGCGATACCTATGTTTCGATCGAAGGCGTGCGCGGCAGCCAGTTCAACGACCTTCTGATCGGCGATGCCGGCGACAATTATCTGCGTGGCCGAAATGGCGCCGACGTGCTGAATGGCGCCGGCGGCTTTGACTACGCCGACTATTCGGGCGCGACGGCCGGTGTCGTAGCGAGCCTGACCAATCCTGCGCTCAATACCGGCGATGCTGCGGGCGACACCTATATCTCAATCGAAGGCCTGCGCGGCACCGATTTCAACGACACGCTGATCGGCGATGCGGGCGACAATTATCTGCGCGGTCGTCTGGGCGCGGATCTACTGAACGGTGCGGACGGCTTCGACTACGCCGATTATCGCAACGCGACGACAGGCATATTGGCCAGCCTGACCAATTCTGCGATCAATACCGGCGATGCTGCCGGCGACATCTATATCTCGATCGAAGGCCTGCGCGGCACCGACTTCAACGACACCCTGATCGGCGATGCCAACGACAATTTCCTTCGGGGCCGAGCTGGCGCTGACGTGTTGGATGGTGCTGGCGGCTTTGACTATGCCGACTACGTGAACGCGACGACTGCTGTCGTAGCGAGCCTCGCCAATCCCGGCATCAATACCGGCGATGCTGCCGGCGACACTTATGTCTCGATCGAAGGCCTGCGTGGCGGCGACTTCAACGACACGTTGACGGGCGACGCCGGCAGTAACTCTCTGCGCGGCGGTCTCGGCGCGGATGCGCTGAATGGTGGCGACGGCATCGACTATGCCGACTATCGCAACGCCTCCGCGGGCGTAACCGTCAGTCTCGCCAACCCGGGTGCGAATATCGGCGAGGCCGTGGGCGACACTTATGTTTCGATCGAAGGCCTGCGCGGCGGCGACTTCAACGACATTTTGACGGGCGACGCCGGTGACAATTTCCTGCGTGGCGGCCAGGGCGCGGACGTGCTCGACGGCGGCGGCGGGTTCGATCTTGCCGAATACACCAACGCTACGGCCGGCGTAACCGTCAGCCTGCTGACGCCTGCCGGCAACAGCGGGGAAGCCGCCGGCGACACTTTCACGTCTATCGAGGGCGTTCACGGTTCGGGGTTCGCCGACACGCTTTTGGGCGACGGCGCCGTCAATCAGCTCTTCGGGCTGAACGGCAACGACGTGCTCTACGGTTTTGGCGGCAATGATTCGATCAACGGAGGCGCTGGCGTCGACCTGCTAACCGGCGGCGCGGGCGCGGATGCACTGGTCGGCGGTGCTGATTTCGACTTCGCCCGCTATGATGACAGCTCGATCGGCGTCACGGTGCGGCTCGATCTCGGCACCGGCGTCGGCGGGGATGCGCAGGGCGACCAACTCGTCGGGATCGAGGCGCTCATAGGTTCGGCCTTCGCCGATCTTCTGATCGGCGACGCGGGCAGCAACGCACTACTCGGGCTTGGCGGAAACGACACGCTCTATGGCTTTGCCGGCAGCGACGAACTTTACGGCTTCGATGGCAGCGATATGTTGAGCGGAGGTGCAGCGGGCGACCGGCTGGATGGCGGCGAAGGCTACGATTTTGCGCGCTACGATGATGCCGCGGCAGCCGTGAGTGCAAACCTCGCCGACACCACGCTCAATGCGGGCGATGCGGCGGGGGACAGTTACTTCTCCATCGAGGCTCTCATAGGTTCGGCATTTGACGATAGGCTGACTGGCGACGCCAATGCGAACGCTTTGCTCGGCCTTGCCGGCAATGACGCTCTGGTCGGTCTGGCCGGGAATGATGAGATTTATGGGTTCGCGGGCAATGACGACCTCTATGGCGGCGCTGGCGCGGATCGACTCGACGGCGGAAACGATTTCGATGTGGCTCGGTACGACGATGCCGCCAGTGGCGTGACAGCACGGCTGTCCAATGCCGCCGCCAATGCAGGCGAGGCCGCGGGCGATAGCTATTTCTCGATCGAGGGTCTGGCCGGCTCGCATTTCGCCGATATCCTGATTGGCGATGCGTTCAACAACACGCTCTTCGGCAATGGCGGCGATGACGTCCTGTCCGGCTTTGGCGGTGCGGATGGACTAGTCGGAGGCCAGGGCAACGACACATTCGTCTTCCGGTTGCAGGATTTGTCTTCCGGCGCTTATGCGGTCATAGCCGATTTCAATGAAGTTCTGGGCGATTTCGATACGTTGTTCCTGCAAGGTTTCAGCAACGTCATCACGGCACAAGACGGCGCGGACGTGCTGGTCTCGACCTCGGAACTCGGCTTTGCCGGGGGTATCCGCATCAGCAACTTCACCGTTGGCCAGCTTTCGGACCAGTTTCTCTTCGGCTGAATGGGGCCTGTCACAAGCGCGCGAGGGCCTGCTCAGGCAGCGCGCTAGGAAAAACGATCCCAGGCCGCCTGGCGGGAGATGCCGAGCGCTTCTCCGATCGCGGCCCAGGAGATCTTGCGCCTGCGCAGGACGTCGACCGTCCGTCCCAGCCCGACGGCGGTGTGCTCGTAGAGCGCAGCCTCGACCTTGAGCCAGTGCAGAAGGCGCTCGGTCGGGAGCGTCTCGAGCTCTTGAATGCTCCGGATTTCCGTATCCGGCCGCGGCGCGTCGACCGGCAGCGCCATGAACGCGTTACATTTGGCGACGCATTCATTGCAGATGAAGACCGCCGGGCCGGCGACGAGCTTCTCGACGTCGTGCTGGTTCTTGCCGCAGAACGAGCAGTGCAGCAGCGGCTTCAAAGCCTTGCTCAGACGCTTTCGCCACTTGCCGGAGCCAGCATCGCCTAGAGCCTGATCCGACGTCGTCATGGCCATCTCTTGTCAAGGTGAGCTTGACAGGAAGTTCTCGCGCTCATCGCAACTTGTCAAGCACGACTTGACAGGCGCGGGGCGGCTGAGGCCAAGGCTGCTGAGTTGACGCTTCGGGGCTTCAGAGCTCGGAGGCAAAACCCCATTGCGGGACATGGGCGGCGAGCTTGTCGAGTAGCTGCCCGAGCTGGGCCCGCTCCTCGCCCGAGAGGCAATCGAGCATCGCCGCCTCCCTGGCCTGCAGCGCCGGGATATAACGTTCGTAGAGGGCGCGACCTTCCGGCGTCAGGAAGAGGAGTTGGCGGCGACTGTCGGCCTTATCGGGCTCGCGTCGGATCAGCGTCTTCTTCTCGAGCAGGATGACGGCGCGGCTGACGCTCGCTTTGAGATGGCCGGAGAACTCGCAGAACTCGCTTGCGCTGGCGCCGTCGCGCACGGTCAGGAAGATCAGGATGACGATCTCCGGCCGGGTCAGCCCGAACTCCATCTCGATCGCCCGGAAGGAGGGCTCGCGATAGAAGTTCAGGATGTAGCCGATCTTGTAGGCAGTCGGGATCGCGGTGCCATCGAGGATGGCGCGACGCTGCCCGGCGTCGAGTTCGCCGGTCTCGTCCTGCGGAATTAGTCTCACATTGGACTTTTTTGTTGCGCGCGCCATGAGCCGGTCCTAGCATCCCGGATAAGGAATGGCACGGTTTTGCCGTGCCGGGAGGAGGCGATGGACCAGGCTGGTGCCACAAGGCGGCAGGCGCTTTTGCGCGCGCCGGAGCGGCAATGCTTCTATTCGGGCACGGACGCCCATCCGATCTATGTCGACCGGCTCGGGGCGCCTCAGCCGGGGCGGTTGCCGATCGTCGTCGTCCATGGCGGCGGCCATACCGGTGCCTGCTATCTGACCACGCCCGATGGTCGGCCCGGCTGGGCGCCTTTCTTTGCCGCCTCCGGCCGCGAGGTCTTCGTGCCGGACTGGCCGGGGCATGGCCGCTCGCCGATGCGGCCGGATTTCGCGACTTTGTCGAGCGTCGAGATCGCGACCTCCCTGCAGTGTCTGCTCGAGGAGATCGGGCCGGCGGTGCTGCTCGTGCACTCCGCCAGCGGGCCGATGGCTTGGTGGATCGCCGAGCAGAGCCCAAAGGCTGTCGCAGCGATCGTCGGTATCGCGCCGGGCGGGCCGGCCAATCTCCTGCCGGTGCTGCCCGACGATGCCGAGGCGGTGGCCAAGCTCAAGGACGATTAGAGCCTGGGCTGCCCGGTCCGGGTCGAGGAAGACAAGCCGCTCTTCATCCCGCCCGAGTTCATGCAGGCCTATTGGGCCAATTCCGAGCGCTTCCCGAAACAGGCCTTCGGAGCCTATCGCCGCTCGATCGTGCCCGAGAGCGCGCGCCTGATGAACGAGCGCTTCAACATCGGTGGCAAGGGCCTGCGCATCGCCGACGCGGCGAACCTTGCAAACCTGCCGATCCTGATCGTCACCGGCGACAGCGACCCGCGCCATCCGCGCGCGGTCGACAAGGCGACGGCGCGCTATCTGGGCGCGCAGTTTGTCTGGCTGCCGGAGCGTGGCATCACCGGCAACGGCCATATGCCGATGTGCGAGGACAACAGCGACGAGATCGCGGCCCTGATCGTCGCCTGGCTGGAGGCAAAGGGTCTTTGAGATTGAACCGGCGGCAAGGCCGGACGACAGCTCGGGAGGATAATGATGCGATCGCTTCTAGTGGGCGGCGCCCTGATGGCGCTCGCCAGTATGCCGGCGCTGGCCCAGGTCAGCGACGATGTCGTCAAGATCGGCGTGCTGACCGATATGGGCGGCGTCACCGCCGATATCGGCGGCAAGGGCTCGGTGATCGCGGCCGAGCTGGCGGTAAAGGAGTTCGGTGCGACCGTGCTCGGCAAGCCGATCCAGATCGTCGCGGCCGACCATCAGCACAAGGCCGATCTCGGCACCTCGATCGCCCGGCAATGGTTCGACATCTACAAGGTCGACGCCGTCGTCGACATCCCCAATTCGGCGGTGGCGCTGGCGCTGCAGTCGCTCGCCCGCGAGAAGAAGCGGATCGTGATGTATTCCGGCGCCGGCACCACGGCGCTGACCAATGAGCAGTGCTCGCCCTATGGCTTCCACTGGACCTACGACACCTATGGTGTCGCCCGCGGCACCGCCTCGGCCGTGGTCAAGGCTGGCGGCACCTCCTGGTTCATGCTGGCCTCCGACTACGCCTTCGGCCACCAGCTCCAGAAGGACGCCACTGATGTCGTCGAGGCCAATGGCGGTAAGGTCGTCGGCGCGGTGCGCCATCCCTTGAACAATGCCGATTTCTCCTCCTTCCTGCTGCGGGCGCAGGCCTCCGGCGCCAAGGTGATCGGCATCGCCAATGCCGGCAACGACACGGTCAACGCGATCAAGCAGGCCGGAGAATTCGGCCTCGCCGAGCAGGGGCAGAACCTCGCGGCGCTGATCTTCTTCCTGCAGGACGTGCACAGCCTCGGCCTCAAGGCGACGCAAGGCACCTATCTGACCACCGCTTCCTATTGGGATCTCGACGAGCCCTCGCGCTCCTGGTCGAAGCAGTTCCTGGAGCGGGCCGGGATGATGCCTTCCATGCTGCATGCCGGGGTCTATGGCTCGGTGCTGCACTATCTCAAGGCGATCAAGCAGGCGGGCACCGACGATCCCGACAAGGTCGCTGCCGCGATGCGGGCGATGCCGATCAACGATGCCTTCACCAAGGACGCGACGATCCGCGCCGATGGAAGGGTGCTGCGCGAGATGTATCTCGCGAGGGTCAAGAAGCCGGCGGATTCGAAGGGGCCGTGGGACTATTTCGAGATCGTGCGCAAAATCGCGCCGGAGGAGACGGTCTGGCCGCTGAGCGAGAGCAAGTGCCCGGCGGCGAAGGGGTGAGGCTTTAGAGCGCGAAACCCTTCAGCCGCTCGCCGAGCGCTGCGATGCGCTCGGCCGCGACATTGGCGATGGCGATGCGCAAATGCTGCTCCTGGCCGGGCCCGAAATAGGGGCCGGGCAAAGCGAGCACGCCGCGCTCCTGCACCAGCCGGCGCACGACGTCCGCCGCCGGCACGCCCTCGAAGGGGTGGGCGACATAGGCGAAATAGGCACCCGCCGCGAGCACGCTCCAGCCGTTCAGCGGCGCGATCGCCTGGCGGAAGAGCGCGGCCCGGGAGTTCATCTCGGCGCGGTTGGCCTCACGCCAGGCGCGGATGCCGTCGATGCCCCAGGCGACGGCGCTCTGGCCGGCGCGCACCGGGCTGATCTGGACGCAGTCCAGCACCTTGCCGATCTGGGCCAGCGCCGCCTCGCCGGCGGTGATCGCACCCAGCCGCCAGCCGGGCACGGCATAGGCCTTGGAGAAGCTGTAGAGGCCGATCAGCGAATCCTGCCAGTCGCTTGCGGCAAAGAGCTCATGCGGGCGGTCCGCGCCTTCGGGCAGGAAGTCGCGATAGGTCTCGTCGAGCACCAGCCAGATCCTGCGCTTGCGGCAGAGCTCGGCGAAGGCGGCGATGGTCGCAGGCGGGTAGACCGCGCCGGTCGGGTTGTTCGGGGTCACCAGCACGATGGCGCGGGTGCGTTCGTCGATCAGCGCCTCGGCTGTCGTCGCATCCGGCACGAAGCCTTGAGCCGGATCGCAAGGCAGCGGGCGCGGCTCGACGCCGAGCATGTTCAGCGTCATCTCGTGGTTGAAGTACCAGGGCGTCGGCAGCAGCACATTGTCGCCGGCGCGCGCCAACGCCATCATCACCGTGACATAGGCTTGGTTGCAGCCAGCGGTGATCGCGATCTCCTGCGGCCGGATCGCGCCGCCATAGAAGGTGCTGCTCTCTGCGGCATAGGCTTCGCGTAGGACATCGTCGCCGGCGATCGGCCCGTAGCGCGTGCTTTCGGGCAGCGCGGCAGCCTCGGCGAGGTGTTCGAGCAGGGCAGCCGGTGGCGGCGAGCCGGGCACGGCCTGCGACAGGTCGATCAGCGGACCGTTGCCACCGGCATAGCCGCGCGCCCAGGCCTTGGCCTCGGGAATCGGCGGGGTCGCAGTGTCGATGAGATCGGGGTTGAGCGGGGCGGGAGAGGGCGCAGGCATGGCTGAGCTTTGCGGCGCGTTTCTTTCGGCGTCAACGGCCTCGCCGGCAGGGCTGGAGCGCAACGCCGGAACGCCCCATATTCGAACCGGAACAAGGTGAGGAGACGGCATGGACGAGGCGACGCAGGACGCGATCGAGGAATTGCATGCGATGCTCGACCGCGCCCGGGTGATCGTGCCGTTCACCGGTGCGGGGATTTCGACCGAATCGGGCGTGCCGGATTTCCGTTCGCCGGGCTCGCCCTGGATGCAGAACAAGCCGATCCCATTCGAGGCCTTCCTCGCCAGCCGCGAGGCGCGGATCGAGGCCTGGCGGCGCAAATTCGCGATGGACGCCCATTATCGCGACGCCAGGCCCAATCGCGGCCATCGGGCGCTGGCGACTTTGGTGGCGGAAGGGCGCTCGCCCGGTGTGATCACCCAGAACATCGACGGCCTGCACCAAGCCTCGGGCATCGCGGAGGGCGCGGTGATCGAGCTGCACGGCAACGGCACCTATGCGACCTGCCTGACCTGTGGCTGGCGGCATGAGCTTGCGGCGATAAGGGCGGAGTTCGAGGCGAGCGGCGAGCCGGCTTCCTGCATGATGTGCGCCGGTATCGTGAAGACCGCGACGATCTCCTTCGGCCAGCAGATGCCGCAGCAACCCATGCTGCGGGCCCACGAGCTGACGATGTCGGCCGATCTCTACCTCGTCGCCGGCTCCTCGCTCGTCGTCTTCCCGGCCGCGACCTTCCCGGTGATCGCCAAGCGCAACGGGGCGAAGCTCGTCATCCTCAACCGCGAGCCGACCGATCTCGACCCGATCGCCGATCTCGTCGTGCGCAGCGAGATCGGCCCGGCACTGGCGCGATTGGCGAACTGATGACGGTCATAGACGCCTCTCGTCATTGCGAGGAGCAAGGCGACGAAGCAATCCAGCGGCGGCAGTGCTCTACGTCTCCCTGGATTGCTTCGCTGCGCTCGAAATGACGAAGGGTTGATGGCGTCTGCAGCTCAATCCCGCGAGGCGAAGGCGAGGCGCAGCGCCAGCCCGCCGAAGACCACGCCGAGGATGCGCTGCGGCCAGAGCGCCAGATGCGGCCGGCTGGCGATGGCGCGGCCGAGCCGGCTTGCCGTCATGATGACGATGCCGTTGGCGATGAGGCCCATCAAATTGAGGATCGAGGCCAGCACCACGACCTGGAGCAGCAGCGATCCGGCCTCCGGCTTCACGAACTGCGGCAACAGCGCCAGCATGAACAGCGCCATCTTCGGGTTGAGCAGGTTTGTCAGCAGGCCCTGCAGGAAGATCTGGCGCAGCGGGAAACGTGCCGCGTCCGCCGTCGGCGCGAACAATGTCGCGGGCGAGCGGAGGGTCTTCCAGGCGAGCCAGGCGAGGTAGGCGGCGCCGGCCCAGCGCAGGGCGTCATAGGCGGAGGGCACGAGCAGGAAGAGCTGCGACAGGCCATAGGCAGCGGCGAGCGCCTGGAGATAGCTGCCTGTAGCGATACCCGCATAGGTCATGAAGCCGGCAGCGCGGCCCTGGCTCATGCTCCGCGAGGCGATCAGCAGCATGTCGGGCCCGGGCGTCGCGGTCAGCACGGCGCAGGCGGCGGTGAACAGAGCGAGCGTGGTGAAGTCGGGCATGGTCGGCTCTCGGGTTCAGGACAGCGGTTTGGCGAAGCGAGCAAAGGCGGCCCTCGTCGGGGTGGTGCCGGCGCCGGGCTGCTGCGGGCGCAGGAAACAACCATCGGCGACATTGGCCGGTTCCACGAAGGCGTCCTTGATCCACGGGATGTATTCGAGCACCGGCGTCGCCGGATGCCAGTAAGCGAGGTGGACATGGACCTGGCTCATCTCGCCGGCATGGGGCGCGACCGGCAAGCGATGGGCCAGCGCCAGCTCCGCAACCTGGATGTATTCGGTGATGCCGCCGAGGCGGGTGACGTCGGGCTGGACATAATGGATCGCGCCGGCCTGCACGAAGGCGCGGAAGGCGTCGACCGTATAGAGCTGCTCGCCGAGCGCGACCGGGATCGCAGTCGAGCGGGCGAGCTCGGCATGCGAGCCGATGTCGTCGTACCAGAGCGGCTCCTCGAACCAGAAGATATCGAGCCCCTCGGCGCGGGCGCAGAAGCGCTTGCAGGTCGGCAGGTCCCATTTGCCGTTGCCGTCGATCGCCATGGTGACATGGTCGCCGACGGCGCGGCGCACCGCTTCGAGCCGGCCGATATCGGTCATCGGATCGGCATGGCCGACTTTGATCTTGATACGGTGGAAGCCGTCGCGCTCGACCGCCATGCGCGCGCCCTCGACCAACTCGTCCTTCGGGATCGAGAGCCAGCCAATGTCGGTGTTGTAGGCTTCGAGTTTCGATTTGCTGGCGCCGCCGAGCAGATGCCAGAGCGGCACGCCGGCCTTCTTCGCCTTGAGGTCCCAGAGCGCGACGTCGACGGCAGCGAGCGCCAATTGGGTGATGCCGGCGCGGCCGACCCATTGCAAAGCGGGATGGCGGGCGAGCTTCAGCCAGAGCCGCGAATGCTCGGACGCATCCTCGCCGGCGAGCAGCGGCGCGTAGCAATCGCGGATGCAAGAGGTGATCAGCCGGTCGGAGGCGAGGTCGGCATGGGTGCCGGTGAAGCCATAGCCGACGAGTCCGTCCTCGGTGGTGATCGTCGTGCCGACCACGCCCCAATGGCTGATCCGGTGGGTCGAGTCGGCGATCGAGCCGCCGGTGACCGGGATGTGCAGGATGAAGGGCTCGATGCGGGTGATACGCATGACTGGTCTCCCGAGCGCGGTTCGTACGATCATCGGCGCGATGCACGAAAGCGACAAGGCGCAGCTTTTGTCAGTCTCTCACACGGTTTACGCATGCTGATGATGTGGATGAGCCGGAAGCGACTGTTTCGCGACTCCGCCGGGGTGCTATCGTCACGTCACGAATCACGTTCGCGGCGGAGATGAGCGGGACATGTCCGACGAATACGGCGACGGAGGCAGGCCACCGGTCGGCCCGCTGCAATCGCTCAACCGGATCGTGCGGCTGGACGGGCCTGACGACGTTGGCGAGCAGACGGTCGAGATCACGGGCCATGTCAAATGGTTCGACGTCAGCAAGGGCTACGGCTTCGTCGTGCCCCAGGATGGCGGCACCGACGTCCTCGTCCATGTGACGACCCTGAAGCGCGACGGTTTCCACGCCATCGCCGAAGGCGCCCGCATCGTGCTCGAGGCAATCGCGAAGGCGAGGGGCCGCCAGGCTGTCCGCGTACTCTCAATCGACACCTCCGCTGCGCGCCATCCGGCCGAGATGCCGATGCCGCGGACCAATGCGACGATCACGCCGACCAGCGGGCTCGAGCGTATGGTGGTGAAGTGGTTCAACCGCCTGCGCGGCTTCGGCTTCGTCTCCGCCGGCGAGGGCTCGCCCGACATCTTCGTCCATATGGAGACGCTGCGCCGCTACGGCATCGTCGAGCTGATTCCGGGGCAGACCGTGCTGGTGCGTTACGGGCCTGGCCCGAAGGGGCTGATGGCAGCCGAAATCCGGATGGAGCAGGGCGGGCCTCCCAGCTCGCACTAAGAAAAACCTTCTCCAAAAAGGCGCCTTAGGGCGCCTTTTTTGTTTCTATCCAGGTGCTTGCGTCACCTGATTAAGGTAATTCACGTTTCTTCAAGTGAATTAATGATTTTGCCGTTGAATTGTGCGTAATGCCTATTATAGAGGCGGTCCGAGACTGATGGTGGAGCATGCCTCGTTCGGCCGGATGGCCGGTGGGGCCATGCTCCGGAGAGCCGGCCGTGAAGCTGTTTCAACCGATCCTCGCTGGCGCGACACTGACCGAGCGCGTCGTCGCCTGTGCCGGGGTCTTCGCCGCGATCGCGCTCACCGCGGCGGCCGGATACGTCTTCCCGACCCATTCGCCGCTGGTAGTGGCGCCGATCGGCGCCTCGGCGGTCCTGGTCTTCGTGGTTCCGGCGAGCCCGCTGGCGCAGCCCTGGCCGGTGGTAGGCGGCAATGTCATTTCGGCTCTGGTCGGGCTTGCGGTCGGCTGGGCGGTGCCGGACCTGACGATTGCCGCGGCGCTCGCCGTCGCACTCGCGATCGCGATCATGTCGCTGACGCGGTCCTTGCATCCGCCGGGAGGAGCGGTCGCGCTCACGGCGGTGCTTGGCGGTCCCGCCGTGATGAAGTGGGGGCTGATGTTCCCGTTCGTGCCGATCGGGCTCTGCTCGCTCTCGCTGGTCGCGCTCGGCGTCGCATTCCATGCCCTGACGCGCCGCAGCTATCCGCATCGGCCGCCGCTGGCCGGCCATGCGATCCCGCAGGTCGCGACGCCAGCAATGTTCAGCGCCCCCGATATCGACGAAGCCTTGGCGCAGATGGGCGATTCCTTCGACATCGCGCGCGAGGATCTCGACCGGCTGCTGCAATATGCAGAAGCGAGCGCGATGCGCCGGCAAGCCCGAAGTTCATAGCCGTTTCGAGGCGTTTCGCCGTTTCTGAAAGGAAACGGCGAATTTGAGCGATTCAGTTTCACGGGACCTCAACGGACCCGAGACTAGGGTGTCCTCGTTATGAGGATATGCCGATCGCCGTGCTGCTGATCACCGACCGCCCAGAACAGAGCGTCAAGCTCGAGCGGCTCCTGTCGCTGTGGGGGCCTTGCGACGTCATCGACCTGCATCGCCCGACGCAGGGCAGGTCGGCACCGAAGCGGCTGCTCGTCAGCGATGTCGATCTGTCGAAGCGCGCGGCGGTCGAAGCCGTGCGCAATCAGCTCGCGGAGTACAGGCGGAACGGAACCCCCTATCTCTGCCTGCTGCGCGAGCGGTCGCCGCGCCTGACCACCCAGGCCAATGCGATCGGCGCCAACGCGATCCTGCCGGCGGACATTCCGGCGAAGACCCTGCTCGACGAGATAGGTCGCATCCTCAATCCGGAGGGGCAGACGCCGATAGAGCGCCAATTCGTTGCCGCGTCCGCCGCCATGGCCGATATCCTCGCGGCTGCCACTGACGGCGCGGCGCTGCCGGTCGCGGCGATCGAGGGCGGTGTCGAGGCGATCAACCGCGCGGCCGACGACCGCGATCTCGGCGCCTGGCTCGACATGGTCTGGAACCATGACGATGCCACCTATCAGCACTGCCTGCTGGTCGCGGGGCTCGCCGCCGCGTTTGCCCGCGAACTCGGTTTTCCCGAGGCAGCGCGCAAGCTAGTGACCAGCGCTGCCGTGCTGCACGACATCGGCAAGGCGCGTGTTCCTCTCGCGATCCTGCACAAGCGCGGCAAGTTGACGGTGGAGGAGTTCGCGATTGTGCGCGAGCATCCGCAGACAGGCTACGAGATGCTGCTGCGGCAGGGCGCCTTCGCCCGCGAGGTCGTCGAGGCGACGCGCAGCCATCATGAATATCTCGACGGTTCGGGCTATCCGCAGGGGCTGAAGGCGGCCGAAATCTCCGACGTGGTCCGGATGATCACGATCTGCGACATCTACGCCGCCCTGATCGAGCGGCGTTCCTACAAGGAGCCGATGGCGCCCGAAGAAGCTTATTCCGTGCTGATCGGGATGGGCGCCAAGCTCGACGCCGACCTGCTCCGCGCCTTCAGGCCGCTGGTGCTGTCGGGCTGAAGTGGTTTCAGAGCGCGAAAGAGGTGCCGCAGCCGCAGGAGCTCGTCGCGTTCGGATTGATGATCTTGAAGGACTGGCCGACGAGATCGTCGACGAAATCGATGGTCGAGCCATCGAGCAGCTCAAGCGAGGTTTCGTCGATCAGCACGGTTGCGCCATCGCGCTCCAGCACGAGGTCTCCGTCGGTCTTCTCGCGATCGATGTCGAAGACATACTGGAATCCGGAACAGCCGCCGCCGGCGACGCTGACACGCAGCATCGCACCGGGGGCCTCGCTTGCCATCACCGCGACGATTCGGCTCGCAGCCTTGTCGGTCAGCGAGATCGTGTGCGGGTTGGCTTCGATTGCCGTGCTCATGCGCAGAACATCCTTGCTCCTGCCTCGTCTGCAAAGGTAATGGCGCTGGCGCATCGCTTCAAGCCGCGCCTGCCCAAGGGGCTGCTATGCCACAAGCACACGAGAACGCCACAGCCCAGACGCGCGAGCCCGGCGATCGCTGGCGCGCGGTCTACGCCTGCCGCACGGCGACGAGCCGGGGGCGGCTGGTCGAGGAGCCGGGCTCGGCGACGCGCAATCCGTTCCAGCGCGACCGCGACCGCGTCATCCATTCCACCGCCTTCCGCCGGCTGAAGCACAAGACGCAGGTCTTCGTCTCGCATGAGGGCGACCATTTCCGCACGCGCCTGACCCATACGATCGAGGTGGCGCAGATCGCGCGTGCCCTTGCACGCGCGCTCGGGCTCGACGAAGACTTGGCAGAGGCGCTGGCGCTGGCGCATGACCTCGGTCACACGCCCTTCGGCCATACCGGCGAGGACGCGCTCGACGAATGCATGGCCGGCTTCGGCGGCTTCGACCACAATGCGCAGACGCTGCGGATCGTGACCCGACTGGAGCGGCGCTATGCCGGATTCGATGGGCTGAACCTGACCTGGGAGGCGCTTGAAGGGCTAGTCAAGCACAACGGCCCGCTGCTGACCGCCGACGGGACGCCGACCGAACGCTATGCGAAAAGCGGCATTCCGGTCGCGATCCTCGAATATCAGGAGAAGCAGGACCTCTGGCTGGACAGCCATGCCTCGGCCGAGGCCCAGGTCGCCGCGCTCGCCGACGACATCGCCTATAACGCTCACGACATTGATGACGGCCTGCGCGCCGGGCTGTTCGATTTGCCCGAATTGCGAGTAGTGCCGTTTCTCGGTGGGCTGCTCGACGAGATCGATCGCCTGCACCCCGGCCTGGAGCGGTCGCGCGCCACCAACGAGCTGGTGCGCCGGGTGATCACTCGCTTTGTCGAGGACGTGATCGCTGAATCCGAGGCGCGGATCGCGGCGCTGGCGCCTGCCGACGCCGACGCGATCAGGCGGGCGGGCGTACCGGTCGTCGCCTTCTCGCCGGCGATCGTCGCGGCCGACAAGGCAATCAAGGGTTTCCTCTATCCCAACATGTACCGCCACCCGCGCATCGGCGTGATCCGGAAGGAGGCAGCCGACATCGTCCGCGACCTGTTCGTGCGCTTCAAGGCGCAGCCGCAGGCCATGTCCCCGGAATGGGCGGCGGGGTGCGAGGAGCTCGACGAGGCGCGTCTTTCGCGCCGAATCGCCGACTACATCGCCGGCATGACCGATTCCTATGCACTCGACGAGCACCGGCGCCTGTTTGACGCCACCCCCTCGCTGCGATAGGGCCGGGCGGTCGTAAAAGAGTTGTAGCCATTACAACATCCCGACAGCCCTCATCCTGAGGAGCGCTCCGCAGGAGTGCGTCTCGAAGGATGCTCCAGGAGGCTCCGGAACCATCTGGAGCATCCTTCGAGACGCGATCTACGATCGCTCCTCAGGATGAGGGCCAAGTTGGTCGAAGGTTGGTTCTGCCGGCCATGACCTCTGTCGATACAGCCTAAAGAACTGACCGATGAACATTTTTGAGACTTTCTCCGCACGCCTCACCGCTGTCCTGATGGGGCTGGTCGAGGCCGGCCGTATCCCGGCCGGCCTGTCGCTGGCGCGCGTCGTGGTCGAGCCGACGAAGGACCCGGCCCATGGCGATCTTGCGATCAATGCCGCAATGGTACTGGCCAAGGAAGCCGATATGGCGCCGCGCGCGCTCGCCGAGCTGATTGTCGCCGAGTTGGCCAAGGACGGTGACGTCCTCAAGGCTGAGATCGCGGGCCCGGGCTTCATCAACCTCACGCTGCAACCTGCTGTTTTCACGCAGGTTTTGAAGTCAGCGGTATTGGCCGGCACCGAACATGGCCGCGGTGCGGCCAAGCCTGCGCCGAAGATCAATGTCGAATACGTCTCGGCCAACCCGACGGGCCCGATGCATGTCGGCCACGGTCGCGGCGCGGTCTTCGGCGATGCGCTGGCGAGCCTGCTCGCCTTCGCCGGGCACGACGTCACCCGCGAATACTACATCAACGATGCCGGTGCGCAGGTCGACGTGCTCGCCCGCTCCGCCTTCCTGCGCTACCGCGAGGCGCTGGGCGAGGATATCGGCGCGATTCCGGAAGGGCTCTACCCCGGCGACTATCTGGTCTCGGTCGGGCAGACGCTCGCGGAGCAATACGGCCCGTCGCTGCGCGACAAGCCCGAATGGGACTGGCTCCCGCTCGTGCGCCAGGCGGCGATCGACGGGATGATGGCGATGATCCGCGATGATCTCGCCGCGCTCGGCGTCGTCCACGGGGTCTTCTTCTCGGAGCGCTCGCTGCAAGGGCGGGACGGCAACTCCAATGCGGTGCACCAGACGATCGAGGATCTACGCGCCCGCGACCTGATCTATGAGGGTCGCCTGCCGCCGCCCAAGGGCCAGAAGGACGAGGACTGGGAGGACCGCGAGCAGACGCTGTTCCGCGCCACGCAGTTCGGCGACGACGTCGATCGGCCGCTGTTGAAGTCGGATGGCAGCTACACCTATTTCGCCAACGACATCGCCTATCACCGCTCGAAGTTCGCGCGCGGCTTCGCCGAGATGATCGACGTTTGGGGCGCCGACCATGGCGGCTACGTCAAGCGCATGCAGGCCGCCGTGAAGGCCGTGACGAACGGGCAGGGCGCGCTCGACGTCAAGCTCTGCCAGCTCGTCCGCCTGCTGCGCAATGGCGAGCAGGTTCGGATGTCGAAGCGCTCCGGCGATTTCGTCACCCTGCGCGAGGTCATCGACGAGGTCGGCCGCGATGCCGTCCGTTTCATGATGATCTTCCGCAAGAACGATGCGACCCTCGACTTCGATCTCGCCAAGGTGGTCGAGCAGTCGAAGGACAATCCGGTCTTCTACGTTCAGTACGCGCATGCGCGCTGCGCCTCTATCTTCCGCCAGGCGGCTGAAGCCTTCCCCGATCTCGATCTGTCGCCGCAGTCGCTGGCGGAAGCGGACCTCGGCCTGCTGACCGACGAGTCGGAGATCGGCATCGTCAAGATGATTGCCGCCTATCCGAGGATGATCGACGCCGCGGCTGCGTCACACGAGCCCCATCGTGTCGCCTTTTTCGTGCACGAATTGGCGAGTGCCTTCCATTCGCTATGGAACAAGGGCAAAGACTCGCCGCAATTACGGTTCGTTAATCAAACTGATCGAAAGTCGACATCGGCAAGATTGGCGTTCGTGCATGCAGTGCGCAGCGTCCTTGCTTCCGGTCTGGCGGTCGTTGGGGTGACGGCGCCGGAGGAGATGCGCTGACGGGATCCATCCCGGCGCATCGGACGCTTTGCGGATCAGGATGATCCGGTCGGCGTCCGCCGGGTCCGACACGGAAGTGGTGTTGGCCGGTCTGCCGAAAGGCGATCGGCTAAGGCTTTCGTCAGATTGACCGCGCTGTGGCGACGTCCTTTGATGGGTGACGGCACGCGCTGGAATGGATCAAGTCATGAGCGAGCCAGCTAGAAACCGTTTCGCCCTCGATCTCGACGATCTCGAGCGCCAGCTGCGCGGAGCGGCCCAGCCTCAGAAGCCGGGCGCTGCGAGCGACCCGCTGATGGAGCTGACGCGCCTCGTCGGCCAGGACGATCCGTTGAAGGAACTCTTCGCCGGCCGGTCCGAGCCGGTGCGCCCGGCTGCGCCGCAGCCCGCCTCCTGGGCCCGGACCGGGCCGAGCTTCCAGCCGACATTGGTCACGCCGCCGCAGGCGCCGTCGGCTTCGCCGCCGCCGGATGTGCGCGGCACGCTCGACGAATTCGAGGCGCTGCTGCGCCGGACCGAGCCCGTGCGGACTGCACCGGCTCAGCCGGTCGCGAAGGCGCCCGTCGCACCGGCATACGACTACGACCAGCCGGAGCCGCTGCCGGCACCGTCGCAGGCGCAGCCCTATGCGATGCAGCATGATGCGCATCATGCCTATGTTCCTGAACAGCCGCGCGACCTCGACGAGGCCGCCGGCCAGCCGCAGGCTCAAGCTTACGATCACGACTATCATGCCGCCCGGAACTATGACGCCCAGTCGCAGATCGCCGAGGAGGAGGCTCGCGACTTCCAGCGGCCACGCTCGCGCAAGGGCCTGCTGACGGCGGCAGCGCTGGCTGTCGTCGCGATCGGCGGCGTCGGCGCTGCCATGGTCTTCCGCGACACGCGTCCGGCCGGCGTCAATGGCCAGCCGCCGGTGATCGCGGCCGATACCGGGCCGTCCAAGGTCGCGCCGGTCAATCCGGGCGGCGCCGAGATCCCGAACCAGAACAAGCAGATCTACGAGCGCAGCGGCGACGCCTCGACCGACAAGACCAAGGTCGTCAGTCGCGAGGAGCAGCCGGTCGATGTCCAGCAGGCGGCGCGCACAATGGCGGCGCAGCGTCCGACGCAGGCCTCGAATGGCAGCATCACACCGACCGATACGGCTGCCGCCGCCCTGGCTCCGACCGAACCCGGCCTGATCCCGATCCCGGCCGTTCCTGGCCTTGGTGAGCCGCGCAAGGTGCGCACCGTCGCGATCCGCCCGGACGGCACCCCGGCGACCAGCAATGCAGCCGCCACGAACGGAGCGGGGCAGGGCATCGTGACCGGCTCGGCGCCGTCGAACCGCCCGGCTGCGACGCCTTCGGCGGCGCCCACCCCGGCTGCGCAAGCGCCTAAGTCGCAGGAACGTGCTGCTGCTCCGGCGACCCCGCCGGCCTCGCAGACGCCGCCCGCCAACACGACCCGGACCGCGGCGCTGGCGCCGCAGCCGGCCCAGCCTGCTGCACCCGCAGCGACGGCGCCGCGCACCGACCCGGCAGGCGGCTTCGTCGTGCAGCTCGGCGCGCCGGGCAGCGAGGCTGAGGCGCGCGCCACTTTCGCGGCGCTGCAGCGCAAATATTCCGATCAGCTCGGCGGCCAGAATCCGATTGTGCGCAAGACCGAGCTCGCCGGTGGCAAGACGGTCTATCGCCTGCGCGTCGGCCCGTATTCCCGCGAGGATGCGAGTTCGATGTGCTCGGCGTTACAGGCCGCCGGCGGCCAGTGCTTCATCGCGAAGAACTGAAGCACAGCCGACTTTCTCATAGATACCTGACGCACCGGCCGCGATCGTCGCGGCCGGTGTTTTCGTTTGGCTTCCGCGAACCTACCCACGGCGATGCGCTTGCGTGCCCGGATGCCGGGTGGCAGGCAGGCTGGAGACACCATCCTCCGTCATCTGGTTCGTCCGCCATGCCTCTCGACCCGACTTCCCAAGCCAGCGAGACCTTCCTTGGCTGCGAATCCGTCGCCTTCAATGCGGTACCACATGGCGCGGTCGCGGTGATCGGCATTCCCGGTGCGACGCCTTATCCATCAGGCGAGTTGCATAGCGCCTCGGCTCCCGCTGCCATCCGCAGTGCGAGCGCGCGACAGGCTGCGCGGCGCGGGCACTATGATTTCGATCTCGGCCGCGCCTCGGCCTGGTCGGACCAGAACCTGGTGGATTGCGGCGACATCGCTTTCGACCCCGATGATTTCGCCGGCAATCGCGCGCGGATCGAGGCGGTCTATTCCACCTTGCTCGCGCAGGGAGCGACGCCCTTGCTGCTCGGCGGCGATGACAGCGTGCAGATTCCCGCCCTGAAAGCCTTCGCTGCGCGTGGCGAGATCACCATCCTGCAGATCGATGCGCATATCGACTGGCGCGAGGAGGTCGAAGGCGAGCGCTTCGGGCTGTCCAGCACGATGCGGCGCGCTTCGGAGTTCCCCGGCGTCAAGGCGATCGTGCAGGTCGGCGCCCGCGGCATCGGCAGCGCGCGCGAGACGGATGTGAGCGAGGCGCGTGCAGCCGGGGCGCAAATCGTCGACATGCGCATACTCAGAAAGAAGGGGATTGGCCACGCGGTCGAATGCGTGCCGGCGGGCCGGCCGGTCGTGGTTTGCCTCGATGTCGACGGCCTCGATCCGTCGGTGGTGCCCGGCGTGCTCGGCCGGGCGCCGGGCGGCCTCGGCTATGGCGACCTCGTCGATCTCCTGAACGGTGTCGCGACCCGCGCGCCGATCATCGGCTTCAACATCGTCGAGTTCGTCCCCGAGGAGGACATTGGCGGCCTCGGTGCGCGGACGGTCTGCCGGCTGGCCATGCTGGGAGCTGGCCTGCTCGCCGGCAGTGCCGCAGTCTGAGAACCTGCTGTCGCAGGGCGTTTCGAGCAACCGCTCTGCCCTCGGCGCATGCCGCTCCTCCAGTCGCGCCGTTTTGCCGCCGCGGCCGTAAGGGTAGCGTCGCGCCATTCTGAGGACCCGCGTCCGCCGAAAAGGCGTCGAAGCTGGCAAGCAAGAGGAAACACCATGGACCGCCGCAAGCTTCTCAAGACCTCTGCTGCTGGAGCCGCCGCCGCGACCATCGCCGCCCCGGCGATCGCGCAGACCAATCCGAAGATCAATTGGCGTCTGACCTCGAGCTATCCGAAGAGCCTCGACACGCTGTTCGGCATCTCGACGCAGGTCGCCAAGCGCGTCGCCGAAGCGACCGACGGCAATTTCCAGATCCAGACCTTCGCTGCCGGCGAGATCGTGCCGGCGCTGCAGGCGCTCGACGCGGTCCAGAACGGCACGGTCGAATGCAGCCACACGTTGTCGAGCTTCTATATTGGCAAGGATACCGCGTTCGCCTTCGAGACCTCGCTGCCCTTCGGCCTCAACACGCGCCAGCAGAATGCCTGGCTCTACCAGGGTGGCGGGCTCGAGCTCTGCCGCGACCTGATGAAGAAGTTCGGCGTCCACACGATTCCGTCCGGCAATACCGGCGCGCAGATGGGCGGCTGGTTCCGCAAGGAGATCAAGAGCGTCGCTGACCTCCAGGGCCTGAAATTCCGCATTGCCGGTCTCGGCGGCCAGATCATGGCCAAGCTCGGCGTGGTGCCGCAGACATTGGGCGGCGGCGACATCTATCCGGCGCTGGAGCGCGGCACGATCGACGCGGCCGAGTTCTCCGGCCCTTATGACGACGAGAAGCTCGGCTTCGTGAAGGTGGCGAAGTACTACTACTATCCCGGCTTCTGGGAAGGCTGCGCCAATGTCAGCTTCATCGCCAACAGCGAGAAGTGGGCCGGCCTGCCGGCGCATTACCGCGCCATCGTCGAGGCGGCCTGCGCCGAGGCGAACGCGCTGTGCATGGCGAAATACGACCACGGCAACCCCGATGCGCTGCTGCGCCTGATCGCTTCCGGCGCCGAGCTGCGCGCCTTTCCGCAGGATGTGATGCAGGCGGCCTTCAAGGAGGCCTTCGCCCTCTACGCCGACCAGGCGGCGAAGAACCCGGCCTTCAAGACGCTGTGGGATTCCTTCCTGCCGTACTGGAAGAAGGAGCAGCTCTGGTTCCGCGTCGCCGAGCTGCCCTTCGACGCTTTCAATGCGCAAGCGTCGCAGTCGCTGCGCTGAGGGCTCGCCCGGAGTTCAGAGCCGAAGGCTGAACCAGTTCGTCATGCTCGCCCTTGTGGCGAGCATCAACGTCCTGGACGCGGCCTTCGATCAGTGAATGAAGACGTGGATGGTCGGGACAAGCCCGACCATGACGGGAAAGGACGTCCGCAATGATGGGGGAGCGGTGCCCATCGCCTGCGAATCGGCGATAACGCCTCCATGACCTCGCGCGCCTTCATCGCCGGCTGCCTCGGCACGAGCCTCACCGCCGACGAGCGGGCGTTCTTCCGCGACGCTCGGCCTTGGGGCTTCATCCTGTTCAAGCGCAACACGCAGGATCCGGCGCAAGTGGCTGCGCTGACGGCGCAGATGCGCGACTGCGTCGGCTGGCCGGCGCCGATCCTGATCGACCAGGAAGGCGGCCGGGTGCAGCGCATGGGGCCGCCGCATTGGCCGCCCTATCCGCCGGCGCTGGCCTTCCTCGCGATCAACGATCCGATCCAGCAGCGCGAGATCGTCCGGCTCTCGGCGCGGTTGATGGCGTATGACCTGAAGAGCGTCGGCATCGATGTCGACTGCTTGCCGGTGCTCGACGTGCCGATTGCCGGCAGCCATGACGTGATCGGCAACCGCGCCTATGCCCGCGACCCGGCGATGGTGGCGACACTCGGCCGGGCGGCGGCGGAAGGGCTTTTGGCCGGGGGCGTGCTGCCGGTGATCAAGCACATGCCGGGTCATGGCCGGGCCAAGGCCGACAGCCATCACGACCTGCCGGTGGTCGAGACGAGCCTCGACGAGTTGCGCGCCCATGATTTCCGGCCGTTCCGCCATCTCGCCGACATGCCGCTGGCAATGACGGCGCATGTCGTCTTCACCGCGCTCGACAAGCGCCGGCCGGCGACGGTCTCCCGGAAGATCGTACGCGATATCATGCGCGGCGAGCTCGGCTATGACGGGTTGATCATGACCGACGACATCTCGATGAAGGCGCTGTCCGGTTCCTTCGCGGAGAAGGCGCAGGCGGCGATACGGGCCGGCGTCGACGTGGTGCTGCACTGCCATGGCATCATGGAGGAGATGATCGCGGTCGCTGGCGCCGTCCCGGCGATGACCGGCCAGCGCGCGCGCCGTGCCGCGATGGCGCTCGCCCGCATCCGGCACGAGCCCGAGCCGCTCGACATAGAGGCTGCGCGGGCACAACTCGCGAGTGCCCTTGCCATGGGCGGCAGATAAGCTGATTCTATCCCCGGGGTTGCGGCCTCGCCGTGCGGGCGGGGCAGGACATGGGGATAAGGCCATCGATGGCCGCTGAGCTGCCATTCCAGGAGGACGGCACGTCGGAACGCGCGAGCGGCGAGCCGGCGTTCGTGATCGACGTCGACGGCTATGAGGGGCCGCTCGACCTGCTGCTCGATCTCGCCCGCCGGCAGAAGGTCGATCTCGCCCGCATCTCGATCCTGGCGCTGGCGGAGCAATATCTCGTCTTCGTCGAGAAGGCGCGGGAGCTGCGGCTCGAACTCGCCGCCGACTATCTCGTCATGGCGGCCTGGCTCGCCTATCTGAAATCGCGCCTGCTGTTGCCCGAGCCGCCCAAGGGCGAGGAGCCGAGCGCGGCCGATCTTGCCACTGCGCTGGCACTGCGCCTCAAGCGGCTGGAGACGATCCGTGCCGCGGCACAGCGGCTCGCCACCCGCGAGCGGCTCGGTCGCGACGTCTTCGCCCGCGGCGCTCCGGAGGTGATCGCCTTCGAGGGGCGGCCGATCTGGGAGGCTGAGCTCTACGATCTGCTGGCGGCCTATGCGCAGCAGCGCCAGAAGCGCATCCGCCTGCCGATGAGCGTCGGCCAGCGCCAGGTCCTGTCCCTGGCCGAGGCGCGCGAGGCGCTGGCGCGGTTGGTCGGCGAGGCCGGCGAATGGACCGCAATCGATGGCTATCTCACCCGCTACATGAGCAGCCACGGCCTGCCGACGGAGACGATGGCGGCGACGGTCAGGGCCTCCTCGCTCTCGGCGATGCTGGAGATGGTGCGCGAAGGCGTGCTCGACCTGCGCCAAGACGGCGCCTTCGCGCCGCTCTATGTCCGCCGCCGTTCGGCGCGGCCACCGACGCTCGACCTGTGAGGCGTTGATGGCCGTGGCCGAAGTCGAGCGCGAGAACGAAGAGGGCTGGGATGCCGACGAGGCGCTGGCGCGCGCCTGCCGCATTGCCGAAGCGCTGCTGTTTGCCTCGGCACAGCCTCTCTCGGCCGAGGATCTGGCGAAATCACTGCCGGCGAACGTGCCGATCGAGAGGGTGATCGCCGAGCTGGAGCAGAGTTACGCCATGCGCGGGGTGACGCTGCATCGCGTTGCCGGCGGCTATGCCTTCCGCACCGCGCCCGATCTCGCCTATCTGCTCGCGCCGGAGGCCGAGCCGCCGCGCAAGCTCTCGCGCGCCGCATTGGAGACGCTCGCCATCATCGCCTACCACCAGCCGGTGACGCGGGCCGAGATCGAGGAAATCCGCGGCGTCGCCACTGCCAAGGGCACGCTCGACATCCTGCTCGAAGCCGGCTGGGTGCGCCTGCGCGGACGCAGGCGCTCGCCGGGGCGACCGGTGACTTTCGGCACGACGCCGGCCTTCCTCGACCATTTCGGGCTCGACCGGATCGACGACCTGCCGGGGCTGGAGGAATTGAAGGGCGCGGGTTTCATCGAAGGGCGCCTTGCCAAGGACCTCACCATGCCGGTGCCGGACGACGATCCGGGCCTGCATGACGACGAGGATCCGCTCGGCGACCTGTTCACGCCGCTTGACGATGGCGACGCCAGCTAGCACAGCGCAGGCGATCGAGCCCGGCGGGCCGGCAGGAGAACGAATTGGCTCGCAGTGACGGCAGACCGCGTTGGCTTGGGTGGGGACGGCGCGGCACGGCCGGCGCCGCGATCCCGATGGCGCTCGGCTTCGACGGGGTGACGCAGCGATTCGGCACGGTGACGGCGCTGGACCAAGTCACGCTCAATGTCGCACCTGGGGAAATCGTCGCGCTGCTCGGCCATTCCGGCTGCGGCAAGACGACGCTGCTAAGGCTCGCGGCCGGAGTCGAGCGGCCGAGCGCGGGCCGTGTGCTGCTCGAAGAGCGCGACGTGTCCTCGCCGGCTCATTTCGTCGAGCCGGAGGCGAGGGGGGTCGGCCTGGTCTTCCAGGATTACGCTCTCTTTCCGCATCTTTCGGTGCGCGAGAACGTCCGTTTCGGCCTGCGTGGCTATGGCAATGCCGAGGCCGATGCGACGGCGTTACGCGCCATTGCCCGTGTCGGCCTTGCCGACCTCGCCGAGGCCTATCCGCACATGCTGTCCGGCGGCGAGCAGCAGCGTGTGGCGCTGGCGCGGGCAGTGGCACCGCGCCCCGGCGTGCTCCTGATGGACGAGCCCTTCTCCAATCTCGACCGCCGGCTGCGTGACGTCGTCCGCGACGAGACAATGGCGCTGCTGCAGGAGATCGGCGCGACCTCGATCATCGTGACGCATGATCCCGAGGATGCGATGCGCGTTGCCGACCGGATCGTGCTGATGCGCCAGGGCCGCATCGTCCAGAGCGGCACCGGCGAGGAGCTCTATCGCCGCCCCGCCAGCCTCTTTGCCGCCCGATTTTTCTGTGACCTTACCGAGATCGAGGCGAACGTCCGCAACGGCGAGATCGACACGCCGCTCGGGCGCTTTCCGGCGCCGGGGCTGCCGGACGGGGCGGCGGTGCTCGGCGTCCGGCCGCAAGCGATCCGGCTGGTGCCGAAAGGGTTCTGCCTGCCGGCGCGGGTGGTGACGCGGCGCTTCCTCGGCGAGGTCGACCATATCGAGCTCGCGGTCGACGGCCTCGACAAGCCGTTGATGGCGCGGCTGCCGACACGGCGGGATTCCGTCGTCGAGGGCGAGGATGTCGGTATCGACATTACGATGGACGAAGTCCTTGTGTTCCCTGTAGGGGACACCTAGTTTCCGGCACAAGCATCTGGCCCTTCGGGACAAGTCGGGCCGCGCGTTCAATTTCGGAGGAGTACCGCCATGGGTGGCGTCAGTATCTGGCACTGGATCGTCGTCGGCGTCATCGTCATGCTGCTGTTCGGCCGTGGCAAGGTGTCCGAACTGATGGGCGACGTTGCCAAGGGCATCAAGTCGTTCAAGAAGGGCATGGCTGAGGACGAGACCCCGCCGGCGGCTGCGCAGCAGCCAGCCGATCCCAAGGTGATCGACCAGACGGCCCAGACTGCGACCCCGCAGCCGGCCAAGGCCGAGACCAAGGCCTGAGTCCGCGCCGCTCTGGCGGCGCATGAGGTTTCCTGAAGGACCGGCCGTCGATGTTCGACATCGCCTGGAGCGAAATGCTGCTGATCGGGGGCGTTGCGCTCGTCGTTATCGGCCCCAAGGATCTGCCTGGGGCGCTGCGCGCCGCCGGGCAGGCGATCGGCAAGATTCGGCGCATGGCCTCCGAATTCCAGGGGCAGTTCAACGACGCGATGCGCGAGGCCGAGCTGACCGACCTCAAGAAGCAGGTCGAGGACATCGGCAATTCGGTGCAGGCTTCGACCAATTTCGACCCGATCGAGCCGATGAAAGATTTCGGCGCCGCTGACGCTTCGAAGCCGGCGGCGGCCGATGATAAGGCCGTGAAGGACGCCGAGGCGACGCTCGCCGCGCTGCCTGCGCCCGATCTGCCGGGCCCTGTCAGCATCGAGCCGGCGCCCGTCGCCGAGCCCGAGCCGGAGGAGAAGCCAAAGCGCCGCCGCAAGGCTGCCGCGACCGAAGAGCCGGCTGAGGTGGCTGTGGTCGAGGAGGCCCCGGCCAAGCCCGTCCGCAAACGCAAGGCCAAGGCGGCCGAGGTCGAGGGCGGAGAGACGGCATGAGCGTCGTCGAGGCCAATACCGATCCGAAGCGTGCGGGCGAGGACGAGATCGAAGCGTCGCGCGCGCCGCTGATCGATCATCTGATCGAATTGCGCTCGCGGCTGATCAAGTCGCTCATCGCCTTCCTGATCATGTTCTTCATCTGCTTCGCCTTCGCGACGCAGATCTACAACCTCCTTGTCCAGCCCTATATCTGGGCGGCCGGGCCGGGCGCGAATGTGCAGCTGATCTACACCGCGCCGCTCGAATACCTCTTCACCCAGATCAAGATCGCGGCCTTCGGCGCCGGCTTCTTTGCCTTCCCGGTGATCGCGACGCAGATCTACAAATTCGTGGCGCCGGGTCTCTACAAGAACGAACGCCAGGCTTTCGCGCCATATCTCGCCGCGACGCCGATCTTCTTCCTGCTAGGCGCGGCGATGGTGTTCTTCTTCGCCATGCCGGTCTTGATGAAGTTCTCGATCGGCATGCAACAGGCGGCGACCGAGGGGCAGGCGGGCATCCAGCTTCTGCCCAAGGTCAGCGAGTATCTCTCGCTGATCATGACGCTGATCTTCGCCTTCGGCATCTCCTTCCAGCTGCCGGTAGTCCTGACCCTGCTCGGCCAGGCGGGAATCATCGATTCGCAGTTCCTGAAGGACAAGCGCCGCTACGCCATCGTCTTCGTCTTCGTCATCGCGGCGGTGCTGACCCCGCCCGACGTGATCTCGCAGCTCATGCTCGCGATCCCGATGCTGCTGCTCTACGAGCTCTCGGTGTTCTCGGTGCGCCATGTCGAGAAGAAGCGTGATGCGGCGAAGGCGGCCGAGGACGCAGGCGCCTAGCGCAGCTCGAACCCCCATCCAGCTCATGCGGTCGATTGCTCAATAGCGATGCAATCCGTCACAGGCCTTTGAAGCCAATGACGTATTGCGGGGCCGCGCATGCAATAATGCAACGGCAAACCGCGTGCCTCTCCATACGGCAGTGCACAGGCTTGTGATCCGCATCTGCGGAGCCTTGCTGGCAACACAATGTTAAGATGAACCGCAGATGAACAAATGTGCAGCTACCTCTTCCGGGCTGCGCATAAGGAGCGGTTCGAGTGAGCGGATTCTGGCGCCTGGTGCTGTTCGGAAAAGGGCCCCGCGATGCGGCCTCGCCCGGCCGCGACCTGCGCATCGACGTGATCCGCGGCCTGATCCTGCTCGTCATCTTCGTCAACCACATGCCGGGCAACATCGTCGCCTCGGCGATGCCGCATAATTTTGGCTTCTCCGACGCCGCCGACGTCTTCGTATTGCTCGCCGGCATCTCGGCCGCCTTCGCCTATGGCCGGCTGATCGACCAACGCGGGCTGCTGTTTGGCTCGCTCAAGGTCGGCGCGCGGATCTGGACGCTCTACATCGCGCATCTGGCGCTGTTTGTGCTGGTCTGTGGCATCGTCGCGACGGCGGTGGTGCGCACCCAGAACGCGCTCTACATCGAGGCGATCAACATCCAGCCCTTCTTCAGCGACACGCAGGCTGCGATCGTCAACGCACTCGGGCTGGTCTATCAGCCATTCTATCTCGACATCCTGCCGCTCTATATCGCGCTGCTGGCGGCGTTTCCGCTGATCTACGCGATGGCGCGGACCAGCCCACTCGCGACGCTCGCGATCTCCTTCGCGATCTGGCAAGGGGCGACCCATGCCGGGCTCAACCTGCCGAACCATCCGGGCGAGGGCGGCTGGTTCTTCAATCCCTTCGCCTGGCAGATGCTGTTCACACTCGGCGTGGTGATCGGCCGGCTCGGGCTTGTCGGTGCGAGCCTGCCCAGGCTGCGCCTGCTCGATGCCGCGGCCGTCGCGATCCTGCTCTTCGCCGCGGCAGTGAAGTTGTCCTCGGGCAATCCGTTCGGCGTCGCTCTGCTGAACGACTGGATCGAGAGCCTGCAGATCGGCACCGACAAGACCAATCTCGCCTGGCCCCGCGTCGCGCATCTGGTTGCGCTGGCCTGGCTCGTGCTGCGCTTCCTGAAGCCCGATGCGAGCCTGCTGAAGGGGATGGTAGGCAGGAGACTGGCCTCGCTCGGGCGGCATTCGCTCGAGGTGTTCTGCGCCGGAATCGTGCTGGCCATCACGGGTCAGATCATCCTTGCGGAGACCTCCTTCGCCCTTTTGATGCAATTGATCGTGAACCTGAGCGGGATTACCATCCTGATTGGGCTAGGAACCTTTCTCTCGTGGTACAAGTCGCTCACGGCACGCGCCGCCAGCGCCCCTCGCGAGCAGGCCGCTACGGCCTGAGCGCCTTTCTTCTGATCCTGGCGTCGGCCCTGCCGGCATTCGCCGGGCCAAAACCGCTTGCCCAAGCGGTGGATGGGCGCTGCCGGGCCGGTGCGGCCCAGCACCCGTTCAAGCCGTCGCTATCGGCAGCAAAGCGCGCTTTGACTGAAACTAATAAGCTCACCATCGTGGCGCTCGGCTCCTCCAGCACTGCCGGAACCGGCGCGAGCGATGCCGACCGCAGCTACCCCGCCGTGCTCGAAGCGGAGTTGCGCCGGCGCTTGCCGGGGCGCGAGATCAAGGTCGTGAACCTCGGCGTCGGCGGGCAGTCGGCCTATGAGATGTATCTGCGGCTCGAAAGCGAGGTCATTCCCGAGAAGCCGGCGCTGGTGATCTGGCAGACGGCTGTGAACGACGCCATTCGCGATATCGGCGAGGAGAAGCTGGCGAAGATCCTGCGTAAGGGCGCCCACAGGCTGCAGGAGGCGGGGATCGACCTCGTGCTGATGGACATGCCCTGGCTCCTGCGCGAGGGCCGCTATCCCAAATATGACGACTACCGGGCCGTGCTGGCGAAGACGGCGAGCGAGAGCGGCGTTTCGGTCTTTCCGCGCTACGCCATGATGAAGAGCTGGTCGGGCTCGAAGCAGTTCAGCGAGGAGGAGATCGTCGGCATGGACGGGCTCCAGGTCGTCGAGGCCAGCTACCGCTGCTTTGGCATCCGTCTCGCTGACGGCATCATCGGCGAGCTGACCGGCGGGCGCGAGCCCGGCAAGTCGACGAATTGAGCTTTGCCGTCATTGCGAGGAGGCTTCAGCCGACGAAGCAATCCAGCAGACGTAGAGCGAGCCTTCCTGGATCGCTTCGCTGCGCTTGCGATGACGGTAGTTCTTAGCGAGCGATCACCTCGATATCGCGATCGCGCCCGGCCTCGACCTTGAAGTCGCGCGAGAAGACCTGCCCCTCCTGTCGGGCGATCAGGACATAGTCGCCCTCGGACAGGATCACCTGCGGGAAGGCGCCGATCGCCTCGCGGATGACGTCGCCGCCGGGCGTGAGCACGCTGAAGGCGGTGCCGGCGAACGCCTCGCCGCCGGGACCGGCGACCAGCTTCAGCGTCACCTGCGCCGCGCGGTGGTGCAGCGTCGCCTGCGTGACCTGGCCGGACTCGACCCGGACATCGGAGCGCTGGATGGCGTTCGAATCGCCATAGGTCGAGACGATGTGATAAGTGCCCTCCGGCAGGCGGATCAACTCGCCGGACTTGACGTTGGAAGCGACCAGGCGGCCCTCGGAATTGCCCTGCAATGGCACGAATACCGAGAAGTTGAGCTGAGTCGGCGCGATGGGCGTCTCGCCGATCGAGCCGGCGAGCGAGAGCGCTCCGGCGCTGATGCTGAGCTTGTCGCTCAGCCCTTGCGCACCCAGCGTGATGCGCTTCGTGGCGCTGGCAAAACCGTATGCGGCGTGAAGCAGATAGATGCCGGGATCGAGCGCGAAGCTGGGCTCGGCCTCGTTCGAACGGGCGACGATGCGCGGCGGCGAGCCGTCGAAGGACTCCGACAGCACGCGCCAGACCAGGCCTGAGCGGATCGGCTTGCGGTTTCCGGCGAACTGCGCGCTGAGGGCAAGCATCGCCTGGCCGGCACGCAGGCCGACAGCCGGGTTCGGCGAGGAACCGGGCGTAGTGGCGGATGTGGCGGCGCCGGGCGTCTGGGCAAGGGCCGGCGACATAGCGAACACGGCGGCAAGCAGCGCGATGCCGACCTTGGCCATGGTCCGCATTTGGGTCTGGAACTCGTCGTGTTGAAACATGCGCTGCGCCATCATCGTCCCTGCGCCGGGGAAGGAGCAGGTTCGCTTGTCCTCATCATGGCGAAACCTTAACTGGGAGACCATCACCCGCCGCCGCGCCATTTTCCGGATTGTTCATGACCGACACGCTCTCCCTGCTCAAGCTCCGCCGCTCGGTGCCACCGCAATTTCTCACCGCTCCCGGGCCGGACGAAGGCCAGCTCAGCGAGATCCTGACCGTGGCAGCCCGCGTGCCGGATCATGGCAAGCTCGCGCCCTGGCGCTTCATCGTCTTCTCCGGCGCGGCTAAAGAGAAGGCGGCGGAGATCGTCGCCGGGGTCTTCAAGGAGCGCAATCCTCAGGCCGACGAGGACAAGGTGGGGTTCGAGCGCAAGCGCCTGCTCCACGCTCCCGTGGTGATCGCGGTGGTCTCGCGCGCTCGCAAGCACGAGAAGATCCCGGAATGGGAGCAGGAGCTCTCTGCCGGTGCGGTCTGCATGAACATGCTGATCGCCGCCGAGGCGCTCGGCTTCAACGGTTCCTGGCTGACCAACTGGTTCGCCTTCGACCGCAAGGTGCTGGATGCTTTCGGGCTGGAAGCGGATGAGCGCATCGCCGGCTTCGTCCATCTCGGCAAGGCCGACAGCCGCCCGGCCGATCGCGAGCGGCCTGACCTTGCCGCGATCGTCAGCCGGTTCGGAGCGTGAGCACGATGTACTACACCGACGAAGGCCGCGACCTCGAGTTCAAGCACGACCCGTTCAAGGCGATTGTGGCGCCCCGGCCGATCGGCTGGATCAGCGCGGTCAATGCCAAGGGCGAGGTCAATCTCTCGCCCTACAGCTTCTTCAACGCGGTCTCAGCGCGGCCGAACATCGTGATGTTCTCATCCGAGAACAAGAAGGATGCCGTCGCCTTCATCGAGGAGACCGGCGAGTTCACCTGTAGCCTCGTCACCAAGGCGCTCGACCAGCAGATGAACCTGACTTCGGCGCCGTTGCCGCGCGGGGAGAGCGAGTACGGCCATGCCGGGCTCGAGATGGCGCCGTCGCGCATCGTCAAGCCGCCGCGCGTTGCGGCGAGCCCGGCCGCGCTCGAATGCAAGCTCCTGTCGATCCAGCAGGTCAGGGACATCGACGGCAATGACGTGCCGCACTGGATCGTGTTCGGCCAGGTCGTCGCGGGTTATATCGACGGGGCCTTCATCCGCGACGGGCGCTTCGATACGGCCGGCGCCAACCCGATCGCCCGCTGCGGCTACAGCGACTATGCCGAGGTCAGCGAATTGTTCTCGATCATCCGGCCGCCGGGGGGCGGCTAACCTGGCATGGCAACGCCGCCGGACAACGAGCCGGACGAACAATGGCGGATGACCGTGAACCTCCTCGCGGTCATCGCCGTGCTGGTGATGGTCGGGGCGGGTTTCTGGCTGCTGCGTGAACTCAACGCTGCCAAGAAGGCGCAGGAGTGCCTCGCCACTGCGGCGCGTCATCAGTGCCGGCAGATCGGGGCGCCGTAGAAGGCGGGCTCTTCGTCATTGCGAGGAGCGTAAGCGACGAAGCAAGCCAGGGGCGGCAGAGCTCTACGTCTCCCGGGATTGCTTCGCTTCGCTCGCAATGACGGTCTGGCCGGAAACCCGAATCACTCGAATCGCTTGCATCCAGTCATTGACGCAATCGGTCAGCCCGCGCCTTGAGCCGGCGGGCGCGCATCAGATGCGGCCGGTCGAGCATCTCGCCGTCGAGCCCGATGACGCCGAGATTGGGATTGGCGTCGAACAGCTTGATGATCGCCTCAGCCCGGGCCAGCGCTTCGGGCGAGGGCGAAAAGATCTCGTTGATCACCGGCACCTGCGCCGGGTGGATCGCCATCTTGCCGGTGAAGCCGTCGCGCCGTCCTGCGATGCATTCGGCACGCAAAGCCGCTTCGTCGCGGAAGGCGGTGAAGACGGTGTCGATTGCGTCGACCTGCGCTGCGGCAGCGGCGAAGAGCAGGAGGGAGCGAGCCATCCGGTAAGGGTCGGCATAGGAGCCGTCTTCAAGTCGGTTGGTTTCGGCGGCGAGATCGGCCGATAGGTCCTCCGCACCCCAGGTCAGGCCGGAGAGCCTATGGCTGGCGCCGGCATAGCTGCCGAGGCCGAAGATGCCCTTTCCGGTCTCGGTCGCGATCGCGATGATCTTGGTCGCAGCGTCGGGCAGGTCGTACTCGGCCTCGCGCACGGCGATATGGGCGGCAAGGTGGCTGAGGTCGGGGCCGCCTTCCGATTTGGGCAGCATGATCGCATCGGGGCCGCCTTGCATGACGATGTCGAGATCGGCCTCGGTCATGCCCGTGCTCAACGCATTGACGCGGATGATCAGGCGCGGGCGCTTCGCCCGGGCGCTGACCTCCTTGAGGAAATCGCGGGCGAGCTCGCGCGCTGCCGGTTTGGCATCGAGCGCGACTGAATCCTCGAGGTCGAGGATCAGCCCGTCGGCGCTGCTCTCCAGGCCCTTCTGCAGCTTCTTCTGGTTGTCGGCGGGGACGAAGAGCAGCGAGCGCATCAGGCTTGCCCTTCTGTCGGACGCTTCTTCATGAAAGCCTGGCGGCGGCACTGCGCCACCAGCGTGCCGTCCTGCTTATAGGCGCGATGATGGAAGTCGACGATGCCGGCATCCGGCCGCGATTTCGATTCGCGCTTGGCGACGATCTCGGTGACGCAGTTCACCGTGTCGCCCTCGAAGAGCGGGGCAGGGAAGGTGACGTCGGTCATGCCGAGATTGCCGATCGTGGTGCCGACCGTGGTGTCGTTGACCGAGATGCCGATCATCAGGCCGAGCGTGAACAGCGAGTTCATCAGCGGCTTGCCCCATTCGGTCTCGGTCGCGCAGAAATGCGCGTCGATGTGCAAGGGCTGCGGATTCAGCGTCATGTTGGAGAACAGCATGTTGTCCATCTGCGTGACCGTGCGGGTCAGCCGATGCTCGATCGAGGCGCCGATCTCGAAATCCTCGAAGTAGAGCCCGCCCCGCTTATGCCGCGCCGCTTCCGCCATCATCTTGCTCCTGTGGCATTTTTTCGGTTCCGGGCCGATCCTGGCGAACGTCCGTTTTAACGGTTCGCTTACCATAATCGGTCCAGTCTCTTTGGGTGCTCCGGTCCGCCTGGAACGGCAGCGGCCCGAGTGACCTCATGTTCCTTTTCAGCACGCCGAGCCCCCGCGAGACAACGCCCGCCAATCCGGTCGTCAGCGCGATCAAGGAGGGGGCCGACAAGACCGGCATCGGCTTCGACTATCTCCTGAAGACGGCGCAACGCGAATCCGCGCTTGAACCGGATGCGAAGGCGCGCACATCGAGCGCGACCGGACTGTTCCAGTTCATCGAGCAGACCTGGCTCTCGATGATGCGCCAGGAAGGGCCGAAGCAGGGGATGGCCAATTATGCCGGCGCGATCAGCGAGGACGGCAGCGGCCGCCTGACGGTGGCCGATCCGGCGCTGCGCGAGAAGATCCTGCAATTGCGCACCGATCCGCATGTCGCGACGGTGATGGCCGGTGCGCTGACGCAGAAGAATGCCGAGCAGCTCGGCCAGGCGCTCGGGCGCCAGCCGCAGGCCGGCGAGCTCTATATGGCGCATGTGCTGGGCGCGCGTGGCGCCTCCGACCTGATCCGCACGGCCGGAAACGATCCGACCCGCGCCGCCGCCCGCGATTTCCCGGAAGCCGCTGCCGCGAACCGCTCGATCTTCTACGACAAGGCCGGCCGGGCCCGCAGCGCCCAGGAGGTCTACGGCCTGCTCGCTGCCAGCCACGCCAATACCCAGGTCGCAGCAACCACAGGTGCCATGCTGGCGCAGGCTCGCCCGACCGGCGCGGCCACGACCGCCACAGCTTACGCTGCGGACGTGCCGGTCGTGCCGATCGCCGCCGCGCTGGCGCCTGACCGGGCAAAGGGGCTGATCGGCCTGTTCTCGACCGAAGGGCCGCGCACGCCGGTCTCGAAGGCTGTCGCCAATCTCTGGACCACGCCGCGCGGCGGCAACACGTCCCGCACCACCGATGACGACCCGGCGACCCGGTATTTCCCGCGCGTTGGCAGCGTAGCGACCGAAGGCGACTCCGCCTCCGCGGTTAGGGCCGCCAAGATGGAAAACTCGATTGCTTCGACGGCCGCCACCAGCACCAGCGCCCCGTTGCCGCCGTCGCGGCCGCGTGACCTTGCCGTGGCGGATACGCAGACCGCTTCCAGCGAAACGGTTGCACCCCGCAAGCCGCGGCGCGGGCCGCTCGATCTCAGCCAGTTCATGCTTCATGGGAGGCGCGGATGATCGTCCGCCGCTTCCTGCTCTGGGCCCGCACCGCTCCGGCCGAGGCGCGGGCGAAGGGGGCCGCCGCGCTGGCGGGCGCCTATCTGCGCTCGGCAATGTCGCCCGAGGACCGGCGCGAGGCCGAGACGGCGCTGATCGCGCTGGTCGACGACCCATCGCCGCTGGTGCGACGTGCCCTCGCCGAGGAGCTCGCGGCCGCGCCGCAGGCGCCCCGCAACGTGGTGCTCGGCCTGATCGCCGAGCAGAGCGATATCGCCGCTCTGCTGCTGGCGCAGTCGCCGGTGCTGACCGAGGCCGATCTCGTCGATGCCGCTGCGATCGGTGACGGGCTGGCCCAGCGCGCGATCGCACAACGGCCCTGGTTGTCGGCCGGCATCTGCGCTGCGCTCGCCGAGGTCGGGGTCGAGGAAGCGCTGGTCGCGCTGCTCGCCAATCCGACGGCCGAGATGCCGGATTTCTCGCTAGAGCGCATCTTCGAGCGCGCAGGCGAGGTCGGCACCGTGCGCGAGGCCATGCTGGCGCGCGACGACCTGCCAGCAGGTTTGCGCCAGGCGATCGCGGCCAAGGTCTCCGATACGCTTGCCGCCTTTGTCTTCGGCTGCGGCTGGCTCACCGAGGAACGCAGCGCGCGCCTCGCCCGCGAATCGACAGAGCGGGTTGCCGTCGCACTCGCAGCCGGTGGCGAGGCGAGCGATGCACCTGCGATCGTCGACTGCCTGCGCGAGAATGGCCGCTTGACCCCCGGCGTGATCCTGCGCTCGCTGCTGAGCAATGAACCGGCTTTGGCAGAAGCTGCCTTCGCCGCGCTCTCCGACCTGCCACTGAAGCGTGTTCGCGCGCTGCTCTGGGACCGCCGCGGCGCCGGCCTCAAGGCGCTCTACCGCAAGGCAGCGATGCCCGAGGCCTTGCTGCCAGCCTTTGCCGCCACCGTTGATGCACTCAAGCAGGCCGGTCCGAGCCAACGGGGCGCGGGCGGCATCGACCGGGAGCTGTTGGCGCATGTCCTGATCGCCTGCGAGTCGCTGGAGGGGCCTGGGGTCAATGCGCTGATGGCATTGCTGCGCCGGCTCGATGCGGAAGCTGCGCGCGACGAAGCGCGGCTGCTGGCCGACTCGCTCGCCGATGACGCGGCGCTGGCGCTGCTGATCGAGGCTGATCCGGACTTTCTGGTCGAACTCGAGCTCGACGACCTGCGCGACGCGGCCTGAACGAGCCTCGCGTTCGTTGCCGGCCGGCTTGACCGGCCGCTGGCATGCTGATTGCCTGAGCCCCGCCGTATAGCCAGGGCTTCACCATCCGGATCGACGCCCTGTTGCTAGAGCCGGATCCGATCAGGTTGTTCCAACCTGATCGGTGAATCCGTCTCTCCCTTTTAGTTTGGAGACCGTTTGCCGATCTGCTTGCGGTGCAAGCTGATCGGGACGGGCTCCAGGGAGCCTGAAATGCCGACACGTCGCGCTTTCATCGCAGGCACGGCTGCCGCCTTTGCGGTCAGCAAACCCAATATCGGCCGTGGCGCCGACAAGAACGTGATCAAGTTCGTGCCGCAGGGCGATCTTGCCGTGGTCGATCCGATCTGGACGACGGCGACCGTCACCCGCAACCACGCCTTCCTCGCCTACGACACGCTGTTCGGCCAGGATGAGAGCTACAAGGCCCAGCCGCAAATGGCCGAAGGCGCGCTCGCCGAGGCCGACGGCAAGACCTGGACGATCAAGCTGCGCGACGGCCTGACATTTCATGACGGCACGCCGGTGCTGGCGAAGGACTGCGTCGCCAGCCTGAACCGCTGGGGCAAGCGCGATTCCTTTGGCCAGACGCTGATGGCGCAGACCGACGAACTCGCCGCGATCGACGACAAGACCTTGCGCTTCCGCTTGAAGAAGTCGTTCCCACTGCTGCCGGATGCGCTCGCCAAGATGACGGCCGCAGTGCCAGTGATCATGCCGGAGCGCCTGGCCAGGACCGAGGCGACGACGCAGGTCACCGAGGTGATCGGCAGCGGGCCGTTCCGCTTCATTGCCAGCGAACGCCAGCCCGGAAACCGGTCGGTCTACGAGAAGTTCGCGGGCTATGTGCCGCGCAGCGACGGCAAGCCCGGCCGCACCGCCGGGCCGAAGATCGTCCATGTCGAACGGATCGAATGGCACACCTTGCCGGACCCCGCGACGGCGGCAGCGGCGCTGCAGAGCGGCGAGATCGACTGGGTCGAGCAGCCTCTGCCGGACATCCTGCCGCTATTGGCCAAGGACCCCAAGCTCGAAGTCGCGATCAAGGAGACGACTGGCTCGATCGCGATCATGCGGATGAACCATCTGCATCCGCCCTTCGACAATCCGGCGATCCGCCGCGCCGTGCTGACGGCGATCGACCAGGCCGAGTTCATGGAGGCAGTCGGTGGCCCCGACAAGACGTTGTGGCGCACCGGTGTCGGCCTGTTCCCGCCGGGCACGCCGATGGCAAACGATGCCGGCATGGAGGTGCTGAACGGCCCGCGCGACATCGCCAAGGTCAAGCAGGCGCTGGCGGCGGCCGGCTACAAGGGCGAGAAGGTGGTGCTGCTCGGCGTCACCGATCTCGCCAATCTCAAGGCCGAATGCGAGGTTGGTGCCGAGATGCTGAAGCGCATCGGCATGAACGTCGACTACCAGGTTATGGATTGGGGCGCGGTGGTGACGCGCCGCGCCAACAAGGAGCCGCCCGGCAATGGCGGCTGGAACTGCTTCTTCACCGGCTGGAACGGCATCGACATCCTCGATCCGGTCGGCCACATCTCGCTGCGCGGCAATGGCGCCGCGGCCTGGCCGGGCTGGCCGGTGGCGCCGAAGATCGAGGCGTTGCGCGAGGCCTGGATGGAGGCGACCGACCTGGCGGCCAAGCAGAAGATCGCGGCCGAGCTGCAGAAGCAGGCTTTCGAGGACGTGCCCTACGCGCCGCTCGGCCAGTATTTCCAGCCGACGGCGTTCAGTCGCAAGCTCACGGGTGTGCTGCCGAGTTTCCCGACCTTCTGGAACGTCAAGCGCGTCTAGAGCACGCGGCTCTGGCGACGAGGCCGCCGAGCAGCAGGCAGCCCGCTCGCAGCCAGGCCATCAGCGCCTGGCGGCCGAGTTCCGGCATGGGCTGGGCTGCCGGCGGCGGCAGGCCGATCGAGCGCAGGAGCTGGTCGGCGAGAAGGGCGAGCGCGAGGACCGCGATGAAGCCGGCGAGCGCCGCCACAAGGCCGCGCAGCCGGGGCAGGGCCGGCACTATGGCAATGGCGGGGGCGGCGGGCGGGCGCATCGTCTTGTCCTCGGCGGGTTTGCTTCGAGGACGGACGGGGGGCGGCGCTACCGACAACGTGCCGGATTTTTTTTGAAGCGCCGAGCCTGCAGAGCAGCTAGGCGCCTTTCGACATGGACAAAGCCGGCAAATCGGCCACTGTCCCGTTATCGCCACGCTTTCCTGCGAAAACCCTCCCCATCATGACCATTCACGATCCTTCCGTCCCCGCGCTCTCCGTCTGGGTTGCGCTGGAGAGCCCCACCCATCACGTGCCCGGCGTCAACGGGATGATGGACCTTGTCGCCCGGGAGGTCGAAGGCCTGCCGATCGCCGTCGAGCGCATTCCCGGCCGCGACGGGCTCGGCGACAATCTGATCCTGCGCGCCGGCGTCCGGAATGGCGAGAAGGCGCTGGCGCTGATGTCGCATCTCGACACGGTCCACCCGGTCGGGACCAGCGCCAAGGACCTGCCGGTGCGGGTGGAGGGCGACCGGCTCTACGGCCCCGGCGTCTACGACATGAAGGGCGGCGCCTGGCTGGCGCTGCAGGCCTTCAAGGACGCGGCCAAGTCCGGCACGGTGCAGCGGCCGCTGGTCTTCCTGTTCACGCCGGATGAGGAGATCGGCTCGCCGACCTCTCGTACCCTGATCGAGGATATCGGCCGCGAGGCGATGGCGGTGCTGGTGACCGAGCCGGCGCGCGAGGGCGGCAAGATCGTCACCGCGCGCAAGGGCGTCGGCCGCTTCGAGGTGAAGCTCGAGGGCCGACCGGCGCATTCCGGCTCGCGCCATGCCGACGGCCGCAACGCCATCCGTGAGGCGGCGCACCAGATCCTCGCCATCGAGGGCATGACCGATTATGGCCGCGGCATCACCACGACGGTGGCGCTGGTCGGCGGCGGCACGGCGGCGAACGTCATTCCGCAGCATGCCTGGTTCAGCGTCGACTGCCGCGTCACCACGGTGGCCGATGGCAAGATCATGGAAGAGCGCATCCTCGGGCTGAAAACCCATGATCCGGATGTGAAGCTGACGATCACCGGCGGCATGAACCGGCCGCCTTACGAGAAGTCGGCGGAGGTTGCGGCGCTCTACGAGCAGGCGCGGGCGGTGGCGGCCAAGGTCGGCTTCGAGCTGCAGGATTGCCCGATGACCGGCGGCGGCTCCGACGGCAACTTCACAGCGGCGCTCGGCATCCCGACGCTGGACGGGCTCGGCATTGACGGCGACGGCGCCCACACCTTGCAGGAATACGCGCTGATCTCCTCGATCGCGCCGCGCCGGGCGCTGATCAAGGGCCTGCTGGAGACGCTGTGAGAGCGCCCCCCTTCCGTTAGCCGGACAAATCCGCTCTGATCACCCTCAAGGCCGTGCGACGGCCGGAGCGGAGGAGTGCGGCATGAAGGGCTGGATCGCGGGAGTGCTGGGTGTCGTTGGCGTGATGGTGACGGGAATGGCGCAGGCGCAGGATCTGATCGTCGAGAAGAAGGTCTTCGAGCTGCCGAGCTACACCACCCAAGGCGGGCGCACGCTGAAGAACGTCAAGGTCGGTTGGGAGAGCTACGGCACGCTCAACGCCGACAAATCCAACGCGATCCTGATCTGCCATTTCTTCTCGGGCAATTCGCACGCCGCCGGCAAGTACGCGGCCGCCGATGCCGCGCCGGGCTATTGGGACGCGATCATCGGCCCGGGCAAGGCGATCGACACCAACAAATATTTCGTCATCGCTTCCGACACGCTGGTGAACCTCAACACCGGCGACCCCAAGACCACGACCACCGGCCCGGCCTCGATCGATCCGGATACCAACAAGCCCTACGCGCTCGACTTTCCGGTCGTGACCATCGGCGATTTCGTCAATGTCCAGAAGGCTCTGGTCGAGAGTCTTGGCATCAAGAAGCTCGCCATGATCGCCGGTCCCTCGATGGGCGCGCTGCAGACCTATGAATGGGCGGCGAGCTATCCTGATATGGTCGGCAAGGCGATGGCGGTGATCGGCGCGGCCGAGGCCGACGCCCAGCTGATCGCCTGGCTCGACGTCTGGGCGGCGCCGATCCTGGTCGATCCGAACTGGAACAAGGGCGACTATTACGGCAAGACGCCGCCCAATGCCGGCCTCGCCAAGGCGCTGACTGTCGTCACTCTGCAGGCCAATCACAGCGACTGGACCAATGGCACCTTCGGCCGCCGCCCGGCCAAGGAGGGTGAGGATCCGGCCAAGGCGCTCGGCAACAAATTCCAGGTCCAGAGCATTTTGGACAATGCCGGCGAGGCCCGCGCCAAGGTCTCGGACGCCAACCATTTCCTCTATCTGGTCAAGGCCAACCAGCTCTATGCCGCCGGCGGCAAGTCGCTCGCCGATGCGATGAGCCGGATCAAGGCGCCGCTGCTGATCATCAGCCAGCCCAAGGACCTGGTCTTCCCGGACGAGATGATCCAGCGCACCGTCGCCGAGGCGAAGAAGGCCGGGCGCGACGTCAGCCACGCCACCATCCAGGGCACGCGCGGCCATCTCGACGGCGTGATCTCGATGAAGCAGGCCGAATCGACGGTGAAGGCCTTCCTGGAGAAGTGAGGCGGATCGCTTGAACGCGCCTGTCGTCACGCTCCGGGAGATCACGGCCGAGACCGTACGCACAATCTGTGAGCTCGAGCCGCATGAGGCGCAAAGCGGCTTCGTCGCGCCCAATGCGGTCTCGATCGCGCAGGCTCATTTCAATCCCGCCGCGGTGTTCCGGGCGATCTATGCCGGCGAGGAGCCAGTCGGCTTCATCATGTGGCGGTCAGACGATGACTGCGCGAGCTGCTTCCTCTGGCGCTTCATGATCGACGGGCGTCACCAGGGCAAAGGCTATGGGCGCGAAGCGATCGCGCTCTGGCTGGAGGGCCTTCCACAGCAGGGATACACGCTCGCAACGCTGAGCTATGTGCCCGGCGATGGCGGGCCGCACGCCTTCTACCTGGCGCAAGGGTTTCGGGACACGGGCGAGACCCGCGCCAATGGCGAAAGGCTGATGGAACTGGCGCTGTAAGGGCCTAGGTCAGGAGAGGCTGCTCGGGCGCGTCCGCGACGGTTCCGACGAGGCGCTCGAACACGAAGCCATGCTTCAGCGCGTAGTGCTCGACCATGTCGGCGAGATAAGCGCGCCGGCCGAGTTGGGAGCGCAGCGCTGCATAGGGGCTCGCAGTGTCGATGGCGCGCAGCGCCTGGCGCCCCAGCTTCTCGTCGATGACGGTGATGGCGTCGGCCGCCTTGAGCGAATCCGCAAGTAGGGAATCTGCCTCGATGCCGGTGCGGTGGTCATGGGCGGCGATCGCGTGCTGGGCTTCGGGTGGAATGCGGTCACCAAGCCATTCCACCGCCAGCGGGCCATGCCGGCTCCAGTCGCCGTGAACCTCGAAGAAATCGAGATCATGGCAGAGGCCGACCACCTCCCAGAGCGCGGCCGGCTGCGACAGCGCCTCCGCGAGCCTGCGCATGACATGGGCGACGACGCGCGAATGGTTGGCCCGCGGCGCATCGCCGAGATGCTGCGCGACCAACGCGTTCGCCTCGGCAATGCTCAGCATGCGAATTCCTGCGCAGTCTCGGGGCCGTCAAAGCCGACCATAGTGCAGATCCGGCGCTATCCCGCAAAGCGCTCGCGATAGGCCTGCGGGCTGGCTCCGAGCCGGCGCAGGAAGGCGCGGCGCAAGGTCTCCTCGGAGCCGAAGCCGCAGCGGCGACCGGCCTGGGCGACCGGGAGCCCCTGTTCGAGCAGGCGGCGCGCCGTCTCGATCCTGATCTCCTCGACGGCGCGGGCCGGGGTGCGGCCTGTCGCCTGGCGATAATGCCGGGCGAAGCTGCGCAGGCTCATATTCGCCTCGCCTGCCAGCCGCTCCAGCGAGAGATCGCCGCGCAGGTTCTCGACGATCCAGCCGTGCAGGCGGTCGAAACGCTCGTCCTTCTCCTGCAAGGTCAGCGCGGCGCTGAACTGGGCCTGGCCGCCGGGGCGCTTCAGGAAGACGACGAGCTGGCGGGCGATGGCAAGCGCCGGCTCGCGGCCGAGATCGGCCTCGACCAGCGCCAGAGCCAGGTCGATCCCGGCGGTGACGCCGGCCGAAGTCCAGACCGCGCCGTCGCGGATATAGATCGGATCGGGCTCGAGCCGCACGGAAGGGAACATCGCCGCGAATTCGGCGCAGCGGCCCCAATGCGTCACGGCGCGCTTGCCGTCGAGCAGCCCGGCCGCAGCGAGCAGGAAAGCGCCGCTGCAGACAGAGGCGACGCGCTCGGCCGCCGAGGCACGCTGCCTGACCCAGGCGACCAGGGCCGCATCGCGGCAGGCGGCGTTGACGCCATAGCCGCCGGCGACGACCAGCGTGTGCAGCGGCGCGGTCGGCTCGGGAAGCGGGGCTGCACCGAGTTCGAGCCTTGCGCTCGTGACGACACGGCTTTCGGCCGCGACGACCGCGGTTTCATAGGGCAGGGGCAGGCCGGCGAGATGAGCGAGGTCGTTGGCGGTGGCGAAGACCTGCAAGGGCCCGGCGACGTCGAGCAATTGCCCGCCGGGGAAAGTCAGGATCTCGATGCGGCGCATGTTTGGCATGAAGCGAGGGGTGCTTGGCAGTTCGGCCAGAGCTTTGCGCGCTAGGCTGCTCCCGTCAATCAGGAGATCGCCCTATGTCCCTCAGCTTCGGCATCCTCGTCTTTCCGCAAGTCCAGCAGCTCGACCTGACTGGTCCCTATGAGGTCTTCGCCTCAGCCAAGGGTGCGCAGGTGCACCTGATCTGGAAGGACACGGCGCCGCTCAAGGCCGCGACCGGACTGACGCTGACGCCGACCACGACCTTCGCCGAGTGCCCGCCGCTCGACGTGCTTTGCGTGCCGGGCGGCAGCGGGGTCAACCCGCTGCTGACTGACGAGGTCGTTCTCGCTTTCCTACGCGAGCGGGCCGGGCAGGTGCGCTATCTCACCTCGGTCTGCACGGGATCGCTGGTGCTCGGTATGGCCGGATTGCTGAAAGGCAAGCGCGCGACCAGCCACTGGAACGCCCATGATCTGCTGGCGCGCTTCGGCGCCATCCCGACCGAGGGGCGCGTGGTGCGCGACGGCAATCTGATCACGGCGGGCGGCGTCACCTCCGGCATCGATTTCGGGCTGAGCGTGATCGCCGAGCTGCTCGGCGAGGAGGAGGCGCAGGTGATCCAGCTCTCGCTCGAATATGCACCGCAGCCGCCCTTCCGGGCCGGCACGCCGCAGGAGGCACCGGCCGCCATTCTGGCTGCGGCAAGGCAGCGCCTTGCCGGCTCGCGCGCTGCGCGCGAAAAGCTGCTGGCGGCGCTCTAGCCGCGCGAGGCGGAGATCGCGGGCATGGCCGACGAGCGCAGCATTCTCCTGTTTTCCTATGGCACGCTGCAGCAGGAGAACGTCCAGCTGTCCTCGTTCGGGCGGCTGCTCGACGGCCATGACGACACGATGCCGGGCTTTGCCCAGACCATGCTGGAGATCACCGATCCCGAGGTGATCCGCACCAGCGGCAAGCGTTTCCATCCGGTGGTGGCGCCGAGCGACGATCCGGCCGACAGCGTGCCCGGCAAGGTCTTCAGCATCAGCGCGGAGGAGCTCGCGGCGGCCGATCGCTACGAGGTCGCCGACTACAAGCGGATCAGCGTCCGGCTGGCCTCGGGCAAGGAGGCGTTCGTCTACGTCAAGGCATAGCTGTGCCGGATCGGCTTCGGCGGCGCCGCTCTCGCTGGCGCCGCACGCCGTTTTGCTCCGCCAGGCCGGCTGCGCGGAAGATTCTTCACGCGAGAACAGTAACTTGAGCATGTTCTCGCGCTGCGAAAATGATACCTGTTCCTGCTGGGCATGCTCAAAGGGACCGCGCTCTTGATCGCAAGCAGGAACAGCCGGGCGAGACATTGGGTCGCGATCATCGCGGCCTATGTGCTCGTGCTGCAGGGCCTGTTTGGCGCCGCGGTATCGGGGCAAAGCCTTGCGCCGGCGCTGCTTGACCGAACCATCCACCTTACCTTGTGCGCGCCGGGCGCCGAAAGCGTTCCGCTGCCGGGCGAGGAGCCCGCGCCGCATCTGCCAGCCTGCTGCCTGCTTGGCTGCTCTTGGCTCGGCGCGGCCTATGCGCCGCCGGACCGGACGGCTTCCTTCGAGGAATCGGCGCCTCGCATCGGGATCGTCCGCTTCGACGACCTGACAGTGCCGCCATTGCCGGGACAGGAGCGGCTGGCTGCTCGTCCCAGAGGACCTCCTCTCCAGACCTGACGCCGCAGTGGCCCTGAAGGCCGCCCCGTCGCAACGACCGAACGTCCGCCCGGCTCGGAGATGCTGGCGGAGTGTCGGCAGGTCTATCGAGGAACCCAGCAATGACCGCTCACGCGGATGTCCAGACGCGCGCCGATGCCGGCCGCGCCCTCGCATTATCGTCCGAATTCAAGGCCTTCATCGGAAGGCTGCACTTCTATGCCGGCCTATTCGTCGGCCCTTTCATCCTGGTCGCGGCGCTGACTGGCACGCTCTATGTGCTGACGCCGCAGATCGAGAACCTGCTCTATCGCGAGCAATTGACCGCGACGACGGCGGGCGAGCCCGCTTCGCTCGCCGCGCAGGTTGCCGCGGCGCGCAAGCATATCGGCGAGGGGCCGCGCTTCTTCGCCATCCGTCCCGCCCCGCGGCTCGGCGAGACGACGCGCGTGATGTTCGCGCAACCGGGCCTGGGGGACTCCGAAAGCCGGGCGATCTTCATCGATCCGGTCTCGCTGGCGATCAAGGGCGACCTCACCGTCTACGGCACCAGCGGCATCCTGCCGTTCCGGACGCAGCTCGACTACCTCCACCGCAACCTGCTGCTCGGCGAGTTCGGGCGCAATTACAGCGAGCTGGCGGCGTCCTGGCTCTGGGCGGTGGTGCTCGGCGGTGTGCTGATGTGGTTCTGGCGGCGCAACCCTCGAGCGGCCGAGCGGGCGCGCGCCAATCCGGCGCTGCGCGACCGGCGCTGGCATGGCTTGATCGGGCTGACGCTCTCGCTCGGTCTCGTCTTCTTGTCGACCACCGGGTTGACCTGGTCGAAATATGCAGGTGACCGGATCGACGCGCTGCGGGCCAGCTTCGGTTGGGTCACACCCTCGGTCTCGCTGAAGCTCGGCGCCACGCCTGCGGCCGACGAGCATGCCCATCACGGTGGCAGCGGGCAGGGTACTGCTATGACAGCGCTCGGCAGCATTGGGCAACTCGACGCCGCGCTCGCCGCGGCGAAGGCCGCCGGCATCGATTCCCCGCATGTCGAGATGCGGCCGCCGCGCGGCGAAGGCCAGGCCTGGCTGGTGCGGGAGTATGACCGCAACTGGCCGACGCAGGTCGATACGGTCGCGCTCGATCCGCGCGATCTCTCGGTGGTCAGCCGGGCCGATTTCGAGACCTTCCCGCTGATCGCCAAGCTGATCCGCTGGGGCATCGACGCCCATATGGGCATCCTGTTCGGCTGGCCGAACCAGCTCCTGATGGCGGGACTCGGCATCGCGCTGATGGTGACGACGCTGCTCGGCTACCGGATCTGGTGGCGCCAGCGGCCGGCGCCGGGCTCGCTGCCGCGCACGCTTGTCCAGGCCTGGCTGCGGCTCGGCTGGGCGGGCAGGGCGATAGTCGTTGTCGTCGCGGCGTGGGTGGGCTGGGCGTTGCCATTGGTCGGCGTCAGCCTCATGGCCTTCCTGCTCGTCGACCTCGCGCGCTGGCGGCTGGCGCGAGCAGCTTGAACCAACGTCGATCCGGGGCGGCTCAGCCGCTCCGGATCACGGCACGCACCCCGTCGATGACGAACTGCACCGCCAGCGCCGCCAGAATGACGCCAAGCAGGCGGGTCAGCACGACATTGCCGGTGACGCCGAGCAGGCGCGCGATCGGCACCGCCAGGAAGAAGACGACGAGGCAGGACAGGATCACCAGCCCGCAGATCACCGCGAGCGAGGAGAGCATCGCGATGTCGCCGTTGGCACGGCCAGCGAGCAGCATCATCGCGGTCAGCGCGCCCGGGCCTGCCATCAGCGGGATCGCCAGCGGGAAGGCGGCGACGTTGCGGATATGGTCCTGGGTGATCGCGGTCTCGGCGGTCTGCTGCTTGCGCTCGTTGCGGCGCTCGAACACCATCTCGAACGAGATCCAGAACAGCAGCAGGCCGCCGGCGATGCGGAAGGCCGGCAGCGAGACGCCGAGCGCCTTCAGGACGACGTCGCCGGCGAGCCCGAAGAAGGCCATGATGCAGAAGGCGATGATGCAGGCGCGAACCGCGACCTGCCGGCGCTCGCTCTCCGACATACCGCGCGTCAGCGACAGGAAGATCGGTGCCAGGCCCGGCGGATCGAGCGTGACCAGCAGGGTCACGAGCGCGGAGGAGAGATATTCGGCGAACATGTCTCTCCCCGAGCTTATTGCTCTGCTCTTGCGGGCCCTGATGGTTTCGGCAGGACGCCTGTCTCCATCGTAGTGCCCAACGTGTCGCGATGGAAACCGGGTTTGCGCCGCCGGCGGGGCTTGTCCAGTCCGATTGTGCTGGTGTGACGACGCGGAAGCCGAGACCTGGCCGCGCCCTCCTGGCGTCAGTTGCGCGACGCGCTGGGATTCGCGAGCATCCTGCATGCGCGGCCGTGGGCCGCCGAGCCGGAGCATCGAGATGGACCACGCCTTGTCCCGCCGCGAGCTGGCCGCCGCCCTTGCAGCGGTTCCGCTGATCGCCGTTGCCGGCCGGGCGCAGGCGCAGGCCTATCCCGGCAAGCCGATCCGCTTCATCGTGCCCTATGTCGCCGGTGGCACCACCGACCTCGTCGCCCGCCTCGTCGGCGAGAAGGTCGGCGCGCGCCTCGGCCAGCCGGTCGTGATCGAGAGCCGGCCGGGCGCCGGCGGCAATATCGGCATGGATGCGGTCGCGAAGGCGGCGCCGGACGGCTACACGATCGGTTTCGGCGCGATCTCGACCAATGCGCTCAATCCGCACATCTACAAGAGCGTTCCGTTCGACCCGCGCAAGGATTTCACCGCGATCAGCCTGCTGGGTACCTCGACGATCGTGCTCGAGGTCGGGCCGAAGCTGCCGGTGAAGACCGTCGCCGAATTCATCGCCCGGGCCAAGGCGGAGCCGGGGCTGCAATACGGCACCGCCGGCAACGGCACCTCGATGCATCTCGCCGCGGTGCTGTTTGGGCAGATGACCGGCACGCAATTGACCCATGTCGCCTATCGCGGCAGTGCGCCTGGCATCAACGATCTCCTCGGTGGGCATCTCGGCGCGATGTTCGACAATCTCCCCGCCTCGCTGCCGCATATCCAGGCCGGCAAGCTCACCGCCCTGGCGGTCGCGAGCGCGACACGCTCGCCGGCGCTGCCGGATGTCCCGACGATCGCCGAGGCCGGATTACCCGGCTATGCGGTCGAGCCCTGGTTCGGCGTCTACGGGCCGGGCGGCTTACCGCAACCGATCGTCGAGGCGCTCAACGCCGCCTTCGTCGAGGCGCTCGGTGCGCCAGAGGTCAAGGACAAGCTGTCCCAGGCCGGTTTCAATCCGAAGGCATCGAGCGCGGCAGAGCTCGCGGCGCTGACGCAATCGGAGTTTGAGAAATTCGGCAGGATCGCGCGCGAGGCCAAGATCACCATCGAATAGCTCAGCGCCCGGCGGTGCCGTGCCCGCCAAGCATGGTGAGGCTGCGGAGGGGGGCTTGAAGGCGAGGCAGACGAGATGAGCGCCGTCGATGCGCCGGCCGAAACCAATGCGCCGACCCGTATCGAGTTTCGCGGCAATGAGAGCCGCTGGGGAGCGCTTTTCTATCTTGGCGTTGGCGGGGCCATAGTCGCCTATTTCGTGTCCAAAGGCGGATGGACAGCGATCGTAGGCGTGGGAGTTTTCGGCTCCCTGTTCCTGCTTCTCGCCTTTGGAAAAGCGTTCGGCGAGCTCGATCGTTCGGTTCACCTTGCCTTCGACGAAGAGGGGGTGATGATTCCCCAGGCCTTCGCGAAAAAGGTGCCGTGGGACGCAGTGAAAAGCTATTCCTTCGATACTCCCGGCGATGCCCCGGCTGTCCTGCTTCATCTGGTTGAGCCTGCGCGGTTTGAGCCCAGGGTCACCAATCCTCTGAAGACGTGGCTTGTCACCTGGTACGGCTGCAACCTTCCGCTCCATGGGGTTGCCTGCAGCTACGAGGAGATTGAAAACGCCTTTCGGCGCTTTGCTCCGCAGGTCCGGAAGGTCTAGCGCGCACCCGTCGCCGACGGTGCTCCTCGCCATTTCCGCGGGTGACCTCGCGCCAAACATGGCGAGATTGCGGAAGCAGCGCGAAAGCGAATCAAAAATCTAACGCAAGCTGCTGTGATAAAAGGGTTTTATTTTCTCTGAATAGATTCGCGTTTTGCTGGCTTCTACAGCCGGAATCGGCTAGCCAGAACGTTGAAAAACCAGCGGTAAACGGGACTTTTTCCCTTGAGCGAAGACAACAACGACAAGCGCGACGACGGCCCGCAGTTCGGCGGCGACATCAAGCCGATCGCGATCACCGACGAGATGAAGAAGAGCTATCTCGATTACGCCATGAGCGTGATCGTGAGCCGCGCTCTTCCCGATGTCCGCGACGGTCTCAAGCCCGTGCACCGGCGCATCTTGTTCTCGATGCACGAGAACAAGAACCTGCCTGACAGGCCCTATACGAAGTGCGCCCGCATCGTCGGCGACACGATGGGTAAATACCATCCGCACGGCAATCTCGCGGTCTATGACGCGCTGGTGCGCATGGCGCAGGATTTCTCGCTGCGCCTGCCTTTGATCGACGGCCAGGGCAACTTCGGCTCGATGGACGGCGACAGCCCGGCGGCCGATCGCTACACCGAGGCGCGCCTCGACAAGGCAGCGATGCCGCTGCTCGAAGATCTCGACCTCGACACCGTCAACTTCCAGCCGAACTATGACGGCAAGGAGCACGAGCCGACGGTCCTGCCGGCGCGCTTCCCGAACCTGCTCGTCAACGGCGCAGGCGGCATCGCCGTCGGCATGGCGACCAACATCCCGCCGCATAATCTCGGCGAGGTCATCGACGCCTGCATCGCGCTGATCGAGAACCCCGAAATCACGATCGACGAGCTGATCGAGATCGTGCCCGGCCCGGACTTCCCGACCGGCGCCCAGATCATGGGCCGCAGCGGCATCCACTCGGCCTATCACACCGGGCGCGGCTCGATCGTGATGCGTTCGAAGACGCATATCGAGGAGCTGCGCAAGGAGCGCGAGGCGATCATCGTCACCGAGGTTCCCTACCAGGTGAACAAGGCGACGATGGTCGAGAAGATCGCCGATCTCGTGCGCGAGAAGCGGATCGAGGGCATCTCCGACCTGCGCGACGAATCGAACCGCGAGGGCGTGCGCGTCGTCATCGAGATCAAGCGCGATGCCGTCGCCGACGTGGTGCTGAACCAGCTCTACCGCTTCACGCCGCTGCAGACCTCCTTCGGCGCCAACATGGTAGCGCTGACCGGCGGCCGGCCGGAGATCCTGAATCTCAAGGACTTCATCTCCGCCTTCGTCGAATTCCGCGAGGAGGTGGTCTCGCGGCGCACGCGCTATCTGCTCAACAAGGCGCGCGAGCGCGCCCATGTGCTCTGCGGCCTCGCCACCGCCGTCGCCAATATCGACGAGGTGATCCGCCTGATCCGCACGGCGCCGACACCAGCCGCGGCGCATGAATCCTTGATGGCGCGGGACTGGCCGGCCGAGGATATCGCGCCGCTGATCGCGCTGGTCGACGATCCGCGCCATCCGATGAATGCCGACGGCACCTACCGGCTCTCGGACGCGCAGGCCAAGGCGATCCTCGAGCTGCGCCTCGCCCGCCTCACGGCTCTCGGCCGCGACGAGATCGGCGACGAGCTCGAGAAGCTCGCCAAGGAGATTTCGAACTATCTCGAGATCCTGCGTTCGCGGGTGCGCATCCAGGAGATCATCAAGACCGAGCTCTCCGAGGTGAAGGCCGCCTTCGCTACGCCGCGCCGCACGGTGATCCAGGATTGGGGTTCTGATCTCGACGACGAGGACCTGATCGCCCGCGAGGACATGGTCGTCACCGTCTCCCATGCCGGCTACATCAAGCGCGTGCCGCTCTCGACCTATCGGGCGCAGAAGCGCGGCGGCAAGGGCCGCTCGGGCATGTCGACCCGCGAGGAGGATTTCGTCACCCGCCTCTTCGTCGCTGATACGCATACGCCGATCATCTTCTTCTCCTCGCTGGGCCAGGCCTACAAGGAGAAGGTCTGGCGGCTGCCGCTCTCGGCGCCGAACGCGCGCGGCAAGTTCCTCAACAACATGCTGCCGCTGGACAAGGACGAGCGCATCACCACGGTGATGCCGCTACCGGAGGACGAGGAGAGCTGGGAGCGGCTCGACGTGATGTTCGCGACCAGGACGGGCAATGTCCGGCGCAACAAGCTGTCCGACTTCGTCCAGGTCAATCGCAACGGCAAGATCGCGATGAAGCTCGACGAGGGCGATTCCATCGTCGACGTGCAGATCTGCTCCGAGGAGGACGATGTGCTGCTGACCACCGCCGGCGGCCAGTGCATCCGCTTCGCAGTGCCGGAGGTGCGCGTCTTCAAGGGCCGCGACTCGACCGGCGTGCGCGGCATCAGGCTGGAGGATGACGACGAGGTGATCTCGCTCGCGATCCTGAAGCATCTGGATGCGACTCCAGAGGAGCGCGCCACCTATCTGAAGGATGCGGCCGCCCAGCGCAGGGCGCTCAACGGTGAAACGGAGGAAGCCGAGGCTCCGGCTACCGAGGCAGAGGAGACTGCCGGCGAAGTCGAGCTCGGCGCCAAGCGGCTGGAGATGCAGCTCGCCGAGCAGTTCATCCTGACGCTGTCGGAGAATGGCTACGGCAAGCGCAGCTCGTCCTTCGAGTACCGGGTCACCGGGCGCGGCGGCAAGGGCATCGTCGCCATGGTCGTCAACGAGCGCAACGGCAAGCTCGTCGCCTCGTTCCCGGCCGAGGAGAAGGAGCAGATCATGCTCGTCACCGATGGCGGGCAGGTGATCCGTGTGCCCGTCGATGCCGGCCCGAACAACCGCATCCGCATTGCCGGCCGCTCGACGCAGGGCGTTACTGTGTTCAACACGGGCGACGGCGAGAAGGTTGTCTCGGTCGAGCGGATCGGCGAGGAGGCCGATGAAGAGGGCGATACCGGCGAGGCCGAGAACGGCGGCGGCGAGGAGCCGGCTGGGGAGGCGTGAGCCTCACGGCAACGCCACTTGCGATCACAATTGCCAGGCCCCGGGACGAGCGCTGCTCGATCCGGGGCTTTCTTTTTTGGCCGCGCTGACACCGTTTTCTCGAGCGGTGACGCCACTGCGCGGGAATGCCTCCGGTTATCGGATGAGCGGGCTGGTCAGCGCAGCAGTGGGATCGCCGGTCCCAGCGTCCTCAGCGTCGCGTCGATCTCGGGTGTGAAGGCCGCACCGAAGAACGGACCGCGGACTTCGAAGGGCACGCGCGTCGAGGTCGTGGTCGAATTCAGAGCACCGTTGAGATTGAGCCAACGCCGGCTGAGATCGGCAGTCCCGTTCAGGACGACATTGTAGCCGGAGCCCGAGAGCTGGGTGTCGGTGAGGTAGAGCACGCCGAGATTGGCGAGCGCGGCCAGCTGCAGGGTTTCGAAGGCGCTCTTGCCCTGGCGCCAATCGCGGGCGGAAGCCGGCGGCTTCTCGGCCTTGCGCAGCAAATCGGGGAAGGCGATGCCACGGAATTCGCCCTGCCTGATTGTCAGGTTGGCCCGGCCGGTCAGCGAACTCACCACCTGGTCAAGGCTGCTTCCGATACCGTCGAAGGCGAGCTGCCCGGTCGCGGTGCCGCTGAGACGGGCGAGTTCCGGCAGATCGTCGGCCACAAGCGCCAGGTTCACCTTCTCCAGCCCGAGCTGCAGCTTGACGTCAGCGCCGGCCGCAACCGGTGTAGCGAGGATGCGCGCGCGCGCCGAGCCGCCATAGGCGGCCGCGCGCAGAAGCGAAGCCTCGAACCGGCCCTTTCGGATCAGCAGCTGCGCCGCGAGATCGCGGACACGGGCGGTGCCGATCCGGGCGGAATCGAGCGACAGGCGCAGGTCGATGTCGTTGGTCGTCCAGCCGTCGAATTCGAGTGGTGCGTTGCCTGCCTCGGCGCCTCCGGCGGGCGCCGGCAACCCAGCCTGCTGGAGCAGGCGCCCGAGGTCGAACTCGGCCCCGGCAAGCGTCCCGGAAAGCGCCCAGTTCGGCATCGAGCCGTCGAGCTTGAGCGCGCCTTCGAGTTGGTCGCCGTCGACAGTCGCGACGACCGAGTCGAGCGAGGCGCTGTCCTGATTGAGCTGGGCCTGAGCGGTCAGCTCGATCTGGCGAACCAGGGAGGCGATACGCGGGCGCGGGCCGATCCAGGCCAGGGCGTCCGGGAGCGATTTCGTGCTGAACTCGATCTGGCCATTGGTGACGCCCTGCGCGGCCGAGCGCGTGCCGTTGAACCGCAGGCTCATCAAGCGCGAGCCGAGCGAGAAGGCAGTGCGTGCCCGTTCGCCTGCCACCGGCCAGAGCAGGTCGACCTTGGTGGCTTCGCCGCGCCAGGTGAAGGAGCCGGCGAGGGTGACCGGTGCCTCGGCAGTCCGCTCGTCGATCATCACATTGACGTCGCGCAGCGTGGTCAGGACCGTTTCCCCAGCACGGACCATGACGCTACCGGAGGTCAGGACGAGCCGGGTCTGGCTTTCGAGACGGGTGAGATAACCGAGAGCTCGGTTCTGCCACTCGGCATAGCTGCCGCCGGTATCCGCGACAGCGAGATGGAGCTCGGGGGCGACGAGGTCGATGCGGTCGAAATCGAGCTGGCCGCCGATCAGCGAGAGCAGCCGGGCCCGGGCGCGCAGGCGCGCCGCCTTGCCGGACAACACGCCCTCCGGATCGACGAAACTCACATCCGACAGACTTATCCGGGGCAGGGGCAGAAAGGCGATCTCGGCGCGGCGCAGCGCCGTCACCTTGAGGCCGGTCCGGGCCTCGATGCCGGCAACGACGGAACGCTCGACATGCGACAGCGCAAGATTCCACGGCCGCAGCCCGAGGACGAGCAGCAACACAGCGGCGGCGAGGCCGAGGAAGAGTGTGCGTCGTGACATGGCCTGGCGTTTGGCCTTCATCGGCCCGACGGCGGAGGTGTCGTCGTCAGGCAACTTGATATCGCGGCCGAATCGGCTTGAGGCGGCCGATATATGTCGCGCGGCAAGGGTTTAGCCCTCCGATTCACGAATGTCGAGTTCAACCCCCCGGGCGAAGATCGCAAAGCCGGGGAAAACAATTCAATTCTCCCGCGATTCCGGCCGCTGTTCGCCGGCCCGGGCCAGCCTGAGTGCCGGGTAGATGCCGATCGCAACGATCAGCAAGGCTGCCAGGGCGCCGTCCTCGAAAACGCCGCGGGCGGCGTGGCCGTAGACCAGCGTGGCCAGAGTGTCGAAGTTCAGCGGCCGCAGCAGCAGCGTCGCCGGCAGCTCCTTCATGCAGTCGACGAAGACGAGAAGGGCGGCGGCGGCGATGGCCGGGCGCATGAGTGGCCAGTGCAGCCGGTGCAAGAGCTCGTGCCTGTTCGCGCCGAGCGAACGGGCCGCGTCGTCGATGCGGGGCGAGATGCGGGCATAGCCACTCTCGACGCCATTCACCGCGATGGTCAGGAAGCGGACGAGATAGGCAATGACCAGCGCCGTACCGGAACCGAGCAGCAGCAGGCCAGGGCTCGCGCCAAAAAGTGCGCGGCTCGCATCGGCGACGACATTGTCGAAGGCTGCGAGCGGCACCAGCAGGCCGAGCGCCAGCACCGTTCCCGGCAAGGCGTAACCGAGCGAGGCGATGCGGGCGAGCGTCGGCAGGGCGCGCTCCCGCCCGAGCCGCAGCGCCGCGGCGATGCCGAGGCCGATTGCGACGATCAGCACGGCCGAAAGCGCCGAGATCGCGACGGTGTTGGCGAGCGCCCGCCAGAGCGCCGCATCGGCCTGGGCAAAGAGGTCGCGACGCCACAATTCGCCGAGCAGATAGAAGAGTGGCAGCACAGCGCCGAACAGCGCCGGCAGGAAGCAGGCAACTGCCGCTGCCCAGGCACGGGCGCCCGCAAGCCGGATGCGCCCGACCGGCCGCGGCCGTTTCACTGGCAAGGTGAAGCGCCGCGCCCCGCGCGTGCGCGCCTCGGCGACCATCAGCCCAACCACGACGAGCAGCATCACGCAGGCGATCTGGGTAGCGCCCGCCAGCGAGCCGCGATTGATCCAGGTGGTGTAGACCGAGATGGTCAGCGAGCGGACGCCGAGATATTCGCTGGCGCCGATATCGTTCAGGGTCTCGAGCAGAGCGAGCGTCAGGCCGGCGGCGAGGGCGGGGCGGGCCATCGGCAGGCCGATGCGCCAGAACAGCGGCCAGCGCCTGGTCCCGAGCGTGCGGGCGGATTCGATCAGCGCGGCGCTCTGCATGGCAAAAAGCGCGCGCACGCTGAGATAGACATAAGGGTAGAGCACGAGTCCGAGGATCAGGATTGCGCCTGGCAGGTTGCGCGGGTCGGGGAACCAGTAGTCGCGTAGCGAGCGCCAACCGGTGAGCGCCCTGAGCGCGCTTTGGAACGGCCCCTGGAAACCGAGGATTTCGACGTAGACATAGGCGGTGATGTAGGTCGGCAGCGCCAGCGGCAGCACGAGCAGCCATTCCAGACTGCGGCGGCCCGGGAACTCGTATTGCGTCACCAGCCAGGCAGCACCGGTTCCGACGACTCCACAGAACAGGGCGATACCGGCGAGCAGCAGGGCCGTGTTCCAGAGCGCGACCGGCAGCACGTTGGCGGTCAGATGCGGCCACACCGTCAGCGCCTCGCGTGACAGGGCGGTGAAGGCGAGCGCCAGCACCGGCAGCGCGACCAAGCCGGCTGCAGCCGCTGTGACATAGAGTAGACGCGTCGACGGCCGCCAGCGGGTTGCTGGCGGCCGTTCTGCAGATGTCGCGGATGCGTTCAGGCTCAATTGTCGAAGCCGACCTTGTCGACGAGCTCGGAGGCGGCCTTGCGGTTCTTGGCGACGTCGCCGAGCGGGGTCGTGTCGGGCGTCAGCGCGCCGAGCAGCTTGACCGCCGCGGCTTCCTTGACGTCGGGATTGACCGGGTACTCGAAATTGCCGTCGGCATAGAGGGTCTGCGCCTTCTCGCCAAGCATGTACTCGATCAGCTTGACGGCGTTCTCCTTGTTCGGCGCGTTCTTGGCGATCGCCGCGGCCGAGACGTTCACATGGGTGCCACCGCCGGCGAAAGTGGTCTTGAGCGGCTTGATCGCGTCGTACCAGCCCTTCTGCTCGTTCGTCGCCTTGCTCATCAGCCCGATATAGTAGGTGTTGATGATGGCGATGTCGCACTGGCCCGAGAGGATGTCGCGGGCGACGTCGCGGTCGCCGCCGCCGGGCTTGCGGGCGGTGTTGGCCTTGATCGCCTTGAGGAAGTCTTCCGTCTTCTGCGCGCCATTGCGGGCGAGATAGGCGGCGAAGAAGGCGTTGTTGTAGGGATGCTGACCAGCGCGGATGCAGAACTTGCCCTTCCACTTGGGATCGGCGAGCTCATCATAGCTGATCGCGTCCTGCTTCACGCGTTCCTTGGAGACGACGATGATACGGGCGCGCTGGGTCAGCGAAACCCAGCTGTTGCCGGCGCCGCGCAGGGCAGCGGGAACCGTCTTGTCGACCAACGCCGACTGTACTGGCTGCGTGATCCCCGCATCGGCGACGGCCTGGATCTCGCCGACGTCGACCACAAGCATCACGTCCGCCGGGCTGTTGGCGCCCTCGGCCTGAACGCGCTGCTGCAGGCCGTCCTTCAGGAAGACCGCATTGACCTTGATGCCGGTGTCTTTGGTGAAGGCCTCGATGACCGGGTTGAGCAAAGCCGGCTCGCGCGTCGTGTAGAGGTTGACGCTCTGCGCAAGGGCAGGGGCGGCCAGCAGGCAGGAGGCCAGGGCTGTCGCGGCAAGCGCGGTTCGGATGGTCATGTCTCGCTCCTTCGGGCGGGGGCTCTGAAATCGGCCATGCTGGAGGGAGCGGTAGTTCGAGCGGCGAGGGCGGTCAAGGAATATCCCTTTTGTTTCAATGTGTTATAGGTATTCTAAACTGCATTCTGATTATACAAATTCTAAACTGATGAATGCCGAGCGCGTCGTGCGACTGCGGGGAGCCACCGGTTGGGCGCTTCAAAAGTCGTAAGACTCCAAAGAGTTGGAAGACACCGTGCGCTGCCCGCGATGAGCGCTCAGCCTGGGCGTGACAAACTTGTCCAGTCCAAATGCTCCGTCGGATATCTAGATGATGCCAGGATCGTGAACCAAAGGCGCCCGGCCAATACGCGCCTGGGTTGCGGCAAGTGGCGGTATGTCTCGCGCTGCGATCGCTAAAATTCGTGACATTTCTACAACATCGGCAGCTATTGCAGCGTAGCGTCGGCAGGTCGCCATGATTGCCGCGAAGCCGCCACAAAGCGGCCTCAGCGCTGAATTTCGGTAACTATCTGAGATACGGAAGAATTAAGCCCCATCAGGCAGGGTGCGGAGCAGAAAAATGCTTCGCATGCCGCCTCGGGGCAGATGATTGCACCAGCGGGCAACGGCGTGCACATCTGGCGCCCGCCAGGTGGGGTGGCGGGACAGAGTTTGAATGGACGCGCGCGTTTTCGATAAGTCGAAGTTGCCCAGCCGGCATGTCAGTGTCGGGCCGGCTCGCGCGCCACATCGCTCCTACTATTACGCGATGGGCATGACCGCGAAGCAGATCGCGCAGCCCTTCGTCGGCGTCGCCTCCTGCTGGAACGAAGCCGCTCCCTGCAATATCGCCCTGATGCGCCAGGCTCAGGCTGTGAAGAAGGGCGTCGCCTCGGCCGCCGGCACGCCGCGCGAGTTCTGCACGATCACCGTGACCGACGGCATCGCCATGGGCCACCAGGGCATGAAGTCGTCGCTGGCCTCGCGTGAAGTGATCGCCGACTCGGTCGAGCTCACCATGCGCGGCCATTGCTATGACGCGCTGGTCGGCCTTGCCGGCTGCGACAAATCTCTGCCCGGCATGATGATGGCGATGGTACGCCTCAACGTGCCGTCGATCTTCATTTATGGCGGCTCGATCCTGCCCGGCAACTTCAAGGGCCGCCCGGTCACCGTCCAGGACGTGTTCGAGGCTGTCGGCAAGCACTCGGTCGGCGCGATGTCGGACGAGGATCTCAAGGAGCTCGAGGAGGTCGCGTGCCCGTCCTCCGGCTCGTGCGGCGCCCAGTTCACCGCCAACACCATGGCGACCGTCGCCGAGGCGATCGGCCTGGCGCTGCCCTATAGCTGCGGCGCGCCGGCGCCTTATGATGTGCGCGACACCTTCTGCTACACCGCCGGCGAGATGGTGATGGAGCTGATCGCCCGGAACATCCGGCCGCGCGACATCGTCACCCGCAAGGCGCTGGAGAATGCGGCGATGGTCGTCGCGGCTTCGGGCGGCTCGACCAATGCGGCGCTGCACCTGCCGGCGATCGCGCATGAATGCGGCATCGACTTCGACCTCTTCGCCGTCGCCGAGATCTTCAAGAAGACGCCTTACGTTGCCGATCTGAAGCCGGGCGGGAAATACGTCGCCAAGGATATGTTCGAGGTCGGCGGCATTCCGCTGCTGATGAAGACGCTGCTCGACCACGGCTACCTCCATGGCGACTGCATGACGGTGACCGGCCGCACCATCGCCGAGAACCTCGCCAGCGTGAAATGGAACGACCAGCAGGACGTGGTCTATCCGGCGAACAAGCCGATCACGCAGACCGGTGGCGTCGTTGGCCTCGAGGGCAATCTCGCGCCCGAGGGCGCGATCGTGAAGATCGCCGGCATGCCGGTCGAAAGCCTCGTCTTTACCGGCCCGGCGCGCTGCTTCGACTGCGAGGAGGACGCCTTCAAGGCCGTCTCTAACCGCGAATACCAGGTCGGCGACGTGCTGGTCATCCGCTATGAGGGGCCGAAGGGCGGCCCTGGCATGCGGGAGATGCTGTCGACCACGGCGGCGCTCTACGGCCAGGGCATGGGCGACAAGGTGGCGCTCATCACCGATGGCCGCTTCTCGGGCGCCACCCGCGGCTTCTGCGTCGGCCATGTCGGCCCCGAAGCTGCCGTCGGCGGGCCGATCGGCCTGCTCCGCGACGGCGACATCATCGAGCTCGACGCCATCACAGGAAAGCTCGCAGTCCGCCTTTCTGATGCCGAACTTGAGGAGCGTCGTAAGGCCTGGACGCCGCGCCAGACGGACTACCGGTCGGGCGCCCTTTGGAAATACGCGCAGACGGTCGGTTCCGCCAAGGGCGGCGCCGTCACCCATCCGGGAGGCGCAGCCGAGACACAGTGCTATGCGGATATCTGACGCCATTATTGCAGGAGCGTTGCTCGCTCTGGGCTGCCAGCAGGCAGTCTGGGCGCAGGACGCGTCCGCGGGGCGCATGCCGGTGCCGCCGCGCCCGATTCCGGGTATCGCCCTGCCGGAGCCGGAGTCGCAGGATCTCGCTGCACCTGCACCACTCGCTCCCGGTCGCGGCGTGATCGCGCCCGCGCCGAGCGGGCCCGCTGCTCATACGGCGCTGCCGATCGCTCCGTTCAGCAGCGCCCGCGACGCGCTGAAGGCCTGGATGCGCGATTCGACCGCCGGCGATCAGGCCGGCGCGGTCAAGGCGCTCGAATACGCGGCGGCGCAGGGCCATCTTGCCGCCCAGTTCAAGCTCGGCCGCGTCTATGCCAGCGGCGATGGCGTGCCTACCAACGATCTCAAGGCCTTCGAGTATTTCTCGAAGATCGCGGACGAGAATGCCGATGAGGTGCCCGGCACCTCTGACGGGCGCATCGTCGCGGCCGCCTTCGTCGCGCTCGGCGGCTATTTCCTCGACGGGATCAAGGGCACCTATGTGAAGCCCAATCCCGATCGCGCCTTCGACATGTTCCATTACGCCGCCTCCTATTTCGGCGACCCGGACGGCCAGTACAATCTCGCCCGGCTCTATCTCAACGGAACCGGCGTTTCGCGCGATCCGCGCCAGGCGGCGCGCTGGATGAAGCTCGCGGCCGAGAAGGGCCATGCCCCGGCACGTGCCGTCTTCGGCGACATGCTGCTGCGTGGCGGGGATGGCGTGCCGCGGCACCCGATCATCGGACTGATGTGGCTGGCGCTGGCCCGTGAGGGCGCCGATGCCACGCGTGAGACCTGGATCGTCGAGCGCTACGACGCCGCCTTCGCCAGTGCGAGCGCAAACGACCGGACGGCGGCATTGGCACTGGTCGAGCGCCAGCACGGCCGCGCCGAGCGGCGCTAGATCATCGCGCGCCCGAATGGGCGCGATCACGATGATCTATCACATCGTTTTAGCATCGGATTCTTCCGAAAAGTGGATTCCACTTTTCGGTCCGATGCGTGCGCGACTGCATCCAAGTTCAGCAGGGCTACGTAGCCGAGGTATCGGACCTCGGAGTCTTCGCCATGCGCGACGCCGCATTCTTCAGCTTTATTGCCGCCTGCGCCGCACTCGCCATCCATGGCGCCGGCGCCCAGGAGAATTTTGGCGACTGGTCCCCGCTGACCAACCCGTTTCCGAGCACGGGCGGCGGCGGGATCATGATCCATGACTATGATCCTGTGGTCTCCGGCGGCAAATGCACGACAAAGTTCCGCGCCGTCGAGCCGAACGGGACCACCTATAACAACCTGATCGAATTCGAGGCGACTGAGATGCAGGGCGGTGTGCTTTGCAGCAAGGGCCAGTGGCGCTCGGCCGATGGCAGTGCCAGCGGCACGACGCCATTCCGGGTCTTCATCAAGGACGGTATCAAGCGAGGCTCGCCGCAATAGCCGCGTCGCCCAAAGCCACTTTTGCTTAAGCTGCGAATGCATCCATCAGCGTGACGATGCAATCATGCCGCTGGTGCTGGTTGATCAGCGGCACCAGCCGGGTGAAATGCTCGCTCCGGCAATGTGCGTCCAGTGCCGCCCGGTCCGGCCATTGCTCGACGAAGACGAAGTGGCCGGGATCCTTCTGGTCGACGAAGAGATCATAGGCGAGGCAGAGCGGCTCAGCCCGCGTCTTCTCGACCAGCTCCTGATAGAGTGGCTTCACCAGCTCGACGCTATCGAGCTTGATGAAGTCCTGGGCAATGACCTTCAGCATGTTCAGTTCAGCTCGATCAGCACCGGCACATGGTCCGACGCCTTGTCCCAGCCGCGGACATGCTTGGCGATCGAGACGGCGCCGAGCTTGTCGGCGGCCTGCGGCGAGAGCAGGAGATGGTCGATGCGGATGCCGTTGTTCCGCTGCCAGGCGCCGGCCTGATAATCCCAGAAGGTGTAGAGGCCGGGTGCGTCGGTGGTGGCGCGCAGCGCTTCGGTGAAGCCAAGGCTCTGCAGCTTGCGGAAGGCGGTGCGCGTCGGCGGCAAGAACAGCGCATCGCCGGTCCAGGCGGCGGGATCGCGCGCGTCGCGCGGCTCGGGAATGACATTGTAGTCGCCGGCGAGCACCAGCGGCTCCTCATGGGCGAGCAACCCCTTGGCGTGCACTGCGAGCCGTTCCATCCAGGCGAGCTTGTAGGGGTATTTTTCGGTGTTCGGCGGATTGCCGTTCGGCAAATAGATCGAGGCCAGCCGCACCACGCCATCGCCATGCGGCAGCACGCCTTCCAAATAGCGTGCCTGCTCGTCGCCGTCGTCACCGGGAAGGCCGCGTCGGACATCCTCGAGCCTGCTGCGCGAAATGATGGCGACGCCGTTGAAGCCCTTCTGGCCATGGATCGCGACCTGCCAGCCGGCTTCCTCGATCTCGGCGCGGGGGAAATCGGCATCGACGCATTTCAGCTCCTGCAGGCAGAGCGCGTCGGGCTCGGCCTCCTTGAGGAAGGCGAGGACATGGGTCAGCCGCTGGCGGATCGAATTGACGTTCCAGGTAGCGATGCGCACGGGGCCGGCTCCTCAGTCAGACTTGCCGAGCATAAGAGACGCCCGGGCCGTCAATGCAAGTCAGCAGATGCCACAAAAAACCTCCCGGCCGGAGCCGGGAGGTTCGACGAACTCAGCTTGCGACAGTGCCCGGGATTACGGGCAAGCGCGGACCACGCCGCCCGAGGCGATATAGGTGCCGGTCTCGGGATCGTAGGTGCGGAAGCGGCGCGAGCAATAGGCGATCGCGTCGCCATCCGGTGCGGCGTAGACGGGCGCAGGGGCGACATAGACCGGCGGCGGCGGGGCGGCATAGACCGGGCCGGGCGCGAGCAAGGCGCCGGCGGCGAGAGCGCCGAGCGCTCCGGCCGCGATACCGGCGCCGACGGCCGCGCCGCGGTTGTAGCGATAGCCCCGCCCATAATAGCCGCCGCGATAGCCGTACCGCGGCCCGTAATAGCGGCGATACTGCACCTGCTCGACGAGATTGGTCGTGCCGGCGGTGGCAACCGCCGCCGCAGCAGGCGCAAGCGGCGCGGCGGCGGCCGGCGTCGCGAGGGCGAAACCGCCCGCAAGCGCGGCGGCGATCATCGTCGTCCTGATCATCTCGAACTCCTTTTCCCTCCCGGGTGGGAGGATTTGCCGGGCGCGCTTAGCGATAACGCCCGAAGCTGTGACCTCAGCGTCGGAAGTAGACGCAAAACACGGCGAAATTTCAACAAATTCCTCAGGCAGGAGGCGCGTTCCGGGTTGCATGACGCCGTTTTCGGTCCCATCTGGCTAACCCTTGACGCATGTACCAACCCGACTGGGAGCCCTATGGCCGCTGCTGATCCATCCGACCTTCCCGCCAACGGGCCGCTGAAGCCGCTGCCGACGGTGATCTTCGCCTCGCGCTGGCTGCAGGTGCCGCTCTATCTCGGCCTGATCGTGGCGCAGTGCGTCTACGTCTTCCTGTTCCTCAAGGAGCTCTGGCACCTCGTCACCCATGCCTTTAATTTCAGCGAGCAGCAGATCATGCTGGTCGTGCTCGGCCTGATCGACGTGGTGATGATCTCCAATCTGCTGATCATGGTGATCGTCGGCGGCTACGAGACCTTCGTTTCGCGCCTGCGGCTGCAGAATCACCCCGACCAGCCGGAATGGCTCAGCCACGTCAACGCCTCGGTGCTCAAGATCAAGCTCGCCATGGCGATCATCGGCATCTCGTCGATCCATCTGCTGCGGACCTTCATCGAAGCCGGCAATATCGGCGGACCGACGGCGACGAACTACACGACCACGGGCGTGCTGCTGCAGACGTTGATCCACACCATCTTCATCGTCTCGGCGCTCGGCATCGCCTGGGTCGATCGGATGACCCTCGGCGGCACCAGCAAGGGGCATTGAGCCTCGCCGTCTTTCCGGGGCGCCGCGAAGCGGCGAGCCCGGAATCCATGAACACTGAGCCTCAAAAGACGCTCTGGACCGTGCCCCTCTGTCGCGACCTGCGGATATGGGTTCCGGGCTCGGCCTTGCAGGCCGCCCCGGAAAGACGGTGGTGCTCATCCCCGAGCCCGGCGCGGCGGCAGGCCCTTGACCAGCGGCGATGCCAGGCCCGGCGCTGTCTCGACGCCCAGCGTCGGCAAGGCAAGCGTGCGCTGGCCGCGGAAATCGACATGGCAGACGAGGAGGCCGCGCTCCTCGATATAGCCGATCAGGCGCCGTGCCCGGCTCGGCGAATGGCTGCCATAGGCCTCGGCCAGCTCGGCATCGGACGGGCAGGGCGCTCCCTCGATCGCGCTGCGGGCGATGAACAGGAAAAGACCGTGCAGGTCCTCCGGCAGGCTCTCGGCCGCCGTCAGCGCCTTCTCCCAGGCTTCCGACGACAATACCGCTTCGCTTGCTCCGGCGCGGGCGACGGCAAGGCGCTTGCGGAACGCGTCCAGCCCGGTCTCCGGGCCGCTGACGCGGCGCATCCGACAGCGCACCGTGAAATCCTGGTAGAGCACGGCGACCGGGCGGTCGCGCGCTTCGGGATCGTCGAGCAGCTCGTTCAGGATCTCGACCAACGCCGCCGCGCGTTCGGCCGGGTCCATCTCGATCTCGGGCTCGGGTGGCGGCACCGGCTGGTGGGTCTCGATCCGGCGGATGATCTCGGGCGCCACCGCTGGCCGCGGGCGCGGCTGCTTCGGCCAGGGCGCGGGCGCGACCTCGCCGTCGCCTGCGGTGAAGATCAGCTTGCTGGCGTCTTCCGGAGCCTGCTCGGGCAGCGGCATCAGGCTGGGTGCCCCGCCGCGATCGACCGAGGCGACCGGGCCGATTCTCACCGGCAGCGGCTTCTTCGATAGGGCCGGCCCGAGCGCGACGAACTGGCCGCGTTCGAGATCGCGGAACATCTCGGCCTGGCGCCGGTCCATGCCGAGCAGGTCGGCAGCGCGCTGCATGTCGATGTCGAGGAAGGTACGGCCCATCAGGAAGTTGGAGGCTTCCGCCGCGACGTTCTTGGCGAGTTTGGCGAGGCGCTGCGTCGCGATCACGCCGGCTAGTCCGCGCTTGCGGCCGCGGCACATCAGGTTCGTCATCGCGCCGAGCGACTGGCGCCGAGCCTCGTCCGAGGCCTCACCCGCCATCACCGGCGCGAAGAGCTGGGCTTCGTCGACCACGACCAGCATCGGGTACCAATGGGCGCGGTCGATATCGAAGAGCCCGCCGAGGAAGGCGGCGGTGGCGCGCAACTGCTCGTCGGCGTCGAGCTCTTCGAGATTGAGCACCACCGAGACGCGGTGCTGACGCACGCGCAGCGCGATCTTCTGCAGTTCGACCGGACTGGCGGTGCCATCGACCACGACATGGCCGAACTGGTCGGCGAGCGAGACGAAGTCGCCCTCGGGGTCGATGATCGCCTGCTGGACCAGCGGGGCGCTCTGCTCGAGCAGGCGGCGCAGCAGGTGCGACTTGCCCGAGCCGGAATTGCCCTGGACCAGGAGCCGCGTCGCCAGCAGTTCGGCGAGGTCGAGCTCGGCGGGCTCGCCGCCACGCGTCGACCCCATATCGATGCCAGTCTTCATGGCTGCCAGCGTGTCGCCTTCAGTCCCCGCTCGCTCGACCCGGAGCGGGGCGAGCGAGCGGGGTGGTCTAGCATGCGGGCGCGAGCGCGCAGGTGCTGCCGGTTGCCGCATCCACAGCAAATGCGCGGTGGCTCCGACACCTCATGTCAGGGGCGGCGGCGCAGGATCATGCCGCCATGATGCAGCGTATCGGCGTCGACGAAGGTCCCGTCGGCGGTGAAGCCGGTGTCATCCCAGTACTCGATATAGCTGCCGGTGACCTTGTAGCGGCCGCGATAGGCGCTCTCGCGATTGCCGCGTGCCTCGTCATAGCGGTCGTTCGGCAGGAGGTTGTGCCGGACATTGCCGTCGGCGGTGACCCACATGCCGACATAGGGGTGTCTCTCGGCAGCGGCTGCCTGGGTAATCATCATGCGGGTCGATCCTTCAGGTCCGTTTGGGATGGTCGTGGTGGCAAGGCCGACGCTGGCGGCTAGCAGCAGCAGGACGTTCACGAGCAAGGGGGTCATGATCATTCCCCTCATTGCTTGCGTCGCTCGGCGAAGAGCTCCGAGAGTGCCTGGGAGGCCGCGATCGCCCGCGAGATGCCGGCTGGTACGGTGATCAGGTAGACGATCTCCTTCAGCTCTCCCTCGGACACACCGATATTGAGGGCGTAGCCGGCATGGACCTTCATGAAGGCGGTCTGGCCGGTTGCCGCAAAGGCAGCCACAGCGGCGAGCTGGCGCGTCCGGCTGTCGAGGCCGGGCCGCGACCAGACATCGCCGAGCGCATAGGCCTCGGTCGCATCGGCGAGGAAGGGGAATTCCTGCCGCATGCGTTCCAGAGCCGGCTGGGGCACGCCATTGTTCAGGCTGCGGACGACGGCCTCGCCGCGCTTGCGCCGCTCCTCGCTCGTTTCGGCGGTGGTAGGTGCGGGCATCACCGCGATGGCGAAGGCTGTGGCTGCGGCGCGCAGCGGAGACTGCATGGACATGGTCATGGCGTTCTCCTCCTCAGCGGGTGGCGGTGGGGCGGACGACGATCTCGTTGACGTCGACATCGTCCGGCTGCTCGATCGCGAAGCGCACGGCACGGCCGATCGCATCGGGTTGGAGTGCGATGGCGCGGTAGCTCTTCATCAGCTCGGCCGCTGCCGGATCGGTGATGGTCTCGGCAAGCTCGCTCTCGACCACGCCGGGGTGGATGCAGGTGACACGCAGGTCAGAGTGCTCCTGGCGCAACCCGTCCGAGATGGCGCGCACGGCGTATTTCGTCGCGCAGTAGACGGCCGCGGTCGGCGACACCGAGAGGGCGCCGATCGAGGCGATGTTGACGATCTGGCCCGAGCCGCGCGCCAGCATCTGTGCCAGCACGGCGGCGATGCCGTAGAGCACGCCCTTGATGTTGACGTCGATCATCCGGTCCCACTCGTCGACCTTGAGCGAAGCCATCGGCGAGAGCGACATCACGCCGGCATTGTTGACGATGACGTCGACGCGGCCGAAGGCCTCGCGCGCCGCCTCGGCGAAGGCGGCGATATCGGCGCGATCGGTGACGTCGAGCCGCCGGGTGCGGACGTCGCCGCCTTTTGCGCTGAGCTCTTCGGCGAGCGCGTCGAGGCGCTCGGTGCGGCGTGCGCCGAGCATCAGTTTCGCTCCGGCGGCCGCGAGTTCGCGGGCGATGCCGGCGCCGATCCCGCTGGAGGCGCCGGTGATGAGGACGACCTTGTCGAGGGGCATGTCGATCTCCGTCTGGATGTTCGGTGAAACCGCTGTGCTGCGGTTGCCCGAAAGCTATGAGCAGGCCATTGTCGCGATAAGCCGCCGATTTCTTCCCAGCCTGGAGAGTTTTTCTAACCAATGGAGATGGACCTCAACGCGCTTGCCGTCTTCGCGCTCGTGGCCGAGGAGAGGAGCTTTCGCGGCGCGGCCGACCGTGTCGGCGTCACGCGCTCGGCGGTGAGCCAGACGATCAGGAAGCTGGAGGAGCGGCTCGGCATCGCGCTGATCCAGCGCACGACGCGCAGCGTCAGCCTGACCGAGGCGGGCGAGCGGCTTCTCGCCGATCTCGGCCCCGCATTGTCCGATTTGCGCGCCGCCGTCGAGGCGACGCGTGATCTACGCGCCGGTGCGCGCGGGCGCTTGCGCCTCGCGGTGTCGTCGATCGCCGAGCGCTTCCTGTCGGGGCCGTTCCTCGCCGGCTTTGCGGCAGCCAACCCCGAGGTCGAGCTCGATATCACCGTCACCGACGAGGAGTTCGACATCGTCGCCGCCGGCTACGATGCCGGCGTCAGGCTGGGCGAGGTCATCGAGCAGGACATGATCGCCGTCGTGATCGGCGGCGAGGAGCGCCAGCTAGTCGTTTGCGCACCGGCTTATCGCGAGCGCTTCGGCTTGCCGGCCCATCCTCGGGAGCTGGCCACGCATCGCTGCATCGGCTGGCGGCCGGGGCCCAAGCTCGTGCCTTATCGCTGGGAGTTCGCAGAGAACGGCAAGGAGTTCAGCGTCGCCGTCGCGCCGGAGATCACCACCAACGACATGGCGCTGATGATCAAGCTCGCGATGGCGGGCGCCGGTATTACCTTCGGCATGGAAGAGAGCTTCCGCCCGGCGATCGCGCGCGGTGAGCTGGAGCCGCTGCTGCAGGAGTTCTGCCCGTATTTCGCGGGCTTCTATCTCTATTATCCCAGCCGGCGCGCCGCCGCTCCGAAGCTGCGAGCCCTCGTCGATCATCTGCGCAGCTTCAACTGGGATCGGCATGAGGCGACGACACGAAAGGCATCGGTTATGCTGTGATTCTGGCGCTGCCCGCGCCTCCTCCCTCCAACCGGGAAGCACGCTGCCGTGCAGGGTGTCTCACCGTCGAACCGACTGTTCGAGCGCTGCGCATAAGGAGGGATTGCGGACACAGCTCGCATCAGGAGGTCCATCGATGAAGCTTTCGGCACCCGTCTATCGCCTGAAGCGCAAGGCCAAGGAATTGGCGCGCAAGGACGACATCCCGCTCCATCTCGCGCTCGACCGCGTCGCCATCAGCGAAGGTTTCGGCGCCTGGAGCCTGCTCGCGGCCAAATCGGCCGGCTCGCTTTCGGCCGATGAGCTGTTCGCCCGCCTGGTGCCCGGAGATTTGCTGCTGATCGGCGCGCGGCCGGGGCACGGCAAGACGCTGCTTGGTCTCAAGCTTGCCATAGAGGCGATGAAGGCTAGCCATCGCGCAGTGTTCTTCACGTTGGAATACACGGCCAAGAATGTAGTGGATCGCTTTCGGGCGCTCGGCGCAGATCCCGCGCAGTTCGAGGCCCTGTTCGGCTTCGACGATTCGGACGCTATCAGCGCTGATCACATCATGCGCTCACTTGCCGAAGCGCCACGGGGCACACTGGCGATCGTCGACTATTTGCAATTGCTCGACCAGAAGCGCGGCAATCCAGAGCTGATGGTCCAGATCCGTGATCTGAAGGTGTTCGCGCAGGAGAGGGGCCTGATCCTGGCCTTCATCTCGCAGATCGATCGTTCCTACGAACCGGCGATCAAGCCCTGCCCGGACCTCCGCGACATCCGCCTGCCGAATCCGCTGGATCTCTCGCTGTTCAGCAAGACCTGCTTCCTGAACGAGGGCGAGGTGCGGTTTCAGGCGGCAAGCTAGCGGCTTCGAAACGCTCCGTCATCCCAGGCAAGCCGCGGTAGCGGCACCGGAATGACGGGGCGAAAACGAACATCCGCCTCAGCGCGGGCAGCGGCTCGTGCGCTCGGCGCGCTGGATGTCGGCGACGACGCGGCGCTGGGTCGCCGAGAGCGGCACGTCCTCGACATTGTCGTACTGGCAACCGGCATTGCCGAAGGCGCTGATGCCGCGCTGCGTGCGGAAGCAATAGCCCTGTGCCTTGTAGATCTCGTTGCGCTGGTACCAGAGGTCCTCGCAGCTCTGGGCCGCCGCGGGGGTCGCGGTCGCAAAGAGCGACAGGGCTAGCCCGAGGGCGAGGACAGGGATCAGCAGCTTCGACATGGCAGCCTCTTGCAGTTGCGCGTTATCTGTTGCCCTGCCTTGCGGGCGCGACAAGCCTTTTCGCGCTTTGCCATGGCAAGATCACGATCCTGTTGCAGGAACGCCGGGTCACCCCGCTGGCAAAGCTGTGAATTGACGCTGCCGCGCTCGTGGAGGACAAGAATCGCGAGATCGTGCAGTGCTTTCGCCTTTGCCGCCCATGTTTTGCCAAGGACGACCGGATCATCGCCCATCCGCGAGCGAGCTGGGCTCTGGCCAAATTGCCGCAGGGGTCGCCTGGAGCACTGCGCGCCCGCGACATCGTCGAGTATGTTTCTCCCGACAAGCAACGATAGTGCGCCCGAGTCGCGCCCTGAAAGGACCGCTATGATCTTCTCTTCGCTGCGCCGCCTGGCTCTCGCCGGCATCGCCGCCTGTGCGCTCGGCGCCGCCGCTGTGCCGGCCCAGGCCCAGGCGCTGTCGCCCGACCAGCGCAAGGCGGTGGTCGAGCTGATCCGCGAGACACTGCTGAAGAATCCTGAGCTGATCCAGGAGGCGATGGTCGAGCTCGAAAAGCGCAATCAGGTCGCGCAGGTCGAGGCGCAGCGCAATGCGCTCGCGGCCGAGAAGGCCAGCCTGACCGATCCCGCGACCTCGGTGATCGCCGGCAACCCGCAGGGCGACGTCACCCTCGTCGAGTTCATGGATTACAATTGCGGCTTCTGCAAAAGGGCGATGGAAGACGTCCGCGTGCTCGCCAAGGACGATCCCAAGCTCAAGGTCGTGATCAAGGACTTCCCGATCCTCGGACCGGACTCGGTCGAGGCGAGCCGCGTCGCCATCGCGGTGAAGAACCAGCTCCAGGGCCCGAAATACTGGGAGTTCCACCTCAAGCTGATGGCGACGAAGGGCCGGATCAACGGCGCCAAGGCGCTCGAGATCGCGAAGGAAACGGGTGCCGACATCGAGCGCGTCAAGAAGGAGATGGATGCTCCGGCGACGCGCGCCGTGATCGAGCAGACGGTTGCTCTCGGCGACCGGCTCGGCCTGACCGGCACGCCGGCCTTCATCGTCGGCGACGAGGTGGTGTTCGGTGCTGTCGGCGCCCCGGCGCTGAAGCAGAAGATCGACGCCGTCCGCAAATGCGGCAAGACGAACTGCAGCGGCTGAGCGGCTGAACGCTGGGCCATCTCCATGGATGGCTCAGCAACCCCTGAATCCGTGTTTCGGCCCGTCATTCCTGTGGAACAGCTCCTGGAATGGCGGCGATTTGCATAGACAAGGCGCCCGCTCGGCGCCTTCGCCCTTTTCCTGACCCACCAATCCGGGTAAAGACGCGCGACATCGCGAGGCCGTCGGCTTGATCCGGCGCCGTTCCTTCGCATATGCGCATCTCCTTCGGGACCTTGCCGTCCCGCCCATCGAGCTCACGAAGACGGTGAAATCCGCCATGGCGACCAAGAGCCCCATCGATCCCGAACTCGTGCGCGAAATGGCGCAACTGATCAACGAGACCGATCTGACCGAGATCGAGGTTCAGAAGGGCGATCTGCGCATCCGCGTGGCCCGCACCATCACCGCAACGGTAATGGCGCCGGTCGCGGCTGCACCGGTCTTCGCCGCGGCGCCTGCGGCGGCTCCAGCCGCCGCCCCGATTGAGGCCAAGGCCGCCGCTGCTCATCCCGGCACGGTCAACTCGCCGATGGTCGGCACCGCCTATCGCCGGCCGTCGCCCGAGGCCAAGCCCTTCATCGAGATCGGCCAGGAGGTGAAGGCGGGCGAGCGCGTCCTCCTCGTCGAGGCGATGAAGACCTTCAACGACATCGTCGCCCCGCGTGCCGGCAAGGTCGTCGCGATTTTCGTCGAGGATGGCCAGCCGGTCGAGTACGGCGAGCCCCTGCTGGTGATCGAGTGAGGATCCATCCGGGCGGGAGCGGGCTGAAGATGTTCGACAAGATCCTGATCGCCAATCGCGGCGAGATCGCCTTGCGGGTTTTGCGCGCTGCCAAGGAGCTCGGTATCGCGACCGTCGCGGTCCACTCCACCGCCGACGCCAACGCCATGCATGTGCGCCTCGCCGACGAGAGCGTCTGCATCGGCCCGCCGCCCGCACGCGAGAGCTATCTCAACATCCCGGCCCTGATCGCCGCCTGCGAGATCACCGGGGCCGATGCCGTCCACCCCGGCTACGGCTTCCTCTCCGAGAATGCCCGCTTCGCCGAGATTCTGGAGCGGCACAACATTGCCTTCATCGGCCCCAAGGCCGAGCACATCCGCAGCATGGGCGACAAGATCGAGGCCAAGCGCACCGCCAAGCGCCTCGGCATCCCTTGCGTGCCGGGCTCGGAGGGCGGCGTCGCCGATGACGAGGAGGCGCTGCGCATCATTCGCGAGATCGGCCTGCCGGTCATCATCAAGGCGGCCTCCGGCGGCGGCGGCAAAGGCATGAAGGTCGTGCGCAGTGAGGACGAGGTCTCCGTCGCGCTCTCCACGGCCCGCACCGAGGCCAAGGCCAATTTCGGCGACGATGCGGTCTATATCGAGAAGTATCTCGAAAAGCCGCGCCATATCGAGATCCAGGTGCTCGGTGACGGCAAGGGCCGGGCAATCCATCTCGGCGAGCGCGACTGCTCGCTGCAGCGCCGCCACCAGAAGGTCTGGGAGGAGGGGCCGTCGCCTGCACTCAATGCCGGCGAGCGCGACCGGATCGGCAATGTCTGCGCCAAGGCGATGGCCGATATGGGCTATCTCGGCGCCGGCACGATCGAGTTCCTCTACGAGGACGGCGAGTTCTATTTCATCGAGATGAACACCCGCATCCAGGTCGAGCATCCGGTCACCGAGATGATCACCGGGATCGACCTCGTCAACGAGCAGATCAGGATCGCCGCCGGCGCACCGCTCTCGATCCGGCAAGAAGACGTCGTCATCGAGGGGCATGCCATCGAATGCCGCGTCAATGCCGAGCATCACGCGACCTTCCGGCCCTCACCGGGCAAGATCGCCTCGTTCCATACGCCGGGCGGGCTCGGCGTGCGGGTCGATTCGGCGGCCTATCAGGGCTATGTCATCCCGCCGCACTACGACTCGCTGGTCGGCAAGCTGATCGTGCACGGCCGCAACCGGGCAGAATGCCTGATGCGCCTGCGCCGTTCGCTCGACGAATTCGTCGTCGACGGCGTCGATACCACGCTGCCGCTGTTCCGCACGCTGGTGCGCAACCCGGACATACTGAACGGCGACTACAACATCCATTGGCTGGAGAAATTCCTCGCCAATGGCGGCATGGAAGAGCCGGGCGAGGGATAGCGTCATTGCGAGCGAAGCGAAGCAATCCAGGCGGTAGCGCTCTGTCGCTCCTGGATTACTTTGTCGGCTTCGCCTCCTCGTTATGACAGAAGCCGTTTGACACGCCCGCCGACCCGCGCTCCCATCGCCTCATGAAGGCCCGCTCCACACCTGCGCGCGCGCCGGCGATCACGCCGGAAATCCTGCTGCGCGCCTATGCGGCCGGTGTCTTCCCGATGGCGGAAAGCGCCGACGATCCCGCCCTGTTCTGGGTCGAGCCGGAAATCCGCGGCATCATTCCCCTCGACGCCTTCCATCTGCCCAGCCGGCTGGCTCGCGTTGTCCGCTCCGATCGATTCGAAATCCGGGTCGATCAGGATTTCGCGGGAGTCATCGCAGCCTGCGCCGAAAGCCGGCCGGACCGGGCCGAGACCTGGATCAATGGCCGCATCCGGGGGCTCTATGGCGAGCTCTTCCATCTCGGCTATGTCCACACCGTCGAATGCTGGCGCGAGGGCAGGCTGGTCGGCGGGCTCTACGGGCTGTCGCTCGGCGCCGCCTTTTTCGGCGAGAGCATGTTCCACCGCGAGACCGATGCTTCGAAGGTCGCGCTGGTGCATCTTGTCGCCCGGCTGCGGCGCGGGCGCTACCAGCTGCTCGACACCCAGTTCCAGACCGCGCATCTCGCCCAGTTCGGTACGTGCGAGATTCCGCGCGAGGCCTATCGCGACCTGCTCGACGCGGCAATCCAGGCGGATGGCGATTGGTGGTCCTGGCCGCAGGGGAGCCGCGTTGGCGGCGAGGCGGCTTTGGCGGAGTTGACTGGCTGAGAGTCGATCAGGCGGTCGGTCCCTCGATCGCCATCGTCGAGGGCTCCCAGAGCTCGATCGGATTGCCCTCAAGATCGTGGATGCGGCAGAAGCGGCCGACCTCGGAATCCCATTCCGGCCGGGTCTCGACGGCGATGCCCGCAGCGCGCAGTGACGCCATCATCGCATCGAGATCGTCGACGCGGAAATTGACCATCCATTGTTGCTCGGCTCGGCCGAAATAGTCGGTATTCGCCGCAAACGGGCCGAAGATGGTCGGCCCGGCATCCTGAGCCCATACGGTCTTGCTCAGATCTGAAATACCGAGATGGCGCTCATACCAGGCGGCGAGGGCTTGCGGATCGCGTCCGCGGAAGAACAGGCCGCCGATACCGGTGACCCGCGCCATGATTCAGTTGCCGCCGGCGGGGTCGCGGCCCGGAGCCGGGTTGGTCGGGAAGAAGCGCTGCGACGGAGTCTGGCGCGGCTGCACCGGCACGCCTTGCGGCGGGGCGACGTCGATGCGCTGGTTCGGCGGCGGTGTCTGCTGAGCTGGACGGGCGGGGCGGCGCTGGTCCGGCGTAAGCGGCGGCGGCGCCGCTTCCGGCTCCTTCGGGTCGACCACCAGCTCGGTGCCGCCTTTGCAGTCGGTCAGCCAGACATCGTAGATCGCGTGCTCGACACCATGCAGGCCAGGGCTCGACGCATACATCCAACCGGTGAAGATGCGCCGATACTCATTGTTGAACGTGACCTCGTCGACCTCGGTGAAGGAGGTCGTCTGCGGCGCCTCGGTCGGCGGGCGCGTCCAGCAGACGCGCGGCGTGATCTGCAAGGCGCCGAACTGCACCGTCTCGTCGATCGCGACCTCGAAGGAGATGATCCGGCCGGTGATCTTGTCGAGCCCGGCGAAGACCGCGGTGGGATTGCGGATGCGGTCGGCCTTGGCGGGCACAGCCAGCGCGAGCGCTGCGCCGGAGACGGCTGCGAGGGCGAGGATCCTGCGGAACGAGAGCATGCTGGTTTGTGATTCTCTTCGAGCGGAGCCGAGGCGCGACGGGGCGCAGTAGCATGCCAATCGCAGCGGAAAAAGGGCGGGTGGTGAGGTTCGACGCGCGCAGGCTGTGACCGAAGTGTCAGCTGCGCCCCTCCTGTGTGCATACCAGGCATGTCCGCGCCAGTGGGTCATGCAGTTGCAATCCATTTGCAAATCCATAACCTGCCAATGCCTTGCAAGTGCAAAATCGAGGGTTTCGCATGGAAGCGCGCGTCGACGGGACGCCATCCGGCTGGCGGAATGATCGCGGCGAGGCTTCGCTGGCTGACGTCCACCGCTCGATCGCGGTGCGCAGTTCCGGACCCGGCTGGCGGCGCGCCGCCGCCTTCGTCGGCCCGGGCTATCTTGTCGCCGTCGGCTATATGGACCCCGGCAACTGGGCGACCTCGCTCGCCGGCGGCTCGAAGTTCGGCTACACGCTGCTCGTCGTCGCGCTGGTCTCCAACATCATGGCGATCGTGCTGCAGTCGCTCTGCGCGCGGCTCGCCATCGCCTCGGGCCGCGACCTTGCCCAAGCCTGCCGCGACGCTTTCCCGAAGCCTATCGCCTATATGCTCTGGTTCCTCGCCGAGATCGCGATCATCGCGACCGATATCGCCGAGGTGATCGGCACCGCGATCGGCCTCAACCTGATCTTCGGCATTCCGCTCGAGCTCGGCGTGATCATCACCGCGCTCGACGTCTTCCTGATCCTTTATTTGCAGCGGCTCGGCTTCCGCTGGGTCGAGGCGCTGATCATCACCCTGCTCGGCGTGATCGCGATCTGCTTTGCGATCCAGATCGCGCTCGCTGACCCGGACTGGGGGCAGGTGATCCGTGGCTTCGCGCCGACCACCGAGATCGTCACCAATCCGGAGATGCTGTACCTCGCGCTCGGCATCCTCGGCGCCACCGTGATGCCGCATAATCTCTATCTGCATTCGGGCATCGTGCAGACGCGTGCCTATGGCGAAACCCTGCCCGAAAAGCGTCAGGCGCTGACCTACGCCACGATCGATTCGACGGTCGCGCTGATGTTCGCGCTGCTGATCAATGCCTCGATCTTGATCCTCGCCGCTGCGACCTTCCACAAGACCGGCCAGACGGGAATCGCGGAGCTCGGCGAAGCGCACAAGCTGCTCGGCCCGCTGCTCGGGCTGGCGATCGCGCCGACGCTGTTCGGCATCGCGCTGCTCTGCTGTGGCATCAACTCGACGGTGACGGCGACGCTGGCCGGCCAGATCGTGATGGAGGGTTTCCTCAAGATCAAACTGCCGCCTTGGCTGCGCCGGCTGATCACCCGCGGCATCGCCATCATCCCGGCGGCGGCGGTGACGATCTGGTATGGCGATGCCGGCACGGCAAAATTGCTGATCCTGACCCAGGTCGTGCTCTCGTTGCAGCTCTCCTTCGCCGTCTTCCCGCTGGTGATGTTCACCGCCGACAAGACGAAGATGGGCGAACTCGTCGCGCCGCGCTGGCTCGTCGCCTTCGCCGTCCTGATCGCGGTGGTGATCGCGGCGCTCAACGTCAAGCTGCTGGTCGATTTCGCTGGTGGGACGGGGTAACGCGCACGAGACCTTGCGCCCGGCGATTTGGCCGGAATCTGCGCAACAGCCTATCGGCCTGATGCAAGGTCCACAGCACGGCTGCACGGATCGCGGCGCGACGCTCGGACAAAGCGAGCCGGCGATGGTGCTCGATGAGTTCGGGCGTCACGATCGGCCGGCTGGCGGTGCGCCCTTCTGGAAACGGGGTCGTCATTCGCCGGAGCCGGGTTCGCCCGCCCGGACCTTGGCTGGCGAGCCGCGGCTGCGCAGGACATTGCAGATCTGGACGCTGTAGCCGCTGAAGAAGCTCTCGATGCCGTGCTTCTTGGCCTTGGCGTGCTCCGGGTGAATTCGCCAGGCGCGCAAGGCGTCCTCGGACTCGAACTCGACGATCGTCACCCGCTCGCCATCCTCGGCCGTGAAGCCTTTGTGGGAAATGTAGCCGGGGATGGTTCGCGCGAGCTCGCTCATGCGCTTGGCCATGGTGGCGTATTCGGACTGAGCCTCGGGGTTCAGGCGGGAGCGGAATACCGTGACGATCATCTGGGTCATCTCTGCTGAAGGGCGGGGCGGCCTCGCGCAGTTGCGCTGGCGTCTTGCCGTCAGAGGGAGATGCGCCTCACAAAATCATAAATCAAATGCATATTACCGATAATGATTATGTCTATTTTGTCGCGCTAGAGCATTGCCTGGAGTTCGCCTGCGAGCTTCCGGATGGCCGGGCCGAAACGCCCTGGAACGGCATTTTCGATCAACGCTACATGGGTGGAAATCTGGAAGTCGCTGACTTCGAGAATATGCAGGCCATGACGATGCGGGCTGTGCTCGAACTGCCGGCGCGGAACCAGGCCGAGGCCTCCGCCGTGATGCAGCAGCGATAGTTGAAGGTCTTCGCCGAAGACCTCGGCGGCGATACGGATCGCCAGGTTCTGCCGGTCGAAGGACCGTTCCAGCGCAGCCCGGCAGCCGCATCCGCGAGGGTTTAGAAGCCAGCCTTCCTCGGCCAGATCGCGCAGCCGCCATGGGCTGCCGTCAGGGCCGACGGGAGCTCTCGATGCAGAGACGACGACAACCTGCTCGCTGCCGAGCGAGTGGCTGAGCAGCCCGGTCGGAATCGTGTGCGCGTCCGTCAGCAGTCCGACGGCGCAGTCGATGGCGCCGGTGCGGACATCCTCGATGAGCCTGGTGCTCCAGTTCGAGCTGATTTGCATCCGGGTCCGCGGGAAGGAGCGCCGCACGGCATCCAGCGGTGTCGTCAGCACGATCTCGCCGAGCCCATGGGCGACGCCGACCCGCAGGTCCCCAGCCGGATCAGCGGCAGGGTCGGCACAGGCCTCCAACTCGGCGACGGCCAGCAGGACACGTCGGCAATGCTCGAGCACATGCTGGCCGAAGGCGGTCAATGTCGCCGGCTTTACCGATCGATCGAACAGGTGCTCCGCACCGATCGTCGCCTCGAAATTCTGGATACGCCGGGTGGTCGCGGGTTGAGTCAGGTGCAGCCGCGCGGCGGCGCGATTGACCGAGCCCGTCTCAGCGGCTGCGACGAAGGCCTGAATGTCCTGAAGATTCATAATGCATCTGCATAAACCGGAAGTGTCTATGCAGGAAAGGCATAATTATCGGACGCCGCGACGGGTGGCCGCCTGCCGCTCAGCGGCCGGGCGTCCAGGCTTGGTAGTCGCCGGTCGCGGCCGGGGTCTCGTTGTCGCCGAGCGTCGAGCCCTTCGGGCGGTAGGCCAGCGCCGTGCCGGTGTGGTTCGGCTGGTGCGGCTTCTGCCACTCGCGGGCGACGTATTTTTCCTCGGACGGGGCGACGTCGACGGTGTGATGCAGCCAGCCATTCCAGCCGGGCGGAATCATCGAGGCCTCGGCCGGGCCATTATAGACGACCCAGCGGCGCTGGATGCCGAGCGCCTTGTCCTTCTTGCCGCCCTTGGTGCGGTAGTAGATGTTGCCGAACTCGTCCTCGCCGACCTTCTCGCCGAAGCGCCAGGTGTGGAAGCGCGTGCCCATGGTCTGGCCGTTCCACCAGGTGAAGATCTGGAGCAGGGTCTGGTTCATCGCTTCGCGTCCGCGCAGGCCTCAGGCCGTCGCGCGACTTATGAAGATGCGGGTGCGCGATGTCCAGTGCGGCTCAGCGCAGCAGCGAGCGTGCGGTCGGCACGAGGCGGGCGATATCCGGGGGCCGGCCGTTGCCGACTGGAACCGCCCGCAAGGCGGCTTCGAGCGCCGGTATCGCCTGCGCGACCGCAGGCCGGACGAGCGTGACGGCCGCGCATTCGCCCTCGCGCACGGGTAGCTGCTTGAAGCCGTTCTCGCTGCGGTCGCTGATCAGGCTGGCGATCACGGCGCCGCCGGTTGAGCCTACCGCATCGGCGACCGCCTTCGCCGCAAGCACGGCCTCAGCGTCGGCGGCCCCGGGCGCGAGATGATGGATGGCGACGATGTAGTTGTGCCCGTCCTCAAGATCGATCGTGCTCGGCGGCAGCCGTTCGAGGCCGGATGTGTCCAAGCCGGAGCCAGGCGTTGCCGGCTTCAGCATGAGCACGTCGTGCCATTCCAGCATCGTCTCGTTCGCCGCCGGGCCATGCTGCGCCCAGACCGGTCCATCATAGAAGGCGGGGAGGGCGCGGGTGCGCGCTTCCTGGTCGGCAAAGCCGCGGAACCAGACGAACTGGTCGGGCGCCGCGGGATCGCGGAACTGGCAGACCACGCTCATGCCGACCGCCTCCTGCGTCTCGACGAGATGGGTGTCGAAGACGCGGATCAGCGTCTCGCGCGCGCCGGGCTTCAAGGTGTAGCGGCGCAGTTCGAAGACTGTGTCGGTCATGGCGGTTCTCCAGCTGACTTTGCAGCTAGGTGGCGGGAGCGCCCAAACCCGTCAGCAGCGTCATGTGGAGCCTCGCCACGATTCGGTCATGATTCGAGATGCGCCGCGACGCGTCCCGAGATCGCGCCAGCCAGCCAAGCATCGCGCGGATTCAAGCACTTGTGGCTGCTGGCGCAGAGAGCGCTTTCGCTGGTGGGTCGCGACAGTCCTGTTGACGCCCGGTTAACCATGGTCCAGCGGATTTTAGTGGTTTCACAAGGGCAAGGATCGTTGCAAGCTGGCAACGCCGCTGCGATTCCCCATGCGATTCCTTGGGCTTAGCCGGTGCCTTGAAACTTATCCCCATGATCCACATCTTCCTACAAGATGTCGTATCCACACCTATCGCTGCGCACTAATCCTTGACGGCGCGACCCAATCGGGACTAAATTTTGACGGTCGCGTGACGGTTGGCGGAGACGCCTTTTTCGACCCGCGAAACGAGTTCCCAGATGGGTCGGGCGATCACCGCGGCGCGCCAGCAATGGCGACGGCGAACGGCGACGTATGCTCCGCCTGGTCGCAACCGGACGCTCGACGGCGGGGTGACACCGCTGCGGGATCCAGGGGCAGCAAACCGAGTTGGATTGACATCAGGAGCCGGTGAGCAACCGGCCGCGCGGGGCGCTAGGATGCGTCCGCGGCAAGCATTGGGGACGAAGCTTATGCGCATCGAGCGCCGCCATACCACCGCCGGCCAGTCGCCCTATTCGGCGATCCCCTTCCGCTCGGCGGTGAGCGAGATCCGCAATCCCGATGGTTCGATCGTCTTCCGGCTCGAGGGCATCGAGGTGCCGGACGCCTGGTCGCAGGTGGCGAGCGACGTGCTCGCGCAGAAGTATTTCCGCAAGGCCGGCGTGCCGGCGCATTCGAAGAAGGTCGAGGAGAACGACGTCCCGTCCTTCCTCTGGCGTTCGGTTCCCGACGAGGCTGCACTCGCCAAGCTGCCGGAGGCTGAGCGCTTCGGCTCCGAGATCTCGTCCAAGCAGGTCTTCGACCGGCTCGCCGGCTGCTGGACCTATTGGGGCTGGAAGGGCGGCTATTTCTCCTCGGAGGAGGATGCCCACGCCTTCCACGACGAGCTGCGCTTCATGCTGGCCTCGCAGATGGTCGCGCCGAATTCGCCGCAATGGTTCAACACCGGCCTGCATTGGGCCTATGGCATAGACGGGCCGAGCCAGGGCCATTTCTACGTCGACTTCAAGACCGGCAAGCTGGTGAAGTCGAAGTCGAGCTACGAGCATCCGCAGCCGCATGCCTGCTTCATCCAGGGCGTGCAGGACGACCTCGTCAACGAGGGCGGCATCATGGATTTGTGGGTGCGCGAGGCGCGCCTCTTTAAGTATGGCTCCGGCACCGGCTCGAACTTCTCGATGCTGCGCGGCGAAGGCGAGAAGCTCGCCGGCGGCGGCCGTTCCTCGGGCCTGATGTCCTTCCTCAAGATCGGTGACCGTGCTGCCGGCGCGATCAAGTCGGGCGGCACCACCCGCCGCGCCGCCAAGATGGTGGTGGTCGACGTCGATCACCCCGATATCGAGACCTATATCGACTGGAAGGTGAAGGAGGAGCAGAAGGTCGCGGCTTTGGTCGCCGGCTCCAAGATCGTCCAGAAGGCGATGAAGGCGGTGATGAAGGCCTGTGTGAACTGCGAGGCCGCCGACGATGCCTGCTTCGATCCCGAGAAGAACCCGGCGCTGAAGCGCGAGATCAAGCTCGCCCGCAAGGCGCTGGTTCCGGACAACTACATCAAGCGCGTCATCCAGTTCGCCAAGCAGGGCTATACCGAGATCCAGTTCGACACCTACGACACCGACTGGGATTCGGAGGCCTATCTCACCGTCTCCGGCCAGAACTCAAACAACTCGGTCTCGCTGACCGACGATTTTCTGCGCGCAGTGGAAACGGATGGGGACTGGAACCTCATCGGCCGCACCACCGGCAAGGTCACCAAGACCCTGAAGGCGCGCGACCTCTGGGAGAAGATCGGCTACGCCGCCTGGGCTTCGGCCGATCCCGGCCTGCACTTCAACACCACGATGAACGACTGGCACACCAGCCCGGCCTCGGGACGCATCCGCGCCTCGAACCCGTGTTCTGAGTACATGTTCCTCGACGACACCGCCTGCAACCTGGCCTCGGCCAACCTGCTGCAGTTCTACGATCGGCAGACCAAAGCCTTCGACGTCGCCGGTTACGAGCATCTCTGCCGGCTCTGGACGATCGTCCTCGAGATCTCGGTGACGATGGCGCAGTTCCCCTCGAAGGAAATCGCCGAACTCTCCTATGAGTACCGCACGCTCGGTCTCGGCTACGCCAATATCGGCGGCCTGCTGATGACCATGGGCCTCGGCTACGACAGCGACGAGGGCAGGGCGCTCGCCGGCGGCCTGACCGCGATCATGACCGGCGTCGCCTATGCGACCTCGGCCGAGATGGCGGGCGAACTCGGCCCGTTCCCGGGCTACAAGAAGAACGCCCAGCACATGCTGCGCGTCATCCGCAACCACCGCGTCGCGGCCCATGGCCAAGCCTCCGGCTATGAGGGCCTGCAAGTCACGCCGGTGCCGCTCGACCATGCGACGCTGGAGCGCCTCGGCGGCTCCTCGGCGACGGTGTCGGAGCGGGCCAAGGCGAGCTGGGACGAGGCGCTCGCGCTCGGCGAGAAGCACGGCTACCGCAACGCCCAGTCGACCGTGATCGCGCCGACCGGCACGATCGGCCTGGTGATGGACTGCGACACCACCGGCATCGAGCCCGACTTCGCGCTGGTTAAGTTCAAGAAGCTCGCCGGCGGCGGCTACTTCAAGATCATCAACGGCGCGGTTCCGGACGCGCTGCGCGCGCTGGGCTATCGCGAGGCGGATATTGCCGAGATCGAGGCCTATGCCGTCGGCCATGGCTCGATGAAGCAGGCGCCCGCCGTCAATCCCGGCTCGCTCCGGGCCAAGGGCTTCAGCGACGAGAAGATCGAGGCGGTCGAGAAGGGGCTGAAGAGCGCCTTCGACATCAAGTTCGTCTTCAACAAGTGGACGCTGGGCGAGGACTTTCTCATCGGTACGCTGGGCGTCCCGGCCGAGAAGCTGAACGACATGTCGTTCGAGCTCCTGCCCTTCCTCGGCTTCAGCAAGGCCGAGATCGAAGCCGCCAACGTCCATGTCTGCGGGGCGATGACGCTGGAAGGCGCGCCGCACCTGAAGAAAGAGCACTACAACGTCTTCGACTGCGCCAATCCCTGCGGGCGCATCGGCAAGCGCTATCTCTCGGTCGAGAGCCATATCCGCATGATGGCGGCGGCGCAGCCCTTCATCTCGGGGGCGATCTCCAAGACCATCAACATGCCGAACGATGCCACCGTCGAGGACTGCAAGAGCGCCTATCTGCTCTCCTGGAAGCTGGCGCTGAAGGCGAACGCGCTCTATCGCGACGGTTCGAAGCTGTCGCAGCCGCTGAACTCGGCCCTGATCGCCGACGAGGATGACGACGCGGACGACGCGACCGAGGCGCTCTACCAGCAGCCGCAGGCGGCGCGCGCCACGCAGATCGCCGAGAAGATCGTCGAGCGCATCGTCGAGCGGGTCGAGCGGGTGCGCGACCGCGAGAAGATGCCGGCGCGTCGCACCGGCTACATTCAGAAGGCGGTGGTCGGCGGCCACAAGGTCTATGTCCACACCGGCGAGTATTCCGACGGGCGCCTCGGCGAGATCTTCATCGACATGCACAAGGAGGGCGCGGCCTTCCGGGCGATGATGAACAACTTCGCCATCGCGGTCTCGCTCGGCCTGCAATACGGCGTGCCGCTGGAGGAATATGTCGAGGCCTTCACCTTCACCCGCTTCGAGCCCTCGGGCTTCGTGCAGGGCAACCAGTCGATCAAGAACGCGACCTCGATCCTCGACTACGTCTTCCGCGAGCTGGCGATCTCCTATCTCGGCCGGCACGACCTCGCCCATGTCGATCCCAGCGAGATCGGCCATGACGTGATGGGCAGCGGTGTCGAGCAGGGCAAGGCGCCGGATGCGGCCGGGCCGATCACCTCGACCCCGCTGGCCTCCTCGGGCTTCCGCCGCGGCAAGCCGATCAACTTGCTCGCCATCCAGGGCGGGGCGGCGGCCAACGATGCGGTCGCCCGCTCGACCAGCAGCGCCATGGGCCTCGCCACCGCCGGCGCGACCGCGCTGAAGGAGGAGCCGGAGGAATTCGGAGAGGCCGAGATGAGCAAGCTCGGCTTCGCCGCGCCCGCCGCCCAGCCGACCGCGTCCGAGCGCCGGGCCGAGGCGATCATGAAGGGCTATGTCGGCGACAGCTGCGGCGAATGCGGCAACTTCACACTGGTGCGCAACGGCACCTGTTTGAAGTGCAACACGTGTGGCTCGACGACTGGGTGTTCGTGACCGGCGAGTCTAATCGTTGTTGAAAATCGAGGCATAGTGTTGCCGCGATTGCAGGAAAAGTTCCGCAAATGCGAGAGGGCGCCCGGGTCAAACCGGGCGCCTTTTTTTGACTAACGAGCCTTCGCGCCACGAGGTGCGGGGCTGGAGCCCGTAGCGGACTCTCAGGCGGTCCGCTGTTGGGCAATCTGGCTAATAATATGATCGCCTCGTCGGCCTTCTAGTTTCGGCTTCCAACGATATTCAGTTTCAAGCGACTGTCTGACGATACAGCTTGGAAATGGCTACCGTTACTCATGTTGCATCGACGTCGATCCCAAGTTGGTTCTCGCGCAAGATGACCAGTCTCGGCGATTTATCACGCATGGTCTCGCTATACCGCCAATCGCAGTAGCAAGCCCGGTAGCTTTTCGGGCAAGGTCTCGATCGACTTCAACTGAACGCAATTCCGACGCCTGAAAATGCGGGGCGCGTAGGATTCGGCATCCGAGTCGAGCACGATGGAGAACACATCAATCCCGTCATTGCGCAGCCCGTGGACGGCCGCGCGCGCATCCTCGACCAGATAGCGACGGTCGTCGACATCGATGTCGTGCGGCTCACCATCGGTGATGATCAGGAGAAGCCGGCGGTAGCTCAGCTGCCGTTTCAGGTCCTTGCCGGCATGTCGGATCACCGCTCCGAGCCGCGTGGAATGGTGGCTTTGCAAGCCCGCCAGCCGGCCCTCCGCTGCCGCATCATAGCGGCCCGCGAAATCCTTGATCCGCTGATAGCCGATATTGTCGCGTGTATTTGAGGAGAATGCCGCAAGCGCAAAAGGGTCGCCGAGTTCCGTCATCGCCCGCGCCAGCATGGCCACGGCAAGGCGTTCGGTCTCCAGCACCGTCTCGCTGCGACCGCTGACGCGTTCTCCGGTGGAGGCGGAGGTATCGATGAGCACGAGAACGGCGAGATCGCGGTGGCGGCGCTCATAGCGCCCGTAGAGGCGATCCTCCGGCATTTGGCCGGAGCGCCGCGCGATCACCGCCTCGATCGCCGCGTCCATGTCGAGGAATTCGCCTTCCGCTTGCCGGCGAACCCGCTGCTGACGGCTGACCTTGGAAGACCGGATGATGGCGGTCAGGCGGTTGGCGAGATCGGCGCGTTGCTCGATGGCGCGGTGCAGCGCGGCAGGCGATGCCATGGGAACGGCCGGCTCATGGACCGTGCACCAGTCCGGCCGTTCGCGCCCGGTCACATAGTCGAATTCCGGATAACGCGCGACGGCCACATCCTCGCTCGCCTCGACCATGGCTGCGCGGCCGCTGGAATCGTCGGGGATGGGATCTGGCTCGTGACGGCCGTCGTCGCTATCGCGTTGCTCGAGGCGGGCTCCCTCGGCAGGCGCCTGCATCTGGTATGGAACCTCGGGATTGTCGTCGCCGAAATCCCAAAGTCCCATGCCGTCGTCGCGATAGGCCGGCTGCACGACATAGCTCTTGGCGTCGAACTGCAGCCGCATCTGGCCGATGTCATTGCCCAGGAGCCCGCCAATATGGCGGCTGAGCTGCTGGGAGCCGATGTCGACTGCGGCAGCCTCCTCGAAGAGTGCCCGGCCCTTGCTCACCCAGCCATGCGGGTCGTCGTAGGACGGATCGAGTAGGGCCCGCGCCAGCCGTGCCATCAGCGTGATCGCAACTGGCGCACCCTCTGGCCGTGCCACGTGAAAGCTCCGCCAAAGGGCGAACAACCCCGGCATCTCACGCACGGCCAGCCGCTCGACCCGCGCATCTTCGATCAGCGAAACCAGGGCGAGCTGCAGCGGCTTCAGGCCTTTGGCCAGGAACTGCTTGCTGGTAAAGCAGTGATGCGCGCCGATATGGGCCAGCGTCGCGCGATGAAGCTGTTTCTGATCGCTCGCCGAAAAACCGGCATAGGATGGCGGCAGACGGATGCCGCCCCCGCCGAAGCCGGCACGGCGGCGCATCGCTTCGGGAGCATCGCCCGGTGTTTCGGCGATCGGCGGCGAGATGCCCCAAAGCGCGCGGAGATAGGGCTTCAGCCCGGGCAGCAATCCCGGCAACGAAGTAGATGGGTGCTGTCGTTCGAGCAGTTGGCGCGCTTCCGGGCTCTGCAGCGAAAAGAAGGCCAGCCGGCGAGCGTCATCGCGGCCGAGATCGAGCCCCATGCGCGCAAAGACCGCAAGACCGGCGAAACCGAGTATGCCGAGAACCTGCGAGCTGTTTTGCAGGAAGGCACTCAGTACCTTCGGCGCACGCCTGGCGATGTCGTCGATCAGCTCGAGCCACGATGCGAGCTCGGATGGGTGACGAGCGGCCTCGGCAGCATGCAGCGCCGCGCCGACCAGCAGGCAGGCCGCACGGCGGCCGGCGCGAATTGCTGTGAGCGAGACGGATTCGCCGAGCCGGATCGCCTCGGCCGGCCCCGATCTCGCGGCGATGATCGGCCCGGCGCTGCGATAGGCGCTGGCCATGAGGTCGCCATAGCCGGCCTGGTCGATACGCGTATGGGCCGCGCTCCAGCGCCCCTGCCATTCGGCCGGAAACGCCCGAACCGTCTCCTTTCGGCCCTCGGTCGTCGTCATGGCATCAGACGCAGGCAGCGATGGCACCCGTCAACGCATCGCGCAGATCGTCATCGTCGGTGATCGGGATCACGAGCGCGACCTGGCAGGCCTCCATGATCGGGACGCCGGCGGCGACGAGCAAGGCGGCGTTGACGAGCATCCTTGTCGAGGCGCCTTCGTCCAGCCCGCGGCCCTTGAGGTTGCGTGAGCGCGCGCCGATGCGCACCAGCGTCTCGGCGGTGCGCTTGTCGGAGCCGGCCTCTCGCATCACGATCTCGGCCTCGCCGGCCGCTTCGGGATAGTCGAAGGGGATGGCTGCGAAGCGCTGCTTGGTCGATTCCTTGAGGTCCTTGAGAACGCTCTGGTAGCCGGGGTTGTAGGAAATCACGACCTGGAAGTCGGGATGGGCCTTCACCACCTCGTTCTTCTTCTCCAGCGGCAGGATGCGCCGGTCGTCGGTGAGCGAGTGGATGACCACGGTGGTGTCCTGCCGGGCCTCGACGATCTCGTCGAGATAGCAGATCGCGCCCTGACGAACTGCCAGCGTCAGCGGCCCGTCGTGCCAGACCGTGCCCTCGGCATCGAGCAGATAGCGCCCGACGAGGTCCGAGGCGGTCATGTCCTCATGGCACGACACGGTGATCAGCGGCCGGCCGAGGCGCCAGGCCATGTGCTCGACGAAGCGGGTCTTGCCGCAGCCGGTCGGCCCTTTCAGCATCACCGGCATTCGGCTGCGATAAGCAGCCTCGAACAGTCTGACTTCGCCTCCGACCGAGCGGTAGAACGGTTCCTTGGCGATGCGGTAAGCGTCGAGATTAGTCACGTCGTCAGGCCCTCGGTGGTCGCGTGGCGGGCGTCATCTACCGCCGCGCGCGCTGCGTCAGGATGCGAGGAGTTCCTTGAGCTGGTCGTCGAGGAACTTGATGTCGACAGGATTGGTGCCCGGCCCACCGGCGAAATGCCCCCAGATCGACGGAATCGGGACGAAGCTCGCATTCGGCATGTTGGCGACCTCGTTGCGGCTGTCTTCCGGCGGGAAATACAGGTCCGTCTGGCCGGGCATGACATAGGTCTTCGCCTTGATCGCGCCGAGCGCGGCCTTGTAGTCGCCATTGTAGAGCTCGTTGGCCGAGATATCGCCGTTCTGCCAGGTCCACAGCATGGCCAGCAGATTGTTGGGATCCCGATCGAGGAAGAAGCCCTCCCAGAAGGCGACCAGGAAATCCTCGAGCGAGCTGTATCCCAGCGTCCTGATGTCCAGCTCCTCGCGATAGAAGGCCTGCGAGAAACCCCAGCCGGCATAGACCCGCGCTGCGGCGCGCAAGCCCTTGTGCGGCTTGTCGACATACCAGCCGTCGCGGAAGGCATCGTCCGCCGTCAGCGCCGCCTTCACGCCTTCGAGGAAGACGAAGTTGTGGCGGGAGCATTTCGCCGAGCCGCAGAACGGCGCGAGCAGATCCATCATGTCGGGATAGAGCGCGCCCCAATGGAAGGTCTGCAGCCCGCCCATCGACCAGCCGGTGACGAGCCGCAGATGCTCGATCCCGAAATGCTCGGTCACCAGCCGGTGCTGCGCGCGGACGTTGTCGCAGGCCGTCACCCTCGGAAAACGGGCAGCGTTGTAGGGCTCGGGCGTGTTGCTCGGCGACGAGGACAGCCCGTTGCCGAACATATTGGGGATGATGATGAAGTACTTGTCGGGATCGAGCGCCATGCTGCGACCGACCAGCCATTCATTGTCGTAGTGCTGACCGGAATACCAGGTCGGGTAGACGATGGCGTTGTCCTTGGCCGCGTTGAGCGTGCCGAAGGTCTTGTAGGCCAGCTTGGCGTTGCGCAGCGTCGCACCACGCTGAAGGGCAAGATCGCCCAGCTCGAAGATCTCGTAGTCGGTGGTCATCGCGATAGTCTCTCAGATGGGGATTTCGATGGAGCCGGCCCGGTCAGGCCGGTGCACGGTCCGCAGCCCGTCCGGCCGCGAAGGAGGTCAGGACCAGGTGGGCGATGGTGGCGACGAGACCGGCGCTGATCGCAGTCGAAAGCTGCGGCGCGTAGAATTCGACGATGAAGCCCGCCGCGGCGCCGAGCGCCCAAGAGACGAAGGGCAGCGTGCGCCATTCCTTTTGCGCCGCCGAGCCGTGCTTCAACACATAGGCCTCGACCAGCAGGATCATGCCGATCGGCGGCACGATGATCCCGAGCAGCGACAGCCATTGGATGAAGAAGGCCCAGACATTGCCGGCGGCGATAGCGATGCCGACGAGGCCGAGGATGACGGCCATCAGGCGCATCTTCGAGCGCAGGATGCGCGACCAGCCCGTCGCCGCATTGTAGAGGCAGTGCGAGCAGACCGAGCCGAGATTGATGTAGAGGAACAGGAAGGCGAGGAGGCCGAGCCAGCCGATCTGCAGCTTGTTCATGTAGCCGAACATGTTGTCGGCGCCGAACGGATTGGCGTTCGGCACGGCGAGCGCGGCCGTCATGATGCCGCCGACGAGCATCGCGACGAGGTTCGAGACCGGGAAGGCCGAGAAGGTCGCGATCAGCGAATGGCTGCCGGTCTTCGACCATCTGTTGAAGTCGGCGGTCACGGTGCCGGCGTCGATGAAGAGCGCGATCACGACGGTCAGGCCGACGCCCATCGACATCGTCGCGACGCCGTTGTTGCCGGCATAGTTCCAGATCGCCTCGAAGCTGGTCGTACCGGCGGCGTGCACGACGACGAAGAGGCCGAGCACGAAGAACAGCGGGACGGAGACCATGCCGATCAGATGCAGGCCGCGCACGCCGACGAAGGTGATCCCGATATAGAGCAGCCCCGCGACGATGGTCATCGCGACATAGTTCAGCCCGTAAGTGCTGGCGACGAGCGCGCCGGTGATGCCGGTCTGGACCGCGAACCAGCCGAGCAGGAGGGTGGAAAGCAGGCCGGAAGCGAGCGCATAGCCCTTCGTGCCGAAGACGCGCGAGGCGATCAGCGCGAAATTCATGCCGCTGCGGGTCGCCGACAGGCCGAGTGCGCCGACATAAGCGAGCATGATCAGGTTGCCGATGATCATGGCGACGAGCGCACGGGAGAAGCCCATGCCCAGAACCAGCAGCGAACCGGTCATGGCACCGGTGATGATCATCGGGAACCCGGCCCAGACCATCACCATCGAGAACAGGCTGCGCCGGGCAGCCATCGGCACCGGCTCGTGCTCGTATTCCTCGCCGAGCACGTGATCGGCATCGGCCGGCGCAGCCGCGCCCGACCCTGCGGAATGTTTGGACACCGCGATTCCCCCTATTTCGTTGTCGGATGCTCGGTCGCACCGCCCGGCGCAGGTGCGCCGGGCGGGTCCCGTTCGGCTCAGCGATGGGCTGATGTGTTCGGAATGCCGTCGATCGGGCATTCATCGGTGCCGACGGTCGTGCGAGTCATCGCCTCGACCATCTCGCGCGTGCCTTCGGGATCGTTGATCCATTTGGCGTAGAAATTGTAGGGGCAGTCCGCCGTCCCTTTGTCGCCGTCGCCGGAGTTGATCATGCCGGTGTAGCCACGGTGCAGCAGCTTGAAGAGATGGTTCTGCGACTGGCCGTTCTTGCGGGCATCGCGGATCGCCGACACCGAGAGCTGGGCGTATTGGATGCCGTTCTCCTCGGTGCCGCACTCGCCGAGCGTGCGGCCGTCGAAGCCGATGATCGCCGAATGGCCGAAGTAGGAATAGACGCCGTCGAAGCCCGAGGCGTTCGCAACCGCGACATAGACGTTGTTTGCCCAGGCCATCGATTTCGAGATCTGAACCTGCTGCTCCTTGGCCGGGTACATGTAGCCTTGGCAGCGGATGATCAGCTCGGCGCCGCGCATGGCGCAGTCGCGCCAGATCTCGGGATAGTTGCCGTCATCGCAGATGATCAGGCTGATCTTCAGGCCCTTCGGCCCTTCCGAGACATAGGTGCAGTCGCCGGGATACCAGCCCTCGATCGGGACCCAGGGCATGATCTTGCGGTATCTCTGGACGATCTCGCCCTTGTTGTTCATCAGGATGAGCGTGTTGTAGGGCGCCTTGTTGGGATGCTCCTCATGGCGCTCGCCGGTCAGCGAGAACACGCCCCAGACATTCGCCTTCCGGCAGGCGGCGGCGAAAATCTCGGTCTCCTCGCCCGGAATCTGCGAGGCGGTCTCATACATCTCCTTGGAATCGTACATGATTCCGTGCGTCGAATATTCCGGGAAGATCACCAGATCCATGCCCGGCAGGCCGATCTTCATGCCCTCGACCATTTCAGCAATGTTGCGCGCATTGGCGAGAACCTCCTGCTTGGTATGCAGGCGCGGCATCTTGTAGTTCACGACGGCGACGCCGACTGTGTCCTTACTGCTCGTAATATCGCCGTGATACATGGTCTGGCCTCCCTGGATTGCCCGTCTCAGACGACGAGGTAGCGATGGATGAGATCTTCGGAGAGCGCTTCGATGCGGTCGCTGACCGCGACGCTGCCCCGGTTGAGCATCGCGAAACGGTGCGATGCGCGACGCGCGAAGGTGATGTTCTGCTCGACGAGGATGATCGACAGGCCGCGCTTGCGGTTGAGATCGATCAGGATGTCCTCGATCTGCTCGACGATGTTGGGCTGGATTCCCTCCGTCGGCTCGTCGAGCAGCAGGATCTTGGGCTCAGACAGCAGCGCGCGGGCGATGGCGAGCTGCTGCTGCTGGCCGCCGGACAGATTGCCGCCGCGCCGGCCTAGGAAATCCCGCAGGATCGGGAAGAGTTCGAAGACGTAATCCTGGATGCGCCGCTCCGAAGTCTCGGCGGCGTAGGTTCCCAGCAGCAGGTTCTCGCGCACGGTGAAGTCGGGCAGGATGCCCCGGCCTTGCGGCACGTACCCCAGTCCGGCCTTGGCGCGGCGATGCGTCGGCAGCTCGCCGATCTCGCTGCCGTCGAGCCGGATCGAGCCCGAGGTTTTCGACATCAGGCCGAGGATCGTGCGCAGCAGCGTCGTCTTGCCGACGCCGTTGCGCCCGAGCACGCTGACGAACTCGCCCTTGCCCACGCTCAGCGAGATCGATTGCAGCGCGCGACTGCGGCCATAGAAGCCGTCGACATTGCTGAGCTCAAGCATGGCCGATGCCTCCCGAGCCGAGATAGGCCTCGCGAACCTGGGGATCGTCCGAGACCTCGTCGGCCGTGCCCTGCGCCAGCAGCCTGCCCTGGTGCATCACCGAGATCGTCTCGGCGATGTCGCGCACGAAACCCATGTCGTGCTCGACGACGATCAGCGTGTGCTTGCCGCGCAGCGTGTTGAAGAGCTGGGCCGTCTTCTCGGTCTCATGGGCGGTCATGCCCGCGGTCGGCTCGTCCATCAGGATGAGCGGCGGGTCCTGCGCCAGGATCAGCGCGATCTCGAGCCATTGCGTCTGGCCGTGCGAGAGCTGCGCCGCCTGCTTGTCGAGATCGTCCGAGAGACCGACGAGCTCGGCCAAGCGCTCGAGGCGTTCGCGATCAGCCGCTCCGCCGAATTTGCCGAGGTTGCGCAGGACGCCGTACTGCCTCGAACTGCCGATCTCGAGGTTGTCCCGCACGCTGAGCTCGCGGAAGACACTCGGTACCTGGAATTTGCGGCCGATGCCGGTCCGGGCGATCTCGAACTCGCTGAGCTGGTGGATCTCCTTGCCGTCGAAGACGATTGCGCCGGAAGAGATCCGCGAGCGACCGCAGATCAGATCGAGCGTCGTGGTCTTGCCGGCTCCGTTGGGGCCGATCAGGCAGCGCAGCTCGCCCCGGTTGACCGTGAGGTCGAGGCCGTCCACGGCGACGAAGCCGCCGAAGGATACGGTGACGTCGCGCAGAGCGAGCTGCGCCTGTGCCGTGCCGGTCATGCCGCCCTCCCTGCCGGAGCGCCGGCGGTACCGACGGGGCGCGACTGCTGCGCCGCGGCCTTCCGGGCTGTGTCGCGGCGGCGCAGGCCGGAGACGATGCCGGCCAGCCCGCGCGGTATGAACAGCACGATCAGGACGAACAAGCCGCCCATTACCAGCGTCCAGGTGCTGAGGAAGATCTCCGATTCCGACAGGCTTCCCTGCACACCCGTCACCAGGAGCGCGCCGAGCATGGCGCCGAGCAAGCTCTGGCGGCCGCCGACAGCGACCCAGATGACGATGGACAGGCTGAGCGGCACGCCGAGAAAGGTCGGCGAGGCGAACTCCATCACGATCGTGTAGAGCATGCCGGCGAGGCCAGCGATCGCGGCGGAGACCGCGAAGACGAAGGTCTTGTAGCGGGCGACGTCATAGCCGAAGAAGCGGACGCGCTCCTCCTGATCGCGGATCGCCTGCAGGATCAGCCCGGTCTTCGAGCGCGTCAGCGCGAGCGCGGCGAAGAGCACCACCGTCAGGCAGGCCGCGACCAGCAGATAGGTGGAGCGGGCATAGGCGTCGAAGCTGACCCCCAGCACCTCGAAACGCGCGAGGTCGGTGATGCCGTTGAAGCCGCCGGTGTAGCTCTGCTGGTCGATGATGATCAGGTTGACCACGACCATCGCGGCCAGCGTGATGATCGCCGAATAGACGCCGGCGACACGCCCTCCGAACATGAACCAGCCGAGCAGCGCGGCGAAGGCGGCGGGAACGAGGATGCCGGCCGCGACGGCGAAGGGCAGCGACTGGAACGGCCACCAGAGCCAGGGCAGTTCGGTGACGTTGTTCCAGACCATGAAGTCCGGCAGACCCTCGGCGCCGGTATGGATCGGCACGGTCTTCAGCTTCAGCGCCATGGCCATGCAGTAGGAGCCGATGCCGAAGGTCGTCGCCTGACCGAGATTGAGGATGCCGGCATAGCCCCAGGACAGGCTCAGCGCGACGGCGAGCATGCCGAAGATCAGGTAGCGCGCGAATTTGTTGAGCAGGAAGGCGTCGTCGATGAAGGCCGGGATCAGGAGGAGCGCCAGGCAAACGGCTCCATAGATCGATAGCTGCAGGATCGGTTTGTTTGACATCGGCAAGCTTCGTTTCATGAAGGTGTCAGGCGCGGATGCGGGGCGTGAAGAGCCCCTGCGGCCGGAAGCGGATGATGACGACGACCGCGGCGAGCACGAGCGCCTTGGCGATGGTGTCGTTGCTGAGATAGGCGAGCGCGCCGGTGAGCTCTCCAAGCAGGCCGGAGCTGACGACCGTGCCGAACAGGCTCTGGACGCCGCCGACCACGACGACCATGAAGGCGTCGACGACGTAGCCCGTGCCCATCTCCGGCGAGACGCTCTTGAGCGGCGAGATCAGCGCCCCAGCCAGCCCCGCGATGCCGGCGCCGTATGCGAAAGTCAGCCGGTAGGCGCGGCCGGCATTGATGCCGAAGCTCGAGGCGATCTGGCGGTTCTGGGTGATCGCCCGCAATTGCAGGCCGATCGAGGTATGGCGGTAGACATGCCAAGTCAGGGCGAACAGCCCGAGTGCGACCGCCAGAACGAACAGGCGATAGGCGGACTCGGTGGCGCCGAGAATGTTGACGCTTCCGGAGAGTGCCGCCGGCATCTGGACATAGCGCAGTTCGCCGCCTGCCAGCAGGCGCACGATCTGCTGGGCCATGACGCCGAGCCCCCAGGTCGCCAGGATGGTGTCGAGCGGCCGGTCGTAGAGATGGCGGATGACCAGGTATTCGATGGCGAGGCCCAGCAGCGCCACGGCGACGAAGATCGGAATCAGGCTCGGCAGCAGGCCCAAGCCGAGCTGGGTTTGCAGCAGCCAGGCGCAGTAAGCCCCGAGCATCACGAACTCGCCATGGGCGAGATTGATGACGCCGGTGACGCCGTAGATGATGGCAAGACCGAGCGCGACGAGCAGCAGGATCGACGACAGGCTGAGCCCGGTCAGCAGCTGAGAAACGACGAAATCCATGACGAACCTGTCCGGAGGCGTGCAGGGCGGCCGCCTGAGGCGGCCGCCGGCGAAATCGAAAGATCAGATTTCCTTCAGTCCTTCGGCCGTGCACTTCTGGTTCGGATAGGCACTGTAGGGGTTCGGCTCGAGCCAGTTTGCCGACTGCTTCAGGATCTTGAACTGCCCGTCCGACTGGCACTGGCCGATCTTGGGATGCAGCCAGCAATGCAGGTTCTCGGGCTCGACCTTGACCAGCCCCTGAGGCGCCTGGAACTGCTCGCCCTTCAGGGCCTCGCGAATGGTGAGCGGGTTGATGTCGCCCGCCTTCAGCTTCGCCACCGCCTGCTTGAACAGATAGACTTGGAAATAGGACGATTCCGACACGAAATGCGTGACCTTGTCGGCGCCCCAGCGCTTCCGGTAGGCCTCGACGAACTTCCTGTTCTCGGGGGATTCGTGCACCATGAAATAAGGCGCCGAGGTGAAGTGGCCGGCGGCCGCATCACCGCCCATCGCCGCGACCTCGTTTTCCGAGGTGGTCAGGCTCGCCATCGGCATCGTCGCCGGGTCGAGACCGGCGGCGCGGTATTGCCGGTGCAGCGCCACGACCGAATCCCCGACCACGGTGGAGAAGATCACGTTCGGCTTCTCGGAGCGGAACTTGTTGATCACCGACGAGAATTCGGAATGTCCGAGTGGGACGTATTCCTCGGCGATCACCTCGGCGCCGAGGCTCTTCAGCAGCTTCTTGCAGTAGTTGTTCTCTTCCTTCGGGTAGATGTAGTTCGAGCCGATCATGTACCAGCGCTTGCCGAATTTCTCGACCAGCCAGGGCACGAAGTCGTCCTGCTGCTGATTGGGGACGGCGCCGGTATAGATGACGTTCTTCGAGCACTCGCGGCCCTCATAGAGCGTCGGGTAGAAATACAGGTTCGCCTGTCTCTCGAAGACCGGCAGAACCGCCTTGCGGCTGGCCGAAGTGTAGGATCCGAACACCGAGACGCATTTGTCGCTGAGCACGAGCTTGCGGGCCTTCTCGGCGAAAGTCGCGGGATCGGAGGCCGGATCCTCGACGACAGGCACGATCTTCATGCCGTTGATGCCGCCGGCGGCGTTGATCTCCTCGATCGCCATGATCGTCGCCTTGTTCAGCGACTCCTCGATGATGGCGGTGGTGCCGGTGAGAGAGAAGAGGACGCCGACCTTGATCTGCCCGCTCTGGGCATAGGCCAGCGAAGCGTTCTTCGACCAGATATGCGGGAATCCTGCGGCGGTGAAAGCACCCGCTGCGGCAGCGTGTTTGATGAATGTGCGCCTGTCGTTTTTCACCCTCTTCCCCTTTTTTCTTGCAAAAGAAAAAGCCCCGAGCGGCGCCGTCCGGATGGACGGAGTCGTTCGGGGCTTCTTCGCCTCGGAATGTGGAGTGCGGCAGCTTCGCCGCGCTAACGCGTATCGAACTGGGCCTAGAAAACAAAAAACCCCACGCTTCGCTTCCGCGACTGCGTGGGGCATCATGACCCGCTATGTGCCGACGGCGTCCTTGCCGTCTTGGAACTGTAGCAACGCTAACTAAGCAAATCATGCGAGTCAATCACGGCCGTGGCGACGGCCGCGATGGTGACGCGCTTTTCCATGGCCTGCTTACGCAGGAAGTTATAGGCCTCGTCCTCGGTCAGGTTCTTGAGCCGGATCAGCAGCACTTTGGCGCGCTCGACAACCCGCATCGTGCGCAGATTCTCATCGAGCTTCTCGATCCGGCCGCGCAGGCGCCGCTCGTACTGAAAATGCTCGCGCGCGAGCATCAGCACCGACTGGATCACCCGCGACGTGGCCGGATAGTGCAGCAGGCCGTGCGCGGCGCAGTTGTGGATGAGCTTAAGATTCAGCGGCGCCTTGCCGTCATCGACCAGGATCAGCGCCGAGGAAGGCTCGCCCGGAACCCAGGGGATGCGCTGCGGCAGGTCCACAGAGAGCGCGCAGAAGATGGCGTCGTATTGCAACGGAATCTGCGACGGCAGCGGCCAGATGTGCCGCACCGTGACGCGCTGGCGTTGCAGTTCGCGGATGAGGAATTCGCCATGGTCGTCGCGCTCGACCATCACGGCGATATTGAGTTCCGGTTCGACGGAACCCTGCCGCGCCGGTCGTTCGGAAACGGCTGCGCGGGGCTCGGCGGGATGCGGCCCGCCAGCGCGTTCGTATGCATAGCCTGACATCGCCATGAAGCTGGTCGCCTCTTCTCAGTCGCGGCCGATGGCCATTCTTGTGTGTTCAGCACAGTTCGAGCGTGCGGCCCTGTCCCATCAGATAGGGGTCGGACTTCACGCTTGTGGCGGACTGGAAGACGATATCGAACTGCCCGTTGCGGTTGGCGCGTCCGATCCGCGTCCATACATCGGCATGCCCCCAGACCGGATTGATCGAAACGCAGCCCTGCGGCGCGTCGAATTCGGCACCCATGACCCAGGAACGCAAGCAGCGCGTATCCAGCGAGTTCGTCGCCTCCAGCGACTTCGCGAAGACATTGACCTGGAAGTAGGACGATTCCAGGCACATGTTCGTTGGTTCGTCGTCGCCGTAGCGCTTGTGATAGCGGGCGACGAAATCCGAATTGCGCTCGTTCTCGACGCATTGGAAATAAGCTGCCGCGGTGTAGTGCCCTTCTCCGACATCGTGGCCCATCGCCCGGATTTCGGCCTCGGTCGTGGTCAGGCTGGCGATCGGGACTGTCTTCGGGTTCAGGCCAAGATCGTGATAGGCCTGATAGAGGAAGGTGGTGGCCTCGCCGACGACGGTCGAGAAGATGACGTCGGGCTGGGCGCGCTTGATCTCGCGCAGCAGGGGCACGAACTCGCTGCGGTCCGCTTCCAGCCGCAGATACTGCTCACCAACGACCGTGCCGCCATTGCTGCGGACGAGATCGCGCATCACCCGGTTGGATTCACGCGGATAGATGTAGTCGGAGCCAATGAAGAAGAAGCGGGTGCCGAATTGCTGCATCAGCGCGCGGCAGAGCTGCACGGAATTCTGGTTCGGTGTCGCGCCGGTGTAGATGACGTTGGGCGAAAACTCGAAACCCTCGTAGAGCGTCGGATACCAGAGCAAGCCGTCGAGCCGCTCGACCACGGGCAGGACGGCCTTGCGACTTGAAGAAGTATAGCAGCCGAAGATCGTGCTGACCCCGTCCTCGACCATCAGCCGCTTGGCATATTGCCCATAGGAGCGGGCATCCGAGCCCGGATCGTAGATCACCGGCTCGATCGGCCGGCCGTGAACACCGCCGCGATCGTTGATCTCGTCGATCGCGATCAAGGTTCCGCGCAGCTGCGTCTCCTCGATGACCGACATGAAGCCGGTCCGCGAAAACAGCACGCCCACACGCCACGGAGCGGATGTCCGCTCTGCGCAACGAACCGCTTTTTTCATCGATTATTATCTCCTCCCGCGTCCCTCAACGCGTTGGGCGGCATCTCGTTCTTTGCGCTCGCCCTGAGTAGTTCCCGCTCAGGCAACCTCTTCCGGCCATCCCCCCGCCAAACAAAAAAGCCCCCACGACCAGGGCCGAGCCCGATCGATGGAGGCAGCATCGCCTGTTATGTTTCCGCAGCCTCGTCGCTGCGCCCGAAACGCTAGTAGGAGCAATGCTAGTTTCAGAATGCCGGGAATGTCAACGAGATGTCCGCTGCGCACAGCACCTTGCTTCGACGTATAGACGGGTCAGTTGGCCTGCCTCCGGTTTCCTGACCGCTCGGAGCAGGAAAATTCCGATCTCGCAAAACGGGCTGGGGACGGAGTTGACGTTGCCCCAGTTTTTATCCGGCGCCGAGTTCGTTTCTGGCGGGGTTGGCGCCCGTTCGGGCAGGTGAAGCGACGGGCTCTGGGGCTGTGCTTATCGCATAGCGCGGCGCCAGGGCCGGCGCAGGGTGAGGGTCGAGGCGAAGCCCGCGGGCGTCTGCCAGCCGAGCTGGGGGTGAGGGCGGTCGGTGTTGTAATCGGTGCGCCAATTGGCCAATGCGGCCCGAGCCTGCGACAGGGACGAGAACAGCGTCTCGTTCAGCAGCTAATCCCTCACGCGGCCGTTGAAGCTTTCGATGAAGCCGTTCTGCATCGGCTTGCCGGGCGCGATATAGTGCCATTCGACGCAGGTCCGATCCGCCCATGCCAGGATCGCGTTGCTGGTGAACTCGCTGCCATAGTACCTTGGGAAGAGGCTCGACCGTTGGCTGACGGCGCGCGAAGCCTTGCGTAGCGCAGCGCGCCGTCACGCCGGTCATGGCCGGCCAGCAGGTCTCTAAAGTGAGGTTGTCGAGACAACACTTTGGAGCGAGGCCGACCATGGCCAAGCGCTTTTCTACTCCGACCGGCGCCGTGCTGGTAGCGATCGACATGTCCAAGCACCGCCAGGAGGTCCTGATCGAGCGGCCGGAAGGTGGTCGCCGCCGGCGGATAGCACCGCATCCTGACGCACTAATCCCGAGTTAAGGGCCGCGATGCGGTGCGTCGCAAAAGCGGGGCGGCCAGCGAGGGCAGGGCCCCGGTTCTAAGGAGACAGACAAAGCGCAGAGCCGCGCCCGGGCGGGCCAGGCGGCTCGGCAATCAGAGGTGGGTTGCGCGCCAAAACGAGCAACGCCCGCTCTCGCCGGACGTCTTCCTACGGATTACGCAATTTTTGCAACAAGGGCGCAGCGCTTCGCCTCCACCTGGATATCGATTGTCAGGTCAGAAACCCGCCGAGCAGCCCGCGCGAACCAGCAAAATTGCGGCAGTTTTTTGCAACTGCGGCAGCTTTGATTTCCCTACTGAGATCTGGCGTTCCGTCAGCGTTCACCCATGGTAGTGTCACCCAAATGCCATTACCTTAGGTCATCATATTTCGTTCGAAAGTACTGCTGCTGGGGCGGCAGGGTTGCTCGGGAGGCAGCGGAATGGCCGGAGAGTTTCAAGTAACGGGCAAGAATGGGACGGCGGCCTTCTCGCTGAAGGTGCACCGCGGCGATGGCATGGCGCTGTTGGCGATGAACTGGCGCAACGGGCAGCCTCCGCGGGATTTCGTCGGCTTTGCCATCGAGTACCGGATCCCGGGCGGAACGCGGTTCCTCGCGGTGCACAACCGGATCGCGTTTCCAGGCCCAGCCGGGGAGGTCAATCCCAACAAACTATCGTCGCGCCTGTCGCCGATCCAGAAGTTCCGCTGGGTGCATTTCCCGTTCAACGCAGAGATACCCGGCGAATACACCTACATGGTGACGCCGGTCTTCATGGATGAGGCGCAGCAGCTGAGCTACGGCGAACCGCAGACCGCGGATATCGAGCTCAGGCGCGAGACCTATCCAGGCTTGCTGAACGTGGCGTACACGCGCGGTTTTGTGTCTTCGCAGGCCTTTGTCGATCGCTATGAACGGCATGGGCCGATCGATACGCTGCTGCCGGAAAGCGCTGATGACGGGCTGGAGTTTACCCCGACCCATCCCAAGGCGGAGGATGCCCTTAACTGGATGGGTTTCGAGGGGCGGCATGCGATCTACGAGACGCTGGATGAGGCGATCGCCGATGCGAGCGCCAATGTCTACGTCGTCGCCTATGACCTCAGCGAGAAGGGGTTCGTCGACCGGCTGCGGCAGTTGGGGCCACGGCTCAAGATCATCATCGACGATGATGGCAAGCACGGCGAGCCGCATTCGGGGGAGACGCAGTCGGCGGATATCCTCATCGCTTCGGCCGGCGCCCGCAACGTCAAACGCCAGAACATGGGGAAGTTGCAGCACAATAAGATGATTGTGGTCGAAGGCGACCGAGTGAAGAAGGCGATCGGGGGGTCGACCAACTTCAGCTGGCGCGGCTTTTACGTGCAGTCGAACAATGCGATTATTCTCACAGGCGCCGAGCCGGTCCAGGTGTTCCGAGAGGCGTTCGAGGATTTTTGGGTAGAAGCCGGGTTCGCGACCAGCCGTTCGGCGAACTGGCGCGACCTCGGAATCACCGGGGTGGACGTCAAGGTGACGTTCTCGCCACACGCACCGGCGAACGCCCAGCTTAAGAAGATCGCCGACGACATCGACAGCACCAAGTCGAGCCTGCTGTTCTCGTTGGCATTCCTCTACCAGACGCCTGGGACGATCCGCGATGCGGTGAAGCGAGTCCGGGATAACGAGGCGCGCTTCGTCTACGGCATTTCCGATAAGAAGGTCGGCGGGCTCGACGTGCAGAAGCCGGACGGGAATCCGCCAGCGGTATTCCCCACCGCGTTGCTGAAGGGCAGCACGCCGGCGCCGTTCAATGTCGAGCCGGTAGGCGGTGGCGGAAATCGCATGCACCATAAGTTTGTGGTGATCGATTTCGACAAGCCAAGTGCACGCGTCTATCTTGGCTCGTACAACTTTTCCAAGGCGGCCGACGTGACCAATGGCGAGAACTTGATCCTCGCCCGGGACCGGCGGATCGCAGTGTCCTACATGGTGGAAGCGCTGCGAACCTTCGACCACTACCACTTCCGCATCGCCCTCCGGGAAGCGAAGGTCGCGGGCACTAAGCTGCAGTTGAAGCTGCCACCGGCGGACGGAGCCGACCCTTGGTACCTGAAGGACTACACGGACGTGCGGCGGATCAAGGACCGCGAGATGTTCTCGTAAGCGAGAAGGGGCGGCCGTTGGCGTAGAAGTGCCGGCCCCGCTCTATTGTGAGCGCAATGGATTCAGAGCGAAACTTCGCTGGCTGTTGGGCCGGATCAGCATGGAGTTGACCAGCTTGACGGGCAAGGTCTGCTGTCGGACATCAGACCAATGTCGGCCTCCGGCCCTTTGCTGACTCGTGGAAGGTCTGCTTCTGGGAATCCTGCTTTGAGGGGCCTAGGATTGGTCCGCGATGGGCTGATACTGTAAAAAAATCGGCATTGCTGCGACGATGAAGTCCAGATTCTGTCGTTCTCGGATGGAGCGGCGCGATGATTGGGGGAGCGGCGGATGGCATAGGGAGCGCTGTCTTGAGGATTGGCCTGTTGCCGGTTTATCAAGAACTCCGTTCGCCTCGCGTGCCCATTTATGTCGGTGTTCCAGGCAATGTCGCGACGCCCCGAGTACTTGGTGATCGTTCGATGCCCGTACGCACTTTGAGCGGCTTAAGTGCCGGTGGATCGGCGCCAGTTTCCTAAGCTTGGCGTTCTCATCCTCAAGCTGCCTCAGCCGGATTGGCGCGACGCCGATCGCCCCCGAATTGGAGGGAAGCCGGCAATGATGTAAGCGTATTACGAAAGGTTGTGCGGCTCGGCCGCAATTGAGCGGATAGGGTCGCCTCCGAGTTCGAGGGAGAACCTTCGATGCTGCGTTGGACCTTGATGGCCTCGTTGATGTTTGCGGCCCTGCCTCATCCGGCCAAAGCGGTCGGCGATCCCGCTGCGGGTGAGAAGGTTTTCCTGAAATGCCGCGCCTGTCACCAGATCGGAGAGACGGCCAAGAACGCCGTCGGGCCGAAACTGAATGGCCTTTTCGGTCGGGCGGCGGGATCGATCGAGGGCTACAGCTACTCGCCTGCCAATAAGAACTCCGGCATCACGTGGGATGAGCCTACCTTCCGAGATTACATCAAGGCGCCACAAGCCAAGATCCCGAGTACCAAGATGGTGTTTCCGGGTCTCAAGTCGGACCAGGAAATCGACGACATCCTCGCCTTCCTCAAGCAATTTGACGCGGACGGAAAGAAAAAATAGCCGGATCGGCGCTTGAATGCAGCCGCAGCCGCGTCGGCTGCGATGTGGGTTCGATTGACAACCACCGCGAGCAGGACGACAACATCAGGTGACTATGGGCTGGAGGCTTGAGTGTCCTGCAGCCCGGCTGAGAGTTTTTGCGTCAGATACGACGCGTGGTCGTCCAGGCGAACCAAAGGTTCGGCGATGGCGAACAGGAAGCAAAACTTGCAGCCCGACGGCGCGCTCGGCCGAGCCCGCGCCCAGCGGCAGCCATGTGCCGCCTCCGATCTTGTTGACCTCGATCGTTTTAAGCAATGGGCCCGTTTCGTTTCGGGCCCCAACCCCGTTTTCATATCGAAAGTGAGCTCGTTTACGTAGCGCCGAGGCGCGTTACCTGCGCCGCGGCATTGCCTGGTTCCTGTTCATGCCGCCCTCGGCAAGGATGAAAAAGGAATGGGTGTCGCGGTCGTCTTGGCTCTGGTCGTGATCGGCTCGGTGGTGTTCCACTTCCTGAGCCCGTGGTGGTGGACGCCGATCGCCTCCAACTGGGGCTATATCGACGACACCATCATCATCACGTTCTGGATCACCGGCGTCGTCTTCGCTGCCGTCGTGCTGTTCATGGCCTATTGCGTCCTCCGGTTCCGCCATCGCGAGGGCAACCGCGCGGCCTACGAACCCGAGAACAAGCGGCTGGAATGGTGGCTCGCGGTCGGGACGGGCGTCGGCGTCGCCGCCATGCTCGCACCCGGTCTCGTCGTCTGGCACCAGTTCGTCACGGTTCCGAAGGACGCTACCATTGTCGAGGTCGTCGCCCAGCAATGGCAATGGGCCTACCGGCTGCCGGGCGCCGACGGCAGGATCGGTGCCTCCGACGTCGCCCACATCACCCCCGAGAACCCGCTGGGCATCGATCCCAAGGATCCGCACGGGCAGGACGACGTCGTCATCCAGGGCGACAACCTCCACCTCCCGCTCGGCAAGCCGGTGAAGATGCTGTTGCGCGCGGTCGATGTCCTGCACAATTTCTATGTGCCGGAGTTTCGCGCCAAGATGGACATGATCCCCGGCAGCGTCACCTATTACTGGTTCACGCCAACGCGGGCCGGCACCTTCGACGTGCTGTGCGCCGAGCTCTGCGGTACCGGCCACACGTTCATGCGCGGCAATGTCGTGGTCGAGCCGGAGGGCAACTACCAGGCCTGGCTGCAGCAACAAAAAACCTTCGCCCAACTCCAGGCGCCGGTGAGGACGCAGGCGAAGAACTAGGGATCGATACGGGATCAAGCCCCGGAACAGGGGCTGCGTCCGAAGGGAGTGGGAGATGCTCCGATGGCCGACGTGACGCATGACGCAGCCGGACCGCTGTCAGCGGCCGAGGTCGACGATGTCGAGCTGTATCACCCGAAGAGCTGGATCACGAAGTATGTCTTCTCGCAGGATGCCAAGGTCATCGCCATCCAGTATTCCATCGTGGCGCTGGCGATCGGGCTGGTCGCCCTGGTCCTGTCCTGGCTGATGCGGCTGCAGCTCGGCTTCCCTGGCGCGTTCTCCTTCATCGACCCTGACCGCTACTATCAGTTCATCACCATGCACGGGATGATCATGGTGATCTATCTGCTGACCGCCTTGTTCCTCGGCGGCTTCGGCAACTACCTCATCCCGCTGATGCTCGGCGCGCGGGACATGGTGTTTCCCTACGTGAACATGCTGAGCTTCTGGATCTATTTCCTCGCCGTGCTGGTTCTCGTCGCCGGCTTCTTCCTGCCGGGCGGCCCGACGGGGGCAGGGTGGACCCTCTATCCGCCGCAGGCGATCCTCGCCAACACGCCCGGCCAGCAATGGGGCATCCTCGTGATGCTCGTCTCGCTGATCCTGTTCATCATCGGCTTCACCATGGGCGGGCTGAACTATGTCGTGACCGTGCTGCAAGGGCGGGCCAGAGGCATGACGCTGATGCGCATGCCATTGACGATCTGGGGCATCTTCACAGCGACCATCATGGCGCTGCTCGCGTTCCCCGCGCTCTTCGTCGGCGCCGTGATGATGCTGCTCGACCGGCTGATCGGCACGAGCTTCTTCATGCCGGCCATCATCGCGATGGGGGAACGGCTGGCCCACAAGGGCGGCAGCCCGATCCTGTTCCAGCACCTGTTCTGGTTCTTCGGCCATCCCGAGGTCTACATCGTGGCGCTACCGGCCTTCGGCATCGTCTCCGACCTGATCAGCACGCATGCCCGCAAGAACATCTTCGGCTACCGCATGATGGTGTGGGCGCTGGTGGCGATTGGCGCGCTCAGCTTCGTCGTCTGGGCGCACCACATGTATGTCAGCGGCATGCACCCCGCCTTCGGGTTCTTCTTCGCCACAACGACGCTGATCATCGCGATCCCGACCGCCATCAAGGTCTATAACTGGGTGCTGACGCTTTGGCGCGGCGACATCCATTTGACCGTGCCGATGCTGTTCGCGCTCGGCTTCATCGTCACCTTCGTCAATGGCGGGCTCACCGGCCTGTTCCTCGGCAATGTCGTCGTCGACGTGCCGCTTTCCGATACGATGTTCGTCGTCGCCCATTTCCACATGGTGATGGGCGTCGCGCCGATCCTCGTGATCTTCGGGGCGATCTACCATTGGTATCCGAAGGTCACCGGGCGGATGCTCGGCGACGTGCTCGGGAAGCTGCACTTCTGGGTCACCTTCCTCGGGGCCTACCTGATCTTCTTCCCGATGCATTATATCGGGCTGATGGGCGTGCCCCGCCGCTATCACGAGATCAGCGGGATGGCCTTCGTCCCACCCTCGGCGGCGACGCTGAACGAATTCATCACGATCGTCGCCCTGATCGTCGGCGCTGCCCAGCTCGCCTTCCTGTTCAACCTCGTCTGGAGCGTCAGGCACGGCCGGCCGGCCGGCGGCAATCCCTGGCGCGCGACCACGCTGGAATGGCAGACGCCGCAGACGCCGCCCGCCCATGGCAACTGGGGCAAGACCCTGCCGGTGGTCTACCGCTGGGCCTATGACTACAGCGTGCCCGGCGCCGCGGAGGATTTCGTGCCGCAGAACCAGCCGCCGACCCCGCGGACCGTGTGACGAGGTGCCACCATGGTCGTGATCGTCCTCTTCATGGTCCTGATGGCAGCCCTCGCCGGCTGGTGGCTGTCGCGCCAGGGGCTGGCCGACAAGCCGTGGCTCGAGGTCGGGGTGGGCGTCGAGGCTGGCGGTGCGAAGCTGCCGACCTCCCCGACGGCGAAGGTCGGCCTCGGTGCCTTCCTCGTCGTGGCAGGTTCGCTGTTCTCGCTTCTGGTCAGCGCCTATTCCATGCGGATGGACATGGCGGACTGGCGCGCCCTGCCGATGCCGACCGTGCTCTGGTTCAGTACGGGCCTGCTGATCCTCGCCAGCATCGCCCTGCACATGGCGGTGATCGCCGCGCGCTGCAACGAACTCAGCCACGTCCGCTCCAGCATCCTTGCAGCCGGCGTGTGCTCGCTCGCCTTCCTCACAACCCAGCTGCTGGCATGGCGCGAGCTTGCCGCCTCCGGCTATTTCACCGTTGCCAATCCCGCCAGCGCCTTCTTCTACCTGATCACCGCAGTGCACGGCCTGCACATGCTGGGCGGACTCGTGGCGCTTTGCCGAACCAGCGTCAGAGCGTTCGCCCTGACGGCAGCGAGCCCTCCGCGGGCGGTTGGCGAGCTTACGCTCAGCGTCGAGCTCTGCGCCTTCTACTGGCACTTCCTGCTGCTGGTCTGGCTCATCCTGTTCAGCCTCCTCATGCGCTGGACGGATGATCTCATCGCGATCTGCCGGGGATTGCTGACTTAGAGGCTCCAAACGAGGTCGGAACGATGAACGAGGTCGCGCCGCACACCCTGAACCCCAAGATCGGTCGCGCACCCGGCTGGCAAGGGATCGTGGCGGATTGGTCGTCCGATCAGCGGGCTTTCAAGAATGTGTCCTGGGGGAAGGCCATGATGTGGATCTTCCTGCTCAGCGACACCTTCATCTTCGGCACCTTCCTGATCTCCTACATGACGGTGAGGATGTCGACGACGGTGCCCTGGCCTAATGCGAGCGAAGTCTTCGCGCTCGAGATCGCCGGTCACCACCTGCCGCTCATCCTGATCGCCATCATGACCTTCGTCCTGATCAGCAGCAGCGGCACGATGGCGATGGCGGTCAATTTCGGTTATCGCCGCGACCGCAAGAAGACCGCGATCCTGATGCTGCTGACGGCAGTGCTCGGCGCGACCTTCGTCGGCATGCAGGCCTTCGAATGGTCGAAGCTGATCTCGGAAGGCGTCCGCCCGTGGGGCAATCCCTGGGGCGCGGAGCAGTTCGGCTCCAGCTTCTTCATGATCACCGGCTTCCACGGCACCCATGTCACGATCGGTGTGATCTTCCTGATCATCATCGCTCGCAAGGTCTGGCGCGGCGATTTCGACGATGGGCGACGCGGTTTCTTCACGAGCCGCAAGGGGCATTACGAGATCGTCGAGATCACCGGGCTCTACTGGCACTTCGTCGATCTCGTCTGGGTCTTCATCTTCGCGCTGTTCTATCTCTGGTGAGGTCGCCATGGCACAGCCCATAGCTCATACCGATGCGCAACAGCATCCGATCAGGCTTTATCTCGTGGTCTGGTGCTGGCTCTTCGTCCTCAGCCTGTGTTCCTACCTGGTCGATTATTTCCACCTCACTGGCTATCTCCGGTGGTCGCTGATCCTGATCTTCATGGCGGCCAAGGCCGGCCTTATCGTCGCGGTGTTCATGCACATGGCCTGGGAGCGGCTGGCGCTGTCCTATGCGATCCTGCTGCCGCCGCTGGTGCTGCTGGTCTTCGTCGGGATCATGGTCTTCGAGTCGGAATACACGCTGTTCACCCGGGTGGCCTATTTCGTGGCCGGCTCCTGATGGCGATCTGGAGGCTCTCGATCCGGTAAAGGGAGGCGCTCATGAGAACCTACTGCTTGTTCCAAGCCGTGAACTCCCCTGACCTACGCGCCTTCGCCGAGGAGCCCACCGGTGGCCGTTTGCCTCCGGATCTTGGGCCGTGGACGCTCATGCGAGAAATCCGGCCCAATGAGGAATGGACCATCCCCATCAGCAGGGCCGTCGTCGCAGCCGGCATTATCGAGAACGGGTTTTATCTCTGGGGGCCAGCCGAGCGACCGGCACCGCACTTGATCATCGAAAGTGATCGTGTCGAAGGGACCGCCGTATTCGACCGCAAGTATGATCAGATCGGCACCATCAAGCGGCTTTTGATCGAGAAGGTCAGTGGCCGTGTCCTCTTCGTCGACGTGACGTTTGGAGGATTCCTCGGCATTGGCAGCCACCACGTTACGATCCCATGGGAAAAGCTCACCTACGACAAGGAGCTCGCGGGCTATCGCACTGACCTCACCGAGGCCCAGATCCGCGGTGCCGCGACCCTGTATGGGGACAAAGGCGCTGTGCCAGACCAGCAACGTCAGCGGGAAATGAGTGACTACTGGAACAACGTTCCCAACTGACCAATCCGAACCTGCTCCGAGGCTGCCCTCGGATTTCTCGCTCCAACATCGACGTCCGCTACCGGGCAGGATCCCAATGTCTGGTCGCGGCGCATTGCGCCCAACGGGCAGCCGCGCGCTCAGTCGAGCAAGGTCGCGCCGAAGTTCTGCTGCGGGTCGATATCGGCAACGAGGCGGCCGGTCGGCGTCGCTGCGCTGCCGCCCGTGCGAGCGAGCCAACGGCCTGAGCCCGGGGCGGCGAGCAACGTGCCGTCTCCGATGACATCCCGGCCACGGACGAGAACATGTTCGGGCCAGCCGGTGACGCCGCGGCCCGCAAACGGCGTGAAGCCGGTGCGATCATGCATCGCCGCGTCGGTGATCGTCACCGCCTTGTCCGGATCCCAGATTGCGATGTCGGCGTCGTAGCCGGGCAGCAGCGCTCCCTTGCCGGGAAGGTTGTAGATTTCGGCCGGCGCGGTCGCGGTCAGGTTCACGAACGCCTCAAGGCCGCGACCGGCGAATTCCGGCCGGCCCTTCGAGACCAGCGCATCGAACAGCAGGGGCAGCCGCGTCTCCAACCCGGGCAGTCCGTTGGCGATCTGCTTGAAGGTCGGGTTCGGGCCGGCCGAAAGCTTGCCGGTCTCATCGAAACGATAGGGCGCGTGGTCCGAGGACACGGTCTGGATGTCGCCGAGCGCCAGCGCCTGCCAGAGCGCCTCCTGGTCGGCCTGCTCGCGCGGTGGCGGCGAGCACATCCATTTGGCGCCTTCGAGCCCCGGCTTGTCGAGGTCGTGCCGGGTCAGGAAGAGATATTGCGGGCAGGTCTCGGCGAAGACCTTAAGTCCCCGACCGCGCGCCGCGCGGATCGCCTGCGCCCCTTCGGCGGTCGAGACGTGGAAGATCATGATCGGCTGGTCGAGCAGCTCGGCCGCCGTGATCAGCCGGTTGAAAGCTTCGGCCTCGGAGCCGCGCGGATGGCTGATCGCATGGTATTTTGGGGCGACATAACCCTTCTCGACAAGCTTGCGGCCCATCCAGGAAATCATGCCGTGGTTTTCGGCATGGACGCAGACCAGCGCCCGGTTTTGCCGTGCCGTCAGCAGCAGGTCGAGCAGCGGCTCGTCGTCGACCTTGATCAGGTCGTAGGTCATGAAGACCTTGATCGAGGCATGGCCCTCGCCAATCAGCGCCGGCAGGTCCTGCTCGATCGTCTTGGCGTCTGGATTGGCGACGATGAGGTGGAAGGCGTAGTCGATCAGCGCGCCGCGCCGGGCGAGCGCGGCATAGTCGTCGACGACTGTCCTCAGGTCGAGGCCGCGGTGCTGCGCGGCGAAGGAGATCAGCGTCGTATTGCCACCGAAGGCCGCCGAGGCTGTGGCGCTCTCGAAGGTGTCGGCGTTGAGCAGCCCGCCGGCCGAGACCTGCTCGACATGGGCATGGGTATCGATGCCGCCCGGCAGGACGAGCTTGCCGGTCGCGTCGATCTCGCGCGCGCCCGGCGCGAGGCCAAGGCCGAGCGCGGCGACCTTGCCGTCCTTGACCGCAACATCGGCGCGGAAGCTGCCGGTCGCGGAGCCGACCGTGCCGCCGCGAATGACCAGATCGTAGTTCGCCATCTGCTCTCGTCCTCAGCGTACCATAACCGTGCCGATCGCCATGGCGACCGCGGCGTGGGTCGGGTCGATCACCGGGATGCCCAGGGAATCCTCCAGCGGCCTGCGATGGCGCGCCATGCCGGCGCAGCCCATGATGATGGCGCCGGCGCCGTCCTCGTCCCTGAGTTCGCGCCCGATCGCGATCATGCGCTGCAGGGTGCCTTCGCCCGAGGCGCTTTCCGCCACCGACATTTCGAGAGGGCGCTCGCCGGCGAGCCGGTCCATCTGCCCCATCTGGCGCAGATAGCGGATATGGCGCGGGATCGAGCGCGACTTGATCGCGATGACGCCGAAGCGGTCCGCCCGCGTCAGCGCCGTCAGCACGCCGCATTCGGCGATGCCGAAGACCGGGCTCGCCGTGCCCTCGCGGGCGACATGGAGCCCGGGATCCGAATAACAGGCGATAACGAAGGCATCGACGTCGTTGGCGGCCTCGATCCGGCGGCGCAAGGGGAGGGTGACGCTCTCGACATGCTCCTGCGTTTCGATGCCGGCCGGGCCCTCGCGCAAGGTCTCGCAGACGATCTCCGGTCCCTCAGTGAAAGCGAGCGGTACCAGCGCCTGCCGCAACCCCTCCGTGACCGTTTCGTTGGAGTTAGGATTGATGACGAGGATGCGGGGGCGGCGGCTCATCGGCGGAATCCGGAGATGGTGGGCTGATCGTTCAGCATGGCATTGTGCATCGGCTCAGGCGACCTCTCGTGCCACCCAATCGGCCAGGATGGTGCAGGCGGCGAGAAAGTCGTCGATCTCCATCGCCTCCTGCGGGTTGTGGCTGCCGTGTTCGTTGCGCACGAACAGCATGGCGATCGGCACGCCGGCGGCGGCGAAGGCCGCGGAATCATGGGAGGCCGGGCTGCCGAGCGGCATCGTCGCGATGCCCTGGCGTGCGGCTGCCGCTTCTAGCGCGGCGACGATGCCGGGGTCGACCGGCCCGACTGCGGCGCTGGCGCGAGCGCCGAGGTCGAAGGTTACGCGCCTGCGCACTTCGATCTCGCGGATAGCGACCAGCATCTTCGCCTCGACCCGCTCCAGCACGGTGGGGTCATAGGCCCGCACATCGAGGCTGAAGGCGAAGCTGCCCGGAACTGTGGTCAGGCCGTGCACTGCCGGGTCGGTGTGGAAGCGGCCGAGCGTGACGGCCATCGGGAAGCCGGCGGTTTCCTCCTCCTGCCAGAGACGATCGACCAGCATGGCGAACTCGGCGCCGGCCATCGCGGCGTCGCGGCGGAAACGGCGCGGCGTGCCGACATGGTCGTGCCGCCCGACGATCTGCGCGTCCGGATAGCGGAAGTTGCCCGGTACGCCGGTGCAGATTGCCACCGGTAGGCCGGATTCGACCAGGCTGGGTGCCTGCTCGATATGGACCTCGAGGAAGGCCCGGATCGCAGCCGGGTCGAGATGGCGCTCGCGTCGGCGGATCGCCGCGGAATCGCCGCCGCTGGCGTCGATGCTCGCAGCGAGCACGCGGCCGTCGTCGATGCGCTTCGCTTCCAGAGTTCCATCCGGCAAGGTGCCGAGCGCCGAGCGGCTGCCGATATAGGAGACCTGGAACCAGACGCTCTCCTCGGCCCGCACGCCGATTGCGGTGACATCGCAACGCGGCCGGATGCCGAGCGCGCGCAGCGTCTCGATGACGACGAGCCCGGCGACGACGCCCGCCGCACCGTCGAAATTGCCGCCATGCGGCACGCTGTCGAGATGCGAGCCCATCAGGATGCGTGGGGCCGCGGCATCGCGGCCCTGCAGGGTGACATAGGTATTGGCGGCGAAATCATGCGCGACGGCGAGGCCCCGCGCCTTGCCGTGATCCGCTAGGAGGCGGTGGCCGAAATCCTCGCCCGCGCCATAGGTGTCGCGCGTGATGCCGGGCTCGTCGCGGCTGCCAGCCGCCAGCCGGTCGAACAGCGTCTCCACCCAGGCGCGCTGGGCGGCGACGGCCTGGGCGATCGCGGTCTCGGCGCGGGCTGTCCTGGCGGTTGCGGTCATAGGCGGTCCAATCGGTTGGTCCGGCGTCCGGCCGGTATTGAGCTGCGCCGTCTTCGCCGTCGCAGCTCAAGATGGTCGTCAGGGTCACGAGTGCCGCTTGCCGCCGCCCCCTGCGGCATCAGTTGCGTTTGAGGTTCCAGAACACCGGTGTGCTCTTCATCATCCCCGATAGGTTGCTGCGAAAGAGCGTCGGCTGCTTGTACTGGCCGATCGGATAGTAGGGGACCTCCTCCAAGGCGACCTTCTGAATCTCGTCGCAGATGCGCTTCTGCGCGGCTGTATCGCCGGTCGCCAGCCATTGCCCGCGCAACGCCTCGATCTTGTCGCTCTTGACCCAGCCCGGAAAGGCTCCGTCGCCACGCAAGGTCGAGTGGACCAGCGGATTGAGCCAGTCGATGCCTTGCCAATTGCCGACGAATACGTTCCAGCCGCCCTGGTCGGAAGGGCCCTTGTTGACGCGGCGCTTGAGCACCGAACCGAAATCGAGCGCCGTGTACTCGACGTTCATGCCCGCCTTCTGCATGACGTCGGCCGCGATATCGCCCAACGGCTTCTGGGCGAGCGAGTCGGCCGGCACCAGCAACACGACCTTCTCGCCGTTATAGCCGGCCGCCTTCAGCTCGCGCCTGACCTTGTCGTAGTCGCGCTTGCTCCGAAAGACATCGAGCCCCACCTCGCTAGCCATGGGCGTCTCCGGCGTGAAATAGCCCAGCGGTCCGTACCGGAAGGCCGGATCGTCGCCGGCCACCGCCATCATGAAGGCGTCCTGGTCGATGGCACCGAGCAGGGCACGCCGGATCGCCGGATTGTCGAAGGGGGGTTGAAGATGGTTCACGCGCATCTGGCAGGTGAAGCCGAGCGGGTCGAGCACCGCCGTGCGCGTGGCCTTGTTGGTGGCGACGACCGGCATCAAATCGTGCGGCATCGCCTCCTGCCAGTCCTGCTCGCCGGCCTGGACGGCTGCGGTTCCGGTCGCTGCGTCCGGCATCGTGGTCCACTCGACGCGATCGAAATGGACGATCTTCGGGCCTGAGGTCCAGTCCGGTGTTCCGGCCTCGCGCGGCCTGTAGCGCGCGAACTTCTCATAGGCGTTGCGGGCGCCGGGCACGCGCTCGTCGGCCTTGTAGCGGAAGGGGCCGGACCCCACGACCTCGGGAATGACCTTGAAGGGGTCGGTCGTGGCCAACCGCTCGGGCATCATGAAGCAGACCGGCGCCGAGACCTTGCCGAGCGCGTAGGGCAGATAAGGGAAGGGGGCCTTGAGCCGGAACCGGATGGTGCGGTCATCCGGGGCGGAGAGTTCGTCGACCGCCTGCATCAGCGCATCTCCGGCGGCGTCGCGCAGAGCCCAGCGCCGGATGCTGGCGACGCAGTCACGGGCCGTCACCTTCTCGCCGTCGTGCCAGAGCAGACCGTCGCGCAAGGTCAGATTCCAGAGCTTGCCGTCGTTCTCGACCGTGTGGCCTTCGACCATCTGCGGCGATACTTCGAGCCTGGTGTTCATGCCGTAGAGCGTGTCGAACACCATGAAGCCATGGGTCCGCGACACCTGCGCCGTCGCATAGACGGGGTCGGGGAAGGCAAGATCGATCACGGGGACGAAGCGCAGGGTCGAGGCGGGCGCCGCGCGAACCAGGGCCGGTCTGGCGAGCGAAGCGGTCGCGGCGCCCGCGATGAAATGGCGACGGTTCAACATTGGGCTTCCCAGCTCGATCCATGGCGCAGCCGGAGACCCGTGCGCGTCGCCCGGACCTTGCGGCGGTGCACCCGCCAAGACAATCGGCGCTGCTATGACGATTTCTGGGGTGACATTTGCCGGTTGAATACCGCGACGTTCGCTCAGCCGTCGCCCAGCTTGGCGGCCGTTTCGGCGGCGACCAGCCGGACCTCGCGCAGGAAGGCGTCGGCTGCGCGCGAGATCGGGCGCTTGCGCGAGCGGACGGCCGAAGCCGTCACCAGGGAGGCGGGAGAAAAGGGGCGGATGGCCAGGTCGTAATGCCCGGAAAAGACCGGGGATAGTGGGTCGACCACAGCGACGCCGACGCCGCTTTCAGCAAGCACGCAGGCCGTGTTGCAATAGCGGACCTCGACGGAGAACCGGAACGGGACGTCGGCCTGAGCAAAAGCCTTGCGGACGATGGTGCCCATGCGCGTGCCCTGTTCGAGGGCGATATAGGATACCGCGCGCAGATCCTCCGGCGTGATCGTCGGCTTCGCGGCCAGGGGGTGGTCCGGGCGCATGACGCAGACCATGTTGCCGGTGAAGAACGTCTCGGCGTCGAGCCCGCGATCATCGTCCATCCCCATGACGAAGCCGAGTTCCGCGGTGCCGTTCTCGACGCTTTCGAGGACGTGCTCGAAGCGCCGGATGTCGAAGGAGACGCGCACCTTCGGGCGCTTGGCGAGATAGTTGCGCAGCGCCGAGGGCAGGACGCCATAGCCCAGCGGCGGGGTCGCGATGATGCGGATATGGCCGGCCCGGTTCTCCTTGATGTCCTGCACCCTGGCCTCGAAAGCCGCATGCAAGGCGAAGATCGGCTCGGAATCCTTGTAGAGCGCGCGCGCCTCCGCCGTCGGGAACAGGCGGTTGTTGATGCGCTCGAACAGCGGAAAGCCGACCTGGCTTTCGAGATGCTTGATCGCGTTGCTGACCGCCGGCTGCGACAGCCCCAGCTCCTGCGCTGCGCGGACCGTCGTTTCGCAGCGGACGACGGCCCGCAGAAGCTCGATCTGGCGAAGGTTCATATGATCGCCCCAAATAGAGTGCCCTCACCCTATTTGGTCAGCAAATCATGTGCCAGCCTTTCAGCGATGCCAGCTCTAGGCCCAGGGCAGGCTCGGCGGCGAGAGTTCGTCGACCGAACGCCCCGCCCAGTCGAGCGAGGACGCCTTTGCGAGCGCGCGCCGTTGCGCAGCTTCAAGGCCGTCGGACGCGGCCTGGTAATCCATGGTCAGCACCTTGCCATCGGCGACCACCTGTCTGCCCTGCACGAAGACATGGGCGACGGCCCGGTCGGCGGCAGCATTCACGAGGCTCTTCAGCGGGTCGCGGGTCGGGCGCATCATCGGATGCGTCAGGTCGACCATGACGAGGTCGGCCTGCGCGCCCTCCGCCAGTCGGCCGATGTCGCCGCGCCCGAGCAGCTTCGCGCCGCCCAGCGTCGCGGCGCGGAAGACCTGCCCGGTCGTCACCACCGCATGGCTCTCGCCGGCGATGCGCGCATAGACGCCGGCGTGGCGCAATTCCTCCAGCATATTGTGCGGGAAGCTGTCGGTGCCGATGCCGATATTGACGCCGGCCTTCAGGTAGCGGCCGAGGTCGCGCAGCGTGAAGCCGCGCCGACCGAAGACGGTCGGGCAATGCGCCACCGAGGTGCCGCTCTCGGCGAGGCACGCGAGATCGGTACGGGTCGGCCAGCGTACCCAGGGATGATCGTCAAGGAAGATCGCATGGGCGATCGAGGCATTCGGCGCGAGGAAGCCGACGCTGTCCAGCCACTGGATCGGCGACAGGCCGCTGCGGCGGACCATCTCATGGAACTCGCTGATCGACTGGCCGGCATGGGTCTGGATCGGGATTTTGCGCTCGGCCGCGGCAGCGATCGAGGCGCGGAAAAGCTCTTCCGTGCAGGTGTCGATCTGCGCGGGGCAGGCGAGGCCGGAGAGGCGGCCGGATTCATGGGCCAGCGCAGCGTCGATGATCCTGAACGCCTCCTCCATCGCCTTGCGGCCGGCCGCGTCGTCGAGCTCGTACTCGACAGTGTAGCCGTTGCGGGTGAACCAGCGGCCATTACGATACATCGGCGCCATCACCATGCGCAGCCCGCTCGCCGCGGCGCGGTCGAGCCAGCCCTCGCTTGGGAAGGAGAGGTCGACCAGCGTGGTGACCCCTGACATCAGCAGCTCGGACCAGGCGACGTGGTTGAGATGCGGAATGCCCTCCGCATCGGCACGGAACAGCCAGAGGAATTCGTAGAGCGAGGAGTTGTAGAGCTTCGGCGTGCCGACCTCGTCGGTCATGCCCTTGTTGCCGGGCTCGCTCGACGGGTGGGAATGGATATCGACGAGGCCGGGCATGATCATGAAGCCCTTGCCGTCGATCTCGCGCGAGACCTCGCCAGCGAAACCCTCGCCGAGATGCAGGATGCCGCTTTCGTCGAAGACCACGTCGAGACCGCGGCGATAGACATGGTCTTCGGCGGCCGGGTCGTAGGCGATGACGATGTCGGCGTTGCGGATGCGGGTGGTCATGATGCGGTCTCGTACGATGGGAGGTCGGAGGAACGTCATGCTCGGGCCTGACCCGAGCATCTCGTGACAAGGAGGTTCGGGAGCCTCTCCCGGTCCGGGATTCTCGGGGTCAAACCCGAGAATGACGCCATTTGCCGGGGCCCGACGATACTCCTCAGCCCTCGGCCGCCTTCTCCTGCGCGAGGAAATGCTCGGCGATCTCCTTGCCAGTGGCGATCCAGACGTCGCCGTAGCCACGGGCGCGGGCCAGGAAGTCACGCATGATGCCGATCCGCATCGGCCGCCCGGAGACCTGCGGATGCATCACCATGGAGACGAGGCCGCCCCATTCGCGCGTCTGGTCGAGCTCGTCGTTCCAGATCGAGAGCACGTGCTCCTTCGGGAACATCGGGCGGGGCGAAAAGCGCTGCGACAGGCCGTAGAGCCAGTCGTCGAACGACATGTTGACCGGCAGTTCGACCGGTCCCTTTGTGCCGTCGCGCAGCTTGTGGCGATAGGGGCGGATGTCGTCGCGGAAGGAGGAGGAGTAGACGATACCCTTGTCGCGGAGATAGCCGAGCAGCTCGTCGTAATTCTCGCCCGAGGGCGCGCGGTAGCCGACCGGCGTGACGCCGAGGATGCGCTTGAAGATGTCGAGCGTCTTGTCGACCTCCTCCTTGTCGGCGGTGAACTCGCTGGGCTCCGGCCGCTTGTGCGAATAGCCGTGATGGCCGACCTCGTGACCATCCTTGACGATGGCCTCGCACATCTTCGGATGCACCTCGACGACCCAGCCGGGGATGAAGAAGGTCGCCTTGATCTCGACTGAACGGAGATAGTCGAGGATCTTCGGAACGCCCACCCGCTCCTCGTAACCACCGAAGGAGAGCGTCACCAGCCGGTCGGTATTCTTGGCGTCGTATTGCAGCCAGGCCGTCTCGGCATCGACGTCGAAGGCGGGGAACACCGCGCATCGGTATCCGGCCGGCCAGGGATAGTTCGGGGCCGGATCGGCGGGATTGGCGGCACGGTGAGGGAAGTCAGTGAGCATGGCAGGCGTCTTTCGCGAAAGAGCGCCCCCGCCGAACAGCCGGGGCGCGACGGATGCGGTTGGTGCGTGATCAGTTCTTGGTTTCGCCGTTGATCATCAGCTTATCGACCTTGGCGTCGGCCAGCTCCCATTTCTGCAGCACGGCGGCATAGCTGCCGTCGGCCAGCATCTGGGTGAAGGCCTTGGCGACGGCGTCGCGCAGCTCGGTGTCCTTCTTGGCGAAGGCGAGGCCCTGATAGACGGTGGTGAACGGGGTCCCGAGGATGGCGTAATTGCCGGGCTCCTGGTTCATCAGATAGGGCAGGGTCTCGCTGCCCTGCACGGCGGCGTCGAGGCGCTTTTGCCTCAGCTGCGTGCGGGCATCGGCCGAGCCTTCCGTGCCGACGATCTGGAGTGCCGGCTTGCCCTTGGCTTCGCAATTGTCCTTGCTCCAGCCTTCCATTTCCTTCGGGAAGGAGGTGCGGCGGCTGGCGCCGACCTTCTTGCCGCAGAGGGCGGCGAGCTCCTTGAACTCGTCCTTGCGGTCGCCATTGGTGTAGAACTGCGCGCCCGAGGCGAGATAGTCGACGAAGTCCAGGGTCTCTCGCCGTCCCGGCAGGTCGCTCATGCCCGACAGGATCATGTCGACGCGGCCGGTGGTCAGCGCCGAGACCATCTGCTCGAAGCTGATCTCCTCCCATTTGATCGTGATGCCGAGCTTCTTGCCGAGCGCCTCGCCGAGGTCGATGTCGAGGCCGGTGAGCTTCGAGGTCTTCGGGTCCTTGAACTCCAGCGGCGGATAGTTCGGTACGTTGGCGACGGCGAGCGTCTTCTTCTCCAGGATGCGCGCCGGCAGGCCCTGGGCCTGGGCGATGCCAGTTGCGGCACAAAGCGCGATGGCCGAGAAGCCGAGCAGGATTGACGTCTTCGACATGGCTTTTCCCTTGTTCATCAGTGGCGGACGGCGTTGATGAAGGCGCGGGTGCGCGCCTCCCTGGGATCGACCAGCACGGCGCGCGGATCGCCGAGCTCGACGATCTGGCCCTGGTCCATGAAGGCGACGCGGTGTCCGACTTCGCGCGCGAAGCCGAGCTCATGGGTGACGCAGATCATGGTCATTCCGGTCGCGGCGAGGTCGCCCATGACCTTGAGCACCTCGGAGACCAGCTCCGGATCCAGCGCCGAGGTCGGCTCGTCGAACAGCAGTAGCTCCGGACGCATGGCGAGCGACCGTGCGATGGCGACGCGTTGCTGCTGGCCGCCGGAGAGCTGGGAAGGGTAGGCGTCGCGCTTGTCGGTAAGCCCGACGCGTTCGAGGAGGGCGAGGGCTCGCGCCGTCGCTTCCGCTGCCGGCTCGCCCAATACCTGCACCGGCCCCTCGATGATGTTCTGCAGGGCCGTCAGATGCGGAAACAGGTTGAAGCGCTGGAACACCATGCCGATCGAGCGGCGCTGGCGGGCGATCGCCGCATCGTCGAGCTCGTAGAGCTTGTTGCCCTCGCGGTGATAGCCGACGCGCTCGCCTGAGACCCAGAGCGCGCCGCCATCGATGCGCTCGAGCTGGTTGATGCAGCGCAGGAAGGTACTCTTGCCCGAGCCGGAGGGGCCGATGATGCAGAGCACTTCACCCTTGGGGATCGCGAGATCGATGCCTTTCAGCACCTTGAGCTGCCCGAAATGCTTCTCGACCTTCTGGGCGAGCACGATCGGGGCGCCCGCAGCGAGGTGATCGGGGTCGGTTGTCCGGACCTTGGGGAGGATGTTGGTCATCGCCCCGCTCCTCAGCGCCGCGCCGGCGCGGCGACGCCGCGGGCGTAATAGGCCTCGATCCGCCCCTGGATCAGGCTGAGGATGGTGACGACGACCAGGTACCAGATCGCGGCGACGATCAGCAGCTCGATGACGCGCGAATTGGCGTAGTAGATGTTCTGTGCGCTGTGCAGGATCTCGGCGAACTGGATGACGCTCGCCAGCGAGGTGAGTTTCACCATGCCGATGAACTCGTTGCCGATGGGCGGCACGATCACCCGCATGGCCTGCGGCATGATGATCCGCCGCAACAGTTTGAGCCGGGTCATGCCCAGGGTCTGCGCCGCCTCATACTGACCGTTGTCGACAGAGAGCAGGCCAGCGCGCACCACCTCGGCGGTGAAGGCGCCCTGCTGGATGCCGAGGCCGAGCAGTGCCGCGACGAAGGGCGTCATCACGTCAACGGTCTTGAAGGAGAACAGGCCGGGTATGCCGATCGTCGGAAAGACCAGCGCGAGGTTGAACCAGAGCAGCAGTTGCAGCAGCGCCGGCACGGCCCGGAAGAACCAGATGTAGCCGACCGCCGTCATCGAGAGCACGGGATTGGTCGAGAGCCGCATCACCGCGAAGACGACGCCGAGCGTGATGCCGAGCAGCATCGCCAGAATCGCCATGACGATCGTGTTGACGAGGCCTTTCATGATGGCTTCGACGGTCAGGAACTCGGCGACGTAGTCCCACTCGATCTGCCCGACCGCGAAGGCGCGCACGATCGCCGCCAAGGCGAGGCAGACTGCGGCAGCGCCGATGAGCCGCCCGAAATGCCGGCGAGGAACGATAGTGAGATCGTCGGTTTCAGCGATCATCTTGCCTCGATGGCTGGAGGTCGTTGGGACAGGCGATGGGCAGGCGAAAAGCGCCGCCTCGGGTGCGGGTCTCAGGCGCAGTCAGCGGGCTGCTCCGAAAGGGCCGCTGCCAAGGGGCGACCCCTTGGGACTGACGTCACTGGCCGGCGTCGATCGTGGGCTCGGAGAGGCTCTGCCGTTCGAGGCCGAATTTCTTTAGCGCCTGCTGGTAGCTGCCGTTCTTCATGACCACAGCGGTCGCCTTGGCGACGGCGTCACGCAGGTCGCTGTTCTTTTTCTCGAAGGCGAGGCCGAACAGCGTCTTGTTCAGCGGCTCTCCGATGAAGGCATAGGTGTTCGGCTCATCCGCCATCAGATAAGCCACATATTCCGGACCGAGCACGGCGGCATCGAGCCTGCCCTGCTTGAGTTCCAGCCGGGTCGCCGTGGCTCCGGCTGTGCCGTTCACAGTGATCGCGGGCTTGCCGGCGCCGGCGCAGTTCTTCTCGCTCCAGGCTGCGGTGACCGGCATGTAGCTGGTGGTGCGCGGGGCGCCGACCGTCTTTCCGCAGAGATCGGCATTGCTCTTCAGCTCACCCGCCTTGGCCGACAGGGCAAAGGGCTGCGCGCCGGTGGCGAGATAGTCGACGAAGGTGAGCTTGTCGCGGCGCGAGGGCAGATCACTGATCGCGGTGCCGATCATGTCGATGCGGCCGGTTGTCAGCGATGTCATGAGCTGCTCGAAGCTCATTTCCTCCCACTTGACCGAGACACCGAGCTCCTTGGCGATCGCGTTGACGAGCTCGACGTTGAAACCGATGCGCTCGTTGGTCTTCGGATCCTTGTAGGCCATGGGCGGATAGGTGGTCTCGATGCCGACCACGATATGCCCGGCCGATTTGAGGGCGGCTGGCAGCGGGATGCCGCTGCCTTGCTGGGCAGAGGCCGGTGCTGCGGCCGCAAGGCCGAGCGCCAATGTGAATGCGGCTGCCGGAAGATGCCGTCCGGCTGGAAAACTAGCGGTCATTGTTGTTCCCCGTTTTGTCGGCTGGCGAGATCGCAGGCCCGGAAAGGCATTGCACTCGGCAGGCGGACGCCGTTTGATCGGCGTTGCAGCGATCTTAGCGGGGGTGTTCCGGAACGGGGCGGCAGCGCGCTATGATTTATTTCCGGGCGCTATTCGGTGCGCTTATACGCGCTGCGGTAGGTCCTAAGGGGACATACGCCGCAGAGTAAGGGAAGCAGGAGGCCCCCTGCTCACCGCTACCTTCAATTCATCGAAGTTATGGCAGAGCCGAAAAACTGATAGCCGGCCGAATTGTCTGCGTGGCCGCTGTGGTGTCTCTGAACTCGTCGCACGTCGACCAAAGGGGACACCATGAAATTTGTCTTGAAGGCGGCCCTCGCCGGGGCCGCCATTGCACTGGCCTCCGGAGCTCAGGCGCAGACCTTGAAGACTGTGAAGGCGCGCGGTGTGCTGAACTGCGGCATCGGCACCGGGCTCGCCGGCTTTGGCCTCGCCGATGCCAGCGGCACCTGGCGCGGCGTCAATATCGAGTTCTGCAACTCGCTGGCGGCTGCAATCTTCAGCGATCCGGCAAAGGTGAAATTCGTCTCCCTGTCATCGAAGGACCGCTTCACGGCGCTGCAGGCCGGGGAAAGCGATCTGGTCTCGGCGACGACGACATGGACCATGTCGCGGGATGTCCAGGTCGGTCTCAACTTCCGCCCGATCTTCTACTATGACGGTCAGGGCTTCATGGTGAAGAAGTCGACCGGCATCAAATCCGCGAAGGAGCTCAGCGGCGCCTCGATCTGCATCCAGCAGGGCACGACCACGGAGCTGAACACCGCTGACTACTTCCGCAAGAACAACATGAAGTTCGAGCCGGTGACCTTCGCCACCAACAACGAGGCGACGGAGGCCTACGAAGCAGGTCGCTGCGACGCCTTCACCACCGACCAGTCCGGCCTCTACTCCGAGCGACTGCGCTTCAAGGACGCGTCGGAGCACGTCGTACTGCCGGAGACGATTTCCAAGGAGCCGCTGGGCTATGCCGTGCGCCATGGCGACGATCAGTGGTTCGATATCGTCAGCTGGGCCCAGTACGCCCTTGTGACGGCCGAGGAACTCGGAATCACCAAGACCAATATCGACGAGATGCGCGATAAGTCGGACAATCCCGATGTCCGGCGCCTGCTCGGCAAGGAGGGCGCGTTTGGTCAGTCGCTCGGCCTCGACAACGACTGGGCTTATCGCATCATCAAGACGGCGGGAAATTACGCCGAGATTTTCGATCGCAATCTCGGCCAGCAGTCGCCACTCAAGATCGCGCGCGGTCAGAACGCGCTCTGGATGAACGGCGGCCTGCAGTACGCGCCGCCGATCCGCTAGAGTCGCAAAAAGCGCAGCTGCCGCACTCTTCGAAGGTCGATCTTGAGCGGTCGGCTCATGTTTGCCGAGGCGGTAGCGATCTCGTGGATATGTCGGCGACGGCTCCTCCTGCATCTTCTCAGGCCTTCCAGTGGGCGCCTGCCTTGAGGCTGTGCCCATAGCTTGAGCCCGCGATGGGCGAAGCCAGCGCGACGGTGCTAGGACCCAGGCATTGGACGGTTCTCAATCAACGACGCGGTCGATCCGGCGAGGCGCGTGGTGTCGGCATGCCGGGCGCGCTCGAATGCATCGCTGACCGTGAGGGCAAGACCTGCTTCGACCCTGACCTCAAGCTCGGTGCGTGCATCTTGAAAGCGGTGCGGCCGCGGGTCGATCGCCCGCGCCATGCCGCATGGCGAGATTCTCGGTTTCGCCCCGCCATTGGTCATGCGCCGCGGCGAGACGCCGCCATCGCTGAGAAGGCTTTGCGGCAGGTGGAGGACGAGCTTGTCCGCGACAGGCGCGCGCTCGCCTGAGGTCGCGGTGATCCCTGCAGTGGACATGCAAAGAAAAGGGGCCCACCGGATCGGCGGGCCCCACAAGCTCGAGCGAAACGCCTCAGTCGCCGGCTCAGGCAGTCTCCAGTTCCTGCTTCATCTCTTCCATGTCCTGAAAGCGGTCGGCGAGGCGCGGATGAGCACGGCTGTTGTCGGCGGCGCCGATGGCGACCAGCACCTCGTCGGCGGCCGGCGCATCCGGGATCTGGAACTGGGCGGTGAGGAAGTGCGAGCGCTTGCCGGTCTCGCTCTTGTGGATCATCGGTAGCGATAGCAAGGCGCCCGGCGCGTTGCGCGTGTTGGTGAAGCTCAGATAGGCAGTGCCCTTGACGGCCTCGCGGAACATGTTGCCGAAGCGCAGCGTGTGGATCAGCGCCGAGGCGTGCTCGATCTCGCCATTGGAGCCGACAGCGGCGGCCTTGCCATAGGCCTCGACCTGTTCGGCCGGCATAACCGCGACGAGGCGCCTGGTGAGCTCCGCGCCGAGATGCGGGGCGATGCGCAGGATCTCGGGACGCAGGTTGTCGACGAAGCCCTGTCCAGCCCAGGGATTGCGCAGGACGGCCGCCACGACGACGAAGCGCACCGGCTTACCGGCGGTCTTGCCGCCCTCGATGAAGGTTTCCTCGACGAAGGTCGAGATCTTGCGCAGGCCGTAGTCCATGGCGTGTCCACCCATTGCGATTGTGAAACGGTGGTGAAACGTAGCGGCCGCGCTTCCGCTTCGTCTTCCATCGGATCGCTGGAAGAATATCGTGGAACGACCTGCGATGCGGCGTAAGGTCGGCCGCTAGGGAAGGATCAGCACGATGGCGGACCAGGCCTCGCAAATGCGCTCGCTGCGCGACGTCGCGAGCCGGATCAATTCCGGCGGTGATCTCGACACGGTGCTTCGCGACCTGATCCGAGCTGCCTGCGAGCATGGCGGCTGGGCGCTGGGCTCGATCATGGCGATCGATGCGGCGCATGGCGAGGCGCACGTCATCGTCCGGCACGACCCGACATTGCTGCGCCGGCCGCTGGAGAATCGCTGGGAGCTGGCGACGAGCCCCGCTTTGATCGCGCTCCAGCGCAACGAGCCCGTCTATATCCGTGACGCACGTGCCTCGGACGAGTTCCCGGGCTATCGCCGTGAGGCCTTCGAACGCGACTATCGCACCGTGCTCGTGCTGCCGATGAGCTGCTTCGACGCGCAAGGTCGGCCAATGGTGCTCAACGTCGTCTCGCGCGGCGTGACCGACGTGTCCGGCGACGACCTCGCCTTCATGAGCATGATCGTCCATCTCGGTGGCATCGCGGTGGCGCGCGAGCATCAGCTGCGGGCGCAGCGGCTGGCGGCGGAGCAATTGCAGAACGCCCTGCAGACCCAGACCATGCTGTTGCAGGAGGTTCTGTCGGGCGGCTCGACCGCGGCTCTTTCCACCATGCTCGCCGGGCTGCTGCCGGATGCGATCCTGGTCGTGGATTTTGCCGGGAATGCGCTCACGGCCAGCCGCTCGCCGGTGCCGCTGCGCTACGACGATGCGGCCTGGCAGAGAGCACTCGACGGCGCGGTCGGCGCGCAGATCGCGGCTGGCGCTCGGGAGGCCGTGGCGGCCGGACGGGTCGAGCCGCAGAGCCTTCACCTCGATGACGGATCGCAGCGGACGCAGATCGCGGCAAGGATCGAGGCGCTCGATGTCGATGGCCAGCCGGTCGGCGCGCTGGTGATCTTTCCGGAGAGCGGGGAGAGCGCCGGAGACCTCCAGCGGCTCCTGCTCGACAGCGTGAAATTTGCGCTCAGCGTGCAGATGATGCGCAGCGTCATCCGCTTCCGCTTCGAGACGCGCACCCTGACCGAGCTCTTCTTCGAGATCGTCGAGCGGCGCTGGCGGGATGCCGACGACATCGTCCAGCGCGGCCGCCGGCTCGGGCTCGCGCTTGGCACGCCGGCGCGGATGATCGTGGTGGATTTTCCCGATGGCCCGACCCCGCCGGCCGATATCAGCGTCGACTGCCACCACGCCGTGACCCGGCTTGCACGCCAGATGAACCTGTCGATTAACGTCATTGCGGTCGGTGGCGGGCTCGTCTGCCTCGTTCCGGAGGGGAAGAGTGGGGGGCCCGAGCGGGCGGCGAAACTGGCGCACCGCATGGTCGAAGTCCTGCGCCACAGCTTCAGCCGCGAGCCGATCGTAGTGCTCGGCGGCGTCTGCGACGGGCTTGAGAGCTACCCGAAGGAATGGGAGCGTTGCTGGCGGATGATCCGGATCGCCCGCTCCTTCGGTCGCAGCGGGACCCTGTCGGCCTTCGACTTCGGTCCGATGCCGATGCTGATCGGCGCGGCCGAGTCGGCCGATGTGCGCAGCTTCGTCGACGGGGCGATAGGCACCCTGATCGCGCATGACCGCAAGCACAATACGCCTTATCTGGCGACGCTCGCAGCGTATCTGCGCGAGGGCTGTCGCGCCCAGGCCTGCGCCGACGCGATGGGGCTGCATGTCACGACCTTGCGCTACCGCCTCTCGCGCATCCAAGATCTCTTCGGCATCGATCCGGAAACGGCCGACAAGCGTTTTGCCATCGAGCTCGCCATCCGGCTGCACGGCGTCATCGAGAGTAGCGAAGTCACGGTGGCGTGAGAGATGTCTGTTCCATTGATCCGGCGAAACATTTCCTGAATTCGTCCGGCTGTTCCTAGGAAGCGAAGGGCCTTCTCGGCGCCTAGCCTCTTACCACGATCCTGCATTGATCGAGGTGAGGTGGATGCTCGCTACCGCGGAAAAGACGGCCCCTGCGATCGATCCAGTCGCGCTGCGCCGCGCTTTCGGCACCTTCGTGACCGGCGTCACCGTGATCACCACGCGCGATGCCGACGGCACCCCGCGGGGCATGACCGCGAACTCCTTCACCTCGGTCTCGCTCGATCCGCCTCTGCTCCTGGTCTGCGTCGGCAAGAGCGCCCATAGCTACGGCGCCTTCAACAACTCGGATTCCTTCGCGGTCAACCTGCTGCACGAGGCGCAAACCGACGTCTCGAACCTGTTCGCTTCCAAGGCTGCGAACAAGTTCGATACCGTCAATCACGACAGTGTCCACACCGGCGCGCCGGTGCTGACCGACTGCCTGACCTGGTTCGACTGCACGGTCCACAATCGTGTCGACGCCGGCGACCATGTCGTGCTGATCGGCGAGGTGCAGGCCTTCGGTACGAGCCCCTCACCGCCACTCGGCTTCTGCCGCGGCCGCTACGCCAATGTGAAGGACCCCCTGCCGCCCGGCTGGCTCGAGTCGCACGGCATGATCGTCGGCTATCTCATCGAGTCGGACGGGCAGCTTCTGCTTCGCGCCGACGGCAAGGGCGGCTGGGTGCTGCCGAGCGCCAAGCGCCGCATCGCCGACAACGAGCTGAAGCTCGACGGCGGCGATGCGCTGACGCTCGTGCCGGACGACACCTTCCTCTACTCCGTCTTCGACGTCAGCGACGGCGACCCAGGCTACCTGATCTACCGCGCCCGCCTCGCACTGGAATCAGCCTCCCTGGCGCTGTCAGCCGGGCTGCGCTTCTTTCCGGTCGACCAGCTTCCCTACGACGAGATCCCGACCCGAGAGATTAGTTCGATGCTGCGGCGCTACGCCCGCGAGAGCACCAGCAAGCGCTTCGGAATCTACATGGATTCCAACGATGGCGGCCGTCTCGCCATGGTCGGCGAGGCGCAGCCCTGGACCACCGTTCCGCAATCCTGAGCCGGTAAAGCGATCATGCAGACGACCGTCACTTCCCTCGAAGGTTCGCGCCAGGGTCTGTTCATCGACGGCGCCTTCGTCGCGCCGAAGAGCGGCGTCTATGTGCCGTCCTACGACCCGACAACGGCCGAGCCCTGGTACGAGTTTGCGCAGGGCGATGCCGCCGATGTCGACGCGGCCGTGCGCTCGGCGCGGGCCGCCTTCATCAACCCGGCCTGGCGCCGCATGACCCAGACCGAGCGCGGCAAGCTGGTGCGCCGGCTCGGCGAGCTCGTGCTCGCGAACGCCGACGAGCTGGCGATGATCGAGTGCCGCGACAACGGCAAGCTGCTCAAGGAGATGCGGGCCCAGATGCGGGCCATCCCGGATTCCTATCTCTACTTCGCCGGCATGGCAGACAAGCTCCAGGGCGACACGATCCCGGTCAACAAGCTCGACTCGCTGAACTTCAACCTGCGCGAGCCGCTCGGCGTGATCGGCATGATCATTCCATGGAACTCGCCGCTGATGATGCTGACCGGCACGCTCGCGCCCTGCCTCGCCATCGGCAACACCATCGTCGTGAAGCCCTCCGAGCATGCCACGGCCTCGAGCCTCGCACTCGCGGAGCTGGCGATCGAGGCCGGCATCCCCCCGGGGGTTCTCAACGTCATCACCGGCGACGGCGCCACCACCGGCGAGGCGCTGACGCGCCATCCCGGCATCGCCAAATACGTCTTCACCGGCTCGACCTTTACCGGCCGCAGGATTGCGGGCAACGCCGCGCAGAACTTAGCGCCCTGCCAGATGGAGCTGGGGGGCAAGTCGCCCCATGTCATCTTCTCCGATGTCGACATCGACCGGGCGGTGAATGGCGTCGTCTCCGGCGTCTTCGCCGCCGCCGGCCAGACCTGCGTCGCCGGCTCGCGCTGCTTCGTCGAGCAGCCGGTGTACGACCGCTTCGTCGAGGCGCTGGTCGCGCGCACGCGCCGCATGAAGGTCGGTCACCCGCAGACCGAGGACACCGATATCGGCCCGGTCGCGCTGGCGGCCCAGCTCGCCAAGGTCGAGGATTATGTTGGCTCCGGCGTGCGCGACGGCGCCAAGGTCGCGGCCGGCGGCCGCCGGCCACAGGACGGGGCGCTGGCGCGCGGCTGGTATTTCGAGCCGACCGTGATGGTCGAGGCGCGCAACGACATGCGCTTCATGCGCGAGGAGATCTTCGGGCCGGTCGTCGGCATCGTGCCGTTCAAGACCGAGGCCGAGATGATCCAGCTTGCCAACGACACCGAATACGGTCTCGCCTCCGGCATCTGGACCAAGGACATCGACCGGGCGATGCGCTTTGCCCGCGAGATCGATGCCGGCACCGTCTGGATCAACACCTACCGCTCTGCCGCCTACATGTCCGCCAATGGCGGCATGAAGAACAGCGGCTATGGCCGCCGCGGCGGCTTCGAGGTGATGCGCGAATTCTCGCGCCTCAAAAACGTTCTCATCGACTACTCGGGCGCCATGCAGGACCCGTTCGTCATTCGCCTGCGCTGAACTGTCCGCGACAGAAGCCAGAACGGAGGAAAGCCATGAAATTCGCCGTTTCCATCAGCATGGAGCGCTTCTCACCGGGCGAGTCCATGCAGGACGCCGTCAGGAATTTCCGCGCTCTGGCGAGGGTCGCCGACGAGGGCGGCTTCGAGACTTTGTGGACCGCCGAGCATCACACCATCGAGTGCACGATCTCGCCGAACCCGTTCCAGACGCTGACCTGGCTCGCCCAGCATACCGACCGCATCCGGCTCGGCACCGCAACGCTAGTCGCACCCTACTGGTCGCCGATCCGACTGGCCGGCGAGGCTGCGCTCTGCGACCATCTTACCGGCGGGCGCCTCGAATTCGGCATCGCCCGCGGCGCCTATCAATACGAGTTCGACCGGATGGCCGGCGGCATCCCGCAGCAGCAGGGTGTCGCCTTCATGCAGGAGCTCGTGCCGGCGGTGCAGAAACTCTGGGCGGGCGACTATGAGCATGACGGGCACTACTGGAAGTTTCCGCTCGCGACCTCGGTGCCCAAGCCCCTGCAGCAACCGCACCCGGCGATCTGGGTCGCGGCGCGCGATCCCGGCACTTTCGACTGGGCGATTGGCATCGGCGCCAACATCCTCTCGACGCCACTTTCGGCGCCGCCGGCCGAGGTCGGCGTGCTCGGTGAGAAGTTCCGCAAGGCGGTCGCCGACCATCCTGGGCGCCCCCGCCCACGCCTGATGATGCAGCGGCGCACCTGCGTCTATGACCGGCAGGCCGACTGGGAGCTCGCTGTCCGGCATTCGGTCGATTACGGCGGCTATTTCGAGAACCTGATGCAGAACAGCGGCACGGTGACGAACGGCTTCCCTGAGGCCATTCCCTTCGAGACCATCGCCAACCGCGACAACTACAATCCGCAGGCCGTGCGCGACAATCTGATGTTCGGCACGCCCGACGAGGTGATCCGCAAGCTCCAGGTCTATGAGGATGCCGGCGTCGATCAGTACTGCCTCGGCCTATCCTTCAACCTGCCTTTCGAGCTGCAGATGCGAACGCTGCGCCTCTTCATCGACGAGGTGATGCCCCATTTCGCCGCCCGCGAGCGGGACGAGGCCCAAGTGGCAGAACAAGGGCCGCGCCTTGCGGCCGTGGGGTACTGAGCCATGGCCGCGGGAACCTCAGCCGCCCGGCGCGCCGAACCGGCAGACGGGCCGCGGAGCCTGACCGTCGGCGGCGTAACGCTGAACTATCGCCTGCAGGGGCAGGGCGAGCCGCTCATCTGCGTCCACGGCGTCGGCTCCTATCTCGAGGCCTGGAAGGGCGTGGCGGAACGCCTCTCCGACCGCTTCCGCATCCTCAGTTTCGACCTGCGTGGCCATGGCCGCTCGAGCAAGGTGCGCGGGCGCTACGAGATCGACGATTTCGTCGGCGATGTGCTGGTGCTGGCCGATCATGCCGGCTTCGAAAGCTTCAACCTCGCCGGCTTCTCGCTTGGCGGGCTGATCGCGCAGCGACTTGCGCTGACGCATCAGCAGCGCGTCCGCCGGCTCGTGCTGCTGGCGACGGTGGCCGGACGCAACGAGGAGGAACGCGAGCGCGTCGCGACGCGGCTTGCGGCCCTGCAGGCCGGCGACCGCGGCTCGCATTACGACGCCTCGCTTTCGCGCTGGCTGACCGAAGGCTTCCAGGAGCGCAATCCCGAGCTGATCGCGAAGCTGCGCCAGCGCAATGCCGAGAACGACCCGGAGTGCTATGCTGCGGCCTATCGGGTGCTGGCGCAGACCGATTTTGGAGGGCTGCTCGACCAGATCCGCATCCCGGTCCTGATCGCGACAGGCGAGGAGGATGCCGGCTCCAATCCACGCATGGCGCTCTACATGCACGAGCGCATCTCCGGCTCGCAGCTGCACATTCTGCCGGGCCTGCGCCACTCGATCCTGACCGAGGCGCCCGAGCAGGTCGCCGGCCTGATGCGCAGCTTCCTCGGCGACGGCAGGGAGGGACAACGCGCATGATCGTCGAGGAACGGATCTATCGCATCCGCACCGGCCGCGTCGGCCGCTATCTCCAGCTGGTGCGGGAGGAGGGGCTGGAGATCCAGCAGCCGATCCTCGGCCATCTGGTCGGCTACTTCACCACCGAGATCGGACCGCTCAGCCACGTGACCCATCTCTGGGCCTATGCCGATTTCGAGGACAGGACGCGCCGGCGCCAGCAGCTCGCGGATGATCCGCGCTGGCAGGCCTTCCTGCCCAAGCTTTCGGAGACCATCGAGCAGGCCGAGAACCGGATCCTGCTGCCGACTGATTTCTCGCCGCTGCGCTAGCGGCGATCGCGTGCACCTTCCTTCGGGGGGACGAGGGAGGGCCTTCAGCCTCCTTCGGAACGACGGAAGACGCGCCATCCCGGCCGGCTCTTAACTGAGGTCGGCAGGCAGGTCGAACAAGCCCGGTGCAATCGGGCGCCGAGAGGAGGGGTTTCGGAGATGACCGAGCGACTGCAGATCCAGAATCTGTACAAGATATTCTCCAGCACGCCCGGGCCTGCGCTGGATATCCTGGCCAAGGGCGGCGACAAGAACGAAGTCTTCGAGAGGCTCGGCGCGGTCGTCGGCCTCAACAACGTCTCGCTGACGGTGCCCGAGGGCGCCATGTACATGGTCATGGGCCTGTCGGGCTCCGGCAAGTCCACGCTGGCGCGCTGCATCAATCGGCTCAACGAACCGAGCGCCGGCAAGATCCTGCTCGATGGTCGCGATATCGTGCCGCTCGGGGAAGAAGACCTGCGCGAGGTGCGCCGCACCCGCATCTCCATGGTCTTCCAGCACTTCGCGCTCCTGCCCAACAAGCGCGTCATCGAGAACGTCGAGTTCGGCCTCAAGCTGCGCGGCATCGCTCCGGCCGAGCGCCGGCGCCGCGCCGAGGAGGTGCTGACCGTGGTCGGCCTCGGCCGCTGGGGCTATCACTTTCCGCATGAGCTCTCGGGCGGCATGCGCCAGCGCGTCGGCCTCGCCCGCGCGCTCGCGACCGATGCGGACGTGCTGATCATGGACGAGGCGTTCAGCGCGCTCGATCCGCTGATCCGCACCGAGATGCAGGACGAGTTGCTACGCCTGCAGCGCACGCTGAACAAGACGATCCTGTTCATCACCCATGACTTCCAGGAGGCGCTGAAGCTCGGCACCCGCATCGCGATCATGTCCGAGGGCGAGCTGGTCCGCGAAGGCACGCCGCAATCGATCGTGCTGGAGCCGGGCAGCGACTACGTCGCCGCCTTCACCCGCGAGATCGACCGGGCCCGCCTCTTCGACGCGCGCTCGGTGATGCGCGCCGGCGAGCCGATCCTGCAATCGGAGCGCGGCAGCCTGGTCGGCGAGACCGGTAGGGCGGGCTTCGTGCTGGACCGCGACGGCCGGATCCTCGGCACGCTCGACGCCGACGCCTGCGGCAAGGCCCGCAGCAGTGGCGAGATCGGCGCACTGAGCGCCGACTATGTCAGCGTGGGGCCGGGGGCGAAGCTGTTGGAAGTTGCTCGCAGCTATCGCGGTGGCTGCCTGATCGCGGTCGTCGACGACGACGGCAAATTCGTCGGCACGCTTGGCGCCGACGACATCCTGGCCCGCATCTCCTCCACCACGCCCAAGATCGCTTCCGCTGGAGAGTGCCATGTTCAAGGCTGACGATCTTGCCGTTTTCCCGGTCGACGCCTGGATCCAGAGCGGGGTCAGCTGGGTGGCGCTCAACCTGCGCCCGATCTTCCTCGCCATCAAATGGCCGGTCGAGAACCTGCTGAGCCTGAACGACTGGGTCCTGCACGCCATTCCGTTCCCGGTCTTCGTTGTCGGCTTCTTCCTGCTCGCCTGGCGGCTGTCGACGCTGGGAATCGCGCTGTTCAGCGCCGTCTCGCTGATCGTGATCGCCATGCTCGGCGTCTGGAACGAGGCGATGACGACGCTGTCGCTGATCTCCACCGCCATCGTCTTCTGCGCGGTGATCGGCATTCCGATGGGCATCTGGTGTGCCCGTAGTGACGGGGTCTGGAACGTCGTGCGCCCGATCCTCGACATCATGCAGACGACGCCGAGCTTCGTTTACCTCGTCCCGGTCGTGATGCTGTTCGGGGTCGGCACCGTGCCGGGCGAAGTCGCGGTCGTGACGGCCGCGGTGCCGCCGCTGATCCGCTTCACCAATCTCGGCATCCGCATGGTCGAGCACGAGATTGTCGAGGCCGGCCTCGCCTTCGGCGCTGACAAGCGGCAGCTCCTCTTCGAGATCCAGCTGCCGCTCGCCATCCCGACCATCCTCGGCGGCCTCAACCAAACGGTGCTGACCGCCATGGTGCTGTCGGTCGTCGTGGCGATGATCGGCGCCGAAGGCCTCGGCCTCGTCGTGCTCCAGGGGCTCGGCCGCCTCGATGTCGGCCGTGCCGCGGTCGGCGGCATCGCCATCGTGTTGCTCGCCATGGTTCTCGACAGGATCACGCAGAAGCTGGCTGCGCCGAAGACGGGTGGCCGGGCTGCGGCGCGCGCCTCCCTGCTCGGCACGGTGGCGCGCCTGTTCAAGGGCGGGCAGCCCGACGAGGCGGGCGCCGTGGTCGTATCGGCCAAGGAGGCTGTCTGACGCATCGCCAGATGCGCCGGCAAGTTGGGTTGGAACGCTGTTGCACACCGCCTTGAGAACCCGCCGCGAGGCGGGGAGGGGAACAACAAAAAGCAACGCAAAGGACGCCGGCACGAACTGCCGGGCAACGAGGAGAACGAAATGATGACTATCAATCGGCTGAAAGTTCTGACGGCGGCTACTGCGGCAAGCGTGCTCGCCTTTGCTGCGGCGCCGTCGCAAGCGCAGGAATTGCCCGGCAAGGGCAAGACGATCCGCTACGCGCAGAGCGACAGCCTCGGCGCCAACTACGTCACCGCCCAGATCGTGATGAAGGCGCTGAAGGAGCTCGGCTACGACATCAAGCTCAGCACTGTGAACACGACCCTATTCTTCCAGGCGGCGGCACAGGGCGATCTCGACCTTGCGACCGACGTCAACTTCCCACAGCGCGAACCTGGCTTTCGCGCCGTCGAGAAGGATGCCGAGATTGTCGGTGGCGGCCTGATCGTCGGCGGCGGCATCAACGGCTACCTGATCGACAAGAAGACGGCCGATGCCCACAGCATCACCTCGCTGATCCAGATGAAGGATTCCAAGATCGCGGCGCTGTTCGGCAAGGACGGCAAGGCCGACCTGATCAACTGCGATCCCGGCTGGTCCTGCGGTGACGTCGTCGACTTCCAGCTCGACAAATTCGGCCTGAAGGACACCGTGAAATCCATTCGCGGCAAGTACGAAGCGCTGATGGTCGAGGCCGTGGCGCGGGTGAAGCGCGGCGAACCGGCCTTCTTCTATGCCTGGAGCCCGTCCTGGGTGAACAACGCACTGGTTCCGGGCAAGGACGTCGTCTGGCTGCCGACGCCGGAGGATGCGCTGCCGGCGTCCGTCCCGAACAAGGGCTCGGCTCTGGTCAAGGGCGTCAAGGGCTGCGCCGGCGGCGCCGACCCCTGCCGCATGGCGATGGCCTCGTGGAACTGGGGGGCGGTGGCGAACAAGAAGTTCGTCGCGGCCAATCCGGCAGTGAAGGCGCTCATCGAGAACATGAAGTTCCCGCTTGAGGACTGGTCGGGCTGGGAGTTCAACATCAACAAGAACGGTGGCAGCAACGCCCTGATCACCAAGATGGCCGACGAATGGATCGGCGCCCACAAGACGCAGTTCGACAGCTGGGTCGCCGCAGGGCGCGCGGCGAAGTAAGCCGAGACCTCGTCTCCATTACCAAGGGCAGAGGCGGGGCCGTTTCCGGCCTCGCCTGTTGCATGCGAAGGGCTCGGCTCGGCTATGCCGGGTCGAAATGGGGAGCCCTGCTTAACGCGCCCGCGCTGCCGGGCCTTTCCCTTGACTGCGAGGACTATCGAACGTCTCGTCTGACGGTCCCAAACTGTCCGACTTGGCATGGTGGCGGACAGCACGACCGGCACAGCTGCACTCACCGAAAACCCCGCTCGCGCTTCGACGATGGTGTCGGCACCGCTGTCGACCGCATAGACGTCGTCGGCAATGGGCCAATGTCAGCTAATGGTGCGACCAGGAAGCGCATGCACTCAAATGGCTGCGCCGGGACAACGGGGTTTGCTCTCCCGGCGCCTATCCCGATCAGGCGACGAGGAAACCGGCGTCGACCGGATCGTCGCGGTTGATCGTCCAGCGTGCGGTGCCGAGCAGGCCGGCAGTGCCCTTCACGGTGGGGCGCACCGCGCGGGTGCCGTTCAGGCTGGTCTCGCCGATCAGGCAGCCTTCGAAGGTGCCGGAGCCGAGCAGGCCTTCCGAGCGGATCGGCTGCTGCAGCTTCATCAGGCCGCGCGCCTCGTACATCGCCATCATCGCGCTGGTGCCGGTGCCGCCCGGCGAGCGGTCGAGCTGGCCGGCTGAGAAGACGTGGACGTTCTTGTAGAAGGCGCCCTCGATCGTCGGCTCGTGCCAGAAGGTTACGAAGTTGAAGTTGTTGATATGCGCCGAGGCCGGATGCTGGATCGCGACCTTCTGGCGCAGCTGCTCGCGGGCGATGATGCCAAGGCGCGAGAGCTCCGAGCCGTTCTCTGGCGAGATCTTGAGCGAGGTGCCGCGCAGGTCGATGATCCCGAAATAGTTGCCGCCCCAGACGATGTCGGCCTTGAGCGAGCCGACGCCCGGCAGCTCGAACGGCACGTCCTGCGCCGCGACATAGGCCGGCACGTTCTCGAAGCGGGTCCAGAGCACGTCCGGCCCGTCATTGGCGACCTCGGCCGTCACCAGCCCGGCGGTGGTCTCGAAACGGATGGCGGTGCGGCCATTCGCGCCGCGCCGGACGAGGCCGAGCGCGACCATCGCCATGCCGACCGCGATCGTGCCGTGGCCGCACATATGGGAATACTGGGTGCCGTCGATATAGATCAGGCCGGCATCGAACTCCGGGCTCGACGGCGGCGTCAGGAACACGCCGAACATGTCCTTGTGCCCGCGCGGCTCGCGCATCAGGGCGCAGCGCAGCCAGTCATAGTTCTCCTCGAGGAAGCGGCGCTTCTCCAGGATGCTCGACCCGGCCGGATACGGAATCCCGCTATGGATGATGCAGAGGGGTTCACCCTCGGTATGCGTGTAGACGACATCGAAGACATTCTGCTGGCGCATGTGCGGCTCCTTTGAAAGACAGTTGGTCGTGAGGGGTTAGCGGCGTCGCTCCGAGAGCACGTCGAGGCCGATGGTGAGGTCGAGCAGCACGATCACGATGGCGGCGACGATGATCGTCAGGCCGGAGACAGCCGCGATCGTCGGGTCGATCGTGTACTGGACGTAGTTGAACAGCTTGACCGGGATCGTGGTCAGCTCGGCCGTGGTGTTGAAGATGCTGAGCTCGACATTGATCCAGGAGGCGATGAAGGCGAAGATCGCGCCGCTGACGAGCCCGCTGCGGATCTGCGGCAGCGTCACCAGGAAGAAGGTGGTCAGAGGCCGCGCGCCAAGATCGGCGGAGGCGTCTTCGAGGCTTTTTTGCTCATCGGTCAGCTGCGGCAGCACGGCGCGCAGGACGAAGGGCATGATGATCACGACATGCCCGACGAGCAGAGCCGGAAAGCTGCGCACGAGGCCGATCGCGCTGCCATATTGCAGCAGCGCCGCGCCGAGCACGACATGCGGCAGGATCAGCGGCGACATCAGCGTCTCGGAGAGCAGGCGGCGGCCGGCGAAGCGATAGCGGGCGATGGCGATCGCCGCCGGCACCGCCAGCAGCATCGCGACGACGGTTGCAGCGACCGCGAGCAGCGTGCTGGTCGTGAAGGCCGAGACATAGGACGGATCGCCCAGCATCTTGCCGTACCAGGCGAGGGTGAGCCCCTGCGGCGGGAAGGCGAGGAAGCTGGTCGTGGTCAGCGACGCCCCGACGAGCACGACCAGCGGCAGCGCGAGATAGGCCAGCGCTGCGAAGGAGACGATCCTGACGAGGATGAGCGCGACCATCTCAGGCCCTCCCCGGTTCACTGAGGCGCCCGGCGATGGCGACGAGCGCCAGCGTCAGCACCAGCATGGTGATGCTGAGCGCGCCGCCATAGTTGAAGTCGAAGACCGAGCTGTATTGCTGGAAGATCAGCATCGAGAAGACGGTGATCCGCCCGCCGCTGAGCAGCGCCGGCGTGACATAGGCGCTGACCGCCAGCATGAAGACCATGACCGCGCCGGCCATTAGCCCCGGCAGGCTGAGCGGGAAGATGATCGTGCGGAAGGTGCCGGCCGGCGTCGCGCCGAGATCGGCGGAGGCGTGCTCCAGTGCCGGATCGACCTTGGCGAGCGCATTGCCGACGGCCAGCACGATGAAGGGCAGCAGGATGTAGACAAGGCCGATCAGGATGCCGAGCTCGGTGCCGAGGAAACGCATCGGCCGTTCGATCAGGCCGAGCCCGATCAGCCCGTCATTGACGAGGCCATTGCGCCCGAGCAGCACCATCCAGCCGAAGGAGCGGACGATGTTGCTGGTGAACAGCGGCACGACCAAAAGGATCACGCAGAACCGGCGCCAGGGCCTGAAGCGCACGGTACGGACGAGATACCAGGCGAGCGGGTAGCCGATCAGGACGCAGATGAGCGTGGTCAGCGCGCCGATGCGGAACGTCACCCAGAGCACGTCCCAGTGATAGCTGTCGGCGAGGATGCGCAGGTAATGGGCGAAGGTCGGCTGGCCGCCGGGCGTGGTCAGGCTGGCGATCAGGACGACCGCCATCGGCGCCAGGAAGAAGGCGACGAAGAACGCCGCCGGCAGGGCGCAGAGCAGCACGACCGGGCGCAGCGTCCGGCTCACGACGCATCCCCCGGCACGAGGCGCAGGTCCGGGAGGCGGATATTGGCGAAGACAGCCTGGCCCGCACTCAGGCCGGCCAGAGCGGACGGCGCGAGCCTGGCTGTCAGCACGGTTCCGCCGATGGTCAGCGCGACCGAGGCATGGCTGCCGACATGGACGATGTCGGAGAGGACGGCCGGCAGGGCGAGGCACCCGGCAACGGGCTCGGCCGAGACGAGGATATCCTCGGGCCGCAGCACGCCGATGAGTTCGCCTTGCGGTGCATCAGCGGTGGAAAGCGTAATCGCGCCGCCCAGCAGGGACAGGCTGCCATAGCCGCGCCGCTCGACCTCGAGCAGATTGGCGTCGCCGATGAAGTCGGCGGCGAAGCGGGTCGCCGGGCGGGCATAGATATCCTGGCCACGGCCGATCTGCTCGATGCGGCCGCGATTCATCAGCACGATCCGGTCGGCCATGCTCATCGCCTCGTCCTGGTCGTGCGTCACGAACAGGAAGGCGATGCCGAGCCGGTGCTGGATCTGCTTGAGCTCGCCCTGGACCTTCTTGCGCAGCTTGAGGTCGAGCGCGCTCAGCGGCTCGTCGAGCAGCAGCAATTGCGGCCGGTTGACGATGGCGCGCGCCAGAGCGACGCGCTGCTGCTGGCCGCCGGAGAGCTGGGCCGGCAGGCGCTCGCCGAAGCCGGCGAGGCCGACGAGTTCCAGCGCCTCGGCGGCGCGCTTTGCCGCCTCGTCCTTGGCGACGCCCTGCCGGCGCGGTCCATAGGCGACGTTGTCGGCGACGCTCATATGCGGGAAGAGCGCATAGTTCTGGAACACCGTGTTGAGCGGGCGCCGATAGGGCGGCAACCGCGTCACATCCTCGCCCGCCAGCCTGACGGTGCCGGCCTCCGGCGTCAGGAAGCCGGCGATGCAGCGCAGCAGCGTGGTCTTGCCGCAGCCCGACGGCCCGAGCAGGGCGATGAACTCGCCCTGCTCGACGGCAAGATCGATCGCCGTCAGGGCCGCTTGTCCGCCGAAATGCTTGGACAGGCCGTCAATGGCAAGGATCGGGGTGCTCATGCTGCGGCTCGTGGTGCTCGTGGCTGTTCGCTCACTTGCGGGCGATCTGACGGTTCCACTCGTCGACGACCCGCGAGCGCAACCCGTTGATCTCGGCCCAGTCGAACAATTGCAGGTTCTTGACCGAGCCTGTCTCGCCCCAGGGCAGCTTGCGCGCCGTCTCGGGCTTGACCGTAACGTTCTTCACGGACGGGCCGAGATAGAGCTTTTCGGCGAGGCACCCGGAGGCTTCCGGCGTCAGCGCCTGGTTGATGAACTTGGCGGCAGCCTCCTTCTTCGGCGTGCCCTTGACCAGATGCAGACGGGCATCGGTCGCCCAGGCGCCTTCCTTGGGCACGACGAAGCCGATCGGCAGGCCCTTGTCGGCGAGATCCCAGGCGCCGACGTTGAAATGAGCCCCGATGATCGCCTCGCCGCTCTGATAGGCATTGGTCGCGGCGCCCGAGGAATCGAAGAACAGGGCGGCTTTCAGCTCCTTGATCTTCTTGAAGGTTGGGGCGAGGTCGCCGGCCGGGCCGCCCCAGATCTTCGAGAGGAACATCACGAAAGGCACGCCCGAGGAGTTCGCCGGCGAAGGGATCGTGACCGCGTCCTCGAATTCCGGCTTCCAGAGGTCGTTCCAGGAGGTCGGCGCGGCCTTGACCTTCTGGGTGTTGTAGGTGAGCCCGAGCGAATAATAGCCGGTGCCGACGGCGTAGGTGGTCGCACCGCTCTTGTAGATCGCTTCCGGCAGCGTGTTGGCGAGGTTGGGGATCACCGCCGGGTCGAGATTGTCGGTCACCTCAGCGGCGAGCGCGAGCTCGCTGATGCCGCCATCCATCCAGGCGACGTCGATGGTCGGCGCGGCCTTCTGCTGCTGCAGCTTTGCCAGGGTGACAGTCGAGGTGCCGATCTCGGCATTCACGGCGATGCCGGTCGCCTTGGTGAAGGGCTCGGCGACGCAGGCCTTGAAGGCATCGCCCCAATTGCCGCCATACCAGGCGACCGTGATCGACGAGGGCTGCTGCGCCAGCGCCGGAGCGGTGAGCAGGGTGGTGGCGAGCATGGCCGTGGCCAGCCGGACGGTACGGGTCATCGTCGTTCTCCTCTGCCGAGCGTCTTTGCGCTTCTGCAGGACATGTTGACGCGCAGTGAGCGAAAGGCACTAGAATTCGCCGGCCCAAAATTTGAATAATCACGACATGAGCACCGCGCAGTTTCTTCACTCGGCGAGCGATCGGCCACATCCCGCGCCCGACCCCGTTTCGCGGCTGCGGATCGCCTTCGTCCTGCTCGACCAGTTCACGCTCGCCGCCTTCTCAGGCCTGATCGACGTGCTGCGGTTGGCGGCGGATCATGGCGGACGCAGTCGCCAGTTGCATGCGAGCTGGACCGTGATGAGCCTCGATGGCGAGCCGCGGCGTTCGAGCTGTGGCGTCTCGCTCTCGCCGAATGCAGCCCTGCTCGACCCGGCCGGATTCGACTATATCGCCGTCTGCGGCGGTAACGGCTATCTCAATGATGCCCTGCCTGAGAGCCTGCTCGGCTATCTGCGGCGCGCAGCAGCCTGCAATGTGCGCCTGCTCGGCATCTGCACCGGCACCTTCGCCATCGCCAAAGCGGGCCTCGTCGGTCCGCGCCGGGTCTGTGTGCACTGGAATGTGCTGGACGCCTTCAAGGAGCGGTTTCCCAAGGTCTCGGCGGGGGTGGAGCGCCTCTTCATCGACGAGGGCGACCTGATCACCTGCGCCGGCTCGACGGCAGCGATCGATCTCGGCCTCTATCTCGTCGCGCGCCATTGCGGCCGCGACAAGGCCCAGCAGGCGATGCGGCACATGATGCTGCAGGACATGCGCCCGGCCGAGATGCCGCAAGCGCATTTCTATGCCGAACTAGCACCCAATCTCGACGTCAGGGTCCAGCAGGCGGCGCAGTTCATCGAGCAGCGGCTCGACAATCCCCCGCCGATTGCCGCCGTGGCGCGCTATGTCGGCGTCAGCCCGCGCCAGCTCGAGCGCCTGTTCGGCGCCTCATTGGGCCAAAGCCCGGCGGCGTTCCAGCGTAAGCTGCGGCTGGAATATGCACGCTGGCTGATCCTGAACAGCAAGAGCTCGCTCACCGACATCGCCATGGGGGCGGGCTTCGCCGACAGCGCCCATCTCTCGCGCGACTTCAAAGCGGCGTTCGGAGAAACGCCGCGGTCTCTTCGCCAGAGTATCTAGGATTGGAAATCAACAGACGCAGGCTGCTTTTTGAATCAACGTCTGGTTTGCGGAACGCACTCAATGTCGGCAGTTGGCGCCGAGCGGCAGGGTAGGCTCGGCACGCATCCATACGTGCGGCCGAGTTCGTCGCCATTACTGCTATTGTCGGTGTGAATACCGGAAACGTCCCGGCAGAGCAGGAGCAGATTGTGACCGAGCGATTTGAACGACACCGCCAACCCTGGACACATGAGGAACTCGAGAAGCTGAAGTTGCTCGCCAGGAAGGGCATGGCACTGAAGGCGATTTCGAAGGCGATGACGCGCAGCGAGGAATCCATCAAAGACCGCGCCAAACTCGATGGCATCGGGATCGCCAAGCTCCGTTAGGCCGCGTTCACACTGCGGCCTTGGGGTGCAAAGCCGACGCCGGAGCGATGATGCAAGGTCCGTTCTTGGCGCATTTCGCCCGGGACGAAGACAAGCGTTTCTGATGCTGAGCTGACAAAGCTTGCGGCTGGAGGCCGAGGCCGCTCCAGTCCTTGGAGGGCTGGAGTGGTCGGCTGTCCCGTTGTCATCTGTCGAGCGGGAAGATCGGACGCCTGGCCCGCTGATAGGGCAGCTTGCTCAGATCCGGCGTGCAGAGCGCCCCGCTGTCGCAGACGATCACCTTGCCGGCGATCGGCTCGAAGGCGGCCCGGAAATGCTGCATCGATTTCAGTCCGACCACGCGCTTGGCGGCCGGATCGATGCCGAAGGCACGGAACTGCTGCAAATCGTTCATCTGGGCGCGAAGGGTGGTGACGAGGATGTCGATTCCGCCGACGCGCAGCACCGCGCACGGCCCCCAGCTGGCATGCAGGCCCCCTAGCATCGGGCCATCGCCGACATAGTCGCCGTCGCTGACGCTGACGAGCGTGCCGGTGAGCGAAAGCGGGCCGCCGCCTATCGTAGGATCGACCTTGCCGCCGAGCCTGACCGAGACCGTCGTGCCGGGCTTGCCCCGACGCAGCTCGGCTGCCGCCTCCGGGTCGACGATCGGGCCGAAGCAGGCGTCCTCGAGGTCAGCCGCGATCATGCCGCGCAGCAATTCGGTCGCGTCGCCATAGCCGCCACCGCCCGGGTTGTCGGCATAGTCGGCGATGATCAGCGGCCCCGAACTCCGGACATAGGACGCCGCCTCCGCGACCGCGTCCTCGACCGACAGGAAAGGCGTGATCACCTCGAAGCGGCGCTGCCACATATCCTCGGCGAGCGCGTCGGCGAAGGCGCGATGGCGCTCGAGATCCCCTTGGCAGGTGACGAGCACGGTCGGGCCGACTTCGGTGATGTCGGCATTGCCGAAACCGCCATTGACGCTGACGGCGAAGACGTCCGGCTCCTGCTCATAGGCCTTGGCCTTGGCGATGCGCTCGACCATCGGGCCGATATCCGTGCGCCCGCCATTGACCTCCTCGAGCATCGGCCGCTCGACGCGCAGTGTCACCGGCCTGATCTCGCCGGCGAGCGTGCGCTGCATGATGTCCGCAGCCAGCCGGCCGGTCTCGCGGACATCGACATGCGGATAGGTCTTGTAGGAGACGACGATGTCGGCGAGATCGGTCATCTTGCGGGTGACGTTGGCGTGCGGATCGAGCGTGATCCCGATCGGCACGTCCTTGCCGAGCACAGCGCGCAGCCGCTCCAGGAGCTCGCCCTCGCCGTCCTCGCAGAACTCGGTGACCATGGCACCGTGCAGGCCGAGCAGGACGCCGTCGATCGATCCGGCATGGGCCTTCGCCGCCTCGACGATCACGCCAGCGATGCGGTCATAGGCATCGCGCGTTACCGGGCCCGACGGCTGGGCGGAGGCGCTGATCGCATGGATCACCTGCCATCCGGCCGGGCGGCCGATATCGAGAAAGCCGGCGATCGACGTGTTGGCCTCCCCGCGCGCCGCAATCGCGGCCTCACCCAGGGCGAAGCCGCGATCCTGGAAGGCGGCATAGTCGGCCGGACACCGGCTGAAGGTGTTGCTCTCATGCGCGAACTCGGCGGTCAGCACAGTGAAGCTCATAGCGTTCCTCTCAGCAATTCTCGGACAAGGGTGATCAGCCGTCGCGCAGCGGCCGGCGGATATCGAGGGCTTCGATCAGCGCATCGCCGAACAGGTTGATGGCGATCACGGTCGTCGCGATGACGAGGCCGGGGAAGATGATGATCCAGGGCGCGATGAAGATCTGGGCTGTGCCGGAGCTCATCATCGCGCCCCAGGACGGGGTCGGCGGTTGGGCACCGAGGCCGAAGAAGCCGAGCGTCGCCTCGAGCACGATGGCATCGCCCGTCGCCAGCATCCCGGCGACGATGACCGGGGTCATCGCGTTCGGCAGGAGATGCAGGAAAAGGATGCGCGCCGGGCTCGCGCCGGCCGTCACCGCGGCGTCGACGAAGAGCTCGCCCCTGAGCGCCATGACCTGCGCTCGGGTCAAGCGCGTGAACTGGGCGAGATAAGCGATGGCGATGGCGATCGCGGTCGAATGCAGACCAGGCCCGAGGATCGCGATCAGGATCAGCGCCAGCAAGATTTCGGGGAAGGACCAGGTCAGGTCGACGACGACGGTGACGATACGGTCGAAGATCCCGCCGAAATAGCCAGCGGCGGCACCGAGCGTCGCCCCCGCGAGCATCGAGATTGCGATCGAGAGCACGCTGACGCTCAGCGAGGTGCGGGCGCCCTGGATGATGCGCGAGAGCAGGTCGCGCCCGAATTCGTCGGTGCCGAGCCAGTGCGCCGCTGAGGGCGGGGTGTTGGCGAGGCTGAGCTTCTGGGCCGCATAGTCATAAGGAGCGATCCAGGGCGCGAAAAGCGCGCAGAAGACGAGCCCGACCAGAAACAGGGCGCAGAGCGCGCCACGCGGCGAGCGCGCGAGACGGGCGGCGAGCGAGGAGCGGCTCATCTTGCCCCCATGGTTTCGCGCAGGCGCGGGTCGAGCGCCGCCTGGGCGAGGTCGCCGAGAAGCGTGCCGAGCATCACGGCGATGGCGAGCATGAGCAGGCAGCCCTGCACGAGCGGGTAGTCGCGCTGGCCGAGCGCCGTGATCAGCAGCGAGCCGAGGCCCGGCCGGGCGAAGACATATTCGACCGTGACCGCTCCGCCGAGTATCCAGCCGATGCGCAGGCCGAGGATGGTCATCACCGGCAGCATCGCCTGCTGCAGAACATGGCGGAGCTGGATGCGCCAGAACGACAGGCCCTTGGCCTGCAGAACCCGGACGAAGTCGCGACCGGCGATCTCGACCATGGCGGCGCGGGTGACACGGGCGATTAGCGCCGTGCCGCCGATGCCGATGGTCAGGGCCGGCAGCACGAGCGCATCCCAGCTGCGCGCGCCCGAGACCGGGAACCATTCGAACTGGACGGCAAAGGCGAGAATCATCAGCAGTGCCAGCCAGAAGCTCGGCAGCGTCGAGCCGAGCAGGATGAAGCCCATCACCACCCGGTCGAACAGGCTGTCGCGAAAGGAGGCTGCGAGCACGCCGGTGACGATGCCGACCGTGGTGGAGAAGATCAGCGCCGCGCCGCCGAGCGCGAGGCTGTGCGGCAGGTTCTCAGCGATCAACCGCGCCACCGGCTGGCGCATCACGATGGCGTCGCCGAGATCGCCGCCGACGACCTTGGCGAGCCAGCGCCCGTATTGCACGAGCAGCGGCTGGTCGAGGCCGTAGCGGGCGATCATCTGCGCCTGCTGCTCGGGCGAGGATCCGACCTGGATCAGATGCTCCAGCGGATCGCCCGGCACGAGGTGGACGATCATGAAGATCACCAGCGAGACGGCGAGGAAAACCGGCACGAGCATGGCGAGCCGCCGGATCGCGAAGCGCAGCAAGGGCTCCTCCCGGGTGCTTGCGTGAATCGGTCAGTTCGCCGGCGCGATGTCCAGCATCGTCGAGCTGTAGAGTCCCATGCCGCGGATCTTGTCCGGCATCGCGATGCGCTTGCCATAGGCGAGGCTCTGCACCGGCTGGTAGATCGGCGCGAACGGGTACTGCGACAGCACGTACTCATGATACCTGGTGAAGTTCGCGACGCGCTCGTCCCAGGTCTTCGACTTGTTCATGGCGATGTCGTTCAGGCGCTCGGCCTCGGGATCGTTGAACATCGAGACGTTCGGATAGCCCGCCCGCTTGGCGGCGAAGAACCAGTCGACGATGTCGGCATTGGTCCACTGATAGGCGCGGATCGCGAGCTGGTGGTCGGTCTTCTTGCGGTATTGCGCATTGATCGAGCCGGCATCGATGATGCTGATCTCGGCCTGCATGCCGACCGCCTTGAGCTGGGCCTGGACGATCTCGACGAGGCGCTTGAACTCGGTGCCGTTCTGGGTCCAGAGCTTGACCGTGAGGCGCTTGCCGTCCTTGACGCGGATGCCGTCCGCGCCCGGCTTCCAGCCGCCTCCCTCAAACAGCTTCTTCGCACGCTCGGGATCATAGGCGATCCTGAACTTCTGCTCGACCTGCGCCTCCTTCAGCGAGGAGATCAGGAACGTGTCGGCCGCGGCGCCGTTGCCGCCGTAGAGGCTGGCGAGGATTTCCTTCTGGTTGACGGCGAAGGCGGTGGCCTCGCGGACCTTGATGTCGGTGAAGGGTTCAACGCTGGTGTTGATCGGCATGTAGACCAACTCGTTGCCCGGGAAGGTCACGAGTTTCACCGACTTGTCGGCCTGGATGCGCGGCAGGAAGTCGGTTGGAACGTTGACCAGCATGTCGGCGCCGCCGGTCTTCAGTTCGAGATAGGCCGTCGATTCCTCGCCGATCTCGCGGAAGGTCAGTTTTTTGAACTTGGCCGGGCCCTGGTTCGTCGAAAGGCCTGCGGCCCAGGCATAGTCGTCATTGCGCACCAGCACGGTCTGCTGCCCGACGCTGAACTGCTGCATCTTGTAGGGGCCGGTGCCGATCGCCTCGGTCACGCCGAACTTGTCGCCGAGCGCCTCATAGGACTTGGGCTCGGGAATGCACATGAAGGAGCTGGCGAGGTTGAACAGCAGGTTCGGGTCGGGATGCTTCATGTGGAAGCGCACCGTCAAATCGTCGACGGCCTCGACCCGCTCGATCGCCTCGACGGTGAAGGCGTTCTCGCTGCCCTTGAACTGCGGCACCCACCAGGCGACGGTCTTGGCGTTGAACGGCTCGCCATTGTGGAACTTCACGCCGGGCTTCAGCTTGAAGGTCCATTGCATGCCGTCGGGGCTCGACTCCCATGAGCTGGCGAGCTGGCCATGGAAGCTCTGGTCGGCATCCTGCACCACCAGCCGGTCGAAGATCAGCGTCGTCGCGGTGTTGAGCTTGGTCGCCTTGATCGGATTATAGGTCGGCGCGCCGACGAGGCGCGCGGTCATCACGAAGGTCGCCTCCTGCGCAAGCGCCGTCGTCGTCGTGGCCAGGGCGGCAAGGCCCAGCGCCAGCATGCTCCCCTTCAATATCGTCCTCATCTCGCTTCCCCTTTTGTTTTGAGATGTTGCGAAAGGCTTGGATTGACTCAGCCCAGTGGCCCAGGACCGCCTCCGACATGTCCGGTGAAGCGGCCGTAGAGCTCCGCCATCCGGTTCAGGCGCGCTTCGACCTGCGGGCCGAGCTCGACGAAGACAGCATTGATCAGGAGGTTGCTGAGGCTCGCCATCTGAGCGGTCGAGTCCCAGAACAGGTTGAACTCGGTCGAGACGACCAGAACCTCGTCGACCAGTCCGCGCCCCCAATCGCAGAAGGCGTCGGTGACGAGAGTAGTGGGAATGCCGGCGTCCTTTGCCTGTTGGGCCAGGAGCTTGGCCATGCGCGAATAGCGGCGCGCCTCGAAGATCACGAGGCAGCGCTCCGCTTCATTCGAAAGCAGGAGCTCGGAAAAATTGCCGGCGGCGAGATCGACCAGATGCACGCCGTCCCGCAGATACTGGAGCTGGTTGGCGAGGTATTGCGCAAGGCCGCGCTCGGTCTGAAAACCGGTGACATAGACCGATGACGCGCTCGCCAGCCGGCGCGCGACGCGCCTCCACTCCTCGCTCTGGGCGAGCTCGTAGAGCCGAACGAGGCCGGCGATCTCCAGCTGGAGGCTGCGCGCCAACTGGTCGTCACCGGCGAGGCTGCGTTGCTGGAAATCACGCAGCCGGTCGCTGATCAGCCAGGGCCTGTCGCCGATCTCCTCGGCGAGGCTGCCCTTGAGATCCTTCAGGCTCTTGTAGCCGAGCGTGCGGCAGAAGCGCCCGACCGTCGGTTCGCTGACCGAGACCTTCTCGGCCAAGCTCGCCGCTGTCTCGAAGGGCAGGCTCGGCAGCTGCGCCAGCATGTAGCTCGCCAGCGTCTTGTCGGCCTTGGAGCCGGAAGCGAGGCAGGCCTGCAATCTCTGGCGAAGGGTCTGCGACATGGAGGCTCCCTGCAGCGGCATCATCAAGAAATTTTTCTTTCATAGTGTCAAAGGATTTTTATTTTCTTGCAAAGCTTCACCAGATGAGGCTCGCTGCGGACGTGCTCGTTTCGAGCTTTGGAGACGGGCTTGCCCAGGCGATGACGAGCGCAGGACGACAGGCCGATGTGATCGTGCTCGGGGCCGGCATCGTCGGCGTCAGCGTCGCCCTGCATCTGCAGGAGCGCGGTCGCAGCGTCCTCTTGGTCGACCGCGGCGAGCCCGGGGCCGAAACCAGCCATGGCAATGCCGGACTGATCGAGCGTTCCTCGGTCGTTCCCTATGCTTTCCCTCGCGATCTCCCGACGCTCGCCGCCTTCGCCTCGAACCGCTCGATCGCGGTACGCTATCGGCCTGCGGCATTGCTGCGGATGGCGCCCTGGCTGGCGCGCTATTGGTGGAACTCAGCTCCCGGTCGGCTCGACAGATCAGGGCGCGCCATCCTGCCCCTGATCGAGCGCTGCATCGACGAGCATCGGCACTGGAGCAAGGCAGCCGGAACCGAAGCGCTGATGCGCGGCGAGGGCTGGATCGAGCTTTATCGCAGCCGCCGCGGTCTTCAGCGAGCTGTAGAGGCCGCAAAGGAACTCGCGGCTCACGGTCTCGCCTACGACCTTCTCGACGAGGCGGCGCTTCGGGAACGCGAGCCGGGCCTGCTGCCGGGCGCGGTCGCCGGTGCCGTGCACTGGCGCGACCCGGTCACTGTCAGCGATCCAGGCGCGGTGACGCGAGCCTATGCCGCCCTTTTCACTGCGCGGGGAAGCCGGCTGCTCCGTGCAGATGCGGACGCCTTGCAGCAGGACGGCACGGGGTGGCGCCTCCCGACCGATGCCGGGGAATGGCGCGCGCCAGAGGCCGTCGTCGCCCTTGGACCGTGGTCGAACGATCTGTGCGAGCGGTTCGGCTATCGCTTTCCGCTCAGTTTCAAGCGCGGCTATCACATGCACTATGCGGTCGCCGATGGAGCGGTCCCGCAGCACCCGCTCTGTGACGTGCAAGCCGGTTTCGTGCTCAGCCGGATGCAGCGGGGCATTCGCTTGACCACCGGCATCGAGCTCGCCGGTCGCGATGAACCGTCGGATTCCTGGCAGCTCGACCAGGCGGAACAGATCGCGCGGCAAATCATGCCACTCGGCCCGCGTCTCGATGCCGAGCCCTGGCGCGGTGCGCGCCCCTGCCTGCCCGACATGCTGCCGATCATCGGCCAAGCGCCCCGGCATCGCAGCCTGTGGTTTGCATTCGGCCACGCCCATCACGGCTTTACCTTGGGGCCAGTCACCGGGCGACTTCTGGCGGATGCGATGACCGGTGCGCCGACCTTTTGTGATCTCAAGCCATTCGCCGCCGATCGCTTCTAGATCAGCCCCGGCACGACGTTGAGTTAGGACAGAATCGTCAGCGCGAGCTCTGTCTCAAATGTTGGATGAAAGCGCATTCCTGTCTGAACGAGAGTGTCTGCTTTCGGGCGTGATACCAATGTCCGCTGTTGGCGTGTTCACGACATCCGTCACGCCCATCTGAAGGCCGTTGCCGCCGCAGGGTCGGATGATACCGATCGTGTTCTTGAAAAGATTTGCACCACCGTCGATGATTTTTATGCCCGCGGGGCCATGCTGCGAGCCGACAACAAGCTCTACCACGACTTCTACCTCGTCCAGGCCAAGGAACCCAAGGAGCTGGACAAGCCCTGGCGTACTACAGGGTCGTAGAGAAGATCGCCGCCAAGGACGCGTACCGCCCTTTGAACGAAAGCGATTGTCCGCTCGCCTCGGGCAAATGACAGCGACGCTTTGCTCAGGGCGGGACGTTGTCACGCCTGGTCGCGCTGGCCGCGGCTCGCTCACTCCGTCGAGTCGAAGTCGTCCTCGCCGGTGCTGAGGAGTGCCGCCAGCGTGTGCAGGCCGATATGGAGCTGCTCCATGCTCGGTGTCGCCAGCGCCAGCCTGACGGCGTTCGGCGCATGGCCGGGCGTCACTGCGAAGGTGCTCGAGGGGGTCAAAGCGATGTCGCGCCGGGCGGCGGCCGCGACGAAGCTTTGCGAGCGCCAATGCGCCGGCAAGGTCAGCCAAAGATGATAGCAATTCTGGTTGGCCTGAATCTCGAAGCCGGAGAGGCGCTCGGCTGCGAGTTTCTGGCGCGCGCGGGCGTCGAGGCGCTTCAGCCTCGCAAGTTCGGCGATGGTCCCGTCGCTCATCATCCGCTGCGCGGCCGCGAAGGCGAAGCCCGACGCCGTCCAGCCTCCGGAGCGGACTGAGGCCTTGACGCTTTCCCGCAGGCGCAACGGCGTCACGATGAAGCCAAGCGTCAGGCCTGGCGCGACCTTCTTGGACAGGCTGTCGATGACGAGGCAGGAATCCGGCGCGAGCGCGGCGAGCGGCGGCTCATCTTCCAGGAAGCCGTAGACATTGTCCTCGATGATCGGAAGGCCGAGCGCCTCGACAACTCGGAGCAGATCGGCCCGGCGTGCTTGCGGCATCGTCATGCCCAGCGGATTCTGGACCGCCGGCTGGATGTAGAGGGCCGAGAGATGGGCCTCGCGATGCGCCTTTTGCACCGCGTCGGGCCGCATGCCGTTCTCGTCCATCGCCAGCGGCACCAGCGTGACCCCGAGCCGGGCGGCGATCCCCTTGATGAAAGGGTAGGTCAGGGCCTCGACGCCGCAGCGGCCACCGGTCGGCACGAGGGCGGCGAGCGCCGCAGCGACCGACTGGCGGCCATTGCCGGTGAAGACCAGTTGCTCAGGCGCGGGAGTCCAGCCGCCCTGTGACAGGAACGCGGCGCCAATGCTGCGAACCGCCGGTGTTCCGACGCTGGTCGCCTGCCGCAAGGCGGCATCCAGGGCCGCGCTCTCATCCAGGCCGGCCAGGCTCTTGGCGATCAGCGCGACCTGCTTGGGCAGGATCGGGTAGTTGAACTCGAGATCGATCCGCGTGCCACTCGGCTCGCCGGGCGCCGCAACGCCGCGCCTGGCCTCGCCTGAGATGAAGGTGCCTCGACCGACCTCGCCGACGACGAGGCCACGACGCAGCAGCTCGGCATAGACCCGGCTCGCCGTCGAGACGGCGATCCTGCGCTCATAGGCGAAGTTGCGCTGCGGCGGCAGGCGCTCGCCCGGCTTCAGCCTGCCGTCGGCAATATCCGCGGCGATCGCGTCGGCCAGCTTCAGATAATCGGATTTCGACATTTATTGAACCGAGTACAATGTTTTTATTGCTCCGAGAATCGTATCGGATCATTTTGTTCATATCAACCCAGCTGCACCGGAAATCGCGAGGGTTACGACGGCCGGCGATTACCTCGCCGACGTGATGAGAGCGTATTGCCGACGTCTGACCCGGTGCGACCTAACGGAGGCCAAAATGTCTGCATTCCTGCTGACCATCACTCGCCCTGTCACCGCGAAGCGCTCCGAGGCATTGCTCCGCCTGCCGGGCGCGCTGTACCGGGCGGTCACGCGCTACATCAATCATCGCGCCGCCATTGCGGACCTGCGCGAATCCGACGAGCACGCGTTGCAGGACATCGGCATCGTCCGCAGCCAGATCGAAGCGGCGGTCCACGGACTCGTTCCGCGTAGCGGCCGTGAGAAGATGTGATGAGGGGACGCGAGCGTGCGTTGATTGCGGCGCAAATCTTCGCCCGGCCTCGCCCGCAGGTCGATCTTTCAGCTTCCTGCCCGGCCCACGTCACGCGCCAGCATGAGCAATGCCAGCGCCGCTGCAGCCGATAACGCGACCAGGGCGACCGTACTCGTCGCGAGCCCGGCTCGTTCGAGCATCACGGCAAAAGCAAGCGGTGCTGCGGCGCGGATGGCGAGGCCAGGCGCGGACAATTTGCCGAGCATCGCACCGTAGCCGGCGGGACCGAAGAGCTGGAGCGGGACCGTGCCGCGCACGATCGAGCTCAGTCCCATGCTGATGCCATAGGCGATCGCAAACAGCCCCGCGAGGGCGGCCGTGCTGCCGCCGACGACAAGCAGAATGAACCCGAGCGGCATGAGTGCGCCCGAGACCCACGCAGTCGTCACCGGAGGCACATTGGTGCCGAACAGCATCTCGATGAGCCGCCCGGTCACCTGCGACGGGCCGACCATAGCGCCGAAGGTGACCGCCAGCGCTGCGCTGAATCCGAGGCCCTGCAGCAGTGTCAGCATGTGAATCGACATGGCCGAGACGACGAAGCCCTGGAGCGAGAATGCGATCGCCAGCAGGACAAAGGCGCGTCGGCGGGCCGGGCCGGCTAGGTAGCCATCAGGGCCTGACGTCTCGGACGGACGAGCCGGCTTTGCAAGGGATGCCGCATGGCTTCGGGGCAAGAGGAACGCATGCAATGGCAGCGCCAGGGCCAGGTATCCCAGCGCGTAAATCTGGTAGATCGTGCGCCAATCCGCCTGCGCCAGCAGCCCGGTGGTGAGCGGCCAGAATAAGGTCGAGGCGAAGCCACCGATCAGCGTCAGCTTGCTGATCGCGCGCCTGGCGCCCGCACCATGCGCCTGGGTTAGAGCCGTGAACGCGGCATCGTACAAGACCAGCGTCGATACGACCTCAAGGGCGATCATCGCCGCGTAATAGCTCACCAATCCTTCAGCCCTGGACAGGGCAAAGAGCGACAGGCTCGCGAGCACGCTGCCGATGCTCATCATCCGGCGCGTGCCGTATTTGTCGATCAGGCGCCCGGCGAAGGGCGCAGCCAGGCCCCCGGCGAGCAGTCCGAGAGCAAAGCCACCATAGGTCCACTCGGGCGCCCAACCCAGGCTCATAGTGATGCCAGGTGCCAGCACTGCGAACGCGTAGTAGAGCGCGCCATAGCCGGCGACCTGAGTGACGCCCAGAGCGAGGATGAGCCCGATTCCGGCAGCCGGAGCCGGGCTCGTTTCGGAGGTGGCAAGGGTCGTCATTGCGCCTGGACGGCCTCGCTCGCCTTTGCGGAGCTGCTGCAGCCGCACCCAGCCTTGCCCTGCGCCTTGGCGGAGAAGTCGTCGACGCAGCAGGCGTCTAGTTCGGTCGGAGCCGGGCCGCCGCAGCAACCGCCGGCACTCTCCGGTGCGGTCGTGCATACGCCGGTTTCAGGCAGGACAAGCTGAACATCATCGGCAGCCGCCATATCGCCAGCGATTGCGGCGACCACCGACCGGGCCTGCTCATAGCCGGTCAGCATCAGGAATGTCGGCGCGCGGCCATAGCTCTTGATCCCCACGGTGTAGAAGCCCGGTTCCGGATGGGAAAGCTCACGGTGCCCATGCGGAGGCACCGAACCGCAGGAGTGCAGGTTGGGATCGATCATCGGGCCGAGCGCCTTGGCGCTCTCCAGCCAGGGATCGAGCTCGATACGAAGTTCGCGGGTCATGGCCAGATCGGGACGCTGACCGGTGCAGACCACGACCCGGTCGACCGCCCCAACCGTGCGAAGACCATCAGGCGTCTCGCCATCAAGGGCGAGTTGGCCGCTCACCTCGCGCATCGTGGTGACTGCGAAACGGGTGACGAGCTCGACGCGGCCGGTTTCGACGAGCTGCCGCAGCTTCTGCCCCAAGTCGCCGCGTGCCGCGAGCTGATCGTTGGCGCCGCCGCCATAGACACGGGACAGGTTGCTGCCGCGCGTCAGCCAGATCGCCTTGGTAGCGGGTTCCTGGGTCGCGAGCTCGGCCAGGTCGAGCAGTACGTTCGCGGCGGAATGGCCAGCACCGACGACGATCGTGGTACGCCCGGCATAGCGTGCACGGTCACCGCCGAGCACATCCGGAATGCTGTAGGCGATCCGACCGGCGAACTTTTCCTCGCCTTCAGCTGCCACGCCGCCCGCTCCGAGCGGGTTCGGTGACGCCCAGGTTCCAGAGGCATCGATCACCGCCCGCGCAAGCTCGTGGCGGACGCGCCCGTCACTGTCGACGATGGCCAATTGGAAGGGGTGCAGCTCGCGGTCGCGGCTGACGACCTTGTCGATGCCGCGCCGACCGATTGTCCTGACGCGCACCCCGTACTCGATGAACGGCGCCAGGGCAGGGGATTGCGCGAGGGGTGCAAGATACTCGCTGACGAGGTCGGCGCCGGTCGGATAGACCGCCTCGTCTGGCGCCCGCCAGCCCGCCTTTTCCAGCAGCGAGCGGGCCGTGGGATCGACATTGTAGGCCCATGGCGAGAACAGCCGAACATGGCCCCAGTCGCTGATGTTCGCGCCTGCCGCAATGCCGGCTTCGTAGACCTTCACGGCAAGGCCGCGCGCAACGAGGTTGGCGGCGGCGGCGAGCCCGACAGGCCCTGCACCGATGACGGCTACGGGAAGTTCCATCATGACAAGAACTCCTATTTTGCTAGAATGATCGAATTAGTCGGCAAATAAAATACCGCTCACGCAGCCTGATCGGACGTCGGTGCGCAGGCTTCGTCAGCGCAGCATTCATCCGCGAGGAAGCCGAGCAAGGCGGCCATGGCAGGGTATTGGGCGCGGCAGATCAGGGTTGTGGCCTGCCGCTCCTGCGAGACCAATCCGTTCTGCACGAGGCGCTGAAGATGATGCGAGAGGGTCGACGCCGGAATGCCCAGACGCTCCTGCACCTGGTTGACCGGCAGGCCGCCATGGCCGGCGCGGACCAAGACCCGGTAGAGCTCAAGGCGGGTCGGATTGCCAAGCGCCTCAAGCTGCTTTGCTGCTTCTTCGATTTTCATCGAAATATGCTGTATCGATCCCTCCGCCCCGTCAAGCGGTATTTCGACAACTATCGAAAAAGATTGGCAGCTGGCGCTCGTTGCCCGATAATGCCGCTAGCCTAGAGTTTCATTGATGCAACTCACCTCACTCATCACTTGCCCTCAATGCGGGCACCAAGCCTCGGAAGCGATGCCGATCGACGCTTGCCAGTTTTTCTATGAGTGCAAGGGCTGCGGGACGCTGCTCAGGCCAAAAGAGGGCGATTGCTGCGTGTTCTGTTCCTATGGGACGGTACCGTGCCCACCGATCCAAGAGAGTCGGAGTAAAGGGAATGCGGCGTCCTGTTGCGGTGGGACGGCCTGATCTCGTCAGCGCGACACCTCCCGTGCCTGGTCAGCTGGCCGCGCTTGCCGCGTGGTCATGGGGCGCTCGTACCAGCCCTTCGACCCGTTCACGATCCAGACCACGGTGAGCATGACGGGAACTTCGATCAGCACGCCGACGACGGTGGCGAGCGCCGCGCCGGAGTTGAAGCCGAACAGGCTGATCGCAGCGGCTACAGCGAGCTCGAAGAAGTTGGAGGCACCGATCAGGGCCGATGGACCGGCCACGCAATGCTGCTCGCCGGCAATCCGGTTCAGCAGGTAGGCCAGGCCGGCATTGAAGTAGACCTGGATCAGGATCGGCACCGCCAGGAGCGCGATCACCATCGGCTGCGCCAGGATCTGTTCGCCCTGGAACCCGAAGAGCAGGACGAGCGTCGCAAGCAACGCCACGAGTGAGGCCGAGCCAAGTCGGCCGAGCAGGCCATCCAGCGCCGCCTGCCCACCGTTCGCGAGAACACGATTGCGGATGAGCTGCGCGACGATCACCGGGAGGACGATGTAGAGGACGACCGAGAGGACAAGCGTCCCCCACGGCACCGTGATCGCCGACAGGCCGAGCAGCAGGCCGACGATCGGCGCGAAGGCGACGACCATGATCACATCGTTCAGGGCGACCTGGCTCAGCGTGAAATGCGGCTCGCCCTTGGTCAGGTTCGACCAGACGAAGACCATGGCGGTGCAGGGTGCTGCAGCCAGGATGATGAGCCCGGCGATATAACTGTTGACCTGGTCGGCCGGCAGCCAGGGCCGGAACAGCCAGGCGATGAAGAACCAGCCCAGCGCCGCCATCGAGAACGGCTTGACCGCCCAGTTGATGAACAGCGTGACGCCGATGCCGCGCCAATGCCTGCCGACCTGGCCGAGCGCGGCAAAGTCGATCTTCAGCAGCATCGGAATGACCATCAGCCAGATCAGCACCGCCACCGGCAGGTTGACCCTGGCGATCTCGGCCGCGCCGATGGCTTGGAACACGCCGGGCATGACATGGCCGAGCGCGATGCCGACGACAATGCACAGTGCGACCCACACCGTAAGGTAGCGTTCGAAGGTGGACATGGGGACCTCAGGCGAGAGCGACGGGGCGGCCGGCGGCGTCGATGACAAGCTCGCCGTCTTCCTTGCGGAATTCGCCTCGTTGTGGCGGCAGCAGGGACAGGACCGCCTCGGACGGGCGACAGAGCCGCACACCCTTCGGCGACAGGACGAGCGGCCGGTTGATCAGGATCGGATTGGCCTCGATCGCGTCGAGCAAGGCATCGTCGGAGAGGTTCGAGTCACCGAGTCCGAGCTCGGCGAAGGGCGTATCCTTCTCCCGAAGAATCTCGCGCACCGTCAGCCCCGCGCGGACTAGGAGCTGCTGCAGCAACGCTCTGGTCGGGGGCGTCTTCAGATACTCGATCACATGCGGTTCGACACCGGCATTGCGGATCAGGCCCAGCGTGTTCCGCGACGTCCCGCAAGCGGGGTTGTGGTAGATGACGACGTCCATCACGCCACCTCCGGACGAAGACCGGTCGTTCCTTCGAGGCCACCGATCTGCCGGACGCGCTGCGCCAGTGCCATTTCGTCCAGGCTGGCGACAGGGAGCGAAAGCAGGACGTTGATGCGATTCTTGAGATAGCGGAGCGCCGTCACGAAGGCCCGCTCGCGCTCGATCTCGGTGCCCTCGACATGCGAGGGGTCTTCGATCCCCCAATGAGCCGTGATCGGTTGGCCGGGCCAGAATGGGCAGGTTTCGCCGGCCGCCTGATCGCAGACAGTGATGACCATATCCATGACGGGCGCGCCGGGTGCCGCGAACACGTCCCAGGTCTTTGACGACAATCCCACGGTTGGGATGCCTTCGGCTTCGAGCACCTTGAGTGCCATGGGCTTTGGACCGGGACCGCCTTCACTGCCCGCAGAGAAGGCACGAAAGCGGCCCTCGCCGAGATGATTGAGCAGTGCCTCGGCCATGATCGACCGCGCTGAGTTATGCGTGCAGAGGAACAGCACGTTGTGGATGCGATCAGGCATCGGTCGTGACCTTCGGAGGGCAGCAGGGGCTGAGTTCGGCCAGCAGCGGCGCGCAGATCTCCGCGCGTCCGCCGCAGCAATCCTTGAGCAGGAAAGCGATGACGGACCGCAGCGCTTCCAGATCGGCGCGATAGACGATCGAGCGGCTGAAGCGCTCCGACCGCACGAGGCCTGCTCGGCTCAGGATGCCGAGATGCGACGACATCGTATTGTGCGGGACTTCGAGATGCCGGGCGATCTCTCCGGCCGGCAAGCCCTCGGGTTCCGCCGCGACCAGCAAGCGGAAGACATCGAGCCGGGTGGTCTGCGCCATTGCGGCGAGGGAGAGGATGACTTGCTCGTTTTCCATATGTCGAGACTTATCGACATATTGGCGTTACCGCAAGGGGGGCTATCCTGATGTTAGGACCAACCCGCTGCGCAAGGCGTGAGCCCAGTCGGCCCGGCCATTGGCCTCGGCGCGGCGTGCTGCATGGTTCCAGTCATAGACGACGGCGTGATGCTCGATCTCGATCGCATCCGCCATGGTCACGACAGCGAAACGGGCATGCGGGGCGCCGCTTTCCGAGACATGAAGGCTTGGATGGGTGGCTTGATAGGCCGGGTTTCCGACACTGCCGGGATTGACGGCAACGGTTCCGTTGCCGAGCCGCAGCAGGCGCGGCTGATGGCTGTGCCCGCATAGGACCACGGCGTGACCGGTCGTGCCGATCAGCGCCTCGACCGCCCCGGGGCTGGCGGCGACCAGGCGCCCGCCTTCGATGGCGTCGAGCAGATAGGTCTCGTCGTCGGTCGGGCTGGCATGGAAGCAGCGCACCTTGCCGATCTCGATCTCGAATGGAAGAGCCGCCAGCCAGTTGCGCGCCCCTGCGTCTAGGTCTCGCCAGGCGAAGGCATCGGATGCGCCGAGCCCGTCGGGAGAGGCGGCGCCCAGCGCCCTGTCATGGTTGCCGCGGACATGGCTCATCTTGCTGGCACGCAGAAGTTGTAACGTCTCCGCCGGCCAGAGTGGGCCCGAGGCGCAGTCGCCGAGATTGACCACCGCGTCGACGGATAGTCCGGCGAGCTTGGAGAGCACGGCTTCGAGGGCCGGCAAATTGCCGTGCACGTCAGCGATGACGCCTAGCCGCATGTCGCAAACCTTAAATCCAGAGCCGGCTCAGTGCCGGCCGATCTTGTGATGGCGCGTCCCGGGGCTCGCGCCAAGCCCGGGGATACCGTTGTGTCGCAATCCGGGAGTGTGCTGGCCGTAGAGGTCATGCTGCCCAGGGCAGGGACCAGGTCTTGACGTTGGTGAAGGACTTCATCGCCTCGACGACGCCCTCCTTGTAGCCGAGGCCGGAGTCCTTGATGCCGCCGAAGGGGGACATCTCGATGCGGTATCCCGGGACCTCCCAGAGGTTGACGGTGCCGACCTCGAGCTCGGCGACAAAGCGCTGGATGTAGTCGAAGCGGTTGGTGCAGATGCCGGAGGAGAGGCCGTAGGCGGTCGAGTTCGAGATGCGGATCACCTCGGCGATGTCGTCGGGCACGCGGATGATCGGGATGACCGGGCCGAAGGTCTCCTCGTGCACGAGCTCGCAGGTATAGGGGATGTGGTCGACCACGGTCGGATGGAACAGCGCCCCTTCCGCCCGCCTGCCGTGGAGGACCTGCGCGCCCTTGGCTACGGCGTCGTCGAGGCGGGCCTGGAAGAGCGCGGCCGAGCGGGCGTTGATGACCGTGCCGACATCGGTCGCCGGGTCCATCGGATCGCCGCAGGTCAGCTTCTTCGCCTTCTCGACCACGAGCTTCGAAAAGGCGTCGGCGACGCTCTCGACCACCAGGATGCGCTTCACCGCCGTGCAGCGCTGGCCGGAGTTCTTGGTCGCGCCGGTGACCGCAAGCTCGGCCGCCTTGTCGAGATCGGCGTCCTCCATGACGATCAGCGGGTCGTTGCCGCCGAGCTCGAGCACGATGCGCTTGTAGCCGGCGGTCGCGGCGATGTGCTTGCCGACCCGGACCGAGCCGGTGAAGGTGACGAGATCCGCATCGGGATCGGTGATCATCGCATCGCCCATGGTCGACGGGTTGCCGGTGACGACCGAGAGCATCTCCGGCGGCAAACCGGCCTCGTAGAGCACGTCGGCGAGCGCCAGCGCGGTCAGCGGCGTGAGTTCCGTCGGCTTGAGCACCAGGCGGTTATTGGTCGCGATCGCCGGCGCCAGCTTGTGGCTGACCATGTTGAGCGGGTGGTTGAACGGCGTGATCGCCGAGATCACCCCGAGCAGCGGCTGGCGGGTGGTGAAGATCTTGCGGGCCTTGCCGTTCGGCGAGATGTCGCAGGAGAACATCTCGCCATCGTCCTTGATGGTGAGCTGGGCCGCGAACGACCAGACGTCATAGGCCCGGCTGGCCTCGTAGAGCGAATCCTTCCAGCACAGGCCCGCTTCCGCGGTGATCAGCCGGGCGAAGTCTTCTTTGCGTGCGAACAGAAGTTCGGCCGTCTTCTGCAGGATGCGCTGGCGCTCATAGCGGGAGAGTACTGGCTTGAACGCCTTCGCCTTGGCGAAGGCCTCGCGGACATGCTCGGGCCTTGCCGCGGGAACAAGCCCGACGACGCTGTCGTCATAGGGGTTCCTGACCTCGACCATGTCGTCGGTCGAGATCAGCTTGCCGGCGATGCGCATCGCCTCGCGCCGCACTGGCGGCTTCACGGTCGCGTTCATCGTCAGTGCACCAGGTTCAGGGCGACGTCGAAGACGTCGAAATTGCGCAAGGTGCGGCCTTCCGGGACTGATATCGGCCGGTTGGCGATCATCGGCACGCGCTGCTCGGTGATGCCGCCATGCGAGCGCAGGGGCTCGGTCAGGCCGGAGAGGTCGTGCCGGTCGGGCGAGGTGCCGATCACCTTCTGCCGGGTCGAGATCACGACGACGTCGCCGATCCGGTCAGCCGGCAGCTCAAAGCGCTCGCAGGCCTCGGCCGCCGTCACCGCCAGCGCGATGCCGTCGAGGCCGGAGATGCGGGCGGCGACCTCTTCCTGGCTGGCACCATCGGGCAGGTGGACCGTGGCGAAGGAGCCGAGCGCGCCATGGTGGACGACATAAGGGTCGGTGATCGGCAGGATCACCCGCATCACGCTCTTGCCGTACCAGTCGTCCATCAGGCTCTGCAGGTAGACGACATCGGGCTCGCCATTGGCCAAGTGCTTGTCGTTCATGCCGTGATCGGCGGTGATCACCAGGGTGCAGCCGAGCGCGTCGAGCTGGCCGACATACCCGTCGAACATGGCGTAGAACGAGTCCGCCATCTGCGACCCCGGCGCCGCCTTGTGCTGCACATAGTCGGTGGTCGAGAGGTACATCAGGTCGGGCTTGAAGCTCTCGAGCAGCTTGACGCCGGCGGCGAAGACGAACTCCGACAGGTCGGCCGAATAGACTGAAGGCACCGGCATGCCGACGAAGTCGAGGACGTCTTTAATGCCGTTCTCGGCCATGTTCGCCTTGTCGGCCTTCTCCGAGGAAAAGGCGATCGCGGTGCCTGTGCTAAAGTCGAGGCCCTTGCCGAGCAGGGTCCTGAGCTTGTCCTTGGCGGTGACCATCGCGACCTTGAGGCCGGCGTTCTGGAACTCGGCGAGGATGGTCGGGGCGCGCAGGAAGCGCGCGTCGTTCATCATCACCTCCTCCTTCGCCTCGCGGTCGTAGAAGAAGTTGCCGGCAATGCCATGCACCGCCGGCGGGCGGCCGGTGATGATCGAGAGGTTGTTCGGGTTGGTGAAGCTCGGGATCACCGAATAGGCGTGGGTGCTAGCGCCGGTTCGCACGATCCGGTCGAGGTTCGGCGTCAGCCCCTTGGCGCTCGCCGCCTCGATATAGGCCGGCTCAGAGCCGTCCATGCAGATCACAACCACCGGGCGCTGCGGGCGGGCATAGAGGCGGCCATTGGCGACGACGTCAGCGCCAAGCTTGGAATATGCGTTCATGACGAACTCCTTGGGTCGGCGCCGATCAGCGGATCAGTGCGCGGACGCGAGACGAGACCAGGTCGGCGATCAGGACCATGGCGAGGATCACGAGGATGCAGGTCGCGGTGTCCTGGTATTTGAAGAGCTTCATCGAGGAGACGAGCTCGAAGCCGATGCCGCCGGCGCCGACCATGCCGAGCACGGTCGACTGGCGGACATTGGTCTCGAGCCGATAGAAGATCGTCCCGAGCCAGGCCGGCAGCACCTGCGGCAGCACGCCGAAGAAGAAGGTCTTGAACGGGCCGACGCCAGCCGAGCGGAAGGCTTCGAGCGGACCCTCGTCGATATCCTCCATCGCCTCGGCGAAGAACTTGCCGAGCATGCCGGCGCCATGGATGGCGAGGGCGAGCACGCCGGCGAAGGGGCCGAGACCGATGGCGGCGACAAAGATCAACGCCAGGATGATCTCGTTGATGCCGCGCATGCAGTTGAGCAATTGCCGCGTCGCATGGAAGACGATCGGGCTCGGGCTTAAGTTTCGCGCCGCGAAGAAGCAGACCGGCAGGGCGATGACGACGCCGAGCAGGGTGCCCCAGACCGCGACCTGCAGGCTTTCCAGTGCCGGCCGCCACAGCCGCTCGATGAACTCGGGGTTCGGCGGCATCATCCGGACGAGGAAATCCACCATGTAGGGGATGCCGTTCCAGAGATTGCTGGCGTTGATCTGGGAGCCAAGTGCGGCCCACCACAGGAAGACCAGCGTTGCGAGCGCGATGAAGCCGACGCCCCACCAGCCGAAGCGGCCCTGCGGGGGGCGGAGGACGAGTTGCAGCGTTCCGAACGACATGACTTGTTTCCCCGTCAGGCGGTTGCGGTGGCGATCATCGGCGCCAGCGCGGGCTGGCTGGCCGGGCGGGGCTTCAACACGCGGCTGATGCCGGGATCCTCCAGCCCGGGATAGATCTGGTGGACGATCTCGGAGGTCAGCTGGTCCGGCGTATCGTCGAAGACGACGCGGCCGCTGCTCAGGCCGACGATGCGCTCGCCGAACTCGACGGCGTAGTCGACCTGGTGGAGGTTGCAGATCACCGCGATACCCTCCTCCTTGCAGATCGCCTTGAGGTAGCCGAGCACGATGCGCGAGGTCTTGGGATCGAGGCTCGCCACCGGCTCGTCGCAGAGGATCACCGCCGGCTGCTGCGCCAGTGCCCGGGCGATGCCGACGCGCTGCTGCTCGCCGCCGGAGAGCTGGTCGCCGCGCGAATTCGCCTTCTGGGCGAGCTCGACCCGGGCCAGGCACTCCATCGCGATCGCGACATCCTCTCTGGGGAAGAGCTGCAGCATGGAGAGGAAGGACGACAGGCCCGCCATCCGGCCGACGAGCACGTTCTTCAGCACCGACAGGCGTTTCACCAGGTTGTGGTGCTGGAAGATCATCGCCACCGGCCGCTTGCCGCGCGCCCCGCGCTTCAGATCGAGCACCTTGCCGTCGATGACGGTCCGCCCGGCATCGGGCTCAGCCAGCCCGTTGATGCAGCGCAGCAGCGTCGACTTGCCGGCGCCGCTGGGGCCGAGCACGACGAGGAACTCGCCGGCTTTGACGCTGAGGTCGATGCCCTGCAGGACAGGGCGTCCTGCATAGGACTTCTTCAGCCCTTCGATCTTGATCATGTCGCTTCCTCCGCCGGTCGCGTTCCGCGACTACTTCATCTTGGTGAGATCGAGCTTCAGCACCTTCGCGGTCTCGCGAATGATGTCGTAGGCTTGGTCATTGGTCTCGACGAAGCGGTTGAGCTTGCCCTGGTCGGCCCAGGTGATGTCGCGGATGTTGAGGAAGGCCGATTTGATGTTCGCCTTCAGCTCCGCGGGCAGGTTCTTGCGCCAGCAGGTCGGCGATTCCGGGATCGGGTCCGACTCCCAGACGACGTGGATGTCGGCGCGATCGACCAGCTTCTTCTGCACGGCGGCATCGAGGATGCGGTCGGCGATCGTCGCGGCATCGACGCGCTTATTGGCGACGGCGAGCGCATTGGCATCGTGCGAACCGGTGAAGAGGACGCGGCCGAAATCCTTCTCGGGATCGAAGCCGAGCTTCATCAACCCGGCCTTCGGGAAGAGGTGGCCTGAGGTCGAGGACGGATCGACGAAGGCGAAGGTGCGACCCTTCAGGTCCTTCCAATCGCCGATGCCGCTATCCTTCCGCGCGATGATCTGGCTGCGATAATAGCTGCGGCTCGACTTGGCCGTCTCGGCGGTCGCGAAGGCCTCGATCGCTGCGACCGTGGTGCCGAGCACATAGGAGAACGGGCCGAGATAGGCGACGTCGACATGGTTCGAGCGCATCGCCTCGATCACGCCGTTGTAGTCCGAGGCGACGAAGCCCTGGACCTTGATGCCGAGGTTCCGCTCAAGCGCGGCGAGGAGCTGCGCGCTCGATTCCAGCATCGCCCGCGAATCCTCGGACGGGATCAACCCGACGCGAATCAGCTTGGTCTGGGCCCGGACCAGGGCCGGCGCTGCAAGCATCGCTCCGGTGGCGAGTGAACTCTTCAGAATCGTCCGGCGTGAAATGGTCATGTCATCCTCCCAAGATGATCCGGCGATCTTTTCGAACTGCCGGTGAACCGTTGCGGGCGTCGAAGCCCGGTGTTGAGCTCAAGCCGCCATGGCCGCTTGCCGTCCGATGAAGTTGCGGCCGCGTTCGCCTTCGAGCGCCTTGCCGACGAGGCGGTTCCATTCGCCGGCCGAGACGCCATAGGCCCCCGGGTCGGTCGCGACGCCGAGATCCCTGAGGAAGGCGCCGAGACGTTCGGCGCCCGCTTCGAGATCGGGACCGAAGACCCGGCGCAACGCCGCGTCGCATTGCGGCTGCGCGCCCATCGCCCAGCGCATCACCATCGGCAGCGAGAACGAGCAGGCGATGCCGTGGATCGTGCCGCTCTTCAGGGTGATGTCGTAGGAGATGTTGTGGGCCAGCGCCGTCTTGGTGTTGGAGAAGGCGAGGCCCGCCAGCAGGCTGGCGCGCATCTGCCGGGCCCGGAGCTCGACATCGCCCGGCCGCTCCAGCAGACGCGGCAGCGTCTCGATGATCTCGCGGGCAGCCTCGACCGCATAGTTGGCCGAGACCGGATTGCCGTTGACGTTCCAGATGCTTTCGAGCGCATGGGAGAGGGCGTCGAGCCCGGTCGCCAAGGTGAGACCGCGCGGCGCGCCGACCGTCAAGGCAGGGTCGAGTACTGCCGTCTCCGGATAGAGCGTGGGATGGGCGAGCGAGTACTTGCTGCCATTGGCCGAGTCCCAGACCGTCGCCCAGGAGGTGACCTCGCTGCCGGTGCCGGCCGTGGTCGGCACGGCGATGATCGGGATGATCGCGGCCGCGTCGAGCGGTGTCTTCTCGACCAGATGCCGGCGCACGGTCTCGAAATCGCCGCCACTGGCCGCCAGCACCTTCGCGGCATCGATCATCGAACCGCCACCGAGCGCGACGATGACCTCGGCCGGCTCGGCCGCGCCGAACTGGCGGCAGGATTCGGCGAGATCGGCGCAATCCGGATTGGTCTCGATATTGGTGATCGACACGACCGGCGCGCCGGCCACCGCCGTCAGCCGGGCGGAGAACTCGCGGAAGAGCGGCTGGTCATAGGTGACGAGGGCCCAGCGGCGCCCGCCGATCAGCCCGGCGACCTCATCGAGCAGGCCGCTGCCAAAGCGGATCTTCACGGGGTTCCAGTACGCCCAGTTCATGCCGTCCATCCCTCGCAATGCGCCTTGCCGGCCTCGTTGCGAAGGATGCTCACAGAGCTCTGTTCTTATAACAAATTGATTTTTTAATCTGAATGGATAGCAATTACCTATGCGTTACACCCAGCTCAGATCCTTCCACAATGTCGCGAACGCGGGTGGCTTCAACGCTGCGGCCGAGGCGTTCAACATCAGCCAGCCGACATTGACGGCGCAGGTCGGCGCGCTCGAGGAGGAGTTCGGCGTCGAGCTCTTCGTCAAGCGCGGCCGGCGTCGCGAACTGAGTGATACCGGGCGCGAACTGCTCGCCATCACCACGCGCATGTTCGCCGAAGAGGCGGAGGCGCTCGCCTTCCTGACGGAGTCACGCGAGCTCAGGACGGGCCGGCTCTCGATCGGCGCCGTCGGGCCATTCCACGTCACGGAGATGCTCGCCGCCTTCAACCAGGCCTATCCGGGCATCGAATTGGCCGTGAAGATCGGCAACTCCACCGAGGTGCTCGACGATCTCGTCGCCTACCGATGCGACGTTGCCGTCCTCGCCTATATCGATGAAGACGACAGGCTCCTGACCATTCCCTATCGCCGCCATCCTGTGGCGATCTTCGTGCGACGCGACCATCGCTTTGCCGGACGCCGCAGCATCCGGCTCCCGGAGCTGGAAGGGGAGCCGATGATCGTGCGCGAACAGGGGTCGACGACGCGGCGCGCCCTGGAGGGAGCGCTGGCCCAGACGGGCACCAGGCCCAGGCTGGTCATGGAGATAGGCAGCCGCGAGGCCGTCCGCGAGGCGGTGATCCGCGGGCTCGGGATCAGTTATGTCTCAGAGGCCGAGTTCGTTCCGGACGATAACCTGAAGCTGATCCCGATCGACGGCGCCGAGGTCTACACCTACGCGCATGTCGTGGTGATGAAACAGCGCGAGAACGGCCGGATCATCAAGGCCTTTCTCGATGTGGTTCACCGCACGCGCGAGGCTTTTGATGCCGACATGCGCAGATCATGATGTGGGGGATCTCTGCGATTGAGGCATTTCAGGCAAGAACGCCCTCAACGAGGTTGCCCTGCCGCCGCGTGAGAGCGCCGGCAGGGCACTGACGGGTTCCTGGTTGCTCAGGGGATGACCGGAGCGCGGTAGGTGAAGGTGTGCATCAGCGCGACCGCCAGCAGCATCACCACGGGGAAGTGGATGAAGAACTGCATCGAGGTGTAGCCGATCAGGTCCTTCGACTTGAGCTTGAGCACGCCGAGCAGCGGCAGCATCCAGAACGGGTTGATGAAGTTCGGGAGGGTCTCGGCGATGTTGTAGACCATCACGGTCCAGCCGAGATGCGCGCCGATCTCGTTGGCGGCCTTCATGATGTAGGGCGCCTCGATGATCCATTTGCCGCCGGCTGAGGGAATGAAGAAGCCAAGCACCGCCGAATAGATTCCGACAATGAAGGAGAACACGCTGGTGTCGCTGGCGAGGCTGACGAACCAGTGCGCGATCGTGTCGGAGAGCGAGACGCCCGAAGCCTTCACCCGCGTCAGCATGTAGGCGATGCCGCCATAGAACGGGAACTGCAGCAGCACGCCGGCGACGCTCGGCATCGCCTGCGAGAAGCTGACCAGGAAGCTGCGTGGCCGCCAGTGTAGCAATGCGCCGACGAGCAGGAAGACGAAGTTGTAGGTGTTGAGGCCCGACATGGTGATGAGCGGGTTGCCGGACTTGAAGGTCTCGTAGAACCAGCCCGCCGCCAGGACGACGATCAGGATCGTCAGGATCGGGCTGAACTCGAGATAATCGCCCGGCCGGGTCGGCTTCTGTTCGACCTTGGCGTCGACGAGATCGACACCGAGATCGGCGGCGGTCTTGGCCGCAGCATCGGACGGGGTCGTGTAGTAGCAGATCGCGGCCGAAAGCAGCGTGCCGACCACGATCACCAAGAGGTTCTGCCAGGTCAGGATCGTCTCGTAGAAGCTGATAACGCCGGTGATCGGCATCAGCGAAGGCGGGATGCTCGCCGGGTTCGCCTGGAGCTGCGCTGCCGAGGAGCTGATGCCGAGGGTGAAGCCGAAGCCGAGCCCGAGATAGCCGGCCGCGCCCGCCGCACGATAGTCGAGGCGGATGTCCTTGCGCCGCGCGATCTCGCGCACGAGCAGGCCCGAGAAGATCAGGCTGACGCCCCAGTTCACCAGCGAGAGCAGGATGCTGACCACGCCGACGAAGACGACGGCACCGCGCCCGGTGGTCGGCACGGCAGCGGCGCGCCGCATCAGCGCCGCGACCGGCGGCGACAGCGCGACGATGTAGCCGCCGATGGCGACCAGCGCCATCTGCATGGTGAAGGGGATGATGCTCCAGAAGCCTTCACCGAAGGCGGCGCTGACCGCGACCGGGGAGCCGCCATGCACGATCGCGGCGAGCGCTACCGCAACCGTCGCCAGCAGGACGAAGATATAGGCGTCCGGGAACCAGCGCTCGGAAAAAGCCACCATGGTCTGCGACAGGCGCACGAGCACGCCTTCGCGCGACGACTCCGCCGCCCGGCCATTCAAGATCGTATCTGTCATTATCCCCTCACAGTGGCGGTTTTCCGCCGTTGGCTTGCATCAGGCATCGAGAACAAGGTCGCTGAGCGGCACCGCGCAGCAGGTCAGGCAGTCGTCGGGTGCGCCGTCATAGGGCGAAAGATGGCTGGCCGAGCCCGAGACGACGCGCAGGCAGCAGCTCTCGCATTGGCCGCTGCGGCAGCCGCTGGGCAGCGACAGCCCGGCCGCCTCCGCCGCATCGAGCAGGCTGCCCGCCTGCACCGACCAGTCGAAAGTCTTGCCGCTGCGCTGCAGCCGGATCTGGCGCGGTGCCAGATTGGACGGGATCTCGAGCTGCGAGACGAAGACCTCGCTGAAGACATCGAAGCCGGGCACGCCGGCGCCGACCAGGGCAGCCTTGGTCTCGGCGACGAAGCTGTCGGGGCCACAGAGATAGGCGAGGGGCCGGCGGGTGCCGGAGGCGAGGCTGAGGGCCGAGATGTCGGGCCGGCCGGCATGGTCGTAGTCGCGGCCCGGCCGATCTGCGGCCTGCGATCGGGTGAAGGCCCGAATGACCCTCAGCTCCGGAATCTTGCCGGCGATACTGCCCAGCCAGTCGCCGAAGGGCTGCTCGGCACCGTTGCGGCAGATGTAGACGAGATCGACCGAAGGCGGCCGTTGCTTGGGGGCGGTGCGCGCCAGTGCTGCGAGATAGCTGACGAACGGCGTGATGCCGATGCCAGCGGCGACCAGGATCACAGGACGGCTGCCGGTCAACGGCGGCGTGAACACGCCTGCCGGAGGCTGCAGGGTAACGATACTTCCTGGCGCGAGCTCATGCAGGCGGGTCGACATCCGGCCGGGTGGCGCGCCTTCGCCTCCCGGTCCGATGCGGCGCACGGCGATCTCGAACTCGGTCGGATTGTCGTTGGCGCCGGTCAGTGAATAACTGCGCGAGAGCTGCGCCTCCCGCTCCGTCACCTGGACGTGCTGGCCGGGCAGGAAGTCGGGCAGGGGGGCGCCATCCAGCGGAGCCAGGCTGAAGGCGAGGACATCATTCGCTTCGGGCCGGCTCGAGGTCACACGAAAGGCGCGCTCTCCGGTCCAGCAGCCGCGCGACGCGGCCTCGTCACGGACGATCTCGCAAGCGACCGCCCGCAGCGGCACCGAGCCACTGATCGGGTCGCGGTCACGATCCGACAGAACCGCGTTGATGTTGCGCGTCGCAGCTCCCGTCACCGGCGTGCCGGAACGCCCGAGCGGTGTGCAGGCCTGCCACCAGCCGAACTCGGCGATCACCGTCCCGGCTGGCAGCGTCGGCTCCAGCTTCGCCCGCAGCCTCGCCTCGCCATCGCGTGTGCGCACGATTACCCAGTCGCCGGCGACGATGCCGCGCGCCTGCGCGTCGCCCAGGCTGAGCTCGACGCCGGGGTCCAGTGCCTTGCGCCGCAGCGAGGCGACGTGCCGGTGCGAGCTATGGACGAACCAGCCGGATTTGGCGGTCGAGAGCAGGAGCGGCAGTTCCACCGGCCGGCCGGCCGCGCTCGCCGGCTCGACATGGCGGGGCAGGGCCGGGTGCCCGAGCGCGAGCAACTGCTCGGAATAGATCTCGACCCGGCGACTTGCTGTCGGGAAGCCGGCGACGCCTCCCTCCGCCCGGCGCAGGGCGAATTTCCGTTCCGGGTTCGGCTGTGGCAGGCGGATGCCGCCGGGCTCCGCCCGCAGCTGCGCGACCGTCAGCCCGAGCGGCTCGAGCTGATGGTTCCAGCCGGCCTCGATCGAGCCGCCGAAGAAGGCATCGGCATGGCCGAGGCGGCAGGCGAGCTCGAAAGCGATGTCGTAATCGGCCCGGACATCGCCACGCGGCGGCACCATGCGCTGGCGCAGTTGGACGAGCTCGACCGCTTCCTGCGTGATCTCGAAGCCGAGCCTCAGCGCCTCGCGCTCCCAGGGCATGCTGGCTGGCAGGACGATGTCGGCCTGCTCAGCCGTCGGGTTCATGAACATGTCGACATGGACATGGAATTCGAGCGCCTGCAGCGCCGCCTGGTTGCGACCGGAATCGCCCTGCGACACCACGAAATTGGTGCCGAAACTCATCAGTGCCCGGACCCGGTAAGGCTCTCCGTCGAGTACGGAGCGGCAGAAGTCGCGGGCGGTGATCCAGCCCTTGGCGGGTGGCCCGAGCGGCAACTCAGTGAGACCGAGCGCCTTGCGGCGCTGCTCCTCCGGCAGCAGGGCAAAGTAATCGTTCACGGCGCGGAAGGGCGGCGCGCTCGTCCAGACATTGCCGCCAACGCGGTCGCTTGCGCCGGTCAGCGCATAGAGCGTGCCGATGGCGCGCTCGATCATCGTGGCATTGGAATGCTGACCGACCCCGGTCCAGGAATGATAGGCGAGCCGAGGCGAACCCTCGAACAGGGCGTAGAAGTGGGCGAGGTCGACGGGAGCGAGCCCGGTGATCCCAGCGACATGCTCCGGGGTGAAAGCGGCTGCCTCGCGCGCCAGCAGCCGCATCACGGTGGCGCAGGCGATCGTCCTTCCGTCCGCACCTTTCAGCTCCACCTCGCCATCGAGGACGACATCCTGCGGCCGCTCCAGCGCCTCGCGCGTGTCATAGGCCTGCGCCGAACCATCCGGCCGCAGCAGCAGGAAGGCGTCAGCTGCGCCGTCCGGCCAGAGATCTCGCGCGCGCAACAGGCGCCCGGTCGCTAGATCGACCAGCATCGGCGCATTGGTCCATTGCCGGACGAAGGCATCGTCATAGCTGCGGTTCGTTAGGAGATGGCGGATGGCGCCCATCGCCAGCGCCCCGTCGGCGCCCGGACGGATGCCGAGCCAGAGATCGGCGCTCTCGCCGGCGCCGCCGCGCTTGGGATCGACCACCGCGACGGTCGCGCCACGCTTACGGGCTTCGGCGATACGTGTCGCCTGCGCCAGCCAGGTCCGAGTCGGATTATGCCCCCACAGCACGATGGTGTCGGCATTGTCGTAATCGGCGGCGCCGATGCCGCGGCCATAGGTCAGGGCCTGGGCATAGTCCTTGTGCCAGCCGCAGATTTCGACCGCGTAGATCAGGTTCGGGCTGCCGAAGCAGCGGATGAAGCGTTCGACCCATTCGAAGCTGTCGACCATCGGCGTGCCGCTTGGTGTCGTTACAGCGAAGGCGACCGTCTCCGCCCCGGTTTCGCGCCGGATCGTGCCAAGCCGTTCAGCGATCGTGTCGAGCGCCTCCGGCCATTCGATCTCGATCCATTCAGGCGAATCGGCGCCGCGCGGCGTGGTGCGCTTCAGCGGCCTGGTAAGCCGCAATGGGCTTTCGACCAGCTCTGGCGCCGCTCGCCCCTTGGCGCAGAGCGCCGCGCCCGTCGGATGGGCCGGATTGGGCGAAACCGCCACCAGACGCCCGTCCAGTACGTGATTCAGCGAGCCGCAGCGGGAGCGGCACAGGGTGCAATACCCCTCCTTGATCTCGACTGAATGCGTCTTGGACATGCAGTAGCGTATAACGCGTGACGCGCTACTTCAAGCCTGAGATGCGAGTCGCTATATCCGGGGGAATGTCGGAGAAGGCGGGATATGCAGACGCAGGGTGGGGAACGGATGCAGCTGGTCTCGGCAGACGCCAATCTCCGCGAAAAGGTCGTCCATCAGCTGCGGATCGAGATCGTCTCGGGCGAAATGCCACCGGGTACGGTCTGCTCGGTTCCATCGCTGGCGCGGACTCTCGGCATCTCGACGACACCGATTCGCGAGGCTTTGCTGCAGCTCACCTCGGACGGGCTGCTCCAGCCGATGCGCAATCGCGGCTTCCGGGTCGTCGATCCCTCGCTCGACGAGCTTCGCGGTATCTTCGAGGTGCGCACCCAGCTCGAGGCCTCGGCCTTCCGCAAGCTGGTCAGAATGGGAGCAGAAAACCTCTCTGAACTCCAGGCGCTGGCCGATGCCATCGCTCAATCAGTCGAAACGGGCGACGTGCCGCGTTATCTTGCCGCCGACCGGGCGTTTCACGCAGAATTATTGGCGCTCGCGGGCAACGAGGTGTTGACTGACATCGTCTTGCGCCTGCGCGACAGGATGCGCCTCTACGGGATCCGCTCGCCGCACGGCCTCGCACGGCAGAAGTCGTCAGTGCCGGAGCACTACCGCATCATCGACGTCATCAAACAGGGCCTGGAAGACGAGGCTGAAGCGCTGATGACCGGCCATATCATGGCCTGGGAGCCGATCTTCACGGAAGCCGTTGCTCTGAGAAGTGCTCGACCCGCCTAGCGGAGGCCAATCCCCCGGCCGCTCAAGGCCACGTCTTCGACGAAAACCGGGCAGGGTGCAGGCAAACGGGCTCGTCACCACCGCCAGGTTGCAGGTCTGGCGCTCGGACGTCACGCGTCGAGCGCCGGCATCCGGATTGGCGCTAGAACGTCGCAGCCACCGCTTCGATTGCGCGTCGCGTTGCGCCGACAACCTCGTCGGCCTCCTCCCTCGTCAGGCATAGCGGGGGCGCAAAGCCGAGGATGTCGCCCTGCGGCATGGCGCGGGCGATGACGCCTTGCTCCAGCAGGGCGGCGGCGATGCGTGGGCCGACTTTTTCGGAAGGATCGAAGAAAACGCGGTCGTCCCTGTCGCGGACGAATTCGACCGCCGCCAGCAAGCCCTCGCCGCGGACCTCGCCGACATGGCGGTGGCTGCCGACGGCATCCTTGAGTGCCGCATTGAAATAGGCGCCGACCTCGCCGGCATTGCGGACGAGATCGAGCTCGTCGACGAGTTCGAGATTGGCGACGCCGGCCGCCGCGCAGAGCGGATGCGAGGAATAGGTCCAGCCATGGCCGATCGGGCCGTATTCGTCCGAGCCCTGCTCCAGCACCCGCCAGAATTTCTCGGCGACGATGACACCTGAGAGTGGCGCATAGGCCGAGGTCAGGCCCTTGGCGATGGTGATGAGGTCGGGCTCGATGCCGTAATGGTCGGAGCCGAACATGCTGCCGAGACGACCGAAACCGGTGACGACCTCGTCCGCGATCAGCAGGATGTCGTACTTCCTGAGCACCGCCTGGATCTTCGCCCAGTAGCCGGCGGGCGGGGGCACGATGCCGCCCGTACCCAGCACTGGCTCGCCGATGAAGGCGGCGATCGTTTCCGGCCCCTCGGCCTGGATCAGCTCCTCGAGCTTGTCGGCGCAATGCTGCGAGAACTGCTCCTCGCTCTGGGTGCGATCCTCGCGACGATAGTAGTAGGGCGCCTCGGTGTGAATGACCGGCGCCTTCGGCAGGTCGAACAGGTTGTGGAAGGCGGCAAGGCCGGTGAGGCTGCCGGTCATCACACCCGAGCCGTGATAGCCGCGCCAGCGCGAGATGATCTTCTTCTTCTCCGGCCGCTTCAGGACATTGTTGTAGTACCAGACCAGCTTGAGATTGGTCTCGTTGGCGTCCGAGCCGGAGAGCCCGAAGAAGACCCGGCTCATGCCCTTGGGCGCGCGCTCCACCACCATCTTGGCGAGCCTGATCGAGGGCTCCGAGCCATGGCCGACATAGGCGTGGTAATAGGGAAGCCTGGCCGCCTGCTCGGCGATCGCGTCGGTGATCGATTTGCGGCCATAGCCGACATTGACGCAATAGAGCCCGGCGAAGGCATCGAGGCTCCGCTTGCCGTCGCGGTCGACGATGTAGACGCCCTCGCCGCCGGTGATGATGCGGTTCGGCGTCTCGCCGCGGGCATGCTGGCCCATATGCGTCGAAGGATGGAAGAAGTGGTCGCGGTCCCAGGCATCCAGCTCGTTGTCGGTGCGGGCGGGTTGGTCGAGCATGATGATGATCCTTCGCGAAAGCGGGGGATGGCGCCTCAGTTCAGGTCGAGGCAGACATATTTGAGGTCGGTGAAGGCCTCGAGGCCGTGGCGCGAGCCCTCGCGGCCGAGGCCGGACTGCTTCATGCCGCCGAACGGGATCGGCGCGCCGGTGATCTTGACGCGGTTGACCGCGACCATGCCGTAGTCGAGCGCTTTGGCGAGGCGTGCGGCGCGGGCGCCGTCGCGGGTCACGACATAGGCGACGAGACCGTATTCGGTGTCGTTGGCGCGGGCGATGACCTCGTCTTCGCTGCCGAAGGGCGCGATGGCAGCGACCGGGGCGAAGGTCTCCTCGCGCATGATCAGCGCCTCGTCGGGCACATCGGCGAGCACGGTCGGCGCCAGGAAGAGCGGGCCGGGCATGGCGCGCTCCGGCGTCAGCCGCCTCGCGCCGCGCGCCAGCGCATCGACGATCTGCGCCTCGGCCTTGCGCCTGGCAGCGGCATGCATCAGCGGGCCGATCTCGACGCCGTCCTCCAGCCCGGCGCCGACCCTCAGCGCCGCAATCTTCTCGGTGAAGGCGGTGCAGAAGCGCTCGTAGAGGCCGCGCTGGACATAGATGCGGTTGGCGGCGAGGCAGTCCTGGCCGGAAGTCGCGAACTTGGCGTCGATCGCGATCGCGACGGCGCGGTCGAGATCGGCATCGTCGAAGACGATCAGCGGGGCATGGCCGCCGAGCTCCATCACCACGCGCTTGACCGTCGCGGCCGCGTTGCGGGCGACGATCCGGCCGATCTCGGTCGAGCCGGTGAAGCTGACGGCGCGTACGCGGGTATCGGCACAATAGGTCTCGGCGATCGGCGCGGCGTCGCCAGTGACGATGTTGAAGACGCCTGCCGGCAGCCCGGCGCGGTCGGCGAGCTCGGCCAGCGCCAGCGCCGAAAGCGGGGTATGCGAGGAGGGGTGAGCGACGATGGTGCAGCCGGCTGCGAGCGCGGCCGCGGCCTTGCGCGTCAGCATGGCGGAGGGGAAGTTCCAGGGCGTCAGCAGGGCGGCGACGCCGACAGGCTCGCGCGACAGCGACATCTGCGCACCCGGCAGATGGCTGGTCACGCCCTCGGCGTTCACCCGCAACGCATCCTCGGCGTAATAGGCGATGAAGTCGGCGGCATAGGCGATCTCGCCGCGCGCTTCCGCGAGCGGCTTGCCCTGCTCCAGCGTCATCAGCAGCGCAAGATCCTCGGCCGCGGCCAGCATTTCGGTGTGCCAGCGCCGCAGCAGCACGGCGCGCTCCTGCGGCAGCAACGCTTTCCATTTCGGGAAGGCGGCATGTGCCACGTCGATCGCCTGCGTCGCCTCGGTGGCGCCGAGCGCTGCGACCTGCGCGACGAGCGCGCCGGTCGCAGGATCGGTCACCGGGAAAGTCTCGCCGTCAGACGCGGCGGTCCAGCGCCCACCGATATAGGACAGCTGCCGGAGCAGGCGACGATCAGTCAGGCGCGGCAGGCCGGGATGCTCGACCGGCTTCGCGATCGCGGTTTCGCGCCTTGCCGTGCTCGTCATTGCGCTCATGACCATCCTCCCTCGGTTGACGATGAGGCTAGGCGGAAGGCTGGCGAGACAGTTTTCGAAGTGCCGGCTGCTCACCGAGACAATCTCGGAAGTTCGGGGCGGCGCCGATAGAATCTCGGCGCGACTTCAGCCCAGCACCGAGGCCAGGAATTCGCGGGTGCGCGGCTGCTCCGGCGCGCTGAAGATGCGCTCCGGCTCACCCTGCTCGCAGATGCGGCCCTTGTCGAAGAAGCAGACCCGGTCGGAGACTTCGCGGGCGAAGCGCATCTCGTGGGTGACGAGCAGCATGGTGAGGTCATGCTCGCTGGCGAGGCCGCGGATGACCGAAAGCACCTCGCCGACGAGCTGCGGGTCGAGCGCCGAAGTCGGCTCGTCGAAGAGCAGCACGCGCGGGCGCATGGCGAGCGCCCGGGCGATCGCGACGCGCTGCTGCTGGCCACCAGAGAGCTGGGCCGGATAGTGATCCTTCTTGTCGGCGAGCCCGACCATGGCGAGCAGGTCGACCGCCCGGCATTCGGCCTCGCCGCGCGGCAGGCCGAGCACGCGCAGCGGCGCCTCGACGACATTGCGCAGCACGGTCATGTGCGGGAACAGGTTGAAGCTCTGGAAGACCATGCCGACATGGCTGCGGATCTGGCGCAGGTGGCTATCCGAGGCCTTGAACGGCCCGCCGGCATTCGGCTCGTGATAGGGCATGCCGGCGAGCGTCAGCCGCCCCTCCTGGAAGGGCTCCAGCGTCATCAGGATGCGGAGCACCGTCGACTTGCCGGAGCCGGACGGGCCGATCAACGTGACCTTCTCGCCGCGGGCGACGCTGAAGTTGAAGTCGTCGAGCACGGTCAGTGCGCCGAAGCGCTTGGTCACGCCGGCGAACTCGATGATGGGGGCCTGGGAGGTCTCGGTCATCGCAGCGGGATCCCTGCTTTCGGCAGCGCCTTCTGCAGCCGATGCAGGCCGGCCGAGCAGATCAGCGTGAGGAGGAGGAAGATCAGGCCGACCAAGGTCAGCGGCACGAGATACTCGAAGGTGCGCTCGCCAATCATGTTGGCGAGCCCCATCATCTCGAGCACGGTGACGACGGAGAGCACCGGCGTCTCCTTGATCATGGCTACGAGATAATTGCCCATCGCCGGCAGGATGCGCGGCACGATCTGCGGCACGACGATGTCGCGATAGGTCTGCAACCGGGAGAGATTCAGCGCGGTCGCCGCCTCCCATTGCCCGCGCGGCAGGGCCTCGATGCCGCCGCGGTAGACCTCCGAGGTGTAGGCCGAATATTGCAGCCCGAGCGCGAGCGCCCCGGTCAGGAAGGCCGGCAGCGTGATGCCGTACTCCGGCAGCACATAATAGAGGAAGAAGAGCTGCACCAGCAGCGGGGTATCGCGGAGGAACTCGACGACGATCGCCGTCGTCCAGGACACGGTCGTGTACCGGCTGCGGCGCAGTAGCGCGAAGACGAGGCCGAGCACCAGCGCGATCGCAAAGCCGGCCGCGGCTGCCTGCAGTGTCACGGTGAGGCCGATCAGGATGATCGGCAGGATCGAGGACGCGTAGGTGAGCGGCGTCGTCGTGTCCCATTCGAAGCCGTACATCATGGCCGGCCCCTCACGAATGCGCTGCGCGCGGGAAGGCGGCGCCGCGCCGGACCCAGCGCTCGATCAGCCGCATGATCAGCATCAGCACCAGCGACATCGCGAAGTAGCCGACCAGCGTCAGGCTGTAGACGCCGGCGCTGTCGAGGGTGAGGTTGCGGATCGACTGCGCCCGGAAGGTCAGGTCGGCGATCGAGATCAGCGAGACCAGCGAGGACAGCTTCAGGGTCTCGATGGCGAGATTGCCGAAGGCCGGCATCATCTCGACCAGGGCCTGCGGCAGGGTGATATGGAGAAGCGTCTGGGCGCGGCCGAAATTCAGCGCCCGCGCCGCCTCGTGCTGCTGGACGGAGACCGATTGCAGCGCGCCGCGGACGATCTCGGAGCCATAGGCGCCGACATGCAGCGAGAGCACCAGGATGCCGGTGGCGACCGGCTCGAAGCTGATCCCGACGAGCGGCAGGGCGTAGTAGAACCAGAACAGCTGGACGAGCAGCGACGTCCCGCGGAAGAGCTCGGTGTAACAGAGCGCGACCAGCGAGAGCACGCGCCCGCCCTCGACGCGGGCAATGCCGGCCGCGAAGGCGGCGACGGCGCCGATCGCGATCGCCGACAAAGTGATCCCGGCGGTGATCAGCGCGCCGCGCGACAAGGCGGGCAGATAGGACAGCCACTCCATCCGGCAGGCTCCGCGACGAGGTTGAACAGGCGTGGAACTCTGCCCGCTGGGGCGGGCAGAGCGATGTCTGTCAGGAACTTATTTGCCGGCGCAGAGATCCTCGACCTTGCGATCCGCCGCCGCCTTGATGCTGGCGTCCGAGAGGCCGTAGGTGCCGAGGATCTTCTTGTAATCGTCGCTCTTGCGGAACTCGACGAGCGCGGCGTTGAAGGCGTCGCGCAGTTCCTTGTCCTCCGGCCGGAAGGCGAAGCCGCCGAAATTGCGGACCGGTTTGCCATTGACGACCGGGTCGGTGAAGGGCGCGACCTGCTCGACATTGGCCTGGCCCTTGGCGAGCGAGGCGACGGTGAGCTCGGTCGCGGCATAGGCGTCAGCGCGGCTCTGGACGGTGGCGAGCGCGTCGGCATTGGCGGTGATGAAGATCACCTGGCTGTCCTTGACGCCGACGGCGCGCAGGAAGTCGATATTGTTCGCGCCGGAGACGACCGCGACCTTGAGCGACGGGTCCTTGGCGATGTCGGCATAGGTCGTCAGCTTCTTCGGGTTGCCCTTCTTCACCAGAAGGCCCTCGCCATAGGAGGAGTTCGGCTCGCTGAAGGAGACCTGCTTGCAGCGCTCGGGCGAGATGTTCTGCTCGGCCGCGACGAAGTCGAAGCGCTTGGCCTTGAGGCCGGGGATCAGCGTGCCGAACGGCGTCACCGACCAGTTGGCCTCGGCGACGCCGAGCTTCTTCAGCACGGCATTGGCGACGTCCGGGCCGATGCCGGCCGAGGTGCCGTCATCCTTCATGTAGGAATAGGGCACCTCATTGGCGGTCGCGACGCGGATATAACCTTGATCCTTGACGTCCTTGAGTGTGGTCGCGCCGGCGGCGGCAAGGCCGGTGGCGAGAGCTACGGCGGAGATTCCCGAAATCTTTAGAAACGGCATCTGCATTCTCCTCTGGTTGATGTTTCTCCGCATGCCGATTGCTTCGGCTTCTCTGGCGTCTTCGCGCTGGCGGTTTGGCTTGGGCCGGTCGCCCGGCCGAACGGGTCAGGGTGCCTCCGTCAGCACGGCGAGCACCGAGAGGCAGTCGCCTGCCTTGATCAGCCCGGGGACGTGGCGAGCGGCGAGGAGGCCGTCCATGGCGGCCTGGTACTCGGCCGGGGCGAGCCCGGTCTTTCCGACGGGATAGACCCGGGCGATGACTTCGCCGGCACGCACGGGCTCGCCGAGGTCGCGCTCGAAGACGATCAGCCCGTCGTCCTGGGCGAAGGTGAAGCAGTCGCCTGAGGGCATGTCGAGCCAGCGGGTCGGTGTCGTCTCGGGCGTTCCCGCGAGGATGCCGGCATGCCTGAGCAGGTTGCCGGCGCCGCGCCTGGCGATGCCGATGCTGCGCGCGCTTGCCGTGCCGGCGCCACCGAGCTCGGTCGTGACGAAGACCTTGCCCATCTCCTCGACGGTGGTGTCGAGCATGCCGACGGCGTCGATCTCCAGCATCTTCATCGCGTAGGGCGCGGAGAAGGCGGCGACCGCTGCAAAGCAGCGCGCCTCCTGCGCCTTGTCCGGCAGCTCGTGCGCGGCGGCATAAGGCAGGAAGTCGAGCGTCTTTCCGCCGGAATGGAAGTCGAGCACGATATCGGCGAGCGGCACGAGATGGCGCGTGACGTAGTCGGCGATCTTCTCGGTGACGCTGCCATCCGGCCGGCCGGGAAAGCTGCGGTTGAGATTGCCCTTGTCTATCGGCGAAGTCCGCGTCCCGGCCCGGAAGGCGGGATAGTTCAGCGCCGGCACGATGATCACCCGGCCCGAAACCTCAGCCGGATCGAGCGTGCGCGCCAGTTCGAACAGCGCTGCCGGCCCTTCGTATTCGTCGCCATGGTTGGCGCCGGTCAGAAGCGCGGTCGGGCCGTCCCCGTTCGCGACGACGCAGATCGGGATCATCACCGAGCCCCAGGCGCTGTCGTCGCGGCTATAGGGCAGGCGTAAGTGGCCATGCTGGACGCCCTGCGCCGACAGGTCGATCGTTGGCGTCACCGGCGAGGGATGGGGCGAGGCGGTCAGCATCGCGTCAATCCTTGACGAAGAGCTGGCGCGGCACGTTCGACAGGCATTCGACGCCGGTCTCAGTGATCGCGATGCTTTCGGTGATCTCGAGGCCCATATTCTCGAGCCAGAGGCCGGTCATGAAATGGAAGGTCATGCCGGGCTTGAGCTCGGTCCGATCGCCGGGCCGCAGGCTCATGGTGCGCTCGCCCCAATCGGGCGGATAGGATAGGCCGATCGGGTAGCCGGTGCGGTTGTCCTTGATGATGCCGTAGCGCTTCAGCACCGCAAAGAAGGCATTGGCGATGTCCTCGCAGGTGTTGCCGGGCTTTGCCGCGGCGAGGCCGGCTTCCATGCCTTCGAGCGTCGCCTTCTCGGCGTCGAGGAAGGCCTGCGTCGGCTTGCCCAGGAAGACGGTGCGCGAGAGCGGGCAGTGGTAGCGCTTATAGGCGCCGGCGATCTCGAAGAAGGTGCCTTCGCCTGATCGCATCGGCTTGTCGTCCCAGGTCAAATGCGGGGCGGAGGCATCGGCGCCCGAGGGCAGCAGCGGGACGATCGCCGGATAGTCGCCGCCGAATTCGGGCGTGCCGCGGATGCCGGCATCGTAGATCTCGGCGACGAGGTCGCATTTGCGCATGCCGGGGCGAGCGACCTCGACGATGCGCTGGTGCATCAATTCGACGATGCGGCCGGCCTTGCGCATGTAGTCGAGCTCGGTCCCACTCTTGACCGCGCGCTGCCAGTTCACCAGCCCGCCGGCATCCTTGAAGCGGGCATTGGGCAGATGCGTCTGCAGCGAGGCGAAGGCCGCCGCCGAGAAGTAGTAATTGTCCATCTCGACAGCTATCGGGAGCGTGCCCCAGCCGCGCTCGGCGATGATCTGCGCCAGCAGGTCCATCGGATGGCGCTCGGTCGACTGAACATAGTGGTCGGGATAGCCGATGATGTTGTCGTGGCCGAGATAGGCGGTGCGCTTGGCGCCGTTCGCATCCTGCTTGCGGCCGTACCAGATTGGCTCCCCGGTCGGCGGCACCAGCACGCATTGATGGACGTAGAACGACCAGCCGTCATAGCCGGTGAGCCAATGCATGTTCGACGGGTCGGTGACGACCATCAGCCCGACGCCGGCCCGCTCCATGGCGGCGCGGGTCTTGGCGAGGCGCTCGGCATATTCCTCGCGCGTGAAATTCAGGGTCACGGTCACGCGGCGTCTCCCGCTTCGGCTTTGGTGTCGATGGTTTGCCCCGCACCGGCATTGCGGGCGCGGGAGGCGGCGAGATTGGCGATTGCGGTGTCCTGCACACCGGTGCCGGTCAGGTCCGCCAGGGTGATCTCGTCGGCACGCGTCCGGCCCGGCCGCTTGCCGGCGATGACCTCGCCCAATTCGGCGAACGGCTGGTCGACCGTGGCGAGGCCGGTACGGATCGCTGAGGCGAGTTCGCCGAGGCGGCGCGTTTGGCTGAGGCGGTCGGCGACATAGGTGGCCCGGGCGAGGGCGGCCGGGTCGATCTCGTTCTTGTGCTCGCTGTCGGAGCCCATCGCGGTGATGTGCTGGCCGGGTTCGAGCCAGTCCGCCATCAGGATCGGCTGTTCGGCGGGCGTGGTGGTGACGATGACATCCGCCCCTCGTACGGCCGCCTGAGGATCAGAGATCGCGGTGGCGGGAAAGCCGAGCTTCCGAGAGAGGTCGCTTGCGACTTTGCCAGCCTTTTGCGTGTCACGAGCCCAGATCCGCGCCTCGCGGATCGGCCGCACCAGCGCCAGCGCTTCAAGCTGAAGCCTCGCCTGCATGCCGGCGCCGAAAATGGCGGCGACGGTCGCATCCGGCCGGGAGAGCTGCCGCGCTGCGACCGCTCCGGCCGCAGCCGTCCTGACATCGGTGAGATAGCCATTGTCCAGGAGCAGCGCCTCGACGAGCCCGGTCCTGGCGCTGAACAGGATCATCAGCCCGTTCAAACTGGGCAGGCCGAGCTTGGGATTATCGAAAAAGCCGGGGCTGACCTTGATGGCGAAGCCGTCGAGGCCCGGCACATAGGCCGTCTTCACATCGACCTCGCCGCGGTGCTCGGGGATGTCGAGCCGCAGGATTGGCGGCATGGCGACGGCCTTGGTCGCGAGCGCCGCGAAGGCCTCCTCGACACAGGCGATCGCGCTCAGATCGAGCCTGACGATGCGGCGGAGCTCCGCTTCGGTGAGGACGAGCATTCGGCTCATGCGGCGGCCCCGGAGACGATGCGCCGGTGCACGGCCTCGTCGATATTGCGGCCGGAGACGATCAGCGCCGTCGGGCGTTGAGGTCTGACCTTGCCGGCGAGCAGAGCGGCGATGCCGACTGCGCCGGCGCCCTCGACGACTTCATCCTCGACAAGTGCAGCGTGGCGGATACCGGCTGCGATCTCGGCCTCGTTCAAGAGCACGACCTCGTCGATGAGGTCGCGGCACAGCGCGAAGGTGACGCGGTTGGAAAGACCGATGCCGCCGCCGAGCGAGTCCGCCAGCGTTTCCTCTTCGACCACCTCGACGGGCCGGCCGGCCGCGATCGCCGCGGCCATGGCGGCGCCGCGTACCATTGAGATGCCTACGATCCTGGTGGAAGGCCGCAGCGCCTTGACCGCAACGGCGATGCCGGCAGCGAGGCCTCCACCCGAGAGCGGGATCAGCACGCAGGCGAGCTCGGGCAGATCCTCGACAAGTTCGAGACCGATCATGCCTTGGCCGGCGACAACGGCAGCGTGGTCGAAGGGCGGAATCTGAATGAGCCCGCGCTCGGCGACCAGCCGCTCGACCTCGATTTGCGCATCATCCTGCGAGCGGCCGATGATACGGACCTCGGCGCCCAGCGCGCGGATCGCCTCGACCTTGTTCGCCGGCACCAGCGCCGACATGCAGATAGTTGCGCGAAGAGCGAGCTCGCGGGCGGTATAGGCGACGGCGCGGCCATGATTGCCGGTGGACGCAGTCACCAGCCCGCGCCGGCGCTGGTCCTCGGTCAGTGCCAGCACTGCGTTCATCGCGCCGCGCAGCTTGAAGGCGCCGATCGGCTGGCGGGTCTCCAGCTTGAGGTGGACGGGTTGGCCGCAGAGGCGGCTGAGGGAAGGGGAGGCGACGAGCGGCGTACGCACCACCCGGCCGGCGATACGCGCCGCGGCGGCTTCGATATCGAGCAGGGCGACGGAGGCCGGCGGCGCGGCCGATCGGTCTGCTTCGGCAGTGGCAAGATGCGGTTTGATCACCGTCATGTCTCCCTCGCTTGTCATGCTGCGAGGGAGAAAATTTCATGTCAATTATTATATTGTCATGATCCAATTATACGAAACCTGCACCGTAAGCGGCAATGACATGGCAGAGGCCCCTGCCCGCCGCTTTCAGCCGATCGTGCCGATGTCGAAAACCGGCGGAAGCTGCTCGAAAGTCTGGCCTGTCGTCGTCAGTGTCCGGGCCAGTAGCTCATGGCTCATCCGCCCGCCCAGGCAGATGCGGATGCCGCCGCCATGACTGGGGCCGGCGACGAAGGGATCGGACGGCGTCACGGCTACGCGGCGATCGGCAAGTGAGCGAACCAGGCTGTCCTCGGTCCAATGCGCGGGCACCTTCAGCCAGGCGCAGAGCGAGAGCGGATGGCTCGAGGCGACATGGCTCCCGAGCGTCTCTGCGACGATGCGCTGGCGCGCCTTCGCTTCCTCGCGCTGGACAGCGAGCAGCCGCTGCGCCGTTCCGTCCTCGACCCAGCGCGTCGCGATCTCGGCCGGCAGATAGGTGCCGCTCCAGCTCGTCACACGCAGGATCGAGGCGGCGCGGATCGAATATTGGGGAGGCACGACCAGATAGCCGACGCGCAGGCCGGTCAGCACCGTCTTGGTGAAGCTAGTGAGGAAGAAGCCGAGATCGGGCAGCATCGCGGTGATCGAGGGCAGCGGCTCCGGGATGAGCGGCTTATAGACCTCGTCCTCGACGACGAAGACGCCATGGCGCTGCGCGATCTCGGCAATGGCACGGCGGCGCTCAGGACCGGCGACATGGCTGGTTGGATTGTTGAGCGTCGGGATCAGGACGAGCGCCCGCACGCCGCCGGCACGGCAGGCGGCCTCGAACGCATCGGGGCGAATGCCCTCCTCGTCGGTCGGCAGGCCCTTCAGACTGAAGCCCAAGATGTTGGCGAGGCCGATGACGCCGTGGTCGGTCAGGTTCTCGGTCAGTACGAGATCGCCAGCCCGGACCACGCAAGCCAGCGCCAGGAACAGCGCATGCGCGGCGCCGTTGGTGATCAGGATGCGCTCGACGGCCGTTTCGACGCCGAGCGGGCCAAGCCAGAGGCGTGCCGCTTCGCGGTGGCGGTCGAGGCCGGCGATCGGACGGCAAGGCCGCATGAAGGCGCCATTGTCGTCCTCCGCCAATGCCGCAAGAACCTGGCGCGAGGCCGTCTCATGGGCGTCGAGATAGACCCCGCGCACGATCGAGAGATCCACGACCTCTGTCGGGCTGCGGTCGAGCATCAGCCGCCCTGCCTGCTCGGTGACGCGACTCTTCACGAAGGTTCCGCGCCCGACCTCGCCGCTGAGATAGCCGAGGCGCTCGGCCTCCTTGTAGCTCAGGCTGACGGTCTGGACGGAGATGCCGAGCTCGCGGGCAAGGTCGCGATGGGTCGGCATCCGGTCCATCGGCTTCAGGATGCCGGCGTCGATATCGGCGATGATGCGCTCGGTCAGCGCGGCGTGCTTGGTCGCGCCCTTCGGCTTCGTCAGGACCGGGTGCCATTCGACGGCCTTCTCCAGGGCCGGGGAAAGCCTGTTGCCCGAAGGCGGTTCGGCTTGACGAAGCATGGGATTGTCTCGTTCTTAGGAAGCATCGTTCATGACATTATGCACGCACGGCCACCGAAGATGAAGCTCGATCCGATCGACCTCAAGATCGTCGCCGCCCTGCAGCGCGACGGCCGCATGACCAAGCTCAAGCTCGCTGAAACGGTCGCATTGTCACCGGCAGCCTGTTGGGAGCGGCTCCGCCGCATGGAAGAGGCCGGCGTGATCAAGGGCTATACCGCGATCGTCGATCTGGAACCCGACGCGCCGCGCACCACGGTGATCGTCGAGATCAGCCTGAAGAGCCATCAGCAGGCGGATTTCCGCCGCTTCGAGGAGGCCGTGGCGAGGGAGCCGGCCATCGTCGCCTTGGATGCCACCGGCGGCGGCATCGACTACATCATGCGGGTGGTCACGCCCGATATCGACAGCTATCAGCGCCTGATCGACCGGCTTTTGGAACCGGCGATCGGGATCGAGCGGTACTATTCCTATGTCGTGACAAAGAGCATCCCAACCGCACATGCGCATCTCCCTGGATAGCGATACGGTCAGGGCCTCACCCGGGCGCATTTTGTGTCACCCGCAAATCGTGATCTTCTGGGGTAATGACGGTTGCAGTATCAATGTCCGGTAAGCCAGACATCGCCGAACTCTTGGACTTGGTGCCGACCGGCAGATCCGGAATTGGCGACAAGCTCTACGAGGCGCTGACCAGCGCGATCGTGACCGGCGAAATAGCGCCCGGCGAGAAGCTGAGTGAACCGGCGATCGCACGCCGCCATGGTATCAGCCGGGCACCTGTGCGTGAGGCTATCCGCCGGCTGCAGGAGCGCGGCCTGGTCACCTACATCGCCAATCAGGGCGCGCGCGTCGCCGAGCCGAGTGCCGCCGAATTCCTGGCGCTTCTCGATGTGCGCGAGGCGACCGAGGGCATGGCCGCCCGCCTGGCTGCCGAGAGCATGAACGACGAGGAGATCGCGGCGCTGGAAGCACTGGTCCAGGGGCACCGCGGCGAGATCGAGCGCAATCCGACGGGCGCCTATCTCCAGGACGAGCCCGAGGCCGACTTCCACCGCCGGATCGCCAAGGGCAGCGGCAACCCGATCCTCGCCGAATTGCTCTGCGAGCAGTTCTACCCGCGCCTGCGCCTGTGCCGGCGGCTGCACTCGACGGTGCCCGGCCGCGGCCGCGAAGCCTGGCAGGAGCATCTGCGGATCACCGAAGCGATCGGCCATCGTGACGGCGAGCTCGCCGAGATCCTGATGCGGCGCCATATCCGCGCGGCCAGGATGGCGCTCCAGACCGCCCTGGCGGCGGTGGAAACGGCTCGGCCGGCCAAGCGTCGGCGCAATCCCTCTCCTTGAGCCGAGCTTGTGGCGCTCCGCTGACTGGTCAGCTGGCCGAAGCGGGCTGCTCCCTGGCCGGTATAGCCTGCCTGCGCCGATAGGCGAGCAGCGGCGGCACCACAAGGACCAGCGCCGCAATGGCGAGCAGCGAGGCCGAGATTGGCGTGCCGACCAGCACGCTCCAATCGTCTTGGCTGACGGCCAGCGCCCGCCGCAGCTGGATTTCGGCCTGCGGGCCGAGGATCAGGCCGATCAGCACGGGTGCGATCGGGAAATCATAGACGCGGGCGACATAGCCGATCAGCCCGAGGCCGCACATCAGGGCAAGATCCATCCACGAGGTCGATAGTCCCCAGACGCCGACCAGCGCGAAAACGACGATGCCGCCATAGATGTAATGGCGCGGGATCAGCAGCAGCCGGACCCAGATGCCGACCAGCGGCAGGTTGAGAATGAGCAGGATCAGGTTGCCGATATAGAGCGAGGCGATCAGACCCCAGAGCAGATCGGGATTGGTCGCAAACAGCATCGGCCCGGGCTGCAGCCCATAGTTCTGGAAGGCGGCGAGCAGGACCGCGGCCGTTGCGGTCGAGGGCAGGCCGAGCGTCAACAGCGGCACGAGGATGCCGGCGGCGGCGGCGTTGTTGGCGGCTTCCGGCCCGGCGACGCCTTCGATGGCGCCATGACCGAACTCCTCCGGATGCTTCGACAGGCGGCGTTCCAGCGCATAGGAGAGGAAGGTCGGGATCTCGGTGCCGCCGGCCGGGAGCGCGCCGATTGGGAAGCCGATGACGCTGCCACGCAGCCAGGGCTTCCAGGAGCGCGCCCAGTCGTGCCGCGTCATCCAGTGGCCGCCGGAGAGCGGGTTGATCGCAGCCGGCGCCGAAGCGTGGCGGCTGGCGACATAGAGCGTCTCGCCGATGGCGAAGAGCGAGACCAGCACGACTGTGAAGGAGACGCCGTCGAGCAGTTCGAGCATGCCGAAGACCATGCGCGTCTGGCCGGTCTGGGTGTCGATGCCGATCGTCCCGAGCGCGAGGCCGAAGAACAGCGCAGCGAAGCCGCGTACCAGCGAGCGCCCCATCACCACCGCGACCGAAGTGAAGGAGAGGACCATCAGCGCGAAATAGTCCTCCGGCCCGAAGACGAAGGCGAGCTCGGCGATGGCGGGCGCGAGGAAGGTGAGGGCAAGCGTGCCGACCGTGCCGGCGACGAATGAACCGATCGCCGCCGTCGCCAGTGCCGCCGCGCCGCGCCCCTTGCGCGCCATGCGATTGCCTTCGATCGCGGTCATCACCGAGCCACTCTCGCCCGGCGTGTTGAGTAGGATCGAGGTCGTCGATCCCCCATAGAGCGCGCCGTAGAGGATGCCGGCGAACATGATGAAGGCGGAGGCCGGATTGACCTGCGCCGTCACCGGCAGCAACAGCGCGATGGTCAAGGCCGGCCCGATCCCGGGCAGGACGCCGACCGCGGTGCCGAGCGCGCAGCCGATAAAGGCCCAGAACAGGTTGATCGGCTGGAGCGCGACGGCAAAGCCGCCGATGAGCTGGGTCAGGATCTCCATCGGTTCACCCCAGCAACGGCAGGAAGCCGCCGAGGCTGATCCCAAGACGGGAGAAGCCGCACCAGGCGGCAGCGCCCAGCACAAAGCCGATCGCCAGGTCGAGGGCCGTTCGGCGCGAGCCGAAGCCATGGGTGACGAGGGCGAAGGCCAGCATCGCCGTGAGCGGGAAGCCGAGCCAGCGCATCGTCAGCAGCGGAATGGCGACTCCCGCCAACGCAAGCATGAAGGCGGCGCGGGACGGCGGCGCCTCGGCCTCGTCATCGACGGCGCGGAAATCGCCACGCAGCGCCTGTAGGATGAGAAGAATCCCGAGGACCACGAGACCGAGCCCGATAGCAAGCACGATCGCCGCCGGACCAAGACCGATATAATTCGTCGTCGAGGCGATGCCACGCGCACCGTTGAGCCAGAGCGCGCCCATGATCGCGAGCGCCAGTCCAAGCCACCACGGCTTCGATCGGCGCTCCCGCAGCGATGCCTCTTCTGCGATCGGCATGGCGTCCGCTCCCTTGAGCTGGATGTCGAACTGCACGCGATTAGGCACGCGTGCCGCTGGCGGGAGGGCTATTTCAGGATGCCGACCTCTTTGAGCGCGTTCGTCCAGTTCGCCTCCTCTTCCTTGAGGAAGGCATTGAACTTGTCGCCGGGCAGATAGGCGTCCTCCCAGCCCTGGGTCTTCAGGGTCTCCTTCCAGGCCGGCGTCTCATGCAGCTTGGCGAAGCGCTCGAGCCAGAGCTTCTTGGCGCTGTCGCTCATGCCCGGCGCGCCGACGAAGCCGCGCCAGTTGCCGATCTCGACCGGAATGCCCGATTCCTTCAGCGTCGGCGCATTGATGCCGTCGACACGCGTTGGGCCGGAGACCGCGATGATCCGGATGCGCCCGGATTCGGCGAATTGCCTGAACTCCGAGGCGCCAGAGATCGCCGCCTTGATCTTGCCGCCGCCAAGCGCCGCCAGAATCTCGCCGCCCGAGAAGGAGACGAAGTTGATCTTGGCGACGGGCGCGCCCGCTTGCTTGGCGAGGAGCGCCAGCATGACATGGTCGGCGCCGCCGGCCGAGCCACCGCCGACCGAGAGCGCGCTCGGATCGGCCTTGAGCGCCGCGATGAAATCCTGCGGCGTCTTGATCGGCGAGTTCGCCGGCACCGCGATGGCGTTGTATTCGTTGGTCAGCCGGAGCAGAGGCGTCGTATCCGCCAGCGAGACCGGCGTTTTGTTGGTGATGACGCCGCCGACCATGATGACGCCCGTCACCAGCAGGGCGTTATCGTCTCCCTTGGCTGTGCGGACGAATTCGGCGAGGCCGATCGTGCCGGCCGCGCCGCCCTTGTTGGTGAAGGATGCGCCATCCGCAAACACCTTCGACTGGGCGAAAGCCGCCATGGTGTGGCGGCCGGCTCCGTCCCAGCCGCCGCCGGGGTTGGCGGGGATCATCACCTTCGCCGGATCGGCCGAGGCCGTCACCGCGCCGAGCCCAAGCACCAGTGCGCCGGCTATCGTCAAACGCTTCAGCATCGTTTTCTCCTCCCGTTGTTGGTTACGCCGCCTTGTCCGGTCGGTCGTCTCTTGCCGCGTCGGGCGCGGGTGCAGGCAGCAGGATCTCTCCGGCTGCCGTCGTCGTCGTCATGCGCTGCGCTCGCGCTGCGGCATCCCCTCGGGGATGATCGTTTCGATGATCGAGGCGTCGAGCGCCTCGTAGTCGTGCAGCCCGATCGCGCCGTACAATTCGGCGCGTGTCTGCATCTGCTCGACCATGGCGTGCGTGCCGTCATCGCGGGCGAGCGCGGCGTAGAGCTTTTCCTGCGCCTTATTGGCGACGCGCAGCGAGGAGACCGGCCAGATCACCATGCGGTAGCCCATCGCCTCGAACTCGTCGGCGGTGAAGAAGGGCGTGCGGCCGAACTCGGTCATGTTGGCGAGCAGCGGCACGCCGGGCACGCGCTTGGCGAACTCGCGGAACATCTCGGCCGTATTCAGCGCTTCCGGGAAGATCGCATCGGCGCCGGCTTCGAGATAGAGCCTGGCGCGAGCGACCGCGCCGTCGATGCCTTCGCTCGCCGCAGCATCGGTGCGGGCAATCACATAAAGATGCCGGCGCGCCTTGGCAGCGGCGGCGACTTTCGCCGCCATATCATGGGCATCTGCGAGTTTCTTGTCGTTGAGGTGGCCGCACTTTTTCGGCAGCAGCTGGTCCTCGATATGGACGGCGCCGGCGCCGGCCTCCTCGAAGACGCGCACCATGTGCATGACGTTGAGCGCTTCGCCATAGCCGGTGTCGCCATCGACCAAGAGCGGCAGGCCGCTGGCGCGGGCGATCTGGCGGATGAAGAAGGCGACCTCGTCGACCGTGATGATGCCGAGATCGGGCAGGCCCATCGACGCGGTCATCGCTGCGCCCGAGAGATACAAGCCCTCGAAGCCGGCGGCCTTGGCCTGCAGCGCGGCCATGCCGTTATGGGCGCCGGGCAGGCGCAGGATGCCGCCACGCTCGACCAGCGAGCGGAAGCGCTGGCCGGCCGGCTCGGAAGGCAGTTCGGAGGCGACGAGATAGGGCATGGCCACTCAGCTGCAGTAGAGATCGACGTAGTCGTGGACCGGCATCGCCTCGAGCTTCGCTTGATCGAGCGAGACGTCGAGAATCCGGCGCTGGCGCTTCTCGACGAAGCGGCGGGCGAGATTGGTGCGGAACTTGGCTTCGAGCAGCGGTATACCGTCGGTGCGGCGGCGCTTGTGACCAATCGGGTACTCGACCACGAGCTCGGGCAGCACCGTGCCGTCTTTCAGCGTCACGGTCATGCCGTTGGCGATCGAGCGCTTGTCGGGGTCGTGGTAGTCGCGGGTGAAAGCGGGGTCCTCGACGCACTCGATCTTGTCGCGCAGCGCATCGATGCGCGGATCGGCGGCGACGTCGTCCTCGTAGTCGGAAGCGGTGAGCCGGCCGAAGATCAGCGGCACGGCGACCATGTACTGGATGGTGTGGTCGCGATCGGCCGGATTATGCAGCGGGCCGCGCTTGTCGATGATGCGAATGCAGGCCTCGTGGGTCCTGATCCTGATCGAGGCGATGTCGTCACTGCTGCGTCCCGCTGCACGCAGTTGCTCATGCACGGTCATCGCCGCTTCGACCGCGGTCTGGGAGTGGAACTCGGCCGGGTAGGAAATCTTGAACAGCACGTGCTCCATCACATAGGAGCCGTAGGGTCGCTGGAACTTGAAACTCTGGCCGCGGAACGAGGCGTCATAGAAGCCCCAGACCTTCGCCGTCAGCACCGAGGGATAGCCCATCTCGCCGGTCTGGGCGATCAAAGCGAGCTTCACGGCCCGGCTCGTGGCATCGCCCGCCGCCCAGCTCTTGCGCGAGCCGGCATTCGGCGCATGGCGATAGGTCCGGAGCGCCTGGCCGTCGACGAAGGCCAGCGACAGCGCATTGACGATCTCGTCGCGGCTCAGCCCGAGCAGGCCGGCAACCACCGCCGTCGAGGCGACCTTGACCAGGATGACATGGTCGATACCGACCTTGTTGAAGGCGTTCTCCAGCGCCAGGCAGCCCTGGATCTCATGGGCCTTGATCATTGCGGTCAGCACGTCGCGCATGCTCAGCGGCGCGCGGCCAGCGGCGACCGCGGTCCGCGACAGCCAGTCGGCCACGGCGAGGATGCCGCCAAGATTGTCGGACGGATGGCCCCATTCCGCCGCCAGCCAGCAATCGTTGAAGTCGAGCCAGCGGATCATCGTGCCGAGGTTGAAGGCGGCCTGGACCGGATCGAGCTGGAAGGGCGTGCCGGGGACGCGGGCGCCGTTCGGCACGATGGTGCCCGGGACGACCGGGCCGAGCAGCTTGGTGCAGGCCGGGTATTCCAGCGCCTCGAGCCCACAGCCGAGCGTGTCGATCAGGCAGTTGCGGGCGGTCTCGTAGGCGAGGCCGCTGTCGACGCGGTAGTTCAGGACATAATCGGCGATGTCGACCAGTACGCCGTCCGGTGCCGGCCGTTCATTGTTGTTGAAGCTCGCCATCGTCCGGCCATTCCTCGCATTGAACCGACCGCCTTCCGCGATCGACATTTATTGTCGACACAAATTGCATCACAAATGGCGTTTGACAAGCATGATCGGATCCTTAATCTAAAAATTGTCGACAATAATTGGTTGGCCGCATCCTTGGTTCCGGCGCGTGTCCGGATAAAGCCGATCGCCAACGACAAGAACAAAGTGCCGGAGGAAACCTGATGAGGACATCGATCGCCGTCTGTTGCGCCGTCATGCTGTCGGCAGCCGCACAGGCGCAGCAGTTCCAGCCCCAGAACCCCGAATGCATCGCGCCCGCCGCGCCGGGCGGTGGCTTCGACCTGACCTGCCGGCTGACCAGCCGCGTGCTGAACGAGACCGGGCTGGTCGGCCCGTCGATCCGCACCACCAATATGCCGGGCGGCATCGGTGCGGTCGCCTACAACAACATCCAGGCGCAGCGCGCCGCCGATCCGAACGTCATCGTGGCGGTCTCGACCGGCTCCTGGGTCAATCTCGCCCAGGGCAAGTTCGGCCGCTTCAATGAATCCGATGTGCGCTGGCTCGGCGCGATCGGCGCCGATTACGGCGTGCTCGCCGTACGCAAGGACAGCCGGTTCAAGTCGCTTGCCGATGTCGTCGAGGCGCTGAAGAAGGATCCCGCCTCGGTCAAGGTTGGGGCTGGCGGCACGGTCGGCAGCCAGGACTGGATGAAGCCGGCGCTGGTGCTGAAATCCGCCGGCGTTGACCCGCGCAAGATGCGCTATCTGTCCTATGAAGGCGGCGGCGAGGCGATCGGCGCCCTGATCGGCGGCCATATCGACCTCTTCCCCGGTGACGCCTCGGAGGTCCGCGGCCAACTCGAGGCCGGCGAGATTCGCCTGCTGGCGACCTTCTCCGACAAGCGCCTGCCTGGGGCCTTCGCTGAGGTGCCGACCGCGAAGGAACAGGGCTACGACGTGCAGTGGCCGATCGTGCGCGGCTTCTACGCGCCGCCGAAGGCACCGGAAGCGTCCTACGCCTATTGGACGGGCATCCTCGCCAAGCTCAACGCCGACCCGCGCTGGCAGAAGGCACGCACTGAGCAGGGGCTGTTCGAGTTCGACATGATCGGGCCGGACTTCGACGCCTTCGCCAAGAAGCGGACAGCCGATTTCCGCGCGCTGGCGATCGAGGTCGGTCTCGCCAAATAGCGCCGTAACCACCCTCGAAGCCAAGGCAATGACGCCATGATCGACCGTCTGGTCGGATTGATCTGCATCCTGCTCGGTGGCGGGGCGATCTGGCACGCGCAGACACTGCACGTGCCGTTCGCCGCCGATCCGGTCGGCCCGCGGCTCTTTCCCACGATCATCGGCGCCGTGCTGGCGCTCGGCGGCTGTATTCTCGCGATCCGTCCGGGTCGGGTGGAGCTGGAGTTCGGCGCCTGGCCGCGGGCGCTCGCGGTGCTCGTGTCTAGCCTTATCTATCCGCTCCTGCTCCTGCCGCTCGGCTTCATCCTGGCGACGGCGCTGCTGTGTTTTGCAGCTTCGCTCGCCTTCCATGCCAGACCGCTTCCGGCCGCCGTATCCGCGATCGCGACGGCCCTGGTCTTCTTCGTGCTGCTCGACAAGCTGCTCGACCTGCCGCTGCCGCGCGGGCCGCTGGGGATCTAGATGGACGCTTTCTCCGCCCTTCTGGCCGGCTTCCAGGTCGCGCTCACCCCGCTCAACCTGACGGTCGCCTTCGCCGGCGTCGCGCTCGGCACCGCGATCGGCGCATTGCCGGGCATCGGGCCGATCAATGCCGTGGCGCTGCTGCTGCCGCTATGCTTCGCGCTGAAACTGCCGCCCGAGACGGCGCTGATCCTGCTCGCCGGGCTCTATTACGGCAGCGGCTATGGCGGACGCATCTCCTCGATCCTGCTTAATATCCCCGGGGATCCCGGGCTGGTGATGACCACGCTCGACGGCTATCCGCTCGCCAAAGCCGGGCGGGGGGCCGCGGCGCTCGCGATCAGCGGAATCGGCAGCTTCGTCGGCGGCACCAGCGCCGTCATCCTGATGACTTTCCTCGCCGTGCCGCTGGCCCGGCTGGCGCTGTCCTTCGGACCGGCGGACTACGTCGCGCTGATGGTGCTGTCCTTCGCCCTGCTCGGGACGATGGGCGAAGGCAAGGCCGTGAAAACCTGGATCGCGGTTGCTCTCGGCCTGCTGCTTGCCATGGTCGGGATCGATGGCGGCAGCGGCGTCGAGCGCTTCACCTTCGGTTCGCTCGAGCTGCTTGGCGGCATCGACTTCACCAGCCTGACCATCGGCCTCTTCGCCGTCGCCGAGATTCTCGTTCTGGCGGAAGGGATGCTCAGCGGCGTGATCTCACGTACTGGCGACGGGGTCCGGCTGACACTGAAAGAGGTCATGTTCTGCGTGCCGGCGATGCTGCGGGCGACCGGCATCGGCTTCTTCCTCGGCGTGCTCCCCGGAACCGGCGCCTCGGTCGCCTCCGCCATGGCCTACACCGCCGAGAAACGGGTCTCCGACAAGGGCTCCTTCGGCAAGGGCGACATGCGCGGCCTTGCAGCGCCGGAGACCGCCGACAATGCTGCGCAGACCGGCTCGATGGTGCCGATGCTGGCGCTCGGCATCCCCGGCTCGGGCACGACGGCGGTGATGCTTGGCGCCTTCCTGATGTACTCGATCACGCCCGGCCCGCTGTTGTTTACGCAGCGCCCGGAGGTCGCCTGGGGCCTGATCGCCTCGATGTATATCGGCAATCTGATGCTGCTGGTGCTCAACCTGCCGCTGGTCGGGCTCTTCGCGCGGCTGCTGCTGATCCCCGCCTGGATCCTTTACCCAGGCATCCTCGCTCTGTCCTATGCCGGCGTCTATGCCGTCTCCAATTCGGCCTTCGAGCTCATCATCACCACCGCCATCGGCATCCTCGCCTACGCCTTGCGCAAGGTCGGCATTCCGTTGATCCCGGTGCTGCTGGCCTTCGTGCTCGCCCGCCTGCTCGAGGACAATTTCCGCCGCGCCTTGTCGCTCTCGGATGGCGGCTACGAGATCCTGTTCTCGACCCCGACGAGCATCATCCTCTGGGCTCTGGCGCTCCTCGCCATAGCCTGGCCGCTCGTCGGGCAATTGCAGCGAAGCCGCGCTCCGGCTCCGAGCGAAATCTGAACGCCATCCTCCTTCACGCTCAGCGTCTCGTCGCTGAGGACGCAAGCTTGGAACGACAGGCGGGAGTCGCCACCACCGCCATGTCCGGACAGCCGCTCAGGCGGTCGCGGCGATGACTGCATCGACATCCGTCACGACGCAGACATTCTGCAGCGCGTAATTCACAGAGGCCGTGTGCCATTCGGCGTTCATCGTCGAGCAGGCATCCTCCGGCACCACCATGAAATAGCCCTTGTCGGCGCCGGTGCGGGCGGTGTGCTCGATCGACATGTTGGTCCAGGCGCCGGTGACGATGACGATGTCGCGGCCGAGCGCCTTCAGCACCGTCTCCAGCCTTGTGCCTTCCCAGGCGCTCATGCGCTGCTTCTCGACGACATGGTCGCTGCTCTGCGCCTCCAGGCCGGGCACGGGAGCCGCGCCCCAGGTGCCGCGCACCAGCGCCTTGGCGTCGGCAAGTCCTTCGAACAGCGGGGCGTTCATGGTTACGCCAGGCGCGCCGGCCTCGACGATGAACCAGACATGGATCACCGGGATGCCGCGCGAGCGCGCCGCCTGCGCCAGGCGCGAACCGTTGGCGATCGCGTTCTGCTGCCGGCAATGCTCCGGCGAGCCCGAGCCGGCGAAGGCGCCGCCCTCCATCACCACATCGTTCTGCATGTCCTGGATGATCAGGGCACAGCGCGATGGATCGAGCCGGTAGCCGGAGGCGACCTTCTTCGTGCCGTTTGCCGCGACAGAAGCTGCGGGGACGATGTCTGCGGCCGGCCGCTCTGCCGCAGCGCGGCCATGGCTCGAACTCCCGGTGTCGGTAGTGCCCGCCTTCATGTAGGGCTCAAGGCGTGGCCCGACCTTGGTCTCGACCGCATAGAGCGAATGACTCGCGGTCAGGAAGAGCGTGCGCCAGTCCGGACCGCCCCAAGTGAGGTTGCCGACGAGCTCGGGCACGCGCAGCTTGCCGATCAGCTCGCCCTTGATCGAGTAGACCCAGACACCGCCGGGGCCGGTGACCCAGATATTGCCCTGCGCATCGCATTTCATCCCGTCGGGGACACCGGGCTCGGAGCCGACGATGCCTGAGGCGAAGATGCGGCCGGAGCCGAGCCGGCCATCCGGCTTGATGTCGAAGACCCGGATATTGTGCTGTACGGTGTCGTTGACGAAGAGTCGGTCTTCCGTGGGGCAGAAGCATAGCCCGTTCGGCTGGTCGAAGAGGTAGCGGTCGACCAGGAGCTGCGGCGCGCCGCCTTCAGGGGGAATGCGATAGACGCCCTGGAAACCCAGCTGGCGCGGCCGCTCGACGCCGAAGACCGGCATGCGGCCATACCAGGGATCGGAGAAATAGATCGATCCGTCAGACTTCACGACGACGTCGTTGGGACTGTTGAGCTCCATGCCCTCGAAATGCGAGGCGATGACCTCGCTACGCCCGTCCGGGCGCTCGCGCACCAGCGACGAGGTCGCGTGCTCGCAGACGATCAGGTCGAGCGCGGCATCATAGGTCATGCCGTTGCATTTGTTCGCCGGCCGCCTGACCTCCCGCACGCCGTTTCCGTCCCAGCGGCGCCGGACATCGCCCGGCATGTCCGAGAACAGCAGGTGCTGTCCCTGCGGATGCCAGATCGGGCCCTCGCAGAACTCGAAGCCGGTGCCGAGCTGGCGCACCGGCGCCCAGAGGTCGATCAGGTCGGCGAAACCGGGCTGGACGGCGGTGTGAGTAGTCATCGGGATACCGATTGCGAAATACGGAAGAGAGAAGCGCAGACCTCTCCACTGTTTTTCCGGGGCAGGCCGCAGGCCTGAGCCCGGAACCCATGAACACGCCCTTTCCGGAGGAGGATACCGTCGTTCACGCCGTTCTGCCCGGTCGTGGTCATGGGTTCCGGGCTCGCGGCTTCGCCGCGCCCCGGAATGACAGCGAGGGCACTCACGCCGCGAACCAGTTGCGGGCCGGCAGCGACTGCACCACCGGCCCGGGCACCGCCATGTCCATGCGGCCGACGACCTGGCCATGGGCGATCTTGGCCGGCTTGTCGTGGACCGGCAGCAGAAAGGCACCGTTGGCGAGCAGCTTCTTGATCGCCGCCTTCTCCTCGCGCTTGGAGACGCCGTGATTGCCGGTGGTGCGCGGCTCGTTGGCGTGCAGCTCGTGGAAGGGCGAGACGATCTGGTCGTTGAAGTCGTAGATCACGTCGCCGCAGATGATGGCGCGGCCTTCATTGGTATCGACATGGACGTTCATCGAGCCTTCGGTATGGGCGCCGGCCGCTTCGAGATAGCAGCCGGGGAAGAGCTCGATCATCCCCGACAATTCGAGGTCCTCGAAGCGCAGCGCGTCGCGCGTGTGCAGGCGGTCGATCAGGTGTTTGATGTCGGGCGCCGGATATTGCGGGTGCATCAGCCCGGAGACCGAGTATTCGAGCTCGCGCCGGTTGACGAGCACCGTGGTGTTCATCGGGAAGAGCTCGTCCTTGCCGGCATGATCGATATGGAGGTGGGTGTGCATGACATATCGCACATCGCCCATCCGCACGCCGTGTTTGGCGAGCTGGTTCTCGATCATGTTCTCGTGGAACTGGAGGCCGCGCATGCCGAGGCTCTCCATGATCTGGTTGTGGCGGTAGCCGGTGTCGACCACCACCGGCCAGGGACCGCCGAGGATCAGGAAGCCGTAGGTCGGCACGCGGCGGGTGCGGCCGCAATCGCGGCCGAGCACGAGGAAGCTCGATTCCAGCTCGATATCGCCATAGTCGAGGATCTTGATTTCGAGGGCCATGAACGTCCTCCTCTTGATTATTGGCCGAGGCGGTAGACCCGCCTTGCAGTCTCGTTGAACACGGCGGCCTGCGCCGCTTGCGGCACCGCCGCGCGATGCGCCTCGATCAGCTCGGCGTAGGTCGTCCAGAGCTTCTCGATCGGGAAATTGGAGCCGAACAGGCAGCGCTCCGCGCCGAACAGGGCAAGCGTATCGCCGATGATGATGACGATCTGCTCGGGATCGTTCCGGCGCAGGAAAGTGCCGAGGCCCGAGAGCTTGCTGGTGATGTTGGGCTGCGCTGCCAACAGCGTCATGCCCTTACGCCAGGCGGCGATGCCCTCAGGCGACAGGTCCTCCAGCATGCCGGCGTGCTGGAGCACGAAGGTCACGCCCGGACAGGCGGCGGCGAGCTCGGCCGCGCCCGCCATCTGGCCGGCAAAGACCTGGAGGTCGAAGCTGAAGCCGTACTCGGCCAACCGCCCGACATTGGCGATCAGCCTGGGATCGCGTGCGAGATCGGGCCCGCTAGCGAACCGGTAGAGCGTGTTCTCGTGCCAATGCAGTTGCATGCGCACGCCGCGCACCCGGCTGTTGCGCGCGAGCTGGTCGAGCTGAGGGCGGACATCGCCGGCCAGCATGTCGGCATAGGCGACGATGGCGATCGGGAAGCCGCTTTCGTCCGACGCCTGCGAGACGTAGGTCACCTCGTCGAGATATCGATCGGTCGCCCAGTTGGCCTGGACATAGACGGCTTCGGTCACGCGCGCCGGTTGGCAGTCGCCCAGATATTCGGCGATCGGATAGTCGCGCCGGATCGGCTCATAGGGCCCAAAGATGCGCGGCTGCATCGGGCCGAGCAGCCAGGGCAGATCCGCCTGCCGCCAGATGTGGAAATGGGAATCGACGAGACCGGTCATGCCGCTTGCGTGCCTCCGAGTGACAGGATGCGCCGGCAGATCCGCGCCGTACTGGCGCCATCCGAGAGGCTGGCGAGGCGCGGCGCGATCAGCCTGAGCGCCTCTGTTTCCGGCCGGTAGCCGGGATCGGCCGCCAGTGGCGTCAGCCAGTCGATGCGATGGGCGCGCTGGGCCAGCCTTGCGACCGCTGTGACCAGCGCCGATGGATCGCCGCGTTCGAGACCGTCCGAGAGCACGACAACGACGGCGCCACGGGCGTAAGCAGCGAAGCGCGGCACCGCGAGGAAGGCTTGCAGCGCGTCGCCGATGCGCGTGCCGCCATCCCAATCGGCGACGAGGCCGGAGGCTTCTGCCAGCGCTTGCTCGCGGCGCTTGCGCCTGAGCGCCCGCGTCACGCGGGTCAGCCGCGTGCCGAAGGTGAAGACCTCGACCTGCCGGGTCGCGTGGACGATCGTGTGCGCCAACGCGAGATTGGCGTCGCTGCGCTGCTTCATCGAGCCGGAGACGTCGATCAGCAGCAGGATCGGCCGCGGCCGCGTCACGCGCCGGAGCCGCTTCAGGCTCATCACCTCGCCGTCATGGCGGATCGCATCCTTGAGGCTGCGGGCGAGGTCGACCATCGGCCCGCGTCGTGCGGTCCGATGGCGATAGCCGCGGCGACGGGGCAGGGCGGCCGGCAATGCCCGGCCGAAGCGGCGCAAGGTCTCGCTGTCGTCGAGCGTCTTCAGCTGGCGGATCGAGAGAGCCTCGGCCCCGGTCGCGGCCTGGCCAGTCTCGTTGACCTCCTCGCCGATCAGCACCTCGCGCGAGCCGGAATCCTCCTGGATCGAGATGTCTTCGTCCGGTGCGAAATCGTCATCGCCCGGCTCGGCGAGCGCCCCGCCGAGGAAATGCAGGTCGAACAGCGCATCGAAGCGCTCGCGCTGTTCGGGATGGGGCGCGAGCGTCGCAGTGGCGGCCCTATGGATATCTGCGACGCTGCGCGGGCCGAGCAGTTCGACCGCCATCAGGAAGCTGGTCGTCTGCTCGGGCGCGGCCGCGATGCCATGCTCGCGCAGCAGCGCTGGGAAGGCGACGAAGAGCCGGGCGGCGGCGGGGAGGGGCGCGATCATGCCGCCAGCCCCGGGATGAAGAGCGGCAGGCGCGGGCGCAAATGCGCGAGGTCTTCCTCGTCCTTGATCGCGGCGCCGAGCGAACGGCGGAAAGCCTCCGGCCAGGGTGCGCCGGTCTGCGCCAGCGCCGTTGCGGCTTCGGCCCAGTCGACCGCCTCGGCGACGCCTGGTGGCTTGGCGAGCGGCTCCTGCCGCAGCAATCCGACTGCCTGAACGACCGCGCGGGCCGTGCTCTCGGCGACGGCGGAGGAGCGCAGCATGATGATCTGCGCCTCGCGCTCCGGCTCGGGATAAGCGATGTAGTGATAGACGCAGCGGCGGCGGAGCGCCTCGTGCAGTTCGCGGGTGCGGTTCGAGGTCAGGATCACGACCGGCCGCTCGGCTGCGCGCAGCGTGCCGCGCTCGGGGATCGAGATCGAGAAATCCGAGAGGAATTCGAGCAGGAAGGCCTCGAATTCATGGTCGGAGCGGTCGATCTCGTCGATCAGCAGCACGGTCGATTCCGGCCGCCGCAGCGTCGTCAGCATCGGCCGTTCGATCAGGAAGTCGTCGCGATAGATGTCGAGCTGCTCGCCGTCCTTCGCCTGGCGGATGGCGAGCATCTGGCGCGGATAGTTCCACTCGTAGAGCGCGGCGGCCGCGTCGATGCCCTCGAAGCATTGCAGGCGGATGAGCCGGCGCCCGAGAATGCCGGCGAGCGCCTTGGCGGCCTCTGTCTTGCCGACGCCGGGCGCGCCTTCGAGCAGCAGCGGCTTGCCGAGCGCGAGCGAGAGATAGCCGGCCGTCGCGATGCCGTCATCGGCGAGATACATCGCCGCCTGCAGGGCCTCGGCGAGGTCCTCGGGGCTGGAGATGCCGGCGACGGTCGTCCTCAGCGCCATCGCGTCACCGCCAGTTCACCGGGCCGCCACGCCGTGGGCCCGGTTTGACGCCGCCATTGGCCTTGATGCCGCGCAGGATTTTCTCCGGCGTGATCGGCAATTCGTCGACCCGCACGCCGATGGCGTTGTAGACGGCGTTTGCGACCGCCGGCAGCACCGGGTTCGCGCACATCTCGCCGGGGCCTTTGCCGCCGAACGGCCCATCGGGCGCCGGCCGTTCCAGGACGGTGACGTGATAGGGCGCGATGTCGCCCGGCCCGGGCATCAGATATTCGTTGAAGTCACGCGGGCCGTGTTCGGGGCTCGGGTAGTAGGGTTCCGGCGTTTCGTACAATGCGTGGCTGATCCCCATCCAGGCGCCGCCGACGAGCTGCTGCTCGACCATGCGCGGATTGATGACGCGGCCGAGCTCATAGGCGCTGGTCATCCTGAGCACCTCGACCTCGCCGGTCTCGTCGTCGACGCTGACATCGGCGACGAGGCAGGCATGGGCGAAGGCGGTGTTCGGGTTCATCTCGCCGGTCTCGGCATCGACGGCCGAGAGCGGGATCAGGAAGATGCCGCGCCCGGCGATGGTCTTGCCCTGCTTGAACTGCGCCGCCTGCGCCGTCGCCTTGACCGTGATGCTGCGCGAGGGCGCGCCGCGGACATGGATGTTGCCGCGCCCGTCGGTGACGAGGTCGGCGGCGTTGACCTCGAGCTCCTCGGCCGCGGCTTCGAGCAGGACGCCGCGTGCCTCGCGGGCAGCGACGATGATGGCGTTGCCCATGCGATGGGTGCCGCGCGAGGCGAAGGAGCCCATGTCGTGCGGGCCGGTGTCGCTGTCGGCGGTGTCGACATAGACGTCCTCGACGGGAACGCCGAGCGTCTCGGCCGCGATCTGGCGCGAGACCTGCTTCATGCCCTGGCCGAGATCGATGGCGGAGAGCGCGACGGTGAACTTGCCGTCCGGATTGGAATGGATCAGCGCCTGGCTCGGATCGCCGCCTAAGTTCATGCCGATCGGGTAGTTGACCGAGGCCATGCCGCGGCCTTCGTGACGAGCCATCTCAGCGCCTCCTCGTGCCGAAGACCGAGGAAAACCGCACCGCGCCGTGCTGCGTCTGCGCCGGTACGGCCGGCGGCGGGGCAGGGGGAGCGGGCGGCGGCTGGTAGGCGGGCGGGGCCGGATGTGAACCGGCCGGCTGATAGGATGGGGGTGGCGCAGGCTGATAGGTCGGAGGCGGCACCGCGGTTGCTGGCCGTGGCGGCTCGTAGCGCGGTACCTGCGTCGGCGCGGCGCGCCCGTCGCGCGCGCCTTCCATCACCGGTTGCTTGCTGGGCGCGATCCGGCTCGTGCCGGCCGACAGCACCTGCGTCACCGGCCCGCTGCGCGTATCGGGGCGGCCGATCTGGCCGCGGGCGTCGAGCTGGGTCGCCGGGATCTGCGCGCGCTCGCCGGCACCGCCGCCGATCAGCGAGGAGGCATTCTTCGCCTGCGCCGACAGTGGCCAGTTCGCCTTCTCGGCCGCGACCTGCACGCATTCGACCAGCGCCGTGTTCTTGGCGGCGCGCCGATGCGGTTTCATGTCGCCATCGCGATAGGCGTTGAGAATCCGGAACTCCATCGGGTCCATGTTCGCGGCCTCGGCGAGGCGGTCCATCTGGACCTCGAGCGCGAAGTCGACCGCCGTGACGCCGAAGCCGCGCATCGCGGTGGACGGGCAGCGATTGGTGTAGGCGACGTAGATATCGGAGGTGACGTTCGGGATCCAGTACGGTCCCGGCACATGCGCCGTGCACTTGATCGCGGCGTAGCTCGACAGGCGGGTATAGGCGCCGGCGTCGAAATAGCTGCGGATATGGCGGGCGACGATCCGCCCGTCGCGCATCAGCCCGTCCTTGATGTAGATGCGCTCGGCCCCACGCGGGGAGCCGTAGAGCATCTCTTCCTCGCGATCGAGCACGAAGCGCACCGGCCGGCCGGTCAGCATGGCGCCGAGCACGGCGAGCGGCTCGGTCAGTGAGTCGACCTTGCCGCCGAAGCCGCCTCCCACCGTGCCGCCGATGAAATGCAGCTGGTTCGACTCGACATTGACGATCTTGGCCGTCGTGCCCAGCGCGAAGAACAGGCCCTGTGCGCAGGAATGCACGACATAGCGGCCGTTCTGCTCGGGCGCGGCGATCGAGCCATTGGTCTCGGTCGGCGCGTGCTCGATCGGCGACATCTGGTAGCGATGCTCCATCACGATGTCGGCGCCGGAAAAGCCGCGCTCGACATCGCCGAAGCGCAGCTTCTGATGGTCGAAGCGCTCGTGATATTCGAAGTAGTTACCGGGATAGGTCTCGTTGACCACCGGCGCGCCGGCTTTCAGCGTCTCCTCGACGTCGAACACCGCCGGCAGCGGGTCGTAGTCGATCCGGACCAGCTTGCAGGCCGCCTGCGCCTGCGCCTCGCTGTCGGCGAGTACAGCCACGATCGGCTCGCCCTTGTAGCTGACCTTGCTGACCGCCAGCGCCGGCTCGTCGTCCTTGCCGAAATTGATCAGGCTGAGCAGCGTGTTCTTGTTCACGGGCACATCGGCGCCGCGCAGCACGCGCTTGACGCCGGGCGCGCGCTCGGCGGCCGAGGTATCGATCGCGCGGATGCGGGCATGGTGATGCGGGCTGCGCACGACCTTGAGATGCAGCATGCCGTCGAAGGCGTGGTCGTCGAAGAAGCGGGTGCGCGCCGTGACATGGCCGGGCATGTCCTGGCGCTGCAAGGCTTTGCCGACGACGTTGAGATTGTCGTCGCGCTCGTCGGCGAACAGGTCCTTGCGCATCTCGAGCATGGCGGGTTCCTTCTTCAGGCCCGGCGCGCGCCGGGCGCGTCCGCTGCGGCGAGAATGGCGGCGATGATCGGCTCGTAACCGGTACAGCGGCAGATATTGCCGCTGATGGCCTCGACGACCTCCTCGCGGCTCGGTTGCGGGTTCTTCGCCAGCAGCGCTCGCGCCGCGGTCAGCATGCCCGGCGTGCAGAAGCCGCATTGAGCGGCGAAGTGGTCCATGAACGCGTCCTGCAGCGGATGCAGGTTCGGGCCATCGGCCATGCCGGAGGTGGTCTCGATCTGGCGGCCCTCGCAGGCGACCGCGAGCGTCAGGCAGGCGAGCTGCGGCTCGCCGTCGACCAGCACGGTGCAAACGCCGCAGGTGCCTTGGCCGCAGCCATATTTCGGGCCGAAATCGCCGAGCCCGCGCCGAAGCGTATCGAGCAGATTGCTCGCAGGATCGACGAAAGTGGCGCGATCGCTGCCGTTGAGGCGGAACTGGACCGGGAGCTTGGCCATGGCGCGCCTCCTCAGCGCGGCTCGCCGGCGAGCAGCCGGCCGAGATGGACGGGGAGGATCTCGCGCCGGTACCACTCGCTGGCGATCGCGTCGGTCGCCGGGCGGCAGCCTTCCAGCGCCGCCTGCTTCGCCGCCTGGATCGCCGCTTGGTCGAGCGGCTTGCCGTCGAGCGCCCGCTCGACGCCGCGGGCGCGGATCGGGGTCGGCGCCATCGCGCCATAGGCGACGCGCGCCTGCGTGACGCGGCCCCCCGAAAGCGGCAGATAGGCTGCGATCGAGAGCACTGAGATGCCCTTCGGCTTGACCCGGCTGATCTTGCGGAAATGAAGCTCGGCCGGGTTCTGCGGTCTGGCGAACTGAACCGCGGTGACCAGGCCCTGGCCGCCGCGCTCGCGCGCGCTCAGGAAATCCTCCAGCGATACCGCCCGGCCCGAGCCATAGCCCGATTGCAGCACGACCTGCGCATCGAGGGCGAGCAGCGCCACGGTGAAATCGCCATAGGGCGTCCCGGCAAAAAGATTGCCGCCGATCGTCGCCATCGTCCGGACCGGCGGCCCGCCGATGCCGCGTGCAGGCGCATGGAGATAGGCAAGGTCGCGATTGGCCAGCAGCATTGCCATGGTCACGCCGGCGCCGAGCTCGACGCGAGCGCCGCCGGCGCTGATCTGGCGGAAGGCCGGATCGGTGACGCGCACGAGCGTACCCTCGGTCAGCCGGCCTTCGTTGACCTCGCGCATCACCAAGGTGCCGCCGCCGATCAGCAGCGCCTGGCGATCGCCGGAGAGGATGCCGGCGGCTTCCGACAGGCTGGCGCAGGTTCGCAGGTCGAGCATGTCAGGCCTCCTCGCCGACGATCGCGGGCAGGCGGCGCACCGCCTCGATGCCGTTGGTGTAGACCTCGTCGCCGACGAGCCTCGCGAGTTCGGCTTCCCGCCCGGGCGGCGTGGTGAAGCGGCTTTCCCAGTGCCAGAAGCTGCGATTGCCGTCGGTCACCGGCAGCAATCGGACATGGGCGACGTAGTTGAACAGCGGGATCGGCGTATCGAGCAGGCAGTAGCTGAAGGTCATTTCGAGGTCGGAGAGGGTCAGCAATTGCTCGCGTAATTCGCTGCCGTCGCGCAGCACGAAGCGCCGGATGCAGCCGACCCGGTCGGGCGGATAGGCACGCTCGATCTCGCTTCGCGCCACGATCGGGTGCCAGCGGTCATGCCCGTTGAAGTCGCGCAGGACCGACCAGAGCCGGTCCACCGGCGCATCGATGATCGTGCTGCGGACCACATGGGGCATGACTATCCCCCGAAGGCGCGCTTGAGGGCGTCGAAGCCGCCCTGGAAGACGTTGGTGCCGATGCCGGCGACGATCTCGGCCTCCTTGTCCGGCGCGCAGTCGAAATCGGCCGACCATTCGATGAAGGTCCGCTCCTGGTCGGTGATCGGCGTCAGCCTGAGCGTCGCGACGTAATTGGTCAGCGGCATCGGCGAATCCAGGATCGAATAGGTGCAGAACATGTCGTAGTCGGAGAGGCCGAGCAGCTGCTCGCGGAGACGATCGCCGCTGCGCAGCGAGAAGGCGCGGATGCAGCCGACCTTGTCGGCCGGCTCGCCATTCTCGATCCGGCTCTCGGCGATGCGGGGATGCCAGTTCGGCAGGCCGTTGAAGTCGCGCACCCTGGCCCAGACCTTGGCGGCCGGGGCGGCGATGACGCTGGAAACGTAGACGCGGGCCATCGCTCAGCGCCTCACGATTTCTTGCCGGAGCCAGAGCGGCCGCCGCCTTCGGGGGCAGCGTCACCGCCACCGTCCTTCGGCTTGGCCGGCTGCGCTTCCTTGGCGACGCGCTGCATGTCCGAGGCCTCGCGCATCAGCCCGCCCATCTTGGCGAGATTGCCGCCCTCGATGCCGATCTCCTTCAGAACCTGGTCGATCATCGGCGCCTGGACCCGGTAGCGCAGCGCCGACTCCATGACCTCGTCCGTGGGCGAGCGTGCGGCGCCACCGGCACCGCTGGCCGCACCGGCGAGCCCATCGACATGAAGGATGCGGATGCCTTCGATCTTCTCCATCGGCTTGACGCTCTCGCGCACGATGCCCTCGATCTTGTCGAGCAGGCGACGCCGGAACAGCCCGTAGCGGGCGCCGTCGCTGAGTACGTTCTCGGCCTCGTAGAGCAGCTTCTGCGCCTCGGCATCGACGGCGCGGCGCACCTTCTCGGCCTCGGATGCGATGCGAGATTCTTCGGCGGCCTTCTCGGCGAGCAGGATCTCGACGGTCTTGCGCCGCTGCGCGCTCTCGCTCTCGCGGACGGTCTTGACCTTCTCCTCGGCCTCGACCGCCTTGGCGCGGGCGATCTCGGCACTGACCTGCGCTGCCGATTCCTCCAGCGACTTGGCGTAGAGCGCGATCGCCTTGTCCATGGCGGCCGCCTCGACCTCGCGCTCGCGCCCGATCTCGAGCTTGCGCAGCTCGCGCTGGCGGCCGATGCGGGCCTCGTCGAGTCCGCGATCGGAGGAGATGCGGGCCCGCTCGACCTCCTCGTTCGAGACGATCTGCGCTTCCTGCAGCGCTTGGTTCCGCGCGATTTCCAGTTGCTCCAGGGCGCGGCGACGCTCGATCCGCACCGCTTCCAGCGCCTGCTCGCGGGCGATGTCGACGGTCTCGACCTGCTGGCGCGCGGTGATCTCGGCCTGGCGCAGCGTCCTGTCGGCGTCGGCGCGCTCGACCTTCTTGGCGGCGAGCACGATAGCGCGCTCTTCCTCGGCGACCTCGACTGCCTTCTTCTGGGCGATCTGCAGCATCTCGCGGGTCTTGCTCGAATTGATCCGCTCTTCGTCGAGACCGAGCTCGGTTGCGATCCGCTGGCGTTCGACCGCGTCGCGGCGCTTCAGCTCGGCGGTGTCGAGCTCGGCATTGCGCTTGATCTCGAGCCCCTTGGTCGCGAGTTCGGCGGCGATGCGCCCGGCCGCGACGGCTTTCTCCTGGCCGATGCGGGCGGCTTCGGTCGCTTCGCGGGCAGAGATTTCGGCGGTGTCGATCGCTTCGGTGCGCCCGATCTCAAGCAGGCTCTTGCGTTGATCGAGGGCGATCCGGTCGGCCGTGATCGTGTCCTCCTGGGCAATCCTTGCCTTCTCGACCGCTTCGCGCGCGCTGATCTCAGCCTCGTCCAGCGCTCTGTTGCGGGCGATCTGGAGGGCGCGCACGCGCTCTTCCTGGCCGATGCGCGAGGTTTCGACCGCCTCGCGCGCCGCGATGTCTTCCTGGTCGAGCGTGCGGGTGCGCTCGATCTCGCGGTTGCGGATTTCCTGCTCGCGGGTGATGCGCTCGGCGCTCACTGCGGTCTCCTGCAGGATGCGCGCCTTCTCGGTCGACTCGCGCGCTTCGATCTCGGCTGCTTCCAGCACCCTGGTGCGCTCGATCTCCTGCTGCCTGATCTCGCGTTCGGAGGCGATGCGGGCGGCGTTGATCGTCTGCTCGTTGGCGATGCGCGCCTTCTCGACATGCTCGCGCGCGGCGATCTCGGCCTCCTCGACGGCCTGCGTCCGGGCGATCTCCTGCTGGCGGATATCCCGCTCCGAAGCGATGCGCGCCTCGCTGATCCCGCGCTCGTTGGCGATGCGTGATTTCTCGATCTCTTCGCGCGAGGTGATCTGGGCCTGTTCGGCCTCGGTGTCCCGGATGGCGCGCTCGCGGGCGACCTCGGTGCGCTGCATGGCGCGCTTGATCTCGATCTCGCGCTGCTGCTCGAGACGAGCCGTCTCGCTCTCGCGCTCGATATCGAGCGCCTGGCGCTCGGCTTCGAGATTGCGGGTGCGGATGCGGATCATCGAGTCCTGCTCGATGTCGTTGCGCAGCTTCCGCTTGTCCTCGATCTCCTCGATGATCCGCGTCAGACCGGCGGCGTCGAAGCGGTTGGACGGGTTGAAGTATTGCAGGTCGGTCTGGTCGAGGTCGGTGAGCGCGACCGATTCCAGCACGAGGCCGTTCTGGTCGAGCGCCTCGGCAGCGGCATCCTTGACGCGCTGGACGTAGGCGCCGCGCTGCTCGTGCATCTCCTCCATCGTCATCTCGGAAGCGACGGTCCTGAGAGCGGAGATGAACTTGCCCGACAGGAGGGCATGGAGCTGGTCGGGTTGCAGGGTGCGCCGGCCGAGCGTGGCCGCGGCGACCGAGACCGATTCCCGCTCCGGCTTCACCCGGACATAGAACTCGGCGTCGATGTCGACGCGCATCCGGTCGCGGGTGATCAGTGCATCGTTGCTCGCCCGCGTCACCGCGAGCTGCAGCACGTTCATGTTGACCGGCGTGACGTCGTGGATGATCGGCAGTACGAAGGCGCCGCCATTGATCACGACCTTTTCGCCGAACAGGCCGGTGCGGACGAAGGAGACCTCCTTCGATGACCGGCGGTAGAGCCAGTTCACCAGATAGACGACGATGGCGATGATGATCACCGCCACGATCAGCCAGAGGATCAGCGATCCGATCAGCTGCCCCGTCATGTCATCATCCTCCCGCCCGAATCCGGGTCATTTCGTCTTGCCGGGCTTGCGTGCCGGCTTGCTGGTTTTGGGTGCGCGGCCGATCTGCTTGAAGGCGCGGGTCTGGTCGCGGATCGCGACCTCGACCGGCAGGCGCTCCATCGAGGACGCGCCGTAGAAGCCGTGACAGTTGACCGTGTTCTGCATGATGAAGTCGGCATCGGCCGGCTCGGCGACCGGCCCGCCATGGACGAGGATGATCGCATCCTTCTTCACCGCGAGCGCCGCCTTCGCCCAGCGCTCGACCAGCGCCGGGCAGTCCTTCAGCTTCAGCGCCGTTTCGGCGCCGATCGAGCCGCCGGTGGTCAGGCCGAGATGGCAGACGATGATGTCAGCGCCGGCTTTCGCCATCGCCCGGGCGTCGTCCTCGCAGAAGACGTAAGGCGTGGTCAGCAGGCCCTTGGCATTGGCGAGGGCGATCATCTCGACCTCGAGGCCAAAGCCCATGCCGGTCTCTTCGAGATTGGCGCGGAAGGTGCCGTCGATGAGCCCGACGGTCGGGAAGTTCTGCACGCCGGCAAAGCCGATGCGCTGGATCTCGTCGAGGAAGACGTCCATGCGCCGGAACGGATCGGTACCGCAGACGCCGGCGATCACCGGCGTCGTCTTCACGACCGGCAGCACTTCGGCCGCCATCTCCATGACGATGGCGTTGGCGTCGCCATAAGGCATAAGCCCGGAGAGCGAGCCGCGGCCGGCCATGCGGTAGCGGCCGGAATTGTAGATCACGATCAGGTCGATGCCGCCGAGCTCCTCGCATTTGGCGGAAAGGCCCGTGCCGGCGCCGCCGCCGACGATCGGCTCGCCCCTAGCGATCATCGCCCGGAAGCGTTTCAGCAGAGCCTTCTTGTCGAAGCTCGTCATGACCTGCCTCCGCCGGCCCGCTCGCGGCGCCGGCCGGCATGCAGTGTGCGGAACTGCTGCACCAAAGCGGCGGCGAAGGCGGGATCGTTGATGTGGAGCGGCAGGCGGATGAGCTGCCGGTTGGGGCCGGTGCGCACCGTCTGCTCAAGCGCCTGGAACAGCGCCGCGTCGGCGGCCGGGTCGTGGAAGGCCTGGCCGGGCGCATCCAGGGCGGAGACGCCGAGCTCGGGGATCAGGAAGCGGACCGGCCCTTCCATCTGGTTCAGCCGCTCGCCGATCCAGCGGCCCATCTGGGTATTCTCTTCAGCCGTCGTCCGCATCAGCGTGATCTGCGGGTTGTGCGGATAGAGCAGCCGGCCGCGATAGCGTTCCGGTACCGTCTCGGGCGCAAAGAAGTTGACCATGTCGAGCGCGCCGACCGAGCCGACATAGGGGATGCGGGTGCGGATGATTGCGCCGAAACGATCCTCCGTCGCCGGCAGGATGCCGCCCATCAGCATGTCGCAGATCTCGGTGGTTGAAACGTCGATCACCGCGCCGACGAGCTCGGAATCGACCAGCTTCTCCATGGAACGCCCGCCGGTGCCGGTGGCGTGGAAGACCAGCGGCTCCCATTCCGCGGCGAGGAGCTTGGCGACCTGCTGCACGCAAGGGGTGGTCACGCCGAACATGGTGAGCCCGACCAGAGGCTTTTCGGGATCCCGGCGGCGTGGCCCTTCGGGCTTGAGCTCGGCGAGGCGGGCCTTGGCCATGGCGGCGATGGCGTGCGCACCATTGCCGAGCACGAGGCGCGAGACCCGGTTGATGCCCTGCACATCGGTGACGGCGTGCAGCATCGCGATGTCGGTGGCGCCGACGTAGGCGCGCACATCGCCGGAAGCCATGGTCGAGATCATCAGCTTGGGCAGGCCGACCGGCAGCGCCTGCATCGCCGGCGTCACCATCGCGGTCGCGCCCGAGCCGCCGGCCGAGATGATACCGAGCAGGCCCTGCTGGCGCGGTAGCCAGGCCTTGAATGCTTCGGTCATCGCCGCGACCGCGGTGCCGCGATCGCCCGAGGAGATGCCGGCCGAGCCTTTCGGATGGGCGAGGGCGACTTCCTGCGGGGTGACGTCGCCCCCGGCGCTGCGGCCGGATGTCGAGAGGTCGACGAGGCGGGTTCGCAGGCCGTCGGACCGGACCAGGTCGCGGATGAAGCGAAGCTCCTCGCCCTTGGTGTCGAGTGTCCCGGCGACGACGACATAAGGCTCACTGCTCGCCGCAGCCGCGAGCGGCCGGACCGCCTGGCCATCGCGCGTCGCCAATGTCGGGCGCGAAATGGTGCGGGCCTGGGCCTCGATCCGTGCCGCTGGGACCGGTTGCGACCAGCGGTTCGGGATGACCGGGTTCGAGACATAGACGCGGATCGGCCCGGTCAGAGCGGGGGAGGCGGCCTCCGCGGCCGCGCCGGGACGCGCCGCGTCAGAGGCCGCGTCAGTCTCGTCGTGGCCATGGCGGCCGACGCCGAGCAGGCGCTGCTGCAATTCGCGGTCGCCGGCCAGCGTCGCGGAGGCGATGATGCGGTTGATCCGGCCGTTGACCATGATCGCGACGGGGTCGGACATCTGCGTGGCGACGCCGATGTTCTGCTCGATCACCAGAATGGCGACATCGCCCTGGTCGGCGAGCCGAACCAGCATCTCCTCGACATGGGCGACGATGACCGGTGCCAGCCCCTCGGTTGGCTCGTCCATGATCAGCAGGCGCGGATTGAGTAGCAGCGCCCGGCTGATCGCCAGCATCTGCTGCTCGCCGCCGGAGAGCTGGCCCCCGCCATTGTTGCGGCGCTCGGCCAGGCGCGGAAACACCTCGTAGATGCGCTCCGGCGTCCAGGTCCCGCGCTTGCCGCGCTGCATCAGCCGTAAGTGTTCGTCGACCGTCAGCGAGCGCCAGAGCCGTCGGCCCTGCGGCACATACCCGATGCCGAGCCGCGCCACCTCCGCCGGCGAACGGCCGGCGATCTCCTCGCCGAAGAAGCGGATCGAGCCGGACGAGATCGGCACCAGCCCCATGATCGCCTTGCACATGGTCGTCTTGCCCATGCCGTTGCGACCGACGACGGAGAGGACGCCGTGCTGCAGCGTGAGATCGACGCCCTGCACGGCGTGCGAGCGGCCATAGAAGACGTTGAGGCCGGCGATCTGCAGGACGGGTATGCCGGCCGCGGGCGGGGCTTTCAGGCGCTCAGCCATGACCGCCCCCGAGATAGAGCTCCTGCACCTCCGGATCGGATTCGATCTCGTCCGGCCGGCCCTCTTTGAAGATGCGGCCGTTGTGCATCATCGTCACGCTCTCGACGACGCGCAGCGCCACGTCCATGTCGTGCTCGATGATGATGTAGCCGATATGGGCCGGGAGCGAGGTCAGGATCCGGACGAGATCCTGCCGCTCGGTCGGCGACAACCCGGCCGCCGGCTCGTCGAACAGGATAAAGCGCGGCGCGCCCGAGAGGGCGAGCGCGATCTCGAGCTGGCGCTGCTGGCCATAGGCGAGCTCTCCGACCAGCCTGTCCTTGACGGCCGTGAGATGGACGGCATCGACCAGGTTCTCGGCAGCATGCTGGAGCGTGTCGTCCCGGCGCGGCCGGCGCAGCGAGAAGCGGTTCCGCGAGACCCCGCGGCAGGCGAGATAGACATTGTCGACCACCGTCAGCCCGGCGAAGAGCGAGGAGATCTGGTAGGTGCGCCGAAGGCCGCGTCGGATACGCTCATGTGGCGGGAAGGTCGTCACATCCTCGCCGAAGAAGCGAATGACGCCGGAGCTCGGCGCAAAATCGCCGGTGACGCAGTTGAACAGCGTGGTCTTGCCGGCGCCGTTCGAGCCGAGCACCGCCCGCCGCTCACCGGGACGGACCGACAGCGTGACGTCAGAGAGGGCCGCCAGCGCGCCGAACAGGCGCGAGACACCGCGCAGTTCGAGCGCATTGCCCGAGCTGGTGCTGTTCAGTCGCTCCAGGCTCGGCACCGCACTCATGGCGCGCCTCCACCGGCTCGCATCTGCGCATCCTGCGCCTCGCGGCCCTTGCGATAGCGCTCGCGCAGGCGCTGCCAGATGCCGATCAGCCCGTCAGGCGAGAAGAGCACGATGACGAGGAAGCCGAGGCCGATGAGCAGCTGATAGCGCTTGCCCTCGAACCCGACCCCTTCGAGCAGATCGAGCGCGAAGGTTCGCAGCAGCACGTAGACGAGCGCGCCGATGAACGGACCGATCGGGCGGCTCAATCCACCGACCACTGCGATGATCAGCATGTCGACCACCGGCCCGACACCGCCCGTCCCTGGCGAGACCTGGCGCTGATACCAGACCAGCAGCACGCCGGCGAAAGCGGCGATCACCGAGGCGAAGGCATAGGCGGCGATGCGATGGGCGACGACGTCAAAGCCGAGCGCCGCCATGCGGCGCGGATTGTCGCGCGTGCCCTGCAAGGCAAGACCGAAGGGCGCGCGCGAAACATAGACGACGACCGCATAGGCGAGGGCGGCGCAGCCGAGCGTCAGGTAATAGAACGGCACGGTGCTGCCCCAGTCGACCCCGAGGAAGACCGGAGGAAGAACCCCGTTGAAGCCACTGAAACCGTTGAAGATCGTGTAGTTCTGCAGCGTCAGGTAATAGAAGGCCGAGCCGATCGCGAGCGTGATCATGATCGTGTAGATGCCCTCGGTCCGGACCGAGAGCATGCCGCCCAGCGTGCCGAACAGGGTGGCCAGCAGGATGGCGACCGGCACCGCCGTCCACCACGGCCATTTCAGGCTGATCTGCGTGATGGCGCTGTCGCCGAAGATGGCGACGAGATAGGCGGCGAAGGCTGCGACCGTCATCTGGATCAGGCTGACGATGCCGCCATAGCCGGCAAGGAACATCAGGCTGAGTGCGATCATGCCGAGGATCATCGCGTAGGCGATTATCTGGACGAGCCAGAACGGATTGGCGATCAGCGGCATCACCAGAAGCAGCGCGGCGACGATCCAGAATGCCGTGCCCTGCCGGGCGATCGCCTCGCTGAGCCCTTCGCGCGGGCGCGGGGTCGCAATTGCGAGGCGGGGTTCGGCGAGCGCCATCTTTAGCGCCTCACCGCCGCCAGGCCCTGCGGCCGGATCGCCAGCACGACGACCATGATGACGAAGGTCAGCATCACCGCATAGGTCGGCATGTAGACCGAGCCGAACTGCTCGGCGAGGCCGACGATCAGCGCTCCCATCGCCGCGCCGGGGATCGAGCCCATCCCGCCGACGATGACGACGACGAGCGAGGACAACAGGATCTTGGTGTCCTCGCCGGGCTGAAGCGACTGGAAGGTGCCGCCAACGACACCGGCGAGGCCGGCGAGCCCGGCCCCGAAGGCAAAGACCATGATGAAGACGAGCTGCACGCGCACGCCGGTCGCAGAGAGCATGTCGCGGTCGTCGACGCCGGCGCGCACCAGCATGCCGATGCGGGTGCGGTTGAGCACCAGCCACATCGCGACGCCCAAGATGATCGCGCCGATCAGGATGGCGATGCGGACCAGCGGATACATCATCATCACCGCTTCGCCATCGCTGCGCAGCGCGACGACGAAAGGCAGCTGGATCGGGCCGGAGAGCCAGTCCGGCGTCGTCACCTGGAAGGTGTCGCCGCCATAGCTCCAGAGCAGCAGGTCGGCGACGATGATCGAGAGGCCGATGGTGACCAGCGTCTGGCGCAGATCCTGTCCCTCCATCCAGCGGAAGAGCAGCACCTGCATCAGCATGCCGGCCAGGGCGACGATGACGAAGGCGGCGATCAGCGCGGCGAACCAGGAATTCGTCAGGTTGCCGATGCTGTAGCCGACATAGCCGCCGAACAGATAGAGCGAGCCATGCGCCAGGTTGACGTTGCGCATCAGGCCGAAGATCAGCGTGAAGCCGCTGGCGACCAGGAAATAGAGCCCGCCGAGCGTGATGCCGTTGAAGAGCGCGCTCAGGAAGACGCGTTTCCGGCCGAAAGTCAGCTCCATCCACGGCGTCCAGACCGCGAAGATCAGGAAGGCGAGGAGGGCAACCGCGATCAGGATGACCAGAGACCAGACCGGGCGGCGGCCGATGAAATCAGACATGGCTCGCCTGCGATTGCGGCAGGCCGACGGTGCGTAGCACGCGCCGGTAGTCGCGCGGCGCCATGCCCATATGGGCGGTAAAAAAGCGCGTGAACACGCTCTGGCCGGAGAAGCCGAGGCTGTGACTGATGCTGGTCACCGGATCGCTCGAGAGAACGATCCGGTCGAGCGCTGCGTCGAGCCTGACCGTGTTGGCGAAGACGGTCGGCGTGACGCCGACCTGTTCGCGGAAGAGCTTGAAGAAATGGGCGCGCGACAGCCCGGCCTCGCGCGCGACACGGGCGAGAGCGCCTTCGCAGGACGGGCGCTGCTCCAGCAAACGGCAGGCTCGCAGCACGCGCCGGTCGACCGCGCCTTCCGCTGAGAGATGCAGCAGCGATGAGGCGAGTTCGGGCCCGATCGGTTCGCTGGAGGCCTGCGCCAGCGCCATGAGCACCGGGGCAAGGTTGAGCTCGCGATGCTGCGACAGCAGCATCTCGACCGCCTGATCGCGCCAAGCAGCGAGCTCGCGGGTCATGACCAGCTCGGAGGACGGGAAGACCAGCGAACCGGCCGACGGCATCGCCTGCGCCGCCAGCCATTCCGGCTTGAGATAGACGACGAGGAAGAGCCCGAAGGCACCCGGCTGCTCCGGCTGGAAATTATGTGGCTCCCAGGGATTGATCGCGACGCCCATGAACGGATCGACCCGAACCGTGCAGTCGTTGACGGTCACGAGCCCGCGCGAGCCGTCGAGGAAGAAGATCAGGTGAGCTTCCCGGTGGGCATGCACCACCAGTGGGCGGTCGAGATCGTAGATCGACACCCGTCCGAACGGACCGTGGCAGACCGCGACTGCGCGACTCATGGCTCCTCGCGTAGCAATGCCCGGTGGGTCAAGGCTGCCTCATCAGGTGAGCCTTCACCCGATGGCGCACGTGGATCGCGCGCGACATCGTCGACCGGAACGGGACGGCAGGCGGGAAAGGGCGCGATTCCTGTCGCGTCCTTTCCCGGGAGTCAGGCGCTGGCGACTACGGCTTGCATTCCGGATTGGTCCGTGAGGGCAGTCCAACCGCCTTGAAGGCTTCGGCAGACAGTCCCATCGTCTTCGAGACATTCGGGACGGTGCGGACGAATTTATTGGTGAGCTCGCCGTTCGGCGTCTCGACGACTTCGGTGATGAAGGTCGTCGCGATCGCCTGGCGGTCATCGTCGAGCTTGATCGGCCCGTTCGGAGCATCGAGCTCGACCTTGGCGAGTTCGGCCCGGAGCTTGGCCCCGCCGTCGGAGAGGTCGGCGTTGACCTTCTCAAGACCCGTGGCCATCCCAGTGAATGCATTGTAATAATTTGTTGCGAACAGGGACGGGCTGGCAAAGCGCTTATCCGCCGGGAAGGCGTCCTGATAGGCCTTGACCCAGGCCTTCCATTTCGGATCGTCCCAGGCATCGGCGACGCCGCCCGAGGAGGGCGTGCCGACGAGCAGGCGCTTGGCGTTACCGCGCGACGACAGCACGGTCTGGTCGACCATGATCGAGCCGCCGACGAACTTCGCCTTGCCGCCGGTCTGACCGTACTGGTTGAGGAAGTTAACGGAGTCGCCGCCGCCGAGCGCGAGGAAGACCGCGTCGACGTCATCGGGGATATTGGCGATCACCGAGCCGAAATCCTTGGTGCCGAGCGGCACCCACTGACGCTGCACGATCTGGCCGCCGGCTTTGCAGTAGCCCAGCGCGAAGCCGAAGACCTGCGTATAGGGGAAGGAGTAGTCCTCGCCGATGACGGCGAGCTTCTTGTAGCCCTTGTCCTTGAAGACGTAGTCGCCGAGACCGGCCATCCACATCGCGCCGTTGCTGTTGAAACGGAAGTAATTCGGCGATGGATTGACGTAGGTGGTCTCGAGCGCTCCCGAAGACGCATCGACGACGGTAACGTTGGGAACCGTCTTCGAATAATCGCGCATCGCGATGCCCTCGGAGCCCGAGAGCGGGCCGAGGATGAGCTGGACCTTGTCCTGCTCGACGAGCTTGCGCGCGGCACGAAGCGCCGAGTCCGGGCTGGCGTCGGTCGCCGCGATGATGAACTCGACCTCGCGGCCGGCGATCTTGCCGCCACGCTGCTTCAGCGCGATCTGAGCACCGCGGACACCGTCCTCGCCGCCCGATGTCAGCGCGCCCGAAAGCGTCGCCAGCATGCCGATCTTGAGTTTTTCTTGAGCCTGGCCGGTCCCACCGGCCGCAATCAAAGCGCACGCCGCAACGGCGGCCATAAGTGCCTTCCGCATTGCATTCACCTCCCTGCGTGGCCGACCGCGCCGAAGGTTTCCAACGGCGGAGCCGATGGCGGATTTTTGTTCCGCTCTAAATCTAGGCTAGCACAGGTCGGTCTACTGCCAAGGTCGTAGATATTGCCGAGGGTCTGCTTTTCGCTGCCGAAAGGTCCCGGGTGGGAGGTATCGAACGTCAGCTATCGGTATCGAGTGGCCGGCCCTGGGGCTACTGGGGCGCACTGCGCCTCTCACCTACGCGATTGGTAGACGAACCGTTCGATGGCAAGGGCGAACGCCCCGAAGGCGATCAACTGACCGGCGACGAGAACGAAGGGCCAGGTGAAGCTTCCGGTCTTGCTGGCGAGCATGGCGAACACCAACGGTCCGCAGATCGAGCCGATGAAGCCGAACATGCTGGCGCTCGACGTCACATCACCAATGCTCGCGAGCGGTGAAACCCTGGCGAGCTCGGCCATATGGACGCCGTTCCATCCCATTGATGTCGCTCCGACCAGCGCCATGCAGCCATAGACCAGCCAGGGGCTTGCTGCTGCGGACCACACCAGCAGCAGGATTGCGCTGCCCGCGGCAAGCGCCAGGACGCACAGGAGCAGAAGGCCCGATCCCAACCGGTCCGCCAGCCATCCGAAGACGATGCGTGCGACCGTGCTGGTTGCAAGCAGCACCGACATGTAGAGGCCGGCCTGGGCCAGGCTCGCGCCATGCTGGACGACCATGTAGGTCGCGGTGAAGGCCGTGATACAGGCCTGCGTGATCGAGAACGAAACGCCGATCGCTGTGAGCATCGGCAGGCCCGAATGGGCGTTGATGATGCGCGCTGCTCTCGTCAGCGACGATGGCGACAGGAACAGGCGGGGCCAGGCCCGGTTCCGCGGTCCCCTTTCCGCATCGAGCCGCGGCTGAAAGGTCTGGACCAGCACGGTGCAGGCAAGCACGGTGGCAATGATGGCCGAAACCGCGCCGATGAAGCCGAACGCCAGGACCAAGGGCGCGACGGTGATGCCGGCAATCGCTCCTCCAAGCGGCACGCCCGCCTGCTTGATCGAGAAGATCAGCGTGCGGTGCCCGGCCGGCGCGGTGCGCATCAGGACCTGGCTGCCGGCAGGCGTGTTGGGCGCCAGTCCCAGACCGACGAGCAGCGCTCCGGCGAGCCCGAGCGAAATGGTTGGCTGCGACAGGAGCGCCAGGCCTGCGGCGACGCAGATCAGGCCAAGCTGCAAGGTGCGAACGGGGCCGTGATGATCGAGCATCGGGCCGCCGCATGCCAGAAACCAGCAGATCCCGACCGAAACGACGGCCGAGACATAGCCGATGTTTTCAGGCGCCAGCTCCCAACGCAGCGTCAGGATCGGCCCAAGCAGCGGGATCGCGGCACCGGCCAACGAACTCACGACTTGCACAAGGAGAGTCGCACTCAGGGCGCTCCCCCACAATGGCAGCTTCAAACCAGGTCCCCCAGCCTCGTCGACGTGTCTATGCCCTTTGGCATCCGAACAGACGGAGCCAAGGGATTGCGGCGTTGGACTGGTCTTCCGGCAATGCAGGACAGCCGTCGAGGCCGGCGATGGGCTGACGGGCCTGCATCGGATGCATGGGGCGGCTGCGAGGGCGGACTGGAACGTGGGGTGGTCGTATGGACCTTCGCCGCTAGCTTGCAGCCGGCACCTTCGCCTCCAGCCCCATCTGCCAGTCCAGCCCCATCTGCCAGAAATCGGCCTCAAGTCTCGAGGCCTGGCCGAACAGGGCCGCGAGCTCGCTGAAGCGTGCTTCTGTCATGGCCCTCGCTGCGAGCGCGTCGAGATGGCGGCGGGCGTCGCGGGCGACCTGCTGATAAGGCTCGCCGGCATATTCGCCGATCCAGTCGCGATAGGGATGAGTCGCGAGCGCCGATCCTAGCCCGGCGGCGAGGCGGGTGCCGATTTCGGCATAACCGACCACGCAAGGCGCGAGCGCCACGTGAAGATCGAGCAGGTCGCCAGCCTGGCCGCAATCAAGCACGAAGCGGGTATAGGCGACCGTCGCCTGATGTTCGGGCGCTGCCTCCAGATCCGCGGGCGACAGGCCCCAGCGTTCGCAGAGCCGGACATGCAGATCCATCTCGAAGTCGAGGATCGCGGAGAGCCCGGCCTTGGCGGCGCGCATATCGGCGAGATTGCGGCTCTTATAGGTCGCCAGCGCATAGGCGCGGGCGAACTGGATCAGGAAGAGATAGTCCTGGACGAGATAGGTCCGGAAGGACGCCTCGGGCAGCGAGCCGTCGCCCATCTGCCGCACGAAAGCGTGCTCGACATAGGATGCCCAGTCCGCCGCGGCGGCGGCTTTCAATCTGTCGAAGATGTCCACGGCCTGAGCTGCCTTCCGGAATAGATTCGCGCGGCAGTCATAGCGCAAACCATCCGCGCGAGGCGCGCTCCGGATGACGCAGGTTTGATCCGCCTGGCGGCGACAGGGCGCAAGCGCCGGGTTAGCCTCCGCTCGTTCGTGCAACCAGGAGGGTTTGACGATGATCTGTTTCGTGATCGGCCGGCGGGCGCTGCTCTGCGGCGCGGCCGTTTCCGTTCTCGCTTTGCCGGCCTTGGCGCATCATGGCTGGGGCTGGGCGGTCGACGAGCAGAGCGAGCTCAAGGGCACGATCCGCTCGATCTCGATGGCGCCGCCGCATCCGACGCTGCAGGTCGTGGCCGCGGACGGTGTGCTTTGGCAGATCGACCTCGGCAATCCCAACCAGACGGCGCGGGCCAACTTCACCGCCGAGACGGCCAAGCCTGGCGACGCCATCACCGTGCTCGGCAACCGCCATCAGGATGCGAGCAAGAAGCAGATGAAGGCGGTGCGCATCACCATCGGCGGCAAGAACTACGATATGTATCCGGAGCGGATCAAAACGAACTGAGCGCCCGTGGCGACGCTCGTCGACTGGCTCGGCAGCTGGCCGGGCGCGGTGCTGCTGCAGCGCTCCGGCACCGCCTATCTCCTCGTCAACGCTGCGCATATCCTCGGCATCGGCCTGCTGCTCGGGGCGATTCTGCCGCTCGATCTCAGGCTGGCCGGGGTGCTGCGCGCCTCTGCGCTCCCTCTGATCGGCCCGATGCTGATCCGCACCGCGGCGTGCGGCCTTGCGCTCGCACTCGCGACAGGTTTCTGGCTGTTCACGGTGAAGCCGGGCGAATATCTCGGCAACACCGCCTTCCTCGCCAAGCTCGGCCTGCTGGCATTGGCGCTGGGCAATATCGCGCTCCAGCACCGTGGGCTGAGGCCGGTGCTGGCCGGCGGCGAGATCGGCCTGAAGGTGCGCCTGCTCGCTGCCCTCTCGGCCTCGCTCTGGCTGTCCGTGCTGGTCGCCGGACGCTGGATCGGCTTCCTGTGACGAGGGTTCAGACGACCAGCGCCTTCATCGCCTCGTTGATCCACCACCATTCTTGGCCGGGCGCGTCCTCGCCGCGCAGGGTTGCGAGCAATTGCTGGTAGCGCAGCGAGCGGTCATGGTGCCGACGGTGCTGATCGAGATGCCAGACGCGGAAACTCTCGTCCGGCTCGCGCTTCATCGCTTTGGCCGAGGCATCCAGCCAATCCTGGGCGATGACGCGGCCGGTGGCCGAAGCTGGAGTTTCACCAGCTGCCATAGCTTTACGGATCTCGGCGAAGATGCGCTCGGCGGCGGCATGATAGGCGGCGGGGTCGAACTCCGGCGTCCACATCGCCGCGGCGTCGGCCTTGGCACTGGCGATCACGGTCTCGTCGCTCAGCATCGCCCTGAGCTCGGCGAAGGCGTCGATCTGTTCCGGCGTCGGATCATCGGGCAGTTCGGGCGCTCCGGCTTCGATCGCCTTTTGCCGCCAATCGGGGTTCATCCTGTCGCCGGTGACCTCGTCGTAGAAGCGTTCGGTCAGGGCCCGCATGTCAGCGTTGGACAGATTGGTCATGGTCCATAATCTCCGGATGTCTTCGGCGGTGGGTTCGGGATTGCGCAGGGCGGCGCGCAGGGTCGCGGCGATGCGGCGCTTGCCGGCGATCTCGGCCTCGAGTGCCGAGAGCCGCAGCGCCAACAGCTCGGCGAGCGAGCCCTTGCGGGCGAGGATGCCCTGGATCGCAGTGAGACTCGTGCCCATGGCGCGCAGCGCCTGGATCAGGTCGAGGCGCGCCGCATCGGCGTCGGAATAGACGCGGTAGTTCGCCATGGTGCGGGTTGCCGGCGGCAGCAGTCCCTTGTCGGAATAGAAGCGGATGCGCCGCACGGGCACGCCGCAGAGGCGGGCGAGCTCGCCGATGGTGTAGCGCTGGTCGGTCGTGGTCATGGAGCCGTCCTAGCGTCTCCATCTGGTGGAGGGTCAAGCGCCTTGCGATCGGCGGATTCGCTCAAATGAGCCGCATCGCGAAGAGAGACGCGAAACCCTGTGCGGCGAAAGCTGTGTGCCGTCGGCGATGCGTCAAAGCGAAATTAGTGTGTGGCAGCCATCTTCCTGCGCGTGCACGCCCCACGCCACGATCCGATCTCCAGGCACGCCGAATCGGCGAGCGAAGCGCCAAGCGGCGCGGCGCCGGCGCGCAGCTTCGATGGCCTCGGTTTCGAGCCCACGCTGGAACGCGAGTATCGGCAGCACATGCGCACCGGACAGCGCAGCAGCACGCTCGTCTGCCTGATCACGGCACTCGGCATCTGGTTGACCTTCATCGGGCTCGACCTGACGCGGCTCGACGATCTCGCCATGATCGCAAGCGGCGACGGTTCGGTCGTGATCGCCATCGCGCTCCGGCTGGGGACGCTTGCCGTGATCCTGCGGCTGGTCTGGATCGTGCGCCGCAACCGGCAGGCGCGCTCCTTTCACCATCTCACCATGCTGGCGCTGGCGCTGATCGGCGTGACCTGCGCCTTCATCGCCAATATGTACAAGCTGCGCGGCCTGCCGCAGGCGGACATCGCCCAGCTCGTCATCATCGCTGCCGTGTTCCTGCCGGTTGGGCTGACCTTCCTGCAGAGTCTCGGCGTCGCCTTGCTGATCGCCATGTTCACCACCGTGCTCGGCTTGGTCATGCTCGAGCCGGCGCAGCTGGCCGAACATGGCCGGCTGTCGATCCTGCTGTTCTTCGCCGTCTTCGTCAGCGCCGTCGGCGCCTGGCTGCGCGAGCGGGCCGAGCGTGACCAGTTCCTGCTGCGGCGCATGCTGCACAGCCGGGCGATGTCGGATGCGCTGACCGGGATCGCCAACCGGCGTGGTTTCGAGGAGCATGTCGCCATGGCGTTGCTGCAGGCGCGGCGCGATCGCGTGCCGGTTGTCTTCGCGGTGCTCGATATCGACCATTTCAAGCGCTACAACGATCGTTACGGTCATCAGGCCGGCGACATCGCCCTGGCGCTGATCGCTCGCGCCGTCGACGGCACGCTGCGCCGGCCGATGGATATGGTCGGGCGGCTGGGCGGCGAGGAATTCGGCCTGTTCCTTTACGACACCACGCCGGAGAAGGCGCAGGAGCGACTGGAGCAGGCGGCGCAGGCGATCGCCGAGCTCAGGATCGAGCATGCGGCCTCGCCGACGGCACAATACATCACCGTCAGCATGGGGGCCGTCGGCTTCGACGGCCAGGAAACGGCCGTCGATCTCTATCGGCGGGCCGATGCGGCGCTCTATGCCGGCAAGGCCTCGGGCCGGAACCGGGTCGAGTTGGGCGAGAGCGGCGAGCGCCTGGCGGGCTAGCCGCGTCCGCCGCCGAGCTGCTATGCGGCGTTCATCCCCTTGCGATGAGAGAATTCCCATGTCCGAACCCGTTTCCATCGGCCTGATCGGCGCCGGCATCATGGGCGAACGCATGCTGCGCGCGATCCTGGCGCAATCGCCCGAGCTCGTGCGTGCCACTGGAATCTGGGACCCGTCGGGGCAGGCCATGGCCCGGATCGCACAGGAACTGCCGCAGGTCGCACGCTTGGCCGATGCCGCTGCGGTGATCGCGGCGAGCGACTGCGTCTACATCGCGTCGCCGCCCGCCTCGCATCTCGGCCATGCGCGCGCCGCGCTCGCGGCTGGCAGAACCGTATTCTGCGAGAAGCCGCTCGCGATCGACGTCGCCGATTCCCGCGCTTTCGTCGCCGAGGCGGGATCGCGCGGCGCAGTCAATTTCCCCTTCGCCTCGTCGCCTGCGATTGCGCAGTTGCAGGACTGGATCGAGGCCGGGGCTGTCGACAACAATCGTCGGATCTCGATCGAGGTCGCCTTCGCGACCTGGCCGCGCTCCTGGCAGGCCGATGCGGCCGGCTGGCTTGACCGGCGCGAACAGGGTGGCTTCACCCGCGAGGTCGTCTCGCATTTCCTCTTCCTGAGCCGCCGGCTCGGCGGGGCGCTGCACGGCCTGCAGGCGAGCGCGTCCTTCCCGGAAACGGGCAAGTCGGAACGTCGGATCGAGGCGCGGCTGATGGCCGGCGACATTCCGGTGACGCTCGTCGGCAGTGTCGGTACGACCCAGAAGGACGATCACAACATCTGGATGCTCGAAGGCGATGGCGGAGCGGTAAGGCTCTGCGATTGGTCACTGGCCGAGCAGCGCCAGCCGGATGGGTCCTGGCAGCGCGCTCCCGATGCGTTGACGCAGCTCGAGGCACGGCCGGTAGCGCTGAAGCGGCAGCTTGAAGGCGTCGCGAAGCTCACGCGTGGAGAGGCTCACCAGCTCGCTACTCTGGAGGAGGCGCTCAACGTGCAGGAGATCGTCGAGGCGATCCTGGCGAGCGGAAGCAATTCCAGCAGAAGCGCGTAGCGGTTCTGCGTCCGGAATTGCGCCAAGGCAAAGAGACGGACGCCTTCATTGAGGCGACATGGCAGGCGGCCTATAATCGACGGGCTCAGGAGGCCTGCCGATGCGCCATGCCTTCCTCACCGACGCCCAGATCGACGCCCGCGCCTTGGCGCATCGGCGCGGACTCGGCTTCGCCGACGATCAGGCCGTCGATGCCATGACGCTGCTGGCCAGGCTCAAGGCGCGCTACCCGGAGTTTTCCTACGAGCGGGTGCCTGATGGTTCGCTCGGCGAGGCCGAGGCGCAGTGGGATTCGCTGGGGAAGCGCCTGCTGATCCCTGAGGCCGTGTTCCAGGCCGCTAATCGAGGCGAGGGCAGAGCGCTGATGACGGTCGCACACGAGGTCGGCCACGCACTGCTCGGCCATGACGGCAATCTCAATCGCGCGCCGACCGGCGGGCGGGCCGAGCGGGTCTCGGCGAAGCTCCGGTCGATGGAATATCAGGCGCGGCGCTATGCGGCCGCCTTCCTGATCCCGGATACACCTACGGTGCGCCAGCTCGATGCGACCGCGCTGAGCGAACGTTATCGGGTCAGCATGAGCGCCGCGATCGTGCGCCATAGCGAGCTTCGTTCCGGCGAGAGCGCGCGGGCCCTGCCATTGCGACAGGCCAGTCTCGATCTCTAGCGGCTTGCGGTCGGCGCGCTCGCGGGGCATGGCTCGGGCAACGTGACGATCATCGAGGCTGCCATGACCATTGCCGCTACCGGCCTGCCGCCGGCGCCGAAGCCCGCCGCCCGGGCACAGGGCGTCTCGCCCTTCATCGTCATGGACGTGATGAACGCGGCCGAGGCGATCGAGCGGCGTGGCGGTTCGGTCGTGCATATGGAGGTCGGGCAGCCTTCGGCGGCGACGCCGGCCAGCATCCGGGCGGCCGCGGCCCGCGCTCTGGAGGATGGCCGCATCGGCTATACCCAGGCGCTCGGCATAGGCTCGCTCAGGGCCCGGATCGCGCGGCACTATCGCGACACTTACGGTGTCGAGGTCCCGGCCGAGCGCGTCGTCGTGACGACCGGCTCCTCCGGCGGTTTCATCCTGAGCTTCCTCGCCTGTTTCGAGCCCGGCGCGCGCATCGCGATCACCGCTCCGGGTTATCCGGCCTATCGCAACATCCTGATCGCGCTCGGGCTCGAGCCGGTCGCGATCCCGGTCGGGCCGGAGACACGCTACGCGCTGACGCCCGAGCTGATCGCCAGGGCCCATGCCGAAAAGCCGCTCGCCGGCGTGCTGACGATGAGCCCGGCCAATCCGACGGGCGTGGTGATGGCGCCCGAGGCGATTGCGGCGGTGGCGGCCGAATGCCGGCGGCTCGGACTCTGGTATATTTCCGACGAGATCTATCACGGCCTGACCTATGAGCGGCCGGCGACGACGGCGCTCGCCGCCGATCCGGACACGATCGTCGTCAATTCCTTCTCCAAGTATTATTGCATGACCGGCTGGCGGGTCGGCTGGCTGGTGGTGCCGGAGCGGCTGGTCCGCGTGATCGAGCGGCTGCAGCAGAATTTCTCGATTTCGGTGCCGATGCTGAGCCAGGTCGCCGGCGAGGCCGCTTTCGACGCGACCGCGGAATGTGAGGCGATCAAGACCGGCTATGCTGAGAACCGCGCCTATCTGCTGAAGGCGCTTCCGGAGATCGGGCTCGGCGACTTCCTCCCCGTAGACGGGGCCTTCTACATCTATCTCGACATCGGCCGATACTCGAACGATTCCATGAGCTTCTGCCGGGATGCTCTCGAAAATGCCGGTGTCGCGATCACGCCCGGGCTCGATTTCGACGAGGGGCGCGGGGCGCGGACCGTCAGGCTTTCCTTCGCCGGCTCGCTGGCCGAATGCGAGGAGGCGGTGGCGCGCCTGGGGCGCTGGCTGAAGACGCGCTGAAGCGAGTGCTTGCCAAGGCGACGCGGCGGACTCAATCTGATCCGGCTTGGGGGCAGGACATGGTCGCGATGCGGAACTGGCTGAAGACCATGGCGTTGTGCGGGGTGGCGCTGCTGGTTGGCGCTGTCGCAGTCCCGCTGCCGGCCGTGGCGCAGCACGCCAAGACGGACGCGCCGACCGTGCTGACCCTGCGCGGCGACGAGACGCCCGAGACGGTGCGCAAGCTGGTCGATGCCCTGTCGGCCGGTGGGCGCAAGGTCGAGATCAGGATCGCCGGGAAGGGCGAGGCAGCTGCCGCCCCTGCGGCGTCTGCCGTAGCTGGTGCAGCGCTGCCGCTATCGTCGAGCAGCGCTCCGGCAGAGCATGAAACCCAGGCCGAAGCCTTCTGGGATCATTTCGTCGATGGCGTATCGCAAGGCCTCGCCGCCATACCGCGCCTTGCCCAGATACCGGATGCCTGGCGCACTGCCTGGGCGCAGAACCGCAATGGTTCGGCCGGCTGGTGGCTTGCAGTAGGCCTTGTACTCGCGTTTGCCGTGGCCGGGTTGTTCCGGCTTGCGACAGCGGGCTGGTTCGCGCGCCGGCTGCGGCCGGAAGGGCCCGAGTTCACGCCGCGCCTGATCGCGTCCTCCTGGGGCCTGCTACAGGACCTGGCGACGCTCGCGCTCTGGCTCGTAGTGCTGCATGCGGTGCGCAGATTCTGGCTGCCGGAGCCCGACCTTGCCCATATGGTGCTGCGCACGATCGCCAACGGCCTTACCATCGGCGCCGGATATCTGATCCTCGGACGCTTCCTGCTCGCTCCCGGTGCTCCGGAACGTCGGGTCATGCCGCTGCCGCGGGCCGAGCGGGCTTTCAAATTCCTGATCTTCTTCGGCATTCTCACGCCCGTCCTGCTGACGGCGACGGTGTCGATCCAGCATACCACCGGCCCCGGAGCCGTCGTCGGGCTGTTCGCCCTGGTCGGCATTGTCTCGACCGTGTTCAAGGTCTGGTGGTTCATCGATGCGCGGCACGACCTCGCGGCGTTGATTCTCCATTCCGCGCATGAACCCGGGCCGACGCGCCGCGTGATCGCCCTGACGACGGGCTGGGTCTATGCCGCACTCGCGGTGCTGATCTGGATGGTCGGCAATGCGTCCTCGATGATGGAGGGCGGGGCGCGCTGGGCGGAGGCTGCCGCGCTGACGCAGTTCATCATCGTGCTGGCGCCGATCCTGGCGGTCGGCATCACCAGCCTGATGGCCTGCCGGCAAGCGCATGCGGCGGCGATGGGCGAGACCGCGCCGCTCTCGCTTGCGGTTGGCCATGCGCTACGCGCCGCGGCCGGCGGCGCGATCTGGGCCGGCGGCTTCTATCTGCTGGCGCGACTCTGGGCCGGCTTCCTCTTCGGCGTCAGTTCCGACCAGTTCACCATGCTGATGCGCCAGGCCGGCGGCGTCGCCGTGCTCGCCTTCGGCGGCTGGGTGGCGATCGTATTCCTGCGCAGCTTCTTCGACGCCTATACTCCGAAGCCCGTGGCAAGCCTGCCGGGCGACGAGGACGCCGTACCGCACGACCATGTGCCATCGCGGCTGGCGACGGTGCTGCCGGTCCTGCGCGGCGTCGTGCTCGCTGCTGTGTTCGGGCTGACCGCATTGGTGCTGCTGTCGCGGCTCGGCGTCGATATCGGGCCGCTGCTCGCCGGGTTCGGCATTCTCGGCCTCGCCATCTCCTTCGGCTCGCAGGCGCTGGTGCGGGACATCGTCTCCGGCTTCTTCTTCATGTTGGAGGATGCCTTCCGCGTCGGCGAATATGTCGATACCGGCCGGCTCAAGGGCACGGTCGAGAAAATCTCGCTGCGCTCGATGCAACTGCGCCATCAGAGCGGACAGATTCACACCGTCCCGTTCGGCCAGGTGCAGTCGCTGACCAATGCCAGCCGCGACTGGGCGACGGTGAAGTTCAACGTACGCCTCGACCACTCGGCCGATATCGAGAAGGCGCGCAAGACGATCAAGAAGGTCGGGCTGGCCTTGCTGGAAGACCCAGAATACGGGCCGCATTTCATCGCCCAGCTCAAGATGCAGGGCGTCGCCGACATCACCGATTCGGCGATCGTGATCAGGTTGAAGTTCACCGGCAAGCCGAACCAGGCCTCGATGCTGCAGCGCGAGGCGCTGAAGCGAGTCTATCGCGGCCTGAACGAGGCCGAGGTGCCGTTCGCCTCGAATGCGGTCACGGTAAAGGAGGGGGGCGGCAGGAGCACCGCTGCCGCGATCGCGGCCGTGCCGCCGCCGACTCCGCTGGTGCCGGCCGCGGAGTGAACCTCGACCCGGCCAGGGACCTTCATCCGGTCTGGTGGCCAAACTCCAGGATGAAGAAGAAGCCGAAGCCGAGAAGTGCCAGCAGGGCGCCCAATCCTGCAGCGAGGCGGGCGGCGGAGAGCTGGCCCGCCCATTCATGGCGCTGGCCGGCGCGCTCAGCTTCATGCTCGCGGCCGTGCTTGTGGAACTGGCTGGCATAGAGGTCCGGCGTCATCTGTGGGCCGACCGGCAGGTTGCCCTCCAGCTCGTAACGAACCGCGACGAAGAGGGTGAACAGGCCAAGCAGGCCAACGCCGAGCCAGCCGATCGTCTGCTGGGCGAGCCAGGCAAGACCGAGCAGGCCAATGCAGGCGATCGCCCTCACCAGCAGGCTCTCACGGCTTCGCGGCGGCCGCATCCCATCCTCCGGCAATGAAAAAGGCCGCCGCGATTGCTCGCGGCGGCCCTGATTTCTACTTGCGTCCGGCCAGCTTGTTCCACCAGCCGCCGCGCTTGGGTCGATCCGGATCGGGCGGGGTCAGCACGACCGCGACAGGCTCCTCGATCACGCGCGGCGCGGGCGGCGCCTCGACGGCGGGCGCCGGTTCCGGCGCAACAGCGATCACGGGCGCAGCTGGTTCAGGTGCTGGCGCCACCTCGACCGGAGCGGCAGCGATGCCGTCCTCGGTGATCGGCACGACCTTCTTGCGCGAGCGGCTGCGCTTGGGCTTCTCGGCCGGTTCGGCGACCGTCTCCTCCGCGGGGGCAGCCTTGGCGGCTTCCTTCGCAGCTTCCTTGGGAGCTTCGACGGTCTCAGCTTCGGCGTCTGCTTTCTTGGCGCGGCCACGGCGGGGGCGCTTCGGCTTGGCACCAGCTTCCGGCTCGGGCGTCGGGGTCTCGATCACCGGGGCGGCCGGCTCTTCAAGCGAAGCCGCAGCGGAAGCTGGGGCGGCATCGTCCGATTCGCCGACGGCGTCGTCATCGCTGCCTTCGTCGTCCTGCTCATCGGACTCGTCGGCGGCGCCTTCCACCAGCTGGCCTTGGCTATCACGCTCGCCACCGCGCCGGCGACGCCGACGCCGACGCCGGCGGCGACCGTCGCGGCTCTCCTGGCTTTCGCCCTCGGCAGCGGCGCGCGGCTCAGCCGCGGTCTCGCCTTCGGCCCCGCTTTCAATCTCGACCTCAACCTCGACTTCGGCCTCGACGATATCGTCGTCCTCCGGCTCGTCGATGATCGCCTCGGCGCGCATGCTCGACACCGGCACGACGCGGTTCTCGTTGCCGACGAACTCGCCGCGCTCGACCTCGAAATAGCGGGTGCCGAGCAGGGCCGCGTCGGCCGAGATGATGATGGCAATGTTGAAGCGTTCTTCCAGGTCGCGCAGATGGGCACGCTTCTGGTTGAGCACATAGAGCGCGACCTCGGGCCGGGTGCGGACTTCGAGGTTATGCGAGGCGCTCTTGATCAGTGCCTCCTCGAGCGCGCGCAGGATCTGCAGCGCGATCGACGGCGTCGAGCGGACGAGGCCGGCGCCGGCGCAGTGCGGGCAGGGCACCGAGGAGCTCTCGAGCACGCCGGTGCGGATGCGCTGGCGCGACATCTCGAGCAGGCCGAAGGCGGAGATGCGACCGACCTGGATGCGGGCGCGGTCGTTCTTCAGGCACTCCTTCAGCTTTTTCTCGACCGCGCGGTTGTTGCGGTTCTCCTCCATGTCGATGAAATCGATCACGATGAGACCGGCAAGGTCGCGCAGGCGCAGCTGGCGGGAGATTTCCTCCGCCGCTTCGAGATTGGTCTTGAGGGCGGTGTCCTCGATGTTGTGCTCGCGGGTCGAACGCCCGGAGTTGATGTCGATCGCGACCAGCGCCTCGGTCTGGTTGATGACGATGTAGCCGCCCGACTTCAGCGTCACGGTGTTCGAGAACATCGCGTCGAGCTGGCTCTCGACGCCGAAGGCGGCGAAGAGCGGGGTCTGTTCGCGATAGGGCTTCACGCTCTTGGCATGGCTCGGCATGAGCATGCGCATGAAGTCCTTCGCCTCGCGATAGGCGTTCTCGCCGGCGACGTGAACCTCGTCGATGTCCTTGTTGTAGAGGTCGCGGATCGAGCGCTTGACGAGGTTGCCCTCCTCATAGACCAGCGCCGGGGCGACCGAGCCGAGCGTCAGCTCGCGCACGCTCTCCCACATCCGCATCAGATATTCGTAGTCGCGCCTGATCTCCGGCTTGGTGCGGGAGGCGCCGGCGGTGCGCAGGATGATGCCCATCCCCTCCGGCACCTCCAGCTCCTGGGCGATCTCCTTCAGGCGCTTGCGGTCCTCGGCATTGGTGATCTTGCGCGAGATGCCGCCGCCCTTGCCGGTGTTCGGCATCAGCACGGAATAGCGGCCGGCGAGCGAGAGATAGGTGGTGAGGGCCGCGCCCTTGTTGCCGCGCTCTTCCTTGACGACCTGGACCAGGATGATCTGGCGGCGCTTGATCACCTCCTGGATCTTGTACTGGCGGCGCGAATGGCGATGCGGCCGCTCGGCGATATCGTCGAGGGCGTCGCCGCCACCGAGCTGCTCCGGCTCTTCCTGCGCCTCTTCGCCGCCGTTCTCGTCATCGCCGTTCTCGTCGTCCTGAGACGGCCGGCGCGCCTGCGTCTCCTCGCCAGCATCTTCCGAAGCGGCGACCTCAACGGTCTCGAAGGTCAGCGGAGCGGCGTTCTCGACGACACTCTCGCTGTCGGATTCGGCGACGGCCGGGGCGAATGAATCGCCGAAAGCCGGCGCGCCCTCGTTGACCATCGCGGCTTCCTTGCCGTCGGTCTCGACATGACCGTTGCCGGCCTCGACCTCGGCGCTGACGGTCTCGCCGCTCTCGGCGGTGCGCTTGGCGCGGTTGTCGCGGCCGTCACGATCGCGGCGGCCACGGCGGCCGCGGCGCTCACGCTTTTCCTCGTCACGCTCTTCCTCGCGCTCGGCGCGGGCGTCCTCGGCGAGCAGCGCCTGCCGGTCGGCGATCGGGATCTGATAGTAATCCGGGTGGATTTCGGAGAAGGCGAGGAAGCCGTGGCGATTGCCGCCATATTCGACGAAGGCGGCCTGGAGCGATGGCTCCACCCGCGTCACCTTCGCCAGATAGATATTACCGCGGAGCGGCTTGCGGCTGGCAGATTCGAAATCAAACTCTTCGATACGCGAGCCGCGGGACACCACGACCCGGGTCTCTTCCGGGTGGGTGGCATCGATAAGCATCTTGTTGGCCATGGGACAAATCCATTGGCGCGGCGGCCTTGGCAATCCGCCGGGCTGCGGATGCGAATCCGCGGCCGCGGGCAGGGGCACCGCGCGTAAGCCGGCTGAGGCCGGCATGTTGCAGGGAGAGGAATTCGATCAAGAGACGACGACGGGAGCGAGCGGCAGGGCGGGCGAAAAGCCCGTCGCCACCTGAAAGGTCTCGACGAAACACCGAAAGGGAAAGCGGCGTCGTTTGCCCCGACATCTGACCTTTGACCTACAGTGCGTCTCTGGAACGAGGCACACCGCGTTGACACGCTCGCAGACAAGAGGACCGGCGCCGATTGCTGCCTGGCGCAAGCTCGTCCGCGGACGATTCCGTTGTTGGCTGCCTCCGCGCCGGCGCGGATCGGTTTGACCGATCCGGTCGTTCGGCTGGTTCGCAGGGCGCTGGCGGGCTTGGATGGCCCAGCTTGTGCGCTGCGGTAGCCTTCACGTTGCAACCATCTCCATTACAGACAGGCGATGCATTTTTGCAAGCGCGTTAACAGTGGCCAAGTTTTGGCAGGCGGTTCCCGGCGCTGCACCCGCATGGTAACGGGTTATCAACGAATGGCGGCGCTATGGTTAACCTTCGTTAAGCGTCGAGCGAGCGAATCGAGGAGCTTTCTCCTGCTGCACGGGCTTCGCCTTTCTGTGGCGTGCATCGGCCGAATCGCCATGCTGGCGCGGCGTTTCGTCGTGGCCGCAGTGCTGGGCTGCCTGCTTGCGACCGCTGCGGCAGGGAACACCGGCCGAGGCGCCGGCGACTCTCCTGTCGCCACCGATGCGCGGCTCGAAGTTCAAGGCGACACTGTCCGGCTGACGTTGACATTGTCGCGACCGGTTGCCGCGAGCGCGACCGTGATGGCGGGCCCGGATCGCGTCATTGTCGAGCTGCCGTCGGTCAATTTCCAGATGGAGCCGAAGCAGGGGCGCAAGTCGGCCGGTTTCGTCTCCGGTTTCCGTTACGGCCTGTTCATGGCCGACCGTGCCCGCATCATCCTCGATCTGGCGCAGCCGGCCGTGGTGGCGAGCGTCTCGGTCAAGCCGCAGCGCGGCGGCTTCGGCGAGCTCACGGTCGAGCTGAAGCGCACGAGCCGCGAGGAATTCGCCGTGCTTGCCCGCGAGGCCGCTGCCAAGGCGCAGCTGCCGAGCATTCCGGTCGAGCGCAAGGCCGAGGGTGATTCGCGCCGCATCGTGGTTATCGATCCCGGGCATGGCGGTATCGACCCTGGCACCCAGGTCGCCGCGATCGCCGAGAAGGCGGTCGTGCTCGCCTTCGGGCTGAAGCTGAAGGAGCAGCTCGAGGCGCAGGGGCGTTACCGGGTGATCATGACCCGCTCGGACGACACGTTCATCTCGCTAGGCGACCGTGTCCGTATCGCGCGCGGCGTCGAGGCCAGCCTGTTCATCTCGATCCATGCCGATTCGCTGGCGCAGGCGCAGGATGTGCGCGGCGCCACCATCTATACTGGCTCGGAGCGTGCGAGCGACGCCGAAGCGGCGCGGCTGGCGGCGAAGGAAAACCAGGCTGACGCCGTCGCCGGTCTCGATTCGAGCGAGGACGTGCATGATGTCGCCGGCATTCTGATGGATCTCGCCAAGCGCGAGACCCGCAGCTTCTCGACGATCTTCGCGCGAAATCTGGTCGAGCGGCTCGGCGGCTCGGTCAAGATGCACAAGGTTCCGTTGCGTTCCGCAGGTTTTCGCGTATTGACCGCTCCCGATGTGCCGTCGGTTCTGATCGAACTCGGCTACATGTCGAGCCCCAAGGATGCCGAGCTGTTGAATTCCGAGGGCTGGCGCAACCAAGCGGCCTCGGCCGTTCAACAGGCGATCGACCAGTATTTCGAACGCCTGCAAACACCGGGCAAGGCTGCGCAGAGCAAGCCTTGACGGCGTAGTGGTCGAAGATGGCGATTTGTGGTCGTAAAGCCACGGTTCCGCCATCTCCGCCATGATATAGAGACGAGTTCAAGATCAGCCGGGCACGGTGCGACGCCAACGGGGGAGGGCGACGCCGCTGCCGCTAGCCGAGGTCAAATTTCTCGATGCGGTTCATATTGCGCCTTTTCGGATGGGCGTTCGCCGCCGGTACGATCCTGTTCGTCATCGGTGTTGCAGGCGCTGCCGGCGTGATCTGGCACTACTCCAAGGATCTGCCCGATTCAGCGCAGCTGCGGAATTACGAGCCGCCGGTGATGAGCCGCGTCCATGCCGGCGACGGCAGCCTCATTGCCGAGTTCGCGCGTGAACGCCGGCTTTATCTGCCGATTCAGGCGGTGCCGAAGCTGATCATCGACGCCTTCCTCTCGGCCGAGGACAAGAACTTCTACAAGCATTTCGGTGTCGACCCCGAGGGTCTCGCCCGCGCCGCGATCTCGAACTTCCGCAATCGTGCTTCTGGCCGCCGGCCGCAAGGCGCTTCGACCATCACTCAGCAGGTGGCGAAGAACTTCCTGGTCGGCTCCGAGCAGAGCATCGAGCGCAAGATTCGCGAGGCGCTGATCGCGCTGCGCATCGAGTCGACCTATTCCAAGGACAAGATCCTCGAGCTTTATCTCAACGAGATCTATCTCGGCGCGCCGGCGCCGGGACAGGGCAGCTACGGCGTCGCCGCGGCGGCGCTGAACTATTTCGGCAAGTCGGTGCATGAGCTGAACGCGCAGGAAGCGGCCTATCTCGCGGCGCTACCGAAGGCGCCGACCGACCTGCACCCCTTCCGTAACCGCGAGCGCGCGATCGAGCGGCGCAATTACGTGCTCGACCGCATGTCCGAAAACGGCTTCCTCAAGCGGCCCGATGCCGAGGCTGCCAAGAAGCAGCCGCTCGGCGTCAATCCGCGCACGGTCTCGCCCAACCAGATCGCTGCCGGCTATTTCGCCGAGGAGATCCGGCGCGAGCTGCAGGATCGCTATGGCGAGAAGAAGTTGCTCGAGGGCGGGCTCTCGGTCCGTGCCACCGTCGATCCCAAGATGCAGCTGATGGCGCGCAAGGCGCTGGTCGATGGTCTCGTGCGCTTCGACGAGGCTCGCGGCTGGCGTGGCGCGATCCAGAAGATCGACGCGTCGAGCCGCGAATGGGGGCTCGCCATCGCCGAATTGCCGGTGCTGGGCGACGTCAAGCCCTGGCGCCTCGCCGTCGTGCTCGATGTTGCCGGCGACAGCGCCCGCCTCGGCTTGCAGCCGATTCGCGAGACATCGGGTCAACTCCGGCCGGAGCGCGAGACGGTGACGCTCGGCCCGGACGGCATCCGCTGGACGCGGCGTACGCGTGTCTCGCAGGCCGTCGCTGCGGGCGACGTCGTCTATGTCGAACCGCTCGACGGCAAGCCCGGCCAGGTCCGCCTGCGCCAGATGCCCGAGGTCAATGGCGCCATCACCGTGATGGACCCGTTCTCGGGCCGCGTGCTCGCCATGGTCGGCGGCTTCTCGCATGACCAGTCGGAATTCAACCGGTCGACGCAGGCGCTGCGCCAGCCGGGCTCGTCGTTCAAGCCCTTCGTCTATGCGACCGCGCTCGACAACGGCTACACCCCGTCCAGCATCGTGCTCGACGCGCCGATCGAGGTCGACCAGGGTGGTGGCCTCGGCATGTGGACGCCAAGCAACTATGACGGCAAGTTCACCGGCCCGCGGACGCTGCGTTACGGCATCCAGTTCTCGAAGAACCTGATGACGGTGCGCCTCGCCAAGGATGTCGGCATGCCGTTGATCGCGGAATATGCCCGCCGCTTCGGCATTTATGACGACATGCTGCCGGTTCTCTCGATGTCGCTCGGCGCCGGCGAGACCACGGTCATGCGGATGACTGCGGCCTATTCGATGCTGGCCAATGGCGGCAAACGTATCCGGCCGACCCTGATAGACCGCATCCAGGATCGCTGGGGCGCGACGATCTATAAGCACGACCAGCGCACCTGCGAAGGCTGTGAGGCCGATAAGTGGGCCAATCAGCGCGAGCCGCGCCTGGTCGATAATCGCGAGCAGGTGCTCGACCCGCTGACCGCCTATCAGATGGTCTCGATGCTGGAAGGCGTCGTCAACGCCGGCACTGCGACAGTGGTCAAATCGGTCGGCAAGCCGCTCGCCGGCAAGACCGGCACCACCAACGACGCCAAGGACGTCTGGTTCGTTGGCTTCTCGCCGGATCTCGCCGTCGGCGTCTATATGGGCTTCGACAAGCCGAAGTCGCTCGGCAACTCTGCGACTGCCGGCCAGTACGCTGCGCCGATCTTCCGCGACTTCATGACGGTCGCGCTGAAGGACAAACCGGCGACGCCGTTCCGCGTACCGCCCGGCATCAAGCTGATCCGGGTCGACCCACGCACCGGCATGCGCGCCGGCGGCGAGGGCGGTATCCTCGAAGCGTTCAAGCCGGGTACGGCGCCGCCGGACAGCTATTCGGTGATCGGTGCGTCCGACGGCACGGGCGGGGCGATGAGCGTTGCCCCGGCGGGCGGGCGCTCGGTGGGTTCCGGCACGGGCGGGCTCTACTGAGCCCTCCCATTCCCGCCAAGGCGGCGGCGCTCGCCGCGCCTCTGCGGGACATTCTGCGGGCGGAGCTGGCGCGCGGCAACCGGATCGCGGAGATCGCCGACTGGCCTCCGCATTGCGAGCTGCTGGTGATCCTCCAACGGCCCTTTCGCAAACGCTACACGCTGACGGCGGGGCTCGACTACCAGGACATCAACGACCCGCATTACTGGAAGGCCGAGTATCGCCATGATGGCGGGCGTCACTGCCTCGCCTGCGGCTTCTGAGCGCCGGCCAGGCGAGGCCAGGCATTTACAGCGCGGCACATCCTTTCTATGCCAGCGCCCGAATAGCCCTCTGCACAGGACTTCGATCCCGGATCATGCGCCCAGAGATTCAGACGCAACTCGACAACGCCAAGCAGTCGATTGGACTGCTGAGGAGGCATCTTTGACTGGGATGTCGCACAACGACGCCTGGCGGAGCTGAACGCGCTTTCCGAAGGCCCGGATTTCTGGAATGACGCCGAGACCGCGCAGAAGCTGATGCGCGAGCGGACCTCGCTCGAAGACCAGATCAACGGCATCATCAAGCTGGAGCGCGAGCTCGACGACGCGCTGACGCTGATCGAGCTCGGCGAGATGGAAGAGGACGAAGCCACCGTCTCCGAGGGCGAGGCGGCGATCAAGGCCGTCGAGGTCGAGGCGGCGCGCCGCCAGGTCGAGACCTTGCTTTCGGGCGAGGCCGACATGCTCGACACCTATGTCGAAATCCATCCCGGCGCCGGCGGCACAGAGAGCCAGGACTGGGCCGAGATGCTGCTGCGCATGTATCGGCGCTGGGGTGAGCGGCGGAAGTTCAAGGTCGACGTGCTCGACTACCAGGACGGCGATCAGGCCGGCATCAAGTCGGCCACGCTGCAGTTCAAGGGCCACAACGCCTATGGCTGGCTGAAGACCGAATCGGGCGTGCACCGGCTGGTGCGCATCTCGCCTTTCGACTCCAATGCAAGGCGGCAGACCTCCTTTGCATCGGTCTGGGTCTATCCGGTGGTCGACGACCGGATCGTCATCGAGGTCAACGAATCGGACTGCCGCATCGACACCTATCGCGCACAGGGAGCGGGCGGTCAGCACATCAACACCACCGATTCGGCGGTGCGCATCACCCATATCCCGACCGGGATCGCCGTGACCTGCCAGCAGGAACGCTCGCAGCACAAGAACCGGGCCAAGGCCTGGGACATGCTGCGCGCCCGCCTCTACGAGGTCGAGCTCAAGAAGCGCGAAGACAAGGCGAATGCCGAGCAGGCCTCCAAAACCGATATCGGCTGGGGCCACCAGATTCGCTCCTATGTGCTGCAGCCCTATCAGCTGGTGAAGGATCTGCGCACGGGCGTCAGCTCGACAGCTCCGTCCGATGTGCTCGACGGTGATCTCGATCCGTTCATGGAGGCTTCGCTGGCGCAGCGCGTCTATGGCACCGAGGTCGAAGTCGAGGACATCGATTGAGCCCGAAGAAGCGCTCCCGCGGCCGCGAGATTCTGATCAATCTCGCGGTTTCGGTCGGCAGCGTCGTCGTCTTCCTGTTGTTCTGCGAGCTGGTGCTGTTCCGCTTCGTGCTGCCGGCGAGCGACGTGCCGCGCAACACCTTCGTCAACGAGGTGGTGCGCTACCAGCCGGGGCAGAGCGGCGTCTGGCGCGTGCGTGACGAGATCGCCGCGCCGTTCAAGATCAATGCGCAGGGCTGGAACTCGCCGCTTCCGAACTACTCGGTTGAGCGCAAGCCGGGCGTCGCCCGCATCGCCTTCGTTGGCGACAGCTTCGTCGAGGCGCTGCAGGTGCCGTTCGACAAGAGCTTCGCCGAAGCGGTTGGCGCCAAGCTGGCTACCGCGGGGCCGATCGAGGTCCAGCGCTTCGGCGTCGCCGGCGCTCCGCTCAGCCAGTATCTGCAGATGATCGAGCGCGAAGTGATCCAGCGGCGGCCCGACCGGATCGTCGTCAACCTGGTCCACAACGACTTCGACGAGAGCTTCGCCTTCAAGCCGGGGCGCTACACATCGAGTTTCCTCAAGCTGAAGATCGAAGGCGGCAAGGTCGTCGGCGAGGTCGCTCCCGAGCCATGGCGCGCCGGCCGGCTCGAATTTGTCCGCCAGAGCGCCACGGCGCGCTTCCTGCTTTATCGCTGGCAGGTCAGGCCGCAGGCATTGGTCGATGCGATCCTCGGGCCGGCCAAGGCCGCAGGCGAGGGCGGCTATGCCGCCAATATCGATGTGGCGAGCGTGTTGGCGCAGGAGGCCGATATCCGTGTCGCCACGGACTATCTGTTCGGCCGGCTGAAAGTGCGCACTGACGCGATCGGGGCCAAGCTCCAGCTTGTCATAGATGGCGATCGCGCGGCGATCTATGCCGGCCGCCCCGACAGCCCGGCGCTGAAGCTCAACCGCATCGCCGCCGAGATGGCTGGCAAGCACGGTATCGCTTTCCTCGACCTGCACCCGGTTTTCGCCGCCGAATGGGCCAAGGCCGGCAAACGCTTCGAGTTCCAGGCCGATGCGCACTGGAACGAGTACGGCCATCAAGTGGCGGCCGCCGCTATTATCGAAGCCTTGCGCTGAATTGATTCGCGAATCAAAACAGCTCGCTGTGCGTGAACGCTGCAGCGATCTGTGAAGCTTAATTGAGCTTGGAAGACCGCCCCTGAGGACGTGTGTCCTCAGACCCGCCCGGCTAGCTTGTTGCCGGCCCGCAGGAAACGGTTTGGATCAATCGGGTCGCCGTCCAGCCGCGTTTCGTAGTGCAGGTGGGGCCCGGTCGAGCGGCCGGTCGAGCCGACGCGGCCGACGAGGGTCCCGCTGCTTACCGTCTGGCCTAGGCTGACCAGGATAGCCGACATGTGAGCGTAGCGCGTGGTGAGACCGTTCGCGTGCTCGATCTCGACCATGTTGCCGTAGCCACCCGAATACTCGGCGGTCACGACTTTTCCCGGGCCGGTGGCGCGCACAGGCGCTCCGTGCTCGGCGCGCAAGTCCATGCCGGTGTGCAAGGCGGCCCCGCGGGTAAAGGGATCGGCGCGGTAGCCGTAATTGGAGCTCAGCTCGAGCTCTCCGTCGAGCGGCCTGTTCAGCGGCAGCCGCTCGGCGAGGCCGCGCAGGCTGAATACAGTCGCTATGCGCGGCTGCAATGAGCTCAGAGTCGCCTCGAAGGGGCCGGCTGTGGGATCGATGTCGATCGGGACGAGCGGTCCACCGACACCCTTCGCGACGGAGTTCGCGGCCGCGAGCTTGTCGGTATCGAGCCTGGTTTCCGCAAGCGCGCCGCGCAGCGTCTTCTGTGTCTCGCCGAGGGTTCGGTCGATGTCGCGCAGGGCTGCGAGCTGGGCGGCCGAGCTGCGCTCGATCGACTGATCGAGCTGGATCAGCGCCCCGGCGACACGTTTGGCTGGAGGTACGGGCTCCTCGGCTTCGCCCGATTGCCAGGGGGCCGGACGATCGTCGGCGCCACGCAGCGGCAGGGTCTCCGGCGCCGGCGTCGGCTTGCCTGAGGCGAACGGTGCGAAGCTGGTGACGCCGGAGGCACGGATCGGCTCCTCGGGCTTGATCATGCGCTGGCGCAGCGGGCTCTTTGCTGCCTGCGACACGCCGATGCCGGCCGATTGCAGGCTCTCGGCGACGGCGTTGACCAGGGACTGTCGCGATTCGAGTTCGGCCTGGCGCGTGGCGATCTCGCCGACTCGGGCCTCTACCCCGTCCTGATCGAGCAAGGCACGGCTGGCGAGCCGGTCGACATCGGCACGCAGCGCCGCGATCCGATCCTCATAAGCGTATTGGCGCGAGGTCTCGCGGCTGATCAGCCGCGCGGCGAGATCGTCCTTGCGCAGGATGTACCAGCTCGTCGCACCACTCCAGGCGGTGGTCAGCGCCAGCAGGCTCAAGCCGAGCAGCGCGGTCGAGCGGCTGATCGTGAAGCTGCGGCGGGACAGGATGCCGGTCACGGGGAGTGCGGGGCCGGCAGCTTGGGCAAGAGAATCCGAGGGAATCATACGCAAAACCGAGTTGACGCTGCGATGGTTCGATTAGACCCCGTTAGGGTTAATCAATCGCAAACCATGGTCGGTTTCACAGGGTTTCCGCCTCGCAAGCGTCAGAGTTCCCGGGCAGCTGCGAGCACATCCTCGGCATGGCCCTTGACCCTGACCTTGGCCCAGACGCGAGCGATCTTACCCGTCGCATCGATCAGGAAGGTGCTGCGCTCGACCCCCATATAGTGCCGCCCATACATCTGCTTCTCGACCCAGAGGCCATAGGCTTCGATAGCCGTCCGCTCCTCGTCCGAAACCAGAGTGAGGTGCAGCCCGTACTTTTGCTTGAACTTGTCGTGGCGCTTCACCGAATCGGGCGAGATGCCGATCACTGTCGCGCCCGCAGCAGCGAATTCCGCGCGCAGTGCGTCGAAGGAGAGCGCCTCGTTGGTACAGCTTTGCGTGTCGTCCTGCGGATAGGCGTAGAGCACGACCTTGCCGCCGCGCAGGCTGGACAGTGTGAGCGAGCCGCTGCCATCCGTCGGCAAGGTGAAGTCCGGGGCCGCGATGCCTTCGTTCAACGCCATCTTCGCCTTCCTTTGGTCTCGATCACGTGCAAGGGCCGGGCAAGCCGCCTGCGACAAGCCGGCTTTGACCACAGACCAGAACCGCTGGGAACGAATCAGCTAGCTTGCTGTTGCTGTACCGCTCCCGGGAACAGGCGCATCATGCGGATGGCAAGGCGGCCCGGCTGCCGGAGCTGTTACATCGATCCGCACGATTCGAGTAGCAACACAAGAAGCGTTTCCGTTTGACCGAGAACAGCAAAATCAACGCGGCTCCCGCACCCGGCGCGACTTCCGCGGCGGAATGCCAGGAGGTCGCCGCCGTGGCGAAGCGCGCCTGGCGCGGCATCGTCACCATTGCAGTGGCGGTTTGCGTCGCGGTGGTGACTCTTGGTTTTGTCGGAGCCGCCTTGCTGGTCAGCGGCTTCATTCCCCTGTCCGGGCTCGAAGGCCGAATCTCCATAGCCATCGAAGAACGGCTCGGCCCGAACTGGAAGGTCACGGCCGAGCAGGCCGAGCTCGACCGTGTCGACGGCCGTTCGCGCCTGCGTGTCCGCGAGGTCTCGTTCCGCCATGCGGGCGGGGCGTCGTTCCGAGCGCCGGAGGCCGTCCTCGGCTACGACGCGATGTCGTTGTTGCGCGGCAATATCCGCCTGGTCTCGCTCGACCTACGCGGCGTCAATATCCGACTTGGCGTCAGGCAGGACGGATCGTTGCTGCTTGAGCAGGACGCCCAGCCGGAGCAGACATCGAAGACGCCGGTGGCCGGTGATCCGGTGGATTGGGACGCTTTCGCCGGCGCTATGAACGCGATCGGCGCGCTGGTCTCGAACGAGGGTCTGCTCGGATCGCTCGAAATTGCCGGCATTGGCGGGGCTCGTGTCACATTGATCGATCCGGCCGGACGGCAACGATCCGGCCTCGAAGACGTCGATGTCAGATTGGAGCGGTTCGGCGGCGGGCAGGCCCGCCTGTCGATGAAGGGGCGGATCGGCCCGCGCTGGAAGGAATTGGCGATCGACCTGTCCAGCGCTCCTGATGGAACGCGCAGCGCGACCATCGATATCCAGCGTTTCGAGCCGGCCGAGGCAGTGGCACTCGCCTTCGGCAACGCCATGGTCGCGCTGGATGGCATGGCGCTCAGCGGCAAGATCTCGCTGACCCAGGCAGGCAATGGCGAGCGCAAGTTCGCGGCGGGACTGACCGTCGCGCCGGGCGTCGTCCGTGTCCACAATGCCGGGCTTGACCCGATCGAAGTGCAAGGGGCGAAGCTCGATTTCACCAGCGAGGACGGCCTCAAGACGATCCGGGTCGCGACCGCCGAGCTCCAGGCCGGCGAGACCAAGCTCGCCGGGAGCGGGCAGGCGCGGAACGAGGGCGGCATCTGGCGGCTGGTACTCGATGGTGGCGGCCAGGTCGCGGGCATCGGCAAGGACGCCGCGGTCGTGATCTCAGCGCTGCGAACACAGCTCGATGTCGATCCCGGGGCGGGCGAGATCCGACTCGGGCAGCTTTCGTTCAAGGGGCCGCTGATCAGCGCCGAAGGCTCCGGCATGGCCCGCCGGCGTGACGACCAGAACTCGCATCAGTTCCAGATCAGGGCGGTCGACACCGACATGCGGGCCGCGCTCGCGGTCTGGCCGGCGGTGACGTCGCCGGGGCTGCATGGGGCGCTGTCGGAGATGGTCAAGAGCGGGCGGGTCGAGGAGATCGACGTCAAGGTGACGATGTCGCCGGAGGCGAATGCGAGGCTGTCCAGCGGCAAGGGCATGGACGACGACGCCGTGGCCGTGGCGCTGAAGGCCTCGCAGGTCAGCTTCCTGCCCAATCCCGGCCTGCCGCTGCTGACCGATGCACGCGTCGTGGGCTCGACGACTGGCCGCACTGTCGATCTCGTTATTCCGCAAGCTACGGCCGAGCTCGGCGATGGCCGAAAGCTGACGTTGAGTGAAGGTACCTTCGCCATGTCCGACACCTGGGCGGATCGGCCGCAGGCGCGGATGAGCTTCAAGTCGACGGGTTCCGCCGATGCCCTGGTCGCTCTCCTCAACTTCCCGTCCCTGCGTGAATTCTCGCCGCTCAAGATCGAGCCAGGCGCATTGCGGGGCGCGGTCGATCTGACCAGCCAGCTCTCCTTGCCGCTCGTCAACGACCTGCAGTTTGTTGACGTCCTGATCCGCAGTAGCGGCGCCCTGTCGAATGTCGCTTCCGACAATCTGCTCGGCGGCGAGAAGCTGGAGGGCGCCAATCTGGCGCTCAGCTATGATCGCGGTCAGCTATCCATCAAGGGTGAGGGCAAGGTCGGCGGCGACAAGGCGCCGATCGAGCTCAAACAGAACGCCAAGGGGCAGGGCGAGGCGAGCATCTCGCTTGCCCTCGACAATGCCGCGCTCAAGCGGCGTGGCTTTGGCCCGGAGACCGGCATCAGCGGGCCGATGCAGGTCAAGGTCGTCAAGCCGCTTGGCAAAACACCGGAGGCGCCGCCACGGGTCGAGGTCGACCTGACCAAGGCTGCGATCGATTCAGGCGTGCCGGGGGTGAGCAAGCCCGCTGGCCGGGCCGGCAAGGCGGCTTTCACCTATGTCGTCGACGACGACGGCCCGGACCTTGAAGACCTGACGATCGAGAGCGCGCCGCTGCTGGCCAAAGGCCGCATCTCGCTGACCAAGCAGAACGCGTTCGAGAGCGCCAGCTTCTCGCAATTGCGTCTGTCGCCGGGCGACAATCTCACCAAGGTCGAGATCGGCCGCGACGGCAATGTGACCAAGCTCTCGGTGCGCGGGGCGGTGCTCGATGCACGTCCCTTCATCCGCGACCTGTTCGACGCACCCGCGGCTCCGACCCGTGGGGCGCGCGGCAACCAGAGCACTGCGTCGGGCCCGGATTTCGATCTCGACCTCGACGTGCCGATCCTGACCGGCTTCAACAATGAGGCGCTGGGCAATTCACAGCTCAAGCTCTCGCGTCGGAACGGGGCCCTGCGCTCGGTCGCCTATCAGGGCCGCATCGGCAAAGCCGACCTTTCGATCAAGCAGGCCAGGCAGGGCGAGGGCGCCGGCCAGCTGGTCGTGCAGTCGGAGAACGGGGGCGCCACGCTGCGCTTCCTCGATCTCTATCGCCGTGCCTATGGCGGCGACCTGATCCTGCAGCTTGGCGCCGGCGAGGGCCGCCAGCCGGGCGAGCTGCTCCTGCGCAATTTCACGGTGCGGGACGAGCCGGCCTTGCGCCGCGTCGTCGGTCCGCAGGGCTCCCAGACGCCGAACGCGCTCGACAGTACCGGGGCGCCGGTTCAGCGGATCGATGCGAGCGATGTCGCCTTCACCAAGCTACGGGCCGAGTTCGTGCGCAGCGCCAGCCGGATCGACGTCAGCGATGCGGTGCTGTGGGGCCAGCAGGTCGGCTTCACCATCCAGGGCAGCGTCGACTATGGCCGCGACCGCGTCGATATCGGCGGCACCTTTGTGCCAGGCTATGCCTTCAACAACGCCTTTGCGCAGGTGCCGGTGGTCGGCATGATCCTCGGTGGTGGACAATACGGCGGGCTGTTCGCGGTGAATTTCCGCGTTTCTGGTTCAGCCAGCCAGCCGACGATGACGGTGAACCCGCTTTCGGCAATCGCTCCCGGCATCCTGCGCCGCTTCGTCGATCCGCTCGGGGGTGGCCCGCTGGAGCAGGCGCGCCCCGGCGCCAGAGTGCCGGCGCCGGGCGCCGCGGAGCGCTAGATACAAATGCGCTCAGCTCGCGGTGTGCAAGCTGAGCGCTCAAACCATCTCTTGCTTGGCGATGGCGGCCGTCAGACCGGCCGCAGCAGGACGTGCTTCTTCTTGCCGAAGGAGAGCTTGACCGCACCGTCGACCAGGTCGGCGGGCGTGAGTGTCGCGCGGTCGTCGGATACCTGGGCATCGTTGACGCGTAGGCCGCCCGCCTTGATCTGGCGGCGGGCCTCGCCGGTCGAGGGCACGAGGCCGGCGCTGACGAAGGCGTTGAGCACGCCTACCCCGGCCTTGAGCTCGGCTACGGATACCTCGACGCTCGGCAGGTCGTGGGCGGCTCCGCCTTCCTCGAAGGTCTTGCGGGCGGTCTCGGCCGCGGCTTCAGCTGCCTCGCGACCATGCAGCAGCGCCGTCGCCTCGGTGGCCAGCACCTTCTTGGCCTCGTTGACCTCCGAGCCGCCGAGCGCCGCGAGCTTGGCGATCTCGGCGAGTGGCAAGCGGGTGAACACCTTGAGGAAGCGGCCAACGTCGGCATCCTCGGTGTTGCGGAAATACTGCCAGAATTCATAGGGGCTGAAGAGATCGCCATTGAGCCAGACGGCGCCGCTGGCGGTCTTGCCCATCTTGGCGCCCGATGAGGTCGTCAGCAGCGGCGTGGTCAGCGCGAAGAGCTGCTTGCCGTCCATGCGGTGCGCGAGGTCGACGCCGTTGATGATGTTGCCCCACTGATCGGAGCCGCCCATCTGCAGGCGGCAACCATAGCGGCGGTTGAGCTCGACGAAGTCGTAGCCCTGCATGATCATGTAGTTGAACTCGAGGAACGACAGCGACTGCTCGCGATCGAGCCGCAGTTTCACCGAGTCGAAGGACAGCATGCGGTTGACCGAGAAATGCCGGCCGACCTCGCGCAGGAACTCGACATAGTTGAGCTTGAGCAGCCAGTCGGCGTTGTTCACCATCAGCGCGTCGGTCGGGCCGTCGCCATAGCGCAGGATGCGCGAGTAGACCTTCTTGATGCTCTCGATATTGGTATTGATCTCCTCGATCGACAGAAGCTTGCGCTGGTCGTCGCGGAAGGACGGGTCGCCAACCATCGAGGTGCCGCCGCCCATCAGCGTGATCGGCCGATGCCCGGTCTCCTGGAACCAGTAGAGCATGGTGACCGAGATCAGGTTGCCGATATGCAGGCTGGTCGCAGTCGCGTCATAGCCGACATAAGCGGTCTGAGGCCCCTGCCGGCAGAGGGCATCGAGCTCCTCCGGGTTCGAGACCTGATGGATAAGGCCACGCTCGTCGAGCGCACGCAGGAAGTCGGATTTGAAGGCGGTCATGGCGGCTTGCGATCTGATCTTTGTCGTTCCGCCGTCGTCTAGAGCATGTTCCGCCAAAGTGGAAACCGCTTTTGCGGCGAAAGCGCCCCGGGCTTCATCCGGGAATGCGATCGAGCCATAGCCTGGCGGGGTCGCTGCGGTGCGGCGGTTCTAGGATGTCCCGTGTCAGCCCCAGGTCACGGAGCGCTCGATCGTCCAGCGTCGCGAGAGGGTATCGCGTGCGAGCGGCGGTCGCATGGCGCTGCCAGAGCGCCAGCAGGCCGTGCAGGAGGGAAGCGCCACCGCGTGGGAGCGGCGCTGTTTGCGAAAGGCAAGTCATGATCGGATCCTCACAGGAGCAGGCGGCAGTGCCGCTGATGTGAGGTGAATCTGGGCCAGACGGGGCAGGGCGACAAAGCGGAAGATTGTCATCTGCCATAAAGACAGCTTATGCTTCGGCATGCCCGCGCCTCCGCCGCCTCCGAAGCTTCCGCCTCTCGCCGCGGTCCGAGTCTTCGAGGCTGCCGCGCGCCACCAGAATTTCACCCGCGCTGCCGAGGAACTCGGCATGACGCAGGCTGCCGTGAGCTATCAGATCCGGCTGCTGGAGGATCGTGTCGGAGCTGCGCTGTTCGTGCGCCAACCGCGCCAGGTCGTGCTGACGGCGATCGGCCAACGGCTCGCCGGGCCTGTGGGCAAGGCGCTGACCGATATCGGGACGGTGTTCCGCGACATCTGCGAGGCAAACCAGACGGTTCTGACGATCTCCTCGCTACAGACGATGGCGATCACCTGGCTCTCGCCGCGACTGGCCCAATTCCAGATCGAGAACCCGCAATTTGCCGTGCGCGTCCGGACTTCGCAGCATCTCGTCGACTTCGCCACCGAGGCTGTCGATCTTGCCGTGCGCTACGGGCCAGGCTCATGGCCAGGCGTCGCGGCGGAGAAGCTGTTCGCCTGCCATTATGCGCCGCTCTGTTCGCCCGAACTGCGCGAACGGCTGCAACTGCGCGAGGCGGCCGATCTGTTGCGCGCCCCGTTGCTCAGTCCCGACGAGACGCCCTGGAAGGTCTGGTTCGCCGATCTCGGCCTCGACCAGCCCCAGCATGGCGCCCGGGCGATGTCGCTGGAAATGCAGGCGATGAATGTCCAGGCCGCGATGCGCGGGCATGGCGTCGCGATGGCCGTGCCCGAACTCTTCGCCTACGATATCGCGGCCGGGCGGCTTGTCTTCGCAGTGGAGCACGCCGTACGCGACCAATGGGCCTACTGGGTCGTCTATCCGGTCGAACGCCAGCGCGATCGCAAGATCAGGCTGTTCCGGGACTGGATATTGGCGGAGGCGCGGGCAGCGGAGATGACGCTGCCCTTCATGGCCTCGAGCTTGGGCTTGATCCACTCATCGGCGTGAGCCGAGTGGGTCAGGCCTTTTCCTGCTCGCTCTTGATGATCTCGGGGCCGACCTTGCGGTCGAGATAGACGCTGACCTGCTCCATCAGCTGGTCGACGCGGCCGTCGAAGAAGTGGTTGGCCCCCTCGACCACGGCGTGTTCGATCTGGATGCCCTTCTGGGTCTTCACCTTCTCGATTACCGCCATCACCTCCTTGACCGGCGCGACACGGTCCTCGGAGCCATGCACGAACAGGCCGGAGGACGGGCAGGGGGCAAGGAAAGAGAAGTCGTAGCGGTTGGCCATCGCTGCGATCGAGAGGAAGCCTTCGATCTCCGGGCGGCGCATCAGGAGCTGCATGCCGATCCAGGCGCCGAAGGAGACGCCGGAGATCCAGCAGCTCTTGGCCTCGGGGTTGAGCGCCTGCATCCAGTCGAGCGCGGCGGCGGCATCGGAGAGCTCACCGGCGCCGTGGTCGAACTGGCCCTGGCTGCGGCCGACACCGCGGAAATTGAAGCGCAGCGCCGAGAAGCCGCGGTTAACATAGGTGTAGAACAGGTTGTAGACGATCTGGTTGTTCATCGTCCCGCCGAATTGCGGGTGCGGGTGCAGGATGATCGCCAGCGGCGCGCCGCGCTTCTTGGCGGGCTGGTACCGGCCCTCGATCCGGCCGGCCGGTCCGTTGAAAATCACCTCTGGCATCACATCTCGCCTTTTGTCGGGCGAGGCACGCGGGCGGCCGGCTGAAAAGCGGCTTTGCTGCCGCTGAAAAGCCTGCTCACCCTTGACGACCCCGCCGCTCGCGCCCTACATGAAGCGCTTAGAATGGTTCTAACAGCCGTGAACAGAGCTGGAACGCGCGGGCGAATATCGCTTGCGGCGCCAGTCCATCGCGGCTCGGACGGGCGGCTATAGCACGGTGCAGGGGTGCGATTTCAAGCATTTCGTACCGCGTCTTCGGGCAAGCCCTCCGGAGCGGAGCAAAAGCGCAGGTGTTTGCGACGACCCGCAGCTATCTCGACCACAACGCCACGACGCCGGTTCGTCCGGCCGTGGCGGAGGCGATGCTGCGGGCTTTGCAGATGCCGGGCAACCCGTCTTCCGTTCATGGCGAGGGGCGGGCGGCCCGTGGCGCGATCGAGCAGGCCCGCGAGCAGGTCGCGGCGCTCGTCGGCGCCAAGGCGAGCAATGTCGTCTTCACGAGCGGTGGCACCGAAGCCAATGCGACGATCCTGTCGCCGGGCCTCAGCGATTGCAGTGGCGCGCGCGATTGCGTGCGGGCGCCGGTAACGCTGCTGCTGCACAGCGCCAGCGAGCATCCGTGTGTGCGCGACGGTCATCGCTTCCGCGCGGATAAGGCTGAGGCGATCCCGGTCGATGGCGAGGGGCTCGTCGACCTCGGCTGGCTCGGCGAGCGACTTTCGCGGTTTGCCGCAGAGCGGCCCGATGAGCGCGCGCTGGTCTCGGTTCATCTCGCCAACAACGAGACCGGCGTGCTCCAGCCGATCGCCGAGATTGTCGCCATCGCCAAGCGCCATGGTGCGCTGGTGCATTCCGATGCCGTCCAGGCAGCGGGCAAGATCGCGATCGATATCAACGCCTTGGGCGTCGATGCTCTGACGCTGTCCGCTCACAAGATCGGTGGTCCCAAGGGCGTCGGTGCGATCGTCTTCCGGACCGGGGCGCTCGAACTCACCGACAAGCCCTTGCGCGGCGGCGGCCAGGAGCGCGGCTGGCGTGCCGGCACCGAGAACCTGCCTGGTATCGTCGGCTTCGGCGTTGCAGCGGAAGAGGCGGGCAGGGCGCTCGCTACCGAGGCGACCCGGCTGGCCGGGCTGCGCGATCAGCTGGAGGCCCGGCTGGTGGCCCTGGCCCCGGATACGGCGATCTTCGGCGGCAAGGCTTCGCGCCTGCCCAATACCTCCGCTTTCGCGACGCCGGGCCTCAAGGCCGAGACGGCGCTGATCATGCTCGATCTCGCCGGCGTCGCGCTGTCTTCCGGCTCGGCCTGCTCGTCCGGCAAGGTCAGGCGCTCGCACGTCCTGTCGGCCATGGGCGTCGACCCTGTCATGAGCGAAGGGGCCTTGCGCGCCTCGCTCGGATGGACCACCTGCGAGACGGACATTGACCAGTTTATCGCGGCCTATGCGAAGGCCTTGGCCGCGAACCCCAACCGGCGGACGCAGGCGGCGGCCTGAGCGTTCCACCGCAAGAGCAAGATCGAACCGGCGGGCCTTGAACCCGCGACAGGAGTGTAGAGATGGCAGCGGTCCAGGAGACCATCGATCAGGTCAAGTCGATTGACGTGACCGAGTACAAATACGGTTTCGTCACCGAACTCGAGGTCGACAAGCCGGCCAAGGGCCTGACCGAGGACACGGTCCGCTACATCTCGGCTCGCAAGAACGAGCCGGAATGGATGCTGGAATGGCGCCTCGACGCCTTCCGGCGCTGGAAGACCATGACCGAGCCGACCTGGTCGCGCGTCAACTACCCGCCGATCAACTACCAGGACATCTACTACTACGCCGCGCCGAAAAAGGGCGCTTCGCCGAAGTCGCTCGACGAGGTCGATCCGGCGATCCTGGAGACCTACAAGAAGCTTGGCATCCCCTTGCGCGAGCAGGAGATCCTGGCCGGCGTCGCGCCGGAGAACCGCGTCGCGGTTGATGCGGTGTTCGACTCGGTCTCGGTCGTCACCACCTTCAAGAAGGAGCTGGCCCAGGCCGGCGTGATCTTCTGCTCGATCTCGGATGCGATCCAGGAGCACCCCGAGCTGGTGAAGAAGTACCTCGCCACCGTCGTGCCGGTGACCGACAACTACTTCGCCACACTGAATTGCGCCGTCTTCACTGATGGCTCCTTCGTCTACATCCCCAAGGGCGTGCGCTGCCCGATGGAGCTGTCGACCTATTTCCGTATCAACGAACAGAACACCGGCCAGTTCGAGCGCACGCTGATCATCGCCGACGAGGGCTCCTATGTCAGCTATCTCGAAGGCTGCACCGCGCCCAAGCGCGACGAGAACCAGCTGCATGCGGCAGTGGTCGAGCTGATCGCGCTCGACGATGCCGAGATCAAGTACTCCACCGTGCAGAACTGGTATCCAGGCGATGCCGAGGGCAAGGGCGGCATCTACAACTTCGTGACCAAGCGCGGCGATTGCCGCGGCAGGAACTCGAAGATCTCGTGGACGCAGGTCGAGACCGGCTCGGCGATTACCTGGAAGTACCCGTCCTGCATCCTGCGCGGCGACGGCTCGCGCGGCGAGTTCTACTCGATTGCGGTCTCGAACGGGGCGCAGCAGGTCGATAGCGGCACCAAGATGCTGCATCTCGGCAAGAACACGACCTCGAAGATCATCGCCAAGGGCATCGCGGCCGGAAAGTCCGACTCGACCTATCGCGGCATGGTCTCGGCCCATCGCAAGGCGACGAACGCGCGCAATTTCACCAATTGCGACTCGCTGCTGATCGGCGACCAGTGCGGCGCCCACACCATCCCCTATATCGAGGCCAAGACCGCGACGGCGGTGTTCGAGCACGAGGCGACCACGTCGAAGATCGGCGAGGACCAGATGTTCTACTGCCAGCAGCGCGGCCTCTCCGAGGAGGAGGCGGTGGCGCTGATCGTCAACGGCTTCGTCAAGGAGGTGCTGCAGCAGCTCCCGATGGAGTTCGCCGTCGAGGCGCAGAAGCTGATCACGATTTCCCTTGAAGGCTCCGTGGGCTGACACCCGATCGTTTCCGAGATGCCCGGATCAAGCCCGGGCATGACGCCAGGATGAAGCGCGTCATGGTCGGGCCTGACCCGACCGTCTCCAGCAGAATGGAACTCTAACCAATGCTCGAAATTCGCAACCTGACCGTCAAGATCGCCGACGAGGACAAGCAGATCCTCAACGGCCTCAACCTCACCGTGAACGCCGGCGAGGTCGCCGCGATCATGGGGCCGAACGGCTCCGGCAAGTCGACGCTGTCGTATGTCATTGCCGGCAAGGAGGACTATGAGGTCCTCGACGGCGAGATCCTGCTCAACGGCGAGAACCTGCTGGAGATGGAGGCCGATGCCCGCGCCGCCGCCGGCATCTTCCTCGCCTTCCAGTATCCGTTGGAGATCCCCGGCGTCGCCACCATGACCTTCCTCAAGGCGGCGATGAACGCGCAGCGCAAGGCGCGCGGCGAGGCCGAATTGCTCACGCCAGACTTCATCAAGCGGGTCAACGGCGCTGCCGACAAGCTCGGCATCGACCGCGAGATGCTGCGCCGGCCGCTCAATGTCGGTTTCTCCGGCGGTGAGAAGAAGCGCATGGAAATCCTGCAGATGGCGCTGCTGTCGCCGTCGATGTGCATCCTCGACGAGACCGATTCCGGCCTCGACATCGACGCACTGCGCATCGTCGCCGAGGGCGTGAACGCGCTGCGGGCCCAGAACCGCGGCTTCCTGGTGATCACCCATTATCAGCGCCTGCTCGACCATATCGTGCCCGACACGGTGCACGTGATGTCGAAGGGCAGGATCGTGCGAACCGGTGGCAAGGAGTTGGCGCTCGAGCTCGAGAAGAGCGGCTATGCCTCCTATGGCGAGGCCGCGTAATGGCGCTCATCACCCCGCTCAAGACCGCGGCCGAGCAGCAGCTCGCCGAGCAGTTCGCCAGCGTCAAGGCTGAGCTGCCGGGCGCCGGCGCGATGCGCAAGCTGCGCGAGGATGCCTTCGCCGGCTTCGAAACCAAGGGCCTGCCGCATCGTCGGCTCGAATCCTGGCGCTATACCGACCTGCGCAACCTGGTGCGCGAGGCGATGCCGCTGGCGCGTCGTCCGGCACGCCCGCAGGCGATCACCGACCGGCTGGCGCTGCAGACCATCGCCGGCCGGCGCTTCGTCACCATCGACGGCATCTTCAGCGCGGCTGATTCCGATCTACAGGGCCTGCCTGCCGGCATCACGGCACGCAGTCTCGCCGAGGCGCTGACCGAGGCGCCGGATGAGATCGGGGCCGCCTTCGCCGTGCCGGAGGTGGCGCGCGACGACAGCGCCCTGATGCTCAACTCCGCCTTCGCCCAGGACGGCGTGGTGATCGAAATCGCTGATGGCACGGAGCTCGACCAGCCACTCGTGCTGCTCGCGCTCGGCTCCGGCGAAAGCGAGGCGGCGATCGTCTCGCGCTCGCTGATCAAGGTCGGCGCCGGCTCCAAGGTCACGATCGTCGAATTGCAGGAGAGCGTCGGCCCGGCGCCGGTGCAGATCAATCACGCCACCGCCTTCGTCATAGGCGACGGCGCCGAGGTCGAGCATGTCCGCATGGTCACCCGCCAGCGCGCCGAGACCGTGCAGGTGCAGTCGCTGCTTGCCGAGCTCGGCGCGCATGTCTCGTTCGACTCGATTGCGGTTGCCGTGAATTGCGGCGTGCTGCGCCAGCAGAGCTTCCTGCGCTATAGCGGCGAGCACACCCGCGCGGCACTGCGCGGCATCAACCTCTTGCGCAAGCAGGAGCACTCCGATGTCACGTTGGTGATGGACCACGCGGCGGCTCATGGCGAGAGCCGCGAGCTGTTCAAGACCATCATCGAAGGCGAGGGCACCGGCGTCTTCCAGGGCAAGGTCATCGTCCGCCAGCATTCGCAGAAGGTCGACGGCAGCATGAAGAGCCATGCGCTGCTGTTGAACGATGGCGCGACCATGTTCAACAAGCCGGAGCTCGAAATCTTCGCCGACGACGTGGTCTGCGGCCACGGCGCGACCGTGGCGCAGATGGACAGCGATCAGCTCTTCTACCTGATGGCGCGCGGCCTGCCGCGGCCGCAGGCCGAGGCGCTGGTGCTCGCCGCTTTCGTCGGCGAGGTCTCGGACATGGTCGGCGACGAGGGCGTTCGCGAGATCGTCGGCCGCGAGATCGACTGCTGGCTCGGCCAGCGCGATGGTGCCCCCAAGCCCGGAGCTGCCTGATGCCTTACGTCAACCTGCAGATCACCAAGGGCGCGACGCGCGAGCAGAAGGCCGAGATCGTCAAGGAGTTCACCCAGACGCTTGTCCGTGTGCTCGGCAAGAACCCGCAGAGCACCCATATCGTGATCCAGGAGATCGAGCGCGAGGATTGGGGGCATGCCGGCACGCTCGTCGCTGACCGGCCCGCCCAGCCTTCCGGAAAGGCCTGAGATGAACGCGATCGCGAAGCCCTACGACGTCGAGACGATCCGCAAGGACTTCGCGATCCTCTCGCGCGAGGTCTACGGCAAACCGCTGGTCTATCTCGACAACGCCGCCTCGGCCCAGAAGCCCGAAGCGGTGATCGAGGCGATGACGCGGCTGATGCGCGAGGATTACGCTAACGTCCATCGCGGCCTGCACTACCTCGCCAACGCCTCGACCGAGGCTTACGAGGCGGCCCGCGAGAGCGCACGGCGCTTCCTCAACGCCGCCCATATCGAGGAGGTGCTGTTCACCCGCTCCTCGACCGGTGCGCTGAACACGGTCGCGTCCTCGCTCGGACAATATCTCAAGATCCAGGACGGCGACGAGATCATCCTCTCGATCCTGGAGCACCACTCCAACATCGTGCCCTGGCACTATTGGCGCGAGCGCCATGGCGCCGTGATCAAATGGGCGCCGGTCGACGAGGATGGCAATTTCCTCATCGAGGAATTCGAGAAGCTGATCACGCCGCGCACCAAGGTGGTGGCGCTGACGCATATGTCGAACGCAATCGGCACCATCGTCCCGATCGCAGAGGTCGCGAAGATCTGCCAGGCCTATCGCATCCCGCTGGTCGTCGACGGCTCGCAGGGCGCGGTGCACCTGCCGGTCGACGTTCAGGCGCTCGGCTGCGATTTCTACGCGTTCACCGGGCACAAGACCTATGGGCCGACCGGCTCCGGCATCCTCTGGGGCAAGCGCGAATGGCTCGAGAAGCTGCCGCCCTACGAGGGCGGCGGCGAGATGATTGCGACCGTCAGCGAGGATGCGATCGTCTATAACGACCCGCCACATCGTTTCGAGGCCGGCACGCCGGCGATCGTCGAGGCTGTGGGGTTGGGCGCCGCGCTCGACTACATGATGGCGCTCGGACGCGAGAACATCGCGGCGCACGAAGCCAGACTCAACGCCTACGCCATGCAGCGCCTCGGCGAGATGAACTCCATCCGCATCTTCGGCAAGGCCAAGGAGAAGGGTGCGATCATCGCCTTCGAGCTTGCCGGCGCCCATGCGCATGACGTCGCGACCGTGATCGACCGCGCCGGTGTCGCGGTCCGGGCCGGCACGCATTGCGCCATGCCGCTGCTCGCCCGCTATGGCGTGACCTCGACCTGCCGTGCGTCCTTCGGCCTCTACAACACGCTGGAGGAAGTCGATATATTGGTGGAAGCCCTGCGCAAGGCGGAAGAGCTGTTCTCATGACCCTCCGCCTCGTGCCGACCGGAAGTTTAGCGATGACCGAGACCGTTGTTGAAGACTTCAAGCCGAACGCGCCGACCATGGGCGCGAGCTCGGGCCTGCCGCCGGAAGAGATCGACCGGTTGACCGACGACATCGTCGCGGCGCTGAAGACCGTCTATGATCCGGAGATTCCGTCCGACATCTACGAGCTCGGCCTGATCTATCGCGTCGACATTGCCGACGACCGGCAGGTTGCGATCGACATGACGCTGACCGCGCCGGGCTGCCCGGTTGCCGGCGAGATGCCGGGCTGGGTCGAGAACGCGGTTGGCGCCGTGCCGGGCGTCTCGGGCGTGACCGTCAACATGACCTTCGATCCGCCCTGGGACCAGTCGCGCATGTCGGACGAGGCCAGGGTCGCGCTCGACATGTGGTGAGCGCGGAAGCTTCACCATCCTCGCAAACAGGAAAGGCCGCTGCGATGCAGCGGCCTTTTTCGTGATGACGTCCGTCAGAAGCCGAAATTGAAGCCGGCCTTGACGATGTCGCCTGCGGTGCGGGTCCGCATGGTTGCGTACTGGCCGGGCGCCAGCCCGGTGAAGTCCTGCAGCATCATCCGTTTCTGGCCGAGCTCGTAATGCGTGTAGTCGAGCCGGACCGACATTCCGGGCCCGATCGCATATTCGACGCCGCCACCCAGCGCCCAGCCGTGGAAGATGCCCGAGCGCGAGCCACTGGCGGCCGAGGTGGTCTGCAGGTTGTCGGGCATGACCGAGCCCTTCTGCTCGACGAGGCCATAGGCGTAGCCGCCCGTGCCGTAGATCAGGAAATCGCCGAGTACGACGCCGACTCTCACCCGCACCGTGCCCAGCATCGAGAGCTCGTTGCTGGAGCGGGTGGTGAACTGCGTGCCGGGATTGGCGGATACGCTCTTGCTGCCGCCGAGGCGTGCGGCGGAGAGATCGGTTTCGGCGCCGATCACGACCGCGCCAATCTGGTAGTTGAAGCCGAACTGGGCGCCGCCGACGGCGCCTTCTCCATCCGGCGTCAGGCTGCGCGGAACCGCCGACGGATTGATCGCCCAGGGGGCGAGCGTCGGCGTACCGGGGATGGTGACGCTCGACGAGTTGGTCGACGTGCTGGTGGTCGTGGTGGTCGTGTTGGTCGTCCCGGTCACGGTCGTCGTGACCGGGACGGAATCGACTGTGGTCGTGAAAGTGCTCGTCGACGTGGTCGTGGTGTTCGCGACATTGGTCGTCGTGGTGGTTGAGGCGTTGGTCGTCGTGGTCGTCGGAGACACCGTCGGGCTGCCGAAGGGGCCGCCGACAGTCGTGCGGCCGTTCTGCTGCCCGCTACCGAGCGAGCCGCCGACATAGAAGCCGGTCCAGCGTGGCCGACCGGGTAGGATAACCGGCAAGGCTGGCGCATAGATCGGGGGCGGGGGAGGCAGCGCGGCCTGTGGTTGCCGCGGCGCGCCGGGGCGGCCGGGCGAGCGTGGCGTGTAGTCGGCGCGGCGGACTCGCGGCTGCTGCAGGGTGGGGCAGACCGGGCAGGTCTGGGCGACCTGGACCCGGTTGCGACTGGGTGCCGTGGCGGCCAGACGCAGCGCTTCATTCTCATGCTGCGAGCCGGGATAGAGACGGGCGAAAAGCTTCAGGGACTCGGCGTCGCCGGCGAGCACGGTCTCAGCCCAGGCGGTCTCCTCGGTCCGCTGCGACAGGATGCGGTGCAGTCTCAGTACGTTCTGGTCATCGGGGTTGATGTCGAGCGCGGTGCGATAGATGTCGCGCCGGTCCCAGGCGATGGCGGTGCGAGAGGCGTCGGCCGGCGACATGGCGCGTAGCGCCGCCAGAGTCGGGCGAACTGCGAGCGGGACAGCACCGGCGATTGCGGGCTGCGCCTGAGGCGCGCCCGCTGGACGCGGGAAGAAGCTGACATCGGTGATCAGCGAGGAAGTATCCCAGGGAATCTGGATACCGTTGGTGGTATCGTAGACGGCGAGGCGGATGCGCCGGAAGACCTGCTCGATCGGCAGGCCGGGCTCGCGGGCCTCGCGCAGGAAAGCGGTGGTGAAGGGGCTGTTGGGGCCGGTGCCGTCGGCTGCGGTCGAGCCAGGCGAGGTCGCGAAGGCGACGAAGGTGCCGCTGTTGGAGTCGATGCGAGCCAGCCCGGCTTCGCTGCTGATACCTTCATTCGCACCGTCGACCATCTGCAGCGCCAGGCCGCGGGAGAGCTCGCGTACGGCGAAGGGATTGTTGCGGCAGGCGTCGAGGATGGCGATCTTCGACCTGGCGCCGGCTGCATCGAGCTTGCGCAGGATCTCCGTCAGCGAGAGCGACTGGTTCGGGATATTCGCCGAGGTTTCCGGCCGCACATCCGTCGGCAGGATGTAGTTGGCGCCATCGAGCTGGACGGCGTGGCCGGCATAGTAGACGAGCGCGGTCGAACCGGCGCCGCCCTGCTTGACCTTGTCGACGAAGACGTTGAGGGCGCTACGCAGGCCGGCGAGCGATAGGTCGGTCGCGGCGGTGACGTCGAAGCCGGCCTCTTGGAGCATGGCGCGCGTCGCATTGGCGTCGTTCAGGGCGTTGGGCAGCTTGGCGATGTTCTGGTAGGCGCCGTTGCCCATGACGAAGGCGAAGCGCCGCTGTTGCGCCGCCGCGGGCGATATCGCGAGAGCGAGGGCGCTCGTGATGGCAGCAAGCGCCAAGAAGACGCAGATGAGTAGCCGCAGGCGTGTCCGCATGGCGCCTCCTCGGCGACCCCGCTTGAGACCGGAGCCGCAGCCGATTCGAACCCTTAGCAGCATCAGATTAGCGGTGGCTGCGCCGCCATGCGAACAAGATTATGCCGCGAAATTGACGCGCGGCGAACACTGGGTGCGGTTCGCCACGGTCGACTGAACGATCCAATCGACGCACTCTGGAGCGAGCCGCCGAATTCGCCATTGCGAGAGGCTGTTGCCAGGGATCATGGCGAGAACGGCTGTAACCGTCACAAGATCCGGTCGACGCCCTCCGGAGGCGCTCCGTGACCGCAAGGTTGGTGGCGGACCGAAGGAGGCGAGCTGTCCGCCTGTCGCTATCGGTGGATAAAACTGGATTTTCGGGGTCACTTTCCTTAGGGTGACGCAGGGAATGGTGCCATGACCGCAGCCGTCAGATTTTGCGCACTGATCGCTCTTCTTGCGCATTTTGTCGCGCTGCCGGCGCTTGCCCAGACCCAGGAGCGCCGCGTCGCACTGGTGATCGGCAACTCCGCCTACAAGAACGCGCCCGCCCTCCCTAATACCCCGAATGATGCGCGTGACACCGCCGAAGCGCTGCGCAAGGTCGGTTTCGAGGTGGTCGACGGCATCGATCTCGACAAGCGCGGCATGGATGCCGCCGTGTCCCGCTTCGCGCGCCTCGCTCAGGATGCCGACGCGGTGATGTTCTACTATGCCGGCCACGGCTTCCAGTTCAACGGCGAGAACTTCCTCGTGCCGGTCGAGGCCAAGATCGATGACGAGGTCTCGGTCCAGTACGAGACGGTCAAGCTGAGCGAGGTGACCACCGCGCTCGGCTTCGCCAAGGGCGTCAAGATCATGGTGCTCGATGCCTGCCGCAACAATCCCTTCGTTGCCCAGCTCTCGAAGAAGCAGGTGACGCGCAGCTTCTCGGTCGGCACCGGCCTGGCGCCGATCGTCAAGGCACAAGGCATGGTGACCGCTTATGCGACCCAGGCGAATGATGTCGCCGCCGACGGTGCCGGCCGCAACAGCCCGTTCACCGCGGCGCTGGTGCAGGAGATCAAGCAGCCCGGCCTCGAGATCGCGACCATGTTCCGCCGCGTCCAGAAGGCGGTCTACGACTCCACCGGCGGCAAGCAGACGCCGGAGCTTTCGCTCTCCCTGCTCGGCGATTTCTACCTCAATCGCGAAGAGACCGACGCCGACATCTGGAAGCAGCTGCGCAGCAGCGACAACGCCGCCGAGATCAAGGCCTTCATCCAGCGCTTCCCGACGAGCTTCTTCGCGGTCGACGCCAAGACGCGGCTCGATCTGATCGAGCGGCGCAGTGCCTCGCCCGATCGCGAGAAGCGGGAGCAGGAGTTCGCGGCGCGCGAGAAGGAGCTGCTCGATCGCGTCCAGAAGGCTGAGAAGGACCGGCAGCAGGCTGCGGTCGATCTTGCGGGGCGCGATGCCGGCAAGGGCGATGGCGAGCGTTCCGTGCCGAAGCCGGGCGAGGCCCCGGCGGCGAAGTCTTCCGACGCAACTGAGCGCGAGCGCCTCGCCAAGGAACTCGCCAAGCGCGAGCAGGAACTGGCGGCGCTCGAGGCCGAGAAAGCGAAGCTGCTGCAGGAGCGCCAGGACCGCGAGAAGGCAGTGGCAACGCGCAATGATGCCAGCGGCGCGACCGAGCTGCCGGCGCCGCAGAAGCCGCTGCTGCCCAGCACCAGCGCGCGCCCGCAACGTCAGGAGCCGCGTGAGCTCAAGCCACAGCAGCGCGTGGTGGTCGATCGCAAGTCGACCGGAATCCTGACCGGCGGCGTCGAGCCGGAGCCTGAGCCGCGCAATGCTCGCGGCCGCCGGCCGGGCAAGCCCGCCGCCGCAGACGATTGCGCCGACGCCCTGCGGGCCCAGATCGGCGGCAGCGCAAGCAACTGCCGCTGAGGGCGATATCGCCGCTTTGCACCAACAGCGGCGAGGCAGGGGCTGGCGAGCGCGAGCTGATAATCGTGTGCTGGCTAAGGCCGTCTCAAGAATGACCGAAGTTGCAGTCCAACGCATGCGATAGGCGGATTTTCCCGATGAACGACATGGCGACGAACCCTTACGACGCTGTCGCCTATCCAGGGCATGCCTTCGCGCAGACGCATCCGGCGCATCTGGCGACGATCGCGCATGTGCACGGCATGACACCTGCGCCGACGACGGCGATGCGCGTGCTCGAGCTCGGCTGCGGCCGCGGCGGCAACCTGATCCCGATGGCGCTGCAATGTCCGGGAGCGGAACTGGTCGGCATCGATCTGAGCGGGCGGGCGATCGCGCACGCCAGGGCGGATGCCGCCGAGCTCGGCGCCACCAATGTCAGCTTCCACCATCTCGACATCATGGCCGCTTCGGCCGCACTCGGCCGCTTCGACTATATCCTCGTGCATGGGGTCTACTCCTGGGTGCCGCAGCCGGTGCGCGAGCGGATCCTGGCGCTTTTCGGCGAATTGCTGACGCCGCAGGGCATCGCCTATGTCAGCTACAACGCCCTGCCAGGGTGCCGCCTGCGCGATCTCGCGCGTGACGTCATGCTGTTCGAGACCCGCGACATCGACGATCCGATCGAGAAGGTCCGCGCGGCGCGCGCCGCGATCAAGCGTTTCGCCGAGGCGACCGACGCCGAGACTTTCTACGGGGCGGCCCTGCGCGAGCGGATGAAGCAGATCGAGGATATTCCGGACAACGTCCTCTATCACGACGATCTCAATCCCGGCGCGCGCGCCTTCGCCCTGCACGAGGTGCTGGCTGCGGCGGAGTCTCATGGGCTGCAATTCCTGGCCGAGGCGTCTTTCCCGAACAATTTCGGCGGCGCCCGTGGGGCGGCGCAGCAGGTGCTGAACGAGATTCCGATCACGGAGCCGCTCCGGCAGGAGCAATCGCTCGACCTGCTGATCGGCCGCTGCTTCCGCCAGACCTTGCTCTGCCGCGCCGACGTCGTGCTCCATCGCGGCTTCTCGCAGTTCAGCCTTGAGCCCTACCATCTGGCGGCGAGCGTCAGCGAGGTCGAAGAGAAGGACGAGAAGCGGCCGGAGGCCGTGAGTTTCCTGTTCTCGGAAGGGGTGCGCCTCGCTTTGGATCTGCCGGCAGCCATCGCCGCCCTGCGGGCACTGGGCAAGGCCTGGCCGGGCAGCATTGGCCATGACGAGCTCGCCGCGCTGGCCTTGGAGGAGTCGAAAGATAGCCTGGGCCCCGATCTCGCCCGCGAGAAGGGCCGTCTCAATGAGGCGCTGACCGCGATCTATCGGGCCGGCCTGCTCGAGATAAATCTGGAGCCCCACCGATTGACGACGCTGATCAGCGAGCGGCCGGTCGCGAGCCAGTTGGCGCGACGCCAGGCGTTGAGCAGCCATGAAGTCACCGACCTGCGCCATCGCGCGGTCGCGCTCGACGGAATCGTGGTGCGCAAGTTCGTCAGCCTGCTGGACGGAACGCGGACGCCGGCGATGCTGCTCGACGAGATCAATGCCTTCCTGACGGAAGCGCATGCCTCTGGTCGCGATGCCTCGGCGTTGCCGAAAAAGGCCACGGCAGAGGAGGTCGACCTGCATTTGAAGGATGTCGCGCGGCTGGCGTTGCTGGCAGGCTGAGCTTGTCGCGAAGAGGCCGTCCGCCTATTGCGGAGCGCGGCAGCAGCGGTAGCGAGGGATGAGTCAGCGCTTCAAGCAGTTTCAGGCCGCATTCCAGGAGGATGCCTGCCTCGAAACCATCATGCAGGCGCGACAGGGCGGCATCACGCTGACCTGCTCTGCCTGCGGGAAGACGTCGGCCTTCGCGCCGCGGGTGAAGTTGCGCGCCTATGCCTGCCCGCATTGCGGTTTCCTGGTCTCGCCCTGCAAGGGGACACCGTTGGAGAGCCGGCGCGCTTCGCTGCAGCTCTGGTTCTTCGCGCTCAAGGCGTTGACCGAGCAGGGCCCGCGCGGCGCTGCCACGACGCTGGAACGCGAGGGACATATCCCGTCCCAGCAGGCGCGCCGGATGATCGCCGAATTGCAGGAGGCGGCCGGCAAGGACGGCAAGGGGCCGGACTGGCTTGTGGCAGCGCAAAGGACCGTCATCGGCAGCGCCAACGCCACGAATCTTGCTGCCGGCGTGCCGTTCGCTGCAACGGATGGCAGTTCCCGGCTCAGGCTCGCCTCCTATATCGGCGGAGGTGCACTGGTTCTGGCCATCGCGGGAGGTGTCGCGGTCGCGACCCTGAGGCCGGGGTCGACCGAGCTGAGTGGCGGGTTCGAGCCGATGGAAAGCGTCGAGGCCCCATCGCTGAAGGCGCCGACCCGGCCTTCGCTGATCCTGTCCTCGGTCGAAGGCGATCTCGAAGCCGCACGACAGGCGACGCAGTTCGCCCTGAATGCCGACCCATCGCTTGCGGCGGTCACCGAACAGGCTGCGCTGCCGGGCATGTCAAATCAGCCGGCAATGCCGATACCGGTCATGCCGCCGTCGAACATCATCCTCGTTCCGCCGAGCCTGCCGGGCAAGCCAGGCGCCCCTGCGGCCGCGGCGCGCTCGCAACTGCCGCAGGCGCCGATCAATTACAACGGCGACCCCAATCAGGTCCTCACCTTCGGGCCGATCAAGATCCGCCGGCACTTGGTCGAGATGATCGTCAGGGCAGGGCGCGTCGTCGGCGCCGACCCGACCCTGCTGATGGCTGTCGCCGACAAGGAATCCTCCTTCTCGACCGCAGTACAGGCGAAGACCTCCTCGGCGACCGGGCTCTACCAGTTCATCGAGCAGACCTGGCTCGGCGTGATCTTCGAATTCGGCCGCAAGCACGGTCTCAATGCCGAGGCGGCGCTGGTCACCCGCAACGGCCGGCAGTTCGTCATCGCCGATGCGAACGAGCGGCAACGCATCCTCGATCTTCGGCGCGAGCCCTATCTCTCGGCCTTGCTGGCGGGCGAAATGCTGAAGCGCGACACGCTCAGGCTGGAGAAGGCGATGGGGCGCCATCTCACAGGCGGCGAAATCTATCTGATCCATTTCCTGGGGCCTGATGCGGCGCAGACCTTCATCGAAACGATGGAGGAGACGCCCGGCGCCAGCGCAGCGGCGCTGCTGCCCCGCCCGGCCGAGGCCAATCGCCCGATCTTCTATGCCCAGTCCGGCGGCGAGACCAAGACGCTCTCGGTGTCCGAGGTGCACAAGAAGTTCGATGAGATGATCAAGGTCAGGCTCGACCGCTACAAGGTCGTGCGTGGGCCCGCCCCCGCGCCGGCACGGCCGCAACAGAAATAGAGGCCGGAGGCGAATACCGGCCAGGTCAGGCCAAAGCGATTGCGGGCACAACGAATTTGCCGCGAAGGTGGCGATGGCCCATCATCAACCAGTCGCAGAGGCGAGGAGACGACGATGGCGAAGAACCGGTTCGAGCAGGTCGACGAGCCGCAGCCCGATGCCATCACGCTGAGCCTCGGCCAGCGCGACGGCAAGAGCTTCATTCGCATTGCCTGCCCGGCGGAGCTGGCCGCTGGTCATCTCGCCAATGATTTCGTCAGTGACGAGCTCGATCCGATCGAAGGCTTCCGCTCCGCCGTGCGTCTTGCCAATGAGATCAAGGCGCCGATCGTGGTCGAGGATAATGCAGGCCTCTGGCAGGCGGAATGGGGCGAGCTGTTCCGGGAGGAGTGAGGGCGCTATCGCGTCATGCTCGGGCTTGACCCGGGCATCTCAGGCCGGAGGAGGCTCCCCTTGGTACCTTCTCGTCACGAGATTCTCGGGTCTGCGCTTCGCTTCGCCCGAGAATGACGAGATCCGGCTTTCACTCGATCCTAAAATACTTGATGCCGAGGCCGACCTTGCCGCCGGTACGGGCGATATCTTGGTGCAGGCCGGGGAAGATGTCGCCGGCTGGAGCCGGATTGGGCCCCGATAGCGTCGGCAGCGGCGCCTGGCTGACGAGCGCCAGCACGGTCTGCGGCCGCACCGGCGCGCCGGATGCCGCGGTCGATTCCAGCTTGAGGCTGAAGCTCGCCTTGCCGCCCTCGCGGCGCGTGTAGTTCGCGAGGTTGTAGACCAGCCCGTCATCGCCGATGAGCAGGATGTCGAGATTTCGGTTCGGGTCGCTCTCGACCGTGCCCGACAGCGCGTCGCCGCTCTTGATGGTGAAGGCGCCGATCTGCATCACCGGGCTGCGATCGATGCCGCGACCGAGCTGGCGCAGGAAATCGACCATTGGGCATTGGGCTGTGGTGATCGTACGCAGGCTGATCTGTGCCTCGTAGCCCTGCGCCTTCTTGAAAGCTCCGTCGAAGCTGACGAAGGGCTCGGCCGAGCTGCCGAAGCCTTCGATCGTGGTGCGCTTGTCAGCGATCGCCGTCGGCCAGAGGAAGAAGCAGGCGCCACCGTCATAATCCGCAACATAGCGCGCGGTCCGCTCGGCGGCCGTGCGCGGCTCGGGTTCAGGACCGGATGGTGTCGGCGGTGGGACAGTCGGTGTCGGCTTCGGGCCGGTTGTCGATGCCGGGCTCGGTGGCGGTGACGTCGGCGTCGGGTTCAACTCCGGCGGGGCGGCTGCGGGCGGCTGGGGCGGCGCAGTCGGTCCGGGAGAGGCCGGCGGCTGCAAGGTCGGTGGTTCGTTCTGGCTCGCGGGCTGCGGCGACGGTGCCGGCGGAGCCGGGCTCACGGGGGTGAGTTCGGGGGCAGGCGTGCCCGGTGCCGGCCCCAGTGCAGGCGGCTGACGATTGTCGCTCAGCGGAGGCGGCGAGGTGTTCATCACCTGCTGTGTCGGGCTGGCGCCGCCCAGCATTTGCCAGGCGACGAAGCCGCCACCCGCAAGGAGCGCGAGCGCCGCGACCCCGGCGACAAGCGGCCAGGGAAAGGCACGCTTGCCGCTGGGCCCCGCGCTACCCTTGGCCTGCCAGGCGGCGACCTCGGCCATGTCGGTCTGGCGATCCTTGGGGTCGGGCGCGAGCATGCGCGCCAGCAGCGGGCGGATGCGCTTGTCGATGGCCGAGAGATCGGGAACGCGGCGGCGCTTCTCGAGGATCTGCATCTGCGTTCCGCCCATGTCGAGCGGGCGGCCGCCGAGTGCCTCGGCGAGCACGAGGCCGAGGCTGTAGATATCGGACTTGCCGGTGACCTCGGCGCCGTAAAGGCCGAGCTGCTCGGGCGAGACATAGTTGTATTTGCCCGCAAAGCCCGAGCCGATCACCGTCTTCTCAGCCAGCTTCGACTTGGCGATGCCGAAATCGATGATCTTGGCGCGGGTGACCTGGCCGCCAGGCAGGATGATGTTGTCGGGCGAAACGTCGCGATGGGTGATGCCGAGCATATGGGCGGCGTGCAGACCGGACGCGATGCGCCGGCGCAGCAAGTCGACCTCCTCGAAGGGCAATGGCCCTTGTTTCAGGCGGTCCGACAGCGGCTGGCCATCGACGAACTCCATGGCGAGATAGGTCGCCTGCGTCGCCGGGTCGACGGTGAAGACGTAATAGCGGACGATCGCCTCATTGTAGAGGTTGTGCAGCGCCGACGCCTCGTTGCGGAACAGGGCGATGACATTGGCGTCCTGTGCCATGTCCGAGCGGACGATCTTGATCGCGACGGCGTCGCCGGTCTGGATGGCGCGGCCCTGGTAGACCTCGCCCATGCCGCCGGTCGCGATCAGGCGCTCGATCTCGTAGATGCCGTTCAGCCGCACGCCCGGCGCGAGACCGGTACGCGGCAGGAAGACGGTGCGGTCGGGGTCGCTCATGGCGCATCGCTCCGGCGCTGGCGCATGTTCGGCACCCAGCGCGTCTTCTCGGTTCCGCCGTCGTGATGATAGCGCACCACGATCACGGTGACATTGTCGGTGGCACCGCGCTCCAGGGTCAGGGCCAGCAGCGCGTCGCTGGCGGCTTGCGCGCCGCCCGAGCCAGCCGCTCGCAGAATCTCCTCGTCGCGGACATGGTCGGTGAGCCCGTCCGAGCAGAGCACGAAGACGTCGCCGCCTTCGAGCTCGCCATGGTCGATCTCGAGTTCGGGCCGGTCGTGGACGCCGATGGCGCGGGTGATGACATGCCGCCGCGGCCAGGTCCGCGCCTCTTCGACGGTTAGCAGGCCGCGCTCGATCATGTCCTGCGCCTCGGTGTGATCGCGCGAGACCTGGGTGATGCGCCCGCCACGGACGAGATAGATGCGGCTGTCGCCGCACCAGACGCAGGCGAAATGGTGGCCATGGGCGAGCAGCACGGCAAGCGTCGCCCCCATGGTGGCGCCGTCATGCTCGCGGATCTTGCGACGCAGTTCCGCATTGGCCTCGATCACGCCACGCTCGAGCCGGTCGAGCAGTTCGGCCGCAGAGCCGGCCGGGCCGATGGCGGACAGGCTCGCGGCCACAGTCGCGCTCGCCATGGCGCCGTTCTGATGGCCACCCATGCCGTCCGCGACGGCCCACAGGCCGTGTTCGGGCCGGACGACGAGGTTGTCTTCGTTGTGGCTGCGCACGCGCCCGGCATGGCTGACTGCGCCCGTCTCGAAGGCGGTGCCGGGGCTGTGCTCGTTCATGCCGTCGATCCTGCACCGAGGAAGGCGTCGAAGCGTCCGGTCAGAAGGCCGGTGAAGAGATAGGGGCTCGGCAAGCCCTGGCCGACCAGAGCGAGCGGCTCGAAATCGTCACCGCCGACCGTCCAGAGATAGCTGGCATGGGCAAAGGAGCGGGTATGGTCCTCGACCCGTAACGCCGTGAGCCGGGCCGGGAAGGTGGCGGAATCGAGCGCGCTGACGATCGTCCCGTCGGAGAGCCTGACCATGTCGGCGGGCGGGGCGGCCATGAGGTCGTCACTCGGCATTGCGAGCCCGCCGAGCGCCTGTGAAACCGTCTCATAACTGGCTTCGGGTTCGAGCGCGTGCAGCAGGAAATCCTCAGCCTGCGCGAACCAGGCGTCCTGCGGGTCGAGCTCCGGTGGCGGGATCGCAGCGCCAGGGCCGGCGAGAGCGAAGACCGTCAGCGGGAAATAGCGGCCGATGCCGTCGACCGACGGCATGAAGGCGCCGGCTACCGTGGTGCCGCAGAAGGCGCTGCCGAACCAGAAGCGCCAGATCGGAGCGTTCAGGAAGGCATTCTGCCAGCCTGTGCCGAGCTCGACCCTGCTGGCGGTGAGCCCGCCCTGGAGCCAGGGCTCATAGGCCGAGAGAAAGGCGGTAGGGGCGCCCAGCGCGATGAAGTCTCGCTTGCCGGGAAGCTTCCCGAACAACCCGCACGCCATCTTATATCCCCGCCGGACAACGGATTTCGCGCAGTGCCGGCAGCACCAGCGGATTCTTCAGCGAGCCGACGCCGAACTGGTAGCCAACCTGGCGGCCACTGGCGGCGAGCGTGAAGACGACGTTGTCGCCCTGGCGCAGCACCGAGCCGGCATCGAGCAGGCGGAAGAACGACCAGTCGCCGTCGCGCTCGAACATTTTGACCTCGCTCGGCGCAGCTGGGGTCGGGCTGTTGGAGAAGAACCCGCCGCCGAAGATGCCGCCGGCATTGTTGTTGGCAGCGGCACCACCGATCGCCAGGATGATCGAGGTCTTCTTCAGCCCCGCGCCCGGCCACATCACCGGCGTCGGCGTGTTGACGCCCTGCTGGCTGGCGACGGTGAAGCCGTTGATCTCGAGCTTGGCGCTCTGCGCATCGGAGGAGATGGTCGTCGGCACGACCACCATCTGGAAGTTGGGCAGGTTGCCGCCGGTCGGGAAGAAGGCCTCGCGGATGTCGCTGGCGCGCTGGAATTCGCGCAAAGTCGTCGGCGAGAGGGCGCGGGCGACCCGGCTGTCCTGACGCCAGCTCCAGTTCTGGCCGGACTTGTCGATATAGGGGTCGAGCCGCTCCTTCATGAACTTGTCCATGGTGCCGCCGGGAGCGAACATGCTGGCGAAGGCTGTGAGCGGGACGTCGCGCGTCGAGCCCTTCACGAAGGGATAGCGGTTGGTCAGGATCTCGGCGCACTGGCGCGCGACATCGCTGGCGAGCGCCTGGCGCAGCAGCGAGACGGTCGCGCCGGTCGCGTCGCCTTCGAAATCGTTGACGGCGGCGACGATCATCGCGTCGAACGGCGCCGGATAGCGCGAGGAATTGCCGCGTAGCGAGGCGATCAGCGGCACCAACGCCGCATTGGCGGCGGCAGACTGCGCCGGCGTGGTCGCAGCCATTGCGAGGTTCTGGTTGATCTCGGCGAAGATTTGCAACGCCTGATCGACCGGCCGCTTGCCGCCATCGCCTTCGACCAAGACGTGGAAGGCCTTGAACTGCGATTCGATATTGGCGCCGAGCGCCTCGCCGCCACCACCGCTTCCGAGGACGCGGTCGACGCCAGGTGCGCTGAGCGGCAGGCTGGTGCCGAGGCGGCTCAGCGAATAGTTGGCGCGCTGCTCCAGGGTTTTGGCGGCATGGTCCGCGACTTGGCCGGCCATCTTCTCGGCGGCTTGCGCGCCGGCCGGGCGTTTCGGCGCCGCGCGCTCCTTGGTCAATTGCGTCTCGTCGCGGATCGATTCGAGCAGTTGCTTGAAGGGCGAGGTCGGTGCCGCAATCGCCGAGAGCGCGATGTATTTCGGCTTGTCTGCGTTGAGAGGCCGCAGCTTCAGCCGGCGCAGCGTCCGCTGCCAGGAGGCGGTGAAGTCGCGCGCATAGAGCTTCAGCAGATCCTGGAACAGGCTGGCATATTGCGAGGTGATCGCCGCCTGGTCGGCGTTGTCACCGAGGACCCAGCGCTCCTTCTCGATCCGCTCGCCGATATCGCCGAGCCTGTCGACGAAGGCGCTCTGGAAGCCGTCATAGGTGTAGAAATACGGCACCCGGATCGAGTCCAGATCCTCGCCGGAGACGCCCTCGAAGACCAGCCGCGCATCCGAGCCGCCGCGGATCGCCGCGACCCAGTCGCGGCTGGCGTTGCGGCCTTGCGTGCGCAGCAGTTCGTAGGCGCGCTCGGCGATGCTGAGCCGCCGCAACGTGCGCTGGCTGCTTTCGATCAGCGGCTGGTTGAGCTTGACCACCGGCTCGCTGCCGTCGTCGAGATCGAGCAGCGCGATCAGATGCTCCTCCAGCGCCTCGCGCCCCTTGGCGTTGGCGGCGCCGGGGAAAAGGTTCTCGGTCCAGTCAAGCCGCATCCAGGCGAGCACGAGGTCGCGGTCAAGCGGAGCGCGGCCGCCGACCATCAGATAGACCTTGAGGGCCTCGTAGATGAAGCCGGGGTTGTTGACGTTGGCTTCGAGCTGCTCCTCGAGCCGGAAGATGATGCGCGAGCGCAGCAGCCGTTCCAGCGCCTGATGGTAGCTCTCCTGCGCCGCCGATTGCAGGCGCTCGCGCTGGCTCAGGCCGAAGGTGGCGGCAACCGGTGTCGGCTCGTCCTTGTCGGCATAGCCAGCGGGCATGTGGCGCAGCTTGTGCAGCAGCGGCAGGACCCGGCTGAAATTGCGCTCGGAGAGGGTGGTCTCCTGCAGTACCGGAGCGGCGCTGGAGCGATAGTCGGCGAGGCCGTAATTGCTCTGGTTGATCAGGTCGCTGTTGCGGGCATAGCTCGTCCACCACATGCCGCCGAGCGCCAGCGAGACCAGCGCGACCGCGCTGAAGCCGGCGATGCGCATCAGGGTCGAGCGGCGCGCGGCGCGCAGGTCGGTCGAGACCCAGCCGGATTCGCCGATGATCACCTTCTGGATCAGGTCGGTGAGGAAGAAGCTCTTGCCGCGGCCGGAATAGCTGCCGGAATCGGCGTGTTCGCTGCCGAAATTACGCGAGAGCGCGCCGATCAGCTGGTCGATCGGCGTGCCTTCCTGGGTGCCTGAGGTGAAGTAGAAACCGCGCAGCGTCGCGCTCGACTGGTAGCGCGTCGGCTCGAAGACCCGGCCGAGGAAGTCGTTCACGATCGGCTTCAACGCCGCCATCTGGCTCGGCAGGCCGAAGAGCTTGGCACGCGAGGTCGGGTTGTGCTCGTCCTGCAGGCGGTCGGAGAGGCGCTCGTTCAGGCGCTCGATCAGCGCGTCGAATTCGGGCGGCACGTCGCCGATCATGTTGCGGGTCTTGTCGACGGTCTGGAAGGTGTGGCCCCAGACCATGCGCCGCTGCGGTTCGGAGAGCGCGGCGAAGAACTCGTTGAAGCCGGCGATCAGGTCGGTCTTGGTGAAGACGGCATAGACCGGGAAGTCGATCTTGAGCCGCTCGTTCAGCTCGAGCAGGCGGGCGCGGATCGCCTCGGCATGGGCGGTGATCTCCTCCTGCGAGGAGGTCAGCAGGTCCTCGACGCTGATCGCGACCATGACGCCGTTGATCGGCTGGCGCGGGCGATTGGACTTGAGCAGATCGAGGAAGGAGAGCCAGCTCGTCCGCTCGGCCTTGCTGTCGGTGTCCTGGGTGGTGTAGCGGCCGGCGGTGTCGATCAGCACCGCTTCCTCGGCGAACCACCAGTCGCAATAGCGGGTGCCGCCATTGCCCGCGACCGCTGCCGGCGCCTGGCCGCCGCGGGCGAGGGGGAACTTCAGGCCGGAGTTGACCAGCGCCGTGGTCTTGCCTGCGCCGGGCGGACCGATGATCACGTACCAGGGCAGGTCGTAGAGATAGTCGCCGCCATCCTTGCCGCGGGTGCGCCTGAGCGTCGCCAGCGCATCGCGCATGCCGGCGGAGAGTGCGGCACCGTCGCCGGTTTGCGACTCCTCCTTGGCCATCGCGTCGGAGAGCGCGGCGACAGCCCTGCGCCGGCTGATCACGATCCAGGCGATCCAGCCGAGCGCGCCGAGCATCAGGATCAGCGCGATCGGCAGCCTGACCCAGAACGATTCGAACGGACGCACTTCGCCGAAAGCGACGAAGGGGCCGCCGAACCAGATCAGCAGCGTCAGCGCGAGTGCGCCGACAAAGATGGCTGCGATCCTGAGCCACGTCGCGAGATTCATCGTCTGCCCGTCTCCTGCATCGTCGCCCGTCCTAGCCGTTACGCTGGATCAGGATCTCGACGCGTCGGTTCTTAGCCTTGCCGGCTGCGGTTGCGTTGGTGTCGATCGGCGCATCCTGGCCCTTGCCTTCGGTGCTGATCCGATCTGGCTGCTTCAGCTTGCTTTTCAAGAGATCGCCGACCGCCACCGCGCGTGCCTTCGACAGTTCGAGATTGGACGGGAAGCGGGCGGTGCGGATGGGATCGGAATCGCTATGGCCGACGACCTTGATCGCGCCGCCCTCCTCGTTGAGTACGGCGGAGATACGCTCGATCAGCGGGCGGAACTCGTTGCGGACAACCGCCTGGCCGGGATCGAACAGGGTGATGTCCATCAGGCGCACGATGATCAGGTTCGGCGTGACCTGGCAGGTGATCGGCGGCTGCACAGTGGCGCAGACCTTGGGCTGCTGCGCTGGAGGCGGCAATGGCGGCGGCGGCCGGGCCGCGACCTTGCGGATGATCTCGATGTCGCCCTTGGGATGGACTGAGAGCAGGGCGGCGGCCGACGCTTCGGCATTGCCGCCGAGCAAAGCGCGGAAGATGAAATAGAGGCCAAGCACGGCGACCGCCGCCACGGCCGCGACCGACCAGACCGGTATCTTGAAGCGCGCCAGCCGCCCGACCAGAGCCTGCCCCTGCCAGCGCGGTGACAATTCCGGATCGGGCTGCTTCACGCGCCGCAGCGTCTCGAACAGGCTGCGCTGGATCATTTGCAGGTTGGCGGCGCCGCCAGCCGAGGTGCGGTGCACGCCCTCGAAGCCGAGCGCCAGGCAGGCATGCATCAGTTCGAGCAGGTCGTAATTGACGCTGGGGTCCCGCTTGGCGCGCTCGAGCTCCTCAAAGAAGCGCACGCCGCCGGTCCGCTCGCCGAAGAAGCGCGAGAGCATGCTGTACTGCGTCCAGACATGGCGCTCGTCGCCGGGGATGTTCTGGACGATGTCGTCGGCGAAGGCGCAGATGATGTATTTCGCCGTCCGCGTCTGCTCGGCGGTGAAGCCGGCGGCGCGGACCTCGTGGTCGAAGGCTTCGATCGTCTCGCCGACCTGCCCGATCATCTGCGTCGCTGGCGCGCTGGAGAGATTGGCACGCAGGCGCCCGAGCAGCAGTAGCAGTGGGCCGGCTGCCTTGAGCAGCGGATTGGTGTTCGGCGTGAGCATCTGCTCGCGCTTGGGCAGAGCCTGCGGCACGTAGCCTTGCGGTGGCTGCGGCGCGCTCGGCCGCGGTTGCGGCTGCGACATCCACTCTTCGCCGCCGGGAACGCCGGGCGAGGGGGCTCCTTGCGGGTATTGTGCGCCGCCCGAGGGCCCATAGGGCGAGGCCTGCGGCGGGTAGCCAGCGGGCTGCTGAGGTGGATAGGGCGCATTCGGCGGCGGATAAGGCTGGCCCTGAGGCGGATAGCCCGGCTGCTCGGGCGTCGGACGAGAGGGCGGCGGCACGCGCCGTCCGGCCGGGTTCGGCCGGATGAAGGTCCGGTCGGATCGGCCAAACGGGTCGGAGCCGTCGTTGCTCATCGCCTGCCCTCGAGCACGGCCCAGAGCTCCATTTCGAGATCGGGCCAGTCACCGGAGAAATGCATGCCGATCGAACTCGCCGTGCTGAACTCGGGCCAGAGCGGCGAGGTGCGGTCGAGATAGAAATAGACGTGGTCGGTCAGCGCCCGAATCTGGGGCGGCGGGGTCGGCAAATGAACGAGATTGATGCCCGGCAGGTGGGCATGGACGATCTCGTTCATCTTGGTGTTGGGACCGATCTTGAACAGATGCGGGAACTGGCTCTGGATCTCGGTGAGGGGCCTGCGCGCCGCGACTTCGAGGATCAGCGTCGCATTGCGCATCAGCGCGCGGTCGCGGATCGTCGACATGAACGCATTCTGCGCCCGCTCGACGATCTCGAGCCGGATGGCGCGGCGGCCGAGCTGGGCCGACAGGTAGTCCTGGATGTCGCGCACCACTGGGGTGAAGCAGCCTTCCAGGTCGTCATGGTCGTAGGCCGGGTAGTCGCGGGCGCGGCGTTCGGCGGTGGTGAAGGTGGCAAGCTCGCCGGCGATAGTGAGAAGCGTGATGAACAGGCGCTCCGGGTGGACGAAACGCGAGCCGCGCATGTGCTTCAGCACCGGGATGTGCCGGTTGAGCAATTGCAGGATGAAGTAATCGGCGCTCTGCAGGCCGCCGCCGGCGGTCGGGTCGGCGGCGTAGCGGGCGAGCTCCTCGAGCTTGTTGTCGATCCAGCCGATGACACGGTCCATCCAGCCGTCGACGACCGGATGGGCCGAGCAGAGCAGCACCGGCGGGGCGAACTTCTCGTCGAACAGGATGGCGCGGTCGCGCACCTCCAGCACGCGCCCGAGTGCCAGGCCGACATAGCCCGGCTTGCCGGTCTTGCGCAGCTCGAGGCCAAAGCGCGGATGAGCGATATCGATCTCCTCGTCGACCCGCAGCGAGGCGGTTGAATCGATCAGCATCTCGGTCGCGGGATAGAAGCGGCTGGCCGAGCCGTTCAGACTGTCCTCGACTTCGCGGGTATTGGAGGAGGCGAGCGGCAGCGAGAGCCAGGCGATCTGGCCGGCGGCGTTTTCCGGCACCTCGATGGCGGGTGGCAGCGGTGAATTGTCAGGCATGGCGAAGGGCGTGCCGTCCGGCATCACGCCGACGGCGCGCCTGAGCCCGATGCGGCTCTGCTGCGCCAGGTCGCGGTCGATCTCGAGCACCGAGAACCCCCACGGATAAGGCGTGACCTGCCGGACGCGATTCTCCAGCAGATTCTCGAGATAACGATCGTTCTGCTGCAGATGATGCGGCCGCAGGAACAAGCCTTCGGACCAGACGACCTTACTATACCACGACATCCGGTTCTCGCTATCTCAAGGCCTTCCAAGAACCATATACAGCTCGTTCCCGAGCGTCACCATGGCACGGCCGCCGATGCTTAAACCATTGCTGGTTTCTGAGCGTATTTCGCGGTGCGGCCCTGGCGAAATGGTCGCAAGCCGGCGCAGATGGATATAGGCTGAAGCATAGCCGACCAGCCGTCACCCAGCGGGGCAGCAGAATGACCCAGGACCAGGCACCGGATTACGATCGCAGCGGCCAGTTCCCGATCGACGAGGCTGGCTGGCAGGTCGCGCGCCTCGGCCGGATGCTCTATCCCGGCGGACCGCACGGGCTGCGCATCTGCGCGCCGGGCTATCCGCTGTTCCACGCTGGCTGGCGCTTCGCGCAGGCGAGCCGCGGCCCAGACAACCGCGTCGTCATCTCGCATATCGGCGCTCAGCCCGGCAGGTCAAAGCTTCCGCCGGTGCGCTTCGCCGCGGCCATGCTGGCGCGGGTGCAGGAGCATCTGCGCCTTTACGCCATGCTCAACGCCGAGAGCCTGTTCCGCGAGCGCATCACCGGTGTCGACTTCGTCGCCGAGGACACCCAGGTCGAGATCTTCTGAGATGCCAGGTCTCTCCCCCGCCGCAGCCCTGGCGAAGATCAAGCCGGGCGCCACCATGGACGAACTCAAGGCGCTGGCGCGCGAGGTATCGGCGCAGCCGGAGAGCGCCGACGTCATTCTCTATACCGGTGTTTCGGATGCGGCGCGCCGGGCTTGCCAGCAGAGCACCGGCTATTCGCTGATCGATGACACCGAGCGCGCCGAATTCCTCTCCAGCGAGGCGTTCATGTTGGCGGTGGCGCGGGCCGCCGGCATCGCCGAGCCCAACCCGGACCGGGCGATCGACAAGCTGAACGCCGGCGGGCGCCTGCCCGATACCGATCCGGACAAGGCGGCCGCCATTACCGCCAACGCTGCCATGTACGGCGTCGAAGGTGACGCGCCCGCATTGCAGAACTCGTTCTGGGGCGAGGCCTCGAAGGAATTCGCCGAGGGAGTCTCAGGTCACGTGGTCTTGCTGCTCGGGCGGGTCGCGGAGAAGGTGTTCTGGGCGGTCGAGCTGCCGGCGCTGCTCGCCGCCTCGGCTGCGGGAAAATTGCCGGCCTCGACGCTGAACGGGATTCCGGTTGACACGCTGCCGCCTGGCGTGAATGCGGCGATGGCGAAGGTCGCGCCATCCGGCCAGGCAAATGCGAAGGTGTTCTCCACACCGCCAGGGGGAGCGGGCCGTCCGGCCGCTCGCGTTCTCGACCCGGTGATCCACCCCCTGCCAGGAGTGCTGCAGCCGGGGCCGGGGAGCTTCAACGTGATCATCGGGGGCAAGTTCGCCTGGCGCGGCGTGCCGGCCGGCGCCGCGGCGGCGATCCAATCCGCCAAGGCGGTCTCCGACGCGGCGATCCAGGTTGCCGAGGCCGCGACGCTCGCGGCAGCGGGAACGCCGGGGGCGCCGGCCGCCAAGGTCGCAGAAGAAACCACGAAGGCAACCGCAGCCGCAAGCATGGGCTCGATGATCTCAGGTGCCGCCGGCGGCGCCGATATCCATATCTGCGCGACGCCGCTGCCGATTCCACCGCATGGGCCAGGCGTCGTCATCGACGGTTCGCAGACCGTGCTGGTCAATGGCTTGCCGCTTTGCCGCATGGGCGACACGATCATCGAGGCGGTCGGGCCGCCCAACAAGATCGCCATGGGCGAGCCCACCGTGCTGATCGGCGGCTGAGATGGGACGTCGTCGCTCTCCCGATCGCGCCGTTTCCGGCCAGGAGCGCTTCCGCCTGCTGCGGGTCCAGCGCTTTTCCTCCGATACCGAAAAGGCGATCTGGCACGGGCGTTCGCGCAATGCGCGCGTCGCCAAGGTGCTGGTCTATATGGCGGCGATCCGGATGCCGGGCCAGGGAGGGCTACCGCTGACGCCCAATCCGAGCGTGACCTGCAAGGGCGCCGAGCAGCAGTTTTTCAGTGCCTCCGGCGAGAACCAGGCCGCGCATCTGCTGCCGGGTCAGATCCTGATCGACAACACCTACCCCTGGCTCTTCCTGCAAGGCGAGCCGGCGCGCCTCCTGCAGAATGAATTCGCCTATGTCGACCCGATCCACGCCAACTACAACGCGACCGACAGGCTCGCGGAGCGCAACGGCATGGTCGACAGCTTCGCTGCCGCTTGCCGCGCCGTACTGACCGGCTCGGGCGAGCCTGAGCGCGACGTCTCGAATGCCTATCATCGCGTCTGGGTTACGGGGGCATTGGCGGCTATCGCTGCGGCAGAGCACGAATTGCGCTCCGAGCCGCCGCTGCCGCCGCCGCTGATCTACGGCGAGCCCGGTGGCGAGGATTACGGCATGATCCTCAATCTCGAGGAACGCGGCCAGGCGATGAATGACGAGGAGATTTGGAACAATTTCGAGCAGCTCAGCATGCTGGACTACTACCGCGCCGCCTTCGACGAGACGCCGTCCGAGATTGAGCCGCGTGCGATCATTGGAGTGCTCTCGAGCCTGGTCCGGTAGCTTCCCCCGCAAACTGCCGGCACCGCGGCTGCGAAACCCGACTTTAAGGAATTCGCGTGCAGCACTGGCCTCCTTCAACTGGAGGTCGCTGACATGGTGCAGCGCCGTATCCTCGATCGTCTGCGGGCCGTCAGCCTGCGCCATCAGGTCTATGCTGCGAGCTGCGCCTTCTTTGTCGTGATCTGCGCGCTGGTGGCGGTGGCGCTGCTATCCTTCCGACAGCAGGCGGAATACCAGGACAAGCTCAGCCTGTCGTCGCGTTCAGCCGCCTATGTCGAGCGGGCGAACGGCTTGATCTACGCCGTGGTGATGGAATCGCGCGGCATCTACATGTCGAGCGATTCCGCGACGGTGGCGCGCTACGGCGAAAACCTGCTGAAACGCAATCGCGACCTCGCCGATGTGGTCGAGGCCTGGGCGAAGATCGTCCGAAGCGACGATGCCGAGCTCTTTGCGGCGTTCAAGACGCGCATCGCCGAGTTCATCCGGTTCCGGGCCGAGCTGGTGCGCCGTGCCAATGTGATCGGCCAGGCAGCCGGCCGGGCATGGGGCGACAACGAGGCAAACCGCGCCACCAGGGCTGCCCTCAATGCCGATCTGGAAGCTCTCGGACGGATCTATGCGCGGCGAGCCGACGAGGTCGTCATCCTGAATCAGCGTGCCTGGTTCACCACCTGGCTCATCGTTCTGCTCGGCCTCGCGGCACTCGCTCTGGCTGCTTACGTTGGCGCGGTGATCCGCCGCTCGCTGATCGCCCCGTTGCACGAGATCACTGAAACCGCGGACCACATCGCGGCCGGTAAGGTCGTCGTCACCGTACCGCACAGCGAGCGTCTCGACGAAGTCGGCAAGCTTGGCCAGGCCGTGCAGCAGCTTCAGGACACGCTGATCCGCAACAAGGAATTGCGGACGCTCGAACGGACGAGCTCGCGGCAGCGCGACAATCTCGAAATTCAGCTCCAGGAGAACAAGCGCCATCTGCTGGCTGCGATCAACAGCATGATGCCGGGCCTGATGATGCTGGACCCGGAGGGCAAGGTCATCCTGATGAACGCGTCCTACCGGAAGATCTATCGGCTTCCGCAGGACATGCCGCAATCGGGCCTGACGATCCGCGATATCCTTCGGCGCCGGATCGAGATTGGCACCTTCGCCGGCGACGTCGAGAGCTATGTCGAGGCCATCCTTGCGCGGATCGAGCAGGGCAGGCCCGCCGTCAAACATGTCGACCTCAAGGACGGACGGGTCATCCGTATCGTCGAGCGGCCGATGACCGGCGGCGTCGGCTGGGTGTCGACGCATGAGGATTTCACCGAGCAGCGGCATCTGCAGCGCTCGCTTGAGCGCACCGAGCACTTGCTCGCCGCGATCATGGAGACCAGTCGCGTAGCCATCGTCGTCAAGGACGCGGCCACGCTCCGCTACATATTCGTCAACCACGCGGCAGAGGTTCTGTTCGGCGTCAGCCGCGCTGAGATGATCGGTCGGACGGCACGCGATGTCTTCGGTGCCGCGACCGCTGAGTGGATCGAGCGCGAGGATCGCCAGCTGCAGCGGGCGGATGCCGGTGCCACAATGACGGTGCGCGCGATCGAGACCCCCGGAAATGGCCGCCGCCTGATCGGCATCAGGCGCGTCCCGGTTGCGAGCGACGACGGTCAGTCGCACATGCTGCTGAGCCTGATCGAGGAGCAGGCCGAGCAGGCGACGGCGTCGGCCGGCTGAGGCGCGTTGCCTCAGCTCTCGCGGCGTGCGGGCGAAGCGGTTGCGACGATCAGCCCGGCGACCACGATCACGGCGATCCCGGCCCAGGTCATCGGCGAGGGCAGGTCGCCGAACACGATAAAGCCGAGCGCGGTCGCGCCGATCAGTTCGAGATAGACGAAGGGCGAGAGCGTCTGCACCTGCGCCAGGCGGAACGCGCTGATCGTCATCAGGTTGCTGAGCGTCGAGACGAGGCCCATCAGCAGGATCAGCAGCAGCCCTTCGCGCGTCGGCGTCGTCCATTGCAGCAGGGCGAAGGGCATCAGCATCGCGATGCCGAGCACGAGCTGGATCGTCAGCGTCGCCACCGGTGGCCGGTCCTGCGCGGTGGCGCGGGTCAGCACCAGATAGCAGGCTATGCAGAAGCCAGAAGCGAGCGCGATCAGCGTGCCGGTGCTGGTCTCGGTGCCCGGGCGCACGACGAGGATGGCGCCGACGAAGCCGAGGGCGACGGCGAGGAGCTTTCGACGGTCGAGCCGCTCGCGCAGCGCGATCGAGGCGAGCAGCGTCGCTGCGATCGGGGCAATGAAATAGGCGCCGAGTGCATCGGCCAGTGGAATCCGCACGATCGCCACGAAGTAGAGTGTCATCGCCGCGACGAGGAAGGCGGTACGCAGGATCTGCGACAGCCAGTACCGGCCTGAGGATGCCGAGGCCATCGCCGTCATGCGCCCGCGCTGGAGCAGGGCGACCGGGAGCACGAAGCCGAGCGCCGCGACATAGCGTATCCAGCTCAGGAAGACCGGAGAGTGAGTGCTGCTGAGATATTTGGCGATGGCGTCGGAGGTCGGGATGATCAGCATCGACACCGCCATCAGCACGACGCCGAGCGTCTCGTTGCGAAGCCGGGTGCGCGGCCGATCAGGGGAGGAGGTCATGCGGCCGACCCTTACATGATTCCGCATGACGGGCAGGTGTGCCGTTAACTCCTTTTCAGCTTCGGTAAATGCTCGTTAACCGCTTATGGCGGCTGCCGACCTCCAGTGCTCTCGTGACGTTGACGTGAACAAAGAGAAAACTAATATGAACATATAGAGAACATTGGAGATCGGACATGCTGGTTGCCCGCAAGCTGATGGCCGGAGCCGTGGAGTTCCTGGCGCTCGCGCTCTTCGTCGGAATGATCTGGGTCTGGGCGGCGCTTGCCTCGGGGCCGCACGTCTGACAGCCCTACGGACAGGGGCGGGGGAGGCTTTGGTGGCATGTCCACAGCCCCGTATCCCAGCCCGCTCGACCGGGATGGGGTGGCGCGCCATAACCGGTTCGGAGCATGCTCTTAGGATCAAGAATCGGCGCAGGTTCTTTCGCTCGGCCCACTGGCTGAACGGAAGGCGCGCCGGAGGGCGCGATGACCGACCGCAAAGACGACGCACTGGTTCAGGACGAGGTCGGCTTCGTCCACCTGCATGTCCATTCGAGCTATTCGCTGCTTGAGGGCGCGATCCAGGTCGGCACGCTCGCCAAGCTCGCAGCCGGCGATGGTCAGCCGGCCATGGCGCTGACCGACACCAACAATCTGTTTGGCGCGCTCGAATTCTCCGAGAAGCTGGCGAGCTCCGGCATCCAGCCGATCGCCGGCGTGCAGCTCTCCGTCGACTTCGCCGATGAGGACACGGGCGGACGCAAGCCGGTCCAGAGCGTGACGCCACATCTCGTCCTGCTGGCGACGAGCGAGGCCGGCTACAGCAATCTGATGAAGCTGGTGACGCAGGCCTGCCTGGTGGCCGGGGCCGGCGAGCCGGTCGCGGCGATCGACCATGTCGCCGAATGCGGCCATGATCTGATCGCGCTGACCGGCGGCTTCGGTGGGCCGCTCGACGCAGCCTTGCGTGCCGGACAGCCGGCCCAGGCGGCGGCACGGCTCGCGCGCCTGCGGGAGATTTTTGGCGATCGGCTCTATGTCGAGCTCCAGCGCCATGATCGCGAGGACGGAGCGGCGATCGAGGCCGGGCTGCTGCGGCTCGCCTATGACGCTGACCTGCCGATCGTCGCCACCAACGAGCCCTATTTCGGCAAGCCTGCCGATTTCGAGGCGCATGACGCGCTGCTTGCTGTCGCGGCCGGCAGGCTGGTCTCGGACAATGAGCGCCGGCGCGTCACGCCGGAGCATTATTTCGCCAGTCGCGCCGAGATGAAGCGCCGCTTCGCCGACCTGCCGGAAGCTCTGGCCTCGACCGTCGAGATCGCCCGGCGCTGCTCCTGGCGCGTCGGCCTGCGCAAGCCGATCCTGCCACGCTTCGGCGAGGAGGGGCGCGACGAGGCCGAGGAGCTGGAGAGCCAGGCGAAAGCAGGGCTCGAAGCACGGCTTGCCAAGCATGGGCCGGCTGCGGGCTTCACCGTCGAGGACTACGAAAAGCGGCTCGCCTTCGAGCTCTCAATTATCACCCGGATGAAATTCCCGGGCTATTTCCTCATTGTTGCCGACTTCATCAAATGGGCCAAGGATCACGACATTCCGGTCGGTCCCGGCCGCGGCTCCGGCGCGGGCTCGCTCGTCGCCTATGCCCTGACCATCACCGACGTCGACCCGCTGCGCTTCGGCCTGCTGTTCGAGCGCTTCCTCAACCCGGATCGCGTCTCGATGCCGGACTTCGACATCGACTTCTGCCAGTACCGGCGTGAAGAGGTGATCGAGTACGTCAAGCATCGCTATGGCGAGCAGCGGGTTGCCCAGATCATCACCTTCGGCACCCTGCAGGCGCGCGGCGTGCTGCGCGACGTCGGCCGCGTGCTGGAGATGCCTTACGGCCAGGTCGACAAGCTGACCAAGCTGGTGCCGCAGAACCCGGCCAAGCCGATCACCCTGCCGGAGGCGATCGCCGGCGAGCCCAAATTGCAGGAGGCGGCGGCGGAGGAGCCGGTCGTCGCGCGCCTGCTCGAGATCGCCCAGAAGCTGGAAGGGCTGCATCGCCACGCCTCGACCCACGCCGCCGGCGTCGTCATCGGCGACAGGCCGCTGGAGGAACTGGTCGCGCTCTCGGTCGACCCGCGCACCGGCATGCGAGTCACCCAGTTCAATATGAAGTGGGTCGAGCAGGCGGGACTGGTGAAGTTCGACTTCCTCGGCCTGAAGACGCTGACCACGCTGACCATCGCGGTCAAGCTGATCGCCCAGCGCGGCATCGAGGTCGATCTCGCCCAGCTGCCCTTCGATGATCCGAAGACCTACGAGATGCTGTCGCGCGGCGAGACGGTCGGCGTGTTCCAGGTGGAATCGGTCGGCATGCGTAAGGCGCTGGTCGAGATGAAGGCCGACCGGATCGAGGACCTGATCGCGCTGGTGGCGCTCTATCGCCCCGGCCCGATGGACAACATCCCGACCTATTGCCGCCGCAAGCTCGGGCTGGAGGAGCCGACCTATCTCCATCCCGGCATGGAGCCGTTCCTGTCGGAGACGCACGGCATCATCGTCTACCAGGAACAGGTGATGCAGGTCGCGCAGGCGCTGTCGGGCTATTCGCTCGGCGAAGCCGACCTGCTGCGCCGCGCCATGGGCAAGAAGATCAAGGCCGAGATGGACGCCCAGCGCGACCGTTTCGTGAAGGGAGCGATTGCGGCTGGCCTGAAGAAGGATCTGGCTTCCGAGATCTTCGATCTGCTGGCGAAGTTTGCCGACTACGGCTTCAACAAGAGCCATGCGGCGGCCTATGCCGTCGTCGCGTTCCAGACCGCCTATCTCAAGGCGAACTACCCTGTAGAATTCCTCGCCGCGTCGATGACGCTCGACATCGGCAATACCGACAAGCTCTCGGAATTCCGTCGTGATGCGGAACGGCTCGGCATCAAGGTCGAGCGCCCCTCGATCAACCGTTCCGGCGTCGATTTCGATGTCGCCGACGGGGCGATCCGATATGCGCTTGGCGCGATCAAGGGCGTCGGCCGGGCGGCGGTCGAATCGATCGTCGTGGCGCGCGCCAAGGAAGGCCCGTTCCGTGACCTCGCCGATTTCGCCCGCAGGATCGATACGCGCCTGGTCAACCGGCGCACGATCGAGGCGCTGATCTCGGCCGGCGCGCTCGACGAGATCGAGCCGGAGCGCGCCAGGGCGATGGTTGCGGTCGATGGCATGCTCGCGCTCTCGAACCGCGTCCGCGACGAAGCGGCCGCCGGACAGCTCGACATGCTTGGTGGTGGGGAGGCGGAGGCCTTCCGCATCCCGCCCTTCGAGCCCTGGGCGCCGGCCGAGCGGCTGCAGCGCGAGCACGATGCGGTCGGCTTCTTCCTGTCAGGTCACCCGCTCGACGATTACGAGCATGTGCTCAAGCGCCTGCGGGTGCAGAGCTATGCTGATTTCGCCCGCAATGTCCGCGCCAGCGGCACCTCGATCGCCAAGGTCGCCGCCTCCGTCATCGACAGGTCGGAACGCCGGACCAAGTCCGGCAACAAGATGGGCATCGTGCAGCTGTCCGATCCCAGCGGCCAGTTCGAAGCGATCCTGTTCTCGGAAGGCCTGCAGCGCTATCGCGAGCTGCTCGAGCCCGGTGCGGCGCTGGTGCTGCGGCTCTCGGCCGTGCTCGACGGCGAGGAGGTCCGCCCGCGCATCGAGGATTGCGAACGGCTCGACGATCTCGCCAACCGGCAGAAGCAGGATCTCTGCATTTTCCTGCGCGACGACAAGGCGCTGTCCTCGATCGCCGAGCGGGTCAAGCCACGCGACGGTGTCCGCGCCGCAGGCAAGATCTCGCTGGTGATGATCCTCGACGATGGCGCCCAGGAGGTCGAGATCGAATTGCCGGGACGCTATCCGGTCAACCAGCAGGTCGCCAATGCGGTGCGTGCCGCGCCCGGTGTGGTGAATGTCGAACTGCGCTGACGAGCGTCGTCAGTCCCCAGCCTTGCGCTACCGGCGATCGAGGCTTCAGAGTGCGCGCAGATAACGGTGGCGTCCGGGGGGACTTGAATGAAGCAGTATGTTGCGCGCATCCCGATGAGCCTTGCCGTGCCCGAGGCGATGCATTGGGCGATCAAGGACGTGCTCGAAGGCGAGTACGAAGCCGGCTTCGACGGTATCGGTCTCGACATCCTCGACATCGGCGCCAATGTCGGTTCGTTCGCGCTCTGGGCGAGCGCGCGCTGGCCCGGCAGCATGGTCACCTCCTATGAGCCGCATCCGGGGACCTTCGCGCTGCTGCAGCAGAATACCCGGCTGCGTCGCGACATCGTCACGGTGAACGCCGCCCTGTTCCCCGGTGGTCAGAAAACGGCGACCTTCCTCAGCCGCTTTGCCGGCGATGGCGAGTCGGGCCTCGCCTCCTATGCCGGCGACACCTTCGTGGCCGGAGCGATGGTCGAGCGTTACGAAGTCGCGGTTGTCGATCCGGCGAGCCTACCCTCGGCCGACATCATCAAGATCGACATCGAGGGCGGTGAGGGAGACGTGCTCGATCATCTCGATCTGTCGAAGACCTCGCTGGTGCTGCTCGAATACCAGAACCGCAAGAACCGCCAGCAATTGGAGGCACGCCTTAAAGCTGATTTCGAACTGATCGACACGGTCGAGCACATCTGGGACCCGCTGCTCGAACAGCGCTGCTACCGGCCCGATCTCGCCGGCGACGTCTATGGCCGCATGTTCGCCGCGCGCAGGGGCATCACGCGGATGACGCGCACCGCCGCGGTGTGAGGGAAAACCTGTGATCGACGCCCAGACCGCGCTGATCGTCGTCGACGTCCAGAACGATTTCTGTCCCGGCGGCAGCCTGGCGGTTGCTGGCGGCGACGAGATCGTCCCGCTCGTCAACGAGCTCGGACGACGCTTCGCCACGGCCGTGCTGACGCAGGACTGGCACCCGGCCGGGCATTCATCGTTCGCGTCGAGCCATCCCGGTCACAAGCCCTTCGAGACGGTGGCGATGCCCTACGGGACGCAGGTGCTCTGGCCGGACCATTGCGTGCAGGGCAGCGCGGGCGCGGCCTTTCATCCGGGGCTCGACCTTGCCATGGCGCAGGCGGTGATCCGCAAGGGTTGCCGACGCGAGGTCGACAGCTATTCCGGCTTCGTCGAGGCCGACCGCACCACGCCGACCGGGCTCGGCGGCTATCTTAGGGAGCGCGCGATCGCCCGCGTCGTGGTGGTCGGCCTCGCCACCGATTTCTGCGTGAACTGGACGGCACAGGATGCGGCCCGCCACGGTTTCGAGACCATTGTCGTCGAGGAAGCCTGCCGCGCCATCGACCTCGACGGTTCGCTCGATCGCGCCTGGGCGGAGATGGCGGCGCTCGGCGTGAGGCGGGCAGGGCTCGCCGATCTGAGCGGGTAAAATCCCTTCACCGCGCCAGAGCGCGCATCTGCACCTGGACTCGATCGCGGCCGAGGCGCTTCGAGCGATAGAGAGCCTCGTCCGCCTGCTCCAGCAGCGTCTCTAGCTCATCGCTGGCAGCATCGCCCTCGGCGACCCCGATGCTGAGCGTCGGTAGCAGGAGGGGAGCCCCGTCCCAATCGACAAGCATCCGCGCGAAGGCGGTCCGGATTCGGTTAGCGATACGCACCGCGCCCTTGGTCGGCATATGCGGGAGGAGGGCGACGAACTCGTCGCCGCCATGGCGCGCCAGGATGTCGCTGGCGCGCAGTTCGGTACGGGCGGCTTCGGCGAAGAGCTGCAGGATACGATCGCCCGCGGCATGGCCATGCGTGTCGTTCAGGCTCTTGAAGTGGTCGATGTCGACCAGCAGCAGGGTCAGCCGGCCCGGGCGCTTGCCCGCATCCGCCGCGATCCGTGCCATGGCACGTTCCAGGCCGCTGCGGTTCATCGCGCCGGTGAGAGGATCGTGCTGGGCGATTGTGATCAGCCTGTTGCGGCTGCGCTCGGCGGCGAGCAGGAGCAATGCACCGCTCCTAAGGAGCACGAAGGCGGTGCCGGTCGCCGCGAGCCACGGATTGGCGTTATCGGCAGGAAACAGTTCGGCGCCGAGCTCTCCGGTCACGGCGAGCCAGGCGCGGAACGCAAACAAGATCGCGGTTGGCGCGAACAGGGCGGCCAGGATCGCGCCGGCAACCAGCCGTTCGCGTCGCCACAGAAGCAGGCCCTCCCGGACCAGGAGCGCGTCGCAGGCCATGACCAGGACGGAGACGAGGACGACGCGCCTGACGAAGCCTTCGGGCTCGCTCCACAGGAACAACGGGATGGCGGCGGCTGCGACGGCCAAGGCGTAGAGCGGCAGGCGTGCCGGCCGCCCGGCAAAGCTCCTCACCCCGAACAAGACGAAAAGATAGCCGATCCAGCTGACAGTGTTGGCGAGCGGGATCGAAATGATGTCCGGGATGATGTCCCGCAGCCCAACGCCAATCAGGCCGATACCGATCAGCAGATTGCTCAGTCCCCACCAGAGCGGCCAGCGCTCGAAGCGGCCAGTCGCGTAGGCGGCGAGCTGGACGAAGCCGAGAATCAAGGCGGTGATCGCACCCGCCAGGTAGATTGTCCTCAGATCGAGCAACACGCCACGCCATCCAAGTCGACTCGCGCGACCTGCTAGCAGATCGGCGTGAATGCTTTGACAACGAGATGTCAGGCATCGGCCGCGGTGCAGCGTCGGGCTGCCTCCGCCTCAGGCGGCGGCGATCACCTCGATCTCGACGAGCCAGTCTTCGCGCAGGGTCTGGACGACGATTGCGGTGGTCGGGATCGCGCGGCCGCCGAGAGCGGCGAGACGAGCGTTCTGATTGGCTTCGACGAAGCTGGCATCGCGCAGATAGCTGGTCAGGCGCACGATGTTGTCGACACTCATGCTCGCCGAGGCGAGGATCGCGCGCAGGTTGTTCCAGATCAGCGTGAGCTGTTCATCGAGGGTCGCACCAGGCTTTCCGGCCTCGTCGAGCCCCATCGTGCCGCTGACGAAGAGCAGCCGCTGCGGCGCGACCACCTCCATCGCGTGAGCGTAATCCGAGGTTGCCGGGTAGATGCCGCGGCTCGGATTGTGGGCGATCATCTGCATGGTTTCCTCCTCGCCGTCGTTGGGCTGAACGTTGTCTGGTGAGGGAGTGTTATGGCTGGAGGAGGTTCCTGCAGTAGCGGAAAAGCGAAAGCCGCACGAAATACAGATGGCATTCCGCTTCGGCCGTCTGTGCGGCGGGGAGGTGGCGTTTTCGGCGAAACGGTATCAGGCCTTCACAAGGACGGCCCGCTTTCGCAGCGCGCGCGAATCGTCTTGTCGCGTCCTTGTCGCACCCGGCAGGAAGGCTATTCTGGTGCTGGGGAAGCGGGGCTTGCATCTGCGGATGCGTTCAACTTGAAAGAGATTGATATGCTGCTTTCCTTCAAGCGTTTCAGCGCGCTCGCCGCTTTTGCGGCCCTGTCCAGCGGCCAGGCTTTTGCCCAGAGTCAGGCCGATCAGCTCGCGATGGCCTACCAGGCCGGTCGCAACCAGCTCGGAATCCTGAGCTATTGCGCCGAGAAAGGCCATGTCGGCGCCGATGTCGTCGCGATCCAGGCCAAGGTACTGGCGCTGATTCCGCCGCCGGCCGACAAGAGCGCCGGCGATACCGCAGAAGCCGCCGGCAAGAAGGGCACGATCGCGATGATGGGCGTGACCCAGGATCTCGAGACGATCGCCAAGGCGCAGGGCGGCACCGTCGCGACCTATTGCAAGCAGATCGGCGACGTCGTGCTGAAGGCTGCCGCGTCGCTGCCCAAGTGAGCTTAGCAACGGCCGCTCCTGCCAGCTTTCGGCAGAGCACGGCTTGACCTCAACCACGATCGAGGTCGTATCGACCCGGCTCCCGCATCTGCATTGAAGGAGCCGGGCATGCCCGACCATCCGATCGTCAACATCAGCGTCATCACGCCGAAGCCTGAATGCTTCGCCGAGTTCATGAACTTGCAGCTCGCCCAGCACCATGCCTTGCGCGGCAAGGTCGATGGGTTGGTCGGCGGGCGATTGTTCCGTTCCCGCGAGGATCGCGACGTGGTGCTAGTGACGATGTTCGAATCCGAGGACGCGGCCCTGCGCTTCAGCCGCGACGAGCGTTTCACCAGCCATCTGGCACGCGTGCGCCCGCTGCTGGAACGCGCCGTGCCCGGCGCCTATGACGTGGCTTATGAGGTCGGCTCGCTCTGACGAGCTGACCTGAAGTCTTGCATTCCGGCGCCACGGCGTGTAAGGCGCGCCCTATCCCACATGGGGAGCATCACCTCGACACCGAGGCGTTCCGGTGACTGGTCAGCTTATGGCCGGCTCATTCGCTCCCCAGAGGCTCAACCGGAAGGACAAGAATACCATGGCTCTGCCAGATTTCTCCATGCGTCAGCTGCTCGAGGCCGGCGCCCATTTCGGCCACCAGTCGCATCGCTGGAACCCGAAGATGTCGCCGTTCATCTACGGGACGCGCAACAACATCCACATCCTCGACCTGTCGCAGTCGGTGCCGATGCTGTCGCGCGCCCTGCAGGCGGTCAGCGACACCGTTGCTCGCGGCGGCCGCGTCCTCTTCGTCGGCACCAAGCGCCAGGCGCAGGACGCCATCGCCGATGCCGCCAAGCGCTCGGCTCAGTACTATGTCAACTCCCGCTGGCTCGGCGGCATGCTGACCAACTGGAAGACCATCTCGGCTTCGATCCAGCGCCTGCGCAAGGTTGACGAGCTGCTGAGCGGCGCCAGCACCGGCCTGACCAAGAAGGAGCGCCTGATGCTGGCGCGTGAGCGCGACAAGCTCGAGAAGGCGCTCGGCGGCATCAAGGACATGGGCGGCACGCCCGACATGATCTTCGTGATCGACACCAACAAGGAAGCGCTCGCGATCAAGGAGGCCCAGCGCCTCGGCATCCCGGTCGCGGCCATCATCGACTCCAACAGCGATCCGGATGGCATCACCTTCCCGGTTCCGGCCAATGACGATGCCGGCCGCGCCATCCAGCTCTATTGCGATCTCGTTGCGCGTTCGGCCATCGACGGCATCTCGCGCGCCTCGGGCGACCATGGCGTCGACCTCGGTGCTGCCGAGACCCCGATCGTCGAGACGGCGATTGCCGAGCCGGCGGCTGCCGAAGGCCAGGCTCAGGCTTTCGAGTTGCTGACCGGACCGCGTGGTGCACCGGACGACTTCATGAAGCTCTCGGGCATGGGTCCGGAGATCGTGCAGAAGCTCAACGATGGCGGCATCTTCCACTTCTGGCAGCTCGCTGCCATGACGCCGGCAGAGGTCACCAAGATCGATCATGACCTGAAGCTCGCCGGCCGCATCGAGCGTGACGGCTGGGTTGCCCAGGCGCGCGATCTCGCCGACGCCTGATCTCCCGATTGCGACGCGTCATCGGCGTATCGCACTTCGATACCTGACTAAAGCCGAAGCAGCGCCGACGACCGGAAACGGAGCGTCGGCGTTTGCCAATCCAGGCTTCGATTTTTCGACAGTGCGGTACGCCACCGGGCGAACGCCGCAAGACAGCAAGGACGACGCAAATGGCTGCGATCACCGCCGGCATGGTGAAAGAACTCCGCGACAAGACCGGCGCGGGCATGATGGACTGCAAGACCGCGCTGTCGGCCACCGACGGCAACATGGAAGCCGCTATCGACTGGCTGCGCGCCAAGGGCCTGTCCAAGGCCGCCAAGAAGGCCGGCCGCGTCGCCGCCGAAGGCCTCGTCGCCGTTGCCGTGCGCGGCCATAGCGGCGTCGTCGTCGAGGTCAACTCCGAGACCGACTTCGTCGCCCGCAATCTCGAGTTCCAGGCTCTGGCCCGCACCATCGCCGATGTCGCGCTCGAGCGCGGCGGCGATGTCGAGGCGCTGGCCGCCCATCACTATCCGGGCGGCGGCACGGTCGCCGACGCGATCGCCAACGCCATCGCCACGATCGGCGAGAACATGACGCTGCGCCGCGTCGGCTCGGTTTCCGTCTCGGCCGGCGTGATCGGTTCCTATGTCCACGGCGCGGTCGCCGACGGGCTCGGCAAGATCGGCGTCATCGTCGGCCTGGAGACTGCCGGCAAGGGCGATGAGCTCACAGCGCTTGGCCGTCAGCTCGCCATGCACATCGCCGCGACCAACCCGGTGGCGCTCGACCTGGCTTCGGTCGATCCGGCGGTGCTGGAGCGCGAGAAGGCGATCCTGGCCGAGAAGAATGCCGGCAAGCCCGAGCACGTCCTCGCCAAGATCGTCGAGAGCGGGATGAAGAGCTACGCCAAGGAGTACTGCCTGCTCGAGCAGGGCTATATCCATGACGGCTCGAAGTCGGTCTCCCAGGTGCTGAAGGGGGCTGAAGGCAAGGTCGGCGGTCCGATCAAGCTCACCGGCTTCGCCCGCTTCGCGCTCGGCGAGGGCATCCAGAAGGAAGAGACCGACTTCGCCGCCGAAGTCGCGGCCGCTGGCGGCACGACGGGCTGACAAGCTCGTTGATAGAGATGAGAAAGGCCGCGCCTGGCGCGGCCTTTTTTGTAAGTAGGAAAGACCGGCCTGCCGATTCGGCTGCTGCCGGAGCATGGCGCAGGAAATGGAGAGCCCCGATGAGACCTAAACGTGTTCTCGTGAAGCTCTCCGGCGAAGCCCTTGCAGGAACTGCAGGAAACGGCCTCGACGGCGCTACGCTGACAGCGCTCGCTGCCGACATTGCCCATGCCTCGCACGAGGGCGTCGAGATCGGCATCGTCGTCGGCGGCGGCAACTTCTTCCGCGGTGTGCAAGGCCTCAACAAAGGCCTCGACCGGACAACGGCCGATTCGATCGGCATGCTTGGCACGGTGATGAACGCGCTCGCACTAGAGCATTCTATCGAGGCGGCCGGCGCCCCGGCGCGCGCCATGTCGGCAGTACCGATGCCCTCGCTCTGCGAGAGCTATGCGCGCAAGCGGGCGCTCGACCATCTCAGCCACGGCAAGGTCGTCATTCTCGGCGGCGGCACCGGCAACCCCTATTTCACTACCGATACCGGCGCAGCGCTGCGTGCGGCCGAGCTCGACTGCAGCCATCTGCTCAAGGCAACGCAGGTCGATGGCGTCTACTCGGCCGATCCGAAAAAGGATCCACACGCGACCCGCTACGACACGCTGACCCATGAGGACGCGATCAGGCGCGATCTCAAGGTGATGGACACCGCCGCCTTCGCGCTGGCGCGCGATGCGGGCCTGACCATCGTGGTCTTCTCGATCGCGGAAAAGGGTGCGCTCGCGGCCGTGCTGCGCGGCGAGGGCAGGGCGACCTACGTCACGCCCTGACAGTCAGTAATTCGGCCAGTTGCCGGGCGTCATGATCTCCAGCAGGTGACCGTCGGGATCGCGGAAATAGATGCTGGTGCCGCCGCGATTCCAGGCCATCCGCCCCTCGATCGATACGCCCTGCTGCTCCAGCTGCGCTTCCCACGCGGCCAGTTCGTCGGCATCGACGGCGAAGCAAATGTGAAGCGGACCGTGGCCGTCATGCGGCGGGATGCTGCCGCGCTCCGAGGTCTGGGGTTCCACCGACGCGCCGCGCTGGAATAGCAGCAGGACGTTCTGCCCGCCGATGTCGTAGGCGAACAGCGTTCTGGTCCTGAGCATGGAGTTGAGGCCGAGCGTTCCCTCATAGAACTCCGCCGCGCGGTCGAGATCGTCGACATAGAGCGCGGTTTCGACGATGCGGTTCAGCCGGGGCATGCGAATCTCCTGGCGACGGCGGCCGTTCGCATGGCCGCAAGATTGACCTAGGCATTGCTCCGGGTCTTGGCCAGCGCAGCAGCCGGTCTATTGACCGTGTGCAAGCGGTCGAGATCCGATTCCCCTTGCAGACCTGCCGGGGAAAATGCTGTTGACGCATAAATCCTTGACCATGGGGCGGGTGCTCGCCATGGTCGCGCGCATTTCCAGCTCTATCCAGCTGGTTTCGACAAGGTTTTGAAGACGATGGCCCAAATCACTTTCGATCTCGCCGCCCTCAACCGCCGCATGGACGGCGGCGTGCAGAAGTTCAAGAGCGACTTGGCTTCGCTTCGCACCGGCCGCGCCTCGGCCAATGTGCTCGATCCGATCACGGTCGAGGCCTATGGCGCGCGCACGCCGCTGAGCCAGCTCGCCACCGTCAGCGTGCCCGAGCCGCGCCTGCTCTCGGTCCAGGTCTGGGACCGCAGCATGGTCCAGGCGGTCGAGAAGGCGATCCGCGAATCCGATCTCGGCCTCAATCCCCAGACCGAGGGGCAGGTGCTGCGCATCCGCATTCCGGAGCTCAACGAGCAGCGCCGCAAGGAGATGGTCAAGGTCGCGCACAAATATGCCGAAGACGCCAAAGTGGCCGTCCGGCATGTGCGCCGCGACGGCATGGACCTGATCAAGAAGCTGGAGAAGGACGGGCATATGCCCAAGGACGACGTCACCAAGCAGACCGATCTGGTCCAGAAGGCGACGGACAAGCATATCGGCGAGATCGATCAGGCTCTCGCCAACAAGGAAAAGGAAATCCTGCACGTCTGAGTGCGTGGCGCGGTGCCGTCCTGTATCATCGACGCATGGGCTGTCGCCCTGAAGAGGCATTCTAAATGTCAGATGGCCCGCGCCCGGCAGCGCCTGATCCGGCCCCCGCTCATGTCGCGATCATCATGGATGGGAATGGCCGCTGGGCGCAGATGCGTGGCCTGCCGCGCCAGGAGGGACACCGGCGCGGCCTCGAAGCCTTGCGGCGCACGGTCCGTAACGCAGCCGATCTCGGCATCCGGGTCCTGACGCTCTATTCGTTCTCGACCGAGAACTGGCGCCGGCCGATGGCCGAGGTCTCCTTCCTGCTGGGGCTACTGCGCCGGTTCGTCGAGAACGATCTCGCCGAATTGAACGAGGCGGGCGTACGCGTGCGCATCATCGGCAGTCGCGAGGATCTGGCTCCCGACCTGCGTGCCCTGGTCGAGCGCGCCGAGACCATGACGCAAGGCAATGTCGGATTGACCCTGGTCGTCGCCTTCAACTACGGCTCGCGCGACGAGATCACACGCATGGCGTGCAATCTTGCGCGGGACGTCGCGGCCGGTCGGCTCATGCCCGAGGCGGTCGATGAGGAGATGCTGGCGTCGCGTCTCGATACCGCCTCACTGCCGGATCCCGATCTGGTGATCCGCACCTCCGGCGAGACCCGCATCTCGAACTTCCTGCTCTGGCAGGCGGCCTATGCCGAATTCGTGTTCACGCCGGTGCTCTGGCCGGATTTCGATCGCAAGGCACTCGAGGAGGCGTTGGCCGAATTCCATCGCCGCGAGCGCCGCTATGGCGGCGTCGGCCAGCCGGCCGAAGCCAAGGTAGGGGTCGCGTGAATGAGACGGGCCCAAGAGCGGGCGCATCCGAGCTTCGCCTGCGGGTCATCTCGGCGCTGGTGCTTGCCGTGGTCATCCTCGGCGTCACTTTGCTCGGAGGCTGGCCCTTCCGCCTGATCTGGACGATCGTCGCCGGCGTCGTTGCCTATGAATGGCTCGCAATGGTCAGCCGCGGGAACGCGGTCGCCGGTGGGATCGGAGTCGGCCTCGCTGGACTCGCACTCGGCTTCCTGCCGGTGAGTGGTGCAGCGCTCGCGGGCGTCGCGGCGTTCGCTGGCCTGATCGGCGCGGTCGTGACGACCCAGGCCGCCAACCAGCGCCTGCTCGAAGCTTGCGGTGTCGCCTACGCGCTCTGCTTTGCGCTGGTAACCCCGACGCTGCGCGATGCGCCCGAAATCGGGCTCGCTTTGATCATCTGGACTTTCGCGGTGGTCTGGTTCACCGACATCGCCGCCTATTTCACCGGCCGGGCACTGGGCGGGCCGAAGCTGCTGCCGCGCGTCAGCCCGAAGAAGACCTGGTCGGGCGCGCTCGGCGGTGCCTTGGCTGGAACCCTGTGCGGCACCGCCGTTTGGGCGTTCTTCTTCCCGGGGCTGCCATCGGGTCTCTGGCCGGTGCTGGCCGTCTCGCTCGCCGCCTCGACGGCAAGTCAGGCGGGTGACCTGTTCGAATCGTCGATCAAGCGGCGTTTCGGCGCCAAGGATTCAAGCCATCTGATTCCCGGCCATGGCGGTTTCCTCGATCGGCTCGACGGCTATTGGGCCGTGCTAGTCTTCGCTGGCCTGCTGCTTTATCTGGCGCGCTTGGGACACTGATCATCCGATGCGCCGCACCGTCACGATACTGGGAGCCACGGGCTCTATCGGCCGCTCGACGCGTGCCGTGATTGCCGAGAATCCGGAGCGGCTGCAGGTCGCTGCGCTCGTCGCTGGTCGCGATGCGGCGGGGCTGGCGCGGATTGCTCGTGAGACAGGCGCAAGCTTCGCGGCCGTTGCGGATGAAGGGCAGGGAAGGGAGCTCGCCGCGGCGCTAGCCGGTAGCGGCATCCGCTGCGGCGCCGGCCGGGAGGCGGTGCTCGAAGCAGTGGCGCAAGACAGCGACATCGTCGTCAGTGCCATCTCCGGAGCAGCCGGGCTGGAGGCGACCTTCGCCGCACTGAAACCGGGCCGTGTCGTTGCGCTTGCCAACAAGGAGAGCCTGGTCTGCGCCGGAGCTGCGGTGATGGCGCGGGCGAGGGCGGTCGGCGCCCGCATCCTGCCGCTCGATTCCGAGCACAACGCCTTGTTCCAGGTGCTCGGAGCCGAGTCGATCTCTGCGGTCCGCACCATGACGTTGACCGCCTCCGGCGGTCCGTTCCGAACCTGGTCGGCTGAGCGCATCGCCAGTGCAACGCCCGAGCAGGCACTGGCTCATCCGAATTATGCGATGGGCGCCAAGATCACGATCGACTCGGCCAGCATGATGAACAAGGGCCTCGAGTTGATCGAAGCCTCGTTCCTGTTTGGGCTCGACGCCGATCAGCTCGAGGTGCTGGTCCATCCGCAGCAGATCGTGCACGGCCTCGTCACCTTCCGCGACGGCTCGGTCAGCGCCGGCATGGCGGTGCCGGACATGCGCGTGGCGGCAGCCCATTGCCTCGGAATCGACGGACGGTTCGATGCGCCGCCGACCCGCTTCCTCGATCTGGTCGCAGCCGGGCCGCTCGCCTTCGAACGGCCCGATTTTGCCCGTTTCCCGGCGCTGGGTCTCGCCATCGCCGCTCTGGCTGAAGGCGGCGCGGCGCCGGCCGTGCTGAATGCTGCCAATGAGATTGCCGTCGAGGCCTTCCTCGACCGGCAGATCAGTTTTCCGGCGATTCCGGCGCTGGTCGAGGCCGTCTGCGCCCAAGGGGAGGCGACGTCGCAGCCCCCCGCCGATGTGGCCGAAGCCCTTGCCGTTGACCAAGATGCGAGAAACCGGACCCGCGCGCTCTTGTCCGGAGGCCGCTTCACTGTCACCTAGTGACTGAAGTCGGGAGAGTTTTATGGATATCATCGGATCGGTCTGGCACGCGGGCAGCTTCCTGCTGGGCTATCTGTTGCCATTCCTGTTTGTCCTCACGCTCGTCGTATTCGTGCACGAACTCGGCCATTTCCTGGTCGGGCGCTGGTGCGGCGTCGATGTGAAGACGTTCTCGATCGGTTTCGGCCGCGAGCTGTTCGGCTTCAACGACCGGCACGGCACGCGCTGGCGCTTCGCGCTGATTCCGCTCGGCGGCTACGTCAAGTTTTCTGGAGATCTCGACGCCGCGAGCTCGACTGATACCGGTGCCCTCTCCGGCATGAGCCGCGAGGAGCGCGAGCGGTCATTCCCGGCCCAGTCGATCGGAGAACGAGCGGCGATCGTTGCCGCGGGGCCGATTGCGAACTTCCTGCTCGCCATCCTGATCTTTGGTGCAACGGCCTATTTCATGGGCAAGCCGACGCTGGCTCCGCGCGTCGACAGCGTTGCTGTTGGCGGGGCGGCGGCGCGCGCCGGCTTGCAATCCGGGGACCTGGTCCGCCTGGTCGATGGGCGTGCGATCAAGAGCTTCAGCGATCTTCAGCGCGCGATCTCGATCCGCCCTGGCGAAACCCTGCCCGTGACCGTTGATCGCGGGGGCGCCGCGATCGTCCTTTCGGTGACGCCCGATCTGGTCGAAACCTCATCGCCGCTCGGCAAGCAGAGGCTGGGGATCATTGGCGTGCAGGCATCGGCGAAGCCGGAGGATTGGTCGACCCAGCACTTCAGCCTAGGCGAATCCGTGCTGCTCGGCATGAGCGAGACCTGGTTCGTAGTCGAGCGGACCTATGACTACATAGCTAAGTTGATCAAGGGGAAGGAATCGACCGACCAGCTGTCGGGGCCGATCCGCATCGCCCAGGTCTCGGGCATCGTCGCCTCCAGCGGCGGCCTATTGGCGCTGATCAATCTGGCGGCACTGCTGTCGGTTTCGATCGGGCTGATGAATCTGTTCCCGGTGCCGATGCTCGATGGCGGCCATCTGCTGTTTTATGCGATCGAAGCGCTACGCGGAAAACCGCTGAGCGAGCGAGCGCAGGAGATCGGCTTCCGACTCGGCCTGGGACTCGTCCTGATGTTGATGCTTTTCGTGACCTGGAACGACCTCGTCCATGTTCGTTCGCTGCTCTGACGCCGGGACTTTCGTTGCCGTTGCAAACTAGCTTGCACCGAGCTGACAACGATCACCGCCAAGGCCATCCCGCGCCAGTGGATTATGGCTTTTTATGGCCCGTTTTCGTTGGATGGCTCGGTTTTTCGGGCAGTGCGCGTGACCTCCCGGCAACGACTCCCGCAAAAATCTTTTGTTAACGACAATGGCGGTTTGCACCCCGCGGGAAACTTTGTAGAAGCGTTTGGTCTTCAATGTCGCCGAGCCTCGCCCGTAGCGGGGTCCCCCTTACTCGGGGTGGCGACCCAAAGAATGGAATAGGCGACCCGATGACGTCGACGCTTCAGAGCCGGTCCTTGCGCATGCGGCTCTCTCGATCAGTCGGACTTGCGGCCATCATGGTGGCCGTCAGCGGTAGCGTGGTGTTCGCGCAGTCCGTACTTGTCCAGGGCAACCGTCGTGTCGATGCGGAGACGATCCGCTCCTATGCGACGGGGCAGGGCTCAAGCCCGCAGGAGATTCGCCAGAATCTCATGGCGACCGGCCTGTTCTCGAACGTTCAGGTCAGCCGCCGCGGCGCGCAGACCGTCGTCTCGGTCCAGGAGAACGATACGATCAATCGCGTTGCCTTCGAGGGCAACCGTCGTCTGAAGGGCGACGTCCTGCTTGGCCAGGTCCAGTCCAAGGCCCGCGGTCCGCTGAGCCAGCAGCTCATCGATGCCGATGTCGAGCGCCTCAAGGAAGTCTACCGTCGCGCCGGCTACGGCCTGGCTACGATCAGCGGCCGCATCCAGCCGCTGCCGAACGGCCGCTCGGACGTGGTCTTCACGGTCGTGGAGAGCGGCAAGACAGGCATCAAGTCGATCAACTTCACTGGCAACGGCGCTTATTCCTCGTCGCGCTTGCGCGGCCTGATGAGCTCGACCGAGTCGAACTTCCTGAGCTGGATCAAGACCTCCGACGTCTACGATCCGGACCGGATCAACTCCGATCTTGAGCTGATTCGGCGCTACTATCTGAAGAACGGCTACGCCGACTTCCGCATCGTCTCGAACGATGCCCGCTTCGATGATGCAGCTGGCGGCTGGGTCGTCGACGTCGCCGTCGATGAAGGCCCACAATACAAGGTCGGCAATGTCTCGGTCGATTCCCGACTGCGTGACGTCGATCCGGCTGCGCTGCAGTCGCTCGTCAACACCTCTGCCGGCGACACCTACAATGCCGAGTCGGTCGAGCGCTCGCTGGTCACTCTGACCACTGAGGTGGCGAAGCGCGGCTACGCTTTTGCGCAGGTCCGCCCACGCGGTGAGCGCGACGCCGCCGGCCAGCAGATCGGCATCACCTATGTGGTCGAGGAAGGGCCGCGGGTCTATGTCGAGCGCATCAATGTGCGCGGCAACACCCGCACCCGCGATTATGTCGTCCGCCGCGAGCTCGATCTCGGCGAAGGCGACGCTTACAACAAGGTCTTCGTTGACCGCGCCGAGCGCCGCCTCAACAATCTCGGCTTCTTCAACAAGGTTCGTATCACCAACGAGCCGGGCAGCGCGCCCGATCGCGTGGTCGTCAACATCGACGTCGAGGACAAGGCGACTGGCTCGTTCTCGGTCGCCGGCGGTTACTCGACCTCGGACGGCGTCATCGGCGAGGTATCGCTGTCGGAGTCGAACTTCCTCGGCCGCGGTCAGTATGTCCGCATCGCTGGCACCATGGGTCAGCGTACCCAGGGCATCGACTTCTCGTTCACCGAGCCCTACTTCCTCGGCCACCGCATCGCGGCCGGCTTCGACCTGTTCTCGAAGTTCAACGACAACACCAATGTCGGGTATTTCGAGAGCCGCGTGACCGGCGGCCAGGTCCGTTTCTCCTTCCCGATCACGGAAGAGTTCTCGATCACGCCGCGCTATTCGATCTACACGACCGAAATCAAGATCCCGAATAGCTTCTCGAAGCCGTATAACGACTGTAGCGTCCCGCTCGAAGGGATCACACCCGGGACGACGGGCGCCGTGGCGGCTTCGGTGGGCGGCCTCAACTGCCTGACGAATGGCGAAGCGACGGTCGCGGTCAAGGAAGCGCAGGGCACGACGCTGACCTCGCTGGTCGGCCTGAATTTCAACTACAATTCGCTCGACAATTACCAGAGCCCGCGCAACGGCTTCATCGCCGAGCTCAAGCCGGAATTCGCGGGCGTCGGTGGCGACTCGAAGTTCCTGCGCGTCAGTGCCGATGCGCGCTACTATCGCGAGTTCCTCGAGGACTTCGTCGGCATTGCGCGCGTCCAGGCCGGTCACGTTCAGGCCACCGGCGACGATCTGCGCATGATCGACCATTACTTCCTCGGCCCGACACTGGTGCGTGGTTTCGCGCCCTCCGGCATCGGCCCGCGCGACGTGCTCAACGATCCGACCGGCAACGCACTCGGCGGCACGACCTATTTCGGTGGCTCGCTCGAAGTGCAGTTCCCGATCTTCGGCCTGCCGCGTGATCTCGGCCTGAAGGGCGCGGTCTTCGCCGACGCCGGCACGCTGTTCAACTATGACGGCGGTTCGAAGTCGGTCACCAACCCCAATTTCGGGACCTGCCCTGCAGGTTCGGAAGCGCGCCAGTTCAACGTCAGCATCCAAAGTGGCTTCCAGAGCAACGTGGCCTGCGTGCGCGACAAGAACATCATCCGTTCGTCGGTCGGCGTGAGCTTGCTCTGGCAGTCGCCGCTCGGCCCGATCCGCTTCGACTATGCCTACGCCCTGTCGAAGGACGACGGCCAGTTCGGCACGGCGGTCCTTCCCAACGGCCAGACCATCACCGGCAAGTTCGGCGGCGACCGGACGCAGGCCTTCCGCTTCTCGGGCGGCGCCCGCTTCTGACCGGCGGGGCGCACGCGCCCCGCAACGGATCATCTTATGGCAGATCCCAGTTTCTTTCCGATCGCGACCTCGCTGTCCTTCAGCGAGGTCGCTTCCTTGTCGGGCACCGCCTTGCCGGAGGGCGTCGATCCGGAGCGCCGGATCGAGGGCGTGGCGCCACTCGAGACGGCCGGCGGCAGCGACACCGCCTATATGGACAATCCGAAATATGTCGCGGCGCTGGCCGCGACCTCGGCCGCACTCTGCTTCGTTTCACCGCGTTTTGCCGCACGCGTGCCGGCCGGGACGGTCGCCCTGATTACGCCGGCGCCCTACCATGCTTTCGCCAAGCTGCTCTCGGTCTTCCATCCACAGGCATTGCGGCCAGGCTCGATGTTCGGCTCGGCCGGCGTTGCACCAGGCGCCTTCGTGCATGCGACGGCAAAGCTCGAGGCCGATGTCACCGTCGATCCCGGTGCGGTGATCGGCCCCGGTGCCGAGATCGGCGCCGGCACGGTGATTGGACCGCATGCTGTGATCGGCCCACAGGTCCGGATCGGACGGCAATGTGCTGTTGGAGCCGGCTCGACGCTGCAGGCGGCGCTGATCGGCAATCGCGTCATCATTCATCCCGGCGCACGCATCGGCCAGGACGGGTTCGGTTTCGCCATGGGGCCGAAGGGGCACATGAAGGTGCCGCAGGTCGGCCGCGTCATCATCCAGGACGATGTCGAGATCGGCGCCAACACGACGATCGATCGCGGCGCCAGCCGTGACACGGTGATTGGTGAGGGCACCAAGATCGATAATTTCGTGCAGATCGGCCATAACTGCGTCATCGGACGGCATTGCGTCATCTGCGCCCAGGTCGGCATGGCCGGCTCCACCACACTGGAGGATTTCGTCGTGCTCGGCGGTCAGGTTGGACTGGCGGGGCATCTGACGGTCGGGATGGGCGCACAGATCGCGGCGCAGAGCGGTGTTGCCGGCGACGTCCCGCGTGGCGCGCGCTATGGCGGCTATCCTGCACAGCCGGCACTAAGCTGGGCGCGCGAAGCCGCACTGCTCAAGCAATTGGTCGCCAAGCGCGGCAAAGGCCCGGCTGGCGGCGAAAACGCTTGATCTCACGCCGGCTTCCGGCAAAACCAGCTTTCATGACGGGTGGTGGCGAACGTCCCGCGCAGGCTGCGGGCGCCCGAGGAGAAACGACACGATGACGGATGCGACGAAAGCGCTCGGCGTGGCCGATATCCAGAAGATCATGGCCTGCATCCCGCATCGCTATCCGTTCCTGCTGGTGGACAAGGTCGTCGAGATCGACGGGGATGCGTCGGGCGTCGGCATCAAGAACGTCACCTTCAACGAGCCGCAGTTTACCGGGCACTTTCCCGGCCGGCCGGTCTTTCCGGGCGTGCTCATGATCGAGGCCATGGCTCAGACAGCGGGTGTGCTCGTTGTCAGCGCGCGCGGCAGCGACGATCTCGCGGTCACTACGGTATTGTTCACCACCATCGACAAGGCCAAGTTCCGCAAGCCTGTCGTTCCGGGCGACACGCTGCGGTTCCATCTCACCAAGCTGGCGCATAAGCGCAATATCTGGTTCTACCGTGGTGAGGCCAAGGTCGACGGTGTGCTCGTCGCCGAGGCCGAGCTGTCGGCGATGGTCGTGTAACCGGGGGATCGCAATGCACGCTCCCGTTCCCGGCCAGATGCAGGATTCCGCCATGAGCACCTCGATCCACCCGATGGCGATCGTCGACCCGTCTGCCAAGCTGGGCACGGGCGTCAAGATTGGCCCGTTCTGTACTATTGGCCCAGATGTCACCCTTGGTGATGGTGTCGAGCTGATCAGCCATGTCGTGGTCGCGGGCCTTACGACGATCGGTCCGCGCACCAAGATCTATCCCTTCGCCTCGATCGGCCATCCGCCGCAGGATCTGAAGTACAAGGGCGAGCCGTCGACGCTGACGATCGGCGCCGATTGCGTGATCCGCGAAGGCGTGACGATGAATCCGGGCACCGAGGGCGGCGGCATGAAGACCGTCGTTGGCGATCGTGGGCTGTTCCTGGCCAACTGTCATGTCGGCCATGACAGCATCATCGGCAACAATGTCATCTTCTCCAACAATGTGATGTGCGCCGGGCATGTGACCGTCGGCGATTTCGTCATCGTCAGCGGCGGGACCGGCCTGCAGCAGTTCGTGCGCATCGGCGATCACGCCTTCATCGGTGGCGGCTCGGGCGTTCTGCTCGACGTCATCCCGTTCGGGATGGTGCGCGACAACCCGGCCCATCTCGCCGGCCTCAACCTCGTCGGTCTCAAGCGGCGCGGCTTCTCGCGCGAGCAGATCCACGAATTGCGCCGCGCCTACCGCCTGTTGTTCGCCGACGAGGGCACGCTTTCGGAGCGGGTCGAGGACGTTGCCGGCGAGTTCGCCGAGCATCCGCTGATCCACGAAATCCTCGACTTCATCCGTGCCGGCGGCGACCGGGGCATCTGCGTGCCGCGTGACGTGAACGCGCCCGAGCGGTGAATACAGGGCCGGCCGACGCAACTGGCCGGCCGCAGGGCCGGCGCATCGCCGTCCTGGCCGGCCGTGGCGAATATCCGTTGCGGGTCGCGAGTGCGGCTGCAGCGCAGGGGGCGAGCGTCTATGTCGCCGTGCTCACCGGTGCGGGCGATCCAGCCGACTACGCTACCTACGACGCCAGGGAGTATCGCCTGGGTCAGCTCGGGCGCTTCCTCGACGAGATCAAGCGCCGCGAGATCGACGAGATCGTCATGGTCGGCGCGCTGCCGCGACCAAGCTTTGGTGCGCTGGCGCCGGAACTGTCGACGCTGAAATACTTGCCGCATTTCGCCCGCGCCTTTCAGGGCGGTGATGATCATCTGCTGCGCGGCGTCGTCGCCTTCTTCGAGGGGCAGGGACTGCGCGTGCTTGGACCGGCCGAGTTGGCCCCGGATCTCGTCGCGCCCTTGGGCTCACTAGGGCGACATAAGCCCGCAGCCGTCGCGCGCGAAGCGATTGCGACCGGATTCAACCTACTCGCTGCGCTCTCGCCCTTCGACATCGGCCAGGCGGCGATCATCGCCGACCATCGCGTCGTCGCTGTCGAGGCTGCCGAAGGCACCGATGCGATGATCGAGCGCGTCGCCGGCCTCGTCCAGGCCGGGCGCCTCAAGCCGGGCAAGGGCGACGGCGTCCTGATCAAGGCGCCGAAGCTTGGGCAGGATTTGCGGGTCGACATGCCCGCGATCGGCCCGGACACGGTGGCGCGCGTGGCAGCGGCTGGTCTTGCCGGCATTGCGGTCAAGGCCGGCAGTGTCCTGATCGGTGACCGGGGCCGGCTGGCGACACTGGCGGATACATCTGGCGTGTTCATCGAGGGCGTGGCGTGACCCGCCCGTTCAAGCTCTTCATCATTGCCGGCGAAGCATCGGGCGATGCACTCGGCGCGCGCTTCGTGGCGCGGCTACGTGAAGTGCTCGGCGACCGACCGCTCGAATTGTCGGGCGTCGGCGGCGAGGCGCTGATTGCGGAAGGACTGCACAGCGTCTTCCCGCAGGAGGACATCGCCGTGATGGGCTTTGGCCCGGTGGTGGCGCGCCTGCCATTGCTGTTGCGCCGAATGTCGGATGCAGCGCGCGCCGCCGCAGCCTTCAAGCCCGACCTGATGCTCACCATCGACGCACCTGATTTCAGCCTGCGCGTCGCGAAGAAAGTTAGGCAGCTCGCCCCCACGATACCAACGGCGCATTGGGTCTGTCCGAGCGTCTGGGCCTGGCGCCAGGGGCGGGCAAAGCGCATGCGCCCGCATATCGACCGGATTCTTGCATTGCTCCCCTTCGAGCCGGCCGCATTGGCGCGCCTCGGCGGGCCGGAGACCATCTATGTCGGCCATCCGCTGATCGAGCGGCTGGAGGCTTACCGGCCCGGTCCGAACGAAGCTGTGCAGCGTGATGATGCGGCTGCGCCGACGATCCTGGTCCTGCCCGGTAGCCGACGCTCTGAGATCCGGCATCTGATGCCGCCTTTCGGCGAGGCGATCGCGCTGGTCGCCGAGCGGTTGCCGCAGGCCTGCTTCGTTCTTCCCGCTGTGCCGCGCCTGGTCGATGAGATCACGGCTCTCAGCGCCGGCTGGCGGATCAAGCCGGAAATCGTCACCGGTGAGCCCGCGAAGCTGGCGGCATTCCGACGGGCTCGCGCGGCGCTGGCTGCCTCGGGCACCGTGACGCTTGAGCTGGCGCTGGCACAGGTGCCGACGGTCGCGGCCTATCGCGGAGCCGGCTGGGAAGCTGTGCTGGCGCGGCACCTGATCAAACTGCCGACCGTGATCCTGCCAAACCTGATCATCGGCGAGAGTGCGGTGCCGGAGTTCATCCAGGACGAAGCTTCGCCTCAGGCCCTCGCCGAGGCGCTGCTCGCGGCGCTGGCCGAAGGGCCCGCGCGCCAGCGCCAGCTCGACGGCTTCGCGACGGTCGAGCTGAACATGCGCAGCGCCGGGCAGAGCCCGGCGGCGAACGCCGTCGATGCGGCGCTCGCCCTCGTTCGGGAGCCGACAGGCGGCTAACGGTCTATTATTCGACGACCGCGCCGGAGGCCTTGGCGATCGGCCCCCATTTCGCCAGCTCGGCCTTGACGTGCTCGCCCAGCGCTTCCGGCGTCGAGCCGACGATGACCGCGCTGACATCCTCCAGACGCTGCTTCACATTGGCGTCCTTGAGCGATTCATTGGCGGCGCTGTTGATCTTGTCGATCACCGGGCGCGGCATGTTGGCCGGGCCGAACAGCGCGTTCCAGGTATAGGTCTCGTAGCCGGCAAGCCCGCCCTCAGCGATGGTCGGCAGGTCCGGGAAGGAGGAGACGCGCTCCTTGGTGGTGACGCCGATGGCGCGCAATTGCCCGCTGCGAATGAACTGCGCCGAGGAGGGCAGGTTGTCGAACATGATCGGCACCGCGCCGGCGACGACGTCGTTGAGGGCCGGGCCGGCGCCGCGATAGGGCACATGGTTCATGCTGACGCCGCCGAGCGACTTGAACAGCTCGCCGGAGAGATGCAGCGGCGTACCGACGCCGGAGGAGGCGTAGGAGTATTTGCCGGGGTTGTCCTTCAGCAGCTTGATCACCTCCGGCACGGTCTTGGCCGGGAAGCTCGGATGCACGACCATGACGTTGGGCACGACAGCGAGCAGCGAGATCGGCGTGAAGTCCTTGACCGCGTCGAAGGTCACGGTCTTCAGGATCGCCGGATTGAGCGCGTGGGTCGAGATGGTGCCGAGCAGCAGCGTGTAGCCGTCGGGGGTGGCCCGGGCGACCGCGGTCGAGCCGATATTGCCACCGGCGCCGGCGCGGTTGTCGATCACGATGGACTGGCCGAGCAATTCGCCCATCTTCTGGCCGACGAGGCGCGCAACGATGTCGGTCGAGCCGCCGGCGGCGAAGGGCACGATCAGAGAGATCGGCCGCGTCGGGAACTGCGCCTGGGCAAAAGCCGAGCCGGCTGCGCCGGCGAAGGGCAGGGCGGAGGCGCCGGCGAGGAATCCGCGGCGGCTGAGACCTTCGGTTGTCGACATGAGCGGTGAACCTCTTTTGTGGGTCGGCGACTGTAGCGTACCAGACGCAACCGTCATCTGCGTCAGATGCATCAATAAGTTGAAACAATAAAGGCCGCGACGGTGTTCCGTCGCGGCCTTGTCTTGATCGGTGTCGAGCCGTTCAGCGGCGGCCGATCGGCGTGTAATCGCGCTTGGGCGCGCCGGTGTAGAGTTGGCGCGGCCGGCCGATGCGCTGAGACGGATCCTCGATCATCTCCTTCCACTGCGCGATCCAGCCGACGGTGCGTGCGAGCGCGAACAGCACCGTGAACATCGAGGTCGGGAAGCCCATCGCCTTCAAGGTGATGCCCGAATAGAAGTCGATGTTCGGATAGAGCTTCTTCTCGATGAAGTACTCGTCGTGCAGCGCGATGCGCTCCAGCTCCATGGCGACGTCGAGCAGCGGATCGTCCTTGACGCCGAGTTCGGCGAGGACCTCATGCGTGGTCTTCTGCATGATCTTGGCGCGCGGATCGTAGTTCTTGTAGACCCGGTGACCGAAGCCCATCAGGCGGAACGGATCGTTCTTGTCTTTGGCCTTGGCGACGTATTTCGGGATGTTGTCGACGCTGCCGATCTCCTCGAGCATCTTCAGCGCCGCTTCGTTGGCGCCGCCATGCGCCGGGCCCCAGAGGCAGGCGACACCGGCGGCGATGCAGGCAAAGGGGTTGGCGCCAGAGGAGCCGGCGAGCCTGACAGTCGAGGTCGAGGCGTTCTGCTCATGGTCGGCGTGCAAGGTGAAGATGCGGTCCATCGCGCGCGAAAGCACCGGATTGACCTTGTACTCCTCGGCCGGCACCGCAAAGCACATGCGCAGGAAGTTCGAGGTGTAGTCGAGCGAGTTGAGCGGATACACGAAGGGCTGGCCGATCGTGTACTTGTAGGCCATCGCCGCCAGTGTCGGCATCTTCGCGATCATCCGCATCGAGGCGATCATGCGCTGCTGCGGGTCGGAGATGTCGGTCGAGTCGTGATAAAAGGCCGACATGGCGCCAACCGAGGCCACCATCACAGCCATCGGATGCGCATCGCGGCGGAAGCCCTGGAAGAAGCGGGCCATCTGCTCGTGCACCATGGTGTGGCGCGTGACGCGATAGTCGAAATCCGCCTTCTGCGCAGCGGTCGGCAACTCGCCGTAAAGCAGCAGATAGCAGGTCTCGAGGAAGTCGCCGTGCTCGGCGAGCTGCTCGATCGGGTAGCCGCGATGGAGGAGGACGCCCTCGTCGCCATCGATATAGGTGATCTGCGACTCGCAGCTTGCGGTCGAGGTGAAGCCGGGGTCGTAGGTGAACATCCCGGTCTGGCCGTAGAGCTTGCCGATGTCGATGACCGAAGGCCCGATCGAACCCGTTTTGACCGGCATGTCGACGGCCTTGCCTTCGACAGTCAACTGGCTGGTAGTTCCGCTCATGGATCCGATCCTTTCAGGCTCGTTCTTCAGTCACGTCCCGGCGGACGGAAGCGCCGGTTGCTTGTTGCGTTCCGGCGTCATCCGAACGTCCCACGATGACGGCTCCATGACGGGAATGTCGGGGCGGGCAGGCGGGAAGGGGTACATCAGACTGATTTTGAAGCATTTTTTGTGCCGGGCCGGCAGCGGGAGCCGCCGGTCCGCAGCGCGTTGCTAGACCAATTCCGCGAGGCGTTCAACCGAGCGGCCATTAGCCTTTCTGCGGGCCTTCAGGCTGCATCCGCGAGCCGCGCCAGCACTTCGTCGCGGCCGAGGACCGCCATCACGTCGAAGAGGCCTGGCGAGGTGGTTTTGCCGGTCAGCGCGGCGCGCAAGGGTTGTGCCACCTGACCGAGCTTGACGCCGCTCTCCTCGGCGAAATCGCGGATCGCGCTCTCCAGCGGCGGCGGCGCCCAGTCGGCGACGGCCGACAGCTTCTGCGCCAGCTTCGGCATGCGCTGGCGCGCGGCTTCGTCGAGCAAGGCGGCCGCCTTGGGCTCGAGCGCAAGGGGGCGCTGGGCATAGAGATAGGAGGCGCTGTCGATCAGTTCGATCAGCGTCTTGGCGCGCTCCTTCAGGCCGGGCATCGCGGCCATCAGCTTGGCTTCCAGTTCCGGGGTCGGCTCAATGCCGATGCCGCGGGGCGGGCCGATTTCCGACCAGATCGCCTTCAGCGCCGTCATCAATTCGTGATCCGCGGACTCGCGCATATAGAGACCGTTGAGGTTCTCAAGCTTGGCATAGTCGAAGCGGGCCGGCGAGCGGCCGATCGAGGAGAGGTTGAACAGCTCGATCATCTCCTGCGTGGAGAAGATCTCCTGGTCGCCATGGCTCCAGCCGAGCCGCAGCAAATAGTTGCGCAGCGCGACCGGCAGATAGCCCATCGAGCGATAGGCTTCGATGCCGAGCGCGCCGTGCCGCTTCGACAGCTTGGCGCCATCGGCTCCGTGGATCAGCGGGATGTGCGACATGCTCGGCACCGTCCAGCCGAGCGCCTGGTAGATCTGCGTCTGGCGCGCGGCATTGGTCAGGTGGTCGCTGCCGCGGATGATGTGGGTGATACCCATGTCGTGATCGTCGACGACGACGGCGAGCATATAGGTCGGGTTGCCGTCCGAGCGCAGCAGCACGAGATCGTCGAGGTTCTCGTTCTGCCAGGTGACGCGGCCCTGGACCTCGTCCTCGACCACGGTCTCGCCGGTCTGCTCGGCCCTGAGGCGGATCACCGGCTTGACGCCTTCGGGCGCGGTCGCCGGGTCGCGGTCGCGCCAGCGCCCGTCATAGCGCCACTGCTTGCCCTCGGCGCGGGCTGCTTCGCGCTCCGCGTCGAGCTCCTGCGGCGTCGCATAGCAGTAATAGGCCTTGCCGGCGGCGAGCATTTGCTCGGCGACCTCGCGATGGCGCGCGGCGCGCTGGAACTGGTAGACGGTCTGCCCGTCCCAATCGAGGCCGAGCCAGGCGAGGCCGTCGAGGATTGCGGCGATCGCGCCCTCGGTCGAGCGTTCGCGGTCGGTATCCTCGATGCGCAGCAGCATCTTGCCGCCATGGCGGCGGGAATAGAGCCAGTTGAACAGCGCGGTGCGGGCACCGCCAATGTGCAGGAATCCGGTTGGCGACGGCGCGAAGCGCGTGACGACCGTATCGCTCATGAAAACAGGCTCCGGGGGAACGGGCAGGCAAAAAGGCGAGGGCGGGCTGCAATGCGGGCCTCGGCCGGGGCTGACATCCGGCGCCGCCGCTGTAACATGGCTTGCCAGCCGCCGTTAAGAGCCTCCTGTGGGGACGGGCTCACCATTCGCGCGGTGGCGATGGGGGGACGGATGCTCTCCTACGGGCCAGAAGAGCGCCGTAGCAGGGGACGTGCCGGCGTGCTGGCTCTGCCGGCGCGACTGCGCCGCGTCGGTGGCTTCGCCTGGCCCGAAGTCCTGCCGTTGCACGAATGGGGTAGTCGGTTTCGCCAGTCCCTCGAAACCGAGGTCGAGCGGCGGCGTCTTTTCAACTGGCTGCCGGTCTGTATGGGCGCCGGTGTGCTGCTCTATTTCCTGGCCGATCGCGAGCCTGGGCTGGCCGCTCCCCTGGTCGGGCTGATCCTGTGTGCGCTCGCCGGTTGGCTGACGCGCCGCCGCCGTGCCGTCATGGCGGTCTGCATTGCAGCCGCAGCCGTCTTTGCCGGTTTCGCGGCGGCAGCCTGGCGAACCGCCGGCATCGCCGCCCCCGCGTTGGCGCGGAACCATGTCGGCAAGCTTACCGGCTTCGTCGAGGCGCTGGAGCAGCGCGAGAAGGGCGTGCGGATCGTCGTGCAGGTCACGGACCTACCGGGGATCGAGGTTGCGCAGAGGCCGCGGCGGGTGCGCGTCACCACGCCGGTGACGACGCTGAGGCCCGGAGACCATATCAGCGCGACGGCGCGTCTGTTGCCGCCGCCCGGCCCGGCGCGTCCTGGCGGCTATGACTTCGCCCGCGATGCCTTCTTCCAGGGCATCGGCGCCGTCGGCAATATCGCCGGCAAAATCACGCTTACACCGGCGCCGACCCCGATGCCGCGCCGGCTCGCTTTGGCGGTCGCGATCGACCAAGCTCGCAACGCATTGACCGAACGCATCGCGACCAGTGGTGGCGGGCAGGCTGGGGCGATGGCGGCGGCGCTGGTCACCGGCAAGCGCGGACTGATCAGCGAAGCGACCAACAACGATCTGCGCGCCGCCGGCATCTACCACATCGTTTCGATCTCGGGCCTGCACATGGTGCTAGCCGCCGGCACGATCTTCTGGCTGGCGCGGGCTCTGCTCGCGCTGTCGCAGACAGCGGCACTCTACTGGCCGGTGAAGAAGCTCGCGGCGCTCGCCGCCATGGCCGGTGCGACCGGCTATTGCGTCTTCTCCGGCGCGGAGGTCGCGACGGTGCGCTCGCTGATCATGACGCTGGTGATGCTCGGGGCGATCCTGGTCGATCGGCCGGCGCTCTCCATGCGCAATCTCGCGCTCGCTGCGATCATCGTGCTGCTGCGCGAGCCGGAAGCCGTGCTCGGGCCGAGCTTCCAGATGTCATTCGGGGCGGTCGCGGCGCTGATCGCCTTCGCTGAACGGTGGCAGGAGCGTCCGCCCGACGCCGCTGCCGCATCCTGGCCCTGGCCGCTGCGCCCGCTCTGGCTCTCGGCCGTCGGTATCGTGACCACGACCATGGTCGCGACCGCGGCAACGGCGCCCTATGGTGTCTTCCACTTCCAGACCTTCAACCCGTTCGGCCTGCTCGGCAACGCGCTGGCACTGCCCTTCGTCTCGCTGATCGTGATGCCGGCCGCCGTCTTTGGCGTGCTCGCCTATCCGTTCGGGCTCGACTGGCCGGCCTGGGCGCTGATGGGATGGGCGTCGGGCCTCGTGCTCCAACTCGCCCATTGGGTCGCCGGCATCGACCGCTCGACCGTCGTGCTGCCGGCCTTCGGCTCGCTCGCCCTGATCCTGTTCTCGCTGTCGCTGCTATGGCTGACCTTGTGGACAACGGCGCTGCGCTTCCTCGCCGCACTGCCGCTGGTCGGCGGACTGGCGCTGGCCTCGGCACCGTCGCGGCCGGACATCCTGATCGAGCGCGACGGTTCCGGCGTGCTGGTACGTGGGCCGGAGGGGAAGATGGTGCTCGCCGGCAAGCCGAGCCGCTTCGTGCTGACGCAATGGCTGCATGCTGACGGCGATTCGCGGTCGCCCGACGATACGGCCTTGCGTGAAGGCGCTGCCTGTGATTCCCGCGGCTGCGTCATCCGCCTGCCGGACGGCCGCAGCGTCGCTTATACGCGCGACCGCTTCGCTTTGGTCGAGGACTGCCAGCGGGCCGACCTCGTGGTGACGTCGCTCTATTGGAGCGCGCCCTGCGCCGCCCGGCTGATCGACCGCAGCGCGCTCATCCGCGATGGCGCGACCGCCTATCATGCCGCCCGCGGCAGTTGGCGCGCCTATACGGCCGATGAGGCCGCGCGCCTGCGCCCATGGACCCGTGCGCGGCCGGAACCGAGGCCGGCACCCGAATCAACATCTGCGCCGGCAACTGCAGCAGCAGTTGCGGAGCCGGCACAGGATCTGGAGGCGCTTCAGTAGCGCCGCATCAGATTGACGAGGCGGCCCTGGATCTTGACCCGGTCGGGTCCGAGCACGCGTGTCTCATAGGCCGGGTTGGCGGCTTCGAGCGCGATCGAGGAGCCACGCTTGCGCAAGCGCTTCAGCGTTGCCTCCTCGTCGTCGATCAGGGCGACGATGATGTCGCCGGTGTTCGCCGTGTCCTGCTTGCGGATCACGACGGTGTCGCCGTCGAGGATGCCGGCCTCGATCATCGAATCGCCGCGGACCTCGAGCGCGTAATGCTCGCCACCGCCGAGCATGTCGGCCGGCATGGAGACGCTATGGCTGCGGTCCTGGATCGCCGAGATCGGCGTGCCGGCGGCGATGCGGCCCATGACGGGGATGGAGACGGTGGAGCGCCCGCTCTCCTCGGCGCCCGTGGGGCGCGGCTTTGCTAGAGTGGCTGCCGGTGCCGGCGGGGTTTGGCCAAGCCCGCCCTGGACGATGGAGGGGCTGAAGCGGGCGCGTTGCGCCTGCTGCCCGCCGATGCCGTCCGGCATCTTGATGACTTCGAGGGCCCGCGCCCGATTGGGAAGCCGGCGAATGAAGCCGCGCTCCTCGAGCGCCATGATCAGCCGGTGGATGCCAGATTTGGAGCGCAGGTCGAGCGCGTCCTTCATCTCGTCGAAGGAGGGCGGCACCCCGGATTCGCGCAGGCGCTCATGGATGAAGCGAAGCAGTTCAAACTGTTTGCGTGTCAGCATGGTCGCGCCGCTCGCCTCTCGGGCTAGAATCGAAACAAAGCACGAACACCATACTCGTTCGCCTTGTGTTCCGCAAGGCGGGTTCTGCCGATGACGCGGTCAGCGCAGCCGGATGACGCGGCAGGAATCGCCTGCCTTGGCCGCTTTGGCGAAGACCGGGCGGATCACCAGTGCCTCGGCGCGCGACAGGTTCGCCAGCATCGATGAATCCTGCTTGGCGAAGGGCCTGACGCGCCGCTCGCCATCGGCGGTTTCGAAGGTGGCGCGCAGATAGTCCTGGCGCTCGTCATTGGCCGGCAGATCGATTGCGAGGATGGCGGGCTCGCTGCGGTCGCGCGCCGGATCTTCGACCCCGAGCAGCGCCTCGACCAGCGGCATGGCGAAGAGGTGCCCGCAGACGATCGAGGAGACCGGATTGCCCGGCAGGCCGAGCGCGACCATGGCGCCGAGCCGGCCCATCATCATCGGTTTGCCCGGGCGCATCGCGATCTTCCAGAAGCCGAGTTCCATGCCCTGCGCCTTCAGCGCGGCCTGGACGAGATCGTGCTCGCCGACCGAGGCGCCGCCGAGCGTGATCAGGACATCGGCACCGGCCGTGCGCGCCGCCTCGATCTTGCCGGCGAGGTCGGGATGGTTGTCGCGGGCGATGCCGAGGTCGAGCGCCGTGCCGCCGGCCTGCTCGACCAGCGCCGCGAGGGCAAAGCTGTTGGAGGCGACGATCTGGTCGGGGCCGACCGTCTCGCCTGGCAGGACGAGTTCGTCACCGGTGGCGAGGATCGCGACCAGCGGCTTGCGGCGGACGGCGAGCGTCGGATGACCCGCGGCTGCGGCCAGGCCGAGCGCAGCGCTGTCGAGCCTGCGGCCAGCTTTCAGCAGGACCTCGCCGGTCCTGAAATCGAGTCCCGCCAAGCGCACGAACTGGCCGGGATCTGTAGGCTTGACGACCCGAATGACCGGACTGCCGACACCTTCGGCATGCTCCTGAATGAGGATCGTGTCCGCGCCCTCGGGCAACGGTGCTCCGGTGAAGATCCGCACCGTCTCACCGAGGGAAATTCTCCCAGAGAAGCCACGGCCAGCAGCGGATTCGCCGATGACGCGAAGCTGCGCCCCCCGCGCCAAGTCCTTGCCGCGCACGGCATAGCCGTCCATCGCCGAATTGGCGAAGGGCGGTTGGGTCCGCAGCGCCGCCACATCCTCGGCCAGCACGCGGCCGGCGCATTGCGCCAGCGCCAGCGTCTCGGCCGGCGCCTGGCCGGGCACGCTGTCGAGCAGTGCCTTGAGCGCGACGGGAACGGGGGTGAGGCTCATGCCGATGGCCCTGCGAGCTCATAGGTTCCGGATTTTCCGCCGGATTTATGCACGAGCTGAATGCCTTCGATATGCATGGCGCGATCGACCGCCTTCACCATGTCATAGACGGTGAGGCAGGCGACGCTGACGGCGGTCAGCGCCTCCATCTCGACGCCGGTCTTGCCGGTGAGCTTGACCTCGGCGCGGACGCGCACGCCCGGCAGGGCGTCGTCGATCGAAAGGTCCACTGCGATCTTGCTCAGCAACAACGGATGGCAGAGCGGGATCAGCTCATGCGCGCGCTTGGCCGCCATGATGCCGGCGAGGCGGGCGGTGCCGAGGACGTCGCCCTTCTTGGACTCGCCATCGCGGACGATCGCCAGAGTCTCTGGCTGCATCACGACATGGCCTTCCGCGACCGCGATGCGGACGGTCTCGGCCTTGTCGCCGACATCGACCATATGGGCTTCGCCCTTGTGGTCGAGATGGGTGAGGCGGCTCACGCCGCCGCCTCGGTGGTCTTGCCCGTCAGAAGCTCGCGCGTTGCAGCCGCCACGTCCGCCTGCCGCATCAGGCTCTCGCCGACCAGGAACGTGTCGACGCCGCAAGCCTGCAGGCGGGCGATATCGGCATGGGTGAAGATGCCGCTCTCGCCGACGAGCAGACGGTCCTTCGGCACGCGCGGCGCAAGCCGCTCGGTGACGGCGAGGTTGAGCTCGAAGCTGCGCAGGTCGCGGTTGTTGATGCCGACCAGCCTGGTGTCGAGCTTTAGTGCGCGCTCCAGCTCGGCTTCATCATGGACTTCGGCGAGCGCGGCCATGCCGAGCGCCTTGGCGGTTGTCACGAGCTCGCACGCTGCGGCATCGTCGAGCGAGGCCATGATGATCAGGATGCAGTCGGCGCCCCAGCTCCGCGCCTCGAAGACCTGGTAGGGCTCGAACATGAAGTCCTTGCGCAGGCCGGGCAGGCCGGAGGCGGCGCGCGCCTCGGCGAGATATTCCGGCCGGCCCTGGAAGGACGGCGTGTCGGTCAGGACGGAGAGGCAGGCGGCGCCGCCTTCGGCATAGGCTTTCGCCAGCGCCGGCGGGTCGAAGTCCGGCCGGATCAGCCCCTTGGACGGCGAGGCCTTCTTGATCTCGGCGATCAGGGTCGGGCCGCCGGCACGATGCTTGGCTTCGAGCGCGCCGATGAAATTGCGTGGCGCCGGCATCGCCGCGGCACGCTTCTCGATCTCGGCCTGCGGAACGGCAGCACGCGCCGCCGCGATCTCCTCGCGCTTATAGGCCTCGATCCGCTTCAGGATGTCGGACATGGGGCAGCCTCACGCATTGGAGCTGGCGACGAGGGTCGCGAGCGCAGCCTTGGCCTTGCCATTGTCCAGCACTGCGTAGGCCTGCGCCAGTCCCTCGCCGAGCGTGGCGGCCTTGCCGGCGACGACGAGCGCGGCTGCGGCATTGAAAGCGGCGATATCGCGGAACGCGCTCTTGGCGCCGCCGAGCACGTCCTGCAACGCCCTAGCATTCTGCGCCGGCTCGCCGCCGCGCAGATCCTCAGGCCTAGCGCGGGCGATGCCGACATCCTCGGGTGCGATCGAGAAGTTCTCGATCTTGCCGTCCTTCAGCGCGATCACGCGGGTCGGGCCGGTGGTGGTGATCTCGTCGAGCCCGTCGGAGCCGTGCACGGCCCAGACCGTCGTGGAGCCGAGCGATTGCAGCACCTTGACCATCGGCTCGAGCCAGGTCTCGGAGAAGGCGCCGATCAGCTGCTTCTTGACGCCGGCCGGGTTCGACAGCGGTCCGACCAGGTTGAAGATGGTGCGGGTGCCGAGCTCGGTGCGAACGGGCCCGACATGGCGCATCGAAGCGTGGTGGGTCGGCGCGAACATGAAGCCGACGCCGGCCTCAGCGATGCAGCGCTCGGTGCCGGCCGGCTCCAGCCCGACCTTGACGCCGAGCGCGGTCAGGACGTCGGCGGCGCCGGAGCGCGAGGAGGCGGCGCGGTTGCCGTGCTTGGCAACCGGCACGCCGCAGGCGGCGACGATGATCGAGGCGAGCGTCGAGACATTGTAGGAGCCGGACGCATCGCCGCCGGTGCCGACGATGTCGATCGCGTCGGCCGGGGCCTCGACGGTGAGCATGCGGGCGCGCATGGCGGTGACCGCGCCGGCGATCTCCTCGGTGGTCTCGCCGCGCACACGCAGCGCCATCAGGAAGGCGGCGGCCTGCGCATTGGTGACCTCGCCGGAAAGCATGGCCTCGAAGGCGTCGCGGGCTTCCTCGCGCGACAGCGAGGCGCCGGTCGCGACCTTGGCGATGAAGGGTTTGAAGTCGTCCATGGGAACTCGATCGATCAGGCTGTCGCGGAAAGGGCGGCTTTGTTGGTCTGGCGCGACCATCGCTGGGCGAGATCGAGGAAATTGCGCAGGATCGTTGTCCCGTGCTCCGAGGCGATGCTCTCGGGATGGAACTGCACGCCATGCACCGGCAGGTCGCGATGCGACAGCGCCATGATCATCCCGTCGCCGGATTCGGCCTCGATGGAGAGCTCAGCCGGGCAGCTCTCGCGCCGGATGACGAGCGAGTGATAGCGCGTCGCCTCGAGCGGGCCGTTGACGCCGTGGAACAGGCCGCGCGCCCGGTGGGTGATGGTCGAGACCTTGCCGTGCATCGGCAGGGGCGCGCGCACCACTTCGCCGCCGAAGACCTGGCCGATGGTCTGCAGGCCGAGGCAGACGCCGAAGATCGGCTTCCTGTCAGCGCCTTCGCGGACGAGATCGAGGCAGATGCCGGCCTCGTTCGGCGTGCAGGGGCCGGGCGAGAGCACGATCGCGTCGTGATCGCCGGTAAGGGCCCGATCGACTGACAGCGTGTCGTTACGGCGCACGTCGACTTTGGCGCCGAGCCCACCGATCAGGTGGACCAGGTTCCAGGTGAAGCTGTCGTAATTGTCGATCAGCAGGATGCGCATCGCTTCGGGGCCGTCCCCACCCAGTTTCTTGGGTTTTGCACATGCCCCCGAACGCGCATGCCGGTCAAGCGCGAGGGCGCGGAGCAGGTTGCTCCGCGCCCTCGACAGATGGTCGTCCGTGTCGACGGATGGGGTTACTTCACGCGCCGGTAGTGCGCCGTCATGAACTGTTGCCACCCCCCGTCGGCATCCTTGGTCCGCGAGGACAGGACGTGATGGTCGGCGCTCTTGATCTCGACGATGTCCTGGTAGGCCGCGATCGCGCCGGGCTTCGAGAAGTCCGGACCTTCGGTGTCGAGGGTCAGCACTGTGCCAGCAGCGTCGCGGGTGCCGATGTAGACCCATTGGTTGCCCATCATCGAGCCGATGAAGGAGCCGACATAGCGCTCCTTCTGCGGGTCGTAGCCGAGCGTCATCCGGGTCGTGGCCGGACTACCGTCCGGCAGGGTGCCGGTGCCGTCGCCGACGAGCCAGAGCCCGCCAAAGGACGAGAACGACTGCGTGCCGGTCGACTTCATCGGCGGCTGGTCAGGGCCCATCAGGCATTCGGCCTCATAGGTCCATTCGCCGACGAGCTGGAGGAGCCATTCATGCTCCGCCTGGGGCTTGGTCATGCAGGCGCTCATGTCGTTGGCTTGGGGCTTCTCGCGTTCTGCTGCATTGCTCATGGTTCTTCCTCCTTGGCTTTGCTTCTCTGGGTGGACAGTCGAATGCGCCGTGGTCAGGCCGCGGCAGCAACCAGTTGCGGCCGTTCCGTTGCCTGCTTGAGGGCGGCGAGGCCCTTCTCGAAATCGCCGCCAACCATGCGGTCCATGTTGAAGATCGTGCCCATGACCTTACCCATGAACGGGCAGGCGCCCTGCATGTGCCAGGTCACCAGCGTGCCGCCTTCAGCGGGGGCGAGGGTGAAGGTGATCAGGTTGTGGCAGGCCATGGGCTTGGTCATGTCGAGGGTGACAGCGAGCTTCACCGGCGCCTGGACCTCGACGATGGCGAGTTCGCCGGTGCCGGCCTGCTTGTTGCCGTCGAAGGCGTAGACGGCGCCGACGCCGGAGGTCGCGCCCTTGAAGCTGCGCTTCATCGCCGGATCCTTCTTCTCATAGGGTGACCAGACACCCCATTCCTGGAAGTCCGCGAGCAAAGCGAAGACGCGCTCGGGCGTCGCCCGGATCGTCGCGGAACGGCTGACCTGGAAAAGATCGGGCTTGCGTGCGGCGACAATGAGGAGGCCGGCGACAAGGGCGAGCATGGCGATGGCGAGATAGGTAAGCATGGCACTCTCCTATGTGTGGGATGGGTTTGAGGCTCAGGCGTCTAGACGGACGGGGATCAGGCGGCGCAGCCGCGGATCGCGCAGATAAAGACCGCCCCAGGCCAGAAGGCCGAGATAGAGGCCGAAGAGGAGATGGCTGAAGAGCGGGCTGCCGACGCGCAGATGCGTTGCCATCGCGCCGCCGAGCAGGCCGGTCAGCAGGATCGCGCCGAGCACCGACGTGCGCGGCAGGGCATAGAGCAGGGCGATGCCCAGCGTCATCACACCGAGCCCACGCGCCAACTCCTGCGAGCCGGAATAGCCGAGCTGCTGCATGGTCTCGGTGACGATGGCGAGCGGCGCGAGCTTGATGCCGCCATCGAAGACCAGGAAGGCGACGACGAGGCCGCTCATGATGCGCCCGATCCAGAGCTGTCCGGCCGGCGTTTTGGTGTTCAGGGTGTCGGACAGCATGGAATGCTCCGCTGGGTGCAAGGCTCCGCCGGTCCGGCTGCGAGGGCAGCCGGATGGGGATGCATGACGATGTGAATGGCGCCGGCTGCCCGGCGTCGATGCTTACTTGGCGGCCGAGACCAGGGCCCAGAGCATGCCGAACGGATCGCGGTACTGGCCGTAGCGGTCGCCCCAGAACATCAGGTCGACCGGGGTGACGACCTCCATGCCGGCCTCGACGCCGCGCTTCCACCAGAAGTCGATGTCATCGACGCGCAGGGTCAGGGTGAAGCCCTGCGGCTTCTCCCAGCCATAGCCGTGCTCGGGATAGGGGTCGCTCAGCATCAGCGAGCCGCCATTGACATAGAGGTGGATGTGCATGGTCCGGCCCTTCTCGTCGACCGGCATGCGCGCCACTTCCTGCGCGCCGAACGCCTTCTGGTAGAATTCCGAGGCCTTCACAGCGCCTTCGACGCTGAGATAGGCGACGACGCCGCCGCGGGTTTCGGGCTCGGCGCGCGTCTGAATGGCTTCTGCAGGCTGGGACATTGTCGAACTCCGAGGTCGGGTTGGCAGGGTTTCGTCTGAGATTCGGGCCGGCGTATCCGGTGATCTGCGACGAGGACGTTGGCGGTCCGGGCATTCCGACAAGGCGAGTGAAATTATTTTCGCGCCGCCGGTCCGGTATTTATCTTGATGGCAAGATAAATCCGATATTGTCTTGATGTCAAGATATCTTCATGATGCCCGCGACTTGATCAGCGGAGGCCGGGATGAGCGATGATGCAGGGCAGGGTGGCGACCATATCGACCGGTTGCGTGGGCAATGGCGGAGCGAGTTGCCGGAGCTGGATACCTCGCCCATGGCGGTGATCGGCCGGGCGCGCCGGATCACGCTGCGGCTGCGGCCGGGGATCGAGGCGGTTTTCGCCCGCCATGGTCTCGATGCCGGCGAGTTCGACGTGATTTCGACGCTGCGACGGTCCGGCGCCCCGTGGCGACTGACGCCGACCGAGCTCTACCGCACGCTAATGATCTCCTCGGGCGGGCTGACGGCCCGCCTCAACCGACTGGAGGCGGCTGAGCTGATCCGGCGACGCGAGGCCGAAGAAGACAAGCGCAGCCTGCTGGTCGAACTGACCGAGGCCGGCCGCGCCAAGGCCGAAGCGGCGTTTCGTGAGGATATGGCGTTGGAGAAGCGCCTGCTCGCGGGCTTGAGCGCGCGCGAGCAGGAGGAGTTGGCGGTGCTGCTACGCAAGCTCGCGCTCAGCCTGGAGGGCGAAGGCGCCGGTGCGAGCTAGCTCGCGGCCGGTGCGTGGCAGCAGGCCGTTGCTGCTTCCTCGCGCCAGCGCCCGGTCATGTCGGTCTTGCCGGGGGTGTCGTAGCGGTCGTGCGGGCGGACCCAGTCGGTCAGATTGCCGGCCGGGCCGGTCTCGTTGCGGCCCTTCGGTGTCATATCGAGGAACATGTAGGTGCCGAGCACCTCTTCGGCGCCACGGCCGAAGGTCGAATAGGTCTGGTAGATTGCTCCGTCGCCATCCTTCTCGAGGACGGTGAAGCCGGAAAGGTCCTCCAGCGGCGCGGCGATCGTCTCGAAATTGTAGAAGACGTCGTTGTTGGCGAGCTGCTCCGGGGTGAAGGAGACGTCGAAATCGTAGTTGAAGTCGCTGCCCTGGGACGAGACCCAGTGGAAGCGCCAGCCCATGCGGTTCTTATAGGCCTCGATCTCGGCGAGCGGCGCGCGCGCCACTGCGACATAGGCGACGTCGTGGCGTTCGAGATGCCTCAGCACGCCGTCGACATGGTCGGCCTCGAAGGAGCAGCCGACGCAGCCCTCGATCTGGCCGGGCGCGAGCATGAAATGCTTGACGATGAGCTGGCTGCGGCCGCGGAAGAGCTCGGAGAGCGTCTGCTTTCCCATCGGCGTATCGAAGACGTAAGCCTTCTCGATCCGGATGCGCGGCAAGGCGCGCCGCTCGGCGGCGATCGCATCGCGCCGTCGCGTCAGCTCCTTCTCCTTGACGAGCAGGGCCTTGCGGGCGGCGATCCAGTCTTCCTTGCTGACGGTGATCTGCGACATGGTCGGTCTCCTCGCTGCAATGGCCGCTTTCGATCCTGAGAATCAGGATTCTGAAGCAAGCTGTTGTCATCGACGAGCTTTCGGCTCTGGCCAGATCTGGCCGATGCCATCCGCTCGTCGCCCCTTTGGAGCAAGGACGAACGAGCGGGTGCGGTGCCGACACCGCGCTCAGAAAAGTTTTCAGCGGCGATCCGTCGTCGGCTTCAGCCGGTTGCGACCTGTCCTCTCTCGCGCATCAGCCGGTCGATATGCTGGCGGATATGGGCCGCTTCGCTGGCCGAGCCCGCCAGCGCGATGGCGCGGTCGAAGGTCGTCCGCGCCTCGCGGTCGCGGCCGAGCTGCATCAGCAGCCAGCCCTTGAAGCCGAAGAAGTAGAAATAACCCGAGAGCGCCTGCTCCAATGGTTCGACCATCGCGAGCGCAGCTTCAGCCCCGCGCAGCTTGGCGATCGCGACGGCGCGGTTGAGCGTGATCACCGGCGAGGGCTGGATATGCTCCAGCGTGGCGTAGAGGATGTCGATCTGGGCCCAGTCGGTCTGGTCTGCCTGCGCCGCGCGACTGTGGACGCCGGCGATCGCCGCCTGGATCTGGTAAGGGCCGGGCCGGCGGTGGCGCATCGCCTTGTCGACCAACGCCAGACCCTCGGCGATCATCTCGCGGTCCCAAAGCGAGCGGTCCTGTTCTTCGAGCAGGATGATCTGACCACTCGCGTCGAGCCGTGCCGCGGTGCGGGCGTGCTGCAGCAGCATCAGCGCCAGCAGCCCCATGATCTCCGGTTCGGTCGGGAACAGCCGCAGCAGCAGCCGCATCAGCCGGATCGCCTCCTCGCTGAAGGGGCGGCGGCGGTCGCTCTCCGCGCCGCTGGCCGAATAGCCCTCGTTGAACACGAGGTAGAGCATCGCCGCCACCGCCGCGAGGCGCTCGGCGCGCTCGACCGGGCCGGGCGTCTCGAAGGGCACGTTGGCAGCGGCGACCCGGCCCTTGGCGCGGGTGATGCGCTGCTCCATTGCGCTCTCGCCGACGAGGAAGGCGCGGGCGATCTGCTTGACGGTGAGGCCCGAGACGATGCGCAAGGCGAGCGCGACCTGCTGCGTCGCCGGCAAATCGGGATGGCAGCAGATGAACAGCAGGCGCAGGATGTCGTCGCGGTAATGGCCGCCGTCGAGCCGCTCGGCGACCTCGCTCTCGGCATCGCCGAGATCGGAGAGCCTGTCCTCATCGGGCAGGGCTTCCTGCTTCTTCTGCCGCCTGACCTGATCGAGCGCGACATTGCGGCCGACGAAGATCAGCCACGCGGCCGGATCGCGTGGCGGCCCGTTCTGCGGCCAGGTCCGAAGCGCCCGGAGGCAGGCCTCCTGATAGGCCTCCTCGGCGATGTCGAGATCGCGGAAATAGCGCAGCAGGGCGCTGATCGCCTGAGGGCGCGCCGAGGTCAGCGCCGCATGGATCCAGGCGATCTCGGCCATCATCAGACTCCGGCCGGATAGTAGACGGCGAGCGGACGGACCTCGAAGGCGCCGCCAGGGTTGGCTTCGCCGAGCTCGCGCGCGATGCCGAGCGCCTCGTCGAGATCGGCGACGTCGACGATGTAGAAGCCGAGGAACTGCTCCTTGGTCTCGGCGAAGGGGCCGTCGATGATCAGCGGCGGATCGCGATCCTTGCGCAGGGTCGTCGCCGCCGTGGTCGGCAGCAGCCGTGCGACCGGGCCGAGCTTGCCTTCCTTGGCGATGCGCTGGCGGATCTTTTCGAGGCGGCCCATCACCTCCTCGTTCTGCTCCTTCGACCAGGCCATGACGACCTCTTCGGAATGATAGCAAAGGATGGCGTAGTGCATGCGCGGCGCTCCGGTTCAGGCCAAGGACGTTCGGCCGGGCCGGCAGCCGACAATCGCGGAGCAAAAAAATCAAGCTGCCTCGATATTCCCTAAACCAAGTCATCCCGGGCGACCGAAGGGAGACCCGGGATCCATGCCTGAGCCTCTCCTGCGAAGGCTCCGGAATGGACCCCGGATCTCCGCTTCGCTGCGTCCGGGATGACGATGTGGGAGAAGAAGGGGCTAAACGACCGGCGGATTGAGCCGGGCAAAGCCCTCCTGGCGATGATAGGGAAGGCCGGGTAGGGCGGAACCGTGGCGCTCGCCTTGTCGAGCCGGGCGATCTGCTCCGATGTCAGGGACCAGCCGATGGCGCCGAGATTGTCGCGCAATTGCTGCTCGTTGCGGGCGCCGATGATCACCGAGGCGACGGTCGGGCGCTGCAGCAGCCAGTTGATCGCGATCTGCGGCACGGTTCTGCCGGTCTCCTTGGCGAGTTCGTCGAGCACATCGACGATGGCATAGAGCTTTTCGTCGTCGACCGGCGGGCCGAAATCGGCGGTCTGGTGCAGGCGGCTGCCTTCGGGCAGCGGCTGGCCACGGCGGATCTTGCCGGTGAGGCGGCCCCAGCCGAGCGGGCTCCAGACGAGCGCGCCGACGCCCTGGTCGAGGCCGAGCGGCATCAGGTCGAACTCGTAGTCGCGGCCGACCAGCGAATAATAGACCTGATGGGCGACATAGCGCGGGAAGCCGTGCTTCTCGGCCAGCGCCAGCGATTTCATCAATTGCCAGCCGGCGAAATTGGAGACGCCGACCTGGCGAATCTTGCCGGCGCGGACCAGCGCGTCGAGCGTCGAGAGCACCTCTTCGATCGGCGTGAAGGCGTCGAAAGCATGGAGCTGGAGCAGGTCGATATGGTCGCTGCCGAGTCGGCGCAGCGCCGCTTCCGTGCCATCGATCAGCCGGCTGCGCGAGGAGCCGGCGTCGTTCGGGCCGTCGCCCATTGGCAGAGTCAGCTTGGTCGAGATCAGCACCTTGTCGCGCCGGCCCTTGATCGCGGCGCCGAGGATCTCCTCGGAGGCGCCGTTCGAGTAGACATCGGCGGTGTCGAACAGGTTGAGCCCGGCCTCCAGGCAGATGTCGATGAGGCGGGTCGCTTCCTTGGCGTCGCTGGTGCCCCAGTTGCTGAAGAGTGGGCCCTGGCCGCCGAAGGTGCCGGCGCCGAAACTGAGGGCGGGAACCTTGAGGCCGGAGCGGCCGAGATATCTGTAGTCCATGGTGGAGTTCCTTGTTCTAAGTCTTTGACGTCATTCACTGCGGGCAGGACGCAGGTGCTGTCTGCAGCGCCGTCTGCGGGCGTTTGTCGAGGCGCAGGCTGATCACTGCCAGAACCAGGCTCGCCAGCGGCACCAAGGCGGCGACCCAGGTCACGGCGGACAGGCCTGGCCCGTGGTCGATGGTGACGCCGCCGAGCCAGGCGCCGAAGGCATTGCCGAGGTTGAAGGCGGCGATATTGAGGCTGGAGGCAAGGTTGCGTCCGGCGGTCCCGGCCTTGTCGAGCACGCGCATCTGCAAGGGCGCGACAGTGGCGAAGGCGGCGGCACCGATCAGGCCGACGAAGATCGTCACGGCGACGGGCGAGCGCAACGCCGCCGTCATCGCGAAGAGCACGATGGCGAGCGTCGCCGTGGTCGCGAGCAGGGCGACCGGCAGGTTGCGGTCGGCGAACTTGCCGCCGAGCATGTTGCCGACGATCAGGCCGAGGCCGAAGAGCAGCAGGATCGGTGAGACCGCTTCCTGCGAGAAGCCGGTGATCTCGACCAGGATCGGCTGGATATAGGTGAAGACCGCGAAGACGCCGCCGAAGCCGAGCACGGTCATGGCGAGGCCGAGCAGGACCTGCGGGTCGGCCAGGGTCGCGAGCTCCTGGCGAAGCGGCGCGACCTCTACCTTGCCCTTGTCGGCCGGGACGAGACGAGCGAGCACCAGCATGGCGGCGACGCCAATCACGGCAATGGTCCAGAAGGTGGCGCGCCAGCCGAAGTTTAGGCCGAGCCAGGCGCCGGCAGGCACGCCGAGCAGGGTCGCGATGGTGAGGCCGGTGAACATCACGGCGATGGCCGAAGCCTTCTTGTCCTCGGGAACGAGGCTGGTCGCGACGACTGAGCCGACGCCGAAGAAGGTGCCGTGCGCCAGCGAGGTGATGATGCGCGCCGCCATCAGCAGGCCGTAACTTGGAGCGAGCGCACAGGCGATGTTGCCGAGGGTGAAGATCGCCATCAGCAGGATCAGCACCTGCTTTCGCGGCAGTGTGCGGGTAGCGAGGGTCAGGATGGGCGCGCCGACGAAGACGCCCAGCGCGTAGCCGGAGATCAGCAGGCCGGTCATCGCGACCGAGACCTGCAGATCGGCGGCAACCTGCAGCAACAGGCCCATGATGACGAACTCGGTGGTGCCGATGCCGAAGGCACCGGCGGTGAGGGCATAGACGGCAATGGGCATGGGAGGCTCCGCGCACTGCGCAAGGAAACGGGTCCCAGCCAGATGGTGCAATGCGGTGGTTTGAACTAGGATGCCGCCCGTAACATCACTTGTGACTTGAGTTCACCATGGCAGCCCTGCTCAGCAACCGCTCCGGCGAGATGGAAGTGTTCGCGGCTGTGGTCGAGCGCGGCGGCTTTTCCGCCGCGGCCAAGCTCTTCGGCATGACGCCGTCGGCGGTCAGCAAGCTCGTCACAAGGCTGGAAGGCAGGCTGGGCGCGCGGCTGATCAACCGCTCGACGCGCAAGCTGCAACTGACCGCCGAGGGCCAGGCCTTCCACCAGCGCTGCGTCACCATCCTCTCGGATATCGCCGAGGCGGAATGCGAAGCGGCTGCGGGCCGGGCGCCGCGGGGACGGGTGCGGGTCAACGCCAATGTCGCTTTCGGCAACCAAATTCTGCTGCCGCTACTGCCGGCCTTCCTCGCCGAGCATCCCGAGCTCTCGATCGATCTCGTCTTCACCGACCAGGTCGTCGATCTGATCGAGGAGCGGGCCGACATCGCGATCCGGGTCGCGCCGGGGCCTCTGCGCGGCAACCAGCTGATGGCACGCAAGATCGGCGAGAGCGGCGTCGCCGTCGTCGCCTCGCCCGACTATCTCGCCCGCCATCGCGAACCGAAGACGCCGGCCGAGTTGGCGCAGCACAACCTGATCGGCTTCAACTTCGCCCGCTCTGTCGAGGGCTGGCCGTTTCGGGTCGATGGTGCGCTGATCTCGGTCGCCGCGGTCGGCAATACCCAGGTCGGCGATGGCGAGATCGCGCGCCAGCTCGCCGTAGCCGGCGTTGGCCTTGCGCGGCTGGGGCGCTTTCATACCCAGGCCGAGGTCGCCGCAGGGCGGCTCGTCACGGTGCTGGAGGACTTCAACGCCGGCGACATCGAGGTCATCCACGCCGTCTATCTCGGGCAGGGCGGCTTCGTGCCGGCGCGGATGCGGGCGTTTATCGATTTTCTGGCGCGGAATGTGAAGATTCGGGCTTGAAAGCACCTCCCGTCATTCTGGGGCAGGCCGAAGGCCTGAGCCCGGAATCCATGAACACTGCCCTTCCGTCATGGTCGGGCTTGTCCCGACCATCCACGTCTTTGCATCACTGATCTTATGCGGTGTCCAAGACGTGGATGCTCGCCACAAGGGCGAGCATGACGAGGTGGAGCGATGTCGCGGCCATGCATTCCGGGCTCGCCGCTTCGCGCCGCCCCGGAATGACGGTTGAGCCCTCAGCTCAGCAGCAGGCTGTCGTCCGAGAGCTCCTCGCCGCGCACCTGCTTGAACAGGCGTAAGAGGTCAGGCACGTCCATCGCTTTGCGGCGCTCGCCGGCGATGTCGAAGACGACTTTGCCCTCGTGCAGCATCACGGTGCGGCTGCCATGGTCGAGCGCGTCGCGCATCGAATGGGTGACCATCAGGGCGGTCAGCTTCTGCTCCTCGACGATGCGCCGGGTCAGGTCGAGCACGAAGGCTGCGGTGCGCGGATCGAGCGCGGCGGTGTGCTCGTCGAGCAGCAGGGTTTTGGTTCCCGCCAATGTTGACATGAGCAGGCTGACCGCCTGCCGTTGCCCGCCCGACAGCAGCCCCATCGAATCGCCGAGGCGGTTCTCCAGGCCGAGTCCGAGCACGGCCAGCTTGTCGCGAAACAAGGCGCGCCGCGAGCGGTCGAGCGCTGCGCCGAGGCCGCGGGCGCGGCCGCGCGCCTGGGCCAGCGCCATGTTCTCCTCGATGGTCAGGCGCTCGCAGGTGCCGGCCATCGGGTCCTGGAAGACGCGCGCGATCAGGCTGGCGCGCTTCGGCGTCGGCCAGCGCGTCACATCGATGCCGTCGACCTCGACCGTGCCACGCTCGGCCCGGGCATCGCCGCTGAGGACGTTGAGCAATGTCGACTTGCCGGCGCCGTTCGAGCCGATGACGGTGATGAACTCGCCATCCGCTACGGTCAGATCGAGCCCGCGCAGCGCCCGGTTCTCCAGCGGTGTGCCGCGCCCGAAGGTGACATGGACGTCCCGGACGCTGATCATGGCGCGCTCCGCTTGAACAGGCTGCGCAGCGGATTGGCGACACCAGGCAGCATCAGGGCGATGCCGACCAGCACCGCCGTGACGAGGTTGAGGTCGGAGGCGCGCAGGCCGAGCCAGCCGGCATTCAGCGCGAGCGCGATGGCGAGCCGGTAGGCGATAGCGCCGATCAGGCAGGAGAAGACCGCGACGACGATCGACTTCGTGCGGAAAATCGTCTCGCCGAGGATGACGGCGGCAAGGCCGGCGATGATGGTACCGGTGCCGATGCTGACATCGGCGAAGCCGGCGGTCTGCGCAAACAGCGCGCCGGCCAGGGCGACGAGGCCGTTGGAGAGGGCGACGCCGACATAGATGTACATGTCGGTGCGGATGCCCTGCGCCCGCGCCATGCGCGGATTGGCGCCGGTGGCGCGCATGGCGAGCCCGAACTCGGTCTTCAGGAAGCGGGCGAGCAGGGCGGCGATCACAGTGACGATGATCAGCAGCGCGAGCACGCGCAGGGTCGGGCGGGCGGGCAGCCCCATCGCCGCGATGAGCGGGTTCAGCCAGGTGAAGAAATCGATCACCGTCGGCCGGTTCATCAGCGGAATGTTGGGCACGCCCATCACCCGCAGATTGATCGAGAACAGCGCCGTCATCGTCAGGATGCCGGCGAGCAGGTGCAGGATCGCAAAGCGGATGTTGAGCCAGGCGGTGACGGTGCCGGCAAGGCAGCCGGCGACGATTGCCGCCAGCGTGGCGAAGATGGGATTGACGCCGCCCGCGATCATCGCCGCCGCGACGGCGGCGCCGAGCGGCAAGGTGCCGTCGACCGTCAGGTCGGGGAAGTCGAGGACGCGGAAGGTGATGTAGACGCCGAGCGCCACGAGAGCGAACACCAGTCCGATCTCGATGGCGCCCAGGGTGGCGATGAGACTCATCGGTCGCCCTGCTTGTTCTATTCTGAAACGACGAGTGAGGCGGCCGCGAGCGGCGGCGGGTTGCGCCGCCGCTTCACGTCAGTTGATCACCTGCTTGGCGCGCGCCTGCACGGCCGGCGGAATGGTCACGCCCATGGCGGCGGCGGCCTTGGTGTTGATGACCAGGTTGCTGCCGCTGGCATTCTTGACCGGGATGGCGCCGGGCTTCTCGCCCTTGAGGACACGCACGACCACGGCACCCGTCTCGACGCCGACCTGGAAATAGTCGAAGCCGATCGAGGCGACCGAGCCCTTCTGGACCGACTCGGTGTCGCCGGTGAAGACCGGCAGCTTGTTGTCGGCGCCGACGTTCAGAACCGTGCCGAGCGCCGAGATGATGGTGTTGTCGGTCGGCAGGTAGATCGCGTCGACCTTGCCGACCAGGCTCTGCGCGGCGGCCGAGACATCGGCGGTGCGGCCGGCCGAGGCCTCGACGATCTGCAGGCTGCGGGCGGGCGCCAGCGCCTTGACCGCGTTGAGGAGGGCAACGCTGTTGGCCTCGCCCGGATTGTAGACGACGCCGATCCGCTTGGCCGTCGGGACCAGCTCCTTGATCAGGTCGAACTGCGCCTCCAGCGGCGAGAAGTCGGAAATGCCAGTGATGTTGCCGCCCGGCGCCTGCCGATCCTTGACGATCTGGGCTGCGACCGGGTCGGTCACGGCGGTGAACACCACCGGAATCGTCTGCGTCGCCGTGACCATCGCCTGGGCGGATGGGGTCGCAATCGCGACGATCACGGTCGGGTTCTCGCCCGCGAACTTCTGGGCGATCTGCGCCGCCGTCGCCGGCGAGCCCTGCGCCGATTCATAGCGGAAGGTCAGGTTGGCGCCGTCCTTGTAGCCGGCATCCTCCAGCGCCTTCTTGACGCCGTCGCGGGCGGCATCGAGCGCCGGGTGCTCGACGATGGCGGTGACGGCCACCGTCACCTTCTGGGCCTGCTGCGCGACTGCGACCGTTCCGGCCAGAAGCGCCAGAGCGAGACCGCTGCCGATCATGGTTGCGCGCAAACGCATGGTTTCCTCTCCATTTGTTGTCGGGCCGGTCCACCCCGCGCAATCTGCAGCGGTTGGCAGGGCCCTTGAGATTAGTGAGCGGGCCGTTCTCGCAACCTTGAGGCTAGGGAGCGGCACCCTCGATTACCGGCAATATGCGCGGGCAAAAACACGCCACGCAAGTGAGCTGACATGCGTCTGCGGGAAGCGCGCATGCGAACGAGAGGGGCCGGATCACTGTCCTCGCCGGCTGCGCGCGGCAAAGCGCACGGCCTCCTCGGCGGCCTTGAACAGGGCTTTCGCCTTGTTGATGCATTCGAGCTGTTCGGAGGCCGGGTTCGAATCGTAGACGATGCCGGCGCCGGCCTGGACCTGCATGCGGCCATCCTGGACGACCGCGGTGCGCAGGACGATGCAGGTATCCATCTCGCCATTGGCGCCGAAATAGCCGATGCAGCCGCCATAGGCGCCGCGCCCGTCCTTTTCGAGCTCGTCGATGATCTCCATGGCGCGCACCTTCGGCGCGCCGGAGACCGTGCCGGCCGGGAAGCCGGCAGCAAGCGCCGACAATGCGTCGTGCTCGCCGGAGATGCGCCCCTCGACGTTCGAGACGATGTGCATCACCTGGCTGTAGCGCTCGATGAAGAAGGAATCAGTGACGCCGACGCTGCCGATCTCGGCGACCCGGCCGACATCGTTGCGGCCAAGATCGAGCAGCATCAGATGCTCGGCCCGCTCCTTTGGATCGGCCAGCAATTCGTCGGCGAGGGCTTCGTCAGCGGCCGGCGTCGCGCCGCGCGGCCGCGTACCGGCGATCGGCCGGATCGTGACCTTGCCGTCGCGCAAGCGAACTAGGATCTCGGGGCTCGAGCAGACGATCTGGAAGCGCTCAAAATCGAGATAGCAGAGGAAGGGCGCCGGATTGACCCGCCTCAGCGCCCGGTAGAGCGCAAAGGGCGGCAACTCGAACGGCGCCTCGAAGCGCTGCGACAGCACGACCTGGAAGATGTCACCGGCGCGGACATATTCCTGCGCCGTCGCGACCATGGCGTGGAATTCGGCCTCGCTGGTGTTCGAGACGGATTCAGGATGCGGGATCGCGGCGATATCGATGCCGGCCTCGGCGGGCAGGGGCCCTTCGAGGGCCCGCACCACCGCGTCGAGCCGCTCCTGTGCCCGCTCATGGGCGATGCGAGCCGACACGCCGGCCTGGGGCCGGACTGGTGTGACCACCGTGATCTCGTCGCGGATCGAATCGAACACCACCATCAGCGTCGGCCGCGTCAGGATGGCGTCGGGCACGTCCGGCCCGGTCTCCTTCGGCTGCGGCAAGCGCTCCATTAGGCGCACCATGTCGTAGCCGAGATAGCCGAAGACACCCGCGGCCATCGGTGGCAGGCCGTCGCGATCGGGGATCGCGCTCTCGGCGAGCAAGGCGCGCAGGGAATCGAAGGCGGGACGCGGATCGGGGATGAAATCCGCACTTTGCGCCGGGTGGCAAAGCGAGGCCTCACCGCGATGGCAGCGCCAGATCAGGTCAGGGTCGAGCCCGATCATCGAGTAGCGGCCGCGCACGGCGCCGCCCTCGACCGATTCGAGCAGGAAGGCGGGGCCGTGATGGGCCTGGCGCAGCTTGAGGAAGGCGGCGACCGGCGTCTCGCAATCGCCGACCAGCGACAGGGTCAGCAATTGCGGCTCGCCGGCCGCATAGGCGGTGGCGAAGCGGGCGAAATCGGCGGCCGGATCCATGCGACCGGCTTCAGTTCTGGCCGCCGGTGGCGTTGCGTAGCGCCGCCTGGTTGACCTGAACGCCGAGATCATTCTGCAGCTTGCCGACATATTGCGCGAGGATGTCCTCGCTGATGCTCGACGAGAGCAGGCGCACGAAGTTCTCGGCTTCCTCGGCGGTGCGGACGTAAGGAGTGACCGTCGCCGCCTTGACCTGAAAGACGACCCGGCCGGCATTCTCGACCGCGGCCGAGCTGGCCTTGCCGGCAGGGGTGCCGAAGACCAGCGAGACGACGTTGCGCGGCAGCGCGTCGCTCTGGTCCTGGCGGCCGAGCGTCGCTTCCTCGAATGCGAACCCTTGAGCGAAGGCGATCGCATCGAGCTTTTCGCCGGCGTCCAGCTTCTGCACGATCTCGCGCGCCCTGGCCGAGAGCCGTGTGGCGACCTCATCGGCGCGCCATTGCTTTTCGACCTCGGCCTTGACCTCGTCGAAGCTGCGCTCGCGCGGCGGGTCGATCTTGCTGAGATCGAACCAGACATAGCCGCCATTGTTCGGCAAGCGGGTCGCCTCGTTGTCGACGCCGATATCGGAGCGGAAGATCGCCTGCTGCGTCGCGTCGCCGCCGGGGAGGGCGGTCTCCTGCGTGCCGTCGGCCTTGCCGAGGCTGGAATTGGCCGGGCCGAAGGAGCGCAGCGCCAGGCCGAATTCCTTGGCGATCTCGGCCAGCGGCTTCGCCGAAGCGCGCTGGTCCTCGATCTTGTCGTGCAGCTCGGTCATCTGCTCGGCAGCGCGCGAGGTGGCGACGTCGCGGCGGACCTCGTCGGCGACCTCCTCGAAGCTCTTCAGACGTGCCGGCTCGATCGTCGGGACGCGCAGCAGCACGATGCCGAAACCGCCCTGAACGGGCTCGCTGACCGCGCCCTGCGCCAGCGCGAAAGCTGCGTCGCGTACGGCCGGGTCGAACAGGCCCTCGCGCGTGAAGGTGCCGAGCGTCAGGTCGGCCGCGGCGATGTTGCGGCTGGCGCCAACCGCCTCGAAGGTCTCGCCGGCATCGATCTTCGCCTTGGCAGCCCTCGCCTCCTCGATGGACGGGAAGCCGATCTGCTGGACGATGCGGCGCTCGGCCGAGCCGAAGCGCTGCGCCTTGATCTGCTCGTAGCGGGCACGGGCATCGGCATCGCTGACCTTGGCGGGGTCGGCGAGGTTGGCGGCCGTCAGGACGAGCACATTGGCGGTGCGGTATTCAGGGGCGCGGAAGGCGGCCTTGCGCTCGTCGAAATACTTGCGCAGCGCGTCCTCGGTCGGAGCGGGAATCTCGCCGGCCGCACTGTCCGGCAAGGTGACGTAGGCGATTTCGCGCTTCTCGTGGCGCAGGCGATGGCCGAGCTCCTGCAGCGCGCCCGGGGCCGTGACCGCGCCAACCACCATCTCGGCGAGCTCCTGGCGCATTGTGGCGGCGCGCTGCTCGCGCACGAAGCCCTGCTCGTTCAACCCCATCGCGCGCAGCAATTCGTTGAAGCGGTTGGGGTCGAACTGGCCGGCGGCGTTCTTCAGGTTCGGATCGTTGAAGAGGATATTGCGGACGGTCTCGTCGGAGACGGCGAGGCCGAGCTTGGTGGCGGTCTGGTCCAGCGTCGCGTCGGTGACGAGGCGCGAGAGCACGCGCTGGTCGAGGCCCAGCGCCCGCGCCAGCTCGGGGCTGATCTGGCGGCGCTGCTGGCGCGTCAGCTGCTGGACCTCGTTCTGATAGGCGGTGCGCAGCTGCTCGATGCTGATCTCGGTTTTGCCGACGACGGCGACGGCGTTGCGACCATAACCGCGGAAGATGTCGCCGATGCCCCAGATCGCGAAGGAGATGATCAGGAAGCCGAACATCACGGCGATGATGAGCTTGCCGATCAGGCTCTGCCCCGCCTTGCGGATGCCCTGCATCATCATGGTCTTGTCTTCCCAATCCTCTCGCGGCCGTGCCGCTGCGCGCCGCTTATAGGAAGAGCAACGCCTCCCCGCAATCGCTCTGGATCGCCTTGATTGCGATCGGCGTACCGCATTGCTAGAGCCAACTGGACAAGAATTGGAGAGCAGCCGTGACGCGAACGATCAAGCCGCTGGTGGCGGGCAACTGGAAGATGAACGGGGTGAAGGCGGATCTCGCCATCGCCGCCGAGGTCGCCAAGGGCCATGACGCCGAGCTGCGGCGCGCCGTCGACCTCGCCATCTGCCCGCCTGCGACGCTGCTGTTCACACTGAGCGCTGCACTGATCGGCGCGCGCATCGCGACCGGCGGGCAGGATTGCAGCGCCCATGCGAGCGGCGCCTATACCGGCGAGGTTTCGGCAGCGATGCTGGTCGATGCCGGCGCGAGCTATGCGATCGTCGGTCATTCCGAGCGCCGTACCCTGCATGGCGAGAGCAATGCGCAGGTGAAGGCCAAGGCCGAGGCGGCGCTGGCCGCGGGGCTGACACCGATCGTATGCGTCGGCGAGACCAAGGATGAGCGCGAGACCGGTAAGGCGCTCGCCGTGGTGAAGAAGCAGCTGCGCGGCTCCGTGCCCGAGGGGGCGGCCGCGACCTCGCTCGTCGTCGCCTACGAGCCGGTCTGGGCGATCGGCACCGGCTTGACGCCGACGGCGGCGGACGTTGCCGAGATGCACGAAGCGATCCGCTCCGAGCTCGGACGCATCCTCGGCAAGGCGACAGCGGCCGGCGTCAGACTGCTCTATGGCGGCTCGGTCAAGCCGAGCAATGCAGTCGAACTCATGAACGTCGCCAATGTCGACGGTGCGCTCGTCGGTGGCGCCAGCCTCAAGGCCGAGGACTTCCTTTCGATCGCGCGCGCCTGCGCCTGATCTCGGGGGAGATTAAAATCGCAGGTGGCATGGGCGGGAAGCCCATGCTATGGCCAGCGCCGTTCCGCGGGATGCCGCCATCTTGGCAGGCGCCCGCGCCATACCCATTTCGAGTGCCATGCAGAACGTCCTCATCGTCATCCACTTGCTGATCGTGATCGCGCTCGTCGGCGTCGTGCTGCTCCAGCGTTCCGAAGGCGGCGGCCTCGGCATGGGCTCCGGCGGTGGCGGCGGTGTCGGCGGCTTCATGACCGGCCGCGGCCAGGCCAATGCGTTGACCCGCGCCACGGCGATCCTCGCCGGCCTGTTCTTCATCACCTCGCTGGTGCTGGCTGTGATGGCGACGCAGGGCCGGACCCAGCGCTCGATCATCGATGGCGCCCCGGCGCCGGCCGGCACGACCGCGCCGGCTGCTCCGAGCGGACCTTCGGCCCCCAATGCCGGCGGGGTGCTCGACCAGCTCAGGCAGATGCAGAACCAAGGCGGATCACAACCGCCGCAACCGGGAACACCGACGCGGTGACCGGGATGGAACTAGGGCAGGGGCCGGGAAACCGGCCCTTCTCTTTTGTGGACAAGCGTGTGGCGCAGGAACGACCTGCATCGAGCCGCTTAGCGAATCGAATTCTTAGCGTTAAAGGTGACCTCCCATGACGCGGTATGTTTTCATCACCGGCGGCGTGGTGTCCTCGCTCGGCAAAGGCTTGGCGGCGGCTGCTCTGGCTGCTCTCCTGCAGGCGCGTGGCCATACGGTCCGCCTGCGCAAGCTCGACCCCTATCTCAATGTCGATCCGGGCACGATGAGCCCGTATCAGCATGGCGAGGTCTTCGTCACCGATGACGGCGCCGAGACGGACCTCGACCTTGGCCATTACGAGCGCTTCACCGGCCGGCCCTGCAACAAGGGCGACAACATCACCACCGGTCGCATCTACATGGACATCCTGACGCGCGAGCGCCGGGGCGACTATCTCGGCGCCACCATCCAGGTGATCCCGCACGTCACCAACGCGATCAAGGAATTCGTCCTCTCGGGTAATGATGGCTACGACTTCGTGCTGGTCGAGATCGGCGGCACGGTTGGCGACATCGAGAGCCTGCCCTTCCTGGAGGCCATTCGCCAGACCGGCCAGCAATTGCCGCGCGGCCAGTGCATCTTCGTGCACCTGACGCTGCTGCCCTATATCCCGACCGCCGGCGAATTGAAGACCAAGCCGACCCAGCATTCAGTCGCCGAGCTGCGCTCGATCGGCATCCAGCCCGACATCCTGCTCTGCCGCACCGATCGCGAGATACCGGTGGAGGAGCGGCGCAAGCTCGCCCTGTTCTGCAATGTCCGCGAGACGGCAGTGATCGAGGCGCGCGATGTCGCCTCGATCTATGACGTGCCGCTGTCCTACCATGCCGAAGGGCTCGACACCGAGGTGCTGGCGGCGTTCGGCATGGACGACAAGGCCGCGCCCGACATCAGCAACTGGCGCCGCATCTCCGAGCGGATCAAGAACCCGGAAGGCGAGGTCACCATCGCCATCGTCGGCAAGTACACCGGGATGAAGGATGCCTATAAGTCGCTGATCGAAGCGCTGACCCATGGCGGCATCGCCAACCGGGTCAAGGTCAATCTCGACTGGATCGAATCGGAAGTGTTCGAGAAGGAAGACCCGGCGCCTTTCCTCGAGCATGTCCACGGCATCCTGGTGCCAGGCGGCTTCGGCCATCGTGGCGCCGAGGGCAAGATCAAGGCGGCGAGCTTCGCAAGGCAGCGCAAGGTGCCCTATTTCGGCATCTGCTTCGGCATGCAGATGGCGGTGATCGAGGCGGCGCGCTCGCTCGCCGGGATCAAGGACGCCAATTCGACCGAGTTCGGCCCGACCGACCAGCCCGTCGTCGGCCTGATGACCGAATGGATGCGCGGCAACGACCTAGAGCAGCGCTTCTCCGGCGGCGATCTCGGCGGCACCATGCGGCTCGGTGCCTATCAGTCGAAGCTCTCGGCCGACACCAAGATCGCCGAAATCTATGGTTCGACAGAAATCTCGGAGCGGCATCGCCACCGCTATGAGGTCAATATGGGCTACCGCGAGCAGCTCGAGGCCAAGGGCCTGCGCTTCAGCGGCGTCTCGCCCGACGGCCTGCTGCCCGAGACCGTCGAGTATTCCGAGCACCCCTGGTTCATCGGCGTGCAGTACCATCCGGAGCTGAAGTCGCGCCCGTTCGAGCCGCATCCGCTGTTCGCCAGCTTCATCGAAGCGGCGGTGGTGCAGAGCCGGCTGGTCTGAGCTTTCCAGTCTAGTCGACCGGTACCGCGACCCAAGGGTGGCGGTGCTGGGTATAGACCTGCTTGTCCGGCGCCGGAAAATCCGGGTCGGCGAAGGCGCCGACGGCGACTGCGATCATCTCCGGTTTGCGCAATGGCTCCCAAAAGACCGTGCTGCCGCAGCGCGGGCAGAAGTGCTGCGTGACGTCGAAGCCGCTGTCGGCCTCCCGGCGATAAGCCGTCGCATCGCCGCTGATTTCGACCTCCGAGCGCAGAAAGAAGGCGGCGATGCCATAGGTGCTGCCGGTCCGTCGCTGGCATTCGCGGCAATGGCAGAGCGAGACGAGTGCCGGCTCGCCGCGGCAGATCAGGCTCAGAGACCCGCAAGAGCAGCTGGCATGTCTTTCCTTCATGGAGCCTCTCCGTGACTCGTTCATTTGCGTGTCCGCAACGCAAGTTGCGACAGTCTGGCGCAGCGGCGCCGCTGACGTATAGTGAGCGCCTTGACCATCATGGCATGCAAGGGGCGGCAGCATGACGATCTCGATGGCCGGGTTGCCGGCGTTCCTCCTCTATTTCTGCGTCGGCTTCGCGCTGATCGCCGGTTTCGCCGCGGTCTATATGCGGCTGACCGCTCATGACGAGATCGCGCTGATCCGGGGCGGCAATCTCTCGGCCGCGATCGCCTTCGGCGGCAATCTGATCGGTTTCTCGGTGCCGCTCGAAAAGGCGATCGAGCAGGCGGCCAGCGTTCCCGACCTGGTGATCTGGGCGGTGATCGCCATGGTCATCCAGTTCGGCGCCTATGGCTTCGCCCGCATCGTCATTCCCGACCTGTCGCGCAAGATCGAGGAGGATCGGATCCCCTCGGCCGCGATGCTGGCAGTGATCGCCGTCCTCAGCGGCACGCTTGCCGCCGCCAGCATGACCGAGTGAGGAGGCGTCGATGAAACGCTCGACCCAGATCGGGCTTGCCGCCGCGGGCGTGGTGCTGGTCGCGACCTACTGGTCGCTCTCCGGCGGAGAGACCGACGATTCGCTGGTCTACAACAACGTCGCCGAGTGCCGGGCGGCCAACCAGCTCAGCGCCAGCCAGTGCGAGCAGCGCTTCAACGAGGCCTCCGCCAACCATCTGCGCGATGCCAAGAAGTTCACCACCAGCGCCTCCTGCGAGCAGGAATTCGGCGCCAGCGGCTGCCAGAGCGCGACCTGGAACAATGCCCAGGTCTTCATCCCGGCGCTCGCCGGCATCATGCTGGCGCGGCAGTTCATGTCTGGCGGCGGCGCGGCCCAGCCGCTGCTGCCACCGACCAGCTCGGCCTGCCCGCCTGGTACGCGCCAGCCCGGTTCCGGCCGGCCGGAATGCGAGCAGCCGACCCGAACCTCGTCATCCTCATCGTCGAGCGGAGGCTATTACGGCAGCAGCAGCAGCCGCTCGCGCGCTTATACGACGACATCGGGCCAGGCGATGGTCGCCCGCAATATCTCCTCGACAGGGATGGCGAGCACGCCGAGCGTCGCCTCGCGTGGCGGCTTCGGCTCGACCTCGCGCTCCTTCTCCTCATCCTCCTCGTCCTGATCATGCAGCGGCTTCGCGTAGCGCCACGCAAGGACTGGGAGGCGGAAGTCGAGCGCCTCGGCTTTGCCTATCACACGCTCGACGGCGAGACGTATTGGGACGAGAGCGTCGCCTATGCCTTCTCTCTGAAAGAGATCGAGGAGGATATCGAGGCGCCGACCAGCGAGATCGAGGGCCTCTGCTTCGCCTTCGTCGAGCGCGCCCTCAAGGATGAGGAAATCCTGCGCCGGCTCGCGATTCCCGAGGCGCAATGGGGCCTGATCCGCGACAGCTGGCAGCGTGGCGACCGCAATCTCTATGGCCGGCTCGACCTCGCCTATGACGGCAAGGGGCCGGCCAAGCTGCTGGAGTACAATGCCGATACGCCGACCTCGCTGTTCGAGGCGGCCGTGGTGCAATGGGACTGGCTCGAGCAGGCGATGGCGCAGGGCCTGATCTCGCGTGGTTGCGACCAGTTCAATTCGCTGCACGAGCGCCTGATCGCCGCCTTCGGCCAGCTCCGTAAGCCTAAGCCAGAGCGCATGCACTTCACCTGCGTGCAAGGCAGCTTCGAGGACAAGGGCACGGTCGACTATCTGATCGACTGCGCCAGCCAGGCCGGCATCGACGCCCGCTTCACCTTCATTGAGGAGATGGGCCTGCTCGCCGACGGGCGCTTCTGCGACGGCGCCAGTTTGCCGATCGAGATGCTGTTCAAGCTCTATCCCTGGGAATGGCTGTTCCGGGAGCAGTACGCCTCGGCGCTCGCCGGTTCGCGCTGTCAGTTCGTCGAGCCGCCCTGGAAGGCGCTCATCTCGAGCAAGGGGCTCTTGCCCTATCTCTGGGAGATGGCGCCCGGCCATCCCAATCTGCTGCCGGCCCATTTCGAGGGCGATCCGCGCTGTTCGGAGCTCGGCGCCAATCACGTCCGCAAGCCGCTCTATTCGCGCGAAGGCGCCAATGTGACGCTGGTCGAGGGTGGGACGGTCCGAGACAGCGATGACGGTCCGTACGGCGCCGAGGGCTTCATCGTGCAGGCGACCGCGACGCTACCAAATCTCGACGGCAATTATCCGGTGCTCGGCTCCTGGCTCGTCGCCTCGCAGCCTTGCGGGCTCGGCATCCGTGAGGATACGACTCCGATCACCAAGAACACCTCGCGCTTCGTGCCGCATTTCATCGAGCCGTAGCGCGTACGGCCTACGGATTGCCCATGCCTGAAACGACCAATGCCCGCGGCCTCGATCATCTCGTCATCGGCGTCGCCGATCTCGATGCCGCGGGCTCCTTCTATGAGCAGCTTGGCTTCCGGGTCGGCGCGCGCAACCGCCATCCCTGGGGCACCGAGAACCGGGTCGTCCAGTTCCCGGGCGCCTTCCTTGAATTGATTACCATCGGCGACGGCACGCTGATTCCACCACATGCGCCCAGGCATTTCTCCTTCGGCGCCTTCGTGCGCGACGCGCTGGCGCGTGGCGAGGGCATGTCGATGCTGGTGCTGGAGAGCCGGGACGCGGCCGGCAATGCCAATGGCTTCCGCGCCGCGGGTATCGGCGATTTTGAGCCCTTCTTCTTCGAGCGGCAGGCGCTCCGGCCGGATGGCAGCGAAGTGCGAGTCGCGTTCTCACTCGCATTTGCCGAGAATCGAGCGGCGCCAGAATGTGGCTTCTTCCTCTGCCAGCAGCACGAGCCGCAGAACTTCTGGAACCCGGCCTTCCAGCAGCACGAGAACGGCGCAAGCGGGCTTTCCGCCGTGTTCATGGTGACCGAGGAACCGGCTGCGCAGACCGCTTTCCTTGCCGCCTTTTCGGGAGCGGAGAGTTTTGCGACAGCGGAGGCGGGCCTACGCCTGTCGCTGCCGCGCGGGCGGTTGGAGGTACTGACATCGGAGGCTGCGCGGGCTTTGCTGGACGGCGAGAGCCGCCAGCAGAAAGCCCACTTTGCTGGATTTGCAGTCACTGTGCCGGAGCTCGACCCGGTCAGGTCGAGGCTCGCCGAACGCAATATTCCGCATCGCCATGAGGGAGCCCGCATCGTCGTCCCGGCGAGCACGGCGCTCGGCTGCGCCATCGTCTTCGAACTGGGCTGACCCCGAGGCCCGGCCGATCAGCCCGTGCGAGCCTCGGCGCCGGCATGGGCCGGGCCTTCGGGCAGATTTGCCAGCAGGCCGAGCAGGGCGCGGTCATGCAGGACGACCATGCGCTCCTTCGGCTTAAGCCAGATCACTGCGTCCGCCACGGTCTCGGCGTCGATCAGCTTGGCCTGCGCAACAGCGCGGTCGGGCTCGATCTCGCCGCGACGGCGCGGCTGGACCTGCGGCAGCATCGCCTCGTGGGTCGCGCGCAGCATCGGGTCGGCATGGAGTGCGGCAAGCCCGTCGGCGTCGTCATGGCCGGCCTGCGCGAACTCGGCCTGAAGCGCGTTGGCGCGCAGCGCGATCGCCGGCGGGTCGCCTTCCTCCGGCGTGATCAAGAGGCCGCGTCGCTTCAGCCAGAGCCCGAGCGCGAGGTTCCCGGACGCCCATGAGAGCGGGATCGCCAGGAGCAAGCCGACGATGGTGGGCGACATCCAAGCGAATAGCGAGGTCGCGATCATGAAGGCCGAGAGGCCGGCGACCAGGCCGAGCATTGTATGAGTGCGATGCCGGCGGACGATGTCCTTGTACGGGATTGAGCCGTCGTCACGCCGCTGCGGGTTCCAGCCGGTGTCGCGCCCAACCAGGATCTGGAAGACCGAGCCGGACTGGATCACCATCATGATCGGCGCGAAGAAGGCCGAGAACAGGATCTCCAGCAGCGCCGAGAGGGTGAGTCGGATGCCGCCGCCGCAAGCGCGGCGGAGCTTGCCGTCGAACAGCGTCAGCAAGAGTCCGAACAGTTTCGGCGCGAGCAGGATCGCCATGGTCAACCCGAACAGGTTGAGCGCGCGTTCCGGGTCGAAGCGCGGCCAGATCGGGAAGAGCCTGAATTCTTCGGTGAAATACTCTGGCCTGGCGTAGTTGACCTGCAGCACGATCAGGATGCCGACCACGAGCTGCATCAGCCAGAAGGGCGAGGCGAGATACGCCATCATGCCGGTGGCGAAGTGCTGGCGGGTTGCTGTCAGCAGGCCCTTGGCGCCGATGACACGCGAGTGCTGCAGATTTCCCTGGCACCAACGCCGGTCGCGGGTGGCGATATCGATCAGCGAGGGCGGGCTCTCCTCGTAGGAACCAGTCAGGTCGGGCAGCATGTAGACCGACCAGCCGGCCCGCCGAATCAAAGCCGCTTCGACGAAGTCATGGCTGAGCACATGGCCGCCGAAGGGCGGCTTGCCCTTGAGGTCGGGCAGGCCACAATGGTCGGCGAAGGCCTTCGTCCGGATGATCGCGTTGTGGCCCCAATAGTTGCCGTCGCGGCCGGACCAGATCGCAAGCCCGGTCGCGATCACCGGACCGTAGACCCGCGCCGCGAACTGCTGGAGGCGCGCGAAGAAGGTGTTGCGGTTGATGATCAGCGGCAGCGACTGGATGATGCCGGCGTCGGGATCGGCCTCCATCGCGGCGGCGAGACGCACGATACAGGTACCGGTCATCAGGCTGTCGGCGTCGAGCACGACCATCTGGGGGTAGTGGCCACCCCAGCGCGTGACGAAGTCGGCGATGTTGCCGGCCTTGCGATGATGGTTCTTCGGCCGGTGCCGGTAATAGATGCGGGCATCCGGCCCGAGCCGCTGACGCAGTGCCAGGAAGGCGCGCTCCTCCGCCACCCAGATGTCGGGATTGGTGGTGTCGGAGACGATGAAATAGTCGAAATGGGCGCCGAGCCCTGTCGCCTCTATCGATTCGCGGATCGCGGCCACTGCTGCGAACGTCCGTGCCGTCGATTCGTTGTAGATCGGCATGACCACGACGGTCTTCTGCGTCAGCGCCTCGGCGCGGGGGCTCTTCATAAGGCGCAGGAGCAGGGCGAAGAAGCCGAGGATGGCGCTGGTGAAGGCAAGCGCGATCCAGGAGAAGTTCACCGTGAAGAGGACGAGCAGCACGTACTGCAGGAAGGTCGTGCGGCTAACCGACACGACATTGTACATCTCCCAGGCACCGTAGGCAGTCAGCACCCAGGCGCCGCCGAAGACGAAGGCTCGCGCCAGCCAGGGCGTGCGCCAGGCGTTCGGCGCTGCCGGCTTGCGGGCTTCGGAGGCCTTCCAACTGCGGAAAGACTGCACCGGCATCTCCAGCCGGTTCTCGGGCGGCGTCGCCTCGACCGGCGCCGGGCAACTGGTCATGGGCTCGGTATCGCCCCGACGAGCAAGCGCGTCCACGGTCACCAGGTCCACCGGTTCAACAAGGTTTCCGAAGCCGGCTGGCCGCCGGCGTCGAGCACAAGTCGCAGCTCCGAGAGCGTCTCGCTGCCCGGATCGACTTCGAAGGCGACGCGCATCGTCCGGCGTTCCGGATAGGGCCAGAGACGCAGGTTCTGGATCGTGCCTGGAGTCGCTGTGACATTGGCGCGGATCGCTGCGACGAGTGCCGGGTCGCCGAGCCTTTCGCCGCTGAAATCGACGAGAAACCGGCGCCGGCGTGCCTGCGAGCCGCGGCCTTGCCTGATACGGGTCGCGATGGCGAGCGGCGGCCGCTCCGGAGGCTGCCAGCACCAAGCCTGGCGATAGGCGATCGTGGTCTCGCTGCCGGCGGCGATCGGCTGGCGCGGCCGCCAATAGCTGATGATGTTGTCGTTGAGCTCGGATTCGCTGGGTATCTCGATGAGCTGCACCGAGCCCGGTCCCCACTCGCCGAGCGGCTCCATCCAGACGCTCGGCCTGAGCTCGAAGCGTTGATCATCGTCGACGAAGGCGTTCGGGTCGCGCTCGCGCTGAATCAGCCCGAAGCCGCGCGGATTGGAGTCCTGGAAAGAGGAAACTTGCAGGTTGGCGGGGTTGCTGACGGGGCGGTAGATCCATTCGCCGTTGCCGGTGAACATCTGGACGCCTGAAACCTCATGGACAGCCGGCCGCAGATCATCGAAGCCGCGCCGGCTTTGCGGGCCGGAGAGGTAGGTGCCCATCACGCAGCCGAAGCCGACATGGTCGAGATTGGCACGGGCGAACAGCGTCATCTCGACATCGACCAAGGTGATGTCGCCAGGCCGCAACGTCATCCGCACAGCGCCCGTGACGCTCTCGGAGTCGAGTAGCGCATGGATGACGAGCACGCCGGCGGCCGGGCTCGGCCGCTCGATCCAGTAGGCACGGAAGAACGGGATCTCCTCGCCGCGCTGTTCGCCCGGCCGCAGGATCAGGGCGCGGGCCATCGCGCCGAAATTCTGGCCGCGCGCCAGCGAACGGAAGAAGGTCGCGCCCTGGAAGAGCGCGAGTTCATAGGGACGTTCCAGCCCGGCGGAGACGCGGAAGCCAGAGAACTGCAGGTCTGCACCCGCAGGAGGCGGCGCCACGCGGCCATAGTTGAACTTGCCGGGATCGAATGCGACGCGTCTGACGACATCGTCCTCGACCGTGAACAGGCTGACCGGCGAAGAAAAAACGTAGCCGCGGTGCAGCGGCTCGACGGTGAAGCCGCGATTCTCTCCCGCCCAGATCATGCCGGAGGGCTGCGCCCGGATGCCGACATACTGATCGAAGGGCAGGGTGGCGTAGCCTTCGGGCAAATCGGTCGCGAGGAGCGGCACCATCGGCCGGCGCGAGAGCACGCGGGCGGCCTCGATCACGAGCGCGGGATCGAAGCGCTGTCCCTCGGCGATCACCGATTGCACCAGCCCGGCCCAGCTCGTCTGGGCCTGCGCCGCCGCAGGGCCGACGGCAAACCGCTGCGCAATGGCGCCGGTTGCTGCAAGGCTCAAAAATCGACGGCGATTCAAGGATTTCGACATCAGGTCCAACTTGGGCCGGCAAAGCTCTGCCGCCATGCGCTTCTAGAGCATTTCGCGCGGCGCTGAAAAGCGTGGTGCAAGGCCAAAGGCGAAAAAAGGGAAGCCATGCATGCAGGAATGCCATGCCGAAAACGAAGCCGCGCCAGATTGCTCGCTTGGAGCCGGCGCGATGGCGCATCGTCCGTTGGGCTTTGCCAAATCCGCTCGCTATCGGCTATCCACCGCCGGTGCGGTATCCGCCGCGCCCGGGACGACGGCCGGTCATGGCCGCGTTTCCTCTGACGAGCATGTGACAGGACGATCATGACGGAAATGCAGCCCGCCCGGACTTGCCTCGCCATCGTGCTGGCGGCAGGCGAGGGGACCCGGATGAAGTCGGCGCGGCCCAAGGTGCTGCACGAGGTGGCAGGCCGCTCGCTGCTCGGCCATGCCCTGGCTGCGGTCGCGGCCGCCGGTGCCGATGCGCTCGCCGTGGTGATCGGGCCTGACCGACCCGATGTCGAGGCAGAGGTGAAGAAGCACGCGCCGCACGCCGCGGTCTTCGTCCAGAGCGAGCGCAGGGGCACGGCGCACGCAGTGCTCGCGGCCCGCGGGAGCCTGGTCGACACGCATGACGACGTGCTGGTCGCCTTCGCCGACACACCGCTGGTACGCCCCGAAACCTTCGTCGACCTGCGCAAGGCCCTTCATGGCGGCGCTGCCGTCGCTGCGCTGGGCTTCGAGGCGCGCAAACCGAACGGTTATGGCCGCTTCGTTACGCAGGGCGGCGAACTGCAGGCGATCGTAGAGGACAAGGATGCAGACAAGGCGACTCGGGCGATCACGCTTTGCAATGCCGGGCTGATGGCGCTCGACGGCAGGAAGGCGCTCGCCATCCTCGACGCGATCAGCTGCGACAATGCGCAGAACGAATACTACCTGACCGACGCCGTCGCGGTGGCGCGCGCGCAGGGCCTGAAGGCCGTCGCCCAGGTCGCGCCGGAGGCCGAGGTACAGGGCGTCAACGACCGGTCCCAACTGGCAACGGTCGAGGCCGATTTCCAGCACCACAAGCGTCTGGAGGTGATGCTGGCCGGCGCCACGCTGGTCGCGCCCGAGACGGTGTTCTTCAGCCATGATACGCAGATCGGGCGCGATGTCGTGATCGAACCCAACGTCGTCTTCGGCCCCGGCGTACGGGTCGCGGACAACGCCGTCATCCACGCCTTCTCGCATCTGGAGGGGGCCAGCGTCGGGCCGAGCGCCTCGATCGGCCCCTACGCCCGTTTGCGGCCGGGTGCGGACCTGGCCAGGGGCGTCAGGGTCGGTAACTTCGTCGAGATCAAGGCGGCGGTGATCGGCGAGGGCGCCAAGGTCAATCACCTCACCTATATCGGCGATGCCGAGATCGGTGCGAACGCCAATATCGGCGCCGGCACGATCACCTGTAATTACGACGGCTTCTTCAAGTCGAAGACGATCATCGGGGAAGGCGCCTTCATCGGCTCGAACTCGGCGCTGGTCGCGCCGGTGACGATCGGGGCGGGTGCCTATGTCGGTTCGGGCTCGGTGATCACCCGCGACGTTCAGCCCGATGCGCTCGCCGTGGCGCGGGGCCGTCAGATGGAGCGCGAAGGCTGGGCTTCGGCGTTCCGGGCCGCCGCACAGGCCCGAAAGGCCAGGCAATAGGCGATTTGCTGGGTATTTCGTTCATAGTTCGACATTCAACGTGATTTCGCATTCGCCGGCTCGCAGATTATGGAGATGCGCATCGACATCAACGGGTGAGGCACATCCATGTGCGGGATCGTGGGCATTCTCGGCAAACAGGCCGTCGCAGGTCAGGTCGTCGAGGCGCTTCGGCGGCTCGAATATCGCGGCTATGATTCCGCCGGCGTCGCGACGCTCGAAGGCGGCCGGCTCAGCCGCCGCCGCGCCGAGGGCAAGCTCAAGAATCTCGAAGTGCGCCTGTCCAACGAGCCGCTCGGGGGCCTGATCGGCATTGGCCACACGCGCTGGGCGACGCATGGCAAGCCGACCGAGACCAACGCCCATCCGCACGCAACGGAGAAGCTGGCGGTCGTCCATAACGGCATCATCGAGAACTTCCGCGAGCTCAAGGCCGAGCTCGAGGCGGACGGCCATATCTTTTCGAGCGAGACCGACACCGAGGTCATCGCCCATCTCGTCACCCGCGAGCTCGACCGCGGTAAGGATCCTGTCGCAGCAGTCGGGGCTTCGCTGCCGCATCTGCGCGGCGCGTTTGCGCTCGCTTTCCTGTTCGAAGGGCAGGAAGACCTGCTGATCGGCGCCCGCAAGGGCTCGCCGCTGGCGGTCGGCCTCGGCGACGGCGAGATGTATCTCGGCTCGGACGCGCTGGCGCTGGCGCCCTTCACCAATCTGATCGCCTATCTCGACGAGGGCGACTGGGTGGTGCTGAACCGCAAGGGTGCGACCTTTTACGACGCCGAAGGGAGCCAAGTCGATCGCCGCGCCCAGCGCGTCGCGGCCGGCGCCTTTCTGGTCGAGAAGGGCAACCATCACCACTTCATGGCCAAGGAGATCTACGAGCAGCCGGAAGTGGTCGGCCATACGCTGACGCATTATGTCGACATGGCGAATGGTGTGACGCGGCTGCCTTTCGAGACGCCATTCGACTGGAAGAACCTGTCGCGCCTCTCCGTCTCGGCCTGTGGCACCGCCTATTATGCCGGGCTCACCGCCAAATACTGGTTCGAGAAGCTGGCGCGCCTGCCGGTCGAGATCGATGTCGCCTCGGAGTTCCGCTATCGCGAGGCGCCGCTGCCGGCGAACGGGCTCGCGCTCTTCGTCTCGCAATCGGGTGAGACGGCCGACACACTCGCCTGCCTGCGTTATGCCCGTCAGGAAGGCCAGCACGTCATGTCGGTCGTCAACGTGCCGACCTCGACGATCGCTCGCGAGAGCGATGTCGTCGCCCCGACGCTGGCCGGCCCCGAGATCGGCGTTGCCTCGACCAAGGCCTTTACCTGCCAGCTGACAGCACTCGCCGGCCTCGCCATCGCCGCCGCCCGTGCCCGCGGTACGCTCTCGGCCGAGCAGGAGGCGCGTTACGTCCAGGAGCTGATCGCACTGCCAGGTCTGATGGCCCAGGCGCTGACGCTCGAACCCGAGATCGAGAAGCTTGCCCGCAAGCTCTCCAGGGCGCGCGACGTGCTCTATCTTGGCCGCGGCACCGCTTTCCCGCTAGCGCTGGAAGGCGCGCTGAAGCTCAAGGAAATCAGCTACATCCACGCCGAAGGTTATCCGGCTGGCGAGCTCAAGCATGGTCCGATCGCACTGATCGACGAGGACATGCCAGTCATCGTCATCGCCCCGCATGATGCGCTCTTCGAGAAGACCGCCTCGAACATGCAGGAGGTCGCGGCGCGTGGCGGCCGGATCATCCTGATCACCGACGCCAAGGGCGCTGCCGAAGCCGGGATCGTGCCGGAGGCGACGATCATCATGCCGGAGATGGATCCGCTGTTCGCGCCGATCGTCTATGCGGTGCCGATCCAGATGATCGCCTACCAGACGGCCGTCTTCATGGGCAAGGACGTCGATCAGCCGCGCAATCTGGCGAAGTCGGTCACCGTCGAGTGATCTCGTCTTCAATGTCGCATCAGGTTGCTCCGAAAAGTGGATTCCACTTTTCGGCCCGATGCTAGTCCGGCTCCGGCCGGCTCGCGACATAGGTGCCGGCCGCGATCAGGCCCGCGCCGCTCAGCCAGAGCGCGATCGGCGGCGCGTCGATCAGCGCCACGATGACGAAGCTCAGCAGCATCGAGCCGCAAGCGACGTATTTCGTCCTGCGGGCGATCGCGCCCGTCTGCCGCCAGCGAACCAGCTGCGGGCCGAGCCGGGGATGATTGATCAGCCAGCTCTCGAAGCGCGGTGAGGAGCGCGAGAAGCACCAGGCGGCGGCGATCAGGAAGACCGTGCCCGGCATCATCGGCAGGATCAGCCCGACGATGCCGAGCACCGTGCACAGCCAACCGGCCGCGAGATAAAGTGGCCGATGCCAGCGACGCTGCTGTCTGAATGGTTCGGGCACGGGGCTCATCGACGAATCGGGGGCTAGCCAGCGGCTGCCGCTCGGCTATCGTCCGATAGTGCGGCGCAACGTAATGAAGCCGCAAGAGCGGCCGGAGTCCTGGATCGTCGATGAACGCTCGCATGCCCGATCCGCGCCTCGTCGTTCAGACGGATCTGCTGCGGCCGACCTTCGGTACCAGGCTCAGGCGCTATTTCCTGACCGGACTGGTGCTGGCGGCGCCGCTCGCCATCACCGCCTCGGTAACCTGGTGGTTCATCAACCTGGTCGATGGGATGGTGAAGCCGCTGGTGCCGGCCCAGTTCTGGCCCGAGAACCATTTGCCATTCCCGCTGCCGGGCTTCGGCTTGATCATCGCGCTGATCGGCCTGACGGTGATCGGCTTCTTCGCCGCAAACCTCGTCGGGCGCACGCTGATCGGCGCCGGGGAGTCGATCCTCGACCGCATGCCGGTGGTGCGAGGCCTGTACAAGGGCGTGAAACAGGTCTTCGAGACGATCTTCTCCCAGTCGGGCACCTCGTTCCGCAAGGTCGGAATGGTGCAGTTCCCTCAGCCGGGGATGTGGTCGATCGTCTTCATCGCGCAGGAGGCGGCGCCCGATATCGCCTCCAAGCTGCCCGATGGTGAGGAGCAGATCGGCGTCTTCCTGCCCTGCACGCCGAACCCGACGACCGGTTTCTTCTTCTACCTGCCGCGGCGGGAGGTGGTGGAGCTGACGATTTCGGTCGAGGACGGCGCAAAGTTGATCATGTCCGCCGGGCTGATCCAGCCCGGCCAGCCCATGTCCGACGGGGCGAAATAGCTCAGCTCTTCAGCGGCACCCAGATCTCGACGATGCCGTTGCCGGTCGCACCGTCGAAGCGTTGGTCCATGCGCTCGAGCGTCACGCCCATCGCCGGCTCGCGGCCCGATTTCGGCAGCCAGTCGCGCCAGATCGCCTCATAAGTCTGCTTGATGCCGGTGATGTGGCCGCTGTGCTCGAAGACGGCGCAGCGCTGCTCCGGCACGCTCAATCGTGCGAACTCGTCGGGCAGCTCACTGAAGGACGTGACCTCGGCGCCGGCGATGTAGTCGAAGGCGCCAAGATCGTCGCAATTATAGCTCGCGCCATAAGCGACATAGCCCTTCTGGCCGGGGATATGGCCGAAATGCGGGACGATCTTCTGCCACAGCAAAGGGATGCCTTGCGTGTTGTCGACCGAGAAATGGCCGTTGAAGCCGGCGATCAGGATCGGTTTGCTGGTGACGAGGCGCGGCTCGGCGAGGGGAATTCGGGTTGCGGCGTGCATGGACAGAGGCTCCACGAGAGCAAGGGAGGAGAGGTCGCGCCTGGCGCGCAGCTCTTCCGGCGTGAGGCCGAACTGCTCGCGGAAGGCGCGGGTGAAGGCCTCGTGAGAGCCATAGCCCCAGTCGAGCGCGACCTGGAGGATGTCGGGCGCACCATCAGCGAGCTGGCGCGCCGCTTCCGAAAGCCGGCGCTCGCGCACATAGCGCATCACCGAGCGGCCGGTCGCCACGCCGAAGGCGCGGCTGAGATGGAAGCGCGAGACGCCGCTGACCTCAGCGATCTCGTCGAGCGAGAGCTCGGAGGCGAAGCGGCTTTCGATGCACCAGAGGGCTTTCTTGATCGGGTCCATGGCTCACTCACGAAACGCCGGCACCATGGCGGAGGCAAGACGGGCGCGCTTGATCGGGATTGCTGTCGCCTACGATTGCGCAGTCTTGGCGACATCGAGGAAGGCCCGCAGCGTCGGCGGCACGGCGCGGTGGCCGGGATAGTAGATCGCGACGCGTTCGGGAGCGGGCGTCCAGGCCGCCAGAACCCGGCGAAGACGCCCCTCGGCCAGGGCGGCTTCGGCGGCCGGGCTGGCAACATAGGCGATGCCGAGGCCCTTGATCGCAGCGTCCACCATCAGCTCCTCATCGTCCAGAATGAGAGGCCCAATGGTATCGGCCGTCAGCATCTGGCCGGCCCGTTCGAACTCCCAGCGATAGAGCTTGCCGTTGGGTACACGGTGACCGATGCAGCGATGGCGCGTGAGTTCATCAGGCGTATGCGGCTCGCCGAAGCGTTCAAGATAGGCCGGCGATGCGATGCAGACGAAGCTGACCGCGCCGGCGAAGGGCACGGCGATCATGTCCTTCGGAATCGAATCGACGAGCCGCACGCCGGCATCGAACCCGGCGGCCACGATGTCGATCAGCTTTCCCTCGACGACGAGGTCGACGACCACATCGGGAAAGCGATCCGCCATGGCGGGGAGAACGTCGCGGACGAGAAGCGAAGCCCCCAGTCGTGGCGCGTTGATCCGGACCGTCCCGGCCAAGCTGCCGCGAAAGATGGCGATGCTGTCGAGCGCCTCATCCAATGTGGCGAGGGCAGGCTGAAGCCGGCCGAGTAGTTCGAAGCCCGCTTCGGTCGGCGAGACGCTGCGCGTCGTGCGGTTGAGCAGGCGCACGCCCATGCGCTCCTCGAGGGCACGCATCGCATGGCTCAATGTGGAAGGCGCGGTGCCGAGCTCGTCCGCCGCGCGCCGGAAGCTGCGGCGGGTCGCGACAGTGACGAAGGCGGTGAGATCGTTGAGCGATGGGCGAGCCATTGCTGGTCAATCTGCATCAGCCTGTGTCGATTTCAACGGCTAATCCAAACAATGGTTGCCCGCTATCTCCAGTCGGCAAGAGCGAACCACGCGGAGAGGCCGCCTGCGTTCGCAGCCCATGAAAGGAATCGACATGGCCAAGCGCGACGCCATTTTCCCCGCCAACCGACATGCCCTCTACGACGTCCATCAGTACTCTGCCGCCATCCGGCATGGTGATCTGCTCTTCATTTCCGGCCAGGTCGGCAGCCGCGAGGACGGCTCGCCCGAGCCGGTGTTCGAGGATCAGGTCCGGCGCGCCTTTGCCAATCTGCGCGCGGTTCTGGCAGCGGCAGGCGCGACGTTCGACGACGTGATCGACGTCATCTCCTTCCACACCGACCCGGCGACGCAGTTCGAGAAGATGATGGCCATCCGGGCCGAGGAAATCGGCGAGCCGCCCTATTCGACCTGGACCGCTGTCGGCGTGACCTGGCTCGCCGGGTTCGACTTCGAGCTCAAGGTGGTCGCCCGCATCCCGGTGGCGGCCGGTAGCGGCGCAGGTTCGCAAGGCTGAGCGCCGTCTCACCCCGCCCGCAGCAGGCGGATCGCGACGTCGCGCTCGAACAGATAGAGCAGCGTCCGGATCGCCTGGCCGCGCGGCGTTTCCAGCTGCGGGTCGCGCTCGATCAGCAGGCGGGCATCGTCGCGCGCCGCCGCCAGCAGGTCGCCGTCGATCTCCGGGCGGGCGATGCGCCAGTCGGGTGAACCGGACTGGCGCGTGCCGAGCACCTCGCCTTCACCGCGCAGGCGCAGATCCTCCTCGGCGATGCGGAAGCCGTCCTCGCTCTCGCGCATGATAGTCAGGCGCGCTTCCGCCACCTGGCCTAGCGGGCCCTTGTAGAGCAGCAGGCAGGTCGAGGCTGCGCTGCCGCGCCCGATCCGCCCGCGTAATTGATGGAGTTGGGCGAGGCCGAAGCGCTCGGCATGCTCGATCACCATCACCGAGGCATTGGGCACGTCGACGCCGACCTCAATCACCGTGGTCGAGACCAGAACGCGCGTCTGCCCGCCGGAGAAGGCCGCCATCGCCGCGTCCTTGCCACGTCCCGGCATCTGGCCGTGCAGCAGGCCGACCTTGTCGCCGAAGATGGCTTGCAGCGCCTCGAAGCGCTCCTGTGCCGCGGCAACGTCGAGCGTGTCGGATTCCTGCACCAGCGGGCAGACCCAGTAGACCTGCGCGCCGCCATCCAGCGCGCGTCCGACCGCGCCGACGACCTCGTCGTAGCGCTCCAGCGAGATCGCCCGCGTCGTGATCGGCTTCCGGCCGGCCGGCTTCTCGGAGAGGATCGAGACGTCCATGTCGCCGAACCAGGTCAGTGCCAGCGTGCGGGGGATCGGCGTCGCGGTCATCACCAGGATATCGACCGCCTCGCCCTTGGCGCCGAGCAGCAGGCGCTGGTGCACGCCAAACCGATGCTGCTCGTCGACGACGGCGAGCGCCAGATCATGGAAGGCGACGCCTTCCTGGAAGAGCGCGTGGGTGCCGACGACGATGTCGATCTCGCCATTCGCCAAGCCTTCCAGCACCTGCCGGCGGCCGGCGCCCTTCTCGCGGCCGGTGAGCAGGGCAAGCTTGAGGCCGGCCTTGTCGGCGAGCGGCGCGAGGCGCTCGGCATGCTGGCGCGCCAGGATCTCGGTCGGCGCCATCAGCACCGATTGTCGCCTTGCTTCGGCGGCAGCGGCCATCGCCATCAGCGCGACCACGGTCTTGCCCGAGCCGACATCGCCCTGGAGCAGGCGCAGCATCCGCTCGGGCTTTTCCATATCGTCATGAATGTCGGCGATCGCCTTGCGCTGGCCGTCGGTCAGCGTGAAGGGCAGGGCGGTCTCGATAGCGTGGCGCAGCGCCCCGTCGCCCGCCGTGGCGCGGCCGGCCGCCTTCTTTTGCTGGCGGCGCACCAGGGCAAGCGCGATCTGGCTGGCGAGCAATTCGTCATAGGCGATGCGCCGGCGCGCGACGGTTTCGCCGGTCGCAGCCTTCAAGTCGACAGGGTGGTGCAGGGCGTCGATCGCGTTGCGGAAGGGCACGAAGTCGTTGCGGGCAGCGAAAGCCTCGTCCTGCCATTCCGGCAGCTCCGGACAGCGCTCGGCCGCGCCGGCGGCGATCCGCGCCATGACGCGCCCGCCAATGCCTTCGGTCAGCCCGTAGACCGGCTCGACCGAGGGCAAGGTGGCGGCGAGCTTGGGATCGAGCATGCGATCGGGATGCACCATCTGGCGCATGCCGTCCCAGAGCTCGAGCTTTCCGGAGATGATGCGATAGGCGCCGATAGGCAGGGTCTGCAGGAGGTGGCGGACATCGGCATGGAAGAAGACCAGCGTTACGTCGCCGGTCTCGTCCTCGACGATGATGCGGTAGGGCGCCTTGGCCTTGGTCGGCGGGGCAGGGCGATGCTCGGTCACCCTCGCCGAGAAGGTCGCGATCTCGCCAATCGGCGCCTCGGCGATGCTTTCGCTCGGCCGCCGGTCGATCGCGCCGGTCGGCAGATGGAAGAGCAGATCGATGACGCGGGCGGCATGCGTCTCGTCGCCCAGCAGCTTGTCGAGCGCCTTGGCGAGCTTGGGGCCGACGCCGGAAAGGGCCGTGGCCGGGGCGAAGAGCGGATCGAGGAGAGATGGACGCAATGGCTTCACGGCATGTCAGGAGTGCGAGGCCGGTGGCATTCGTGCCGCTGACTTCGTGAGATGGCATCGCTATATAGCCCGCGTCGGCAGGCTCCGCGATGGGGCCGGCCCCATTCCTATTTGCGAGGCCGATGATGAGTGGCTCGACCCGTAGCAGCGAAGGTCTCGACCCGCGCCGGCGCAAGATCCTGTTCCGCGCCTGGCATCGTGGCATGCGCGAGACCGATCTGATCATGGGCCGCTTCGCCGATGCGCAGATCGGCGCGCTGAGCGAGGCCGAACTCGACGAGTTCGAGCGGCTGATCGAGGTGCTCGACCGCGACCTGCTGAGCTGGGTGACGGGCGAGGCTGACGTGCCGGAGAACTACGACAGCGATGTCTTCCGGCAACTGAAGGCGTTCCACCAGCACGACAAGCCGATCCATGTCTGAGGGCTTGGCCTGCTCCCTTCATTGTCATTCCGGGGCTTCGCGCAGCGAAGAACCCGGAACCCAAGACCGGGTGAGCGGCCAGGAACCACGTACCAGATGTTCCACCCAGTCGTAGGTTCCGGGTTCGCGCCTGCGGCGCACCCCGGAATGACAAGCCATAGTCAGAATTGAAGCGTCCCAATGAGCATTCCGCCTCCTACCCAGATCGCCAAGCCGCAGCTCGAGCGCATCCTCGATGCGCTGAATCGCGGCGACAAGCCGGTGCTCGCCGGCGTGCCGGACGGTTTCGATGCCGTCATCCTCGCCGATCTGACGCGCGCTCGCGCCAAGAAGTCGGAAGGGCCGGCGCTGATCGTCTTCATCGCCCGCGACGGCCAGCGCCTGCAGGTGCTGGAGAACGCGCTGCAGTTCGTCGCGCCCGATCTCGAGGTGATGAGCTTCCCGGCCTGGGACTGCCAGCCCTATGACCGCGTCTCGCCGGCGCCCTCGATCGTCGCGCATCGCATGACGACGCTGTCACGGCTCGCCCGGACCAAATCGGGCGACAAGCCGCGTCTGCTGCTGACGACGGTCAATGCCGCGCTGCAGCGCGTGCCGGCTTTCGGTAAGGTTGCCTCCGAGAGCTTCTCGGCCGCACCGGGCAACATGGTCGACACCGAGGAGCTGGCGCGCTGGCTCGACGTCAACGGCTATCTAAGGACCTCGACGGTGCGCGAGACCGGCGAGTTCGCCGTGCGCGGCGGTATCGTCGACCTCTACCCGCCGGGCATGCCGGCGCCGATCCGGCTCGACTTCTTCGGCGATACGCTGGAATCGATCCGCACCTTCGATCCGGAGACGCAACGCACCACCGGGCAATTGCGCGGGCTCGACCTCGTGCCGATGTCCGAGGCGCAGATGACGAGCGACAGCATTCGCCGCTTCCGCCAGTCCTATATCGCAACCTTCGGCACGCCCGGCCGCGACGACACGCTCTACGAGGCAGTGAGCGAGGGTCGGCGCCCGGCGGGGCTGGAGCACTGGCTGCCGCTGCTGGCGGAAAAGCTCGACACGCTCTTCACCTATCTGCCTGATGTCCCGATCGTGCTCGACCACCAGGCCGAGGATGCGGTCGGCGAGCGCATCAGCCTGATCAAGGACTATTACGACGCCCGCAAGAGCGCGCTCGACCAGCCTTCGCCAGGCTCGATGCCGTATAAGCCGCTGCTGCCGGAGGCGCTCTATCTCTCGCCGGCCGACTGGCGCGGCATCGTCGGTGAGGCCGGCGTCGCTTCGCTGACGCCGTTCCAGTTGCCGGAGAGCGAAGGCAAGCTTGTCGTCGATCTCACAGGCAAGCAGGGCCGCAGTTTCGCGGCCGAGCGTGCCGACAATGCCGGTAGCGTCTTCGATGCTGCTGTCGCCCATGTGAAAGCATTGGAGGCGGACGGACGCCGCGTCATCCTCGCCGCCTGGTCGGAAGGCTCGCGCGAGCGCCTCGCCCATGTGCTGGCCGATCACGGCCTCAAGACCGTGCAGATGACCGGCTCATTGCGGGCCGCCTTCGATCTCAAGCCCGGCACCACAGCGCTCGCCGTCTGGGGCTTCGAGACCGGCTTTGAGGCGGGGAAGCTCGCCGTCATCGGCGAACAGGACATTTTGGGCGACCGCCTGGTGCGACCGCGTCGCAAGACGCGCCGGCCACAGGACTTCATCAACGAGCTGTCCTCGCTGACGCCGGGCGATATCGTCGTCCATGTCGACCACGGTATCGGCCGCTTCGTCGGCTTGCAGACGATCACCGCGGCCGGGGCGCCGCATGACTGTCTCGAAATCCATTATGCCGGAGACGCCAAGCTGTTCCTGCCGGCGGAGAACATCGAGCTGCTCTCGCGCTATGGCTCGGAGGACACCGAGGTCGTGCTCGATCGGCTCGGCGGCGGTGGCTGGCAAGCGCGCAAGGCCAAGCTGAAGCAGCGCATCCGCGAGATGGCGGGCAAGCTGATCCAGATCGCCGCTGCCCGCGCCCTCAAGGAAGCGCCGCGCCTGGTGCCGCAGGACGGGCTCTACGACGAGTTCTGCGCCCGCTTCCCCTATGAGGAGACCGAGGACCAGCAGAACACCATCGACGCCGTGCTCGACGATCTCGCGGCTGGCCGCCCGATGGACCGGCTGGTTTGCGGCGATGTCGGCTTCGGCAAGACGGAAGTCGCTCTGCGTGCCGCCTTCACCACGGCGCTCGCCGGCAAGCAGGTCGCGGTCGTGGTGCCGACGACGCTCTTGGCGCGCCAGCACTACCGCAATTTTGCCGAGCGCTTCGCCGGGCTCCCCGTGAAGGTCGGCCAGGCTTCGCGCTTCGTCTCGGCGCCTGACCTCAAGGCGGTGAAGCAGGGCATTTCCGACGGCACCATGGACATCACCGTCGGTACCCACGCCCTGCTCGGCAAGGGCATCGACTTCAAGGATCTCGGCCTCGTCATCGTCGACGAGGAGCAGCATTTCGGCGTCGCCCACAAGGAGCGGCTGAAGGAGATGCGCGCCGAGGTCCACATGCTGACGCTCACCGCGACGCCGATCCCGCGCACGCTCCAGCTCGCCATGACTGGGGTGCGCGAGCTCTCGATCATCGCAACGCCGCCGGTCGACCGCCTGGCGGTCCGCACCTTCGTCACGCCGTTCGATCCACTGATCGTGCGCGAGGCGCTGCTGCGCGAACGCTATCGGGGAGGGCGCTCGTTCTATGTCGTGCCACGCATCGAGGACATCGCCGAGGTCAAGGATTTCCTCGACAAGCAGGTGCCGGAGGCCAAGGTCGGCATCGCCCATGGCCAGATGGCGGCAGGCACGCTGGAAGACGTGATGACCGCCTTCTACGAGGGCCAGTACGACATCCTGCTCTCGACCACGATCGTCGAGTCCGGGCTGGACATTCCGACCGCCAACACGCTGATCGTGCATCGCGCCGACATGTTCGGCCTGGCGCAGCTCTACCAGCTGCGCGGCCGCGTCGGTCGCTCGAAGGTGCGCGCGTATGCGCTCTTCACCGTGCCGGCCAACCGCAAGCTGACCGACCAGGCCGACAAGCGCCTGAAGGTGCTGCAATCGCTCGATACGCTCGGCGCCGGCTTCCAGCTCGCCAGCCACGACCTCGACATCAGAGGCGCCGGCAACCTCCTCGGCGACGAGCAGTCCGGCCATATCAAGGAGGTCGGCTACGAGCTCTACCAGCAGATGCTGGAGGAGGCGGTGGCGGCGCTCAAGGCCGGCGTCGAGATCGAAAGCGACGCGCAATGGTCGCCGACGATCCAGATCGGCGCGCCGGTGATGATCCCCGAGCACTATATCGGCGATCTGACGCTCAGGCTGACGCTCTACAAGCGCCTCTCGACCATGGACGACGATGGCGAGCTGCAATCCTTCGGTGCCGAATTGGTCGACCGCTTCGGCCCGCTGCCGGAGGAGGTCAAGCAACTGCTGGAGATCGTCGCGATCAAGGCGCTGTGCAAGCGCGCCAATGTCGAGAAGGTCGAGGCCGGGCCGAAGGGTATCATCGTCGCCTTCCGCGACAACGAATTCGCCAACCCGGAAGGTCTCGTCTCCTATGTCGCGAAGATCGGCACCCTGGCAAAGGTCCGCCCCGATATGCGCGTCGTCTTCATCGACGATCTCGAGAGCGCCGAGCAGCGCCTGACGGGCACGCGCCGGCTCCTGACCGATCTTGCGCGCATCGCCGAGCGGAAGAAGGCTGCGTAAGAGCGGATACCTTCGTCATTGCGAGTGTCAGCGAAGCAATCCAGAGAGACGTGGAGCTCTGCCGTCCCTGGGTTGCTTCGTCGCTCCGCTCCTCGCAATGACGGAGGATCAGGTCGGGTTTCTGCGCCTGACTTCGACGCGTTCCGGCGCGTGCGTGATGGCGTCGACGATGGCGAGATCGGGCCGGTCGAGGCGTGGCAGCCCGTCGTCCTCACCGGCGCGGCGGGCGACGACGAGGCTGGCCAGCGCCTTGTGGCCACCAAGCTTCGAGCGCGCCAAGGCTGGCTCCATCGCCGCGGGAATGACGAGATGGACCAGGCGTCCGCCTTCCAGACAAGCGCGCAGGTCGTCGAGCACGAACAGGCCGAGTGGCAGAAGCTCGACGCCGGTCAGGAGCGCGATTCCAGGACCAGTCGCGAGCGCGGCGAGGTCGCCCCCGACCAGGGTGGTGATCAGCCGCGATGAGGTGAGTGGCTTCAGCACCCGCGAGATTTCGAGCGCCTTGACCAGCACCTCCTTCTCGCTGACGGTGAAGGGGCCGGCGAGGCTGTGGCCGTCGACGACCCGGATCGGCGCCCGGATTGCGGCTGGCGGCAGCGTCGTCGGCGCGGCGCCATGGCCGAGCAGCGGTTCAAGAGCCGCGACGCCGTCCGGCACACGAGTCCCGAAGCCGCCGATGAAGCGCATGCCGAAGGAGCGCGCGGCGACATCACGCAGCAGGTGCAGAGGCTGCAGGTCGCCGATCCGCGGCACGCCGAGTGCCATCACGGCGCCGGAGCGCTCGATGATGGGAAGCAGCTCCGCCTCCTTGGCGTAAGCCGGAAGGACCATCGGAGACAGGCCGGCCCGCAGGCTCGCGAGAATCGAGATCAAGGCCTCTGGACCGAGCGGTGCGAGGATTGCGACACAGGCGCCGGGCTGGGGCCTGGCCAGCAGCAGCAGATTGGCGAGCCGGTCGACGCGGCTGTCGAGCTCGGCGAAACCAAAGGCGTTCGGTGTAAAATCGCTCCAGTCGCGCCGGCCCGGCGGATCGCGAAAGGCCGGCTCATAGCCGCGGCGGGCGGCGAGCGCCTTGAGCAGGCTGTCGAAATCGAGCCCTTCGACCAGCGCGCCGATGGAGATTTCGTCAGAGCTCATCCGCATCGGCCGGCCTAGTTGGCGGGCGCCGGCGGGGCAGGCAGCCGCGCCAGCGTCTCGGTGGAGAAGAAGTAGGTCGGTCGCCGCTGGGGCAGGGCGATCTCGCGAGATCGTGCCAGCCAGGTCTCGGGCAGGTAGTAGAGCGGCACTGCGTAGAAGCCGGAGAGCAGCAGCCGGTCGAGCGTGCGCACGGCCGCGACAAAGCCCTCACGCGAACGCGCCGCCAGCAGCGCCTGCAGTGTCGCGTCGATCGCCGGCGAGCGCACGCCGGCATAGTTCAGCGCGCCCTTGCGCTCGGCATTGGCCGAACCCCAGCGGCCGACCTGTTCGTTGCCTGGCGAGGCTGAGGCCGGCCAGGTCCACTGGATCATGTCGAAATCGAAGGTGGAGAGCCGGCGCCAGTACTGGACGTCGTCGATCAATCGGACCGAGACGGCGATGCCGAGCCGGGCGAGCGAGGTGGCATAGTTCAGAGCCAGCCGTTCCTGCGGCCGGTTGGTCACGGTGATCTCGAAGCTGAAGACCTCGCCCTTACCGTCCTTGCGCAGTTGTCCCTCGTTCAACCGGTAGCCGGCGGCCTCCAGCAGATCGAGCGCGCGGCGGGCCTGATCGCGATCGCGGCCGGAGCCGTCGGTTGCGGCCGGGGCCCAGGTTCCAGCAAGGACGTCGTCGCGTACGGCGCCCGGGAAAGTGGCGAGGAACGCCTTCTCGCGGTCATCCGCTGGAACGCTTAGCGCCGAGAGCTCGCTATCAGCGAAGAAGCTGCCGGCGCGGCGATAAACCCCGTGAAACAGGTTGCGGTTGGCCCATTCGAAATCGAACAGCATGGCCAGCGCCTCGCGGATGCGGACATCTGCAAATTGCGCCCGGCGTGTGTTGAAGACCAGGCCGGTCATGCCCTTCGGCGTCTGGAAGCGCAGCGTATCGCGTATGATCCGGCCGTCGCGCACCGCGGGGACGTCGTAGCCGGTCATCCAGCGCGTCGGGTCGCTTTCAAGGCGGACATCATAAAGTCCAGCCTTGAAAGCTTCGAACAAGGCATTGGAGTCACGATAGAAATCGTACCTGATCTCCTCGGCGTTGAAGAGGCCGCGGGTGAGGGGATGACCCTCGGCCCAGAAATCCTTGCGGCGCTTCAGGCGCAACATCTCGCCGGGCTTCACCTCCTCGACAAGATAAGGGCCGGAGCCGAGCGCCGGCTTGAAACTGGTGTCTCCGAATTTTTCAGCGTCGGTAGCGTGCCTGGCGAAGATCGGCATGGCGCCAATCACCAGCGGCAATTCACGATTGGAGCCGTCACCGAGCTCGAAGACAACCCGGTCGGGCGAGGGCGCTTCGGCCTTGGTCACCCGCGACAAGCTCGAGCGGTGGAACGGCTTGCCCTTGGTCTTCAGCATCGCGAAGGTGAAGATCACATCGTCAGCCGTGACCGGCTTGCCGTCGGAAAAGCGGGCGCGCGGATCGATCTGGAAGGCGAGCAGGGTCCGTTCCGGATTGAGCTCGACCTTGCTCGCGAGCAGGCCATAGGCGGTGAACGGTTCATCGGCTGAGCGGAAGAGCAGGCTCTGCTGGACATAGCGCGGCACCGCATCCGGTGCGACGCCGAGTACGACCAACGGGTTGAGGCTGTCGAAGGTGCCCTGCTGGCCAAAGATGATTCGCCCGCCCTTGGGCGCCTTGGGATCGGCATAGGGGAGGTGCTCGAAGCCCTTGGGCAGGGCAGGTTCGCCATGCATGGCGATGGCGTTGTCGTTCTCGGCCGCAACTACGCGCGCTGCGCCCGCAAGGCCGAACGCCGCGAGGCTCGCAAGGACGAGCCCGAAAACCCAAGCCGGGCGCGCCGAGGCGCTGATGCGTCGATACATGCTCAAACCTGATTCCCTGACGCAGGATAACATGCGATCAAACTTGTCGCGCCGCGCTCTTCGGGCTGGAAACCGGCGAAAGAAGTCGCTAAACGCAGGTCCGGGCGTCATTCAAACGCCTCAATCGCGCTTGATGTGCTCACGCCACCATCGGCTCCGGCACCTTGCCGGTTGAGCGCTTGGGTGATGCACGCCGCCAGATGCGGCAGCCGAACAAGTTTCCATGGTCAAGGAACCGCAGATGTCAGCTTCGACCCGCCTGTCCCAGAGCCAGGGCGCCACCGCGAAGAGCACGGTCCGCAGCCTCGCGCTCGTGCTGGGCGCCGCCGTTGCTCTCGCTCCCTTCGCCTCGCTCGCGCAGCAGGCACAGCCGCAGCGCCCGGCGAGCCGTCCGGCGCAGCAGCCCGCTCCCGCGCAGCAGCCGGCCCAGGGTCAGGCCGCGCAGACCGGCCCGACCGTCGTTCAGGTCAAGCCCGAGCCCTCGCAGACGACCTGGACCAAGGTCTGCGGCAAGGATCAGGCCGCCAACAAGGAAATCTGCTACACCACGCGCGACTTCGTCTCGGATCAGGGCCAGCCGGTGCTTGCGGTCGCGGTCTACGACGTGAAGGGCGATCCCAACAAGATCGTGCGCTTCCTGATGCCGCTCGGCCTGCTGCTGCAACCAGGCATCCGCTTTGGCGTCGACACCGCGCAGCCGACGCCGGGTCGCTATGCGGTCTGCTTCCCGAATGGCTGCTTCGCCGAGGCGCAGGTCAAGGACGACTTCATCAACGCGATGAAGAAGGGCACCAACCTCAATATCAGCGTCCAGAACCAGGCGGCGCGCGAGGTTTCCTTCTCGATCCCGCTCTCGGACTTCGCCAAGGGCTTCGACGGCGCGCCGATCGACCCCAAGGTGCTGGAAGAGCAGCAGAAGGCTCTGCAGGACGAGCTCGCCAAGCGCCAGGAGGAGTTGCGCAAGCGCCTCGGCGGCGGCGCTGCCGACGCTACGCCCGGCGCAGCACCGGCTCCGGGTACGCCAGCGGTTCCCGGTTTGGCTCCGGCTCCAGGCGCGACGCCCGCTCCGGCTCCGAAGCCCTGATCTGCCGATCAATCGAAACGACCATCGACGCCGGGCCTCGTGCCCGGCGTTTTCGTCTGGTCAGGAGGTTGCGCGCTCGGCGCGCTTGACCTCCTGCCAGAGCGCCTCCAGTTCCTCGAGCGAGGCCTGCTGCGGCTCGCGACCCTGGCGTTCCAGCGCCGCCTCGATGCCGGCGAAGCGCCGCTCGAACTTGGCGTTGGCCGCGGTGAGGCAAGCCTCCGGATCGGCGTCGACATGGCGGGCGAGGTTGGCGATGACGAAGAGCAGGTCGCCGATTTCCTCCTTGATCGCAGCCTTGTCGCCGCCGGCGAGCGCCTCGTCGATCTCGGCGGTCTCTTCGCGGATCTTGTCCAGCACCAGCCGGGCGTCGTTCCAGTCGAAGCCGACGGTCGAGGCCTTGGCCTGCAGCTTCCAGGCGCGGGTGAGCGAGGGCAGGGTGGTCGGCACGCCGGCGAGCACACCTTTGGCGTCAGCGGGCTCAGGAAGCCCGGCCTCAGCGCGCGCGCGGGCCTTGTCCGCCTGTTCCTGTGCCTTGATTTGCCCCCAGAGCGCTTTCACCTCGGCCGGTGACAGGTCGCGGGCCTCGCCGAAGACGTGCGGGTGCCGGCGAATCAGCTTGGTGGTGATCACCTCGACCACATCGGGGAAAGCGAAGGAGCCTTGCTCCTGCGCCATGCGGGCGTGGAACACGACCTGCAGCAGGAGGTCGCCGAGCTCGTCCTTGAGGTCGACGAGGTCGCCGCGGGCGATCGCGTCGGCAACTTCATAGGCTTCTTCGACGGTATAGGGCGCGATCGAGGTGAAATCCTGCTCGAGATCCCAGGGACAGCCCGTGCCCGGGGTCCGCAGGGCTGCCATGATCTCGATCAGGCCGGCAATGTCACGCGAAGGCTTCATCGCTGCAATTCTCTTCGGGTTGGGCTAGCCTCCTCCCATGATTCAAGTCACGCCGTCCATTGCGATCGACGAAAGCGAGATCGAGGAGAGCTTCGTGCGCGCCTCCGGTCCGGGCGGGCAGAACGTCAACAAGGTTTCCAGCGCGGTCGAGCTCAGATTCGATGTCCGCCGCTCGGCGTCGCTCCCTAATGATGTCGCGATCCGCCTGATGAAGCTCGCCGGCAGCCGGCTGACGCAGGAGGGCGTCATCGTCATCTCGGCGCAGGAGCATCGCAGCCAGAGCCGCAACCGCGAAGAGGCGCTGGCGCGGCTGCTGGACATGATCCGGAAGGCCGAGGTACGGCCGAAGGTGCGGCGGGTGACCAAGCCGACCAAGGCCTCGAAGGAGCGGCGCCTCGCCTCGAAGGAGCGGCGCTCCTCGGTCAAGTCGGGCCGAGGCAAGCCGAGCTTCGACTAGCTTGCCATCAAAGGAAGAAGAGGGCCCGGTACAGACAGGGCGGCCGGCGCCGAGGCGGATCGATGCGGCTTATCTGCGCCGCGCGGCGCTCTACTATCTCGAACGTTATTCGGTGCCGGCCGTGCAGTTGCAGCGTGTCCTGCTGCGCAAGGTCGAGCGCAGCTGCCGGCATCACGGGCTCGACCCGCATGCGTTCCGGGCGATGGTGGACGAGATCGTCGCGTCCTGCGTTGCTTCCGGTTTAGTCGACGATCGCCGCTTCGCCGAGGCGAGGGCGCTGAGCCTGCGTCGCAAGGGGCGTTCGGCGCGGGCAGTTGCGGCAGGGCTTGCTGCCAAAGGCGTAGGGCGTGAGCTCGTCGCCGAGATGGTTATCCCGGACGAGGACGCCGAGCTGGCGGCAGCGCGGGTCGCCGCGCGGCGCAAGCGCCTCGGACCATGGAGCCGCGGCGACAGGGTTGCGCAACGCCAGAAAGACATCGCCACGCTGGCGCGCGCCGGCTTCAGTCTGGCGATCGCCCGCACCGTGATCGATGACGCGGGCGAGGGGGCTTGATGAGCCGTTTGCTCAATCGGGCTTGACGTTGGCCTCGGCCACGACCTTGCCCCAGCGCGCCACCTCGGTCTTGACGAAGTCGCCGAAGGCCGGCCCGTAGAGGTTCGGGATCTCCGAGCCGTTCCTTTTCCAAGCCTCGCTCACCATAGGCACGGCCAGCGCCTTTTGCAGCTCGGCCGTCATCCTGGCGACGATCTCGGGCGGCGTGTTCTTCGGCGCCCACATCGCATACCAGGTCGAGACCTCGTAGCCCGGCACGCCGGCTTCGGCGGTGGTCGGCACATCGGGGAAGGCGCTCGCGCGCTTCGGCGCGGCGACGGCGAGCGCCCGCAGCGTGCCGCTGGATATCTGCGCAGCGGAGGAGCCGAGACCGTCGAAGGCGAGATCGACCTGGCCGGCGACGAGGTCCTGCATCAGCGGACCGGCGCCACGATAGGGCACATGGGTCAGGTTCACTTTGGTGGTGAGCTTGAACAGCTCGCCTGCGAGGTGGTGCGTGGTGCCATTTCCGGCCGAGCCGTAGTTCAGCTTGTCAGGGTTCTTCTTGGCGTAGTCGATCAGCTCGGCCAGCGTCTTGGCCTGGACCTTGCCGGGGTGGACGACCACGACCTGCGGCGGCTGAGCGATCACCCCGATCGGGATGAAGTCGGTCTGGATGTTGTAGTCGAGCTTGGGATAGAGCGCCGGCGCGATGGCGTGGTGCGCGGCGCCGATGAAGAAGGTGTAGCCGTCGGGCGCCGCCTTCGAGGCGGCCGAAGCGCCGACCGTGCCGCCGGCGCCGCCGCGATTGTCGATCAGGATGCGCTGGCCGAGCTGCTGTTCGAGCTGGGCGGCCAAGGGGCGGGCGAAGGCGTCGGTGCCGCCACCGGCGGGGAACGGCACGATGAAGCTGACGGGCTTTTGCGGCCAGGATTGAGCCGTCGCCGGGGCAACCTGGACAAGCTGAACGAAGGTGGCGAGCGCAAGCGCGCCGAGCCAGCCGGACTTCGACATCGAACAAACCTCCCTTGGGATTTTCCCGGGCTCTTCAAGGCCCTTGCGATTGCGCTTCGTGCGATTGCCGAGCGTTACAACGATTAGCGCATCGCCATACCGAAATGGCAACCCGACGAAAGCAGGGTAGCGAGGCCGGGATATAGCCGTGCCGAGATCGCCACGACAATGTCGAGGAGGCCTCGTTGCAGCTGAAGAGGTTGCTCAGTCAGCCGCTTCCGAGGAGAGGCGCGATGCTCGCAATGTCGAGAGGCAAGTGCGATTCGCATAAGACATATTATGGAACTTAAATTGATACCCAGATACAGGCTTCGAGCCTCAATCGAATTCAGGCGCTGATCGTCATGCCATCGAATGCCGGTTCAATATTGTCCGGCAAGCGTTTGGATAGGCTGGCATAATCGAGATCAACATGGAGGTTAGTCAGGATCGCGCGGCGCGGTTTGAGCTGCGCGATCGCCTCCAGCGACTGCTCCAGATTGAAGTGGCTCGGATGCGGCGCCTCACGCAAAGCATCGAGGATCAGCACGTCGAGCCCGCTCATCGCCGCCACCGTTTCCGGCGGGATCGCGCTGACATCCGGCGCATAGCCTAGGTCGCCAAAACGGAAGCCGAGCGCGTCATAGTTCGGGCCGTGCTCGAGCCGGAACGGCAGCGTCTCGATCGCGCCGCCGGGACCATCGATGGCCAGCAGCTCGCCGGCCGCGAGCGGCGCGAGATCGAGGATCGGCGGATAGAGGCTGCCGGGCGGCGTCTCGAACAGATAGGCGAAGCGCTCCCGCAGCGTCGCGCCGGTCACCGCGTCGGCATGGACCGGGATACGCTTGCGCATATGCAGCACCAGCGCGCGCAGGTCGTCGATGCCGTGGGTGTGGTCGGCGTGGTCATGGCTGAACAGTGTCGCGTCGAGTCGCGTAACGTTTGCGGACAGAAGCTGCTCGCGAAGGTCCGGCGTGGTGTCGATCAGAACACTCGTCATGCCGCTTGGCCCGCGGCGCTCAACCAGCAGCGAACAGCGCCGCCGGCGGTTCTTGGGATTGTTCGGGTCGCAGGCGCCCCAGCCGGAACCTGGCCGCGGGACACCGCCGGATGAGCCGCAGCCGAGGATGGTGACGGTCAGGCTCATGCGGTGCGGCCGACCTCAAGCAACCTGTGCCACGGGCGCAGCATGGTCCATCTTCCAGTAACAGCGCCTGGCGTTCTCCGTAGTGATCCGTGCGATCTCGTCGAAGGATATGCCCTTGATCTCGGCGAGAACCTTCGCGGTTTCAACGACATAGGACGGTTCGTTGCGCTTGCCGCGATACGGTGTCGGGGCAAGGTAGGGCGCGTCGGTCTCGACCAGCAGATGCTCCATCGGGATATCGCGGGCGATCGCGCGTAGCGCCTCGGAGGTCTTGAAGGTCAGGATGCCTGAGAAGGAGATGTAGCAGCCGAGCTCGACACCGGTACAGGCGAGCATTTCGCCGGCGGTGAAGCAGTGCAGGATGGCAGGGAAGGCGCCCTTCCCCATTTCTTCCCGCAGGATCGACGCCATGTCCTCATCGGCCTCGCGCGAATGGATCACCAGCGGTAGCTGCGTCTCACGCGCCGCGGCGATGTGCGTGCGCAGGCCTTGGGTCTGCGCCGCGCGCGGGCTCTTGTCATAGTGATAGTCGAGCCCGGCTTCGCCGATGGCGACGCAGCGCGGATGGCGCGACAGCTCGACCAGTCGCTCGGCGGTGACGTCGAGTTCCTCATGGGCGCCATGCGGATGCGTGCCGACCGTGCACCAGACCGACGGAAAATGCTCGGCCAGCGCCGCATAGGTCGCAAAGCGTGCGACGCGGGTCGAGATCGTCACCATCCGGCCGACACCAGCCGCTTCGGCGCGGCCGACATAAGCCCCGATATCCTCGGCAAAATCCGGGAAATCGAGATGGCAATGCGTGTCGATCAGCATCAGGCGGCCTGCCCGTCTTCCGGCTCGACATAGCGCGGGAAGACCGCGCTCGGCGCCGGCAGGGCCGTGCCCGAGGTCAGGCGTCCAGCCTCGCCGAGCGCCGCGAAATTGCGCGCTTCGGCGGGAACCGTCAGCAGGTCGAGCAGCTTCGCCATGGCCTGCGGCATCACCGGCTGGACCAGGATCGCGATCTGCCGGATCGTCTCGATCGTGACGTAGAGCACCGTGTCGCGCCGGGCCGGATCGCTCTTGGAGAGCTTCCACGGCTCGTTGTTGGCGAAATAGCGGTTGGCCTCGGCGACCACGGCCCAGATGTCGGCGAGCACGACGTGCAGGGCAAAGTCCTGCATCGCTGCGCGCGTCTTCGCCAGCAGCCCGTCGGCCTGCGCCAGCATGGCAAGATCGCCTTCCGTCAGCACGCCGGCCGGCGGCACCCTGCCCTCGCAATTCTTGGCGATCATCGACAGCGAGCGTTGCGCCAGATTACCGAGATCATTGGCGAGGTCGGCATTGATGCGCCCGACGATCGCGTCATGGCTGTAGTTACCATCCTGGCCGAACGAGACCTCGCGCAGGAAAAAATAGCGCAGCTGGTCGACGCCGTAGGCGTCGGCGAGCGCGAACGGATCGACGACGTTGCCGACCGATTTCGACATCTTGGCACCCTTGTTCAGCAGGAAGCCGTGGCCGAAGACACGCTTCGGCAGCGGCAACCCTGCCGACATCAGGAAAGCAGGCCAATAGACCGTGTGGAAGCGCACGATGTCCTTGCCGATGATGTGGACATCGGCCGGCCAGTAGTGCCAGCGCGGATTGCTTTCATCTGGGAAGCCGCAGCCGGTGACGTAGTTGTTGAGCGCGTCGACCCAGACATACATCACATGCTTCGGATCGCCCGGGACCGGCAGCCCCCAGTCAAAGGTGGTGCGGCTGATCGAAAGGTCCTCGAGCCCGCCCTGGACGAAGGAGACGATCTCGTTGCGGCGCGTCTCCGGCGAGACGAAGTCCGGCACGTCGCGATAGAGCGCGAGCAGCTTGTCCTGATAGGCCTTGAGGCGGAAGAAATAGCTTTCCTCTTCGACCCATTCGACCGGCGTGCCCTGCCCGCCGAGGCGCGTGCCATCGGGCTGGAGGGTGGTCTCTTCCTCGCCATAGAAAGCCTCGTCCCGGACCGAATACCAGCCGGAGTATTTGGCGAGATAGATGTCGCCATTCGCCTCCATCCGGCGCCAGAGTTCCTGCGTCGAGGGCAGGTGGTCGGCGTCGGTGGTGCGGATGAAACGGTCGAAGGAACAACCAAGCCGCTGCTCCATCTCTTCGAAGCGCACGGCGATTCCGTCGACGAAGTCCTTCGGCGAGAGCCCGTTCTGCGCAGCGGTGCGCTGCACCTTCTGGCCGTGCTCGTCGGTCCCGGTCATGGCGAAGACGTCGTAGCCGTCGAGGCGCTTGAATCGGGCGATCGCGTCCGCTGCCACCATCTCGTAGGCGTGGCCGATATGCGGCGGGCCGTTGGTGTAGTGGATCGCGGTCGTCAGATAGAACTTCGGGGCCGAGGCCATGGGCTGTCCGGTCGTCTCAACGGGTTTCAGGCCGCGCGCGAACGGGAAACCGCCTCCGACAGATCGTGAAACAGCGACATGACGAGGGGGCGGCGATCGAGATTGTAGGTTTCGACCTCGTTCGCGGCGCGTGCAAGTCTCTCCCACACCTCCGCAAGGGGCGCAAGCCGGGCCGGGCCGGCGGCGGCATGCGCGTGAAGATGGGCGCCGAGCCAGCCCTGCACGGTCTCGATCATGACGGCGAAATCGGCCTCGCCCGCCCTGCCCGCGACATCCTCGCCAAGCGCCAGCAGCGCCGTAAGATCGATCGACGGCAATGCGTCGAGCCGCGCCCTCACCGCCTCGACCAGCGCCAGCGTCTCGGGATCGACATAGGTCAACGCCCGCTTGACCGAGCCCTCGGACAGAGAGGCAGCGCGGCCAAGGGCCGAAGCGTCATAGGGCAGGCGCATGCGCTCCAGCGCGATCGCACCGGCCTGCGCGATATCGCCCTCGCCGAGCAGCTCGAAGGCAAGCAACCGGCAGCGCGAGCGAATCGTCGGCAGCACGCGGCCCGGCGCATGCGCGACAATCAGGAAGAGGCAGCGCGGCGGCGGCTCCTCGAGCAGCTTCAGCAGGGCATTGGCGCCAGGCCGGTCGAGGTCCTCGGCGGAATCGACGATGGCGACGCGCCAGCCGCCCTCGCCCGCGCTGGAGCCGAAGCGATCGATGATCCGGCGCACCAGGTCGACCGGGATGTTGCTGGTGAAGCTCTTGCCGTCAGGCTTGGCGATGCGGCGCAGGAGGTGCAGGTCCGGATGCGACTGCGCTGCGATCTTACGGGTGGCGCTGTCCGTTTCCGGCATGGCGAGGTCACGGGCAGCATCCGCGCGACGCACGGGATCGCCTTCGCCGAGCATGAAGCGGGCGGCGCGATAGGCGAAGCTCGCCTTGCCGATGCCTTCCGGGCCGCCGAGCAGCCAGGCATGGTGCATGCGGCCAGAGCGCAGCGCCATCAGGAAGGCCTCTTCCTGGCTATGGCGGCCGATAAGTGCCAGCGTCTCCCGCGGATGCGGCGCGTTCGGCAGGCGGTCGGGGTCGTTGCTCGATTCGATCATGCCGGCGCAATCTGCGGCAAGGGCAACCGACTGGAAAGCGCCGCCCAGGCCTTCTCCGCCAGGATTTCCGGCGTGAGGCTGGCATCGAGCACGACGCAGCGCTGCGGTTCCGCCGCGGCGATGTCGAGAAAGCCCTGGCGCAGACGCCGGTGGAACGCGATCGTTTCGCTCTCGAAACGGTCAGTCGCCTCGCCCGGCTGCCGGCGCCGGGCAGCACGCGCCAGGCCGGTCTCGGGCGCAAGGTCGAGGATGAAGGTCAGCTCCGGCATCAGCCCGGCGATCGCGGCCGCCTCCAGCGCTGAAAGTTTGTCCCTGGCGATCTCGCCGAGCGTGCCCTGATAGACACGGGTCGAATCGATGAAGCGGTCGCAGATCACCCAGGCGCCGCGCGCCAAGGCCGGCCTGATGCGGCTGTCGACATGGTCGATGCGTGCGGCCTGGAACATCAGCGCCTCGGCGAAGGCGCCGTAGGGCTTGATCCTGCCGGCGAGCAAGGCTTCGCGGATGCGCTCGGCCTTGGGCGAGCCGCCGGGCTCGCGCGTCAGCTCGACGGTGAGGCCCAGCGCCTCGAGCCGCGCTGCGAGCGCCTTGGCCAGGGTCGACTTGCCGGCCCCCTCCCCGCCTTCGAGTGTGATGAAATGCCCCGCAGGCCGCGCTTTCGCCCTTGTCCTGGTCTTGGCCACGCTCAGCTCCGCTTGAAGGCCTTGCGGACCCAGCCGGTCGCAGCCTCCATCAGCGCATCCAGCGCCCGCCGCTGCAGGCTGCCGACCGCAACCGTCTCGGAGGCGTAGAGCGGGAGCTCGAGCGTCTTGATCTCGCCGCGCGTGACCAGCAGGCGTGCGACCTCCGCGCCTTCTGCCACTGGTGCCTGCAGCGGACCGCGATAGATGATGCGGGCTGCGAGGCGCTCGCTGCTGCCGCGCGGCACCAGCAAATTGACCGGCCCCTTGGCCCTGAGAGCGACGCGGCCCTTCTCGCCACCGAAGACGCTGGCCTCGCCGACTGTCTCGCCCTCGGCGAAGACCTGCTTCTGCTCGAAGGAACGGAAGCCCCATTCGAGCAGCTTGCGGGCCTCGCTGGCGCGGTCGCGTGCATTCTTAAGCCCATTGACGACGACGATCAGCCGCTGGCCCTTCTGCACGGCTGAACCGACGAGGCCATAGCCGGTCTCGTCGATATTGCCGGTCTTGAGGCCGTCGGCGCCGATATCCATGGCGAGCAGCGGGTTGCGATTGCTCTGCTTGATCTTGTTCCAGGTGAAGTCGCGCTGGCCGAAGATCCTGTAGAGCTCCGGATAGGTCTTGATGATGTGGTCGGACAGGATGGCCAGCTCGCGCGCCGTCACCTTCTGCTGCGGATCGGCCATACCGGTTGCGTTACGGAATTGCGACTTCGTCAGGCCGAGGGCATGGACGCGCTCGGTCATCACCCTGGCGAAGCTGGCCTCGTCGCCGGCCACGGCCTCGGCCAGCGCTATCGCAGCGTCATTGCCGGATTGAACAATAAGTCCCTGCAGGAGGTCGCCGAGCTTCACGCGGCTGTGGACGATGGCGAACATGGTCGAGCCGCCGGAAACGCCGCCGCCCTTGCGCCAGGCATTTTCCGAGATGGTGATCTCGGTCTCCAGCGTCATCTTGCCGGCGGCGATTTCCTGGAAGGCAACCAGTACGGTGGCGAGCTTAGCCATGCTCGCCGGCACCATCAGCTCGTCGGCAGCCTTCTCGTAGAGGACGGCGCCGCTGCCGGAATCGAGCAGGAGCGCGTAGGGCGAAGCCGACTGGAACGCCTGTGCGCGGGCGAGGCCCGGCGCGAGCACGAGTAACATGGCGAGCAGAGCGAGAGTTCCGCGCAGCACCTGCGGAAAAGAGCCATGCACCATCGCTGATCGACCTCGCGTCATATCGAGATCAGATGATGCGCCGGTCCGGGCGGTCAAGCCCGGGGCTGACTCAATTCCGCGCCAGCGGCTGCAGCGTCTGCGCCTTCATGCTGGTGAAGCTGGCGCGTGGCACCGGCATCGGCGCAGTCACGGTCGCTGGACGCAGCACTGGGACCGGCTTGCCGGCATTGGCGATGGTGTCGAGATCGAAGGGCCTGGACGGCGGCAGGCGAACTCCGCGGACCGGCACGCCCTCCGTAGATGATGTCGTCGCGACGCTGGCGGCGATCGGGCTCTGCAGCGCGATCGTGCGCGGCTGCTCTGGGGCGTAGGCTTGCACGACTGGCTGAGCCTGGGCCGGAGCCGGCTCCACCCGGGCGGGCGCAGGTGCCGGCCTTGCGGCCTCATCATCGAGGTCGGGACCGGCCGAGCGGCCGAGATCGACCCGCTGCGCGGCGCTCGCGATCATCGTGCGGCTGCTCTGGCCCGGGATCGAGGCCGGCGAGCCATCGGTGCGCAGCGAGGCGAGCAGCATCTGGTCGTCAGAGCCGGCGAGCGAGGCCTGGCCGAGATATTCGATCTTGACGCGCGCTGTACCAAGATGACGGAAGGCGAGCGCATCGGCGGTCTTCTGCGAGACGTCCATGACGCGGCCGCCATGGAACGGGCCGCGATCGTTGACGCGCACGATGATCGAGCGGCTGTTGGTGACGTTGGTGACGCGGGCATAGGCCGGCAGCGGCATGGTCGGATGCGCGGCGCTGATGCTCATTCGATCATAGACTTCGCCATTGGCGGTGCGACGGCCATGGAAAGCCTCGCCATACCAGGAGGCGGTGCCGACTGCGGTGAAGCCGACCGGCTTCTCATAGGGCGTATAGCGCTTGCCGGCGACGGTATAGCTGCGGCCGATCAGCTCGCGGCCGCCACCCTTCGGCACCGGCTGCCCCTCCTCCACCACGCGTGCGCTGGCGGGGCCATATTTCGAGGACGGGAAGGCGCCGATCTCTTTCGACTTGCCGCGGCGGGCGACCTGGTCATTGGCGCAGTTCGCCAAGAAGAGACCGGCCAGCACGACGCAGCCGAGACGAGTCGCCGTGGAGAAGGAAGAAGAATCGCGCGGGGCGTCGTCGCAATTGGCTGCAGGGGTGATCACCGCCGGTGCCGAAGTGCTCGCGCCTCGCATCATGCCGCATTCCCGTTCGTCGCGCCGAAAATGCTGCGCCGCCCAAGCCACCACCGTGGCAAGGTCGCAGTTTTCGACCAGTTCTATTAAGGGATCGTTAAGCGGCGGAAGCGCGTACGCGCCACCGTCAACGGAAGCCCAGCCCGGCCTTTGGGCGGGCATAAAGGTGTCGGAAATGCGGCAACTGTCAATCCGCCACCTTCCCGGCGCCATTTTTCAGGGGAGCGTGACAAGCGCGCAACGCCCGAGCTCGCTTGTCAGCACGGCCTGAAGCTAAAGAAATCGAGGTGGAACAAGTTATTGAAAATATGTACCTTTTTGTAAATTTCAGCGCAGATCGCCGTATTCAAACCAGCTGCGGCTTGCAAAAATCCATCGGGAGCGGCAATGACAGGCCATCGGAAGGGTGGCCGAGTGGTTTAAGGCAGCGGTCTTGAAAACCGCCGTGGGTGCAAGCCCACCGTGGGTTCGAATCCCACCCCTTCCGCCAGAAATTCTATCGCTTAATTTCAACAATATTATCAATCGCTTGCATTAATACGAATGCAAGATGGACCCAGAAAGCCCCCAAAGGTAGTCCCAGGAATTGGACCCATGTTTAGGGGGCGGAGGAGACGACATGGTTATTCACGACGACGCAGATATGGCCGAGGTGGTTCGCGAGTCGGTCGCGGCTTTGAAGGAAAGTGCTCGTCACGTTGGCAAAGCGGATAGGCACATTTCGGACGCCCAGATTGCTGAAATCGAGGCCGCTATGGATACCCTCAAGAGGACGCTTGAGCTGAAGAAACGCGTCAACGAGACCGGACGAAGCCTGTAGCGTTTACCGACTACCGCTCAGCCCCAAAAAAACAGGGGGAGGCTCCAGTTTCCTGAAGTCTCCCCCTGCGGGTAATTAGAACGCCCTCTCAGGCGCCTCGCGACGTGGTCGCCTGTCGAACTCGGGCAAGTCCCGCACGAAGGTGTTCATCAGGTGGACGAACGGGACCCAGTTGCCCCAAGGGAAGGCCTTGGCGACGTTTCTGACGTCCTGCTGCGAGAGCTGGTTGTCGCCGGATAGGACGTTCCCGACCATGCCCCCGACGCCCTTCTGGAGGTCATCGACGAGCCCGAAGGTGGGATTGCCGGTGATGAGATGGGACGGCTGCGAGGTCATCCGATAGCCGAAGACAGGGTCGACGCCGGCAGCACTGAGCGCCGTGTCTGCCAAGGACGGCATGAACGATGACCAGCTCGCGCGCTGAAAGCCGCCCGCAAGCAGCCCCTCCCACGACAGCGCCTTGTCCAGCCTCTCCTCCCGGCGTGGGTCCGTGGCGAAGCGATAGTGGCTGTAGGCGATGTGCGTCAGGACGCCACCGACGCCGGTCAGGAGGAACGTGGTCGCGGTCTCCCAGTCCCTCATGTGGATGTTGTGGATCAGGTGCCGAGACCACGCCCCCATCACGAAGGACCGGAACTGAAGGATGGTCTTGCCCAACGCATCCCCGACCATTCGATGCATAGCGCCGGGGTCGTTCTGCAGGATGGCGTACTTGGCCCAGCGGGTCGCCCCCATCTGGAACGCCGCAGCGGCCTCTTGATCGGGCCACTTCTCGATGTTCATCCGGGGCAACTTCCGGCCCGCGACGTCGCCGTCGATGAAGGTCCGGTTCTCGCGGATCGACTTGAAGATCCGATTGCCCATCTCCTTGTCGATGCCCATGGCCGTCAGGCGGTCCCAGTTCACCGCGTCACCGTCCGCCATGTGGGCGAACTTGGCGTAGACGCCGCGCGCCGCGAAGCGCTGGAGCCCGGTGTTGATCGGGGCCATCAGCGACATGGCCGTGGTGGCCCGCTTCAGCTTCGCCATGGTGGCGTCGTAGCGGTCCCCGAGGGTATCCCCGAACCTGCCGTCGATGTGCCCCCCACCGGCCTCGATCTTCGAGTGCAGGCTGCCCCGCACCCAGTCAGTGCCGAAGTTGGTGAGGTACTCGATGTCCCGCGCAATCTCGTCATCGAGCTGCCCGGTGCGGGCGTCTCGGAGGATGTGGCGGAACGCCGGGACGGCCGAGAGGGTCGCCTTCAGGCCGACCGAGGAGGCGGCGTGGAAGAACTCGTTGACCTGGGCGAAGCCGACGTTCCCCATCACGCGGATGAAGTTGTAGTCGCGCAGCCGGCGCAGGGTCTGGCCCCACTTCGTCTGGTCGGCTTCCGAGCTGAGCCCGAGCACCTGCTTGCGCAGATAGTCGAGGTTCTGCCGGTCGAGTTCGAGGCCCTTCTCGCGGGCGTTGTTGTCCACCTTGCCGGCCTGGAACTGCTCGTCCCAGGTCTGCGCGAGGCGCTGCATCATCTTCTCCCAGTCGGCGTCCTTGGACAGACCGGTGATCAGCATCTCGGGCTCGTTGCTGGGCGGCTTCCACTCGCCGCTGATCTCGAAGACGGGCTCGCCGTTCTTCGTCTCGTTGACCTTCACGCCCTTCACGGTGCGCTTCCGGCCGTCCGGTGAGTGGACCTTCCAGTCCCCCTTCAGGGACTTCAGGGCAGCCGCCAGGGCGTCATCGACCTTCGGGCCGGAGACCAGCTTCACGCCGCGCTCGGCGGCATAGTCGGCTGCGACCTCCAGCAGGTTGCGGATGGCTTCGGGGTCCTGGGTCTTGAGAGCCAGGCCGTCGATCCGCAGGTTGCCCATGTCGAGCTTCAGGTTCACCTCGCCGGCAGCCGTGAGGATGTCGGGCTGGGAGACGCTCTCCCTGATCTCGACGTCGGCCCGCTTGATCGGACGGACGTGCATGTCGGTGAAGAGCGGGTTCTTGACCCTGACCTGATGCAGGCCGAGCAGGCCGGACATCTGACGTGAGTACCCCTCGAAGACCGACAGGGCGTCGTTCTCGAAGAGGTCCATCAGCCGGAACTCCAACGTCTGGCCGTACCTCGGGTCCGACTTGTCGGTGACCACGAGATCGTCCTTGAACGTCTCGTCATACAAGGCTCGAGATTTGCCTCGGGGGGACGCGCCGGCCTTCGGGTCTTGCTTGCCCTTCAGGAGGCCGAGGACGTTCTCGATCTCCTCCGGCTTCATGGTCCCGAACTCCTCCATCATCTCGCGGAGGGCGTCCTGATCCTGGCCGGAGACCGCACGGTCCCCCTTCATGTCCACGTCAGCGGCCAGCTCGCGCAGGCGCTTCACGTAGCCATCGGCCCACTTGCGGGCGACCGCATCGTCCACGCCGGGGTGCATGGCCTTGAAGCCCTTGGCGTAGGCGGCCTTGATCGCGGCATCGCCGAACAGCTTGGTCTTCTCGGCGATGCGCTGGTTGGAGCGCTGGCGCATGAGGTAGTTGGTGCTGTCCATCGTGCCCTCGAAGCCGGGCAGCGGTTCGAGCTGCGAGCCTGAGAGCTTGCCGGGGTTCTGCGCCAGATCGGCGTACTGCTGGTGCAGCTTGCGGATCGTGGCGGCCATCTGCTTGGCCTGCGGCGAGAACTCGGCCTCGCGCGTCGGGTCCGTGTTGCGGATGACGGCGGCAATCTCCTCGCGGAGGGTGCGCTCGGCCTCCGCCTTGTCAGCCCAGCCGATGTCCCGCTCCTTGAGGTAGGACTTGAACGCCGGCTGCCAGTCGCGAGCCAGCTCGCTCATTGCGCTGTCGTGGACCCGCTGCTGATATTCGGTGGCGGCGAAGTCGTTCTTGATCGACTTGTCCTTGTTGCCCACCGCGTCGAGCCCGAGCTTGCCACCTACGGCCCGCGCAACGGGGCTCTCGGAGGACTTGAGCTGGCCGACGCTGTCGAATCGCATGGAGCCCAAAGCGGTCTCGGGAGCGTCCGCCTTCATCCACGCCTCGACCTCCTGATGCAGGACGTCAGGGCGGGAGAAGCGCGCCGCGCCGACCGAGCCGGAGCCCAGTGCGGTGCCGGCGTTCAGCAGCTCGCCTTCCTCCTGCAGGCTGCGCCCGACGCGCCGCAAGGCGTCAGCCTCGGCCTGCGTGTGGGGGTTCCTGCGGAGGGCACCGAATGCGCCACCGAGGACCATGCCGGAACCGGCTGCCCACAGGAGGTCGCTGGTCTCGGCCGTCTCCTTGGACACGAACCGGGGGATTTCGAGGGCAACGTTGCCGGCCGCTGCGGTTGCGCCACTGGCAGCGATGCGGGCCATGCGCCCGAGCTTGGCCACGCCGGCAGCCTCCGGGATGAGGATGGACGCGCCGAGCCCGACAGGCTCCAGCATCTCGCCCAGGAGAGCGCCTGCGGTGCCCTTCCAGCCGGACGCGGCGATGCGCTCCTGCATGGCGAGCTGGCTGTCGATGCGGCCCCTGATGGTGCGCGCATGGGCCTCTGAGGTGGCATCCTCGAAGGCGTCCCAATACTGCTGGGGCACACCCTTGGTGACCTCGCCGAGGAGGTCTTGCCTCTTCGACCACTTGAAGTCGGGGTCGGGCTGGTGATCCTCCATGCCGCGCAGCGCCCAGGTGATGGGGCTGGCGTCCTTGGCGCTCTCATACGCCGAGCCCCAGAAGCCGAGACCCTCGGTCTTGTTAGCGGCGTCACGGCGCTCGATGTCGGTGACCGGGCTCTGCGGCCTGATGGCCTCATCCGTCACCCGGCCCGGCTCGACAGTGGAGCGGACGCTGGGGAGGTCGGCGGCCTTGGAGCCGGAGAATTTGTTGAAGACCTCGACCGCTGTCTTCCTCCGGCCTTCCCAGTTGTGGCCGCCAGCGGGGTTCGCTGCGGACCAGCCTCGGGGGCGCTCGAAGGAGATGAAGGCCAGGGCCGCCTCGTCGGGCGACTGCGACTTCATCAGGCGGTTGTAGACCGGGCGCTCGACCGTCTGCAGCTCGTGGTGCAGGAAGTCGAGCTGCGTCTTGAGGCTGTGGACGTCCTCGCCGCGCTCGCGGGCGAAGTTCATCAGGTTGGTCTTGCGGCCCTTACCCGGCGTCGGGTCACGCCAGCCGGCGATGCCGAGGCCAGTGCCGCTGTCGTGGATGGCGCGGGTGTTGAGGTTGTCGCCGCTCTCGTTCTGGAGGTTGCCCAGGATGCCGGAGACGGCAGCGTCGGAGTAGCCGAGGCCTTTGAGGTAGCCGTAGGCGTTGAATGAGGCGTCGCTCATGGGGATGTCCTTGAAAAGCGAAAGCCCCGCCCGGAGGTGATCCGAACGGGGCCGTGATGGGTCTAAGGGCGAAGACACCCGCTACAGGCGAGGTGTCCGCTGGGACTGCTGCGGCTTACGCAGTCCAGCTACGATCAACCGCAGAGCGTCTGATCATCTCGGCACGAACCAATCGCGCCCGAGGTGCTTGAGAAATCGCCGTTAGAGCGAGCGCATGGTCAGGGTTGAGCCAGAAGCCCACGGCATCGCCGGAGCAGTCGATCTGCGTAGGCATTTCGAGAAGCTCGCCATAGCTCTCCAGCTCCTCGCGATGCTTGACGATGGTTTTCCGAATGTTCGTCGGGCACGACAAGCCCAGCCACTTTGCCAAGGAGACGTCTTCGCAAAGGTCCAGCTCATTGAATTCAAGGGTCGTGATCATCTGTTACCTTTCGGCGCTAAGCGCATGGTTGAAAGCACGAAAAGCCCCGCCCGGCGGAAACCGAACGGGGCCGTGATGGGAATGCGTTGGGGTTGATCCCAGCCGGAGAGAGCTGATGCGGCGGGACTAGGCTTGGGTGCGCTCCACGGCGAGCCCCACGGGGCCGTCAGTCTGCCACCCGAACATGGGCGTCCAGACGACTTGAGCGAGCCCCTTGAAGCCGGCGATGAGGCCGCCAGCGTCGTAAGCGATGAAGAGGCGGCCGATTTTGAGGGTGAAGTCCATGGCGATGGTGGTCCTAGGCGGGGCTCAAGCGGGCGGCGGATGCCGTCTGCGGAGCTTGGAGTAGCTGCGGCCGAATACGGTGCCAATGCGGCCAAACGACTCCTTTCCTCGACACAGAAATCTCCGTAACATGTTGAAATAGCTACCCTATAGTGGGTCGATCACACTGCTGGGAAAGTCCGCGTCAGCCGCCCTGTGCCGGACGCTCAGCGCTTGCGCCGTCTCCGGCTGCGCCCCCGACCGAGCGAGGCGAACGCGCCGGAGCGTGCTTCCTGCTCCTCGGCGACGATGGCCGCTAGGCGGGTCTTCTGTCGCTGGTCCACTGTTTCCAGCTCTGCCGCTGCTGCGGCGTCTACCGGAACCAGTCGCGCGTCAGCCGCCATGGCGAAGATCTCGGCTATGGACACTGCGAGGCTGTCGGCTCGTTTCGTGCCGGCCTTCGCTATGATGAACGCGGCCTGCGCTCTCGTCAGGCGGTACTCGGTAATGGCGCGCTGGGCACCACTGCCGATGACGACCATCGCTTCAGCCTGATGCAATGGTCCCATGGCCTCCAGCATCGGGAGGTTCCGCTTGATGAGTACGCGAATGTTGGTGGCGCGTTCGTAGCCAAGCGCCTTCGCGAGGTTGAGGTCTTGGACGGTGGACTCGCTGAAGGCGAGCGGATGGGCAGCCGGAGCGGCTGTTATGGGGATCATGTCGATGTCCTTGGGTTGGGTCGGCAGTCAGGCCGCGTGGAACACCGTTTCCGGCGCAACGGCCCCGGCTACGATCATTTTCGGGGGTGTTGATCTGTTGGGTAATATACTGGGATCACCCATCGCCTCGGCGGATTGAGACGACCAATCGGGAAAATCGGCGCTTTCAGCGGTAATCGAAGACACGGCCTGCTTATCGGCAGGAAGCTCGCGCGCCCGCCACCTCTTGGCGAATGCCATCTGAGCGCCACGGCGCGCCGCATGGCGAGAGACCAATTGCGGAGAGACGTCCAGCGCAGCGGCGACGGTGTTGAGCTGAACGTCCCTGAAGTGGTCGAGCACGAAGCGGACCTCACCGGCAGTCCCGAGGTCGTCATTCCTGCGGGCCTTAAAGGTCATCAGCGCTTCCCTGATGCATGCGACGAGTCCCTCCTTGTCGCGTTCGGCTCGGTAGTCGGACAGGGTATCATCCCAGACGGTGGCTACGAGTTGTTGGCCGAGTGGGCTAAGGACGTCGAAGGCGTGTCCTGACTTGGGGAAGTCGTGGCGCCGGCCGATGCCTTGATCGACCATATGGCGGGGAAGGCGGTAGCGCTGGCCCTCCAGCGCCAGCACGCCAATATGGTTCAGGATGGCCCTGACCTCGCGCTTGCCGACGCAATAGTGGTGGCCCAGCTCGGTGACGGTAATCCAATCTCCAATGCTCTGGGTCTCAAGCTGGCCGGTATCCCGGTCCAGCACCTCTCGATGATATTCCATGCTGGTCCTCAGAGACGAGAACGCCCGCACGATGGCGGGGCGATGTGTGGTTGATGCGGTCGCACCCTCCATGGTTGTTTCCCGGAGTCTGGACGTGGGCAGGAGGCCGACGAAGGCACGGCAGGCGGGTGCATGCGCCCCGCCCACGGTGCGGCTCTGGGCGACTCGGAATGCGTTCTATGGGCGATGCCGCAACGGGCGGATTAGGTTGGTGGAACGCAGGTTCAGGCTGTCACCATCGCGGTACCGGACTGCACCTCGGTCAACGCCGAGAATGAGCCGCGCTATCATCACGTTACAGGCGGATGCCGGGTGGAGAGCGCGTACGTACCTGTTGCCTTTGCCGTTCGTGTCGAGAAACCACGAGGCCCTGCCAATGATGGCGATGACGTGCTCGTAGTCGGTGAGATAGAGGGCAGCTTCGGCGGACGCCTTGGCGAGCTTAACGCGCACGATGGGGCGGCCGCAGTTGTCCTCTGCGAGTTCAATGGGGTTCATGAGGTTCGAAGTCGCGGGCCAGCAGCGATGTGGAGAGCGGCGCCGGGTGGGGTGCAAGAAGGCGCAACTCCACATGCGCCAGACGATGGATACACCAGCTCGCTGAGGAGCGTTCATGTATCCTGAGGTGGGGGGTAATCGACAGCCCATAGGTGGGTGATAATCGGCGTTGACGGCCGCGAGCCATGCCCAGCTGTTCCTACCTGCTCATGGTCGAGCACGCAGGTTTCCTAGTGTGAGGGGCAATCACCTCACTGCCGCTCCGGCTTCGGCGACCCGTCATCAGGCGCCGCGACTACAAGCTGTGGGGACGATGGATGTGACCCGGCCACATCGGAGAGCCTTCTTTTTCCTAGAGTGGGGGGTAATCCCGCGACCGCCTCACAGGACCGAAATCAGGCCCCTCACGGTCGCCTGTCCTCGCGCCGTCAGCGTCAGGATATTGGTGCGCCGGTCCTCGAAATCCTCGCGCGAGTTGATCAGTCCCAGCCCACCACGGTCGGACAGCCGGTCCACGATGCGACCCGCTGTAGACTGCGTCAGCGGCACGTACTGCGGCAGCTCCCGCTGGTAGATGCTAGGCTTGCTGGCAACCCGCAGGAGGACCAGCGCGACGTTGATCTGCATCCCCTCCTCTATCTCAGTCAGGGTTTCGAGGAACTGGATTGCTCGATACAGCGCGGGCGTGGGCAAGGCGGAATGTCCTGTCGGCGGGATGGGTGAACCCAGTTGTGGGAAAAACCCTACTCCGCCGTCCAATGACAAAAATGACTCGATCAGGCGCGACCGAGTCACGGCGTTGATGTATCGCTACCCGATAGCTGCAATGGCGCTGAGGTGCGGTCGTGACGTTGGACGAAATCGTTGCACGCTACGAGGAAGATCCCCGTTGTTCCTGCGAAGACGAAACAACCCGGTTCGCCACCTTACCGAGTCTGCCGACTGCAATTGGCGAGGCCGCGCTCTGCGTGGACGGTCGCGGCAAGCGGCATCCGCATCAGCGGCGCCTTAGGGCCGCCGTATTGGCCGAGGGTAAGCGCAGGCTGCTGGCCGCAGAGCATCCGCTGGCAGATGCTCCTACGTTCGAGGCGTTGCACGCGCTCGTGGCAGCTGCGCTTCGCCCGATTAATGGGATAGGAGATCTTACGATCTATGATGTCGCCACCCGCATCGGGGCCTTTCTCAAGCTAGCGCCCGACGCGGTGTATTTGCATGCAGGCGCGGCCGAGGGAGCTAAGGCTCTCGGTATCCGCACCGCCGGAGGAAGGCCGGTGCCACTTGACCGCTTTCCTGCAGCTCTCAGACGTCTCGGAGCTTACCACCTCGAAAATCTGCTCTGCACATTCAAGCGCGAGTTGAAGCGGGCCGCCGCCTGACGACAAGACCGCCCCGCTTACGGCGACGCTTCGGAGGCCCCTCCGCCGGCTTTCAGGATGCGGTGAACGCTGCCCTTGCCGATGCCCAACCGCTTGGCAATGTCGCCCATGCTGGCGCCCTTCGCGGCCAGTTCGCGGACCTCGTCAGCTCTCGCCCTGGCGGTCGGTGCCCTGCCCTTGTATCGCCCCTCCGCCCTCGCCTTCGCGATGCCCTCGCGCTGCCGCTCCAGCATCATGTCGCGCTCGAATTCTGCGACGCTGCCCAATACGTTCAGCATCAGCTTGCCGGTCGGAGTCGTCGTATCAATGCCCATGGCGACGATGCGCAGCGCAACACTCTTCGCCTGCAATCGCCCGACGATCTCCCAGAGGTGCGAGACCGAGCGGGCCAAGCGGTCGAGCTTCGTGACCACCAGCGTGTCGCCCTCGCGGGCGTAGGCAATGAGGTCGTCCAGCTTCGGGCGCATCCCCACGGCGCTGGTCTGCTCGGCCACGACCTTCTCACAGCCCAGTGCCTCAAGGTCGCGAACCTGAGCCGCCAAGCCGGCCTCCTGTTCAAGGGTCGAGGTGCGCGCGTAGCCGATCAACATAGCGGGTCTCCGTTCCAAAAGGTCTCAGAGGAATGAGTCCGCTCGTTCCAAAAATCAACACCCTACTCCTGTGGTACGAATTGGGTGCCGAATGGAACGTTCAGCATGGGCTTGCCCTGTGGAACAGTACCCTGCCATGTCCGGCGACATGGCCTGGCACGAGCGTCAGCTTGCGAGGCTGTTGGTCGGCAGGGCCACGCTCGTCGCTTGCATAGAGCGGATCGACGCCCCGCCTAGATCCCTTCGGAAGGACGGCACGGGGGGAAGTCGCGCGCTGCCCTTCGATCGAGGTCACTCAGATTTTTCCGGCAAAACCAAGCGACTGCTTGCGACCCTCGGCAATCTCCGCCGCAGGCGGCCGGCCGGCGTGACCGTTCCAAGGGAAGCTTCCAAAACAAAATGGCTTGACCCCGCGGCTACGACTCGCGGATCCTTGCGGCTGATCTTAACGACCGGTTGTCATGATCTCCTGGCCGCCTGTCGCGGCATCAAGAATGAAAAGCCAGGATGCCATACTTCACTGTCGCTCATCTCAAGCTGTCGCTGGAATACCTGGCGGCGAACGGACACCCGCAGCTCATCACGTTGCTGGCAGCATTCCGGGCTAAGCTTCCCATCGGCGACGAGGACGCGGACGCGCGCCCGTTCGGGGCTCGCGAAGAGAACCTCCTGCTCTCCGACTATTTCACGCCGGTCGGCGGCCCGGAGGACAGACCATTCTACGTGCCGTTTGCCTACGAACTCGGCACGTCCAACTCGCCTTGGCGGAACTTCCTGTATCCGAGCAAGAGCCTCCAGCGGATGCGCAAGGACCGCACGAACGCGCGCGTCGTCTTCCGGCAGAGCTCCGCCGACAACAAGCTCTGGTCCCTGAGGTCGACGCTGCTAACGGACCTTGCGGAACAGGGCAACAAGACGGTCGGAACCATGCCGTTGAGCTTGGCACCGCTCGCAGTCTGGATCTACAGGACGCGCGAGGTCGCCAGCGTGGCGGCCTCGGTCGCGCTGTTGATTGAGGAGTTCAACCTCGCGGCCTACGGTGTCGTCGGTAGCGTTTTCTCGCCTGGCGTCTCGCCCGAGCTTTCGGCCCTGCCGATGCAGACGCAGCAAATGGACCCGACCGAGGTCCAAGCGTGCCTCACCCCGCCGGTCTCGGCGGAGGTGGCGGTCGAAGAGGAACCTCCGACCGACGTCACCGACCCGCTGCCAGACGAGGCGCCCGGCAGGTGGGACCTGACGATTACGGACCTCGGCGATCTCGGCGGCTTGGTAGGTCTGGAGGCGGCAGCGCTCCAGGCCCTGGCGGCCCTTCGTGCCGGAATGCACGTGATCTTCACCGGCCCCCCGGGCACGGGCAAGACAAGCCTCGCTGTGCACCTTTGCCATCAGGCCGGCTTCCCGTCCTGGACGGCATCCGCGACCGACCAATGGACGACCTTCGACACCATCGGGGGGTACTTCCCCTCGGTCCATAAGGACCATCCTGGGGAGCGCCTGGACTTCCTATCCGGCCACGTTGTCGAGACCATCGAGCGCCGCCGCTGCCTGATCATCGACGAGATCAACCGGGCGGACATCGACAAGGCGTTCGGCGAGCTCTTCACGCTTCTGTCGGGGCAGAGCGTCACGCTGCCGTTTCGACGGCGCGACAGCGAGAACAATTTCCGTCGCATCCGGCTCACCCAGGGCCCGACGCTGCCGGACGACGATTTCGACGCCATCGAGGTGCCGACCTGGTGGCGCATTCTTGGCGCCATGAACGACGCGGACAAGCATAGCCTCAAGCAGCTCTCCTACGCGTTCATGCGCCGGTTCGCCTTCATCTCGATCCCGCTGCCGCCGCCTGCGATCTACGCGGAGCTCCTGCGGAAGGCGCAGCGCGGCAACGCTCCGGAGAGCTTCGTCGAGACGCTCGTCTCTCTCTTCTCAGACGAGGCGACGGCCTTCGGCCAAGTCGGGTTGCCATTCGGCCCGGCCATTCCTCTGACAATGATCAAGCACGCCGCGCAACGCGTCGCCATCGGCGAGGCCATCTCGGATCGCGCGCTGCTGCGCGAGACCTTGGAGGCCTACGTCGTGCCCCAGCTTCAGGGCCGGGCCGACCTGCATCAGGGCGTCGAGGGCCTTCTCACGACGCTGCTCGTCGAGGAGATGCCAGTCTTCATGCGCCGTCTCGGCGTCTGGACCGGCTTCATCCCGGCGCCGGAGAGGGATCAAGAATGACGAAGCGCGACAGGTGGGTGAACGAGCTCACATCGTCGCGCCATGTCCACCGGTTCCTAGCACGGATTGGAGCTTCGTCCGCCCCTCGTGTCGCGCCCGCCATTCCGGAGAACGAGCTTCGGGAATATCTCGCGAGCCTCAAGGGCGGGCCGGACGACGCTCGGATACTGCTGGAGGTCCTTGAGCTCCTCACGCAGGGCTACGACGTCTTCGCGGAAAGGACGCTCCCCAAGCTCCTGTCCGTGCTCGCCAGCCGCACTGAGCACCTCCAGGAGGTAGTAGGCCCCGCGCTCCGGGGGGTCGTGCGATGGGACCTCACGAAAGTGGGGCGCGCTAATCGCACGCTCCCATCCGCGAAGTACATCTCGAATATTCAGCAGCGTTCTTATGCCACGCCAGAGAACCAAGCGTTGTGCTGGCTCCTCCGGGACATCGAGCGAGCGGTGGTCCAAATCGGCAGGCGCCTCGGTACCCAGCGGTTGCATCCGAAACTTGGGGCTATCCGGGAGGCCTGCCAAGGCGCGCTCCGGAACGACGCTCTGTCGAGTGTCGAGGCGATCCGAGAAGTGTCGCCTCACATGATCCACGCGGCGCGCCATAGCCGGCACGCCGGCTATCGTGCCGCGGCGGACCTGGTGCGACGGCGTCAGCGCATGCACGAGAAGGGGAAGGTCTCGCAGTGGACCTTGGCCCTGGAGCTCCTGCGTACAAATTGGCTGGAGCCGGTCGACGACGACGACCTCTTCGAGCTCTTCGGCCTATCGACGACGCTGTCCGTCCTCGCGGAGGACGTCGGCTTGGGCGAGCCGATACATTACGGCCTGCTCGGATCGGCCCTGGAGCCGGCCGCGACGTTCGCGATACCGGACGCAGTCGTGAAGGTTTACTTCAACCGGACGCCGCAACGGCTGCTCGGTACTGGGCTCAGCCGCTACCTCGGCGTGATCGACACCTACGCCGGGATCGGCGGATACGACCGCCGGCCCGACATCCTGCTCCGCATCGAGCACGCCACCAAGGGAGCGCGGACCTTCATCGTCGAGGTCAAGAACGCCGGGACGGCCGCGTACATGCGCGAGAGCGTCTACAAGGTCTTCGGCTACATGTGGGATTACGAAGCGATCTTCGAAGGCCAGGCGGGACGCCGAGCAGCCATTTACGTGCCCGAAGGAATGATGACCTTCTCCGGAGTCGAAGAGACCGCGTCGGGCCTTGTAATAGTCACGGAAGGCGACCGCGCTCGTCTTTCCGCTGTGCTCCGGGAAGGCCTTGATCTGGGGACGACAGCCGGCGCCCCCAGCATTTCAAGTTGACACCGGACTCCGAAAATCGTCTGACGGCTAAAGTGATCACTCCTGAGCATCTAAGTCCATGAACGACGCGAACTTCAGGCCTGCCAAGATCGATGTGTTCGAGGGTCTCCTCACGGTCGAGGAAGTGGCCAATGCCCTTAGAGTGGCGCAGGTTACGGTGCGCAGGATCATCGCCAAGAACGAGATTGAGACCGTGCGCGTCGGCGAGCGTCACATCCGCATCGCGCCGTCAGCGCTCAAGGCCTACTTGGCCGGTCAGACCCGTCAGCCTGAGCGCCTCGAAAGTGCGCCCGTGACTGTGAAGAAGACCAAGGCCGCGCCAGTCCAGATCTTCGAGGGAACGGTCGGCAAGGGCCTGCCGTGGAAGGTTCTCCAGGCCGATGCCTTGCAGGGCCTCAAGTCGCTGGAGAGCGAGAGCGTCGACTGCATCGTGACGTCCCCGCCGTACTATTGGCAGCGCGATTACGGGTACGCCGGGCAGATCGGCCACGAGGCCACAATCGATGGCTTCGTCGAGGCCCTCCGGGACGTATTCACGGAGGCTCGCCGCGTGCTCAAGCCGACCGGGACGCTCTTCCTCAACATCGGCGACACCTATTATTCGGCCAAGGGCAAGCCTCACGGCCGCGACGCGAAGGCCACCGGGCGCCAGATGGCACGGACCACGCTGCGCGCGGTCGACGGGCCCGGCCTCGGCTTGCCACGAAAATCCCTGATCGGGATACCGTGGCGCGTGGCGCTCGCGATGCAGAAGGATGGCTGGACGCTCCGGAGCGACATCATTTGGAACCGGCCCGGCTCACTCGGGGAGCCGACTGCGAAGGATCGGCCCTGGCGCGATTTCGAGCACATCTTCATGTTCTCGCGTGCGCCGCGCTACTTCTTCGACCGCACGGGCCTCGACGGGAACGAGGACATCTGGTCGTTCCCGGCGCGGCCGGACAATCCGATGACGCACGCGGCGCCATATCCGCTGGAGCTCGTCAACCGCTGCCTCGCGGTCGGATGTCCTCCGGGAGGGACGGTTCTAGACCCGTTCGTAGGGTCCGGCACGACCTTGGTGGCGGCGCTCAAGAGCGGCCGCCCCGCGGTGGGCATCGACCGGCATGCCGACTACTGCCGGCACGCTCTCCAGTGGGTGACGAAGGCCTGAGCCACGCTTCAAATCCCTGGATTGCTTCGCCGCAGCAGGAAGACGCTTACGGCGGACGAGACCGTCACGACCATCTCGGCTTCCTCGAACCGCGGGTCCATCCCTTCCGCGACATGACGACCGTATTGGCTCGCGTAGCCCCAAAGCTTGACGAGGGCTTCGTCCAGGGGCTTCGTCAGGCCTAGTCCGGGCAGGAGTTGGCCGAGCGACGCGCTCGGCTGCCCCATGACGTCGCGCGCAGTGCATTCGAGAGCCGCCATCCCGTGCTGTACGGCGCCCGTGATGTCTGGCGGGCGCCGGGTAATGTCGAAAAGCGCCTGGCGCATCTCGAAGGCTGCAGTCGGCTTGACGGCCGCGGTCATCAGATTGATGGCTTCTTCGGTCGCCTCTCGGAAGACGAGCGAGCCTCGGCCGATCACGCGGCCATCCTTCATCTCGTAGCCGATGCCGTGCTCTCGAAAGACCTCGTTGAGCCGCTGCGCAAACTCGACCTCGGCACGACGTCCTTGGTTGTAGAGCTTGTCGTGGATGCGCTCGGCGATATCGTAGACGCGGAACCACGGGGCATCGAACACGAGGTACTGCGTTTCCTCGGAGACGTTCGAGGGGCTCCAATTGTTGCGGTCCGGCACCTTGAGCAGTACCTCGCAAACCGTCGCGCGCAAGGCGTCGACCGACATGCCGCTGGCGTTACCGAGCGCGAGCACCGCGGCCCTTACGACTTCGGGGGCGTCCTCCCGGACCGTAATGTCCGCTTCCTGCGACGCGTAGCCGTGCCGGGCCGAAAAAGAGCTACGTGGGTCCATGTCTCCTCAAGGTCCGGACACCATCTCCAGGTCTGCCGGCACCTCGCTCACCTTACATACGATCACGGCGTCGAACCATTCGACCTGCCTCTGGACCGCCGGGTCGCGAGAAGGCGACGGCGACGGCTCTTCCGGCCGCGAGCGCGGGCTAGAGCGGCCGCAGCCGCCGGCCACGGGCACTCGACGACCTCATCGATGCAGAGGCTTCCCTCGTCGTCAGTCGCGAACGCCCCATAGGTCACGCTTCCCATCGCGATCCTCAGTGCGTGTTGAAGTCGTTGTACGGCGTCCCCAGTGCGACGCAGCAATAGATCTCCAGCAGCGCCTGCCGGGTCTGATCGACCTCTTCCACGAACCGATAGTCCATGTGGCGGATACGGGCCTTGGCGTTGGTGAAGGCGGCAAGGAAGTCGGGGTTCAGGATCAGCCCGTCCCGGCTGTCCTCGCCCGCCCTGTAGCTGGCTTTCAGCTTCCCGGTGGCACGACGGGCCAGCTGGAATGCGAAGGCCGCCTGCTTGTGCGTCGCGCCGGGTCGGCAATGCCTACCGTATCGACCTTCCAGGTTGTTAGAGCGGCCAACGTATAGGTGAGCACCATCCTCGGTGAACAGGTAGACGCCGCTTTTTGGCATGGCCAGCGGCAGCGCCCCGCCCGTAAAGGCCGGACCGGCGACGAGCCGTTCGAAGCTCGGATGTAGGCTTTCCACCATTTTCGCGAACAAGTAATGCATCAGCCCTCCGCCTCCAGGGTAACGTCCGCGAGCATATCGCTTCGCGATCTTCGCCTCATAGCCGATCAAGGTCATGCTGAGCGCACGAACGACCCCACGGGTGTCCTGCGGGACAGCCTCCCGAGAGGCCCAGGCGGGGCGGCATCGGGCCGGCCGAACGCGATGGAAGAGGCGGCACGGGGGGAAGGTCGCGCCGGCTGTTTGATCGAGGTCACTCAGATTTTTCCGGCAAAATCAAGCGGGTCCCTTCAGCGCCTGGACGGACGGGTATAGGACGCGCGCTTAACGGTCGGCGTTGGAGGCAACGTGGGTGCCGTGACCTCGAACTGCTCGACGGCCCTTTCGGCGACGCAGCCGCTCTGACCTTGCTGCCAGAGGGCAGCGACGATGTAAGCGAGCCGTTCGCGTTCACCAGGGGCCTTCAGCGGATCATAGCCGTGTCGTTCGACAACGGTGGCCCAGGCGCGCTCCAACGACGCCTTGAGCAGCACCAGATCTTCCGGCGACGCGAAGCTGAACGGCATCTTATCCCCCACCTGAAATAATACCCGATGGACGAAGTCCTGTCAGCCCTTGAGCGGCCCCTTTGTTCCCATTACGTTCTCCTTCATGAAGAGGGTGCTGGACGCGATAGTTGCCGGGAAGGAGTGCCTGTTGGTGCGCTGCTCCACCTGTCGGGATCCGAGAGGTGCCGTGGAGGCTGCTGCCTGGGCTGCGCTTAGGTGACCCTATTGAGCGCCTGCAGGGGCGTCTGAAGTGCGAGCAGTGCGGACAGAGGCCTACCCAGGTTGAGCCTAGCGCTCGTGAGGATGCCCCAGGCTACGCCCGTTCCTACCGGCACTAACGTTCAGGTGCAGCCGCCCCACTGGAAGTCGGTAATCAGACGCTGGACCGCTTCACCTGATCGTGGGTGGTGGCACGATACCTGTGCACTACTGCGACTGCGGAATGAGGGGAAAGGTGCTGCTCTTGTATACTCGTCCAACGTAAAGGGGGCTCCATGCAGCAACCAGACCTTGCAACCATCCTCGGGCAAGCACTGCGCCGGTCCGATTGGAACACCCGCTTGGCGCAATGGTCGAAGCCAGCGAGCGAAACTGAGGGCGAACAAATCGAGCGAGCTGCGCGGATGGTCCGTGCTGCCATCGCTGGTAGTGACTGGCTAGCTGAGCAAGGTGTCGAGGTCATCCCGCAAGGGAGCTACCGGAACAACACCAACGTCCGCACTCGCGCGGACATGGATCTCTGCGTCAGGCATCCTATCGTGAAGCCGATCTACGGCGTCGGCGTAACTCAGGCGGATATTCTGCGCGACCTGAACTATGCCCACGGGCCGGCCATCCCCGACGTCATCGCCCGCATGAAGACAGAACTCTCATCGATCCTTCGGGCAAAATTCGGCCAGAACAACATCAGCCCCGGATCGAAAGCATTCACGATCTCGGCGGTTCAGGGGTCGCGCTCGGACATCGACGTCGTGCCGGCGGTTCGTGCGCAAATCATCGTGCGAGGGAACACGATCTTGGTTCCCTACAGGGTCACCGAGGGCATCATGATCCTCGCCCCCGGCGGCGTTGAGATTTACAACTATCCTGCCATCCACCACGCTAATGGAAAGGCTAAGCGGGAGCGGACCGCGCACCGCTTCAAGAAAATCGTGCGACAGATGAAGAGCATGCGCGACGATCTTGTGGACGCTGGTAAGCTCAAGCCAAGGCAGGTGCCTTCGTTCTTGATTGAGTGCCTGGTCTACTTGGTCGAGGACGAGCACTTCCGCGTGGACGAAGATCACTATGACCGCTTTCGGCGTATCCTCTCGCGTCAATGGGAGATTCTTCGGGACCGTGCGTCAGGCACGCTGTGCGAGATTAACGACCTCAAGCAACTCTTTGGTCCGCACCAACCTTGGACAATCGAGGACGCGCGTGACTTCCTGCGCGCTGCTTACGAGAGGACGAACAACTGATGTGGGGGCTTCTGGGGTGGCGGGCGCAGGCATCATTCCTCGTCTTCGCCAGTGCGTTATTGTCGTGGGCAATTCATGCGCTTGACGGTCTGTTTAGGTCGGAGCTTGGGCCACTCGACGTGGCCGGCCTATCCGTGACCGTGCTCGTTTCTGTCGGTGCCGTTCTCGCCAGCCTCAGTTGGCGCTGGCTTTGGGAGCACTGCCCCGTGCTGGAGCGGGTCGTCTTCCCGGACCTGAACGGCGAATGGTCCGGCACCGTTGAGAGCACCTGGTCGCCGGATACCGCAACACCGCGCCCGGACCCGATCCACGTCACCATAATCATCACCCAAGGCCTGTTCGAAACGCACGTGTCGGCCGAGACGCTGCGCGCGGAGTCGGAGTCGACGCGGTGTATCGTCGAGAGGACGAAGGGTGGCAGGGCTAGGCTCTGGTATTCCTACGAGACGAAGGCCAGGCTGACCCATGCTGATGGCAATCCACCACACACGGGTGTCGCGTGGCTGGAGATGGCAGTCGACAAGGATCGCGAAAGGCTTGTGGGTGGGTATTTCACCGACAGGAAATCCACGGGCGACATCGAGATCAGGCGGACGCAAGCGCTTTAGCGTGGTCGCCGCGTTCCGTAGGCCCGTTGTCCTCTCGCTTGGTGGGGAGTGCTACTGCCTCAACACAGGCCCGCTTAGCGTCCCCCGACGCACTGCCCGCGTATGTGCTCATGGTGAGCCCCAGCGGCAGCTTCTGTCCCTCCAAGCTCGCGTTCTCCACGTCATGCCCGATGACCTCGGCGATGGTCCAAGGCGTGAAACCCTTGGTGCCCTTTTCCAGCGCCTCAACGGCTTTTCGCACGAACCAGCGCCGGAAAGAATGGAAGTCGGTGTTGCTCTGCCTCTGGCCCGGTAACGGCCTCTCGTCCACCTTCAAGCGGCGGCGTTCGCGGGTGAAGACTTGGGAGACGGGAGCCCCCCTGCCCCGCTTGGAGTCAGCCTTCTGCTCTGGCAGTTCATGGAACAGATAGTCGCCCGGCTTTTTATCCTTGGCGCGGGTCGTAACGATGTCGGCGAGGTCGGGGTGAATGGGCACGATGCGGCGGAAGCCGGCCACTGTTTTTGAACGGGGAACGGTGAAGGCGTGCTCCCCAACATCCGAAACCCTCAAGCTGGCTATCTCATCAACCCGCATACCGGTCAGCGCGGCCACCTTGCAGAAGTCCGGCAGCACAGTCGCCACAGAGCCCTTCAGGACCACAGGACCCCGCCCGACGCCCGCCAATAGCGTCTTCACCTCGGCGTCCGTGAAGGGGCGTTTATCGGCGCTGTGTGTGCCCTCCAGCAGATCGGCTTCTGACCGGACCTTCCGCTTGGCGACACGCTGATCCGTCCAGGGATTGTCGCCCTGCCCCCAACGCTTGACCATATATTCCCAGTAGGAGGCGAGGCAGGAGATTGCCCGGTTGGCGCTGCGGTGGTGCGTGCCGGGCTCGACCATCGTCTCATGAATGAACTCGCCCGCCTCCCTCCGCGCGACGGCCTCAACCGTAATGCTACGGCCCTTCGTCTCCAGCCAACTCTCCAGCCGCGTGACTGACCGGGTGATGTCGTCAGCGTAGCCTTTGGCGAAGCGCCTCTCTCGGAAGAAAGGCGTCAGCATGAGCTTCAATGGCGTCTGCTGTCCCGCCGCTACTGCGGTGAATGAGGCTGCGGCGCTGGCCCCTGCTGCCCGCGTGATGACGTCCACGCGGGCGTCCAGGGCATAGAGCGCGTCCCCATTGTCGTCGTTCGCCACGGCCTCGCGCCAACTCATGGCCTCGTGCGTGAAGTCCTGCACGATGACAGGCGGCTTGCCCTTGGGATTTTTGATGCGGGCCCGGAGGCGCTTGATGACGTCCACTTTCTCCCGCTCAGCCTCAAGAGGGTCAGTAGTGGTCAGCACCTCGCGGAGCTTGGCGGCACCTACCGCACCCCTCTGGCTGGGCGGGACGGTGACAGATACGCGGATGCTACTGCCGTGCCATTCAAGGTTCTTGCCGAGCTTCTTCAAGCGTGGTTTACGGGCCATGGGTTGGCGTTTCCCGGAGCAATGTGGACCCACAAATGAGTCAAAATTGCCCCCAACGCAAGCCCTGAAAACTCAACGGGTTACATGATTTCAAGGGGATACGGGCCGGGTAGCGTAACCTCCCACCCCTTCCGCCATTGTTTTCATTGCGCGACGCCGCCCGCCAAGCCATCGCGCGGGCTCTGAGCTCGAACTGCCCTCCGAACTCGGAGCCATACTTCGTTCTATACTATTGATATTGTTGGTTTATTTTTCAAATTGGCAGATCAGGCAACATCTGAGCAGGCTGCCTTGCGCCGGCTGTTAAGGCTCGCCGCGATGTGAGGCGCTACACATTCGGCGGTTGATCGAAACTCGCATGCATTAGCTGTCTAAGGTTCGCCGCGTTTTCTAGCAGTTATAGAATGATAATATCTGCGATTGTGAAGTCGGCGCTATGCAGCCCGACGAAGGTGATGCTGTTACCACCTGTGAGGTCGAGTGTCGCAACACCGTTAACATCGTGGAATGCGGCTAGAATGTCAGCCTCCGTCATCCAGCCGGTGCCATTCACGTTGACGGGAATTGCCACATGATCGCTGCCCGGCTTGAAGTCGAGGATAGTGTCGCGCCCACTGCCGGAGCGGAACACGAAACAATCGCTGGCAAGGGAATACTCTGTCCCGGCGGCGAGGATATCATCGCCCGTGCCGCCGTCGATATAGTCCGCATTGACCCCGCCCCCGATCCGATCGTTGCCGGCGTCACCCATCAGTACGTTGGCGAAGATTCCAGAACCGCCACCGAATTGGTCTTCGATAATGAAGTCGTCGCCATCGCCGCCATAGACGATATCATTCCCCTGACCGCACGTGATCTGATCGTTGCCGCCTCCTGCGTAAACCGTGTTGTTCCCCTGGCCGGTATCAATGAGATCGTTGCCGGCGCCGCTTGAACGGCCGTCCGGAAGTACATCGTCGCCATAGATCGTGTCAGGGCCAATACCGCCCACGATCACGTCGTTGCCTGCGCCGCCAGCGATGAATGTGTTGAAGGCATAGGGATGGGCCACGATGTGGTCGTTGCCGGCTCCTCCAAACAACCTATCGAGGCCAATTCCGTTACCGTCAGCTTCGTCCAGAATATCGTCGCCGACGCCGCCATAGAGCGTGTCGGAGCCATCCCCGCCAGTGAGGTGATCATTGCCATCGGCGCCGATAAGGATGTCGTCGCCGTCCAGGCCCGAAAAAAAATCGCCGCCCGCACCGCCGATCAATACGTCGGCGAAATTTGAGCCGTGGACACGTTCGATCGATACAAGCGTATCCCCGTCCGCATCGATACCGAGATCGAAGCGCACCACAGCGCCCACCGACGCCGTCTCGTAACTAACGGTATCGACACCGTCGCCACCGTCCAAAAGATCGACCCCCGCCCCCCCGATCAGAGTGTCGTCGCCTTGCCAACCAAAAATCTGATCGTCTCCGGCGCCACCCTCGAGGATATTGGCCCCGTCATCGCCGCCAATCAGATCGGCGAACGCCGAGCCAACCGCGCCCTCCATCTCAATAAAGCGGTCGATCATGCCGCCTCCGTCGAAAGCGTATCCCTGTGCCAGTGACACGCTGACGCCCGTAGCCGCGTCCGCATAGGAGATCCGGTCAAGGCCCGGGCCACCATGGACCAAGTCCGAGCCCAGGCCCGGCGCAATCAGGTCATTGCCCCCATAGCCGGGAGTGTAATCGTCGAAATCGGTGCCGATCGCCGTATCATCCGCAAGCATGAGCTGGGAGATGGCAGGATAAAGGGAGGGAAAGGGCAGCACATTAATCGAGATGGCAATGCTGAATGAATACAAGGTCGTCGTGCCGAAGGACGCGCCTATCGAATAAATGGTCTCGAATGGGGCTCCGCCGCGCGGATTGGGCACTCTAGTCCAACCTACCTCGGTAAAGACTCCGTCAGGCGCGAGGAGAGTGCTGCGGTTATAGGTAATTTGCGCGAAACGATCGAAGAACGAGGCAGTCGACCCGGATGAAATCGCGCTGGCGGCGCGTGAAATCACATCGTTCAGCCATGCCTGATCAAGCGACAGGGGCCTATCGGGCTGTCCACTGATTTGAACCATCGCCAGTGCCTGCTTTCGCTGGAACAAGGTTCACCGTAGACGGCCGGCGCGCGACGCGAAAGGCGCTGACCGACCAAGTTCGCACGTACCGTCTGAGGCGAATTGCGTCCGCGTAAAGCGCTACCTTCGGCGAGAGTTTCCGCAAGATCAGGAAGCGTCTGCGGCGAGGTTGGCCTTGGCGAAACCGTGCAACGTGAGAGACGCGTTCTCCCCGAAGGAAATCACGGTGTTGCTCGCGACCTGGGTAGCCAGTGCCATAATCCGGGGATGCTCGATGCTAGCTGCGACAGCTCGGCTTGATCACCGCCCTATTCTACCGCCCCATCGCGTAGAACTCGTCGTTCGGGCGCATGCTGGTCACATTGGCGAGGCGGTTCGACATCCCGAAGAAGGCGGAGATGGCGGCGATGTCCCAGACATCGTCCTCGCTGAAGCCGTGCGCCTGCAGCGTGGCGATATCATCGTCGCCGACCTCGTAGGCCCGGGCGGACACCTTCATGGCGAAGTCCAGCATCGCCCGCTGCCGCGGCGTGATGTCCGCCTTGCGATAATTGACGGCGACCTGATCGGCGATCAGCGGATTCTTCGCCCGCACGCGCAGGATCGCGCCATGGGCGACGACGCAGTACTGGCATTGATTGGCGTTGCTGGTCGCAACCACGATCATTTCGCGCTCGGCCTTGGTCAGCCCTTCCGCCTTGTTCATCAGGGCATCGTGATAGGCGAAGAAGGCCCGGAACTCGTCTGGGCGATGGGCCAGGGTCAGGAAGACGTTCGGCACGAAGCCGGACTTCTCCTGCACGGCGAGGATCCGCTCACGGATGTCGTCCGGCAGCGTGCCGATCTCGGGAACCGGAAAACGGCTGATGGCGGCCTGTGTCATGTCGGTGATTCCTCTCTTGTACGAATCTCAGCCGCCGCACGAGGCGGCACGCGTAACTCTATGAAAGCGCTGGGCTAGACGGCGACCAGCCGTTCGATCTGCTCGCGATACTGTTCCACGGCATCGCCGGCCGCGCCCTCATAGCGCTCGACCCTGACAAGGCAGGTATGGGCCGAGCAGCCCTGGCCGAAGGCGGAGGTTCCGATATCGACCGTCAGGACGTTCGGATTGCCGGCGATGTCGAGCCCGCTATTGCCGGTCGGCGTGAACCAGGCGCCCGTCGGCAGGACGACGACCCGGCGCCGAACCCCCTCGCTGAGCCAGGCAGTCGCGAGGCAGGCCCCGCGCTCGTTCCAGAGCCGGACCGTCTGGCCGTCGGCGATGCCGAGGGCGGCAGCGTCCTCCGGATGGAGGCGCGCCTGCTCGCGGCCGCCGCGCTTCGTGACCATGCTGGCCGGACTCGTCTCGAGCTGGCTGTGCAGCCGCCCTTCCGGCTGGTGCGAGATCAGGTGGAACTGGTCGCCTGCATCTGCCGCGCCGAGCCATTCCACCGGCTCGATCCAGGCCGGGTGCGCGAGGCAGTCGTCATAGCCGAGCGAGTCCAGGGTCTTGCTGCCGAGGACGATGCGTCCGCTTTCGGTATCGAGGGCGTTATCGTCGGGCCGCTCGCGGAATTCGGACAAATAAGTAACCTTCGCCTGCGTCGGGCAATGGGCGTATCCTTGCGTCCAGAACGTATCGAAATCCGGCATCTCGAAGCCGAGGCGCGTGGCAGCGTCTGTGCGAGTGAGGTCGTAGAGATGGCGCAGCCAGCCCATCTCGTCGCGCCCTTCGTCGAAAGCCGGCCCGACACCGAGCTGTTCTGCGATCGCCCGGAAGATCGCGAAATCGGAGCGAGGGTCTCCTACGGGCCCGATCGCCTTGTGCATGGCGATGATGCAATCGGAGCGCTTGTTGCCCGCCATGTCGTTGCGCTCGATCGAGGTGTTGGCCGGCAGCACGATATCGGCCCGCTGCGCGGTCGCCGTGAACATCGGGTCCTGGACAATGATTGTCTCCGGCCGCGTCCAGGCCTCGGCGAGGCGGTTCAGGTCCTGATGGTGATGATAGGGGTTGCCGCCCGCCCAATAGACCAGCCGCGCGTCGGGGTAGGTCCGGGTCTCGCCCTGATAGGTGTAGGTCCCGCCTGGTTGAAGCAGCATGTCACTGATCCGGGCGACCGGAATGAAGCTCTCCAGCGGCTTGCGCAATTGCGACATCGCTGGCGACTTGCCGAGGTTGATCGGCGCTCCGACGCCCCCGAGCGAGGCATAGCCATAGCCGACGCCGCCACCCGGCAGGCCGATCTGGCCGGTCATCGCCGCCAGTGCCAGCGCTGCCCAGAACGGCTGTTCGCCGTGATGAGCCCGCTGCAGGCTCCAGCTCACGGTTTGCATCGAGCGGGTTTCGACGAGCCGCTGCGCCAGCTCCGCGATTTGGCCCGCTTCCAGCCCGGTGATCCCGGCCGCCCAGGACGCGTCCTTGACCACCCCGTCATGGCTGCCGTCGAGATAGGAGATCAGCCGCTCGGAGCCACTCGTGGAACGATTGAGGAAGGAGCGGTCATGCCGCCCCTGTCTCAGAATCTCGCCGGCGAGCCCGAGCATCAGCGCCGCGTCGGTGTTCGGCCGGATCGGCCACCATTCGGCATTCAGCCAATCGGGAACATCATCGCGCAGCGGCGAGATGAGGATGACCTTCACGCCCCTCTCGGCGATCTTGCGCAGATGGGTCTCCAGCGCGTGGCTCGCGATGCCGCCCGCCTCGTTCTGCGCCGTCCGCGGCGAGAGCGCGCCGAAGACGAGCAGCGTTTCGGTGTGCTCCGCGATGGTGTCGAGCGTGTTGGCCTGGCCGCCGCAGGCGCCGGCATCGCCCAGTGTATGGCGCAGGATCACCGGGCCGGCGGCGATCGAATAGGTATCGACATGGCCGGTATAGCCGCCGACGAGGTTGAGCATGCGCTTCAGCAGCGAGGGCGCATGATGGAAGCGCCCGCAACTCGTCCAGCCATAGGAGCCGGCGAAGATCGAGGCATTGCCGAAGGTTTCCGAGACGCGCCGGATCTCGCCGGCGACGAGAGAGGTCGCCTCCTCCCAGCTCACCGGCACGAACCTGTCGCGGCCCCTGCCCCGGCGGTCGCTGTGCTCGCGGCCTTCGAGCCAGCCCGAGCGTACCAGCGGCGTCAGAACGCGGCGCTCCGTGCTCGCCCAGTCCCGGACCGACTGGTTGATCGGCGATGGCGAGGGATCGTGCTCGAAGGGCTCAATGCCGATGATCCGGCCATCCTCGACCAGGATCGTATAGGCGCCCCAATGGCTGCAATGCGGATAGCGCTGAACCGTGCTCATCCGCGCACCTTCCGCTTTCCAGCGGCCGGGTCCGCCCCCGCATCGAAGCCCGGCAACACGTCGGCGAAGAGATCGCCCTGCACGCCGACCTCGTCGAGAATCGCCGCGGTGTGCTCGCCGAAGCGCGGTGGCGCCAGACGGTAGGAGGCCGGGGTGCGCGACAGCTTGATCGGGCTGCCGGTGCCGCGATAGGCCCCGATGTCGATCACCATCTCGCGGTGATGGGTATGCGGATCGGCCATCACCTGATCGATCGTGCGGACGGCGCCGCAGGGCACGCCGGACTTGATCAGGCGCTCGGCGAGCGGGCTGCAGTCGAAGCCCGTCATCGCCTCTTCCAGGTCGGCCTTGAGTGCATCGCGGTTGAGGTTGCGGTCCTTGTTGCTCGCGTAGCGCGGATCGTCCGCCAGCTCAGGCCGGTCGATGACCTCGCACAGCGTGGCGAACTGCCGGTTGTTGCCGACGGCGAGGAAGAGCGGCGCGTCGCGTGTGGCGAAAACATCGTAGGGGGTGATGTTGGGATGGGCGTTGCCGGAACGTCCCGCGACCTTCCCCGAAAGGTAGAAGTTCGGCAGATGGGGATGCAGCAGCGAAATCCCGCAATCATAGAGCGTCGCCTCGACGAACTGACCTTTCCCGCTCGATGCTCGCTCCTGCAGTGCCATGAGAATGCCGATCACGGCATTGAGGCCCGTCACCATGTCGACGACCGGGAGCCCGACCCGTAGCGGTTCTCCGCCGAGCTCGCCATTGACGCTCATGATGCCGGCGGAAGCTTGGATCGCCGCATCGTAGCCTGGCAGGCCGCCGAGCGGCCCGTCGGCGCCGAAGCCCGAGATGCGGCAATGGACTAGGCGGGGGAAGCGCTGCTGCAGCTCTTCCCGGCCGAGGCCCCAGCGATCGAGCGTGCCGGTCTTGAAGTTCTCGATGAAGACATCCGCCGTTTCCAGCAGGCGCAGGAGCAGCTCGCGGCCGGCCTCCTGCGTCAGGTCGAGTGCCATGCCGCGTTTGTTGCGGTTCACGCCGAGGAAATAGCTGGCGGCGTCATCGAGGAAGGGCGGCCCCCAGCCGCGCGTCTCGTCACCCGCCGGAGGTTCGATCTTGATCACGTCGGCGCCATGGTCGCCGAGAATCTGGCCGGCATAGGGGCCGCCGAGAACGCGGCTGGCGTCGATGACCTTGATCTCGGCCAGGGAGCCGGTGCGAGAGTTCATGTCCTGTCCTGCTGGCTGTCTTGGCTGAGATATCGTGTCATGCGCAGACCCCGCGCCGCATCTGGCTGGCGAATTCCGGATAGGTTTCCGCGAGCTCGTCCATGACCTGCCCGCGCAGGAGAGCGAGCGTCGTTGGGTCGGGGGTCTCGGTCTGGCCGGGCTGTTCCGCGTGCCTGAATGCGAAACCCGTCGCCTCCCTCACCTCGTTGAGGTCGTGGCCGGGATGGAGGCTCTCCAGGGTGAAGCCGGGACGGGTCTTGTCGAAGCTGAACAGGGCCTTGCCCGTCAGCAGCGCCACCGGCCCGCCGGTCCGGTGGACGCCGGCCGGGCTCGTTCCGGGCGCGCTGATGAAGTCGACCTTCTCGACGAAGACGCGCGGGCTGTGCTCCTCGCGGAACAGGATGACGCGGGGAACGACGAAATAGAGATAAGCCGACCCGAACGAGCCCGGCCACCGCGGCGCCGAGGCCGGATAGTCACCGATGCCCACCAGATTGATGTTGGCCTGCCCGTCGATCTGGCCGCCGCCGAGAAAGAAGGCATCGACCCGCCCCTGCCCCGCGCAGTCGAACAGCTCGGCCGAGCCGTTGGTGAAGAAGTTGTGCTCGACCGAGCCGAGGATCGAAATCCTGACCTGGGGCGCACCGGCGCGCTTCTTCAGGGCCCGCAGCAGCATCGCGCCGGCGGCGGGAATCGGCGAAGACGCGCCCACGGCGACATGCCGGACGCCGTCGAGCAGGCGGGCGATGGTCGCGATCAGGATCTCGCGGGGATGCACATCCGTCATCAGGCGAGTTCCCGGTGCTTGCGATCCGCTGGTCCTGCCATGTACTCAGCGAAGCCTTCCGGCGTCCGGGCAGCCTTCGCGTAGCGCAGGATCTCGGCCGTATCGGTCGCATACTCGCCCCAGAGGCCATAGGGCCAGGCGCCGCGGGGCGCGACTGCGATCTCGGTCACATAGAGCGCCGGCAAGGTTCCGGCGGCGCTCATTTCGCTGCCGAGCAGGTTCTCGTCGACGATGCGCTCGACCGTGACCAGGGTCTGTTCCGCGGCATAAGCCATCGCCGCGAGCTCGCGGCGCCGCCCGATCCAGACATTGCCATGACGATCCGCCATCGGCGCATGGAAGAGCGCGATGTCGGGCCGCACTGCCGGGATCAGGACGATCGGATCCTCGCCCCCGGCGAAGGGATTGTCGATCACTCGCCAATCCGGCCGGAAGCGCAGGATGTCGCTGCCGACGATGCCGCGCAGCGGCTGGAAAGGGTTGCCCTTTTGGGCCGCCATCAGCGCGGCATGGATCGCCGGGCAGGTCGCGTCCTTGAGCGCGATCCGCCCCTCCCCGACCGCCTGGTTGAAGCGCGGCGCGCCGCCAGCCTCACCGAGAGAGACCGCGCTGGTCTCGACCGAGCGGACGAGCCCGGCGCCGACGAGCTGGTCGACCTGCAGCCCTCCCGTCGGAACGCAGAAAAGATCGAGGTCGCCGGCGCCATGGTCGATCAGCGCCCGGGTCATCGCCATCGAGACCCCCGCATAATCGACCGGCAGCGCGAGCTGCATCCCCGCCTCGACACGGCTCGCCATGCCCCGCAGGTCCATTGCGCTCCCTCCCATCGGCCTCTACGGCATCGCCGTTGTGAAACTCGCGTTCATTCTTAGAGGAACCGATCCTCGTTGGATCCCCATCGTGGTGATGGCGGCCATTCGCTTTCATGCGGTCGACGCGCTAGCTCGCCGCGTTCGCCAGCTCGGCCTGGAGGAAGGCCAGGAAGGCGGGGTCGTCAGCATAGGCGACGTTGACCCGCATGCCGGCCGCTCTTTCATCGCCTTCGGGCTGGGGTCGCTCGGGCATGAAGACCGTGCCGGGCGCGATGAAGATGCCCTGCTCCGAGGCGCGGCGCGCCAGCGCGAGGTCGTCGAGGCCTGGCGGCAAGCCCACCCAGAGATAGTAGCCGCCGCCTTGCCGCGAAAATACCGGTAGACCGAGGCGCTCCAGCCCGCCGAAGGCGGTGCGGGTCGCCTTGCCGATCCGTTCCTTCAGGCGCTTGAGGTGATGGCGGTACTGGCCGCTGGCGATCAGGTCGCTGACCAGCCGCTCCAGATAGCCGGAGGAGTTGACCACGGTCAGCATCTTCATGTCGCCGAGCGAGCGGGCGAGCGCCGGGCTCGCGGCGACATAGCCGATGCGGAGGCTCGCCGAGAGCGTCTTTGAGAAGGTGCCGAGATAGATCACCCGCTCCAGCTGGTCGAGCGCCGCGAGCCGCGGCGCGCTCGCCGGCATCACGTCGGCGAAGGGGTCGTCTTCGACGATGGTGAGATCGTGCTGGGCGGCGAGCTGCAGCAGGCGATGGGCGATCGGCAGCGCGATCGAGCCGCCCGTCGGATTGTGCGCCAGCGACTGGGTGAAGAAGACCTTGGGCCGGTGGCGTGCGATCTGGGTGGCGAGATCGTCGAGGTCAGGCCCGTCTGGCAGCCGCCGGACGCCGGCAATCTCGATGCGGGCCAGCTTCAGCTTGCCGAAGAGCGGGTAATAGCCGGGGCTGTCGACCAGGACCGTGTCGCCGGGCTGCAGCAGCTGGCGGATGATCAGGTCGAGCGCGTGGTTGGCGCCGAAGGTCATGAGGAGTTGCGCCGGCGAGACCTGGATCGAGCGCTCAGCCAGCATCAGCCCGATCTGCGCGCGCAAGGGCGCATAGCCGACCGGATCGCCATAGCCGTGCTCGATCGGCAGGTCGCCCTTGCCGCTGCGCACACGCAGATGCCGCCCGAGCTCGGAATCCTCCATCCAGGAGCGCGGCGGGCGGCCGTCGCCGACGCGGACGGGATGGACCTGACAGAGCTGCTCGCGCAGCAGCGAGACGATGTCGATCGCCTCGCTCATATGCGGCGGCGGCGCCTCGCTCGGCCGCTGCCCAGGCGCGCGGACATAGAAGCCGGCGCCGCGGCGGGCCTCGAGCCGGCCGCTGGCGACGAGTCGGTCATAGACCTCGACCATGGTGTTCTTGGAGACGCCGTATTCGCCGGCTGCCAGCCGCAGCGAGGCCATGCGCCGACCTGGCTGGAGCAGCCCCTCGTCGATCATCCGGCTGATCCGGGCGACGATCGCACCGGTGCGGTTGCTGTCGGCCTGCTCGTCCATCGGGCCTCGCATTGTACCAGTCATGGAGCTGGTACAGAGAATGGGACATTGCAGAAATTGTGCCTTGCCGCTCTCCAGCGATTGTCCGAGCTTGTCAACCGAAGAAGCGCCGATGCCCATTGCGTAGCGCATCAAAAACCCCGGCTGGGGAGGAAACGACATGGTGACGGCCGAGGCGCAGAGCGCCGCCGGGCGTGAGGTAAACTCGCGCATCGAGAACTACCGCAATCTGAGCTGTGCCGAGCGGCTGGAGCAGGCTGTCGCGGCGGCCGGGCTCGCCGATGCCGATCGCGCCTTGTTGGCACAGCCGGGTGCGCTGCCGCTCACTCTCGCCAACGGCATGATCGAGAATGTCGTCGGCACCTTCGAGCTTCCACTTGGCATCGCCACCAACTTCATCGTCAACGATAGGGATTACCTGATCCCGATGGCGGTGGAGGAGCCCTCTGTCGTCGCGGCCGCCTCCTATATGGCGCGGATCGCCCGCGGCTCCGGCGGCTTCCGGACATCGAGCGACCGGCCGATCATGCGGGCGCAGGTCCAGCTTCTGGGTGTCGGCGATCCCGAAGGGGCGCGCCACAAATTGCTGGCGGCGCAGGGCGAGATCGTCGCCGCCGCCAACGCCAAGGACAAGGTGCTGGTCTCGCTCGGTGGCGGCTGCCAGGGCATCGAGGTCCATGTCTTCCCGCAGACACCGCGCGGGCCGATCGTGGTGATGCACCTGCTCGTCGACGTCCGCGACGCGATGGGCGCCAACACCGTCAACACCATGGCCGAGACGGTGGCGCCGATCGTCGAGCGCATCACCGGCGGCACAGTGCGCCTGCGCATCCTCTCCAATCTCGCCGATCTCCGGCTGGCGCGCGCCAGCGTCACCATCCCCGAGGCAGCGCTGGCGACCAAGGAGTTCTCCGGGCGGCGCATGATCGACGGCATGCTCGATGCCTACACCTTTGCCGCGATCGACCCGTACCGCGCCACCACCCACAACAAGGGCATCATGAACGGCATCGATCCCGTGGTGGTCGCGACCGGCAATGACTGGCGCGCCATCGAGGCCGGCGCTCATGCCTATGCCGCCCGCAGCGGCCGCTACACCTCGCTGACGACCTGGGAGGAGGATCGCGACGGCAATCTCGTCGGCTCGATCGAGTTGCCGATGGCGCTCGGCCTCGTCGGCGGCGCCACCAAGACCCATCCGCTGGCGCAATGGTCGCTGCGTCTGCTCGGCGTGACCAGCGCGCAGGAGCTGGCCGAGGTCACCGTCGCCGTCGGGCTTGCCCAGAACATGGCGGCGCTCAGGGCGCTGGCGACCGAGGGCATCCAGCGCGGCCATATGGCCCTGCACGCCCGCAACATCGCCATCGTCGCCGGGGCAGAGGGCGCCGAGGTCGAGGCGATCGCCGCAGAGCTTGCCCGCACGCACGATGTCCGCGTCGACCGGGCACGCGAGCTGCTGGCCGCGCGGCGCAAGGGCTGACCTTTTTTCAGGACTCACCACAGAACCGCAGCAAGCGGACGACAACCGGAGGAACGTTCATGGACAATCGCATCACTCGCCGCACGCTCAGTGCCCTGCTGGTCTCGGCCGGCATGGCGCTGTCGCTGCCGGCTTACGCACAGAACGAGATCAAGATCGGCTACAATGCCGACCAGTCGGCCTCCGGCGCAGCGGAGCTCGGCCTATCGGGTCTCTACGGCTTCCAGGCCGCAATCGAGGATTTGAACGCACAGGGCGGCGTCCTCGGCCGCAAGCTTGTCGGCGTCGTCCGCGACGATGCCGGCGCACCGCCGAAGTCGATCCAGAACATGAACGAGCTGATCGACAACGAGAAGGTCGCGGCCGTGGTCGGCCCGACCAATTCCGGCAATGCGCTCGCCTGGCTGCACATCCCGCAGCAGAAGAAGGTGCCGGTGATCTCGCATGTCGCGACCGCGACCGACATCACCGCCCGCTATGCCAAGGAGCCGCAGAACTACATCTTCCGCGTCTCGATGGTCGATCGCGAGCAGCTCGCTCTGCTCGCCGCCTATGCGGTCAAGGCCTCGAAGAGCAAGAATGTCGCGATCATCGCCGACACCACCGGCTACGGCCAGGCGGCGACCAAGGACCTGCAGGAGATCCTCACCCTGCACGGCATCAAGCCGGTCGGCATCGAGAAGTTCGGGCCGAAGGACACCGACATGACCTCGCAGCTCGCCAAGCTGAAGGCGGCCGGCGCCGACATGATCATCACCGGCTCGCTGGCAGATGCCACCGCGCAGGTGCTGAAGAGCATGGAGAAGATGGACTATTACCCCGGCCTGCTCTCGACCTGGGGCTCGATCAACACGCCGCTGGTCAACATCGCCGGCCCCAAGCTCGCCGAGAAGACCGTCTTCGCGGCCTCGACCACCGAGGACGCCAGCGACCGGGCGGCGGCGCTGCACAAGCGCCTCGTCGCCAAGCACCCGAACATGCCGGCCTTCGTCTCGGCCGCGCAGGGCTATGACGCGGTGATGCTGATCGCCGCCGCGATCAAGCAGGCCGACGGCACGGACGGCCCGAAACTGCAGGCTGCGCTCGAGAACCTCGGTAAGGTCCAGGGCATCATCAAGGCTTATGACAAGCCCTTCAGCAAGGAGCAGCACGAGGCGCTCGGCGTCGCCGACTTCCACCTCGCGCAGTGGAAGGATGGCCGGGTGGTCAAGCTCGATGATCCGGTGGTCAAGGGCCTGACGGCAGCGGACCTGAAGCGCTGAACATCTTAAACCGCGCTCCTGCGTCATGGTCGGGCTTGTCCCGACCATCCACGTCTTCGCGTCGCTCATCGCATGCGGTGGTCAAGACGTGGATGCTCGCCACAAGGGCGAGCATGACGGCGTGTCGTGGGATGGCTTGGAGGGAATGGCGGCTCTAGAGGCTGGCCGTTCAGAATAATGGCGCAAACGACCTGAGTCGTGGCGGAGAGACGATGACGGCATTCCTTCAGGCTCTGGCCAGCGGTCTGGCGCTGGGCGCGATCTACGGGCTGATCGCGCTCGGCTTCAACATCACCTACGCCACAACCAAGACCTTCAATTTCGGCCAGGGCGCCTTCCTCGTCCCAGGCAGCCTGGTCGGCGTCTCCTTGCTGCTGCTGGCGGCGGGCAAGCCGCATTTCGGCAATCTCACCCAAGCCGAGATGACGATGACGGCCTATGTGCTGGCGACGGTTGCCAGCGTCGTCGTGGTCGGCGCCATCGGCATCGCGCTGTACTATTGCGCGATCAAGCCGTTCGTCGGCGCCGGCGGCCTCAACTGGGTGCTGAGCACGATCGGCTTCGGCATCATCATGCAGAACAGCGCGCTGGCGATCTGGGGCCCGGCCTCGATCGCGGTGCCCTCGCCGCTCGGCAGCGAGGTCTGGCGCATCGCCGGCGCCGGCATCCGGCCGCAGGAAGTCCTGATCGCGGTCGTCGCGGTCGCCGTCATGGTCGGGCTCGACATCGTCCTGCGCAAGACGCGCTTCGGCAAGGCGCTGCGGGCCGTCGCCTTCAATCCGCAGGCCGCGGCGATCGTCGGCATCAATGTCGAGATGATCGTGATCGCCGCCTTCGTGATCTCATCTGCGCTGGCGGGCCTCGCCGGCATCCTGATCGCGCCGATCACTACGGCTTCCGTCTTCATCGGGCTCGGCGTCGCGCTGAAGGCGTTCTCGGCCGCGATCGTCGGCGGTTTGACCAGCCCGCGCGGCTGCATGCTCGGCGGCTTCCTGCTCGGCGTTGTCGAGGCGCTGGTCGGGCTGTGGCGCGCCGAAATGCGCGAGATCACCATCTTCCTGCTGATCATCATCGTCCTCGTCGTCCGCCCCGGCGGGCTGATGGGCGCGCGCAGCGTGGAGAAAATCTGATGCCGGCGCTCGCCCATGCCATCGGGGTGGCGTTGCTGGTCGCAGGCCTCGCGCTCGTGCCCTATCTCGGCTTCAACGATTTCTACCTGCAGATCCTGTTCACGATCGGGGTGAACTATCTCGCCGCAGCGGGCTTGAACGTGCTCGTCGGCTATGCCGGCCAGAAATCGCTGGGGCATGCCGGTCTCTTCGCGGTCGGGGCCTATACGGCGGCGATCGCCAATATCGAATGGGGCCTCTCCCCCTGGCTGTCGCTGCTGCTGGCCTGTGGCTTCGGCGCGGTCTTCGGCCTCGTCATCGCCATGCCCTCGGTGCGCGTCTCGGGCCCAAGCCTTGCCATGGTGACGATCGGCTTCGGCATCGTCGTCGAGAAGATCGTCACGGAATGGACCGACATCTTCAAGGGCCAGGCCGGCTTCTACGGCATCAGTGCGCCCTCGCTCGCCGGCACGAGTTTCACCAACCTGCACTGGGTCTGGTTCGTGGCGGCGCTCTGCATCGCGACCCATCTGATGCTGCGCTCGCTGCTTGCCGGCCGCTATGGCCGCGCTTTCCTGGCGGTGCAGATGGCCGAGCCGGCGGCGCAGTCGGTCGGCATCTCCGTGGTGCGGGCCAAGACGCTGGCCTTCGTCATCTCGGCGGTGACCTGCGCGCTCGCCGGCGCCGTGGTCGCGCAGCAGAACCAGTATTTCAATTCCGATTTCATCACCTTCAACCTGTCGATCTTCCTGCTGGTGGTGGTGATTTTCGGCGGCTCGGGCTCGCTCTACGGGCCTCTCTTCGGCGCGGTGATCCTGACCCTGCTCGACGCCTGGCTGGCGCGCTGGCCGGCGCTGCAGCACTTCAGCTATGGCGCGCTCCTGCTGTTCTCGCTCTATCTGATGCCGAACGGCATTGCGGGAGCGGTCTCCGGTCTCGCCGCGCGCTGGCGGCAACGCAAGGCGGTGGCGCCCGATGTCCCCGGCCACAGCGCTCTGGCGGCAACGTCCGCAGCGGCGGCAGGTGGCGAAATCCTGATCGTCAAGGACCTCTACAAGGCCTATGGCGGCATCGTGCCGGTCCGCAACGTCTCTTTCGCGATCACTGCCGGCAAGGTGCATGCGCTGATCGGCCCGAACGGCGCCGGCAAGACGACGCTGCTCAACCTGCTCTCCGGCCATGTCGCGCCCGATGGCGGCTCGATCCGCTTCGAGGGGCGCGAGACGGTCGGCTTTCCAGCCCATCGCGTCGCCGGGCTCGGCATCGCCCGCACCTTCCAGAACCTCAAGCTGTTCGGCGATCTCTCGGCGCTCGACAACGTCCTGCTGGGCGCTCACCGCCACATCGACACCGGTTTTGCCGCCTCGCTGCTCGGCCTACCGTCGAGCCGCCAGGCGGAGACTACCGCTCGCGCTGATGCGCTGGCGCTGCTCACCGATCTCGGCCTCGGCGAGCGCGCAAATGAGCCGGCAAATAGCTTGCCCTATGGCCTGCAGCGGCGGCTGGAGATCGCCCGGGCACTTGCTTCAAGGCCTAAGCTACTGCTGCTCGACGAGCCGGCGGCGGGCTTGAACCCACAGGAGACGCATGAGCTCGGCGAGGTCATCCGCCGCATCCGTGAGGCCGGCGTTACCGTGCTGCTGATCGAGCACCACATGGACCTCGTCATGGACATCTCCCAGTATGTGCTGGTGCTCGACTATGGAGCGCTGATCGCCGAGGGGCGGCCGGAGGCGATCCGGCAGAATCCAAAAGTCATCGTCGCCTATCTCGGCGCCGATGAGGATGCCATCGCGACCGGAGACGCTGCATGACCATGCTCGCGATCGAAGGGCTCAAGGTCCGCTATGGCGCGGTCGAAGCGCTGAAGGGCATCTCGCTGCAGGTCGGCCAAGGCGAGGTCGTCACGCTGATCGGCGGCAATGGCGCCGGCAAGTCGACGCTGATGCGGGCGATCGGCGGGCTGGCGAAAGTGGCCGGCGGCACGATCCGTTTCGAGGGAAGCGATATCACCGGCATCAAGGGGCATGATTGCGTGCGCCTCGGCATCGGCCACTCGCCGGAGGGACGCATGGTCTTCGGCGACCAGAGAGTGCGCGATAATCTCGTGCTCGGTGCCTATGCGCGCCGCGACGAGGATGGCATCGCCAGCGATATCGAGCGCTATTTCGCCGTCTTCCCGCGCCTCGCCGAGCGGCAGGACCAGCTCGCCGGCACGCTATCGGGCGGCGAGCAGCAGATGCTGGCGATTGCCCGCGCCCTGATGGCGCGGCCCAAGCTCCTCCTGCTCGACGAGCCCTCGCTCGGCCTGGCGCCGCTGATCGTGCGCGAGGTCTTTGCCGTGATCCGCCGACTGCGCGAGGAAGGGATGACGATCCTGCTGGTCGAGCAGATGGCCAATCAGGCGCTCGCCATCGCCGACCGCGCCTATGTGATCGAGACTGGCACGATCACGCTCGAAGGCACCGGCGCCGAGCTGCTGCGCGATGAGCGCGTCCGCTCGGCCTATCTCGGCGCCTGACCATGTCCGCAGACCGCGTCGTCATCGTCGAGGTAGGCCCGCGCGATGGGTTGCAGAACGAGAAGGGTGAGGTCGCGACGCAGGACAAGCTTGCTTTGATCGCCGAGCTCGCTGATGCCGGCCTGGCACGAATCGAGGCGACCGCCTTCGTCGCGCCGCGCTGGGTGCCGCAGATGGCGGATCATGACGCCGTGATGCGCGGCGTCGGCCGCCGGCCGGGCATCGTCTTCTCGGCCCTCGTTCCGAATGAGAAAGGCGCCGAGGCCGCGCTGGCCGCCGGCGCGCAGGCCCTGGCGGTGTTCACTGCGGCATCCGAGAGTTTCTGCCAGAAGAACACCAATTGCTCGATCGCCGAGAGCCTCGCGCGCTTCCGGCCGGTGATGGCGCTGGCGGGGCGTGCCGGCGTGCCGGTGCGGGGCTATGTCTCCTGCGCGCTCGACTGTCCCTATGAGGGCAAGATCGCTCCCGAGGCGGTGGCCGCAGTTTCGGCCGAGTTGCTCGAACTCGGCTGCGACGAGATCGCGCTCTCCGATACGCTCGGCCGTGGCACGCCGGAGCGGACTGCCGCCATGGTCGAGGCGGCGCTGCGGCGGGCGCCGGCCGCGATGCTGGCCGGGCATTTCCACGACACCTCCGGGCAGGCCATCGCCAATGTCGAGGCGGCGTGGCTGCTGGGCCTGCGCGTCTTCGACGGCTCGGTCGGTGGTCTCGGCGGCTGCCCCTACGCGCCCGGCGCAGCCGGCAATCTCGCCACCGAGCGGCTCGTCGCGCATTTCGCAGCCAAGGGGATCGAGACCGGGGTCGATCTTGCACGCCTGAGCATGGTCGCCGAACGGGTCGCCCAGCGCTTTCGGCCAGCCGGAGCGGCACCGAGATAACCGGTGCTGCCCGGCATGGCAGATGCCTCAGCGACGGCATCGACGCAGCGCGAGACGCCCGGTATTGATGCTCCACCACAGCGCCGTTGAGCGGAGTCGACCGATCGTCTCCGTTCGGGCAGAACGATTGACGGATGAGCCCGCCCAAGCTGGCTCGAGCGACGAGGGACGGATGACGCAGAAGGTTTATGACAGCCCGGCGGCGGCCCTGGATGGGTTGCTGTTCGACGGGATGACGATCATGTCGGGCGGTTTCGGCCTCTCCGGTAATCCCGAGAGCCTGATCCCGCAGGTCCGCGCTTCGGGCGTGAAGAACCTGACGGTAATCTCCAACAATGCCGGCGCCGATGGCTTTGGCCTGTGGATGCTGCTGGAGACGCGGCAGATCAAGAAGATGATCGCGTCCTATGTCGGCGAGAACAAGCTGTTCGAGCAGCAATACCTCTCCGGCGAACTTGAGCTTGAGCTCAACCCGCAGGGCACGCTGGCCGAGCGAATCCGTGCTGGCGGCGCCGGCATTGCGGCCTTCTACACCAAGACCGGCGTCGGCACCGTCGTCGCCGAGGGCAAGCCGGTCGAGGAATTCGAGGGACAGCTCTATGTCCGCGAGACTTGGCTCAGGGCCGATGTCGCCATCGTCAAGGCCTGGAAGGCCGACACGGCCGGCAACCTCGTTTACCGGCGCACCGCGCGCAATTTCAACCCGAACATGGCGACCGCCGGCAAGGTGACGGTCGCCGAGGTCGAGGAGATCGTGCCGGTCGGCTCGCTCGATCCTGAGGCGATCCATACCCCCGGCATTTATGTCGACCGCATCATCAAGAGCACGATCAACGAGAAGAAGATCGAGAAGCTCACCGAGCGCAAGAGGGAGACCGCCTGATGGCCTGGACCCGCGAAGAGGTGGCCGCCCGCGCCGCCAAGGAGCTGAAGGACGGCTACTACGTCAATCTCGGCATCGGCATCCCGACGCTGGTGGCGAACTATATTCCCGAAGGTGTCGACGTCACCCTGCAGTCCGAGAACGGCCTGCTCGGCATCGGTCCCTTCCCCTATGAGGGCGAGGCCGATCCCGACCTGATCAATGCCGGCAAGCAGACGATCACCTCGCTGCCGAGTTCCAGCTACTTCTCCTCGGCCGACAGCTTCGCGATGATCCGCGGCGGCCATATCGACCTGACCATCCTCGGCGCCATGGAAGTGGCTGAGAATGGCGACATCGCCAACTGGACCATTCCCGGCAAGATGGTGAAGGGCATGGGCGGCGCGATGGACCTCGTCGCTGGCGTCAAGAAGATCATCGTGGTGATGGATCACGCCAACAAGGCGGGCGAATCCAAGGTGCTGGAGCGCTGCACTCTGCCACTGACCGGGGCGGGCGTGGTCGACCTGATCATCACCGATCTCTGTGTGCTGGCCTGCGACAAGGTGAAGGGCGGCCTGACCCTGCTCGAGCTCGCCCCCGGCGTTACGCTCGACGAGGTCAAGGCGAAGACCGCCGCGTCCTTCGCGATCGCTCCGGCGCTCGCCAAGGCCGCTTGAGAACAGCGAGGGCAGCGCCGATTGCACGGCCCTGCCCTCGCCCGCGCTTCTCAGTGCATGCCGCCCCAGAGCAGCGGCTGCAGAGACAACACCAGCAGCACCGCCATGGCGATGTTGAAGATGCGGACATAGCGCGCATCGGTCAGCCAGCGGCGCAGCGTCGTCCCGAAGGCGGCCCAGACCGCCACAGTCGGCGCGTTGATGGCGGCAAAGAGCACTGCAACGAGCAGGATCATGCCCAACCCGCCATTCGCCGGCGTATAGGTTGCAATGGCGCCGATCGCCATGACCCAGGCTTTCGGATTGACCCATTGGAAGGCAGCCGCCTGCCAGAAGCTCATCGGCCTGCTGGCAGTGGTCTTCTCGTCCATGGCGCTGGCCGTCGCGATCTTCCAGGCGAGCCACAACAGATAGGCCGCGCCGATCCAGCGCAGCGTCTCGTAAAGCCATGGTGCAGCGATGAACAGACGGCCGATGCCGAAGCCGACGGCGAGCACCATCACCGCAAAGCCGGAGCTGATTCCCAGGACATGAGGGATGGTCCGGCTGAAGCCGTGATTGACCCCCGAGGCCAGCACCATCGTGTTGTTCGGGCCTGGCGTGATCGAGGTCACGAAGGCGTAAGTCAGGAAGGCCAGCATCAAATCGAGGGTCATGGCAGCACGGGGTGATTGCGATTGCCGCGACCCTATCGATGTGACACTTTGTAGGAAATGATAATAGTGTCATGTGACACTTATTGGGTTGTTCAATGCGCCTCGCCTCCCCCTGGTTTCCGCGCCTCTCCGACGAGCCTGGTCTCCCGCACGAGCGCCTCGTCGCCGCTCTGGAGCAGGATCTCGCCGATGGTCGCGTTCCGGTCGGCGCGCGGATGCCGGCCCATCGCGATCTCGCCTATCGGCTGGGCATCGGGCTCGGCACGGTCACCAAAGCCTATTCGCTGCTCGAAAAGCGCGGCCTTGTGCGCAGCGTACGCGGGCGCGGGATGTTCGTCGCCGGCAAGGAGCCGAACCCAGGCGAGATCATCGATCTCTCGGTCAATACGCCGCCGCAGATGCTCGGCGACGGCGTTCTCTCGGCGACGCTCGCCGCACTCGCCAGGCAGATGGACGCCGACAGCTTCGGACGATACCGGCCACCGGCGGGAAGCATCGAGCACCGCGAGGCGATGGCACACTGGCTTGCCGAGCACCGCCTGAAGATCGCGGCCGATCGCCTGCTTCTGACCAATGGCGCCCAGCATGCCCTCGCTGTCGCCCTGGCCGCTGCCGCCGGAATCGGCGGCACGGTGTTTACCGAGGCACTGACCTATCCGGGCGCCATCCTCGCTGCACGCCAGAACCTGCAAGCACTCAAGGCCATCGCTCTCAACGACGAAGGGCTGCGGCCGGACGCTCTCGCCGCGGCCTTCTCGGTGCATTCGGACGAACGCCGCGTGGTTTATCTCACCCCGACCCTGCAAAACCCGACCGGTGCGACCATGGGCCTGGCGCGACGACAGGAGATCGTCGCCGTCTGCCGCGCCCACGACGCCGTCATCATCGAGGACGACGTCTATTCGCTGTTCACGCCCGCCGGGCTGCCCGCCCTTGCCGAGTTGGCGCCGGAGCGAACCTTCTACATCGCCGGTTTCTCCAAGATCCTGAGCCCGGGCTTGCGGATCGGTGCCCTCGCCGTACCGCCCGCTGCAATGCAGGCGGCACAGGACTATCTGCAGGCGACGTCGTCGATGGCCTCGCCGCTGATGTGCGCCATCATGGAGCGCTGGATCAGGGACGGCACTGCTAGGGCTGTCGGCGAAGCAATCCGTCGCGAGGCGGCGGAGCGTGCGGCCATGGCGCGTGCGGTTCTGGAGAGCAGAATCATGTCCGCGTCCGGCGCCGGGTTCCATCTCTGGCTGCCGATGTCGCTCGCCGATGCGGCGAGCCTCGCCCAGGGCGCTGCGGCGCGAGGCGTGATGGTGACGCCGCCGGCAGCCGTCATGGTCGACGAGAATGATCGCGCGGCTGGAGTGCGGCTGTGCATCGGTGCTCCCTCGCGGGAGGACCTCAAGCGGGCACTGCGGATCATCCGGCTCTTGCTGGATGGAGGCGCGGAGGATCGGCTCGCTCCTCTTTGATTTCGGTCGATGCGCGCAGAGGTCATCGGTTCTCCCAAGGAGCCGGGCGCTGCCGCCGACGGGCTCACGCAACAGCCACATTGCCGTGACAGATTGGTTCAGAGGCGCGGAACGCTGCCTGGCGTTCCGTCGTTTCCTCGTCGACTGCAACGGAACCAGGAGGACGAGATGAGCTATCTTGGCAAGGAGGAGCGCGAGATCCGCAAGATCGCCTACGCGCTCTGGATGGAGCAAGGGCAGCCAGAAGGCCGCGACCACGAGCACTGGGAAGCCGCGAAGGAGATCTGGAACTTCCGCAACCGCACCACGGACGTCGTGGATACGGGCGCAGAAGACGAGTTCAAGGTCGAGCGCTCGCGCCGGCGCGAGCAGGAATGGCTGTCCTGACCCACGTCTTGCAGGGCTGTGGCTCTACGCAGCCCTGCCATTCCCCATCAGCGCGATCGCAGCCGAAGACAAGCTGCCGCGGGGCTCCCACATTGTGGCTGAAGCGGCGCATTTTCCCGCAAGCGGTGCCGGTGGGGAGCAGCCATGACACAGCATGTGGAAGCCAGCCGGATCGAGGTCGTTGAACGGCCGGAGACCGGGAGGTTCGAGCTCGACTTTCCCGGCGGGCAGGCCTTCGCCGTCTATCGCAGCGACGGCGACAGGATCGTCGTGACCCATACTGAAGTGCCGCCGGCCTTCAATGGGCGCGGCCTCGGCTCGCAATTGGCGGAGGGCATCTTCCGGATCGCGCGTCAGAGCGGGCGGCGTGTCGTGCCACGCTGCTCCTTCGTCGCGGACTGGGCGCGGCACCATCCCGATTATGGCGACGTGCTGGCCTGAAGACCACTCGCCCTGTCCCTACCGCGAGACGAGCTTGCCTCTCGGCCCATGATCGCGTTTGAAAGGCCTCGTCACTGAACGGGGCTTTCATGCCGGACGATCTCGTCATCACCGACTTCCCGCTGCGGGCACAGGACAAGCTCCGCTATGGCGACACCGACCGGCAGGGACATATCAACAACTCCGTGTTCTCGACCTTGCTGGAAACCGGCAGGGTCGAACTGATCTACGATCCAGACCATCCTCTGGCGGAGTCCGGAACGGCCTTCGTCATCGCCCGGCTGGAGGTGGATTTCCGGGCAGAACTACTCTGGCCCGGCGAGGTCGAGAGCGGGATGCGCGTCGCTTCGGTCGGTCGCAGCTCGGTTCGGCTCGAGCAGGCGATCTTTCAGGCCGGGCGCTGTGCTGCGAGTGCGATCACGGTCATAGTTCAAGTGGACGAGGCGACGCGCAAGTCGCGGCCGTTCTCCGATGCGGTGCGCGAGCGGCTGCTCGCATTGATGCCCCCGAGCGCTGAATAGAGACTGCGGCCCAGCGCAGGGACCCATGGCGTTCAGGCCGCTGCCTGACCTAACTTATGGTTGCATGCCCCAACGTCGTCGGTGAAAGTGACCAGCGGGGGGCTCGCCAAGCGGCCCGATTCTGTCGCCGGAGCCGTCGCGGGCCATGCATCAAGCTGTCGCCAACCCGGTGCCGCCGGCTGACCAGGTCTCGTTTTCGGGCGACCGCCCGGTTTTCCGCAAACTGGTGACGCGCGGCGCCCTGCTGGAACTCGTCACTTTCGGCTTCTATCGCTTCTGGCTGGCGACCGATATCCGCCGTCATCTCTGGTCGCACACCTCGGTCGGCGGCGATCCGGCCGAGTATACCGGACGGGCAAAGGAGCTGCTGATCGGCTTCCTGATCGCCATGGCGATCCTGGTGCCAGTCTATCTGGTCTACTTCCTGATCGGCCTCGAAGCCGAGATGATGCAGGCCTTCGCCAGCATCCCTCTCGTCGCGTTCTTCTATCTGTTCACCGAGTTCGCGCGCTACCGGGCGCGCCGGTACCGCCTGACCCGCACGCTCTGGCGCGGCCTGCGCTTCTCCATGGGCGGCTCCGGCTGGAGCTATAGCTGGCGTTCGGGACTGTGGGGGCTGCTGGTCGTCGTCTCGCTTGGGCTCGCTTTGCCCTGGCGGCAGGCCGCGCTCGAGCGCTTCAAGATGCGCCACACCGCCTATGGCAGCCTGCAAGGCCGTTTCGAGGGCACCGGCGGCGACTTGTTCAAGCAGGCCTGGCAGCTTTGGTTGGTCGCACTGCTGACGGCATTCGTGTTGGTAACCGGTATGGCCTCGCCTATTCTCTTGTCGCTGACCAATTCGACGGCTGTATTCGGCTTCATTCCCCTTTGGTTCTTGGCCCTTTCTGCGATCATCCTCATCATCGCCGCACCCTTTGTCTATGCAGCCTTCAAAGCGATCGAATGGCGCTGGTGGGTTGCGGGTTTGCGCTTCGGTGAGGTTCGCTTCGAGGCGGAACTCGAAACCGAGGCTTTGTTCGGACGCTACTGGGCGGTCATCGGCTGGTCGATCCTGCTTGCTCTCCTGTTCTCCGTCTGGATGGCTGGAATGTTCGAGTTCGTCGGCACGGCCTTCTCGATCGGGGGCACCACACAGCAGCGCATGCTCTTCGTAACGCATCATCCGGCTTTCCTGGTTGGCAGCGTCGTTGGCTATCTGCTGATGGCCCTCGCGTTCGGCGCGGTCGTCCGAATTTATCTCAATCGCGATGTCTGGGCCCTCGTCGCGCAAAGCACCGTGGTCCATAACCTCGCAACCGCCGCCGACGTCGCTGGCCAGGGCGAGCCTGTCGGCGCTGTCGGCGAAGGCCTTGCCGACGGCCTGGATGTCGCCGGCTTCTGAGCGCGGAGTGCTTGCCCCTGCGATGAGTTCGATCGGCGACGGCGCCCAGCCGGCGGTCTACTATGACGGGGTTTCCAGCCGCAGGCGGCAGGTCGAGCTGCACCTAGGCGCCCAACTCGACATCACCGAGCACGGTATCGTGCTGGCGACGTGGCGCTACGCCGACATTCGTCGTGTCGACGGCGCCCGTGGCCTGCGGCTGACATCGGTCGCGGCAGCGACGCAAGCCCGGTTGGAGATAGAGGACGAAGCGGTGCAGCGCCTGCTGACGGCACGCTGTACTGCGCTCGATCAGGATCGTGATGGCGGCCAGGCCTGGCGGATCATCGCCTGGTCGCTCGCCGCCGCTGCGTCCATCGTGCTGATGACGCTCTACGGCATCCCGCTGGTCGCCGATCGGCTCGCGACGGTCGTTCCGGTTTCGGTCGAGCAGCGCCTCGGGGACGCGGTCGACAAGCAGGTGCGGGCGTTGATGGGCGGCAAAAGCTGCACGGGAGCCGAGGGTCAGCGCGCCTTCACCAAGATGGTCGAAGCCCTGAAGACGGCCGGCGGCAGCAGCATCCCGCTCGAAGCGCAGGTGCTGTCCTCGCCCATCCCGAATGCCGTCGCCTTGCCGGGCGGGCGGATCTATCTGTTCGAGGGCTTGCTCAACAGGGCCCGCGATCCGGATGAGGTCGCCGGGGTGATCGCGCATGAGATCGGCCATGCCGAGCATCGCGACGGGCTGCGCGGCGTCATCCGCACAGGCGGCACCTCCTTCCTGTTCGGCCTGCTCTTCGGTGACATCACCGGCAGTGGCGCCGTGATCTTCGCATCGCGCACCCTGCTCGACGCTTCGTATTCACGCGAGGCCGAGACAGCCGCCGACGACTTCGCGATCAGGGCGATGACGCGGCTCGGCCGCTCGCCGGCGCCGCTCGGCGAGTTCCTCGTCCGCATCACCGGTAATGGTGGCAAGACGACGATCATCGACAGCCACCCCGTCAGCAGCGAAAGGCTGGAGCGGATGAAGCAGGCGGTGCCGGCAACAGCGGGACCGCCGATCCTGACCGATGCGGAATGGCAGGCGCTCCGGCGCGTTTGCGCGCCCCAGTGACCTAGCCGCCCTCCTCCGACCAGCCGACCAGCTCGGTCGGTGTCCAGCGCGCTTTTCGGCGTTCGCGCCGTCCCTCCAATGCTTCGCCGCTGAAATCCCGTGGCTCGGCCGGTTTGATGAAGCGGGCGCGCTCGTCGAGCATGTCGATGCTGATCGTGGTCCAAGCCTTGCCGTCCTCGACCATCAACATGGCGATATAGACACCGCAGCGGCGGCAGAGCACCACCTCGGAGGCAGCGAGGCCGAAACGGTAACGCTGGAGTTGCGCCGGCTCGTATACGACGAGGCGGACCGTAGCCTTCGGATCCGAAACTGTCCGGGCATTGTGCTTGCGGCAGAACGAGCACTGGCAGGCGCCGACGATCTCTTCTTCCGGCGGGCGCGGCAGCGACAATTCGAGCCCGATCGCACCGCAATGACAGCCGCCGTTCAATCGATGCACCATGCCGGTCTCCCATTCGAACGCTGTCACATCACAGACATTGTGACGATGCGATGATCCTATCAACACAAGTCATTTGATGCCGCATCGAATCAGGGGAACGGAATCACCCCTGCCGCGTTCGAGCCCAAAATGCGGGAGGACATCATGAACACCCTTGTTGCAGCCTCGGCGCTGTTCCTTGCCGGCGGCCTTTCAACCGTGACCATGGGGGCCGTACCCCTGCAGGGTGTTCTCAACGATTTCTTCTGGGCTGGCCTCGCCCTCGCTGCCTTCATCACGACGGCCGGGCTCGAAGCGTCGAGCTGATTGCCGGCCGCCGAGGCAAGCTTGCCGAGCTGCAGGCGCGCCCGATACTTTGGTCTGGACGATTCCGAGTTTCGGCGAAGGCGTGCATGATGCGCCGTTCTCGCTATGGTTGCGGCGATTCATGGGGCCGCCGCCATGGCAATCGAAGCGCATGTGCTTTTTGATGCGAGCTTGCCGAGCATCAAAGACATCAATGCCGAACTGAGATTGCTCGGCTTTCCCGTCAGGCTACAATATGGACACGGCCCTCTCGCCGACCATGGCGGCTTCCTGCCTGCGACTCTGCGGCGCCAGCAATCCGGCTGCGAATTCGACGTTCGCAGCGGCTCCGATGCCGCCGGCGATCTAGAACCGCCGGGGGCTGCCAAGCCGTTCTCGTGCTGCGTCAGCCTGCGTTGGGCGAGCAATGAGGATGAGGCCATTGTTGGCCTATGCATTGCGGCGGCCCTGGCCAAGCTCACGAAAGGTATCGTGCTCGAAGAAGGATCGGGTAAATGGCAGAACGCTGCCAAGGCCGTCGACTACGCCAGGCTGCACCTCAAAGCGGCGGGCGTAAGGGACGGTCCAGCTAAACCGGGAACACGCCCGGCGGACATCAAGCGTTATCTAAAGACCCTTCTCGCTGAACGGGACGATCTCGTCCTCGTGGGCCGTCACCTGTTGATCCGGCCCGTCCATCACATTCTGCGGGGCGTATTGTTTGATCGCACAGGGGAACGGACGCGCTTCCGGATCTGGCCCTACCTCAACCCACTCTATGGACATCCTGATTCCACCGGTTGCCTGGAACCGATTCATGAGTCGCTCTGGGACGTCACGGCAGTGCATTTCATGCCGGTGCTGCACGATGCGCTGCTTCACGACGTGTTCGCCGATGTGGGAGCGGTCACCACGCTACCAAAGCTAGCCAGCCGGTTGAAGGCCGATCGGCAAAAGATCAGCGCCTGCGTGATCGCTCTGGTGCTGTCGGGGCGGCACGAAACGGCCAGCACATTTTTGGATAGTATCGCGGTGCGCGACCCGACTTGGGATCCTTGGCTGGTCAAGGATCGACAATTCCTCGATCGCGATATCAAGGCCATCTGTGCCGAATTCCACGAGCGGGAGGAGCGAACCGTCCAGGCGCTGAAGATTGGTGCGATATGGGAGCCATCGCCCTTCCCAGCCGAGTTGCCTGAACACGAGCGTGAGGCCGCAACTGAACCGCAATTCCATGCGGGTCGATGGCCCGCGACGCCGGATGGCCTGTTGGCGCGGCTGCCCGAACAGCGCGGCGAGCTCAGGTTCAGCAAGGACTATATCTTTCGCCGTGCCCTTCCCCTCTTGCTGGAACCCATCACGATCGAGGCTGGACGGCGGGCTTACCAGGCCAATGAACGGTTGATTGCGGCGCAACGTCTGCCTGACGGGAAGCTTCTGCTCAGCATTATGCGTCCTCAGCGCGCGCATCAGAGCTGGATCGACCAGGCATCGCCCCAGTTGGATCCTTTCTGGGTTGATACGCGCCTACTTCTCTATGGCAGCGAGCGCCTCGCTGAAATCTGGCTCAGCCGTCGATCATTGTCTGTGGAGCCACTTTCAATCCATTCGATCGAAATCCGGACGAAGGACCGCCGTCACAGCATCTGGCACTGCAACTTCGAATATGAGCAGGCCTCTGGGACAGTGTTCGACTATCGCAGCGTAGCGAGACGCGGGGGCACGTCCGAGCTTTCGCCGGAGCTCTGTGCGGCACTCGTGCTCGACCATCCCGTGCCAGGCGCGCCGGACGATGTCCTGCACCGCACGCGACAGCTCATCGACGGCATGGGCTACGGCGAACTCGATCTCGATCTGCCATTCGAAAGATCCTGATCTTTATGCGGCCCTTATGCCTCCGCCTGCCCTTCCCGCTCGACCGCTTAGCAGGTGCGGCACCACATCACCCGTCTGAACCAGGCTGGAGATTTGTCATGGCCGACATCGTCTTTCTCGCGCTCGGAGCCGGGGCCTTCGCGCTCTTCGGCTGGTACGCAGCGCTGCTGCGCAAGGTCTAAACGCCATGGGCCTGACCTTGCTCTATGCCGCCGCAGCCCTCGGGCTCGCAATTTACATGGTCGCCGCGCTGCTGCGCCCCGACCGCTTCTGAACAACAAGAAAAAGGAGACCTCGCATGGACTGGCGGGGCTGGGCAGAGATCGTTTTCACGATCGCAGTGACGGTGGCCGTAGGCTGGCCACTCGGCATCTACATGGCACGTGTCTGGGCGGGTGAGCGCACGCCGCTCGACCTCGTGCTGAAGCCGGTCGAGACCGGCTTCTACGCCGCGCTCGGCGTCGACCGGAACAAGGGGCAGAACTGGCTCGGCTATGCCGTGGCGGTGCTCGCCTTCAGCGCGGCCGGTTTCGTGCTGCTCTATGCCCTCCTGCGACTGCAAGGGCAGTTGCCGCTGAACCCGCAGGGCTTCGACGGCCTGTCGCCGCATCTCGCCTTCAACACGGCGGTCAGCTTCGTCACCAACACGAACTGGCAGTCCTATGGCGGCGAGACGACGATGAGCAGCCTCAGCCAGATGCTGGGCCTGACCGTCCAGAACTTCGTCTCGGCCGGCGCCGGCCTTGCCGTGGCTGCCGCCGTGGCGCGTGCCTTCGCCGCCGATCGCGGCGAAACGCTCGGCAATTTCTGGGTCGATCTGACTCGCAGCACCCTTTACGTGCTGCTGCCGGTGTCGATCGTCACCGCGCTCGCGCTCGTCGCCGCTGGCGTGCCGCAGAGCCTCATCGCCAACGTCACCGCCAAGACGCTGGAGGGCGCCGACCAGATCATCGCGCTCTTCCCGGTCGCCAGCCAGGAGGCGATCAAGCAGTGGGGCACCAATGGCGGTGGCCTGTTCAACGTCAACTCGGCGCATCCGCTCGAGAACCCGACGCCGCTGACCAATTTGATCGAAGTCGTCTCGCTGAACGCGCTCGCCTTCGGCACCGTCATTGCCTTCGGGCGTGTCGCCGGCGCCCGCAAGGAAGCGCGCGCCCTGCTCGCCGCCATGGTCATCCTGGTCGGCCTCGGCGCTGCCGCGATCTATTCCTCCGAGACTCTGACACCGCAGCCCGCGATGATCGCGGCCGGCATCACCGACGCGCCCGCCAATATGGAAGGCAAGGAGGTGCGCTTTGGCGCCGCCGCCTCGTCGATCTGGGCGGCGCAGACCACCGGTGCCTCGAACGGCTCGGTCAATGCGATGCACGGCTCGTTCATGCCGCTCGGCGGCGGCGTCGCGATGTTCCTGATGCAGCTCGGCGAGATCCTGCCGGGCGGTGTCGGCTCCGGCCTCTACGGCATGGTTGTGATGGCGCTGCTCGCCGTCTTCGTCGCCGGGCTGATGGTCGGGCGCACGCCGGAATATCTCGGCAAGAAGGTCGAAAGCCGCGAGATCAAGTTCGCCATGCTGGCGGTGCTGATCCTGCCGCTCGCCATTCTCGGTTTCTCGGCGATCGCCGCCGTGCTGCCGGTCGCGCTTGAGGGCTTGCTGAACAAGGGTCCGCGCGGGCTCACCGAGATCCTCTACGCCTACTCCTCAGCGGCGGGGAACAACGGTTCGGCCTATGCCGGCCTCACCGCCAATGCGCCCTGGTGGAACACGACGCTCGGCATCGCCATGCTGCTCGGCCGCTTCGCCTACATGATCCCGGTGATCGCCTTGGCGGGAGCCATCGCCGCCAAGCCGAAGCTGAAGCCGACCGCCGGCACGCTGCCGAGCGACTCACCGCTCTTCGTCGGCCTGCTCATCGGCATCATCCTGATCCTGGGTGGCCTGCAATTCTTCCCCGCGCTCGCGCTCGGGCCGATCGTCGAGCACTTCCAAGTGCTTGCGGCCTCTCGCTGAGCCGACAAAGGAACTCGTTCGATGAGTGTCTCACTCGCCAAATCCAGCGCCTTCAACCAGGCCATCGTCCTGACGGCGTTGAAGAGCGCTGTCAGCAAGCTCGACCCGCGCAAGCTCACCGGTAACCCGGTTATCCTTGCGACCGAGGTGGTGGCTGCGCTCGCCACCGTCTCGGCCGTCGTCGCCATCGCCAATGGCCAGCCTGCGGCCTTCCCGATCCAGATCGCGATCTGGCTCTGGCTCACCGTGGTCTTCGCCAACTTCGCCGAGGCGATCGCCGAAGGGCGTGGCAAGGCGGCGGCGGATTCGCTGCGCGCCACCCGCGTCACCACCAAGGCCAAGCTGATCATCGATGCCGAGCGCAATGCGATGATCCCGACGCCGGCTCATGAGCTCGCGCCGGACGACATCGTCCTGGTCGAGGCCGGTGACGTCATCCCCGCCGATGGCGAGATCATCGAAGGCGTCGCCTCGGTCAACGAGGCCGCGATCACCGGCGAATCCGCCCCGGTGATCCGCGAGAGCGGCGGTGACCGTTCCGCTGTCACCGGCGGCACCACGGTCGTCTCCGACTGGATCAAGGTCCGCGTGACCTCGCGGCCGGGCTCGTCCTTCCTCGATCGCATGATCGCGATGGTCGAGGGCGCCGACCGGCGCAAGACGCCGAACGAGCTGGCGCTCGCCGTGCTGCTCGCCGGGCTGACACTGGTCTTCCTGATCGCGGTCGTCACCCTGACCGGGCTTGGCGCCTTCTCGGGCGTCTCGCTCGATCCGATGGTGCTGGGTGCGCTCTTCATCACGCTGATCCCGACCACGATCGGCGGCCTGCTCAGCGCCGTCGGCATCGCCGGCATGGACCGGTTGCTCAAGGTCAACGTCCTCGCGACCTCAGGCAGGGCCGTCGAGGCCGCCGGCGACGTCGATACGTTGCTGCTCGACAAGACCGGCACGATCACCTTCGGCAACCGCATGGCGGTCGAGGTGATCCCGGTTCCCGGCGTGCGCCCGGATGCGGCGCTGCGCGCGGCGCTGATGGCCTCGCTCGCCGACGAGACGCCGGAAGGCCGCTCGATCGTCGAGCTTGCCCGCAATCAGGGCGTCACCGCCGAGGTTCCGGCGGGAGCGACCACGATCCCGTTCAGCGCCACCACCCGCCAATCGGGCCTCGACCTCGACGGCAAATCCTGGCGCAAGGGCGCGGTCGACGCCGTGATCAAGACGCTCGATCTTGCCGACAGCCAGGTGCCGGCAGAGTTGCGCCAGGCGGTCGACGGCATTGCCCGTTCGGGCGGCACGCCGCTCGCCGTCAGCGAGAACGGCTCCCTGGTCGGCGTCATCCACCTCAAGGATGTGGTCAAGCCGGGCGTCAAGGAGCGCTTCGCCGACCTGCGCCGCATGGGCGTGCGCACGGTGATGATCACCGGCGACAACCCGGTCACCGCGGCGGCGATCGCCTCTGAGGCCGGCGTCGACGACTTCCTCGCCGAGGCGACACCGGAGGACAAGCTGCGCATCATCCGCACCGAGCAGGCCAAGGGCCGCCTCGTCGCCATGTGCGGCGACGGCGCCAACGACGCCCCCGCTCTCGCCCAGGCCGATGTCGGCGTCGCCATGCAGACCGGCGCGCAGGCGGCGCGCGAGGCCGGCAACATGGTCGATCTCGACAGCGACCCGACCAAGGTTCTGGAGATCGTCGAGGTCGGCAAGCAATTGCTGATCACCCGCGGCGCGCTCACCACCTTCTCGATCGCCAACGATGTCGCGAAGTACTTTGCCATCATCCCGGCGCTCTTCGTCGTCTCGCTGCCGGCTCTCGGTGCGCTCAACATCATGGGTCTGTCGAGCCCGCAGAGCGCGATCCTCTCGGCAGTGATCTTCAATGCGCTAGTGATCGTCGCGCTGATCCCGCTGGCACTGCGCGGCGTGCGCTACCGGGCGATCGGCGCGGCCAAGCTGCTCTCGCGCAACCTGACCCTCTACGGCATCGGGGGGCTGATCGCGCCCTTCGTCGGCATCAAGCTGATCGATCTCATCGTCTCGGCCCTCGGGCTCGCCTGAAGGCTTGAACAGGACACATGTCATGATCGCCAATCTTCGCCCCGCCATCGTCTCGATGGCCCTCTTCAGCCTCCTGCTCGGCCTCGCCTATCCGCTTGGCGTCACCGGGCTGGCGCAGGCCTTGTTCCCTGCCCAGGCTGGCGGCTCGCTGATCCGCAATGCCTCCGGCGACATCGTCGGCTCGCGCTGGATCGGGCAGAACTTCAAGGACGAGGCCTATCTGCGTCCCCGCCCCTCGGCTGCCGGCAAGGACGGCTACGATGCCGCCGGTTCCTCCGGCTCCAATCTCGGGCCGCTGAACGAGGATCTCGCCGCCCGCATCAAGACCGACGCCGAGGCGCTGCGCGCCGAGAGCCCGGCGCCGATTCCGGTCGACGCCGTCACCACCTCCGGCTCGGGGCTCGACCCGCATGTCTCGCCGGCCAATGCGGCGCGGCAGGTGGCGCGCATCGCCGCTGCCCGCAAGGCTCAGCCGAACGAGGTTCTGGCTGTGATCGCCGCCAACACCGAAGGCTCGACCTTCGGCCTGCTCGGTGAGCCGCGCGTCAATGTGCTCGCCGTCAATTTGGCACTCGACGTGCGCTGGCCGCGGCCGCAACGTTAGGATCGATGGCGAACGACGAATCCCAGTTCCGCGAGGCAGGGCGGCCCGACCCCGACGCCCTGCTTGCTTCAGCCGGCCGCGGCAAGCGCGGCCGGCTGAAGATATTTCTCGGCATGGCGCCAGGCGTCGGCAAGACCTACGAGATGCTGACCCAGGCGCGGCGCGCCCAGGACGAGCATGGCGAGGTGCTCGTCGGCGTGGTCGAGACACATGGACGCCAGGAGACGGAAGCCCTGCTCGATGGGCTCGAGGTGATGGCGCGCCGGCCGCTCGAGCATCGTGGCCGGCTGATGATGGAGTTCGACCTCGATGCCGCGCTCGCGCTGAAGCCGAAGCTGCTGCTGGTCGACGAGTATGCCCACTCCAACGCGCCGGGCAGCCGCCATCCCAAGCGCTGGCAGGATGTCGCGGAACTGCTTGATTCCGGCATCGACGTCTGGACCACGCTGAACGTCCAGCACCTCGAAAGCCTGGTCGACGTGGTCTGGAAGATTACCGGAGTGCGCCAGCGCGAGACTGTGCCGGACAGTGCGCTGAGCCGCGCCGACGAGATCGAGCTGATCGACATCACGCCGACCGAACTCCGCCAGCGCATGGAGGAAGGCAAGGTCTACGTTCCCGAGACGGCGCGGCTTGCCGCCGGCAATTTCTTCAAGCCGGAGAACCTGACGGCGTTGCGTGAACTGGCGCTGCGGCGCGCGGCCCAGACGGTCGACGACCAGCTCAGCCAGGCGATGAAGCGCGCCGGCGTCGAGGGGCCCTGGGCGGCGGGCGAGCGCATCCTCGTGCTGATCGGTCCCGATGCCATGGCCGGCTCGCTGGTCCGGGCCGGGCGGCGGCTCTCCGACATGATGATGGACGCGCCGTGGACGGTCGCCCATGTCGAACGCCCAAACCGGGCGGAAGCGGATTCCGGCCGCGGTGCGCACCTAGCCGAGGCGCTGAGGCTGGCCGAGCAACTGGGCGGCGCCAGCGTCGTGCTGAACGGCGACGATCTCGTTGGCGCCGTGCTCGACTATGCTCGCCGGAACAACGTCACCCAGATCGTCGTCGGCAAGTCGCACCGCAAGGGCTGGCGCGCCTGGTTCCGCCCCTCTCTTGCCCCCGAGCTACTGAAGGCGCAGAACGGCGCGGCACTGCACATCATCACCGAGGTCACTAGCGGGCCGGTGCAGCAGATCGTGAGTGCGCCGCGCGCCCGGTTCAACTGGCTCGCCCATCTCGGCGCGATCGCGATGGTCGGGGTCGTGATCGGCCTGGCGGAGCTGATCGACAAGCGGGTCGAGAACGTCAATCTCGCCATGCTGTTTCTGGTCAGCGTGCTTGGCGCCGGCCTCGCTTTCGGCTTGTGGCCGGCAGTGACGGCGGCGGCGCTCGCTGCCTTCGCCTATAACTTCTTCTTCCTCGAGCCGCGCCTCTCCTTCTGGATCGGCCATCCCGGAGACGTGCTGACCTTCCTCGTCTTCTTCGCCGTCGCGCTGACGACTGGTGGCCTGACCGGGCGGATTCGCGACCAGGCCAGGGCGACGGCGCGGCGTGCATCGGCGATCACCGCCTTGCTCGCCGCCAGCCGCCGGCTCTCGGCGGCGGCGCGGCGCGAGGGTGTCGCCTCGATCCTCGCCGAACAGGTCTCGGCCGCGACCTCCGGCAAGATCGTCGTGCTGCTGCCGGTCGATGGCGAGATCATGCCGGTCGCCGGCGCGCCCGAGCTCGAAGCGCTCTCGACAGCTGACATGACGGCGGCGCGCTGGACCTGGAACCGCGGCGAGCCGGCCGGGGCCGGCACTGGAACCTTGCCGAACGTGGCCTGGACCTTCCGGCCGCTGCAGGGCGTGCGGGCACGCTCCGGTGTGGTCGGATTCGAGCCAAAGGCTCTGGCAACGGCCGAGAATGCCCGCTTCGCATTGGCGCTGCTCGACCAGGGTGCGATCGCGGTCGAGCGGGCCGAGCTTGCTGCGGCCGCGGTCGACGCCGAGGCACTGCGCCGTAGCGACCGCCTGCGCTCGGCGCTGCTCAATTCGGTCAGCCACGATCTGCGCACACCGCTCGCCACCGTGCTCGGCTCGGCGACGACGCTGATCGACTATGGCGAGGGCATGCGGCCGGCCGTGCGCGACGACCTGCTGCTCTCGATCCGCGAGGAGGCGGAACGCCTGAACCGCTATGTCGGCGACCTGCTCGACATGACCAGGCTCGAAGGCGGGGCGCTGGTGGCGCGGCACGACTGGATCGATGTGCGCGACGTGATCGCAGCGGCGCTTTCGCGTGTCTCGCGTCGGCTCGGCCAGCGGCGGGTCCATCGAGACTTTCCGGCCGAACTGTCCCTGGTCCGAGCCGATCCGGGGCTGCTTGAGCAGGTGCTGGTCAATATCCTCGAGAACGCCATCGCCTATAGCGAGGACGGTGCGCTGATCGAGGCGGCGGCCTATGAGGATCGCGGCAATGTCGTGATCTCGATCGAGGACGAGGGCCGCGGCATCCCGACCGCCGAGCTGGAGCGCGTCTTCGAGAAGTTCCGCCGGCTGGAGGAATCGATCGATCGCGGTGGCGAGCGCGGCAAAGGCGCGGGCCTGGGCCTCGCCATCGCCAAGGGTTTCGTCGAGGCCATGGGCGGGCGCATCGCCGCCGCCAGCCCGATCCATGACCGCCCGGACGGCAGCAAGGGCGGCACCCGTATCCTGATCAGCCTGCGCAAGGACGTCGCGGGCGGAGAACCCAAGTCATGACCGCCTTTCGCCCCCGCATCCTCGTCATCGACGACGAGCCGCAGATCCACCGTTTCCTCGGCCCGGCGCTCGACGCGGCCGGCTATGAGCCGATCCGGGCCGACGACGCCACCACCGGCCTGCGCGAGATCGCCCGCAAGCCGCCCGACGCCGTCGTGCTCGACCTCGGCCTGCCCGACATGGACGGCAAGGAGGCGCTCGCCAAGGCGCGGGCCTTCTATGACGGGCCGGTGATCATCCTCTCGGCCCGCGACCGCGAGACCGAGAAGATCGACGCGCTCGACGCCGGCGCCGACGACTATGTCGAAAAGCCTTTCGGCGTCGGCGAATTGCTGGCGCGCCTGCGTGTCGCGCTGCGCCACCGTCTCGAACGCCAGGGCTCCGAACCGGCACTGCAGGTCGGCGATGTCGAGATCGACCTGGTCAACCGCCGGATCAGCAAGGCGGGCGTTCCGGTGAAGCTCTCGCCCAAGGAATACGACCTGCTCGCCAGCCTGGCCGGTGGGAATGGTCGGGTGCTGACCCATAAGCAGATCCTCACGGCCGTGTGGGGACCAGCGCATGAGCACGACGTGCAGTATTTGCGCGTCTTCGTCGGCCAGCTCAGGCAGAAGCTCGAGGACGATCCGGCCGAGCCTAAACTGATCGAGACTGAGCCGGGTGTGGGCTATCGGCTGGGCGGGTTGGTCTGAAGATGGTGATGCGGCACCTGGCGGTTGGATTGGTGGTTTTCCTCGGCGCGGTCAGCCAGGCTGCCGCCGAATGGAAGCCAAGCATCTTCGACGGCGAGAGCAAGCGGGCGATCCAAGGCTGCGCGGCGAAATCTACCGATGATTCATGGTCCTGCGCCTTCATCCGCTGCGAGCCTGACAAGCAGCTCGGCCTTTATCTCGATGTTCCCGGCATTCTTTCGGAAGGGCCGATCACCCTTGCCGTCGATGGGCGCGACTTTGCACTTCGGCTTCAGGACACCTCGGGTCCGTTCGGCGGCGCCTATCGCGTTTTCGGCGCCGATGCCGAGATGTTCGCTGCCTTTCCTACGGGTCGTGTGCTGCGTATCCGCCAGGAGGGCATCAAGAAGGGGTATGACGTGATCCCGCTCGCCGGCCTCGGTCCGGCGCTGCGGCGGCTGAGCCAGTCCTGCAAGCCGCGCTGAGGCTCCGCAGGAGAAAATGCTTCCTCGGATATCCGCGGCCGAACCGCCATGAAGAGAGATTTCCTCTTTTGGAGCGGGAATAAGAAAAATCACACTACCTGACGTGAATTGATGCTTAGAGGCCGCTGCCTTATGTAAAACGTTCGGAATAGCGAACGTAGCGAGCATCATACATGGCTGCCGCCAAGCGCCCTGCCCTGCCGGTGATCCTGCTGGCCAACGACCTGCTCGACGGCGACGTCGTCTTCGCGGCGGGCGATGCCAATGGCCTGAATTGGTCGCGCGATCCCGGCGCCGCACTGATTGGCCATGACGATGCGACGGCCGACCAGCTCGACGCCTTCGCCGCCGCCGAGCTCGGCAACCAGCAGGTCGTCGACGCCTATCTGGTCGATGTCGCGATCGAGGACGGCGTTCCAGTGCCGCGCCATTACCGCGAGCGCATGAAGACGACCGGGCCCAGCATCCGGCGTGACCTCGGCAAGCAGGCCGAGCTGCCGCTTGCCCAAGCATTCCTGAGAGCCTGACGCATGTATCGTTACGATGAATTCGACGAGCGTTTCGTCCGAGAGCGGGTCGCGCAGTTCCGCGACCAGGTCGGCCGCCGGTTGAACGGTTCGCTGACCGAGGACGAGTTCAAGCCGCTGCGCCTGAAGAACGGCGTCTATCTGCAGCTCCACGCCTATATGCTGCGGATCGCAGTTCCCTACGGCACCCTCTCGTCGAAGCAGATGCGCCAGCTCGCTTTGATCGGCGAGCGCTATGACCGCGGCTACGGCCATTTCACCACGCGCACCAATCTCCAGTTCAACTGGCCGAAGCTGCGCGACATCCCGGACATTCTCGACCTACTCGCCGATGTCGAGATGCACGCGATCCAGACCTCGGGCAATTGCATCCGCAACGTCACCGCCGATCATTTCGCCGGCGTCGCCCAGGACGAGATCGAGGACCCGCGCCCGACTGCCGAGCTGATCCGGCAATGGTCGAGCCTGCATCCCGAGTTCGACTACCTGCCGCGCAAGTTCAAGATCGCGGTGACCGGCGCCGAGCACGACCGCGCCGTGATCAAGGCGCACGATATCGGCCTGCGCATCCTGCGCCATCCGGATACGCACGAGATCGGCTACGAGGTCATCGTCGGCGGCGGCCTCGGCCGTACCCCGATGATCGGCAAGGTCGTCCGCGAATTCCTGCCCAAGGCCGACCTGCTCGCCTATCTCGAGGCGGTCATGCGGGTCTATAATCTCGAAGGCCGGCGCGACAACAAGTACAAGGCCAGGGTCAAGATCCTCGTCCACGAGATCGGCACGGAAGAGTTCTCCCGCCGCGTCGAGGAGGAATTTGCTCGGCTCGACGGCCCTTCCGTCAATGCCGACCCGGCCGAGGTCGCGCGCATCGCAGCCTATTTCGCGCCACCGGCCTATGAGACGCTGCCGGCGACGAGCGGCGCGTTCGAGGCGGCGAAAGCTGGCAATCCTGATTTTGCCCGCTGGGTCGAAACCAATGTCACTGATCACCGCCAGCCGGGCTATGCCGCGCTGACGATCTCGCTGAAGCCGATCGGCGCTCCTCCGGGGGACGCCACCAGCGACCAGATGCGTCTCGTCGCGGACCTAGCGGACGAGTTCTCCTTATCCGAGATCCGCGTCACCCATGCCCAGAACCTTGTCCTGCCGCAGGTGAAGCAGGCCGATCTGTTCGCGGTCTGGCGGCGGCTTGGCGAAGCCGACCTGGCCACGGCCAATGTCGGGCTGATCACCGACATCATCGCCTGCCCCGGCCTCGACTACTGCGCGCTGGCGACGGCCCGCTCGATCCCGATCGCGCAGGCACTGGCCCAGCGTTTCGCCGATGCCGGGCGGCAGAAAGAGATCGGTGTGCTCAACATCAAGATCTCCGGCTGCATCAATGCCTGCGGCCACCACCATGTCGGCCATATCGGCATTCTTGGCCTCGAGAAGCGCGGCATCGAATCCTACCAGATCACGCTCGGCGGTGACGCGACCGAAAACGCCGCGATCGGCGAAATCCTCGGTCCCGGCCTCGCGGCCGAGGACGTGCCGGACGCGATCGAGCGCATCGTCTCGGTCTACCTGGCCCAGCGCCAGCAGGGCGAGAGCTTCATCGACAATGTCCGCCGCATCGGGCTTGCGCCCTTCAAGGCGGCTTTCCAGGAGGCAAGCCATGCCGTTGCTTGACCGTCACGGCGCCAAGGCCGAGACCTGGACCCGCAACGAGGGCGCCGCGATCGACAATCTCTCGCATGCGCTCGTCGACTGGGCGGCGTTGCCGGAGGCGCTGGCGCAGAAGACGCGCGACCAGCGCATCGGCGTCGTCATCCCCAACACCGTCCGCATTCCCGAGCTCAAGCTGCTGATGCGGCAGCTCTCGCTGATCGCGATCAGCTTCCCGTCTTTCGGCGACGGGCGCGGCTTCAGCCTGGCGCGCCTGATCCGCAATCACGGTTTCACCGGCACGCTGCGTGCCAGCGGGCCGCTGATCGTCGACCAGTTCGCGTATGCGCTGGCCTGCGGCTTCGACGAGGTCGAGCTGCCGGAAGCCAGCGCTGCGCGCCAGCCGGTCGAGCAATGGACCAAAGCGCTCGGCCAGATCAGCCATGGCTACCAGCGCGGCTATGGCGACAGCGGCAACATCCTCGACCGGCGCCGCTCGGCCCGCCTGAAACATGCTGCGGCGAGCTGAGACGATGCACGGTTCGGCCCAACCCAGCCTGCGGCGGCCGGCCGACCGCCATAGCGACGATGAATGGGAGGAGGCCATGCTGAACGACGCCCTGAGCCACTCCGCTCCCGGTCCGCGCGAGCGCTGGTTCGATCTTTGCTTCCGGCTTATCATCCTGGTGCTTGCCGGTCTGTGGTTGTTCATGCCACCTGCGGGCGACACCCGGACGCAACCCGATGTGAAGGCCGTAGCGACGCAAAGATGAGCGCAAGACGCCCGGAGACAATCGCCCCGCGCCGGATCGAACGGCTCGCGACCCTGCCGCTCTTCCACAAGCTGGAGGGGCGCAAGGTCGTGCTCGCGGGTGCAAGCGATGGGGCGCTCTGGAAGGCCGAATTGCTCTCTGCCGCCGGCTCCGACCTGCTGATTCTTGCCGGCGACCAGCCTGAGGTGTTCGCCGGCCTCGCCGCTGATCCGCCGGCCGGCTCGGTGACGGTGCTGCCGCGCGCCTGGCAGGCCGATGATCTCGACGGCGCGGCGCTCGCCATCGCCGATATCGAAACGCTCGACGAGGCCAGGGCTTTCGCAGCCGCTGCCCGGCAGGCCGGCGTGCCGGTCAATGTCGTCGACAAGCCCGAATTCTGCGATTTCGCCTTCGGCTCTCTCGTCAATCGCTCGCCGCTTGTCGTGGCGATCTCGACCGATGGCGCCGCCCCCGTCTTCGGCCAGGCGATCCGCGCCAAGATCGAGGCGTTGCTGCCTTCCGGTCTCAAGGCCTGGGCCCAGGCGGCGCATGACTGGCGCCCGCTGGTCAAGGCGCGCGAACTCTCCTTCCCGCTCCGGCGCGATTTCTGGGTGCGCTTCACCAGCCGCGCCCTGGCCGACCCCCAGCGCCGGCCCGACGAGAGCGATCGGAATGATCTCTCTGCCGTGCTCGACGAGATCGAGCGTGGCGGCACACCACATGGCCGCGTCACCTTGGTCGGCGCCGGGCCGGGTGACCCGGAGTTGCTGACGCTGAAGGCGATCCGGGCGCTTCAGAGCGCCGATATCATCCTCTATGACGACCTCGTCTCGGCCGGCGTGCTCGAGCTTGCCCGGCGCGAGGCCAAGCGCATGCTGGTCGGCAAGCAGGGCTATGGCCCGGCGGTCAAGCAGGACGACATCAATGCGATGCTCGTTTCGCTCGCCGGTCAGGGCAAGCATGTGGTCAGGCTGAAGGGCGGCGATCCCGGCATTTTCGGCCGCGCCGGCGAAGAGATTGAAGCTTGCCGCCGCGCCGGCATCCCGGTCGCGATCGTGCCCGGCATTTCGGCAGCGCAGGGCGCGGCGGCCTCGCTCGGCCTCTCGCTGACCCATCGCGACCATGCCCGCCGGCTGCAATTCGTCACCGGCCATGCCCGCGACGGCAAGCTGCCGCAGGATCTCGACTGGAACGCACTCGCCGATCCGGCCGCGACCACGGCGCTCTACATGGCGCGCGCTACCCTGCCGCTGTTCCGCGAGAAGGCGCTCGCTGCCGGGCTCGATCCTGCCACGCCGGCGATCGCGATGCTCGGCGCGACCACCCCGGCCGAGATGCGGATCGCCACCTCGATCGCGGAACTGCCGGAACGGCTTGGCGAGCTTCCGAGCAAGGGTCCGGTTCTGGTCCTGATCGGCCACGCGATGGGGGCCGCCCTGCCGGCTGCTGCCAGCGGAAAATTGGCGCAAGGCTGAGCTGAACCAAAACGCCGGAGATGCGTTTTCTCTCTGGCGCGAAAAGTTTGGAAGGGCTCTACTGCCTCGACCAGTTGAGCGATGACCGCCAATTCAGTACGTTCTGTTTGTTTTTCAGAACAGTTTTGAACCGTTTCGACGGCTTCCAGACCTGTTCAGCACGGAGCACTGAGATGACGCGACAGAGACTTCACCGCCTGCTGCAGGCCGGCCTGGCGCTCGGAGCCTTCGCCCTGTGCTTCGGCGTGATCACAGGCGCCCGCGCCCAGACCGAACTGCTCAACGTCTCCTATGACCCGACCCGCGAACTCTATCGCGAGATCAATACGGCCTTCATCGCCGATTGGAACGGCAAGAACGCCAAGAAGATCAGCACCATCCGCCAGTCGCATGGCGGCTCGGGCGCGCAGGCTCGCACCGTCATCGACGGCCTCAACGCAGATGTGCTGACGCTGGCGCTCGCTGGTGACATCGACGCGGTCGCCGAGCGCTCGAAAAAGCTGCCGCTCGACTGGCAGAAGCGCCTGCCGCAGAACTCCTCGCCCTACACCTCGACCATCGTCTTCCTGGTCCGCAAGGGCAATCCGAAGGCGATCAAGGACTGGGGCGACCTGGTGAAACCCGGCGTCCAGATCATCACGCCGAATCCGAAGACCTCGGGCGGCGCGCGCTGGAACTATCTCGCCGCCTGGGCCTATGCCGAGAAGGCCTTCAACAAGGACGAGGCGAAGGTCCGCGACTATATCGGCAAGCTGCTTTCCAATGTTCCGGTGCTCGACACTGGCGCGCGCGGCGCCACCACGACCTTCACCCAGCGCGGCATCGGCGACGTCTTCCTGTCCTGGGAGAACGAGGCCTTCCTCGCGCTGAAGGAATTCGGCGAGGACAAGTTCGACATCGTCGTGCCCTCGCTCTCGATCCTGGCCGAACCGCCGGTCGCGGTCGTCGACGGCAATGTCGACGCCAAGGGTACCCGCGCCGAGGCGCAGGCCTATCTCGAATTCCTCTACACGCCGAAGGGCCAGGCGATCATCGCCAAGCACTATTACCGGCCGCGCAATCCCGAAGCCGCCGATCCGAAGGATATCGCCCGCTTCCCGAAGGTCGAACTCGTCACCATCGATGAGAGTTTCGGTGGCTGGGCCAAGGCGCAGCCTGCCCATTTCGGTGACGGCGGCACCTTCGACCAGCTCTACAAGCCGGCCCGCTAAGCGATGACGGCGACGGTCTTCCGCTGGCGCGAGCCCAGCATCCTGCCCGGCTTCGGCCTGGCGCTGGGCATCACCGTGACGGCGTTGTCGCTGATCGTGCTCATTCCCCTCGCCGCCTTGTTCCTCAAGGCGGCGAGTGCCGGTCCGGCCGACATCTGGGCGGTGGCGACCTCGCCGCGCACGCTGGCGGCGTTGAAGCTCTCCTTCGGAGGCGCGTTCTTCGCGGCGGCGGTCAACGCGATCTTCGGGCTGATCCTGGCCTGGGTTCTCGTGCGGTACGATTTCCCCGGCAAGCGCCTGATCGATGCGGCAGTCGACCTGCCCTTCGCTTTGCCCACTGCGGTCGCCGGCATCTCGCTGGCGGCGATCTATGCGCCCAATGGCTGGGTCGGTGGCCTGCTCGCCCCCTATGACATCAAAGTCGCCTATACGCCGCTCGGCGTGATGGTGGCGCTGATCTTCATCGGCCTGCCCTTCGTCGTGCGCACCATCCAGCCGGTGTTGGAAGAGCTGCCTGCGGATATCGAGGAGGCCGCGGCGCTGCTCGGAGCCAGCCGCTGGCGCACCGTCTTCACCGTACTGCTGCCGCCGGTGCTGCCGGCGCTGCTGACCGGCTTCGTCCTCGCCTTCGCACGCGCCGTCGGGGAATACGGCTCGGTGATCTTCATTGCCGGCAATGTGCCGATGGTGTCCGAGATTGCCCCCTTGCTGATCGTCATCCGGCTCGAGCAGTTCGACTATGCCGGGGCGGCCGTGGTCGCGACCATCATGCTCCTGCTTTCCTTCTCCCTGATCCTGCTGGTCAACCTGATCCAGGCGAGCGCCCGCCGGAGATTTGGCGATGTCTGATGCCAGCCTGCCCTATCAGATTGAGGATCTCGCCCCCGCCCGCGCAGCGCGGCGCATAAAAGGCGAGTCCCGCATCGTCCAGTTCGTGCTGGTCGTCGTTTCGCTCGCCTTCCTCTGCCTGTTCCTGTTCCTGCCACTGATCTCGGTTTTCGTCGAAGCCGGCGCACGCGGCTGGCAGGCCTATCGCGAAGCGATCCTCGAGCCCGACGCGCTGGCCGCGATCCGGTTGACGCTGCTCATCGCGGCAATCGCGGTTCCATTCAACGTCATCTTCGGACTGGCGGCCGCCTGGGCGATCGCCAAGTTCGAGTTCCGCGGCAAAAGTCTGCTGATCAGCTTCATCGACCTGCCCTTCTCGGTCTCGCCGGTAATCTCGGGCCTGGTCTTTGTGCTGCTCTTCGGCGCGCAGGGCTATTTTGGTCCCTGGCTCGCGGCCAACGATCTCAAGATCATCTTTGCCGTGCCGGGCATCCTGCTGGCGACGATCTTCGTCACGTTCCCCTTTGTCGCCCGCGAACTCATCCCGCACATGCAGTCGCTCGGCTCGGCCGATGAGGAGACGGCACTGACGCTGGGTGCCTCGGGCTGGCGCACCTTCTTCACGGTGACGCTGCCGAACGTGAAATGGAGCCTGTTCTACGGCGTGCTGCTCTGCAATGCCCGCGCCATGGGCGAGTTCGGCGCCGTCGCCGTCGTCTCCGGCAAGATCCGTGGGGTGACCACGACCATGCCGCTGCATGTCGAGATTCTCTATAACGAGTACATGGGGGCGGCTGCCTTCGCGGTCGCCTCGCTGCTGGCGGGCCTCGCCCTCGTCACGCTCGTCCTGAAAACCGTCCTGGAATGGCGCTTCGCGGATGCGATCGCCGCCAGCCGTCGTCACTGAGTGGAAGAGCCCATGTCGGTCGCCGTCACCATCGAAAGCGTCGAGAAGCGCTTCCAGAACTTCCCCGCCTTGCGCGGCGTCTCGCTCGACATTCAGCCGGGTGAGCTCGTCGCCCTGCTCGGCCCGTCCGGTTCAGGCAAGACGACGCTGCTGCGCGTCATCGCCGGGCTGGAGCAGGCCGAGCGCGGCCGCGTCCTCTTCGGCGAGACCGATACGCGCGCGCTCTCGCTGCGCGAGCGCCGGATCGGCTTCGTCTTCCAGCATTATGCGCTGTTCAAGACGATGAGCGTTGCCGAGAACATTGCCTTCGGCCTGAAATCGCGGCCACGCGGCGAACGGCCGAGCCCCACCGAAATCAAGAAGCGCGTCTCCGATCTCCTGGAGCTCATCCAGTTGCCGGGGCTGGAGAAGCGCTACCCGAGCCAGCTCTCCGGCGGTCAGCGCCAGCGCATCGCGCTCGCCCGGGCGCTGGCGATCGAGCCGCGCGTGCTGCTGCTCGACGAGCCCTTCGGCGCGCTCGACGCCAAGGTCCGCAAGGATCTGCGCGCCTGGCTGCGCCAACTGCATCAGCGCACCGGCCACACCACCGTCTTCGTCACCCACGATCAGGAGGAAGCGCTGGAACTCGCCGACCGGGTGGCGATCCTCCATGATGGCCGGCTCGAGCAAGTCGGCTCGCCCGACGACGTCTACGACCATCCGGCGACGCCCTTCATCTGCCAGTTCCTCGGCGACGCCAATCATCTGCCGGTCAAGGTCGTCGGCAGCCAGGCCTTCTTCCAGGACCGGCCTGTGCTCGGCGGCCTGCGCCAGAATCTTGGCGGGCCGGCCTCGCTCTATGTCCGGCCGCAGCATCTGCGCATCGTCGACGATGCGCCGCTCGCCTTGCCGGGCGTGGTCGAGCACCTGCGCCGCAACGGCCCCTTGCGCCGCGCCGAGGTTGCAGTCGAAGGGCTGCCCAAGCGGCTCGACGTCGACCTCGCCAGCCAGGTCGCGCCGGCGATCGGCGAACGCATCCGGCTGCGCATCACGCATGGCAACCTGTTTGCTGCGGCCTGAGGTCACCCTCGCCTTTCGTGTATCGCGCGGGTTATGCCTGTCGCCCGACACGTTCTGACGACAGGAGACGGCCATGAAGGCGCGGGCGAAATGGGTCGAGGGCATGGCCTTCATGGGTGAGGCCGGCAGCGGCCATGCCGTGATGATGGACGGCGCGCCTGAATATGGCGGCCGCAACATCGGCACCCGACCAATGGAGATGCTGCTGATCGGGCTCGCCGGCTGCACCGGTTTCGATGTGGTGCAGATCCTGAAGAAGGGCCGCGAATCCGTCACGGGCTGCGAGGTCGAGGTCGAGGCCGAGCGCGCGACCGAGGATCCCAAGGTCTTCACCAAGATCCACATCGCCTATCGCGTCAGCGGTCGTGGCCTGTCGCAGGCCAAGGCCGAGCGCGCCGTCACATTGTCGAAGGAAAAATACTGTTCCGCTTCGATCATGCTGGGGGCGACCGCCGAAATGACCACTTCGCTCGTGGTCATCGACGAACTGCAACAGGAGGCCGCGGAATGACGGATATCCCGACCTCGGGACTGGTATCTCCCAAAGCCCTGGCCGATGCGCTGGGCTCGCCCGGTCTCGTCATCATCGACATTCGCGCCGCCGCCGAGGGCGGGCGTCAGGCCTTCGAGGCCGGCCACATCCCCGGCGCGGTACACAGCGACTACGCAGCCGATGGCTGGCGCGCCAAGGTCGGCAATGCGCCCGGCATGCTGCCGCCGCTCGATCATCTCGCCGAGCTTACAGGACGGCTCGGCATCACCCCGCCGAGCAAGGTCGTGATCGTGCCGGCAGGGCTCACTGCCAGCGACCTCGCCGCCGCTACCCGTGTCTACTGGACGTTGAAGCTGATCGGCCATGGCCAGCAGGCCATCCTCGACGGTGGCTTCAAGGGCTGGCAGACGCAGCCGGGGCTACCGATCGAGACCGGGCCGGCCAAGCCCACGCAAGCATCGCCCTATCCTGTCGTGGTTCAGCAGGAGCTGCGCAGCACCGCCGATGCGACCCTGGTGGCGTCGCGTAGCAAGCTGGCGACGCTCGTCGATGCCCGCTCCGCCAGCTATTATGAAGGCAAGGAAAAAGCGGCCGAGGCGGCACGCGCTGGGCACATCCCCGGCGCCGTCTCGCGCGACTACGCCGCAGCCTTCGACCCCGCGACCGGGCGCTTCAAGCCGGCCGGCGATCTTTCCGCTTTGTTCGGCTCAGTGCCGACGGGGCCTGCCGTGTCTTATTGCAACACCGGCCACACCGCCTCGCTGAACTGGTTCGTCATGTCGGAGCTGCTCGGCCGCGACGAGGTCTCGCTCTATGACGGTTCGATGACGGACTGGACGCAGGATCCGGAGCGGCCGGTTGCCGCTGGAGCCGCCTGAGCGGCAGCTCCAGTTCGCTGGCGGATCACTGCGCTTACCGACTGGTCGAGACCGAGCGGTTGCCCTGGCGGTCGACATGGACGCCGACGCGAGTACCGTCGGCCTGGGTGGTCCAGGTCGAGGTGATCCCGGTCTGCGAATTATACGTCGTTCGGCTGCGGGCTCCCGCCTGATCGGCCCGCTGCCCGGCCGGTCGGAAGCCGGTGCGGACGACACCATCCGGCGTCACCGTGGTGACGAAGCGGTCGCCGCTGGCGAGCCCGACGGAGCGGACACGGGTGCCGTCTGGCAGGACAGTTTCGGCCGAGGCTACGCCGACCTGATGCTGCATGGCGCCACCACCAGCGCGTGGCCCGGCGGCGCGGTCGGCCCGGCCGGCGTGGCCATAGCTGCTCGCGGGCTGTCCGAGCTGCGGCTTGTTGTGGAACACAGCCCAGCGGTCATCGCCGCCACCGCCTCCGCCACCACCCCCGCCGCCCTCGCTGGCAAATGCCGGCGCCAGTGGTGCGGACAGGCAGAATGCGATCAACAGCGTACCTGGGATGCGAAGAGAATGCGTAGCCATAACCAGCCCCCTGAAAAGGTGTTGCGCGGCGGCTCCTGCCGGTAGCGCTTAGGCATTAGGCTTCCAGCGGCACGGCCTGCTTGGCCCCATCGCCGGTGGGATATCCCATGCTTGTCGCGGTTTCGGAGCTTTTCGCATGCCCTTGCCAGTGTGTGGTGCCGCCAGCGCAAGAAGCGCGCATTTGCAAAATCGACTAAAAAGGATCAAAGGAAGCGCCAACGCGCCGGCCTTGCCGCGCTATTCCTCTCTCCGTTTTGAGTTCCGCTGCCGATGAATGCCGTCGCGCCGAAAATCTCGTTTGTCTCGCTTGGCTGCCCCAAGGCGCTCGTCGATTCCGAACGCATCATCACCTCGCTGCGCTCGGAGGGCTATGAGCTCAGCAAGAGCCATGCGGGCGCCGACGTCGTCATCGTCAACACCTGCGGCTTCCTCGACAGTGCCAAGCAGGAATCGCTCGAGGCGATCGGCTCGGCCATGGCCGAGAACGGCAAGGTCATCGTCACCGGCTGCATGGGCGCCGAGCCCGAGCAGATCCGCGACGCCTTCCCGAACCTGCTGGCGATCACCGGACCACAGGCCTATGAGAGCGTCGTCTCGGCCGTGCACCAGGCGGTGCCGCCCAAGCACGATCCCTTCCTGGACCTCGTCCCGGATCAGGGCATCAAGCTGACGCCGCGACACTACGCTTATCTAAAGATTTCAGAGGGGTGCAATAATCGCTGCAGCTTCTGCATCATCCCGAAATTGCGCGGCGACCTGGCCTCGCGGCCGATCGGCGATGTGCTGCGCGAGGCCGAGAAGCTGGTCAAAGCCGGCGTCAAGGAATTGCTGGTGATCTCGCAGGACACCAGCGCCTACGGGCTCGACATCAAATATGCGCCGTCGATGTGGAAGGATCGCGAGGTCCGCACCCGTTTCTTCGAGCTGGCGCGCGAACTCGGCCAGATGGGCGTCTGGGTCCGGATGCACTACGTCTATCCTTATCCGCATGTCGACGAGGTCATCCCGCTGATGGCGGAGGGCAATGTGCTGCCCTATCTCGACATCCCGTTCCAGCATGCCTCGCCCTCCGTGCTGAAGGCGATGCGCCGCCCGGCCCATCACGAGAAGACGCTGGAGCGGATCAGGAAGTGGCGCGAGATCTGCCCAGACCTCGCCATCCGCTCGACCTTCATCGTCGGCTTCCCCGGCGAGACCGAGGACGATGTCGACTTCCTGCTCGACTGGCTGAAGGAAGCTAAGCTGGAGCGCGTCGGCTGCTTCAAATACGAGCCGGTCAAGGGCGCGACGGCGAATGATCTCGGCTTGCCGCTGGTCGCGGAAGACGAGAAGGAGGCGCGCTGGCACCGCTTCATGAAGACGCAGGCCGAGGTTTCGGCCCGCATCGTCAAGGCGCGTGTCGGCAAGCGCATTCCGGTGATCATCGACGAGGCCGGACCGACCGTCGCCAAGGGCCGCTCGAAATGGGATGCGCCGGAGATCGACGGCAATGTCTATGTGTCGAGCCGCCGGCCGCTGCGGCCCGGCGATATCGTCACGGTGAAGGTCGAGCGCGCCGACGCCTATGATCTGCATGGCATGGCGGTCTGAGCCAGCTTCGGCTCAGGCGCGGCCAGAATGCGACGGATCAGCTTCGACGAGCCGGGTCGAGCGCGGGCAGGCATTGCGCTTGGGCTCGACCGGGCGTGTCAGGCGGGGACGTTCCAGCCGGACGATGGGAGCGGCGATCGCCGATCCTGACTGCGACATCTCCCATTCCGCCTTTGCAGCGTATTGCGCAGCGCCGACACTGAGGACGGTCAGGCAGGAAAGGCTAAGACCGGCGCGGCGCAGATAACGTTTCATGACGCGGGATCCGGAACGGGGTGTTGCCTCCTGCTTGATCGCTCCAGGGCGGATTTCGCGTTGCGATTTCGGAATTTTCGCTTTTCTGCCGAAAGCGCAGCCCGTCAGGCGGCGGCGTGGCGGGCGCGGCCCAGTCGTCCAAGCCACCAGCCGAAGCGTTGTGCCGCCATGGCGATGGCCAATGCGTAGCCGAGCAGAGCTAGCATCCAGCCGGCCGCCTGCAGGCTGAGAGCGCCGAGCACCAGCGCCGAGCGCCCGAGCAGCTTAAGGACTGCGCGCGCCGTCGATGGCTTGGCCGCCGCGAGCTTCGCCGCCCGGCGGACGTCCCCGGCATCTTCCGCGACGGCGAGCACCTGGCGCAGGCCGCGCTGACCGGTACGGGCATAGAGTGCGCCGGCATCCTGGCCGAGCGCGGTGAAGCGGGCCAGCGCAGCCGGCCGGACGATGCCGCCTGCGGCTACCCTCGCCGCCGCAAGATCGAGGCGGACGGCCGCACCAACGCTCGCCGCCAGGGCCGGACGATCGAGCGCGCCCGCCGCCATGCGGCTGAGATTTGCTGAGAGCACGGGCGAGAGCAGCTTCGCCTTGCTCGCCGCCTTGACGGCGCTGAGGCCGCCGCGGGCAGGAAGGCCACCACCGAGGCTGATCCAGGTTGCGGCGCTGATCGCAAGACCGACCGCGGCGAGCGCCATCACCATCTCATCCACCTGTTCGCCACCAGCAAGCTTGCGCCCCTCGTGGGCAAGGTCGCGCAGATCACCGAAGCCGCTGATGTCGCCGACCAGTGCGCCGGCGAAGGCGGCATCGCTCTCGCGATCACCTGCGACGAAGCCTTGCCCGAAATCGGAGACGGCCCGCGTCAGCGCAGTCTCGCGCAAGACTTCGATCCGCGCGCGTTGCTCGGGTGCGATGGCGATCTCGCGCTCGGCTGCGAGCGCGACGAAGCTGTCGGCGAGATCGGGATCGCCGGCCGCAACCGCTCGATCGATCTCGTCGGTAAGGCGATCCGCCGTGGCGACGCCATCGAGGCGCAGCCGCGACAGCTCGGCCGGATCATCTCTCGCCTGATGAAGTTGCCAGCTCTGTAGTCCCGGCGGAGCGATCATTGCCCCGCCCGTTGCGAGGCCGATGACGGTGATCGACGTGACGGCGAGCCTAGCGATGTGCAAGCGGGATACCTGAAACCGAAACGGTCCGGTCGTCTGACCGGACCGCAGAAGCATGGCTTTCGATTCAGGCGGAAATTGCGCCGCCGGTTACGGCACGAGTACGGTCGAGCCGGTGGTGCCGCGCCCTTCCAGAGCCCGGTGCGCCTCGGCGGCGTCCTTCAGCGCGAACCGGGCGTTGATCGCGACGCTGACCTTGCCGGAGCCGACAGCCTCGAACAGGTTCTTCGCCATCGCCACCAAGGTCTCGCGCTTGGCCGTGTGCGTGTTCATCGTCGGGCGAGTGACGTAAAGCGAGCCCTTCGCCGAGAGGATGCCGAGGTTGAAGGCTTCGACCGCGCCCGAGGCATTGCCGAAGCTCGCCAGCAGGCCGAAGGGCTTTAGCGAATCGAGCGAGGCCATGAAGGTGTCCTTGCCGACACCGTCATAGACAACGTCGCAAAGCTTGCCGCCGGTGATCTCCTTGACGCGCGCCGGAACATCCTCGTCGCGATAGAGGATGACGTGGTCGGCTCCGTTCGCCTTGGCGAGCTCGGCCTTCTCCTTGCTACCGACGGTGCCGATCACCGTCGCGCCCAGCGCCTTGCCCCATTGGCAGAGGATCGAGCCGGTGCCGCCCGCTGCGGCGTGGACCAGGATCGTGTCACCCGGCTTCACCTGATAGGTGCGATGAAGCAGGTATTCGGCCGTCAACCCCTTCAGCAGCATGCTGGCGGCAGCTTCGTAAGAGACGTTGTCGGGCAAGGCGACCACAGCCGATGCCGGAACGATGCGCTCTTCGGCATAGGCACCATGCGCCGCGACGACGGCTATGCGGTCGCCGGGCTTGAACTTCGTGACATCAGGCCCGACCGCGAGCACGTCGCCGGCCGATTCATTGCCGAGCGTGAACGGCAGCGGCGCCGGATAGAGGCCGGTGCGGAAATAGGTGTCGATGAAGTTCAGCCCGATGGCGCGGTTGCGGATCAGGATCTCGCCCGGCCCTGGCGCCGGCAGGCTGACCTCCTCCAGCTGCAGAACCTCGGGCCCACCGGTCTTGTGTACGCGGATAGCTTTCGCCATGGCGATCTCCTGATGTCGATGACGCTGACGATAGGGACTTGCATTCGTTCGGCGCAACCGCGGCAGTGCTTGCAAGGCAGGTGTCCGACGCCGAAGGGTATCGGCGAATTTGCATGATCGGCCGGGAGCTGCGGCAAGCGGGCGCTCGCCAGCGGCGCCGGCATCGGCTACCGAAAGGCCATGACGGACCAGCAGGATTGCGACATCGCCATCGTCGGAGCTGGAGCGGTCGGGCTCGCGGCAGCGCTCGCGCTTGCTGCTGCCGGGCGCGAGGTCGTGCTGCTCGGACCGACAGGTGCGCTGCGCGATGGCCGCACCGTCGCCTTGCTCGACGGCTCTTGGCGCCTGCTCGAAGCGCTCGGGCTGACGGAGGCGCTCGACGCGGTTGCTGCTCCGCTCGCGGTGATGCGGCTGGTCGACGACACCGGCAGCTTGTTCCGGCAGCCGCCGGTTGAATTCAAGGCGGCCGAGCTCGGCCTGCCGGCGTTCGGCTGGAATGTCGAGAATGCAGCGCTGGTCGAAGCGATGACGGCGAAGGCGGCTGCGGAGGCGCGCATCCGCATGATGCCGCATGCCGTCACGGCGATCGCGGCAGGCGCCGACACTGTCGGGCTCTCGGGTGACGGCTTTGCGCCGATCGAAGCGCGCCTTGTCGTCGGTGCCGATGGCCGAAAGTCGCGGGTTCGGGAAGCGGCCGGCATCACCGCACGCGACTGGAGCTATCCGCAGGTAGCGTTGACTGCGATCCTGAGCCACCGACGTGAGCATCGCGACGCCTCGACCGAGTTCCACACCCGTTCCGGCCCCTGCACGCTGGTGCCGATGCCGGGCCGGCGCTCCTCGCTGGTCTGGCTGCTCGAGCCCGGCGAGGCAGAGCGCATCGCCGGGCTCGATGATGTCGCATTCGCCCGCGCGGTCGAACGCCAGACTCATTCGATCCTCGGCGCGATGACGGTCGCAGGCCCCCGCGGACGTGTGCCGATGAGCGGTCTGTCGGTCGATCGCTTTGCCGATGCACGCATGGCGCTGATCGGCGAAGCCGCGCATGTCTTCCCGCCGATCGGGGCGCAGGGGCTCAATCTCGGCCTGCGCGACGTCGCGGCGCTGCGCGACGCGGTTGCGGGGGCTGAGGATTCCGGCGAAGAGGCGGCGCTCTTAGCTTATGACCGCTCGCGCCAGGCCGATGTCCGTTTGCGCACGGGCGCCGTCGATGCGCTCAACCGGACCCTGCTGACCGATCTGCTGCCGGCCGATCTGATGCGCGGCGCCGGCTTGCTCGCGCTATCGCGAATCGCGACGCTGCGTCGCCTCGTCATGCGGCATGGGCTTGCTGGCGGCACCGCCGCAGGCTGAGCTCAAATCTCGTAGTCGCCGATTGGCGGGCTCGCCCGCAGCGCCGGCGCAGCGTCACGGAAGACAGGCGCGAGCGGTAGCGGCGTCGAGACCATGCGTCGCCCGCCCGGTTCCTCGACCTGCCGATCGAGCAGACCGCGCGCCGTCAGCTGCGGATCGGCCAGTGCTTCGTCGAGTGTCCGGACTACAGTGCAGCAGCAGTCGAGCGGCTCGATTGTTACCCGCCAATGTTCTGCCGGCCGGGATGCGATGATTGCGGCGACGGCGGCCATCGTCGCTGCCGGATCGCGCTGGTCATCGCGGAGCTCTACGCCAAGGCCGATACCCTCGCAGAAGCCCGCCCAGAACTTCTCCTCGAGCGCGCCGACGGCGAGGAACCAGCCATCCGCCGTCGCATAGAGGCCGTAGCGCGGGCTGGCACCGGTCAGCAGCCCCTCCCCGCCCGCCGGATAGCGGCCCGACGCCTGGCCCTGCGCCAGCGCATACCAGGCGAAAGCGAGCATCGCGTCGGTCATGGCGATGTCGAGATGGCAGCCCTGGCCGGATCGGTCGCGCTCGCGCAAGGCGAGCAGGATGTTGATCACCGCCGGCATGGCGCCGCCGGCGATGTCGGCGACCAAAGTCGGCGGCAAAGGTGCTTGCCTGCCGCGCGCGAGCGACTGGCCGAGCAGCCCCCCAATCGCCTGGTAGTTGATGTCATGACCGGCCTCGAAGGCACGCGGGCCGTCCTGGCCGTAGCCGCTGATCGAGCAGTAGACCAGCTGCGGGTTGAGCGCCTTCAGCGCCTCGTAGCCGAAACCGAGCCGGGCCATCACGCCGGGCCGGAACTGCTCGATGACGATGTCGGCCTGCTCGATCAACGGGGTCAGGCGTTCCAGTGCATCCGGTGCCTTGAGATCGATCGCGAGGCTCTTTTTGCCGCGGTTGAGGGCGGCGAAGGGGGCGGAGGTCTCGCCGAAGCGCGGCGGGAAGCGGCGCATGTCCTCGCCATCCGGCCGCTCGATCCGGATCACGCGCGCGCCGGCCTCGGCGAGGAAGAGGCTCGCCATCGGGCCGGGCAGCAGGGTCGAGAAGTCGAGGACGAGGAGATCGGAGAGCGGCTGCATCAATGGGCCCGGGAAAGGCAGGCCCTGGCGGGCCGTCAGGGAAAGAGGTCGGCCGGCATCCTGCCCGTCTTCACCAGCCACAGGAAGCCCGTCAGCGTCACCGTCGAGACGATGGTGCCGACGAGGATGCAGGCCGAGGCGCGCTCGATGCCGACGCGATACTGCGTCGAGATCACGAAGATGTTCAGCGCCGGCGGCAGCGCCGCCATGATCACCGCGGCATAGATCCAGGGCGCCGAGAAGTTGCCGAGCGCCGATAGCAGCAGCCAGACCAGCAATGGATGCAGCAGGAGCTTGATCGCGACGAGCGCCGGCAATTCGCCTGGCATCCGCCGCATCGGCTGCAAAGCCACCGTGACCCCGAGCAGGAAGAGCGCGCAGGGCGCAGCAGCCTGCGAGAGCCAGAGCGTCATCTTGTCGAGCGCGGTCGGCAATTCGAGCTTCAGGAAGGCCGCAAGCACGCCGACGATGGTCGCGATGTTGAAGGGATGGCTGACGACCCGCCAGGCCACTTCGCGGGCCGTTGCGGCGAAGCTGCGCTTCTCCACGCCGGCCAGCGCCATCAGGAACGGAATCAGCGAGAACAGCAGGAGATTGTCGAAGACGAAGATCAACACCACCGGCGCGCTGGCGGCCGGACCGAGCGCCGCCAAGATCAAGGGCGGGCCCATGTAGCCGATGTTCGAATAGGAGCCGGCGACGCCCTGCATCACCGCCTGCGGCATGGCGCCATGGTTATGGCGCCAGCCGAGCGCGAAGGAGAGCACGAAGGCGCAGAAGGTCGCAAGCGTCGTCACCGCGACGAACCCCCAATTCGTCAATTCACTCAACGGCTTGTCGGCGATCAATCGATAGAACAGGCAAGGCAGCGCGACATAGATCAGGAAGAACTGCATCCAGGCCAGCCCTTCCCCCGGCAGGCGCTTGTAGCGGCCGACGAGGAAGCCGAGCAGGATCAGCCCGAAGAAGGGCGCGACCAGGTTGAACAGGCTGGCGATGTCGGCCATGCGGCGTTCTCGAGCGGCCGACGATGACGGCGGCGCCGCCTTATAGGATGGGTGCCGGCGCCTGAGAACCCAGTCAGGTGCACCACCTGCTCAGTCTGCCGGACACTGTCCCGAGCGGTGGATTGGCCGAGCGGCTCGCGATGCAACTTGAAATTGCAAGATATCGAAACGTGGAAGCAATCAGGTAACATATTTCTGCCATGTTCCGCCAACGGCCGATGGAACAGGCGAAGATGACCAGCACTCAGGCGACGGCAGGCAATCCGGCATCCGGGGCGCTCTGGCGATTCTTTATCGTGTCCCCGACGTTCTGGATCGTATCGTTCCTGATGGCAGTGGTCCTGGGGCTTGCGCTGCCGATAAGGCTGCCGCTCGGGCCGAACTACTGGGATACCGACATCTACCTCGATGCCGCCCAGCGCATCTGGCAGGGGCAGATTCCCAACATCGATTTCTTCACTTCGATCGGTCCGCTCGGCTTCTATCTCACCGCCGGCATCAAGGCGCTTTTCCCGCAGGCCCAGCCGGCCTTGCTCGCCAACTGGGCGATCGTGCCTGTCTTGCTGCCGATTGCTGCGTTGATTGTTCGAGATATCGTCCCGCGGTCGCGTCGCCTGGCCCTGGCGATCCTGATCCCGCTGCTGTTCCTGACCTCGCTACCGATCAACCTTCACAGCCTCTACCCATCGCCAGGCTTCGATGGCTTTGGCTACTATAACCGCCACGTCGCCTTGCTGCTCTATCTTCTGCTGGCAGCGCTTCTCTTCGTCGAGAATCGGATTCTGCTGACCTCACTCGTTGCGGTGCTCATGACGGCGCTGTTTCTCGTCAAGGTCACGGGCCCCGTTTCGGGTGCCGTTCTCGTCGGTTATGCGGTTCTGGCCGGTCGTCTGCGCTTCCGTGATGCCGCGATCGCCGCCGGCGCGGTCATAGCCTGCCTGGTCGCGCTCGAACTCTCGACGGGCGTCATCTACGCCTATGTCGAAGACGTCCTGATCTTGGCGATGCTCAACTCCGCCTCACTCCTGAGACGCTTCCTGACCCTGGCCTCGATCAAGTTCAACGTGATCGCGCCCTGCCTGATTCTGGTCGGCGCGCTCGCGTTTGCCGCATGGCGCGACAAGCCTTCGCTCGCAAGCTTGCTGGCCTCGCCGCTCGGCTGGCTGACTGCGAGCCTCTTTGCCCTGATCCTCGGCGAGACTCAGAACAGCGGATCGCTCGAATTCATCGGACTCTGGCCGGTGCTGATCCTGATCCTCAGGGAATATTACCCCCGGTCAGGCGATGGGCTGCGTCCTTATGTTCTGGTGCTCGTCATGGCCGTGTCGCTGCCGAGTGCCGTGAACTTTCTCGAGAGAGGCGCGCGGGCGGTGATTGCTGCGCCGCGCTATCAGGCGCTGGATGTGCCGGATGTGGGGCCGCTCGGCCGGGTCAGCCTCAAGCCAGAGCTGGCCGAACGCGCAATCGCGCAGGTCGACCACTACCCGAAATACAATGATGCCTATGAAGACCTTGTCCGTCGCGGCCTGCTTCCATCCGCTACGCTGTTCTCGGAAATCGACCATCAAGCGACCTGGCTGCTCGAAGTGCAGCAGGGGATCGATGCGATCAGGCGCTGGGAGGCGGCCAATGGTCGCCAGCTGAACGGCTTCTTCGCGCTCGACTTCGTCAGCCCCTTCAACCACCTGCTCGGCCGAGCCGCGCCGCTTCACGTCGCGCTCGGCATCGACACCGAACGTACCAATCCCCGGGTCACGGCCGAAATGCTGGAAGCCCTGCGCGACATCGACGCGATCATGCGGCCGAAATGCCCGGTCGAGGTGAAGCGGGCTGCGATCTGGAAGCAATACGCGCAAGCTCTCGAAGGCCGCCAGCTCGTGGCTCTCTCGCCCTGCTGGGACATGTATCTGCGCAAGTAGGACCGACTGGCAGAAGCGCGAATCGACAGCGGCCGCGCGTTCACGAACGCTAACGTTCTCAGTCCTGATGTCTGCAGTGCCGAATGAGGATGGCGCGGTCTACGGGAGTCGAACCCGTCTCCCCAGCGTGAAAGGCTGGTGTCCTAACCGATAGACGAAGACCGCAGGCCGGAGCGCGAAGCGCTCTTGCAAGGCGGGGCGAGCTATAGTGTCCCGGCGAAGCTTGGGCAAGCCCGCTGTCAGGGTTTTTCGCAACTGCTCAGGCAGGCCGGGCGAGATCGACCACGCGCAGCTCCGCCCGCTCGCTGCCGCCCCAGCGATTCAGCGTCAATGTGCCGGCGAGATGCACGCTTTCGCCACGGGCCGCCAGCAACGCCTGGCCGAGGGGCTCTCGCGCCGCGCGGAAAGCGATGCCGCCGATGGTGGCGCCGTCGCCCGAGCGCAGCTTGATGCGCAGATGCCCGCCCGCGCCGACTTCGATGACTTCGGTCAGGCGATGCGCCGGCAGCACGAAGACCGGTTCGGGGCAGCCGGCGCCGAACGGCCCGGCCTGATCGATCTCGGCGAGGAGGCGGGGATTGGCCCCGCCGGCGCTGATCGCCGCGTCGATCAGCAGCGCCTCGGCCTCGCGCGAGCTGGCGACGCCGCTGGCCAGCCGCTCGCTGACGAAATTCGCAAAGGCGCCCTCCTGCCCCGGCGCCAATGTCACACCGGCCGCCATGGCATGGCCGCCGCCCTTGACCGCAAGGCCCGCCTCGACCGCCTGCCGCACCGCCGAGCCGAGATCGACGCCGGCGATCGAGCGGCCCGAGCCGGTCGCGCCGCCATCGCCATTGCGCGCCAACGCAAAGGCCGGGCGGCGGAAGCGCTCCTTCAAGCGCCCGGCGATCAATCCGACGATGCCCGGATGCCAATCGGCCGAACTAACGAGCAGCACGGGGTGCGAGGCGGCATCCTCGAAGCGATGCTCGACTTCGGCGACTGCCTCCTCGACCGCAGCCCGCTCGATCTCCTGGCGTTCCTGGTTGAGTCGGTTGAGCTCGGCGGCGATGGTGCGCGCCTCGACCTCGTCGCGGGTCAGGAGCAGCCGGGCCCCGAGAGCCGCATCGCCGATGCGCCCGCCGGCATTGATTCGTGGTCCGAGCAGGAAGCCGAGATGCCAAGGCTGTACGGGGCCGTCGAGCCCGGCGATATCGAGCAGCGCCGCTAAACCGAGCCGCTGGCGCGTTCGCATCATGGCGATGCCCTGACGTACGAAGGCGCGGTTGAGGCCGATGAGCGGCACGACATCGGCGACGGTTGCGAGTGCGACGAGGTCGAGCGCCGCGAGCAGGTCAGGCTCGTTTCCCTTTGCCCGCCAGGCACCGCGGCGGCGCAATTCGCGATTCGTCGCCACCAACGTGAGGAAGACGACGCCGGCGGCACAGAGATGGCCGAGGCCGGCAAGATCGTCCTGCCGGTTCGGATTGACCAGTGCCTCGACGCTCGGGAGCAATTCCGGCGCCTGGTGATGGTCGAGCACCACGATGTCGAGCCCCAGCCGCACCGCCTGCTGCAGCGGCTCATGGCTGGTCGTGCCGCAGTCGACGGTGACGAGCAGGGTCGCCCCCTCGCCGGCGAGCATGGCGATCGCCTCGGCATTGGGGCCATAGCCCTCGATCAGGCGGTCGGGGATATGGATGCGCGGCTTCGCGCCCGCCTCGGCGAGGAAGCCGGCGAGCAGCGCCGCCGAGCAGGCGCCGTCGACATCGTAATCGCCGAAGATCGCGACCTTCTCGCCTGATATCGCCGCTTGTGCCAACCGCGCAGCGGCGCGGTCCATGTCACGTAATACGGAAGGGTCCGGTAGGAGGTCGCGCAGCTTTGGCTCGAGATAAAGCTGCGCCTCATTGGCGGCGACGCCGCGACCGGCCATGATGCGCGCCAGCGTGTCGGGTATGCCCTCGACCTGCGCCAGCGCTTCGGCCTGCGCGAGGCCAGCGGTATCGAGCCGGTCGCGCCAGGGGCGTCCGAGCGCCGAATGCCCGACGCCGAGGAACAGGCGATTCTGGCCGGAGATCATGTGCCACCGCTGGCGCAGTCGCGCGGCTTCGTCAATCGGCGACACATCACTCGAGCGGCTTCTGGTCCTCGATCGCCTGCGCGGTGACCTTGCGGGCACTCACCGGCGCGTGGCCAGAGACCTCGGCGCCAGCATCGGGCTTCAGCTGCATCATCCAGAATACCGACGAGGCCGAAATCAGACCGACGAGGACGAAGGCTGGCCAGAAATCACCGGCGCCGAGCGTCTTGCCGCCATTGAAGAGGTTCGCGGCTTCGAGCGCGAAGGCTCCGATGGTGACGCCGAGACTGAGCGACAATTGCTGGGAGACGCTCGAGAGGCTGGTCGCGCTCGACATGTCGCGGTTCGAGACATCGGCATAGCTCAGCGCGTTGATGCCAGTGAACTGCAGGGAGCGAAAGCAGCCGCCGATGAGCAGGACGCCGAGCATCAGCCAGTGCGGCGTCGTCGGTGTGAACAGCCCGGATGCCGCCAGGAAAGCCGAGCCGATCAGCGCATTGAAGGTCAGCACGCCTCGGAAACCGAACCGGGCGAGGATGGTCTTGGCCAGCGTCTTCATGATCAGCGCGCCGGCGGCCGACGCGAAGGTGATCAGGCCGGATTGGAGCGCATCGAGCCCGAAGCCGAGCTGCAGCATCAGCGGCAGGAGGAAGGGGATGGCGCCGATGCCGACGCGGAAGACCGAGCCGCCGATGACGCCGATCCGGTAGGTGGGAATGCGCAGCAGCGCGAGGTTGAGCACCGGATAGGCCAGCCGGCGCGCGTGAAACCAGTAAAGGATGAGCGCCGCGATGCCGAAGGCGACGCAACCATAGGAAATCACGGCCGGCACGAGATGGCGACCACCGGTGGCGAGGCCGAGCATCAAGGCGGCGAAGCCGGTCGATGAGAGCAGGAAGCCGGTGATGTCGAGCGGTGCGACGTCTTCTTCCCGGATGTCTTCGAAGAACATCGTCGCCAGCGCGATGCCGAGCAGGCCGATCGGCAGGTTGATGAAGAAAATCCAGCGCCAGTCGAAATAGGTGGTGATGAAGCCGCCGACCACCGGCCCGACCACCGGCCCGACCAGCGCCGGTACCGTCAGATAGGCCAGCGCGCTGACGATCTGCGACTTCTCGACACTGCGCAGGATGACGAGCCGCCCGACCGGCACCATCATCGCTCCGCCCATGCCCTGAATGAAGCGCGCCCCGACGAAGGCCCCGAGCGAGTTCGAGAAGGCGCAGAGCACCGAGCCGAGCATGAAGATGCAGAGCGCGGTACGGAAGATGGTGCGGGCGCCGAACTTGTCGGCCATCCAGCCGGAAATCGGGATGAAGACGGCGAGGCTGACGAGATAGGAGGTCAGCGCCAGCTTCAGCGCGATCGGATCCTCGCCGAGCGACTGGGCAATCACCGGCAGCGAGGTCGCGATCACCGTCGAATCGGTGTTCTCCATGAACAGCGCGCAAGCGACGATCAGAGGCAGAAGCTTGGCGCGCTGCAAGGATTCGGACTTTCGGATTTGGCCGCCTGTTGCCCTTTACTGCGCGTGTACCCAGCTGGCGAGAGCGGATCCGAGCATGGTGATATGGGTTGCGCCCGGCGCATGGCGAGAGACCTGATCCGGCCAGGCGATGCAGCGACGCTCTCTTGCCGTAGGGACATCACAAGCAGGTGTGGCGCCCCTGTCATGCGTCGCTGGCAGATCATTCTGGCCAAACGATCCCCATCTATAAGTTGCAGGGGCGGTGATTCCGTACATGCCGACGCGGTTAGTCCGCAGGCAGGAGGTGTCCCATGATCAGTATGGTGGATGTTTTCCAGAAATCGCGCCGTGTTCAAAGAGCACGGCTGGCTGGATTGATGCTTGCTCTCGGAGCCGGCTGGGCGGTGGCGGGCTTGATGTCGACGCCGGCCGCTGCGCTCGATACGAACTGGAAAGGGGTCTGCACGTTTCCGATGGCGCCGCAGGCGTATAACGAGATGATGCGTGAGCGCGTCTGCCTCGATCAGAACTATTGTCAGCAGATGGCCAATGCACAGGGCAGTGCCTATACAGGCAATGGCTGCATCATGGTCGCGCCGTCATTCTCCGCGGAGCAGCGGCCCCAGGGGCGTTCGGCTTACACCAGGCGCTAGCCGCGGCACGCGAATCCAGGCAGAGCTTGCGAATACTTCAATCGCTCTGCCTGGATCGCCCCGATGCGACGGCCCGGCCACGTTGGCAAGTCGCCGGATCGAAGACCGGCCGCGATTTCAAGTCGGCAAACATTTATGCGCCCAAGTCGACACGAAGAAGTGAACTTCGATCACTCATGCGCTGCAAGCATGTCAATTTCTGGAGCTGGTGACTATCTGCGCGGTTGAAGGGGCGATGTCCTTCAATTAGCCGCGGCTGCCGCCGCCAGAGGTCTTCCATGATCAATGAAACCAGAATAGCCCGGCACGCCTTGCGAGCACCGCTTGCCGCGGCAGCCTTCGCAATCGCCACTGGCTTCGTCACGCTCGGTCTCGGTAACGGCCCTGCAGCAGCCCAGTCGACGAACTGGGAGGAAGGCTGCGCGATGCGCGTCGTCACGCCAGGTTCGGGTGATATTCTGCGGACGATGAACTGCGCTCGCCAGAAGGAATGCCAGCAGATGGCAAACGCCCGGGGCAGCATGATGATGGGTATGGGCTGCTTCGGCGTCGAGCCGCAGGGCCCGGCTCCGGTCGCGCAGCAGGCCGGCAAGACCCGGCCGGCGCGGCAGCAGTAAGGCACTCTCATCGCAGCCTTGGCGGCCGCGGCTCCGCGCCGCGACCGCCAAGGCAGTTTTTGTTGCGCTGCCCCTAGCGGGCGCGTCTCACGCGTGATATCGGGCCTCGTCAACTCGGCTTAGGGCATATCCGCCCTGCCCCTTTTCAGTGCCGGCCGCACCGGCCCCGGAGTTGACGATGGCGACGATCACTGACGGTCTCATTCGCGACGGTTTGACCTTCGACGATGTGCTGCTCGAGCCCGGCCCGTCCGAGGTGATGCCGAGCGATGTCGACATCTCGACCAAGCTGACCAAGACCATCTCGCTGAACCTGCCGATCATTGCCTCGGCAATGGACACGGTCACCGAAGCCAAGATGGCGATCGCCATGGCGCAGGCCGGCGGCCTCGGCGTCGTGCATCGCAACCTCGACCCCGACCAGCAGGCGGCGCAGGTCCGCCTCGTCAAGAAGTTCGAGTCGGGGATGATCGCTAACCCGATCATCATCCACCCGGACGAGACGCTGGCCGATGCGCTGGCCCTGATGAAGAACAATGGGATTTCCGGCATTCCGGTGGTCGAGCGCGGTCCGCAGGGGCACAACGGCAAGCTCGTCGGCATCCTGACCAATCGCGACGTGCGTTTCGCCGCCAATCCCGAGCAGCCCGTCTCGGAGCTGATGACCAAGGACCGGCTGATCACGGTGCGCGAGGGCGTCGGCCAGGACGAGGCGCGGCGCCTGCTGCACCAGTTCCGGATCGAGAAGCTTCTGGTGGTCGACGACCATTATCGCTGCATCGGCCTGATCACCGTCAAGGACATGGAAAAGCAGGTCACCCACCCGCACGCCGCCAAGGACTCGCAGGGAAGACTGCTGGTCGCGGCCGCCACCACGACCGGCGATCAGGGCTTCGAGCGTTCGGAGCTTCTGATCGATGCTGGTGTCGACATCATCGTCGTCGATACCGCCCACGGCCACTCCGCCAAGGTGCTGGAGGCGGTGACGCGGGTGAAGAAGCTTTCCAATACCGTCCAGATCATCGCCGGCAATGTCGCGACTGCCGGCGGTGCGCAGGCCCTGATCGATGCCGGCGCCGACGCGGTCAAGGTTGGTATCGGCCCGGGCTCGATCTGCACGACACGGATCGTCGCCGGCGTCGGCGTACCTCAGCTAACCGCGATCATGGATGCAGCCTCTGCCGCACAGAAGGCGGGTATCCCGGTGATCGCCGATGGCGGCATCAAGTATTCGGGCGATCTCGCCAAGGCACTCGCCGCCGGCGCCTCCTGCGCCATGGTCGGCTCACTGCTTGCGGGCACTGACGAGACGCCTGGTGAGGCCTTCCTCTATCAGGGCCGCTCCTACAAGGCCTATCGCGGCATGGGCTCGGTCGGCGCGATGGCGCGCGGCTCGGCGGACCGCTACTTCCAGCAGGACATCAAGGATGCGCTGAAGCTGGTGCCAGAGGGCATCGAGGGCCAGGTCGCCTATAAGGGGCCAGTCTCCAGCGTTCTGCACCAGCTCGCCGGCGGCCTGCGCGCCGCGATGGGTTATGTCGGCGGCCGCAATCTCGAGGACTACCGCAGCAAGGCGCGATTCATCCGTATCACCAGCGCCGGCCTGCGCGAGAGCCACGTCCACGACGTGACCATCGTGCGCGAGAGCCCGAACTACCCGACGCGCTCCTAACGCTGGATCGCCATAAGGCGATCCATCTTTTCATCGCGCATCGGATCAGCCCGAAAACCAGGACCACTTTTCGGTCCGATGCATCAGGACGAGGCCGACATGACGCTCAAGCTGGTCTATCCGGCGCTGGCCCAGATCCTCTGGAGCTTTGTTGTCCTCGTCATCATGTTCCTGCGCCGCCAGAAGGCCTTCGCCAATCGCGAGGTTCGGCTGGCGGACATTGCGGTCTCGACCGAACGCTATCCGGAGCCGGCGCGGCTCGCAGCGGCCAATTTCAGTAATCAGTTCGAAACTCCGCTCCTGTTCTTCGCGCTGATCCTGATCGCGATGCATGTCTGCGCGACTGGCTATGTTATGGCGGCGCTAGCCTGGGCTTATGTCGCGACCCGGATTGTGCATACACTGATCCACACTGGCTCGAACAGGCTGCAACGACGCGCGATCGTCTTCGCAATTGGCGTCGCATGCTTGTTTTTCATGTGGCTCGGCATCGTGATTGCCGTCGTCTGAGCGCCTTTTCTTTGCGCACGCAAGACGTGCACCGGCGAGTTCTCACTGCCGATTCGTCTGCTCTGTCACATCCTCGCTACAGCGACCGATAAACCGTAATCGACACTTGCGTCCCAACTGCGCCCTCTTCATGCTAAATACTTGCGGTGAGGATGGTTTGGGGAGCGGCCGTCCGACAGGGTCGGCGTGGTGCTCCCCGTGGCGCAAGGCTTTCTATGGCAGTGCTGACTTTCGGGCGTGTGGCTCTGTTCTCGGCCGCGGGCGTTCTCGCCGCGGGCGCGTTTCTTCATGTGACCGGGCGCCCTGTGCCATGGCCTCTCGACCAGATTCCTTACGGTAAGGTGATCTCGGCGCCGGCGCAGCCGGCAGCAACTGCAACCGCCCCCGCAGCCGGCGGTAGTCGCTCCGGCCAGGCCAACCGGCCGCCGGTGACCATCGTCACCGCCAAGGTCGAGCGCCGCCCGATGCCGGTCCGGATCGATGCGATCGGCACGGTGCAGGCGATCTCCACTGTCAATATCCGCTCGCGCGTCGACAGCCAGATCATGGCGGTCGAGTTCCGCGACGGCGCCATGGTGAACAAAGGCGATGTGCTATTCCGGCTGGACTCGCGCCAGCTCGAGGCGCAGCTGCGCCAGGCCGAGGCCAATGTCGCACGCGACAAGGCCTCTCTCATCGCGGCCGAGTCCGACCTGCGGCGGGCCGAGGAGCTTTCGCGGCGTGAGATCGCGACGGACCAGCGCCTCGACACCGCCCGCACTGCAGTAAGCACGCTGCGCGCCGCGATCCGGGGCGGCGAAGCTGCTGTTGATAGCCTGCGCGTCCAGCTCAGCTATTACACGATCAGCGCTCCGGTCTCGGGACGGGTCGGGGTCGCCGCGCTGAAGGAAGGCAACATCGCCAAAAGCGGTGACAGCTCGGCTATGCTGGCGACGATCAACCAGATCGATCCGATCTATGTCAGCTTCGCCGTGGCGCAGCGCTATCTGCCGGAAATCCGCGAGGCGATGCAGGCGAAGACGGCCGCCGTCCTGGCGACCCAGCAAGGTGCCGGCAAGGGCGTCGAAGGCACGATCGCGGTGGTGGACAATGCCGTCGACGCAACGACAGGCACGATCCAGCTTCGGGCCAGCTTCGACAATCCCGAGGAGACGCTCTGGCCTGGTGCGCTCTGCCAGGTCCGGCTGACGCTGCGGACCGAGCCAGATGCCGTCACGGTTCCGCGCGAGGCGGTCCAGACTGGGCAGAACGGCTCCTATGTCTTCGTGATCGAGAATGGCGCCGCCCGGGCTCGGCCGATCGTGGTCTCCCGCAACATCGAGGAGCGCGTCGTCATCGCGTCGGGCCTCAACGGCGACGAGACCGTAGTGATCGACGGGCAACTGCTTCTGACCGATGGCGCGCGCACGATCGAGCGCGGCCGTGGCGGCCAGAGCCCGCCGGCGCCCAACCTGACCTCCCAGCGAGGGAGCGCCGGCTGATGAACCTGCCCGAGGCCTGCATCCGTCGCCCGGTCATGACGACCCTCCTGATGGCGACGTTCCTGATCTTCGGGTTGTTCGCCTTCAAGCAGTTGCCGGTCGCGGCCCTGCCCCGGGTCGATTTCCCGACCATCAACGTCAGCGCCCGCCTGCCCGGCGCCAGCCCGGAGACGATGGCCTCCTCGATCGCCGCGCCGCTCGAGCGCGAATTCGCCTCGATCTCCGGCATCACCTCGATGTCGTCTGTCTCGCAGCAGGGCTCGACCTCGATCACGCTGCAATTCGACCTCAACCGCAATATCGACGGCGCGGCACTCGACGTGCAGGCCGCGCTCAGCGCTACGACCCGGCGTCTGCCGCCTGAGCTCCCGGCCCCACCCAGCTTCAGAAAGGTCAATCCGGCCGACCAGCCGGTGCTGTTCATGGTGCTGACCTCGGCGACCAAGCCGCTCTACGAGGTCCATGAGTTCGGCGAGAACATCCTGCAGCAGCAGATCTCGCAGTTGCCCGGTGTCGCCCAGGTCAACATCTTCGGCGCGCAGAAATATGCGGTCAGGGTGCGGGTCAACCCCGACGCAGTCTCCGCTCGCGGCCTTGCCCTCAGTGATGTCCGCAGCGCCATTGCCGCGGCGAACTCGAATTCCCCGGTCGGAACGCTGAACGGCACCAACCAGCGCATGGTGCTGGGCGCCACCGGCCAGATGGAACGTGCCAACGAATACGGCAACCTGATCATCTCGCAGAAGAACGGCGTGCCGATCCGCCTCAGCGACGTGGCGCAGATTTTCGACTCAGTCGAGAACGACCAGACCGGCAGCTGGTACAACGGCCAGCGCTCGATCATGCTGGCGGTCTATCGCCAGTCGGACGCCAACACCGTCCAGGTCGTCGACAGCATCAAGAGCCGGCTCGACGCCTATCGCGCGCAATTGCCGGCGGCGATCGATCTCGTCGTGCTCAACGACCGTTCAATCCCGATCCGCGAGGCGGTCGAGGACGTCGAGGTCTCGCTGATGATCGCGATCGCCCTCGTCGTCATGGTGATCTTCCTGTTCCTGAAGAGTTTCGCCGCGACGGTGATCCCGACGCTGGCGCTGCCGATTTCGCTGGTCGGCACCTTCGCGATCATGCACGCGCTGGGCTATTCGCTCGACACCATCTCGCTGCTGGCGCTGACGCTCGCGGTCGGCTTCGTCGTCGACGATGCGATCGTCATGCTGGAGAACATCATCCGGCACATCGAGATGGGCAAGAAGCCGTTCCAGGCGGCGCTCGACGGCTCGCGCGAGATCGGCTTCACTATCCTGTCGATCACCATCTCGCTGGTCGCCGTCTTCATCCCTGTCTTTTTCATGGGCGGCGTGGTCGGCAAGGTCTTCGCCGAATTCGCCGGCACGATCGCGGCGGCGATCATCGTCTCCGGCTTCGTCTCGCTGACGCTGACACCGATGCTGTGCGCCCGCTTCCTCAAGGCGCATGACCATCACAAGAAGCCGAACATCGTCGAACGCGTGTTCGAAGCCGGCTTCCAGGGCATGCTGAGCGCCTATCGCTGGACGCTCGACGCGGTGCTGAAGGCGCGCTTCCTGATGCTGCTGCTGACGCTCGGCACGGTCTACGTCTCGGTCCAGCTCTATATCGACGTGCCCAAGGGCTTCTTCCCGACGGAGGACACCGGCCTCTTGCGCGGCGCGACCGAAGGTCCGCCGGACACGTCCTTCGAGGCCATGGCGGCGCGCCAGATGCGCGTCGCCGAGATCGTCAAGGCCGATCCGGCGATCGACTACCTGACCTCGAACATCGGCGGTTTCAACGCCACCAATAACGGCTTCATGTTCATCGCCCTGAAGCCGAAGGACCAGCGCGACAAGGCCGATGTAGTGATCGCCCGCCTGCGCCGCGCCGTCTCCGAAGTGCCCGGCATCACCGCGGTCTTCCAGCAGGTCCAGAACATCAACCTGAACGCCGGCCGTTCCTCGCGGGCGCAGTATCTCTATTCGTTGCAGGGGCCGGATCTTGGCGCCCTCTTCAATTACGCGCCGCTGATGCAGCAGCGGTTGGCGCAATTGCCGCAACTGCGTGACGCCAATATCGACCTGCAGCTGCGCAATCCCCAGCTCTCGATCGAGATCGACCGCGAGCGTGCCGCCAGCCTCGGCATCTCCAGCGACCAGATCCGCCAGGCGCTGGGCAACGCCTTCGGCTCGCGCCAGATTGCGACGATCTTCACGCCGGCGACCGACTACCAGGTCATCATGGAGGCCGAGCGCGCCTACCAGCAGGATCCGGCAGTGCTGTCGCGCCTGCTGCTCAAAGCCGCCAACGGCCAGAACGTGCCGCTGGAAACGGTCGCCACGATCAAGCCGAGCGTCGGGCCGCTCGCCGTCAACCGGATCTCGCAGCAGCCGGCGGTGACGATCTCGTTCAACACCGCGCCGGGCGTCTCACTCGGCGACGCCGTCAACGCGATCCGCGCGGCCGAGCGCGAGATCAACCTTCCGGCTTCGATCGTCACCAGCTTCGCCGGCTCGGCCCAGCTCTTCCAGGATGCGTTGAAGGGCCAGGGCCTGCTGATCTTCGCCGCGATCCTGGTGATCTACATCATCCTCGGGATTCTCTACGAGAGCTTCATCCACCCGATCACGATCCTGTCCGGCCTGCCCTCGGCCGGTCTCGGTGCCCTGCTCGCCTTGCAGTACTTCCACATGGACCTGTCGGTGATCGCGATCATCGGCATCCTGATGCTGGTCGGCATCGTCAAGAAGAACGCGATCATGATGGTCGACTTCGCGATCGAGCGCCGCAAGATGGGCGACGACGCGCTGACGGCGATCCGCGACGCGGCGCTGGTGCGCTTCCGGCCGATCATGATGACAAGCTTCGCCGCGATCTTCGGCGTGCTGCCGATCGCGCTCGGCGCGGGCGCCGGCGCCGAGCTGCGCCAGCCGCTCGGCATCGCCGTGGTCGGCGGCCTGATCGTCTCGCAATTGCTGACGCTCTACATCACTCCCGTCGTCTACTTCTATCTCGACAAGGTCGACAGCTGGCTTTCCGGCCGTGGTCGCGGCGAGCGGGAAGAGGCAGTGGCGATTCCAGGCGCAGTGCCGGTCGCGATCCCGCAGGCCGTGCACCGCCAGCAGGATTGACCCTGCACGTTCGGCTGCCGCTTCCTCAGGACCGGCAACCCATCTCATGGCGATCCGCGTATTAACGATGAAGCTCGCTTTCCGGGGGCGGTCAGCGGTCGGCCGTTGAGTCTTAACGAAAAGTAAACTAAGCCCATAAAGCGGCGGACAATGAACTAGCGAGCGATGGAGAGATCGCGGTGCTTCGTGTCCGTAATGTCGATTGCCTGCGTTCCGATCCTGTCCCGCCGACCGGTTCCAGCTCCTCGACAGAAGTGAATTCCGTTTCGCGTGGCCGCAGCAGCGGTCTGCGCCTCGCAGCCATGGCCGGCTTCGGGCTGGCACTCGGCGCCGGCGGCACGATCCTGACCGTCTCCCTGGTCCAGGCCGAGGATGATGCCGGCATCCGCGCCTTCCATCGCGAGGAAGCCGCCCGCCGGACGGAGCGTGCACCGCAACGCGCGACCTACGCCTCCGTTCCCGTGTCGGCCTATGCACCGGCCCGGCAGACATGGGCGGCGCCATTCTTCCAGGCGCGTCCGGAAGGGCGCCTAAGCCCTCCGCCCGTCGCGCTCAATCCGTTCAAACCCATCCAGGCTGCACCGACCCAGGCCGCACCGAAACAGGCACAGCAGAAGCAGAAGCTGCCGGCGATCCGTTACGACACGGTGTCCGGCGCTGCCGATGTGACACGAACGCTCTGCGTGCGCCTCTGCGACGGCTTCCATGCGCCGATCGGCCATCTGCGCAGCCAGTCCGACCTCAGGGCACATGAGGCGCTCTGCCAGGCCGCCAATCCCGGCGTGCCGGTCAAGGTCTTCAAGGTCGCGGCCGGTGCTGCGACCATCGACGATGCCGTGGCGAGCGATGGCAAAACCTATCGCGCGCTGCCGATGGCCTATGCCTATGAGCGTGGCGCCGATGCGGCTTGCCGGCCGGCGATCGCGACTGCGAATGATCGCCGTGTTTCGCTACTGCGCGATTTCACCTTGCGACCGGGCGACAGCATCGTGCTCGACGGGCGGGTGCGCACCTTCAATGGCGGCAAATGGCCTTACACAACCGCTGACTTTCGTGATTTTCGCGGCTCGCCCGAGCTGACCGCCAGCGACCGCCGCAAGATCGACGAGAAGGTCGGTATCTCGCACGCTGAGGCGCAGGTTCGCACCTTGCGCCGGCAGATGCGGGTGCGCGAGGCTAGCTTGCACGACGACAACTTTGCCAGCGACGCACTCGGCCTGCGCGGTGGATTTGATCCAGGCGCACCGGCTCAGCCTGCACGCGTGGTGCTGCAAACGCCGTTCTCGCGGAATTGAGACAAGGCTAGGCCTTTTGTCCTAGGTCTTTCATCCTAGGACAATTCACCCAAGATCACCGAAAGATCGATGGACGACCGGGTGGCCTTCCGGCACATTCGCTGCGTTGCAGCATGGAGCCGAGCATGACGACCAAGACGCCGCGCCAGTTCTACCGCCCTCTGGCGATCGGCGCGCCCGAGCCCTATCGCGAGCTGCCGCTGCGGCTGGAGCGGATGATCCATTTCGTGCCGCCGCATCTGGAGAAGGTGCGCGCCAAGGTTCCAGAGCTCGTAGGCCAGGTCGACATCGTGCTCGGCAATCTCGAGGATGCGATCCCGGTCGAGGCCAAGCAGGCGGCGCGCGACGGTTTCATCGAACTGGCCAAGGCGACCGATTTCGGCGCCACCGGCCTGTGGACGCGGGTCAATGCGCTGAACTCGCCCTGGTTCCTCGACGACATCGCCGCGATCATGGGCGAGATCGGCGGCAAGCTCGACGTCGTCATGGTGCCCAAGGTCGAGGGCCCCTGGGACATCCACTATGTCGACCAGCTGCTGGCGCAATACGAGGCGCGCCATGCCCTGCCCAAGCCGGTGCTGATCCACGCCATCTTGGAGACGGCCGAAGGCGTGAAGAATGTCGACGCGATCGCAACCGCCTCCCCGCGCATGCACGGCATGAGCTTGGGCCCGGCCGATCTTGCCGCCTCGCGCGCGATGAAGACCACCCGCGTCGGCGGCGGCCATCCCGAATACAAGGTCATCGCCGACCCCTCGCCGGATGGCGGCCCGCGCGCCATCGCCCAGCAGGATCTCTGGCATTATACGCTGGCGAAGATGGTCGATGCCTGCGCTTCGGCCGGCCTGAAGCCCTTCTACGGTCCGTTCGGCGATTTCTCGGATGGCGCCGCCTGCGAGACGCAGTTCCGCAATGCCTTCCTGCTCGGCTGCGCCGGCGCCTGGACGCTGCATCCCTCGCAGATCGAGATCGCCAAGCGCGTCTTCAGCCCTGACCCCGACGAGGTCGCCTTCGCCAAACGCATCCTGGAGGCCATGCCTGACGGCTCGGGCGCGGTGATGATCGACGGCAAGATGCAGGACGACGCGACCTGGAAACAGGCCAAGGTCATCGTCGACCTGGCACGGCAGGTAGCGACGCGCGATCCGGCACTTGCGGCTCGCTATGGGCTTTGAAGAGTTAGTGCCCGCGACATCCACGGATGTTGACGCATTTGCGACGTAATCCTAGGTCAAGCGCAGGGTGCGGCGACATCGGCTGTGACGGGCCGGGTTTGGGCTGAACGAGGATCATGGAATCACGCACGGCGAAATTTCGGATCGGCGACGTGGTGCGCCATCGCGTCTACCCGTTCCGGGGCGTGATCTTCGACGTCGATCCGGTGTTCTCGAATTCGGAAGAGTGGTGGCTGGCGATCCCGGAGCATCTGCGACCCTCCAAGGACCAGCCGTTCTACCATCTCTTCGCCGAGAACGAGGAGACCGAGTACGTCGCCTATGTCTCAGAACAAAATCTCGTGATCGACGAGTCCGGCCAGCCGGTCCGACATCCGCAGGCGCGCGAGTATTTTCGGCGCGACCGCAAAGGCAAGTACCGGATCGATAAGTCGGAGCTGAACTGAGCTTCAACCTTCTGGTGACTGGGCTTTGTGCTGACGAAGGGGCGGATTCGTGAGCATCAGCCATGCCGACATCGTCATTCTCGGCGGCGGCCATAACGGGCTCGTCTGCGCCTTCTATCTCGCCAAGGCGGGGCTGAAGGTCACCGTGCTGGAGCGGCGTGCCGTGGTCGGCGGCGCGGCCGTCACCGAGGAATTCCATCCCGGCTTCCGCAATTCCACCGCGAGCTACACGGTCAGCCTGCTCAATCCGCGCATCATCGCGCAGATGGAGCTGGCGCGGCACGGGCTGCGCATCGTCGAGCGGCGCATGGCCAACTTCCTGCCCTTGCCGGACGGGCGCTATCTCGCCGCCGGAGATGGCCGGACTGAAGCCGAGGTCGCGAAGTTCTCAGCTCGCGACGCCGAGCGGCTGTCGGCCTATGGCGAGCGGCTCGAACGGATCGCCGCCATGTTGCGCGACCTCGTGCTGCAGGCGCCGCCCAATCTCGGTGACGGCGGCTGGCTGGCCGCCTTGCCGCAGATGCTGGAAGCGGCTGCGCTCGGCCGGCGCGTCGCCGGGCTCGACCAGGCCGGCCGGCGCGACCTGCTCGACCTCTTCACCAAATCGGCTGGCGACTGGCTCGACGGCTGGTTCGAGAGCGATCCCGTCAAGGCCCTGTTCGGCTTCGACAGCGTCGTGGGCAACTATGCCAGCCCCTATACGCCGGGCTCTGCCTATGTGCTGCTGCATCACGTTTTCGGCGAGGTCAACGGCAAGCGCGGCGCCTGGGGCCATGCTCTGGGTGGCATGGGAGCGATCACGCAGGCGATGGCGCGGGCCTGCGCAGAACAGGGCGTCGAGACCCGGCTGGAGGCGCCCGTCGCGCAGGTATTGACCGAGAAGGGTCGTGCCGTCGGCGCCGTGACGGAACGGGGCGATGTGGTGCGGGCGCGCGCCGTGGTGTCGAACCTGCATCCGCGCCTGCTGTTCGAACGTTTCGTCGACCCGGCGATCGTCGCGACCGATTTCGGCGAGCGTATCCGCCGCTATGCCTCGGGCTCCGGCACCTTCCGGATGAATCTGGCGCTGTCGGAACTGCCGCGCTTCGCGTGCCTACCGGAACCGGGCGACCATCTCACCGCCGGCATCATCATCGCGCCGTCGCTCGCCTATATGGACCGCGCCCATGCGCAGGCGCGGCTGTCGGGCTGGTCGAGCGAGCCGATCGTCGAGATGCTGATCCCGTCGACGCTCGACGACAGCCTCGCTCCGCCCGGCCGGCATGTCGCCAGCCTGTTCTGCCAGCATGTCGCACCAAGTCTGCCGGACGGCGAGAGCTGGGGCGAGCATCGCGACACGGTGGCCGATCTAATGATCGAGACCGTGGACCGCTACGCTCCGGGCTTCCGCGCCTCGGTCATCGGCAGGCTGGCGCTGGCGCCGAGCGATCTGGAGGAGCGTTTCGGGCTGGTCGGCGGCGACATCTTCCACGGGCGCCTGACGCTCGACCAGCTCTTCAGTGCCCGCCCGGTGCTCGGCCACGCCGATTATCGCATGCCGGTGCCGGGCCTTTATCTCTGCGGCTCCGGTGCCCATCCGGGCGGGGGCGTCACCGGCGCGCCGGGCCATAATGCAGCCCGCTCCGTGCTCACTGATCTGCAGCCTCGGCGCTTCGGGCTGCGGTCACGGCGAGCGTAACCGAAGCAATCGATCAGGGACCAGCGCAATCCTATCCGTCCAAGACCGGTGCTACGGGCTGCGCTCAGCCTGCGGGAAACGTGCGGTAAAGGCCCCTTCCCGCTCGGGCGGCAGCCTGACCAGCAGCGCCAGCGCACCGTCCTCCGCATCCTCGCGCTCGAGGATTTCGCCATTGGCGTGCAGCCAGGCCAGCGACTTGCCATCGCCCGGCGGCAGGGTGAGCCGATAGACCGGCCGGGTTCGCGCGATGCGCTGCTCGATCGCATCGGTCAGCGGGCCCATCCCCTCACCTGTCAGGGCCGAAACCAGCACTGGACGTGAGGCGCCCGGCTTGAGCGTGGCGAGTGCTCCCTGGCGCTCACGCTCGTCGCTCGAAAGCAGGTCGGCCTTGTTCCAGATCTCGATGACGCGGTTGCCATCCTCGGGATCGATACCGAGATCGCGCAGGATGCCCTGGACGTCGGCGGCCTGAGCCTGCGTATCCTCATGCGAGACATCTCGGACATGCAGCAAGACATCGGCCTCGATCGCATCCTCGAGCGTGGCGCGGAAGGCAGCGACGAGTTGCGTCGGCAGGTCGGAGATGAAGCCGACCGTATCCGACAGCATGATCCTGGCGCCATGCGGCAATTTCAGTGCCCGCGCCGTCGGGTCGAGCGTGGCGAAGAGCATGTCCTGCGCCAGGACCTCGGCCGAGGTCAGCCGGTTGAACAGGGTCGACTTGCCGGCATTGGTGTAGCCGACCAGCGCAACCACCGGATAAGGCACGCGTTTGCGGCTGGCGCGATGCAGCGAGCGCGTGCGTTTCACGCTCTCGAGCTCGCGCTCGATCTTGCTCATCCGCTCCTGGATGATGCGCCGGTCGGCCTCGATCTGGGTCTCACCCGGGCCGCCAAGGAAGCCGAAGCCGCCGCGCTGGCGCTCCAGGTGGGTCCAGGACCTGACCAGGCGACTCTTCTGGTAATTGAGGTGGGCGAGCTCAACCTGCAGTGCGCCCTCGCGTGTGCGGGCGCGCCGGCCAAAAATCTCGAGGATCAGGCCGGTGCGGTCGATGACTTTGCAGCCAAAGGTTTTTTCGAGATTGCGCTGCTGGACCGGCGACAAGGCGCAGTCCATCACGACAAGACCGATCTCCTCGATCTTGACGCGTTCCGCCAGTTCCTCGACCTTGCCCTTGCCGAGATAGGTCGCAGGCCGCAGCGCGCCCAGCACAACCGGGATCGCCTCGACGATCTGGAGATCGATGGCGCTGGCTAGTCCAAACGCCTCGTCCAGCCGCGCTGCGTGGCTGCGCTGGTTCTCGTCAGCCGCTGAACCCCGACCGGCGGCATGACGCGCCAGGTAGGGGCCGACCACGAAGGCGCGGGTATCGGCCGCAAGGGCGTGCTCGGCCGCGTCGATCGAGAGTCCGATCGAGCTTCCGTCGCCCACCCCGGCCTTGCCGCCCACGGCTCAGGCCTTGTCCGTTTCCTCGGGCTCGAACAACTGAACCGGGTGACCCGGCATGATGGTCGAGATCGCGTGCTTGTAGACGAGCTGAGAATGCCCGTCCCGGCGCAGCAGCACGCAGAAATTATCGAACCAGGTGACGACGCCCTGCAATTTGACGCCGTTCACGAGAAAGATGGTGAGAGGGATCTTCTGCTTGCGGACATGATTGAGAAACGTGTCCTGAAGGTTTTGGGCCCGCTCTGCGGCCATGGGTAGCCCCTGTTGTTGGGATCGCAATCGGCTTGCGCATGCGATCCAGATCGTCCCGTTAGGCTTCGGCGCCAATCGCCGGGCGTTCGGGACACCGACGCTCCATTAGATCGTCACCCGGCGAGAACGCGCAAGGGTTGCGAGGCGCGAAATTCAACCTGCCGCCCTGCGTGCAGTGCAACACAACGGTCGAGGGTCAGCCCACCCCCAGCGATTTGAGCTTACGGTGAAGGGCTGAACGCTCCATGCCGATGAACTCCGCCGTACGCGAGATGTTGCCGGAGAAGCGGGCGATCTGCGCCATCAGATATTCGCGCTCGAAGATCTCGCGAGCGTCGCGCAGTGGCAGGCTCATCAGCTTCTCGCCGCCGGAGCCGGACGGCGTCGTCGGCACCATGGCCCCGACCTCGGCCGGCAGCATGTCAATCGTGATCTCCGCCGTGGGATCGCCCTTGGTCAGAATCATCAACCGTTCGACGTTATTGCGCAGCTCGCGAATATTGCCCGGCCATTCGTGCGATTGCAGGATCGCCATCGCGTCGCCGCCGATCCGGCGCTTGGGCAGACCGGCCCCGACCGAGATCTGGTCCATGAAGAACTCGATCAGCTCGGGCACGTCCTCGCGCCGCTCCGACAAAGCGGGCACGCGGATCGGCACCACGCCGAGCCGATGATATAGATCCTCGCGCAGCTGGCCGTCGGCGATCAGCTTGAGGAGGTCTCGGCTGCTCGACGAGATGATCCGGACGTCGACATGGACCCGGGTCGCGCCGCCGACGCGCTGGAAATTCTGGTCGACCAGAACGCGCAGGATGCGGTTCTGCGTTTCGCGCGGCATATCGCCGATCTCGTCGATGTAGAGCGTGCCGCCATGGGCCTCCTCGAGCGCGCCGACCCGGCGCGAGCGCCCATCGCCACCCTCGACGCCGAAGAGCTCCTCCTCCATCGTCTCGGGCGTGATCGTCGCCGCGTTGATCACGACGAACGGCCCGGACGAGCGGGTCGAGGCCTCGTGCAGCGTGCGCGCGGTCAATTCCTTGCCGCAGCCCGGCTCGCCGGTGATCAGCACGCGCGCATTGGTCGGCGCGACGCGCTCAAGCGTCTGGCGCAGCTGGTTGACCGCGGTCGAGCGACCGACGATCCGGCTCGCCTGGACTGAACGGGTCTTCAGCTCGCGTACCTCGCGTCGCAGCCGCGAAGCCTCGAGCGCGCGCTCGGCGACCAGCACCAGCCGGTCAGCCTTGAACGGCTTCTCGATGAAGTCATAGGCGCCGCTCTTGATCGCCGAGACGGCCGTCTCGATGTTGCCGTGCCCGGAGATCATCACCACCGCCAGATCGGGGTGGCTTTCCTTGATCAGCTGGAGCACCTGCAACCCATCGAGCCGGCTGCCCTGCAGCCAGATATCCAGGAAGACGAGGTTGGGCCGCCGCGCCGCGATCGCAGCCAGCGCCTCGTCGGCGGAGCCGGCTTTGCGCGTACGATAGCCCTCGTCCTCCAGGAGGCCGGCAACCAGCTCGCGAATATCGACCTCGTCGTCGACGACGAGAATGTCAGCACTCATGCTTTCGTCCCGTTCACTTGTCGTGTGGCGTTATCCGCCGTCCTATTGCCCGTCTCTGGTCTGTCTTCGCCGGCCGGTGGCGGTCCGGTCTCGACAAACCAGAGCCGGATCCTGGCGCCGCGGGCGCCATCCGGGCGGTCGAGCAGCTCGATACCGCCGCCATGGTCTTCGAGAATCTTGCCGACGATGGCGAGGCCGAGCCCGGTGCCGCCGTCGCGCGTGGTCATATAGGGCTCGAGCAGCTTCTGGCGCTGGTCGGCCGGCAGGCCCTTGCCGTTGTCGAGGATGTCGATGACGATCCGGCCGTCCTGCGTCCGTTCGAAGCCGATCTCGATCCGGCCCTTGCCGCGCTCATCGGCCGGCACGGCCTCGACCGCCTCGGTCGCATTCTTGATGACGTTGGTGAGAGCCTGCGAGATCAGGCGCCGATCGAAATGCGCCAGGACCGGAGCATCGGGCAGGTTGTCGGACATGTCGATCTCGGGATTGCCGACCCGCATCAGGAAGATGACCTGTCGGGCCGTCTCGACGATGTCGTCCCGGGCCGGCGAAGGCTTGGGCATCCGTGCAAAGGAGGAGAACTCGTCGACCATGCGGCGAATATCCTCGACCTGCCGCACGATGGTGGCGGTGCACTGGTCGAAGATGTCCTTGTCGTCGACGATGACGCGGCCGAACTTGCGGCGGATACGCTCGGCCGAGAGCTGGATTGGCGTCAGTGGGTTCTTGATCTCATGGGCAATGCGGCGCGCCACGTCGGCCCAGGCGGCAGTGCGCTGCGCCGAGACGAGGTCAGTAATGTCGTCGAGCGTTACCACGAGGCCGGCACCGGCCCCCTCGCCTTCACGTGTGGCCCGGATGTTGACCAAGCGCTCGCGACCACTGCGGGTGATCGCGACCTGGGTAGAGCTCAGGCGCTGCCGGCCGGTCAGCGCTTCGGACACGAACGCGGCGATCTCCGGAACGACCCGCGCCACCGGCTCACCGAGCAGGCGGCCGCCGGCTCCGAGCAAGGTTTCGGATGAGCGGTTGCTGATGGTGACGTGTCCGTCTTCGTCTATGCCGAGGACACCGGAGGAGACGCCGGAGAGGACCGTCTCGGTGAACCGGCGCCGCCGGTCGATCACTTCGCTTGCAGTAACGAGGCCGTCGCGCTGACGGCGCAGCTCGGCCGTCATCTTGTTGAAGGTCTCGCCAAGATGGGCGAGATCGCCTTCCGCGCGTCTTATCGGCACCTGGACATAGAAATTGCCGCTGGAAACCTGATCGGTGGCATGGATCATCCGCCGGATCGGCGCGACGAGGCCGTTGGCGAAGTTGAGACCGAGCCAGATCGCCGAGAGCAGCAGGATTACGGAGATCAGCGCGTACATCGAGGCGAAGGCGATCTGCACGCCTTTACGCCGGGCGTCGATGCCGAGGTACTCGACTGCTGCGCCGCGGGCGACCGCCGGGAACTCGACCGCGAGCGGATCGACCTCGCGGGCGACATAGAGGAAGGCGCCGTCATAGCTCGGCAGCTTCATAAGAGCGCCGAAGACCCGCCCCGCCGACGGGAGCACGCAGATCGGTTCCGGTGAGCTCTGGGCATCTTCGAAAGCGTCGGCATTCGGCTTGCTGGCGTCCCGCAGCACGTCGATATTGGCACGGACAACGATGGTATCCGGCGGCTTCATGATCCAGACGACCGGCAGGCCGAGTGCCGTGGCACGCGCAGTCAGGAAGCTCTCGAACCAGCGCCGATCGGCGTCGTAAGCCGTTTTCGCTCGCCCCAGATCGTCCGAGAGCAGCCGGATCTCTCGGCCGAGCGAGCGGCATTGCCCGGTGGTATAGGCGTCGGCGACTTCGACGGATTTGAAGATCACGTCGCGCATGCGATCCGAGAACCAGGGCTCGAGGCCGCGCTCCAGCGTCGCGGTCGCGATTACGGCGACGAGCACAGCCGGCAGCGCCGCGACGATGCTGAACAGACTGACGATCCGCACGTGCAGACCGGCTGCAGCCACGCCCTTGCGCCTCGCGCGGATCAGCACCGCCGCCTCGAAGGCGACGATGATCAGCAACAGCAGGATCAGCAGCCCGTTGATGACGAAGACGCCGACCACGACCTCATGGACTGGCGCGACGGGTGTTGCGCCAGAAAGCACGAGGAAGGTCGTGAGCGCCGAGATCAGGGCGAAGCCGACGACGAGCGCGCCGAGCCAGCCCGAAACCCGCCTGGGCGGGTCTTCGGATCGGGGCGTCATGCGCATGTCGCCGGTCGAGGCTGTCAAGACGATGTCGAAGCTCCGTTGCCGACAGCTCCCGTCATGGAAGCCGTCGCAGGGCGCACTGATGCGCCGCCGCAACGGTGTTGTCAAAATATGACAGATGCAAGGCAGCCACAGTGCCTTGTTGTCAGCGTGGCGAGCGCACCACCTGCATGTCGAGTTCGCGGATCTTCTTGCGCAAGGTGTTGCGATTAAGTCCCAGCAACTCAGCCGCGCGAATTTGGTTGCCGCGCGTCGCCGCCAGCGCGGCCGCGATCAGCGGCGGCTCGACCTCCCGCAGGATGCGATGATAGAGCCCCGGTGGAGGGATCTGGTCGCCGAAACCGCCGAAATACTGAGTGAGATGGCGCTCGACCGAGCCGGACAATGTCTCGGCCCGCTCCGGCGCGCTGCTGCTCCCGATCTGCATCGGGCCCCCGGTTGCCGGCTGCAGCTCAGCCTCGATAATGGGGCCTGTGATCGTGTCCTGCGGATAGAGCGCGGCCAGACGCCGCACCAGATTCTCGAGTTCGCGGACATTGCCCGGCCAGCGGTAACGCCGCAGCACATCCATCGCTTCCGAATCGATCTGCTTGCGCGTCAGCCCCTCCTTCTCGACCAGCGCGAAGAAATGGCGAACGAGATCGGGCAGGTCCTCGACACGCTCGCGCAGCGGCGGCAGTCGGATCGGCACGACATTGAGGCGGAAGAACAGGTCCTCGCGGAACAGGCCATGCGCGATCGAGATGCGCAAATCCTTGTTGGTCGCGGCGACAATGCGGACATTGGTCTTGATCGGGGTGCGCCCGCCGACCGTGGTGTACTCGCCCTGCTGGAGTACGCGCAGCAGCCTTGTCTGCGCCTCCATCGGCATGTCGCCGATCTCGTCGAGGAAGAGCGTGCCGCCCTCGGCCTGCTCGAAGCGGCCGGACGAGCGCGTCAGCGCGCCGGTGAAGGCGCCCTTCTCATGACCGAACAGTTCCGATTCGATCAGGTCCTTCGGGATAGCTGCCATGTTGATGGCGACGAACGGTCCGTTGCGGCGCTTGCCGTAGTCGTGCAGGGCGCGGGCGACGAGTTCCTTGCCGGTGCCTGACTCGCCATTGATCATCACCGTCAGGTCGATCGGCATCAGCCGCGCCAGGGCACGATAGACGTCCTGCATCGCCGGCGAGCGGCCGACCAGCGGGATGTCGTCGGGCTCGGCGGCCTGGCTGCGCGGCGCGTCACCGCGCGGACGCGACAGCGCACGGCCGACGATCGCGACGAGCTCCTTCAGGTCGAAAGGCTTCGGCAGGTATTCGTAAGCACCGCGTTCCGAGGCTTTGATCGCGGTCATGAAGGTGTTCTGCGCGCTCATCACGATGATCGGCAGCTCGGGCCGGACCCGCTTGATGCGCGGCAGGAGGTCGAAGGCGTTGCCGTCCGGCATCACGACATCGGTGATGATGAGATCACCCAGGCCTTGCGCGGCCCAGGTCCAGAGGGTCGCCGCCTGACCCGTGGTGCGCACCTCGTAGCCGGCGCGGGCGAGCGCCTGGTTGAGGACGGTGCGGATCGCGGCGTCGTCGTCGGCGATGAGAATGTTACCCGTCGGCATGCGGTTCCTATGTCCTGCTCGCTCTCACCCTGCCTGGGCCGGCTTGGCCTCGTGCAGGGGCAATCGAATTCGGAATGTCGTGCGTCGCGGCGCGGACTCGCATTCGACGATTCCGCCGTGATCGCCGATCACCTTGGCGACGAGTGCAAGTCCAAGGCCACTTCCCTGCGCCTTGGTGGTGACGAAGGGATCGAACAGGTACTGATGCAGGTCGGGCGGCACGCCGGGGCCGTTGTCGCGAATGCCGATTTCCAGCGGCAGGGCAAGCCGGGCGCTGGAACCGGGCGCCTGCATGCGGATGCCGGGACGATAGGCGGTGGTGAGCGTGATCTCGCCGTCGATCGCGTCGTTGCCGATCGCCTCGGCTGCGTTCTTAACCAGATTGAGCAGGACCTGGACCAGCTGGTCGCGGTTGCCTGCGACCGGCGGCAGCGACGGGTCGTAGATCTCGCTGAAGCGGATGTGCCGCGCGAAGCCGGACTGAGCCAGCCGCTTCACATGGTCGAGCACGTCATGGACGTTGACCGGTCCGCGTTCGCTCGGGCGTTCGTCGCCGAACAGCTCTACCCGCTCGACAAGCTTCACGATCCGGTCGGCCTCGTCGCAGATCAATTGCGTCAGCAGCCGATCCTCGTCCTGGACGGAGGATTCGAGCAATTGCGCCGCGCCGCGGATGCCGGAGAGCGGATTCTTGATTTCATGCGCCAGCATCGCACCGAGCGCCGTGATCGAGCGGGCTGCTCCCCGATGCGTCAATTGCCTGTCCATTTTTTCAGCAATTGTCCGTTCTTGCAGCAAAAGGACCACCGCATCTGGCTGGCTGGGCAGCAATGAGGCAAAAACGTCGACCACCCGGTCGATGCCGAGCCGCGGCGAGGCCAGCTCGACCCGGTACTCGCTGACGCTGGCACCGCGCCGTTGAACCTCCTCAACCAGCCCCAGCACCGGCGAGCCGAAGGCGACGAGATCGTCCAGGCGCTGGCGCTTCAGCACGAGGGTGCTGGCCTGGAAGAAGTCTTCGGCGGCGGTGTTGGCATAAAGAATTCCGTGCCCTTCCCCGATCACCAGGACTGGCATGGGTAGGACGTTGAGCGCCTGGACTTCGAGAAGGTCGTACAAGGGATCGTGCTGCCCCTCCGCGCCGTCGTTGAACATCGCCATCGTCATAGGCATGACTTTCCGGGGTCAGGCGGCAGCGCCGAGAGGGGCCGTGGAGAACAGTCGCCCCAAAGCGGCGATGGCGCGCGCAGGCTCGTTCGTCGTCAGCAAGTCGCGGCGCGCGGTTTCGTCGGGTTCCAGCCCGCAGGCGAGTGCCTCGTCGGCATAGGCGGCCAGGTGCTTACGGGCATGGCGGACGCCGCTTTCGCGCCCCATCAGCGAGAGCAGGCTCTCGTAATGTTCGCGTGCGACATCTTGCTTGACGGTGAGCGGGATGTTCGCCGGCTCGCGGCCGGCGAGCGCGGCGCCGATCGCGCCAGGCAGCCAGGGTCGGCCGAGCGCGGCGCGCCCGATCATGACGTAATCGGCCCCCGATTCCTTCAGGCAGAGCTGTGCCTGCGCGGACGTCGCGATATCGCCATTGGCGATCAGCGGGAATCTACCCTCCGCCCTTACCGGACGGATCGCGGCCCAATTGGCCTGGCCCTTGTAGAATTGCTGGCGTGTACGGCCATGGACCGTGATCGCGGCGGCTCCCGCCGTCGTAGCACGGCGCGCCAGTTCAGGCGCGTTGCGGCTGACATCGTCCCAGCCGAGCCGCATCTTGACCGTGACCGGCACCTTCACCGCCGCTACGACCGCTTCGACCAGCCCGATTGCGTGATCGAGATCACGCATCAGCGCCGAGCCTGCCCAGCCGCCGACCACCTTCTTCGCCGGGCAGCCCATGTTGATGTCGACAATGTCGGCGCCCGACGCTTCGGCGATCTGTGCAGCTTCCGCCAGCCAGCGTGCCTCGCAGCCGGCGAGCTGGACGACATGTGGCGTCACGCCCGCGCCCTCGGCCCGGAGCCGCGCTTCCTCGTTGCCCCGGACGAGTTCGTCGGAGGCAACCATTTCAGAAACGACGAGGCCGGCGCCGAAGCGCGCGGCGATCCGGCGCATGGCCAGATCGGTCACGCCTGACATTGGCGCCAGGAAGGCACGCGAGGCCGGAAACAATCCGCCGATCGGCACCTCATGCTCGCCCGAATTTGAGGCAACTTTCATTTTGCCGATTTATTGGACAAATGCTGCGTCGCGCAAGAGAATTTCGCAGCATGTTGCATCGCAATAGCGTCATGATGCGGGTGCGACGACTCGGGCAGCGCCTTTGCGGCGTCGTTAGCGGCTTGGCGACAGAGCTGCACCGTCCTATCAGCGAGACCCAAATCGATGGAGCCATAGGATCGATGATGCCCGCCGTCGCAGCCCTGATCGTTGCCGCCGGACGCGGCCTGCGCGCTGGTGAGGACGCTCCGAAGCAATATCGGCAGCTTGGCGGCATACCGGTTCTGTGCCGCACGCTCGCCCCCTTCCTGACCGAGAGCCGGATCGAGACCGTGCTCGTGGTGATCGGCGCTGGCGATCGGCCACGGTATGACGAGGCGATTGGACACCTTCCGGGGAGCGCACGCTCTCGCCTCTCCGCACCGGTCGATGGCGGTGAGACTCGCCAGGATTCGGTCCGCGCGGGGTTGGAGGCGCTCGCCGCCGGCGGCTTCGCGGGCCGCGTGCTCGTGCACGACGCGGCTCGTCCCTTCGTTTCAGCCGCGCTGATCGAGCGAGCGCTGGCGGCTAGTGCCCAACATGTCGCCGCGATCCCGGCGCTCGCTGTCACCGACACCGTCAAGCGTATCGATGCCGTCGGGTTGATCGAGGAGACGCTGCCGCGTGAGCAACTCGTCTCGGTGCAGACGCCGCAGGCCTTCGCCTTCCAGCCTCTGCTTGCTGCACACCGGGCTGCCCACGCAGCCGGATCCAGCGGCTTCACCGACGATTCCGCCATCATGGAATGGGCCGGCCACCGGGTCGCGACATTCGCGGGAGATCCGATGAACCAGAAGCTGACCTATCCAGGCGACTTCGCGCAGGCCGAGCAGCGTTTCGCCCGGCCGCTCGTGACGCGCGCGGGGACAGGCTATGATGTCCATGCTTTCGCCGACGGCGATCATGTCTGGCTCGGCGGCATACGGATTCCGCACAGCCGCGGCGTCACGGCTCATTCCGATGGCGACGTCGCCCTGCATGCGCTCACCGATGCAGTATTGGGGGCTTTGGCCGATGGCGATATCGGCAGCCATTTCCCGCCGAGCGATCCGCAATGGCGCGCGGCCTCGTCGGAGCGTTTCCTCGCCTTCGCGGTGGAACGCGTCCGGCAGCGCGGCGGGCGCATCGACCATCTCGATCTGACGATCGTCTGCGAGGGGCCGAAGGTCGGTCCGCACCGCGACGCGATCCGGGCTCGGATCGCAGAGATCGCGGGCTTGCGCATCGACCAGGTCGGCGTCAAGGCGACGACCTCGGAACGCCTCGGCTTCACCGGCCGTGGTGAGGGCCTCGCCGCACTCGCCACCGCGACGATCCGCCTGCCTGAGCCGGAGTGACGAACATGTTCGACCTCGACATCCGCTCGCTCGCCGCCGAGCTCCTGAACATCTCACGCGAGCGCGGGATCACCATCGCCACGGTCGAATCCTGCACAGGTGGGCTCGTCGCCGGCGCGCTGACGGCGATCTCCGGTTCGTCCAGCATGGTGCTCGGCGGCCTCGTCACTTATTCCAACGAGGCTAAGATGGTGCTGGCTGGCGTTCCGTCCGAGCTGATCACCAAGCATGGCGCCGTCAGCGAGCCGGTCGCGCGCGCCATGGCGGAAGGCGGCCGGGAACGATTGTCGTCGCGGCTCGCCGTCTCGATCACCGGCATCGCCGGCCCCGACGGCGGCAACGAGGCCAAGCCGGTCGGACTGGTGCATTTCGCCTGCGCCAATGGTGCAGTGACACTGCACCGCGAAAAGCGTTTCGGCGCTCAGGGGCGCGACGAGATCAGGCGCCTCAGCGTGCTGGAGGCGCTCGACCTGCTGCGCGAGGCGGCGCTGACGATCGAGTAGGCGCTGCGGCGCTATTTCGGCGAGAGCTGCCGCCAGATTGCTCCTACGACATCGGCATAGTCGTCGCTCCAGGCGCGGGTCGTCCCTGGGCCGACCTGCTCGCGCCAGCCGCTGGTCACGATCGGTCCGGGATCGACGCCGGGCCGCATGACAAGTGCGACGTTCGGGGGCGTCTTCATGACTCGCTGATCGGTTGCAGAATGAACCGGAACGTTGAGCCAGGTCGTCAGTCCCTGTCCGGCTGCCGTCGCTCTGACCACGGATGCGAGCTCCATGTTCCGGTTCGAGATATGCAGGAGCACGGCGCCGTTCGGCTTGAGCTTGCGCATATAGAGCTTCAAGGCCTCGCCTGTGAGCAGGTGGACGGGGATCGCGTCGGAAGAGAAAGCGTCGACGACGATCAGATCGAGCGAGCCGTCCTGCGCATCACCGAGTGTCAGACGTGCATCTCCAATCACGAAGGTTGTCGAGGGCGCACAGGCACTGAAGAAGGTGAAGCGGGCCGGATCGGTCGCGATCCGGATCACGGCTTGGTCGATCTCGTAGAAGCGCCAATCCTCCCCGGCGCGCGCCTGGCAAGCAAGCGTGCCCGTGCCGACGCCGATCGCTGCCACCGCGGCAAGCGCGCCTCCTCTCGCCTGGCGGACCGAGTCGATCCCGTCGACGATGCCCGTGCCGGCGAAGTAGTAGGTCAGCGGCTCCGGACGCCCCGACACCGGCGTGCCGTCGTCCTGACGCAGGCGCTGCGCGCCATGGATCGTGCTGCCGTGACTGAGCACACGGAAGCGGCCATCCTGGGTCTCGGTGACGCGATGCACGCCGAAGAACGAACGGACCATGTCCGTCCGGAACCTCTCATGGGCGATCAGGGCGGCAATTCCGAAAATGGCGAGGCCGATAAGGGCTGCGCCTTGCAGGCGTGATGGCCGGTGCGACGTGAAGCCCGGGCGGCAGAGCATGCCGGCCACGACCAGAAGCGGATATTCGGCCACCGAGTTGAACAGCAACGGTGCCAGCAATGCGGCGAATACCCCGCCCAGTACGCCACCGAGCGACATCCAAAGGTAGAAGCCCGTCAGACCCGCTGCCGAGGGTCGCAACCGTGCGAGCTCGCCATGCGCGACCATCGCCGTAACGAACAGAACAGCGAGGTGAAGGACGAGCTCACCGCCCCAGTCTAGGTGCAGGTTGAACGCCGTCGCGGCCATGTAGCCGAGGATGAGCAGCAACTGCCCAGTCAGCATCCAGCCATGGCGCAGGAGCGGCCTGCGCTGGAAGACGATGACGAAGGTCAGCAAAAACAGCGCGAGTGGGGCGACCCAGAGCAGCGGGCCGGCGGCGACATCTGTCGAGATATGAGCGGTCACCGCGACCAGCAAGCCGGACGGCACGAAGGCAAGGAACAGCCAATGCAGCTTGCGGCTGGCCGGGACGGGCTCGGCGACCAGTGGGGCCGCATCGCGCCCGCTCGCCGACGATCCCACGCACAATCCGGCGCAGGCCGTGATGCCGGCAAGCAGCAAGCCGAACCCCCATGCCCAGGCCGAAGACTGTGTCGCCAATTTCAGGGCTGGCTCGACCGCGAAGGGGTAGGCGAGCAAGGCGAGGAAGCTGCCGATGTTGGAGGCGGCATAGAGGAAGTAGGGGTCGCGGGCATGTGCATGCCCCGTGCGCGCGAACCAAGCCTGCAGCAACGGGCCATTTGCGGCAACCGCGAAGAAGGGCAAGCCGACCGAAGCAGTGAAGAGCAGCAGAAGCCAGGCGAACTCGCCCTCTTGCGGCGGGCGTTCGAACCCTCCGGCGATGCCGATCGGCAACGAAGTCGCTAGCACCGCTATCATCAACGTGATGTGGATCAGCGCGGCGCGCCGCACGCTGAAGCGGCTGACCAGCCAATGCGCGTAGGCGTAGCCGGCCAGCAGCATGGCCTGGAAGAAGACCATCGCGGTCGACCAGACCGCAGGCGAGCCGCCGAGCTTGGGTAGCACCATCTTGGCGAACATCGGCTGGGTGCCGAAGAGCAGGAAGGCGGAGAGGAAGATCGTACCGGCGAAGATCGGCAGCACGACACTCAAGCGACGCGCCTCGATCCCGGTGCGCGCCGATACCATTGGAGATTCCATGTCGTCCCCCTGCCAGATCAGCGGGACGATGACGCGAACAGCTTAAAACTAGGTGAGCGCGGCCGGGCTGTTTCGCCCGTAGATTGCATCGGCGCGCTTCTCGAAGGCTTCGGCGAACTTGTGGAAGGCCTTGTCGAACATCGCGCCCATCAGCAGGCCGAGCATTCGGCTGGCGAACTCATAGGAGATGAAGAAGCCAATTTCGCAGCCCTTGTCGTGCGGCTTGAAGCTCCAGCGGTTTTCCAGATAGCGGAATGGCCCGTCGACATATTCGACCAGGATCTTCAAATTCGTCGGGTCCAGCGTGACGCGGCTGGTGAAGGTCTCGCGGATCGCCTTGTAGCCGACGGTCATGTCGGCGAGCACCACCTCGCCGCCGCCATCGCGCGGCGTTCGCCGGCGAACCGTCAGCCCCTCGCAGAGCGGCAGGAATTGCGGATAGTTTTCGACATCCGCCACGAGCGCATACATCTCTGCGGGCGAGTGCTTCACCCGGCGGGTATTGTTGAACATCGGCATGTGTGTTGAGCCGATCAGCTACCGAGCTTGGCCGCACGCGCCGCCCGCAACTTGGCGAAGTCCTCGCCGGCATGGTGCGAGGAGCGTGTTAGCGGCGTCGAGGACACCATCAGGAAGCGCTTCACATAGGCAACGGTCTCGAAGCTCTTGAACTCGTCGGGGGTGACGAAGCGCACGACCGGATGATGCTTGCGCGAGGGCGCCAGGTACTGACCGATGGTGATGAAGTCGACATCGGCGGAGCGCAGGTCATCCATCAATTGCAGAACCTCGTTCCGCTCCTCGCCGAGGCCGACCATGATGCCGGATTTGGTGAAGATGGTCGGGTCGAGCTCCTTCACCTGCTGCAGCAGCCGCAGTGAGTGGAAGTAGCGCGCGCCGGGGCGCACCGTCAGGTATTTGCCGGGGACCGTCTCGAGATTGTGGTTGAAGACGTCGGGCTTGGCCGCGACGACGACTTCGAGCGCGCCGGGCTTGCGCAGGAAATCGGGCGTCAGGATCTCGATCGTCGTGCTGGGCGAAGCCGCGCGGATGGCGCGGATGACGCGGGCGAAATGCTCGGCGCCGCCGTCCTTTAGATCGTCGCGATCGACCGAGGTGATGACGACATGCTCGAGACCGAGCTTGGCGACAGCGTCGGCGACCTTGCGCGGCTCGTCATGATCGAGCGCCTCGGGCACGCCGGTCTTGACGTTGCAGAAGGCACAGGCGCGCGTGCAGGTGTCGCCCATGATCATGAAGGTGGCGTGCTTCTTCTCCCAGCACTCGCCGATATTGGGGCAGCCCGCCTCCTCGCAGACGGTGACGAGCTTCTCGGCCTTCACGATCTTCTGGGTCTCGGCCCATTTCGGCGAGCCCGGCGCCTTGACCCGGATCCAGTCCGGCTTGCGCAGGATCGGGTTCTCCGGCCGCTTCTGCTTTTCTGGATGGCGCAGCTCCGGCTTCACCTCGGATTTCGGGTTGCCGGCATTGGGGCGCGGATCGCGGTTGAGAAGATCGAGCACGACGGCCATGGACGGGTCCGTTACTGGCGCCGCGCATCAGGGCGCGGCCACTCCCGTCTAGCTAATGCCGAAGCGCCGCTCGGGCAACCCGCGCGGCGCGATCGGCTCAGTTGCGCACTGCGCGCCAGACCACGATCAGCAGACAGGCGCCGGCGACCGCCGCGATCAGGGTGCGCCAGAAGCCGAAGATCGAGATATCCATGAGTTCGGCGATGCGGCTGCCGACGAAGGAGCCGGCGACCCCGACGATGATGTTGGTGAAGAGCCCGTGGTCGGACGAGGTGACGCGCTCGGCGATCCAGCCGGCGATGATGCCGATCAGCAGCGTCATGAAGAAGCCGTAGCCCGGCGTGCCGAGCGCGGCATAGATTTGATCGTTCATGGTAGTCCCCCTGCCATCAAAGACCGGCCAATCGGCCGCGAACGACAACGCGCCGTTCGCTCCCTGGTTCCGCTAGGCGATGAAACGGGCGAGTAGCACGACCAGAATCGCGCCGATCACCGCCATCGCCATCGAATCGAGAAAACGATAGCCGGTGCTCGCGCGCCAGCCGGTGACGCGCACGATACCCTGCCCGACCAGCATGCCGAGCAGGCCGACTACGGCATGGCGCAGAAAACCGCCGCCACCAACCACCAGGCTGGCGATGAAGCCCGCGGCGGTGCCGAATGCGACCGGCGGCAGGAGCCTCGGCCAGTCGACCGCGAGCTTCCTTCCTGGTGGCAGAATCTCGATCTTGTCGTCTGGGACGATCCGATCGGGCTTGGCGGATTTGCGGGCGCGCGTCATCGGCCGGATATGGCCTCAGCCGCCCCCGAACACCAGCGCCGGGAGATCAGGCGATCAACCGGGCCAGGAACACCACCACGATCGCGCCGATCGTCGCGGTGACGATCTGCGAGACCAGCGGGTTGCCGATGCCGAGGCTAACTCCCAGCGCCTGCAGCAGGAAGCTGCCGACGAAGGCACCGATCAGGCCGGTGATGATATAGCGGATTAGCCCGCCGCCACCGACAACGATGCTAGCGAGCCAGCCGGCGACGGCGCCGATGGCGATGGCGACGAGGATTGCGCGCAAATCCATGGATGATCTCCCTGCTATGCCGCTAGGTCATCGCAACCTTGAGCTGAAGCGCGGATGAACGCGCCGATCCCGTTCAGGCGTTCAGCACCTTGCCATAGGCGTCGAGCACGGCCTCCTTCATCGTCTCCGATAGGGTCGGATGCGGGAAGATGGTGTGCATCAGCTCTTCCTCGGTGGTCTCGAGGTTCATCGCGACGACGAAGCCCTGGATCAGCTCGGTGACCTCAGCGCCGACCATATGGGCGCCGAGCAGCTTGCCGGTCTTGGCGTCGAAGATCGTCTTGACCATGCCATTGTCTTCGCCGAGCGCCACCGCCTTGCCGTTGGCGACGAAGTTGAAGCGGCCGACCTTGAGCTGATGACCGGCTTCTTTGGCCTTGGCCTCGGTCAGGCCGACGCTGGCGATCTGCGGGTGGCAATAAGTGCACCCCGGGATCATGTTCTTGTCCATCGGGTGCGGATGTAGGCCCTTGATTGCCTCGACGCAGATCACCGCCTCATGCTCGGCCTTGTGCGCCAGCATCGGCGGGCCGGCGACATCGCCGATCGCGTAGACGCCCTTCACATTGGTGCGGCAGAGCCCGTCGATCGCGATCACGCCGCGATCGAGCTTCACGCCGAGCGCCTCCAGGCCGAGATTCTCGACATTGGCGATGACGCCGACAGCCGAGATCATCCGCTCGGCGGTGATCGTCTGCTTGTTGCCCTTCTCGTCCTCGACATGGGCGGTGACCGAATTGGCCCCCTTCTCGACCTTGGTGACCTTGGTCGAGGTCATGATCTTCATGCCCTGCTTCTCGAAGGCTTTCCGCGCAAAGGCGCCGATCTCGGCGTCCTCTACGGGGACGACCTGCGGCATGATCTCGACCACCGTCACCTCGGCGCCGAGCGTGCGGTAGAAGGAGGCGAACTCGATGCCGATCGCGCCCGAGCCCATCACCACCAGCGATTTCGGCATGGTCGGCGGCACCAGCGCCTCGAAATAGGTCCAGATCAGCTTGCCGTCCGGCTCCAGTCCGGGCAGCGCGCGCGGGCGGGCGCCGGTCGCGACGATGATGTGGTCGGCGGTGTAGGTGCCCTCGCCCTTCGCGCCCTTCGGCACCGGTCCCTGCGGCTGCATGGCCGGCTTCTTGGTCGGGGCGACCACGATGGTGTTGGCCTTGGTGAGCTTGGCCTCGCCCCAGATCACGTCGACCTTGTTCTTCTTCATCAGGAACTGGACGCCGTTGTTCATCCTGACCGCGATGCCGCGCGAGCGCTTCACCACCGCTTCCAGATCGGCCTTGAACGTGCCCTCCAGCGTCAGGCCGTAGTCCTTGGCGTGCTGGCCGTAATGCAGGATCTCGGCGGAGCGCAGCAGCGCCTTGGTCGGGATGCAGCCCCAGTTCGAGCAGATGCCGGCAAGATGCTCGCGCTCGACGATGGCGGTCTTGAAGCCGAGCTGCGCCGCGCGGATCGCCGCGACATAGCCGCCGGGGCCGGAGCCGATGATGATGATGTCGTAGTCAGCCATGGGAAATGCCTCGGCTCGTTCTGCCCACCGCGGGCAGTGTTGATGGTGCGGGGCAACGCCCCGGTTCAAATTCGTTCACGGGCCGGCGATCCGCAGCGCGGGGCCGCGTGCGGGCAATGGCAGGCCGAGCAGGCCGTCGACGACCGGCGCCAGCGCCAGCCCGATGGCGCGGGTGTTCTCCGCATCGAGATGGATTCCGTCCTCGCCGGTCACGGTCGCGACCGCCGCCGCGTCGAAGAAGCTGGCGCCGATCTCGTCGGCGATGCGGCGATAATACGTCGCGAGCAGCGCCATCTTCTCGGGCGCGCCCTCCATGAAGAAATTGGCCTCGTGCTCGGGATCATCCGGCTTGCGCACGAGCGGCGGCGCGACGATCAGCACCTCCGGCACCGGCATGCCGGGCTCGACCGGCGGGCGCTGCGCCACCTGCGCCAGCATCCGCATCGAGCGGGCGACGTCATAGGGCGCGAGCGAGTGCTGGCGCTGGCAGTCATTGGTGCCGAGCATCAGGATGACGAGATCGAGCGGCGCATGGCACTCGATGAACAGCGGCAGCAACGAGATACCGGAGCGATAGGGGCGCAGCGGATCTTCCAGCGCGATCCGCCGCCCGTTGAGCCCTTCTTCGATCACCGTGGCATAGCCGCCGAGCGCCTTCTCCAGCACGCGCGGCCAGCGCACATCGTCGCTGTGCCGTTCCGGGCGATTGGCGATCCGCCCCCAGGTGAGTGAATCGCCGAAAGCTAGGATGCGGGCCTGGCGGGTCATCGCCGCCTACACCAGCATCGCCATCGGCTTCTCGATATAGCCCTTGAAAGCCTGGAGCAGCTCGGCGCCGAGCGCGCCATCTACCGCGCGGTGGTCGGTTGAGAGCGTCACCGACATCACGGTCGCGACTGCGAGCTGGCCGTTCTTGACCACGGCGCGTGGCTCGCCGGCGCCGACCGCTAGGATCGTCGCATGCGGCGGATTGATTACCGCGGCGAAGTCCTTGACGCCGAACATGCCGAGATTCGAGACCGCCGAGGTGCCGCCCTGATACTCCTCTGGCTTCAGCTTGCGTGTCTTAGCCCTTGCCGCCATGTCCTTCATCTCGTTGGAGATTTGCGACAGTGTCTTGTGGCAGGCGTCGCGAATGATCGGCGTGATCAGCCCGCCCGGGATCGAGACGGCGACGCCGACATCGGCGTGCTTGTGCTTGAGCATGGCGCCGTCGGTCCAGGAGACGTTGGCGTCAGGCACGGCCCGCAGCGCCAGAGCCAGCGCCTTGATCACCATGTCGTTGACCGAGAGCTTGTAGGCCGGCTTGCCGTCCTTCTCCGGCGCCGCGGCGTTGAGCTCGGCGCGCAGCTTGAGCAGCGCATCGAGCTCGCAATCGAGCGTGACGTAGAAATGCGGGATGGTCTGCTTGGCTTCGGTCAGGCGGCGCGCGATCGTCTTGCGCATGCCGTCATGCGGAATCTCCTCATAGGAGCCCGGCGCGAACAGCTTCTTGGTCTGCTCGTCCGAGGGACCGGCTGCGAGCGGCGCGGCGGCGGGCTTGGGCGCTGCGGGAGCGCCAGCCGCCGGCACCGGCGCGGCCTTGGCAGCCCCGCCCTGCTTGGCGGCCTCGATGTCCTTCTCGACGATGCGGCCATGTGGACCCGAGCCCTGGACCTTGCCGAGATCGATGCCGGCGTCCTTGGCGAGGCGGCGCGCCAGCGGCGAGGCGAAAGGGCGATCGCCCGACACCGTTTTGCCACCGGTGTTGAAGCCGGATTCGGCGGTGACCTGCGGCGTCGATTCAGGCTTGGCCTCCGCCTTCGGCGCAGGCGCTTCCGGCTTGGCGGCTTCGGGCTTAGGCGCTTCGGCCTTGGCCGGTGCGGAGACGCTCTTGGCGTCCTCGCCTTCGCCGGCGATCACTCCGATCACCTCGTTGACGGCAACGTCGGCGGTGCCTTCAGGCACGACGATCTTAGCGAGGATGCCCTCGTCGACTGCCTCGACCTCCATGGTCGCCTTGTCGGTCTCGATCTCGGCGATGATGTCGCCGGACTTGATCTTGTCGCCTTCCTTCTTCAGCCATTTGGCGAGATTGCCCTTCTCCATCGTGGGAGAGAGCGCGGGCATCAGGATGTTGGTCGGCATCGGTCAGCCCTCTTTCAGCGGTAGCAGACGGCCTTGGCCGCCGCGACGACCTCGCCGATGTTCGGCAGCGCCAGCTTCTCGAGATTGGCGGCGTAAGGCATCGGCACGTCCTTGCCGGTGACGCGTGCGACGGGAGCGTCGAGATAGTCGAAGGCCGCTTCCATGATCTTCATGCCGATCTCGGCGGTAATGCCCGACTGCGGGAAGCCTTCCTCGACTGCGACGCAGCGATTGGTCTTCTGCACCGAGGCGATCACGGTCTCGATATCCATCGGCCGGATGGTGCGCAGATCGATGACCTCAGCCTCGATGCCCTCCTTGGCCAGCGCCTCGGCGGCGCCGAGCGCGTAGGTCATGCCGATGCCGAAGGAGACGATGGTGACGTCTGTGCCGGGTCGCACGACCTTGGCCTTGCCGATGGGAATCGTGAAATCATCGCCCTTGGGCACGTCGAAGGAACGTCCGTAGAGGATCTCGTTCTCGAGGAAGATGATCGGGTTCGGATCGCGGATCGCGCTCTTCAGCAGGCCTTTTGCGTCGGAGGCGCTGTAGGGCATCACCACCTTGAGGCCTGGCACGTTCGAATACCAGGCGGCGTAGTCGTGGCTGTGCTGCGCGCCGACGCGGGCGGCGGCACCGTTGGGACCGCGGAAGACGATCGGGCAGCCCATCTGGCCGCCGGACATGTAGAGCGTCTTGGCGGCCGAGTTGATGATGTGGTCGATCGCCTGCATGGCGAAGTTGAAGGTCATGAACTCGACGATCGGCTTCAGCCCGGTCAGTGCCGCGCCGACACCGATGCCGGCAAAGCCATGCTCGGTGATCGGCGTGTCGATCACCCGGCGTGCGCCGAACTCCTGCAGCAGCCCTTGCGTGACCTTGTAGGCGCCCTGGTACTCGGCGACCTCCTCGCCCATGACGAAGACGTCGGCGTCGCGCCGCATCTCTTCCGCCATGGCATCGCGCAGCGCCTCGCGAACGGTCATCGAGACGACCTCGGCGCCGGCCGGGAATTCGGAGGAGGCGTCATAGGATTTGGCCTGGGCCGGGACGCTTGGCGCCGCTGCTGTGGGCGCCGGAGCGGCAGGAGCCTCGGCGGCCTTCTCAGGCTCCGGCGTTGCCTTGGCCGCCGGAGCTTCTGCCTTGGCCGCGCCGCTGGCGGCAGCGGAGGCATCCTCGCCATCGGCGGCGATCACGCCGATCGGGGTGTTCACGGCGACGTTGTCGGTTCCGTCAGCGACCAGGATCTTGGCGAGGACGCCCTCGTCGACGGCCTCGACCTCCATGGTCGCCTTGTCGGTCTCGATCTCGGCGATGATGTCGCCGGCCTTGATCTTGTCGCCCTCGGCTTTGAGCCATTTGGCGAGCTTGCCCTGTTCCATGGTCGGGGACAGGGCGGGCATCAGAATGTCGATCGGCATGAACGCACCCGGAGTTCTGGAGTGGCCGCAAGGGCCTCGATGTCAGGAGAAGGAGGCTAGGCGCGACCCTTTAGGCCTGCGCCGGCTCCCGCAGGATGTCGGTCCAGAGCTCGGAGACGTCCGGCTCGGGATCATGCGTCGCGAATTCGGCTGCGTCGTTGACGATCTCGCGGACCTTGGCGTCGATCGCCTTGAACTCGTCCTCGCCGAGTTTGTGCTCGCGCGTCAGGCGGCCGCGCACCTGCTCGATCGGGTCATGCTCCTCGCGCATCCGCTGGACCTCGTCCTTGGAGCGGTACTTCGCCGGATCGGACATCGAATGACCGCGGTAGCGGTAGGTCTGCATTTCCAGGATGTACGGGCCCTTGCCGGTCCGGGCGTGCTCGATGGCGCGGCTCGCGGCCTCGCGTACGGCGCGGACATCCATGCCGTCGACCTGCTCGCCGGGAATGCCGAACGAGACGCCGCGCCTGGAGAAATCGGTCTGCGCCGAGGCCCGGTTGACCGAGGTGCCCATGGCGTAGCGGTTGTTCTCGATCACGAACACGACCGGCAGCTTCCAGAGCTGGGCCATGTTGAAGCTCTCATAGACCTGGCCCTGATTGGCGGCGCCGTCGCCGAAATAGGCCATCGATACTCGCCCATCCTGGCGATACCAGTTGGCGAAGCCGAGCCCGGCGCCGAGCGAGACCTGCGCGCCGACGATGCCGTGGCCGCCATAGAAATTCTTCTCGCGGCTGAACATGTGCATCGAGCCGCCCTTACCGTGCGAATAGCCGCCGCGCCGGCCGGTCAGCTCCGCCATCACGCCGCGCGATTCCATGCCGCAGGCGAGCATATGGCCATGGTCGCGATAGCCGGTGATGACCTGGTCGCCATCCTTCGAGGCCATCTGCATGCCGATGACCACGGCTTCTTGGCCGATATAGAGATGGCAGAAGCCGCCGATCAGGCCCATGCCGTACATCTGGCCCGCCTTCTCCTCGAAACGCCGGATCAGCAGCATCTCGCGATAGGCGTGAAGTTCCTCGTCCTTGGTGAAGGTCGGGACGTTCGGGATCGCCTTGGCAGACCCCTTCGGAGCGCTCTTCGCTGTCGCCTTTGCCGGCGCCTTTCCGGCGGCCTTTGCAGGCGCTCCTGCGTTCGTCTTCCGAGCGGCAATGGCCATGAACGGTTCCTCCAAGCTCTACTGCTTTGGTTGTAGAGGAAGCCCCAAGCCTTGGCGAGACGGGTATCTCGCACTGCAACATTGATTAAGGTGCTGTGATTTCTACGGTAATTCAATTTAACCGATTATCGGTTAATCGACCTTTTTGCGACCATTGACGCTGGGAAAGCCGGCTCAGTGGCCGGTTGCTAGAAGGCCCACAACGACCGAGCCGAGTGCTAGCGCCCCATCACCACGACGTCGTTGCGATGGACGCGGCCGAGGATGGCGCGAGCCCTTTCCTCCAGCAGATCGCGATCGACGGCTTCGTCACGCATCAGGGTCAGGCGCTTCTCCCAATCCTGCCGTTCGCTGGTCAACGCGGCGATCTCAGTCTCCATCTCGCTGAATTTCTCGCGCAGCCCTCCCAAGGTTTCGAGCCCGCGGGCGCCATGCTGTGCATGGAACAGGAAATAGCCGACCACGGCGCTCGACACGAGGTAGAGCGCGAGCGTGACGAGAAGGGAGCGGAGGCCGCGGCGGATGACCATGCGACCACGGTAGAATCGCTTGGTTTATGCGCCGTTAACGAGGCGCGCCGATGACGTTGAGGGCCGGGTCGGCAGGGGCCGCCTCTCCCCGTCCCAGCGCGATCAGGTCGGCCTCGATCCGGCGTGCGATCGGCAATCGGTAATGCGCGGGATCCCAGTAGTTGGAATCCTCGCGGGTCAGTACTGACGGATGTGCATAGTCGGCGATTACGGCGTGCTGACGCGCCGCAATCGCTGTGATCCGCGCTCTGCAGGCTTCGAAGCGCTGCCCGGCAGCGCTCCCTTGGCGCGGCAGTGCAGCTGCATGCACCGGCGGCAGCACGATCAGGCGCCGCGTCGTGGCCGGAAAGGCGGTCAGCCCCTGCTCCAGCCAGGCGAGCGCCGGGAACTGCCAGCTGGCGCGCTCGGCGGCGGCGACCCCCACCGGCGGTGATTGCGGCGTCAGGTCGGGCGCATGGCCGCCAGAACTGCGGTAGAGATGAAAGCGTGCGCGAGCGAGGTCGTAAGTGCCCTCGGGCGGGGTGAAGACCTCATAGCCATCGCCACGCAGGCGCTCAGGTTGCAGACCGAGCCGATGCGCAGCGAGGCGCAAGGCGATCTCGAGCGTGGTGAAGTTGAGCTGCTTTGGCCAATCGTTCCAGGCATTGTCGTCATAGAGCCAGGGCGGGAACGGCCGCGGCGTCAACCGACGCGCCTCGCTGGTCGCATCGGCCTCGCACCAATTCTGGTCGATGCCCCAGATGACAAATTTCGGCGTCGCGACCTGGTGCGCAAACAGGCCGGCGATCTGCGCCTGTTCCCAGGGCGTCGCGGCATTCATGCCGAGATTGGCGAAGCGGGCGGCCAGCCCCGTCGACAGGATCGCCGGATCGAGCAGGCGCAGCGTCGAGGTGCCGAAGACCGCCGAATCGAAGGCGCCGGACTTCACGATCTGCGGGTACATGAAGCGCTGATTGAGATCCATCAGCGGCCGGGCCGGCTGGCCGGCCTGTACGCGCGCACCATAAGGATCGAGTATGGCGATGAAGCCGAACAGCAAGGCCGTCAACGTCAGCGCTGCAAGCGCGAACGCCTTGCTCCAGCCGCGCCAGCCTTGCTGCGCACTGGTTGAATCCGCTGCTGTCCTGCGTTCGTTCGCCATGGGCGCGGCTTCTGCCACGATGTGCCCGCCGGAACAATGTTGACCGACGCGTCCCACCTGCCTATGTCAGCGGCCCAGTGAGGGCGGGTAGCTCAGTGGTAGAGCACGTGACTTTTAATCATGTGGTCGAGGGTTCGATCCCCTCCCCGCTCACCAAGCTCCAATGATCCCAATCATATTTCGTCGAGCACCCGTAAGCGCGAGCGCGCTGCCCGGGCCGCTATTGCTTTCGTGGACACCGGATTCGGTACTCGATGAAGCCGGAGATGGCCTGTGCAGAGGACGGAAGTTCGGGCGTGAAGCCCGCCGCCTCTCCACGAATCCAAGCGCTGACGGCGATTTGGTCGCCGCGTTGACACCCGGTCGGTGACAGCACCTGGAGGCGGCGCGGAAGTGCGGCGCTCACGCCGGTCGCTCGATGGCCGACAACAGCTTGCCCGCCTCGACCGCCACGTCGAACTCGCGCTCGACGGTACGGCGGGCCATCCCCGCCATCGCGCGTGCAGAGACCGGGTCGGCGATCAGGCGCTCGATGCAATGGGCCAGTTCCCTCGCATCGCCCGGTTCGGCCAGCAAGCCGGAGGACCCGTGCTCGACCAGCTCGGGGATGCCCGACACCCGGGTGGACACCACCGGCACGCCCACGGCCATCGCTTCCATAAGGGCCACCGGGATGCCGTCGCGGTCGCCGCTCGCGGTGACGACCGACGGCAGCGCGAACACTCCCGCCTGGGCGAGGTAAGCTCTGACCTGTTCCTGCTTGAGGGCGCCGAGCAGGATCACCCGGTCCGACAGGCCGGCCGCATCGATGCGCGCCTGCAGCGCGAGACGCAGTGGCCCTTCGCCGATCACATGGCATTCGAACGGGACCTTGCGGCGCGCGAGCAGCTCGCAGGCATCGACGAGGTGGCGGAAGCCCTTGATCTCGTCGAGCCGTCCCACCGCCAGGATCAGCCCCGGCCGGCGCCCGGCCGGCGCGAACGCGAAATCGGCCAGTCGCACGCCGCAATGGACGATGCGCATGCTCTGCGATGCGAGGGGCGACACCTTGTCGGCGAGGTAGCGGCGGTTGAACTCGGAGATCGTTACGCCGAACGCGGCCGTGCGCATCTTGTCGGCCAGCAGGTGATCTTCGAGGAAGATGTCGTGGGCGTGTGCTGTGAAGCTGTACGGCTTGCCGAGCCGGCGGGATGCGAGCATGGCCGAGGTGGACGCATATGTGGCCCAGTGCGCGTGCAGATGGTCGGGCGCGAGGTCCCGCAGCACGGGCAGCAGCGCCAGCGTGCGCCACCACACCACCAACGTCTTGCCCAGCGCCATGGGATGCCGCCACAGGCCGCGCGCCATGCCGGCCAGGGAGGAGAGCTCGCGCCATGGGTGCCGGAGGCAGGCGGCAAGGACCCGTGCCCCGGCGCGTACGCCACGCGCCGGGTACACGACCCGGTCGAGCAGCGCCGCCGCGTCGGACTGCACCAGTTTTTCCACCGGGTGCTTCAGCGAGACGATGCGGACGTCCACGCCGAGCCGGATCAGCTCATCGATCTCGCGGACGATGAACGTTTCCGACCAGCAGGGGAACAGCGACGTGAAGTAGAGGACCTTCGTCATGGGGCGGGCCAGGCTCGCGATTGGCTTGGGATCCTCGGCTGACCACAGAAGCGCGCGGCTGCCCCACGTAACACTCGCCGTGCGACAGGAACTGCACGAGGCCCGGCACCGAGCAGAGCTTGAGCCGGGACAAGGCGGGCGCGAGTTCGCTCGTACGCAACCGTGCCATCGCCGGCGGCGGCAGCCCATACCTCGCGAGCTGGCAGGCGAGGAACACAGCGAACCCGACGCTGCCGGTAGAGACGGGCGTTGGCGCGCCACACCGAACACCGGAAGAAGAGCTGGGCCATGGCGTGGCCTCAGGCGTCGCTGCGCAGCAGCCGGCTGCGCAGGCGCTCGTAGCGGTTGTTGCCGAGCAGCCGCTTGGCCGATTTGAGGGCGAGGTAGCGGGCTCGGCTATTGGTGATCTCCCACCAGTCATGGCTGAGCCAGGAGGCCAGCTGCGCGTCCGAGGTCGATTGCAGCACCGCGAGGCGGGGCACGTCCCAGGTACCCTCGCGAGTGTGCCAGAGACCCACACGCGACGAGCAGACGGCGACATAGCCCGCGCGCGCCGCGATCGTGCGCAGATGGGGGGGAATCCGGCCGCCCGGCGGGGCGAACAAGGTGACCGGCCGGCCGAGGTGGTCCTCGATGGACTTCTTGGAGTCGGCGAGCTGAGCCACGACCTCCGCCGGACTCAGATCGTCGAGGTAGCGGTGATCCTGGCCATGCGACTGGATGGACATGCCGGCATCGGCCATCGAACGCAGATCGCTCCAGCCGAGATTGTGTGGCTTGCCCACTCGGGCGGGGTTCACGAAAAAGTCCGCGCTGCCACCGGCGCGAGCGATGCGTTCGGCCGCCGGGCCGTTGCTGACATGGCCATCGTCGAACGTGAACGCCACGCTCCGCATGCGGTCGGCCGGCATGGCGAGCAGGTGGGCCACGCTGCGCACGCGCAGGCCCGCCTGGATAGACAGCGCGAGGTGGCTGTCGAACTGGCGCGACGAGACGGCGTAGTGCGCTTCGGCACCCGCGCATTCACCACGTTTGTCGCATACCGCGTGGTACATCAGGACCGTAATGATGGTGTTCATGTTCGCGGCGGGTGCTTCGCGTCTGTATTCAGGGAATGTCGGGGGGCTCATTCCTTGGAAGCAGAAAAATTACTTCGAGCGAGCACGACATCCAAAGCAAATCCGAGACAACGGTTTCTCAGATTTAATAGCGCAGTGCACCTGCCTGCCTCAAGGTAATATCCAGATAATACAGACTCTTCAGCAATCAGAATATTGGCCATTTTCTGTGACCCTGCCGTTACGTCGCCACTCAAGCAGAGCGGCGACATCCTTGTCCAGTGATCTGCAGGTTGGTCGAGTGCCAGCCCGTGGCAATTCATGGCTAGAGCATCAGCATAGAGGGGTACTCCCGTCACGTAGGCGGTGACCCGAGCCCCTCTTCTCTCCCGCTTGAGGGATGAGCTGATGGCGCTGCGGGTTCCTGTGCGCGGCGAGAGCAGCGTATCGTTGAGACACGCGTCCCGGAAGCGTCCTTTGAAGCTCTCAGGACAGCTCCGACCAGGCCGGCCTCCGGTAGGGGGCGGCCCGCTCATCGAAGCTCTTCCACCCCTCGCGCTCGTACTCGTCACGGCGCAAGGCGGCATCGATCGGGCCCACACCGTCCATGATCTTCTCGACCGCAGGGACGCGGCTGTCGCTCGTCCGAACCGAGACCACCGCACCGCCGCGACGCACGGTTTCCGCAAGGAAATGAGCCTCGTCATCGCTGATTCCCGCACCGGTCATGGCGCCGATCAGGCTGCCTGCTGCGGCCCCAGCCGTGGCGCCGACGGCGAGCGTACCGAAGATCCAGCCGGTCGCGAGCACCGGACCGACGCCCGGAATCGGCAAGGCGGCCAATCCGGGCATGAGACCCGCGCCACTGCCCAAGGCGCCGCCGAGCTCGGCGCCCTTGGCGGCATCGGATTCGATCTTGTCGGGGCTATTGCTGAGGGTGGTGACGTCGCCGGATGGAAGCCCCGCCGCCTCGAGACGTCCAACCGCCGTCTCCGCATCCGCGCGGTTCTCGTAAGATCGCGTGACAATGCGTGCCATGATGCAGCTCCTTCCCCGGGAATGCACCCCAGGGACGAACCTGTCGTCATGGATCTTGTTCCAGGAAGCTGCCCGCAGGTGCACACGCCCACGCATACGACATCGAGGCGTCGAACGTAGAGAGCTCCGTCCCTACCGGCCTCACCCCAGGCGGCTGACGGGTTCACCGCGGCGCAGCGGCGGACGTCTCTGCGGCGGCATCTGAGCCCCGGGGGCGACGCCGCCATAGCCCGGCGCGATCTCCCCCGCATAACCATCGAGTTCCCAGCAGCGCCAGCGCTGGTAGTCGGCGGCCGTTGCTGCCTCCGAGCAGGCCAGCCATTGCGAGCGTGGCCAGAAGGCCGCGGCGGGCGCAGTCGTCGTGATCGTGCCGAGTGCGGCAAGACCGAAAATCATAAGGTTCCTGCTCATCCCGCCAGCTCCGGGTCCCGTCATGGCCGACCGCTAGCAAAGCTCGCAACGCTTACCGAAGCGCTAAGCCGCCCCCGTCGCGTGCCTGTCTGCCAAACAGCAGGCGCATGGCTGCCCCTACGCGAACCAAACCGCCGGTTGCGCGTTGTTTGGTCATTCCGCAGATGCGGAAACGACAGGAGGACACCGATGTACAAGCGTCACGTTGCATTGACGGCTATCGGCGGCGTCATGCTTGCCGCCGCTGCCGTTGCGCAGACCTCTTCGCCCTCGAACCAGCCGCCGAGCCCGCAGCCGACCTCACCGTCGACGAGCGCACCGGCCGCTCCGGCGCCCGCCGCCGAAACGGCCAAGGCTCCGGAGAATAACCTCGCTGGCCAGGGCAAGTGGCGGGCGTCGAAGCTGATGGGCGTGGATATCTATGGTCCCGACAACAAGAAGGTCGGCGACGTCACCGAGGTGGTGTTCGACAAGACCGGCAAGATCGAGATCGTCACCGTCGGCGTCGGCGGCTTCCTCGGCATCGGCTCGAAGGATGTCGCGATCCCGTTCGAGCAGGTCCAGTGGAGCGAGGAACCGATGGTCACGCCGGCGCCTGCTCCGACGGGCGGCACCGGTGCGGGTGGCAGCAGCGCCGGCGGCAGCACCGCGATGAATGCTCCGCCGACAGCCAAGAAAGGCCCGGAGATGTATCCGGATCACGGCAAGATCACGATGACCAAGGATCAGCTGACGTCTGCTCCGGCCGTGACCTACGCCGCCCGCTAAGGACGGCTCGACCAAACCATCACAGGCTCGCCCCTTCCGGGGCGGGCCTTTCCTTTGCCCAACGGCTCAATCGTCGAGTTGGGCCAGCATGGCCGGGAGCGCTTCCGGCAGATCGTCGGCGATGAGACCTGGGCCGAGCTCTTCACCGGCGCGCCCGTGCAGCCAGACGGCGGCGCAGGCCGCCTCGAAGGCCGGCACCTTCTGCGCCAACAGGCCCGCGACGATTCCACCGAGAACATCGCCTGAGCCGGCGGTCGCCAAAGCGGGCGAACCGGTGTCGTTGATCGCGGCCCGTCCATCCGGTGCGGCGACGACCGTGTCCGGGCCTTTGAGGACGACGACCGCTCCGGTCAGCCGGGCCGCGTGCCGCACCCGGGCGAGCTTGCCGCGTTCCGGTTCGAAGCCCGCGACCTCACCAAACATCCGTTTGAATTCGCCTTCATGCGGCGTCAGGACCGCGATGCCGGCGCGGCGACTAAGCTGGGCAACGAAGGCAGGCCGATGCGCGCCCATATGTGTGAGCGCATCGGCGTCGAAGACGCAGGGCCAGGCGCCGCGCAAGGCGGCCGCCACCCATGATCGCGCTTCGGCGTCGAGCCCGAGTGCCGGCCCGATCAGCAGCGCATCGACCTTCCGCCCCGAAAGCACTGCCTCGAAGGTTGGGGTATCCGCAGCCGAGATCTGCATCAAAGCATCGGGTCCGCGCACTGCATGCGCTGCAAGCGCCTCCGGCCGGCAGATGATCGTAGCAAGGCCCGCGCCGATGCGCAGCGCCGCCCGCGCGCCCAGCCGCGGGGCTCCGACGCCCGAAAGCCCGCCTGCAGCGACTGCAACAGCGCCGCGACCGTATTTGTGCACCCCGACCGCATGATCCGGCAGGTGAACACGCCAGAGGGCCGGAGCATTGCGGAAAGTAGACGGTGCGACCCCGCCCTGTTTGAAAACGATCTCGGGCTGGATGCCAATGTCGGCCAGGGTGACGACGCCGCAGAGGGCTCGGCCCGGATGAAGCAGATGACCGGGCTTCAGCCGGAAGAAGGTGACGGTCTCGGCTGCATGGATGACAGGGCCTCCGGCAAGACCGATATCGCCCTGTAGGCCGCTCGGCACGTCGACTGCGACGACTGGCCGACCCGCCGCGTTGACGCACTCGACCAGAGCCGCAAGCTCGCCCGAGATCGCCCGGCTGAGTCTGGCGCCGAACAAGGCGTCGACAACCAGATCATGCCGCGCAGGGTCCATCGTGCCGATCGTCTCGATCGGGCCTGCCCAGTTCTCCGCCGCCAGCGCGGCGTCTCCCGTTAGAGCTGCTCGCTCGCCTGCGAGCGCGAGCATCACATGACAGCAGCGTTCTGCCAGAAGACGCGCCGCAACGAAGCCGTCGCCGCCATTGTTGCCGGGGCCACAAAGCACAAGGACGCGTTGGCCGGCCCGGACCCGCCGCGTCACCGCATCGGCGACCGCCCTGCCCGCCTTTTCCATCAGGACGGCGCCAGGCGTGCCAGATGCGATCATGGCAGCATCCGCCGCCGCCATCTCGGCGACACTGAGTAGGGCAAGGGCGGAGGGAATGGCGACAGTCATCGGCTGATCATTGTCTGCCAGCGCAAACGCGTGCGCAAGAAATCGCGGCGATATTCGCCATTGCACGCTAGATAGGCATCTGCATAATTTTTAGACGGTTTTTCGCCTCTTCAAGAGGCGAAATGCCCCTGGCACACTCATGGCGGCTGGCCCGCGCCGATGCTATGAGCAGAACAGGCGAGGTTTTGCTGGACGCGCCAAGTTGCTCCGGAGTGGCCGGGTGGTCAGAACGGAGGCAGGCTGCGTACAGTGGCGCGAGCTCACGCCAAAGGAGGTCGATCGGCGCATGAAGAAGATCGAAGCGATCATCAAGCCCTTCAAGCTCGACGAGGTGAAGGAGGCGCTGCAGGAGGTCGGCCTCCAGGGCATCACGGTGCTCGAGGCGAAGGGTTTCGGCCGCCAGAAGGGCCATACCGAGCTCTATCGCGGCGCCGAATACGTGGTCGATTTCCTGCCGAAGGTGAAGATCGAGATCGTGCTGGCCGACGACATGGTCGAGCGTGCGATCGAGGCGATCAAGAAGGCCGCGCAGACCGGCCGGATCGGCGATGGCAAGATTTTTGTATCGAGCGTAGAGGGGGCGATCCGTATCCGCACCGGCGAGTCCGGCGCGGACGCGATCTGAGGATATTTCCCCAACACCCAAGGAATGCGTGCGCCAGCGAAACGCGCGGGCAACGTCAGTCGTGAGACCCTAGCAGTCGACAAAGGAAGTCGTGAGATGAAGAACGCCAAAGAAGTCCTGAAGGCGATCAAGGACAATGACGTCAAATACGTCGACTTCCGCTTCACCGACCCGCGCGGCAAGTGGCAGCACGTCACCTTCGACATCACCATGATCGACGAAGAGATCTTCGCCGAGGGCACGATGTTCGACGGCTCCTCGATCGCCGGCTGGAAGGCGATCAACGAATCCGACATGCTGCTGATGCCCGACCCGACGACGGCCTGCATCGACCCGTTCTTCTCGGCTTCGACCATGGTCATCACTTGTGACGTGCTCGAGCCGGCGACGGGCGAGCCCTACGGCCGCGATCCGCGCGGCATGGCCAAGAAGGCCGAGGCGTACCTCAAGTCGACCGGCATCGGCGACACCGTGTTCGTCGGCCCCGAGGCCGAGTTCTTCGTCTTCGACGATGTCAAGATCGCCGCCGACCCGTACAACACCGGCTTCAAGCTCGACAATGTCGAGCTGCCGATCAACGGCATGACCGAGTACGAGGGCGGCAACCTCGGCCACCGCATCGCCACCAAGGGCGGCTACTTCCCCGTCCCGCCGCAGGATTCGGCGCAGGACATGCGCGGCGAGATGCTGGCGGCCATGGCGGCCATGGGCGCCAAGGTCGAGAAGCACCATCACGAGGTCGCTTCAGCTCAGCACGAGCTCGGCTTGAAGTTCGACACGCTGACGCACATGGCCGACCAGATGCAGGTCTACAAATACTGCATCCACAACGTCGCCCAGAGCTACGGCAAGACCGCGACCTTCATGCCGAAGCCGGTCTATGGCGACAACGGCTCGGGCATGCACGTCCACCAGTCGATCTGGAAGGGTGGCAAGCCGATCATGGCCGGCAACAAGTATGCCGACCTGTCGCAGGAGTGCCTCTGGTACATCGGCGGTATCATCAAGCACGCCAAGTCGCTGAACGCCTTCACCAACCCCTCGACCAACTCCTACAAGCGCCTCGTCCCGGGCTATGAGGCCCCGGTCCTGCTCGCCTATTCGGCGCGCAACCGTTCGGCCTCCTGCCGTATCCCGTGGACGACTTCGCCGAAGGCCAAGCGCGTCGAAGTCCGCTTCCCCGACCCGATGGCGAACCCCTATCTCGCCTTCGCCGCGATGCTGATGGCCGGCATCGACGGCATCGTGAACAAGATCGATCCCGGCCCGGCGATGGACAAGGATCTCTACGATCTGCCGCCGCGTGAGCTGAAGAAGATCCCCACCGTCTGCGGCTCGCTGCGCGAGGCGCTAGATTCGCTGAAGAAGGACAACGCCTATCTCAAGGCCGGCGGCGTCTTCAACGACGACTTCATCGAGAGCTATATCGAGCTCAAGATGCAGGACGTGGCGCGGTTCGAGATGACGCCGCACCCGGTCGAGTTTGCGATGTACTATTCCTACTGAGTGCTTTTCTTACCGGGCTTTGGGCTCGGACAGGGTTTCCTCCCGACTGCGGCGTTCCGCAGTCCACCTTGCGAACCGGGGCGGCGACGCCCCGGTTTTTTTGTTGAAGCGTTCGGCGCGAGCAGAGCCGGACGGATAGCCTCAGAGATAGCGATTGTGCCCGAAGGTGACGCTGCCGACGGCGGTGGCGAGGTCGTTGCCATACTCGGCAGTGCCGACCCGGTTCATCGTCGTCCCGGTGAAGACCGTCGGCACGATGCCGCCGATGCTGGCGCTACGCACGATATTGCCGGAGACCACGACCGACCGGCCCGAATTGGTAACCGCCTCGTTCGACACGCCGATGCCGATAGCGACGCTACGCACCAGGTTGCCGGTGACGATCAGGTCCCGCGCCGCGGTGTTGATTCCAGCCATGATGCCGACGCGCGCCGCGCCTTCGACGAGATTGCCTGAGACGACGCAGTCCTGCTCCACCACGATCGCGTTGCCGATGGTCGAGGGCGGATAGTAACCTGCGTCCGGGATCGGGTTGTCGGTGACATTCGAGATGCGGTTGCCTTCAACCACCACGCTGCGCGAGATGCCGTCACTGAACTGACCGGAGTTTGCGACGAGGATGCCGCTGCCGACCGTGTCCAGGCTGTTGTTCGACACGATGCACCCGGTCAGGTCGATTCCGGCGCCGGGCGCTTCGATGAAGATCGCCACCTCCCGCGTGTTGTAGATGTTGTTGTTGCTGACATTGTGCAGCCCGCCGCCATTGCAGCGGATCGCCGAGAACTTCGTGCTGAAAATCTTGTTGTCGGTGATCGAGACGCCGATCGCCCGGAAGACGCTGACACCGTTGCCGTTCTGGCCGGTTCCCCCGGCGACCGTATCGACGCCGTTGATGAAATTGCCCGTGATCGTGGAGCTGTCGCCGGTGATCGTGTCGCGCCAGATGGCGATGCCATTGTTCTGCATGCCGGCGAGCGTGTTGCTGAGCGCCTTGATCTGCGCGTTCTCGCTCCAGATACCCACCGAGTGGTTGCCGAAATAGCAAGCGCGGAAAATGGCACCGGACGAACTCGCGACATAGGCGCCGATGCCTGGCGAGTTCAGGATCTGACAGTTCTCGAACGAAATGTCCTGGGCATTGCCGGCGATGGCGATGAAGGCGGGGCGGCCACCTACGTAGTCGGACAATGCCCGGTTCTGCCCATCGAAGGTGATGCCGTCGAAATGAACTTGATTCTGCCCCTCGATTCTCAGGAAGCCATTCGAGCCATTGAAACGCAGCACCACAGATCCAGGCATCGCGCGAGCGAGAAGCGGCTTGCCGCCGCCATTGCTGGGCAGGACCGTAGTCGTGCCGGAGTCGTAGACGCCAGGCTGGAAGAATAGCGGTCGCCCTTGGTTGCGGGCGTAGTCGAAGACGGTCTGCAAATCCGTGAACGCCGTCCAGCCTGCGCTGGCGGCAGCCGTGCGCGCAACGACAGTGTCATCGAACAGAGCAAACGATGGCATATGCTTCTCCTTCAAAGGAAGCTTTAAAGAACATAACAGGAACATAAATAGGCTGATATTCCTATTATGTCAAGATGCCAGCTATGCCGGAGTCGCACGCATGCCCCGTCCGTCCCTGGAATTAAGTGTTCCGTAGAAGATCGCCGCTAGGGTTGATCATCCTAGAAGATGACGGAATGAGGCGACCATGCTGCGGATCAGCGAGACGCGCGGGACCTATGCGATCCGCCGCATTTACGACCTTCTGGCCAAGGCGATTGTTCCGGGCAGCAGGAGACACCTGCCTCCCGGTCCACGACTGGCCGTCATCCCAACCGACTATCTCGGCATCTCGATTATCGGCAACGGCGTGTATGAGCGTCGCGAGATCGAGCTGCTCAAGAACCTGTTCCGTGCCCGCAACCTGCAGGATACGACCTTTGTCGATATTGGCGGCAATATAGGAAATCATTCCATATCCTTGGCCGATTCGTTCGCGAACGTGGTTGCCTTCGAGCCCAGTCCGCCGATCGCATCGCTGTTCAAGACCAATCTCATGCTGTCCGGGACCAGCAATGTCCGCCTGCATGAGATCGGTCTGGGGCGGGAGGATGCCGAGCTCAAGTTTTCGCTGCTCGAGGCAGGCAATGACGGCAGCGGTAGCTTCGCCTCAGGCAAGGGCGATATCGTGCTGCCAGTGCGCCACGGCGACCGATACCTGGCGCAGTACGAGCCGGACCTCGCAAGCGGCGCTAAGCGGATCGGCTTTGTGAAGTGCGACGTCGAGGGTTTTGAGGCCGACGTCTTCGCCGGACTGCGCGAGAGCTTCGCGCGACATCGCCCGATCCTCACCTTCGAAAGCAATCACAGATCCGCCGGCGAGGCGGCTTGGGCAGAGTTGCGCGCCGCCGGCTACGACACGCTCTCCTGTCTGCGTGAGATCGGTGACAATGGCAGCCGCCCGGTTCAGGAAATGAAGCGGCTGCTTCTCGGCTACTCCTGTTGGCTCGAGAATATCGGCAGCATTCCCGAGCGTCGCTGCAACCTCGTCGCCAGCTTTGGTCCGCTGGAGCCCGGCGCCTGACTCAATGCAAGCTTAGGAAAGCTGTGCGATAGGCAATGCCCCATCCCTCGCACGGCCTGCGGCGTATGCAATCTTCCTCTCAATCCGTCGTCATCTTCGGCTCTGCCAGGCCGGTCACCTGCGCGGTGATGGACTATGCCTATCGGCTTAGCGATGCCGTCAATGCGCTGCGCCCCGGGCTCGTCGAGGTTCGGACGATCGAGCCGGAGCGACCGGCTGCCTTCATCGGTGCGATCGCCGAGGAATTGCGCAGGGACCGCATCGTGCATCTCCAGCTGCCGATCGAAGGCTGGGGCAACAGCGTTGTGCCGGGCTCCGCGCTGCTGGCGGCACGGCTGATGACGCGCAAGGGCCGGATCGCGATCACCCTGCATGAATGGGCCTCGCTCAATCGCCTGCGCTACCTCTCGACGGTACCGGACCTCCTGGCCTGCGATGGCTTCGTCTTCGTCTCGCCGCAGCAGCGCGAGAGCTTCCAGAAGACGCCGCTGGTCAGTGCGGCGAAGAAGCAGGCCGCCCCGGTCATCCCGATCGGCCCCAACATCATGCCGGCGCGCATCGATCCGGAACGGGTCGCGGCGGAGCGGGTGAAAGTCCGCGGCAGCGGCGCAAGCGAGGCCGAGATCGTCATCGGCTTCTTCGGAGTGCTCTATGCCAGCAAGCGCCCGGATATGCTGTTGCGCGTCGTCAAGGCGCTGCACCAGCGCGGGACCAAGGCTCGGCTTCTGATCTGCGGCGATTTCCTCTGGGACAAGCCGAAGGACCGCGAGGTCTTCTTCACGCTGGCGCGCGAACTCGGCGTGATCGATTGGCTCGATTTTCGTGGCCGCATCGACGACGAGGGGGAGCTGATGGCAGCGCTTGCGGCATCCGACGTTTTCCTCCTGCCTTTCACCGACGGAATCAGCACGCGCCGCGGCAGCTTCCAAGCGGTCAGCCAACTCGCCATACCGCTGGTTTCGACAAACCCAGAGCGCAAGGACGAGTTCGATCTCTCGCCCTCGTTGAAATCCAAGATAGACAATCCGGCAACCGTGCTATGTCCGGCCGACGCGGCGCCGCAGATATTCGCTGAGGCTGTGCTAGTCGCCCACACCCGCAAGGCACAGGCCATCGGCGTCGACCTTAAAGCGTCCTGGGATGAGGCAGCGCGGGCGCATCTGGAATTTTACGATCGGTTGCTGGACGCGTGATTCGCCGATCGAATTGCAACGTCCTTGATCGGAATATGGTCCAGTCTTCGCCGCTGAGCACTCAGAGCTAGAAGATACGCAGTGGGTCGAGCCGCCCTGCACCAGACCCACAGCGCCAGCAGATTGCCCTTCAGCCGGCCACGCCGGTCGATCGCGCCCTGCGGCAGCAGACCGCCGACCAGATTGACGGCACCGGCGCGGCCGACAAGCGCAGGGCTCGCAGTCGGCGCATCGTCCCCTTCCGCGCCAGATATACCGTATTTGCAATCTGCGAGTAGCCGACACGCAGGCCCGATGTACGGCCGCGCTTGACGGCGCGATGCACGCCGCGCAGCGCCGTTGAGAGCACGATCCGCTCTTCGGCTGCGAGCTGCTGCAGAAGTCGACATCCTCCCGAGCCGAAATCGCTGGCGATGACCCGCGCACATGTGGAGCCTCCCGAGGAGGCCTTCTAACCGGCAAAGATTGATGAAGCGCTGACGTAAGGTCAGCGTAGCGCGACGACGGCCAAGCCGATCAGCGCGACGATGGCGGCTGCCCACCAGAGCCGGCGCAGCTGGGTGGTTTCGGCATCGTGCCGGCGCTCGAAACCAGAGAGCTCCTCGTAGGCGAAGGACTCACCGGCAAAGCGCGCGGCCCGCTCGAGGCCGGCGATGCGAATCTTGGGTATTGCGGAACGCGACGCCACGTGACCATCTCCCCCAAGCCAGATTAGCCGAATGCGCGGCCGGGACCAGTCCCGATTCGCATGTCGATGATGAGACCGCCGCCGTTAACGGCAGCTGAACCGGCGAGCCGCATCCGGGGTTCCAAGAGCCGGCAGTGCCACGATTGGATGACGGTTCGGCGACGGTCTCGCCATTCCTGACTTTCGGCGGCATCCTGATCGGTTTATTGCGAGAGACAGGCGGGTTATAGGGCTCCGACAGGCGGCCGGTTGACCGATGCGGTATCCTGCGAGCAGCGCGAATCAGTAGGCACAATGTCGATGACAGACGATCTCTTCGGCGAGGACGGCGGCAAGGATATGCGCGAGGAATCGCGCACGCCCGCCCCTGCGCCGAAACCGGCTGCGCGCCCTGCCCCGGTCCCGCGCGTCGGCACCCCTTCGGAGGCCGGTTACGACGCTTCCACCATCGAAGTGCTCGAGGGGCTGGAGCCGGTCCGGCGCCGGCCCGGCATGTACATTGGCGGCACCGACGAGCGGGCATTGCACCACCTCTTCGCCGAGGTGATCGACAACGCCATGGACGAGGCCGTGGCGGGCCATGCCAGCTTCATCGATGTCGAGCTCTTCGTCGACGGCTCGCTCGCTGTCACGGATAATGGCCGCGGCATCCCGATCGACCCACATCCGAAATTTCCGGGCAAGTCGGCACTCGAAGTAATCATGACGATCCTGCACGCCGGCGGAAAATTCGACTCCAAGGTCTACGAGACCTCGGGCGGCCTGCACGGCGTCGGCGTCTCCGTGGTCAATGCGCTGTCCGATGTGCTCGAGGTCGAGGTCGCACGCGGGCAGACGCTCTACCGCCAAACCTTTTCGCGCGGCATCCCGCAAGGGCCGCTGGAGACGGTCGGCCGGGCACCGAACCGGCGCGGCACGCGCGTGCGCTTCCATCCTGATGCGCAGATCTTCGGCGAAGGTGCGCATTTCGTGCCGGCGCGGCTGTTCCGCATGGCCCGCTCGAAGGCCTATCTCTTCGGCGGCGTCGAGATCCGCTGGCGCTGTGCGCCTTCGCTTCTGAAGCCCGAGGGCGACGTCGCCGCCGAGGCGGTCTTCAAGTTCCCGGGGGGCCTGCGCGACTATCTCGCCCGCGAGATCGAAGGCAAGGACCTGGTCGCCGAGCCGATCTTCTCAGGGAAAATCACGAAGGAAGGCGGCCACGGCTCGCTCGAATGGGCGATCGCCTGGCTCGCCACCGGCGAGGACGGGTTCTCCTCCTCCTACTGCAATACGATCCCGACGCCGGAAGGCGGCACGCATGAATCCGGTCTGCGCATCGCGCTGCTGCGCGGCCTGCGCGATCACGCCGAGCGCATCGGCCAGAGCAAGCGCATGGCGCAGGTCACCGCCGACGATGTGATGGCGACCTGCGCCGCCATGCTCTCGGTCTTCATCCGTGAGCCGGAATTCCAGGGCCAGACCAAGGACAAGCTCGCGACGCTGGAAGCGGCCCGCATCGTCGAGAACGCGATGCGCGACGCCTTCGACCATTGGCTCGCGGCCTCGCCGCAGCAGGCGCTGAAGCTGCTCGACTGGTCGGTCGACCGCGCCGAGGAGCGCCTGCGCCGCCGGCTCGAGAAGGAGGTCTCGCGCAAGACCGCGACGCGCAAGCTCCGGCTGCCGGGCAAGCTCGCCGATTGCAGCAATGCCGGCGCGGCGGGTTCCGAGCTCTTCATCGTCGAGGGCGATTCCGCTGGTGGCTCGGCCAAGCAGGCCCGCAACCGCGCCAATCAGGCGATCCTGCCCTTGCGCGGCAAGATCCTCAACGTTGCCAATGCGACGCGCGAAAAGCTCAACGCCAATCAGCAACTCGCCGACCTGATCCTGGCGCTGGGCTGCGGCATCGGCACCCAGTTCCGCGAGGACGACCTGCGCTACGAGAAGGTCATTGTGATGACCGACGCCGACGTCGACGGCGCCCATATCGCCTCGCTGCTAGTCACCTTCTTCTGGCGCCAGATGCCCCGCCTGATCGAGAAGGGTCACCTCTATTTGTCGGTGCCGCCGCTCTACCGGCTACGTCACGGCACCAAGTCGGTCTATGCCCGCGACGATGCCCATAAGGACGAGCTGATCGAGACCGTCTTCAAGGGTAAGAAGCCCGAGATCGGCCGCTTCAAGGGCCTCGGCGAAATGATGCCGGCCGAGCTCAAGGAGACCACGATGGACCCGAGCAAGCGCTCCTTGCTCAAGGTCATGGTCGATCACGAGAACAAGGAAGAGACCTCCGACACGGTCGAGCGGCTGATGGGCAACAAACCCGAGGCGCGTTTCCTTTTCATCCAGGAGCGGGCCGCCTTCGCCGGCGAATTGATCGACCTGTGACGCCGCCCGGTGGCGCCCAGCACGCCGGGCACCCCCGCAAGCTCGCCGGGCTGTGTCGCGATCGCCTTGCGCCCACCCTGCGCGCATGCCGACCGATCCGTACGACTCCGACCATGACAGCGCCCCGCGACACCATCCCGCGTCCGATCTCTGGCCGCTGACCGCATGGGCGAGCCTGCTGCCACTCCATCTCGACGCGATGCCCAGACCCCGGCCTCGCTCTGGGCCGATCTCGAAATCTTCCACGCCATCGCCGCCACGGGCGGCCTCGCTCTGGCAGCGTCTGCGCTCGGACTGAGCGAGACGACAGTCGCGCGACGCCTGAAAGCCTTCGAGGCGCGGCTCGGCCTGCCACTGTTCAAGCGTGGCGCCAACCGGCTGATCCCGACCGAGATCGGCCTCTCGCTCGCCGAGGATGCGGCAGCGGCGGCCGAGGCCGTCGCGCGTTTCGAGACGCGGGCGAACGCTGCCCGCGCCCGCGGCGACGCCCCCGTCCGCATCACGGCGACGACGTCGATCAGCCTGTTCCTGACGCAACATGCGACCCGGCTTTCGGCCGCGGCGGGAGGCGTCGAGATCGTCATCCTCAGCACGCGCGAGCGCCTCGATCTGGCGCAGGGCGAAGCCGAGATAGCGATCCGGATGCGCAGACCGCCGGAGGGCGCCGGCTATTTCGGCCAGAAGGTCGGCAGGCTGGCGCAGGCCTTCTATATCCGCCGCGAGGTCGACCCTGCGACGGCGCCGATCATCTCGGTCAGCCGGGACGTCTCCTCGCGCATTGAGCAGCACATCCTCGCCTGGGCCGCCGGCCGCCCGATTGCCGCCCGGGTGGGCGATTCCGCAGCACGCTATGAGAGCATCCGCTCGTCTGGTGCCGTCTCGATGGCGCCCTGCTTCCTGGCCGATGCCGATGCGGCCCTGATCCGCCTGGAAGAACCACCCGAAGCGACTGCCGACGAGATCTTCCTTGTCTCACATGAGAGCGGCCGACAGCGCCCGGCGGTGCTGGCGGTGCTGGAGGCGCTACGCAAACTGTTCCGCGAGCATCGTGGCAGGCTGGAAGGGCGCTCGTGATGGATCAATTTCCATCGGTGGCGGTCAGGCCTTGCTAACCAAGTTTTTACAGCAGCTGGCGCAAGTTTTCCTCATCGGCGCCCAGCGCCTTGTCTTGCAAGCTCGGAGAGCAGCGATGCGCCTCGTCATCGCCTTCCTGCGCAACCAGCGCGGTACCATGGTCGCCGACATCGCCAAGGCCGGCGCGGCGATCGCCTTCCTTTCCGTCATTGCCGCCAATTTCATATCGAGCCAGACGGCGCAGCTCGATCGGGATGCGATGCGTCAGGCCACCTACGCGGCGGCCAAGGGCCAGTCATTCGACCCGCTCACCACGGGGTCGATCGTCAAACGCGCCGGCGAAACGAAGCTCGACCCTTGCGTGGTCCCGCGCTGAGGCTCAGCCCAGCCAATCGAGCAGAGCCGGCGTGACGATCTGCGGCGCCTCCAGTGTCGACAGGTGGCCGCAACCCGGCACTTCCAGATAGCGCGCCTTCGTTCCGATGCCGGCGGCGATCTCGCGCGCTTCGTCCGGTGGCGTGATCGCGTCCTCCTCACCGACGATGACCAGGGTTGGGACGGAGATCGTCGCGAGAACCGGCCGCGCATCGGGGCGGACCATGATGGCGCGTTGCTGGCGGATGAAGCCCGATGCTCCCACTGCCTCGGCCATCGCCCGGACCTCCAACCGCAACGCCTCATCGGCGAGGCGGTCGGGCGCGACCAGCTTCTGCCAGAGCAGCGTCACGACATTGTCGAAGGCGCCCTTCTCAGCGAGTGCAATCATCTGTTCCCGCGGCGCATTGGTTTCGGGCGTCGGCGGCTTGGCCGTAGTGTCGAGCAAGGCAAGCCGCGTCACGCGCTCCGGCGCTCGCCGCATCACGTCGAGGGCGAGGTAGCCGCCCATCGAGAGTCCACACAGCGCAAAGCGATCAGGCGCGGCCGCCAGCAGCCGCTCGACCATGGCGGCGATGGTGTCGTCCGCAGTGGTCTCGGCGACGAGAATCTGGCGTCCAGGCGCCAGAGCGGGCCATTGTGGAGCGTAGAGTGCAGGCGTGCAATTCAGCCCCGGGATCAGGACCAGAGCTTCCGGCGTCTTCATCGTCACAGCGCTCATTCTTTACTGACCTTGGCGAGCCAGATTTGATCAGATCGACTCAATCTGATCAGTGATCCGTCCCTCACATTAAGATGAAAACCGTTCTTACCGATCGGCCTTGCGGCGCAAGCGGATCGGAACCGGCTCTAGAATGTTGACTTTGCCCTGTTTTTTCTGCAATGCACGGGCGTCCGAAGGCGCGCAGTTCAGCAAAGTCGCGCCACCGTTGCGGTCGATCGGTCATCCCGCCACGTGTCACCGACCCTTGAGAAGCGCTACCATCGATGTCTTTTGCCGAACTCGGCCTGAGCGATAAGGTTCTGACCGCGGTCACCACCGCCGGCTACACGACGCCCACCCCCATCCAGGCCCAGGCCATTCCCCACGTGCTCGCCCGCAAGGACGTGCTCGGGATCGCGCAGACCGGCACCGGCAAGACAGCCGCCTTCACCCTGCCGATGCTGACGATCCTGGAAAACGGCCGCGCCCGCGCCCGGATGCCGCGCACGCTGATCCTCGAGCCGACCCGCGAGCTTGCCGCCCAGGTCGAGGAGAACTTCACGCGCTACGGCGTCAACCAGAAGCTCTCGGTCGCGCTGCTGATCGGCGGCGTCTCCTTCGGCGACCAGGACGCCAAGATCACCCGCGGCGTCGACGTGCTGATCGCCACGCCCGGCCGCCTGCTCGACCATGTCGAGCGCGGCAAGCTCCTGCTCACCGGCGTCGAGCTGCTCGTCATCGACGAGGCCGACCGCATGCTCGACATGGGCTTCATCCCCGACATCGAGCGCGTCTGCAAGCTGGTGCCCTTTACTCGGCAAACGCTGTTCTTCACGGCGACAATGCCGCCCGAGATCACCCGGATAAGTGAGCAGTTCCTGCACAACCCGGTGCGTATCGAGGCTTCCCGTCCGGCGACCGCGGCGACCACCATCACCCAGCGTCTGATCGCTTCGAACAGTCAGGACTTCGAGAAGCGCGAGACCCTGCGCAAGCTCATCCGCGAAGCCAGGGAACTGCAGAACGCCATCGTCTTCTGCAATCGCAAGCGCGATGTAGCAACGCTGCACAAGTCCCTGCAGAACCATGGCTTTCCGGCTGTCGCCCTGCATGGCGACATGGACCAGTACGCTCGCATGGCGGCGCTCGAATCTTTCCGCACCGGCGAGAACCCGATCCTGGTTGCGAGCGACGTCGCCGCCCGCGGCCTCGACATCCCGGCGGTCAGCCACGTCTTCAACTTCGACGTGCCGACCCATGCCGAGGACTATGTCCACCGCATCGGCCGCACCGGCCGCGCCGGTCGCGAAGGCGCCTCCTTCACCATCGTCACGCGCCATGACGACAAGCTCGTCGCGGCGATTGAGAAGCTGACCGGCAAGAGCATCGAGTGGGAAGGTCCTGGCCTCGACGCGCTCCCGCCGGGCGAGCCGCGCGAGGAACGCCGTGGCCGCCGCGGCGACGACCGCAAGGGCGGCCGTCCGCAACGCGGCGGACGCGATGGCAGGCCGCCGCGCGGCGACGCGAAGGCCGAGCCGGCGCCTGCCCGCGAAACTGCTCCGGCCCGCGAGGCCGCGCCGGCCCGCGAGCGCCCGCCTCGCCAGCCTGTATCCGACACTATCGCGCCACGTCGCGGCAGCGAGCGACCCCGCACTCCGCGCCGTGACGACCTCGACGACGGACCGCAGGTCAAGGGTCTCGGCGACCACGTTCCCGCCTTCCTGCTGCGCCCTGTTCGCGCCGGCTGAGCCGCGCTTCGCAGCAACTTTGCTTTAACCCCGATTGTCCTAGGATCGCCCGCGTAGCGGTCGCGGAAGAATTTCGCGGCCGGCGGGGACAGGACGTCATGACAACCAGCCGATCGGGCTTGCCGCAAGCTCACGACCTCGCCGAACAGGTCGTCGCGGCGATGCGTCAGCACTATTCCCCGGGTTATCCCCGCGCCTTTGAAGTTTGGTACGCGCATCTCAGCGGCGAAATGCCGGCGCTGAGCATGGCGATGACCGCCGTGATCGCGGCGAGCAATGGCGAGGTCGGCGCTGCCGACATCGACACCCTCTACGATAAGTTCATCAGCACCGACCGCATCTCGCGCCAGGCCGAACGCACCAGCCTGCAGGTCCTCGCCGAGATCGACAGCATGATGGCTCTGGTCGACCGGGCGCTCAGTTCCAGCGAAGAGTATCACGGCCGGCTCTGCGCCATGTCGGAGGAGGTTCCGCCCTCGGCCGACCGGCACAAGCTGCGCGAATGGGTCGAGGCGCTCGTGCTGTCGACACGCGAGGAGGTCGCGCGCAAGACTCAGCTCGAAACCCAGCTACGTGAAAGCGCGCACGAGATTCACAATCTGCGCGAGGCACTGGAATCGACGCGAGCCGAAGCGTTGACCGATCCCCTTACCGGCCTCGCCAACCGCCGTCATTTCGAGGAAATGCTGCAGAAGGCGATCGATCAGGCGACATTGCGGCGCGAGCCCTTCGCGATGGTCATGGCAGACATCGATTTCTTCAAGAATTTCAACGATATGCACGGCCACCTGACTGGCGACCAGGTGCTGCGTTTGGTCGCCAAGACGATGAAGGACAAGTTCAAGGACAAGGCGATCATCACCCGCTTCGGCGGCGAGGAGTTCGCCATCATCCTGCCGGAAGCCGACGTTGTCGCCGGCAAGTTCGGCGCCGAAACCGTTCGTCAGGCGCTGTTGACCCGGGAGTTGGTGAAGCGTTCGACCAATGAAAGCCTCGGTCGCATTACCATCTCGCTCGGTGTCGCGGTCTATCGGCGCGGCGACACGGCAAGCTCGATCGTCGAGCGCGCCGACAATGCTTTGCTGCAAGCCAAGCGGGACGGTCGCAACCGCACTGTCACCGAGGATGCGATCCAGGACGCGGCGAAGGTCGCCTGAGCGACCTTCGTTTCGTTCACTGAGCGGCTAATGCGTTTTCCGCGCGCGGCTTGATCTCGACCGATTCGCCGCAGCCGCAGGCCGAGACCTGGTTCGGGTTGTTGAAGACGAAGGTCGAGGCGAAACGGTCGCTCTTGAAGTCGAGCTCGGTGCCGAGCAGGAACAGAACCGCCTTCGCATCGACGATCACGGTCGCATCCTTCTCGGTCACGACCTCGTCGCCCTTGTTCACGGCGCGGGCCACCTCGAAGGTGTACTCCATGCCGGCGCAGCCGCCCTTCTTGACGCCTACGCGCAGGCCGAACGCAGGCGCCGCCGGGTCGTCACGCTCCGATTGCGCCATGATGGCGCGAATGCGGGTTGCGGCGGCATCGGTCAGCGAGACCACCTTGAGGCCAGGTATCGAAAACATCCTCGTCCCTCCTCGACCGGATTCAAGGTCCGGTGAAAACAGGATTGCAAACAGCAACATAAGGATTGGTGAGCGCAACGTCGAGATGCACCGGCCGGGATGGCGCCATTTGCTGCTGCGCATTGCATGCAGCGCGGGCCCGTGCACTCTGCCCGGACCGTTCCAGCCTCCGACAGAGAGCCATGACCTCCTATCGCCTGCACCGGCCCGACGCGCTCCGCGCCCTCATCCGCGCCATGATCATAGCCGCCGGCTGGAGCGAGGACGAAGCGAAGGAGACAGCCGAGCATCTGGTACTCGCCAATCTCAGCGGCCATGACAGCCATGGCATCGGCATGCTGCCGCTCTATTTCAACTCGCTTGCCGACGGCCATCTGAAACCGCAGGCCAAGCTCACCGTCCGCAGCGAGGCCGGCCCCTTCCTGATCGCCGACGGCAATGTCGCACTCGGCCAGCCGACCGCCCGCAACGCCGTCGACCGCGCCATCACGATCGCGCAGGCCGGCGGCGTCGCCGTGCTCAATCTACTCGACTCCCATCATATCGGCCGCATCGGCCACTATTCCGAGGTCGTGGCGGCTGCTGGGCTGATCTCGGTGTTCTGGGTCAATGTCGCCGGCCGGCCACCGATCGTCGCGCCCTTCGCCGCCAAGGAGGCGCGTTTCGGCACCAACCCGATCTCGATCGGCCTGCCTGTGCCGGGCGGCGAGCCGCTGATCCTCGACTTCGCCACCAGCCGCATGGCGCATGGCAAGGCGCGCGTCGCGCTCAACAAGGGCGTCACCGTACCGGAGGGCTATATCATCGATGGCGAAGGCCGCCCGACCGTCGAGCCCCGGCATGTCTTCCTGCAGGAAGGGCTGCCGCTCGGCGCGCTCCTGCCCTTCGGCGACCACAAGGGCGCTGGCCTCTCGCTGATCGCCGAATTGCTCTCGGCGGGACTGATGGGTGCCGCCCGCATCGATCAGAAGCCGCACAAGACCTGGATCATCAATTCGCTGTTCGGCGTGCTGATAGATCCCGCTCGACTCGAACCCGACGCCAGCCTGCGCCAGCAGCGCATCGAGAGCTATCTTTCCTTCGTCCGCGCCGCCGCGCCGCAGGATCCCTCGCAGCCCGTGCTGGCGCCCGGCGATAAGGAGCGCGCCACCCGCATCGAGCGCGGGCGCGACGGCATCCCGCTCGACGCCGAGACCTGGTCGCAGATCGTCGCTGCCGCCAAGGCCCATGGTGTCGACGCCGAGCGTTTCTAATCATCGTTAGATTTTGGTCGTTCGCGATCGCGCATATGCTGCTCGGCGCCCTTCTGGCGCGCTAGCCAGGGCTCGCGGCGGATAGCCCAGAGCTCATAAGCCGGCATGAGCGCACTCGGCGGACTATCCAATGTTCCGAGCTTGATCTCGATCTCGTCGGACCCGTCCGCCCAGCAGAACAGTGGCGAGCCGCATGCCGGACAGAAGCGCTCGCCGCCCGCCCGGCTCTGCCAGCAGCCGAGCTCGCCCGAGAGGGTGGCGTTCTCCTTTGGCCAGATGCCGAAATAGGAGAAGGCAGAACCGGAGCCCTTCCGGCAGGTCTCGCAATGGCAGATGCCGATACGGATGGGCTCGCCATCGAGTTCGTAGCGGACCTGTCCGCAATTGCAGCCACCGGAGAGTTTCATCGTCGTCTCTCGATCAGGTTTCGCCAACACGGTCGGCTGACCAACGGCGCGTGGCCGGGGCCGGTTCCACAGCGCTCTTTCCGTCTCCCCTCAGCCTAGATGGCCAGAGCCGGCTCTGTCACTCCGGGAGGCCGGCCTTGCGGAAGCCGGCGACGAAGCGCTCGCGCATCGCGGTATCGCGAAATGGCTCCATCGTGGCCCAGTGGCGGATGCTGAAATCCGGATTGCCGACCAGAAAGAGTTCGGCCTCCGCGCGGGCCTCCTCTAGCCGGCCGAGTTGAGCAAGGCTCGCCGCCAGAAAACGGCGTGAGCTCGTCCGATGGGTTTCGTCCCGGCGCAGGGCCTCGACCGCGGCTTCGTGCTCACCGGCGGCATAGAGTGCCTGGCCGAGCGACAGATAGTACCAGCTCGGCGGAAACGGATTCAGCCGGAAGGCCTTGCGGATGTGCGCGAGTCCCTGCCCGACCTGCCCGGCGAGCACCGTGATGTCGGAGAGCGCCGCCCAGGCATCGGCCTCGTTCGGATCGAGCGCGATCGCCCTGGCGAATTCCACATCTGCCTCGGCGAAGCTGCGCTCATAGGCGAGCAGATAGGCCAGGGCCCAGTGGCAGCCGGCGTCGTTGAGATCGAGCGCGACGGCCTTGCGCGCCAGCTCCAGAGCGGTGCCACGGGAGGCCTCGGTCGGGCCACCGGAATGCACCCATCCCATCCAGTGATTCAGGGCTAGCCAGCGATAGGCCTCGGCGTAGTCCGGATCGAGCGACACCGCGCGCGTCAGCAGCAGATGCGCTTCCTGCGCAGCCTGCGGCGTGTCATCCATCAGCCGGCGTGCCCGCACGCAGAGATCGTAGGCTTCGAGGCTTTTCGGCCGCTGGCGCGGCGGCGGCACGCGCAGCCGGCCGAGCAAGGCCTCCGCGATCCTGGCCGTGACCTCGTCCTGGACGGCGAAGATGTCGTCCAGCTCGCGATCGAAACGATCTGCCCAAAGGTGATTGCCAGTCAGCGCATCGACCAGCTGTGCATTGATGCGGACCCGCCCGGCGGCATGCCTGATGCTGCCCTCCAGCAGATAACGCACGCCGAGTTCCTCGGCGATTTCGCGCACATCCCTCGCCTTGCCCTTGTAGGCGAAGGCCGAATTGCGGGCGATGACGAACAGCTCCGCAGTCCTGGACAGGTCGGTGATCAGGTCCTCGGTCAATCCGTCGGCGAAGATTTCCTGTTCCGGATGGCTGCTGACGTTGACGAAGGGCAGCACGGCGATCGATGGCTTGCTCGGAAGCGGCAAGGGCTTTCGCCTGGCATTGCCGAGTTGCTCGACCGTCCCGGCAAATCGATAGCCGACGCGCGGGACCGTCGCGATCCATTCGCCGCCACCGGCTGGTGCACCGAGCAGCTTCCGGAGCTGTGCGATCTGGACGGTGAGGTTGCCCTCCTCGACGGCCATCCCAGGCCACCCCGCATCCAGCAGATCGGCCTTGCCCAGGATGTCGCCGGGCCGGCCGACGAGCGCCGCGAGGAGCTTCAAGCCGCGATAACTCGCAGTGACAGGGACATCGTTCTCAAGGAGCGTTCCCGCGCTTGAATCGAGCACGAATGGGCCGAAGGCAAAGCGCGATCCCTGCATAGGGCGAATCCATAGCCCGTTTGGAAGTTTTTGGAACTCTTCGGGCGGGCTTAAGGACCGCGCCGCCGGCATCACGCAGAACGAAACCTCCCTTCACTCCGGGCGCCGCGCGCCCACGAACCTTGGGAGGTTGCCATGAACGATGCTCCCATTCTCGCGTCCAACTCGCCTGACGCTGCCCCGGCAAGCCTGCTGGCGACCTGGCGCGAGCGGATACGCGCCCGCTGGAAGCTGGCGCAGATGGCGCAAGAGAATCCGCATCTGCTCAAGGATATCGGCCTGACGAGACTGCAGGTCGAGACGGAGATCGCCAAGCGCTTCTGGCAACGCTAGGCCGAAGCTGCGCCAAACCGTCGGCTCCGGACACCAACCGGCCGTCATTTGGGGTATGGGATGCTCCGACGTAGCGACTCGCGACAGCAGGACAGCATGACCCTCGCCGAATACAACGCCTTCTGCGCCGCCCTGCCCGCGACCAGCCATGTCGTGCAATGGGGCGGCGCCGATGTCTGGAAGGTCGGCGGCAAGGTGTTCGCGCTCGGCCGCGACGATGCCGAGGGGACGCTGTTCGTCTCGTTCAAATGCTCGCCGATGGCTTATGAGATGCTGCGCGATGCGCCGGGCTGCCGCCCAGCGCCCTATCTCGCCTCGCGCGGGATGAAGTGGATCCAGCGCTTCTCCGAAGAAGGCCTGCCGGACGACGCCTTCCGCGACTATCTGCGCGAGAGCCACCGGCTTGTCGCGGCGGGGCTGACGCGGAAGCTGCGCGCGGAGTTGGGGCTATCCGTCTGAGTGACGGAATCTTACACCCTCGCCTCGCCGCGCAGCACCGGTACGCAGCCGCCGCCGACCGTCGCCCGGATCTCGCCATCGACGCGCCGCGCTGTGACATGCAGCAGGCTCGGCCGGCCCATCTCGACGCCCTGCGCGATATCGAAGGCGACGCTGTCCTTGTCGGAGAGCGACAGGGTGAGAGCCGCCAGCGTCGCGCTGGCGCTGCCGGTCGCGGGATCTTCCCAGGTGCCGGCGAGCGGCGCGAACATGCGGGCACGGACCCTGTCGCCGTCCCAGGCGTAGAAGAAGATCGACAGGCGTCCTTCGAGGGCCGGGTTGGCCTGTTCGAGGCGGCGATAGGCGGCGATCTCCGGCGTCGCCCGCGTCAGCGCTTCCGGTGTGACCTCGACGAGGACGAACTTGACGCCGACCGAAGCCTGCTGTGGCGGATGGCGGCCGGTGAGGACATCCTGCGGGCTGAGCCCCGCGCAGGCGGCGATCGCATCAGGCGGCAGCTGGATGCCGAGCGAAAGTGCCTGCGGCGCGGCGATGGTCGCACCCGTCACAAGGCCTCCGGCATCGCGCGCGACCCGAACCTCGACGAGGCCGGCCAGTTCCTCGAACAGCAGGATGCCGTCGCGGTCGCGGCCATGGCCGGCGAGCACGCAGGCGGTGCCGACATTGGGATGGCCGGCGAAAGGCATCTCGGCGGTTCGATGGAAGATGCGGACGCGCGCCGTGTTGGCCGGATCGCTCGGCGGCAGAACGAAGGTCGTCTCGCTATAGTTCATCTCCGCCGCCAATGCCTGCATCTCGGCATCGGACAGGCCGCGCGCATCGGTGAAGACGGCGAGCTGGTTGCCGCCGAAGCGGCGGTCGGTGAAGACGTCGACGGTCTCGAACGGGTAGGTCGGCATGGCGGTCTCCGGCAGCCTGATCAGGCCGGGAGACTGCCACCCGACACGGTGCCGGGGAAATCAGGATTCGGAATGTGACCGATCAAGCGGCGGTGAGCTCAGGCCCACCAGCGCTCGCCGACCGGGAAGCGGCCGGCCGCCTCCTCGATCACCTGGCCGAGCGAGAACAGCGTCTCCTCGTCGAAGGGCCGGCCGATCAGCTGCAGGCCGAGCGGCAGGCCCTGGCTGTCGAGACCAGCCGGCACGGCGATGCCGGGCAGGCCGGCCATGTTTACCGTCACCGTGAAGACGTCGTTGAGGTACATCTCGACCGGATCGGCCGAGCCCTTCTCGCCGATGCCGAAGGCGGAGGACGGCGTCGCCGGAGTCAGCACCGCGTCAACGCCCTGGTCGTAGACCTGCTCGAAATCGCGCTTGATCAGCGTGCGCACCTTCTGGGCGCGCAGGTAGTAGGCATCGTAATAGCCCGAGGACAGCACATAGGTGCCGATCATGACGCGGCGCCTGACCTCGGCGCCGAAGCCGGCGGCGCGGGTCTTCTCGTACATCTCGACGATGTCGCGCCCCTGCTCGCGCAGGCCGTAGCGGACGCCGTCATAGCGCGCGAGGTTGGACGAGGCCTCGGCCGGCGCGACGATGTAATAGGCCGGCAGCGCGTATTTCGTGTGCGGCAGCGAGATCTCGACGATCTCGGCGCCAGCCGCCTTGAGCCAGTCGATGCCCTGCTGCCAGAGCGCGTCGATCTCGGGGTTGAGGCCCTCGAGGCGATACTCCCGGGGGATACCGATCTTCATGCCCTTGACCGAGCGCCCGACCGAGGCCTCGTAGTCCGGCACGGCCCGGTCGACCGAGGTGGTGTCCTTCGGATCATGCCCGGCCATGGAGCGCAGCATCACGGCGGTGTCGCGCACGGTCTTGCCGATCGGCCCGGCCTGGTCGAGCGAGGAGGCGAAGGCGACGATGCCCCAGCGCGAGCAGCGGCCATAGGTCGGCTTGATGCCGACCGTGCCGGTGAAGGCGGCGGGCTGGCGGATCGAGCCACCAGTATCGGTCGCAGTCGCGGCGAGGCAGAGATGCGCGGCGACGGCTGCGGCCGAACCGCCGGAGGAGCCGCCGGGCACGAGATGATTGCCCTCGATCGCACCGGCCACCCCTGCCCCGACATTCGAGCCCTGGCGGCGCCAGGGATTGACCACCGGCCCGAAGGCCGAGGTCTCGTTCGACGAGCCCATGGCGAACTCGTCATTGTTGAGCTTGCCGAGCATGACGGCGCCGTCGCGCCAGAGCTGCGACGAGACGGTCGACTCGTAGGGCGGGACGAACTTGCCGAGGATGCGCGAGCAGGCGGTGGTGCGCACGTCCTTGGTCGCGAACAGGTCCTTGATGCCGAGGGGCAGGCCTTCGAGCGGACCAGCCTCGCCCCTGGCGAGCTTCTCGTCCGAAGCGGCGGCCTGCTTCAGCGCATGCTCGGGCGTCTCCAGCACATAGGCGTTGAGCGCCCGCGCCTGCTCGACGGCGGCGATATGGGCCTTGGCGATCTCGGTTGCGGAGAACTGCTTGGCCTTCAGCCCTTCGCGGGCTTCAGTCAGGGTCAGGCGGGTGAGATCGGTCACGGGGAGTATCCGTAAAACGTATGCGATTGGGCGATGAGGGTGAGCGGAGCGCTTCAGGCACTCACTCGATCACCTTCGGCACCATGAAATAATCGTCCTCGGTGGCCGGCGCGTTGGCGACGATCTCGGCGGCAATCTCGCCGTCATTGACCACGTCCTGGCGCTTCTTCATCACCATCGGCGTCACCGAGGTCATCGGCTCGACGCCAGTGACATCGACTTCGTTGAGCTGCTCGACGAAACCGAGGATGGCGTTGAGCTCGCCTTGCAGCTTCGGCACATCCGCATCATCGACAGCGATGCGCGAGAGATGCGCGACGCGTTTGACGGTGGCGGCGTCGACCGACATGGGCGGGCTCCTGAAACTTCGCAGTGTTTGCGAACACGATTTGTGGTCACGGGCTATACGGCGCGCAAGGCCAGCCCGCAACACACCTCAAGCCGAGCGCGGGATCCCCTCTCCTGAAAGGAGAGGGGTAGGGGTGAGGTGATCGAACTGGAAACGTTGGCCTGAACCCGACCGCGCGGTCAGACCTCGCGGAACTGGTCACAAGGCCTACACCTCACCCTGCCCTCTCCTTACAGGAGAGGGTTCCACGCGCGCGTCTTGGAGGACGGCGGCGTCAGATCGTCGCCGCCTTGCCCTTCTCTGGCACCAGCGCCTCGATCCCGCTGCCCTTCAGCCCCTCCACGAAGACCGCCGCATCCTGGGCGATGATCGGGAAGGAGCCGTAATGGCAGGGAATCGCGAGCTTCGGCTTGACGAAGCGGGTCATCGCCAGCGCCGCCGTCCTGGCGCCCATGGTGAAGCGGTCGCCGATCGGGCAGATGCAGGCCTCGACGCCGTGGATTTCGGCGAGCAGGGCCATGTCAGAGAAGATGTCGGTGTCGCCCATGTGCCAGAGCGTCTTTTCGCCCGCCGCCTTGATGATCGCGCCATTGGCGTTGCCGACCGGAACGGCCACGCCGGCCTCGCCCATGCCGGCCGAATGGTCGGCGCGGACCAGGGTCACCGAGAAGGCGCCGAGATCGACGGTGCCGCCGGTGTTCATCGGCTGGAATTTCTTCAGGCCCTTTGAGGCGAGGTGCATGCACAGGTCGTAATTGGTGATCACGGTGGCGTCGTTCGCCGCAGCGATGGCGAGCGTGTCGCCGACATGGTCGCCATGGCCATGGGTGACGACGATATGGCTGACGCCCTTGCCGGCAGCGGCGGCATCGCCCTCGAAGGCCGGGTTGCCGGTGAAGAACGGATCGATCAGGACCGAGGCGCCGGGCAGGTCGAGCCGAAACGCCGAATGGCCGAACCAGGTGAGCTGCATGATGGTCTCCGCGAAAGGCGACTGGACAGCGCCTGTCTAGGCCGGCGAGATGGCGTAGCCAAGCCGGCCCGAACCCGGAGCACTCTTCCATGACCGATGCAGCCACCCTCGCCCGCCGGATCGCGCAAGGGCGCGGTGACGAGCCTGCCGATCTCGTCATCCGCGGCGCACAGCTGTTCGATCTCGTCTCGGGCGAGCTGATCGAAACGGATATCGCGCTCTGCGGCGACACGATCGTCGGCACCCATGGCCGCTACGAGGGCAAAAGGACTTTCGACGCGACCGGTCTGATCGTCGTGCCCGGCTTCATCGACACGCATCTGCACGTCGAATCCTCGCTGGTGACGCCGCTCGAATTCGAGCGCTGCGTGCTGCCGCACGGCGTAACCACCGCGATCTGTGATCCGCACGAGATCTCCAACGTGCTGGGCGCCGAGGGCATCCGCTATTTCCTCGCATGTGCCGAGGCGATGCGGATGGATCTACGCGTCCAGCTCTCGAGCTGCGTGCCGGCGACGCATCTGGAGACGGCGGGTGCGGCGCTGGAGGCTGGCGACCTCACCCCGTTCATGGACCACCCCAAAGTGATCGGCCTCGCCGAGTTCATGAACTTCCCCGGCGTGCTCCATCGCGATCCCGGCTGCCTCGCCAAGCTCGAAGCCTTTTCGCACCGGCATATCGACGGCCACGCGCCGCTGATGCGTGGGCTCGACCTCAACGGCTATCTTTCCGCCGGCATCCGCACCGACCACGAGACCACGACCACCGAGGAGGCCCGCGAAAAGCTGGCCAAGGGCATGGCGATCCTGATCCGTGAGGGCTCGGTCTCGAAGGACCTGCATGCGCTGATCCCACTGATCACGCGCGACGCCTCGCCTTTCCTCGCCTTCTGCACCGACGATCGCAACCCGCTGGATATCGCCGAGGAAGGCCATCTCGACTACATGATCCGCACCGCGATCGCCCATGGCGCGGATGTGCTCGCGACCTATCGTACGGCCAGCCTCTCGGCCGCGCGGAATTTCGGCCTGTTCGACCGCGGCTTCATCGGCCCGGGCAAGCGCGCCGACATCGTGCTGATCGACGATCTCGCCGCCTGTCGTGTCAAACAAGTGTTCGCCGGTGGCAGGCTGGTCGAGGACACTTTGTTCGCTGACAGGACGACGATTTCACCTGTCGGACTCGCCAGCGTCCGCAGCCGCAGGCTGGCACCGGAGGATTTCGCGGTGACGGCGCGTGACGGCGAGACGCCGGTGATCGGTGTCGTGCCCGGCCGTATCATCACCGAGCGGCTTTCGATGCGCCTGCCGATGCAGGATGGCCTGGCCCTGCCCGATCTCGATCAGGATGCCGTCAAGGTCACGGTGATCGAGCGCCATGGTCGCAATGGCGGCATCGCCAGCGGCTTCGTCCATGGCTTCGGCATGAAGCACGGCGCCATCGCCTCCTCGGTCGGCCATGACAGCCACAATCTCTGCGTCGTCGGTGTCGACGAGGCCTCGATGGCGGCGGCGGCCAACCGGCTGATCGAGACCGGCGGCGGCTTCGCTGTGGCTGATGGCGGCAAGGTCACGGCTGAGCTCGCGCTGCCCGTCGCCGGGCTGATGAGCGACCAGCCTTTCGAGACGGTGCGGCACGGGCTTGAGGGCCTGCGCGCGGCGGCCAAGGCGCTCGGCGTCGTGCTGGCCGAACCCTTCCTGCAGGTCGCTTTCCTGACCCTGCCGGTGATCCCGCATCTGAAGATCACCGACAAAGGCCTTGTCGACGTTGATCGATTCGATTTTATCTAGCGCTACTCTGAAGCCGACCGGGCGCGACCTTGCTGCCAATACGATAGGAAGAGGCGTTCAATCGTTTCAGGACTGGCCTCGTACGCATGCAACTTTACAGATCGGTCGTGGGGAAAATTCGAATTTAAGCCTTTCGCTTCAAATAAAATTTCGCGATCGTTGATTGCGACACCTGAGATAAAACGCCACGGAATTGGTTGGCCATTGTTCAGGTGACTCAGGCGAATATAATGCGGAGAAATGGTCACGGATAATCCACGTCTTGCAACTGTGAGCCACCGAATCGCAAGAAACGACCCGATCGCGCCGCCGAACATCTGAAACGCAGCTTTGGCCCAGTAATTCAGGTCGTAACTTACAGATTGTGGAGTTTCTGCAAGACCTTGATAGAATTTTAGAAATCCTAGCCAAAATCCTAAACCGAAGAACATCAAGCCGATCACGGCTAACACGCCATATCGCCAAGTGTTGTAGGTAAGCTCGAGCGAACGTTCCGAGTGCTCATCCATTTTGCGAATCTGAGGCAAAACTTGCTAAGACTTCGTAATTCTGAATAGGCAATTCCGCCTAGATGAAGCTTCGGCATTGATGAAGCTCATGCTTGAGCTGTCTCAGGCGAAGGGAGGCACATCAGGCATCTCGATCCCCTCGGCCCGCGCTTTCGCGCGCAACCCGAGTCGCCTGACGCCCGGCAGCCGCGTTCCTGGTTGCTCCTCGATCGCATGGGTCAGCATCCTCATGCGCTCGGCGAACCAGTTGCCGCCCATGCTCGCAGGGTCGATAGCGAGGATGAGCTGGCCGGTATCGGACGGACCGCCTTCGTCGTTGAAGAAGGGCGAGGCCTGGAAGGCGAAATGCGTACCGACCAGAGCGGCGGCCAGAATCTCGACCATCATCGCCAGCGTCGCGCCCTTGGCGTCGCCGAGCGGAACCATGGTGCCGCCGAGCGCAGCCTTGGCGTCTGTCGTCGGGTTGCCGGCCGCATCGAGCGCCCAGCCTTCGGGAATCGGTGTGCCCTTCTGGCTCGCCGCGACGATCGGGCCGCGCGCGACCTTGGACAAGGCCATGTCGATGACCACTGGCTCGCGGCCGGCAAGCGGCGCGGCGAAGGCGATCGGATTGGTGCCGAAGATCGGCTTCGAGCCGCCCCAGGGTGCCATAGCGCCGGGCGTGTTGGCGAAGAGCAGCGCGACCAGCCCCTGCTCCGCCAGGCGTTCGACATGCAGGCCGGCCGCGCCGCAATGGCTGGAACGGCGGATCGGAGCCGACGCGATCCCCTGCGCACGGGCGATCTCGGGCAATTCGCTGACAGCGAGATCAATCGCGGGATAGGCGAAGCCGTGGCCGGCATCGATCGCCAGAACGCCCGGCTTGGGCTTGCGCGCAATCGGTATGGCTTGCCCATCGATCTTGCCGGCACACAGCATGGCGAGATAGGTCGGGATCCGCATCAGGCCGTGGCCCTTAAGGCCATCGGCCTCGGCCATCACCAAAGCCCAGGCGACGGAGGCGGCATTGGCGGGCGAGGCACCGGCCTCGATGAAGAGGTTCGCGACCTTCTGCTCGGCCGCTTCGAGCGAGAGCCGTGTCATGTGCGCCCCTCCAGCGCCGCCATCACCCGCTCGGCGACGAGCCCGGAAACGCGGCCGTTCGATTCCACCGTGTTGCCGGCGATATGCGGCGTCAGAATCAGGCTGGGCGTGCCGGCGAAGAGTTTTGCGCCATCGGCCTTGAGCGGCTCCTGCTCGAAGACATCGAGCGCCGCGCCGCCGAGGCGCCCGCCCTGCAGCGCCGCGACCAGCGCCGCCTCGTCCATGATGCCGCCGCGGGCCGCGTTGATCAGGATCGCGTCGGTCTTCATCCTCGCGAAAGCCGCCTCGCCGATCAGCCCCTGCGTTTGCGGCGTCAGCGGCAGATGGATCGAGATCACATCCGAGGTCGAAAGCAATGCGTCGAGCTCGAGCTTCTCGATGCCCTGCCAGACGGGCGCATCCGCGGCAACATAAGGGTCGTAGGCCGCAACCGTCATGCCGAGCGCCCTGGCGTGCCGAGCGACGTCGCGCGCGATCGCGCCGAAGCCGACGAGACCCATGCGCTTGCCGGCGATCTCGCGGCCGATCAGCTTGGTCTTGGGGAACTCGCCGGCGATCATCGCCGCATTGGCGAAATAGGCGCCGCGCAGCAGCGTCATCGCCGTGCCGATGACGTACTCGACAACCGACAGGCTGTTGGCGCCGGTCGCGGGAAACACCTTGATGTCGCGCGCCGCGCAGGCGTCCATGTCAATATTGTCGAGGCCGACGCCGAGCCGGCCGACGACCTTTAGGTTCTTTGCCGCTGCCAGGACCTCGCCGCGCACCTGGGTCTGGTTGCGCACGATCAGCGCGGGCACATCGGTGACCAGCCGCGCAAGCTCGTCAGGCTTGCCGAAGAGGTCCGGGTCGTGATGCACCTTGTAGCGCGCCTGCAGCGCCGCCACCGCCGCCTCGTCCATGAATTCGGTGATGACGATGTCGGTCATGGCTGTTTCCGCTGTGAGACCCATTCAGCCGAGCAGGACGATACCGCCCGTGGCGACGACGAGAATGATGAGGCTGGTGCCGGTGACGAGGGCAAGATGGCGCCAGCCGAGCCGTGCCATCGCCGCAATCGAGGTTCCTAGACCAAGCGCCGCGATCGCGATCAGCAGACCCCAGCGCGAGACTTCGAGCAGGATGTCGCGGACGGGCAGGTAAAGGCCCGCCAGCCCGGCCTGCGTGCTCAGCACGCTGTTCACCAGGCACATCACGAGAAAGACGAAGGCGAAGACTGGGACCGGCACCTTCGCATGGCCATGGCTTTCGCCATGGCGCGTCAGCCACCAGCCGACGATCAGCACCGACGGCAGCAGCAGGAAGACCCGGAACAGCTTGACGATCACCGCCGCGTTCGCCGCCTCGTCCGACACCGCCTGGCCGGCGCCGACGACCTGCGCGACGTCGTGGATGGTCGCCCCTAACATCACCCCGGTCTGCTGCTGCGAGAGGCCGAGCCAGACGCAAAGCAGCGGATAAGCCAGCATCGCGATCGTCGCGAGCACGTTCATCGCAATCACGGTGAAGGCGGTATCGGCGGCCTTGTTGCGGTAGTCGGGCACGACCGTCGCGGTGGCGAGCGCGGCCGAGGCGCCGCAGACTGCGGTCGCGACGCCGGCGAGAGCGCCGACACCCGGCTCGCGGCCGAGCAGGCGCGCCAGCGCGAAGCCGCTGACGACGGTCGCCACCATGGAGAGGACGACAAGCAGCGCAGTGCCCAGGCCGAGCGCGACAATGTCGCCGAGCGCGACGCGCAGGCCGAGCAGCGCAATCGCCCAGCGCAACAGCTTCTTGACGCAGAAGGTCATGCCCGGCTCGAAGCGCTTGGTGTTGGCGATCGGATGCAGGAGCATCCCGATTACCAGTGCGATCACCACGGCCGGGATGCCGACGCGGCCACCGGCAAGCTGCTTCAGGACGGGCTCCGCCAGCACCGAGGCGATCGCCACCGCCGCCGACAGAGCGATGCCCGGAGCAAGTCGGCCGAGGCCATTGGTCAGACGCAAGGAAGCTGCTTCGGTCATGATTGCAGATCGATCCGGTACATCAGCCGTTCTTCCGGCCCGTAGAACGGCGCCACGAAGCTCTCGACGAAACGCCCGCCATTCTTCTCGATGATCCGTCGCGAGGCCGCATTGCCGGTGTCGCAGGTGATCTTCAGGAATGACAGCCCGATGCCGCGAGCCTCGGCCAGCACGATCGCCAAAGCTGCGCTGGCGTAGCCGTTGCCCGCATGGTTCGGCAGGATGGTGTAGCCGACATGGCCGAGGACATGCGGCGGCAGATCCGTGACCGGCCTGCCGGCCTCGTCCTCCTGCCAGCGCAGATTGATGCTGCCGACGAAGGGACGTTCCGGCCGGTCGATAGCGATGATCCAGCGGATGATGTCCGGCAGGCGCGCGACCTCGCTGCCGTCGTGCAGGCGAATCGTGCCCCCGCGCTGGTTTAGCCCAGCGAGGAAGGCGTCGGGATCGGCCGCGATCGCGGCGAGCTGTTCGGGCGCGACGTTGCGCATCGTGTTCGGCGACCAGCCCGCTTCCAGCGCCCGGATATAAGCGGGCAACACGTCCCGCCCCGGCGCATGCAGTGAAACGATCCTGTCCGACACTCTTTTCGCCTCGTCGCGCCCGGAGACCCTGCTCCTCAGGCGCTGCGGTATAGCTTGGTCATCGAGAACTCGCGATGGCCAAGAGCCTCGGCTGCCGTGAGGCGGCCATTCGCCGTGCGCACGATGTTCTCGATCAGGGCGTCGCCGGCCTGCCTGATGGTCAGGTCACGGCGCAGGATGCCGGAGACGTCGACATCGATATGCTCGGGCATGGTGCGCATGGTCTTGGGATTGCCCGTGATCTTGATGACTGGGACGATCGGGTTGCCGATGACGTTGCCCTGCCCGGTCGGGAAGGTGTGCACGACATAGCCGCCCGCCGCCATCAATGTCACGCACTCGGCCGCCGCCGAGGAGGTGTCCATGTAGTAAAGGCCGGGACCCTTCTGCGGTGCCTCGGCAGGCTCGAGGATGTCGATGAACTTGCACTCGCGGCCGATCTTCTCGAGGTTGCCGAGCGCCTTCTCCTCGATCGTGGTCAGGCCGCCGGCGATGTTGCCCTTGGTTGGCTGCGAATCGGAGAGATCGTCGGTCTTGTGGGCCTCGATCACGTCGTCCTGATAGGCCTTCCACATCTTGTACCAGCGCTCGCCGACCTCAGGGGTAGCCGCGCGCGCCTTGCACAGGTGCTCGGCACCGGTGATCTCGGAAGTCTCGCCGAAGACGCCGTAGACGCCGCGCGGAATCCATTTGTCGTACATGTTGCCGACGGTCGGGCAGGACGAGAGACCGGTGGTGGTGTCCGATTCACCGCATTTGGTCGAGACCCAGAGCTCCTCGATGCCGCATTTGGTGCGCTGCAACTCGGTCGCCCACTGCACGAACTCCTTGGCGACATAGGAAGCCTTGGCGATCGTGGCGATGTCGCCATGCCCCTCGATGCCGAAGCCGACCACCGGCTTGCCGGTCTTGGCGATGCCATCGACGACGCGCTTGGTCCAGCCATCCTCGATGCCGATGACGACGACGGCAGCGACGTTCGGGTTCGAGCCGGTGCCGATCAGGGTGCGGAAATGGATTTCCAGATCCTCGCCGAACTGCAGGCGGCCATAGGCGTGCGGGATCGCCAGCGTGCCCTTGATGTTGTTGGCGACGGCCTCGCAGGCCGCGTTGGAGAGATCGTCGAGCGGCAGCAGCAGCACATGATTGCGCACGCCGACGCGGCCGTTCTCGCGGCGCCAGCCCATGAAGGAATCGAGGCTGCGGCCGGTCGGGCGCTTGACGAACGGCGTCTTGAACTCGGGCGCCTCGATCTTGCGACCTTTTACCCGAGCGAGCTTGCCTTTGACGAGGTCGAAATTGGCGACGATGGAGGACATTGGCGATTTCCTGAAGGTTTGGGCTCGACCTGACGGGAGCCCGGAGATCGGGGTCAGCGGAAAGCTGCGCTCACCAGCGCTTGGTCTTGACGTTCTGGACGTGGAGATGCTCGCCCTGCCCGATATCTGCGATCGCCTTGCCGATGTCCTGGCCATACTTCCAGATCGTATCGCCCTTCTTGATCGCCTTGAGCGCGACCTTGTGGCCGATCGGGATGTCCATCTTGGCAGTCAGGCGGAAATCCGAATTGTCGTGGGTGACGACGCCGAGCATGTCAGTCCCGGCCTTCAGGCCCTCGACGACGACGACACCGACCGTGTCCTTCTTCTCGTGCACCAGCAGATGCGGCTTGCTCATGGTGGGCTCCCTGACCGTTTCCGGTGATTTCTCACGCCGAAATCGGGCTCGACGTGGCTGCGCCCAAGTCTTATATAAGACATATGAGTGTGCACAAGCTGGAAATCGCAGAGCAGCCCCGAGACCTCGGCACGCCGGAGACGCTGGGTTTTCGGCCACTTTATCGGCAGGTGAAGGCGATCTTCGTGCGCCGGCTCGTCGACGGCGGTTGGGCGCCCGGCGCTATCCTGCCGAGCGAAGGCCAACTCGCAGCCGAGATCGGCGTCAGCCAGGGCACGGTGCGCAAGGCCCTGGACGAACTCGCGACGGAGAACCTCGTGGTGCGGCGCCAGGGCCGCGGCACCTTCGTCGCCGAGCATGACGAGCGCCGCATCCTGTTCCAGTTCTTCAAGCTGGCGCCCGATCGCGGCGAACCACGCTTTCCCGACAGCGTCGTCCTCTCGGTGACGACGGGCCCGGCCGACGAGGCGGAGCGTGCAGCGCTGGACCTCGCCGACGGCGCTACCGTCATCCGCATTCGCCGGCAGCGCGCTTTCGACGGCGCCCCGCTGATCGTCGAAACGCTCAGCCTGCCGCAGCAGCTCTTCCCGGGGCTGGAGAACGGGCCGATCCCGAACAATCTCTACAGCCTCTATGCCGGCCATTACGGCATCACTATCGCCAATGCGCGCGAGCGGCTGAAGGCGGTGGCGCTCTCCGCCGAGGATGCCGCGGCGCTCGGCGTTCCGGCCGGCGAGCCCGCCCTGCAGATCGACCGCATCGCCCTGTCGCTCGACGGCACGCCCGTGGAGCACAGGCTCAGCCTGTGCCTGACCCAGGAGGTCCACTACCTGTCAGACCTGCGCTGAACCGCCCTCGCATGACAGGCGCGTTCGAGCGTCGTTCGTTTGCAATCGACGCAAGATCAAATCGTTGTCATCAATTTCAAAAGTTTCGCTCGAAGCAGAGTGATCCAAGCTCGAGGACCAAAAGGCCCGAGATTTCGACCAAGCCGACGCAGAGCGGCGCCCCCACCGGAGGAAACGAATGATCGCCCATTTCCGCAGATTCCTCACGACGCGCCGCAGCGTCCTGGCTGGATTGTTCCTGCTAGGGGCAGGCACGCCCGCTTTGGCCCAAAGCTTTCCAACCAAACCGATCACGCTGATCGTGCCCTTCGCCGCCGGCGGCCCCAGCGACGTGATCGCCCGCCTGCTCGGCGAGCATATGGGTCGCACACTCGGCCAGCAGGTCATCGTCGAGAACATCGCCGGCGCGGGCGGGACGGCCGGCGCCAAGCGGCTCATCTCCTCGCCGGCCGATGGCTACACGCTGCTGATCCACCACCTTGCCCTTGCCGCGGCGCCAGCCCTCTACAGCAATCTCGGCTACGATACCCAATCTGCCTTCGCGCCGGTCGGCCTCGTCAATACCGGACCGATGGTGATCTCCGGCAAGCTCGCCTTGCCCCCGGTCGACGGCAAGGCCTTCTTCTCCTACGCCAAGCAGCAGGCTGAGAAGCTCACCGTCGCCCATGCCGGTGTCGGCTCGAATGCGCATCTCTGCGCCGTGCTGATCTCGCAAGCCTTGAGCGTCAAGCTCGCCCAGGTCGCCTATCGCGGCACCGGGCCGGCGATGAACGACCTCGTCGGCGGCCAGGTCGACGTGCTCTGCGACCAGTCGACCACGGCGGTGCCACAGGTCCAGTCAGACAAGATCCGCGCCTATGCCGTGACCTCGCCGGAGCGGCTGGGCGTGCTGCCGAACACCCCGACCTCGCGTGAGGCCGGCACCGAGATCGACATGACGATCTGGCACGGTCTCTACGCGCCGAAGGGCACGCCGGACGCCGCGCTCGACAAGCTCAACGGTGCGCTGCAGGCGGCGCTGAAGGACGCTGCCGTGCTGGAGCGCTTCAAGGCGGTCGGCACCAGCGCTTTTCCGGCGAACGAATGGACGCGTGATGCCCATGGCAAGCGCTTCGCCGCCGAGGTCGCCAAATGGGGGGCGGCACTGAAGGCGGCAGGCTTGACGCCGCAGGCCGCCAATTGAAGCGATGGGCCGCTCGCCTAGTGGTCTGATTCCGACATTCGCATCCCATTATACAGAGCGGCGGAGCGAATGCCGGAATCAACAAGACCACTAGCAACTTCTTGATTCTCTAGTGGAACTTATGAATTTGACATTTGCTCCCCGCCGGATGTCTGCCGGAGGCAAATGTTAAATTCGTTCCACTAGGCGGGCGGCCCATGCTACCGCCCATAGATGAGCGCCAATCTCGTCACGCTGGAGCAGTTCCTCGCCTTGCCCGAACAGGCCCGCCTGCTCGGGCTTGATCTCGGCACCAAGACGATCGGGCTTGCGCTTTCCGACGTCGAACGCCGGATCGCGACGCCGCTGGAGACGATCCAGCGCGTCAAGTTCAAGCAGGATGTGGTGGCGCTACTGAAGGTTACGCAGAAACATGCGATCGCTGGCCTGGTGATCGGCCTGCCGCTCAACATGGATGGCAGCGAAGGGCCACGAGTGCAATCGACCCGCGCCTTCGTGCGCAATCTCGCGCCGCTGACGGCGCTGCCGATCGTGTTCTGGGACGAGCGGATGTCGACGCTCGCGGTCACCCGCACCCTGCTCGACGCCGATGCCTCGCGAGCCCGGCGAGCGGCCGTCGTCGACAAGATGGCGGCCGCCTATATCCTGCAGGGTGCGCTCGACCGGCTCGCTCGCCTCGAATCGGACGGGAACGAGTCGGAAGAGGACTGGGCTAGAGGCGGATCCGATCAGGCTGATGAGCCTGATCGGTGAAGCCGTCTCTAACTTTAGATTAGAGACCGTTTTACCGATCGGCTTGCGGTGCAAGCTGATCGGAACGGGCTCTAGGGAATGACGTAGCCGCGCTTGATCGCTTTCTTCTGCGCGTCGCGGTGATTCTTGAGCGCCTGCTTTTGATCGTCGATGCTCATCCGGTTGACCGGATTGCCGCGGCCGTAACCACCACGATACCCATCGTCGCCGCGATAGCCGCGGTCGCGGCGTCCCTGGTCGTAGCCTCTGTCGTAACCGCGGTCGTAGCGGGGCCGTTCCTGACGGCGGCCATAGCCGTCATCATAATACTGGGCCATCGCCGTGCCGGACCAGAACGCCGCCAGGGCAACCGCACCGCAGCCGGACAACAGCGTCTTGAGCGAGGGTTTCATCGTCTTTCTCCAAGGTCGACAAAGCGACGGCCCCGGATTGGGGCCAATTGTTGCCGCACGCCGTGAAAAGGGCCGCCGCCGTCTAGTGACGGAAGCGACCCTTTAAAGCCTAGGCACCAGGCGTTCAGAATTGATTAAGGCTGTTTTTCCGCGAAGGACTGATCAGCGATAGCTGCCGCCAGCCGGATCCCGGATATTGTCGGGATAGTAGCCGTAATGGCGCGGCGCATAGTAGCGCCGTGGCGCGACGTAGACCGGCTCGTCATAGCCATAGCCGTCATCGTAGCCATAGACCGGTTCGGCATAGGCCGGACGGCTCGCCGCGATTGCCGCAGCGCCAAGGATGCCGAGGCCGACGCCAGCTGCGATCGCCGCGCCGCGGTTGCTGCCGCGCCAGCCACGGCGGTAATACTGCGAGTAATCGGCTTGCGCCGCATCCAAGCGGCTCTTGTCGAAGCCGACCGCACGGGTCTCACCCGCCATTACGGGGGTCAGGCCTGCTACCAGAACGCTGCCGGCGACGGCGAGCGTCACAAGGAAGCGGCTCTTTCCGAAATCTGACATGGCATTCTCCTGTCGGCGGATATCCGCCCTGACACCCGATCTAGCTCGCCACGGTTGAACCGGGCCTGAACCAATCGCGGCTAAATTGCGACTTGATAGAAACGCGCCAACGCCGAAAGAGTTCCTTTTTACGAAATTTATACACGCAGTGATTGCATTATCGGCAGGCGAGTAGCAAGAATAGCTTGATCGAACACCAGTTCGTTTCCCAAAGGCCGATGCGACCACGAGGGCGGACGAGATGAGGAAAGTAACGTCACGACGAATCAAGGAGGACAAAATCTATTCGGATGACAATCGCTTACCCCGAGTTTCCCGCCCCGGCCGCAGCGCCGCGGCCCCGCCCGGACCACATAGCATGGACGCACTCGCACGAATGCAACTGGAAGTTGCTGCTTACATCGAGGAGATCAGCATCGAACTCGGTGCGATGGCGCGGGCAGCGCAACTCAGCAGCCTCGCCTATTTCGTCGATATGACCCGGCTGGAGGCCGCGATCAATCGCCGAACCTGCCAGCTTCAGCTCGGCGAGCCGACCGATCCCGACAAAACTACTCGCTGAGCACGGGTCTTTTTGCAGATTATTAAATCATAGGTTGTATAAATATTACCAGGCAACCTAAAAGGAGCGCCCATGCCGGCTTCTCCGACGTCTTGTGCCTCCAGCGACTTTAACGCGTTCGGAAGCACGCAGCTCCTCAACGAGCCCGAAGCGTTGGCGCTGCAACTCCTCGTCGAGAAACGAGCACGCCAACGCGGTCTGCAGCGTGACGTCGCCGTCAAGGCGGGAAAGACGCTTGCCGAACTCGGCACCCAGGCCCGCGCCGCTGATCTCGATCTGCTCGTTACCTTCCTGGAGCTGGCAGCCGCGGAGGCCGAGCGCGAGTGCGATCGCTGGGGTGAAGCGGCAGGCTGATACCCGTCGCCATGTTCACGCCAGCCGCGAGAGCGCTCCGCCGACGTGGCGTTGCACAACGCCTTCCAACTCCAGCTCAAGCAGGATTCGACTGACCTCGCGCGCAGGCCGGCCACTCGCGCGAACGAGATCGTCCATTGCCACCGGCGTCGAACCGATAAGATCGAGCAATCGCCGATGTGATGTGTCGCCGGCTTGCGCGGTCGGCCGCGTCCCCAGCTCATCTCCGTTGAGCTCAGCCGTTGGCGCCGGCAGCACATCCGGCAACTCCAGCTCGTCCCAAAGCGCCTCCTGTCGACCGCGCGGTTCGCCCTCCTCGCGTGCCAGGAACGGTGCAGGATCGAACAGATCGCCGCGCCGAAGCATCGGCGTCAGCGCATCGACGACATGCGCCGTCTCGGCGCAGAGGATCGCGCCCTCGCGAATCAGATGATTGCCGCCCTCGGCGCGTGGATCGAGCGGCGAGCCCGGCACGGCGAAGACCTGGCGCCCCTGTTCGTTGGCAAAGCGGGCGGTGATGAGCGAGCCCGATTTGCGTGCGGCCTCGACCACCACCGTTCCGAGCGCCAAGCCTGAGACCAAACGATTACGACGGGGAAAATCGCGCCCGCGTGGGGCCCAACCAATCGGCATTTCGCTTAGCGCTGCGCCGCGCTCGCGAATGCGATCGATAAGGGGGATGTTTTGCGGCGGATAGACCTCGTCGAGGCCCCCTGCCAGTACGGCGATGGTGCCGTTCTCCAGGCTCGCTTGATGGGCAGTGGTATCGATGCCTCGCGCCAGCCCCGAGACGACGACGAAGCCCGCTTCCCCCAATTCGCGCGCCAGTGTCGCCGTGAATTTCAGCCCAGCCGCGGAGGCGTTGCGCGAGCCGACCAGCGCGACGCAAGGACGATTCAGAACGGCCGGATCGCCCTCGATCGCGATCAGCGGCGGAGCCGAATCGATCGCCTGGAGCGGCACAGGATAGGTGGCCTCGCCGAGTGCGATCAGATGAGTGCCGCGCCGGCGCAGTGCCTCTAGTTCCCGTTCCGCTTCTATGGCGGTGCAGAGCCTGAGCGTGCGTCCTGCCTGGCGGCCGAGTTCCGGCAGGGCGTCGAGCGCCCCGGCCGCACCGCCGAAGCGGTTGACCAATGTGCGGAAAGTGCGTGGGCCGATGCTCTCGCTGCGGATCAGTCGGAGCCAGTCGAGGCGTTGCCGGTCATCGAGAGCGAAACCGGCCATCGGCATTCAGCCCTTCTGTCCGAACTTGCCTTCTCGGCCGGTAAGCAGCCTTGCTATGTTTTCTCGATGCATGAACCAGAGCAGCAGCGCCAGGATGGCCATCAGTCCGGCGGCCTGGGCATCGCGGACCCAGAACCAGAACAGCAGCGGCGTGAGCAGGCTGGCGATCAGGGCCGATAGCGATGAGTACTTGGTCAGATAGGCGATGCTGAGCCAGACAGCGGCGAAGATCAGCGCGATCGACCATTTCAGCCCGATCAGGATGCCGAGGAAGGTGGCGACCCCCTTGCCGCCCTTGAAGCGCAGCCAGACCGGAAAGAGATGGCCGAGGAAGGCGCCGAGACCGGCAACCAACGTCGCGCTCTTGCCGCCGAGCAACCAGCCGGCGAGCAGGACCGCGGCGGTGCCCTTCAGCATGTCGCCAACAAGCGTCAGCGCGGCGAGCTTCTTGCTGCCGGTACGCAGGACGTTGGTCGCGCCGATATTGCCGGAGCCGATCGTGCGCAGGTCCGGACCGCCGGAAAGCCGGGTCAGGATGATGCCGAACGGGATCGAGCCGAGCAGATAGCCGAGGACGAGCGCGGCAAGCCCCATCGGGCCTGAAAACGCCCAAGCGAACGCCTCAGCCATAAAACCTCCCCTGCCCGTCCTGGTGCGAGCTTACGCAGCTTCGCCGCGATACACCACCCGGCCACCGACCCAGGTCGCCTGCACAATTCCCTGCAGCCGCGCCTCGTCGAAAGGCGAATTCTTGGCCCGCGATTTGAGCTTGCGTTTGTCGACGACGAAGGGCGCGTCGATGTCGATCAAGGCGAGATCGGCCGGCGCTCCGGCCGCCAGCCGGCCGCAGCCGAGCCCGAGCAGTTCGGCCGGGCGGCTCGACAAAGCAGCGAACAGTGCCGGCAGGCCGATCTGCTCGCTGTGATAGAGGCGCAGCGCCGCCGACAGCAGCGTCTCGATGCCGAGCGCGCCGTTGGCCGCCTCGGCAAAGGGCTGGCGCTTGGTCTCGACATCCTGCGGGTCATGGTCGGAGACGATCACGTCGATCAGGCCTTCGGCCACGGCCTCGATCATCGCCAACCGCTCGTCCTCGTGCCGCAGCGGCGGCGAAACCTTGCAGAAGGTGCGGTATTCGCCGACATCGTTCTCGTTCAGGCAGAGATTGTTGATCGAGACGCCGCAGGTGACGTTGAGCCCGTCCTCCTTGGCCCGGCGGATCAGCGCAAGCGAATCCGAGCAGGAGACCATGGCGGCGTGGTAGCGGGCGCCAGAGGCGCGGGCGAGGCGCAGGTCGCGTTCCAGCATCACCGTCTCGGCCTCGTGCGGGATACCCGGCAAGCCCTTACGGCTGGCGAACTCGCCCTCGTTCATCACGCCGTCGCCGCGCAGGTCGGGATCCTCGACATGGTTGATCAGCAGCGCGTCGAAGTCGCGGGCATAGATCATGGCGCGGCGCATCACTTGTGGATTGCGCACGCCGTTAGCGCCGTCGCTGAAGGCGACCGCGCCGGCTTCGAGCAGAAGGCCGAACTCGGTGATCTCCTTGCCCGCCAACCGCTTGGTCAGTGCCGCCGCCGGCAGCACATTGACGATCGCCTTGTCGCGGGCGCGGCGCTTGATGAAGTCGATGACAGAGGGGTCGTCGATCGGCGGATCGGTATCGGGGCGGCAGATCACAGTGGTGACCCCGCCAGCGGCTGCGGCCTGCGAACCGGTTCCGAGCGTCTCGCGGAATTCGGCGCCGGGTTCGCCGAGAAAAGCGCGCAGATCGACGAGACCTGGCGCCAGCACGAGGCCCCGTGCCTCCTCAACCTCGATGCCCGCCGGCAGCTCCGGGCGATCGCCGCCCCAATGGACATCGACGATCAGCCCGTCGCGGATCAGGACGCTGCCCACGCCCTCGCGCCCGGAGGCCGGGTCGACCAATTGCGCGCCGACGATCGCAACGTCGCTACCCTGCCCGCTGCTTTCAGCCATCGTTACGCTCGACCCCATTCTCGCGCTCGCGGCGCTGCGTGAAAACGTAACTCCAGAACCCGACCAGCCCCCAGATGCCGACGCAGAGGAGCCCACCGAGAAGCGCGATCAGCCAGGTCCAGGCGGAGCGCGGCTCGGCATAGGCGAAGCCGGCCACGACCAGGAGATAGAGTCCTACGAAGACGATCCGAGCCCGGCGCATCTGTCGCAGCAGCCAGGCAAGGAAGAGCTCCATCCCGTTCAGCCATTGGGCAGGTGCTGCGCGAGCGCGTCGAGCACGGCCATGCGAACGGCAACACCCATCTCGACCTGCTCGCGGATCAGCGACTGGGCGCCGTCGGCGACCTCGGATGAGATCTCGACGCCGCGGTTCATCGGACCGGGATGCATGACGAGCGCATCCGGCGCGGCCAGCGAGAGCTTCTCGCGATCGAGGCCGAAATAGCGGAAATACTCCTTCGATGACGGGACGAAGGCGCCGTTCATCCGTTCGAGCTGCAGGCGCAACATCATCACGATGTCGACCCCTTCCAGTCCCTTCTTCATGTCGCGGAAGACCTCGACGCCCATGCGCTCGACGCCGGTCGGCAGCAAGGTCGAGGGCGCGATCAGGCGCACCTTGGCACCAAGCGCGCTGAGCAGGATGATGTTGGAGCGGGCGACGCGCGAATGCACGATATCGCCGCAGATCGCGACGGTCAGCCCGGCGATGCGGCCCTTGTTGCGGCGGATCGTCAGCGCATCGAGCAGGGCCTGGGTCGGGTGCTCATGGGCGCCGTCGCCGGCATTGACCACCGAGCAGTCGACCTTGCGGGCGAGCAGGTTGACCGCGCCGGCGGCATGATGGCGAACCACCAGGATGTCAGGCCGCATCGCGTTCAGCGTCGCGGCGGTGTCGATCAGCGTCTCGCCCTTTTTCACCGAGGACGAGCCGACCGACATGTTCATCACATCGGCGCCAAGACGCTTGCCCGCGAGCTCGAACGAGGCCTGCGTCCGCGTCGAGGGCTCGAAGAACAGGTTGATCTGGGTGCGGCCGCGCAGCGTCGCCGTCTTCTTCTCGACCTGGCGCGAGAGCGCGACATAGGTCTCGGCGCGCTCGAGCAGAGCCTCGATATCCAAATGGGACAGCCCCTCGATCCCGAGGAGGTGCCGGTGCGGATAGAGCGGTGCGGTCGCTGTCATTTGAAGACCGCTGTTTAGGGGCGAGTCGTGGCCGGCGCAAGGCAGCGCGCGCTTTCCCTGTGGGTCATTCCGCCTTCAAGGCATAGACGTGCTGCTCGCCCGGGAACTGCCGGCTGCGCACCTCGGCCGCATAGGTCTGCACTGCTTCGCGCGCCTGCCCGGCCAGATCGCCATAGGCCTTGACGAATTTCGGCACGCGGCCGGTCAGGCCGAGCATGTCATCGAGGACAAGGACTTGGCCGTCACAGGTGGCGGAGGCGCCGATGCCGATGGTCGGGATCGCGATCCGGCCGGTGATCTCGGCGGCCAGCGGCTCGGCGACGGCCTCGACCACCAGAGAGAAGGCGCCCGCATCGGCAATCGCCGTTGCATCAGCGATGATCGCCGGCCACTCGGTCTTGCTGCGCCCTTGCGCCTTGTAGCCGCCGAGCGTGTTGACTGCCTGTGGCGTCAGGCCGACATGGCCCATCACCGGCACGCCGCGCTCGACCAGGAAGCGCACCGTCTCGGCCATCCTCTGGCCGCCTTCGAGCTTGACCGCCCCTGCCCCGGTCTCCTTGAGCAGCCGGGCGGCGTTGCGGAAGGCCTGCTCCCGGCTTTCCTCATAGCTGCCGAAGGGCATGTCGATCACGACCAGCGAGCGTGCCGTGGCGCGCGTCACCGCCTGGCCATGCAGGCTCATCATCTCCAGCGTCACCGGCACAGTGCTGTCGAGGCCGTAGACGACCATGCCGAGCGAGTCGCCGACCAGCGCGATCTCGGCGACTTCGTCGACAATCTTCGCCATTGGCGCCGTATAGGCCGTCAGGGCAACGAGCGGCTCGCCGCCCTTGCGCCCGCGGATATCGAGCGAGGTCAGCCGGGTTGTCCGGTTCTGTGACGACATGCTCAGTTCTCCCGCCGTTTAGCGCCAAAATGGCAACGGCTGGTGACGTAGCCTGACCGCCGCTCCCCGAAAAGTAGAATCGGGTTTGACAGGACTGGCCGCGTGAACCACTTTCGCGCGCAATCCCGAACCGCTATCAACGCGCCCCGCGCCAAGTTCGGCGAGGTTGGCACGCTAGAGCCCGTTCCGGTCGCCTGCATCGCAAGCTGATCGGTCAAACGGTCTCTTCTGAAAGTGAGAGACGGATTCACCGGTCAGGAAATCGACCTGATCGGGTCCGGCTCTCGTGCCGCCCCGCCGCTTGCCTATGAGATCGAAAGCGTCATGAAGCTCCTCATCGTCGAGTCGCCGGCCAAGGCCAAGACGATCAATAAGTATCTCGGATCCGATTACGAGGTCATCGCCTCGTTCGGGCATATCCGCGATCTGCCGGCCAAGGACGGCTCGGTCGATCCCGAGAACGACTTCGCCATGCTCTGGGAAACCGAAGGGCGCGGCGCCAAGCAGGTCGCCGAGATCGCGCGGGCAGCCAAGAACGCCGAGAAAGTCATCCTCGCAACCGACCCGGATCGCGAGGGCGAGGCGATCTCCTGGCATGTGCTCGAGGCACTGAACCAGAAGCGCGTGCTCAAGGGCATTCCGGTCGAACGCGTCACCTTCAACGCGGTCACCAAGGACGCTGTGCAGAAGGCTCTGGCCAATCCGCGCCCGATCGACCAGGCGCTGGTCGACGCTTATCTGGCCCGCCGCGCCCTCGATTATCTCGTCGGCTTCACGCTCTCCCCGGTGCTCTGGCGCAAGCTGCCGGGCGCCCGCTCGGCCGGGCGCGTGCAGTCGGTCGCGCTCAGGCTGGTCAGCGACCGCGAGCGTGAGATCGAGGCCTTCCGGGCACGCGAATACTGGTCGTTGGTCGCAACGCTCGCGACCGGCAGCGGTGCGACCTTCGACGCGCGCCTCTCCGGCGCCGACGGCAAGAAGATCACACGGCTCGACGTCGGTACCGGCGATGAGGCCGCGGCGTTCAAGGCCGCGCTGGAGACCGCGCGCTTCTCGGTCTCCGAGGTCGAGGCCAAGCCGGTCAGACGCCACCCCCAGCCACCCTTTCAGACCTCGACTTTGCAGCAGGAGGCCTCGCGCAAGCTCGGCATGGCGCCGGCCCGTACCATGCAGGTGGCGCAGCGCCTCTATGAGGGCGTCGATATCGGCGGCGAGACCGTCGGCCTGATCACCTATATGCGAACCGACGGCGTCGACATGGACGGCTCGGCGATCGTTGCGGCGCGGCGGGTGATCGGCAAGGAGTTCGGCGATAATTACGTGCCGGACGCCCCACGCAAGTATACGGTCAAAGCCAAGAACGCGCAGGAGGCTCACGAGGCGATCCGCCCGACCGATCTCGGCCGTTTGCCGGCCATGGTCGTGCGCCATCTCGAGCCGGAACAGGCGAAGCTCTACGAGCTGATCTGGAAGCGCACCATCGCCAGCCAGATGGAATCGGCCTCGATGGAGCGCACCACGGTCGACATCGCCGCCAAGGTCGGCGCCCGCAGCCTCGAACTTCGTGCGACCGGCCAGGTCGTGCTCTTCGACGGCTTCCTGACGCTCTATCAGGAGAGCCGCGACGACGAGGAAGACGAGGATAGCAAGAAGCTGCCTGCGATGAAGGCCGGCGATCCGCTGGAGAAGCGCGCCATCGCCGCCGACCAGCATTTCACCGAGCCGCCGCCGCGCTTCTCGGAAGCGAGCCTGGTCAAGCGCATGGAAGAGCTCGGCATCGGCCGGCCCTCGACCTATGCCGCGACGCTGGCGACGCTGCGCGACCGCGAATATGTCCGCATCGAGAAGAAGCGGCTGGTGCCCGAGGACAAGGGTATGCTGGTCACGGCGTTCCTGGAGAGCTTCTTCAAGCGCTATGTCGAGTTCGACTTCACCGCCAGCCTGGAGGAGAAGCTCGACCTGGTCTCCAGCGGCGATGTCGACTGGAAGGTCCTGCTGCGCGAATTCTGGGAGGAATTCACCAAGTCGATAGGCGAGACCAAGGAACTACGCGTCGGCGATGTTCTGGAGGCGCTGAACGGCATCCTGGGTGAGCATGTCTTCCCGCCGCGCGCCGATGGCGGCGACCCGCGCAGCTGCCAAGTCTGCGGCACCGGCACGCTCTCGCTCAAGCTCGGCAAGTTCGGCGCCTTCGTCGGCTGCTCGAACTATCCCGAATGCCGCTTCACCCGCCCGCTCAGCGCCTCTGCCGCCGAGGGGGACGGTTCGGCCGAGGGCGGTCAGGCCCAGAACGGCGTGCGCATCCTCGGCAAGGATCCGGCGACGGATCAGGAGATCAGTGTTCGCGAAGGCCGCTTCGGCCCCTATATCCAGCTCGGCGAGGGCGAGAAGCCGAAGCGTTCGAGCCTGCCCAAGGGCGAGACCGTCGGCTCGCTGACGCTGGAAAAGGCGCTCGCTCTGCTCTCGCTGCCGCGGGAGGTGGCAAAGCATCCGACCAGCGGCGAGCCGATCCTCGCCGGCATCGGCCGCTATGGGCCGTATGTTCAGCACGGCAAGACCTACGCCAATATCGACAAGGAAGACGACATCCTCGAAATCGGGGCCAACCGCGCCATCGACCTGATTGTCGCCAAGGAGAGCGGTGCGGGTGGCCGTCGCTTCGGTAATGCGGCTGCGACGCCGGGACGTGAGCTCGGCGAGCACCCGCAGGGCGGCAAGATGGAGGTCAGGGCCGGCCGCTACGGGCCCTATGTCGCCTGGGGCAAGGTCTACGCCACCCTGCCGAAGACGATGGCGCAGGAGAGCATCACCACCGAGCAAGCGATCGAGCTGGTCAACGCCAAGGCCGCGGCTGGTGGCGGCGCGAAGGCCAAGACGAAAGCATCTGCCAAGAAGCCGGCGGCCGCCAAAGCGCCGGCGAAGGCGAAGAGCGCCAAAGCCCCCGCAAAGGCTAAGAGCGCCAAGCCCAAGACGGCGAGTACCGCCAAGAGCTGAGTCCGATCTTCTTCGCTGCCGCCAGAGAGTGAACACGGCAGCGGGGAAGGTTAACTTCGCATTCAAGGGCTCGGGTTACCTTGCGGCGCCGCGATCAAAAACGGCGGCTTGCGGGGGACATCATGAAATCCATCAGGACCCAGATTTTGGGGCTGATCGCGATTGTCGCGGCTGGCGCCTTGGTTGCACTTGGCTGCGCGCTACTGGCGATGACCCGCATCGACACGATGAACGAGCGCTCATCGCAGCAGAACCATATCGCCCTCGCTGCCGAACGGCTCAATGCCGCGGTCAATCTGGTCGTCGCCGATTCCTATCTCGTCTACACCGCCCGCAACCCACATTTCGCCGGGATCGCCGCAACGACGGTCGAAGGCGGCCTGACCAAGGTCGAGGAACGCCGCAAGGACCTCGCCAAGGTCGTTCCCGCCAGCGAGCGCGAACGCATGGAGAAGATCAGCGGACTGATCGCCGAATTCACCGGCATCCGGCTCGAGACGACCCGCATGGTCCGCGAGATCTCGGCCCGCGCGGCCGAAGCCTGGGGCAACAGCGACGCCAGCAAGAAGAACCGCGCGACGCTTCAGGAAGAGCTGACATCGCTGAGCAGTGCCAACGAGGCGCGCGCCAACGAGGTCGATGCGGAGTCGAGCGCCTTTTCCGAACAAGTCCGGACCTGGCTGCCGGTTGCGCTCGTGCTGGTCCTAGGCGCCGCGATTTTTGGCGCGTTGGTCTTCTCCCGACGCTCGATCATCCGCCCCCTGGTCGATCTCGGTGGGACGATGAGCCGCCTGACCGCGGGCGACACCCAGATCGAGGTGCCGCACACCAAGCGGCGGGACGAGATCGGCGAGATGGCGCGGGCCGTTTCGGTTCTACGCGAGAGCACCGAGCAGGTCGCGCTGCTGCAGGAGCAGGAGCGTGCCGCCGCCGCGGCGCGCATTCGCTCGGCGGATGCGATGGCCTCGGTGGTGTCCGATGTCGGCGAGGTCGTTGCCGCTGCTGCCGCCGGCGATTTCTCGGCACGGCTCCAGATCGACCATGGCGACGAGCAGATGGAGCAGCTGGTTGCCGGGATCAACGAGATCAACGCAGTGGTCGACAATGCCACGACGGAGTTCGTCGCGGTGCTGCAAGCTCTGGCCGCCGGCGATCTGACCAACCAGGTGCCGACCGCCTATCGTGGGCGCTTCGCTGAGCTGAAGGACGCGATCAACGAGACGGTGTCGCGTCTGTCCTCGACCGTCAGCACGATCCAGACGATGTCGGCCGATGTCGGCCTGTCGGCGCGCGAGATCAACACGGGCGCAGACGACCTCTCCAAGCGCACCGAGGAGCAGGCTTCCTCGTTGGAAGAAAGCGCTGCCACGACAGAGCAGCTCGCAGCATCGGTTAAGGCCGCCGCGCAAGCGGCCCAGCAGGCCGTACGTCAGGCCGGCCAGGCCATGCAGGTCGCCCAGGACGGCGGCATCATCGTCACCGATGCCGTCTCGGCGATGGCTCGTATCGAGCAGGCCTCCAAGAAGATCTCCGATATCATCCGGGTGATCGACGACATCGCCTTCCAGACCAATCTGCTGGCGCTCAACGCAGCGGTCGAGGCCGCCCGCGCCGGCGACGCCGGCAAGGGCTTCGCTGTGGTGGCCAGCGAGGTGCGCACACTGGCGCAGCGTTCAAGCGAGGCTGCCAAGGACATTTCGGGCCTGATCTCCTCCTCGAACAGCGAGGTCGAGGCCGGCGTAAAGCTCGTGCGCCAGGCCGGCGATGCGCTCACCCGCATCGTCGAAGCGGCGGGAAGCGTCCAGGCGACCGTCTCTGAGGTCGCGGCTGCTTCGAGCGAGCAGGCCAACGGCATCGAGGAGATGAGCCAGACCGTCGCGCATATGGACGAAATGACCCAGGCCAACGCCGCGCTCGCCGAGCAGAGTGCCGCCTCCGCCGGTGCGCTTTCGGGCAAGATCGGTGAGCTCAACGCCCTAGTCGCAGGCTTCCGGACCAGCGAGAGCCCCGTCGCCCACTCGCGCCAGCCGGCCGCATCCGAGCCCGAACGGCTGCGGACGCTGGCGGAGGCCGCTTTTGCTCAGCAGCAGCCGATGCCGCGCCGCGAGCGCGCAGCTTCCGCTCGCGTTCCAGCTCCAGCCCGTAAGGTCGCGAACGCCCGCGGCGGTGACGCTGGGTGGGAAGAGTTCTGAGCCAAGCACCGAGCTCGCGGCGAAAAGGCCAAAGAGCTAGGCCGCCTCGTCATTGCGAGCGCAGCGAAGCAATCCACAAGGACTTAGAGCGCTGCCATCCCTGGATTGCTTCGTCGCTTTGCTCCTCGCAATGACGGATGCGCACTTCAGTCAGACGAAATCTGCTCTGCCTTGTTCGGCGTCGTGCGGGTTCCCCGCCGAGGCGAGCTTCACGCTAGCCCGCGGTCGTCGTCAGTGCCGCCTGATGCGCTGAAGGTGGCAGACCTTCACTCGCCCGCCTCGGCCATCTGCTCGCCACGTGCAGCCCGGATTGCGCGGCCGGCCCTCATAGATGTGGTAGACGCCGCGATTCCTGCGGTCGAAGCGCTGGTTTGAGGCGTCATGCCCGCCGATGCGGACATTGTTGCCGAAACGCACTTCGGCGGCAGCCGGAGCGGCCATCGCCAATGGAAACGCCAGCGCGGATAGCGCCAGCAGGCGTGTCGCAAGATCGGCCAGTCGTATCATCCGCCGATCAGACCAGCCCTACGCAGATCGCGCAAGGCAAGGAGCGTGTTTCAGCTCCGGCCGGCGACTACGACGAGCTGCTTGATCTCGCCACGCAGGAACGCCTGCAGGAAGCGTTCATAATCCTTGACCGAGACGCAGCCATTCGAATCGCCGCGCGGGCCGAGCAGGTAGTTGTGCACCAGCAAGCCGGCGCGGCCGAAAATCTTGCCGCTGCCGCCGACCGGATGCATGCGGATGGCGCGCACGCCGTGGAACAGGGATTCGCGCTCGGTCAGATTATAGACATGCGGCGGCGTCGGCCCGTGCATGCGGACATGGACGAAGCGCAGGTCGTTCATCTTGTCGCCGAGGCCGGAATTGGCCTCCAGCCGCTCGCCATTGGGCAGGTAAACCACACGCGCGCTGATGTCGTAGACCGCGGTCTTGCCGCTGGCGACCGGTGTCGTGGACGCCAGGGGTGCAGGCATGGGCGCCGGGGCAACGGTCAGGCCACTGCCGCGACCGCTGCGCTGGGTGATGTCGTCCTGTGGTGCCGCATAGGCGAGGCGCTCGCCGGAGCTCTGCGGCGCATTCGCGCCGAAGAGCTTCTCGAAGAAGGAGCGGTTGTCGGCCGGCTCGGCCTTGGCGACGACGTCCTTGCTCTGGCGTGACGTAGCACGCAGGGCGACACGCGGTTCGGTCGGCGTTGGCAGCGTCAGATCGGATGGACGCGGGACCGGGCGCGGCACGATCAGGGCAATCTGGGGCGTCTCGGCCGCGGGCTGCATAACGATCGCGGTCGTCGCCACGCTCGGGCCGACCGGCTCGGACGGCGCGATCGACCCGGTGGTTTCGGGGTCGAACATGACCGCTTGCGGGGCAGGAATCGCCGACTGAAAGTGACCGGACAAGGGCGCGCTGCCGGCGAGCGGTTGCGCGACGTAGCCGACGACATAGCCTGGGCGGAGCAGCGGCGTCGAGGTGTGGGCCAGTGCCGCTGAACGGGCCTGTGTGTGTTTTTGAACAGGTGAGGTCGCTGTCACTGCGGGCTCGGCGTGCCTGCCCGACCAGGCAGAGAAGCCCGCCATCGCACCACCGGCAACGGCAACAAGCACGCCAAGGCGAATGAAGGGGCTGCGGCGCCGGCGCTTCAGGCTATAGGAATAGCCGGTGAATTTGTTCGAGCTACGCATACGCAACGCCTCGGGACACCTTGCAGGCATCCCGCTCTGGCGCAGCGCCGCACTCGTCTCGCCGACACGCTTTATCGCGCTGGGCAGACCGTTTCGGCCTGTTCGTCAGTCTCGGGAAACCCCAACCTCGTCTGCGCATTGAGCGCGAACCTGGTTAATTCCCGATGAATCGAAACAGTTTTACGGAAAGCCAAACGCGCTGCGGTCGGGTGGCCGCAGCGCGTCTTGATACCCTCGGAATAGCTCAGGCCAGAGGCTTCAGCCCGGCTTCGATCGCCGCCCGCTTCGGCTCGAGAAAGGGCGGCAGAGAGAGCCCCTCGCCCATCGTCTCGAAGGGCTCATCGGTGGCAAAGCCCGGCCCGTCGCTGGCGATCTCGATCAGCACGCCGTTCGGCTCGCGCAGATAGAGCGAGCGGAAGTAGAAGCGATCGACCGGCCCGCTGTTCGGATAGCCTGAGGTACGCAGCCGCTCGGCCCAGGCGTCATACTCGCCGAAGCTCGGCGTCCGCAGGGCAAGATGGTGTACGCCGCCAGCGCCTTCACGGGCCGGGGAAAGATTGGGCTCGACCGCAACATTGAGCTCGGCCGCCGGGCCGCCCTCGCCGATCCGGAAGACATGGATGTCGCCGGTGGCGTGGGCCGCGTCGCGATAGTCCGCGATGCGCTCCAGCCCGAGCAGCTTGGTCAGGACGAGCTCGGTGCGCTCGATCTGCGGCACCGAGATCGTCACCGGGCCGAGACCGCGGATCTGATGCTCGGCCGGAACCGGGCTCTTCTCCCAGGCGACGAAGGGGATCGTGCCGCCATCGACGACAAGCGTCAGGCGCTGGCCCTCCGGATCCTCGAAATCGAGCGCGGCGCGGCCGTTGAGCAGGCGCGTGTCGGAGACCGCGACGCCCGCAGCCGTCAACCGCTCGCGCCAGAAGTCGAGCGAGGCCTCGCTCGCGACCCTGAGCGAGGTGCGCGTGATCGAGTTCGTCCCGCGCCGGGCAGGAGATGTCGGCCAGTCGAAGAAGGTCAGGTCGGAACCGGGCGAGCCGGCGCCATCGGCATAGAACAGGTGATAGGCGGAGGTGTCGTCCTGGTTCACCGTCTTCTTGACCAGGCGCAAGCCAAGGGTCTCGACATAGAAGCGCCGGTTCTGGGCTGCCTGGGCGGTGATGGCGGTGACGTGGTGGATGCCGGTGAGTTGCATGATCTGGGCCCCTTGGTTGTGCGCCTCATCGAAAGAAGCAGCAGGATCGGTTGCCCAGGAAGATAGCTATTGCGAAGACGCCATAAAGAGAGCGTCAATCCAATCATAAATTGCACAAACGCAATGTCACCTCTCTCACTTGGAGGGTGCTGTGGTCACCGGCGGCTCCGATTGCTTGGGCATGCTGCTCTTGTCGCCTGGAGCCGGCGCTGTGGTGCAGTCGTGCGGCTTGTTTTTGCAATCATAGACCATGGTCGGCGCCGCCGATTGCCCGGCCTGCCCGGCCGAAGGCAGAATCATGTTCTGGCCCTTGTCGACCTGGCTCGGATGCGTCGTCGTCGGGCCGACGCCGGAGTTGTCGGGCTGTTTTGTGGTTTGAGGTGTCTGCGCCACGGCGGCGGCGGTCAGTGCGACCGTCGTCAGCAGGGCAAGCATCGTCGTCCTGGCAGTCATGGCGGATCTCCGGCTGATCGAGGAAGTCGCCGATCAACCCGCCACTGCGCAATGAAGTTCCGGCTATTCTGCCGCCCGCGCCGCCGGAGCCATCGTCGCGTCAGCCGGCGCGCCGCCATGCCGGCTCGGCTTGGCTTTGAGTTTGAGGGTCTCCAGCTCCTCGCGCTCACGCGGCGTATTGCGCATGAGCTGGTCCTTGCCGGGCTGGTACTGCACCGGCTGCGTGACATCGGCGCCATACCAGGCCGCCGCCCGCAGCACGAAGGACGGATCGGCCAGATGCGGTCGCCCGAGCGCGACGAGATCGGCACGGCCGGCGGCAACGATGGTGTTGGCCTGGTCGGCCGAGGTGATGGCGCCAACGCACATGGTGGCGACGCCGGCCTCGTTGCGGATGCGGTCGGAGAACGGCGTCTGGAACATGCGGCCATAGAGCGGCCGGGCCCGCGGCGTGGTCTGCCCGGTCGAGACGTCGACCAAATCGCAGCCGGCCTCAGCAAACGCTTCCGAGATCGCGACCGACTCGTCCGGGCTGATCCCGCCGTCCTGCCAGTCCGTCGCCGAGATGCGCACCGACATCGGCTTGTCGGCCGGCCATGTCTGGCGAAGCGCGGCAAAGACTTCGAGCGGGAAGCGCAGGCGGTTCTCGAGCGGGCCGCCATAGTCGTCCGTGCGCTGGTTGGTCAGCGGCGAGAGGAAGCTCGCGAGCAGATAGCCATGGGCGCAGTGCAGTTCGAGCATGTCGAAGCCGGCGCGCAGGCCACGCTTCGCCGCCGCGACGAAGTCGGCCTTGACCCGGTCCATGTCGTCGCGGGTCATTTCGCGCGGCACCTGACTCTCGGGGTAGTATGGCAAGGGCGAGGCCGAGACGATCGGCCAGGCGCCCTCGTCGAGCGGCCGGTCCATCCCGTCCCACATCAGCTTGCTCGCGCCTTTTCGGCCGGCATGGCCGAGCTGCAGGCAGATCTTCGCCGCCGAGTTGCCATGGACGAAATCGACGATGCGGGTCCAGGCCGCTTCCTGCTGGTCATTATACAGGCCGGTGCAGCCGGGCGTGATGCGCGCATCGGCGGAAACGCAGGTCATCTCCGTGAAGACGAGCCCTGCCCCGCCGACGGCGCGCGCGCCGTAATGCATCAGGTGCCAGTCGCCCGGCAGGCCTTCCTGCGCCGAGTACTGGCACATCGGCGAGACGACGAAGCGGTTGGCGACCTGCATCTCGCGCAGGCGGAAAGGCTGGAAGGCCGGCGGCACCGGCGTGCCATCGCGGCGCGTCGCCTGGTCGGCGCCGAGATCGGCGGCGACCACACGATCGATCGCCGCGACAAATTCGGGCGCACGCAAAGCGAGGTTGTCGTAGGTGATCGCCTTGGAGCGGGTCATCAGCCCGAAGGCAAAGCGCTGCGGCTCGAAATCCCAGAAGCGCTTGAGCTGCTCGAACCAGACCAGCGAGACATCTGCGGCGTGCTGGGTCTTCTCGACCTCCTCGCGCCGCCCAGTCTCGAAGGTGGCGAGCGCTGCCCTGACGTCGAGCCCGGCGCGATGGAAGGCGCGATGCAGCGCGATCGAATCCTCCATGGCGAGCTTGGTGCCGGAGCCGATCGAGAAATGCGCCGTCGCCTTGGCGTCGCCGATGAGCACGACATTGTCGACCACCCAGTTGGCGCAACGGATCATCGGGAACTGCCGCCAGAGCGAGCGGTTGGTGATCAGCCTGTGGCCCTGCAATTCCTCGGCGAAGACCTCCTCCAGGAAAGCGGCCGTGCCGGCCTCGTCCATGCCCTCCAGCCCGGCACGGGCGAAGGTCTCGGGGTCGGTCTCCAGCACCCAGGTCGATTGCCCGACCTCGTACTGGTAGCAATGGGCAATGAAGACGCCGTGCTGCGTCTCCTTGAAGAAGAAGGTGAAGGCGTCGAAGGGTCGGGTCGACCCCATCCAGACGAAGCGGTTGGGCCTCAGATCGACCTCAGGCGCGAAGCGCTCGCGATCACCCTCGCGGATGCGGCTGTTGATGCCGTCGGCGGCGACGACGAGATCGTAATCGCGCTTCAGCGCCGCGACATCCTCGATCTCCTGGGAGAAGACGAGCCTGACGCCGACCTGGCGGGCCCGCTCCTGCAGAAGCATCAACAACGTGCGGCGCGAGCAGCCGCAGAAGCCGTTGCCGGGCACGCGCTGCGCCGTGCCTTTGAAATGGATCTCGATGTCGTCCCAGTAGGCGAAGCTTTTGACGATCGCCTCATAGCTCGGCTGGTCCGCCGCCTTGAACAGGTCGAGCGTCTGGTCGGAGAAGACGACGCCGAAGCCGAAGGTATCGTCATCGCGATTGCGTTCGAACACGGTGACGTCGAGCGCCGGCCAATCGCGCTTCATCAGCAGCGCGTAATAGAGCCCCGCCGGCCCGCCGCCCACCACCGCAATGCGCATGACGTCCTCCCTCGCTGACGAAATCATTTTAAACCTAAAATAATTTTGGCTCAAGCCCTGACGGATCGGATATCCATCTCGCTCCGAAAAATGCAGGCAACCTCGATTAAAACCTCGTATAATGCACTGTCATATATGTATTTTCGATATTCCCTCATCGCTGTTCTCCGTGCCCCTTGCAAAATGTTTCAGACCTAAAATATATTGAACCCAAGAGGGAGTGAACGGCATGGCATCGGCTCTGGCGGGACAGCATGCCCTGGTGAGCGGCGGCGGACGCGGCATCGGCCGCGCCATCGCCTCCACCCTGCGCCAGGCCGGCGCCCGCGTCTCGATCATCGGCCGCAATGACGACATCCTGCAACAGGCTGTGCTCGACGGCGCGGCAGATGCCGCCCGTTCCGTCGACGTGACCAATGAGAGCGCCGTGAGCGAGGCGATGGCTGGGCTCGCGGCAGGGCAGCCCTTCGACATCGTCGTCGCCAATGCCGGCGCGGCCGAGAGCGCCAGCTTCCAGCGCAGCGATGCAGAGCTGTTCCGGCGCATGGTCGAGATCAACCTGATCGGCACGGTGAATTGCTTCCGGCCGGCCCTGCCCGCCATGACCCAGCGTCGCTCCGGCCGGCTGATCGCGATCGCCTCGACCGCGGGGCATCGCGGCTATGCTTATGTCTCGGCCTATGTCGCCGCCAAGCATGCGGTCGTCGGCCTCGTGCGCTCCCTAGCGTTGGAGACGGCCCGGAGCGGCGTCACCGTCAACGCCGTCTGCCCAGGCTATACCGACACCGACATGGTCGCCGGCAGCCTGACCACGATCGCTGCCAAGACCGGCAAGACTCGTGACGAAGCGCTGGCGGAGCTCACCAAGGATAATCCGCAGCACCGGCTGATCATGCCGGAGGAAGTCGCGGCCGCCGTCCTCAATCTCTGCGGGCCGCAAAGCCGTGGCATCACCGGGCAATCCATCCTGATCAATGGCGGGGAGTTCTGACGATGGAGATTCCGTCCAACGCCCCCCTGCTCGACCGCGAGACCAAGGCGAGCGAACGCCCCGGCGACCACAAGGACGAGCTTCGGCTCTGGCTGCGGATGCTGACCTGCTCGACGCTGATCGAGAGCGAGATCCGCACCCGCCTGCGCGAGGAGTTCAAGACGACGCTGCCGCGCTTCGACCTGATGGCGCAGCTGGAGAAGTCGACCACCGGCATGACTGTCGGCGAGGTCTCGCAGCGATTGATGGTCTCGAACGGCAACGTCACCGCCGTCGTCGCCGGCCTGCTCGCCGACGGGCTGGTCGACAAGCGCCCGGCGGCGCAGGACCGGCGCGTCCAGGTGCTGACGCTGACTGCCCAGGGCCGGCGCGCTTTCAAGGCGATGGCCGAGCGCCATGAGAACTGGATCGCCGAGCTCTTCGCCGGGCTTGGATCGGCCGAGATCGGCCAGCTCTTCCGGTTGCTCGGCGGGGCCAAGGCCTCGCTCCATCAGGCCATCAGCAAGCGCCAGAACGGCACGCCGACCTCGGCGGGAGAGAACGAATGACGATCGCTAACCCTGTCACCCTGCCGCTCTCCGGCTTCCAGCCGCAGCACTTCCAACTCGCTGTCGCCGGCAAGGTCGCGACCGTGACGCTGAACCGGCCGGAGAAGAAGAATCCGCTGACCTTCGAGAGCTATCGCGAGCTGACAGATTTCTTCCTCGCCACGCAGAAGGACGAGGCGGTCAAGGCGATCGTGGTGACCGGCGCCGGCGGCAACTTCTCCTCGGGCGGCGATGTCTTCGAGATCATCGGGCCGCTGGTGGCGATGGACACCAAGGACCTCTTGAAGTTCACCCGGATGACCGGCGAGCTGGTCAAGACCATGCGCGCCTGTCCGCAGCCGATCGTGGCCGCGATCGACGGCATCTGCGCCGGCGCCGGCGCGATCGTCGCCATGGCCTCGGACCTCAGGTTCGGCACGGCCGAGACCAAGATCGCTTTCCTGTTCAACCGCGTCGGCCTTGCCGGCTGCGACATGGGCGCCTGCGCGATGCTCCCCCGCATCATCGGCCAGGGCCGCGCCGCTGAACTGCTCTATACCGGCCGGGTGCTCAAGGGCGAGGAGGCCGAGCGCTGGGGCTTCCTCAACCGGCTGATCGCCCGCGAAAGCGTGCTCGCCGAGGCGCAGGCACTCGCCGCCGAGCTCGCCGACGGCCCGACCTTCGCCAACGCCATGACCAAGCGCATGCTCGAGATGGAATGGGCGATGTCGGTCGAATCCGCGATCGAGGCCGAAGCGGTGGCGCAGGCTTTGTGCATGCAGACCGAGGATTTCGCTCGCGCCTATCACGCCTTCGCCGAGAAGCGGAAACCGGTGTTCGAGGGCAACTGAGATGGCTTCGCTCGGCCTCGGCATTCTCGGCGACACGCTCGACTGGCCCTTCTTCGAGGCGCATCACCGCGACTTCGCTGAGCGCCTGTCCGCCTGGGCCGACGCCACTCTGCCCGGCCTGCCGCATGACGATGTCGACGAGGCCTGCCGCGCCCGGGTGACGGCGCTCGGGCAAGCCGGCTTCCTCAAGGCGGCCGTACCGGCGGACCATGGCGGTCTGCATGCCGCGCTGGACGTGCGCACGCTCTGCCTCGCCCGCGAGATATTGGCCGCCCGCGACGGCCTCGCCGATTTCGCCTTCGCCATGCAGGGGCTGGGCACCGGTTCGATCAGCGTCGCCGGCTCGGCCGAGATGAAGGCGCGCATCCTGCCGGCAGTGGCGCGCGGCGAGAAGATCGCCGCCTTTGCCCTTTCCGAGAAAGAGGCCGGCTCCGACGTCGCGGCTCTGGCGACCTCGGCCACGCCGGACGGCAATACCCATGTCCGGATCGACGGCGAGAAGACCTGGATCTCGAATGGCGGCATCGCCGACCATTATGTCGTCTTCGCCCGCTCCGGCGAAGCGCCGGGCGCGCGCGGCCTTTCCGCCTATCTGGTCGAGGCCGATACGCCCGGCCTCTCCATCGCCGAACGCATCGACGTGATCGCGCCGCATCCGCTGGCGACCTTGCGCTTCGATGGCTGCCGCATCCCCGTCACGAATCGCATCGGCGGGCCGGGCGACGGCTTCAAGGTCGCGATGGCAACGCTCGACATCTTCCGCTCGACGGTCGGCGCCGCGGCGCTCGGTTTCGCCCGCCGAGCGCTGCACGAGACGGTGTTACACGCGAAGACCCGCAAGCTCTTCGGCGGCACGCTCGGCGATCTCCAGCTCTCGCAGGCAGCGATCGCCGACAGCGCGACCGAGGTCGATGCCGCCGCTTTGCTCGTCTACCGCGCCGCCTGGACCAAGGACCTGGGTGCGCCCCGCGTCACCCGCGAGGCGGCGCTGGCGAAGCTGGTCGCGACCGAGAACGCCCAGAAGGTGATCGATCGCGCCGTGCAGATCCATGGCGGGCTCGGCGTCACCCGCGGGGTCAAGGTCGAGGAACTCTACCGCGAGATCAGGGCGCTCAGGATCTACGAGGGCGCCAGCGAGGTCCAGAAGGTCGTGATCGCCCGCGACCTCCTGAAGTAAGGCAAAGAACGCCAGGGGAACGAGATGACAACCGCAGACTGGGCGCGGTCGGGACATGTGGACACTTTCGCGCGGGACAACCTGCCGCCGCGCGAGAGCTGGCCGCGCCTCGACCTCGCAGCCGCCGGGCTGAGCTATCCCGAGCGGCTCAACGTCGTCACCGAATTCGTCGACCGGCATGTCGCCGAGGGGCGCGGCGAGCGCGATGCGGTGATCGGCCCGAGCGAAACCTGGAGCTATGAGGCGCTCGCCGACAAGGTGAATCGCATCGCCAATGTGCTGACCCGCGATCTCGGCATGGTGCCCGGCAACCGCGTGCTGCTGCGCGCCGCCAATACGCCAATGATGGTCGCGACCTATTTCGCGGTGCTCAAGGCCGGCGGCGTCGTGGTCGCGACCATGCCGATGCTGCGCGCCCGCGAAATCGCCTATCCAATCCGCAAGGCAAAGATCGCGCGGGCGCTCTGCGACGCGACGCTGGTCGACGAACTCAAGGCAGCGCAACAGCTTGCGCCGGAACTCTCGAGCATTGTGACATGGGGCGCAGGAGCTTCGGGAGACGGCGCTCTCGAAGCCATGATGGACAAAGCCGGCTACGAGGTTTTCGAGCCGGCTGACACGGCGCAGGATGATGTCTGCCTGATCGCCTTCACCTCGGGCACGACCGGCGAGCCCAAAGGCACGATGCACTTCCAGCGCGACCTGCTGGCGATCTGCGACGCCTATGGTGCGCGCGTGCTGCAGGCTGCTTCGGATGACCGCTTCATCGGCTCGCCGCCGCTCGCCTTCACCTTCGGGCTCGGCGGCATCGTGCTCTTCCCCTTGCGGATCGGCGCCGCCTGCATCCTGCCGGCCAAGGTCGCGCCGCCCGATCTCGCCGAGGCGATCGAACGCTACCGCGCCACTGTCTGCTTCACGGCGCCGACCGCCTATCGCGCCATGCTCGCCAAGCTCGGCGAGCGCGATCTGTCATCGCTGCGCATCTGCGTCTCCGCTGGTGAGGCACTGCCGAAGGCGACCTTCGATGCTTGGCAGGCAGCGACCGGGCTGCCTTTGATGGACGGCATCGGCGCGACCGAGATGCTGCACATTTTCATCGGTGCGCCACGCGAGGCAATCCGGCCGGGCGCGACCGGCCTGCCGGTGCCAGGCTACGAGGCCAAGATCGTCGACGAGGACGGCAGGCAAGTGCCCGACGGCACGCCAGGTCGCCTCGCCGTGCGCGGCCCGACCGGCTGCCGCTACCTCGCCGATCCGCGCCAGGCCAAATACATCCTCGACGGCTGGAACGTCACCGGCGACACCTATCTGCGCGATACCGACGGCTATTTCTGGTATCAAGCCCGCTCCGACGACATGATCATCTCGGCCGGCTACAACATCGCCGGGCCGGAGGTTGAAGCCTGCCTGCTGACGCATGAAGCGGTCGCCGAGTGCGGCGTCGTCGGCGCGCCCTGCCCCGAGCGTGGACAGATCGTGAAGGCCTATGTGCTGTTGCGTGAGGGTTTCAGCGGCGATGCTGCCCTGGCCAAAGCGCTGCAAGACCACGTCAAGGCGGCGATCGCGCCCTACAAATACCCGCGCGCCATCGCCTTCGTGACAACCCTGCCGAAGACCTCTACCGGAAAGCTGCAGCGCTTCGCCCTGCGCGAGATCGCGCGCCAGGAAGCCTCGGCCTCCTGACTACTGCTTGAGAAAGATCACGCCATGACCAGCGGCATGCCGCCCTCCGACCCTGTTTCGCGTCGCGCCCGCGCCGTCCTGCCCGAAGGCTGGCCCCAGCCACGCGGCTATGCCAACGGCATGGTCGCCGAGGGCAAGGTGCTGATGACCGGCGGTCTCGTCGGCTGGGATGCTCAAGGCGTCTTCGCCAAAGGCTTCGTCGCGCAGGTCGGCCAGACGCTCGCCAACATCAAGGCGGTGGTCGAAGCCGGCGGCGGCAAGGTCGAGGATATCGTGCGGCTGACCTGGTACGTCACCGACATCGAGGCCTATCGCAAAAGCCTGGCCGAGCTCGGCCCGGCCTATCGCGCCAATTTCGGCCGGCATTTCCCGGCCATGGCGGTGGTCGCGGTCGCGGCTCTGGTCGAGCCCGAGGCGATGGTCGAGATCGAAGCGACGGCGGTGCTGGCCGACTGAGCATTCGACCCGGCAAGGTTTCCGAGCTGATAGGAATTTACCAAGAATTATCCACGATACTCGACGGCGCCGCCCATTCCCGGGCGGTGCGTAACCAGGAGTATCGCATGACAAGCATCGGCGGCGTTGGGGGCTTTCGTCCGCCACCGCCCGGGAAACCACCGAGCTTCGACAAGCTCGACGGCAACAGCGACGGGGTGCTCAACCTCGATGAATTTGCCGCCGGCGCGCCGAAGGGCGCCGACAGCAAGAAGACCGAGAGGCTGTTCAAGGCGATGGACGCCGACCAGGACGGCTCGGTCAGCAAGGCGGAATCGGACGCCTTCAAGGCGAAGTTCGAGAAGGCCGACCAGCAGATGCAGGCCCTTTTGCTGATGCTCCAGTCGGATTCGGCCAGCGCCACCACGGCGAAGAAGGCCGACGCCAAGGACGGCGACGACAAGAACTACTTCGCCAAGCTCGACGCCGATTCCGACGGCAGCGTCGCCAAGGAAGAATTCCTGAAGGCGGTCGCTCCCGATGGCGATGGCTCGAACGGCCTGCTCAGCCGCCTCTTCGCCGCGATGGACGCGGATCAGGACGGCAAGATCTCCAAGAAGGAGATGGACGACTTCAAGAAGCAGATGGAGGAGCGCGCCTCGCACCGGCCGCCTCCACCGCCGCCACCGGAAGTCGCCGGCGCGTCCGAAGCCTATGGCCAGACCTACCAGCTTGGAGCAAAACCCCCGGCTGGCGCAACCTATTCCCAGGCGGCTTAAGTCACCGCTTGCACAACGCCGGGCCGGCAGAAGGCCGTCCGGCGCTCTTCAGATTTTGCTTTTCAGATTCCGGCCCCGTCATAGAGCGCAGGCGGCGCCCTCCGAGCCCATAGTCTGGCATGCAGGCCCTTCAGCAGCGGCCGGAGCACCACATCGCCCAGCCCAAGAGCAGCCGCGAGAGCCCACTGCCCCGTCGGCAGCGCCACGGCGGCAAAGACGAACAATCCGGACGCCAGACGCCAGCTCGCCGCCTCGAACCAGACACGCCGCTCCTGCGCACCTCGCCAGCCGACGAGCCGCAGAATAGCGCGGCCAGCAGCACCGGCTTCAGTAATAGAGCGAGTCTTGTCCTGAGCCGTGCGGATATCGACGAAACCGAAGGCAACCGTCTGGTTGCTGAGCCTGTCGATCAGGATGAAGCCGCCGAGCTCGCGGCTGCGGGCGTAGTCGAGCACCGCGAGCGGCCGATCGAGCTTCAGGGTCGTCAAGCCGATCCCGTTCATCGCCAGGCTCTCGGCCGGCGCTTCGGCATAGCTCTCGATATCGACGCTATGGTGCAGCCGGATGATCTGGGCGTTGGCGGTCGCGGTGGCGAGCTTGAGGATGAATTCGCCGCCTTCGCGCAGCGCCGCCTCGCCGGTCCAGAGCAGCCGCGCCCGCAGCTCCTGTTGCGCCGCGGGGCCGTGCGTGAGCGAGGCGATGACGTCGCCACGGGAGACATCGATCTCGTCGGTGAGCGTGACAGTCACCGACTGGCCGGCGCCCGCCTGCGAGACGTCGCCGGAGGGCGCGAGGATGCGGGCGATCGTGCTGCGCCGGCCGGAAGGCAGCGCCGCGACCACATCGCCGACGCGCAGGCGTCCGCGCGCGACCGTGCCGGCGAAGCCACGGAAGTCGAGATCGGGCCGGTTGACCCATTGCACGGGCAAGGCAAAGCCGGCCTCGACCTCAGCCTCTGCGACGACCACGACGGATTCGAGCAAGGGCAGCAGCGCCGGCCCACGATACCATGGCGTCAGCCCGGAGAGACTGGTCACGTTCTCGCCGTCGCGGGCCGAGACCGGGACGAAATCGATGCTGGCGAAGCCGAGTCCGGCGACCGCCTTGCGGTAATCCTGTTCGATCTGCCGATAGACCGCCTCGTCATAGCCGACCAGGTCCATCTTGTTGACGGCGACGACGACATGGCGGACGCCGACCAGCGAGACGATGAAGGAATGCCGGCGTGTCTGCGGCAGCAGGCCCTTGCGGGCATCGATCAGGATGATGGCGAGGTCGGCGGTCGAGGCGCCGGTCGCCATGTTGCGGGTGTACTGCTCGTGGCCGGGGGTGTCCGCGACGATGAAGCTGCGAGCGTCGGTCGAGAAATAACGATAGGCGACATCGATGGTGATGCCCTGCTCGCGCTCGGCCGAGAGCCCGTCGACCAGCAGCGCGAAGTCCGGCGCCGCGCCTTGCGTGCCGAATTTGCGGGAATCGCTGTCGAGCGCGGTGAGCTGGTCGTCGAAGACCGCCCCGGCCTCGTAGAGGATGCGGCCGATCAGGGTCGACTTGCCGTCGTCGACCGAGCCGCAGGTGATGAACCGCAGCAGGGCACGAGCGCTGCCCTCGGTGTTCTGGCCCTGATCATTGGCGGGATGCGGCTGGCCAGCCGGAGCGGGCTGGCCCTTCAACTTCGCGAGCGCCGCCATCAGAAATAGCCTTCCTGCTTCTTCTGTTCCATCGAGCCCGAGCCGTCATGGTCGATGACGCGGCCCTCGCGCTCGGAGGAGCGTGACGCCCGCATTTCCGCGATGATGTCGGTGAGGTTCGCCGCCTCGCTCTCGACCGCCCCGGTCAGCGGGTAGCAGCCGAGCGTGCGGAAGCGGACCATGCGGGTCTCGAGCTGCTCACCGGGCAAAAGCTCCATGCGCTCGTCGTCGCGCATGATCCAGGCGCCGTTGCGACGCACGACCGGGCGTGGCGCGGCGAAATAGAGCGGCACGACCGGGATGTTCTCGAGCGCGATGTAGTCCCAGACGTCCTTCTCGGTCCAGTTGGACAGCGGGAAGACGCGGAAGCTCTCGCCCGGCGCCTTGCGCGTGTTGAACAGCCGCCAGGGCTCCGGGCGCTGGTTCTTCGGGTCCCAGCGATGCTGCTCCGAGCGCAGCGAGAACACCCGCTCCTTCGCCCGGCTCTTCTCCTCGTCGCGCCGGGCGCCGCCAAAGGCCGCGTCGAAGCCATGCTTGTCGAGGGCCTGCTTCAGCCCTTGCGTCTTCATGACGTCGGTGTGCAGGCGCGAGCCCGAGGCGAACGGATTGACGCCGGCACGCACGCCCTCCTCGTTGACGTGCACGATCAGGTCGAGGCCAAGGCGGCTGGCGGTCTGGTCGCGGAAGGCGATCATGTCGCGGAACTTCCAGGTCGTATCGACATGGAGCAGCGGGAAAGGCGGCTTGCCGGGATAGAAGGCCTTCATCACGAGATGCAGCAGCACCGCCGAGTCCTTGCCGATCGAATACAGCAGAACGGGCTTCTCGCAGGTCGCGACGACCTCACGGATGATGAAGATCGCCTCGGCTTCAAGCTTCTGCAGATGACTGAGCTGGATCACGCCAAAACCTCCGCGGCCGGCTTGGACCGCACCAGCCGGCCATCCGGGCCGACATGCAGGCCGCATTCCTTGGCGGCCTCTTCTTCCCACCACCAGCGCCCGGCCCGTTCCGGCTCGCCCGGCTGGATCGCGCGGGTGCAAGGCTGGCAGCCGATCGAGAGGAAACCCTGCTCGTGCAGCGGGTTGAGCGGGACGTCGTGCTTGCGGGCGAAGGCCAGGGCCTCGTCGCGCGACCAGTCGAGCAGCGGATTGAATTTGACCAGACCGCGCTCCCGGTCGACCTCGGCAAGGGCGACGCCACCGCGCGCAGCCGACTGGTCAGCGCGCAGGCCGGTGATCCAGGCAGCGGCCCCGGCGAGCGCCCGGCCGAGCGGCTCGACCTTGCGGGCATTGCAGCAGGCCTTGCGGGCCTCGATCGAATTGTAGAAGCCGTTGATGCCGTGGCTGAGCACGAAAGCCTCGACGGCGTCATGCCGCGGATAGAACGGCGTGATCGCGATGCCGTAGCGCGCCTCAGTGTCCGCCCAGAGCGCATGGACCTCACCGAAAAGCCGACCCGTGTCGAGCGTGACGATCTCGATCGGCAACGCCTGGGTTGCGATCAGATGGGTGACGACCTGGTCTTCGAGACCGAAGCTGGTGGTGAAGACGAGGCGCCCGGCAACTTGCCGCGCCAGTCCCGCAAGGCGTTCGGCGGCATCCGCCGTTCCGAACGCAGCATTGAGGTTTCCGGCCTGTTCCTGCAACTCGAACATGTGCTTGCTCTACACGGACGACGATGGCGCGAGCCGCTTGGCGGCGCCCTCGCCTATCATCACCCGTTCCAAACCGATCGCTCGGGTGTTCTGTAAATCGAACAATCCACATATAACCTGAACGCCGACCAATCAATTTACATCAGGTAGCGTGAATTTTCTTATTTGGAGGAAGAAGGAGAAGATCCTTCCAGCGTTGCCTAACTGACGCGGCGAACACCGGTGCGGCTTGCCCTTTGCCATAGGAACTTTCGCTCCGGCACCTGCGTTGAGCGGACAGGCAGGCTGGGCCCTGCGACGCAACAGGGGAACGTCATGGCGAATTCCGCGAACCAGGCGGTCGAGAGCTTGCGCAAGGAGCAGCGCGAGCAGCGTAAGGACGAGAAGAAGGCCCGCAGTAAGGGCGAGAACGACCTCGACAAGGCGCTCGAGGGCACATTTCCCGCCAGTGACCCTGTCGCACCCCAAAGTCCAACCAAGCCCGGAGCGCCCAAGCGCCGAACCTGATACTGACAGGCCCGGTTGCGAATGCAGCTACTCTCCCCATCTCGACCTGACGAGATGGAGATGACCATGCCTGAGCGCGCCAGAGTTGATGCCTTCGTCGCCGCCGTCGTCAGCGGCGACCATGTCGGCGCTATCCGTGATTTTTACACCGACGACGCGACCATGCAGGAGAACGCCAACGAGCCCCGTCGGGGCCGCGAGGCGTTGATGGCGCATGAGGCGCGGGCCTTGGCGAGACTCAACGAGATGCACACGCACCCGCCTGTTGCGGTGCTCGTCGACGGCGATCATGTCGTCGTCCGCTGGATTTTTGATGCAACCGATAAGACCGGCGTCACGCGCCGCTTGGAGGAGCTGGCCTTCCAGCGCTGGCAGGGTGATCGCATCGCCGAGGAGCGCTTCTTCTACGATACCGGAAGCGCCTGGCAGGTGATCGAATAGCCTTGAGGGTTAGCGCAGGCCGCTCGGCCCGACCGCGAGCTTGTCGCCGAGCTGAATGAACTTCAGCGGATTGCGCGCCTCGTCCGACAACCTTGTTTCATAATGCAGATGCGGTCCGGTCGAGCGTCCCGTCGAGCCGACACGGCCGATGATCTGCCCTGCTGCAACAAGCTGCCCTTCCTTGACGTCGAAGGCCGAGAGGTGGCCGTAGCGGGTGGTGATGCCGTTGCCATGGTCGAGTTCGATGAGGTTGCCGTAGCCGCCGGCGACCTCGGCGCGCAGCACCTTTCCCGCTCCGGGGGCGCGGACCGGCGTTCCGGTCTCGCCGCGAAAATCCATGCCGGCATGCATCGCCGTGCCGCCGGTGAAGGGATCCGAGCGCGGGCCGAAATTGCTGGTCGTGCTGTCGTCGCCTTCGAGCGGGCGCTGGAATGGGACGATCGCCGCCAGGTCCCGCCAGCGGCCGAAAACCGCCCTCGCCTCTCCGAGCTGCATCAACGCATGCTCGAAGGTGCCTGCCTTCAGCGTTACCGTCATCGGTATCAGCGGCCCGCCCATGCCGGGCCGGCCCGGTGGCAGCTTGACATTGGCCGGGTCGAGCCCGACCTCGGCCAGCGCTGCCCTCACCTCCTGCACGCGTCCGACGAGCTGGCGCCCAAGCGCCGGGAGCTGCTGGCTCTGACCGTTCTGCACGCGGTCGAGCGATTGGCCGAGTATGGTGATGCGCTGGTCGAGCGACATGGTCTCAGCTGCCTTGACCGCCGCCGCGACCTGCCGGCGCTGCTGTGCCAACACGGCCGGATTGACGCGGTCGAGGACGTTCTGACCATCGGCGAACTGGTTGCCGCCCGGCGCCTGCGCACCGCCCTGCGGCAGGATCGGCCCGACCGCCTGACCGGCGAGCGCGCCGAGCAGGGCCTGACGGGCCTCGAGTTCGATCTGGCGGGTGATCAGGTCGGCAAGTTGATCGCCCGCCCGTCCAGTCCCGGCCGGCTGGCCCGGCTGCGCCGGCAGGCCGGGTGAACTACCGGATGCGACGATGGCGCTGACGAGGCGGCGCTGCAGCGCCTTGAGCTTCTCGTCATAGCTGCTCTGCAGGATCGCCTGCTCCTGCTGGAGCGCGGCGACGCGGCTCTTTTCCTCATAGAGCAGGTAGCCGGTGACACCGGCGCCGATGATCGCCAGCACCGCCAGCGTCCAGGGCAACACCCCGCCGCGCCGTGATCCTGACCTGCCGCCACCGCTGCGCGGACGGCGCGGAATCTCGCTCTCCGGCTGGAGAGCGGTCGGGGTGGCAGCCTCGTCAGACCGCCGCTTGAGGCGAACCGGTTGCACGTTTCTATTTCCGCTCCGATCCCACCACGCAAGTATAGCTCAAACAGCGCCTGCCAGCGATACTTGTCTCTCCGCCGGCGTCCCCCCGTCACTGCGAGAAGCGAAGCGACGAAGCGACCCGGACGCCGTCGCGCGAACGCTCATGTATTGCTTCGCTGCGCTCGCAATGACGACCGCGCCGATCGGCGGGCCCAGCCTCAGTTGCAGGCGTAGTGGAACGCTCCGTCCTCAACAGTGACCTTCGCCTCCGTCAGCGGCTTCTTCTCCAATTGCAGGTTGAGGATGCTGCGCGAGAGCGCCGGCAGCATCGAATTGGTGATGATGTTGTCGATCATGCGTCCGCCTGAATCGGGGTCGTTGCACTGGGCGACGATGTGCTCGACCACCGCATCGTCATAGACGAAGGCGGCGTTGTGGTTGTCACGCAGGCGCTTGCCGATGCGACCGAGTTGCAGTCTGACGATGCCGCCCAGCATCTCGCCCGAGAGCGGATAGTAGGGGATCGTCACGAGGCGGCCGATCAGCGCCGGCGGGAAGACCTTGAGCAGGGCCGGCCGCAGCGCGACTGCGAGCTCTTCGGCATCGGGACGGCTGCTCTCGTCACCGGCCATGCGCATGATCTCGTCGGTGCCGACATTCGAGGTCAGGATGATCAGCGTGTTCTTGAAGTCGATGCGCCGGCCAGTGCCGTCCTCCATCTGGCCCTTGTCGAAGACCTGGAAGAACAGCTCGTGCACGTCGGGATGGGCCTTCTCGACCTCGTCGAGCAGCACCACGGAATAGGGCTTGCGCCTGACAGCCTCGGTCAGCCTGCCGCCCTCGCCATAGCCGACATAGCCGGGAGGCGCGCCTTTCAGCGTCGAGACGGTGTGCGCCTCCTGGAACTCGCTCATATTGATGGTGATGACGTTCTGCTCGCCGCCATAAAGCGATTCCGCCAGTGCCAGCGCGGTCTCGGTCTTGCCGACGCCGGAGGGGCCGCAGAGCATGAAGACGCCGATCGGCTTGTTCGGATTGTCGAGCTTGGCGCGGTTGGTCTCGATGCGCTTGGCGATCATGCCGATGCCATGCCCCTGCCCGACCACGCGCTTGTTCAGCGTCGCGGCGAGGTTGAGCACGGTCTCGATCTCGTCCTTGACCATGCGGCCGACCGGGATGCCGGTCCAGTCGGAAACGACCGAGGCGACCGACTGCTCGTCGACATGGGCGTAGATCATCCGGTTGGCCGGATCGATCGCGCCGAGCGTGGTGAACTTGTCCTTCAAACTGGCGCGCGTCGCTTCCGGATCGACGGGCGCTTCGGCCGGAGCGGTCTCGGCTGGGGCTTCTCCGTCGGCAGCCACGGCCTCGCCGGCCGGTTTCTCACCGAGCTTGCCGCGCAGCAGCGTGATCTCCTCGACGAGAGCAAGCTCGGAGGCCCAGTCTGCCTCCAGCGCCTCGAGCTTCGCTTGGAGCTCGGCGTTCTCCTCGTCGATCTTGCCGAGGCGCTCGTCGGTGGCATCGCCGAGATCCTTGTCGGCGATCAGGGCGACCTTTTCTTTCTCCAGTGCGGAGATCGCGACGCGGGCATCCTCGATCGCCGCCGGCGTCGCGGTCTGGCTGATCGCGACGCGGGCGCAAGCCGTGTCGAGCAGGCTCACCGCCTTGTCGGGCAGCTGGCGAGCCGGGATGTAGCGCGAGGAGAGCTGTACCGCGGCGACGATGGCGGCGTCGGAGATGCGGACCTTGTGGTGCTTCTCCATCGGGCCGATCAGGCCACGCAGCATGGTGCAGCAGCGCAGCACATCGGGCTCATCGACCTGCACCGGCTGGAAGCGCCGGGTCAGCGCCGGGTCCTTCTCGAAATACTGGCGGTATTCCGACCAGGTCGTCGCCGCGACAGTGCGCAAGGTGCCCCGGGCCAGCGCCGGCTTGAGCAGATTGGCGGCGTCGCCCGTGCCGGCAGGGCCACCGGCGCCGATCAGGGTATGCGCCTCGTCGATGAACAGGATCACCGGCGTCGGCGAGGACTGGACCTCGTCGATGACCGAACGCAGGCGCTGCTCGAATTCGCCCTTCATCGAGGCACCGGCCTGCATCAGGCCGATGTCGAGCGCGCAGACCTTGACCCCGCGCAGCGGCGGCGGCACGTCGCCGGCGACGATACGCTGGGCAAAGCCCTCGGCGATCGCCGTCTTGCCGACGCCGGCCTCGCCGGTCAGGATCGGGTTATTCTGACGCCGGCGCATCAGCACGTCGATGACCTGGCGGATCTCGTCGTCGCGACCGAGGATCGGGTCCATCGTACCCGAGCGCGCCTTCTCGGTCAGATCCTGCGAGAAGCGGTCGAGCGCGGTGGTGCCTTTGGCGCCTTCGGCCTGCTCGGCGCCGGGCGTACCCGCGGCGCGCAGGCCCGAGCCGTCCATCGGCCGCAGGTTCTCCTCTTCGGAGTCCTTCCAGATCTTGGCATGGCCGGCAGCGAGCTCCTCGACCGGGATCTTGCCGAACTCCTTCGAGATGCCGGTGAGCGCCCGCTTGAGCTCGAGCGATTTCAGCGCCGCGACCAGGACATGGCCGGTCCTGATCTGCGTCTCGCCGAAGAACAGGGTGGCGTAGTGCCAGCCGCGGTCGAGCACGTCGACGACGTTGTTGGCAACGCCGGGCATCTCGGTCTCGTTCTTGCGGAAGCCCTCGATGACGCCGCCGATATCGGTGGCGAGCCGGGCCATGTCGAGGCCGTAATGCTGCGCCGTCAGCCCGATATCGGTCGAGCGTCGCTGCAGGATCTGGGCGAGCCAGTGCGCCAGCTCGACATTGCGGTTGCCGGCGCCCTTGGCCTGGCGCAGTGCCTGGATGAAGGCCTCATAGCCGACGCGGTTGAGTTTTCCGGTGACGGCTTCGAGACTGATATCGGCCATGACTGCCTCCTTATCGTCGGTTCTGTGTCTGCTGGCTGCGCTTCAGCCGCATGCGTTCAGCGGGATGGAAACGCGCATCGCGGCGCAAGCTGCCGTCCGGCACGTTCCAGTTCGGCGAGACCCAGCTCGACCAGCCGAGCGCGCCGAAACGGCCGAGCTGCATCGGCCTGACCTTGCCGACCGGCAAGGCGAGCTCGACATCCCATTCGAACTGTTCGCCGAGATAGAAGAACACCGCATCGGCCAGAGGCTCGCAGCGATCACCATTCGGCAGGAAGCGATTGAACTGCTCAAGATCGCGCGCGACGAGCTTGACCCGGAACTTGTCCTCGACGCTGTAGACACTGGCGCCGAGCAGGACATTGCTGCCGAGGCTGCACTGGCCGCGGCCGAGCTTGGTCCGGTCCTCCGGATCAAAGACCAGCCGCATGCCGACGAACTGCTCGACCTCGACCTCGATGTCGAAGAGGCCAGCGAGCAGGCTGCGCAGGCGCGAGGCTGACTTGGCCTGCGCACCAGCGAGCCCGGCATGGGCCAGCTTTTCGGGATCGGGAACGCTATCGCGGTTCTGGTAGGGCTTGGAACCCAAGCCGACCATGCTGCCGACATAGGCGACAAAACGGTCCTTGTCGGGCCGGTCATGCTGCGCGATCGGCCGGGAATCGGCCCAGGCTCGATAGAAGAGCTGCAGGAAGCGGTTGTTGAAGATGTCGAGGAAGCGCGGGAAGGCGTCGTCGCGGACGAGCTGCCAGTGATAGCTCTCCTCGGTCGTCGCTAGCGGCAATGCGCCCTGTGGGCCAAGCAGGCCGAGGAATTTGACGAAGAGCCGCAGCCGCCCCTGCAGGTCGCGGTCGACCTCAGCGAAAGTCGAGGCCGGGAAGTCCATATAAGGCTGCTCGCCGAGCGCGACGTATTCGTCGCGCCGTGCGGCGACATCGCCGATACGCTCGCGCTCCGGGAAGCTACGCTCGATCCGGCGTAGTACCGCGTAGAAATCATGGCGCCAGGGCTCGGCCTGCAACCCCTCGACGAAAGGCGGCTCGACGCGCAGCACATCGAGCGCGGCCGGTTCCGGTAGCGTGGGCGCGGTCTTGTTCACAGGATGCGCCTCGTGCCGGCGCGCGGCGGCCCGCGCATCACCTCGCCGCGCTCGACCGTTCGGATCACGGTCTGGGTGAAGTGGTTCATCGCCGCGTATTCTGCGAAGAAGCGATCAAGCACGGCGCCAAGCAGGAAGACGCCGCTGCCCTCGAAGGCCTTCTCGTCGAGCAGGACCGTGATCTCGAGCCCGCGGGCAGCGCCAGTTCCGGCCCGCTGCGGGAAACGCCGGATCACGGGGCGGCTGTCGACACTCTTGATGCCGCGGATGCGGCGCTCGGTGGCACTGTCGGCAAGGTCAGCGAAGAGCGAGAGCATCTCGCGCAGTGCCTCGGCATTCTCGCCGGCGCCACGCTGGACGAGGCCGAGATGGTTGAGGCTGAGCATGTTGATCAGCCGCCAGGCAACCACGCCCGTGCTCGCCATCTCGGAACGCAGCCTGAGCTGCGAGACGATCGGCTCGCGCGGCGGGGTTGGCCCAGCGAGGCAGGTCACGTCGAGCACGACATTGTCGATCAGGCGGAAATCGGCCCCACCAGTGCCGGTTGGCAGATGCTCGGTGAGGTGTCGGTTGGAGCACAGAGCCCGGACGCTGAGCTCGGCGACAGAGGCGGCATCGGAGACCGTCGCCGGCTCGTAGAGCGAGATGAAGATCTCGGTGCCAGTATAGTCGGACGCCCTGCCCTCGCGCCGCTCGGCCGTCGAGCGGCGGCGCGGCAAGCGCCGGTGCGTATAGAGCAGGCCCTGCGTCGGCGAGGCGCCATCCGGCGAGGAATAGAGTGGGTGGACCGGCTGCTTGTCCCGCCCCCCGGTATAGTGCGCATAGACCTCGAGGATCGAATGCGGCTCATAATCGAGCATGCGGCTGCGATCGGGCACGACATGATATTCGTGCTCGTTCTTGCGAACCGGGATGCGGTCGGTGGTCTTCTCGAACAGGTTCACCGCCGGGGCGGCATAGAGTGCGAACATCTGGCGCTGCACCGCAGCCGGCAGGCGCGTGTTGACCTCGTCGAAGACAAAGATCACGTCGACCGTCTTGGCCTTGAGCCGCGACATCACCTTGTCGAGACCGGCCAGCTTGAAGCCGAGGAATTTGCGCGGAAACCAGAACTGCTCACGCAGTAGGTCGAATCCGCGGAAAATCCGCGTGTCGGCCGGCAGCAACGCGTCGTCCTCATCGAAGCCGATCTGTTCGACCGAGCATTCCGCGCCCGACAGCACGACAGGATCGCCGAACTCGTCGAGGTAGCGAAAATAGACGCCGAGGCGGTCACCGAAGATCTGCTCGTAGAGTGCGATCGCGTCCGCCTCGGTGCCGAGAAGATGGATTGTGAGTTCGCGGGTCTTGCAGCCGGCGAACCAGCTCGCCGGTTGCTTCTTGGCCTCCTCCGGCGACGGCTCCTCCGTCGGGTCGGCGGCAACGCGGTGCGTCAGCGACAGGCGCAGGCCCGAGAGTACCCGCCCGTCGGCTGGTAGCCCTAGCGCCTGCAGCGGCCCCGGCGCCGCGATGTACTCGGCGGAGGCGACGTCAAACGGCCAGAGCGTCACGGCCGAGCCAAGCCGATAGCGGCAGGCGACCCGCCGGTCGCGCTCGACGTAAGTTGCGTCGAGATAAGAGCCGCGCGGCACCTCGACACCGTCGCGCAGGGCCGGGTCGCCGTAGATCGGCGCAATTCCGGCGAGAAGGGCCGATGGGGTTGGCGCGAGGTAATTCGGGATGAGCTGCTCAAGTAGATTGTTGGTGAATTCCGGGAATTCGTGCTTGAGCTTGAGCTGGACTCGCGCGGCGAGGAAGGCAGCGCCTTCGAGCAAGCCGGCGACCATCGGGTCCATGCGCTCGCCGACCAGTCCGCCGAGCCGTTCGGCGATCCCGGGATATTCCTCGGCAAACTCTTTCGTATGCTCGGTGAAGAGCCGGAGTTCGCGATTGTAGAAGTCGAGGAATTCCTGGTTCATGAGGCGTTATCTATTCTTGATCGCGATCTTGCCGGTATCGAGCTCGACATCGGCGACGAACTGTACCGGAATGTTGAGCGGCTCGCAGTTGAGATCGGCGCGCACGACGAAGCGGATCTTCAACTCCGCCTTGTCGAGCCCCTCGTCGCGCTCGACCACGATCGACTGCTTCAGCAAGCGCGGCTCGTAGGCGAGCAGGACCTGGGCAAGTTCGTCCTTGATCGCGCCGACCCGGTATTCGTCGATCGACTTGTTCTGGATATCGGGAAAGCCGTGGTTGAGCACGGAGCGGCGTACATGCTCGTGGCGCGACAGATCAGTGGACGAGCCGAAATTGATCGTGTTGACCAGGGCCTCGAGATCAAGCGCGATTTCCTGGCGGAGCTTGCTTTCGGTGATCGCGGCCCGCGGCGCGGCGCGGCGGCCGGCCACCACCCGCTCGCCACCAGCGTCACGCAAGTCGAGATGGACCTTGGCGTCCTTGCTGCGATGCGCCTCACGGAAGGCGAACATCAGCGGCGGACGCAACCGGTTCTTCGCCTTGGGGTCAACCATATGCGCATTCCCGAACGCGGTTACTCAAAGCGATGGACTCCCGGCGATCGCTGCCATGATCGCCAGGAGCCCGCTCGAAGCCGAATACTGCGCCGGCCAGGCCCGTTGAAGCGAGCCCGGCCGCAGCAGCATCTTACTCCTTGTTTTCCTTGAGGTTCCAGGTTCCGGTCGAGGTCGCGCCGAGCGAACCGTCCTTGTTCTGGACCTTGTACTCGAACTTGATCTTGGAGAAGTTCAGCGAGAACTGGTCGGTCGGAACCGGGTTTCCGCCGGTCGAGTCGCCGGACTGATAGCTCGACACCAGCAGGTCCTCGAGCGTGACCTTGTAGAACTCCTGCTGCTCCTTGCCCTGCTTGCGGACAAAGAGGACAGCCTTCTTGATGTGGTCGCCGGTGGCGCACTTCAACATCAGCACCGGCGAAGCCTTGCTGACATTGGCAGTGCAGTGCAGGTCCTGGTAGCTGGCCTTGCCGGCGCCGCCGCCATGTCCGGCTGCGTGTGTGCCGGAGTTGCTGACGCCCCAGGAGAAGGATTCGATTTCGATCGTCTCCTTGTGCTTGGAATCCTGGCTCTCGCCTTTGACGCCGTCGATCTCTAAGAGAAAGTCGCTTGCCATGGTGCTCTCCAATGGTTGGCTGTTTCAGGGTGATTTGGGCATAGAACTCGCGTCGCCTGGAGAGCTCCCCCCATGCGTCGCCACTCTCCCTGCGCGGCAAGCGCAGGGCCAACTATCGTCCTGGATGTCCTGCGCGCTGGCGGCGCGCCCGGGCCTCAGGTCTTGGGCGCCGGCAGGCGCGAGACGAGGCTCAGACCGATATCCATGCCCTCGAGCTGGAAATGCGGCCGGAGGTAGAACTTGGCCGAATAATAGCCGGGGTTCTCCTCGTCCTCGAAGACGTCGATGCGCGCTTCGGACAGGGGCTTGCGCGCCTTCGTCTCCTCGCTGGAGTTCAGCGGATCGCCGTCGACATACTCGGTGATCCACTCCTGCAGCCAGCGACGCAGGGGTTCGCGCTCCTTGTAGGAGCCGACCTTGTCGCGCACCATGCACTTCAGATAGTGCGCAAAGCGCGACACGGCGAACATGTAGGGCAGACGCGAGGACAGGTTGTCGGAGGCCGTCGCAGCAACGCCGTCTGGCCCGAAGAAGGCCTTGGGCTTGTAGAGCGACTGCGCTCCGATGAAGGCCGCCTTGTCCGTGTTTTTGCGATGGATCAGCGGGATCAATCCGGACTTGGCCAGCTCCGCCTCGCGGCGATCGCTGATCGCGATCTCGGTCGGGCACTTCAGGTCGACGCCACCGTCATCCGTCGGGAAGGTGTGGGTCGGCAGGTTCAGAACCTCGCCGCCCGACTGGACGCCGCGGATGCGGGTGCACCAGCCATACTCCTTGAAGGCCCGGTTGATGTTGACCGCCATCGCATAGGCGGCGTTCATCCAGGCGTATTTCTCGCCCTTGTGACCGTCGGTGTCCTCCTCAAAGGCGAACTCCTCGACCGGCTCCGACTTCGCCCCGTAGGGAACCCGCGCGAGGACCCGCGGCAGGCACAGGCCCACATAGCGGGAGTCGGCGGCGTCGCGCAGGCCCTTCCAGGCCGCGTAGTCCGGCGTGTCGAAGACCTTGCCGAGATCGCGCGGATTGGAGAGCTCCGTCCAGGAGTCCATGCCCATCAGCGTCGGATCGGCGCCGGTGAAAAGCGGGGCATGGGCGGCGGAGGCGACCTTCGACAGATCACGCAGCAGCTGCACGTCCGCCGGGACGTGGCTGAAGTGGTAGTCGCCGACCAAGGCACCGAAGGGCTGGCCGCCGAGCTGTCCGAATTCCTGCTCGTAGATCTGCTTGAAGAGCGGGCTCTGATCCCAGCGGGCGCCGGGATAGGTCTTCAGATTGCGGTAGAGCTCGCTCTTGCCGACATTCATCACCTTGATCTTCAACTGCGAGTCGGTCTCGGAGTTGAAGACGAGGTAGTTGAGGCCGCGCCAGGCGCTCTCGAGCTTCTGGAACTCCGGCGCGTGCAGCACCTCGTTCATCTGCTCGCTGAGCTTAGCATCGAGCCGGGCGATCATCTCCTCGATGGTATCGAGCACGTCGCCCTTGATCAGCGTCTGGTCGGCGAGCGCCTGGTTGACCAGGGTCGCAACCGCATTCTCGACCTCGCTCGCCGCCCGTTCGGTCTTCGGCTTGAAGCTCTGCTTCAGGAGCGCCGAGAAGTCATCGACCTCGCGGACTTCTGCAGTCTCTGTGCCGGGTTGTTTGATCTGTGCTTCCGCCATGGCCGCCTCGCTTACCCGTTGCCGTCCTGCTTGTTATCGTCAGCTGGCTTTTCGCCGAGCTTGTCCTTCAGCGCCGCCATCAGATTTGGATCGGAGAGCAGGGCCTTGAGCTGGTCGCTGGCCGCAACCTTGCCGTCCATGTAGCGCAGCAGGTTGGCGAGCTGCTCGCGCGCCTCCAGCAGCTTGGCGGTCGCCGGAATCTGACGAGCGATCGCAGCCGGGCTGAAATCGTCGAACTTCTTGAATTTCAGCGAAACCGAGAGCTTGTCGCCGCCCTCGCCACCGAGCTTGTTCGGCACGGCGAAAGCAGCACCCGGGGAGATCGCGGCCATGCGCTGGTCGAAATTGTCCATGTCGACGTCGAGGAACTTGCGCTCGCCGATATCGGACTTCTCGACTTCGGAGGCATTGCCGGAGAGATCGGCGAGGACGCCCATGACGAAGGGCAGCTCGATCTTCTGATCCGCATTGTAGGGATCTTCATAGGTGATGTGGACGCGCGGCGGCCTGTTGCGGCGAATGAATCTCTGCCCTGAATCTCCGGCCATGACGGCGCCCCTTCCTCTAGAGGCATCACGCAAGGACAGCGCGATACCACGCTAACGATCCAGCTCGCTATACCATACACACTTGCCAATCGCTTGACAGTTCTCTTCGAACTGCGCGAATCGGCGGCGGCAGAGTTCAGCCAGCCCGACTTTGCAGATGGATGACGTTATCCGCATCCACCGAACGAATGAGGCGCGACGGTCCGTTATCGGGCCGACGCGACGCTATTCGTCGCTGCTCTGCCTTATGCCGACTTCAGGGAGGATATCGCTCAGCAGCGACAGAAAATCCTGCTGCGCCAGCGCACAGGCCTTGTCCATCAGCAAGGGGACCGGATTGGACGGCTCGGCATGGCGGTAGAAGGCAGCCACCGACTTCATCCGGGCGATCGCCTCGGCGCGGTTTGCGACGATCATCGCAGGCACACCTGCAGCCGCCGCGGGCCTTTTTGGCTCGAGCTCGGGCTCGGGCTCAGCCTCCGGCTGTGCGTCTTCTGTCCAGTCGTCCGCGCTTTCCGACGTCTCCGCCTCGGACTCTCCAGCATCGTTGGCCGGCTCGTCCTCTGCGCCACTGTCCTCATCATCGCCGGATGAGGAATTGTCGTCGTCGCCGCTGTCATCATAGCCGCTACTGTCGTCGTAGCTGCTGCTCTCGTCCTCACTGCCGCCGTCGTAGCCGTCACCACCCAGACGCTCGAGCGGCAGCTGATATTTCGTGTCGTCACCGATTTCGAGCATCGCCTTGTCGACATGCTCCGGGAACATGATCTGGATGACCTCGATCAGCGACTTTCCGATCAGGCGTTGCGCCTGCCCGATCAGGAGCACAGCGGGGCTCGACGGCTCGACCCGCCGGAAATAGGTGAGACAGCCGGTGAGCGCAGCCTGCGCCTCGGCAACGGAGGCGCAGGCTCCGGCCGGGACGGCCACTGCAGCGACCATGACCGTGCCGCCGGTGCCGCCTGGCACCTCGACGGCGACGACACCTTGCTGAGCCGGCGCACGTCTTTCGAGCGCGGCCTCGAGGAAGGTGATGATCTGCCCGACCAGCCCCGCCAACCGCGGGAAGGTCACCGCCTGGTCGGCACCGAGGTGCTCGCTCCAGATCGCACGCAGCCGCAAGAGTGCGTCGCGGATCGCCGTCACGTGGCCGAGCATCGCCGTCAGATCGGAGACCTCGGCTTCCTTCAGAGCGGCAGCAATACCGCCGGCATCGGGATGCTGCTCGTCCTCGCTGGCACGCAGCTCGCCCAAGGCGATGAGCTGGCTACGGAACATCACCGGCCCCAGCCGCTTGCTGGTGAAGACCGGAGCATGCTGCAACGGCAGGACGATGGTGGCGTTTTCGTCGAGCCCCTGCAGGGCGACTTCGCGCATGATGAAGTCGCCGTCCTCGGCCCTGGGATAGATCTCCTCCCAATACTCGCCAAGGTAGCTCGTAATCAGCCCGAGGCAGGCTGCAAAGCCGGGGATGTCGCGATTGAGGAGGCAGAGCTTGCCGGCGAGGACGAAGCCGCGCAGATCGCGGCTCTGTTTCAGAATCTTGCCGAGATCATCGAAAGCAGCTGGAAAATCGATCGCGCTGCGATCGAAGGAAACCTGCCGCCCATCGTCCTCGCGACGGAAATAGGAGGTCGGCAGCGCCACTTCCAGGCGCCCCAGCACATTCATGAAATCCGCCTCGGCGTCCGGATCGGGACCGCAGGGGTCGTCGGCCGAAACCGGCTTCGCCAGGTCAGCGAAATTGAGCGCAGCCATGCCCCCTCACCGTTGGTCGAGTATGTCGGGGCTCGGCCGCCAGGCCGTCATTCCACCTGCAGCCGTGTCTCGACCCGGCGATTATCGGCAGAGAACTTGTCGGCGACAACGGGCTTGGTCTGGCCAAGGCCGCGCGGGACGAGTTTGGCGGTATCGACGCCGCGCTCGCTCAGATAGCGCACGACCGCCTTTGCCCGGCGCTCCGACAGGCTCAGATTATAGTCGGCTGTGCCGCTGGCGTCGGTGTGTCCTTCGACCAGGAAGCTGCTCGCCGCGAGTTGCGGGTCCTTTAGCGCCTTGGCGAACTCGTCGAGGTTCAGCTTCGCCTCCGACTCGAGCACATCGGAATTGTACTTAAACTTGACGATGAGATCGAAGGCGCTGGCCGGCTTCACGACGTGACCGGCCTTGTTACATTCGGCTTCGGTGCCGACGCACAAGCCACGCGAAACACCGAGATTCGGCGTCGCGGGCCCGAAGTGCTTGACGATGTCATCCGCCTTGTAGGCCTGCGCCTGCGCGGAAAGTGGCGACAGCGCGCAGAAGCCTGCTGCAAGAGCGGCACTAACCATGACAAGGGCCTGCTTGCGCACGGTCTTCCTCCTGTTTAGGTTCGCTGAGGCGGTTGAAGATTGACGGCGCAAATTATGGCTCGCAGCGCTTGCTGAGTCAATAGTCGTTTCTTGCCGCAACCCATGAGGTCTGGTTGATGCCCGCCGCCCTTGGACAAACTAAAAGACTTGCCTCTTTTACCACGCCGGCCGGGCAAGATGTCTTTTCGCTTCTCAAATTTGAGGCAAGAGAAGCTCTCAGCGAATTGTTCGTCTATCAGGTCGAAGCTACGTGCACGACTGCAAATTCCGACCTACAAAGCTTGATCGGCGAGAAATGCGCCATCAAGATGACGCTTAAGAACGGCAAGGATAGAATCTTCAACGGGGTACTGGTCGAGGCTCAATGGCTTGGCCGCGAGAACGATCTCGACCATTACCGCTTCGTACTGCGCCCCTGGCTCTGGCTGCTCTCGCAGCGCTCGGATTGCCGCATTTTCAAGAACAAGACCGCGATCGACATCATCAAGATCATTTTTGGAAAAGAAGACAAGGCGAGCTTCGACGACCGCGTCAGCGAGAAGCCGCCGGTGATCGACTACTGCGTGCAGTATCGCGAGAGCGATCTCGACTTCGTCCTGCGCTTGATGGAGAAGTACGGCATCTATTACTATTTTCAGCACACCGAAGGCGATCACAAGCTCATCCTCTCAGATGCCCGCGGCTCACATGATGCGGTTACCGCAGCCGCCGAACCGACTTTCGCCGGCGCCGGCAGCGCCTATCCGTTCATGCCGAAGGACAAGAGCCAGCGGCGCCCTATCGAGCATCTGACACAGTGGTCGGCGCAGCGACGGCTGCGCACCGGCAAGGTCGAGCTCAAGGACTATGATTTCGAGAAATCGACCTCCGACCTGACAGCCCGGGCCGAGGAGGGCTTCCCGCGTACCAAGGCGTACGAGGCTTTCGACTATCCGGGAGCATATCTGGAGCGCGGCCAGGGCGATAAGTTCGCCCGAATCCAAGCCCAGGCCGAACAGGCGCAGGACGAGCGCCGCCTCGCCATGGGCGATGCCCCGAGCCTCAACCCCGGCACGCTGATGACGCTGACCGATCACGCGGTCGGGGCGGAGAATGCAGAGTATCTGGTGGTGCGCGCCACACATGCTTATGGCGTGCAGAGCTACCGTTCGTCGAAACGCTCCGACGAAGCGATCTATCACGGCTCCTACGAGTTGCAGAAGGCCGACAAGCGCTTCCGAGCACCCTTGGTGACCCCCTCGCCACTCGTGATCGGCCCCGACACGGCAAAGGTGGTGGGCGAGAAGAACAAGGGCGAGGAAGGCGACATCGACGTCGACAAATATGGCCGCGTCTGGCTGCGCTTCCATTGGGACCGCGAGAAGGAGTCGACATCCTGCCGGGTTCGCGTTGCACAGGCCTGGTCGGGCAAGAACTGGGGCGGGCAGGTCATCCCACGCATCGGCCAAGAGGTCGTCGTCTCCTATATCGGTGGCGACCCGGACCGACCGATCATCACCGGCGCGGTGGTCAACGACCAGCACATGCCGCCCTACGACCTGCCGGCCAACAAGACCCAATCCGGACTCAAGTCGGAATCCACCGATGGCGGCGGCAAGTCGGGCAAGTTCAACGAGATCAAGTTCGAGGATCTCGCCGGCAAGGAGGTCTTCTCCATGCAGGCCGAGCGTGACCACAAGACCGAGGTCTTCAACCTCGAGACTCGCGATGTCGGCAAGAACTTCGAGGGCGGCCCGACCGACTTCGCCCGCACTACACAGATCCTGAGCGGCAGTGACAAGCTGCACGTCAAGCAGGGCAAGCGTTATGTCGAGGCCGCGCTGGAGATCAAGCTGGTCTGCGGCGAGAGCGAGATCACGATGACGCCGACCAACATCACCATCTCCTCGCCGACGATCACGGTCCAAAGCACCGGCAAGACCGAAATCCATGGCGGCGGTGCGACTACGATCACCGGCGGCATCATCAAGATCAACTGAGGCGGCGATGTCGAAACTTCGCTTCAGCACGGCGCAGCAGGTCTTTGAGGCCTTTCCGACTGCGCGGCAGGTCATCGGCACCGCACCGACCAGTGAGCCGCCGCTGACCTTCCTGCGCGCCCTGGTCAAAACTGGCGAACACAAGGACGCGATCGGCTTCTGCGCTTTCCTGATGCCGCGCCGCGAGACAGTCTGGTGGGCGCTGCAAAGCATCCAGCGCATGATGCCACCTGGAACTCCGGCCGATCCCGGCCTAAAGTTGGCTGAGGCCTGGGTGCGCGACCCGACCGACGAGACACGCCGGGCTGCTCTGGCACTGGGCGAGAGCGGCCATCATGCCAGCCTGGGCACCTGGGTCGCACTCGCGGCCGGCTATTCCGGTGGAAGCATGGTCGCGACTCACACCATACCCTCTCCCCCGGACCTAACGGCAAAGACGGCACGCATAGCGGTATTAACCGCGCTTGGGCGCGTACCCGAGCGCGAGCGTGATACCGCATTGCGAAACTGCGTCGAAGCGTGCATTCGTCTGCTCGATGACGAAAGCGGCAGGACCAGACCATAACATGGCCCCGGCGCCAATGCGGCTGCCAGGGCCCGGCGACGGCAAGGCGGGCGGCCCGACATGGCGCTGACGCTGACGATCGAGAATCAGGCCTCGCTGCCGGATGGCGGCCCGTTGAGCGTGACGCTGAGCGGCGGGCGCGGACTCGACATTGGTCGTGACCAGCATCTCGACTGGTGTTTGCCCGACCCGAGCCGCGCCGTCTCCGGCCGCCATTGCGAGATCCGCTTCAACGACAACGCCTATTGGCTGCGCGACATCTCGACCAACGGCACCTTCGTCAATGGCGGAGCTTATCGCGTGCAGTCGCCCTACCGATTGCAGCATGGCGACCGCCTCGAGATCGGCCATTACCTCATCGCGGTCGCGATCGACGAAGCCGAGCGCGGAGCGCCCGGCCCTGCCGAGCGATCGGCCATGCCGCCGCCGCCGGGAGAATCGCTGTGGGAGTCGAATGGCGACGAGGCACCGCCGATCGCCCGTCGCGACCTGATCCCACCGCAGAAGTACCAGCCGGTGCACGCGCCTTTCATCGACTGGGCCGCCGATATCCCGACGCCGGCCGAGTCAGCGCAAGCCTACGCGCCGCAACCGGCCGCGCCGCCGCCCTCGTCACGGCCCGACGATCTCGCCTGGGCGCCCTACCAGGCCCCTCCAATTCCCGAGCCCGAGCCGATCGCGCCGATCCCGACGCCGCGCCGGCCACCTTCGCAAGGCGGCAATGGCGATCCCTGGAACGAGGCTCAAGCCGCGCCGCCAGGGCGCCCGAGCTTCGATGCGCCGCACGAGCCGGCGCCATCGCGCCCCGCTCCTCCGCCTACACCGATGGGGGCTCCGATTGGCGGCCCGGGAATCTCGCCGGCCGAGTTCATCGCCCGCTTCGCCCGCGGTGCCGGCCTGCCGGTCGAGGAACTGTCATGGCAGGACCCCGGCGCCTTCGCCCAGCAGACCGGCGCGCTCATGCGCCTGATCGCTATCGAGCTCAAGGCCCTGCTGGCGGCCCGTGCCGAGAGCAAGCGCATCGCCCGCAGCTCGAACCAGACGATGATCCAGGCACAGGACAACAACCCGCTAAAGTTCTCGCCGACGATCGAGGATGCGCTGAAGCTGATCTTCGGACGGCCGACCAGCGGCTATCTCAGCGCCCAGAAAGCGTTCGAGGAGAGCTTCAAGGATCTCAAAATCCACCAGATCAAGACCTATTCGGCCATGCAGCATGCACTGCGCATGCTGGTCGAGGATCTCGATCCGCAGGCGGTCGCCGAGGGCCTCGACGCCGGTCGCGGGATCGAAGGTCTGCTGTCCTCGCGCAAGGGCAAGCTCTGGGACGCCTATGTCGCGCGCTGGGAAGCGAAGACCGCGCCTTACGAGGACGGGCTGGTCGACGCCTTCATGCTCTATTTCGCCGAGTGTTACGATCGCGGCGGCCGCTGAACCAAACGCTTAGGTCAACGGCACCACCAGCCCGTCGCGGATCGTGACTTGGCGGTCCATGCGCCGGGCAAGGTCGAGATTGTGCGTCGCGATCAGGGCAGCCAACCCAGACGCGCGCGCGAGCGCCACCAACGTGTTGAAGACGTGCAGCGCAGTCTGCGGGTCGAGATTGCCGGTCGGCTCGTCGGCCAGCAGCACGCGCGGCGCATTGGCGACGGCACGCCCTATCGCGACACGTTGCTGCTCGCCGCCCGACAACTCGCCCGGCAGATGGTCGAGCCGCTCGCCGAGGCCGAGGAAGCTCAGCAACTCAGTCGCGCGCGATTTCGCCTCGACCTTGCCGAGCCCGCGGATGCGCTGCGGCAGGATGACGTTCTCCAGCGCCGTGAACTCCGGCAGGAGATGGTGGAACTGGTAGACGAAGCCGATCTCGGTACGCCGGAGCCGGGTCAGGCCCTTGTCGTCGAGCTGCGAGGTCGGCACGCCGCCAATGAAGACCTCGCCGCTGTCAGGACTCTCGAGCAAGCCGGCGACATGCAGCAAAGTCGACTTGCCGGTGCCGCTCGGCGCGACCAACGCCACGAGCTCGCCTGGCCAGATCGCGAAATCGGCCTTGCGCAGCACCTCGAGCGGCCTGTCGGATTGGGGGTAGTAGCGCTCGATCTGGGAGAGAAAGAGCGCTGGCGTCTCGGTTGCCATCGATCGAAATCCTCAACCCATCCGCAGGGCTTTGACGGGGTCGAGACGCGCCGCCTTCCAGGCCGGGTAGAGCGTGGCCAGCAGCGACAGGATGAGCGTCATGATGACGACGCTCATGACCTCGCGCCAGTCGATCACCGACGGGATGTCACTCAGGAAGCGCACCGTCGGATCCCAGGGATTGATCCCGAGCAGCTTGCTCAAGCCCTTGTTGATGGTCTGGATGTTCTTGGCGAAGGCGATGCCGAGGACGAATCCGGCGAAGGTTCCGACCACGCCGATCGTCGCGCCCGTGATCAGGAAGACCCGCAGCACGGTACCGCGTGAGGCGCCCATGGTGCGCATGATCGCGATATCCTCAGTCTTATCCTTCACCAGCATGATCAGGCCGGAGACGATGTTCAGCGTCGCAACCAGCACGATCAAGGTCAGGATGATGAACATCACATTGCGCTCGACCTCGAGCGCATTGAAGAAGGTGCGGTTGCGCTGACGCCAGTCAGACAGGACCAGCGGCCTCGGCGGATCGGCCTCGATCCGGTCACGCACCGCCTGCGTCTGGTCGGGATTGTCGATGAAGATCTCGATGACGTTCACGTCGCCATCGCGGTTGAAATAGGCTTGGCTTTCGGCGAGCGGCATGAAGACGAAGGAAGCGTCGAACTCCGACATGCCGATCTCGAACACCGCCGTGACCGGATAGGCCTTGATCCGCGGCGCCGTGCCGAACGGCGTCGATGCCCCGCGCGGCGTGACGATGGTGATGGTGTCGCCGGCCTGCAGGCCGAGCGAGCCGGCGAGCCGGCGGCCAATCGCGACGCCGCCCGCGGAGGCGAAGCCGTCGAGCGTGCCCTGGCGGACATTGTTGGCGATGAACGGGATCGACTTGATGTCGTCTTCCGAGATGCCGCGCACCAGCACGCCGCCATTGCCGACCTGCGAGGATGCGAGCGCCTGCCCCTCGACCAGCGGGATCGCCAGCTTGATGCCCTGGACCTGGCGCAGCTTGGTCGCGACCTGCTCGTAATCGTCGAGCGGCCGATCGATCGGCGTCGCGAAGATGTGGCCGTTGACGCCGACGATCTTCTCCAGCAGCTCCTTGCGGAAGCCGTTCATCACCGACATCACGATGATCAGCGTGGCGACGCCGAGCAGGATGCCGAGGAAAGAGAAGCCGGCGATGACCGAGACGAAGCCCTCGCGCCGGCGCGTGCGCAGATAGCGGCCGGCGAGCAGCCATTCGAATCCGGCGAAGGGCTTGGTGCCGGTCGGCACGCTCTTGGCGCCCCGGGCTTCGGCGACGGCGCTCATGACCGCCCTCCTCCGCTCACGCGTTCGTCTCCGCGCCCTTGCCTGGGAAGCGCGCCAGCGCCGCCTCGAGCGAGACCAGTTCACGCTCGCCGCCGGCGCGGCGCTTGAGCTCGACCTTGCCTTCGGCCAGCCCCTTCGGGCCGACGATGATCTGCCAGGGAATGCCGATCAGGTCGGCGGTGGCGAACTTGCCGCCCGGGCGCTCGTCGCGGTCGTCATAGGCCATGTCGTAGCCCTTGGCGGCGAGCCCCTTATAAAGCTGCTCGCAGGCACCGTCAGTCGCGGCATCGCCGGTCTTGAGGTTGAGCACGGCAATGTCGAAGGGCGCGATCTCGTCGGGCCAGACGATGCCACCCTCGTCATGACCGGCCTCGATCAGCGCGGCGACGAGACGGCTCGGGCCGATGCCGTAGGAGCCCATATGGACCGGCACCAGCTGCCCGTCGGGGCCGGCGACGGTCGCGCCCATCGGTTCGGAATACTTGGTGCCGAAATAGAAGATGTGGCCGACCTCGATGCCGCGCGCCGAAACCTGGCTTTCAGCGGGGATAGCCTCGAAGGCTGCCTTCTCGTGCATCTCCTCGGTCGCGGCATAGAGGCTCGTCCATTTGTCGACGATGCCCTGGAGGCCTTCGATGCTGTCGAAATCGGTGTCGGCGGCCGGTGTCGCGAAGTCGAGATAGTCCTTGTGGCAGAAGACCTCGCTTTCGCCGGTCGAAGCGAGCACGATGAATTCGTGCGAAAGATCACCGCCGATCGGGCCAGTATCAGCACGCATCGGGATCGCCTTCAGGCCGAGCCGCGCGAAGGTCCGCAGGTAGGCGGTGAACATGCGATTATAGGCATGGCGAGCGCTGGCCTGGTCGAGATCGAAGGAATAGGCATCCTTCATCAGGAACTCGCGGCCGCGCATCACGCCGAAGCGCGGGCGGACCTCGTCCCGGAACTTCCACTGGATATGGTAGAGGTTGAGCGGCAGGTCCTTGTAGGACTTGACGTAGGACCGGAATATCTCGGTGACCATCTCCTCATTGGTCGGGCCGTACAGCATCTCGCGGTCGTGGCGATCCTTGATCCGCAGCATCTCCTTGCCATAGGCGTCGTAGCGCCCGCTCTCACGCCAGAGATCGGCCGACTGGATGGTCGGCATCAGGATCTCGATGGCGCCGGCGCGATTCTGCTCCTCGCGGACCACGGCGCTGATCTTGTTGAGGACGCGCAGGCCCAGCGGCAACCAAGAGTAGATGCCCGCCGATTGCTGGCGGATCATGCCGGCGCGCAGCATCAGCCGGTGCGAGACGATCTCCGCTTCCTTGGGCGTATCGCGCAGGATCGGCATGAAATAGCGGGACAGGCGCATCGGAACACTCGTCGAGGGGCGGTGCGCCAGGACGAGCGCACCGAGTCAGGTCAGTCCAGAGACACCATCGGCGTTTGCAAATTGCAAACGCTAATGCAGATCGCATTCAGGCAAATGCACATCGCATTGCCGTGAGGCGGCGTGTCAGTGCTTGGCGAACTTCGCCTTCAGCCTGTCGCTGACGATTGGCGGAACGAAGGCGGAGACGTCGCCGCCCATCGCGGCGATCTGGCGCACCAGCGTCGCAGTGATGTGCCGCGCCTGCGGCGTCGAGGGCAGCAGTACGGTCTGCAGGCCGGGCGCCATGGTGTGGTTCATGCCGGCTAGCTGCATTTCGAGGTCGAGATCGGTGCCGTCGCGCAGGCCACGCACCAGGATAGTGGCGCCGGCGCGCTTGGCCGCGTCGATCGTCAAATCGGCGAAGGTGGTCACCTCAAGCTCGGTCTTGAACTCGGCCGCGACCGGACCAGCGATGGCGCGCAGCAGTTCGGCGCGCTCATCGGCGGAAAAGATCGGCGTTTTTCCAGGATGGATGCCGATGGCGAGGATCAACCTGTCGCACAGCCGGCAAGCGGCTTCGATCATGTCGACATGGCCGTTGGTGACGGGGTCGAACGATCCTGCATAGAAAGCTGTGTGGCTCATGCCAAAGCGTTAGCCAACGCAGGCGCCCACGACAAGGCGCTCAGGCAACACGCAGCTCGTCAATGACATGATCGACCCGAGCGGTCAGCGCCTGGGTCAGCGCGGTCAGTTCGCTCGCCGCCTTCAGGACCGCATCGGAGGCACCGGCGGTGTTGCGCGAGGCGAGCGCGACCTGGCTGGTCGCCTGTCCGATCAGGACGATCTCCTGCGTCGCGGCGAGGACCTCGGCGGCGATGGCATGGGTCGCCGCGTGCTGGCGCTGCATGGTCTGGCTGGTCCGCCGCGTCGCCTCGTTCAGATCCTGCACGAAGGCGCGGATCCCGGCGATCCCTTCGACGGTCGCGGCGGTCGCCTGGTTCATCGCCTCGATCTGGCGGGCGATGTCCTGCGTCGCATTGGCGGTCTGGGTCGCGAGCGACTTCACCTCGCTGGCGACGACCGCAAAGCCCTTGCCCGCCTCGCCGGCGCGGGCCGCTTCGATGGTGGCGTTGAGCGCAAGCAGATTAGTCTGGCCGGCGATCGCCGAGATCAGCCCGACCACTTCCGACACACGCTCAGCGCCATTGGACAGGCTGTCGACGATCCGACTCACCGAATCCGCATGCTCGCGCGCCCGGCCAGCGGTTGCATCCGAGGAACGCACCTCGGCGGCCAAAGCGTCGACGGCGCCGAGCAGGTCCTGCGCCGCGCGCTCGATCGACGTGACGCTGCGGATTGCGTTGCTTGTCGAATGATCGGTGTCGGCGGCGCCTTCCTGGGCCTCGCGCGCGCCCTCGGCAAGCTGGTGCGCCGTGGTTCCCAGGGTTTTCGCGGAAACCGAGACTGAGGCCGAAACGGTCCGCACCGAATCCTCCAATTCGCTCGCCAGTTCGCCCAAAAGGGTGCGGCGATGCTGCTCGGCCTCTGCCCGGCGCGTCTCCTGCTCGGCCTCGCGTCGTTGCGCCTCGCCGCGCAGCGTTTCGCGGATCAGCTCGATCGACTTGGCGATGCCGCCGATCTCGTCGCGACGCCGGGCTCCCGGAATCTCCTCCTCCGTCCGGCCCGCGGCGACGCCGGCGAGCCTGTCAGAAAGCCGCGCGATTGGGCGGGCCACCGACCAGCCGAGCAGAATCGCGATGCCAAACAGTGGCAGCAGGACCAGCAGGCCGGCGGAGACGACGGCGCTGCGGATCTTACCGACGACAGCGAAGGCACTGTCCTGGGGAGCGGTCAGCCAGAGCAGCCAGCGCCAGTCGCCGATCACGACCTCTTCCCCGCTCGCGACCAGTGCCCGACCGTCATGGCTGACCATGCTGATGAGCGCGTTCTCAGGCTGGCCGGTCAGGCGATTCCGGTCGAGCGTCTCGCGTGGCGAAGCGCCGTCGCGCCGCAGCGCCGGATTGGAGCGCATGAAGCCATCGGAGCCGACGACGAAAACCCGTTCCGCGCTGGAGCCGACCGGGTTGAAGGCGAGCACATCGTCGATCAGGCGCGTATCGACGGCGATGACGATCGTGCCCAGCTGTTGGCCAGTCCCGGCTTCGGCATCATAAAACGGAGCGGCCAGGAAGGCGCGCGGCTCACCACCGGCCGGATCATAGGGCGCGAAGTCGAGCACCACCTGCTCCCCGGCAGCTTTACCCCGCGCCAGCTCGACGGATCTGGCGAGGCCGGTGCCGGCCAGATCCTCCTCGCTGAGGAGACGGCCGAACTCGGAGCCCTTAGTGACGCTGTAGACCACCCGACCCTTGCGCGAGACGAGATAGATATCGGCGTAGTTGAACTGCTTCAGTGCCGCGGCATAGGTCTCGTGGATCGGCACATGCCGCCAGGAGTAGCCGTGCTGATGCTCGCGGCCGGTGCGGGCGATGCGTTCGGCCAGCGAAAGCGAGCCATCACCCTGATAGTGGCCAAGGATGCTCTTGTAGTCGTGCGGGCCGAGCTCCATCCACTTGCCGATCTCGTCGAGCGCCGAGACGGTGAAGGCGCTGCGCGCCTGGACGGCAAGTTCTGCGCGAAGCTGGGACCAGCGGCGCTCGATGGCCCGGACATGGCTTTCGACCAGAGTGTGCATGCGCTCGCGCACTGCGCCCTGCGCCCAGCTCGACACGGCAAGATAAGCGGACGAGCCGACAGCCAGCGCCGCGAGCAACGCCAATGCCAGCATCGCGATAGGAAGCCTGATTCTGAGGCTGAACACGAATCAGGTCTCCGCCCGGCGTCGACTGCGCCAGGAGACCCAACACGAGTGCAGTTAACGTTGCTTGAAGCGTGCAACGCGCCGCAATCGCTTCACAAGGCGCCGGGCAATGGCGCCAAGGCGGCGAGCGCCGCGGCGCTCCCGAGGACCAGAGTGAGCAGCGCGACGACGACGGCTGCGAGCGATACCCGGCGCGGGCGCCGGACCAGAGAGCCGAACTGCATGGATCCTCTTTGCGAATCAGTGCGTTACCCCAGCCCATGCCTGCGCTGAGCGCCCGGCCATGCCGTGGCGGAAACATGGAGAAATCGTGGCCCTGCCCCAAAGGCAGCCAAAACGCCGCGCACAGATCCCGGTCATTTCTCTCCTTCTGCCGTTTCCAGACGGATCGAAAGCGCGCTAAACCCCGCTCGCCATGCTGACCCTCAACGACATCACCTATCGCCTCGGCGAGCGCCTCCTGCTCGACAAGGCCAGTGCTTTCCTGCCTACCGGCTCGCGCGTCGGCCTCGTCGGTCGCAACGGCGCCGGCAAGACGACGCTGTTCCGCATCATCACCGGCGATCTTTCTCCGGAAGGCGGCAATGTCGCCCTGCCAAAGGGAATGCGCATCGGCGGGGTGGCGCAGGAGGCTCCCGGCGGGCCCGAAACGCTGATCGAGGTCGTGCTCGCCGCCGATATCGAGCGCGCTGCGCTGATGAAGGAGGCGCAGACTGCGACCGACCCGATGCGGATCGCCGAGATCGAAACCCGGCTTGCCGATATCGGCGCCCATTCCGCGCCGGCGCGTGCCGCGACCGTGCTGCATGGACTCGGTTTCGACGAGGCGGCGCAGCAGCGGCCCTGCTCCGATTTCTCGGGCGGCTGGCGCATGCGCGTCGCGCTCGCCGCCGTGCTGTTCTCAGAGCCCGATCTGCTGCTGCTCGACGAGCCGACCAACTATCTCGACATCGAAGGCACGCTCTGGCTCTACGACTATCTCGAGCGCTATCCGCACACCGTTCTCGTCGTCAGCCACGATCGCGAACTGCTCGACACCTGCGTCGACCACATCCTGCATCTCGACCAGGGCAAGCTGACGATTTATCGCGGCGGCTACAGCGATTTCGAGAAGCTTCGGGCCGAGAAGCAGGCCCATCTCGCCAAGGCGCGCGAGAAGCAGGACGCCGAGCGCAAGCACCTGCAATCCTTCGTCGACCGCTTCAAGGCCAAGGCTTCCAAGGCCAGCCAGGCCCAGTCGCGCGTCAAACGGCTGGAGAAGATGCAGGAGATCGCGGTCGTTCAGGATCGCGACGTGCAGCCCTTCAATTTCCCCGCCCCCGAGCGGCCGCTCTCACCGCCTATGGTCGTGCTGGAGGGCGCCAGCGCCGGCTACGGCGAGCGCAAGGTGCTGTCGCGGCTCAACCTGTCGCTGGCGCCGGACGACCGCATCGCCCTGCTGGGCTCCAACGGCAACGGCAAGTCGACCTTCTGCAAGCTGATCGGCGGGCGCCTTGCGCCGCTCTCGGGCGAGATGCGCCGCTCCTCCAAGCTGCAGACGGCCTATTTCGCCCAGCACCAGCTCGATGAGCTGCGCATGGAGGATACGCCCGTCGGCCATATCCGCGAGCTGATGCCGGACGCTCCCGAGGCCAGGGTGCGGGCCCGTACCGCACAAACCGGCTTTCCCGCCAACAAGGCCGACACGCCGGTCAAGAACCTCTCCGGCGGCGAGAAGGCGCGCCTGATGCTCGGCATCGCCACCTTTGGCGGCCCGCATCTGCTCATTCTCGACGAGCCGACCAACCATCTCGACATCGACAGCCGCACCGCTTTGGTCAAGGCGATCAACGACTACCCCGGCGCGGTCATCCTGGTCAGCCACGACCGCTTCCTGATTGAAGCCTGCGCTGACCGGCTCTGGCTGGTCGGGGATGGCACGGTGAAGAACTTCGACGGCGACATGGACGACTATCGCGACTTCGTGCTCGGTCGCGACAAGCCGGCCCAGCGCAGCAAGTCCGATCCTGAAGCAGCGGGCAAAGCTGAGGAACGCAAGGGCGCGGCGGCGAAGCGCCAGGCGCTCGGGCCGCTCCGGCAGAAGCTCAATCTGGCGGAGGCTCGCATCGCCAAGCTGACCGGGCTGATCGAGAAGGTCGACGGCGCGCTCGCCAACGGCGCCTTCGCCCGCGAGCCGGACAAGGCGCTGCTGCTCTCGCGCCAGCGCGGCGAACTGACGGAGGCGCTGGTCGCTGCCGAGGAGGAATGGCTGATGCTGAGTGAGGAGCTGGAGAGCGCCTGAGGCGCTCTCAGGGCAGCGGCGCGAGCTTGAGGCCGAGTTCCCTGACCTGCGTCGGGGTGAGCTTCTTGATCGCGACGCGGGTGGTATAGCTGCCGTACATCTGGCCGCCCGACATATAGTTCCAGTCGCTGACCATCGCGCTGCCGGCCCGGTAGCCGTCGCCCCGGTTCAGATTGTCGAGATGGACGGGATCGTTCGCGATCTTGCCGACGAAGACGTCGCCTTCAACGGCCGTCAGGTTCATCCAGATATGTTCGCGCCCTCGGTCATAGGGGATCGCGACCTTCACGGCATGACGCTCGCCCTTGCCGCTGCGATAGAGCGCGACAAAGTCCGGCAACGTGTTGCGTGCCTGCTCGATCGCGCGGTTCATCTCGCGGTCGGAGGAGCGGAAATCGACAACCTGAGCCGCTGCGGGCGAGGCCATGAGCGCAGCGCCCAAAAGCCCAAGGCCACCGAATACCACCCGCCTCTGCCGTTGAAGCTGCATCTCGACACTCCCGTCTCTGCGCGATCGCCCGCTCCGATCACCTCATCAACGAGCCAATCGATCGAACGGTTGCCTTGGTCGCATCAGAGGCGGATTCCTCGCGCGATGAACGCGCGTCAGCCCTGCTGCTCGGGTTGACCGACGCGCTCACCGCGGCCGAAGAGATGTTGAGCGATAAGTTGGCGGCGCCTGAGCGCTCTCCAGCTTCGTCAATCGGTCATTTGGCGGGTTTCAGCGCCGAATCCCAATGCTCGACGATCTTGCCGTCTTTGACGCGGAAGAGGTCGAACCAATAGCTGTCATAGGTCTTGGTCGCGTCGGCCGGTTCGGGGCGCGGGCGGCGCATCATCAGCTGGACGAGATCACCTTCAGCCAGAACGGCGGCGAACTGCGTCTCGACCACGCTCCCAGCCAGCTTCGGCGCCGGCCACAGCTTGGAAAAATAGTCGGTGAACCCCTTCAGTCCGCTCGCGACATTGGGATTGTGCTGGATATAGTCCTCAGACAGGTAGTCCTTGGCCTTGGCCCAGTCCTGCGCGTCGAAGACGTTGCGCCAGAACCCCAGCACGAGCGCCTTATTCGCCGCCGTATCCGCAGTTGCAGCCGGCTGCGCGGCGGCTGGCGTGACGAATGCGACCGCAAGCGCCATGAGGGCGATGCGGCTCCAGCGGGCGAGCGATACGAGCATTGGCGATCCATCCTTACGCAGACAGCAGATCAGATCGCTTAGCGGAGCCCGGACGAACCGGGCGTTCACAAGCTGGCGAGCGTCAGCCCTGCTGCTCAGGCTGTCCCGGCTTCACAATCCGGCTCAGCCGATTGTCGGTGAACATGTAGATCTCGCGATTGGCCGGCTCGGAATAGAGCACCTGCACCTCGCGCTGGCCCTTGCCGTTGTCGCCGATCAGCACGTCCGTCGGCCGCTTGGCCTTGAGCCTGACAAGCTCGCATTCAGTGATTCCGACAGCGATCTCCTTCGGCAGGGGCCGCGTCGCCGGATCGAGCGAGACATCGGCGCTGCATTCGCCCTCCGGCGTCAGCAACGCCTCCTGCGTCGAGACCCGCGCCGAGGCACTGCTGCTGCGGGTGCCGCGCTCATCGGATACGAAGGAAAATCCGCCCATATCGACGGAACAGCCGGCCAGAGCAGCCGCCAGGGCCAGGGCAACAGGAACTTTCACGCTTTTTTCTCCCAGCGGCCGGTCTCGTCCTGCTGCCAATAGGTGGCGGCGACGCCGAGCGTCCGCAGTTTTTTCCAATCTTCGCGTGCCGAGGCGAGCGCATCGGGATCGTCGCCATCGAACATCAGGATGACGCGCTCGTAAGCGTCCAATGCGTCCGGAATGCGAACGCCGTCAACACAGAAGCGAACTTGGGCGCCGTTCGGGTTGTCGCTGGCCGTGGTGAGCACGATCGGATTGGCGGCGGCGTCCGGCTCGGATGCCGCCGCATGCGGCAGGAAGGATTCGTCCGCATAGGTCCAGAGCTTATCGTCGAGCGCGGCCAGGCGCTCGCGGCTCGACACCTCCACCACCGCCTTCCAACCCCGGGCGAGCGAGCGCTCAAGCAGGGTCGGAAGGACCTGCTCGAGCGGACGTCCCTGCAGATGGTAGAACAGGACTTCGGCCATTATGCAGTCAGCACAATCCTTTGCGAGCCTCGGCTCAGAGTTCGAATCAGCTCTCGTAGTGATCCGTCACCAGCCGGTCGAGCAGGCGCACGCCCCAGCCGGAACCCCAGGACCGATTGGTCTCGCTGTTCGGCGAGCCCATGCCGGTACCGGCGATGTCGAGATGCGCCCATGGCGTGTCGTTGACATGCCGCTGCAGGAACTGCGCGGCGGTGATCGAGCCGCCATGGCGGCCGGCCGAGTTCTTCATGTCGGCGAACTTGGAATCGATCATCTTGTCGTAGGCCGCGCCGAGCGGCATGCGCCACACCGTCTCGCCGGTCGCCTTTCCGGCGGCTGCGAGCCGTTCCGCCAGCTCGTCGCTGTTGGAAAACAGCCCGGCATTCTCCTGCGCCAGCGCGACCAGGATCGCGCCGGTCAAGGTCGCCAGATTGACCATGAAAACCGGCTTGAAGCGGTCCTGCGTGTACCAGAGCACATCGGCGAGGACGAGCCGGCCTTCGGCGTCGGTATTGATGATCTCGATGGTCTGGCCCGATAGCGAGGTGACGATGTCGCCCGGCCGCTGGGCCTTGCCGTCCGGCATGTTCTCGACCAGGCCGATCACGCCGACGGCGTTGACCTTCGCCTTGCGGGCGGCAAGCGCCTGCATCAGGCCGGTGACACAGGCAGCGCCAGCCATGTCACCCTTCATGTCCTCCATGCCGCCGGCCGGCTTGATCGAGATGCCGCCGGTGTCGAAGGTCACACCCTTGCCGACGAAGGCGACCGGCTTGTCGCCCTTGGCGCCGCCGTTCCAGCGCATCACCACGACGCGGCTCTCGCGGTGCGAACCCTGGCCGACGCCGAGCAGCGCCCGCATGCCGATCTTCTTCAGCTCCTTCTCGTCGAGGATCTCGACCTCGACACCAAGCTTCTCGAGCTTGCCGGCCCGTTCGGCGAACTCTTCGGGGAAGAGCACGTTCGGCGGCTCGTTCACGAGATCGCGAGCAAGCTCGACGCCATTGGCGATGGCTTCGCGCGCCTTCAGCGCCTTCTTGACCGCGGCCGGGTCGGCGACGCGCAGGGTCACGGCCTTGGGCTCGGACTGGTCCTTGTCCCGGCTCTTGGTCTTGTAGCGATCGAAGACGTAGCTCCTCAGTCGCAGGCCGAGCGCGATTTCGGCGACCTCATCGGCGGAGAGTTCGCCCTCGGGCAGTGCCGTAACGATGTCGGCGCTGCGGCCGTGGCCGAGCCGGCCGGCGATGGCCCCGCCGAGCGCGGCGAAATCGAGCTTGTCCCGATCGGCCGCCGGGCCAGTTCCAACCAGAATCAGGCGCTCGTAGCCGGCACCGTCCGGCGCGAGCAGCGTCGATCCGGAGAGCGCCTTGCCCTTGAAGCGCTCGGCTGCGGCCGCGCGCGCGATCAGGGCATGGGCGCCCGCACCGATCCAATCCTCTGCCGCCTTGGGCGGCGCCAGCCTGTCCGAGACGAGGATGACGAGATCCCCTCCAGCAATGGCGTTCAGGGCTTTGACCTCAAGCTTCAGGCGCTGCGACATCGAAGGCTCACGGGTTGCGGGAGAAGGGTTGGCGGACGGAGCCGACCGAGGTCGGGGCTCGCAAAGGCCACAAACGATTCCCGTTTGCGCCATGATCGAAGCTATACCATAGGGAGTTCGAGGCGAGCCGTCCAAGGGGAGCGCCTTCACTAAAACACCGTCGGCCCCAGGATCGTCACCGCGTGCGTTTCGGACTTCTCGACCGCTATATCCTGAAGATCGCCGCCGGTGCGGCGGTGATTCTGCTCGTCGGTCTCACAAGCGTGATCTGGGTCACGCAGGCGCTGCGCGAGGTCGACCTCATCACCGGCAAGGGCCAGACGCTGGTGATCTTCTTCACCGTGACCCTGCTCTCGCTGCCGGCGCTGATCGCAGGCATCGCGCCGGTCGCCTTGTTCATGGCGACGCTCTACACGCTCAACAAGCTCAACAGCGATTCCGAGCTGATCGTGATGAACGCTGCGGGTGTGCCCCCGCGCCGGCTGACGCGACCCTTCATCGTGCTGACCCTGATAACCTCCGCGCTGGTCGGCTGGATGTCGCTCGGGGTGATGCCGGCGGGCTTCCGGGCGCTACGCGACCTCATTACGCTGATCCGCGCCGACTTCGTCGCCAACGTGATCAAGGAAGGCCAGTTCGTCTCGCTCGATTCCGGCGTCACCTTCCACTATCGCGAGAAGCAGGGGCAGGCTCTGCTCGGCATCTTCATGCAGGACCGGCGCGACCCCAACCAGCCCGCAGTCTACATCGCCGAGCGAGGCCAATCGGCCGAGGCCGATGGCAATAGCTTCCTGATGCTGGAGAAGGGCACGATCCAGCGCGAGAGCCGCAACCAGAACTCAAGCTCGATCATCTCGTTCGAGCGTTATGCACTCAATCTCTCCGCGCTGACGGGCGATTCCGACGGCCCCGCCGGCGGCAGCGGTGACGGCGACAAGGTCATCTACAAGCCGCGCGAGCGCACCACCTGGGCGCTGCTGATGCAGAATCCGAACGAGCCCTATTACAAGATCCAGGAGGGCCGCTTCCGGGCCGAATTGCACAACCGCCTCTCGGCGCCGCTTTACCCGATCGCCTTCATGCTGGTCGCCTTCGCCATCCTCGGCGAGGCGCGCACCACCCGCCAGGGCCGCGCCGCCGCGATCCAGATCGCCATCCTTCTGGTCGGCGCCATCAGGATCGGCGCCTATGCCGCCTGGACCGCCAGCGTGCGCTCGCCCCTCGCGGCCGCCCTGCTCTACATCCTGCCGATCGGAACGATCCTCCTGTCCGCTTTCGCCATCGGCTTCGGCTCACGAACGCGTGTTCTCATCGACCAGCTGACGGAGCCGCTGATCGCGCCCTTCATTGCCCTCGCAGCACGTTTCCGGCGCGCCTGATGCTGCTGTTCCAGACCTTCGGCCGCTATCTGACGCAGCGCTTCCTGCGCGCGATCCTGAGCGTGTTCGGCACCTTCTTCTTCCTGATCGCGACGCTCGACTTCGTCGAGCTGATGCGGCGCGCCGGCGATTCCCCAACCGCGACGACGCCGAGCATCATCCAGCTCGCGCTCTACCGCGCGCCCTCGGTCGCCGAGCAGATATTCCCATTTGCGGTGCTGTTCGGCGGCATGTTCGCCCTGCTCAACCTCAGCCGGAAGCTGGAGCTGGTCGTCGCCCGCTCGGTCGGCATCTCCGCCTGGCAGTTCCTGCAGCCGGCGGCGCTGGTCGCAGGCGCGGTCGGCCTCGTCTCGATCGGAATCTACAACCCGGTCGCCGCCGAACTGAAGCAGCGCGCGACCGCGCTCGAGGCCTCGCTCTTCGCCCGGACGGGGCAGATCGTCGGTGGCAAGGAAATCTGGCTCCGCCAGCGCAGCATGGACGGCCAGGCGATCATCCGCGCCGCCGCGGCGCTGGGGGACGGCGTGGGGCTCGCTCAGGTCGCCTTCTTCACCTTTTCCGCCGACGGTGGCTTCAGCGAGCGCATCGAAGCGAAACAGGCTGTGCTGTATCATGGCTACTGGGAATTGTCGGAGGCTCGGGTCACCTCCGCCACGGAAGAGCCACAGAGCTACTCGACATACCTGATCGCGACGACGCTGGAGCCCGACCAGGTGCGACAAAGTTTCACGCCGCCCGATTCTGTCGGGTTCTGGTCGATGCCGGCCGTTCTCGATCGGACCCGCAAGGCCGGGCTCGATACGACGCGCTACGAACTGCGCTATGAATCGCTCAAGGCGCGGCCGCTGCTATTGATCGCCATGATCTTGGTCGCGGCATCCGTTTCCTTAAGATTTTTCCGGTTTGGTGGTGTGACCAGATTGGTGGTAGGTGGCGTCGCGGCCGGGTTCATGCTCTATGTGGCGACACAGTTATCTGAGGAATTGGGCTCATCGGGCATCGTCAATGCCTCGGTGGCCGCTTGGCTGCCCGCGATCGTGGGGACACTGCTCGGCGCGCTCGCCCTTCTCCATCAGGAAGACGGCTGAGAATACGGTGGCTATGGTTAATTTTGGATTGAGTTCATGGCTTCCGGCGTAAGACGCATCACGCGCCTTGCAGCTGCGACCGCGCTGGCAACGACGCTTGCCCCGGTCCTCGGCTGGACGAGCCTGGCCTATGCCCAAACTCCGGCGGCCAAGCCGCAGGAGCGCATGGTCGTCGACGCGCGCGAGCTCGTCTACGACAAGGACAACAACACCGTTTCCGCGGTCGGCGACGTCCAGATTCTTTATCAGGGCCGCACGATCGAGGCAGATCGCGTCGTCTATGACCGCCAGAGCAAGCGCGTGGTCGCGACCGGCAACGCCCGCATCACCGAATCCAACGGCACGGTGATCACCGGCGACCGTTTCAACCTGACCGACGACTTTCGCGACGGCTTCATCGATTCGCTGCGCGTGGTGAACACCGACAAGACCCGGTTCTCGGCACCGCGCGCCGAGCGCACCGATGGCGAGGTCTTCGTCTTCGACAAGGGCATCTACACGGCCTGCGAGCCTTGCGTCGATCAACCCGAGCGCCCGCCGTTCTGGCAGGTGCGCGCTGCCCGGATCATCCACAAGAAGTCCGAGCAGATGATCTACTACGAGGAGGCCCGGCTGGAGTTCGCCGGCATCCCGATCGCCTATATCCCGTTCATGTCGGGGCCGGACGCGACCGTTAAGCGCAAGACCGGCTTCCTGGCGCCAAAATTCATCAACACCTCGGCGCTCGGTTATGGCGTGGGCCTGCCCTACTTCATCAATCTCGCGCCGAACTACGATCTGACGGTGACGCCGACCTATCTCTCGCGCCAGGGCCTGCTCGGCGAGGTCGAGTGGCGGCATCGTTTCGTCAACGGCTCGTACAACATCCGCGCCGCCGGTATTTTCCAGCAGGAAAAGGAGGCTTTCCTATCAAGCCCCTTCGGCGCCGGTGACGACACATTCCGCGGCTCGGTCGAGAGCTCCGGCAAGGTGTTCATCAACCCGCGCTGGAATTTCAGCTGGGACGTCGCGGCAGCGACCGACCGGTTCTTCTTCAAGAACTACCGGATCCGCAGCGAGAGCATCACGGCCTCGACCTATCTGCAGGAATCGACCTCGACCGTCTCGCTCAACGGCCAGACGGCGAACGCCTGGTTCGATATGCGCGGCTATTACTTCCAGCCGCTGACCTATTACGACTGGCAGAAGCAGCAGCCGGTGGTCGGGCCGGTCGTCGACTACAACCGGCGGGTCCACAAGCCTTCCATGATCGGCGGTGAGTTGTCGTTCACCGTCAATCTGACGCATCTGACCCGCGAGGCGGCCTCCTTCAAGGAACTGCCGGTCCAGAAGACCTTCCTGATCAACACGCCGAGCTATTCACTGTTCGATGGCTGCGCGGTCTATCAGAAGGGGCAATGCCTCGTGACCGGCCTCGCTGGCTCGATCGCGCGCGCCACCGCCGAGGTCGATTGGCGGCGCAACTTCGTCGATCCGATCGGTCAGGTCTGGACGCCCTACGCCTCGCTGAGAGCGGACGTGTTCTCCCTCAACCCGAACACGACCAGCTATGCCAACACGCATGTCAACACCATCGCCGACACCTCCGACGAGGTGTTTGGACGAGCGATGCCGGCGATCGGCCTGATGTACCGGTTCCCGTTCGTCGCCTCGACCTCTTGGGGAACGCACATCCTCGAGCCGGTCGCGCAGGTCGTGGCGCGCCCGAACGAGACGAACAGCCTGCGCGTTGCCAACGAAGATTCGCAGAGTCTCGTCTTCGACGACACCAATCTGTTCGAATGGAACAAATTTTCCGGATACGATCGGGTCGAGGGCGGCAGCCGGGCGAACATCGGCCTGCGCTATAGCGGCACGTTCGGCCAGGACGCGTATGCCAACGCCTTGTTCGGACAGTCCTATCATCTCGGCGGCCGCAATTCCTATTCCAGCGGCGACCTGACCAACACCGGCCTCAACTCGGGCCTGGACACCCGCCGCTCGGACTATGTCGCCAAGGCACAGCTCCAGCCGTTCAAGGGTCTGCTGCTGCAGGCCGGTGGACGCTTCAACGAATCGACCTTCGAGCCGCAGCGCGTCGATGCCTCCGCGGCCTTCAGCTACAAGTTCCTGTCGACGACAGTCGGCTACAGCCGCTACGAACCGCAGCCCGACCTCGGCATCCCGCGCCGCCGCGAAGGTCTCAGCCTCACCCAGTCCGTCTCGTTCGCCCAGTACTGGAGCGTGCGCGGCAGCGTTCTGTTCGACCTCGACAAATTCAAGTACGATCGCGAGCGCTATCGCGATGCGCTGTCGCTCTATATGGCGAACCCTGCCAGCACCCCGAACCCGGTCTATCCGAACACCGGCCCATTCCAGACGGCGGCGGCTTCGCTGGGCCTGCGTTATCAGGATGAGTGCACGATCTTCGACGTGTCCTATTCGCAGTCCTATGCCGACAGGCAGGCGGGCTCGACCAAGGATACGCGGACGGTGATGTTCCGCCTCGAGCTGCGCACGCTCGGCGAGATCAGTTATTCGCAGAACCTGGGTACGAGCAGCTCCGGCGACGGTGTCGCGTCCAGCAATTGATGGCGCCGTTGCCGGCGTTTCCGAAGGTTATTGAAAGGGATCGCGCTTGAGCCGGCGTCTTCTGGCTCTGACTCAGGGCGATCCCGCCGGGATCGGCCCGGAGTTGGCTCTCGCCGCCTGGAGGCAGCGTGCGGTGCGCTCCATTCCGCCCTTCGCTTATCTGGGCAATTCCGACATGCTCGCCGGGCTGGTGCAGCGGCTCGGCCTCGATGTGCAGTTGCGCAATGTCGGCTGGGATGAAGCCGAAGCCTGCTTCGCGACCGCCTTGCCCGTGATCGAGCTCGACAATCGCTCGCCAGCGCGATCCGGATCTCCCGATCCGGCCAACGCAGGCGGTGTGATCGAAGCGATCGAGCGCGGCGTCGAGGCCGTCGAGGCCGGGCGAGCCGCGGCGCTCGTCACCAACCCCATCGCCAAGAGCGTGCTCTATGCCGCCGGCTTCCAGCATCCCGGCCATACCGAATTTCTGGCGGAGCTGGCGGGCCGTGGCCGGGACACGGTGCCGCGGCCGGTGATGATGATCTGGTCGGAAGGGCTCGCCGTCATTCCGGTCACCATCCATATTCCGCTGGAGGCGGTGCCGGGGCAGCTGACGACGGAGCTGATCGTCGAGACCGGCCGGATCGCGGCAGCCGACCTCGAACGCCGCTTCGGTGTCTTGCGGCCGAGGCTGGCATTGTGCGGGCTCAACCCACATGCGGGCGAAGGCGGCGCGCTCGGCAGGGAGGATGCGGCGGTGATCGCGCCGGCAGTCGAGCAACTGCGAGGGCTCGGCATCGATGCAAGCGGCCCCTATCCAGCCGACACGCTGTTCCATGCCCGGGCCCGTACCGGCTACGACGTCGCGCTCGGCATGTATCACGACCAGGCATTGATCCCGATCAAGACCATCGCCTTCGACGAGGGCGTCAACGTCACGCTCGGTCTGCCCTTCATTCGGACCTCGCCGGACCACGGCACGGCGTTCGACATCGCCGGCAAGGGCATCGCCCGGCCGGACAGCCTGTGCGCGGCGCTGAAGCTCGCAGCCCGCATGGCTGCCGCCGAGAGCAAGGCAACCACATGAGCGCCACCTCCCCGGACGGGTTGCCGCCGCTGCGCGAGGTCGTGGAGCGCCACGGTCTGATGGCGCAGAAGGCGCTCGGCCAGAACTTTCTGTTCGACCTCAATCTGACCGGCCGGATCGCGCGGTCCGCTGGACCGCTGGACGGCCAGACCATCGTCGAGATCGGTCCTGGTCCCGGGGGACTCACCCGCGCCTTGCTGGCCAATGGCGCAGGCCGGGTCATCGCCATCGAGCGCGACAGACGCTGCATGCCGGCACTGGCCGAGATCGGCGCCCATTATCCAGGTCGGCTCGAGGTCGTCGATGGCGACGCACTCGCCGTCGACCTCTCCGGCCTGCTCGGCGGCAACCAGGCCCGGATCGTCGCCAACCTGCCCTATAATATCGGCACGCCTCTGCTGGTGGGCTGGCTCAGCGCCGAGCCCTGGCCGCCCTGGTGGACCTCGCTGACGCTGATGTTCCAGCGTGAGGTGGCCGAGCGCATCGTCGCGACGCCAGAGCAGCGCGCGGCTTACGGCCGGCTCGCCGTGCTCGCCAACTGGCGTTGCGAGAGGAAGATCCTGTTCGACGTGCCGAAGACCGCCTTCGTGCCGCAGCCAAAGATCACATCCTCGATCGTCCAGCTGGTGCCGAGGCAGCATCCTGAACTATGCGATCGGCGGCTGCTCGAACGGGTCACGCTCGCTGCGTTCGGCCAGAGGCGGAAGATGCTGCGCCAAAGTCTCAAGGCCGTGCTCGCCGATCCAGCGGCAATGATCGAAACCGCCGGACTCTCACCGACCATGCGGGCGGAGGAGGTCTCGGTCAGCGGCTTCGTCGCCCTCGCCAACGCGCTGGCATCGGCGGCGCAGCGCTGATCAGCCGACCTTCTCGGCTAGCAGGGTCTCGACGAAGTCCGCCATGCCGACCGCGCGGCTGCGCTTCAACCGCTCGGCCGCCAGGATCGAACGAACCGATTCATAGGCGGCGCCGAGATCGTCATTGACGATGACGTAGTCGTAAACGCTCCAGCGTGCGATCTCGTCGCGCGCATTGTCGAGCCGGCGCGCGATCACCTCCGGCGCATCCTCGGCGCGCCGGACCAGCCGCGAGCGCAGCTCGGCCATGGAAGGTGGCAGGATGAAAATCGCGACGACGTCCTCGCGCGCCTTCTCGAGGATCTGCTGCGTGCCCTGGTAGTCGATGTCGAACAGCACATCGCGGCCGGCCTTCAACGCCTCTTCGACGGGCTTGCGCGGCGTGCCGTAGCCATTGCCATGGACTTCGGCCGATTCCAGCATCTCGTCGCGTTGGCGCAGCAGGTCGAAGGCATCGCGCTCGATGAAGCGATAATGGACACCGTCGATCTCGGAGGGGCGTTTCCCGCGCGTCGTGACCGAGATCGAAAGGTCGAGATTGGTTTCCTTTTGCGACAAGGTCCGGGTCAGCGTCGACTTGCCGGCGCCGGACGGCGACGACAGGATCAGCATCAGGCCGCGACGGGCCGGGCGGGTAGGATCGGCCATCGCCATTACTCCACGTTCTGGACCTGCTCGCGCAGCTGGTCGACGGTCGTGCGCAATTCGAGGCCGATCCGCGACAGGCCGGGATCGCCAGCCTTGGCGCAGAGCGTCGAGGCTTCCCGGCCGAACTCCTGTGCCAGGAAATCGAGCTTGCGGCCGATCGGCCCGCCCTGGGCGAGCAGTTCGCGGAGCGCCGCAACATGGGCGTGAAGCCGATCGACCTCCTCGCGGATATCGGCCTTGACCGCCAGCAGCGCAGCTTCCTGATGCAGGCGCTGCGGCTCGAAGGCCTTGCCGGTCTCCATCAACGCAGCGACCTGGGTCGCGAGTCGCGTGCGGACCGCCTCGACACTGCGAGCCGGGTGATTCTCGGCTTCGACCGTCAGGCGGGCGATGGTGTCGAGATGGCCGACGAGGATCGCCTCGAGCGCCCGCCCCTCGGCGAGCCTCGCCTGCTTCAGCGCCGCGATCGTCCCCTCCAATGCAGCGAGCACCGGCTTTTCGAGGTCGCTGAGCGTATCGCCGCCCTCCTCGGAAACCTCGACCACGCCGCGGATCGCGAGCAGACCATCAAGCGTCGCCGGGGCGATACTAGCGGGCAATTTTACCTGACTCGCGGCCTCGATCAGGGCGGCGAGCGCCTCCTGGTTGATGCGCGGACGCGCAGCAGCAGCTTCGCTGGTGATGGCGAGGCTGACATGCAAGGTGCCGCGTGCGAAGGCGGCCGAGAACTGCTTGCGCGCCGCTTCGGAGAAGCTCTCAAAACCGGTCGGGGCACGGACGCGGACATCGAGCCCCCGGCCGTTGACGCTGCGGACCTCCCAGGCCCAGGCATGCATGTCGATGGTCCCGGCCACCCGGGCGAACCCCGTCATGCTCTCGATCGCCATATCGCTCATAACCCCTTCTGGAATGCGGCGGGACCGTAGAGAGGCGCTGCGCCTGTCGCAAGCTGCCGCCACAGCAAATCTGGGAACAGAATGCCTCCGTACCCTCGATCAGCAGGCAGGCACGCCTCGTCCCGCCATATACGCGTCGGCTGCCTCGCCGAGCCGCCTGGCAGCTGCGATCAAATCGCGACTGTCATGCCCTGAGAAGCCGAGGATGAAACCCTCCGTACCGCCCGGGGAGAGGCTGGCCTCGGACAGCAATCTTGTCTCGACCGCCGCCATCGCGCGAATGCGGGCGCCGGCATCGACGGGAAGGCCGGCAGGGAGATAGGCAACCAGATGCAGGCCCTGCGGCGGAACGACGACGCGCAGCCGGCCACGGCCCGCCTCCACCAGGACCGATGCGACGGTATCGCGAGCTTGACGATAGCGCAGGCGGGCACGCCGGAGGTGCGCAGCAAACGCGCCGCTGGACATGAGCTCGGCCACAGCGTCCGACAAGAAGCCGGGCGGAAATCGATCAGCGGCACTCCTGGCCCTCATCACCCGTTCGGCAACGGCCGGAGGCAGGACGAGATAGGCAAGGCGCAAGGAGGGAAACAGCGTTTTCGAGAAGGTGCCGCTATAGATCACCCGCTCGCCGCCAAGACCGGCCAGCGCCGTGAGAGGCGGCCCGGCATAGCGAAACTCGCTGTCGTAATCATCCTCGATGATCCAGGCCTGCGCCGCATTCGCCCAATCCAGCAGCGCTACCCGCCGCGCCATGCTCATGGTGATGCCGGTCGGAAACTGATGCGAGGGAGTGACATAGGCGGCCCGTGCCGATGGAGCGCGCTTTCGGCCCTCGTCGACCCTGATGCCGTCGCCATCGACGGGCACCGGGATCAAGTGCATCTTGGCGGCTCGCAAGGTGCCATGGGCCGCGTAATAGCCCGGCTCCTCCAGCCAGATCTCATCGCCAGATGAAAGCAGGGCTTCAGCACAGAGGCGCAAGCCCTGTTGCGTGCCACTGGTGATCATGATGCAGCCTGGATCGCAACGAATGCCCCGGTTTGCTGCGAGGTGTCGGGCGATCTCTGTTCGAAGCGTCAGGCTGCCGCGTGGATCGCCATAGCCGAGCTGATCAGGGTTCGCAGCGACGATATGACGGCGAACGCCCGCGCCGAGTTGGCGCAGGAGGCGACCGTCGACATGGGTCCGCCCCAGGGCGAAGGCGCGGCTCGGAAGGGTTTCGACGTCGAGCCGGACAGGAGCCGCGGCTGACTGCGCCGCCGGCAGATCCGCAGCCACATAAGTACCGGAGCCTCGCCGAGCCTCTGCCAGCTCGTCGCTGAGGAGATGCTCGTAAGCCGCGACAACGGCATTGCGCGGCACGTCCAATTGCTCGGCCAACGCCCTGCTGGATGGCAGCTTCAGACCCGGGCTCAGATAACCGTCGACGATCGCCACCCGCAGCGCGGAGTGAACCCGCGATGCCTGATTGGGGATGCCCGGATCCAATGCGATCGGCAAGTCGAGCGTTCGCCGTGGCAAAGTGGTTGCCATTTCTTTCTTCAAAGTGGGCCTATCAGCGACCACTTCGGCATGCGACGCCTCAGAAGTCAAAGAAGGTGACTTGGGAGGCTCAACGATCATGCGTGGAATTGGTGTGAGCTTGTTGTTTGTCGGCGCATTGCTGACCGCAACAGGCTATGGCGCGACGTTCCTGCTGACGGAGCATTTTCGCAGCCTCGGCGGCAGCGAGATCGAGACTGGCAAGGTTCTGGCGGGCGCGATGGTCGGCACCTTTATCGGCGTGCCCCTGATCGGATGGGTCGGCGCCCGCTTCGGCGGCGCCCGCCTCGCCGCAATCGGGGCCGTTCTGGTCACCGCCGGATATCTGCTCCTGGCCGGTGTCGCCTCGCTCTCCAATACCATCGTGATCGCCGGCTTCATGGTCGGCTGCGGCTGGGGCATGTTTTATCTGGCCGCCCCTATGGCCGTTTCGGAACGGGTGAGCGATCTCGATCGCGGCTTCTGGTTCACGCGCTTCGGCGCGTTTCAGATGGCCGGCATCGGCGGCGGCCCGGCATTGGCGTTGTTTCTCGTCGACACTCTCGGCTTGTCGACAGCCTCGCTCTTTCGCCTGCTCGCGTTCGGCTGCGTCTGCGCCGCGGCCTGCCTATGGGCGTTCGAACTGACGACGCCTCGGCCAGCCCAGCCCCATCCAGGCAGCACAGGCGCGCCAAGGAACTGGGTTACCTCGATCGTTCCCTTGGCGGGCACCAGGGCGATCTATCCAATTCTCATGGTCGGAATTGGGGCTTGTGTCTTCACCGGCATGCTGACGTTTCAAAGCTCGCTGGCGCGCGGTAGCGGCCTCGATGCCAGTCTGTATTTCACCACCTATGCAGCCGTGGTGGTGGTCGCGCGCTTTACGCTCGCGCCCGCCATCAACCGCGCCGATGGCAATCGGATGTCAGTCCTGTTGCTGATCCTGATGTCGGCCGGCGTCCTGGTCTACTTCGCCATCGGCTATGGCGCGTCGGTGCAAGTCGTCAGCGGCATCCTGCTGGGGCTCGGCTACGGGCTGGTCTATACCGTCATTCAGACGCAGGTCGTCAACGATGCGCCGGAAGCTCACCGCACCGGCGCTCTGACATGGTTCGTGGTGTCATACTTTATCGGGATTTTCGGCTTCCCGGCGATCGGCGGCTGGCTGATCGTCCATTGGGGCACACAGGCCTTCCTCGTGGTCGTCCTCGTTTGTGCCCTGGCCGAACTTGCTCTCGCCTTGGCGCGAAATCGGTCCCGCGCGAGCAGCGCTGCGGTTCTGAACGCTCCACGCGCCTGATGTTCGCGCGCATCGTCCTGAGGCGCATCAAGGCTTCAGCGGCGGCACCTGCTTGGGGCTGTTGAGGTCGAAGGTCTTGTTCAGCAGCGGATCCCGGGTGGTGCCTTCGGAAGCGTCGAAGGCGCGGGCCCGCGTCCCGGCCGGCCCCGCTGACGCGCCAGCCTGTACCGGCTGGCCAGCCGCCGCACGGCGGTTGCCCGGAACCGGGAAGCTCTCCGGCTGAGCCTGATCGGGCGCCGTCGCGGCCTGACCGTCTGCCCGCGCCGCAGCCGGAGCTTCGGTGCGCTGATCGGGAGCCGGCGGCGGCTCGGCGCGGTCGACACCGCCATCGGTGGGCGGCCGGCCGGCCTCACGGCGAGCCGACTCGACCTGGCGCCAGCGCGCGACGTTGCGGTTGTGCTGCTCAAGGCTCTCGGCGAAGGCATGTCCGCCGCTGCCATCCGCGACGAAGTAGAGGTCCTTGGTCCGCGAATGGTTGACCACCGCCTCGAGAGCCGCGCGCCCCGGATTGGCGATCGGTCCTGGTGGCAGGCCTTCGATCACATAGGTGTTGTAGGGTGTCGCCTGGGTGATCTCGGGGCGCGTGATGCCGCGTCCGAGCGTGCCCTTGCCGCCGACGAGGCCGTAAACGATCGTCGGGTCGGATTGCAGCTTCATCTTGCGGTTCATCCGGTTGATGAAGACGCCGGCGACGCGTGGCCGTTCGTCGGCGCGTCCGGTCTCCTTCTCGACGATCGAGGCGAGGATCACCAGCTCCGCCGGCGTCTTGATCGGCAGGTCCGCCGGACGCTTGGCCCAGACTTCGTTGAGGACGCGGGTCTGGTCTCGCGTCATCCGATTGACGATGGCCTGGCGTGTCGAGCCGCGCTGGAACTTGTAGGTGTCGGGCAGGATCTGGCCCTCGCGCGGGACCTGGATGACGTCGCCGGTGAGCATATCGTTCTGCTGCAGGCGGGCAATGATCTGCTCGCTCGTCAGCCCCTCGGGGATGGTGATCGAATGCTCGACCGCCTTGCCCTCGGCGATGACGTCGAGAATATCCCTTTGGCTGGCGCGTGCCTTGAAGAGGTATTCGCCGGCCTTGAGGCTGGCGGCCTTGCCAGAGGTGTACGCCGCGACCTTGAAGGCCCAAGGGTGCTCGATCATGCCCTCGCGCTGCAGCAGATCGGCGATCTCCGTCACCCCGTGCTCCTTCGGGATGATCAGCACGCGATCAGTGGCAAGCGGCCCCGGCGCCTTGCTGCGGCCGTCGAGATAGACAATGCCGCCGCCGACAGCGCCGGCGAGGATGAGAGCCGTCGTGAACAGCCCGCTGAGCAGGGCGATAAAGGGCGAACGCCGCCGCTTGCGCGCCTTCGGCGGCGGGGCCGGCGGCGCGACAGGCTTCAACGCCTCGTTTGGACTCCTCGGCGCGACGCGAGGCGGCTGACTCATGATGCTTTCGCCCGATTCCCTGACATCGCGACCGGCAGTGCCGGCGTCGATCCGATCTAGTGGCTATGCCGGCGGCATACTGGCACGACGGCGGCGACAGGCTAGCGAAAATTGTGGCGAAAGCGCGCTTCTCGTCAGTCGACGAAGCGGCGCATCACCAGCGAGGCGTTGGTCCCGCCGAAACCGAACGAGTTCGACAGAGCGATGTCGACCTTCCGCTTCTTCGCCTTGTGCGGCACCAGATCGAGCTCGGTCTCGACGGACGGATTGTCGAGATTGATCGTCGGCGGCACGACCTGATCGCGGATGGCCAAGATCGAGAAGATCGCCTCGATCGCCCCGGCGGCACCGAGCAGATGGCCGGTCGCCGATTTGGTCGAGGACATGGCCGGTCGATTCGGAGCGTTGGCGAGCAGGCGCTCGACGGCGCGCAGCTCGATCTCGTCACCGACCTGGGTCGAGGTGCCGTGGGCGTTGATGTAGTCGAGATCCGAGGCGCGCAGACCGGCCCGCTTCAGCGCCGCCTGCATGCAGCGATAGGCGCCGTCGCCATCCTCGGAGGGCGAGGTGATGTGATAGGCATCGCCCGACATGCCGTAGCCGACGACCTCGGCATAGATTCGCGCGCCGCGCGCCTTGGCGTGATCGAGTTCCTCGAGCACCACGACGCCAGCGCCCTCGCCCATGACGAAGCCGTCGCGATCCTTGTCATAGGGGCGCGACGCCTTCTCCGGCGTCTCATTGAAACCGGTAGACAGGGCACGGCAAGCGCAGAAGCCGGCGATACCGATACGGTTGACTGCGGATTCGGCGCCGCCGGCCAGCATGACCTCGGCATCGCCGAGCGCGACCATACGGGCCGCATCGCCAATGGCATGGGCGCCGGTCGAACAGGCGGTGACGACCGCGTGGTTCGGCCCCTTCAGACCATGTTCGATCGAGACATAGCCGGCGGCCAGATTACTGAGGCGGCCGGGGATGAAGAAGGGTGAGAGCCGGCGCGGGCCGCGCTCCTTCAGCAGCAGCGAGGCCTCATAGATACCGCCCAGCCCGCCAATACCGGAGCCGATGGCTACGCCGGTCGCGATCTGGTCCTCGTAGCTCTCGGGCTTCCAACCGGAATCCCGCAGCGCCTGCGTCGCCGCGGCCATGGCGAAGATGATGAAATCATCGACCTTGCGCTGCTCCTTCGGCTCCATCCAGTCGTCGGGATTGAAGGTGCCGTTCGAGCCGTCGCCGCGCGGAACAGTGCAGGCGATCTGCGCTGGCAGATCGGACACGTCGAAGGTGGTGATCGGGCGGGCGCCGCTTTCACCAGCCAGAATGCGTGACCAGCTCGGCTCAACCCCGCAAGCAAGCGGGGTCACCATGCCTAGTCCGGTGACGACGACACGTCGCATCGGTCTTCCTCGATTCAGCCTCGGCGCGCCGAAGCGCGCCGGGACCATGGCCTTGTCAGGCCGACTTCGACAGGAACTTGACCGCGTCGCCGACGGTCACGATCGTCTCGGCCGCGTCATCGGGAATCTCGACGCCGAACTCTTCCTCGAACGCCATGACCAGCTCGACGGTGTCGAGGCTGTCCGCACCGAGGTCCTCAATGAAATTGGCGCCCTCGACCACCTTCTCCGGCTCAACGCCGAGATGCTCGATCACGATCTTCTTCACGCGCTCGGCGACATCGCTCATGGGTCTTTCCCTCAAACCTCGAAAACACACCGCTGACAGCGACGCGTGGGTGAAAACTGATTTCCCGGCTCGGACCTTCGCCTGGTGGCGGACCGCGCCGGGAGTTCATGGCTGCACAAACGCAACAACCGGGCCGGCGTCAAGTCCCAAGAGTGCCGATCGGCGCTTGGCCGGCTGGGTCATTAACATACTCGTAATAGGCTGACGAGAGCGCAGTCCATACCTTTAGACGAGTGAAAAGACCAGCCTAACAGGCTCAGATCATTGCCATTCCGCCGTTGACGTGCAGGGTCTGCCCGGTGACGTAACCGGCTTCCTCGCTGGCGAGATACGCGACAGCAGCGGCAATGTCCGCTCCCTGCCCGAGCCGCCCCATCGGAACGTCGGAAAGAATGCCCTCGCGCTGCTTCTCATTCAGCACTTCTGTCATCGGCGACTCGATGAAGCCAGGTGCGACGACGTTGACGGTGATGTTGCGGCTCGCCACCTCCGCCGCCAGCGACTTCGACATGCCGATCAGGCCGGCCTTGGAGGCGGCGTAGTTGCCTTGTCCCGGATTACCGCTCGTGCCCACAACGGAGCCGATCGAGACGATGCGGCCATAGCGTCGGCGCATCATGCTCTTCACGGCCGCACGCGAGAGCCGGAAGGCCGCGGTGAGGTTGACGGCGAGCACGAAGTCCCAGTCCTCGTCCTTGAGGCGCATGAAGAGGTTGTCGCGGGTCACGCCGGCATTGTTGACGAGGATGTCGAGCCCGCCGAGCTTGGCTTCGGCCGCCGGCACCAGCGCCTCGACCGAGTCGCGATTGGACAGATCACAAGGCGTGATTTCGGCCCGCTCGCCCAGTTCCTTCGCCAGCGCCTCCAGCGCCTCGACCCGCGTACCGGACAGGGCGACGGTCGCGCCCTGGGCATGAAGCCGGCGCGCGATGGCGCCGCCGAGACCGCCGGTGGCGCCAGTGACCAGCGCCCTCTTTCCCGTCAGATCGAGCATAGTGCCTCCCTTGTCCCGGCTCTGGCGCCGTTCAGCCCTTTTGGGCCTTGTAAGCCGCGATGTCGTCCGGCGAACCGATCGACGCCGCCGTAGCTCCCGCCGCGATGCGCTTGACCAGACCGGCGAGCACCTTGCCGGAGCCGACCTCGTAGAATTGGGTCACGCCGGCAGCTGCCATCGCCTCGACGCATTCGCGCCAGCGCACCGTACCAGTGACCTGCGCCACCAGCGAAGCACGGATCGCAGCCGGATCACTCAGCGGGGCGGCGCCGACATTGGCCATAACGGGCACGACCGGCGCCAACATTGAAACCTCGGCCAGCGCCGCCTGCATCGCTTCGGCAGCCGGCTGCATCAAGGCGCAATGGAAGGGCGCGGAGACCGGCAGGAGCATGGCACGACGCACGCCGCGCTCGCCAGCGAGCGCGATAGCCCGTTCGATCGCCGCCTTGGCGCCCGAGAGCACGACTTGGCCGCCACCATTATCATTGGCCACCTGGCAAACTTGACCCTCGGCGGCATCGGCAGCGATGGCACGGGCCTGGTCGAGCTCCACACCGAGTAGTGCCGCCATCGCACCCTCACCAGCCGGCACAGCCTTCTGCATGGCGTCGCCGCGGATGCGAAGCAGCCGGGCGGCATCGCCAATCGAGAAGGTACCAGCCGCGGCCAGCGCCGAATATTCGCCGAGCGAATGGCCGGCAACGAAGGCGGCATCGTTCTTGAGAGAGAGCCCGGCTTCAGCCTCGAGCACGCGGATGGCGGCGAGACTGACCGTCATAAGGGCGGGCTGTGCGTTGGCGGTCAGGGTCAGCTCCTCGGCCGGGCCTTCCCACATCAGGGTGGAAAGCTTCTGCGAGAGCGCGGCGTCGACTTCGTCGAAGACGGCGCGCGCGACCGGGAAGGCTTCAGCGAGTGCCTTGCCCATGCCGACCGCCTGCGAACCCTGCCCTGGAAAGATGAAAGCCGTCGCCATGCCGCAATGGTCCCGAAAATGATGCTTGGTTAACAAGATTGGGCGCACTCGCACCGTGCAGCCGGCCAAGTCAAGGCGTTTACGCGACGAAAGTCGACTTGCATCGACGTTTTCCGATGTTTTCGGCTTGCATGGCACGCCGCCACGATGTAACGACCGCCTCGGTTTGTTCGGCCGGAGGCTGAACGGACGGCGAAGCGATTCTCCAAGAAGCGTTTCGCAGGCTCCTCGTTCTTCGAGGGCCGCCGTCCCGTGTCTCCGCCTTCGAAGAAATCCTGTCGGGCCTTTATCCAGGGCTCGGAGGGCTCCGCGTCGAACGAAACCGGTGAACGAAGAAAGGCCACTTATGGCATTGTACGAGCACGTTCTGCTCGCGCGGCAAGATGTCAGCGCGCAGCAGGTCGAGGCCCTTGTCGAGCAGTTCAAGGGCATCATCGAGGCGAATGGCGGTTCCATCCCCAAGGTCGAGTACTGGGGTGTGAAGTCGCTTGGCTATCGCATCAAGAAGAACCGCAAGGCGCACTACTCGCTCCTGAACATCAACGCTCCCGCGGCCGCCGTGGCCGAGATGGAGCGCCAGATGCGCATCAACGAGGACGTGCTGCGCTTCATGACCATCCGCGTCGAGGAACTCGAGGAAGGTCAGTCGGTCATGCTGCAGAAGCGCGACCGCGACGAGCGCAGCGATCGCTTCGACCGCGGCCCCGGCGGCGGCGACCGTTTCGACCGTGACCGCGGCCCGCGCCGCGAGCGCCCGCGTCGTGAAGACGAAGCGACCACCGAAACCACCGCTGGGGAGGCCTGAGCATGTCGACTGCATCCGCCGGCGCCCGCCGCCCCTTCTTCCGCCGCCGCAAGTCCTGCCCGTTCTCGGGCGAGGGCGCGCCGAAGATCGACTACAAGGATGTGCGCCTGCTTTCGCGTTACATCTCCGAGCGCGGCAAGATCGTGCCGTCGCGCATCACGGCCGTCTCGGCCAAGAAGCAGCGTGAGCTCGCCCAGGCGATCAAGCGCGCCCGCTTCCTTGGCCTGCTGCCCTACGTCATCCGCTGAGCGGGTGAGAGTTTTCCCGGCGGCGTCCTGCGCCGCCGGGTCTTCGATTTGACATGACTTGGTCGCCAGGCGGTGAAACCCCGTCTGGTATGTTGAGGCAAGAGCCTCTCACCCTGCCCTTTTGAGCAGCGGGACAGCAGGACGGATATGCTCCCTATCGTCGGCATCGGCGCCGGGCTGGTCTCAGCCCTTTTGTTCACAGTGGTGATCACCGGATCGCCGCTGGCGTTGCTGTTGTCCTATGTCGCGCCGCTCCCGGTCTTCATCGCGGCGCTCGGCTGGAACCATCGCGCCGGGCTGGTCGCGGTCGCCGCCGGCACGCTTGCCGTCACAGTCGTGCTGAAGCTCTCGCTCGGCCTCGCCTTCGCGGTCGGCGCGGCGCTGCCGGCCTGGTGGATCGCCTATCTCGCTTTGCTGGCACGCACCGACGAAACGGGTGCGAGCGAATGGTATCCGCTCGGGCGCCTGCTCGTCTGGATCGCCGCCGTCGCGACGCTGGTGACGGTCGGCGGCGCACTCGCCATTTCAACCGACTTCGAGACCTATCGTCGCGTGATGACCCATGGGCTGCAGCTCCTGTTCAGCGGCGGCGAGGGCATCAGCCCGGTCGTGCGCTTGCCGCCCGGCGTCGATCCCGGGGAGCTCGCGGCACAGCTCGCCCTCCTTGTCCCGGTCGCTGCCGGCGCTTCCTTCGTGCCGATGATCGTCGCCAATCTCTGGCTGGCGGCGAAAGCCGTACAGCTCTCCGGCCGGCTGCCTCGGCCCTGGCCTTTCATTCCCTCGACACGCCTGCCGGCCGTGGCCGTGGCCGGGCTCGTCGGCGGGATTCTGCTGAGCTTCGCCGGCGGCTTTGTCGGGCTCGCCGGAGCGGCTTTGGCTGGGGCGCTGATCGCCGCCTTCGGGCTCACCGGGCTCGCCGCCGTGCACGATCTCAGCCGCGGCAAGGCCTGGCGGTCGCCGACCCTGTTCGCGCTCTATCTCGCGCTGGTGATCATGCTGGTCACCGTCTTCCCGTTCCTTGCGCTGTTCGGCATCGCCGATGCGCTGATCGACCTTCGCCGGCGGAAACCGCCAGCGTCGCCTGCTGCCTGAAACCCACGCCTGCCCAAGATCCTCGATTACGAACTTTGAAGGAGAAGACCCATGGAAGTGATCCTGCTCGAACGCGTCGCCAAGCTCGGCCAGATGGGTGAGACCGTGCGCGTCCGCGACGGCTATGCCCGCAATTTCCTGCTCGCCCGCGGCAAGGCCCTGCGCGCCACCGAAGAAAACAAGAAGCGCTTCGAGACCCAGCGTGCCCAGCTCGAGACCCGCAACCTCGAGCTGAAGCGCGAGGCCGATTCGGTCGCCGAGAGCCTGAACGGCCAGTCGGTGGTGATCCTGCGCCAGTCCGGCGAATCCGGTGTGCTCTACGGCTCGGTCTCGACCCGCGACATCGCCGAGGCGCTGAGCGCTGCAGGCTTCTCGGTCGACCGCAACCAGGTCACGCTCAACACCCCGATCAAGACGCTCGGCCTGCATACCCTCCCGGTCGTGCTGCATCCGGAGGTCTCGGTCACCGTCACTGTGAACGTCGCCCGCTCCGCCCAGGAAGCCGAGCGCCAGGCTGCCGGCGAGAACGTCACGGCCCGCGAAGAGTTCGATCTGGACGATCTCGGCCTCGAGGTCGGTGCGGCGCTGGCCGAGGCCGGCGACAACGACGACCGCTGAGCACTTCCAGACGCTTACCCGAGTCAACGGGCGCCGTGGCAACACGGCGCCCTTTTTCATGCGCTGTGGACAGCGGGGTTGAGTCAGTGCTATTGAGAATGTTCTTATTTTGTTCAGGTTCATGACTCACGGGCGTTGACCTATCCAAAACCATGTCCAGCGCCACCGCCCTCGTCACCCGCCTCGACGCCAGTCGCGAGGCGAACTTCCGTGTCCAGCCTCACAACATCGAGGCGGAGCAGGCACTGCTGGGCGCGATCCTGGTCAACAACGACGCGTTCTACCGCGTCTCGGACTTCCTGCTGCCCGACCATTTCTTCGAGGAGCTGCATCGGCGCATCTTCGAGATGACGGCGAGCCTGATCCGCGCCGGCAAGATCGCGACGCCGATCACACTCAAGACCTTCATCGGCGAGATCGATCTCGGCGGCGTCACGGCGCCCCAGTACCTGGCGCGGCTTGCGGCCGAGGCGACGACTGTCATCAACGCCGGCGACTATGGCCGCACGGTCTACGATCTCGCCATCCGCCGCCAGCTGATCGGCGTCGGCGAGGAGCTGGTCAACGTCGCCTATGATGCGCCGGTCGAGATGGCTCCGCGCGAGCAGATCGAGGATGCCGAACGCAAGCTCTATGCGCTCGCCGAGAAAGGCCGCTATGAGGGCGGTTTCCAGAAATTCGACGGAGCGCTCCGGCTCGCCATCGACATGGCGGCCAGCGCCTTCCAGCGCGCCGGCGGTCTCTCGGGCATCTCGTCAGGCCTGCGCGATCTCGACCAGCGCATGGGCGGCCTGCAGCGCTCCGACCTGATCGTGCTCGCCGGCCGCCCGGCCATGGGCAAGACCTCGCTCGCCACCAACATCGCCTTCAACATGGCCAAGGCCTGGCGCGGCGAGCGCCAGGAGGATGGCACGCTCAAATCGGTCGACGGCGCCATCGTCGGTTTCTTCTCGCTCGAAATGTCGGCCGATCAGCTCGCCACCCGTATTGTGGCCGAGCAATCGGGCATCTCCTCCTACAAGATCAGACAGGGCCGCATCACCGAGGGCGATTTCGCCCGACTGACCGACGTCGCTGCCCAGATCGAGAAGCTGCCGCTCTATATCGACCAGACCGGCGGCATCTCGATCGCCCAGCTCGTCGCCCGCGCCCGAAGGCTGCAGCGCCAGAAGGGGCTCGACATCCTGTTCATCGACTACCTGCAACTGCTCTCCGGCTCTTCGAAGAATGGCCAGAACCGCGTGCAGGAGCTGACCGAGATCACCACCAGCCTGAAGGCGCTGGCCAAGGAGCTCAACGTCCCGATCGTCGCGCTCTCACAGCTCTCGCGACAGGTCGAGAGTCGCGACGACAAGCGCCCGCAGCTCTCGGACCTGCGTGAATCCGGCTCGATCGAGCAGGACGCCGACGTGGTCATGTTCGTCTATCGCGAGGAGTATTATCTCAAGGGGAAGGAGCCCCGGCCGGGCACCGACGAGCACAACAAGTGGCAGATCGAAATGGAGGCAGCCCATGGGCTCGCCGAACTCATCATCGGCAAGCAGCGCCACGGCCCGACCGGAACCGTCGCCTTGCAGTTCGACGCCGACGTGACGCGCTTCTCCGACAGGGCTGACCAGAGCCATCTACCGGAACGTCTCGAATGAACTCCTTCGATACTCCTGAAAACGCCGGCTATGGCGCGCTGCTGACCATCGATCTTGACGCGCTCGCCGCCAATTGGCGCATGCTCCGCCAGCGCGCCGGGACGGAAGCGTCCGCCGTGGTCAAGGCCAATGCCTACGGCATCGGCATCGAACCGGCTGTCACCGCGCTCACCAAAGCCGGCTGCAAAACCTTCTTCGTCGCGCATCTCTCGGAAGCGGTGCGCGCCCGCGCCGTCGCCCCGGACGCGACGATCTACGTGCTCAACGGCCTCGCACCGGAGAGCGGCGGCACTTTCGCCGAGCACGATCTTTCGCCGGTGCTGGGCTCGCATGAGGAACTGCTCGAATGGGCCGGCTTCCGGCAGAGAGGCGCCAAGGTCAGGCCGGCGGCGCTGCATGTCGACACCGCCATGAACCGCCTCGGGCTTTGGCCAGGCGAAGGGCTCGACCTGGCGCGCGAGAAGAGCGGGGTCATCGCCGCAGCCGGGATCGGGCTGCTGATGAGCCATTTTGCCTCCTCCGAGGTGGTCGACGATCCGGCCAATGCCCGGCAGATCGCTGCCTTCGCCGAAATCGCCGCGGCCTTCCCCGGCGTGCCGGCATCACTGCTGAATTCCTCCGGCCATTTCCTGCCGAACTGTCCCTCCTATCAGCTCACCCGGCCGGGCTATGCGCTCTATGGCGGCAATCCGACCCCCGGAAAGCCGAACCCGATGCGGCCAGTCGTCGGGCTAGAGGCCCGGATCATCCAGCTGCGCGAGGTCCAAGCCGGGATGCAGGTTGGCTATAACGGCACCTGGACAGCGAAGGGCCGGAGCAAGCTCGCCACCATCTGCCTCGGCTACGCCGACGGCTATCCGCGCAATGGCAGCTGGACCGACCACTCGCAGGGCGGCTCGGCGCTGGTCGGCGGCGTGCGCTGCCCCTTCGTCGGCACGGTCTCGATGGACCTGATCATCGTCGACATCTCCGATGCGCCGGCCGACGCAGCCGTGCGCGGTGCACCTGTAACGCTGATCGGCGGCGAGCTCGACCTCGAAGCGGTTGGTGCCGGCGCCAAGACGATCGGCTACGAGATTCTGACCAGCCTCGGCCGCCGCCACGCGCGGCGCTATGTCGGGCTCTAGGCTTTAAATGGCCAAGCGCGGCCCGACCTATACCTGCCAGGCCTGCGGCGCGGTCTATCATCGCTGGCAGGGCAAATGCGACGCCTGCGGAACCTGGTCGTCGCTGTCGGAGGAGGCGCAAGCTGCGCCGGTCCCCGGTGGCGGCCGGTTATCCTCGGGCGGACGGGCGCGTGGCCGCATCTTCGCGCTGGAGAGCCTGAAGGGCGAGACGCAGGATGCACCCCGCATCGTCTCCGGCATCGGCGAGCTCGATCGCGTCACCGGCGGCGGCTTCGTGCCGGGCTCGGTCCTCCTGATCGGCGGCGATCCCGGCATCGGCAAGTCGACGCTGCTGATGCAGGCCTGCGCCGCCATGGCCCTGACCGGCCGGCGCGTCGTCTATGTCTCGGGCGAGGAATCGACCGGCCAGGTCCGGCTCAGGGCCCAGCGCATGGGTCTCGCCGAGGCGCCGGTCGATCTCGCGGCCGAGACCAATATCGAGGACATCATCGCAACGCTTGGGCAAGGCGAGCGCCCTGCCCTCGTGGTGATCGATTCGATCCAGACCATGTGGTCGTCAGAGGTCGAGAGCGCGCCTGGCACGGTGACGCAGGTGCGCGGCTCGGCGCAGGCGCTGATTCGCTATGCCAAGACCTCGGGCGCCTGCCTGATCCTGGTCGGCCATGTCACCAAGGATGGCCAGATCGCCGGGCCGCGCGTCGTCGAGCACATGGTCGACGCAGTGCTGTCCTTCGAAGGCGAAGGCACGCACGCCTTCCGCATCCTGCGTGGCCAGAAGAACCGCTTCGGCGCGACCGACGAGATCGGCGTCTTCGAGATGACCGGCGCCGGTCTCTCCGAAGTGGGTAACCCTTCTGCCCTTTTTCTCGCCGGCCGGGACCAAGATGCGCCGGGCGCAGCCGTGCTCGCCAGCATTGAGGGCACGCGGCCGGTGCTGGTCGAAATCCAGGCGCTGGTGGCGCCGAGCGCGCTCGGGACGCCGCGCCGCGCCGTGGTCGGCTGGGAGAACAGCCGCCTTGCCATGGTGCTGGCGGTGCTGGAAACGCATGGCGGGCTGAAGCTCGGCCAGCATGACGTCTATCTCAATGTCGCAGGCGGCCTGCGCGTCGGCGAGCCGGCAGCGGACCTCGCGGTGGCTGCGGCGCTGATCTCCTCGCTGACCGGAGCGATCCTGCCCTCGGGCGCGGTCCATTTCGGCGAGATCGCACTCTCGGGCGCGATCCGGCCGGTTTCGGTCGCTGCGGCCCGGCTGCGCGAAGCGGCGAAGCTCGGTTTCGAAAGCGCGGTGCTGCCTTCCGCCGGAGCCGATATCGGCGACGGCAACGGCTTGAGATTGCGGCGGCTGAGCCATGTCGGTGAGCTCGTAGCGGAGATTGCGGCGAGCGCGCCTCGAGCCCGTTCCCGCCAGCCTGCGGCGCAGGGTGATCGATAAAATGGTCTCGATTCTCAAGGGAGAGACGGATTCACCGATCAGACTGAACAGCCTGATCGGTGACAGCTCTCGCCGCAGTGCAAAATGAGCCGACTGCATGGGTGACGCGCGGCACGCGAGCGGGTATAGCAAAATCCGCCCGGCCCACCCATTTGACGCGTGCCGGCCCCGATTTTGCAGCGAAGCGGCCCTGACATGCCTGTGACAATTCTCGATCTCGTCGTCATCGGCGTGGTGTTGATCTCGGCTTTGCTGGCAGCCGTGCGTGGTCTGACGCGCGAAGTGCTGGCGATCGCCTCCTGGGCGGCCGCGGCCGTCGTCGCTTGGATCTTCCATCCGCAATTGATGCCGCTCGCCGAGCAGTACATCCCCAACAAGACCGTGGCCCTGGTCGCAGTGATCGCCGCGCTCTTCCTCGGCACGCTGATCGTGGTCTCGCTGATCACGGCGCGGATCTCGGACTTCGTGCTCGATTCGCGCATCGGCGCGCTCGACCGCACTCTCGGCTTCGTCTTCGGCGCCGCCCGCGGCCTGCTGCTCGCCGTGGTCGGCTATCTGTTCTTCATGACCCTGATGGGTGACAAGAACCTGCCGACCTGGGCCAAGGACGCACGAGCCAAGCCGCTTCTCGAAGAAACCGGGCGCAGCTTGTTGACCATGCTGCCGCAGGACCTGAATTCCGACTTCTTCAAGAAGCTTATTCCGACGAAGGGCGGCTCCGAGCCCACGGAAGCTCCGGCAGAAGAGCCGCGCACGCCAGGCGCCACTCCGCCGGCCGGCAGCCCCGCCCCGGCCGATCCGCAGCGCCGCACGCAGGCGCCTGCCACCGATCGGCAGGCGCTGCAGCGCGTGATCGATTCGTCCGCTCCGGCCACCACCGGCGCGACACCCGCCCCGGCGCAACGCCGGCCCTGACTGGAGTATAATGCCGCGATGGAGCCTGCGATGAGCCAGATCCACGATGCCGACGCCGTGTTCGACCCGAACGCCGATCGTTTGCGCGAGGAGTGCGGCGTCTTCGGCATCTTCGGCCATGCCGACGCCGCGGCGCTGACCGCGCTCGGCCTGCATGCGCTCCAGCATCGCGGCCAGGAAGCCACCGGCATCGTCTCCTTCGATGGCCACCGCTTCCATACCGAGCGCCAGCTCGGCCTCGTCGGCGACGCCTTCTCGGACGCCAGCGTGATCGAGAAGCTCAAGGGCAAGCAAGCGATCGGCCACGTCCGTTACTCGACCACCGGCGAGACCATCCTGCGCAACGTCCAGCCGCTCTTCTCCGAGCTGCATGGCGGCGGCTTCGCGGTGGCCCATAACGGCAACCTAACCAACGGGCTGACGTTGCGGCGCAACCTCGTGCGCGACGGCGCGATCTACCAGTCGACCTCAGACACCGAGGTCCTGCTGCATCTGGTGGCCCGCAGCCGCAAGGCGAAGTTCATCGAGCGCTTCATCGACGCGCTGCGCCAGATCGAGGGCGCCTATGCCTTCGTCGGCATCACCAACAAGAAGCTGGTCGGCGCGCGCGATCCGCTCGGCATCCGCCCGCTGGTGCTCGGCGACCTTAATGGCTGCCCGATCCTGACCTCCGAGACCTGTGCGCTCGACATCATCGGCGCCAAGTTCGTCCGCGAGATCGAAAATGGCGAGGTCGTCGTCATCTCCGAGCAGGGCATCGAGAGCCACAAGCCCTTCCCGCCGGTGCCGGAACGGCCCTGCATCTTCGAGTACATCTATTTCGCCCGGCCGGATTCGATCGTGAAAGGCCGCAGCATCTATGAGCGCCGCAAGGCGATGGGTGCTCAGCTCGCTTCGGAGGCACCAGCCGATGCCGACGTGATCGTGCCTGTGCCGGATTCCGGCGTGCCGGCAGCGCTCGGCTACGCCCAGGCGAGCGGCATTCCGTTCGAGCTTGGCATCATCCGCAACCACTATGTCGGCCGCACCTTCATCGAGCCCACGCAGAAGGTTCGCGAACTCGGCGTGCGCCTGAAGCATTCGGCCAATCGCAGCGTGGTCGAAGGCAAGCGCATCGTGCTGGTCGACGACTCCATTGTGCGCGGCACGACGTCGCTGAAGATCGTCAAGATGATGCGCGAGGCCGGCGCCCGCGAGGTGCATTTCCGCATCTCGTCGCCGCCGATCACCCATCCCGACTATTACGGCATCGACACGCCCGACCAGGCAAAACTGCTCGCCGCGACCCATACGCTCGAGGAGATGCGCCAGTTCGTCGGCGCCGATTCCCTCGCCTTCATCTCGGTTAACGGGCTCTACAAGGCGATGGGGCATGAGCAGCGCGATCCGACCCGACCGCAGTTCACCGACCATTGCTTCACCGGGGACTATCCGACCTCGCTGACCGATGTCATCGGCGAGAGCGCCAAGCAGCAAATCTCGCTTCTGGCCGCCGGCTGACCCTTTCGACGGGATTTCGATGAGCAAGCCTCTGGAAGGGCGCGTCGCGCTCGTCACCGGCGCGTCGCGCGGGATCGGCCGCGCTGCGGCGCTCGCCTTTGCCCAGGCCGGCGCACATGTGATCGCCCTGGCGCGCACCACAGGCGCGCTCGAGGAGCTCGACGACGAGATCCGGGCGATCGGCGGCAGCGCGACTTTGGTGCCGGCCGACCTCGCCGATGCCGCCGCAATCGAGAAGCTGGGCCCCGCCGTGCTGGAGCGCTGGGGCAGGCTCGACATCCTGCTCGCCAATGCCGGTGTCCTCGGCCCGCTGGCGCCGCTGACCCATGTCAGCCCGAAGGAATGGGCCGAGGTTTTCGACATCAATGTCAGCGCCAACTGGCGGCTGCTGAAATCGGTCGAGCCGGCGCTGAAGGCCTCCGAATCCGGCCGGGCGATCTTCCTGTCTTCCGGCGCAGCGCATAAGGGACTCGCCTATTGGGGACCTTATGCGGTGTCCAAGGCGGCGCTCGAGGCGATGGCGCGCAGCTACGCCGACGAGACGCGCACGACCAATCTGCGGGTCATGCTGGTCAATCCCGGCCCCTTGCGCACGCGCATGCGTGCCCAAGCGATGCCGGGCGAAGACCCGATGACCTTGAAGACGCCGGAAGACTTGGCGCCACATCTGGTCGAGATCGCCTCGCCAAGCTGGACCGAGACCGGCAAGATCTTCGATTTCCCGCAGGGCAAGGTGCTGACGCCGCAGATGCCGGCGTGAGAGTGCCCTGAAGATTGGCTGGAAGAGGCGAGCACCGGAGTAAAATGCTTCTACGCTCCCTCTCGCTATTGCCTGCCCTCGCCGCCCTCGGTTTGTCGATAGCTGCGATGACGGCGGGGCGAGTTGTAGCGGACAGCACTCGCATAAGCCCCGATTCCGCTCTGGCAAAGGAATTGCGCCAGACCTGTCGCTCGATCAGCGAACTATCGTTTGCGGGAGCGTCGGCCGATGCGCAGGAGATCATGGCCCGTGCCCAGGAGATCATCGCACGTGGCGATCGGGCTCTCGCAGCCTGCACCAGGCTGATTGACAGCGGGAGCCTCACGGGCGGCGATCTCGCCGGCGCCCTCCTCGATCGCGGAGATATCCTGGCACCGGGGACAGGCGACACGTACGCAAGGGCGCTCGCCGATTATGATCGGGCCATCGCCCTTGCGCCGACAGCGGCCATTACATTCTCGAAGCGCGGGAAGGCTCATCTGCTGTATATGCGGAACCTCCAGCAGGCTTTACGCGACCTCGATACCGCCATCCGCCTCGACCCGTCGCAAGCGGATTTCTTTGTCACACGCGCATCGGTTCAAGCTTGGCTCAAACAGCCCGACAAAGCTCTCGCCGATCTCGATCGCGCCATCGCCCTCGCGCCCACATTTGAAAAAGCCCGGTCCGTTCGCGGCCTGACCCATCTCGACCAGGGTAATTTTGCCAAAGCCATCGCCGATTTCGATGAAGCCATTCGTCTGGCGCCAAACTCTGACGAGAACTACAGCTTCCGCGCCGCAGCCAAACGTGCCGCAGGCGATCAGGATGGGGCTCGCGCGGACGAGACCAAAGCGCGCGAGCTGTCTTCTCCAAGCAATACTCCCGCGCAGCGTTGAGCGACGGCAAGATCGTCGACCGCCCGCAAGGCAGATGCTGCGGCTGCAGCTGTCGGCGTAGCGATCCGTGCTTCGTCATGGTCGGGCTTGTCCCGGCCATCCACGCCTTCCTCGGGCAGTGCGGCGTTTAAGACGTGGATGCTCGCCACAAGGGCGAGCATGACGGTGTGGTCACGCAGCCGCGTACTCCCGCACCACCGCGATCAAATCCGCCACTGTCAGGTTCGGCAGGGCTGCCATCTCGTCGAGCGAGAACCAGCCGATCCGGACATGCTCGTCCGACAGGTTCTCCGCTTCGCCGCCGTCCCAGCCAGAGACGACATAGATGTGGTGCAGTGCTGCGCCGTTGCGCTCCGGGAAGCGTTCCTCGGCCGAGAGCATCAGCCGATAGGTCAGCGGCGTCAGCCCGACCTCCTCGCGGCATTCGCGAATGAGCGCGGCTTCGAGCCCCTCGCCTGCCTCGACCCGGCCGCCGATTGCGTCCCAGTGATCGGCCCAGGCGCGCTTCCACGAGGCACGGAGGCCCAGCAGCACCCGCCCGTCGGCGCGCAGGAAGAGCGCGCTGACGGTCTCCAGCATCAGCTCTTGGCCTTGTCGTAGGGGTTGGCGCCACCGCGGGTATGGAGCCTGACCGGCGTGCCCGGCAATTCGAAGGCCTCGCGCAGGTTGTTGGTCAAATAGCGCATATAGGAGATCGGCAGGTGCTCGAGCTGGTTGCCGAACAGCGCGAAGGTCGGCGGCCGCGCCTTGGCCTGCGTCATATAGCGGATCTTGATCCGGCGACCGGCGACAGCCGGCGGCGGATGGGCCGAGAGCACGCCTTCGAGCCAGCGATTGATCTTCGCGGTGGAGACGCGGCGGTTCCAGACCTCATAGGCCCGGAACACCGCCTGCATCAGCCGATCAATGCCCTCGCCGGCAATCCCCGAGAGCGGCACGATCTCGACGCCGCGGATCTGCGCCAAGAGGTGATGCGCCTTCTCCTTGAGCTCGGCGAGCAGGCCCTGCTTGTCGGCGACAAGGTCCCATTTGTTCAGACCGATGACAACGGCGCGCCCCTCGCGCTCAGTCAGGTCGGCCAGCGTCAGGTCCTGCTTCTCGAAGGGGATGGTCGCGTCGAGCAAAACGACGACGACCTCGGCAAAGCGGATGGCACGCAGCGAATCCGCCACCGCGAGCTTCTCCAGCTTCTCGTCGATACGGGCGCGCTTGCGCATGCCAGCCGTGTCGAACAGCTTCACCGGCCTGCCGCGCCATTCCCACTCGACCGAGATCGTGTCGCGGGTGATTCCGGCTTCAGGGCCAGTCAGCAAGCGCTCTTCGCCGATCATCTTATTGACCAGCGTCGACTTGCCGGCATTGGGGCGGCCGATGATGGTGACGCGCACCGGCCGGCTGGGGTCCTCGCCCTCTTCGTCCGCGACAGCGGCAGGGGCGTCGGCCCAGGCCTCCTCCTCGTCCTCCTCCGGCTCGTCGTCGACGTAAGGTGCCAGCGCTTCCAGCAGGTCGGAGGTGCCCTCGCCATGTTCGGCCGAGAACGGCACGGGATCGCCGAGGCCGAGCGCATAGGCCTCCATAACGCCGTCCTTGCCCTTGTTCCCCTCGGCCTTGTTGGCGAGCAGGATGACGGGCTTGCCGGAGCGGCGCACCAGATCGGCGAAAGGCTGGTCCATCGGCGTCAGGCCGAGCCTGGCGTCGATCATGAACAGGATGACGTCGGCCTGGTCGATCGCTGTTTCGGTCTGGGCGCGCATGCGGCCCGCAAGCGAATCCTTGTCGGCCTCTTCGAGACCCGCGGTATCGATCACCGTGAAGCGCAGGTGGCCGAGGCTGGCCTCGCCTTCGCGCCGGTCGCGGGTGACGCCCGGCTGGTCGTCGACCAGCGCCAGCTTCTTGCCGACGAGCCGGTTGAACAGGGTCGACTTGCCGACATTGGGCCGGCCGACGATGGCAATGATTGCAGTCATGATCCGTCCAGTTGTGCCGGGCGCAGCCGCCGGCAACAACCGGCACCCGGAATCAATTCTTGATAGTCACCGGCCCGCCGCGGACCAGCGTCAGATAGAGTTCGACGCGCTGGCGCAGCACCTGCGGCGACTGCGGATCCGCGACGGCGGCATCGAACCAGCGTCCGGCGTCCTCGAAGAGGTTGGCCTTCAGCGCGGAAATGCCGAGGAATTCGCGGGCAGAATGGCGCCAGAGACCGGTCGGCGTCACCAGCGGTTCGAGCTCCTTGCGCAGCTCGGCATAAGGCAGGAGGTCGACGCGCAGCAAGCCAGCACGCAGGCGGGCGAGATCGCGGTAATACTGTTCGAGCGACGCGTCGTTGGCGAGCGCATCGAAGGCAGTGGCGCCGGCCGCTCCATCGCGCTTGCCGATCTCGGCCGCGAGGCGGAAGCGCGAGAGCTGGCGATAGCCCGCCGGAGCATTGGCGGCAAGTTCGGCCAACGTCGCCTCGGCCGCGCTGGCGTCGTTGTCGCGCGAGGCACGCACCGCCGCCTCGAACTTGGCGCCGACGGCCTCTGCCTTCTTGCGCTCCTGCTGCTGCCAGAACTGCCAGCCGCCGACGCCGGCGACAGCCAGCACGGCGATGGCGATGAAGACATTGCCATACTTCTTGAAGACGGCGGTCGCCTTGTCGCGGCGAACCTCCTCATCGATCTCGCGGAAAATATCGGACATGACGCCTCAAACTGCTCTCGCCTGCCGGGTAGCACCTTTGCCGGCGGAATGCGAGCCGGAACGGCCACATATGGCCATCGGCGCACGCCTATGGCGGCGCGGCGCTGGGCGAAGCCAGTCCGGAAAGCACGCGGTCGATGAGCTTGTGCCATTCGCCGGGATCGGCTCCAGCCGCAATGGCCAGGGCAGCCCTGTCATAGGCGGCACTGAGCAACTGGGTAGTTGCGGTCAATGGCAGAGACGGCAAAGCGCCGGACTGCATCGCCGCCGCAAGCCCTTCTTGCAAGGTCCGACCGCCGTGACGGGCGTCAATGGCATCGAGCTGGTCGCGGCCGAGTACTGCTGCGGCGTCGATCAGCAGCAGCTGGGTCCGTCCCGGCACCTGCATCGCCTCCAGGAAGGCCGCGCCGCCCTTGCTGAGCGCCTTCAGCGGCAAAAGGCCGGGCCGCGCCGCGCTCTCGATCTCATGCGCGACTGCGGCCGACTCCGCCTCGACCACGGCCCGGAACAAAGCGCGCTTGTCGGCGAAGTGATGATAGAGCGCGCCACGCGTCACGCCCGCCTCCGCGACCAGCTCGGGTGTGCCGGTCTCGGCATAGCCGCGGCTGACAAAGAGCTTGCGCCCCGCCGCGATCAATGCGGCGCGGGTGGTGTCGGAACGATCCTTATTGGATCGGCGTGCCATCTCTTGCATACGTGCAGCCTGTATGTTAATTAACAGAAACATGCAGATTGTATGTTTATGGCGAGAGGCAAGCAAGCCCATGAAAGTCACGAGCTATTATCCGGTGATCATGACCGAGAAGGTCGCCGAGACCACTGCCTTCTATATCGCGCATTTCGGCTTCCAGGCCCTGTTCGAGGCGGATTGGTACGTCCACCTGCAATCGACGGTCGACGAGCGGGTGACGCTGGCGGTGCTGAATGGCAGCCATGACACCATCCCCCTCCCCGGCCGCGGGCGCATCAGCGGGCTGATCCTGAATTTCGAGGTCGAGGACGTCGATGCGGAATATGCCCGGCTCAAGGCGGCCGGCCTGCCGATCCTGCAGGACCTGCGCGACGAATGGTTCGGCCAGCGCCATTTCATCACCGCCGACCCCAGCGGCGTATTGATCGACGTGATCAAGCCGATTCCGATGAGCGCCCCACCCGAAGCCCACGCTTGATCGGGCCGTGCATGGCAGGCACCTTGCTTTGGCTTCGGCCATCGCAAGGAGGATCGCCATGAACCGGATCGCCAGCGGGCTGGGAGCAGCCCTTCTCACCCTCGCCTCGTTCGGCACGGCCGAGGCGGCGCCGACCAAGGTCAAGGTCTTCGTCGCCTCGATGTTCGAGATCGGCGCCAACACCGGCGACCGGGCCGGCGAGTTCCAGCACTGGTATGAGCGCTACTGGCAGAAGAGCCAGCCGCATGAGGCGCGCGGCGCGCTGAAGCCGGTCTACTGCAACGAAGACGGCGTCTGCGGCGCCGTGCTCGGCATGGGCAAGGTCAATTCCTCCTCCTCGATGCAGGCGATCCTGCTCGATCCCGACTACGACTTCTCGCAAGCCTATTTCGTCATCACCGGCGTCGCCGGCACCCCGCCCTCGCGCGGCACGATCGGTGACGTCTCCTGGGGGACCTGGCTGGTTGATTACGATCTCGGCCACCGCTGGGCGCCGGAGGAAGGCAAGCCGGGCGAGCCGGTGTTCATCCCGCGCAAGGGCTATGAGGAGTACCGGGTCTTCAAGCTCAACCCGACGCTGGTCGGTTGGGCGACGCGGCTGAGCGCGGGGGCAAACCTGCAGGATTCGGAGTCGGCAAAGCAGTATCGCCAGCGCTATCCCGAGGAGCGGGCACGGGCGGCCCCTTCCGTCCAGACCGGCACGCACATGACCGGCGACACCTTCTTCCACGGGCCCGGCCTGTCGAAGGAGGCGCAGTACATGGCCAAGCTCTACGGCGCCGACGACTATGTCATCACGGAGATGGAAGCGGCGGCGATCACGCTGGTGATCAAGCGGCAATTCGGCACCGACCGGGTCCTCAGCCTGCGCGGCGCGGTCAACTTCGACCAGGGCAATCCGAACGAGACGACCTTGCAACATCTCGACCCGGCGCCGGGCCAGACGGCCGGCGGCTTCGCCGAGACCGTCGCCAATGTCGAAGCAGTCGGCTCGCGCGTCGTCGACCACATCGTCGGCAACTGGGGCGAGTGGCAGAAGGGCGTGCCGCCGCTGCCGGCCAAATAGCGCTCAGACCAACGGCTCTGCCCGAAACAGCAGGCTGCCATCGCCATAGGAATAGAAGCGGTAGCCCCCGGCGATGGCGTGGGCATAGGCGCGTTTCATCAGGTCGAGGCCGGCGAAGGCCGAAACCAGCATGAACAGCGTCGAGCGCGGCAGGTGGAAATTGGTCATCAGCAGGTCGACGGCGCGAAAGCGATAGCCCGGCGTGATGAAGATCGCCGTATCGCCCGAGAACGGCCGGATCATCCCATCCTCGCCAGCCGCGCTTTCGAGCAGGCGCAGCGAGGTCGTGCCCACCGCGACGATGCGGCCGCCAGCCGCCTTGACCGCATTGAGCGCGTCAGCCGTCGCTGCACTGACAGTGCCCCATTCGGCATGCATGCGATGCGCGTCGGTGTCATCGGCCTTGACCGGCAGGAAGGTGCCGGCGCCGACATGCAACGTGACGAAATGGCTGGAGACGCCGCGATTCTTGAGCGCGTCGAACAGCTCCGGCGTGAAGTGCAAACCGGCTGTCGGGGCGGCGACGGCGCCTTCCTCGCGGGCATAGGTCGTCTGGTAGTCGCGGACGTCGTTCTGGTCGGTTGCGCGCTTGCCGGCGATATAGGGCGGCAGCGGCAACTCGCCGAGCCGCGCGATCGCCTCGTCGAGATAGGGGCCGGTCAGCGAGAAGCGCAGGCCGATGTCGCCGCCCTCCCCCTTGTCTTCGACCTCGGCCTGAAGCCGGGCAAGTTCGCAGGCATTGCCGGCGCCGTCGCTGTCGAAGACGATCGTCTCGCCGATATTCAGCTTCTTGGCCGGGCGCGCGAAGGCGCGCCAGCGATCATCCGCCTCGCGCTTGTGCAGCATGATCTCGATGCGGGCCGAGGCCTCGCCGCGATAGCGCCGCCCCCAGAGCCGGGAGGGGATGACGCGGGTGTCATTCAGCACCAGCGCGTCGCCGGGCCGGAGCAGTTCGATGAGATCGCGGATGCCGCGATCTTCGAGCGGCCTGGGCGTACCCGGGCGGACGACGAGCAGCCTTGCGGCATCGCGCGGGCTTACAGGCCGCAGCGCGATGCGCTCTTCAGGCAGATCGAAGTCGAAAAGGTCGACGTCCACGATTCAGGCGCCGACAGCGGGCAGGCGCCTCAGGCGTCCGCCTGAACCTTCATCGAGACGATGGAGTCGGGATCGCGCACCGGCTCGCCGCGCTTGATCTTGTCGACGTTCTCCATGCCTTCGACGACCTGACCCCAGGCGGTGTACTGCTTGTCGAGGAAGCGGGCGTCGTCGAAGACGATGAAGAACTGGCTGTTGGCCGAGTTCGGGTTCTGGGAGCGAGCCATCGAGCAGACGCCGCGGACATGCGGCTCGGCGTTGAACTCCTGGGCGAGGTCCGGATGGCTCGAGCCGCCGGTGCCGGTGCCGTGCGGGCAGCCGACCTGCGCCATGAAGCCGTCGATGACGCGATGGAAGACGATGCCGTCGTAGAAGCCCTCGCGGGCGAGCAGCTTGATCCGCTCGACATGGTTGGGGGCGAGGTCCGGACGCAGCTTGATGACCACGCGGCCCTTGGTGGTCTCCATGACGAGGGTGTTCTCAGGGTCGAGCGACATCAGACTGATCTTTCGTTGGTCGGCACACGGCCGAAGAAGCGGATGGTGATCGGGCGGCCTGCGATACTCCCTCCGAGCCCCGGCGACAACCTCATCGGCGTACAGTCGCGCACGGCTCGCATCAGCGAGTCGCTGAAACGCTCGCGCAGGCCGGGCGGTGCGCGCCGCATCTCCCAGGTGACGCGCGGCTGGCCGAAGAGCGTGCCGTCGCGGCGCAGGCTGAAGCGCACGCTCGCGCTGGCACTACCACTTTGAGCATCGAGCGAGGGCGGCTGCCAGCAGCGCCGCAGCGCCGGACCGATCTGGTCGAGCCTGTCGATGGTCTCTCCGCCGAGGCCGATCGTCTCGGGATTGACCGTGCCACTAACGCCGTTGTCGACGCCAGGCGTTTGCGGCGGCCTGACCGGCCGGCGCGCACCTTCACCGAAGGGACCGCCGATGCCCGGCATATAGCGTTGGCCCGATTGCGGCGGCAGCACCGGATTCTGTGAACCCGATGGCGGCGGCAGGACAGGATTCTGGAAGCCGGAGGCAGGCGGCAGGCCGAGATCGCGCGTGTCCTGCGCTTGCACCGTGCTGCCGGTGCAAGCCAGCAGCAGGAGCAAAAGCGCAGGCAGGCGCGACCGGCGCATGGGAGTTACTTGGCGTCCGCCAGCAGGCGCATGCGGATGATCTTGTCGGGGCCGGTCACAGAGCCGTTGTTGGCGCTGCTGCCCTTCTTGATCTTGCGCACCGCGTCCATGCCGGAGACGACCTCACCGAACAGGGTATACTGGCCGGTCAGCGAGCCGCAGCCCTCAAAGCAGATGAAGAACTGCGAGTTCGCCGAGTTCGGGCTCTGCGAGCGCGCCATACCGACCGAGCCGGCCTTGTACGGTGTGGGGGTGAACTCGGCCGGAATGTTCGGCAGGTCGGAGCCGCCGGTGCCGTCGCCCTTCGGATCGCCGGTCTGGGCCATAAAGCCATCGATGACGCGGTGGAAGACAATACCATTGTAGAAGCCGCGCTTGGTCAGCGCCTTGATCTGTTCGACATGCTTGGGCGCAAGGTCGGGCCGCAGACGGATGGTCACCGGCCCGTCCTTGGTCTCGAGCACCACGGTGTTCTGCGGATCAAGATTGGCCGGCGCGGGCACCTGGGCCTGAGCCAGGCTGACGGAAGCGGAAAGCGCCAAAGCGGCGAGCGTGGTGCGAAGCATCGGAATCTCTCCTGACCGCCGGAACGGCCCGGCGCATCTGAGGCAGCGAGGTAGCGATATCCTATGACTGGAACAAGGCGTGGAATCGCCATCGGAGCACAATGTTGCACCGCACAAGAACAAACTGGAATAATTTTGCAAAAAGTTCGGTCGCGACCTGCCTAAACAGGTGACAACATTATTGCGATCCGCTAATCAATTCAGCGCTGGGCTCGCCCGACCGTTTTCCGGGCGCCGCGGACCAGGTCTCGGGAGGAACAAACAGCCGCTAGTATATGAGTGCGCATCGACAATGGCGCGCCGATACTTCGGTAAAAAACAGACTTCCAAAGGCAAGGCGAAAGCCTTGCTTTTTGTTTTTGGACTATACGCTAAGTTGTACTGAACGCTGTTCAGATATCGAGATTGGTCCAGACATACCAGACGATGCCGAAGACGATGCCAGCGAGGATCGTCGTTGCCACCGCCTTCTTGGCAAGACCCGGCAGAACTGGCGCACCGGGATCGGTGCCCTTCTCGACTTCCCCGCTCTCCGCCTGACTGCGCACGCCAAACGGCAGCACGGCGAACAGCACCGTCCACCAGATCACGAAATAGACCGCGAGCCCGCCGCCGATCGTCATGATTCGTTGCCCTCACCGGCCAAGGCGATGCAGGAGAACGCGACCCTGGCCTCTGTCGGAACACCGAACCGCGCCGTATGCCGAGCCGGCAGGCCGTTCGGAAAATGCTTCACGTATTCGGCATTGCAGGCAGCGTAGTCGCTGGGATCGGTGATCAGCATCGTCATCTGCACGACGCGATCGAGGCTGCTGCCGGCCTCCGCCAAGATGCCGGCGATATACCCCAACGCCTGCCTTACCTGCTCTCCGGGCGTCGCACCGCGAACGATGCCGTTCGCGGGATCATGCGGCGCCGACTGGCCAGAGACGAAGACGAGGCCGCCGGCGCGCGTAGCGAGGCTGAAGGGGCGCGGCGACCCGGCCTCCGGTTCGCCGAAGAATGCGATCTCGGACGTCATGGCTCAGGCCTGTTCCAGTTCGACGAGCGTGCCGCAGAAATCCTTCGGGTGCAGGAAAAGCACGGGCTTGCCATGGGCGCCGATCCGCGGCTCGCCGGAGCCCAGCACGCGCGCGCCTTGCGCCTTCAGCCGATCGCGCGCGGCGAGGATGTCGTCGACCTCGTAGCAGATGTGGTGGATGCCGCCGTCGGCATTGCGCTCCAGGAATTTGGCGATCGGCGAATCCGCGCCCATCGGCTCGAGCAGCTCGACCTTGGTGTTCGGCAGTTCGACGAAGACCACGGTGACGCCATGCTCGGGCTGCGGTAGCGGCTGCGAGACGCGGGCGCCGAGCGTATCGCGATAGAGCGCGGTCGAGGCGGCAAGATCCTTCACGGCGATGGCGACGTGGTTGAGGCGTCCGATCATTCAAAGACTCCGTTCAGGCGCGGCGTTCAGCGGGCGATATGCCCGATCCTACACCGTGATCACCAGCGCGTTCACCAGCGGCTTCTTGCCCCACTCCTCATTGACGGCGCTGCGGACGCCACGTTCGAGGGCGTTGCGCACCGCCTCGGGATCGCGGCGCTTCCCCTTGGGCATGCCCTCGATCAGGTCCTCGACCGCATCGGCGACGATATCGTCGAAGGGCGTGCCGTCCTTGGCGGCGAGCGGCAGGCCGATCAGCGCAACCTCAGGATCGCCGGCGAGCTCGCCCTTCTCGTCCAACGCCACCGCGATCGAGATCACGCCGGCGAAGGACAGCTTGCGGCGCTCGGGAATGGTGCGGTCGAGTGCGCCGATCAGCAGCTCGCCATCCTGATAGAGCCGGCCATGCTGGACCTCGGTGAGCTTGCGGGCGCCCTCCTCGGTGATCGCGACGACATCGCCATTGCCGGCGCGCAGCACATGCTTGACACCGAGGCTGCGCGCGAAGGTCGCGTGCTCGGTCAGATGCTGATCCTCGCCATGAGCGGGGATCGCGATCTTCGGCTTCAGCCAGCCATAGAGCCGCGCCAGCTCCTCACGACGGGGGTGGCCGGAGACGTGCACGAGATGGGTGCGGTCGGTGATGATCTCGATGTTGTCGCGCGCCAGCCGGTTGAGGATGGCGCCGACCGCCTTCTCGTTACCAGGGATGGTGCGCGAGGAGAAGATCACCCGGTCGCCTGCTGCAAGGGCGATCTCGGGGTGATCGTCCGCGGCAATGCGTGAGAGCGCCGCGCGCGGCTCGCCCTGGCTGCCGGTTACCAACGCGACGACCTTGTCGCGTGGCAGATAGCCATAGGTATCGACGCCGCGGAACGCCGGGATGCCATCGAGGAATCCACATTCGCGGGCGACGTCGATGACGCGGTCCATGGCGCGGCCAACGACGACGACCTCGCGCTGATTGGCCATGGCCGCCTCGGCGACCGCACGCAGGCGGGCGACGTTAGAAGCGAAGGTGGTGACGGCGACGCGGTTGGGGGCGGAAGCGACCAACTCCTTGAGTTTGGCGGCGACATCGGCCTCGCTCGGGCTGATGCCGTCGCGCAGGACATTGGTCGAGTCGCAGACCAGCGCCAGCACGCCCTCCTCGCCTAGTTCGCGCAGGCGGGCTTCGTCGGTCGGCAGTCCGACGCGCGGCGTCGGGTCGATCTTCCAGTCACCGGTATGGACGACGAGGCCGGCCGCGGTGCGGATCGCGAGCGCGTTCGATTCCGGGATCGAATGGGCGACCGGCACGAATTCGATGTCGAAGGGCCCGAGCGTGAAACGTCCACCCTGCGCGACGATGTTCATCTCGACCTTGGGCGCGCCCGGCTCCGACAGGCGGCGCGTCGCGAGCAGGCCGGCTGCGAAGCGGGTGCACCAGACCGGCACGCGCAGCGAGGGCCAGAGCGCGGCGAGCGCGCCGATATGGTCCTCATGGGCGTGGGTGATGACAATGCCGAGGAGGTTGGCCCGATCCTGGATGATGTAGCTGAGGTCGGGCAGGACGATGTCGACGCCCGGCGCCTCCGGCCCCGCAAAGGAGAGCCCGCAATCGACCAGGATCCATTTGCGCTTCTTCTCCGGCCCGAAGCCGTAGAGCGCGGCGTTCATGCCGATCTCACCGAGGCCGCCGAGCGGAACGAAGACGAGCTGGTCGCTGGAGCGGGTCACTGGCAATCCTGACATTCTATTCTGAAGCATGCGGCGGCAGGCCTAGCATGCCCACCCACCGGTCTCCATAGCGGCAGCAGCGGGCAAGCGGGCGCTGCCTCATCAACTAGCCGACCGATCGGAGGCCGATGCCGTGCCGAAGAAGAGATCGCCGGCGTCGATCACGCGAAGGCCGGCTTCCGTCTCCAGTTCCAAGCGTCCGGAGGCGTCGAGGCCGCGGAAGCGGCCGGAGACCGGCCCCTCCGGCAGACGCATGGTAATGACCTCGCCGAGATAGGCGGCGCGCTCGAGCCAGGCGGAACGGGTCGGGCCGAAGCCACCCGGCAGGGACCAGGCCGAGAAGCGCCGGTGCCAGGCATCGGAAAGGGCCGCCAGCAAGCGCTCGACACTCGCACCGGCAGCATGCGCGGCGAGATGCGTGGCGGGATAAGGCGTTTCTTCCGGCGCGGACGCGACGTTGATACCGATCCCGATGATGACGTTGAAGTGCCCTGCCCGGTTCTCGCCTTCGAGCAGCAGGCCCGATGTCTTGGCGCCGCCGAGCAGCAGATCGTTGGGCCATTTCAGCCCGAGCGCTGGCGCAGCGAGCCCGGTCACCGCAGCAGCCGCATCATGCAAAGCGAGCCCGGCGACGAAGCCGAGCTGCGGCGCAAGAGCCGGCTCGCAGGGCGTGACCATGAGCAGGCTTGCGTAGAGATTGCCGGGCGGCGAGCCCCAGTGCCGACCATGACGGCCGCGACCGGCATTCTGGCTTTTTGCGACGATCCAGAGCCGCCCCGGATCGCCTTCGCCGAGCGCCCGCCTTGCCTCCTCCATGGTGGAGGCGACCTCGTCGCGGACGATCAGGCGATAGCCGGCGGCACGCGCCGTTTCGCCGAGCACCTAAGCGCTCAGAACAGCGACTTCGCTGCCGCTGCCGCGGAATCGAACAGCGGCGCCGGCAGGAAGGACAGCACCAGGACGAAAACCGCCGAGATCAGCAGCACGGTCCGCACGCCGGCATCGCCCTTGTCGAAAGCCGGCTTGGCGTCGTCGAAGTAGATCACCTTGACGATGCGCAGGTAGTAATAGGCGCCGACGACGCTGGTGACGACGCCGACGACGGCGAGCACATAGAGCTTGGCCTCGATCGCGGCGAGGAAGACGTACCACTTCGCCCAGAAGCCGGCGAGCGGCGGGATGCCGGCGAGCGAGAACATCATCATCGACATCGCGAACGCCATCCAGCCATTGGTGCGGGACAGGCCGGCGAGCTCGCCGATGTCCTCGACCGGCTTGCCATTGCGGTTCATCATCAGCACGCAGGCGAAGGCGGCGAGCGTGGTGGCGAGATAGATCGCCATATAGGTCATCACGCCTTGGACGCCGGAGGGCGTGCCGGCGGCGAGGCCAACCAGCGCGTAGCCCATATTGGCGATCGAGGAATAGGCGAGCAGGCGCTTGATGTTGCTCTGGCCGATCGCGGCGAAGGCGCCGAGCGCCATCGAGGCGATCGCCATGAAGACGATGATCTGCTGCCAGTCGTGCAGGGCGCCCGGGAAGGCTCCGACGAAGATGCGCACGGTCATCGCCATCGCCGCCATTTTCGGCGCCGAGGCGAAGAAGGCGGCGACCGGGGTCGGCGCGCCCTCGTAGACGTCCGGCGTCCACATATGGAACGGCACGGCCGAGATCTTGAAGGCGACGCCGGCGGCGACGAAGACGAGGCCGATGATCAGGCCGATGCCAGGATGGCCACCCTTCACGGCCTCGGCGATGCCGACATAGCTCACCGTGCCGGTGAAGCCATAGACCAGCGACGAACCGTAAAGCAGCATGCCCGAGGAGAGCGCGCCGAGGACGAAATATTTCAGGCCGGCCTCGGTCGAGCGCGGGTTGTCGCGATCGAAGGCGGCAACGACATAGAGCGCGAGCGACTGCAGCTCGAGGCCGACATAGAGCCCGATCAGGTCGTTGGCCGAGATCATCATCATCATGCCGATGATGGCGAGGACGACGAGGATCGGGAACTCGAAGCGCATGGCGCCGTCGCGGCGCAGGAAATCGGCCGAGAGCACGATCGCGGCGGCGGCGCCGATCAGCGTCAGCACCTTCATGAAGCGGGCGAAGCCGTCGGCGATGAAGGCACCGTTGAAGGTGACGACCTTGCCCTCGCCGCGCAGGACGAGCACCAGCGCCAAAGCCAGGAGCGCCAGCGCCGCGATTTCGAGCGTACGCGTCGAGCGCTCGCCCTGAATCGCGCCGTAAAGCACCATGGCGATGGCGCCGAGCGCCAGCACGATTTCCGGAAGCGCGGGGCCGAGAGCGGGCAAGGTCATCGGAGCAGCCTTACTGGACAGCCAGCATCGCCGTCTTCGCGGCGGTGATGGCGGCCTGATAGTTCTTGATGAGGGCCTCGGTCGGCGCCGCGAAGGCGTCGAGGATCGTGCCGGGGGCGATGCCGTACCAGATCGTCAGCAGGACGAGCGGCACGAAGATCGCGATCTCGCGGGCGTTCAGATCAGTGATGTCCTTGAGCTCGGGCTTGACCAACTCGCCGAAGACGACGCGGCGATAGAGCCAGAGCGCGTAGCCAGCCGACAGGATCACGCCGAAGGTCGCAATGAACGCCACCCAGGGATTGGCCTTGAAGGCGCCCATCAGCGTCAGGAACTCGCCGACGAAGCCCGCCGTGCCCGGCAGGCCGACATTGGCCATGGTGAAGATCATGAACACCACCGCGTAGAGCGGCATCCGGTTTACCAGGCCGCCATAAGCAGCGATCTCGCGGGTGTGCATGCGGTCGTAGATCACGCCGACGCAGAGGAAGAGCGCGCCCGAGACCAGGCCGTGGCTGACCATCTGGAACATGGCGCCCTGGATGCCCTGCGGCGTCAGGGTGAACAGGCCCATGGTGACGAAGCCCATATGCGCCACCGAGGAGTAGGCGATCAGCTTCTTGATGTCCTCCTGCATCAGCGCCACCAACGAGGTGTAGACGATGGCGATGACGGAGAGCGCGTAGACCAGCGGCGCGAACATCGCCGAGGCATCGGGGAACATCGGGATCGAGAAGCGGATGAAGCCGTAGCCGCCCATCTTCAGGAGGATCGCCGCCAGGATCACGGAGCCGGCGGTCGGCGCCTCGACGTGGGCATCGGGCAGCCAGGTGTGCACCGGCCACATCGGCATCTTCACCGCGAAGGAGGCGAAGAAGGCGAGCCAGAGCCAGGGCTGCATCTGGACCGGGAACTTGTGCGTCAGCAGCGTCGGGATGTCGGTGGTGCCAGCGTTCCAGTACATCGCCATGATGGCGAGCAGCATCAGCACCGAGCCAAGCAGCGTGTAGAGGAAGAACTTGTACGACGCATAGACCCGGCGCTTGCCGCCCCAGATGCCGATGATCAGGAACATCGGGATCAGGCCGGCCTCGAACAGCAGGTAGAACAGCACGAGGTCGAGCGCGACGAAGACGCCGATCATCAGCGTCTCGAGGATCAGGAACGCGACCATGTATTCGCGCACCCGCTTCTCGACCGAGGTCCAGGACGCCAGGATGCAGAACGGCATCAGGAAGGCGGTCAGGACCACGAAGGGGAAGGAGAAGCCGTCGACGCCGAGCTTGAACTTGATGATGTCGGAGACCCAGCCATGGGTCTCGACCATCTGGAAGCCGGGATTGGCCGAGTCGAAACGACTCCAGGCGACCAGCGCCAGAATGAAGGTCGCAACCGTCGCGATCAGCGCCGCCCAGCGGGCGTTGGAGTTGACCGAGGCCTCGTCGCCGCGCTGCGCCAGGATGAAGGCGGCGCCGACCAGCGGCAGGACCAGGAGACCGGTGAGGATACCGAAGCCGAACATCATCTCACCCACGGGCCATGAGGTACCAGGTCACCAGCCCGGCGACGCCGATCAGCATGGCGAAGGCATAGTGGTAGACATAGCCGGTCTGCAGCCGCACGACCCGGTTGGTCACGTCGACGACGCGGGCCGAAACCCCGTCCGGCCCCATGCCGTCGATGACGAAGCCATCGCCCTTCTTCCAGAGGAAGCGGCCGAGCCACATCGCCGGCTTCACGAACAGGAAGTCGTAGATCTCGTCGAAGTACCACTTGTTGAGCAGGAACTTGTAGAGCACCGGGTTGGCGGCGGCGAGCTTGCCAGGCACGTCCGGGCGGCGCACGTACATGTACCAAGCTAGGGCAAAGCCGGTCAGCATCGCGACGAAGGGCGAGGCGACGACCCATTTCGGCACTTCGTGCATGGCGTGCAGGATGTGGTTGTCCTTGCCGGTAAACAGCGCCGCCTTCCAGAAGTGCTCGTAGTCGTGGCCGACGAACGCTTCCTTGAAGGCGAAGCCCGCCGCTACCGCACCGAGCGACAGCACGGCGAGCGGGATCAGCATGACGAGCGGGCTCTCATGCGGCTTGTGGTCGTGACCATGCCCGCGATCGTCGTGGCTATGGGCATGGTCGTCGTGGTGACCATGGGCGCCGTGCGCATGATCGTCGTGACCGTGCGCGTCATGACCGTGACCAGCCCAACGCGGCTTGCCCTCGAAGGTCATGAAATAGAGCCGCCAGGAGTAGAACGACGTCATCAGCGCCGCGACAACCAGCAGCGGGAAGGCGTATCCACCCGCGACGCCCTTGGCGGCATAGGCGCTCTCGATGATCGCGTCCTTCGAGAAGAAGCCGGCGAAGCCGAACACAGTCCCGGGAATGCCGACGCCGGTCAGCGCCAGCGTGCCGATCGTCATTGCGGCCGCGGTCCACGGGATGTGCTTCCTGAGGCCACCCATGTTCCGCATGTCCTGCTCGTGGTGCATCGCATGGATGACCGAGCCGGCTCCCAAGAAGAGCAGCGCCTTGAAGAAGGCGTGGGTGAACAGATGGAAGATGCCGGCCGAATAGGCGCCGACACCCATCGCCACGAACATGTAGCCGAGCTGGGAACAGGTCGAATAGGCGATGACGCGCTTGATGTCGTTCTGCACCAGGCCGACGGTTGCGGCGAAGAAGGCGGTGGTGGCGCCGATGACGACGACGACGGTCAGCGCGACCGGCGCGTATTCGAAGATCGGCGACAGGCGCGCCACCATGAAGACGCCGGCGGTGACCATGGTCGCGGCGTGGATCAGCGCCGAGACCGGGGTCGGGCCCTCCATCGCGTCCGGCAGCCAGGTGTGCAGCATGAACTGTGCCGACTTGCCCATGGCGCCCATGAACAGCAGCAGGGCGGTCAGCGTCAGCGCGTTCCAGTCATAGCCGAGGAAGCGGAAGCTGCGCTCGGTGAGGCCAGCGATCTGCGGGAAGATGCTGTCGAAGGCGACCGAGCCCGTCAGCACGAAAACCAGGAAGATGCCGAGCAGGAAGCCGAAATCGCCGACGCGGTTGACGACGAAGGCCTTGATCGCCGCGGCGTTGGCCGAGGGCTTCTGGTACCAGAATCCGATCAGCAGATAGGAGGCGAGACCGACGCCTTCCCAGCCGAAGAACATCTGCACGAGGTTGTCGGCCGTCACCAGCATCAGCATGGCGAAGGTGAACAGCGAGAGATAGGCGAAGAAACGCGGCCGCGAGGGATCCTCGTGCATATAGCCGATCGAATAGACGTGCACGAGCGAGGAGACGGTGTTGACGACGACCAGCATCACGGCGGTCAGCGTGTCGATACGGAAGGCCCAGTCGACGCGCAGGTCCGCAGAGGCCAGCCAGGTCGCGACCTGGACGCGGGTGGTGCCGGAGCCGAAGCCGACCTGGAACAGGGCGATCCAGGACAGCACCGCCGAGACCAGCAGCAGCGTGGTGGTGACGATCTCCGAGGCGCGGGCGCCGATCAGCCGGCCGAAAATGCCGGCGATGAAGAAGCCGATCAGAGGGAGGAAGACGATCGCTTGATACATGGCAGGTTACGGGCGCGTTGCCGCGCTCAGCCTTTCATCATGTTGATGTCTTCCACCGCGATCGTGCCGCGGTTGCGGAAGTAGACGACGAGAATGGCGAGCCCGATCGCGGCCTCGGCGGCGGCGACGGTCAGCACCAGGAGCGCGAAGACCTGGCCGACGATGTCGTTCAGGAAGCTTGAGAAGGCGACGAAATTGATGTTGACCGAGAGCAGGATCAGCTCGATCGACATCAGGATGACGATGACGTTCTTGCGGTTGATGAAGATGCCGAGCACGCCGAGCGTGAACAGGATCGCGCCGACCGCGAGATAGTGTCCGAGCCCGATCATCACGCCATCTCCTCGGGAACGCCGGCGCGCGACGGCACCTGCTTCACATCCATCGCCGCAGCCTTGGTGCGGGCGTTCTGGGTCGGGATATCCTGGCGCTTGACGCCCGGCCGGCCGCGCAGCGTCAGCACGATCGCGCCGATCATCGCGACCAGCAGCACGAGCCCGGCCGCCTGGAAGTAGTAGACGTACTTGGTATAGAGCACCTGCCCCAGCGCCGCCGTGTTGGTGACACCAGCGGGGATCGCCGCGACAGGCGCCCGCGCGATCTGCGGATCGATCACCCAGGCGCCGACGACCAGCAACAATTCGACCGCGAAGATCAGCCCGATCAGGCCGCCGATCGGTAGGTATTGCAGGAAGCCCTGGCGCAACTCGGCGAAATCGACGTCGAGCATCATCACCACGAAGAGGAAGAGCACGGCGACGGCGCCGACATAGACGACGATCAGCAGCATCGCCAGGAACTCGGCCCCGAGCAGCAGGAACAGGCCCGCCGCGTTGACGAAGGCGAGGATCAGGAACAACACCGAATGGACCGGGTTGCGCGCCGAAATCACCATCAGCGCCGAAGCGATGGTGACGCCTGAGAAGAGATAGAAGAAAGCCGCTGCGGCATTCATCTCGCCAGCCTTTCCGCCCTTTCGGGCGGCCCTCGTTTTCATCACGCGGCGAGTCGTGGGCCCGCCGCAGTTTGGAGCGTCTATAGTCAGGCCCGCCTAGCGCGACAACCGCGCGACGAGCCTCCGTCCTCAGCGATAGGGCGCGTCCATCGCGATATTGCGCGCGATCTCGCGTTCCCAGCGCGCACCGTTCTCGAGCAGCTTGTCCTTGTCGTAGAACAGCTCCTCGCGGGTCTCGGTGGCGAATTCGAAGTTGGGGCCCTCGACGATGGCATCGACCGGGCAGGCCTCCTGGCAGAAGCCGCAATAGATGCACTTGGTCATGTCGATGTCATAGCGCGTCGTGCGGCGGGTGCCGTCATTGCGGCGCGGGCCGGCCTCGATCGTGATCGCCTGTGCCGGGCAGATCGCCTCGCAGAGCTTGCAGGCGATGCAACGCTCCTCGCCATTCGGATAGCGGCGCAACGCATGCTCGCCGCGGAAGCGCGGCGAGAGCACGCCCTTCTCGAACGGATAATTCAGCGTCGCCTTCGGCTTGAAGAAATAGCGCATCGACAGGACGAACGCGCCGACGAACTCCTTGAGGAGCAGTCCCTTGGCAGCCTGCGCGAGTGACATCTTTCCGTCCTTCTCTCGTCTCAACCGAACAATGCCCGGCCGATCAGGTAACCGACGATAGGCAATCCACCCACCGAAACCACCAGCACCGCCGCCTTCAACAGGCGGATGCGCCGCTCGTAATCATCCTTCTCAGCCTGCGTCTGCGAGTTGTCGGTGCGACGTAAGCTCGCAACCACAACACCCGTGACAAGCCGATACTCGATCAGACCGACGACGAAGCCGATAAGAGCTCCGATCAGGCCAGCCTGCCCCGCCATCAGGGAGCGGGGCCCCAACCGGTGATCTGCAGCACTGCCGCCACCACGACGACCGACGCCAGCGACAGCGGCAGGAAGACCTTCCAGCCCAGCCGCATCAGCTGATCATAGCGGTAGCGCGGCACGAAGGCCTTCACCATCGCGAACATGAAGAAGACCAGGCAGATCTTGAGCGCGAACCAGAACACGCCCGGCAGCCAGGTGAAGGGCGCGATCGGGAATGGCGGCAGCCAGCCACCGAGGAACAGGATCGTGGTCAGCGAGCACATGGTCATGATCGCCACGTATTCGCCGAGCATGAACAGCAGGTACGGCGTCGAGGAGTACTCGACCATGAAGCCGGCAACGAGCTCCGATTCCGCTTCCGGCAGATCGAAGGGCGGCCGGTTCGTCTCGGCCAGCGCCGAGATGAAGAAGACGATGAACATCGGGAAGAGCGGCAGCCAGTACCAGCCGAACAGGCCGGCCTTCGAGTTCTGCGCCTCGACGATCGCCGAGAGGTTGAGCGAGCCGACGCAGAGCAGGACGGTGATGATGACGAAGCCGATCGAGACCTCGTAGGAGACCATCTGCGCCGCCGAGCGCAGCGCGCCGAGGAACGGATACTTCGAGTTCGAGGCCCAGCCGCCCATGATGACGCCGTAAACGCCGAGCGAGGAGATCGCGAAAATGTAGAGGACGCCGACATTGATGTCGGCGATCGCCCAGCCTTCCGCCACCGGGATCACCGCCCAGGCTGCCAGCGCCAGCACGCAGGAGATCAGCGGCGCCAGCAAAAACACGCCCTTATTGGCGCTGGAGGGGATGATCGGCTCCTTGAAGACGAACTTCAAGAGGTCGGCGAAGCTCTGGAACAGACCGAACGGACCAACTACGTTCGGGCCGCGCCGCAGCTGGACCGCCGCCCAGATCTTCCGGTCGGCGAGCAGGATGAAGGCGATGAAGACCAGCAGGCAGACCAGCAGGAGCAGGCTTTTGCCGGCGATGATCGCAAGGTCGAGGACGAGGTCCCAGTTCATCTTAGGCTTACTCCGCCGCCTGGCGCATGCGGCCGGAGGCCAGCGCCGAGCATTCCGCCATCACCGCCGAAGCGCGGGCGATGGGGTTCGTGGTGTAGAAGTCGCTGACGGCCGGGGCAAAGCCCGCCTTGTCGGTCGCACCGCCCTGCCCGGCCAGCTTCGCCAGGCCGCCGCGATCGCCCTCCGCCACCGCATCGACGGCGGCGAAATGCGGATGCGCGGCGTAGAGCTCGCGGCGCAGCGCCCCGAGCGAATCGAAGGGCAGCGGCTTGCCGAGCGAGGCCGAGAGCGCCCGCAGGATCGCCCAGTCCTCCTTGGCATCGCCGGGCGGGAAGGTGGCGCGGGCCGCCATCTGCACCCGTCCTTCGGTGTTGACGTAGGTGCCGGACTTCTCGGTGTAAGCCGCGCCCGGCAGGATCACGTCGGCACGATGCGCGCCCTTGTCGCCATGGCTGCCCTGGTAGATCACGAAGGCGCCGGCCGGCACCTCGATCTCGTCGGCACCGAGCAGGAAGAGCACGTCGAGCGCACCCGCCGCCGTCATGCCGGCAACGTCGAGACCACTTTCACCCGGCACGAAGCCGAGATCGAGACCACCGACGCGGGCGGCGGCCGTGTGCAGCACGCCAAAGCCATTCCAGCCATCCTTGACCGCGCCGAGCAGGTCGGCGGCCTTGGCCGCAAGCGAGAGCACGGCGGCGCCGTCGGCGCGGGTCAGAGCGCCCTGCCCGATCAGTACCATCGGCCGCTCGCCGGCCGCGCCGGCACGCTTGACCAGATCGGCCAGCGTCTCAGGGCCAGCGCCGAGATAGTCATAGGCATAGGTCAGGTCGACCTTCTCGCCGATCAGCGAGACCTTGAAGTCACCGCGCAGCCAGCGCTTGCGGATGCGGGCGTTGACGATCGGTGCCTCGCGGCGCGGGTTCGAGCCGATGATCAGCAGCGAGGTCGCATCCTCGATGCCGGCGATGCCGGCGTTGAGGATGTAAGCAGCGCGACCGAAGGCCGGATCGAGCTTCGTCCCGTCCTGGCGGCAGTCGAGGTTGTTCGAGCCAAGGCCCGCGATCAGGCTTTTAAGCGCATACATCTCCTCGACCGCGGCAAGGTCGCCGGCGATTCCGCCGATGCGCTCGGGCTTGGCGGTCTTGAGCTTGCTCGCGACCAGCGCCAGCGCCTCGGTCCAGCTCGCCGGCCGCAGGTGTCCGTGCTCGCGGATATAGGGTTGGTCAAGGCGCTGCGTCCTGAGACCGTCGGCGATGTGACGGGTCTTGTCGGAGATCCACTCCTCGTTCACCGCCTCGTTGACGCGCGGCAGCACGCGCATCACCTCACGGCCACGCGAGTCGACGCGGATCGCCGAGCCGACCGCGTCCATCACGTCGATGGATTCGGTCTTGGTCAGCTCCCAGGGCCGGGCCTTGTTCTGGTAGGGCTTGGAGGTCAGGGCGCCGACCGGGCAGAGGTCGACGACATTGCCCTGCAGCTCCGAGCTCATCGCGTGCTCGAGATAGGTGGTGATCTCCATGTCCTCGCCACGGCCGATGGCGCCGAGGTCGGAGGCACCGGCGACCTCGGTGGTGAAGCGGACGCAGCGCGTGCACTGGATGCAGCGCGTCATCGAGGTCTTGACCAGCGGACCGATATACTTGTCCTCGACGGCGCGCTTGTTCTCGGCATAGCGCGATGTGTCGACGCCGTAGGCCATCGCCTGGTCCTGCAGGTCGCACTCACCGCCCTGATCGCAGATCGGGCAGTCGAGCGGGTGGTTGATGAGCAGGAACTCCATCACCCCTTCGCGCGCCTTCTTGACCATGGGCGACTTGGTCAGCACCACCGGCGGCTCGCCGTTCGGGCCGGGACGCAGGTCGCGCACGCCGATGGCGCAGGAGGCCTGCGGCTTCGGCGGGCCGCCCTTCACCTCGACCAGGCACATGCGGCAATTGCCGGCAATCGAGAGCCGCTCATGGAAGCAGAAGCGCGGCACCTCGGCGCCCGCCGCCTCGCAGGCCTGGAGCACCGTGTACTCCGGCGGAACGTCGACCTCGATGCCGTCGATGAGGAGTTTGGTCATGGTCTCACTCCGCCGCCATGAGCCTGACCGGCTCGCCATGCGGGTTGGCGGCATAGTCGTCGATGCGCTGCTCGATCTCGTGACGGAAATGATTGATCAGGCCCTGGATCGGCCAGGCGGCAGCATCGCCGAGCGCGCAGATGGTGTGGCCCTCGATCTGCTTGGAGACATCGAGCAGCATGTCGATCTCGCGCTTCTGGGCGCGCCCCTCGGCCATGCGGTTGACGACGCGCCACATCCAGCCGGTGCCCTCGCGGCAGGGCGTGCACTGGCCGCAGCTCTCATGCTTGTAGAAATAGCTGATGCGGGCGATGGCGCGGATGATGTCTGTCGACTTGTCCATGACGATCACCGCCGCCGTGCCGAGGCCCGACTTCAGCTTCGAGAGCGAGTCGAAATCCATCGGCGTGTCGATGATCTGCTCGGCCGGAACCATGCGGACCGAGGAGCCGCCTGGGATGACCGCCTTGAGATTGTCCCAGCCACCGCGGATACCGCCGCAATGGCGGTCGATCAGCTCTCGGAAGGTCAGGCCCATCGCCTCTTCGACGTTGCAGGGCTTGTTCACATGGCCCGAGACGCAGAACAGCTTGGTGCCGACATTGTTGGGCGTGCCGATCGAGGAGAACCAACTCGCGCCGCGGCGCAGGATGGTCGGCGCGACCGCGATCGACTCGACGTTGTTGACGGTGGTCGGGCAGCCATAGAGGCCGACATTGGCTGGGAAAGGCGGCTTCAGCCGCGGCATGCCCTTCTTGCCCTCGAGGCTCTCGAGCAGCGCCGTCTCTTCACCGCAGATATAGGCGCCGGCGCCGTGATGCACATAAAGATCAAAGGGATAGCCGTGCTTGTTGTTCTTGCCGATGAGGTTCGCCTCATAGGCCTCGTCGACGGCGCGCTGCAGCGCCTCGCGCTCGCGGACATATTCGCCGCGGATGTAGATATAGGCCGCATGCGCGCCCATGGCGAAAGAAGCGATCAGGCAGCCCTCGACCAGCGTATGCGGGTCGTTGCGCATGATCTCGCGATCCTTGCAGGTGCCCGGCTCCGACTCGTCGGCGTTGACGACCAGATAATGCGGGCGTCCGTCGCTTTGCTTGGGCATGAACGACCATTTCAGGCCGGTCGGGAAGCCGGCGCCACCACGCCCGCGCAGGCCCGACTTCTTCATCTCGTCGATGATCCAGTCGCGCCCCTGCTCGAGCAGGAACTTGGTGCCGTCCCAGGCGCCACGCTGCATGGCGCCCTTCAGCGACAGGTCGTGCAGCCCGTAGAGATTGGTGAAAATGCGGTCGCGATCAGCCAGCATTGTCGTCGCCTCACTTCACCGGCTTGTCGCCGAGGGCCGATTCCGGCCGCCAGCCTGTCGAAAGCTTCTTCGCCTGCGAAATCCAGTCATCGCGCACGGCCCTGCCCTTGAATCCGGTCAGCCTTGCATCGACCCAGGCGAGCTCGGCCGGGGTCCAGGCGGCGACCTGGTCAAAGTGCCAGATGCCCATTTCATTGAGCATCTTGCCGAGCTTGGGACCAACGCCCCAGATCAATTCGAGATCGTCACCCTTGCCGCCGCGGGCCGCGGCCAGCAGCTGCGGCTTGGATTCAGCCACGGCGGGAGCCGGCTCGGCGGCAGGGGCCGCCTTGGCCGTCGGCGCCTTCTCAGCTGTACCCTTGGCAGGTGTGTCCTTGATCGCCTTGCTGGTCGCGGACGGGGTGTCCTGCGCGGCGCTGGCCGGCTGCTTCGGCTCGGACGGCTTCGGGCGGCCGGGAGCCGCGACCTCGGGCGCCGGCGCTGTCTTGACGTCGGTCGGCCCGGCCTTGGCGGTCGCCGCGGCCACCTCGGCTTCCGCCTTGGCCTTGGCCTCGGCCGCAGCCTTCTCGCTGGCGATCTTGATCGCGTCCTCGCGCTGCCTGGCGATACGCTTCTGCCAGTCGCCGGCACCGATCACCGAGCCATCAAAGAGGGCCGGATCCTTCAGCGTATCGCCGCCGCCGAGCGGCTCCGAGCAGGAGCGGTCGACCTGCGGGCCAGGCTTGGTCGGGCGGCCCTCGCGCAGGTCGCCGAGGAGCTTGCGGAAATTCTCGGGCGTCAGGTCTTCGTAGTAGTCGAAATTGATCTGCGCCATCGGGGCGTTGCAGCAGGCACCGAGGCATTCGACTTCGAGCCAGGAGAGCTTGCCGTCAGCGGTGACGGTCGATTGCGGACCAATGACGTCCTCGCAGACCTTCTTCAGCGCCTCGGCACCGCGCAGCGCGCAAGGCGTCGTGCCGCAAAGCTGGATGAAGTGCTCGCCCACCGGCTGCAGGCTGAACATGGTGTAGAAGGTCGCGACCTCCAGCACCCGCATCGGAGCCATGCCGAGCTTGCGGGCGACCTCCTCGATCGCGGCGCGCGGCAGCCAGCCATCATGCTGCTCCTGCGCCTTCCACAGCAGCGGGATCACAGCCGAGGCCTGGCGGCCTTCGGGATATTTGGCGATCTGCTGATCGGCCCAGTTCTCGTTCGCCGCGGTGAAGGCGAAGGAGGCAGGCTGAACGTGATCAGGCGCGAGACGACGGACGGACATGTTCGATCCAACGGTTAGTTCAGACCAACGCGGGCACCCGCACGCGGCCGCACAGCAGAGCTGACACGACAACTTTCAGGGCCTTCATTGGGACAGAGATAGACGGTTCCGCCCTGCGGCTGGCGGTAAATGTGCTCAACCCTGCCGTTGGCATAGTTGATGCCACCATACTCGAAGCCGGCATTCTTCAGGAATGGAATGCCGACGTGGCGCGGTATTGGGCGCAAATGCGGCGGTGTTTGAGGATAGCAATCGCCGACCGACAAATAGACCTGCTTGCAGTGATACTCGGCACCGTCGGCCCGACGGTAGACATAATAGACAAAGGCTCCGACGCCACCGCCCCCAGCATACCGAAACCCAGCAGATTCCACCTCCTGCAGGCTGCGCCGTGTAGTCTTCAGGCGCTGCATGGTTCGCTGGGGCTGCAAGCCGCCTCGTTGAGGGTCGTAGGCAGGTTGCGCAACAGTCGGCGGCGCGCCCAAGAGCATGACAGCCGGCGCAGCAAGCCACAGGCCGAGCACGTAACGCCCGAGCCGAGCTCCGCTTGTAGCTGAGCCTCGCGTCACCGATCGACCTCCCCGAACACGATGTCGAGGGAGCCGAGGATCGCGGAGACGTCGGCAAGCATGTGCTTGCGGCACATGAAATCCATGGCCTGGAGATGGGCGAAGCCGGGTGCCTTGATCTTGCAGCGATAGGGCTTGTTGGTACCGTCGGAGACGAGATAGACGCCGAATTCGCCCTTGGGCGCCTCGACGGCGGCGTAGACCTCGCCCTCGGGCACCTTGTAGCCCTCGGTGTAGAGCTTGAAGTGGTGGATCAGCGCTTCCATCGAGCGCTTCATCTCGCCACGCTTGGGCGGCACCATCTTGCCGTCGAGCGAGGAGATCGGCCCGCCGCCATCGGCCGAGAGCAGCTTCTTGCAGCACTGCTTCATGATGCGGACCGACTGGCGCATCTCTTCCATGCGGATGCAGTAGCGGTCGTAGCAGTCGCCGTTCTTGCCGACGGGGATGTCGAATTCCATCTCCTCGTAGCACTCATAGGGCTGCGACTTGCGCAGGTCCCAGGGCGCGCCGGAGCCGCGCACCATCACGCCCGAAAAGCCCCATTTCCAGCAGGTCTCGAGATCGACGACGCCGATATCGACATTGCGCTGCTTGAAGATGCGGTTGTCGGTGAGCAGGGTCTCGAGATCGTCGCAGACCTTGAGGAACGGGTCGCACCATTCGGCGATGTCGTGGATCAGCGAGGTCGGCAGGTCCTGGTGGACGCCGCCCGGCCGGACATAGGCGGCGTGCATGCGCGCGCCGCAGGCGCGCTCGTAGAAGATCATCAGCTTCTCGCGCTCCTCGAAGCCCCAGAGCGGCGGGGTGAGCGCGCCGACGTCCATGGCCTGCGTGGTGACGTTAAGGATGTGCGAGAGGATGCGGCCGATCTCGGAATAGAGCACGCGGATCAGCTGGCCACGACGCGGCACGGTCACGCCCATCAGCTTCTCGACCGCGAGCGAGTAGGCGTGCTCCTGGTTCATCGGCGCGACGTAGTCGAGCCGGTCGAAATAGGGCAGGGCCTGGAGATAGGTCTTGTGCTCGATCAGCTTCTCGGTGCCGCGATGCAGCAGGCCGATATGCGGATCGACGCGCTCGACGATCTCGCCGTCCAGTTCCAGCACCAGGCGCAGAACGCCGTGCGCCGCCGGATGCTGCGGGCCGAAATTGATCGAGAAGTTGCGGATGTTGTGTTCGGTCATCGGTCAGGACCGCTGTTGTGGCTTGAGAAAGATGTTCTCAAGCGGATCGGATTTGAGACGGCCCGCATATCGCTTGCAGGCGGTGGCATTCGCTGAATTTTCCGAAGCCGCCGCGAGAACCTCTTCGCGATCGTAACTCGGCAGCGTCGCGGCCTGGCTCAACATGCTTCGAACATAGGAGGGGTCGGCCACGGCCGAGCGCACGATCTGCGAAGCGCAGGCCTTCAGAACATGCTCCGCCGCCAAGGCCATCCGAAAGACCTGAACGCCCATCAGGGTCGTTTCCTGTCCGTTCGGGAGGCGCACCGTCACTGAGCGCGTTTGCTGAGCCCATGCAGCCGGGGCCAAAGCCACGAGCAAAATGGCCGCCAGGCTCTTCAATCCGCGGCGATAGCGAAAGGCGTTCATCATTCGCGCCCTCCGGCCTGCTGCGCTCCGAACTGAGCCGTGAACTCTGCGATCACCTGCTCGCCGGTCTTGCGCCGGCGCTCGCCCGCGAAGGCGTAGATGGCGGGCTTCTCGTCGATGAAGATCTCTTCGGCGAAGACGAGGTCGGCAGGGTTGTCGAGGCTCGGGAACGCCACCGCGACAGGCCCCTGCCCGGACCGCTGACGCCAGAGCAGGCTGGTTCCGCAGCTCCGGCAAAAAACGCGCTCGCCCCATTCGGACGAAGGGTAGACGGCAAGATGCGTTTGGTCGGCGACGGCGAGGTCCGTGCACGGCACGGTCATCAGCACGCCGCCGCTCCATTTGCGGCACATGTCGCAATGGCAGACGTCCATCTCCGGCTTGGCCATCGTCGCCGTGAAGCGAACGGAGCCGCAGAGACAGCCGCCTGAGAGTTTGTCGCCTTCGCCCATCGCGTCAGCCCGCCTTGGCCTTCTCGTCGCCCGGCAGGACGTATTCGGTCCCTTCCCAGGGCGAGAGGAAGTCGAAGTTACGGAACTCCTGGTTCAGCTTCACCGGCTCGTAGACGACGCGCTTCTGCTCGTCGTCATAGCGGACCTCGACGAAGCCGGTCAGCGGGAAGTCCTTGCGCAGCGGATAGCCCTCGAAACCGTAGTCGGTGAGGATGCGGCGCAGATCCGGATGGTTCGAGAACAGGATGCCGTAGAAGTCGTAGGCCTCGCGCTCGTACCAGTTCGCCGCCGGGAAGACCTCGATCACGGAAGGGACCGGGGTCGCTTCGTCAGTCTGAACCTTGACGCGCACGCGCTGGTTATGACGCGGCGAGAGCAGGTGGTAGACGACCTCGAAGCGCTTCTCGCGCTGCGGATAGTCGGCGCCGGCGATATCGGTGAAATTGACGAAGCGGAAGCGTGAATCGTCGTACAGGGTCTTAAGGACCCGAACGATCTCGGCGGCCTCGGCGAGCACGGTGAGCTCGTCATAGGCGACGGCGATGTCGGTCACAGCGCCGGGCAGCGCCGCCTTGATCTCTTCGCCCAATGTCACGAGCGCTTCGCTCATCGCATCATCCTTCGAGAATGACCTGGTGATGCGTCACCACGTCATCATAGCTCAACAGCACGGCCGCCGCCGCCGGCTCGACCACTGCAGCTTCCAGATCCGGCGGCGCGAAGGGCGCGATCGCCGCCATACTGTCCCAGCGGGTCTGCACGGTAATCTCGACCTCGCCAGAAACCGGGCGATTGAGCAGTGCAACGCCCCGGAACCCGGCGAGCGCCTGCAGCTGCGGCAGCACCGAACCGGCGAGATGCGCGCGATAGGCGAGCGCTCCCTCCGGCGTGGCTCTTGCCCGCCACTGCCGCATCACGCTGGCGCCAGCTTCGCTCACCGCTCGATCGTCCCCGTCCGCCGAATCTTCTTCTGCAGCAGCAGCACGCCATAGAGCAGCGCTTCCGCGGTCGGCGGGCAGCCCGGCACATAGACGTCGATCGGCACGATGCGGTCACAGCCGCGTACCACCGAATAGCTGTAATGGTAGTAGCCACCGCCATTGGCGCAGGAGCCCATGGAGATGACGTAGCGCGGCTCCGGCATCTGGTCGTAGACCTTGCGCAGAGCTGGAGCCATCTTGTTGGTCAGCGTGCCGGCGACGATCATCACGTCGGATTGGCGCGGCGAGGCGCGCGGCGCGAAGCCGAAGCGCTCGACATCGTAGCGCGGCATGGAGAGCTGCATCATCTCGACCGCGCAGCAGGCGAGGCCGAAGGTCATCCACATCAGCGAGCCGGTGCGCGACCAGTTGATCAGGTCGTCGGTCGCCGTGACCAGAAAGCCCTTGTCAGCCAGCTCGTTGTTGATCTCGACGAAGAAGGGGTCGCGCGTGCCGACCGGCTTGCCGTCCGGGCCAAGCAGGCCCCTGGGCGCCGGCGCGACGAGCGGATCACCGCGATCGATCGCTGTCATGGCCATCAGTTCGAACCTTTAGCTTTCGTCGAATGTAAGAACGGTGACAGGACGGTATCAGGCTGCGCGACAAATGGTCAGTCCCACTCGAGCGCGCCCTTGCGCCACTCGTAGACGAAGCCGACGGTCAGCACGCCGAGGAAGATCATCATCGACCAGAAGCCGAACCAGCCGAGGCCACCGAAGGCGACCGCCCACGGGAAGAGGAAGGCGACCTCGAGATCGAAGATGATGAAGAGGATGGCGACGAGATAGAAGCGCACGTCGAACTTCATGCGCGCATCGTCGAAAGCGTTGAAGCCGCATTCATAGGCCGAGAGCTTCTCGGCATCGGGCTTGGAATAGGCAACGGCGAACGGCGCGATCAGAAGCGCCAGGCCAATCACGATCGACAGGCCGATGAAGATGACCAGGGGCAGGTAGTCCGACAGCAGGGACTGCACAGGAAGAGCTTGCATCTGTCACCCCGCTTCAACCTGGCGCCGAGGCGGCGCCCTCAATCTCGCCAGTCGATTAGACCCTGCTTTAGAATCACGCAAGGGTTCGCCGCGCCGCACAACGCGGCTATCGCCATGTCTTTGCCGCATATGTCGGCCCGGCTCGGGAAAGTGTCACGATTCTCGGGCGTTTCGACCGCGATCCTCACGACCGATCACGCCTGACGTAAGGCGGTTGTCGCGGCGCGTCGAAGCGTGGCAAACGGGGACGTAACGTCAGTCTTCGGCGCCGGCACGATTCGTCGGCGAGTGCTGCCGACGCGTCAGGAGCACCGCTGCGGGAATGCCGAGGCCAACAACGCATCGTGATCGCGGCATCGTGGCCGCTTTCCCGCCACCGGCATCCCGCGCCTCGTGATTGCCATGCGGAGAGTCGTGCTGGCTGGCACCTGTTTCGCCGGGATGGCGTTCAGCGGACCGGCCGCAGCGCAGATGATGCTCGCCCCCCTGCCGCCCGAACGCCCCTTCGATCTCGACCTGCAGATCAAGCCGGGCGCGCCACCGATCGTGGTTGTCCCGGCCCCTCCGATCGAAGCCAGCCTGGCAACGACGCCGGGGCCGGCGCCCACGCTCGCCCAGCCCGAGCCCGATGACGATGAGGGACCGGAGTGGCCGCAGCGCACGCCGGGACAGACCGCGGAGGAGCCGCCCTTCGACCCCAACGAAAAACCTGACAGACCAGGCATCTCGACCGATCCCGGAACCTCGATCGTCTGCCTGCCGTCCGTCCTGAAGACCATTCTCGGCAAGATCTCGGACAAATATGGAGCAGTGAAGGTGACCTCGACCTGGCGTCCGCCCTGGCGGGCGCGGCGCGGCTCCTATCACAAGCGCTGCGAGGCGATGGACTTCCGGGTGCCCGGCGTCAGGCCGCGCACTGTCCTGGAATGGGCCCGCAACCTGCCCGAGGTCGGCGGCCACAAGGTCTATTGGAACGGGCTGATCCATATCGACACCGGCCCGCGCCGGCCTTGGTAGGCAAGGCATCGGACTGAAAGAGGCGATACCTACTTCAGTCCGATGCTGTCCGAGGACGGCGACGCTTCAGTAGGTGCTGCCGCGGTAGGGATCGCCTCCGCGGATATAACCTCTCCCGCCATAGCCATCGTAGCCGCGCCTATTGCCATAACCACGATCGTAGCCGCGTCCACGCCCATAGCCATAGTCACGATCGTAGCCGCGCCCGCCATAGCCGCGGCCGCGATTCTGCCGCTCGAGATTCCGTTGGATTTCCCACATCCGGTGCTCGCGCGTATGGCGCGTGAACGCGACGTCGAGACCGTCGAGCGCACGGGCGATCGCAGCCTCACCGGCCGGCGCGGATTCGTGAGCGGGCGACGCCAGAAGCGGGCCCGACAAAGCCAAAGCGCCAATCATGACCGCGATGAAAGTCCGTTTGCGCATCCTGTTACCTCCAAATGCCCGGGCAGACCGAGCCTCGACAGCAACCGCCGCGAACAGGAATTGTTCCCATAAGCCCGGACAACACCTTGATTGTGTCTGGCTGAACAGAACCCGAATGAACAAATTTGCCTACAGGCACGCGACGGGACGACTAGACTTCCCTGGCTGCCTGCCGCACCGCTTCAAGCGTGGCGTCGACGACCGCCGCGTCATGTTCCGAGGACACGAACCAGGCGCCGCGCTCCAGCACGCGCACGCCACGCCTGAGCAGCGCATGGGCGAAGCGGCTGTAGGCGACCTTGTCGGAGCGGGCGACGTCCCGGTAGTTCCGCGCCGGCGCGTCGAGTCCGAAGGCGACATGGAAGACCAGCGGGAAGCCGACGACCTGCGCCTTGATGCCAGTGTCCGCCAGGATCGTGCGGATGCCGTCCTGCAGGCGCTGGCCATGGGCGGAGCTGCGCTCATAGTGCTCGGGCGTCAGCAGCTTCTGCGTCGCGACCATCGCCGCCATCGCGATCGGCTGGGCGTTGAACGTGCCGCCGTGCAACACCCCATCGGCGAACATATCGACGAGATCGGCTCGGCCGGCGATCGCCGCGACCGGAAAGCCGTTGGCGATCGCCTTGGCCATGAGGGTGAGATCGGGCGTGACGCCGAAACGTTCCTGTGCACCGCCGCGGCCTAGCCGGAAGCCGGTGATGACCTCGTCAAAGATCAGGAGCGCGCCGTGCTTGCGGCAGGCGACGAGCGCGCCTTCGAGATAGCCGGGAGCCGGGGCGATGGCGCCTTGATTGCACATCGCCGGCTCCATCAGCACCGCGGCGACGTCGCCCCTGGCGAGGCGCGCCTCCAGCGCTGCAAGATCGTTCCAGCCGAGAATGGAGAGCCCCTCGCCCGCCTCCGGGTCCTGGCCCTTGCTGCCGATCACGGGGGTCGGCACATCCTCCGGCCCGGCCGCATTCAGCCCCGGCGCGGTGGACCAGAGGATGTTGTCGAACCAGCCGTGATAGTGCCCCTCGAACTTCACGATGGTCCGCCGACCGGTGGCGGCGCGGGCGAGCCGGATCGCCGCCTGCGCCACCTCCGAACCAGATGAGCCGAAGCGCAGCCGCTCGGCCGAAGGCACGCGCTCGCAGATCAGCTTTGCCGCCTCGTATTCGATCGGCGCCTGACCGGCGAAGAGAATGCCTTTTTCCGCCTGTTTCCTGACCGCTTCCAGCACCGGCGCAGGCGTATGGCCGAGCACGGTCGCGCCCATGCCGCAGTAATAGTCGATGATCCGGTTGCCATCGACGTCGATCAGATAGGCGCCCTCGCCGCGCTCGAAGACCAGCGGTCCCGGCGCCATGCCGAGGCGGAAATTGCTGTTCACGCCGCCTGCAATGAAACGCGCATTCTCGGTGATCTGCCGGGCCGATTCCTCGAAACGCAATGTTCCCGCCTGCTGGGTGCCGTTCGCTGCCACGTCCACCGCCTCCGCTGCAATCTGCACGAGCAGATCAAACCGCCTCGTCCGCGTAAAGGAACGCCGGTTTCGTGTTGCGGAATTCAATGGCGCTGGCTATGCCGGCTCATCGTTCGGGAAACGACCGGAGCGGCCATGCCGAAGGCGAGCGAGAATCCTTACGTCGTGCAGCCGGTGATGAAGGCGCTGAGGGTGCTTGAGCTCGTCGCTCGCCACGGCCATGAGATCGCGCTCACCGCCGTCAGCAAGGAATTGCGGATCCCGAAGACGACGACCTTCCGCTATCTGCAGACGCTGACGGCCGCCAAGTTCCTCGACCACAACCGGGCGACCGATCGCTACACGCTCGGCCCGCAGATGCGCGCCATCGCCCGCGCCGATGCCAGCGTCAGCAAGATCCGCACCCTCGCCCGCCCGGCGATGACCGAGCTGATGCACGAGTTCAACGAGACGGTGAACCTGGCGGTCAAGGGCAACGGCACGATCGTTTATATCGACCTGATCGAGGCCAATCGCTCGCTCAGGATGCAAGCCCGCATCGGCGACAGCCATCCGATGCACTCCACCGCGCTCGGCAAGGCGATTCTCGCCTTCCTGCCCGAGGCGGAACGGCAACGCCAGCTCGACCTGCCGTTGACCGAGCGCACCGGCCGAACCCTGCTCGAACGCGAGGAGATCGAGCGGCAGCTGCGACAGGTGGCGCGGACCGGCTATGCCACCGAGATGGGCGAGAACGAGGATGGTGCCATGTGCATCGGCGCGCCGATCCTCGACGAGCATGGGTATCCCGTCGCGGCGCTCTCGATCTCGGCGCCATTGATGCGGATGCCGCATTCGCTCGCGGCCAAGGCTGGGGCGCGACTGCGCGAAATCGCGGCCGGCATCTCGGCACATCTCGGCTCGCAGCCGGCGGTTTGAAGCCGCGCTCATCGGTATTCGATCCGCGGGTCGATCCAGGCGTAGAGCATGTCGACCGCGAGGTTGATCAGCATGTAGGCGATCAGGATCACCAGGATGCAGCCCTGGATCAGCGGATAGTCGCGGGTGGTGATCGCCTGGATCAACAAGCGTCCGAGGCCGGGATAGGTGAAGACCGCCTCGGTCACCACGGCGCCGCCGATGAAATGCGCCATCATCAGCCCGACGATGGTAACGAAGGGCAGCAGCGCGTTGCGCATGATGTGCAGGCCGACGACGCGCTTCTCCGGCACGCCCTTGGCGCGGGCGGTGCGGACATAGTCCGCCCGCGCCTCGCCGATCAGCGACGCGCGCAGGAAGCGCCCGAGCACCCCTGAGACATAAACGCCGAGCGTCAGCGCCGGCAGAGCCAGGCTGCGCAGGGCATCGAGCGGCGATTGCCAGAGCGGGACATAGCGCGAGGCCGAGGGCAGCCAGCGCAATTCGACGGCGAAGAGCAGGATCAGCAGGATGCCGAGCCAGAAGGTCGGCACGCCGAGCGCCAGCGCGCTCCAGCCGCTGAGCACGCGGTCGAGCCAGGAACTCGGCCTGACCGCGCTGGCGATCGCGACGGGGATGCCGATCACGAGCGCGACAAGGATGGCGCAGAGCGCAAGCTGCAGCGTTGCTGGCAGGCGCTCGCCGATCAGTTGCAGCACCGATTGGCGGCTGTGCAGCGACAGGCCGAAATCGCCGGTGAGCGCCCGCCCGAGCCAGTCGGCATATTGCACCACCATCGGCCGGTCGAAGCCGAAGCGCCGGGTCACCTCGGCGATCTCCTCCGCCGTGGCGTTCTCGCCGGCGATGACCGCGACCGGCCCGCCCGGCACGGCATAGATCATCGCGAAGATCGCGAAGGAGGCGATCAGTAGCACCGGCAGCATCTGGGCGAGGCGACGCAGGACGTAAGACGTCATCGCCGGCCCCCGATCGTCGCGCCGGAGGCATCGGTCTCGTCCCGGTCGAGGATCGCGGTCAGCGCCCGGCCGATCGTATCGAAGGAGAGGATGGTGAGCGTCAGGACAAGGCCGGGAAGCACCGCATAGCTCGGCGCCTCATAGAGATAGGATTTGCCGGTACGCAGCATCTCACCCCAGCTTGGCGTCGGCGGCGGCACGCCGACGCCGAGGAAGGCGAGCGCGGCCTCGAGCAGGATCGCGATCGAGGCCAGCACGATCGCCTGGACCACAAGCGGGCTGAGGATGTTGGGCAGCAAGGTCCGGACCATGATGTAGCCGGGACCGCCGCCGAAGCTGCGCACCGCCATGACGAAATCGAGCTGGCGCAGCGCCATCACCTGCGCCCGCGCGATGCGGGCGAAGCCAGGGATGCCGGCGATGCCGACGGCGATCAGCGCCGCGCCCTGACTGCGCCCGAGCACCGCGATCAGCGCCATGGCGAAGAGGATGTTCGGCAGCGCGAGCAGAACGTCGATGCAGCGCATCAGCAGCGAGTCGCGCCAGTCTCCATAGAATCCCGCGACCAGCCCGACCGGAATGCCGATCAGCGCCGCGATCAGGACGGCGCCGAAAGCGGTGAGCAGCGAGGTGCGGGCGCCGTAGACGACGCGGGCGAGGATATCGCGGCCGAGCTCGTCGGTGCCGAACCAGGCCTCGGCCGAGGGCGGCTTCAGCGAATCCGCGATGCTCTGCGCCAGCGGGTCGAGCGGCAGGAGGCCGGCGAAGGTTGCTGTCAGCGCAACCAGGGTCAGGAAGGCAAGACTCAGCGCAGGGCCGCGCCGGGCGAGCAGCCGGCGCAGCAGGTTCATCGCGGCCGCCAACATCTCTGTCATCGCGCGCCGCGCAGGCTGTCAGCTGGCGGTGCGGCGCTCCACCACCTCATTTGAATCCGATGGTACGGGCGATGAAGAGGTTGTCGATATCGAGCGTGATACCGCCGATCTTCTCGGAGGCGACGACCAGGCCGACATCGTAGGAATTGGTCGGAATCCCGAAGGCCTCCTCGACCATCACGCGGTTGAGGTTGTCATAGGCCGCCTTCACCTCCGCCTCGCCGCCAGCGGCGGCGTCGACCTTGGCGATCGCCGCGACATAGTCCGGATGCGGGTGCGGATCCTTGAGGATCGGGTTGCCGGAGGTGCGATAGATCGAGTTGGTCGTGACCCGCGACGGGAATTTCTGGACATTGCCGACCGCGCCGAAGGTTGCGGCGAAGTCGCCGCCGAGCAGCGCGGTGACGTATTCGGCGCCCTGGCGCATATCGAGTTCGATGGGCACGCCGACCTTCTGCAACGAGCCCTGCACGATCTGGCTGATCGCCACGGAGGCCTCGTCGCTGCCGTTCACCAGCAGTTTCCAGCCCTTCATTTCATCGGCGGACAGGCCGGAGGCTGTGATCAGCTTCTTCGCCTTTTCAAGGTCATAGGCGTAGGTCTTGGTGTAATTGTCGTCGAAGGCCGGGCTCGCCGGCGCCCAGGGCAGCGCCACGACCTTGCCCATGCCGGCATAGCCGACACGCAGGATGCTAGCGCGGTCCATCAGATGGTTGAAGGCCTGCCGGAACGACTTGTTGCGGAAGGGGCCGCGCGTCGAGTTGATGCGGAAGACCTGCACCAGCGGACCCGGCCCGGCGAAGACCTGATAGCCGGCGCCCTTCAACCTGACGGCACTGCGCGAGGAGCCGTTATAGACGATGTCGACCGCGCCCGATTCCAGCGCGGCGGTGGCGGCGGCATCCTCGCTGAACACGGTGAAGACGAGGTCCTGTGCGATCGGCTGCTTCTCGCGCCAGTATTTCGGATTGGCCTTGAGCGTCAGCCCCTGGCCGACAGCGCGGCTGACCAGCGTGAAGGGCCCGGTGCCGGCCGGCACGGTCTCGACCGTATCGATGCCCTTGGCCTCGATCGGGATCAGGAACTGCAGGAGGTCGAGGATCTGGCGCTCGGGCGCCGGCGCCTTGAAGTTGATCACCACCGAGCGCTCGTCCGGCGCCGACCAGTCCTTGACGATCGACATGGTCGAGAAGACGTTCTTGCCGCGCTTGGGATCGGCGCCCTTCTGCAACGTCGCCAGCACGGAATCCGACTTGAACGGCGCGCCGCTGTGGAAGGTGACGCCGTCGCGCAGCGTCAGGCTGACCGAGGTCTTGTCGGGTGCGATTTTCCACTCGGTTGCGAGGCTGGGCTGCGGCTTTCCGTCCGGCGTGTACTCGATCAGGCTGTCATAGAGGTTCTTGATGACGTGGAAATTGACCGTCGAGAGCTGCTGCGGGTCGAAATTGGCGAGCTCGCTGAGCACCCCAACGCGTAACGCGCCGCCCTTGAGCTGCTGGGCGAAGGCCGGGCCGGCCGCCAGCAGCGGCGCGGCTCCCGCAAGGGCGAGACCGGTCATGCAGAATTGACGTCGCGACAGCTTCATCATCGCTCTCCCCTCTTTTTGTTAGGTCGACAATCAGCCCGTTCCCGCTCCCGGCTGGGACGAATGCGCCCGCCAGTCGCTTATCGTTTCCAGTGGGTAGACAGGTCGTGGAATGCGCTGCCACGGCAAAGTGAAGACATCAGACTGCCCCGGTCCACGCGTGTCGGCGCGGATCACCTGCGAGGTGATCGGAGCGAAGTACTGGAAGTTCGAGGCCGTCTTGAGCACCGCCATCTTGTAGTCGGCGAGATCGATGCCGAAGGCCTCGTAGACACCCGGCACATTGCCGGCGACGCCGCGGAGTTCGCTGATCAGCAAGGTCACAGGTCCGACGTCGAAGATCACGACGCGGCCCATGTCGACCTCCGGCTGGTGATTATAATCCAGCCGGACCGGCCCGCCGCCGACCCGCCGCACCCGACCGGTCACCATCAACGGCTTGAAGAACGCGATCGCGGCGTGGCCGCCGAGGGGCAAGGTCACTTCGGCGCCCTCGCCCGCCGCGACCAATGTCGCGACCGCTTGCGGCGAGATCAGCGGGATCAGGGCGCGGCTCTTGATGTCTTGCCGCAGCATCGACTCAAGGAGCAGGTTGCTGTCGCCGGCTGCGCCGCCGAAGACCGTGTCGCCGGTGTCGCTGAGCACGACCATGCCGCGCTCGGCGGCGTCCGCTCCGCGCACGGCGGCGTCGACCGAGACCGCCTCCCGGATCTGGAAATCGTCGCGCATCGACCAGGCGAGATCGGCGAGCTCGTCTGCCAACCGCTCGGCCAGGGCCTGGTCGCCATCGGTGACGACGATGGTCGACCAGCCGCCTTCGGCGACGTCGAGCCAGGGCTGCATCGGATAGTTCGAGGCCTGCAAGACGCGCGGATCGGCTTCGAACGCCCTCGCTTGGTCGAACCAGCGCTTCATCGGGCCCTTGGAGGTCAGGAACTGCTCCTGATGCGAGAGCAGCGGGATCTTGCGCCAGGCCATGACCGGTTTCAGCTTGCCGGTCAGGATGCGCAGCAGAACCTGCGTGCCGACCTTACCGGTGTCGAAGACATCATGCGGCTGGGTGCGGTGGCCGACGATGGCCGTGCAATTGGCGATTATCTTGTGCGTGACGTTGGCGTGGTGATCGAGCCCGAGCAGGATCGGGACATCGGGGCCAAGGACCTGCCGGCAGAGCTCGGCCTGCTCGCCCTCGACATCGTCCACGCCCTCGGCGGCGCAGGCGCCATGCAGATGCAGGATGAGCCCGTCGATCGGCCCGATCGCTTCGAGGCCGATACGGATCTTCTCCTGGAAGAAGTCGAAGGCCTCCCGCGAAATCCGCCCGCCGGCGACCGCCCAGGCGCGGATGATCGGGATGGTCTCGACTGCGAGCCCCGACTCCCGGATGGCGGCGTAGTGACCGCCGATCTGGCCGATATCGCCGAAATGCCGGGCGATGTCCTCGCCCTCATAGAGCCCGAAGGCCTGGAAATCGGCGAGCGTCGTCAGCACCGGATTGAAGTCGTTCGTCTCCTGCACAATGTGGATCAGGGCCAGACGCACATCGACCTCCCGGACATCCGCCAACCACCGCCGGACCGCCGATCGCATGCGGTGGTCCGCAACCTCTCAAGTCTCGCTTTGGCAAGGCCCATTCGCCGAGACGGGAGGCTCGCAACCTGATCAAAAGCGTAGTTGCCGCAGTTATTTCACGTCAAGGATCGACGGTTTCACGTCAAGAAACACGCGATCAGAAGAAGGTCCGGATCGCCCCCGTCACGTGATAGGCGTCGTCGACCAGCATCAGCAGCCCCCATTTGTCGAAGGTCGTGCAGGGATGGCCGATGCCGAAGGCGACCATGTCGCCGACCTGCAGCGGGCTCTCAAGCGGCGTGCCGAGATGGCAATGCTGGTCGTTGAGCGCGAGCACGGTGTGCCCGGCCGGCATCGGCTCCGGGCGCGCCATCGCGCCGCCCGGCCGATACCAGCGCAGCGGCACCGGCAGCCCGGAATCGTAGCTGATGTCGCGCTTGCCGACGGTGAGCAGGCTGCGCCCGCGCTCGGGCCGCGACTGGACATAGGCCCAGACCTCCAGCGCCGGCTCCAGCCCACCCGGCGGCAGGGCGAGGCTGGTCTCCATGGTGATCCGGCGGAACGAGGCCGTGTAGGTCGTTGAATCATGAGTGAGATAGCAGCCGGAGCGCAGCAGCTTGAGGATCGACCGCTTGAAGGACGCGGCGTTGAAGCGCTCACCGGCGCGGTCGAACAGCGAGGTCCCACCGGCGCTCAGCACCATCGGTTCAGGGCCGAGCAGCCCTTCGGCTTCGGCCGCCGCGGCCGCCGAGACCACTTCGTCGAGCAACCGATCGGCAGCCTTCAGTTCGCTGAGCAGGCCTTCGAAGCATTCGAAGCCGGCAAGCCGCAGCCCCGGCGAGGCTGCAACGGCGCGCGCCACCGCCAGAGCTTCTTCGCGGCTGCGCGCGCCGGTGCGCCCACCCATGAAGCCGATCTCGACGAGGATGCGCAGCGGGTTGGCGTTGCGATGCCCCGCGGCCACTTCCGCCAGCAGCTCGACGCCGGCGATGCTGTCGGCAAGGCAGTAGAGCTCGAAACCCGGCTCCCGCAGGGCATCGAAACAGGCGGCGATCTCCTGCCGGCCGACCGGCTGGTTGGCGAGGATGACCCGTTTGACGCCGAAACGGCGGCAGACTGCGAGCTGCTGTACGGTCGCAACCGTGATCGCCCAGGCGCCGTCGGCGATCTGGAGGTCGAAGAGCTGCGGTGCCATCGTCGTCTTGCCGTGTGGGGCGATCAGCAGGTCGTTGGCGGCAGTAAAGGCAGCCATCCAGGCGCTGTTGGCCTTCAGCACGCTCTCGCGAATGACGGCGAGCGGCATCGGCATGTCGTTGGCGAGGAGGTTCCAGCCCTGACGCCCGATATCACCGAGCCGCAAGGACACTCCGGGCGGCACGCCCTTGATGGTCCCATCGATGTGCTGATCTTCTATCTCGCCAAGCGACAGGCGCGGCAGGGCGGCATGAGAGTCTACAGCCATGGGTTCGGATCCAGTGGAGAAAAAGGGCGTTTGACCTTGGTGTAGGGGATCTTGCTGGCGTCGGGCGGATAGGGCCCGCCACTGTCGAGATAGAGCACGCTCGCGGCGATCGGCGCGAAGGCGGCGTGGAAATGGTTCGAGGACTTCACCACGACCAGCGTCTTCGCCGTTAGATCGACGCCGAGATCGGTAAAGACCGGTGGGCTGAAAGTCTGGGCACGGGTCGAGGCCAGCACGATGTCGAGCTTGCCGACCCGGATCGCCGCGGCAGGACCGAGCGAGACCCAGCTCTGCTCGAATGGGATCAGCAGGTCCGCGGTCGTCCCGATGATCTGCACGATCGCGTCGATCGGCCGGCCGGAGGTCGGCGCCGCCTTGCCGGCGAAGCGCAGCGGGATCTCCGCGCCGGCACCGGCAGCACGACACAGGTTCACCGCGATGGGGTCCCAGAGCGCCCCGATCGCCGCCGGGATATCGGGATGGCGCAGCAGCGCCTCGACCATCACGGAGGAATCGCCGGCGACGCCGCCGCCGGGATTATCCCAGCGATCGGCGAGAATGACGGGCCTGCCCGGCTCGGCCGAGGCCAGCGCCGCAGCGATGCCCTCGTCCGGCTTGTAGTGTTTGGGCGAACCGCCCTGCCCCCAGCCGAGGATCTCGAGCCCCAGCCGCTTGGCCAGCGCCGCGGCCTTGTCCCGGTCGCCATCGGTGATGACCAGCACCTTGCTGCCGACATCGGCGACATCGGCTGCCTGGAAGCCGTGCGCGACAGAGATGCTAAGGATGCCGTCCCGGCCCTCCATCGCCATGATCCGATCGACGAAGCTGCGGCCGGGTTCACGGCTGGTCATGAAGGCGGCGAGCCCACGGCAATCGAAGACGGCACTCGCCGGGGTCACCTCGCCGCGCGCCGTCCTGAGGCAGAGTTCCAGCAGATCCTCAGCCCGCGCCAGGAAATCGGTGTGCGGGAACTCCTTGAAGGCGATGATGATGTCGGCGCCGTCGACCATCTGCGCGCTGAGATGACAATGCATGTCGAGCTCGACGCCTATGACGCAGTCCGGCCCGGCGAGCGCCCGCACCCTAGCGATCAGATCGCCTTCGCAATCATCGTAGCCCTGCGCCACCATCGCGCCGTGCAGGCCAAGCAGCACGATATCGATCGGCAAGGCGGTTTGCAGCTGACCCAAAATCTCGTCACGCAGGCTCTCATAGCCGTCGCGCGAGACGAGCCCGGCCGGCTCAGCCCAGGTCGCGGTGCCCTCGACAAGCTCATAGCCCTCGCTGGCGGCGCGGTGGCGCGCCGCGACGATCGGCGCCGAGCACAGCGTCGGCGTATCGGGGTGGGTGCCGGGCGGGCAGTAGAAGGCGCTCTCGAAAGCGCTGCGGTCGACATAGAGCGGTGCGAAGGTGTTGGTTTCCGTCGCCAGCGACGCAGTGAAGACGCGCATGCGGGTCCGTTCCAGAGCAGCGCCAACGCCCGCCCTTCGTTCGCCGGCGCGGTCATGAAACCGGGATCGCGCCTGCCCTGTCAAAGGACCTGCGTTCCCTGGAGTGGAACAATGCAGGCTTGATCCGGAACAGGCGAGCCGCCGAGATGCTCTTGCTTCGCCTGCAGGGAGCCGCCGAGACCATGTCGCAACGCCGCCGCATCCTGCTCGGAGCGCTCTTCCACGAGACGCACAGCTTCGTCGACGAGATCACCGGCCTCACCGATTTCACCATCCGCCAGGGTGAAGAGTTGCTGCAGCGGCGCGGTGACGGCTCGACCGCGGACGGCTTCCTCGAAGTCGCGGAGGCGGAAGGCTGGGAGGTCGTGCCTACAGTCGACTACACCGCCCTGCCCGCTGGCACCGTCGATCACGCCGTCTTCGCGCGCTTCCTTATTGAGTTCGATGCAGGGCTGAAAGGCGCACTCGCCGCGGGCGGCCTCGACGGCATCTGGCTGGCGCTGCACGGCGCAATGGTCACGAGCGCGAACCCCGATCCGGAGGGCGCGCTGCTCGCCCATATCCGCTCGGTGCCCGGCTGCCAGACTCTGCCGGTCTTCGGCGTCTTCGACCTGCACGCCAACTTCACCGCCGCCATGGCGCAGCATGCCAACGCGTTGGTCGCCTATCGCGAGAACCCGCACATCGATGCGCGAGACTCCGCAGTGCGTTCGGCGCGATTGCTGGCACGCACCCTGAACGAAGGCGAGCTGCCGCGCATGCTCTCATGCAATGCGCCGGTGATGTGGCCACCAACCGGAACCGGCACGGCCGACCGGCCGATGAAGGACCTGGAAGCACTGGCGCGCCGGATCGAGCAGGAGGACCCTGCGATCTGGGTCGCGAACGTCGTCGGTGGCTATTCCTTCTCGGATGTGCCTGAGGCCGGCGTCGCCTTCGCCGTCGCGTTTACCGGGCCCGACTCCACCGCCAGAGACGCGCTCGACCGCCTGACCCAGACCGCGACGGAGCTGCGCGAGCTCGGCCTGCCGGCGGAATGGGATCTCGATGAGGCTATCGCCGAAATCCTGCGATCATCGGGCGGCCCATACATCGTCGTCGAGCCGGCCGACAATATCGGCGGCGGTGCGCCCGGCGACGGCACTTCGGTCCTGCGCGCCTTCCTGCGTCATGGCGTCGAGAACTGCGCCGTCGCCATCGCCGACCCGGCAGCGGTCGCTGCGATGTCTGGAGCGCGGCCCGGCGAGGTACGCAGCCTCTCCATCGGCGGCAAGGGCAGCGCCATCGCCGAAGGGCCGGTCGAGGCTGATGCGGTCTTCGTCAGCGCAAGCGATGGCGAGTTCGTGCTCGAGGACCTCAACAGCCATCTTGCCGCCTCGCAGGGCTCGCGCTTCAGCATGGGGCCGAGCGTGGTGGTCAAGTTTGCCGGCGTCACGGCGCTGCTGACCAGCCGCAAGACGCCGCCCTTCGATCTCGGGCAGCTCCGCTCACAGGGCATAGAACCGGAAAGCCTGAAGGCCATCGGCGTGAAGGCCGCCGTGGCGCATCGGCGCGCTTATGACAAGATCGCCAAGGGCAGCTTCACCGTGGCGACGCCGGGCCCTTGCACCAGCAAGATCGCCGGGTTGCCTTATACGCGTTTGCGCCGGCCGGTCTTTCCGATCCACGCTGAGGCGAGCCGCGCCTAGGTGCAGCTCGCAAGCCCTGTTTCCTCTCGCGGAACAGGCGCATCTTGTTCGAGGAAGGCGATGCGTCGTCTGCTTGTCGCAGCGCCTGCCATCGAGCGGTTTCCAACGACAGGCGGAGGGGATGCCATGTTTCAAAATCTGATGAAGATCGCCGCCGGGCTCGGCGTGGTCGCCTGCACCCTGCTTCCCGCGACCGACGCATCGGCTCAGGGCAAGCTCAAGGAGGTGCTGAGCCGCGGCAAGCTCGTCGTCGGCACCGGCAGCACCAACCCGCCCTGGCATTTCCGCAACGAGAAGGGCGAGCTCGTCGGCTTCGACATCGAGATCGCCAGGATCGTCGCGCAGGGCCTTTTCGACGATCCCAACAAGATCGAGTTCGTCAACCAGGCCTCCGACGCCCGCATTCCGAACATTGTCACCGGCAAGGTCGACATCGCCTGCCAGTTCGTGACCGTGACGGCCGCCCGCGCCCAGCAGGTCGCCTTCACCGTTCCGTATTACCGCGAGGGCGTCAGCCTGATGCTCGTCGCTGGCGGCCCCTATGCCGACTACGCGGCGATGAAGGCGGCCGGCAGCAAGGTCACCGTCTCGGTGCTGCAGAACGTCTTCGCCGAGAAGATGGTCAAGGATGCACTGCCGGAGGCCAAGGTCGACCAGTTCGAGAGCGTCGACCTGATGTACCAGGCCTTGAACTCGGGCCGTGCCCAGGCTGCTGCCACCGATTCCTCGTCGCTGCGCTACTACATGAAGCAGAATCCGAGCCGCTATGTGGATTCCGGCTATAGCTGGAACCCGCAGACCTATTCCTGCATCGTCAAGCAGGGCGACCCGGACTGGCTCAACTTCGTCAATATCGCGCTGCGCGAGTCGATGACCGGGACGACTTTCCCAGTCTACAAGGCGGCCTATGAGCGCTGGTTCGGCGAGACGCCGCCGGAGCCCAAGATCGGCTTCCCGCAGGAATTCCGCTGAGCCGGGAGCAGTCTCCCGGTGGAGTATTCGCTGCATTTCGGCGCCGTCTGGGCCAGCTTCGACAAGCTTTTGTCGGGGCTGGCCATCGGCCTCGGGCTTGCCGTCGTTGCGGTCGCGATCGGCACGGTGCTGGGCCTGCTGGCAGCCTTCGCGAGCGTCGGCCCCTATCGTGTGCTGCGTGGCCTCGCGGCTACTTACGTCGCGCTGATCCGCAACCTGCCGCTGCTCGTGCTGGTATTGCTGGCCTATTTCGCCCTGCCCCAGGCTGGTATCACGCTCGACAAGTATCAAAGTTTTGCCGGTGCGCTCGCGCTCTATTCCGGAGCCTATCTCACCGAGGTGTTCCGGGCCGGGCTAGTCTCGGTACCCAAGGGCGTGATCGAGGCGGCGCGGGCGATCGGCCTGACGCGGCTGCAGACGAACACCTCGGTCGTGGCGCCGATCATGTTGCGCAACGCCCTGCCCTCGCTCGGCAATACCTTCATCGGGATGTTCAAGGACAGTTCGATCGCCGCCGCCATCGCCGTGCCGGAGCTGACCTTCGAGGCGCGCAAGATCAATGTCGACACCTTCCGCGTAATCGAAACCTGGACGGTGGCGAGCGGACTCTACATCGCCGCCTGCGTGGTCATAGCGGCGCTTCTCCGCGGTCTCGAACGACGTTTCCCGAAGTTCTGACCATGCAAGCTTTCCTCGATCAGCTCTGGATCGCCCGCTGGCCCCTCTGGGACGGCCTGCTGCTGACAATCGGGAGCGCAGCCGCCTCGATCCTGCTCGGCACGCTGCTCGGCGTCATCGTCGGGATTCAGCTCGCCTATGCGCCGTGGTGGCTGCGGCTGCCGTTCCGCGTCTATGTCGACATCATGCGCGGCACGCCCGTGCTCGTGCTGATTCTCGCCGCCTACTACATCCCGGCAGTCGCAGGCCTTAGCCTCGGCCCGACGCAGGCGGGCATCCTGGCACTAGCGCTCTTCGCCGGCGCCCATATCGGCGAGCTGATGCGCGGTTCGCTACAGGCGATCCCGCCGGGCCAGGCCGAGGCGGGGCGCAGCATCGGCCTGACCTATCCTCAGCTCCTCGCCTATGTGCTGCTGCCGCAGGCGGTTCGCTCGGCCTTGCCGCCCTGGATCAACACCGGTGTCGAGCTGATCAAGGGCTCCAGCTTGCTCTCCATCATCGGCGTCGGCGAACTCCTGCTCAAGACGCAGGAGGTCATCGGCCGCAACTTCATGACCATCCAGTTCTATGTCTTCGCCGGGATCCTCTACCTCGCGATCAACATCGTCCTGGACCAACTCGGCAAGGCCGTCGAAAGACGCGTGGGGCAGCCCTGATGAATGACAAGCAGCCCTCCCTCCTCGCTATCCGCGGCCTTAAGAAGCAATTCGGCGCAACCGAAGTGCTCAAGGGCGTCGACCTCGAGCTGAGCCAGGGCGATGTCGTCTCGATCATCGGCTCCAGCGGTTCGGGCAAGACGACGCTGCTGCGCTGCGTCAACCTGCTCGAGGAGTATCAGGGCGGCGACATCGTTCTCGATGGCGAGACGATCGGCTATCGCGCGGGCAATGGCCGGCGCCAGCGGCTGGGCGACCGGGAGCTGTCGCGCCAGCGCGCGATGACCGGCATGGTTTTCCAGAGCTTCAACCTGTTTCCGCATCTGAGCGCCGCCGGGAACGTCATGCTCGGCTTGCGCAAGGTCTTGCGGCTGCCGAAGGCCGAAGCGCGCGCCATCGCCGAAAACTGGCTCGCCCGCGTCGGCCTCGCCGCGCGCGCCGACCATTATCCGAGCCAGCTCTCCGGAGGCCAGCAGCAGCGCGTCGCCATCGCGCGGGCGCTCGCCATGAATCCCAAGCTTGTGCTCCTCGACGAGGTCACCTCGGCGCTGGATCCCGAGCTCGTGCAGGAGGTCCTGAACACGGTGAAAGGGATCGCCGACGACGGCGCGACCTTGCTGATTGTGACGCACGAGATGCGCTTTGCCCGCGACGTCTCCAGCCGCGTCGTCTTCATGGAGCAAGGGCGCATCGTCGAGGACGGGCCACCCGCCCAGATATTCGGCGCGCCGAAGAACGCGCGCCTCGCCGAGTTCCTGCGAACCACGCGACATTGACGCGGCGGCCGGCGGGCCATGTCATCTGCATGTCAAAGACGTCGCGCCGAATACCTTCGGCGCATGCGAAACAATCGATGCAAGGTTCTGGGAAATCGTTTGAAATGGCGCGGGCGACGGGGCTCGAACCCGCGACCTCCGGCGTGACAGGCCGGAGCACGGCCAATTCCGCCAATGCTCCGTTACAAATTCTGATGCCGTAACAGGCTCGTTTCCGACGCGAGTTGTAACGCCGTCGCTTCTCCCTTCTCCCCCGGTGGAGGGCTGAGCCGATGGGAGAACATGGCAACATCGTCGACAAGAGCGACGACTGGTTCACGCCCGCGCACGTATTCGAGGCGCTTGGCGTGCGGTTCGATCTGGACGTGGCGGCGCCCATCGAAGGGCCGCGTTACGTGCCGACAAGCCGCTGGCTTTCGTCGCGTGGCCTTGAGGCCGATTGGGTCGGCTTCGTCTGGATGAACCCACCTTACGGGCACCAGCGGTCGAAGATCGCTTGGATGACCAAGTTCATTCAGCACGGCAACGGCATCGCCCTCATGCCGGATCGGACATCGGCGCCTTGGTGGCAATGGGCCGCTCCGCAGATGGACTTGCTTCTGTTCGTCTCGCCCAAGATCGAGTTCGAGCGCCCTGACGGCAGCATCGGCGAGCAACCCGGTAACGGGACCACGCTGATGGCGCTCGGTAGCGAGGCTGTCGCTGCGCTCTACCAGGCACAAGATTTCGGCCTTGGCGTCGCGTTCGCCCCCTCAGACCGGAGGGAGGGGCTATGAGCGCTGTCCCGTACGCCAGCGCAACCTCCGGCGCGGCAGCTCGCGAGGAGATCACGAAGCTCCTACGCCGCATGGGCTGCGAGAGCGTCGGCTTCATGGAGCGCTTTCAGGACAAGTCGATCCTGCTGGCCTTCGAGCATCGCGGGCGCCAGATCCAGTTTGAGGCTTCAGCTCGCGGCTGGGCGGCGTGGTTCTTGAAAGAGAACCCCTGGAATAGCCGCATGAAGCGGACGAAGCCGCAACACGAGGCTGCTGCGCTCGACCAAGGGCTCGTGGCCGTCAACTCGATCCTACGCGATTGGGTGAAGGGCCAAGTCACTGCCGTCGAATGCGGCCTGATGCCGGTCGAGGCCGTGTTTCTCGCTCATATGGTCACGCACGACGGCCGAACCGTCATCCAGCGCTTCGAAGAGACGAAATTGTTGCCTCCGCCCACCCCCGCCCCCGGCACAGGGGAGGCGCGGTGATGGCTCGCGACTACCACAACGAGATCGAGCCTTACGCCGCAGAGTGGATCGAGAACCTGATCGCGGAAGGGCTCCTGCCGCCTGGCGACGTTGACCGGAGAAGCATTGCCGATGTCCACCCCGACGACCTCAAGGGTTACACCCGCTGCCACTTCTTCGCCGGACTCGGCGGCTGGCCTCTCGCCTTGCGCATTGCCGGCTGGCCCGACGACCGACCTCTTTGGACGGGCTCTTGCCCCTGTCAGCCGTTCAGCGTCGCGGGGTCGCGCAAGGGCTTCGATGACACCCGCCACCTTTGGCCAGAATTCGGGCGGCTTATCGAGAAGCGACTACCTCCAACAGTGTTTGGAGAACAGGTTGCGGGAGCGGCTGAATGGCTCGCCAGCGTGCGAAGTGATCTGGACGCCATGGGTTACGCCGTGGGGGCAATCCCGATGGAAGCCGCGAGCGCGGGTGCGGACCATTTCCGAGATCGTTTTTGGTTTGTGGCCGACTATGACCTCCAATGCCCCAGCAAAGAACGGGCAGAACGAGGCCGGGAATTCAGCGGGCCAGGTTGCGATCAGGAAGATCGTCCTCGCCCTCTACAAGACGGTCGTGTCGTCGGAGGCCCGGCAAGGCTACCAAGATCGGAGCCGCGGCAAGAAGGGTTCGCAGGAGAGCCTGACGACGCAGATCGTGAACCTCGCTCTGTGGAGCACCCTGCGAGCCTCGGATGGGGCGAAGGGTGGACCGAACATGAGTTTCGGAGCCGGGGGTTCACCGCCGCCGTCGCAAGTGTCGGCGGCGGCCAATATGTCGAATGCCCCGATGGAAGATGGCGCCGGCTCCCTCCACCCCGAGTTCGCTGGCTGGGAACTCGGATTCCCGCCCGAGTGGCTAAGTTGCGCGCCCTCGGAAACGCCATCGACCCGAGGCCGGCAGCCCAAGTGATCGGCGCGTTCCTAGACATCGAGAGGGCCGCAGCATGACCACGTCCGCCACCCCCACCGAGGCAGAGAAGGTGGTCGCGGAATGGCGCGAGGCTATGGAAGGCGTGACGCCGGGGCCTTGGCGGCCGAGCCGGTTCGGCTTTCAGGTCGTCTCTGATTATCCGGAACCGGCATGGCAGTCAGTGGTCGAGCTGACGACCATCGCGCGCTCAGAGCCGAACGCCGAACGGGAGATGCTGACACAGCAGGCAATCGCCAACTGGATCGCCCGCTGCTCCCCGTCCGGCGTCTCCGGACTGCTCGCCCTGATCGAATCCCAGCGCGCCACCATCGAGAGGGTCGAGCGAGAGAGAGACGAGGCGCGGCGACTTCCTGTGATCGCGGACTACATCGAGGCTCAGGAGGCCCGCCGCGCCGCAGAAGCCAAGCTCGCGCAGGCGGTGGAGGCGCTGCAAAAGAGGCCTGGTAGCGAGCGCCTCGCAAAACTAGTCGAGGAGATGGCCAAGGAAAGTCCTTATTCCCGTTTCCCGCAATCTCGGATCGCGCTCGCTGTAGCCGCCAATTTAGTCAGGCACGGGCGCGCATTCACAGACGAGGAGAAGAAGCAGAACCTGCGGGATGCCGGCAAATAGGACAGGCCGTTCCCCTCTCCGCAGAGAGGCCATAGACTGGCGGCATGAGCCTGATCCTCTCCCGCACCTACCCTGACGATGAGGACGAGAAGAACCGCGAGTACTTCTGGACGGTGACGAGCGAGGGCGTCTACGTTGGGTCCATTGTCTACCAGGGCACCATGCCAAAGCCGATGTGGCAATGGTCGGTGACGGTACAGTACCCTTCGCCTGGTGTTGCCAAACATGGCTTGGCGGATTCCCGCGAGAATGCCGCGAAGGCGTTCCGATCGGCTTGGGATAAGTATCGCCCGGCGATTGGCGATGACAGATGGCTGCAATGGATCAAGCACGTGGAGCTCGTTGACGCGCGGGCGAAGGCCAAGCGGTACTGAGGCTCAACCAGTGCGGACTTTGACGACACGAGACCTCGACAACCATCCGATGGCCTACTCCCACCTCGCCGGTCGCGAAGTCTCGACCTGGTCGAGCGAATGGGCGCGACAATGCGAGGTCGACACTTTGCTCGCCATGCCGGCAGGTCAGCGGCTTCGCTTCCTCAACGGCTCGGGCAGGCCAGAGGATGGCCGTGATGGCCGGCCGCTCTCCGCTATTCGCGGTCAGGCTGGTGCGGACGCCTTGAAGGCTGATCTGGAGCGGATGGAGCAGATCCTGCGCGGGCGGACGAACTGAAGATGATCGGCATCAATGGGCGGCCCGCATCGTTGCCCACAAGCGCGAGCGTCCGGTCGCGGCAGCCGCTACGCACGTCGACCAATTCCCAGCGGCCTCAGCGCCTTCCGCCGCGGAGAGATTTGCATCGAGTTCGGACTTAAGCTTGCCTAGTCCGGCATCGATCCCCTGGAATTCCCGCAGGAGTGCAAGGCCGGCTCTACAACTCGCAGGGTTGCCCATCAGCACGGCGGGATCAGCAAGCCGCGGCTCACGTTCGACCACAGCAAAGACGCGCGCAGCGCAAGCGAGATCGAACTCGCCCTGCCCTTCCGGTATGAGATCGAGCGCCGCGGCCGCCAGCGCCTTATTCGTCACGAAGCGCTGATCCGTCTCGACGAGCGTATTGATCCAAGCGGTATCAGCCCGACACGGATAGGAAAGCGCCAAACGAACGCCGGACGCGGAAAAGACGCGCGGCAGATTCGTCTTCTTCAGTGCTTCGTCCATATCCGCCTGGGCCATTTCGAGAGGTGACGGACGGCCAGTCACCGCCTGTGCGGTCAGCATCGCCGCCCATACACGCTCCCGTCCGGTCGCGGCAGCCGCAACGCAGGTTGCCCAATTCCCTGCGGCCTCTGCTCCCTCCGCCACAGCGAGGGTTGCATCGATCTCGGGCTTAAGACTGCCCAGTCCAGCATCGATCCTTTGGAACTCCCGCAGGAGCACAAGACCAGCCGCGCAGCTCGCCGGGTTGCCTAGTAGTACGGTCGGATCGGCAAGCCGCGGCTCGCGTTCCGTCACGGCAAAGACGCGCGCTGCACAAGAGAGTTCGAACTCGCCATAGCGTTCCGGGATGAGATCAAGAGCTGCAGCCACCAGCGCCCTGTTCGTCACGAAGCGCCGATTCGTCTCAACCAATGTATTAATCCATGCAGAATCAGCGCGGCACGGATAGGACAACGCCAACGACATCCCGGAAGCAGAAAATATCCGAGGCAGATCAGATCTCTTTAATGCTTCGTCCAAACCCACCTGAGCGAATTTGAGAGAAAGCAGATTGCCTGTTGGCAATTCGAACACGCTCTTGCACAACAATTTCTTATCGGTAGCCACTGGTCTGTAGTTGGCGAGATCATCGCTGCTGGGCCACGGATCAAGAGTGAACGATACAACCGCGAACTCGGCATTGAACCCGGCCACATCGGCGAACACAGCCTCCTTGAATATATCGCCCAGCTTGGCGATATACGAAGCGTCGCAGCCGATATTTGTCCGTGACATTGCCCGTAGATATGCGACCGCCTGATAGTATTCCCGATCAGTCCAGGCGCTTATGGACGTTATATCTTCGGGAACGTCGATAGTGCGCTTATCAGAATCTTTGAACCGAAACGACATGCTCGTGCGGAACAGGCGCAGATCGCCTTCGTTGAACACGTTGATCTTGCCGACGCCGAAACCCAGCGGGGCCGCACCTATCGTCGCCTGGGAGAGGCGCGACAATGAACTCGAATTGTCGTCGGAACCGGTCACCGGAAGCCGCACGAAGAACGCCAGCGACAGAGCCGCCAACGCCACCAGCAGGCTCGATACCATGACTGGCCATGCTCGAGCTTGATCGGCCGTCGGAAGTGACTGGCGAGCAGTGACCCCTCTGACAAGCCATCGAGCAGGGAAGAAGAGCACAAACCAGAAAACGAGTTCGTACCAACCCAAGAATCTAAGCGGTAGAACGAATGTACTGATCAGAAAAAAGGCGAGCCCCCACCAGATCACGAATGCGCGGACCACCTTGCCCATGATTAATCCGGGCAGGACCAAAATATACCACGCGAACATGCCATAGATAGAAATGCGGCTCAGCGTCACGACGAGCCACGGACTGGCTTGATATAAGCTCCATACTTGCTCGTGCAGCTGCGGATTGGACATAGGCGAGAGCATGACCCAGGCAATGACCATGCCTGAAAGCCAAGCCTCGTCTTGAAGATGCCACGTGACCGAATAGATGCAGACGCAGTAATACGCAAAAAGCGCAGCAGCTTTTGCAATGACGAGGCGGTCACTGCTTGGATCGCCTGTAATCCGCCATTGCAATAAGACAGTCCTGGCGAGTAATCCGTGCCGCGCGACGAGTAAGCTATCCGCCGATAGACGCCGGCCAGCCGGCGCGAGCAGGAGCAGGAGCAGGACGATCGACATGACCATCGTGCCGAGCGTGGATGCACCGAGGAGGTTATCGACGAGAATATTCGACGTCGCCATGAGCACGAAGACTGCAAGCGGCGTCATAAATCCGACCAGCACCCACAGCGCCATCAACACCATAGCGCCGGCCAGCGCCATGGTTTCAGCGCTTCCAATAACCCAGCCGCTGAAGAAGATTTCGCCATATCGGATAGTAGCCAGGAGGCCGACCGCGATCCGAGCGAGATCAACTTTCGCAAATTCTGAAGTAAAATCATGCTCTGCGAACGCTCGCCTTTTTCGCAGAAAGCTCGCTGCAGACGTAAGTACGCGTGATTCGGCAGCTCCGGCAAGGCGCAAGAGCTTTATGAAGCAGACGCCGAAAGTAACCACCGCCAGGAATACTATGAGTTCCCGAACGGGATTGCCGTCTGAGAATGCGTAGCTCAAAATCCGGTCATCCCGCTGGCGAAGTTGGTGTCTTCAAAGTGCTAGCTCCAGCAATCGCCAGGTCAATAGGGATCATCGAATGCCGGCGATCCTACAAACACGAAAACGCCCGGACCGCGCGCGCGACGTCGGGCCAGTCGAGGAACGGAACGCCCAAAGGGGCAGCCGGTCACGCGGCTAGGCGATCGCCGACAAGTTGGACACAAGCCGGGCATAGGAATCAGAAGGCTACACCGCCACGCGGAACGCTCCTGCGGCCCGACAGTTGAGCTTCGAACAGTCAGGACAAGTCTGGAGGTCGACGTGAGTAAGGAAACAAGCCGCAGCACGAGCGCGCCGAAAGCTGGCTCCCAAAAGAGCACGTCGCCGAAGAAGCGACCCAAAGAGGCGCCCGTTCAAGACGCCGACGATCGGCGCGTAAAGCAAGGCGATTATTCAGACAAGAACTCCTCGGGGCGCAAGGTGTCCTGAACCGCCGCCGGTGCAAGACGAGCAAGAGGATCTGAGCGGACTGCCTCTCGCCGATGAGGAACGGGGGGGCTGACCGTCGGCGAGAGGCGTGGCGCGAGGGACCAACCAGCGCCGAGCATTGAACTGGCTAGTCGTCGGCCGGTTCCTCTGGTCCTCCGGTTTTTCTTCGGCCGCGACCTTTGAAGTCGAGCGAAGCGCGATAGACCTCATCACCGGCCTGATCTTGAACCCGTACCTTGAAGCGAGCTCGCTCGCCGTTCGGAAGAGTTTCCTTCGCCATGTCGACCAGCGCACGCTGTGCGTCATCGGTCGCGGCTTGCTCGCTTGGGAAGTCCATTGACTGGCGGGCTGAACCGCCAGGATCCTTTGTCGTCACCCGGTATTTAGGCATAGCGCGGCTCCTCTAGCGAGGAATGCGCCGCATCCAATCAAGTTCCGCTATCTCGCCAGGAAACGCTCGATAGCGCGCCGAGCGAGGTCGTCCTCGTTCACTGCGAGCGTCACCAAGCTGGCCACGATATAGGCCAATCGAGTTCGTTCACGCTCATCACGTTGATCTGGCAGCGTTGTCCTGACCTCTTCCCATGCGGCCTTCAGTGCCGCGCCAGCCCAAGCCAGTTTCACTGGATCCGTCAGTGATGAGAATGGCATCCCTTTCCCCCGAAAAGCCCAAGCTCGGAATCATTAGAACTATTCGAACCTTGGGCAAGAGGCACAAAGAGACCCCGCCGGCGCGAGCCGACGGGGCGCTGTTTGAATTTCTGCCTCGCCGATGGACCGCTTGGGGCGGCTGGGGTTGCTGACCAACGGCGAAAGACATGGCGCCGGCAGTCGAAGCGCCAGCGTCAAGCTAGCAGGCTACCCGCGGTTCCGCACCTCTTCGGCGAACCGAGCAACGGCCCTCTGGCCCAAGTCGCTCTCATCGTCGCTATCGCGCAGGTGGTTGGTTACCAGGTAAGCCAACCACGTCCGGTCGCGTTCCGCATCGTCGGAACAAAGTCCCCGCTGTTCGATTTCCGCCCAAGCGGCCTCAGAGGCGCAGGGCGCGGGCGAGAACGTCAGGGTCGTGGAGCGATGAAAACGGCATCGTTCGGGACCATAGGCGCACTTATCACTGGAAATATGTCATGAGGAGGCTGCCGGGAGAGAGCTGGCTTTACCTCATCGCGCTCGCTGCTGTTGCACTTGGTTGTTGCATCATCATGGAAGCGGCGACACTGGGTCGGTAGCTCAAAAAAAGCCCTCCCAGCGAATGCCAGAAGGGCCGAGAGTTGGCTTTCGGAAGTTGATCAAACGCACGAAGGCGAGGCCGGTTCCAAACGCTCGAGACTGAAGCGAAAAGCGCTCGTAACCTCAGAAAAATGGCCCCCGGAGCGAACTCCGGAGGCCTGTAAGCGGAAACTAAGTCAGATGCCGGCCTGCCCGCGCAGGTACGGATCGGCCTTTTCGTCGAAGCGCGTCCAGCCCTCCTGGCGATACTGCGCCATGCGGGTGTGGCGATCGATCGGGGTCGCGCCATCAAGGATGGCCTCGACTTCGGCCTCCTGCGCTGGTTCGGCGCGAACCGAGACCACCGAACCGCCCCGCCGGACCGTCTCGGCATAGTAATTTGCCTCGTCCTCGTCGTGGCCCTCCTTGATAAAAGAGCCAACCAAACCGCCAGCCGCGGCGCCAGCGACGGCGCCGGCTGCAGTAGCGGCCAGCCAACCAGCGGCGACTACGGGTCCCACACCCGGAATGGCGAGCAGGCCGAGACCAGCGAGCAGGCCGGCTGCACCGCCGACGCCAGCGCCGATTCCGGCGCCCTCGCCGGCGTTGGATTCGTCCGTATCGCCGTTGCGACCCATTAGGCTGACGTTGCTGCTCGAAACCCCGGAGGCCTCAAGCTGCTCGACCACCGAACGGGCGGTGTCGTAGTCGTCGTAAGAACGGGTGATGGTGCGGGTCATGGAGTTCTCCAAAAATCGTGGCGGACAGGGAACGATCAGTTCTTGACGATGTTGCCGCGGTAATCGACCGAGACGTTCACCTGGGCGCCGGCATTGGTGGCCTTGCCCTTCCAGACGCCGTTGTCGTCCTTCTTCAGGTCGGTGACGTTCGTGTAGCCGTTGGCTTCGAGGCGGCTCTTGGCCTGACCTTCGGTGAAACTGTTGGCGCCCGGCAGCGGGGCGTTGGCGTCGGCCGGCGCGTTTGGCGAAGGTGTCGGCGAAGTTGTCGATGTTTGCGCGAGCGCGGCAGTTGAAACGAAGGCGCACAAGATCGACGTGACAAGCACGTTGCGCATGGGAATCTCCTTAATCTAGAGCAGGTTAGGCCACTGCCTGAGGAAACGACTGCAAAGCAAACTTGTTCCCTGAACGAAAAAAGCCCCGCCGGCGGGTGCCAGCGGGGCCGAGGTGGCTTGGTCAAAGGAGGCTTCGGAAACGCGCGAGTAGGCCGTCGGTTCCGAATGTTCAGCGCGACGAGCGCGTCGCGCCTTTCGCGCCTGGCAGCTGCTTGAGCATCTGCTGAGCCAGAATCTCGGCGCGTCGCATGATCTCTTCGTCCGCGGCCCGTTCGCGGGTGAGCTCGAGCAAGCCCTCCAGCGCGTCTGCCACACGGACAACGGCTGCAGTCGTCTTCGCCTGCTCGTCCTTGAGATCGCGGATAGGCTGCATGTCGGCGATCGTGATCCCAGGGATCATCCGGTCGCCGTTCTGCGTCGAGGCTGGCGCTTTGCGGGTCTTGAAGTACTCACGAAGGGCGTAGATGCCGATGCCGATGCCGGCGATCAGCGTGCCGATGATGTTCTCAGTCGAGAGCGCGCTAGGATCCGTCATCGGCCACAGCCTTGTCCATGCTCGCGGCGTCTCGCGTCGCAGCGACGATGTTCATCGCGTCGAGCACAAGCAGGCCGGGATACACAGCAAGGCCAGTCGTCGCCGCATCGGAGTTGAACAAGCCAAAGCTGATCTGGAACCAGAGAAAGCAGGTGAGAAAACTCGCCAGCGCCCGGACATGCGGTGACCAGCGGCCATACCAGGTGCGGGCGAAGGTGCCGTTGATGATCAGCGCCAGCAGGCGAAAGGTGCCGATCGCAATGGCGAGCTTGCCCCACGCGTCCTCGCTCATCATCGCAGCCATTTGAGCCCACGCCGGATTCCCGCCGAAGCTCTCGGTTGGCTTAAGGAGTATCCAGCCCCAAGCGATCAAAATCCCGGCCAACACCCATTCCGACCGCCTCGCCGGGAAATGGTCGTGGATGCCGAGATAGAGCCTGACCGGGAGCGGCTTGTCGCGATGGGGCATCACGCCCTGCCCTATCGAGCCGTGACGGAAGGATCATCGACCTTGGCCGCCATCGCCGGTGTCGTGACGATCGTCTTGACCTCCGGCAGCGCTGCGGCGGAAGCGACGAGACCGGCCCTGCGGCGCACCCACAGCCCCCAGGCGGTCGGGATTGCCCACATGATAAAAGCGACGAGAACCGTCGCGCCCTGTTCGTCGATGATGCCCTTCGCAGCCAGTGCGGCGGCGCCGGACTGGACGAGGGTGCGGATGAAGCTGAGGACCTGTTCGTTCATGAGATTCCCCTGGAGATGACGAAACGAAAATTCGCCGCTACGCTCGCCGGTGGTGCGTGGTGAGGACGTTGCGGTCGTGATGGAAAAGTTGATGGCCAGTAACCTGCGCGCGATGTGGCTCAGGGTGGCGCTAGTGATAGCGATCGGGACTGCTATCGCGCTGCCGATACTCTGAGCGGGCAATGCGTTAAGTCGAAGCGCGCTTGGCGGCGTCGACAGCTTGCTTCGCGCGGATCACGTCGGCGATCGCGATAAGCAGTTCAGCCGAGGTCCGCGGCGGCTTGGCGCAGAAGCGGTCGAAGACACCGCGCGCATCAGCAGTGGCAGCGCGGACCTTCTCCGGGGCCAACAAATCGACGGCGGTCACTGCCGTCTGGAGTTCGACACAGCGCGCCGCGAGCCGGTCGCTGATCTTGGCGATCTCGGCGTCGATTGATGTGAGGCAGCCGCCGAGGGCGAGCGCGCAAGCGACAGCGCCCGCAAAGAGGATGCGGTTCTTCATGGGTGTGCTCCTGGAGGTGGACGGCAGCCGGCCGCCAGCGGGGTCAGATGCCGAGCGCCTTCTTGGCCTTGGCGAGATAGGCTTTGGCCTCAGGCAGGCCATTTGTTCCGCCGTTGACGACCTTGCGCAGTGCGGTGATGTCGTCGCGATCGGCGACGCGATTGAGATCGTTGTTAGACCAGAACGTCAGCGCCGCCGCGAGGCCACCGCGGGGCGTGCGGAGCGCCTCCGGATTGGCCTCGTAGCCGGCGCGGCGGTAGTTCGCCCGGCCGGTGGTCTGCATCAGTCCGCCGCCGCGATAGCGCCAGCCGTCGTCCGGCTTGGTGTTTCCGAGGTTCGCCTCGCCCCAGGCGCCCCCGTACAGGACATTCGCGATCGCCTCCTGATCGGCAGCCCGCCCTGGCTTGCGTCCGAGCGCCTCGGCTTGGGCCTTCGCAATCCGCTTGCGCGAAAAGGTCTTGAGCAGCCCTTCGATCGAGTAGTTCAGGCTCTCCTCGAGCGCCGTGAGGCCGCCTGTCTCTGTCGCAATCTGCGCAAGAAAATGCGCCGTCCGCAGCTTGGTGACGATCCCGACCGAGGCGAACGGCGCCACAGACCCCGCGAGGGCCTCGACGATATCTGCCCGTGCCTTTGGCGCCACCGTCTTGATGATCGTCGGCGTCAGGATGCCGGGCCGGTCCTGGGCTGTCTCGCGGGCCAGCATCTCGTGCAGCTTGGCGATCGTCAGCGGCCCGGCGACGCCGTCGATCTTCAGCCCATGCCGCCCCTGGAAGTCCTTGATCGCCTCTCGCGACTTCAGTCCGAGCACGCCGTCGACCGCGACCGAATAGCCGAGCGCGACCAGCGCGGCTTGCACCTCGTTGGGGATCATCTGATTGCTCCGGGTGTAGAAAGGCCGCCCGGAGGCGGCTGGTGAAAAGTGGGCTAGCGCGCCGGGCTGGCGTCTTGTATGAGCCCCGATATGCGAGCCCTGCGTGTTTCAATCATCGTCCCGGTCTACAACGGGGCCAATTACATGCGGGATGCGATCGATTCCGCGTTGGCCCAAACATGGCCCAACACCGAAATCATCGTCGTGAATGACGGCTCAAACGACGCTGGGGAAACCGATCGCATCGCTCGGTCCTATGGCGAGCGGATCAAGTACATTTCCAAACCGAACGGCGGGGTCGCATCGGCCTTGAACGCCGGTATCGAGGCGATGACCGGCGACGTGTTTTGCTGGCTCTCGCATGATGACCGGCATTTGCCTGAGAAGACGGCCCGCCAAGTCGAGCATTGGGAATCTCTTGGACGCCCCGACGCCGTCTTGATCAGTGACTACAGGTTGATCAATGAGACGGGCGAGACGATCACCGACGTTCGTCTCGACCATGAACTCCTGACGAAGAAACCGAGTTACGCCCTTTTGAGGGGCTGCATCCACGGGTGCAGTGTCTTCGTGCCGCGAGCGCTCTTCGACCGCGTCGGCAATTTCGACATCAATCTCCCGACCACTCAAGACTACGATCTCTGGTTCCGGTCGTTCCGCACCTTCCCTTTCGTCCACATGGCAGACGTCCTGATCGAGAGCCGCTGGCACGACGAGCAGGGCTCGAAGAAGATCGATCACACGATCGAAGCGACCCGTTTCTGGATGCGCGTCATCAACGGGATAACCCCGGCCGAAAAGGTCAAATGGGAAGGTTCGGAGGCCGCCTTCCTGGTGGGGATGTCCAAATTCCTGGGTGAAAACAAACTGGTCGAAGCTGCCAGCGAAGCCAAGAGGCGCGTGAAGACCGTCATTGACGGCGTGCTGGTGTCCGTCGTCATCCCCCTGTTCGATCGGGTCGACATGGCGGTCAGCGCGATCGAGAGCGTCAAGGAACAGACGCATCGACGCATAGAGATCATTGTCGTTGATGACGGTTGCAAAGAAGACCTGTCTGGCGTTCGGGCGGCCTTGGCGGGACATCCGAATGCGCGGCTGATAAGCCAGCGCAACGCCGGCCCCGCCGCTGCTCGCAACAATGGCTGGCGCGCCGCCAAGGGCGACTATGTCGCGTTCCTCGACGCGGACGACCTGTTTCTCCCGACCAAAATCTCCGAGCAGCTGATAGCCATGGCCGGTGCCGGCGCCGCGTTCAGCCATACCAGCTACGCGCGGGCGCGCCACGGTGACATCACCCTGCAGGAAAGCGGGTCTGCGAATGCCTTCCCCGACATCATAGGCAGTTGCAGCGTAGCAACCCCGACAGTGATGGTAGCGCGATCCCTGATCGACGAAGGGTTCTCCTTCCCCGAGCACATCCGGATCGGCGAGGACGTGGTCCTGTGGCTGCACATTGCATCCGCGCACGGTATCATGGGGATCAGCCGAGCTCTGACGATCGTCAGAGCAGATGACAGCTCCACTGCCTTTGACAAGAGCAAACAGATCACGGGCGTAGAGAATATTCTGGCTGATGTCTGCGCTTCTGACGAACTATACCAGCATAAAGAGCACGTTATTCAACTTAAAAAGCTTGCATCCCGTCTTCGCGGCGAACAAGAAGATACCTGACAGCAGGAGTCTATCGATGATCTTGAGGAAGCTGCCGATGCTCGGCAGGCTATACGCCACGATAGCCCGACTGGACGCCGAACGCATCGAAGCGCTGCGGCGCGTTGAGCAAAGCGAAGCCCGGCGCTTGGCCGCGGAAGCGGAAATCCGCGACTATTGCGACCAAGAGATTCGACGCCTGAACGAGCGCATCGAAGCTTCTTCGGCCCTCAACAGAGCGCTCACCCGCGAGCGAGATGCGGCCGTTGCCCGCTTGCCCGATCTTACCTTCATGAAGGGCAGCGTAGAGCGCATCGTCGCGACCCTGGCCGAGAAGAACGCCGTCGTCAAAGATCAGACGTCGACCAGTCATCATCCACCACGGGGAATGTGACGTTAAACGAGTTGAACCCGCCAACGGCCAGTCATTTGCAATCACCCGCCCGTCGGCCAGGATGAGCAACGTGCCGAGGCCCGTCCCCTTGAACGCGACGACGGAGAGCGCAACCGGCGTGCGGCGGCCATAGCCGCGAATTCCGGACCAGTTGTTTGCAATACAATCGGCTACACGACGATCTGTAACTGAAAGTGACAGAGCAAGCGGCTAGCGGGATAGATGGCGACGAGGTAAAATGCGCCTATGACGGATAAGCAAGTGGCGACAATTGGAATGCTGGTGGGCGCCGCATTTGTGGCGTTCCATCTCTGGTTTTACTGGATTGGCCTAAGTCGCCCGCAAGACCCTGATCGCCCGCGGTTAGAAATCCCCGGCCAGTACATCCCGCCATAGACCGGCTGCTTGATCCGCTCCCGTCGCATTCCAGTGGACAGCGTCATAGCGTCCTGCTGGGGTAAGGATCACATCTGTATCGGGGCCGGCAAAAACGTTCGCGGTGTCACTCACGATCTGGTCGATAGCGGCTCTGATCGCTGCTCCCGGATTACTGTAATAGGTGGACTTGGCGATGAACCACGGCGCACTGCACCCGGCGGCACGCACCTTGGCAATGACGGCATTTCCCGAAGCTCGATAGGCCGCCTGCGTCGTCCCGAAGTTGTTGTCCCATTCTCCGTGTTGCTGGAGGATGGCCGTCACGTCATAGCCTTGAGCGAGACATCGCTTCCACGTCGCTATGATGCGCTGGTAGAGGGAGGCCTCCCACTGCGCGATGAACGTACCGCCCATGCCGCATGGCGCCAGGATCACCCGGTCAAACACGTCATCGGTCAGCAGCTTGTCGCCAGCCCGAGTGAACATGTTGTCGACGTTCGTCAGGTTATCGGCGTAGTCGCAGCCCAAGAGAGAGCCGGAGGCCCGATATATCCCGCCATCGTAGGGATTGAGGTTGAACAGATGTGCCGCGTTTGTGGGGACATAAGTTCCCGCAGCGGCGTTCGTTGCAGACGATTGGCCCCACACGATGAAGACGCCAGCATTTTCACCGGGCACCGGGCGAGGATCGACGACTGTCTTGCCGGTGGGGTTCCAATTCCCGCCCCGGCCCGCCGTGTTGCTGCTTTCAGGCATCGCGAAGGGATCAGGTGCAGATGCGATGAATCTCATCCGATGAACTCACCGACCAATCCGGTGCGCCATGGGAATGAGCCAGCGTTTGACCCCCACCATGTTTGGGTATCGGCAGTGTCACCTCGTTCGAGCCAGTTGAGCGTGTGATAGCCGAACCCGACCTGATCGACATACTCTGCAGTCGGCCCGGCAAATATTGCGTCGGTGCAGTACGCCGGGACGAGGAGCTTCGCAGAATTGACCGTCGTACTGTCGATGCCGATTCCGACCATGCTTGCGCGGGCGGTTGTGGTCGAGTTTTTGACCATCCCCCGCGCGCGGAGCGTCGTCCTCAATCCGCCGAGGCCGTTAAGGATCTCAACCTTGTTGTTGGCGTTCGCGTTCGCTTGACGGAACAAGTTTGTTGAATAGTTCCAGTTGCTGGCCGATTCATCCACATAGAGCGGGCGCGCGGCCTGGTTTTCTGCATTGAACAACAGTCGCTTTAGACGGCTATCAGTCGCCTGTCCGTTTGCCGTGGCGTAAAAGCTGCCGACATAGCGCGCCTGATGGGCGGCCACGTTGATGACGTCCAAGGCACCGGTCCCGTAACGAATGTCCAGGCTGGTTTCGTTCGCCCAAATGCCGTTGGCCCGTTCGACCACCTCGGCACGCGCCGTGTTCGACGACCAGGCGGGACCGGAGCCCATGTACAGAACTGTGCCGTTCCAGCCGACGAAGAGGTCGTAGATCGACCCGGACACATGATAGGTCGAGCTCAGCAGAAAGGTGCGCTGGGAAAACGGACGATTGACGAGACTCGAGCCGTTCCAAATCGCGAGATAGTCGCCCTGTACCGGCATGAAATAGATGGTCGTCTGTCCGGTCAGGTCGGCCTCCGGAACAGCTACCCCCGAGCTAAGGGTTAGACGCCCTGCCCCCTCAACCGTGCCTGCTGGGCCCTGGGCGCCGGTCTCCCCCTGCACTCCTTGCGGGCCTTGATCTCCCTCCGGGCCTTCTGGTCCGGTTGCGCCTTGGACGCCCTGGGTACCCTGCGGTCCCTGAGCGCCGGTAGCTCCTTGGGGGCCGGTGTTGCCCTGCGGCCCCTGAATGCCCTGGATACCCTGGATGCCTTGGATACCCTGAGCGCCTCGCGGCAACCCCAGATTCAGCTCCTGATTGGGAGCTAGTCCGGTGACCTCGGCCGTCGCCTCCTCGCCGGTATCAAGCGTCTCAACAGTGCCGATCGTTAGCGTATTTGCGGGCCCCGGCGGCCCGACACCACCGATCGCGGTTACGACCGCCTGGTTGCCCGACCATGTGATGGTCGCCTTGTTACCGCGGACACCGTAGACGAGATTGCCTGGGTGATCGTAGACGAAACGGACCGCCATGAGCCGAGTGAACGAGCCACCAGTCTCGTCAATAAGGTCGGCCTCGTATTCCCCGACTGCCCACGCCGCCATCTCCGTCTTTGAGTAGCCGGCGGTAATGCTGCTTGGCCCCAGCAATGCGAGGTTGGGCGCCACCAGCGCGACCTTCAGCGAATTGGAAGACCGCTCTCGCACGTTGACCTTGAGCGTCCGCCCCGTCAGGACGAGACCGACAAAGTCGAGCTGAAACCGCAGGTCTTCTTCCGTCGAGATCTGGAAGATCGCGATCGTCTTTTCGGTCATGGCGATGTCCACGCAGAAGAGCCACCCGGAGGCGGCTTTTGGTAGGTTGAAGAAGTATTGCTTGTGGCTCTACTAGAGCCCGGTCACGTCGACCGCGGCATACAGGCCATCATTGACGCTGACCCCGAAGAAGCCGCCGCCGGGAATGTTGTACTGCGTTGGGAAGATGGTGGAGCCTGAACGGCGCAGCCCCCAATATTGAATTCCGCTGATCGGATCGAAGTGGCGAGTGTGGGTTAGAGCCAGAGGCGCATACACTCTATCCGAGGGGCCGCCGAAGCCGACACTGCCGGGCAAAACTGCGCGGGCCTTCAGCGGATTCATGTCGGAATGGAATGTCCGCTCACCGAGAGCATTAAAGACTTCTAAGCCAACGTTACTGAAAGGCGCAGGAGGAATGATGTCAAAAACATAAATCTGAGCAGTTTCGAACTCGTCGAACGACAAGATGAACTGCCTCATGATCAGCAGATAGAAAGTCCAAACGCCGCCGACATATTCCGTTCTCAGTACGGTCACGGCAAGATTTGATGTGACAGGCGCGATCAAGATCGCTTCGCCGGCGACCGAGACCGAATAAGTGTTGGCGGTGAAATTTGAGCCTGCTGCGACATGGACGCTCAACGGGATTAGCTGTTTGAACCCATAATTCTTCCAGTTTTCGTCGATTTGCACTGAACCGAAATCGTTAAGGATGTATAGACCCCCTGTCATTAGTACACCCAAACGATAATGCGCTGGTCACAGAGAAAACTCGAAAAATGCATCAGGTTTCCGTCGAAGATGATGGACGGGACCGTTTCATTGTTTGCTCCGAATCCGAGCGCGCTGCCGTGAGGTGTCGCTGAGAAAAACGGTGCGCCAGTCAGCAACCCATCGATCGTGATCGTGCCGGCCGCGCCCGCGGGAAAGAAGAAGATGCCAAGGAACCTGGGGATCCGGTCGGTGCCATCGATCTTCTTGTTGCCGAATTGGTCAAAGACCTCAAACCCAGCCGGCACTACCAAACCCCGAGACGCACGCGCAGCACCTCGCTCGCGTCATAGACCAAGATCTGGCTGGCGCTGATAACCAGCCGCGCGCCGGTGGCGGCCGACAGGATCGTCACCGTGCCATCCGCAGCGACGAAGAAGCGATTGTTGATGTTGAGCGCGCCGGCGAGGATTGAGCCGAGATCCGCCGAAATCGCGTCGAGCTTGGTGACGTTGATCTTGTCAGCGCTAACGGCGCCGGCCTGGATTTTCGCGGCGATCACCGCGTTGGCGGCGATCTCGTTAGCCGTAACGGCACCGGCGGCGAGCTTGGCTGTCGTGACCGCATTGGCCTTCAGCTTCGGCGTCGAGATTGAGTCAGGCGCGATCTGAGTTTCGGAGATGACGCCGACGAGGTCATCGGTGTTGACCGCCGCAACCCAAACGCCATTCTCGTATTTGTAGAGCTTGAGGTCGCTGCCTTCGAGGTTGGCGATCAGCTTCGGCCCGGTGTAGCCGACCGGATCGGGCAAGCCGTCGGTCAGGCCGACCGGCTCGATCCCATCGGTGAAAGCCTCGAGCCGCAGCGAACCGTGAATGGCATTCTCAAGGTTGAGAACAGCCGGCTTCACTAAGAACTGCGTCGAGACGATCGCGCTGCGCGTGCCGGCCTGCGAAACCACAAAGGCCCGGACGTAGATGATGCCGGTGTATTCCCGTAGCGGGTATGAGCCGGAGGAGGCCTCGCCGTAGTGAGCATTCTCGGAGGTCTCCCAATTGTCGTAGGAGACCAGCACGACATAGGCGGCTGCTTGGCGAACCCTGCCGCAGGTCCAGTCCATGAACATCGCGCCGTTCTTCTGGACGGCATTGGCGCGGACATAGGGGATGACGAGGCTATCCGGCGTCTCCAGCCCTGAGGATGGCGGTGGCGGGGGCGGCGTGATCGACTCGCCCAGTGCGCTCCAGACCTCAGGCGCGTCATAGACCGCCTCGACATCGACCCGCGTCTCGCCGCTGAAGCGGATCGACCGGATCAGCCAAGCGTCCTGTACCGTCGAAAGCGTGCCGATGACGATCGTGGTGAACTGCTGCGTGGCGGTGTTCAAAACCTGATCGAGCGTCAGGCCGGTCAGCAGGAAAGCCTGCGCAACATCGTCGGCATTGAGGACCAGCGAAGAGCCGTCTCGCGTGACTGCGATCGGGCCCCATTCCTTACCGTCCCTCGCCCGAAGAATGGCGTATGGGCTGGCGGGCAGATCGAGGTCGCTGTCGATCTCAATACGAAAGCCGTCGCGCGCGAGGATACCGCCCGTCTGGAGAGCGTCGAAGTACCAGCTGTCAATGCTGGCTGAATCGTTCGGCAGCAGCAGCCGGCCGGCGAGCTCCGTCGCAACGCTGCGCCGCTCGCGCCGATAATAGGCCGTCGCTGCCGCCCAGGTAGCGAGATGGATCGCATGGGCCGCATCGGTGACGCCCGTGGCCGCCATCCGGCGCGGCGTCGTGGTCAACGTGCCGAAGGTGACGCGCTTCTCGCGCCGACGTTTCGGATCGCCGCCGGCGAGCCATTCGACGATGACATCAGCCGAGCCATCCGAGAGATCGAGCGTGAATTCCTGCGCGCTCGAATCCCGCAGGATCTGGCGCCGGGAAATGACGTGCTTGCGGACCGACTTCGCCTCGTCGCGGACGATCGTCCAGATCGACCCGAGCCGCAGCGGCGACGCCCGCATCGTGCCAAGTACGGTCGAGAGCGCCTCATAGACGGAGATCGGTCCGCGGATGACGCCAGAGAACGCGTCGTACTCGGTCAGCGTGTCGAAGTAGTGCTTCAGGCGCGCGAGATCGATCGAGCCGTCGGCGATGCCGGCGCCGTGCAGCTGGTTGCGCAAGATGTCTGCCGCGGCCCAGACGCACTTGTCGGTCTCTTCCTCGACCCAACCTGTGACACCGCCATACCAGACCGGCAGGATGCGGCTGCTCTCGACTTCGACCTCGCCGAAGGAGGTCACGCCCAGCGCCTTGCCGGAGCGGATCACCATGGCAAGTTCGGTCACGCCAGGGCGGACTATCGCCTCCGGTACATGGGCGCGCAGGCCCTCCCACACCACGGCGTTCGTGATGTCGGCAGTGAAGCCTCCGGGATGCTCCACCTCCGCAGCCGCCCCGGTGTTGCGGGCGCGGTAGGTGTATCGGCCGGCCGTGATATTGACGAAGCTGGTAAACCGCATCGGGCGCGTCGTCAGCGTGTTTCCGCCATCGCTGAAGAGCGTCGACCAAGCGCCGATGACATTGCCGTCTTCATCGCAGGGCGCGTATTCGAAGAGCACGCCCCAATCGGTCGGGAACTGCTTCCCCTCGAACTTTCCGGACTGCGGGACGGCATAGACGCCCTGCGGCAGCGAGAAGTCGAGCTGAATGCGGCTCTGATCCGGCGCATCGACCCCGAAGTCGAACGGCCCGGCCCAGTTCGGGAAGTCGGTTGCGCGCGGCAGTTCGTTGCCGGAGACGGCTTGCACGGTTGCAACGGCGCCCGGCACCAGCGAGGACGTGCCGCCGGGCTGGATCACCTCGAAGTTCGCGCCGGTGAACGGTGGCGTCAGACCACCGCTATCCGTCCACATGGTGATGCCGCCGACGCGGATCGACTTGATCGCATATTTGCCGCAGCCGATCGTCAGGCGCTTGTAGAGCACCTGGTCGTCGCCATCGTAGACGGCGTAATCCGGCTGCGAGAGATCCGGCGAGTTCCAGCAGCGGCCATAGAGAACTGGAATGCGGTCGCCCGAGCGCGGCAGGTTGCCGCCGCCGGAAACGCCATAGACCGGGCGGTTCTCGGCTTCCTTGTTGGCTTTCGCCTGCGTCGCCTTCGACAGCAGGTATCCGGCACCAGCCAGCAACGCAGCCGACCCGGCCGCCCAGATCGTGCCACCAACAGCACTCGATGCGGCAAGGCCGAGTGCCCCATTGAGCGCGCCAATTGCCCAGAACTGCCCGACCGCCGCCAGCGCGATGGTGGCGACGACCAGGCCGATTGCTGCGCCCATCTGCTTGCCGCCGCCGCGGCCCGTCTGCCCGCCACCGCCGCCACCCTGAGGCAAATAGACGATGACGACGGTGTCTTGCGGCCCAACGGTCGTGTGGCGCCACTGCTTGCGCAGACGAACGGAGAAATCCGTCACCGCCAGCGGCTGCCCCTTGCGGTGCAGGCTGACGATATGCGGGCGCGAGCGGTCCGCATGCCGTCGCACCAGCGTCGACAGTCGGCGCCGGCCACGCGGCGTGATGATGCCGTCGCCGGCCTTCTGGCCGTCGCAGCGCTGGAAGAGGATTGCTGTCATGTCAGGCGGGTACGTAGAAGCTCGGGCTGGCCCAGTTGCGGGCGGAGAGTTCGAGCAGGCTGTCGAAGACGACGCCGTGCTCTTCGTCAGTGTGCAGCACCCCGCCGCCATCGAGGGCGAGCCAGGTGCCGCAGTGAACCGCGGCGCGGCTCGGGCCGTGGCCGCGACGGGTCATGAAGACGACGGCGCCGTGCTCCGGCTCAGCGACCTGGCGCCAGTCGCCTGCCTCGTCGCGACCCGCCATCAAGGCGATGAGCTCGCGCTTGCTCTCCGGCACGCTCAGCACGATCGGCAGCGGGCGGCCGAAGATCTGCGCCTGACTGAGCCGGGTCAGCTCCCAGCAGTGCAGGCCGGTACGATCGTAGGGCTTGCCGATGTGGGCAGCGAGAAAGCTCTCGACGCTCACCACCGCCCCATGCAGACCCGCAGCACGCCGTTAGCGTCGAAGACCCTCATGGTGCCGTCGGCACCGATTACTAAGCGCGAACCGATATTGATCGAGCCGGCGACAATCGACCCGAGATCGGCGTCGATAGCTGTCAACTCTGAGGATTTGGCCGCGGCGACAGTGGGGATCACCGCTGCAGCAGGCGCGGCGCCGAGCAGCGCGAGAAATTGACGACGAAGCACTTCGGCTCTCCTATGGAACAGGAACGATGGGAGGACGACTTGGACGACAGAGAACGTGCTGATGCCGTGGCGCATCGGATCGCGATGGCTTCGCTCATGCAGACCATCTACGGAGCCTTGATGAATGCCGGCAGCAAAGCTGACTTCCGCCAAATGGCGCAGGCGCTAGAAGAGGCGACCGTCAAGAATTTGGAGCAACTGAGCACCCAGGCTGATGAGCTAACTACCGAGTACGTGCGCGAGGCGGCGTCCGGCTATGTGAGCCGGTTCTTCGCATCGATCCGAGTACCACCGCACCTGCCGTGAATCGCGCCGGCGGCGCGATCACTGCCCATAGAGCGCAGGATACAGATCGAGGTCATAAGTCAGGCCGGGGAACGCCTGCATCTCGACCTCCTCATATGAAAGCTCTCCCTCGGCCGAGTAGGCGTTGAGCGAGACCTTGCGCAGGTTGAGGCCGAAATAGACCTCGGGGTTGTTGAGGTCGTTGGTCGAGTAGGTGCGATAGACCAGCGTGAAGGGGTAATCCGATGAGATTGCGCCTCGAAGCGCGTCCTGCAGCTGACCCGAGACGTTGTCGATCCGGATCTTCGCCTTTGAGACGCCGCCCTCTTCCTGGCTGGGCAGCGTGAAGCCGAAGTCCACGATCTTGAACACGGCCGCAAGATTGCCCGGCACCGGCAGCGAGACAGCCTCGTACTCGCCGGCAATGCGGGTGCCCTGCACGAAGCGCTGGGGCTCATCGAAAGTCGGGTGGTTGAACTCCAGCGTGTGGAGGATGTCTCCGGAAACGTCGACGGCCGCATAAGCTTCCTGAAGCGCAACAGAGAGGGCCACGAGAACCTCCAGATTCGACACTGCAACCGCAGCGTGCTTGGCTAACCCCCGGGGACGGGAGGGGTTCGAATGAATGATGAGGCCGACGTTACGGGCGCTGCCGTATTGGGCAACGCACGCGCAGCTGAACGCGCTGATCGCCACGCTTATTGAGAAAAGCGCGCTGTCCGAGTTCGAGATGGAACGCATGATGAAATCAGCGATCACCACGCTCAGCTCTGTTCAGGTCGTTCGCACAAACGATCCCGAGCGATTGCAGAACGCGCGGGAGCTTCTCGAACACGCTCGCTTGGCTATGCGGGAAAGCATGAGATCTGTGCCTATCAAACTTTGAGGTCGAAACGGCCATAAACAATGCCGGCCTCGGTTCGCCGGCCCACAACCGGAGGGAATGATGCCGAACGGAGTTCGAGATCTCGGTCAAACGTCAATTCGCGGTGCGATACTGACGACTCAAAGCCAGGTCGAGCTGCAGTGCAACGACCGTAGTGGATCACTCTTCCAGCTGACGATGGATCTGCCGAACGCAATGTTCCTGATGAACATGCTGACGCAGATTCAGCGCGAGACACGCGCGAAGGTGCCTGTTTCACCGCCTGATCTCCCCGATTGACTACCAGTTCCAGACGATCAGCGTGAAGGAGACGACGACCCGGCTTGCGACCGAAAAATCGGTCGAGAACGCGCCATCCTTGATCTGGCAGACGCGATCGACATAGTAGCCGTTCGGTCGCCAGACCGGCATCTTGAACGGCAACGTCCCCTGACGAAGCGTTCTCCGGGCAAACTGCTCGAAGGCCTCCCACTCGGCGAGCGACAGCAACGGGCTGCGCCAAGGCAGCTCAGTCGCCCGCGGGCCGGGCTGCGGGCGCAGGATGGCCGGTCCGTCCTCGGTCTGGCTCTGGCGCGGCGCGCTGTAGGACTGTCCCGCAACAATGCCGTTGACGGGCGAGCGGAACGGCACCTGAGACGGCCAGGCGGCGATCATGCTCAGCCCCTCAGCTGCCGGCCGGAGCGCACCGCCCCGAAGGCTTGGCTGATCGCCCCGCGCCCAGTGACGAGATCGTTGGCGATGTCGCCCTTGATGGCCTCGATGATGATCTGCATCGATCCGTCCCGGTTCTGCTGTGGCGTCGCCTGCACCTGATCCGATACCGTGTTGTTGACGACCACCCGCATCCCGCCCTGGGTGCGCGAAGCGGCAGGGATCGTCGGAACGCGCCCCACCAGCCCGCCATCGGCGAATCTGGGGATCTTGCCGGAATTGATCGCATCCAGCAGAGCTCGGTTCTGCTTCGTGGCGCGGGCATTGATGACATACTCGCCGTTGGAGAGACGCGCGGAGATCGAGTCGCTGCGGCCGGTGCCAGGCCCGGAGATATAGCCGCCGGAGGCCGCCTTGACGCCGCCGCCGAAGAGTCCGAACAAGCCGCCCAAACTGCCGCCGACGCCCTTAGTGCCGAAGATGCCGGCGAGCGGCCCCTCGCCGAGCAGCGCCGCTTGGATTGCAGCCTTGGCCAATGAGGCGATCAACCGCTTCATTACGTCTCCGGCGCGGCCGCCGTTGATGACGAGATCTTCCAGAGCGTCCACAGCAGCCGAGCCGAAGTACTTCCCGGCTTCATTCAGATCTTTTTGCGCTTGCTTGGTCCGCTCGATGCTCTCGCGGTAGCGCTCGTTTGCTCCAACGATCTCGATGATCTTCTGCTTCTGCGCCTCGTCGGTGACGGTGCCGATGCGAGCTAGTTCGATCGCTGCAGCGCGCTCAGCTTTGCTCCTGCCGAGCGTCGCCTCTTCCGCCGCGAGAACGCGGTTGGTGCGCTCAAGAGCTTCGATATAGCGCTGGACCTGCTCGGTGCGCTGTTCCTCTTCGGACTTGCCGCCGCCGGACCCGCCGCCGGAGGGCTTTCCCGGGTTCCGAGTAACATCGGAACCCATATAGTTTCTGGTCGGCCGAGACGGGGGTAGCGCCGTCGTAACCGAGCGATCCTTTTCGCTCGCGACGAAAAGCGCCCTCGCCTCACGAGCCGCGGCCGTTCTAGCCTGGTCGATCACATCTCGACCACCGGAGTTGCCCAGCGCCATGTCCCGCGCTCGATCGCGCATCGCAGCCCGATCAGCAGATTGCGAATTCTTTCGGTTCGCCTCGTCTACCTTTTCGAGATAGGTGCCGACCTGGGACAGTAGCCCGGACAGTCCTTGGGCAGCACCAATGATCGCCGCCTTGCTATTCGAAGCGAAAGAGGCCCAAGCGCTATTCCAGGCGTCGTCAAATTGTTTGGCCTTTGCAATGACGTCGCTGTCGAGAACTGATCCGGCCTGACCCGCTTCTCGAGCGAGGTCATTCAGCGCACCAGCGCCCCGCTCAAGCAGCGGGATAAAATCCTTCGGCAGGCCGAATTTTTCGGCGATCTCAACCTTATCCATTTCGGTCGCAGCGCGACTAATCAGATCGGCTGCGACCGAAAGGGCAGTGTTGGTATTGATGACCTCGCCGGTGCGCGATTTCAGCTTGAGATTGTTCGCTTCGAAGAGACGCGACAGCTCCGTCTCTTCGGTTCTAGCCTCATTGAGCTTCTTCGCCAGCCCTTCAATCCCGGCGTCAAATTCCTTGCCGGCTACCCCCTTGCTCTGAGCAGCCAGGCGCAGTTCCTGGAAACGCTGAAGGTCTACGCCCACACGGCGAGAGGTTTCGCCAAAGGACGCAATCTCCGCATTTGCGTCTGCGAAGCTCTTGATGATTCTGTCGATCGAGAACGCAGCGATGGCGCCCTTGAGCGCACCGAGGCCAAAATCGCCGCCGAGCGTCGGGTTTGCCTTGCGAAATTTCGCCTCGATGTCGTCGGCAGCCTCCTCAGCAAGCCGAGCAGACGCCTTGAGCTGACGCTCCAATTGCTGGATGTTGGCGCCAACCGAAACGATCAGGTCCTGACCTGCCATTGTATCTAGCCTTCGGGGAGGAGTTGGGTCTTGAGCGGATTTTTGAAGCTTCTGGGCATTCTGATGATGCTTGTCGGCGGCGGTGTATTACTCGTCGCGTCGAGTGCCCTTCACGAAATTCTTGCTGCAACTGGAATCGGGCTTGGAGCGGTCGTCTTAGCGCTGGGGACCATCGCCGACTTGCTCGACACCATCCTTCTGCATCTTCGCGCGAAATTTCCTGTCGAGGATGCGCGCATCTTAGCGGGAGCATCCGTGGCGGTAGCGCAACCACAACCTTCAAAAGAGCAGGAGGTGACGTGGAAAAGCCGCGGGACACGGTAACGAACGAGAGAACTGCTTCAATGAAATCGGTCTTGGTTTTGACGGCTCTGCTGCTATCAGCCTGCGCCTCTCCGGCTACGGTCAACCGCCTGAAGTTCACGACGTTCGATATCGGGAAGGACGGCAGATCGTTCGTCTATGTCGCCCAGGCCGATGCCATTCATCCTCACGACACCCGCGACGGCGAGGAATATCACCAGGGCGTGCTTCAGGATTGGCTACGTCAAAACTCGTTATGCCCATCGGACTACGTGATCACCAACAGGCGCGTGCTGGTCGAGACACAGGGCCTCTTCGGAACGGTGGCGAAGATCACCTATGAAGGCCGCTGCAAAACCTGATTGTGCTGGCGAAGGGCAACCCGAGTTAGCCGGGTTGCCCTCTTTCTCGCCTGCCGCACCGCTCCTTGGCCCGCCAAGCCTAGCCTTGCCTGCCTTGCCCGGCCTCGCCTTGCCTATCCTTACAATGGCTTGCCTTGCCTGCCCCGCCTCCCTCGACACGCCAGACCATACCTTGCCTGAACACGCCTGCCATGTTGCCCGAAGGCCGCGCAGTTGATTGGGGAACCCGCGCCGTAACCCCGACTCTCACTGATGCGTCGCCTTAGGTAGATGCTTCAGCGTCTCATCGACGACTTCGAATAAGTCGGCGAACTCTTTTAGATCCTTGTACCTCTGCCGCCATGCAGCGAGCTCAGCAAAGGCACGCTGCAGCACGATCTTGCGCGTCCGGCTCTGCGACAACGCATGGCCGGCCTCGCGGTAATGCGAGGTATGCCCCTCGGCAATATGCACATAGGCCCGCTGGCGAACCGCCGGCTTGTCCTCCGAAGTGTAGATCGCGACCACCGACCGGATCAGACCCCTCGCTTGATGCAACCGATGTTGCTCGGCGGCGGCGCTGTCGTCCCACTCGAAGAACGAATGCAGCGGGCTGTTGCCGTGCCTTGCATCGGCGAGGACGTCCTCAGGCGTCAGCTCCCCCTTCTTCTGCTGGCGCAGCATTTCGATGTGCTGGCCAACCAGGGATGCGTTCTGCACCGCCCCTTTCTGGAATCGGGCTCCCTCCGCGAATTCAAAGCCCGCGATCTTCATGCCGCCAGCCTTTCGAGATCGCGCTCGGTGGCGACATGGTACATGCCGTTCATGCCGTCCTTTTCAGGCCGCCACTCGCCGACGCCGACAGCGAAGCCTGCGGTGTTGAGCAGGTTCAGGATCTGGCTCTCCGAGAGGACGTTCGCGTTGTAACGGATCAGTATCTTGGCGTGCCAGTCGGTGAACTCGCCCCGATAGCGCAGGTCGGCGGTACCCATGCCAACCCTCACCATGTCCTCGCGCATGTTCGGTGCGCTGCCCATAATTCGCACCAGATTGGCGCGGGATCGACACCCGTCAAACGCGCCGACCACGTCCGCATCCTCGCCGAGCACATGGAACGCCTGTCTCGCTGCGACTTTCGTGATGCCGGCCACCGAAGTCCCTGCCGTGACCGCAGCGTTCTTAAAGGCGACGGAAGGGAAGCCGAACCCACCGTCGTCGAGACGATAGAGCGAGGCCTCGAAGTCGGCCCGCGGGTCTTTGGCCTCGCGTGCGCCCTTCGCCTTCTTCTGCTGCTTGTCCAGCATCTCCTTCTTCGCTTTCACCGACCAAGCGTGAACGATGAGCGGGCTGTCGCCTACAATCGTCACTTCCATGATGCCGATGTCGAGGGCGGGCAGTTCGATGCCGACCTCTCCTGTCTTCTTCAGTGCCATTTTCATCTCCATCAGCGCCCGGCCCGGCAGGCCTGAGACGCACAGGTTCGCTCTCGCGAAACCGAGCGCTGATGAAGCTCTCGAATTCCGCGTCTCTAACCGCCCTGCCGAGGCGGATCTTCGTGTCAGAAGTTCTCGATGCCCTCGACGCGGGCCCTGAAAGCTCGCGCATAGAGGTGATCGAAGTCATTGGCGTCGACGCTCGCCGCCCAGCGGATCGGTTCTTCCATAACCGCAGGGTCACTCCAGCGGGCCTGGTACCAACCCGCTTGCCCGCAGGCTTCGTATGTGGCGCCTCGCTCGTCGAGATACCGCATCATGTATGAGCAGCGGGCGATCTCGTTGCCCCTCGCGATCTCTTCTTCAGTCAGCGTCAACGCGTTGCTCGGCGAGTGCGCCGCGCCCGCCAGAGCCGTCGTCGGCGCGGCTGAGAATGCCGCGATGCCAGCCACGAAAAGCCGGCGCGTGATGGGACGATCCGTCACCATTTCCCGAGATGTGACGCTACCGGGCGCCTGCCCGGCGTGATATTCAGCAGCAGCCATGACGATCCTCACCGATCGTTGGGGTTAGGGCTGGTTGAGCGCTCCAACGCTCTTCCGGCCCGACTTCAACTGTGTTAACACAGTTTTTGATGAGGCGTCAATCCGTGTTAACACAGAAAAAGAGACGCGGCCCCGCCCCTACCGGCAAAGGCACACTCGTCGGCGTTCGCCTTCAGCCTGAACTCCTGACTGCGCTCGACCGCTTCATCGCCGAGCAGAAGCCGGACATGAGCAGGCCGGAAGCACTGCGACATGCCTTTCGAGACTGGGCTATCGGCCAAGGCCTCCTGCCCTCGCCTTCGGAAATCGGAATGACAGACGATCAGATGAGCGCAAGCGCCGACAAGGTTAGGTCGGAAGCCGCCGATGCGGCCGACAATGCCATGATCGGCATGGACGCTACGAAGGAACAAAAGGCGACACGACGCCGAGAACTGACAGACGAGCCTGCCCTGGTCGGCAAGGCGCGAGGAAAGGGCAAGAAGGCGAAATGAACAGTGGCGAACGCAACTTTGTCGCGACGGTGAAGGAGCTGCCAGATGGTCGCGTCTTCGTTCTTTTCGAGGCCGATGAGGACGTCGGCTTTGAGGGGAAGCAACTTACGCTTACCCTCCCAGAGGGGAGTTCCTACGGCGAAGCTGAAGCGCTCGCGCTTAGGCTCAATAGCACGCGTGGCCGTATAAAGCTGGGAGACTGGTAATCGGCCTCCTGCCCCATCGCGAGGATCCGGAGGGGGCGAATTGAGCCCGACGATCCTGAATACAGGCTTCCACCGGAGAAATCGTTATGGTTTGTCTAAAATTTGATGCGCACGGGTGGGCTTTCGATGTTGCCGTGCGGCACCTGATGATGAGCTTCGAATCATCATCAAAAGCGCTTGCCAGTGAGCGAAAACAAGCGGCTTTCGAGCTAGCCGCCTATCTGCGCGGCCTCAAAGCAGGCGAGCCGCCAATCGGAGAATGGGACGACGGCGTCCTTCTATGGGACCGCGAGCGCGAGTTAGAGACGCAGATTGAAATGCTCGACGAAGCAGCGATGGCTCTCCGTAAGGCATTCGCACTGTCTCTCTACCACCAGTGGGAGCGTTCAGCTCAACTTTGGATACTTGAGCTCCGGAAACCAGATCAGAAGCCGCCAAAAGATCACGAAGATCTCGTGAAAGCTGTTGCTGAACGGGGCTATCCTGCGCATCACCGACTGGAAGCCGCTCGCCAACTGGCAAATACCCTAAAGCACAGCAATGATTATTGGGGGTGTCGTCTGCTCAAAAATTGGCCAGGTGTTTTCCGCGCCGGGTTCGAGCCTCGAAAATTCTTAGACTGGTATGGCGTGGTCGAACTGACCGATGCTCAGGTCTATGAGCTTGCGGATATCATCCTCAAATCCGGCCCCGCGAGCGGTGTTTAGGCACTGCATTGCAGGCGGGCGATGCCTCTCGCCCCATTGAGAAGACCGGAAGATGCGAACTAACCTCTTGGAGAGATAAGACGAGCCTTCCGCACGATAAATCCGCGTCCGGCTCGCTCAATATTTCCTTCGACCTCAATCGGGAAATGCTCACCGTGAGCGCGCCAAGCGACGCGGTAATCCGACGGCTCTAGCAGAACTCGCACTGAAAGAGCCTTTTGCCCAGTTAACCACTCCACGGTGACCTCCCGCGACCCCTTAAGATTTTCAAGGTCGGCAGGATTTTCTTTGGTCGCCAGCTTTGTTACGTATCCGCTTATTCGACTGTCGCTCGGCACGCTCGCGTTGCGTAGCGTAGCGGCGATATCTCTAGCGAGTTCGGCTACTCTGGCGTTCACAACGTATTGGGTCTGCAACGACAGATCTTCGTCAGGCTGCCATTCCGGCGACAAATTGAACTCAAACGTGAGTTCCTCGGATCGGCTGCCCTCGAGCAGAGCCGCCAGGCTCTCCAACATGTCCGCATCAAAACCAACGGCCGGGTCAGCGAGGACGGCCGGCTGATAAGCTGGGGCTTCATCCGCAACCGCCGAGAGCCCCCGCATCACGCGCTGAATGACCTGCCTCTCGGCCGGAACGGGCGGAGGAGCTTCGAGAAAATCCTCTTCTGGCCTTCCCCCGACCGGCGAATGGATCGTAAATCCGAAGCTCCCATGGAAGGTGTGCCCAAACCGGCATCGTTCCACGAACGCGTCCGCCGCCGACTGAGCTCCGCTCCGATCTGATCGCGCATATTCCGCGACCGCTGCGAATGAGAGCAGTCGCCGGTTCCGGACGATGACACGCTCTGCGACAGGTAGCGTGATAGAATTTCGGAAATCGGTGGGAAGCCGCTCTCTAATAGTATCGTAACCAATTCCATTGATCGCTGACACTACTTCCGACAGCGGGCGGTCCTCAAGCACAGCCAGTGTTTCGACAGCGTGCCGTATACGACGCTCACCCTGGGCCACAGCGACCGTTTCCGGGACGATCACTTCCAGAGTGCCCTCACCCTCCATTTCCCTTCGAAAGATTTTCAGATCAGGAGATCGGAGCTTCGAGGCGACCCATCCGTGCGCCTTCAGATATCGTCGCAAAAGGCCGGGCGACGGCAGGGTGATCCGCGTGTCCGTCATAGCACCAGCTCCTTGCGAGCCTGCTTGATCAGCCAGTTAAGTGCATCGGCGGTCACGAGGTTAGTGCGTGGAATCTCAACTGAGATGGTCGTCTTGTTCGGTGTCGGCGCACCTGTTGCGCGATACCAATAACAGCAGTTTCGAAGAACCGTCTCTTCTTCGGACAGGGTGATCCATTCAGCCTGGAAGAACGGGAGGCACAGGAGAAAGACGTACAGCGGAATTTCGCCGACAACTCGGTCCACCATCCGATTGTAGGCGGCAGCGTCCAAATCATACTTCACAACTTGAGGGGTCATCGTCCAACCGACTGATGCCTTAAGCTGCACATCGATGCCAAAGGGGCTATCCGACATCCGACCGCGAACTATCTGAACCGGTCGAAGGAATGCGTCGACTCCGTAATCATCCTCCGGGCGCGATATGTTGATGCCTGCCTGGGCGGTGACCGCATATAAATGCGCAAACGACAACCTTTGCTGCGAGTGCGCTGTCGTTATCATCATGCCGGCCCAGCCCTGGCAGGACTATGGCAGACGTTTGATAACGAGCAATTACTTAGGCGTGTATCGAGCTCCCTAGGCGTCAATGCTGATAGGTCGGCGCCGCATCGACCATGGCACTGAGATCCTCGAAGTCAGGCTCGTCATTCGTCCGCTTCGCCGCCTCCGGCGAATTCGCGCAGGCATAGCCATCAGCGCAGGCCATGAACTGCCAGACCGACATCGCCCCGACCTCCCGCGGCGAGAATCCCATCACGCAGCCGAGGCCGTAGAAGTCTCGGAAGTCGAGCTTTCCGTTTGGGCGGGCGGGACGCTCTCCTCCCCGTCCGCCGGCGATTTTCCCACCGGTTCATCGGGCTTTCCGAAGAGGGCCGCGCTGATAACCGCCAAGGCCGGCAACGCGCTCTCGCCCCAAGGGCGATCGTGCACGTAAGTCTTGACCAGGCGCATCGCATCGACCGGAGCCATGCCGCCGCCGATAAGGCCAAGCCGCATGGTCGCGTGCACGTCCTCGATCTTCCAGATGCCATGCCGAAGGCGCTCGGCGATAACCATCGGCCCGGCGTCGCAGATGCGCTGCAGCTCCTCGAGCTGCGCGATCGGAAGGGCGAAGGTATAGGTACCGTCGCCCCATTCGAGATCGATTGCGCAAAGGCTCATGCCAGCGCCGCCACGGCTGCGCGGGTCAGGGCACCGTCGCCGGTTGCCGTCACAGCAACCTGATACTTCTCGCCGCGCGTGCCGCTGATCGTCGCCGCGATATGGGCGGCGCCGGAGAACTGCAGGTCAGGAGTGGCGCCGCCGGTACCGAAGCCGAGCAGGCGGATGCGAATGTTGCGTGCCTCGCTGCCGTTGACGGCGGCCCAGAGCAGCGGCTCGGCTTCCTTGGCGAGGATTCCCTCGAACTCGGCCGACCAGCTGAGCGCCAGCACGTCGGTTGCGGTCCAGGCCGCCGCGTCGGGATCGTCACAGTCCGGAATCGTGACGTCGTTCGTGTCCTTTTCGATCGCCAACTGGATCGAGTTGAACCCGCAGAGCTTCGTGAAAACCTCGGGATCGGCGCCATCGCCGAGATAGACGAGGCCCTTTCCGAAAGAGAGGACGGTCGGCTGCGCCATGATGGCCTCCGTTGAGTGAGCCGGTGATGAGGAACGGTGGTCAGGCCGCGGCGACCAGAGCGCGGAAAGTCAGGACGGCATGGCTGGTCAGGCCATCAGGGTCTTTGAGGTATCGCGTGTCCTGATGCGCGATTTCGAGAAACTGCCATGCGATGCCGAGGGATAGCTCGGCTTCATGAAGTGCGCCGCGCACCACCCCGGCGATCGTCTTCGCCTCGACTTGCCCTACGGCGCGCGACCAAACATGCAAGGTCACGAAGACCTCCTGCCCGTCGTGGCATTGCGCGCCGTCGTCCAGCGTCTGGAACTCGCCGAGCTCGATGTAGGGGAAGGCGACATCGGCCGGGACACGATCGAAGACGCGGTTCCCGACCGCCGTGACCTGTGCCCGCAGCCGGGTGTTGATCGCGCCCTGCAGCGCCAGCGACGGATCAGCCATTGGATTTCCGAACCGCCTTCTTGATCTCGTGGTCGAGGCCGGCCCGAATCTGCTTCTTGTTCCGGCGCCAAGTCGGATAGAACCAGGGCTTGGCCTTTTCCTTCTGCGTGCCCCATTCCGAGGCGGTCGCAGTGTCGAAGCCGCCGTCTGTCGTGGCCGGGCCACCGGCCTTCACATAGAAGCGGTCGCCGCGCTTGCCGCGCTCGACCCGGATCGTGCCCTTGGTCTTCCCGGTGTCGACGGGAACAACCTGCTTCATCGCCTCAGCGAGACCGAGCGCTCCGAGCAGAGCCTCGGTTGCCGCCGCTGCCCGAACGTCCATCGGGATCTTGTCCAGCCGGCGCTGCAGCGCCTTCGCTCCCTTCGCCATCGGCAAGAACTCCAGCAGCGCGGGCCAGCTTCGCGTGGGCCGTCGGGATCAGCTTCGGGCCGCCAGGCTTGTACGCGATGTACACGCCAGGCTTGCAGGGACAGTCGAAGTCGCGGAGGAATGTCACGCGGGGCATTTGACGGCCGGGGGCGTAACAATGAGACCGGGATTGTTATTGGTCACGGCAGTGCTTCTGTCGTTGATGTTCGCAGGCGCGTGGATCGCCTGGGGATTCTTCGGAATCGAGATGGCGAACTGGGCGACCGGCGAGCGAAGCATCGACAAAGCTGGTCAGTGGGGCGACTCATTCGGCGCATTCAACGCGCTAATTAGTTCGTTGGGCTTTTGTGCAGTCGCCCTCACGCTTTGGTCGCAATCAAAAACCCTTCAACACCAACAGATAGCGCTCGATCTACAACAGCAAGAGATAAAGCAGCAGCAAGCAGGCGAGCACATTCAACGTTTTGAAACCACCTTTTTTGAATTATTGAAGCAATTAACCGATATACGCTCACGTGTTAAAGTTGATGGAAATTATATCGGTCCAGAAGCTTGGGGTTACGTCGCGAGGCAACTCCAAACTGCCGCAGAAAAATACAATTTGAAAGACTCAAATAATGAAGAAGTATCAAGATTGGCGTTTTTAGAATGTAAGATTATTTCAAAGAAATATTATGATATCTTCGGGCCATATCTAAGGGTTTTAAGGTATTTTTTGATTAAGATTGACGATGATATATTCTTATCAGACGCAGAGAAAAGCGACTTTGTTTATCTTCTACGCGCAACTCAGAACACGTCTGAGTACGTTATTTTTGGCATGATAGGGGCCGATTCCTCTGATCGTTTTAAGGAACTAATCGTAAAATACGGACTCATAAAATACATGCCAATGGGCCCGCTAAGAGATCTTCTCGTGCGTATGTACCCGCCCAATACCTTCAGAGAATCTGACTAGTTAGGTGGCCTTGCCCTCTTCCAGGATGAACTCGATCTCGGCGCCGTCGCCCGTCGGCACGATTGACCGGATCTGGCAGGCCTTGTCCTTGTACGGACCGCTTACGAACACGACCCGGCTGTCGGCGGCGATCACGCGCGTGGCGGCCGAGCTGAGCACCGTCAGCGTGCCCTGCATCGAACTCTCCAGCCGGCCGGCTTCAAGCTGTTCCCGGCCGAACTTGGGTCGGAACCCCGCCCAGACTGTCGCCTGCGGCGTCCAGCTTTCCGGGAGCGGGTTGCCGAACCCATCGTCCCCGCCCGGCACTCGGCGCTCAAAGCGGACGCGATGATTACGCTGACCGGCGGACAGCATCAGACGCGCCAGACCTTGTAGAGGCTGAGCAGGTTTTCGACCGTCGTGCTCATGTCGATCTTCGGGCGCTCGCCTGGGGCGACGCTCGTGCGGTTCTCGAAGAGATCGCCGATCATCAGCTTGATGGCCGAAACGACAGGCGCCGGCACAGTAGATTTCGGCTCGGCCCCTTCGGTGTCCGGGTAGCCGGCATCGTAGCGGATACGGACACTCTCAAGCTCCGTCCGCACGCTCGGCCACGAAACGCCGTGGGCCCGCGCGACGATGTCGCCATGTACCGCATAGGCTGCCGGATCGAGCGTCTGCTCCGCTCCGTCTTGGTCGATGTACTTGACGCTGGCAACCGACACGACGGGGGCGAACGGCAGTTCAATCCAGGTCGGGAAGCCGCAGCGGCGAAGCTCCAACGTCTGCTTCCCCAGCGACCGACCAAGCCAGCCGTCAGGCCCGTCGATATGCGCCTGCGCGGCATCGCTGAAAGCCTCGATCAGCGTGTCCTCCGCATCGTCATCGACGCGCAAATGCGCCTTGGCAGCAGCAAGAGCGACGATGCGAAGCGGCGGGGTGACGACGACGACACGCATCAGGCCAGCCTCGACAGAACCGGGTAGAGGTCACACTCAATCTGCGATCCATCGTCGTTCGAGATGGTGAGCAGGCCTTCCTCGCTGACCTCCATCCGAGCGATTTGCACGCCGGCAAGACCACGCTGGCCTTCCCTGCCCCGCTCGCCCGGATTGCCGCGCTTTCCCTGAGCCGCGATCAGCTGCCAACCTTCGCCGGGGCATGCCCCCGGGTGGTCGCGTCGAGCCGCAAACGACGCGCCACCAAGGGCCACGACGTCGAGCGCCTGGTATTCCGCGTCTTCAGCCCATGTGCCGCGGATCGTGAACGACCGACCGTCCTTGCCGTCGGTGCCCGCCCGCGCAATGCAGGTCCAGTCGTCATGCGGCGGCTCTTTGGCGGTGTCACGGGCGGCCTGGTAAGTCGCCCCGGCGAAAACAACGACGTCACCCTCATAGTGTACCCTATCGGTCCACTCCCGGACCGTTGGCAGCTTTCCGGGCGCGCCATCCTTGCCGTCTGCACCGTCCCGGCCATCCGTGCCATCGCGACCGTCCTTGCCATCGGCGCCGTCAACGCCGTCCTTCGCGGCTGGCAAAGCGGCGACTGCGCGCTGGACTGCCTCCTCGACGACGGGTGTCAGGTCGGCGAGCGTGACGCTCGATCCATCTGTGCCGTCATGACCGTCCTTGCCGTCAAGACCGTCGCGCGGCGCCGGCAGAGCGGTGACGGCGCGCTGGACAGCCTCGGCCACGGCCGGAGCGAGATCGGCGATGGTAACGCTTGCCCCGTCAGCGCCATCCCGACCGTCGCGGCCATCGGCGCCGTCGTTCGGCGCGGGCAATGCGGCGACTGCGCGCTGAACGAAATCTTCGATCACAGGCGTGACGTCTTCGACGGTGACGCTCGTACCGTCTCGCGGCCGATCCCAGCCGGCGAGAACGCGCTCAGCGGTTGCCGATGCTACCCGCTCCGCCGCGGCTTCGATGATCGGCTGGCAATCCTCTATGGTGATCGAAAGGCCGTCCGCGCCATTCTCGCCATCTCGCCCATCGCGACCGTCTGAGCCGTCCTTGCCATCGCGGCCCGGCTCGCCGTCCTTCAGCGAGGCAAGGCGATCGGTCAGCCGCCGCTCGATTTCTGCCGCGGCTGAGATGCGGGCGTCGAGCTGCGCCAGCCTGGCAGCATGCTCGGCTGCCCTCAGCTCGCTTTCGCGCTGAGCCTCACGCCGAAGCGTCGCGATCTCCCGCGCGACTGCATCAGCGGCGGCATCAGTGAAGTTGCGCAATTCGAGCATCGATGTCGCGCGTGAAGTCATCGAAGCTGCGGCCTGCGTCATCGTCTTCCTCGCGATCAGGTTCAGGCGCAGGTGCGGGCAGAGCGGCCTTGTTCGGGTCAGGCGGCTTCATCTCGGTGCCATAGCTCAGCGGGACGACCTGCTGCTGAACGCGCGGCATCTTGCCGTGACCACCTTCGACCGCCGGCAAATCCTCTTCGGCGCGGGCTTCATCCGGGGCGTAAATCCCCGTGATCACGCCGCGGGCGAGCGCCTCGATGCGCTCCTTGAAGTTGCTGCGCATGAGGGCGTTTGTATTGAGCTCGAGGTATTCGTCCGGTTGGCCTTTCAGCCCGAACAAGAGCCCGAAGGCCTCCTCGATATGGTTCAGCGCGAAGCCGAGACCTGAGGCTTTCCATGACGCCATCAGCGCCTCGGTCGACGCGAAGGGCGTGCCGCCGATCCCGAGGATCTGAAGCGGGATGCGGAAGGCCAGCGCGATGCCCTGGTCGGTCAGCTTCAGCATGTCGGCGAGATGGCCGTCCTGCGACGTCGTCGGCGCAGACTTGGCCTTCAGGCCAGCGGTCAAAATCGGCGTGCGACCGGCGTTCTCGCCGGTGGTCTGCTCTTCCCAACGCTCGCGAAGCTGCCGGGTCTGTTCCGCCGTCAGGTTCTGGTCGGTTTCCAGAAGCCAGGATGGCCGGGACTGGTTGAGGTAGAATGCGACCTGCTGGTTGAGGGCGGCCCCTGCCATTGCTCGCTCAAGCACCGTCGCGAGGATCGGGCTCTCGCCCTTCAGCGGATGGCGCGGCGTGTGGAGCCGAACATGCAGCACGTCGCGTGCCGGGATCGGGTCGGTGATATCGAAGCGACGCTCGACGATCTCATTGCCGGAGAGGCGATAGAAGATCGAGCCATCGTCTGCGACGAGGCCGTGGCCGTGACGCATGAGATGGATCTCGGATATCTCGCGGCGCTCATTGCGAACCGCCAGCGCGAATACCTCGCCCTTGTCGTAGAGGCGCCGCGTCAGATTGAGCAGGAAGTCGCTGATCGACTGATAATCGTTTGGCCGCTTCATGATGCGGCTCAGGGACGACGTCGTCACGCGCTCGCGGCCGCCGTTCGCCAGCTTGCGCCAGTGATCGCCGGGACACATGGCGACTGTCTGCGCATAGGCCGAGACGCACGCCTCGACCATGGCGCCGCCTTCGCTGTAAGGCTGCAGCGAATAGCCTGACTGCCACCAGTTTAGGATGGCGCCGGCTTTCGCCGAGAGCACCCCATCGGAGAGCAGATAAGGGCCCGGGCGATACTCGCCCTCTTTCGAGCGCGACAGCCACGACGGCAGCACCCGGGCAAGCCAGTTCGCCATGATCAGCGGGTCGTCAGCTCGCGATCGCGGTAGGTGCCGGCGCGCATGGCGTCGAGATCCGCCTGCGTCGGATACGGATCGGTCGAGGGTGCACCAGCCTTCACCGCCTTGGCATCGTCGGCGCCGGCGAGCCTCTCGTCGATGCGCCTCTGCAGCTCGGCGGCATCCCAGCCGTTGAACGGCTTCTTGCCGAAAAACTCCTCATAGTCCTTGCGGACCTTATCGAGATCGTCAGCCATATCGGCCTCCTGGGTTTCTGGGGAATGAAGCAGGGCGCGAGCGCCCTGCCCCTTGTCGTCAGATGCCGATCAGGGCGTCGGCGTGCTGTAAGTCCAGTCGGCACCGTCGACCCACTGCACCATGCCGGCGCGGCGCATCGCCCAGGTCACGTCGAGCAGCATGCGCAGCGCAATGCTGGCCGTCTGGAACATGGAGATGACCGGGGCGGCTACGACGTTCGGCGTTCCGGCAGCGCTGATCTGCTGCGGGCTGGTATCCTCGGCGTGAATGACAGCCTGCTCGCTGACGTCGAACTCCGGCTGATCGCCGGCCGCCGTGGCGAAATCCGCCGCGTCGATCATGATCAGGCGGCCGGCCGGCACGTTGACGGACGAGATCGGCGTGATGCCGGAATCCGCCAGAAGCTGCCGCATCGAGCCGAGACGATCGTCCGGACCCGGCACGAAGTTCAGCTTGCGAGCCTCGCGCCGGTTCATCAGGAGGACCAGCGAACGGCCTGCCTTCGCAGTATCGAACGGCGCGGCCAGGGTATCGATGTCCTCCATGATGGCCTGCCAGCCACCGGCCGTCGACGCGGTCAGCGCCGCGATGCCGTTGAGCAGGCCGGCGGGACGCGTGGTCGAGCCCGCAGTCGTGTCGATCAGCAGGGTGTCGATCGTGTCGGCCGTGTCGCCGCGGATCTCCTGCCGGAGCAGGTTCTCGATCTGCGGTGTCGAGTACTTCGCCACCTCGCGTGTGAAGTAGCTGATCACGCCCATCTTGTGGGGCGTGAGGGTCGCGCTGGTGAGGCCGATGCGGCGAACCGGGATCGGCGAGCCTTCGGCGACGAAAGAGCCGCTGATCGACGGGGTTGCAGCTCGCGCCGGAACCTTGATCTGACCTCGGCCGGGGCCGAATTGCAGATTGGCGCCGAGCGACGCGAGACGCGGGTAGAACGAAATCTCGCGCAGCGTCTCCAGGAAGGCGACGGTCTCGGTCTCGATCAGTTCGGAAGCCCAGCCGCTCACAGTCGTCTTGGCCGGGTCGACCGCGGCGCGCACGAAGATATTGGTTTCCTCATGATCGCCATAGCGCTCTTCGAGCACCTTGATCGGGTCCTTCTGGCCGACATAGGACAGCATCTGCACGACGCCGGCACGCAGCACTATGTCACCGGGCTTGGGCTGGCGGGCCTTCACGCCGAGCGGCTTGCGCACGACCGGCTTTACCGGCTTGTCGCCGCCACCAGCGGCGCGCTGGCCCATGGCCTTCTCGGCACGCTGCAGATTGGTCAGGCGCTCCTCGAGCACCTCGATCGTACCGGAGCGCGTCTCCATCTCGGCGGAATCGTCCGCTTCGACGGCTGACGTCAGGGCGTCGCGCTCGGACACGAGCTCGGCCTCGGTCTCTTCGATACGCTTGGAGAGGGACTTTTCCATCGGTTTTGCTTTCGGTAGCGGCGGAAGGCCCGCTGGGGTGCGCTTCTCGTCCGCGGTCGTCTGATCGGCGTGCTTGCCGGGGGTAGACACGCCGTCGCGGCCCTCATCGGCATGCTCGCCGAAGGCCAGGCGGATCGTGGATTCGGAAATGTTCAGAGCTCGCGCCGCTGCCAGCGCGTTCGTGTTCGAGCCGACAGAGACGAGCGACACCTCGTGCAGTTCCTGCTTCTCGATATCGAAAGTGCTTTTGCCGGGCTGGCCCCATTCGAGGACGCTGAAGCCGACGGAGACCGCGCGAAGGATCTTTTGCTCGACCAGCTTGCGCAGTTCGTCGATCCGCGCGCTGGTGCCTTCGGCTGCCAACACCAGGCGTCCGACGACCTTGTCGCCGTCAACCCGAACGTTCTCCCATCGACCGATCGGGAATCCGCCGCTGTGGCCGAACAAGGCGATCGGGTTGCGAAGGAAGTTTGCGAGCACCCAGCCCTTCGGATTGATGCGGGTGCCATGGCGGTCGAGACTGCCATCGGAGATGACGAAATCCATGCCGTCGCCGGCCGCGGCCGTCGTGCGGTACATCGTGGTCATGTGTTGATCTCCGATCAGCCGACGAGCGCGTCGATGTCGAGCGCCGGGGCTTCGTTCATCGTGGCGGCACCGACGGCCATGGCGATGGTCACCATGCCGTCGATTCGCCCACGCGATCGCTTCTTGTCGAAAGCCCTGTTCTTCTGCCCGTCTTCGACCACGTGCGCGTTCGCCGCGCAGGCATAGGTGACAGGGGAAGCATCGATCGTGACCGTCTTCTCAAGGAGGCGATCCTCGAGCCTCTCGATCGACGAGGGCATGGTGAGCTGCCGTTCCTCAAAGACGCGCCGCGTCCCCTGCGCGTGCGCTACCAGCTTGAGGCCTGAGCCCTCCGGCTCGTCCGGCCCCTTCCACCGCCACACCGGGAAGCCGACCTGCTCGCACGCTGCGATGAAGTCGGCCATTCCAGCGGCGTCGAAGGCCAAGAATTCGACCTCATGTTCGGCGCAAAGTTCCGCCACCTTCGCGGCGATGAACGTCTTGTCGATCGTGGCGCCGTCAACTGCCGTCAGATGGCCAGCTTCGACCCACTGCTCATAAGGCGCTTGGTCCTTGCGCGCCCGATCGGCGAGACCGCTTTTAGTCGTCCAGTAGAACGTCTTGACGTGCAGTTGGCCGTCTGGGTCCATCCAGCACACCGACAGGGCTGTCAGGTCGTTCTTTTGCGACAGGTCCAGCGACAGCCAGCACTTGCAGCCCTTGAGCTTCACCTCGTCGACACGCCCCTGGACCGCGACCCAAGCCTCTTCAGCGATCCAGAATTCTGTCGCGCCAATCGGGATGCCGAAATATAGGCGCTTGGTCGACAACGCCGTCGACAAGAGCTGTTTGGCAGTCCGCACCATCCCGTCGATATTCTCGCGCGGGAAGGTGACGCCAAGTGCGGGCAGAGACTTGGTCCAAAGCTCAGGCCGGTCGAAAATGTGTTCCCTGTCAGCCTTGTCCACGCGGGCGATGAAGGAGAAGGCCTCATCGTCCTCAATCTCGCCCCGCGCGACCTTCTGGAAGTACGCGCTGTAGTCCGTGCCGACGATCTGCGATGAGCTCGGCGTGTTGGTGCCAAGGAGCATCAGGGCATCTCCCGGCATCTTGCCGATAGCCTGCTTCCAGAGCTCGATCGAAGTGTTCGTCTTGAACTCGTGGATCTCGTCGGCGAGCACCACGATCGGCTTTGGACCAGACACCGCCTCACCATTCGCGAGCGACTGGAACAGGCCATCATTGGCCGGAAACTCTATCTTCCAGGCGTTGTCGCCCTCACCCCGGATCAGTGCCTGCCCAAGGGAAACCAGCGAATCCGGGGTCTCGTCCTCGTCGTATTCACCGGGGATCGGCGCCCGGCACATTGCAACCGCGTCCTTGAACAGGACGTTCGCCGTGTTTCGGTCCTGGCCGATGGCAAATGCTCGAGCGCGCTGCACACCATAGAAGCCGGACATATACAGGCCGACCTCGGCCATGAACGGGCTCTTCGCCTGCCCCTTCCCTGTTTCGAGCCACGCGTTGCGAAACCGCATGCGGCCTGACGTCTTGCGCCAGCCGAACAGCGAGCCTTTCACGAACACGTGCCACGGCAGCAGATCGAACGGCTGCCCCGCCTTCGCTCCTTCTGTGATCGTGAACATCGCCGGCGCGAAAGAGAGAGCATGTTCCGCGCGATCAATCTCCCAGCGCAGACCGCGGCTAGAAGATGTGTCGAGATCGCGAAGGTGGCGCCGGCAGGCCGCGATCTCCAACTCTCCGGCCAAGCTCCCGTCGGGCCGATTCCCTTGAGCTGTGGCTACGGCATAAGCCGTCGTCGGGTCGTCAGGATACCGGCCGGAGGAATCGATCCGCGGCGCGCGGGGCTTTCTTGCCATTGTCGGCCTTCGTGGCAGCCGATCGCCGACGTGGCGCGAGGCCGAGCTCCGCCTCGATCTGCGCGGCGTCAGATGCTGCTTCCCGCAAGACGGTGAAGTGCGGGCTGACGCGTGCGATGGACTTGGGGTTGCCGCGCTTCGGCTTGAGGACAGCACCGGTCGAAGCGACTTCGCGCGCCGCCCGGTCATAGATCACGTAGGCCAGCACCAGGCGCTGCACGGCATGCGCATTCACCTCGGCCAGAAGTTCGCGCGTCTTCAACTCACTGATGATCCGACGCCAGTGCCCGCCGGCCGCAGCAACGTCCAGGACATCGTCGAATAGCGATGGCCAATCTGGCACTGGTGCGCCGCCGCCTTCGATCACGTTCATGACGCTTCCCTACGGGGCTTCAACTTTTCTTTCTGGATTTGATCTCGGTGCGAACGGAGGGGGGCGCGCGGTCTAGCCGGTGTTGGCCACAGACTTTAAACCCTCCCCCCTCCGCATCACCGGGATTGACCCTTCATCGGTTCCAAGGATGCCGCGGGTCTCGGGGGCGGCCATCCTCACCATTGCCAAAGACGAAGCCTCGCTTCTCCTCAGCCTGGATCACACTGTCATGGTGAGGGGCGCAGACGCTTTCGAGCTCGCCTTCCCAGAAGAGGATGGCATCGCCCTTATGAGCGATGCGGTGGTTGGCGACCGTTGCGGGGACTGTCAGACCTTGAGCAAGGCAGCGCTCGCATAGCGGCTGGAGCATGAGCTGTGCTGCCCGGCGTCTTTGCCAGCGGGCGGTGCCGTACCATGGGCGCCATGCTTCGGATTGCTTAGATCTCAGATCAGCACGCGCCATTGCACTCCTTGAGATTCAACCTCAGGATGCGGCGGCGAAACTATCGCGCCTAGCACGAGGGCCAACATGGCGAACGCTTTCAAACCAGGTGACTTGGTACAGTTGAAGTCCGGCGGCCCATCGATGGTGGTGTCTGAAGCAACAGGCGGAGGAAAGAGCTATTGGTGCGAATGGTTCAAGGGTGCATCAAAGGAACGAGCTCACTTCAACGAAGAAACCCTACAGCCATATGTGAAGCCCAAATGACGGAGGACCAAGCAGCTGGTTGGATGATACGCCAATTCGATGAATTCGGCTTCCTATATCAGGAAGGCGCTGCGACCTACCTCTTCCAGTTCGAAGATGAGAAGTTGGCCTACTTCGATAAGAACTCCAACCTATGCATCGGTAAGGGCGTTCTAGCGCTCTTTAATGCGCTGACACCGGATGCCGTATACGAGCGCGCGGGCAAGTTTTGGCGCCGACGCCTTGAAACCGACCAACCAGGCCGCCTTCAGTAGATCGATACCCGACTTGTCAGGGCCGGGCCTCATGCCACGAATGCCGGCGCGTGGTCACTTTGACTGGCTGTCCTTGCTACCACGCCGATTGATGCCGCTGAAATCCGGTCGCCGATCAATTCCGGACTGGCAGTCGACGCACGTTTTGGCCCCAGGCATAGCCTCGCGCCGTGCTGGTGGGATCTCCTCCCCGCAAACTTGGCAGTGAGTTTCGCCAGGGCCAGAGGGGAGTTTGGCGCGTGCCAGTCGCACCGCGTCGGTGACCGAGTCGTCGATCTGATCCTGAACTGCCCCATCCGGGGCCCATCCACTCGCCATGGTAATGCCCTTGCGCACTCGATCCCAATAAATCGAGGACGAGGGCATTGGTTCCACCGTCGTAGTCAGGTGGCGCCTGAATTTAACGCTGCTGCATCCGCGCCATAGTCTCGCGCGTACATGCCGAATGCCTATGCCTAAAAGCCGCACGCGGGCGGCTGCTAACTCACCGCGCCACAATGAGGTCCCGATCGATCTGGAAACCCACCGCAGACTACGCCGCGATCTCAAGCTCACCAGTCAGGACATCGCAGAGATCGATTTAGAGCTCGCCATCGAGGCGGGGCTGCTCTCAAAGCCGAAGCGCCGGTAAGTAGATGCCGGCCGACGTCCAAGCTGACCTGCCCTGCGTCTCTGCCACCGAGCGGTCTTGTTGCCAGGGGCGCCAGGCTTCGGCTGCTTCGATCGGAGGTCAGGGCGCGGCAGTGTGCTGCGCTTCCGGTGGAACAGGCGATGCGATGTGAGGTTGGTGTACGCCTGCAATGTGCTGGCAGGAGTGACCGCATGACCACTGATGCTGCGATTAGCACTCTGCACGCCCACGGCTCGGTTCGAACCACTGTGCAGATCTGGGGCTCGACCTTTACCTCGCGATCTTTCGACACTTTGCGCGAGGCTCTTCTGTTTCTCGGGGATAAAGGTGGGGATGAGCCGCCGCCTTCGATCGAGATCCATGCCGATGACGGAAGCGTTTCGATAAGCGGACCAGAGCTGCAGGCGCTGATCACGCAGGCCAAGGCCGTCCGCTCTGCGAGCTAACTCAGGCGCAAGTCCGGCCTCGAAGGGCCGGGCTTTGCTCGGCGGATCTCAAGCCAGGGCACATGAGAAAGCCCGCAGGGCGAACCGCGCGGGCTTTGCGTTGTCAGTCTCGTTTTGCGGCTAGTGGTGGGGCTCGGGCTGTTCCAAGCCAAAATCGGCGATGACCACGAAGCCGGAACTGGCTTGCTTGGTTACGCCGTCGACCGTCACCTCCCGTGAGGGCTGCCAAAGCACGTTGACCAAAACACCCTCATCCTCGCTGATCCGGTCCAGCGCTTCCTGCAGCAATTTCGGGTCGTCCTCGACCGAAATCACCTTGTATCCATCATCGCTCATTAGCAGGCTCCTATCATGAGCCGGGACCATAGGCCGGTAGCTCCGAGCAAGATAGCGGCCGGCTGATCCTCTGCGTGGGTCAACCTGCTTGCGTTGGGAAACAGGTGAGATGCGGGCACGGCGATGACGTGGCGGAAGGGATGGCACCAGCTAGCCATAACCGCGGGGCTTAAAGAAACGCCGCAAAATACGAAAAAACTGCGCAAGGTCCGTTGACCAATGCGCAGTTTCTGCGTATATTATCTGTGTCGGGCGGTGGTCGCCCGACCACTAGGAGGACGACAAATGAGCATCAAGCTCACCGTCGCCTTCCGATGGGGGAGATGGAGACTGACGATCTCCATGTCCTTCTAACCCGGAAGGGGCCGGGGGGTCGAAAGACCTCCCGGTTCCCTGCCCCGGAATATGCCACCAGACCGGAGCGAATTCAATGTCGAGCAACAATTTCAAGGCGCTGCGCGAACGTTGCGGGCTCACTCAGGGCGAACTGGCCGTTTTGCTCGGCGTCTCTACCCGGACCATCAACGCCCAGGAGGCGAAAGCTGAAGTAGACCAAGTCTACTGGCTAGCGCTCGAAAGGGTTGCCCTGTTCGCGGCCAACAGGCGGGGAGACCCGATGATCGCGCCGGCGAACGTCCGCAAGGAAGCGGCCGAACTGGTGCGCGCGCTCGTCGGCTGACACGAGAAAGCCCGACCTCAAAGGGCCGGGCTCCTGTCACCCTGTGCGCTGGTACATCCGCAGTCGCCGGGCAAAGCTTCGCAAGAGGCCGCCAGTGAGGCGGCGCGGGGTTCGGGGAGCATCAGCCGAGGCGAGCACACACGCCGAACAAACCGTGAATCTACAATTGCACGACCGAGCCCAGTTTACAAGGAGCACGGCATGAGAATGTTAGTGCTCCTGCACTAAGTGAATGGGGTTGCAACATGCCGGCGGGGACACCTCGCAACTCAACATCGAGCGTAGGGGCCTTGTCATTGGTACTCGGCGTTGCGATTGGCGCTTCGGCCGGTGCGATTGTCAGCTGGGTGTTGCTGTCGCCCAAAATCGAAAGGGCCGCTGAAACCGTAGACCAGGTCTCGCAGACCGCCCAAGCAATGATTGCCGGCGCGGGACTTGCACTTTTAGTAGCTGCGCCGGTCGGATGGTACGTTATCGCCCGCGCGCTCAATTCAACCACGGCCTCATTGTCTGCGGTCGTAAGCAATTTATCAGCTGCAGCTAACGCGGTAATTGATGCACGCCACGGCGCGGCGGTGAGCCATGCCCGGGACGCTGCCCATGAAGGCGTAGCTTGGTACGCTGCCGTGTCATCGCGTCGCTGGATCGCGCAGACCGCAATTGGAATCCTTATTGCCTTTGGCAGCCTAATCGGAAGTGCACTCCTGTTTCGTCAAATCATACTGCTTTCAGAGCAAAACAATAAGCTTGAAAAACAAACGAAACTTCTAGCTGCGCAAAATGAACTGATTATTGATCAAAGCTCGAAAATTGACCTCCAAACAATAACATCGGAAGCGCAGCGTCGTAGCGGCGCACTATCTGAATTGAATTTCCTCACTCAGAGAATATTTTCAACTCCATTGACAAACATTAACGACACCGAAACCCGTCGGGTTTTGGACGACCAACTTATATCTCAGCTTGTAAATTTCAGTCACTCACTAACATCTTACTACACAGTTGAGACTGTCAATTCGACCAAAGATGACAACATGGAAGTTGTCCTCAAACGATCCGAAAGGGCAAGAAGCCCAGAGCGCGCGCAATTAATTCGCGGACTGGCAACCGCGCAGGTTGATTTCGTTCACGTCGCTGAAGTTCCTTTTGATTATGCCGATCTAAGGAGCGCCTCCTTCAGCGGAATCAAAATGCACTCCATAAGATTGTCAAATTCAGATCTCGGAAAATCTAGATTTAACTCTGTAAACCTCCAAGGCGCCGACCTCCGTAACAGCCACCTCAACGGGGCTCGCTTTAACTACGGAAGCATACAGCACGCAGATTTTGCCAGCACTCACGGTGATAGTGTAGTTTTTGACTCAATTGACGCGGCCAACTCAGCCGTTTTCCATTCAGCGCGCCTCGTCGGAACTTCATTTTTAAACATTGTTGGATACGATATAATATTTACAGAACTTAGGGCAATACGACTAAGTATACACTCATCAACATTAGATCATTGCGACTTCGGTGATGCCCACGTTAATAGTTTCACTATTGTATCAACAAAATTACGCCATTGTAATTTTTCAAAATCGTTATTCAAGAATGGAACCGTTGTAGCGAGCAACCTATCGGATGCAAACCTCGTCGGCGCTCATTTCGAAAATGTTGAATTCATTGATACTGACCTGAACGGAGCAAAAATTGGCCGCCACGTCGAGGGTAGTGAAGAGATAATCGATCGAGTCATCGGCTTAAAACTTGACAAAAGCAAATGGAATATCATGCCCGACAAGCAATCTAAATTTTGGGTGGTTCGCCCGCTAGTCGACACGCGACCAGAGCAGATTGCACCGAGCGCTTCTACGCGGCCTCCAGACCATCCACACTGAGGGTAACAGATACGTAGCGACCGAAAGCTTCAATCAGAACCCTTGCCTCGCTCAATCCGACACAGTCGACTATGGTCGCTTGCAAGTGCATGAACGGCCCTTCGATGATGGTTGCAGCATCGCCTCGGTTGAATGGCGCCTTCGGCTTCTCCGGCTTGGCCGCTTCGATCCCGTTCTGATAGTCGGCGATCGCACGAAGGGCTGTGTTCGGCACCCTCACCCATCCATTGCTGTCGGAGACAATCGCCTGGACTCCATCGATGTCGAAGACGCTGCCGATGGGCTTGCCTTTGACGATGAGTCGACGAGCAGCCGGGGCATCGTCCTCGTCTAGCGGGCTCAATAGCGGACCGCTGGCGAAGGTATCGCGGGAAGGTCGCGATATCAGCATCGAAGGTGGTGCGCTTGCCAACCGTGACGGTCTTGTGCTCGCTGGGCCAGAAGACCGAGCAGCCGGCTTCCTCGAGCCCAGCCATCGCTCGCGCTTCGGCACGAGGTGAGGTGAAGACCAAGAACCATTTCGTCTTCTGCCTGAGATCGAGATCCGGCGCCGGGTTGAGGATGGTGGTCATCACCTTCTGGTTCGGAGCCGGGCCTTGCGCAGCAGCCTTCAGCGCAGCCTTCTTCCACTTGTCCTGCCGACGGTTGCTGTTCTTTTTTGCCATCAGGCGGCTCTCTCAGTTTCGGTCGGCCAGCGAGCGGGGAAGTAGCGGCCAAGACCGTGGTGGCGTGTATCGATCGGCTTGAGCTTCTCGGACGAAGCCGCCTGCCAGGCCTCCCATTCCTCGGAATGGATGGCGACGAAGACCTGTGACGATGGGGGGCCGGTGCCGGCGGCCGGAAGTGCCGGATAATCGTTCCAGCGCTCCTGGTTGAGCCAGGTGGCAGCCTGAGCGACCTTCTCAGTGCCGGCGCGCCCTGCCCTGTGCTCGATTTCGGCGAAGCGCTTGGCGCCGGCGATGATCGCTGCCGGATCGGCACCGCGCTTCACCGCCCGGTCGAACTTCTCCTTGGCCGGCTTCTTCGGGTCGGCGGCCTCGCCGCGATGGGGATAGGCCTTCCAGAATTCCTCGAAATGGCTGTCCACCGGTTGTCGTGTCGGCTTGTCGACCGACCGAACGTTGGTCGTAGAGCTCTTGGATTCAGGATTGGGTTCTTTCTTTCCCTTTCCTCCTCCATCCTCCATCTGCGGAGAGTTTTCCCCACTGGTGGGTAAGTGGTTCGGAACCGGTTCCGAACTGGTGGGTGCTGGACCGGCATATTCATCCAAACAGTTCGGTAGCTTGCCGGAACTATTGGGCTTTTTCGGCCGCTGATAGAGGCGGAAGTTCCGAACTACGCCGTAGTTTTTGCCGCCTGCTTCGAACTGGCGAATGAAGTTGAGCACGACGAGTTCGGCCAGCAGCCCGGCTACGTCGACATTGTCGACGGGGAATATCTTAGCCTTGAGGGTAAGGGGCTTCCATTCGAAGACGCCATCATCCCAGGCCTCGGTCCAGATGCCCATTATCAGAAGCCGAGCGTGCGCCGACGCCGACATGAACGCCTCGTCGGTGAAGATGCCGGGGTGAATTGATCGAATCCGGGGCATCAGATCTGCCTCCAGCGCACTGCGAATGCCCAGTCGCAGACCTGCTTTGCGCACGCCCAAGGATCACGCCAGAGCTCGGCGCCGGTGAACCGGAATACCGTCATCTTGCCGAGGTGCGCCGCCCTGTCGCGGGAACGGTCCTTCGCAGCCTGTTCTTTCGTCCGCTCGTGGAAATCGTGCCCATCGCACTCGATGACGAGCTGCCGCCAGTGATCGATGACGCCTGCGTCGTTGAGGACAGGCGCATCGAGGAGAAAATCCACGCGCCAATTGCCGACCTGCACCTGAGTGCGGATGAAGATCGAGTCTTCCTTATAGTCCGCGTCAGCCTTGAGGCGACCAAGGTGGCCTTCGTCATGCGCGAAATAGATGTCTTTGACCGTCACGCCGCCATAGGCGATCACGGCTCGCAAAGCGGTGAACAACAGTTGCTCGATCGGCGTGTCGCCCTTTGTGGTGGAACGCATGTATTCCACGTGGCTGGCGGCGCTTTCCGCAGCTCGCGACGCGAGAATGTCGTAGGGATCGCGGCTCATGCTGCCCTCGGGAGGTTGTGGACACGCCTAGCGCGCAGCTTGCTTGAGCAATGTCGCAGCGCCACGGTCGCCTGGGTATTTTTTAGTTTGGTGGAGCGCCTGCCTCGAATGGCGCTTCTTCTGGGGACCAGCGAATGACCACGTCCGACCAAATTCGACTGAGCAAAATTGAGCAATATTTTAGTACGCGGAATGTCACTTTGGACAATGAAGCCAAAGCGCGAGAACTTATGCGGGATCAGAGATCCTATTGGACCTTCGTCGCCGATGTACTTGGAAATCAACATCGATATGTCGAACACCAAGAAGCAACTGGAAAATTGCGAGCAGCAATCATTAAGACATCCGAAGATTCCAAACTGAATGTTTTTGAAATCGACGGAAAATTTACAATTACAAGCAATTTGCCTCTCATCGACGAGAACAATGGCTTTCTGATAGATATCGTAGAAAACAATTACTTTGGTGCAGTTGCAGCCACCCTTGACGCGATAGCGCCACAACTTTGGGGAAATGGCCAAATAAGGCCGCTTTTGACAGATAATTCCGTTCTTAATCTGTTCAACGACCCGCGGTACCTTAATGCGCGTTCGGATGCCAATAACGGATCTCAGCTGTTGTCCGCACTGGACAATGCATTCGTAGTATTCAGAACAGGCACCGACCAAGAGCTTCAGAGGATCAACGAAGAGCTGATACGGCTCCGTAGCGACACAGATACCGCCCAACGGCTGGTCGAAAGTCGAATGATCGATCTTAAGGAAGCGCAAGCATCGGACGCAGAGCAGTTGGCGTCCGACTTCACCGCCTTTAAAGTCGACAAGACTGAAGAGATCAATGCTGCTCGAGAAGCCTTTGAGGAAGGGCTCCGACTCCGCGCAGCCTTCGATCTTTGGCGAAGCAAGGCGATGTGGCATGGCGTGCGCTTTTGGATCGGGTTGACGCTCTTCGTCGGGGGCGTAATCGCTGCGATCTCCAGTATCGTCCGCTATGGCAAGGAATTCTTGGCCATCCTGCCGATGAAGAATGAAGAGCCGACCTATTTGGCTATCCTGATCGTGGTTATCTGCGCTGGCGGATATGGTTGGGTCTTGCGGTTTTTCGCGCGCTATGCGTCTGACAATTTGGCGCTCGGCGCTGACGCTGCGCAGCGTCGCACAATGGTGCACACTTACCTTGCCTTGGCGGCGGACAAGGACATCAAGGTTGAGCCCAGCGATCGCTCGATGATGCTCGCTGCGGCTTTCCGCCCGCTGCCAGGGCAATCTACGGATGACATTAACGTGCCGACGATTGTCGAGGTCGTACAAAAGGCAGTTGGAGGTGGCAAAGCAGGATAAAGCCATCATCCTACTCCTGGGACAGCGCGAGTTCCGGCCAGCCCGCTCACCCGCAACGGCTCCAGCTCTTCGACCTTGAGCGAGACAGACCAGCCGATAGGACCTCCGTCGAGATCGACGTAGATGCGGTCCAGGCCGCAGGGGCGGCCACGATAGGCGCGCTGGATAGTGCCAAGCTTGCCGGTGTGCTCGCCCGCGACGACGCGGACGCGTGCGCCTTGAGCGAGCGGGTCACGGATGGGTGCGGCCGCGGCCATCTGTCAGGCCACCATCATCGATACGAGATCGCCGGACGTGCCGGTGTCTTCGGCCATAGTCAGGTTGCGAACGGCTTGCTTGAAATAAGCTTCCTTGAGCTCCGTCCCGATGAAGCGGCGTCCGTGTTTGACGGCGATATAGCCTTCGCTGCCGATCCCCATGAACGGCGAATAGACCAGTTCGTCGGGGTTGCTCCACAGGTGGACGGCCCGCTCGATCACGTCTAGCTGCAGCGGGCAAAGGTGCCGCTCGTCCTTGTCGTCGCGCGCGACAGCAACGTTTAGGACGTTGGTCTGGTCGACGGTCATCCAGACCGGTGAAGCAGCCTCCTGCCACCATGAGACGGGATAGACGCCGGGATCGTGCCGGACGGGCTCGGGTGTCTTGCCGTCGCTCTCCTTCCTGAAGATCAGGAGATAGTCGGGCATACCGACGCGAACTCGGCTGCCATCCGTGCGTAGCGTCTTGTAGAGCAGTCCGTGCGCCTTGGTGCGCGTCATCTCGACGACCGGGCATTTCCAGATCGTCACGCGGGAATGGTAAATCCAGCCCTCGTCCTCATGAACCTGCCGGATCAGCGCAGGCAGGTCGAACAGGCCAATGACACCGTCGCGAGACTTGCTGAGCGGCAGGTCCGAACAATGGACAGCGCTTATGCGCCCCGGCTTGGTCGCCCGCAGGAGATCTCGAACGAGGAAGCGATATCGCTCCGCAAATTCAGCATGGTCGGCGACATTTCCCATGTCGCGCTCGCTCTCCGAATAGACGTAGAGCTGCGAGAACGGCGGCGAGTAAACGGACAGGCCGATGCTGCCGGCCGGCATGGTCGCGGTGAATTCTACAGTGTCGGCATGATAGGCCGCGAAGCGGTCGCCAATCTTCTGGTCGAGAACGTCGGTCATGCGCTCACCCATGCCGGCAGCGAAGCCAGCTTCTGTGGCTGATAGGAATGGAGCCGCGTCTCAGCGCGATGCGCGCGGGCCATCGCCAACGTCATCTCGCGCTTCATGGCTTCGTGATCACCGGCCTTGCGCGTGACGACGTCCCATATTGCCGCCTCGGTATCAGCGAACACGACATGGCAATCGACGGGCCGCGTCTGGCGAAAGCGCCAATGGCGCCGGACCGCCTGATAGAAAGCCTCGTATGAGAAGCTCATTCCAGCGAAGACAGTTCGCGCGCAGTGCTGCCAGTTGAGACCGAAGCCAGCGATACTGGCCTTCGTGACGAGGACGCGAATGTTGCCGGTGGAGAACGCCGTGAGGCGCTCTTCCTTCTGCTCCGGCGTCATCGACCCGCGAACCTCAACCGCATTCGGGACGGCAGCCATGATCGCGTCGGCGTCATAGTCAGTCTCAACCCATACCGTCCAAGGCTCGTTCGGCTCGGCTGCAACGATGGCCGCGACTGTTTCGGCGCGAGCCTGGCAGGTCAGGCGCTTTTCCGTGTGGACGGAGGTCGCGGACATGTCGGGCATGCGGAAGAGATGCGCTTGCCCGTCCTTTTCCTCGCCCCGGCCGGTGAGCCGATCGGCGGCCACCAAATGGCGGTGCATGCGTAGATCCGGCATCTCGAACCCGTCGTCGGAGAAGCCGAGATCCGAGGGGCGCGAGACGCAGCGCGACCACGAAGCAACCCAGTCCCAGAAGGGCCGAACAGCATGGCCTTTCAGCCGCCACGTGCCTGTGTCCATGCTGTCGTGGATGAACCACCGCATCAGCATCTGATCGCGCGTCATGACCCCGAGGAAGTCGGCATGGGTGCCGAGCTCGGCATGATCGTTCGGCGCCGGCGTTGCGGTGCAGGCGAGACGGTAAGGGGTGCGCTTGAACGTCTCGATGAGGCGCTTGGTCGTCTGGCCTGAAAAGCTCTTGAGGATAGAGCTCTCGTCGAGAATGATGCCTGCGAACTCGGAGGCATCGAACAGATGAAGCCGCTCGTAATTGGCGATGACAATCTGGGCTTCCTGCGGACCACCATCGCGAGAGACGACAGCGTCGATGCCGATTTCGTCGGCCTCGGCCTTGTGCTGCCGCGTGACGCCGAGCGGTGCGAGCATGAGCACCGGACGGTTGGTGCGGGCGACGACTTCCCCAAGACAATGCAGCGCGGGTCTTGCCTAGCCCGGTGTCCAGGAAGTTCGCCGACGCGCCGGCGCGCAGCGAGAATTCAACCGCTTCGCGCTGATGAGGAAATAGCGACGCAGGCAGATCGAAGTCGCCATCAAACCCGGTGGGGATGAAGGCGCCGCGCGATGCCGCGACAATACCGTGGTAGCTCGCGAGGCTCACGCCGCCCTCTTCCGCTCTTGCTCGCGGGCCGAAGAGAGCCCTTCGGCCGCAGCCGCAGGCGTGCACTCCAGCCGGAACGCGATGTCCGTGGTGTCGAGGCGTTCCTTGCGGAAGAGCCGCAGGGCTTCGGCGGCGCCCACGGCATCGAGATGGTCCGCGGGCAGCGGCATGCCCATGCCGAGGAAGATGACTGGCCTGCCCTGCGTCTCGACGCGAAGCGGGCGCAGGCTGTGATTGGTCGATGTCTCGCGGATCACGACTGTCATCGGGCGATCTCCGAAACGAGGTCACCGCGCTGGGCGATCTTGCCCGCTCGGATCATTGCGAGGTGGATCTGGCGCCAGCGCTCGGCGCCGGGGCTGCCGGTCATCCGCACCTTGGGCGCAAGCTTGAAGGCCGGCCGCTCGTCCTCAATCGCAGGCGGCATACTGAAACTCGGCAGCGACGGCTTTGGCCGTGCACGATCGGGCTTTGTGTAGGCCCTGGCCGCCGCGTGGTCGTCCGCCACAGCCAAGGGATTGCGAGAGGCTTCAATGCCGGGGTGGGCATGTGGCGTACCGCAGCCGCGGCCGGACGATCGGCGCTGTGTCCGGTCGCGCTTTCGCCCAGTCTCAACGCGCTGCCGGTGCTTTTCACGCTCGCCGTTGATGTCGAGCGCCCATCGAACAGACTGCTGCCCCCGTCCAAGCGCAGCGGCGATTGCCGGGACCTTCACGCCGCTTTCGAGCATGACGCGGGCTTCATCGTGCCATGCCGCGCTCATGACTGCTCTCCGACAGCACGGAGGCGAGCACTGGTGCCCTTGGCGCGGTTGGCGGCCTCGATCAGGCTCGCCAGGGCGTCGTTGATGGCAGTGTGATCATTCGCCGACAGATTGCCGTCTCGGAGAGCTTCGGCGACGCGGATGGCGAGATCCCCGAATTCATCGGCTACGCCGCCAAAAGCGGTCATCATGCAAGGCGGGGCGGCCGAGCCGTCCGCCTTGATCAGCGACATACCGCCATGGGCAGCCATCGCCTCGGTCACGCAGGGCACGCCGCATTCGGCCTCGAGCTTCAGCGCGGCGGCGATTGTGATCATGTCAGCGTCGGTGGCCGAGGACCAGCGGTGCATCACCGACTTGGAGACGCCGGCGATCACCGCCGCATCCTCGATCGTGCCGATCATCTTGATCAGCGCGCGGGTCGCTGTCTTGAAGCGGAAGAACCATTCGTCTCGCTGCATCATCTGAGCCTCGGTGTGGTTGGGATGGGCCCTGGAACTGTCCCGTCGCGGGAACGGCGCGCTTCAGCGACTGCTCAGAGGCAGTCGAGTTGCGGGAGTTGCTTTGCGTGGAGTGGGATCTGACTGGGTTTGCGGGCCGCCGGTTGATGGAACGGCTGGCGGTCCGCAGGAGCGATAGACTGGCGGCGAACGACAATTCGCCGGAGGCGGATCAGCGCGGGCCGATCAGCGAGCAGTTGCCGCTCGACCTTCGAGACGACAGGCCTGCCCGAAAGAACCGCCGCCCGTATCGTGTGAGGCCGTGACATCACGCCGCCTCTTTGCTTTTCAGTTCGCTCCACATCCGAGCGGGCGTGTAGAAGCGAGCCACCGGAAGTTGGCCGGCATAGGCGCCACTGGCGTCGAACCACTCGTTGGCCATGGCAAAGCGATGGAGCGCGACGTGAGCAAGATGCTCGTCGACCCAGGTCGCGGGCCATTGGGCGCGCAGTCGCAAGGGAGAGGCAAAGTCGCGGGAGAGCCGATCAGCCCGATCCTCGGGGCTGCGGGAGAACCCGACCTTGAACAGGCCCGGGTAGCACTCCACCTCCAGCAGGTAGACGAAGCCCACGCAGCCGTCGGGCAACTCGCAGACCGGCCAAGGCTCGCCGCACAAATCAATGCGCCAAGCCCACGCAGCGTCGAACGAACCGCGTCGACGCCAGATCGCGGCCCGATGGCGAGCACCGTCAGTCGAGCAGCCCAGCATGCGGCCGGCCGCCGTGAAGGCGCGGGTAGCGGGCGGGGTCATCATCCCAAGCAGCGGGAAGAGAGGTCCGAGCACGTAACGGTGGCGATCGTCGCTGCTGGTGATCGCAGCCTTGATCTCGTCTTCCTCGGCGTGGAGCCGGAGGATGCGCTCGATGATGGACTTAAGCTGGAGGTCGGACATCAGGCGGCCCTCCCCTCAGTTTGGGCGGGTCTTGGGATGCTTGGCGGCCAGACGGCGCTCTCTGGCCAGTTGGTCGAGAACCAGATGACCGCGCGATTCAGCCGCGACGTGTACAGGTCGCTTCCCGCCACGATCGCATCGAGCTTCTTGCCGTCATTGAAGACGCGCGAGCTGATCGTGGTGAAGCTGACCCCCTCCGCGTCGGCGTAGGTTTGGGCGAGCAAGAGAAGTTCAGCAGTTCCCATCATGAGGAACCATGATCGGTATTTTTACCGCATTGTCAACGGTCAAATTACCGGATGCCGTTTGCGAGCGTTCCGGTCAAATTACCGGCATGCAGAATTTGGCTGAGATCCTCTCGCGCATCGATCAACGGCTGGCCGCCCTCGGCTTGACGGACAACGCTGCGTCGAAGAAGGCGGGCAAGCCCGATGCGATCAGGAATGCGCGCCGGGCGCTGAGCGCGCCAAACCGGCAAGGCATAGCGATGGCCACACTCGAGGCGCTTGCTGGAGCCCTGGACACGACTCTGGCCTGGCTTGTCGATGGCACCGGCCAGGAGGCGCCCTCACCGGCGGCAGACGCAGGCCCGCGTATCCCGCTAACCCCGCACCCGCAGAAGGGCGGCCGCCCGGATCTCGCCGTGCGCGGCATCGCCCTTGGCGGCAAGGAAGGCGACGGCGACTTCCAACTCAACGGCGATGCCCTGCAGTATCTCGAACGCCCCGCCGGCCTACTCAACCGACCAAAGGCTTTCGCGGTGATCCTCAAGAACACCAGCATGGAGCCGGTCTACAAGCATGGCTGGCCGATCTTCGTGGATCCGGATGGGCGAAAGCCCGTCGATGGCGAAGACGTGCTTATCGAACTGCACGGCGAGAGTGAGCACGAGCCGGGCCCGGCTTTCATCAAGACGTTGGTTGGGCGCCGCAGCGGCCATGTACTGCTTTCGCAATATAATCCCCCACCTGAGACCCTGCAGTTCGAAGCGCCGCGCGTGAAGCAGATTCTGCGCGTCATCCCATATCCTGAGGCAATGGGGCTAAGTGTGTGATGGCTGAGACCGGTTGGTTTCAACGAGCGGCGATACTTTGGTCTCAAATGGAGAGGCGCCATCAGGGGATCGCCGTCGCCTGCACCATTATCGGAACGGTTCTCGCTGCTACAACCTTAGGCCGGGACTTTCTTAAATCGGAAAAGATGGACGCCGCCAGCCGGGAAAACGAACGGGCTGCGTTCGCTCGCTACTCAGTCAGAATTGCGAGCTATTGCGAGGATATCCTACCGAAAACGATACGCGCTCAGGTCGATTTTTATCGGGTCAATAGCCCGCCTAATGAAATTAAAATGAATATCAAAGACCTAGATAATTTTCGCGCCACACTGGCTTCGCCTGACCGCATTTTCGATGAAACTAGTGTTATCGCCGACCGCGCAGCATTGATGGCCTACGCCAAGAAACGCGGAGTTAGCGATTTTGATTTTATGGAGAGCTCGCTTACCGTTATTTCTAGAGACGTCGACTACCTCCATCAGCATACGGACAAGCTGAATGCTAATGGTCGCGTGACGATTGACCCAATTTTTACCGGCCTTTTTCGTGCTCAAGAAACCTGCCGAAATGGCTTAACTGATATGATCACGCGATTTACGACTCACTCTATTATGTGACCTTCGTTTCTTTATAGCGGCAGAACCAGCCGCGGACTAAACTGGGTACCGCTGCTCATTCGCGACTCGCGTTCATGCCAATTGACCTGATCCGCCAGTTCGAGAAACAGGTGTGATGCTGATGTTCCTGCCGAGGCCGCCGCGCTCTCGGCAAAGCGCGCAATGCAGACGGTTGTGCAGGCCGATCAGGCTACGCGTGCCCTGGCGCACCACACCGGCGATCTCTGGCGCCTGCATGCGCTTGGTTCGTCCGCAGTCATCGCAGCGGATGTCGATCGCCCAAACCGAGGCCAGCTCCGACCGCCCTGCCCGTTCGCTCCAAGCCAAGCTCATCCAACGCCACTCCGCTCGTTCTTGTTTCGTTCACCATGAAGTCAGAAAGCCGTTTGCGAGTCGAGTCGGTATCCCTGACGCACGGTGTCAGCAGGCCGGGTCGCGCGGCAACGTATTTCGGTATTTTTACCGCTCGTACTTGACGCGGTAATTTTACCGCTTCATAGTCTCTCCAACGAACGGAGAGACGCGATGTCTGCCCAGCCCCTCACTGACCTCGATCGCTTCTGCGCTGCTGCGGCGTTTGCTGACGGCCTGTTCAAGGCGCTGATGACCGCCCGCCGTGCTTGCGAGCCGGCGCCGATCCCTCGCGGCATGAAGGCTGATGACGCGGCTCAGTTCTGCGTCGAAGAAGGCATCCGCCAGACGACCGAAGAGCGCCGCGCGTTCTTCAATGACTGCCTCGCCAAGCTCGATGCCAGCCTCGCCCGCATCGCGGCGAGCGACGACATCACCCGCTACTCGATCGCGGCGGAGTGAGCGGCGATGAGCAACCACTCCCTCGACAGTTTCAACGCTTGGATCGGCTGGGCCCTTGGCGATCTCGCCGCCCTTCCCGATCTGCCAGCGGCTGTCTATCCCTGGTCGCGCCGCCACCGCGTCGAGATGGCGATGACGTCTCTCCGCAGCGCTCTGAAGCGCGCCAACGAGATGGGCTGCCCGGCTCGGAAAGCCTTGTGCATGCGCGTCCTGAACTGGCTCCGCGCCGACATGCGGAGGGCAGCATGATCAGGCGTCTCGCCCGTCAGGCCATCGCTTCCTTCACCGCATGGCGCCACGCCCGTCGCGTTGCTCGCGCCCATCCCGAGATCGAAGCCCTTCGTCAGCAGGTCGCTGACCGCTGCCGCCGATATCGGAACGCCGAACCCCTCCGCCGCGAGCTTCGTGCCCGCGTCATCGCCGAATTGGCCCGCGAGCAGGGCCGCACCATTCAGGAGCGCCGCTTCTCATGAACGCACAGCCTGACATCGCCAAGGTCCAGCGCGACCTCGAAGCCGCCAAGGTGCTGCGCGACCAGATCGCCCAGCTTGCCGACGGCGACGAGGATTTCGTCCGCGACACGCTGGAAGGCGAAACGGACCTCGAAGGCATCATCCGCTCGCTGCTCGCCGGCATCGGCCTGGACGAGGCGATGGCGGACGGCATCGACGCCTTCGCCAAGGAACTCACCTCACGCAAGGAGCGGCTCACCAACCGCGCCAAGCTCAAGCGCACGCTGATCTGCACTGCGCTGGAGATCGCGGGCCGCAAGACGGTCGAGACCGACGTAGGCACCGTCACGTTGTCGGCCGTGAAGCCGAAGGCGATCGTCAACGAAGAGGCCGACATCCCGGCCGAGTTCTTCAAGCCGCAGCCGCCGAAGCTGGATCAGACCGCGCTCTCCGCCGCCCTCCGCGAGGGCCGCCAGATCCCCGGCGCCGTCCTCTCCAATGGCGGCAACACCATCCGCATCCTGAGGAAGTGACCGATGAACGCTGTCGTTCCCATGCGCTCGCTCGACTTCAGTAACAACCAGCTCGCGCTTATCCGCAAGACGGTCGCGGCTGACACGAACCAGGACGAGTTCGAGCTCTTCGTCCACACGGCCAAGCATCTGCGGCTCGATCCGCTGCGCCGGCAGATCTACGCCTTCGTGTTCTCGAAGGACAAGCCGGACAAGCGGCGCATGTCGATCATCGTCGCGATCGACGGGTTCCGCGCCATCGCCGATCGCACCGGCTGCTACCGACCGGATGAAGACGAGCCGACTTTCGAGATCGACCCGGCCCTCAAGTCGGCAACGAACCTGATCGGCCTCGTGAAGGCGACGGTGCGGGTCTGGAAGCATTCGCACGGTGATTGGCACAAGGTTACGGCCTCGGCCTATTGGGACGAGTACGCCCCGATCAAGGACGAGTGGGGCGAAGGCGAAGACGGGCGTCGCCGGAAGACTGGCAAGCAGGCGCTCGACCAAACCGGAAACTGGCCGAAGATGCCCCGCCTGATGCTGGCGAAGGTCGCCGAGGCATTGGCCCTCCGCAAGGCGTGGCCGGACGATTTCAGCAACGTTTATGCGGCCGAGGAGGTCGATCGCAGCCGCGCGCAGGACATGACCGCATGGGAAGCGGCCGATGCCGGCGCGACCGAGAAGCGGCTCGCGCAGATTGGCCAGGGCCAGACCATCCTGTTCCAGTTCGACCCGACCGGGCCGCTGGAGCCGGTTCCGCTCGGCAAGATCGCGGATCGGGTGGCCGAGTTCGTCCAGAACAACCGGGACGAGGTGTCGGCGATCGGCCTATTCGAAAGCCGCAACCGGCATGCTCTGCGAGACTTCTGGGCTCGGCAGCCGGGCGACGCGCTGGACGTCAAGCGCATGCTCGAAGGCGCGATGGCGCCGGCCGGTGCCGCATGAACGCCGCCCTACCCTTCAAATGGAATGGCGAGGCGATGCACCCGCTGCCCGGCTTCGCGAAGCGCTGCGACGCGGCCTTCGTCATAGGCGAGGTCTACAACCTCGAAGCCATCGAGCAGCGCTCGGCGAAATCGCACGCCCATTACTTTGCCTCGGTCAACGCAGCTTGGCAGACGCTGCCGGAGAACCTGGCCGAGCAATTCCCAACCAGCGAGCACCTGCGCAAATGGTGCCTAATCCGCGCCGGCTATGCCGAGCAACGCCAGATCGTGGTGTCGAGCAAGGCCGAGGCGCTGCGGCTTGCCGCCTTCATCAAGCCGATGGACGGCTATGCCGTTGTCAGCGTTCGAGAGTGCGTCGTCATCGTTTGGACGGCTGAGAGCCAGTCCCTCAAGGCGATGGGCAAGCAGCGCTTCCAGGATAGCAAGACGGCCGTGCTCGAGCTGCTGTCTGTCATCCTCGAATGCGAGGTGACCGAGCTCGGGAGGGCGGCCTAATGCCCTTCGTTCGTGACGACGTCGGCACCACGACACGCCTGAGGATGACCGGCACTCGCGCATTGCGCGCCTGGGAGCGGACGAAGGGCGTCTGCGTCAACTGTGAGCTGCCGATCGACGGCACGAAGGATGACTGGTTCGTCGAGCACGTCCGGGCCCTGGAACTCGGCGGGGCCGATGAAGACGAGAATCTCGGCCCATCCCATCTCGCTTGCAAGCCAGCCAAGGACGCCGCCGACCATGCCGCCGCCGGCAAGGCCAAGCGGAATAAGCGCGCCGAGCTGGGCATTCGCCCGCCGTCGCGCCTGCGCGGCCCTGGCTTCCGGAAATATCCCCGACAGCACACCGCCACCCGAAAACTGCAGAAGCCCGCCGCTTGGAGGAACCAAGAGTGAACGCGAGCACCTATTTCATCCCGGCCTTCGACCTCACCGAAGCTCGCGAAATCGCCTATGCGGTCCACGCCGGCCGGCTCGGCCACCGCGAGCACTACCTCACTCGCGAGGGCGCCGAGGCCATACGCAACCACCTCAACAGTCTGCGCGCGACGAAGCGCGAGGTGTTCGAGATCACGGTCGATGAACGCGTCACCGACGACGGCCGGATTCCGGTCGCGTGGGTTGTCGACGAGATCGGCGAGCGCGCCGCTGCGATCGTCCTCTTCCTGTTGATCCCGCTCGTCGGCATCGCCAGCCTCTACGAGGTGATGGCATGACCCCCTGGGAAGCCTTCGCTTTGGGCTGCATCGTCACGATCGCTGGCAGCCTGATGATCCGTGCTGCCGTATGGGTCGCGCGCTCCCGCCCCCTCGCCGATGCCATGGAAGGCGAGCACGGCGATCAGCCTCACCTCGGGGGCTGACGATGGGATCGGCTCTGCACTCTTCACAGGTACGCTTTCCCGTCGAGCCGCGGGACGTCCCACCGGTAAAGGCCGCGAGGCGGCTGCACCTGACGCTCGCCGAGTTCGAGGCCGTACTGCCGCGCCTGCTGCAGCGGGGTTTCCCACGCCCCGATCAGGACACAGGCTTCTACGATCTCAAGGCGGTGGATCAATGGATGGACAACCGGTCTGCCTTGACCCCATCGAATCGCCCGCGCGATGCTCGCGACGTAACAACCGAGCGCCTCGCCATGCTGGCAGGCGGGCGCCGATGATCGCCGGGATCGAAATGGGCAAAGACACCATTCGCCACCTCATCTTCATGAGGAACCGGTGGCGCTACAAGCCGTCCGACCTCATGAAGCCTCACGGCTTCAAGTTCCTGACCTTTGGGGCGGGCCTAGTCATCGGAGGCCGCAATGTGCCGTCCCCGGAGGATCAGCAGCGCGCGATCGAGCTCAACGCTGAGTGGGATCAGATCCGTACGGGCGTCAGCCTCGTAGCGAGGCCCAAGTATCTGCCTGGAACCGTCGGGCACGGCTACGAGCGCGCCATGAAGATGCGCGCCGCCGAGCGGGCCAAGGATGGCACTCACCAGAACAAGGATCAGGAGAGCCGGGACGACTGGCCGCGGGCGTGGAAGTGGCTCGGGCCGCTCTGGTCCGACGTCGATCCGAAGACGGTCCAGCCTGAAGCGTTCCTCTCGATCGACGCCAAGACCGGCGAGGCGAACGGCCTTGTGCCGCTGATCGAGCAGCAAATATCCATCTCGGAGCGGCACCGGGTGATCAAGGTCTGGCGCGCGCTGTGGAAGCGCATGGCCGCAATGGGCATGTGCGTCGCGGACGCTGACCCGTCTCTCGCCTTCGCCAACAGGGCGCCTGACGCCCGGCAGGACATCTGGTCCGAGGGAGAGGTCGTACGCCTCTGCAAACGGGCGTGGCGCATGGGCTACAAGGGCATGGCAGCCTGCATGGCGACCGCGTGGGACAGCCAGCTGTCACCGATCGATCTGAGAAAGCTTTCAACCGGCCAGAGGGCGGATGACGTTCAGGGCGCGATATTCTCGCTTGCTCGCACCAAGACCGGACGTGCTGCAGCCGCGTCGCTCGGAAAGCGCGCCACCTGGGCGCTCGATTCGTACATCTCGAGCCTCGGGTTCGATCTGATGCCGAACGCCCCGATCTTCCGGACGCGCGGTGGAGGCACCACCGCGAAGGGCGGCCGCCCGCACGCGCCGGCGCCCTACTCCAAGAACAAGCTCGCGGAGGATTTCCGCACGGTTCGCGAAGCCGAATTCGGCCCGGACGAGGACCGGAAGCTATCCGACATGCGCAGGTCCGGGACCGTAGAGGCAACCGCCGGCGGAGCCGATGCTCACGCCGTCTCTGCGAAGATGGCAAACACACTGTCGGCATCAGCCAGGCTGCAGAAGACCTACAACCCTGTGAACCTCGTCACGGTGCGAGCAGTAGATGCCAACCGTCGCGAGGGTCGGTCGAAGCTGAGAGAGAACAAAGCCGGGCGAAAAGTGTAACCGTGCCGGTCCGGAATTTGTAACGCCCTATGGAGCTTGCTATGCAAACCCTTGATTTTACTGGCGCGGGCGACGGGGCTCGAACCCGCGACCTCCGGCGTGACAGGCCGGCACTCTAACCAACTGAGCTACGCCCGCGCGGGCGGCGGAGGAACATGTCCTCGGCGGGGTTGGGATTATGGCCCCGGGCCCTGACTGTCAAGCACCGAAGCCGTCAAAATGTTGATCATCGGTGCCACGTCAGGTCTTGCCGGATTTAACCATTCTCCAACCGAACTGGTCCATCCTTGCGAAAACGTGGATGCAGATCATGGCCGACCCTCATCACGGCGCCTTTCGACGCAGCATAGCGCTGTCGGTCGTGGTGCCCTGCTACAACGAGCGGGACGGCATCGCCGAGCTGCACCGGCGCGTGAGCGCGGCTTGCCTGGCGGCGGTCGGGCCATCCTACGAAATCGTCCTCGTCATCGACGGCGCGACCGATGGCACCCGAGAAGCGATTCTCGATCTCGCTCGCCGTGACAGCCATGTCGTCGGCATGGATCTCGCCCGCAACTACGGCCACCAGATCGCGCTCACCGCGGGGCTTGAGTTTTGCCGGGGCGAACGCTGCCTGATCCTCGACGCAGACCTCCAGGATCCGCCGGAACTGCTCGCCGCGATGATGGCGAAGATGGATGAAGGTTTCGACGTCGTTTACGGCCAGCGCCTGAAGCGCGATGGCGAGAGTCTGTTCAAGCGCTCCAGCGCCGCCCTGTTCTATCGGATGCTGCGGCGAATGGTCGATATCGAGATCGCCGCAGATGCCGGGGATTTCCGCCTGATGAGCCGGCGTGCGCTCGACCATCTCAACGCAATGCCGGAGCGCTATCGCTTCGTCCGTGGCATGGTGAGCTGGATCGGCTTGCGGCAGATCGCTTTCCCCTACGAAAGGCATGCGCGCTTCGCGGGCACCACACATTACCCGCTGAAGAAGATGCTGCTGCTGGCCTTCGATGCGATGACGAGCTTCTCGATCGCGCCCTTGCGATTCGCCTCGCATTTGGGGATGGGCTTTGGCGTGCTCGGACTATGTGTCCTCGGCTACACCATCATGTCATGGCTGGCCGGCAACACCCTGCCCGGCTGGACCAGCCTTGCCGCAATCATCCTCATCCTTGGCAGCGTACAACTGCTCGTACTCGGCATCTTCGGCGAGTATCTCGGGCGCATGTACATGGAAACGAAGCGCCGTCCCCTCTACATCGTCGCTGAGATCGTCTGTGACGATACGGCCGGGACCCAAGGCAGCCCCGTGCACGAGTTGCAAGAACGTGTGAAGGGTGCCGTCAGTGCCTGAGGCGGAATTCGACCAGTTCGCTCTCGACTATCAGCAGCAGCACGCCGCCAGCATTCGCGTGAGTGGCGAGGCGCCGGATTTTTTTGCCCGGTACAAGATCGAGGATGTCGCGAACACCCTCATGGCAGCAGGACGCCATCCAAGCCGGATCCTCGACTTCGGCGCCGGCATCGGCAACTCGCTGGGTCCTATGCGCGCGGTCTTCCCCGATGCCGAGATCGTGCTGCTGGACCCATCGGCACAATCGCTCGACATGGCAGCAAAGCGCTTTCCCGGGCAGGCACAATTCACGCCGTTCGACGGCGAGGCGATCCCATTTCCGGACGGTCGGTTCGATGTCGTCTTTGTCGCCTGTGTCTTTCATCATATCCCCGAGCAGCTACAGGCCGGATTGCTCAGCGAGATCGCGCGAGTGCTCGCTCCCGGAGGCAGCCTTTTCCTGTTCGAACATAACCCTCTCAATCCGCTAACCAGGCATGCCGTGCGGAACTGCCCGTTCGACAAGGATGCCGTTCTGATCGCAGCGAACGAAATGCGCGCCAGAATCGCGGCGGCCGGCCTGCCGGAAGCCAGGGCCGTCTACCGAATTTTCTTTCCGCGACCACTGGCGCGGCTGCGACCGCTCGAGCGCTACCTCACCCGTTTTCCTCTCGGAGCGCAGTATTTTGTCCATGCGGTCAAATCAGCCGCCTGAGCGGCTGCGCGTGCTGCGATTTGGGGTCGTCGGGCTTATCAACACGGCGCTCGGCTATGCCGTGATCCTGACGGGTCTCGCGTTGGGCTGGGGCGACATAGTCTCGAACGCGGCCGGCTATGCCGCAGGTCTCCTTGCCGGCTTCACGCTCAATCGGCGCTGGACCTTCGGCAGCCAGGCGGGTCCGAGCATGAGCGAGGGGCGTCGCTATGTGCTCGTCTTCCTAGCTGCCTATTGCGCGAATCTCGCGGTCCTGGCCCTGGCGAGATCACTCGGTTTCGTCGAGTCGCCCTTGGCCCAGCTTGCGGGCCTGTGCACCTATTCCATCCTCTTCTATCTCGGCTCATCCCGGTATGTGTTCGTCTCCCGTCCCGGTTTGCGGGCTCAGCTGCCGCCTGACGCCAGAGTTCGCAAGCCATGAGTGCTAGCCAAAGCATCCAGCCCGTGGCCGGCTCGCTATCGCCTACCGGAGAAGCCTGGCGCATGAGGCTGATCGTCAGCCTGCTTTCGGCCACCATCATGGCTGCGATTCTGCTCGCCCGCACCCCGGCCCTTCTGCAGGACCCCGACAGCTGGTGGCACATTCGCGTCGGGCTCGACATGCTTGCCACCCGCACATTCCCAACCATCGACAGCTACTCGCACAGCTTCGCCGGCCACCCCTGGATCGCGAAGGAATGGCTGAGCCAAGTGCTCCTGGCGCTGGCCTATCAGGGCGCCGGCTGGAACGGTGTCGCACTCGTCACAGCCACAGCGATCTCATTGACGGTCTTCCTGCTAGCCTGGCAGCTCGGCGAGACGTTGAAGCCGAGCCTCGCGATGGCGCTGGCTTTGTGCCTGGCCCTTTTGTCCGCCTTCGTCTTCACCGCCCGGCCGCATGTCTTCACACTGCCCATCATCGTGATCTGGACAGCCTGCCTGTTCCGGGCCGCTGGCGCCGGACGGTCACCCAACTTCGCACTGCTTGGGCTAATCTGGCTGTGGACCAATCTCCACGCGTCGTTCACGCTCGGCTTCGTCATCGCTGCCTTCGCCGGGCTGGACGTCCTCATCCGCTATCGGCTGACGCGGCCGCAGCTCCTGATTCAGTGGTGCATCTTCGGCGCGCTCTGCCCGCTGGTGAGCCTGATCAACCCCTATGGCCTCAAAGCCATCCTGGCGACCTTCTCGGTTGTCGGTGCCAACGAGGCAGTGCCGCTGATAACGGAGTGGCGGCCGTTCAACGCCTCCGCCACCCCCCTGAACGAAGTGGCCTTGCTGCTGATGGTGCTGGGGCTGCTCACCTCGGGTCTCCGCATCGGGCTGGCGAAGGCACTCTTCGTCCTGTTCGCGCTACATCTCTATCTCGCGCACGAGCGCTTCGTTTACGTGTTCTTCCTGCTGGTTCCCTTGGTGCTGGCTGTGCAGGTCGCGGAACAGTTTCCCGCAGTTTCGGTCCGGACATGGATGATGGAGCAACGCGACGGGCTGGAGCGTTTGCTGCTTGGGCGCTACCAAGTGGGACTCGGCGTGATCGCTGCTCCTTTTATTGTCGCAGCGGGCATCCTAGCCGGAGGCCCGGTGATCGAGCCTAGCCAGAAAACATCGGCGAAAGACGCGCTCGCCTTCGCTACGCAGCACGGCCTGTCAGGCCCTGTCCTCAACTCCTACGACTTCGGCGGAACCCTCATCTTCCACGGCGTGAAGACGTTTATCGATGGCCGCACCGACCAGCTCTTCCTGAACGGCTTCACGCAAGCGGACGACGCAATGGGACGCAGCACGGGCAAGCCACTGCTGGAAACGCAGTTGCGCAAATATGGCATCGACTGGGCGCTGCTGTCGGCCGGGGACGGCCGCATTCCGTTCTTTGACGAATTGCCCGGCTGGACGCGCGCTTATTCCGATCGCTACGCGATGATCTACACCCGTAGTCGCTGAACCAATTGGACGAGCGCCCGGGTCCGACAGGTGCAATGCGATGGCTGGTGGGCGGTGACGGGCTCGAACCGCCGACATCTTCGGTGTAAACGAAGCGCTCTACCGACTGAGCTAACCGCCCCCTGCTCGCCGTTTAAGGCCATAGGGGCAGCTCCGCAAGCCGCAGGCTACAGCTTGCGGAGCCTTTGCTCAGGCCGGCAGCATCCAGAGCGTATGCACGCGGCCGTCCTGGCCAAAGCCTATGCCGCATTGCAGGGTGCCCTGGACGAACTCGACTTCGTAGATGTCGACACCGTCCTCGGCGACGCGGCGAAAGCCCAAGCTGCGCAAGTCCCCTTTTGATTCGAGCTCTGCGCTGACGATCGGCTGCTGCTCGCGCACGATCTCCGCCAGCTCCGCGCTCAAGAGCTCGAAAGGCATGTCGCCGTCACGCCGTTGCTGTTCGAGGAACTCGCGCAGCGTCGACTCGCTTTGCGGATGCGGGATCCGATTGCGCACCCGCTCGCCGAGCTCCTCACTCTGGCGCTTCGCCTCCACTTCATCGATACGCGTGGCGACCGCCTCGTATCCGCCCTGATGCAGGGTCAGTGCTTCGGCACGATCGTTATCAGCCGGCGCGAAGGTGATCTGCGCAGGTACGACCTTCAGGAAGAAATTGCTCTCGCTCTCGGCGAAAAGCTCGAACTTGGGCTGACCGGTGAGTTGCAGGAAGAAGCGATCGCCCTCCAGAGTAACGGTCATGATCAGCCCGGCGGGATGCCGGTAGAAGCCGGTGCAGCGTGCGAAACGACCTAGGTCGATCTTGACCTCGGTGCGCGGCCGCGCCTGCTCGTAGCGCCGCCAGGCAACGGAATCGGTGTTGGTCTGCGTCATGTTGGCCTCCTTCGCGAGCTTGATCAGTTCGTCGGCGGTGAGGGAGGTGCCGGTTGCGAGCTTGGCTTGCGCGGCGCGGACCAGGGCAGTCCCTGCTCGGCCCGCTCGCGCTGTTCGCTAAGCAGGTCGTGCTGGATGCCGAGGACACCTGCGAGATCGAGCGCCTTGCCGTGCAGGAGCGCGGTGATCCGCTGCAGGCTGAGCCCCAGTCGCTTCAGCGCCAGGATCTCGTGCAGCCGGGCGATCTCGTCGGCGCCATAGAGACGCCAGCCCTTCTCCGTCCGTCGCGGGCGAAGCAGGCCACGCTCCTCGTAGAGCCGCAGCGCCCGTTTCGACAACCCGATCCGGGCGGCGCACTCATTGGCCTCTAGCCAGGTCTCAGCCTTGTTCTGCGTGCTCATCGGCACCTCCTGAATCAGCGCTAAGCTATGACGCAGGGTGCGGCTCAAGTGGCCAGCCAACAAAAAAGGCCGCCGGCAGAACCGGCGGCCTTCCTATTCACGAACAATGGGCTCAGTGGGCGACGAGCCCCGTAGCCGCGTCGTCCTCGGTGGCCTTGGGCGTTGCCGCCTTCAGGTCCTCCTCCCAAACGATCGGGACGGGCTGGCGCACCAGCGCATGCTGGAGCACCTGATCCATCCGCGAGACCGGCACGATCTCGAGCCCGTTCTTCACGGACTTCGGCAGATCGACCAGGTCCTTGGCGTTTTCCTCGGGGATCAGCACCTTCTTGATACCGCCGCGCAGGGCGGCCAGGAGCTTCTCCTTGAGGCCGCCGATCGGCAGCGCCCTGCCCCGCAGCGTCACCTCGCCGGTCATGGCGACATCGCGGCGAACCGGGATGCCGGTCATGACCGAGACGATGGCCGTTGCCATGCCGATGCCCGCCGATGGACCGTCCTTCGGAGTCGCCCCCTCGGGAAGGTGAACGTGGATGTCGCGCCGGTCGAAGAGCGGCGGCTCGATGCCGAAATCGATGGCGCGGGAGCGGACATAGGATGCCGCTGCCGAGATCGATTCCTTCATCACGTCGCGCAGATTGCCGGTGACGGTCATCTTGCCCTTGCCGGGCATCATCACGCCTTCGATCGTCAACATCTCGCCGCCGACCTCGGTCCAGGCCAGGCCAGTGACGACGCCGACCTGATCCTCGGTCTCCGCCATGCCATAGCGATAGCGCGGCGGGCCGAGATACTCTTCCAGCACCGCCGGTGTGACCGCGACCTTCTTCTTCTTGGTCAGCACGATCTCCTTCACCGCCTTGCGGACGGTGTTGGCGAGCTCACGCTCGAGGTTGCGCACGCCGGCCTCGCGAGTGTAGCGGCGGACCAGCGTCGTCAGGGCCTCGTCGTCGATCGACCATTCCTTGGATTCGAGGCCATGCTTCTTGATCGTCCCCGGGATCAGGTGGCGGCGCGCGATCTCGGCCTTCTCGTCCTCGGTGTAGCCGGCGATACGGATCACCTCCATGCGGTCCAGAAGGGCCGGCGGGATGTTCAGCGTGTTCGCCGTGGTCACGAACATCACGTTCGACAGGTCGTAGTCGACCTCGAGGTAATGGTCGTTGAAGGTCGAGTTCTGTTCGGGATCGAGCACCTCGAGCAGGGCCGCCGACGGGTCGCCGCGGAAGTCCTGGCCCATCTTGTCGATCTCGTCGAGCAGGATGAGCGGGTTCGAGGTCTTGGCCTTCTTCATCGACTGGATGATCTTGCCGGGCATCGAGCCGATATAGGTGCGGCGGTGACCGCGGATCTCAGCCTCGTCACGCACGCCGCCGAGCGACATGCGCACGAATTCGCGGCCGGTCGCCTTGGCGATCGACTTGCCGAGCGAGGTCTTGCCGACGCCCGGAGGGCCGACGAGGCACAGGATCGGGCCAGCGAGCCGGTTGGCACGCTGCTGCACGGCGAGATATTCGACGATGCGGTCCTTGACCTTGTCGAGGCCGAAATGATCGTCGTCGAGCACCTGCTGGGCGGCAGCGAGGTCCTTCTTGATCTTCGAGCGCTTCTGCCACGGGATGCCGAGCAGCCAGTCGAGATAGTTGCGCACGACGGTAGCTTCCGCCGACATCGGCGACATCTGGCGCAGCTTCTTGACCTCGGCGATCGCCTTGTCGCGCGCTTCCTTGGTCAGCTTGGTCTTGGCGATGCGCTCTTCCAGCTCAGCCAGCTCGTCGCGGCCTTCCTCGCCGTCGCCGAGCTCCTTCTGGATCGCCTTCATCTGCTCGTTGAGATAGTACTCGCGCTGGGTCTTCTCCATCTGGCGCTTGACGCGCGAGCGGATGCGCTTCTCGACCTGCAGCACCGACATCTCGCTCTCCATCAGGGAGAGCACCTTCTCGAGCCGGTGGGCGACGTTCATCACCTCCAGCACGGTCTGGCGGTCGGCGATCTTGACCGCGAGATGCGAGGCGACCGTATCGGCGAGCTTGGCCGGCTCGTCGATCTGGGAGACCGCCGCGACGATCTCGGGCGAGATCTTCTTGTTGAGCTTCACATAGTTCTCGAACTCGCTGATCACCGAGCGAGCCAGCGCCTCGACCTCGACCTTCTTGCCGGCCTCCTCGGCGAGCGCCTCGGCCTCGGCCTGATAGAAGTCGTCGGTCGCGGTGTAGGTCTGCGCCTTCGCCCGGCCGATGCCCTCGACGAGCACCTTTACGGTCGAGTCGGGCAGCTTGAGCAGCTGGAGCACGCGGGCGAGCGTGCCGATTTCGTAGATGTCTCCGGTCTCCGGATCGTCGTCGCCGGCATTCTTCTGCGTGGCGAGCAGGATCAGGCCATCATTCTTGACGACTTCCTCAAGCGCGCGAATGGACTTCTCGCGGCCAACGAAGAGCGGCACGATCATGTGCGGGAATACGACGATGTCGCGCAGCGGCAGGACCGGATAGGTATCGGTCGTACCGGGGACAAGCGGGGCGCGGGGCGTCGAGCCAGTCATGTCTAGTCCTTCAAGTTTTCGCCCGGCCGACCCCTGGAAAGGCAATCGAGCGGACGTACCGCGCGGCGCGACCATTCGCGCCAGGCGCCCCTGCGAGCCACGCCCTCTACAGGCACGCGACTCTCGCAAGTGAACATAAAGTGGATGCTTCGACGCCGGCTTTCAAGCGACGCCTCACGCAGTCCACCGCAGCTTCTGCCGCAGCCAGCACACGAGGCCGTGATGGCTCCGCCAATGCAAAAGCAGTGTGCGGGCAGTCGTATCCGCCCAAACTTACAAGGCAAAACGCGCGCCAATCGGCGCGTGTTCCGAATTGAACAAGGACCCAGCTTTGCTCAGTCCGAGCTGTTTTGGGCTTTTCTTCGCTACCCCCGACGAGCAGGCCTAGAAAGCCCAGTATCAAAGCTTCGTGCCGCCGCGCGACCGGATCCTGACGCTGCGCCTGTCGATCATCACATCGAACCGGCTGAGAAAACTCATTCCGAGAAGGCCATCGACTCGCGCGCCGTAGCTGCCGGCAGCATCGGTCTGCACGACGACCGGAACCTCCGTCGCCTGAACGCGCTTGAGCTCGATCAGGGCGGCCCTGCCACGACGGGCTTCGACAATGCCATTCGCCGTATGCAGGCGCACCTTGCTCGTGGGATCGACCACGATCCGGGCGCGATCGGCAAAGCTCTGGCGGAGTGAAACGAAGGTCGCACCCGTGTCGATGATGAAAACGCCCTTCGTACCGTTGACGGTGGCAGCCACGGTCACGACCTGCCCGCTCCGTGTGATCGGGATGGTCTCGTCAGGCGCGAAGGCCCTTTCCGCGCATTGCCCCTTGCTGCGCAAAGAGCCGATCACCGCCTGCGCGCGACTGTCATCATTACGCAAGGGATTGACGGCGACCCAGGCCTCGATCGGCACGATCGCATCGCAGTACTGCCCGAGCTTCTCATAGGCCCGGGAGGCGGCGAAATAAGCGGCCGACGAGATGCGGTCCTTGTTCCCGAACAACGCGATCGCGGTCAGATAATCGTCGATCGCCTCGTTGAACTTGCCCGCCTTGTCGTTCGCAAGGGCCCGCAGGTAATAGCCATTATCCGAGTGTGGCTGCTCAGCGATGACCTTGTTCGCAACTACGGCGGCGGCGGTCCAATCCGACAGATCCAGCAGCAGATTCGCCGCCCGGCGGAGAGCATCGACGAAGCCGCCGCAATTGTCGGAGAAGCGAACGAGCGCCTCAGCGCCCTCGCGGCGATAACCGGCCTGTTTCAGACCGTCGGCGAGGGCCAGCGCGGCCTCCCGGTCGCAGCGCTCGCGCGACAGGGCTTCGATGGGCGCCGCAACAGCTCTTTTCGTCGCGAGGACGACCGGCAGTTCGATCCCGAGATCGGACAAGACCCGCATCAGCGGGTCGGAACTGGTCTGGGCCCCGGCAGGAGTCGGCTGAAGCGCCGCTCCGATCATGGCCAGGCTGGCGAAAATGCAGCTTATTGCGGCGCGAGCCATCATCGACCCGCGCGCTCGCTATCGCGATATGTCGTCAAGGCCGCCCCCCGGCATAGTCTCTGGTGAGAGGCTACGCCGTCGGGGCAAGTCGCTCAAGTCGTTCAGGCCGAGGCCGACTTGGCCTCTTCTTCGCGGTCCGCATAGATGAACAGCGGGCGCGACTTGGTCTCGACCGCCTCGGGGCCGATGACGACCTGCTCGACGCCTTCCAGCCCCGGCAATTCGTACATGGTCTCGAGCAGGATGCCCTCCATGATCGAGCGCAGCCCACGCGCGCCGGTCTTGCGCTCGATCGCCTTGCGGGCAATCAGGCTGACCGCCTCGTCGGTGAAGGTGAGCTCGGTGTCCTCCATCTCGAACAGGCGCTGATACTGCTTGACCAGTGCGTTCTTGGGCTCGGTCAGGATGGTCTTGAGCGCCGCCTCGTCGAGGTCCTCCAGCGTCGCCAGCACCGGCAGGCGGCCGACGAATTCCGGGATCAGGCCGAACTTGAGCAGATCCTCAGGCTCGACTTCGCGGAAGATCGCGCCGGTACGCCGGTCGTCCGGCCCCTTCACCGTCGCGCCGAAGCCGATCGAGGTGCCCTTGCCGCGGCTGGAGATGATCTTGTCCAGCCCAGCGAAAGCGCCGCCGCAGATGAACAGGATGTTGGTGGTGTCGACCTGCAGGAACTCCTGCTGCGGATGCTTGCGCCCGCCCTGCGGCGGCACGGAGGCGACGGTGCCCTCCATGATCTTGAGCAGGGCCTGCTGCACGCCCTCGCCCGAGACGTCGCGGGTGATCGAAGGGTTGTCGGACTTGCGGCTGATCTTGTCGATCTCGTCGATGTAGACGATGCCGCGCTGAGCCCGCTCGACATTGTAGTCGGAAGCCTGCAGCAGCTTCAGGATGATGTTCTCGACGTCCTCGCCGACATAACCGGCCTCGGTCAGCGTCGTCGCATCGGCCATGGTGAAAGGCACGTCGAGAATGCGCGCCAGCGTCTGCGCCAGCAGCGTCTTGCCCGAACCGGTCGGCCCGATCAGCAGGATGTTCGACTTCGCCAGCTCGACATCGTTGTGCTTCGAGGCGTGCGAGAGCCGCTTGTAATGGTTGTGGACCGCGACGGAGAGGACCTTCTTGGCGTGGTCCTGGCCGATGACGTAGTCGTCGAGAACCTTGCGGATCTCCTTCGGGGTCGGCACGCCGTCCTTGGACTTCACCAGCGCGGACTTCGATTCCTCGCGGATGATATCCATGCAGAGCTCGACGCATTCATCGCAGATGAACACCGTCGGGCCCGCGATCAGCTTGCGGACCTCATGCTGGCTCTTGCCGCAGAAGGAGCAGTAGAGCGTGCTCTTGGAATCGCCGCCGCTGGCCTTACTCATCGTGATTCTCCATCTCGGAGGACAAAATCCGCCACCGAATAACGGCAGGCTGATGTCGTCTCCCCGTCATAATAGGCGCTCAGATCACGATTTTTAGGTTAACGCGTCGCTCTGGCGCAGGTGGCGACGAAACTGACCCAAAACCGGACCGCTCGAGCGCCTTGCTGCGCCCTTCCGATGCCCCATGCAAACATGGGGCCTAGTCTCTAGGCAATATGGTCCTTCGGGAACCACTCGCCAACCCACAGGCGCGTCGTGCCGGGGTAGCCATTTAAAGTACCGGCTTCCGCTGAAAGCCGGCACCCGCTCTTCCGGCCAGTGCTTTAGGCAGCCGCCTCGTCCGCGCGCTTGTCGATGACCTTGTCGATCAGCCCGAAATCGCGCGCCTGCTCGGAGGTCATGAAGTTGTCACGCTCCAGCGCGCCCTCGATATCCTCGTAAGACCGGCCGGTGTGCCTGACATAGATCTCGTTCAGGCGCCGCTTCAGGCTCTCGACCTCGCGGGCATGGATCAAGATGTCGGTGACCTGGCCCTGGAAGCCGCCGGAGGGCTGGTGGACCATGATCCGGGCGTTCGGCAGGGCAAAGCGCATGTCCTTGGCGCCGGCGGTCAGCAGCAGCGAGCCCATCGAGGCAGCCTGGCCGACGCAGAGCGTCGTCACCGGGCAACGGATGAACTGCATGGTGTCGTAGATCGACAGGCCCGAGGTCACCACGCCGCCGGGCGAGTTGATGTAGAAGGAGATTTCCTTCTTCGGATTCTCGGCTTCGAGGAAGAGCAGCTGCGCCACGATCAGCGAGGCGGAGTAGTCCTCGACCGGGCCGGTCAGGAAAATGATGCGCTCGCGCAGCAGGCGCGAATAGATGTCGAAGGCGCGCTCGCCGCGGCTCGACTGCTCGACCACCATCGGGACGAGATTGTTATAGGTCTCGATCGGGTCACGCATCATGGTCGGTCCTTGGGGTCAAAGCGGGCGAGAATCAGCCGAGAGCGGCGAAACCCCACATAAGCATGCCGGTGGCGGCTGAAAAGGGAAGCGCCGCCCGGCGGGGTGCGGGCGGCGCGAAATCGTAAGCTAGGTGCGGAAGGATCAGGCCGAAGCCTCGTCGTCCGCGGCCTTCTTGGCCTTCTTCGCCTTGGCCGCCTTCGGCTTGGTCTCGGCGGCGCCTTCGTCCTCGTCATCGGCGAAGAGTGCCTCGCGCGAAACCGACTTGTCGGAGACCTTCACCTGTCCGAGCAGATGGTCGACGACCTTCTCCTCGAAGATCGGGGCGCGGATCTCGGCGAGAGCCTGCGGGTTCTTGCGATAGAACTCCCAGACCTGCTTCTCCTGGCCCGGGAACTGGCGGGCGCGCTGGATCAGAGCCTGCGTCACCTCGTCGTCGGCGATCTGGACCTTGGCCTGCTCGCCGATCTCGGCCAGCACGAGGCCGAGGCGCACGCGACGCTCGGCGATCCTGCGGTACTCGGCGCGAGCCTCGTCCTCGGTGGTGTTCTCGTCGGCGAAGGTCTTGTTGGCGTTCTTCATGTCCGCCTCGACCTGGCTCCAGACCGCGGCGAACTCCTGCTCGACCAGGGTCGGCGGCAGTTCGAAGCTGTACTTGGCGTCGAGCGCGTCGAGCAGGCTCTTCTTGACCTTGCGGCGGGACTGCTCGCCGAACTCGCGGCCGACCTGCTCGCGGATCGCGGTCTTCAGCGCCTCGAGCGACTCCATGCCGAAGCCCTTGGCGAGCTCGTCATCGATCTTGAGATCGCCCGGCGCCTGGACGTCGTCGACGGTGACGGCGAACTCGGCCGGCTTGCCGGCGAGATTCTCAGCCGCGTAGTTTTCGGGGAAGGTCACCGATACGGTGCGCTGGTCGCCCTTCTTGACACCCTCGAGCTGCTCCTCGAAGCCAGGGATGAACTGGCCGGCGCCGAGCTCGAGCGGGATTTCCGAGCCGGTGCCGCCGTCGAAGGGCTTGCCCTCGAGCGTGCCGACGAAGGAGATCAGCAGGCGATCGCCCTTGGCGGCCTTGGCGCCCTCCTTCTTCGAGACGAAGCTGCGGTTCTGCGAAGCCATGCGCTCCAGCGCGGCATCGACATCCGCCTCGGGCACCTCGGCGACCGGCTTCTCGAGCGCGACGTCCGACAGGTCGACGATCTCGATCTTCGGCAGCACCTCGAGCGCGACGGTGAAGGCGAGGTCGCCCTTGGCTTCCATCGCGGACTCGATCTCGTCCTTGTTCTCCGGGAACTTGATCTGCGGCTCGAAGGCGAGCTTGAGCTCGTTGTCGGCGATGATCTTCTGGTTCGCCTCGTTGACGGCGTTCTGGACGACATCGGCCATGACCGAGCGGCCATAGAGCCGGCGCAGATGGCCGACCGGGACCTTGCCGGGCCGGAAGCCATTAATGCGGGCCTTGCCCTGCAAGCCGGCGAGGCCGTCATCCAGCCTGGTCTTGAGGTCGGCGGCGTTCAGCACCACCTGGAATTCGCGCTTGAGGCCCTGGGACAGGGTTTCCGTCACGTTCATCGTTCTGATCCGCCAACAGCTCTTTACTTCAATGTCCAAAGCGCGACGCCGGGTGACCGCCGCCGCGCTCGCGAAATCCGAATCCTGGTGCGGGCGGAGGGACTCGAACCCCCACGACTTTCGCCGCTGGTACCTAAAACCAGTGCGTCTACCAGTTCCGCCACGCCCGCCGACCCGGTGCGCCATATCGCAGTCTTCGCGACAGCAGCACCGTAGGCCGCGCCGCTATACCATTTCGGGCGCGTCATGCAGCAAAAAAATGCGACAGTTCTGCGAAGACCGCTCCCGAGCGGCTTTCCACTCGCCAGAACAGCACGGCCCGGCTATGTCGCGAGCATGAGAAAAGACGCCTCGCCGCCGGCCTCGCGCCCTCATCCCAGCCGACGCCTTGTGATCGCACAGGCCGCCGGGGCCGCGACCCTGCTCTCGCCGCTTTCCGCACTGGCCCAGCAGGCGCCGACTGCATCGACGCCGCCTACCGGCGGCGCGGTGCGAGACCTTGTCGCGACCTCGACCAAGGTGCGGCTGCGGCCTGCACCGGCGCCCGAAACGGAGATCTGGGCCTTCGATGGCGCTACGCCGGGTCCGGTGCTCAAGGTCAAGCAGGGCGAGACATTGCGTCTCACCTTGCAGAATCGGACCGACAAGCCGCTCTCCCTGCACTGGCATGGCCTGCGCGCCGATCATGCCATGGACGGCGTCGGCGGCTTCAGCCAAGAGCCGGCGCCGCCGGGCGGGCAGTTCGAATATCGGCTGACGCCGCCCGATTCCGGGACTTTCCTCTATCGCCCGATGCTGATCGGCGGCTCGTCCGAGCCGTCCGGCCGCGGGCTCTCCGGCATGCTTATCGTTGAGGAGAAGGAGCCGCCTTCGGTCGACCTCGACCTGCCCGTCCTGATTGGCGACTGGCTACTCGGCGACGACCAGAAGCTCCTGCCGTTCGCGGCCGATGGGCAGGACGGCGCCGCTGCCGGGCGGCTCGGCAGCTGGCTCACCGTCAACGGCAAGCCGCCGCCGCTGCCGGTCAAGCTTCCGCCGGGCGCTCGCGTCCGGCTTCGGCTCGGCAATGCCTGCAATGCGCGGATCATGCGATTGCGCTTCGACGAGACGAAGGCCTCCGTTGCGGCGGTCGATGGCCAGCCGACCGATACCTTCGAGCCGGTGCGAGGGCAGCTGCCTTTCGCACCGGGCACACGTTATGACGTGATATTCGATATGCCGGAGACGGTCGGCGCCGCAGCCAGCGTTACCGCGCTGATCGGGCCCGGTGTGCCGCTGGTTCGCTTCGTGTCGGAAGGCGCGGCCAAGCCAGCGCGCGCGCCGATCGCTGCGATGCAGCTTAACCCCGCGCTGCCGGCAGCGGTTCGGCTGCAGGACGCGAAGCGCGCCGAGATGGTGATCGAAGGCGGCGCCAAGGTCACGCCTGAGAACAAGCTCGACCTCGCCGGGCTCGACCTCGCCAGGCCCTGGACGGTCAATGGCGGCCAGGGCGATCCGAAGGGCAAGCCGCTGCTCAGCGTCAAGCGTGGCACGCCGGTGGTGATCGGCATCACCAACAAGACCGCCTTCCTGCAGCCGCTGCATGTCCACGGCCACAGCTTCCGCCTGCTGCACCCACTCGACGATGGCTGGGAGCCCTATTTTCTCGACACGGTGCAGATTCCCGAGGGCAAGCGCCTGCACATCGCCTTCATCGCCGACAATCCCGGGCGCTGGCTGATCTCCTCGACCGTGCTGGAGCGCTTCGACCGCGGGCTGTGGAGCTGGTTCGAGGTGACCTGAGGCGATGAGCGCAGGGCGGCGCGCCATACTTTGGCTGCTGGCGGCATTCTATCTCGCCGCCGGCCTGCTGCACCTGTGCTCGCCCGCGGCGTTCCTGCCGATCGTGCCGGACTGGGTACCCGCGCCGAGTCTAACCGTGATCGCGACAGGCATCGCTGAAATTCTGGGCGCACTCGGCCTGCTTGTTCCTAAGCTGCGCAAGGCTGCGGGGATCGGCCTCGCGCTCTATGCGCTTTGTGTGTTCCCGGCCAATCTCAAGCACGCCGTCGAAGGCGTCGTCCTTCCGGGATTGCCGAGCAACTGGTGGTATCACGGCCCTCGTCTCGCCTTCCAGCCGGTGCTGATTTGGGCGGCGCTGTACGCTTCCGGCGTCACACGCTGGCCATGGCGGCGCTTGCCAGCCAAGTGAGCGGCTTCTAAACCCCCGGCCTTAAGCCAAGGAGCCCGTCATGACCGCCAACGCCATCGTCACTGTGGGCGCCGAGCTCGCCAGGCCCGTCCGATTCGGTAACGGCCTGCCACTCGCCTTGATTGCTGGCCCCTGCCAGATGGAGAGCCGCGATCACGCGCTCGAGATCGCTCAGGCCCTAAAGGAGACAGCCGAGAAGCTCGGCATCGGCCTTGTGTTCAAGGCGTCTTTCGACAAGGCCAACCGCACCAGTGTGAAGGGCCAGCGTGGCATGGGGCTCGAGGCCGCCCTGCCCGTCTACGCCGAGATTCGCGAGCGCACCGGCATGCCTGTGCTGACCGATATCCACGATGTGAGCCAATGCGCGCCGGTCGCCGAGGTTGTCGATATCCTGCAGATTCCGGCCTTCCTCTGCCGGCAGACCGACCTGCTCGTCGCCGCCGCCAAGACCGGCCGCGTCGTCAACGTCAAAAAGGGCCAGTTCCTGGCGCCCTGGGACATGGTCAATGTCGCCGCCAAGGTGACCGACAGCGGCAATCCGAACGTGATGCTCACCGAGCGCGGCGCCTCCTTCGGCTACAACACGCTGGTCACCGATATGCGCAGTCTGCCGATCATGGCGGAGATCGGTGCGCCCGTGATCTTCGACGCGACCCATTCGGTGCAGCAGCCGGGCGGCAAGGGCGCATCGACCGGCGGTCAGCGCGAATTCGTGCCGGTACTGGCCCGGGCAGCGGTCGCTGTCGGCGTCGCCGGCGTCTTCATCGAGACGCATCCGGATCCGGACAACGCGCCGTCGGACGGGCCGAACATGGTGCCGCTGCGCGACTTCCATGCGCTGATCGCAGAGCTGCAAGAGTTCGATCGCCTTGCCAAGCGTGCGGCGCACTCTACGCTGGCGTATGTCTGACGCCCCAAGTGCCCCGCCACCTCCATCGACGCCCTCGCAAGGCTCGCTGAATTCACTGATCCTCGTGCTCGGGGCGTGTGGTTTCGCCTCGACCTTCACGATGCGCCTGCTCGATCCGCTGGTGCCGACGCTGGCGGCCGAGTTTGGGCGCAGCATTGCCCAGGTCGCTGCGATCGCGACCGGGTTCTCCTTCGCCTATGCGATAGGCCAGCCTTTCCTCGGGCCGATCGCGGATTCGCTTGGCAAGCTCAGGACGATCGCGACCTGCCTCGGCGCGCTCGCGCTCCTGTCGCTTGCCGTGACCTTCGCCGGCTCGTTCGAAGTGCTGACGGTCGTGCGCATGGTCGCCGGTATCGCCGCCGGGGGCATCATCCCGGTCGCGATGGCGGCGATCGGCGACCGGGCGCCTATGGCCGAGCGGCAGGTCATGCTCGGCCGCTTCCTGGTGCTGATGATCGTCGGGCAGATGGTCGGCGCCGCCTGCTCGGGGCTGATCGCCGAGCATATCGGCTGGCGCTATGTCTTCGTGATGGCCGCCGGCCTCGCCGCGATCGCCGGTGCGCTGGTGCTGATCGTGCTGAAGCCGAGGCCGGATGCGCGGCGCGCACCGCTCAGCTTCGCCGGCGCGCTCGCGAACTATGCCGCCGTCTTCGCCAATCCGCGTTCGAAGCTGCTTTATGGGCTCGTGATCGTCGAGGGCAGCCTGATCTTCGGCATGCCGCCCTATATCGCCGCGATCCTGCAGGAGCGTGCCGGCGTCGGTCCGTCGCAGGCCGGTCTCGTCATCGCCGGCACCGGGCTCGGCGGCATCGTCTATGGCGTGCTGACCCGTATCCTGGTCGAGCGACTCGGCCCGACCAGGATGACGACGCTAGGTGGCATCGTCATGGGCTTGGCCTTCGCTCTCTTCTCGCTCCCTTTCCTGCCCTGGTGGAGCGCGGTCGCGATCTTCACGCTGAGCGGCTTCGGCTTCTTCCTGATGCATGGCACCTTCCAGGCACAGGCAACCGAGCTCGCGCCGACCGCGCGCGGCTCGGCGGTGGCGCTCTTCGCCTGTGCCCTGTTCTGCGGCCATGCGCTCGGGCCGGTGCTGATGGGCGCCGCCCTGCACCTCTTCGGCACCGGCGGCGCGATCCTGCTTTTCGCCGCTGGCATCACGCTGCTCGGCTTCGCAACGCCGCGTATCCTGCCGTTGGCGGGCAGCCGGACCTGAGTTTCTCTTGAGCGTGCCGTAATCCGAAAACCGCTTCGCACTTTTCGGCGGCAAGCTCTCAGCGCCCGCGATAGGGCGCGACGCCCTGGTCGGGCAGCCACAGGCCCTTCGGGGCCTCGCCGGTCTGGAAGAACACGTCGATCGGGATGCCGCCACGCGGATACCAGTAGCCACCGATGCGGAACCATTTCGGCTGGAGCAGCTCGACCAGCGTCTTGCCGATGCCGACGGTGCAGTCCTCATGGAAGGCGCCGTGGTTGCGGAAGGCGCTGAGGTAGAGCTTGAGCGACTTCGATTCGACCAGCCAGTCGCCCGGCAGGTAGTCGATCACCAGGATGCCGAAATCGGGCTGCCCGGTGACCGGGCAGATCGAGGTGAATTCCGGGCAGGTGAAGCGCGCGAGATAATCGGTGCCGGCATGCGGGTTCGGCACGCGGTCGAGGCGGGCTTCCTCCGGCGAGCGCGGCAAGTCGCTTGCCTTGCCGAGCTGGAGGGTCGAGGCGTCGAGTGTCATGGCTTGGTCCTGAGCAAGTGGGCGCCCGTCGATCACGGCCGCTGGCGTTGCCGCGGCTTTTAATGCCCGGCCCGGATAAACGCCACCGCCCCTTCCCGTCGCCGCCGCTTGTGTCTAGAAGCGCGGCATCCCTTGCCCACTCAGCTCCGGAGCCTGCCATGACCGCGATCATCGACATCATCGGCCGCCAGATCCTCGATTCCCGCGGCAACCCGACGGTCGAGGTCGATGTCGTGCTCGAAGACGGCTCGATGGGCCGCGCCGCGGTGCCGTCTGGCGCCTCGACCGGCGCGCATGAGGCGGTCGAGCTGCGCGACGGCGACAAGAGCCGCTATCTCGGCAAGGGCGTGCTGAAGGCGGTCGAGGCCGTCAATGTCGCGATCGCCGAAGCGATTGTCGCGATGGACGCCGAGGACCAGGCGGCGATCGACCAGGCGATGATCGAGCTCGATGGCACGCCGAACAAGAGCAAGCTCGGCGCCAACGCCATTCTCGGTGTCTCGCTCGCCGTGGCCAAGGCGGCCGCCGATGCGTCCGGCCTGCCGCTCTATCGCTATGTCGGCGGCACCTCGGCCCGCGTCCTGCCGGTGCCGATGATGAACATCGTCAATGGCGGCGCCCATGCCGACAACCCGATCGACTTCCAGGAATTCATGGTGATGCCGATCGGCGCGCCCTCCTTCGCCGAGGGGCTGCGCATGGGCGCGGAAATCTTCCACACGCTGAAGAAGGCCCTGCACGACGCCGGCCACAACACCAATGTCGGCGACGAGGGCGGCTTTGCCCCCAACATCAAGTCGGCGGAAGCAGCGCTCGACTTCGTCATGCAGGCGGTCGAGAAGGCCGGCTACAAGCCCGGCGAAGACGTCGCGCTGGCGCTCGACTGCGCCGCGACCGAGTTCTTCAAAGACGGCTCCTATGTCTATGAAGGCGAACGCAAAACCCGCGATCCGAAGGCGCAGGCCAAGTACCTCGCCAAACTGGTCGCCGGCTATCCGATCGTCTCGATCGAAGACGGCATGGCCGAGGATGACTGGGAGGGCTGGAAGGCGCTGACCGATCTCGTCGGCAACAAGTGCCAGCTGGTCGGCGACGACCTCTTCGTCACCAACGTCACCCGCCTGTCGCGGGGCATCAAGGAGAAGACGGCCAACTCGATCCTGGTCAAGGTCAACCAGATCGGCACGCTGACCGAGACCCTGGCCGCCGTCGAGATGGCGCAGCGCGCCGGCTACACCGCCGTGATGTCGCATCGCTCGGGCGAGACCGAGGACGCGACCATCGCCGACCTCGCCATCGCGACCAATTGCGGGCAGATCAAGACCGGCTCCCTTGCCCGCTCCGACCGGACGGCGAAGTACAATCAGCTCTTGCGCATCGAGGAGGAGCTCGGCGCACAGGCGATCTATGCCGGGCGCTCGGCGCTGAAGGCTCTCGCCTGAGGCATCATGCTGCGCTGCAATAGGCAGCGCCATGCGGTTTGGCCCCTAACGGCAGCTCCGGCATCGCGTTAAGCCGGAGCATGCATCAAGCCGTTCCGCTTTCCGACGAGAAACTGCGCCGACGCAGGCAGCTCGCGTTTGCCGGCATGGCCTTCGCCATGGTGATCTTCGGGGCGAATTTCGTCGTCAGCCGCCATGCAGTGCTGAACGGCCTCTCCTCGCACGACATGCTGGCGCTGCGCTTCGTCACCGCCGGCTTCCTGCTCCTGCCCAGCTTCATGATGGCCGGGGGCCTGCGCGATTGCGCCGGCCTCGGCTGGAAGCGCGGCCTGATCCTCGCGATCATGAGCGGCTTCCCGATGAGCTTCCTGCTCATGACCGGGCTTACCTTCGCCCCGGCAGCGCACGGCGCCGTGATCGGGCCCGGCACCGTCACGGTGATCGGTATCGTTGGCAGCGTCGTCCTGTTCGGCGCGCTGATGACGCGGCAGCTCGTGCTCGGCGTGATCGCGGTGCTCATCGGCCTCGCCTGCCTCGGCATCGCCGGCACGACGCATTCCAACCCGAGCATCGTCTTCGGCGATCTCTGCTTTCTCGGCGTCGGACTGGTCTGGGGCGGTTATCCGCTGCTGATCCAGCTCTGGCGGGTCAATGCGCTCAAGGCCACGGCCGTGGTTTCAGTGCTGTCGATGGCCTATCTGCCGATCTACTTCGCCTTCTATTTCCGCGGCTTCGACGTCGCGCCCTGGTGGGTGCTGGCGCTGCACGCGATCAATCAGGGCGTACTCAACGTCATCGTCGGCCTGTGGATCTGGAGCTGGTCGACGCCGGTGCTCGGTCCGTCGGTCGCCGGGCGCTTTCCGCCGATGATCCCGGTGGTCGGCACGCTGCTCGCCATCCCCGTGCTCGGCGAGATCCCGAGCGGGCTGCAGATCGGCGGCATCGCGCTGATCATCGCCGGGCTGTTCGCCGCCTCATGGCGTCGCCCGGCGGCGCGCTAGTGCCATCAGGCCGAGATTCCAGACGATACAGACGAGCAGACCGAGGCCGAGAGCCGGCCAGGAGTCGAATATCGGCGCCGTGGCGTGAACCGTGGCGAGCCCCAGCCCGAAGCCGAGCAGGCCGAGCGCACTGTTGGCGATGACGGCGGCGCTGGCCGGCCCGCCGATGCGTGGCTGCAAAATCGCGATCAGGCTCGACAATACGAGCGGCACGGCGGCAAGCACGCCCGACCAGGTCGGCCCGACCGTGGCGCTCAAGGCGGTCACGACACCAGTCAGCGTGGCGACGGTGGCGGCGCGCAATGGCAGCACATACCAGAGCCGGCCCGGAGGCTTGGCCGGGCGCGCCGCGAGATAGGGCCGGAAGATCCGATGCAGCGTCGGGAAAGCGATGATCGTCAGCGCCAGGATCGCCGGAAAGGGCAAGGCGAGTTCGCGCAGCACAACAATCGCCGCGATCCAAGTAACCAGCCCGGCGCCGAGACTGACGACCGTGCCGAAACGTTGCGCCAAAAGGACGTAGACCAGCGACAGACAGGCATTGCCGAGATTGGAGTTCATGCTGCCCAGCGCGCTGGCTGAGATGAAGGTGGCGTCGTGATCGAGCGCGAGGAACGCCAGGACCGGCCCGGCCGAAATCGGCAGCGTCGCGATCATCGCCGCGAGCAGCGGCCCGACCCGTTCCGCCAACAGCGAACAGCTGACGACGATGGCGGCCGCGACCGCCATTTTGATGAGCAGCAGGCCAAGCCCGGGATCGATCACGCCGGCTCGCCTCTGGCCCAGCCTTCCTTCGTCTCAGCAATAAAGTCCTCAAGCCGGCCGGCGGCGATGGCGGCGCGCAGGCCGGCCGTCAGCTCCTGGTAATAGGCCAGATTGACCCAGGTCAGCAGCATCTTGCCGAGCATCTCCTCGGCCTTGACCAGATGGTGCAGATAGGCGCGCGAATAGGTGTTGGCTGCCTGGCAGGAGGATTGCGGGTCGACCGGCCGTGGGTCTTCGGCGTGCTTGGCGTTCTTCAGATTCATCCGGCCGAAGCGGGTGAAGATCTGGCCGTGGCGTCCGGCGCGTGTCGGCATCACGCAGTCGAACATGTCGACGCCGCGCCTGACCGCCTCGACGATGTCGTCCGGCGTGCCGACGCCCATCAGGTAGCGCGGCTTCTCCTGCGGCAGATGCGGCTCGACCGTCTCGATCATCGCCAGCATGATGTCCTGCGGCTCGCCGACCGCGAGCCCGCCAATGGCGTAACCCTTGAGGTCCATGGCGGCGAGCTCGCGGGCGCTCTCGACGCGCAGGGACGGCACCGCCCCGCCCTGGACAATACCGAACAGCGCCCTGCCCGCCGGATCGCCAAACGCCGTCTTGCAGCGCTCGGCCCAGCGCAGCGAGAGCCGCATCGCCTTCTCGGCGACCTTGTCCTCGCAGGGCAGCGAAACGCATTCGTCGAGCTGCATAACGATATCCGAACCGAGCAGGTTCTGGATCTCGACCGAGCGCTCCGGCGTCAGCACATGCTTCGAGCCGTCGATATGCGACTGGAAGGTGACGCCCTCCTCGGTCAGCTTGCGCAGATTGGCGAGCGACATCACCTGGAAGCCGCCGGAATCGGTCAGGATCGGGTGCGGCCAGTTCATGAACTTGTGCAGGCCGCCAAGCCTGGCGACGCGCTCGGCACCCGGCCGCAGCATCAGATGATAGGTGTTGCCGAGCACGACATCGGCGCCGAGCGCCTTGACCTGCTCGGGATACATGCCCTTGACCGTGGCGGCGGTGCCGACCGGCATGAAGGCCGGCGTGCGGATCATACCGCGCGGCATGCGAACCTCGCCGGTGCGGGCTGCGCCGTCCCGGCCGAGTAGGTGAAAGCTGAAATCCGTCGTCATGGACGCGGGCCTAGCCCAGCGCCACCTTTCGCGAAAGAGCCTTGCACGCCGGGCGGGGCTGTGCCGGCAGCCGGGCGCTCAGCGCTTGGCGAAAGCAGCCTCATAGACATCCGGCTTGAAGGCGAGGATGCGACGATCACCGAGATCGAGCACCGGGCGCTTGATCATCGTCGGCTGCGCCAGCATCAGCGCGATCGCCTTCTTGGCATCGAGGCCTTGCTTGTCGGCCTCGGGCAGCTCGCGGAAGGTCGTGCTTCCCTTGTTGAGGACCTTCTCCCAGCCGAGTTCCTTGCACCAGGCTTCGAGCCTGGGCTTGTCGATGCCGGAGACGCGATAGTCGTGGAAGGCGTAGGGAATCTTGTGCGCGTCGAGCCAGCTCCAGGCCTTCTTCATCGTGTCGCAGTTCTTGATGCCGTAGAGCGTGACCATCGTCCTGACCGTCTCTGATTGCCGTCGGCGCCGAGGTGGCATGCGGCCGACCGGAGATCAAGCGACCCCGCCGCCTGGCGCCGGACTACGGCGAAGAAAGCTGAGTGTTCCGAGCAGGCGCTCGTTGCCATCGCCGATCGCAGCGCGGACAATCATGCGTCTCTCGCGTCCTGTCATCCGGCCGGTAACGATGGCGCGTATCGGGCGAGCAAGGAATCGGATGGGCGCGCCATGATCGACCAGTTGCAGCAGGCCGCGACGAGCGACGACAAGCTCGATATCCCCTTCCGCCCCTGGAAGGACCACACCGCGGCGGGCGTGGACTTTCCCGACCTCTCCATTACGACCAGCGAAGCGGCTTTGACCCGTCCCATCGTCGATGCGCTCGCGTCGCGGATACCGGCCAATATCGAGGTGCTCGCCGGCATCGACATCGGCGGGCTCGGCCTTGCCGGAGCGCTGGCCTATCGCAACGGCCTCGGCTTCATCGACATCCGCAAGGTCGATTCGCTGCGCAACGGCGTGATGCGCAGCATCATGGCCAACTACGAGCTCGGCGAAGGCGTGGTGATCTCTAAGGGCTCGCGGCTGGCGGGACGCCAAGTCGCGATCGTCGACGATTGCCTGATCTCCGGGGGCACGGCGATGGCGGCAGCGCGGCTGATCCGCCGGCTCGGCGGCCATTGCGACACGGCGCTCTTTGTCTTCGACATCGACCGGATGGGTGGGCGTGAGCGTCTTGCCGGCGGTGGGATCAGGGCAGAGGTGTTGCGCACCGTCCCGCGAACAGCGCCGGAGAGCGAAGGCGCCTAGGCGACGTCGGCGCGATCATCGGGTGCCGAGTTGCCAGCGGGCAAGATGGTCGTGGCGGCTTGTGCCATGAACGCTGCGGATCAGAACGAACTCCCGAACCGGAAAGCTCGCAGGCGGGATTATTGGCTTGCTGAATGGGCGCTCATCGTAGAGCAGCGTCACATGCGGTCCGAATTTGGACGGCGTCCGAAAACCTCGTGCCCGCATCTCGCGACGCAGGCTTCTCTGAAGCCTGTCGAGGATCGAGAACGTCTGGCTCGTTTCAAGAAAAACGGCCTGTCGATCGCCGCGTTTGCCATGCCCCGCGACATGGTCGAAGGCGACAGTGAACCCCGGCGCGACCACGGAAGCGCCAACCTTCTCCAAGGCTGCGATCTCCTCGCTGGCAGCTCCGCCATATCGCTCGATGCCGCACAAGGTGACGTGATAGCGCGCCAGTCCGATCGGCCACCCCCGCAAATCGTGCGAACTGCGAAGATCATGGGCGAACGCATCGATCGCCGCAGCATCTTTTGGCGGCGGCACCAGCGCGAAGAAGTATCTGATCCAGCCAGGGGCGACTAAGGTCTTCGACCAGTCACGGCCGCCCACGATCCCGTAGCGGGCATCCCAACTGAACAGATCTGGTTGATCTGGAGATGGCCTTCCCATCGCCAGTATTTAGAACAAACAAAGAACAAAAACAACCACCCTCACCCCGCCGCCCGGTACTCCGAAGGCGACATCCCCGCGCGCGCCGCGAAGAAGCGGGAAAAATAGGCCGGATCCGAGAAGCCGAGCCGGAAGGCGATCTGCGAGACCGGCGAGCGGGTGTAGACGAGGTCGCGCCGCGCCTCGAGCATCAGCCGCCCCTGGATCACCCGCATTGCGGAATGGCCGAGCAGCTCGCGACAGACGCGGGTGAGATGCGGGCCGGTTACGCCGAGATCACGCGCATAGGCATCGAGCGGCTCATGCGTGTGGAAATGGCTCTCGACGCGCTCGATGAAGCGCCTGACCAGCACGGCGCGCGCATCGTTCGAGCCGCTGTTTGCCACCGCATGCGAACGCGCGATGCGGGCGAACCAGATCGCGATCAAGCGCGCATGGGCGGCTAGCGCGAGCTCGCGACTGCCGCGGTTGCGGCCGAACTCGGCGAGCGCTGCCTCCATCGTCATGGCGAGCTCAGCCGTGCCCGCATCGTTCGGCCCTCGCCTGTCGACGAACACCTCGCTCAGCACGGCGCCGAGCGCGGGCTCGGCTTCGAAGAGCGGCGTCAGCGTCGAGGTCGCGACGCTGGCGACGAAGCCTTCGGTGTCCGGATTGAACCGGAACTCATGGATCGCCAGCGGCGGCAGCAACAGGACGGTGCCGGGGATCAGCCGATGCTCGACACCGTCGACCCGGACCAGGCCGCCACCCGAGGCAATCAGGAAGAACTGGGCCATGTCCTGGTGGCGATGCGGCTCGATCCGCCAGTCGCGTGGAGCACTGCGGGCGCTGATGCGTTCGATATGCAGCGCATCGGGGAAACGCTGCTCCCGTGGCTCGTCATAGAGCCAGTAGGCCGGCACCGAAGCGAGCGACATGCGAGCAACCCGATGTTCGTTTTGTCCAATAGGTTGGGTGAAAGCTCCATTCCGGTCAAGCAGAGGCGATGGCATTTTCTTGTGAAAGTACAGGGCTCGGCGAGCCCGAGATTCGTGCGGGAGGATGCCATGCGCACCCAGGTCGTGATCGTAGGCGCCGGGCCGGCCGGATTGCTGCTCGGCCAGTTGCTGACGCGCCAGGGCATCGACAACGTCATCCTCGAACGCAAGAGCGCGGACTATGTGCTCTCGCGCATCCGGGCCGGCGTGCTCGAGCAGGGCACGGTCGATTTGCTGCGCGAGGCGGGCGTCGGTGGGCGCCTCGCCGAAGAAGGCCTGCCGCATGACGGCTTCTCGCTCGCCTTCGAAGGGCGCCTGCAGCGCGTCGACCTCAAGAGCCTGACCGGCAAGCAGGTGACGGTCTACGGCCAGACCGAGGTCACGCAGGATCTGATGGAGGCGAGGCAAGCGGCCGGCACCACGACGTTCTACGGGGCCGAGGACGTTCAGCTCCATGATTTCAACGGTTCATCGCCGCGCGTCAGCTTCATCCACGAGGGCAAGCGGCGCGAGATCGCCTGCGACTTCATCGCCGGCTGCGACGGTTTCCACGGGATCTGCCGCGCTTCGGTGCCGGCGGGGGCGATCGAGACCTTCGAGCGCGTCTATCCCTTCGGCTGGCTCGGCTTGCTGGTCGATCGGCCGCCAGCGGCGCATGAACTGGTCTATGCCAGCTCGCCCTTCGGCTTCGCGCTGTGTTCGATGCGCTCGCAGACCCGCAGCCGCTACTATGTCCAGGTGCCGCTCGACGAAAAGGTCGAAGCCTGGTCGGACGAGCGCTTCTTCGACGAGTTACGCCGGCGCGTGCCGGAGGAAGTCGCGGCGGCGGTGATGCCCGGGCCGTCACTGGAGAAGAGCATCGCGCCGCTGCGCAGCTTCGTCGCCGAGCCCTTGCGTTTCGGCCAGCTCTTCCTCGCCGGCGATGCCGGCCATATCGTGCCGCCGACCGGTGCCAAGGGCCTCAACCTTGCGGCGAGCGACGTGCATTACCTGTTCGAGGCGCTGCGCGAGCACTATGCCGAGCGCTCCGATGCCGGGCTCAATGCCTATTCCGGCAAGGCGCTGGCGCGGGTCTGGAAAGCGGTGCGCTTCTCCTGGCAGATGACCAACCTGCTCCACCTCTTCCCGGAGGCGAGCAGCTTCGACCAGAGGATCAGGCGGGCCGAGTTCGACTATCTGACGCAGTCGCAGGCCGCGCTCACCAGCGTGGCAGAGAACTATGTCGGCCTGCCCTATTGAGGCTGGGTAGGTCTGCCCTCACCGCGGCGGCAGCTTCTCGTGTCTCGGAATGCCTGGAGGCACATGGTCCCAGGGCTGGGCGACCGAATGCCAGAACACCATCTCTGGCTTGTAGCGGCCGGGCTCGTCGAGGCTGCCGGCGCGGACGATGAACAGGTCGGGAATGTCCGGAAAGGTCAGATAAACGGGAGAGCCGCAGGTCGGGCAGAAGGCACAGCGCTTGACCGTGCCGCCCTCGCCGACAACGTCCCAGGTGCTCGCCTTGCCCTCGACCGTGACCGGCGCGCCGACGAAGCTCAGATAGGAGCTGTGGCCGGTGCCGCTTTGCTGCTGGCACTGGCGGCATTGGCAGTCATTGCTCTCGATCGGCTCGGCCGCGATCTCATAGCGGATCGCGCGGCAGGCGCAGCCGCCCGTGTAGGCATAGCTCATCGTCATTCTCCAGGAAGGGATGCTGGGCAGCCGGGGCAGTCCTGCGGCGTCAATTGTCCTCGCCGGCGACGTCGCCGAGGCGGGGCAGAATAGTCTTCCAGCCACGCCCCATATTCGTGAACGCGGCCTCGTTGCGTGGCAGTTCGAAGCCGGAATGGACGAGGCGCACGCGGGTGCCGCTCGCTGCCTTGGACAGTGTCCAGGTGACGACGGTGTCAAGCCGGGAGCCGTAGCCGGCATTGCCGTCGTCGCCGCCCCTCCAGGAATAAGCCAGGCGCTCGTTGGGGATGACGTCCAGCACCTGGCAGTGGATCGTCCCGTCCCAGGCGCCTGCCGGCGTCGTCTTGAAGGTGAAGCGCGTCCCCTCGACCGGAGCGAAGCCGAAGGGCTCCATGATCCAGCGGGCGATCAACTTGCTCGAGGTCAGGGCCTTCCAGATCGTCTCCGGCGCATGCGGAAGGATTTCGTCGACGACGATCTCCTGCGTGGCGGGCTGCAGGTCGATGGCGGTCATGGGTCCATCTCCTTGAGAAGGGTGCGGAGGTTGGCGAAGCGCTCGCGCCAGAAGACGCCGTAATGGCCGATCCAGTCGACGAGCGGCGCCAGCCCATCCGGCTCGGCGCGATAGAACACGTTGCGGCCCTCAGGCCGCTCGGCGACGAGGCCGGCCTGCTTCAGCGATTTGAGATGCTGGGAGATGGCGCCCTGCGTCACGCCGCTGCCGCGGGTCAGCTCCGCCACGGTGATCTCGTCACAGGCCGAGATCCGCTCGAACACCGCTCGCCGTGTCGGGTCGGCGAGTGCGCGCATGACAGTGGAGACGGAAGCGACTTCGAACATGCCAATCAATTAGCCTGCGCTAATTAATTAGTCAATGCTAATTTATTTGAGCACTGACGCGCGCCATCGGCGGCACGGCCGGGACGAAAGCCACCGATGCTCCCGAACGCTTCGCCCCAAGGCGCTCTTCAGCAGCCCTGACAGATATCCTCGATGCTGATGATGTCGCCTCGCCGAGATAGAGCCGACCTACGCCTGGATGATCTCGGGCGGGGTCTTTCCGGGACTGGCCATCCGGTGGACGCAGCCGATCGCCGCGCACTGATGCATGAGAATGGTCGCGTCGTCGCGCATCACCTGCGCGGTGTCGCAGACCTCGCCCTGATGCTCAGCGCGATGATTGCGCCAAGCGGGACGGCAGCCGCCGCTCGGATCACACTCCAGCCCCTTCGGACGGCAACGAGGCAATCCGAATCAGGCGAGGAATGTTGAGATAGCAGATCGTTTTACGAGTCGGCAGGTCGATCAATCCCTGCGCACGAAATGTGGCGAGCGTCCGGCACGCAGTTTCCAGCGTCATCCCGAGATAGTCTGCGATATCATTGCGCGGGATAACGACACGAAATGCATTTGGGAGCACAGGATCCCGGGGAAGGTGCTCGCGGATCTGGAGCAAGAACCAAGCCATTCGGCATGTCGCGCTCTTTTTTCCCGTCGCAGCCAAAAGGCGGAGGGAAGCCTGAAGAGCTTGATCGGTGCCGCTCGGCTCAGGCGCGGCAATGTCCTCGCGAGGCCGCAAGGTGCATCGCGTCAAGGTTTCAGCGGTGTAGCGCTGCAAGGCTGAAGGCGCGATGACGCTTCCGGGCCAGAAGAATGTCACGATCTGGCGAGTCCCGTCGCTCCAGAGCCGAACGGCCCTGATCGCGCCATCGACCACTTCGATGGCGTGGGGCAGGTGCTCGTCTTGCCAGAAAAGAACGACGTTGCCGGGAACGAGCCGGAGTCGAGGATCTCGGGCCGGTGGCCGGATCAGGCTCTTTGTAGCTAAAACTCCGGAAAAATCTGTATGGCGAGAGTCGTCAAGCGTTAGCAACATTCGTCTAACCTCAATCCCGCAGCCGACTAATATCAATACCGCAACGACATGATGTTCCTTGCGGTGCCGGTTCTCGACTGGGTTTCCGAGGTAGGCTGTAGGTGGTAGCAGCGGCTCCCCTGACGTGACATGGGCAACGGGTCGGTCGTCAGCGGTGCTCGCCTGGCGCCGCGACCTCATTCTCGGCTGAAATTCGGCTCAAGAAGCCCTACGAGCGACGGGTCGTCGAACGACAGGGTTAGGGCTCGCCTCGGCACCTCGCATGTACAATCTACGCATTATAGGCTGGGCGCTGAGCGCGCTCGGGCATGCGTGAGCCGCTCGGTGTCGATGAGGCCTGCCAGTGCTCCTGGCGGGCATTCGCGTAGTGGCGGGACCAGGCGTCGAGCATGAGCAGCCGCCAGAGGATCACGCCGAAGCCTCGACCTCGGCCGGATCCATGGGTCTCCAACAGGCGCTCGACCGCCGGCACGTTCCAGTACCGGCTGGCCCGGCTTTCGGGGGCGAGCAGCCGGTCCTGAACCATCGCCCGGCCCGCCGCGCTGCGGAACCAATCGTCGAGCGGCACGCCGAAGCCGCGCTTTTGGGCTTGAAGCGTCGCCTCCGGAAGCAGCCGGGGACCGAGCGCCCTGAGCGGCAGCTTCCCATGTGTGCGATTGATGAGTGCCGAGCGCGGAAGCCGCGCTGCCCACTCGACCAGCCTGACATCCAGAAACGGTGACCGGACCTCGATGGAATGCGCCATGGATGCCCGGTCGACCTTCACCAGCACGTCGTCGGGCAGATAGAGACCGTAGTCCAGCCGCTGCTGGCGGGCCGTGACGCCGGCGCCGCTGCTTCTTTGCCATCTCTCCCATATCGGCCTGCCCGCAATTCGCAAGCTCGGCCGCAGGTCCGGATGAACGATGCCGCCCAGTACCGGATCGTCGGGTGATTCATCGAACGCGGCCGCGCAACCATGGTCAGGCAAAGCGAGCTTCGAGAGTCGGTATCGAGCGAGCGAGCCTTGCGGCAGAAGCCGGCTCGCCATCCGAAGCGGGCCTCCCATCCGCCCGGCGGCCTTGATCACGCCGGCGCGGTTCAGGGCCTCGATGTAGCGGCGATAACCCGCGAACATCTCGTCGCCGCCATCTCCGGACAGAAACACCGTGGCGTGCCCGGCCGCTGCCTCGCAGAGCGTGAAGAAGGGTAGCGCAGAGGGATCGCCGAAGGGCTCGTCGAAAAACCAGGACAGGCGGTCCACGTCGGCGAGCCCGCCGGACCGCTGCGGGACGATGCGGTGCTGCAATCCCACATGGTTCGCAGTGAGCGAGGCGAGCTTGCTCTCGTCCCATCCCTCCTCCGCAAAACCGATCGTGAGGGCGAGCGGCGCCACCTCGGACTTCGCCGCCATGGCGGCGACCAGCCCGCTGTCGAGGCCGCCCGAGAGAAAGAGACCGACCGGAACGTCGCTGCGAAGGCGGATGCGGACGGCGTCGAGGAGCAGGTTTTCAAGCTCGTCCAGTTCCGCCGGCGTGATCGGCCGGCGACCCGGATCATCATTGAGCGCCAGGCTCCAGTAGGGCCTCGAATACGCCGCCCCCGGCCGGTCGAGCGTCCCCGCGAGCACGTGGCCTGGTGGTAGCTTGCTGTGGCCCTCGAAAATGCAGGTTTCGCCGGGCAGATAGCCGAGCGCCAGATATTGAGCGACGGCGTCGCTGTCGACGCACTGGTCGGCATTCGGCTCGGCGACCAGCGCCTTCAGCTCGGACGCGAAACGCAGGCTGCCGTCGGCGACGGTGTAATAGAGCGGCTTCACGCCCAGCCGGTCTCGAGCCAGCACGAAGCTGCGGGCCTCTGTGTCCACGAAGGCGAGCGCGAACATGCCGTTCAACAGCGGAAGCGCCTCCGCGCCAGACCGCATCAGCAGCCGAAGCAGAACCTCCGTGTCGGAACCACTGCGGAAACGCTCTCCGGCGCGCTCCAGGTCCTGGCGAAGTTCGAGATAGTTGTAGATCTCGCCGTTGAAGACCAGCCAGTAACGCCCGTCCTCGCTGCGCATCGGCTGATGCCCCGACGGGCTGAGATCGAGGATGCTGAGGCGCCGGAAGCCGAGTTCCCAGCCGTCCCCGCTCTCGATCCCGGCATCGTCGGGGCCGCGGTGACGCAGCTGCTCGACCATCCGTAAGGTGGCCTCGTGCGCCCCCCGAGGACGTCGTCCGAACCATCCGCAAATGCCGCACATCGGTGATTGCCTCTATATTTCCTGCAGACGCGCAGCGTGCGCCGATCGTCGGCACGTCTCGGTCCGGCGATCACGCAGCCTCGATGGCACAAGCAGGCGCCATAGACGGCGCTTCGGATATGACACGCGTCAACTCCTCAGTGCGGAACCCCGTCAGCTTGGGTGCCAAAGCGCGCAATCGTGCCGAACGAGACCGCGAACCCGTTCGAGCCCGCAACTTCGAGCCAGGAGCAGTCCGGATCATGCTTGACGCTACGATTGCGTCCGAAACTGCGGCCAACCGGGCGACCGCCTTGCGCAACGCCTCCGCGGCCGCCGAAACCGCGCCCCAATTCGGATCCGCCGATCGGCGGATGCGGTGGTGCTTCTACTCGCCCGGCTGGCGCTCCCTGAGGGTCCTGGCCGGGGATACGAGCATGTCAGGGGGCGCGGAAGCGCAAGTGGCTCATCTCGCGGCCGCCATGGCGCAGCGCGGACACGAGGTGAGCCTGATCTATGGCGATGGGGAGGGATGCGCGCCGCCAACGACCATCGCAGGGGTTCTCTGTCTCGACGCCGCGCCCTCATGGCGCAGGCCTTCGAGCGCGGCCCGGCTCTGGCGGGCGTTGAAAGATGTTTCGCCGACCGTCCTCTATGCGCGCCTGCCCGACGACTTTCTCTGGCTGGTTGGGCTGATCGGCCGGCTCCGCAGCCGGACGCGCTTCATCTACGCCCTCGCGCATGACGATCACTGCAAGCCCTGGTCCACCTACCGACATCGGCCGTGGTTCCATAATCCGCTCTATGCGCTCGGGCTGCACAGCGCGGATGCGATCGCGATCCAGCATGAGGGACAACGAACCCGGCTGCCGCATCGGCTACGAGGGCGAACCGTCGCCGTGCCGAACCTGTTGAGGTCGTTCGCTTCCCGGCCGCGGCCATTGGAGGGCGCCCAGATCGACGCCCTCTGGGTTGCGCAGATCCGTCCCGAGAAGCGCCTGGAGCGGTTTCTCGACCTCGCCGGATCGTGCCCGGGCCTCCGTTTCAGCGTCGTTGGCGGGTTCGACCCGACCTTGCCCCGCGCGACGCGCTCCGATCTCGAACGCAAGATGCGCTCGCTGAGCAACGTCACCTTCCTGGGCCCGACGCAAGCCGCTGAAATCATGGCGCTCCTCGAAGACAGCAAGGTTTTGGTCAACACGTCCGAAGCGGAAGGCTTTCCTAATACGATGCTGGAGGCCTGGAGCGTCGGCGTTCCCGTGCTGTCGCTAGCGATAGACCCTGGACACGTGATCGAAACGCAAGCGCTGGGAAGGGTCAGCAGAACGACGGCGGGCTTGCGGAGCGATCTGCACCTTCTGACGAAGAACGGTATCCTGAACCAAGAAATGGGCAAGCGCGCACTGGATTATGTCAGGCGCCGACATAACACGACGACGGCCTGCGACCTGCTGGAAACGGCCGCTCTCGGCCGGCAGGTGAGCGTCCCGGTCGACGGAACCGCCCAGTTGCAGGACGCAATGCCATGAGCGCCGGAAGCTGGGTGGGGCGGAACGCGATGTTCGGCATCCTCGCAGCCGGGATGGTCTTGCTGGCGGTCGTCATCGCCGGGCTCCTCTTTCTCAGGAACCCGCTGGCGCCGCTCCTGCTCATCGGCATGGCCGTGGCCGGGGCGGTCGGATTGCTTCTGCTGCAGCGACCGCTCACGACGACGTTGATCGCCTGGTTCCTGATCCTTCTTCCACCCGGTGACCTTCGCTTCGACGAGAGCGCTTACGCGCTTGCGGCGAACGGAGCCGTCGCGGCGACCCTGGGCGTCGGGATGGCCCGAGCGATGGGCCGGCCGATATCGATCCAGTGGAACGCCACCTGCCTGCTCGTCCTGCTCTATATCTTGTGGGGTGCGGTGACGATGCTTTGGGCCCCCGACCTGATCGAAGCGCGCCGCAAGCTGGTGGCCTGGACGATCAGCTTCATCCTCCTGCTCATGATCACAAATCAACTCCGGTCCCTTGATGCGCTCGACAGGTTCATGAAAATGTTGAGCGCAATGGGCTGGCTGCTCGTTGCATGCGCAATATTTACAATTATTTTTACTGAATATGACTTTAAAGAAAGATTGAAAGTATTCGAGATCAACGAGAATGTTTTTGGCTTGATGCTCATCACGACGCTTCCCGGCGTCATGTGGCCTGTTCTGCGCTCGTCAGGTTCGCGGCGGGTTGCCATGATGGCCCTGAGTGTCGTGTTCCTCCTCTGCGTTTTACTCGGCACGGCGCTGAGCGGGTCGCGCGGCAGCTCGCTCGCGGTTCTGCTGTTGCTGCTCGCCTTCCTGTTTGGAAAATCGACCCGAGCATGGGGGATCACCGGCCTCGTCCTCCTCCTCTGTACCGCTGTCGCCGCGCCGTTCTTCTTCGAGACGATTTCCCAGCGGTTCTCCGCCGAAGAGGGCGGCGAGCTGGGCGGGCGAGAGCTGCTGTGGCAGGCGAGCCTTCAACTGCTCCGCGATTATCCTGCGACGGGAGTCGGCATCGGCAATGGCCCGTTCGCGCTGCACCCTTATCTGGCTGCGCTGACCACCGCGACCAACCACCGGCTCGACTTGCCGAGCCATCAGCCCTTCCTCGAAGTCGCCATCGAGACGGGGCTCTTCGGCCTGCTCATATATGTCGCCATTTTGGCGTCGGCGCTTGCAAGCTTCGTCAGATATCGCGCCATGGCGAGGCGGGAGATGCCGAGCGCCTACTACGCAATCATGGTGGGCGTCTGCGTCGCCTATGCGATGGCCTGGATCAAATCGGGAGGGCTCGAGATCCACGCCAGCCTCCTCGTTATTCTGGTACTGCTTCTGGCCCCATCGCTCATCGCAAAGGCGGAAGCCGAGGAAACTATCGCTGAATGGCGGCCGGGGGAGCCTTCTCCCCGTAATCGATTACCGACGAGCCTCGCCGATGCGACCGGCTAGCGCCATGCTGACCAGCATATCCGTCCACGGCAATCCGAGCATATCCGGTTGCACGTGCGAAGAGGCACGCGACAGCGGCGAACGGAAGCGGCTGCGGCCGGTGGACGCGCGCCCGCCGGAGCGTTGGACTGGAGCCTCGCATTCCGACCAGCGCGACGAAGCCGACCCGACAGCGCTCAACGCCGCCGCAGCTTCTGCGCGAACAGGCCCGGAGGATCACTCGGGAAGCCGCCGCTTCTCCGTGAACGTCTTGAGCAGCGTCGGCTTCATCACGCTCAATGTCGGGCTGATGGCCTGGTACGTACCGTTCCTGGTGAGCAATCTCGGGCTCGCCGCTTATGGAATGCTGGCGCTGGCCAATTCTCTGGTCATCTATCTTGCGGTCGTGACCGACAGCCTGAATGGTTCCGTCTTCCGCTATTTGGGGATCGATCTCAATCAAGGCGACGTCAGGTCAGCGAACCGGACGTTCAACAGCGCCCTGATCCTGGCCGTGCTTGCCTCCTGCTTGCTGCTCGTCCCGATCGCCGCCACCTGCTACCTGTTGCCGCTCATGTTCCAGATTCCGCCGGACCTGGTTGCGGGGACCAGGTTCGTTCTGGCCGCGGTTGGCGTGACCGCGATGACGGCGCTTGTCGGCGGGGTTTTCGGCGTGTCGAGCCTCATCCGTCACCGGTTCGATCTGCGCAACATCGTCCGGTCCTTGGTCGCGTTGTGCAGGATCGGCGTCGTGGTGCTTCTCTTCGCCGCCGAGCCTCCAAGTCTCGTCCATGTCGGGATTGGCTTCATCCTGGCAGCCGCCATCGGCCTGGCGGGGGATGTTCTCCTATGGAGGAAACTGACGCCTGAGCTCTCGATCAACCCTCGCCTAATCGAAAGCGCGCGATTTCGTCCTCTCATCGGCCTCAGCGCTTGGTCGGCGATCAACGTCATCGGCGTTCTGTTCATCATGCAGGTCGATGTCATCATCGTTAATCAGCTATTGGGGCCTGAAGCGACAGGACGCTATGCTTCGATCTTACTGTTTCCGGTCCTGATCTACACCATGGGCGAAGCCGTGCTCCCGGTGTTGAGTCCCGCCATCATGGCGCACTACGCGACAGGCAACAAACAAGCCCTTCAAGAGCTGGCAAAGCGCTCCGTCAGGCTTCTCGCCATCTGGCTTGCACTGCCGATCGGCCTTCTCTGCGGCATGGGGGCGCCGCTGCTGGCGTTTTGGCTCGGCCCTGCCTTTGCGGATCTCGAAACCGTTCTGCTCCTTCTCGTCGCGCCCCTGACGATCAATCTGGCCACGCGGCCCCTCTCCTACGTGCTGACGGCCTACAACGAGGTCAAAGCTCAGGGACTCGTGACGCTCGCCCTTGGCGCGGCAAACGTCGTCTTGGCCATAGCGTTCGTGCGGGCCGGTCTGGGCCTCGCCGGCGTTCCGGCCGCCGCGGCGCTCGTCTGGACCATGCGGAATGTGCTCTTCGTGTCGAGCCGTAGCGCCGTCCTTCTGGGGCTTCGCTGGTACGCCTTCAATGGTCACCTCGCCATCGGCCTGTTGGGAATGGCCGGCGTGGCGGCACTCGGCCGAATCCTCTGTGCGCTGTGGTGGCCGACAGGCTGGCTCTCGCTCGCCTCATTCGCAGCCGTGATCGCGCTCGCTTATGGCGCGTTCGCCTACTTTGTCTTCATGACAAAGGCCGATCGCGAACTGGTGTCGAGCGTCTTTGCGAGGAGGAGCACATCATGACCTCCGACCCCAGGACACGAGCTCTGGAGCCCCCCGCGTCGGCGCGCCGCTTCCAGCCGCCGACGCCGCTGGACATCACCATGCCGGGTGCAGCGGATCGCCATGGCGAAAGCTTCACGGTCCAGCCCGAGCCGGTCGCAGTGCTGATCGGCCAGCTCTCGCAAGGCGGCAGCGAACGCCAGCTCTTCATGTTCCTGAGCCACTGCGACCGCACGCGCTGGGCTCCGGTGGTCTACGTTTCAGGCGAGCTCGGGTTCTGGGAAGAGCATATCCGCTCGCTCGGCATCCCGGTACGGCTCCTCACGGGGAGCCGGCTCGCGAAGATGCGCCAGCTTCGTGCGGCCTGCGCGGCTCAGGGCGTCAGATACTTCTTCTCGTGGTCCTCCTACACAAATCCGTTCGGCCTGGCCCTTCTGGGCATGGACGTCTGGTGCATCGGCTCCTTCCGGAACGCGCTGTTCGCGGATCTGCCCGCTCGCCTCAGGCCATTTTGGGCCTGGGCGAGCCTTTCGGCGATATCGCTCGCCGTCTGCAACTCCAGGGAAACCTACGACGAGATCGCACAGATAAAGGCCGCGCGTCCCAAGCCTGTCTACATTCCGAATGGCGTCGAACCACCAACGCTCGATCAGATCGCCCTCTGGCGCGCGACGTGGCGCGCGCGGCTCGGGATTGGAGACGACACGGTCCTCGTGGTGGGCGTTGGCCGCCTTGTGCAGCAAAAGCGGTTCGATCGCTTCATCGAGATCATCGGGAGGGCGCGCAAAGAAGTTCCCGTCGAGGCAGTCGTCGCCGGCAAGGATTTTGGCTGTCTTCAGGATCTCGAGCGCCAAATCGCTCAGTCGAACCTGAATGGGGCGGTTCGATTCATTGGAGCGGTCCCGGACGCCCGGGAGCTGATTTCTGCCGCGGACATTCTCCTGCTTTCATCCGAGCACGAAGGCATGCCCAACGTCGTTCTGGAGGCCATGTCGGCGAGCGTGCCGGCCGTCGTGACCCGGGTCAACGCTGTGGCCGATCTGATCGAGCACGGAACAACCGGCTTCATTGCAGATCACGACGCAGACGAACTCGCGCGGCATGTGGTCCGTCTGGCCAGGGATTGCGGGCTTCGTCGCCAGGTCGGCGAACGCGCACGTTCCGCCGTCATTCTCCGGCACGGTTCGCGCGCCATCGCCCATCAGCTTTGGGCGTTGTGCGACGCGGGAAACACTGGGACATAGTGAGATGAGACTTGCCGTCTTCGTTGATCAAGTCTTCTGGCTCGACGGCTCTCGGCTTTCTACCGACGAGTCCTATATCCTGTTTCCCTCCAGCTTCAACGAATTTGCCGATGAAATCGTCTTCATCGGCCGGCTCTCGCCGACCACTGGGCGGGCCCCCTACCCTCTGAGGGGAAGACGGCTTTCGCTGTTCGCCATGCCGTTCTACAAGAATCTCTATCAGTTCTGGCGCAATGACCCCCGCATATACTGGACAATCGCGAAAGCTGTCCGCCAGGAGGCAAAGACCTGGGATGCGCTCCTGGTCTGCGGCCCCAATCCGATCGGACACATCATCGCTCGGGTATGCATTTCGCTCGGCGTCCCCGTGCTGCCCGTCGTGCGTCAAAACTTCATCGAACAAATGAGCGCCCATCGAGGCCTCAAGCGCTGGGCCGCTCTGGCGGCAGCCCGCATCCTGGAGTGGGATTTCAGGCGCATCGCTCGCGATCGGACGGTGTTCACGGTCGGCCAGGAGATGGCCGACGAGTACGGCCGGTTGAGCGGCCGGGTTCACAACCATTTCCCGTGCCTAGTGGACAGCGCTCAGTTCGAGCTCTTCTCGAAGATGTCCGCGGGCAAGGATCCCACGCGTCTCATCAATGTCTGCCGCTTGGCCCCTGAGAAGGGGCACAAATATCTCTTCGCAGCGCTCGTCGAGCTGAACCAGCGCGGTCTACGCTGCCACGTCGATCTCGTCGGCACGGGCCCCATCGAGCAGGAATTGCGAACGCTCGCCGCAAAACTCGGAATAGCCGAGCAGGTCACATTTCACGGCTACGTTCCCTACGGCCCGTCCTTGTTCGAGTTGTACCAGAAGGCGGGTGCCCTAGTCTTGTCGTCGACGACCGAGGGCTTCCCTCAGGTCGTCAATGAATCGCTTTCCATTGGGCTGCCGACGATCGCGACCAGAGTGGGAGGGATCCCCTCCTTCCTGACGCATGGCGAAACCGCCCTGCTGGTTCCGCCGCAGGATTCGTCTGCCCTCGCCAATGCGATCGAGAGCTTTGTCCACGATGCCGCATTGCGAGACCGGCTCAGGAAACGTGGCCGCGCCCTGATGCGCGACAATACGCTCGAGGCTAACCGCGACCGAATCCTGGAGGGCATTCGTGAAGAAATCGCTCGGCAGAGAGCATAGTTACCGGTCGGCCCTCCTGGACTATCCCGGCGGGATCGTTCCGGCCCGCCCGACGGTCAGCGTCGTGGTGCCGACCTACGATGAAGCCTCGGGGCTGGAGCAGCTCGTCGGCGACATCATCGCCCAAGACTATGATGGGATCGTCGAGATCTTCTTCGCCGACGGCTGCTCGAAAGACGGAACGTACGCGACCTTGCTCGATCTGGAGAGGTGGAACCGCAAGGTTCGCGTCTTGCGCAATAGCAATGGGCAGACCGCGGCGGGCATCAATCTGGCCTTCAGCCAGGCGACGGGGGATGTGATCATACGTCTCGACGCACATGCCCGCTTCGAGCCCGACGTGGTTCGCAGGAGCGTGGAATGCCTGATGCGAACGGGGGCCGCGGGCGTGGGCGCGATCGCGCGTCCGGCCGAGAGTCGAACGCTCGTCGGTCGCGCCATCGTGAGTGCCCACAAAAGCCCGTTCGGGGTCGGGGTTGCGAAGTTTCGCAAGGAGGGGGCGGAAGGCTGGGCGGATACGGTCTGGAACGGATGCTATTGGCGGCATGTCATCGATCAGGTCGGGCCTCTGCGCGAGGATCTTCACCGGGCCGAAGACAATGATTTCAACGCCCGTGTTCGCAAGCTCGGCTACGGGCTCTACCTGTCCCCCGACATTCGCGCGCTCTATCAGCCGCGGCGGACGTTCGGAGCTCTGTGGCGGCAGTACTTCGCCAATGGCGTGGGTGTCGCCCGGGCAGCTCTCAGCAGCTCTGGAGCGGTGGCGTTACGACATTTCGCGCCGCTGGTTCTGATCCTGCTCCTGGTCCTGCCGGCATTGCTTTCGTTGGTTTTTCCGCCAGCGCTGCTCATCGCAGCGGCAGCCCTGCTCGGCTACGCGACCGTTCTCCTCCTATCCGTGCTGCTCGCGGGCCGCGAGGAGCCGACCCTTCACGTCGTACTCCTGCCAGCAGCACTGGCGACACTCCATCTCAGCTATGGATTGGGGACGTGCTGGGGTTTCGTTCGAGGCGCGTTCGACCGGATGAAGCCGGGCAAAGGCACCCGCACTCCTGCTGCGCAATCGCAAGAACGTGTCGGTCTGTAGCGCGACCGGGGCAGAACTGGCCCAGCGAGTACCAGCCGGCGGGATCGCGCGGGCCTTGTTGACGAACATCAAGATATCCGCCGCCCAAACATGTGACTGGCGTTCGGTGTGCCAGGTAGGAACATGGAGCCCCGGCATGAAGCGCCGCTACATGCCATCGCGTCGTTCACTTATCCGAAGCGCGGGTATGGGGCTGCTGGCGTCCACCGGACTGACGGCGCGCTCCGCTCTGAGCACCGGGGCGCGCGATGAAACAGTCCACTTCGTCGCGCCGACCGGCGACGACGCTGCTGGAGACGGCTCGATCGGCTCGCCATGGGCGACCTTGCAGAAGGCCTATTCGGCCGCAACGGCCGGTACCACGATCATCCTGCGCGGCGGGAGCTACGATCTCACCGGCCCCTCGGGCATCCACCTCAGCGGACGGTCAGGGACCTCCGGCAATCCCATCACGATCCGGAACCACGATACCGAAGCCGTCATCCTGAATGGCTCCGGCCTGTCCTCCGCCAAGGACAGCTACAGCAGCCCGACCGATGCCGGTGGCTACGTATTATCGCTCTACAACGTGTCCAACCTCATCATCAGAGGCCTGGACATCCGAAATGGCCCAATGGGGGGCGTGATCCTCGATGGGGGACGTTCGCTCGACGAAGGATCGCACAACAATGTTTTTGAGAACCTCAGCATCCATGGCAATGGCTGGAATGGATCGGAGGGCAAGGGCTTCTCGCTGTTCGGCTACGCGACCGATAATCTGCTGGTGAATTGCGACAGTTACTTCAACGCCGATATCGAGAACACGAACGCCGACGGATACCAGATCAGCCCTTGGGGCCCGGCCTCGACAGGCAATACGTTGAGAGGCTGCCGCGCCTGGCAGAACTCCGACGACGGCTTCGATCTGTTCAACGTGAACGACAATACCCAGTCCCCGCCCGTCGTGCTCAGCCGCTGCTGGGCTTGGCAGAACGGCTTCCTTGCCGATGGATCGCAGGGCAAGGGTGAAGGGAACGGCTTCAAGCTGGGCGGTCAACGGCTAGCGGCGAAGGGCAACACCAGCGGCACCTCCGGCGGGCACGCTGTGACCGACTGTTACGCCTGGGGCAACGTTCTGAACGGCTTCACAGACAATGCCGCGACGGTTGCCTGCACAGTCGCGAATTGCACAGCCTACGACAACTGCCGCAGCACGGACGAGAACGGACGGCCGTCCGAGACCTGGACGCGCGACTTCTACTTTCCGACGCCGGCAGGGCACGTACTGACGGGCAATGTCGCGTTTCGACCCGCTGGCCGCGAAGCGCAGCTTGCGGCCGAGAATACCGACCGAAACAACTCCTGGACGCAATCGCCTCCCGTGTCCTCGGCAAGCTTCGTTTCTCTCTCCGACGCTGCTGCAAGGGGTCGACGGCCGGCGGATGGTTCCTTGCCTGAAACGGCGTTTCTCCGGCTGGCTGCAGGGTCAAACCTGCGGAAACCGGGACCAGACTCGACCCCACTGTAGGCCAGCCCATCGCGGCCTGAGGCGAGCCCGCGCGGCTCATCGTCAAGCACTAAGCCCGGGAAGGAAGCCTCGCCGGACGGACAAGTCGATGAATGCGGGTCGATCGGGCGACTTAATCTGAGCCGAGGCAAGAATCTTTTCCGATTGCCACAGCCCAGGGAGTAAGGAAAAGACATGCAGTACGCGGATATAAAAGGCAAGAATACCCTTGTCATTGGAGCGACCGGTTTCATTGGATCACACCTTGCTTCAGCGCTGGCCCTTCACGGGTCAAATGTTGTTTGCGTCTCTCGGAATATCAATAATCACGACCTCTTGATCGCAGCAAATGTGACGTGGGATGAGTGCGACGCGAGCAAAAGAGCAGACGTCGAAAGGATTATCAGTGAACACAAACCTGATATCATCTACCACCTCACCAGCGATAGCAAAGGCGGTCGCGATATAAACCTTATCCCGGACAGCCTACAAAATGATCTGATATCGACAACTAATATTCTTTTGGAATCTGCCCGACACAGAAACATTCATGTCATCATGGCAGGTTCATTTGAAGAACCCGGCAAAGATGATGAATTTCCTTACTCACCTTATGCCGCAGCTAAATCAGCCAGTACGTCCTATGCCAGAATGGTTTCTTCGCTCAGCGGATTGGAAGTATCCATTCTTCGGCTCATGATGGTTTATGGACCTCGTCAAAAGTCCTATAAGGTATTACCTTATGTCATCAACAAATTGCAAGATGGTCAATTAGCAGAACTCGGCAGCGCCCGGAGGGTTCTTGACTGGGTTTATGTTGATGACGTTGTTGACGCATTTCTCCGTGCCGGATCCTTGCCATGGACAAGTGCCGATCCAATCGACATCGGCACGGGATCATTGATGAAATTGCGGGATTGCATCGAGATAATCGGCGACTTGATGGGGCGGCCGGAGCTCCTCAGTTTCGGAGCCATAGAAGACCGCGCCCTAGAACGAGAGGAGCCCGCAAATATCGAACCAGCGCAGATCAAGCTAGGATGGAAGGCTAGAACCAGATTTAAAGACGGAATAAGAGCCACAATTGATAGTATAATATATTCAAAGAATTTCACTATATACATCAGCGCAGCCGTCTTAATTTAGACTTGGCGAAGGAATTTTGGACCTACACCGTAGCGCGATCAGCACTCTCCTGCGTGCCACCGGTCGAAATCGAATGCTCCTGTAAAGCCAGCTCGGCCTGACGGAGCAGATCCTCGGCAAGTCGATCGGAGGTGAACGAGGCCGCCCTGGTGCGCCCTCGCTCTGCCATTGCGGCGACGTTTTCCTGGTTTTGGGGATCGAGAAGCCATGAGAGCGCGCCCACATACCCTGACGCCGTTCCATCCACGACGAGCGCGTGTTGGCCATCCTCAAGGTGATCCGAGATCCCCAGCCCGCGCGCCACCACGGTGGGCTTACCCAGATACATGCTGTTGAGGTAGGTTTGCTGCCCAACCGAGCGCTTCATCCCCTGCTGCAGAGGAACCACGCTTGCGCGTGCCGTGCGGAGCAGACGGATAAATTCGGCGTGCGATGTGCTGGTGCGTTTGGCAAGGACGATGTCGACGTTCGGCGGCACCGGTTTCGGACTCGTCCAGGCCGTTGCCAGAACGAATCGGGTATCCGGGAACTGGCGCGCGGCCTCGACTAGGGGCGCATAATCGCGTCCACTATCCCCGCCGGCGAAGATATGTGTTCCGTTCGGAAGCGGCGGCCCTTCGAGTTCCTGTGCGGACAGGTGATAGTAGCAAAGGGCTATCCCGACCTTGTCCGGGTCGATCCCCCACAAGGCGCAGAACGCCTGCTTGTCGTCCTGAGAGTAGACCACATACCGATCCACGGCCCGATCTACGAGGCGAATCGCCAGTTTTTCGAGGAGCCCCCTGAGCCCCGTGTTCGGCTCCCACATCTCGCCGATGAGCATCAATGCCGATCGGTATCGCCGCGGCAGAAAGCTGAGGATCACGCAGGCCAGAAGGTCGGGGTAGATGACCCCTGACGAGCTGTTCAGCATGAGAACGCGCTCGCGGCGGGCAGAGCGCAGGATCCTCACCAGGGTGATCAACTCCTTGGCGACGGCATGCGGTCCGGAGCGGGGATAGGGCAGCTCAACGGTCCGGACTCGGCCCTGCCACGCTGTGAACCACATCGTCGACGCGAACCCATGCTTCCTCGTCTCTGTCCGAAGGTCCGCGGCTGCGATCGATGACATGCCGGTGCTCCCGTCTCAGATCGATCGATGAATCCGAATACTACCGCGCCAGATCGCGCCGACGCGAGCAAGATTACCTTTTGGCAAATGAGCCCCTGCTGCCTGATCGACCAGCGGCGAGAGGGCTCACTGCACTGCCGCGGTCGCGACCTGATCGGCGCGCGCGACGACCTCGATCGCGTCACCCGGCAGCAAGGCAGCATCTTCCGACGCCGGGAGACGATCCCATCCCTCCCCGCTCCTGCGGATGATCGTGATTGCCGGACGGGCTCCTCTGTTGGCAGCGTCCACCGACGCCATTCGTCCGTAGACCTGTAACTTCTGGGCCGCCGCCTCGAGCCTGGTTCTCATCTCGCCGGTTCGCAATTGCGATTCCTTTATGTCCCGCAGAACTTCCAAGCGGCGCTGCGTGTCGAGCTTTTCGAGGCGGAACAGGTACTCGTCCCGTTGCTGCTTCGTCTGACTCAACGTTGATATCGTCTGGAGATGCCGGGTCGACGACAGCAAAACCGCTCTCCGGGCGTCCGTCACTCGTCCGCTGACGAGACTGCCCGAACCGAAGAGCTTGTTGACCCGGTCGAGCTCGTCGATGTCGGTTTGAAGGCCTTGCGCCTCCTTCTTCTCCTGGGTCGTCAACGTTTCAATCTGCTCGCCGGCCGTGCGAGCCGCACTCTGGAGATGCGCCTTTTCGTTCTTGTACTCGCGCAGCCGAATGTTGAGGTAGCTGGTTTCTGTCCGGAGATACTCGCTCAAGGTCGCAGCCGGTATTGGCGTTTCCACGAGCCGCTGTTCCTTGATGCTCTCCGATCCCTCGAGCTCCGCCGCAAGCCGCCATGCGTGGACCTGCTCCCTGGCCAAGGCAAGAGCTGTGGTACGGTATTCGCGCTCGACCTCGACCACCTCCACGCCGATGCTCGCGGCGCGCCCTCGGACCGTACTGACGCCGCCGGAGAGGACGATCGCGTGTCGGGCCGTCATCTGGGGACGATAGGGATGCTGGCCCGGTTGCAAGACGTCGCCGTTCACATAGACAGGCCTGTATTCGGCGACAGCCACGGCCACGTCGCCGGGCTGGAGCAATACGACGTGGTCGCGCCCGTCAGAAGTTCTCTGGCGCAAGACTTTCGCGGCCAGCGCCATTTCGACACGAGCCCGGACATCCGCGGGCGTAGATCCCGCGGCGGCGATGGCGCCGACGATTGGAAGCGTGATCGTGCCGTCGAGCTGGATCGGAACGCGTTGCTTCAAGTCCGGCATGCCGGCAACGGTAATCTCGACGATGTCGCCGGGCGAGAGCTGATACTCTGCCCGACATGGAACGAGCGCGCTGAGAAGCACCAGCCCAACTGCGGCCAGGAATGCCCCGGTTCGGCCGCCGCGTATATGTCGACGCATCATATGAATGGCTCCGGTTCGCGTGAGCAGCAGACGTCACGGGGCAGCGTCTTCCGGACCTGCCCCGTGACGTCTGCTCCGCTCACGTCATGAAGTGGCTATGGCGGCGCACTTGCCCCGCCGCCAGACGATTGCGCCACCATTCGATCGTTCGGCCGAGCCCCTCGCGCAGGCTGATCCGCGCCGCCCATCCTGTGGCGGACGCGAAGCGGCTGCTGTCGGCCAAGAGCGCGCGCACCTCGGAGTTCGCAGGGCGCATGCGAACGCTTTCCTGTTCCACAGGCTTCGAGCTTCCACACAGATCGAGAACGAGATCAATGACTTGAGCCACCGTCACCGCCCTCTGGCTACCGGCATTGTAGGCCCGCCCGAACTCGAGATTCGTCGCACTGCCCGCGGCCAGGAAGGCACGCACCGTGTCCTCGACATAGGTGAGGTCTCGGACTGGCGTCGTGTCCCCGACCCTCACGGTCTCGCAACTCGGATCGAGCGCTTGCCGGATGAGCGTCGAGATGAGTGCACGCTCGCTTTGGCGGGGGCCGAAAGTATTGAAAGGACGGAGCGTCACGACCGGCAAGTCGAATGATCGCGCGAAGGCCTCGGCCATCATGTCGGCTCCGATCTTGGAGGCCGAGTAGGGCGACTGGCCCTGTAGCGGATGGTCCTCCGAGATTGGCATCCTGAGCGCGGTGCCATAGACCTCGCTGGTCGAGGTGTGGACGACGCGCTCAGTCCCCAACCGACGGGCGGTCTCCAGCACGTTCAGTGTGCCCAGGACGTTTGTTTCGACATAGGTCTGCGCCGCAGCGTAGGAATGCGGAATGGCGATCAGCGCCGCGAGATGGAAGACGACGTCCTGGCCCGGCATGATCCGCCCGACGAAGGCCGCATCCCGGACGTCGCCGCGCACGAGATCCAGGCGCCCCTTCGTGCCGCTCGATGCCTCGTCGAGCCATCCGTTACTGTCGAAGGAGTTGTACAGGGTCAGCGCGGTGACGTTGGCTCCCTGACTCGCGAGGGCCTCGGTCAGATGCGAGCCGATGAACCCGTCGGCCCCGGTGACCAGAACATTGACGCCGTCATAGGTCATGGCACGAGCCCTTTCGTTACACGGAAGCCGGGCTGGCACCCGCGCTCGCGCCTCGGTTCTGCGGCCCCGACTTGACTGCGACCAGGCCAGCGTGGGCCGCTGGAACATAGCCGCCCACAGCCAGGGCGCCTCGCAGCATGATGATGAAGTCCCTCATCAAGGTCCTGTTCTTGAAATATTCGAGATCGATGCTCGCCTTCAGGGGAAAGAGGACAGCTCTGTAGAACAGATCAGGAGCCACATCGCCCGGAAACGCATCGGCTTCATTTCGGAACATGATTTGACATGGGCCGATCAAGCCGGGCTTGAAGTTCAACAAATCTTCCCACCCACTCTGAAAACAGTCAGCGAAGGCAAGGCTTTCTGGACGTGGCCCAACGATCGACATCTCGCCTCTCAGCACGTTCCAGAGCTGAGGCAGCTCGTCGAGTTTCGTGGCCGCGAGAATGCTTCCGACAAATGTGAGCCGAGGATCCTTCTTGAGCGTCAGAGGGCTGCCGGCCCTCCCCGCGTCAGCATGAAATTTTCTAAACTTGTACATGTAGAAATATCTGCCGCCTTTGCCGATCCGAACCTGACGAAACAAGACCGGACCTCCGGATTCGAGCCACACCGCAGCCGCCACCAGCAGCAGGAGCGGAGCGAGAAACAACAGGGCCAGGCAAACCAGACAGATGTCGAGCGCACGGCGCGCACGGTCCGCGGCGCTACTCGGGCCTTCAGCCTTGGACAAGGTCGTTACGATCATGGCGACGACACCCTCACGGACAGGTTCGATGGAGAGGCGCCATAGGCGCCGCGGAGAGAGGCTGCTCCGGCAAAGCCCGGCTCGGCCTCCAAAGCTTCCGCGAGACCGCGCGTGACGATCCCGACGTCCGCGGGCTCCATCCGTGGATGGAGCGGCAATGTGAGTTCGCGGGCTGCAAAGTCTTCCGTCTTCGGCAGCGAAACGTTCGGATAGAGCGCGCGATAGAAGGAGAGATGGTGCGTCGGGGGATAATGGATGGTCGTCTGGATGCCGGCCTCGCGCAGACGATCGATGATGTTCTGCCGTTCGGCCGACCGCGGCAGCAGCACCGGCATGATGTGGTGCACCGAGGCCCGTCCGGTGTCGAACGGCACCGTCACCATCGGACATTGGGCCTCGATCGAGCGCCGATAGAGCTGCGCAAGGTCTTTTCGCTTCGCGTTCCACCGCTCGACGTGACCGAGCTGGACGAGGCCGATCGCAGCCCTCAGCTCGTCCAGCCGATAGTTGAAGCCCAGCATCGTCACGTCATAGATCGGGTTTTTGCCCGACCGCCTTTGAAAGGTGCCGCTGGTCAGCCCGTGGCCGCGGGCCCGCCGAATTCTGTCGAGAAGCTTCTCGTCGCGGGCCAGGATCGCCCCCCCCTCGGCCGTGGTCATGTTTTTGTTGCCGTAGAAGCTGAAAGCGGCCGCCACCCCCAGGGTGCCGACTCCCGGAAGCACGGTGGCATGCGCCGCGTCCTCGACGATCAGCAAGCCACGTTCCGCCGCGAACGCCCGCCATGGCTCGGGATCGATGAGGTAGCCGGCAAAGTGCACGAGGATGATCGCCTTCGTTCGGCTGGTGCACTTCGTCGCCGCATCCTCCAGGCACATCAGCGGCGTGTCCGTCGACGCGATATCGACGAAAACTGGCTTCGCTCCGACGTAGAGGACGCAATTCGCGGTCGCCACGAAGGTCAGCGCGGGCACGAGCACCTCATCGCCCGGACCGATCCCAAGCGCGTGCAGGATCAAATGGAGGCCGGCCGTACAGGAACTCACCGACACGGCATCGTCGGCACCATGGGCCTTGGCGAACGCCCGTTCGAAGGCGTTGACCCTGTCGCCCATGGTGATCCAGCCGCTGTCGATGACCTCGGCCAGGGCAGCCTTCTCTTCCCAACCGAGCGTAGGCTCCGACACAAGCAACATGAAATACTCCTCACATTCGGCGGCACGGGCTGCGGGTTGCGGCAACTCTGAAGACCGCTGGCCCGCCTAGGCGACGAAGGACGGCGCCCGCTCTTCCCACTTGATTTCCTGAGCGCGGTGGAAATCCTCGACCCGGCCGACATCGAGCCAGAGTCCCTCATGCTTGTAGACGTGGATCGGCACGTCTTTCTCCAGCAAGCAATGAGCAAGATCATCTAACCCGAAGGGTATTCCGGGCGGAATGTACTTAATTACCTCCGGCTCCATGCAGTACACACCCATGCTGACGCAATTCAAAAGCGTCGGCTTTTCTGTGAATCTGGTGACGGCGCCATTTTGATCTTCGATTATCCCGAAATCCATCGGAGTGGAGCGAACGGTCGTCGCGATGGTCAGCGGCGCGCCGTGCTTCCGATGGGTCATGGCGAGCGCTTGCAGGCTGAGATCCGTGAGGACGTCGCCATTCAGCATCAGGAAGGTACCGTCCAGGGCTTCGCGCAACAGAGTGAGCGGCCCTACAGTCCCGAGCGGCTCGATTTCCTGCGTATACTTGATGTTGATGCCCCACTGACTTCCGTCGCCGCAGAAACTCCGGATCAAATGACCGAGGTATCCCGTGGTGATGTAGACATCTTCGACATTATTCCGGCGGAGCCATTGTAAAAGAAGCTCCAGGACCGGCCGTGCGCCGATCGGCATCAGCGGTTTCGGAAGAACCGAGGTGTAAGGCATGAGGCGTGTGCCTCTGCCGCCCGCTTGAATCACAGCTTTCAATTGAGCCTCCTCTGAACTGAGGTGAGGCTAGGACGGCAAAATCGGCCCGTGTTGATCACAATCAAGTTGCATCGGCCGAGCAGCCGTAAGCGTTCAATAGCGTGCAGCGTCCAGGCTCGTGCATCCTTTGGGTGCGCATGCAGGAGGCGCAGCGCTCACCAGGTCAATGACCTGCACCACAAGATCTAGACGCCCTTTCCGCACGAGCAGAAAAGAGTCTGCGATGAGACTTGGTACGACCGAGTTTATCTCAGCAAGCCATCCCTCGGGAGCAGCCTTCTCCGAGCTTTCGGACGACAGGCCGCGCAACAGGGATATCAAGATCCATAACATTGGAGCCCTCATCTGGCGGCATAAGGCGTTCATCGCCTGTTTCGCACTTGTCGGAGCGCTCCTGACTGGCGTCGCGGCCTTCGTCTTGCCGCCGAAATACACCGCCACGTCACAAATCGTGATCGAGCCTACGCAGACTCAGGTCGCCGCCGGTATCCTGGATGCCGTTGTCGACACTCATATCGCAACCATCACGTCGGACGCACACCTGCGTGCGGTGCTGGCGAGCCTGTCAGGCCTTCCCGAGTATCAGGCGACAGCGCCTTCAAGCTCGGCCGGATCTGAGATGTCTTTCGAGGCTCATCTACGCGAGGGGCTGGTCGGCGCCGCGGCGCAGCTCCAAGCAGCGGTCTCACCATCGCCAGCCAATGAAGGACAGTCGGCTGGCCCAACAGGGTTGGCGCCTCCCGGTCTCGAGGAGGCGAAGCTCTCCCTCATGGTTCGACAAGAGCGACGCTCGAGCGTCGTTTCGATCAGCTACAAAAGCTCCAGCCCGGTCAGAGCCGCCCTGATCGCCAATCAGATCACCGCGTTTCATTTGAATGCGATGTCACAGCGCAAGCAGCTCGAGCTCGAGAATTCGAAACAATGGTTGGACCAGAGCCTCACCCAGGCGCAGCGCGAGTCCGAGGCTGCGGACGAGGCGCTGAGCGCCTGGTCGTCGGTCCATGGAGCGAGCACCCCGGATAGTGCGAAGGGAGAGCCGATCGCAGAGACCGTCCAAAAGCTCGAGGGAGTCCGGGCCGAGCTGGCGAAGCTGGAACGCGTCAGGAATCTGCGGCTGGCGTCGCAGCCAGCCCCGGCTCAAGAAGTCGCGGCCGAGATGGCCCGGCTTGAGCAGGATGTCCGCATGCTGCGTACGCAGGAGCGCGCGCTTGCGGAACACACCGCGTCGTTGCAGACCGTATCGGGATTGATGCTCGCTCAGCGGAAAGAGCTTCAAACCCTCGAACGAAAAGCCGCTTCGGCGGCGGACAACGTCAGAGGGCTCAGCCAGCTCAAACGAGAGTACAAGGATCCGCGCACGACCGGCGTGTACCTGCTTGCGCCTGCGTCCGTACCCTTGCGCCCGAGCTCCCTCAGCCCTTACCTCTACATCCCCGCTGCGATCATCGCCTTTGCCCTGCTGGGCGGGGTAGCAGCTTCGACGAGAGAGCAGTTGGACCGTACGTTCCGGCAGTCCAGTGACATCGAGAGCGCGCTCGGCGTTCCATGCGTCGGTCTCATCCCCGATGTCCCTCGCTCACCCAATCGCCCGCGCCGGCCCACACTCGAAGCCTCCGCGTATCCAAATGTGTTCGCGGTCGAATCCGCGTGCGCCATGACGCTGGCGGCGACCGGGCACCGCAAGGAAGGTAAGATCATCCTCCTGACGTCCAGTCATCCTGCCGAGGGTACTACGGCGCTCGCAGAAGGACTCGCGTCCTGTCTTCGGGGCCTGAATCAACGTGTTCTCCTCGTCAGCGAGCATGTCCCACACAAGCACATTTACCCCACGCCGCCAGGCAGGGCTCCGGCGAACCTCGACGAAGGTTTTGCCACTCAGTCCTGCTCGGGCGAGTCAGATCTGGGCTTCGACCGCCTCAGCGTGATGGAGCTCACCGACGGTGATCCGACATTGCTCGTGAGCGCAGCGCTGATCGCGGGTCTGAAAAGAGTGCAGGAGCGTTACGACTATATCGTCATGGCTGCGCCGGCGGTGTTCGTATCGCCCGGTGTTCCCGCTCTCGCAAACATCGCCGACGTGGTCCTCTTCGCCGTGAGGTGGGGGAGCACGACGCGGGACGTTGCGGCGAACGCGTTGGCGTCGCTGAGAAAGCCGGCATCGGTCAGAGGAGATCGTGCGCCGAACATCCTAGCCGTGCTGACCCGCGTCGACCTCAAGTCCTATGTGCAGTACCGGCCCGGAGATGCAGCCGAATTCCTGTACGATCATCGGACGAGACCAGAGGCCAATTCAGTGTCCTGATGGGCTTGGCCCGCGCTAGAGCATGCTACGAAAAAGCGGCAACGGTTTTTCGTGCCAAGCATGCTCTAAAGTATGAGAACCGATCACGCTGCCTTTGGACGATTCCGTCCAAAGGCAGCGTGATCTAAGGGCTGCTTATCACATGTACGCGACGCTTTCCCAGATCGCGGCATTCTCAACTGTGCCCTCGAACCTTCTTCCCGCAGTCGGCCTGCTCGGCTTGATTGTCGCACTCGTTCGCCGGGGACGTGGCGGTCTTTGGCTGGCCGGCCTGGGCATCGGTGGAACACTGATTGCCGGAATCCTGCCGATTGCGAATATAGTGATCCGTCCTCTCGAGGAGCGTTTTCCCAAGTATCAGGAAGACGGGCGCCCGATCGACGGCATCATCGTCCTGTCAGGCGCCGTGGACCTGGCGAGGTCATTCGATCGGGGTGAGTTTTCGCTGAACGGGGCGGCCGAACGCTTCGTGAGCTTTGCGGAGATGGCCCGGCGCCATCCAGAGGCGCGCCTGGTTTATACGGGATATTCCAGCGGCCCGTCGCGATCGGAAGCGCAGCTGGCAGCAGAGCAAATGACGCGGCTGGGCCTGTCGACGGAACGCCTCCTCATCGAGACGGCGTCACGGACCACTTGGGACAACGTCCGCAACACGAAAGCTCTCCTGGGTGCATCGGCGCAGGGTCGCTGGGTTCTCATAACGTCCGCATGGCACATGCCGCGCGCAATGGGCTGCTTCCAGAAGGCCGGGCTGACGGTCATCCCTTATCCGGTCGACTACCAGACCCGTGGACGAAGCGATTCAATCCGGCCCTTCACCATCGTAGGGCACGGCCTTCAACGGCTGGATATAGCGGTCAGGGAGTGGCTTGGCCTGTTCGGGTATCGCATCTCCGGACGGACGGATTCCTTTTTCCCCGGCCCGTAGTCGCATTGACCAGACTCTGGCCGCGCGTCGCGATGCTGCTCCGGAGCCGGCGGACTTGATGCGGATCAAATGCCGCGCACTGCCGCCGCCGATGATGCGCCTTTCCATGACCGCTCGGGGATCCTCGGCGACAACTGCCGACTACATCTGACGCTGCCTTAGGCTCGGGAGGGCAACTTGTCTCACAACACAGAACTCGAGGCGGTCAAAAAGCGCTACGCACGTCGCCGCGACGGCTCGCTCGGCTCACTATACGAGATGAGCCGTCCCGAGATGCGGCACACCCTCGCCGAACGAAGGCGGCTCATACAATGGTTCCTCGCCAGGCGGGCCTGGCATGATCTGAGCACCCGCTGCGCCTTGGAGATCGGCTGTGGCGAGGGTAATGTCCTTGCGGATCTCCTCCAGATCGGATTCTCGGCCGAGCGCCTGATCGGCATCGATCTTCTTCCCGAGAGGGTGGAGATGGCCCGGCGAAAGCTTCCTGCGGAGCTCAGGTTGTTTATCGGTGATGCTTCCGTGTCGCGAGTAGATCCGCTGAGCCAAGATCTCGTCCTGCAGTTCACGGTATTCTCCTCGATCCTGGATCGGGCGTTTCAGGAGGAGCTCGCTGATACGATGTGGGGATATCTGAAACCCTCCGGCGCGATCCTTTGGTATGACGCGGCCGTCAGCAATCCTCGGAATCCCGATATGCGGGGCATCCCCGCCCGCCGGATCAGGGAGCTGTTCCCCCAAGCAAAGATCGAAACTCGCCGGGTCACCCTGGCGCCGCCTCTGGCGCGTGCCGCGTGCCGCCTGCACCCCTCGCTGTACCCGTTACTGAACAGCATCCCGCTGCTGAGGTCGCATGTCATGGCGTGGGTCGAGAAGCCGGCCGACTGAAGGGCTCTCGGAGTTCGCGAATTTTACGGACGCGGCCGAACGCTTCGCCATCGAGATCGAAGCCATCGGTCGCAAGACGCAGCGCGCGAGCGCGGGCTCTGCGTTTGGATCATATGGGCCGCCGATCCAGCACCTCGAGAAGGCCTTCCCGGCAAAGCGCTCGCCGAGCGTCCTTCACGCTTTGCCACGGAAGGCCCGCCTTGGCGGCAATATCGAGGAGGCTGTTCGTTCCATCGCTCATGTTGAGGAGCCAAAGCATCGCCAGTCGAAAGTCGCTCGCGACCTGACCGCCCAGACTCTCATAGAGCCCGCGGCGCCCGAGCTGCGGCTCCCCAAACGGGTGAAGATTGCAGTAAACCCTATTGTTCTCGATGACATCGACTACATCCAGGCACGTGCGGGCGGAATCCGCCAAGGCCGCCGGGTGCACGAAACTCGGATTATCGGCTGAGGTGTGGTATTCTGGGAATTCGCCATGAGGCGTTCGCATGAGGCAGCCGACCGGAAGATTGAAGCCGGGTGATCCGTATTGACGCTCGTCGTATCCGTCCGGGGAGAAATCCCGGATCGCGAATTCCGAAGCCTTCTGCTGCAGCACGTAGCCGACAGCACGATCGATCTCGGCGTCACCGCCTCGGCTTTTCTTGTAGGTGATCCGGCCCGCATCGCCGAGGCAGGTCAGAACGAGACCGTGCTTCACCCGCTCCAGAACAGATCGGTTCCGCGCGAGCCATGTGATCGCTCCGATTGTGCCCGGCACGAAAACGAAGCGATAGCTGTAGCGGGTCGGGCGTCGTGACAATTCCTGGGCAAGCGCCGTCGCAACGACGATACCAGACAAATTGTCGTTGCAGAGCGACGGATGGCAGACGTGGCACGAGATCAGGACCTCGTCCGAACTTTCGCCCTCGATCAGGCATTCGCCGTAGGTGAGAGAGCCATCTTGCAGGGTTGAATCGATGCAAACCTCGTAGTCCTCGTCACAGAGGCTTTCGAGCTGATTGTGCGAAAGGCAGAAGCCCCATGTCTCCGCGTAGTAGGACGTTTGATAGGGAATCCGGTCAGGCTGCGCAGGCAGGGTATGCAGACGCGACCGAAGGTCAGCAAGAGTCATCAGAGCGCAAACTGGCGCGCTATAGCCGACGACATGCAGGTTGGAGTTCCTGAAATCGACGACACGCTCTCCCGAGAGCCGTTTGATGAAAGCGTCGCGGATGTTCCATTCCCGCGGTATCGTCCAGTCCAGGACCTGTGTTCCGGTCGGGACCTCGACGACTTCCAGCGGAAGATATTGCGACAGGCAGCCGAGCGTGGCGCGCACGCCGTCGCCAGTGATACTGCGGCAGATAGGATAGAGCTCTTTGACGAGGCTGTGCATGGCATCGCCAGAATCCGAAAGAAGATCGGGCGCTGCTTGTGACACCGGCGCGATCCCGTTTCCGTAGCGGGCGGCAGGCTGATCCGTTTGCGCCCCCTTCAGCGCGCCGAAGAGGGGCCGTTCGAGATAGCCCGGCTCACCGCCCGCCAGTTTCTCAATCATGATGTCTGCCCGCTGGTGTCATTCTCCTAATCGATCACCCGTGCGAACGGGATCGGCACGATGAACTTCCCACCCCAATCGCGGATATAGGCCATCTGCTCCATGATCTCGTCCTTCAGGTTCCAGGGAAGAATGAGGACGTAGGCCGGCTGCGTCTCCCGAATGCGGCTCGGATCGTCGATCCGGATATGCGTTCCCGGGAGAAAAAGACCCTGCTTATGAGGACTGCGATCGACAGTGTAATCGATGAAATCGGAGCGGACCCCGCAATAGTTCAGGAGCGTATTGCCCTTGGCCGGCGCTCCATAACCGACGACCCGCTTGCCGGATCGCTTCGCTGCAATCAGGAGCTCGAGGAGTCTGTACTTGGTTTCGTGCACCTGGCCTGCGAATGCGAGATAGCGGTCGAGACTGGCGAGCCCAAACTCCGTCTCGCGTCGACGAAGGTCGGCCACGCGTGGGCTGACCGGGCGGGCGCCGTCCCGGGCATGGCGGGCATAGATGCGCAAGGAGCCGCCGTGGGTCGGCAGTTCCTCGACGTCGAACAGACAAAGACCTCGCGCGGCAAAGATCTTCTCGACTGCCAGGAACGAAAAATATGAAAAGTGCTCATGGTAGATCGTGTCGATCTGGTTCTCCGCCATGAGCCTCATCAGGTGCGGGAATTCGAGCGTGATCACGCCATCGTCGGCGAGCAGGATCTTCAGGCCGCGCACGAAATCGTTGAGGTCCGGAACATGCGCGAGAACGTTGTTCCCGATCAACAGATCGGCCCGGATCCCTTCCCGCACCAGCTCGCGTGCCGTCTCCTGGCCGAAGAAACGGACGCGGGTCGGGATTCCACGCCGACGGGCGGCCTCCGCGACATTCCCGGCCGGTTCGATCCCGAGGACCGGCACGTTCCGCTCGACGAAATATTGAAGCAGATAGCCGTCGTTGCTGGCGATCTCGACGACCTGACTCTGCCCTCCTATGCCAAACCGCTCGGAGATGTCGTCGACATACCGTCGGGCATGATCGAGCCATGAATTCGAGAACGACGAAAAATACGCGTAATCGCTGAAGATGGCTTCGGGACTCTCGGAATCCTCGAGCTGGACGAGAAAGCACTCGGCACAGACATAGGCTCGTAACGGGAAGAAGTATTCGCGCTTGCCGAGATCGCCGAACCGCCGATAGGAATTGGCGAGCGGCGACATGCCGAGGTCGACGAAAACATGCTCGAGAGCTGTCGCACAGAAACGGCAGCCCTTCTTGAGCCGGAGCGTCGAAATTGCCGTGCCGACATCGGCCCTCGGAAGGGCTACCTCTTCCACGCCCGGCGCTTCAAGCATTGTTCTCGTTCCCCGTTAAGGCCGGCACGGCTCGCAGCTGACGCCGCTCCCCGTATCTCTCCAGATCCGGCCAGGATGCGTCTCTTTCGGAGATTACGGTCACCGGCTCGGGCCAGGCGATCGCGACAAGTGGATCGTCGTATCGGACCCCGGCGGCGGCGTGCGCGGCATAGGGAACCGAGATTCGATAGTAAACGGCCGTCGTGTCTGCCAGCGTCTGGAAGCCCTGGGCGACGCCTTCCGGAACGTAGAGAGCCTTGCCGTTGCCGGCGGTGAGCTCGAAGGCTTGCCAGCGCAGATACGTCTTCGAACCGGGCCGCATGTCGAGGAGTACGTCGTAGACCGCGCCCTGCACGCAGCGGATGAGCTTCGTCTCGGCGTAAGGAGCATTCTGGTAATGCATGCCCCGCAGGGTTCCACGTCTCTGGTTGAAGGACATGCTGTCCTGCGCGTAGTCGACAACCAAGCCCTGAGACGCGAGCTCATCTCGGCACATCGTCCGCGCGAAGTAGCCGCGACAGTCGTGATGCCTCTCGAGATCGATCGCAATCACGCCCTCCAGATCCGTCGCCGAGAAGATCATGCTACACTCCGTCAGGCTGCGACCGACTCGGGCCGAACAGCCCGCGCCGTCCAACGCAGAGCTTCATTGATCTGCCCCGTCCGTCGGAGATGCTTGAGCTCCTCGAGTCGCGTGAAGGGAGGCGCGTTGAGCGTCGCCAGATCCAACTGAATCCGCTCGAACACGGAGCGCAGCTGAAGCGCCCCGCGCTCCGCACTCCAGGCACAACGGAATCGCGGCATGCGTTCCCTGATCTTGTCGAAACAAACACGGTAGCTGCGATTATCCCCGCTCGCCGGCCCGTAAGTGATGCGGCAGCTCGGGAAGACCGCGCCGACGATCTCGGCAATGTCCCGCACCGTATAGTTTTGGTCGTTGTCGCCGACGTTGAAGGCTTCCCCGCCCACGGCTTCTCGCGGTGCTTCCAGCGCGCAAAGAACCGCCGAGCAGATATCCTCAATATGCACGAGCGGCCGCCAGGGCGTACCGTCGCTCGTCATCCGGATTTCACCGGCGGCATGCGCCCAGGCCGCGAGGTTGTTCAGCACGAGGTCGAAGCGCTGGCGCGGGCTGGCGCCGAACGCCGTGGCGTTGCGGAGGAAAACCGGCACGAAGTCGCTGCTCGAGAGCTTGCGGACCTCCTCCTCCACGAGGATCTTGCAGCGGGCATAGGCCGTCTGCGGATGAAGGCTCGACAGCTCCGTCTTGGCTTCGCTCCCGCCCGCGCCATAGATGCTGCACGACGAGGCATAGATGAAGCGAGTGACCCCGGCGGCCTTGCACAGGCGAGCGAGGCGAACCGAACCTTCGTGATTGATTGCGAATGTGATCGAAGGATCGTTCTCGCCGAGCGGATCGTTCGATAGCTCCGAGAGATGGACGACCGCGTCGACATTCGCAAGATGTGCCAGGCCAATGTCGCGCAAGTCCATCGTGAGAACGGATGGCCGGGTCAAGCCGTCCTCGAACAGCCAACCGCGCCGATAAAAGCCGGTGTCGATCCCGACCGCCTCGTGGCCTCGATCGAGCAGCCTGGCGCCGAGAACCGCTCCGATGTAGCCATCGGCTCCTGTGAGAAGAACTCTCATTGGCATGAGCCCTATGTTTGAGGTCAGCCCGCGACCAGGATTCGGGGCGTTTCGGTCTCGGTTTGGGGGCGTTGCCAGACGCGCCAGGGCGGCTGCCCCGAATCCCAGATCTCCTGGAGCAAAACCTTGTCTCGCAAAGTATCCATGCTCTGCCAGAACCCCTCGTGTCGGTAGACCGCAAGTTGATCGTCGGCGACGAGCCGACGCATGGGTTCCTGCTCCCAAACCGTCTCATCTCCGTCGACCAGGTCGAGGACCTCTGGCTCGACGACGAAGAACCCGCCGCTGATCGTGTGACCGTCGCCGCTCTCCTTCTCCCGAAAGCCTATGACTCGCGGCCGGTCGGAGGAGAGATTCAATGCACCCCAGCGGCCCGGGAGCTGAACGGCCGTGACGGTCGCCAGCGCACCCTGTTGGTGGTGGAATGCGATCAGATCACGGATATTCACGTCGGCGACGCCATCGCCGTAGGTCAGGCAGAACGTTTGCCCGCCAAGATGTTCCCGGATCCGCTTCAAGCGGCCGCCGGTCATCGTCTTCTCGCCCGTGTCGACAACTGTCACCCGCCACGGCTCGCGTGAGGGATGATGCGTGACCAAGGTGTTATCTGTGAGATCGATCGTAAAATCACAATTTCGATGAAAGAAATTTCTAAAATAATCTTTGATAACCGAACCTTTGTACCCACAGCAGATGACGAAATCATTCAACCCATAGTGCGAGTAGATCTTCATGATATGCCAGAGGATCGGATACCCACCGATCTCGACAAGCGGCTTCGGGACGACTGTGGTCTCTTCGCTCAGGCGCGTACCATAGCCTCCCGCCAGGATGACGACCTTCATGACGCTGCTCCGACCGCCAGGGAACCTAGCCACGAAGCCAGGCATGGCGGGGAGTGTGCAGCGCCGTACCAACGCCGAGTTGAGGTCCATCAAGAACGGCCGCGGCGCGAGCCGACGAAATTTCAGTGCCAATCGTCAGGCGCTTAATGGCGAGGGCGCGGCGCCCCTGCCATCGGATGCCCGACTTCGCGGACTCGGCCTTCCCCAGGCCTGACAGACCTGCGCCGGTTCGGCCCAGCCCGGCGTCCGTCAAAACCCGGGCAGACGATGCCGGCGCTCACCGTTCCCGGAAAGCGCGGGCGATCTGGTCCGCGAGAGGCTTGGTGAAATAGGTCAGGACCGTCCGCTGCTGCGTCTGCAGAAAGGCTTCCACGGGCATCCCCGGCGTCAACTTCGCCCCCTGCAGCCGTGCCAGTTCGTCGTCCGCAACGGCGATCCGAACCGTGTAGAAGCCTTGGCCCGAGCGTTGGTCGACCGTCAGGTCGGCTGACACCAGCGAGACCACGCCGCCGATCTCGGGCGTAGTGCTGTGGTTGAGGGCAGAAAAGCGCAGCGCAGCGCGTTGCCCCTGGTGGATCTGCTCGATCTCCTGGGGCGCCACCTTGGCCTGGACCGTTAGCCGCTCGGATGTCGGCACGATCATCATCAGCGTTTCCCCGGGCGCGGCGATACCCCCGACCGTGTGGATGGCGAGCTGGTGGACCGTCCCGTCCCGCGGCGCCCTGATATCGGTCCTCTTGAGCTGATCCTCAGCTGTGATCTTTCGCTCGACCAGCTCCGAGATCTTGCCTCGGAGATCGGCGAGCTCCTTGCCGACTTCGGTCCGGAAATCCTGGTCGATCTGCAGTATCTGCAGTTCAGTCTCCGTGATCTTCCCCTTGGTTTGAGCCACCGACGAGGCAAGGGCCCCTCGCTCACCGCTGAGGCGCGCTCCTTCGCGTTCCAGTGCATTCGCACGGCTGAGCGAAACGAGCTTCTTGCCAAGCAGGTCCCGTACGCCTTCGAGCTCCTGCCGAATGAGCTCGATCTCGCGATCCTTCGCGGCAATCTGCTCGGCATATGACTGGATCTGGTCTCGGAGCTGCCCGATCCGTTCCGCATACTGCGACTTCATGCCGGAGCGTGACGTCTTGCGCATGTCGAGAAGCTTCTGCTCCCCGTCCATAAGCGTCTTCATCGTCGGCGTGGCGGCCAAGGGCAGCAACTCGTCCGGGAACAGGATTTCCGAAACATCTTTCTGTTCGGCATAAAGGCGAGCCTGCCTCGCCATGGCCTCGTTCAGCGCCTTCTGCACGATGGCAAGGCTCGCCTGAGTCACGGTCTCGTCGAGGCGAACCACGATATCCCCCGCCGAAACCCGGTCGCCGTTACGAACACGCAGCTCGCTGACCACGCCCCCGGTCGGATGCTGCACCTTCTTCAGCTCGGATTCCACGACGAGCGAGCCTGAAGCCATGACCGCACCCGAGAACTCGGTCATCGTGGCCCATCCGCCGACCGCGATGAGAAAAAAGGCGACGCCGCCGCCGGCGGCTAGAAGGAGTCTGTCGATCGAGGCGATCGTCCGCTGGGAAACGTCACTCATGCGATGCGCCCTCTCGCTTCAGCGTTGCTCCAGCGGGTAGTTCGGTGGACTTGGGCACAGCCTTGAGCGAGGTGAAGAGGACCTGTTCCTTGGGCCCGAAGGCCTGCATCCGGCCATCCGCCATCACCATCGCCTGATCGAGGGCGGCGAAGGCGCTCGGTCGATGGGCAACGACGATCACGATCCCGCCTCGCTTGCGCACACCGAGAATGGCTGCGGTCAAGGCCTCCTCGCCATCGGAGTCGAGGTTCGAGTTGGGCTCGTCAAGAACGACCAGGAAGGGTTCGCCGTACAATGCGCGGGCCAGCGCGATCCGCTGCCGCTGCCCCGCCGAGAGGGCGGCACCCCTGTCGCCGATCTGCGTCTGGTAGCCGTTCGGAAGACGCTGGATGATGTCGTGGACGCCGGCCGCCATCGCAGCGCGAACGATCTCGGCAGCCGTTGCATCACTGCGAAAGCGCGCGATGTTCGCCGCCACGGTCCCCGAGAAGAGCTGGACCTCTTGCGGCAGATAGCCGACATGGCGCCCCAAAGCCTCGGCTTGCCAGTGCTGGAGCGACGATCCATCGAGCCGGACCGCGCCGCGGAGCGGCTGCCAGATGCCGACCAACAGGCGGGCCAACGACGACTTTCCCGAAGCGCTGCGTCCGATCACGCCCAGGCCCTGCCCGGCCCGAAGCGTGAAGGCGATGTCGATGGCCGTCAGGCGCTGCACACCGGGGGGCGTCACCGAGGCGGTCTCCACCGCGAGCAATTCCCGGGGAGCGGGCAACGCCAGGGCCGGCGGCACGGACGGTTGCGCGGCGAGCAGTTCAGTCAAGCGCGCCCAGGCCTGGCGAGCCTTGACGAACCCGCTCCAGTTGCCGATCGCCAGGTCGACCGGCGCGAGAGCACGCGCGGTGAGGATCGAACTGGCCACGATGATGCCGCCCGTCGCTTCCTGCTTGATGACGAGATAGGCTCCGACGCCAAGCACCACGGATTGCAGCAGCAGGCGTAGCACGCGGGAGCCGGCCCCGAAACCGCTGGCGACCTCTGCGGCGCGCTGCTGATGACGGCGATGCTCATTGTTCACAGCCGTCCACAAGGCTGTCATCTCGCCGCCCATCCCCATCGCCTGGACGGTCTCGGCATTCCGGCAGCCGATTTCCCCCACATGCAGCCTTTGCGCGGCCGCCTCGCTCGTCGCTCTGGCCGGCGAACGTGAAAGGCGCTCGGTCAGAACCGTCAACGCAACGAGAATGATCGTGCCGACGAGAGCGGTGACACCGATCCAGAAGTGGAACAGGAAGCACACGCCGAGATAGAGCGGGATCCACGGCAGGTCGAACAGCGCCCCCGGGCCACTGCCGGATAGGAACGTGCGCACCTGATCAAGGTCGCGCACGGGCTGCATGCTCTCCCCTGACGAGCGTGAGGTCAACGAAACGGCCAGGGAGGCCCGGAACACTCTCGACGTCATCGCCTCGTCGAGCGCGCCGCCGATCCTCAGCAGGAGGCGACCGCGCAATATCTCGAAAACGCCGTAGAAGAAGTACAGCATCACGACGAGCAGGGTGACGCCGATCAGGGTCGGGACGCTTCGGCTCGGCAGGACGCGATCGTAGATCTCGAGCATATAAAGCGAACCGGCCAGCGTGAGCAGGTTCAATATGCCGCTGAGTACCGCGATCGTGACGAGCGCACGGCGCCATCGGAAGAGCGCGTCCGTGAGCGGAGAAGCCGATGGAACCGGTCGACTACCAATTCCGAAGGCCGCCATCGCGACGGAGGCTGCCGGCGCGCCCTCTGACCGCGTTCCCAGAAGAACGCGCAAAGCCTGCCAAGAAAGAACCGCTTTCTTCCAGGTATTCAACCACGCTCTCAAAATAACACGGAAAATTCGCCAGGAAAGAAGCTTCCTCTTCCAGGCATTCAACGCAACAACACCTCGCTCTCGCCAAGAATCCATTGCGAAAGTCGGCTTGCCAAGGGATGGGGAGTCTGACAGTTCAAAATCCTCGCGATCGGGGGGCCGGCGGGAGCAGATCTGGTGTGCCAGGCCGGCCCGGAAGGGTCGACCTGGCCTAACTAGGGAGTTCGCCAATCAATCAGAGGGCGAAGTCAGATCGATTGAGAATCAGCTTGCTGTTGAACTCGATCTGAAAATCAGCCGCACTATCTCCATTGATATCACCCTGAAGAATAGTGGAGCTGCCTGACTTGAAGAATGAAACCGAATTGGCTTCGACCGAGCGTGTCTCACCAACGAACTTGAACAACTGATCCCCGGACATTGCGGTGTTCGCATCGATCAAGCTGAGGTCGATGGTGTCCTTTCCTTGCTGGAACCATTGCACGACGTCGCGCTGGCCTGCGCCGACGCCGCTCTCCCCTGCAGCCCTGAACACGAACGTGTCTCGATCGTCGCCGCCGTGCATGAGGTCGGCACCAAAACCGCCCGTCAGGATGTCGGCGCCGCTGCCGCCTCGGATCTCGTCGTTGCCCGCGCCGCCATCCAGGCGATCGGAGCCACTGTTGCCGTGAATGAAATCGCTCCCGGCCGTACCCGTAAGCGTATCGGCCCGGTCCGTGCCGTACTGCTTGGCCATGGGGCCCGCAGGTACCGTGGGGGCCGGCTCCGAAGGAGCCGGAACCGCAGGTTCCGAAGGCGTGGGAATCACCGGGTCCAGGGGCGCCGGCTTGACGCCGCCCAGATCGGTTCCCGGAGTTTCGGGGAGCGGCGTAGTGCCCGTCCCGTCGGTGAAGGGCAGCGACCCATCGGCAAGACGATCGGCGATTCCCAAGCCAGCTTCCAGGGACGCAAAGGCGTTACTCCCGGAGCCTCCCCCGGCGTTCCACGAATTGCCAGATCCCGATCCGGAAGCCGAAATCCTGCCGGATCCGAAGGCGTCGTTGTCGTAGAAGCTGCTTGTCCCGTTGAAGAAGCCGTAATTGTAGGTGCCGTTGTCGTAAGCCGTATTCTCTCTCAGCGTGATCCCGGTTCCACGATTCTCGTCGAAACCGATCGCCGCATTTCCCCAGGCGACGTTGCCGATGACGATGTGACCGCCAGAGGAGCTACCGGTACCCTCCCGGAAACCGCCTAGCTTGAAGCCGTTGCCGTCACCCGACACGCTGCCGTCCGCCGCGTAGCCGTTCTCGAACGCCCAGTTGCCCTCGATCCGGACCGGCGCATTGCGCGTGCCGTCCTGGATATTGAAGAAGTCGAAACCGTCATCGGAGTTGCCCCAGGCGCGGTTGTCGCGCAGGACATTGCCCGCACCGGTGGTGCTGATCTGGAAGCCGTCGGCATTGTCGCCGGACAAGTCCTGATTGTCATGGGAGTCGTTGTTGAGGAAAAGATTGTTCGAACTGGCTCCGAACAAGGAGATGCCCTTGCCCTCTGAATAGGTGAGCCGGCCATTGTCGTGCACGTCGAGGCGCTCGACGATGTTGTTGTGCGACTGGTCGCGCAACACGAGGCCACCCATCGGCCCGCCGCGAATCTCAAGCCCGACGATGTGGTTCCATGAGATGCTCGAACCATCGAGCACCCAGCCGCCAGCTCCCCCGCGACCGTAATAGTCGGTCGACGTCATCTGAGACCCATCCAGGACGGGCGTCTCACCCGGGTAGTTGGAGATCGTGATCGGCGCCCCGCTGGTACCATCATTGGTCAGCTGGATGCCCTCGGTGAGCTTGTATACACCCCCGCGGAGATAGATTGTATCACCCGGCTTCGCGAGATCATGAGCATATTGCAGGGAGCCAAAAGGCCGTTCGATGGTTCCTGCCTGGCTGTCAGACCCGGTCGGCGATACGTAGTATATAGTCATGAAGTCTCTCTCCATGGATAGACATGCGAAGCCGTTCAAGCAGACACGGCTCCGCCGTGGACTAACCGATACGGTTAGTCGGCGGCTGGATTACGCAGAAGCGACAGTTTGAGAAGAGGCGCAGTTAATCTGGATGCTGCTGTCAAACTTCACAGAAACGGAGGTGATCCGCTACTTATTAGCCCAGATTTTCATTTCAACTTCCCAAGTCGTATTCAGACGGCATAAAGTCACGCGCAGCTTCACCGCAGCAACGTGGACTCGTCTCATAGCGATTTTTCGGCTCACTGATTCGCGAGGCAGCCGAAGTAGGACGGTGCGTGTATAGGTGAAAGGCGGCAGGCACGTCATAGCTTTGCCCGCCAAATCGTTGCTTTTTCCCGCCAATGTGCACCCGCAGCAAACCCCCAAGTCAGGCGTCGTCGAACCCGCCTTGCTTGAGCTCGCGCCAAAACTCCGTCGGCGTCTTGCCCGTCCATCGCTTGAACGCCCGGACCAAGGTGCTCGGCTCGCGATAGCCCAGCAGCCAGGCGAGCTGCGACATGACGATCTCGCCGTTTCGCATATATCGAACGGCAAGGGAGGCCCGCACACCGTCGAGAATGCTGCTGAAGCTCACCCCCTCCTCCGCAAGCTTCCGTGTCAGGGTGCGCGCGCTCGTTCCGAGGTCACTGGCAATGGCGTCGATGGTGACCGTCCCGTACCGAAGACGTGCGGTGATCGCCTTTTCCACGCGAAACCGCAGGGAGTCGGGTTCCGGAGCGCGCACCGTGGATCCGCGGCTCTGCAGCCGCCGTAGAAGCTGATGAAGATGCGGATCATGGGTGACGAGCGGCAAGTCGCCCACGTCCTTTCCGAATTCGAGAAGGTCCCTGTCCGCCCCGAAGACGACTTCCCGACCGAAATAGCGGTCCATCTCAGGTACCTTGCCCACTCGCAGATGGACCATGGTCGCGGAGGTTGGGATCAGCTCGCGGCTCGTAAAGTCGCGGCACTGCTTGAGAGTGCCCGTGATCCAGAACTCCGAAAAATGACGGTCCAGATGGGGATCCAAGCCTTCGTAGCTCAATTCGACAGACAGGCCACTCGTTCTGCCGCTTCGCAGCCGCACCGGCTCGTTCAGGATCGCTGAATATTCCTCTTCATTGGCGAGCGCCTGCGCCAGGGTTTCAGCAGAAGCGACTACGTAATAAATGAAACCGAGTGCACGAAAATCAAAACTCAACGCGAGGTGGAACCCAAGTAAATCATCTTTCAAGGCATCGGCTGCCAAATCAAGAAACTCAGACTGGCTACGAACAGGCATGTTCGACAACGCATCACTGGAAAGTGACGACGGCAAACCCGATTTCATTAGCAATGGCACATAATCAATATCGTTATCAGCCAGTTCTTTGGCTGCCAAAATAGTAAGAACCGCTATGTATTGATACGGACCGTTTTCGTATCCGATCACTTCAGGTTTTTGTTCTCGAATCATGCTTTCCTCATGCACGATTTTCAGCTGATTCGAACAATTATTACTTCGACTTGACCTTCATCGCAAGCAAGTGACTTATTGGCCGGCTTAGGCAGTCGAGAGCGCCCAGCAGGGTAGCCGCGCCACATCTTTCGACTTGATCATCATCAAGATGGGAGGCTGTGAAGAGCGGCGCTTACCAATCTCTGCAATACAGCTAACGGGTTTTTGTTTTTGTTTTCTTATCGATTTTATAAACTTATGACTTGAAGTATATCATTGATTTATGCTTAGTAATCCCCCCTCATTCCGACGAACTCATCACCCGCCATCTCGCCAATAACTGCTCCAGCCGCCCCATCGCGAAGCGACGCCCGCCTCGCACGGTGACAAGCTGCCGGCTCGAAGGCCCTTATGCCCGCCATGGCACGCGGGTGGCGGCGCAATCGGGACCGTCTACGCCGCCTCTGCGTTAGCCGGAAGGCCAATCTTCACTAGCAATCAAACCGGATTTCTCGCGGGGCGGATCGGACACTTTGGGAAGTGAGCGCCCCCGGCAACGAGGAAGGGCTACTTCCCACGCAACGCGAGAAGACGCCCTGACCCAGCGACGAGCTCTCCGCTCGACTATGGGATTAATCCGGTGGCGACGCGTCTTGGCCCGAATGCCGAAGCGGAAAACGCCGCCGGTCCTGACATCCTGCCCGCATCGCGGCGCCAGGCTTCGGCTGGGCGGTCGGAGCTAGCTTTGAACGCATCAATTCACTCCGGGAACTCGTCCCCCGTCTCTGCCCGACCGGCGCTTGCCGTTCGCTCGGACCGACAGCAGCCTTGGCCGCTCGTCCTGCCGGGGGAACGAGGTAAAGACGCCGATGCGCCAACTCACGGGTCTCGCCAGCCAGCAGCGACCCGATTCCAGTTCACGCCGAGAGGGTCGACATGTCTGCGAGAATTCGCCCGATCATCATGTGCGGCGGTGCCGGGACGCGGCTGTGGCCGACCTCGCGCAACTCCCTTCCCAAGCAGTTCGCCATGCTGCTCGGCGAACGCTCAACCTTCCAGGACACGGTCCTGCGCCTGCGCAACAAGCTGTTCGGCCCACCACTCGTCCTGACCAACCACAGTCACCGCGTCCTGGCCGAAAAGCAGCTGGCGGAGATCAACGCCGAGGCAGAGATCGTGCTCGAGCCTGAGCGACGGGATTCTGGTCCCGCCATCCTCGCTGGCTGCCTGATCGCGGAAGGCCAGCAGGCGAACAGCGCCGTCCTCGTCGTCGCCTCCGACCATATCGTGACCAACCGTGCCGCCTTCCGCCACGCCGTCGCCGGCGGCCTGCCCGCCGCCCATGCCGGGCGACTCGTCACCTTCGGGATCCCGGCGCAACACGCCTGCACGGATTATGGCTGGATCGAGCCAGGAATGATGCTCGAAGGAGAGGCACGATCCGTCGATTGCTTCACCGAAAAACCTGACGGGCATCGCGCGGCTGACTATCTGCGCCGAGGCTGGTTATGGAACTCCGGCAATTTCCTGTTCGGTGCGCGCAACCTGATCGAGGAGTACCGCGTCTTCGAGCCGGCGACGGTAAACGCGGTCGAAGCAGCCGTCGCGTGTGGGAGCGACGAAGGCGGCGCCTTCGCACTGGCGCTGGACGGCTTCGTCAGGGCGCAGAAGCGTTCGATCGACTTCGCCGTCATGGAACGCACTGACCGGGCCGCCGTTGTCGCGATGTCGTGCGGCTGGTCCGACATCGGGAGCTGGGATGCGCTTTGGGCCCTGAGCGATCATGACGGCAGCGGCAATGTCCGCCGCGGCAATGTCGAGCTGGTCGACGCGCATAACTGCCTGGTCTCGACCGACGGACCAATGACCTCCGTCCTCGGTGTCGAGGATCTGATCGTGGTCGCGAACCGCGACGCGGTGCTGGTCGCCGACCGCAACCGGGCGGCCGAGGTCAAGCAGGTCGTCGAACTCCTGCGCAGCAAGGGCTGCAGCCAGGCCGAGACGCATGCCAGCGTCCACTGCTCCTGGGGCTCCTATCAAATCGTCGATGCCGGCGACGGGTTCCAGGTCAAGCGCATGATCGTCGCGCCGAAAGGACGCCTCCTGCTGCAGAAGCATCGTTTCCGCTCGGAGCACTGGGTCGTGGTGCGCGGCACTGCCACCGTGACGGTCGACGAGACCGTCGGCCATTTCGGCAGGAACGAGCACATCTTCATCCCGCCTGGAGCAGTGCACCAGCTGGAGAACGGTGGCACGGAGCCGCTCGAACTCATCGAGATCCAGAACGGCAGCTATCTCGGCGAAGACGCCGTCATCCGCATCGACGAGGTTCGGCAACAGCTCTGAAAGCTATGCGCGGAGCCGGCCCGATGAGGAAGCAAGGCTCCCGATCGGCCAAAACGGAGGGATCCTTGACCAGCTCGGAGAAGCGCAGCCGGGACGATGGCAGCAAAACCCGCATCTCCCCGTCGCTGCCGGCGGTCCGGCATTCTGCCTTCACGAAACACTGGCTCGCTGTCGACGACGGCGGTGCGGAGCTGACCAAAGCTGTTTTCGGTGCGCCCGCCCGGCGGACGCCGCCGCGGCCCACCTTGAGCACGGCGCCGATGCCTCACATGCCGGCGCCTCATTCGGACGGCGCCCTTCCCTCGACACGCTTGCGGGCGACGGTGGCGCTCCTGCTGCTCGCCCTGGCCGTACTCTTCGCGCAACCCGCTGCGAGGCTGCTGGGGCTCGCAGCGCGGCCGGAAGCCTCTGGCACAGTCGAAACCTCGCGGCCCGGCAAAACCAACCCGATCAAGCCAAACGCCCGCCCCCAGGCGAAACGCGCCGGCGATGCCTGAGCGATGTCCGTCATCGCCAGCCTGAAGCAGACACTGCGCCGGACGGCCGGCCCGGCCTCGGCCAGCTGACCGGGCGTCGTCGAGCTGCGCCAGAGACTTTACGAAGCCCGCTTTCGTGCCGGCAGATATCACTGCGGCTACAACGGCAAGTACTCCAGCTTCGATGCCGCCGAGCGCGCGCTGCCGACCGGTATTTCCGGCTTCGACCATGACGCGATGGCGGACATCGACCACTACACCACCATGGCCGCCGGCATCGAGCCGATGCCGGCGGCCGAATATCCGGTCCTGTTCTGGCTGCGTGGCGCGCTCGACGAAGGCGCCCGGACGCTGCTCGACCTCGGCGGCTATGTCGGACACGCCTTCCGCCAGTACGATCGTTATCTCGCCTTCCCGGACGACTTCCGCTGGGCCGTCTTCGACCTTCCACACATCACCCGGGCCGGGCGGGCGCTCGCAGCGCAGCAGCCCACACCGCGCCTACGCTTCACCAATACGGCCGACGACAGCTGCGGCATGGACATCCTGCTCGCGGCAGGGCTCGCTGCAATACCTGCCCGAACACTACCTGCACGAACGGCTGAACGCCTGGCAAAAGCGCCCGCGGCATCTGATCGTCCAGCGCAGGCCGCTCCATGCACAGCACTCCTTCGCGACGATCCAGTCCGTGACGTAGCGGCTTGAGCGTCGCAGCCTTCGTCGGCAAGAACGGATCGCGGGACGGAACACGTGCATTGCTTCAGCAGCAGAGACGCGTCGGAAGATCACCCTTGTCCCAACCCCGTTCATGGCGGACGAACCAAGGCGTCTGAGGCGGATGGCGCTGGGCCGAGAGCGGCTCAAGAATGAACTCGAAGCATCGGGCCTCCAACCTCGCTTCGTCTGCGTTCTCGACATAGACAACGTCATCGCGAGGCCCCCCTTGCCGCATGCCTTGCTTGCGGCCGCTGCGAAACTCGATCGGCCACGCATATTCGGCGTGTCGGCGACTTCGCTCCCACACTACTATGATCTTCTGGTGTTCGAGGACGAACATCGATCATTCGAGACCCTTCTCGACGACCTTGCGAGAAACCGGATCGACATCTTCAAGTACTATCGGCTCTTCCGCTCACGGATCTATCCACACCAGCGAGCGCTCACGGACGATCGCGAGATTGTATGCGCCTCGACATTCAATGGCCTGTGCCTCTACCGCGCCGACACTTATCGCTTGAGCAGCTATCTCCAGGCCGATCCGGACATCTGCGAACATCTCGTCTTCAACCGACGTCTCGCCGCCCAGACCGGCGGGACGATGATCATCGACCCCGGCCTGGTATTGCGCACGCCCACGGACCACGCCCAGCGAAGCTTCCTGCCATTTGCCTGGCGGCGGCTCCGAAAACTCGTCGCTTTGCCATTGCATCGACGAGAGGTTCGACCAGGCCCAGTCGCTCTGTGATCGACAGTGGGTGAGCAAAAAACAGGGGGCCGAATGTGAACGGCAGTTCGCAATGCCGCCAGGCAATCTCCATGGATCCAGTGCTTCTGCCGCTCCACCGCCGAGAAATCCTCACATGATCGTGAAGATCACAACATTCTCGCCAACGAAGATGCCCGCCGGTTCGCTCCTGACGCCACGAACCCTGGGCGAACGATAGAGGCTATAAATCATTCTACAGAAAGTAGATAAATGTAATGTATCTTACTTTTATTCCATTTATATTATGCATCAACCTATCTTCAATTCAAAATAATCTCACTATACCACCCTCTAAGCCCAATTCATTTAATTTTCTTACAAATTTTCCGGTTCTCTCGTTCTCTTTTGGTTCTCACCCAGCTCGGCTCGATCACGATCCGCGCTGCCCTCATACAACCTATATTAGAATATCTGCTGTAAAAAATCCATTCAGTACAAGTTTAGCTAAATTTTGGCAGACACCATCCCAATAAGCTGCTATTATCACCCATAAGATGCGAATTTCGTGTTTTGAGATCACGTTAAACTACCTCGGCTGTCGCACCCATCGCTAGCTGCGCAGTGTTTATATCTTTCTCCCTTCGAGGAAGAATATTCGGCGCCCTCGTGGCAGGCACACACGCCATCCAGATACCCTAACGACCGTTCTATTCTAAATATTATAACGACATCTAAATTCTTTAAAATTATGGAATGCTAATACGGCCTACGTTTTAGATAGAAATTTTATCGCAAACATCGTGAATTCAGTATATAAAAACTTTGAAATTAATCCATTTAATTCAAGTTTAGACACTCATAATTCAACGACACCGGAGACTTGAAGTAGATCACATGAAACAGCACTGCCGAGAAAGGAGCCCTTCTTCCCCTGGGCACGGGAGCAATCTTCCGCGAATGCCAATGGACGCTCTTGCTGGAACAACGCCCCGCTCTGGAGGCCAGTCATCGTGACTCCATCTGCCACCAACGTGACGTCGCCGAGCATCGGCTCGCTTGACATCAAATTCGACCACCATGGTCTTTTCAACGCCCTGGTCGCCAATATGGCGGAGCTGTTGGAGACAATAGCGGGCGTCGAGGATGCATGCGTCTATGTCAGCAGCATCGCCGCGCGGTTGGGAGCCGATATCGAGAAGCAATACAAGGCGGCGCTGGGCACTCAAAACCTCAACCGCAGTCAGCTGATCGAGGTTCTGATCGATCTGAAAAACCGCGCAGGCGGGAGTTTTTCTTTGATCGAGCAAGACGAGGACCGCGTCGTATTCGGGAATTGCGCCTGCCCTCTCGGTAAGGCTGCTGCGAACCACCCGTCCCTCTGCATGCTGACCTCGAACATCTTCGGCCGGATGGCCGCCAACACGGTCGGATACGCTGCGGTGGATCTCGAGCAAACGATCGCCAGAGGGGCCCCTGGCTGCCGCGTTGTCCTTCATCTGAAGCGAACGGAATTGGGCCCCGATACGAGGGAATACTTCCGAGATGATGCATCTACAGCTTCGGCATGAACTAGACCTCGAGACCTATCTCGAGCCGTCGGTCATCGCTTTGAGCGACGGAAGTGTCCACGCGTTCAATCGCGCCGCTAGCCAGCTTCTCAATCCCGCGAGCTCGATACCCTCGCTGCTCGATCTGTGCGCGAGCGGGGTCGAGACCTTGCAGACCTATCTTCGCGCCTGCTCAGGCTCACGCCAGCCATTGATCGAACGGATCAGTTTTGACGGACCGGACGGTACCACCGACTATCGCTGCTTCGGCAATGTGCTGGTACCCCGACGCCGAAGCCGCCAAGCCACGCTTCTTCTACGTCTGTTCCCGCTACTTGACCCACGGTTTTCCGCGGCGGCGGAGCGGATACGGCGTTTGACGGCGGAGCGGCAGCAACGCGTTGCCGTGCAGCAATTCGACGAGTTGCGCAGTGACCGCCTGCGGCTGGTCGAGCAGTATTGCTTCGTCGCTGAAGCGCTGCGCGTCGTCGAGGCGCGAACGCACGAACTGCAGGACGAGATCAATCACATTCGCTGTGACGAGCGCGAACGCATCGCGCGTGACCTGCATGATCATACCGGGCAGGAGATGGCCGTCGTCCTTGCAGAACTACGGGTCTTGCAGAATAGAGCGAAAGGTCCCGCAAAAAAAAGTCTCGAAGAAATCGTCGAGCACGTCGCCGGGATCGGGCGCAAGATCCATCATGCTGTCGTCAATGGGCGGCCTCGTATCATCGAAGAGCTCGGCTTTGCCCGCGCCATCGAATCCATGGTGGCATCGGTCGCAGTCGATGGCAGACTTGGTTTCTCCTTCAAGACGAAGGGGAACGAGCCAGGCCCGCTGCCAATCGACATCGAGAACGCACTGTATCGGGTGTCTCAGGAAGCCCTGACGAACGTGCTCAAGCACGCGCTCGGCGCCCGGAAAGTCGACGTCGTCCTGGAATTTGCCGATGCCTCCATCTCGCTGACGATAGCCGATGACGGCGTCGGCCTTTCTGCAGAAGCGGTGCTACCGGAAGGGAGCGACGCTGCCGGCATCGGACTCCGCGGAATGCGGCAACGCCTGGCTGACATCGGCGGGGCGCTGGCGATCGGCCCGCGCTTCGGCAAGGGCACGATCGTCACCGCGACTGCTCCGTTGGTCTGCGACTTGCTTGGAGGTGCCCCGTCATGACGGCACGTCTCATCCTGGTCGATGACCACCCGGTTGTACTCGCCGGCCTGCAGGCCCTCGTGCTCGGTTTGCCCGATCTCGAACTCGTCGGAAAGGCGACCTGTGCATCTGAGGCGCTCGCGCTCGTCCGCGGCCAAAGCCCCGACATCGTCGTGCTCGACATGGGATTGCCAGGTATGAGCGGTTTGATGCTGGCCGAGCGCATCCTCGAAGGGGCGCCCGATACGCGGATCGTCATGCTGACCCACTACGAGGAGCCGAGTTATGTCCAGAAGGCGCTGAGGATCGGCATTTGTGGCTATGTCCTCAAAGCTTCAGCAAGCGAAAAGGTCGCACAGGCGATCAGAACTGTGCTGAGCGGCGGCGTCTATATCGATTCCGATCTGGAAGACTTCCGTTCGGAATGGATTCGCAAGCTTTGTCCGGCCTCCGGTTCGGCCCCGGCAACCGCGAGCGGCACGCTGACCTATCGTGAGACGCAGGTCCTGCGCCTTGCCGCCGTCGGCCACTCCAACAAGGAGATCGCCCGGCGCGTCGGCCTCGGCATCAAATCGGTCGAAACCTACCGCTACAGAGCCTGCAAGAAGCTGATGCTGCACTCGCGCCTCGACATCATCAGATATGGCGCCAGTCATGGCTGGATCCTCGACGTCTGACAGTAGTGACTATGCCATCAGCGGGCTGAGCTGCCGCATTCGGCCCTGCGTGGAGTACTCAACTTGGCGCGGCCACAACAATAATAGCCAAGCGCCACCTAACCACATCTCCCGAAGAGCGTAGCGACTTGAAGAACCGTTGCCGCTACGAAATGCGGGGGCTCAGAAGCCTGCGCTTGAGGGCCGCCTGCGACCAGCAGAGCCCACCCGCGCGGTCGCGTCCCTCGTTGCAAAGGCGAGCAGACCGGCGGCGCAGACATGACCAGGATCCTCGTTGCCGACGAACATGCGCTTTACCGCACGGGTCTGCGCACGATTCTGCAGGCTGCGCTGCCAGACGCCGAGTTTCTGGAAGCTCCAGATTTCGAAGGCCTGATGCGCTGCCTGATGGAAGATCAGCCGATCCATCTCGTGCTGGTCAGTCTGCGCATGACCGGCTCCACCGAACCGCAGATCATCTGGGACTTCAAGCGAGCCTCGACGACGACGCGTTACATCGTCATCTCGAGCAATGGTACCTTCGATCAGGTCCTCCACTATATCGCGGAAGGATTTCACGGCTTCATTTCGAAACTGCAACGGGATGACGAGATCGTTGAAGCGGTCCGGGAAGTTCTCGCCGGACGTCTCGCGGTCCCGCGCGGATTAACGTCATTCGGGTCTACAATAGAGATGCATAGCGCTCGCGAAGCACCGCAGCGCCGCGCCGGGCCGCAGCAGGCCCCATTCGGGCTGACGCGCCGGCAGAAAGATGTCCTGGCACTGCTGGCCGATGGGCTTTCGAACCGGGAAATCGCCCAGGCACTCCACATTGCCGAGCCAACGGCAAAAATTCACGTCTCGGCGTTGATGCGCGCTCTCAATGTCCGCAACCGTACCGAAGCGGCTGTGCTCGCTAAGGACCTGCTTCGTATCCTCAGAGTCGATCCGACAGGTTGAAACCGCTCGCCTGAGATCGAAATCAGCAGCCAAATACAGCTTTCGTTGTAAGGATTATCCTGACGGGATAGTAATTTTCCCGACAAGACGGATGCATCCGAATGAACTAATTATTAACGATGAAATTCTGGTTGCTCGCATCCCGTTGCGTCATCCAGTGCTCATAATTGATTAGGCCAAGCGTACCTTACCTGAAGGTTTCTCTAACAACGCGGTGGAATATTTTCGCTGAGGCAATGGCGAGCTGACGCTCCCTGTTGCGCTCGTTGAGACAGTTTTGTGCCGAGTAGAAGGGGAGTAACGATGCCTGAAATCATCGAAACCACTGTACTGAGCGACAACGCCCTGCTTCGGGAAGGCATAACCAAATTATTGGATGGCGCACGCTTCCATGTAAGCCAGAGAACGACGAGTTGCGATCTCTACAGGCCGGAAGTCAGCCAGCAAATCCCCGACCTTTTCATCGTCGTGATCGACGACATGTCGTGCTCGATCGTCGGCGATATCAAAAGGCAGTTCAAGAGCGCCAAGATCGTGGCACTCGCCCTCCGCGACAGCCGCGAGCTGATGCGTCGCGCCATCCAGCTCGGCGCAGTGGGCTATCTCGTCGAATCCATTTCGGCACAAGATCTCATCACGTCACTGGAAGTCGTCATCGCCAACGGCGCCGTCTTCCCGCCCGAACTTCTGTCACAACTCTCCGAGATCGCAGTCGAGCCGCAGCGCCTCCTCCAGGGCGTGCAAAGGCGGGCAGACGGCTCGCCATTCCAGGGCCTTTCGGCCCGCGAGGTGAGCATCCTTGAGGGGCTGATGCTGGGCGAATCCAACAAGGTGATCGCGCGCAAACTGGAGATCGCCGAAGCCACGGTGAAGGTCCACGTCAAGGCGATCCTGCGAAAGGTCCGCGTCAGGAACCGTACCCAGGCGGCCATGTGGGCGATGCAGAACGCAGTGACTAGGATTCCGGTGGCCGAAGAGTCCGGCGCAGCTGAAGACGAGCATCTGCCGATGATCGCTGCGAGACAGGAAGTGGCGAACTCGCCGCGGTTCTCGTGAACAAACCGGCCTCAGCGGCGAAGCTGCATCCATGATCGCGACAATCGTGACCCCGACGCTGAACGCCGTCGACTATCTGAAGGAATGCATCGAGTCCGCGCGCCGCAATGCGACGCGCGACATCGAGATCGAGCATGTGATCGTCGATGGCGGCAGCAGCGACGGCACCGTCGAGCTCGCCCGCAGCTACGGGCTGCGTGTGATGCAGGGCAAGGACAGCGGCATCTTCGACGCCATCAACAAGGGGTCCTTCAACTCGTCAGGAGAGTTGCTGGGCGAAGTCCTTGACGGCGAGGACTGCACGCTCAGCTTCGAGCGTTGAGTTGAGCGCAATCAGGCTTGCGACCGCAAGATGCACCGCCATGACGATGATGAGAGCGATGGCCATCAGCACGTCCCCAGCGGATTGTCCGCCAGCCGATCGACTGATCTGACGCTAGAGCCTCGATTATCTCCATCAATGACAAATAGAGATATCTCTACGACCCATTGGAATTAGTGCGTCTGAGCAACGAGCGGTCAGCCCCGTACGCCAGCATGACGGGCAGCGTAATTGCTGCCGCCCCAGGCTATTCCCGGGCTTTGCGCCTCATTCCCACTCGATTGTGCCGGGCGGTTTTGAGGTCACGTCATAGACCACCCGGTTGATGCCCTTGACCTCGTTGATGATCCGGGTCGCGGTGCGGCCGAGGAAAGCCATGTCGTAGGGGTAGAAATCGGCCGTCATGCCGTCGACGGAGGTCACCGCGCGCAAAGCGCAGACATGGTCGTAGGTGCGGTAATCGCCCATCACGCCGACGGTACGCACCGGCAGCAGCACGGCAAAAGCCTGCCAGATCACGTCATAGAGCCCGGCCTTGCGGATCTCCTCGAGATAGATCGCGTCAGCCTTGCGCAGGATGTCGAGCTTCTCCCTGGTGATCTCGCCGGGGCAGCGGATGGCGAGGCCCGGCCCCGGGAAGGGATGGCGACCGACGAAGGCCTCGGGCAGACCAAGCTCGCGGCCGAGCACACGGACCTCATCCTTGAACAGCTCGCGCAGCGGCTCGACGAGCTTCATCTTCATGCGTTCAGGCAGGCCGCCGACATTGTGGTGGCTCTTGATCGTCACCGAAGGCCCGCCGGAGAAGGAGACGCTCTCGATCACGTCGGGATAGAGCGTGCCCTGGGCGAGGAAATCGGCGCCGCCGAGCTTGGCAGCCTCGGCGTCGAAGACGTCGATGAAGAGCCGGCCGATGGTCTTGCGCTTGGCCTCCGGATCGGCGCCGCACTTGGCGAGCTCGGAGAGGAAAAGCTCTTCGGCTTCAACATGGACCAGCGGGATGTTGTAGTGGTCACGGAAGAGACGCACGACCTCCTCGGCCTCGTTCATCCGCATCAGGCCATGGTCAACGAAGACGCAGGTGAGCTGGTCGCCGATCGCCTCATGGATCAGCACGGCCGCCACCGCGGAGTCGACGCCGCCGGAGAGCCCGCAGATCACCCGCCCCGTGCCGACCTGGTCGCGAATCTTCTTCTGCATCTCGGCGCGATAGGCCGACATGCTCCAGTCGGGCTTGCAGCCGCAGATGTCGACGACGAAGTTGCGCAGCAGCTTGCCGCCGTCCGGGGTGTGCACGACCTCGGGGTGGAACATGGTCGAGTAGAAGCGCCTGTCCTCGTCGCTCGCCACCGCATAGGGCGCGTTCTCCGAGGTCGCCTTGACGGTGAAACCGGCGGGCAGCTGGGTGACGCGATCGCCATGGCTCATCCAGACCGGATAGCGCCCGCCCTCCTCCCAGACGCCTTCGAACAGGGCCGACGGCGTGACGATCTCGACATCGGCGCGGCCGAATTCGGCGGCATGCCCGCCTTCGACCCTGCCGCCGAGCTGATGGGCCATGGTCTGCTGGCCATAGCAGATGCCGAGCACCGGCAAGCCTGAGGAGAACACCTCCTGCGGCGCACGCGGCGAGCCCTCATCCGGCACCGAGGCCGGACCGCCGGAGAAGATCACGCCCTTGGGCTTCATCCGGGCAAAGGCTTCCGAGGCCGACTGGAACGGCGCAATCTCGCAGTAGACGCCAATTTCGCGCACCCGGCGCGCAATCAGCTGCGTCACCTGACTGCCGAAGTCGATGATCAGGATGGAGTCGTGGGGGACGGTGTTTTGGGGCTGGGCGCTCATCGCGCCCGGTTACGCCATCGCGCGCAAGCGCGCAACGGCGCTGAGAGCGGATCAGGTCGGCGCCGTGAGGCAGCTCAGGTAGAACCCGTCCGTCCCGGTCCGGCGCGGCGAGAGCTGCAAGCCGAGGCGCGTGGCGAAGCGGGCGAGCAGGCCGAAATCGACCTCGCCAGTATTCAGCAGCGAGCGTGTCGCAATCGGCGCAAAGCCAGCATGCCGCGCCAAAAAGGCTTCGACCGCGACGTCGTTCTCTTCCGGCAGCACCGAGCAGGTGATGTAGGCGATGCGCCCGCCCGACTTGACCAGCGTGGCGGCACGGTCGAGCACCTGCGCCTGTTCCTTGATGCGCTCGGCCAGGGCTCCGGGACGCACCCGCCATTTCGCGTCGGGGTTGCGCCGCCAGGTGCCGGAACCGGTACAGGGTGCATCGACGAGCACCAGGTCGACCTTGCCGGCGAGGTCGGCGAGCGCATCATGGCCGCGGCTCTTGGGCACGCGGACCTCGACATTGCCGGCGCCCGAGCGGGCAACCCGATCGTGCAGCGGCGCCAGCCTGCGGCTGTCGAGGTCGGTCGCGAAGATGCGCCCCTTCCCGTCAAGCACAGCGGCCAGCGCGAGCGTCTTGCCGCCGGCGCCAGCGCAGAGATCGACCACCGTCTCGCCGGGCCGGGCGCCGGCGAGCAGGGTCACGAGCTGCGAGCCCTCGTCCTGGATCTCGAACTCGCCATTGAAAAAGCTCGGCTCGCTTTGCAGCGAGGGGCCTCGGCCGTCGGGGCCGGGCAGGAAGCGCAGCGCGTCGGGCGACCAGGCCCCCGGCTCAGGCTGAAGATGGCTCAGCGCGGAACGCAGCCTGTCGCGATCGGTCCTCAGCCGATTGGTACGGATATCCGCAGGAGCCCTGCCCGCCAGCGCCTGCCCCTCGGCGACCGCATCGTCGCCGAAGCCGGCCATGAAAGAGGGCCAGAGCCAGTCCGGCACATCGGCGCGCACCCAGCCGGGCGCCGCATTGAGGTCGAAGGCAACGAGCCCCGCGACTTCAAACTCGGTCAGCAGAGCCGGAGCGTGATTCTGCCCGTTGAAGAGCTCCGAGATCTCTTCGACCGCCATGCCGCGCTGGCTGACCAGCATTCCGAGGACGAGCGCGCGAGGCGTTTCCTCGCTGAGCGCGTGGGCAGAGGAAGCCCGGCGGCGCAGCGCGTCATAGACCAGTGAGGCAATGGCGGCGCGGTCCTTCGAGCCGGCGAAGCGACGCGACAGGCCCCAATCCTTCAACGCATCGGCCGCCGGGCGCCGACGCTCGATCAGGTCCGTCAGGACCTCGATGGCGGCGCTGATGCGGGCGGCGGGGGTCATGTCCGGCGTTTCCTGTCACTGCTCGTCAAGGGCAGCGCGATCTGGAACGATTCCGAAGCGCGAAAGGACCCTTGACGCCCTCGTCCCACAGGGCGCAAGACGATACAACTCCTTCCGTAACGCCAATCGTCTGGGGATCCTGCAATGACCACCTTCGCCCGTCTCGCGCTCGCCGGCCTGTTCTGCTTGTCGCTGGCCGCCTGCGCCACCCAGCCGGTCGACACCACACCGCCGCCGTCCAAGCGCCTCGACGCCAAGACCACGCTCGAAGGCCGCCGCTGAGATTTCGCGGGACGAGACAGGCCGGCGGCGCCACAACTGGTCGGTCCCGTTGACGTCAGCGACCACGCGAAGCCCACTCCGGCCCCCGTCGGAGTGGGCTTTTTCTTGGCGGGACTACAGAGCGAGGGATCGGAGCGAGCCTACGCTCAGGCAGTGCCTACTTTCTGCGAACGTCCAGGCCCAAAGCCCTGGCAACGACAATAGTCTGGTCGATCGTGATGATCGCGCCGCTAAGCTGGGCGTTGGCAGGCTCCAACGCACTCAGATCGCTTCCTCGCAGATCACAATTCGAAAAATCGGCGCTGTGCAGCCAGGCTCCGGACAAATCGACCTCCCGGATCGAGCCATCTTGGCACCGCGCGCCGGTCAGGTCAGCTTCCCGCAATCGGGTGCCGCGAAAGCTCGCTTTCCGTAAATCCGCCCCAGGAAGGCCAACGAAGGACCAGTCGCCATCGACGACCTGCATGCTGTCGAACTGACAGCCGTCGAACATGCTGCCTACGAATTTGCATTCCGTGAAGGTGGTGTCGAAGAAATTGCACGCGGCGAAGGTGCAGTTCAAGAAAGCCGCGCTGTGATGCGTAGAGCCGTTGAAGCGCGCCCGGCGAAAGGTGCATTCCTTGAAGACGCAGCCGGTGTTCCGGGCCTCACTCAGATCGAGATCGGCAAACAGCGTGCTTTGAAAGCGTTGCCGGTTGAGCTCGTCGCCATACCAATCCGCACCGGCAATCGTTTCGACCGTCTTGGGAGCGGGCTCGCCATATCGTCGTTCAGCCATGATGTCTCTACTTATTCGAAACCCGGCCAGCCTACGGAAAGTGTCGGTCCGCTTCTGTTTGCGCCGAAATTCGAGTGGAGTGCGAACCGGCACCTTACTCGATTACCGACCTCCCCAAATCCGGGCGAGAGCCACGACACTTTCCTCGAATCCGAGCGCGCGCTTTCATGGCCGTGTCATATCCAGTGCCTTAAGGTCGCGCGCATTTCCGCGAGACTAGGTCAAACCATGATAAAGAACCTCCTTCTCTCGACATCGCTTCTCGGTGCACTGGCGCTCCAGATTCCGGCCGCACAGGCACAGACGGCCCCCACCCTCGACGGCAAGCCGGCCCTGATCGTCGGCCACCGCGGCGCCAGCGGTTATCTGCCGGAGCACACGCTCGAAGCTTACAAGCTCGCGATCGAGCACGGCGTCGATTTCATCGAGCCCGACCTGGTCTCGACCAAGGACGGACACCTGGTCGTCCGCCACGAGCCGATGCTGTCGGGAACCACCGACGTCTCGACCCGGCCGGAGTTCGCCGCGCGCAAGACAACCCGCAAGATCGACGGCGTCGACACCACCGACTGGTTCGCCTCCGACTTCACCCTCGCCGAGATCAAGACGCTGCGGGCCAAGCAGGCTTTTGCCGACCGCGATCAGTCGCATAACGGCAAATACGAGATCCCGACGCTGCAGCAGGTCATCGACCTCGCCAAAGCCGAGAGCACCCGGACCGGCCGCACGATCGGCATCTACCCGGAGATCAAGCACTCGACCTATCATTCGGCTCTGGGTCTTGCGATCGAGGACAAGCTGCTCGATCAGCTGAAAGCCGCCGGCTGGACCGAGAAGACCTCTCCGGTGTTCATCCAGAGCTTCGAGACAGCCAACCTCAAATACCTGCGTGGCAAGACACAGCTGCGCCTGATCCAGCTCGTCGACGCCGACGATGTCGACAAGGATGGCGGCATCGTCCTCGCCGCGCCGTTCGACAAACCCTATGACTTTGTCGTCACCGGCGACAAGCGCACCTTCAAGGACCTCGTCACTGCCGAGGGACTGAAGGAGGTCAAGACCTATGCCGACGGCGTCGGTCCCTGGAAACCTTATCTGATGCCGGCCAAGCAGGTGCTCGGCGACGACGGCAAGCCGCGCGACCTCAACGGCGACGGCACGATCGACGAGCGCGACCGCGTGCTGCTGCCGCCGACCGACGTGGTGAAGAACGCCCATGCCGTCGGGCTCTTCGTCCACACCTGGACCTTCCGCAGCGAGCCCAAGCGCCTTGCCTCCGACTTCAAGGGCGATCCGGCGGCCGAGTACAAGGCCTATCTGGCGCTCGGCATCGACGGGCTGTTCTCGGACTTCCCCGATGCGGCCGTGAAGGCGCGCAACGCCAAATAACCACGCAATGCAAGACCGCCGCACCAACTGGGTGCGGCGGTCGCAATAGACCCGACTAGACGTAACTCAACTCACGCTTAGTCGCAGACGCGTACCGTGCGACGGATTTCACCGCGCGGGGTCTCCCGAATTCGCGTCTCGGTGCGGCAGTCGCGCTCGGCGCGATAGGCCCGGCGGCGTTCCCAGCGATCACGCTCGCGCCAGCGATCCTCGCGATCCATCGCGCGCTGATGCGGCGTGCGCGGGTCGATTCTGACGCCGCCCGGCCCGATATCCACGGACTGCGCGAAGGCACCGGAGCCGGCGAGCAGCAGGCCCGCGGCCAGGGTCGATGCAAGCAATTTCATCGGCTTTTCCTCCTGTGTTGGGAAAAGCAACGGCGAGCGCCGGCAAAGGTTCCCTCGCGACGCCAACGCCGGATGTCGTGTCACCAACGCAAACGGCGCCCGCAGGGGCGCCGTCATGGCCGGTAAGACCGGCCTGCCTCAAAGCAGGATCTGGCTGAGGAAGAGCTTGGTGCGCTCGTGCTGCGGGTTCTTGAAGAACTCGTTCGGCTCGTTCATCTCGACGATCTGGCCGGCGTCCATGAAGATCACCCGGTCGGCGACCTGACGGGCAAAGCCCATCTCGTGGGTGACGCAGAGCATGGTCATGCCCTCATCCGCGAGCGAGACCATGGTGTCGAGCACCTCCTTGACCATTTCCGGGTCGAGCGCCGAGGTCGGCTCGTCGAACAGCATGATCTTCGGGCTCATGCATAGCGAACGGGCGATGGCGACGCGCTGCTGCTGGCCGCCGGAGAGCTGGCCGGGATACTTCAACGCCTGCTCGGGGATCTTGACGCGCTTGAGATAGTGCATCGCGATCTCCTCGGCGTCCTTCTTGGGCATCTTGCGAACCCAGATCGGCGCCAGCGTCAGGTTCTCCAGGATCGTCAGATGCGGGAACAGGTTGAAGTGCTGGAACACCATGCCGACGTCGCGGCGGATCTCGTCGATCTTCTTGAGATCGTTGGTCAACTCGGTGCCGTCGACGATGATCTGGCCCTTCTGGTGCTCCTCCAGCCGGTTGATGCAACGGATCATCGTCGATTTGCCGGAACCGGACGGGCCGCAAATGACCAGCTTCTCGCCGCGCGACACTTTGAGATTGATATCGCGCAACACGTGGAACTCGCCGTACCACTTGTTGACGGCGATCATCTCGACGGCCGTCGCGGTGTTGAGCGCGGTCTGCTTCAGCGCCGTCGGGCGCGAGCTGGTGGTTTCTGCCATAGCCATGATTGGTCCCCTCAACGCTTCTGGCCGGCGGCGAGCCGCTTCTCGACCGCAATCGAGTAGCGCGACATGCCCCAGCAACACAGGAAATAGAAAACCGCGGCGAAAGCATAGCCCGTCGCGCGGGTCGTCGGCGTCGCCCAGGTCGGATCGACCAGGGTCGCCTCGATGGTACGCAGGAAGTCGAAGATGCCGACGATGGTGACCAGCGTCGTATCCTTGAACAGCCCGATGAAGGTGTTGACGATGCCCGGGATCACGATGCGCAGCGCCTGCGGCAGGATGATCAGCCGCATCATGCTCCAGTAGCCGAGGCCGAGAGACATCGCGCCCTCATACTGGCCCTTGGGCATGGCCTGCAGGCCGCCGCGCACCACCTCCGCCATGTAGGCGGCGGCGAAGAGCGCCACGCCGACCAGCGGCCGCAGCAACCGGTCCGGCGAATACTCCTGCGGCACGAAGAGCGGCAGCATGGTGTTGGCCATGAACAGCACGGTGATCAGCGGCACGCCGCGGACGAACTCGATGAAGATCACCGAGAGCAGCTGGATGATCGGCAGCCTGGAACGGCGCCCCAGCGCCAGAACGACCCCGAGCGGCAGCGAGAAGACGATGCCGACCGCCGCGATCAGGAAAGTCACCGTCATGCCGCCCCAGAGGCCGGTATCGACCCTGGGCAGACCGGGGCTATTCGCCAGCAGGCTGAGGAAGACGAAGATCGCGAGGGCGAACAGGACGAGCTGCTTCGGCCCGAAGAAGCGCTTCCAGATGGGTAGCTGCTGCACCACACCGACCGCAGCTTCCCCGATGTAGAAGCGGACAAGCTGCGGCACGAAGGAGAGCACGACATAAAGCGCCGCGAGCGCCAGCGTCACCGTGAGGCAGAAGCCGAGGAAGCGCTCGGCGCCGGGGCCGCCGAGCAGCAGCACATAGGCCGAGATCGGCAGCAGCACGAAGAAGAAGAAGATGCCGAGCTTCTTTTTCGGCGCGCTCGTCCAGAGCAGCCAGACGACGCCGAGCGCGAACATGACGAAGACGATGTTCACGCGCCAGCGCTGACTGATCGGATAGGAGCCATAGATGAAATACTGGAAGCGATCGGCGATGTAGGCCCAGCAGGCGCCGACCGGCCGGCCGACCTTGTCTGCGAGGCAGGCATCGCGGCTGGTACCGGTCCAGACCGCGTCGAGGAAGTAGAAGCGGATCAGCCCCGGCACCGAGTCGACGACAAGATAGAGGCAGACCAGCGTCAGCGCGATGTTGAGCGGGCTGGAGAGCAGGTGCTGCCTGACCCAGGCGAGCGGCCCGGCGACGGAGAGCGGCGCTGGTTGTTGCTCCAGCGTCTCCCTGCGGACGAAGGCGTAGGGAGCCATTTCGGTGGTTGCGTCGGTCATCGGGGCGCCCTCACCGTTCCACCAGCGCCATGCGCTTGTTGTAGATGTTCATGAAAAACGACGTCACCAGCGAAATGGTCAGATAGACCGCCATGGTGATGGCCACGACCTCGACCGCCTGACCGGTCTGGTTCAGCACCGTGCCGGTGAAGACCTGGACCAGATCGGGATAGCCGATCGCGACCGCGAGCGAGGAGTTCTTGGTCAGGTTGAGGTAGTTCGAGGTCAGCGGCGGGATGATCACCCGCATTGCCTGCGGGATGACGACGAGCTTTAGCGTCGGCCCCGCCCGCAGGCCGAGCGCATTGGCCGCCTCGGTCTGCCCTTTCGAGACGGCTAGGATGCCGGCGCGGACCACCTCGGCGATGAAGCCGGCGGTGTAGGTCGTCAGACCGACCAGTAGCGCGACGAACTCCGGGAAAATCTGGATGCCGCCACGCAGATTGAAGCCGGCGAGCTCCGGATAGACGAAGGTGATCGGCCGGCCGGTGGCGAAATAGACCAGCAGCGGCAGGACAATGATCAGGCCGAAGGCAACCAGGCCGATCGGATACTGCTTGCCGGTCGCCGCTTGCTGCTTGCGAGCCCAGAAGCGGAAGACGAAGGTCGCGACCAGGCCGATCAGCAGCGCCCAGATGATCAGGTTGCCGCCGGGGCCGAATTGCGGATCGGGCACATAGAGGCCGCGATTATTGAGCAGGAAACCAGCCGGAAGCTCGATCGACTGGCGCGGATTGGGCAGCGGCTTCAGCACCGCGTTGTACCAGAAGAACAGCTGCAGCAGCAGCGGCAGGTTGCGAATGACCTCGACATAGATCATCGCGAGCTTGGAGACGATCCAGTTGCTCGACAGCCTGGCGACGCCGACGAAGAAGCCGAGGAAGGTCGAGAGCACGATGCCGATCGAGGCGACGAGCAGCGTGTTGAGCAGGCCGACCCAGAAGGCCTGGCCATAGGTGCTGCCCGATGCGCTGAAGGGGATCAGCTTCTGGTTGACGTCGAAGCCGGCCGCGTTGTGCCAGAAGCCGAAACCGGAGGCGATCTTCTGCGCTCGCAGGTTCTCGATCGCATTCGAAGCCGCAGACCAGATCAGGAAGCCGACCACGGCGAGCAGGGCGAACTGATAGACATAACCCCGAATCTTGGGGTCGTAGAGCAATGAGGCTTTGCCCGGTTTGATCTCGGCGGAAGTAGTCGACACGTCTGACGCCCTTCTGAGTGTTGGCGACCGAGGGTCCGGCAGCGACCCGAACGGATCACTGCCAGCCCGTATTCTTATCCGGTTCGCCGGAACAAGACAGCTTCAATGACCGATGCGCGACGAGTGCCGCGCATCAGCATCCTCACCGGATCGGCGGAGCGTATTGCAGGCCGCCCTTGGTCCAGAGCGCGTTCTGGCCACGCGCGATCTTGAGCAGCGAACCTGAGCCGACATTGCGCTCGAAGCTCTCGCCGTAGTTGCCGACGTGCTTGACGATCCGATAGGCCCAGTCATTGGTCAGGCCCATCGGCTCGCCGAACTTGCCTTCGGTCCCGACGAAACGCTTGACCTCCGGGTTGTCGGATTTGAGCATTTCGTCGGCATTCGCCTTGGTGACGCCCAGCTCTTCGGCATTGATCATGGCGAAGAGCGACCATTTGACGATATCGAGCCAGACATCGTCGCCATGGCGCACAACCGGGCCGAGCGGTTCCTTCGAGATGATCTCCGGCAGCACCATGTGATCGTCCGGATTCGAAAGCGTCAGACGCTCGGCGTAAAGGCCCGAGGCATCGGTGGTGAAGGCGTCGCAGCGGCCGGCCTCATAGGCCTTGACCGTCTCCTGGTTGGAGGCGAAGGCGACGACCTCGTACTTGATCTTGTTGCTGCGGAAATAGTCTGCGAGGTTGAGTTCGGTCGTGGTGCCCTGCTGGGTGCAGATCGAGGCGCCGGCGAGCTTCAGCACGGAATCGACGCCGAGCTTCTTGCGGACCATGAAGCCCTGGCCGTCATAGTAGTTGACGCCGGCGAAGTTCAGGCCGAGCGCGGTGTCCCGCGAGATCGTCCAGGTCGTGGTGCGCGATAGAAGATCGACCTCGCCCGACTGCAGCGAGGTGAAGCGGTCCTTGGCCGAGAGCGGAATGAACTTGACCTTGGCCGGATCGTTGAAGATCGCCGAGGCGACGGCGCGGCAGACGTCCACGTCCATGCCGCTCCAATTGCCCTGCTGATCAGGGATGCCGAAACCGGCGAGACCGGTGCCGGAGCCGCAGTGCAAGATCCCGCGATTCTTGACCTGCGCCAGAGTGGGCGATTGGGCCTGTGCTCCGCTCGCACATATAGCCGCGGTGACGGCGATGAGCGCCGCCCGAATGACTTGTTTCATGGTTGTTCTGTCCCCTGTCTGGCGGAACGGGTTCTCCCCGCTCTCGGTTTGCTAGCAAGCTCCAGGCCAGTCCCCGCCGGCCGCATTCTCCTCTTTCTTTCACTGACCAAACGATCGCGCCGACCCGAAAGGCGCAGATATTACCAGAAGCTCACCGGATCGGCGGCGCGTACTGTAACCCTCCCTTGGTCCAGAGCGCATTCTGGCCGCGCGACATCCGCAGCACCGAGCGACTGCCGACAGTGCGCTCGAAGCTTTCACCGTAATTGCCGACATGCTTGACGATCCGGTAGGCCCAGTCATTGGCCAGGCCGAGGCCCTCGCCGAACTTGCCATCGACGCCGAGCAGGCGCCTGATTTCGGGATTGGCCGATCCGCGCATCTGGTCGACATTGGCCTTGGTCACGCCGAGCTCCTCGGCATTCAGCATAGCGAAGTGGACCCAGCGCACCAGCTTGAACCATTGCGAGTCGTTATCGCGCGTCAAAGGGCCGAGCGGTTCCTTCGAGATGATCTCCACCAGAACCATGTGGTCGTCCGGCGCCGTCAGCTTCATGCGCTCGGCATAGAGCGACGAGGCGTCCGTGGTGAAGGCGTCGCAGCGACCGGCATCATAGGCCTTCAGCGTTTCCGGGCCGGTGTCGAAGGCTACGATCGTATGCCTGAGATTATTGGTCTTGAAGTAGTCGACGACATTGAGCTCGGTCGTCGTGCCCCGCTGCACGCAGATCGAAGCGCCGGCCAATTGCATCGCCGACATCACCCCGAGCTTGCGGCGCACCATCAGGCCCTGGCCGTCATAATAGTTGACGTTGGTGAAGAGCAGGCCGGGCGGCGTGTCGTTCGTGATGGTCCAGCTCGAATTGCGCACGAGCACGTCGACGTCGCCCGCCAGGAGCGCCCTGAAGCGATCATTGGCCGAGAGCGGAATGAACTTCACCTTGGCAGGGTCATTGAAGATCGTCGCGGCGATGGCGCGGCAATATTCGACGTCGAGGCCGCTCCAGTTGCCCTGCGCATCGGGCGCGCCAAAGCCGATCAGGCCGGTATTGGACCCGCAGTTCAGGACCCCGCGGCTCTTGATCTGAGCGAGAGTCTGTTGCGCCTGTGCACTAGCGACGCCAAAGGCAGCGGCGACGACGAGCAGCGCCGCGCTGATCACTCTGATCATGTACTTCCCCTGTCCGGCGGAACGGGTTCATCCCATTCTCGATAGGTTGGCAAATCCCGGACCAAGCGCGGCCGGGCAAGCCACTTTTTCCAGTAGTCTAGAAAGAATCGGGGCGGACGCTAGAAGCGCCCGCCCCGCATGGTTCCTTAGCGAACCGGCGGCGCGTATTGCAGGCCGCCCTTGGTCCACAGCGCGTTCTGGCCGCGAGCGATCTTCAGCAGCGAGCCCTGGCCGACATTCTTCTCGAAGCTCTCGCCGTAATTGCCGACGTGCTTGACGATCCGATAGGCCCAGTCGGCGGTCAGGCCGACGCTCTCGCCGAACTTGCCCTCGGTCCCGAGCAGACGCTTGATCTCGGGGTTGCTCGACTTCAGCATCTCGTCGACGTTCGCCTTGGTCACGCCGAGTTCCTCGGCGTTGAGCATGGCGTAGTGCACCCATTTGATCAGGCCGAACCACTGCCCGTCATTGTTGCGGGTCGACGGGCCGAGCGGCTCCTTCGAGATGATCTCGGGCAGGACCATGTGATCGTCCGGCGCGGTCAGCTTCAGGCGTTCCGCATAGAGGCCCGAAGCGTCGGTGGTGAAGGCGTCGCAACGGCCGGAATCATAGGCCTTGACGGTCTCGTCGGCCGAGGCGAAAGCGACGACCTCGTACTTCAGGTTGTTGGCGCGGAAGAAGTCGGCGAGGTTGAGTTCGGTCGTGGTGCCTTGCTGGGTGCAGACCGAGGCGCCATTGAGCTGCAGCGCTGAATTCACGCCGAGCTTCTTGCGGACCAGGAAGCCCTGGCCGTCATAGTAGTTCACGCCAGTGAACAGCAGGCCGAGCGCGGTGTCGCGCGACATCGTCCAGGTCGAGTTGCGCACGAGCACGTCGACCTCGCCCGACTGCAGGGCCGTGAAGCGGTCCTTGGCCGAGAGCGGGATGAACTTCACCTTGGTCGGGTCGTTGAAGATCGCGGCCGCAATGGCGCGGCAATAATCGACGTCGAGCCCGGCCCAGTTGCCCTGGCCATCCGGCACGCCAAAGCCGGCGAGGCCGGTGTTGGAGCCGCAGTTCAGGATGCCGCGGCTCTTGACCTGAGCAAGCGTTTGAGGCGCCTGCGCCTGCGCGCTCGCCGCTGCCAGCGCGAAGCCGAGGCCGGCGACAGCGGCTGCCATGAATTTCTTCATTCTGATCTCTCCCATTGTTGCCCCGCCGGCGTCTGCCGGCCGGAACCTGCCGGTCACCGCATCGTCGCGACTTGATGTCTCGTTTCGATGCCGAAAATTTAAGCGAAACACGGCCCGGGTCGATTGCCAGAGCCGCTCATGAGCGTCAAGCAAGGGCCCCCGTGCACCTGCCTCTTTTCACTGCAGGCATCACATGCGACTTTCCGGAGGTGGTCAAGTGCGACCACAACCCGCCCCGTCCCGCACCTATCATTCCGGTCCATGAAAAAGCTGTCCAAGCCTGAATTCGCGCGCCTGCGCGAGAAGACCCGTCTCGTCCTCGCCGGCCGCGATTCCACCGACAGCTACGGTTTCGTCAATCCGCCGATCGTGCGCGGCTCGACCGTGATCTATCCGAACACAGCGGATTTCCTGGTCCGAAAGGCGCGCTACAGCTACGGCACCGCCGGCAGCCCGACGATCGACGCGTTGCTTGCCGCGGCCCACGCGATGGAGGGCGGCGCCGGCGTGCTCGCCTGCTCGTCCGGCCTGCTCGCCTGCACCCTGCCCACCCTCGCCTTCTTGACCGCCGGCGACCACTTTCTCGTGACCGACAGCGCCTATCATCCGATGCGCAATTTCTGCGAACGGATGCTGCCGCGCTATGGCGTCGAGGTCACCTATTACGACCCACTCATCGGCGAAGGCATCGCCGAGCTGTTCAAGCCGAACACCCGGGCCGTCTGGACCGAGTCGCCGGGATCGCAGACCCTGGAGGTCCAGGACATCCCGGCGATCGTCGCGGCCGCCCATGCCCGCGACATCATGGTGATGATGGACAACACCTGGGCGACGCCACTTCTTTTCGATGCGCATAGCTTCGGTGTCGACGTCTCGGTCCAGGCCGGCACAAAGTACTATGCTGGCCATTCAGACGTGCTGATCGGCACGGTCTCGGCCCGCACACCGGAACTCTACAGCCAGCTCCAGCGGACCTGGGACGCGCTCGGCGTGATCATCGCGCCCGAGGACGCCTATCTGACGCTGCGCGGCATCCGCACCCTCGCCATCCGGCTCAAGGAGCTTCAGCCGGCGGGCCTGGAGATGGCGAACTGGCTGGCCGCGCGGCCCGAGGTCGCCCGCGTCCTGCACCCGGCCATGCCGAATGATCCCGGCCATACCATCTGGAAACGGGATTTCACCGGGGCCTGTTCGCTGTTCTCGATCGAGCTCGAGCCGGTCTCGATGAAGGCGGTTGCAGCCATGCTCGATGGGCTCACGCTGTTCGGCATGGGCGCCTCCTGGGGCGGCTATGAAAGCCTGGTGCTGCCGTTCGACTGCACCCGCTACCGCACCGCGACCAAGCCCGGCTTCAAGGGACCGACGATCCGCTTCCATATCGGCCTCGAGGATCTGGAAGACCTCAAGGAGGATCTCGACGCCGGCTTCGCACGGCTGAGAGCGGCGAGCTGAGCGCTCGTCATGATACCGGAAGGACCGATCGTCTTCGCCTATCTCGACGAACCGCCCTTCTGCTGGCCGGCGGCCGGAGGCACAGCGCAAGGCTGTGACGTCGAGCTGGTGACCGCGGCCTTGGAGGCGCTCGGCATCATAGAATTCGAGCAGCGGCTGACCACTTTCGCCGAGTTGCTGCCCGGCCTCGCCAGCGGGCGCTGGACGATGACTACGCCGCTCTTCGTCACGGCAGAACGGCAAAAGCTGGTCGACTTCAGCCAGCCGGTCTGGGCGCTGGCCGACGGCCTGCTGGTGCGGTCTGCCGATCGGGAGCGGCTGACCGGCTACCGCGCCGTCGCCAGCACCGCCACCCGCTTGGTGGTCGTAGGCGGGCAAGTCCAGGAGCAGGCCGGGCTCGCCGCCGGTATCGCTGCGGAGCGGGTTATCCGTGTGGCGACACAGGAAGAGGCCGTGGCTACGGTCAGGAACGGCGACGCCGACGCCTATGCCAGCGTCGCCATGGCGCATCGCGGCTATCTCGCCCGTCAGCCCGACGATAAGCTGGCCGTGGTCACCGTGGCGGCCGACGAGGGTAGCCCGGCCGCGGGAGCCTTCGCTTTCGGCAAGCAGCATGCCGCTCTGCGGGAGCGGTTCGATGGAGCGCTCACGGGCCTGATCGGCAGCCTCTGGCATCGCGCCATGATGGCGCGCCACGGTTTCCCGGCCGGCGAGTACTGAGATCCTGCTTCAGCCCGGCGCGGAATTCGTGTCCTCGCCGCGCGCCCTCGCCCGCAGCACGAATTGCAGGTTGCGCAGGTAGACGAACACCCCGAAGCCCTGGCCGATGATGAAGACCGGATCACGGCGATAGAGCGCGTAGACTAAAAGCAACAGGCCGCCGCCGATCGAGAACCACCAGAAGGTCATCGGCACGACCGAGCGCTGCGCCTTCTCGCTGGCGAGCCACTGCACCACGAAGCGCATGGTGAACAGGCCCTGCGCGACCACGCCGAGCAGGACCCACCAGTCGACATTGTTGACGAAGACGTCGTGGAAATAATTCCCGATCATGTTCTGCAGGTCGATGAGCATCAGCGCACCTCCGTCACGATCTGCGGCACGCGCTTGCGGCGCCTGATCAGCCACCAGACCCCGGCAAGGTCGAGAATGCCGACCCAGAGCCGGTCAAAGAAACCGTAATTCGAGACGCCGGTCAGGCGTTGGCGGTCGCGCACGTCGTGATGCAGCACGGCGAGGCCCTCGCGCACGACGAGCGCAGGCATGAAGCGATGCAGCGCGTCGAAATAGGGCAGCGCCAGATAGGCCTCGCGCCGGAAGCATTTCAAGCCGCAGCCGGTATCGCGCGTGGCATCCTGGAGGATAGCACCGCGAACCTTGTTGGCGATGCGCGACTGCATGCGCTTGAAGCCAGTGTCCTTGCGGCCGACACGCTGGCCCTGAACGAGGCCTGCCGAGGTGCCTGCAGCCTCGAGCTGGGCCAGCATCGCCGGGATGAAGGAGGGATCGTTCTGGCCGTCGCCATCGAGGGTCGCGACGATCGGGGCGGTCGCCGCCCTCACCCCGCTGCGCACCGCCGCCGACTGGCCGCAGGACTGCGCGTGGCGGACGATCCGCAGCCAGGGTCGCGTCGCGGCGAGTTCGGCGAGCGCGGCGGCGGTGCCGTCGCTCGAACCGTCATCGACATAGATCAGCTCGAAGACGCCGAGATCGGCGCAAGCGGTCTCGATGTCGCGGATGAGCGGCGCGAGATTGCCCTGTTCGTTGCGCACCGGCACGACGATGCTGAGGCGGGGCTGGCCGGTTGAAGGCACAGGTTCGGTCACGGATTCCAAGTCTTTCTGCATTGCGGCGCGCAAACTGCGTCAACCGCCACGGCGGAGCAAGCGTCGATCACTCGCGGACAAAGACGCTGATGTCGAGGCGCTTGCCGCCGTTCAGGTTGAAGCCGGAGATCGTGGTCAGGAGCCGAGGCGCCAGTCCCGACGCGGCAAGCGTCTGGCGGAAGCCGTCGAGGAAACGGCCCTCGACCAGCGCGACACGGCAGCCGGGTTCGCGCAAGAAGGTCGCCGCGACACTCCCGTCGGCGCCCATGCGCAGATCGGTGCCGACCAGGAAGACGAGGCTCGGCTCGCGGTAGCCCACGGTCATGACCTGCGGATTTTGACAGGTCACGGCCTGCACCGCTTCCGCCAGCCGCGGTGACAGCTTGAGGCCGCGCAGGCTTGGCGAAGCGAGACCGAAGACACCCAAGCTGAGCAGCAGACTGGCGACCACGCCGCGCCAGAGCGCGCCCTCGAACGCACCTCGGCGGAAGGCCAGGAAGCCGCGGAAGGTAACGAAGAGAGCGAGCGCAAGGACCGGCAGGGCCAGCCAGGGTAAAGTCCGGTCGAGCGTCCAGGTGCCGTAGAGCAACACGCCGACGAGCGCCGCCGGGACCAGCACAACGAGGAAGGCGGTCAGGGTGGAGCCGCGACGGAAGCGGTTGATGCCGCCATTGACCAGCGCGAGCAGAAGCAGCGCCGTGATTGCCGGATAGAGCGGCAGCACATAATGAGGCAGCTTGGTCGGCACCGCCTCGAAGACGAGCCAGGAGGGCACGATCCAGGCGAGCAGGAACAGGATCTGCGGCTCACGCCGCTTCACCCAGGCGAACGGGATCGCCATCGCAGCGAGCGCGGCCGAGGGCCAATAGGTGCCGAAGAACAGCAGCAGATAGAGTCCGGGCGGACCCCAATGCTTCTCCTGCCCCTCCCCGACCTTGGCGAGCATGTCCTTGCCAACGCTCTCGGCGAAGAAGTCGCCGCCGGTCTTCACCGCGATGGCGACGAACCAGGGCAGCACAACGACGAGGCAAAGCAACAGGCCGAGCCCGGGCCGGAGCGGGGCGAACCAGCGCAGCGAGCGCTCGCGGACGGCGAGAACGAGCACCGCCAGGCCCCAGACCATTGGCACGATCGGGCCCTTGAGCAGCAAGCCGAGCGCCGTCGCCGACCAGAACACCAGCCAGTTGTGGCGGCTCGGCACGAAGGCGAGCGAGCGCGTCCAGTCGAGCCAGGCGCGGGCGAGCGCGCCCATGGTCGCGACGGCGCAGGCAGCGAGCAAGGCATCGGTCTTGGCGAAGCGGGCCTCGACACCAAGCAACACGGCAGCCGCCATCAGGGCGCCGCCGAGCAAGGCCAGGCGCGTTCCGACGAAAGCGAGGAGCGCCCAATAGGTCAGGAGCACGGTCGCGATCGCGCCGATCAGCGACGGCAGACGGTAGAGCCACATCGTGGTCCTGGCCTGCGGCACGCCGAGCGCCTCGCCGATGGCGACGCTTCCCGCTTGCAGCCAGTAGATGCCGACCGGCTTCTTGTGCCTGGCCTCGTCCTGGAAGCGGATGTCGACGAAGTCGCGCGTCTCCAGCATCTGCTTGCTGGCCTGCGCGAAGCGCGGCTCGTCGCGATCGAAAGGCTGCAGGCTAGTAAAGCCCGGCAGGAAGGCGCCGAGCGAAAGCAGCACCAGAAGCAGGCAGACCCGCCAATGACTCGCGGAGGCGAAATTGGCGAGCCGGTCCAGGCCGGAGCCGAGCGAGATCATCGAGACTCCTTGCAGCCACGGCAGGGGCTGGAGCTTGGAGGTTACGGGCAGCGATCGGAGACCGGCGCTTCATAAACCGGATGCATCCGGGCCATGCCCCGCCTTTCGGGCGCGATCATGGCCGATCCGGCCGCCGGGCGTTTACGACTTCGCGCCGACGGCGGCAAGATGGGGCAATGCAGCGTCGGCGTTTGCCATGCGATAGGGCCAGGAGATCGCGATGACGAAAATAATGCTGCGGGCGATCTGGATCGGTTGCCTCGTCATGCTGCTGGCGATGCTCGTAGGTTTCGTCATCGTCATGGCGATGCTGCTGTTCGACCCGAAATGCGGTCCGGGCGATTCCGGCGGCTGCGCCATGGGGCTGGTCACGGTGACACTCGGCGCAGCCATCCCCGGCTTCGTCATCGGCTTCGTCAGCTACCTCGCTGTGACGCTCTGGCGCCAGCGCCCGCCGCTGCCGACGATCCGCCAGCTGCGCAATTGGGGGCGCGAGGACTGAGGATCACAGCATCGCTGGCGGCCCGAGCGTCGGAACCCCATCTCAGGTGAATGGTTGCCCCTCTGGCGGCGAAAAAACGTCGGTGCAGGCCGAAAGGAACAGGATCATGAAGAGCCCGATCGCGGTTCACACCGACGAGGACTACGAGCAGGCCCAGCAGCGCGTGACCGAGCTCAACGCCGCGCCGGACAGCAGGGAGAAGGAGCGCGAGCTGGAAGCGCTGGCGGAAGCCATGTTGGCCTTCGAGCTGCGACGCGACGAAGCGCAGGAGTGAGGCAAAGTGGCGAGCCCGACAGGATTCGAACCTGTGACCAGCAGCTTAGAAGGCTGCTGCTCTATCCAGCTGAGCTACGGGCCCTGACGGAAACGGCGGGCATGGATCCGCCGGTTCAGTTTAGTTTCAATGCGTCCACTGGCCGACGCGGTTGAACTTGAAATTGTCCGAGTAGGTCATGGCGCGGCGCTTGGCCTGATGCGGCTGTTCCAGACGATAGGCGATGCCGTTGCGCGTCGCATAGGCGACGGCCTCCTCGGCCGTGTCGAACCAGAGCCTGAGCTGGCTCTTCATGTCGCCGGACGAGGTCCAGCCCATCAGCGGCTCGATCTCGCGCGGCCGCTCGGGCTCATATTCCAGCAGCCAGCGGCCGGTTTTGGCGGTGCCCGACTGCATCGCGTTGCGCGCCGGCGAATAGATGCGTGCCGTCATGCTTCCCCTCGCCTTCCGGCAAAGCCCGTCGAGATTGGTCGGGGCACCAGGATTCGAACCTGGGACCCTCTGCTCCCAAAGCAGATGCGCTACCGGGCTGCGCTATACCCCGCCGCCTCGCAAGTGTAATCAATCACTCGCAAATCGGTTCCATCGGCCCATCTCGAAGCCGGCGGATGCGGAACGCAATATCACCAACCGTCCGCTTTGGGAACACGCAGTTCCCACGGGATCACTGGGCCAACTCCTGTGCACTCGTTGTACGGCCATTTCCGGGCCGGCAACCGGCTGAAGCGACGATTCCAGCCGCCTCAGCCCAACGCCTCGCGCTTCCGGAGAAGTTCGGTGAGCAAATCCTGCTGCTCGTTGAGTCGGTTGGCGAGGCTCTCCTCGACCGCCGCGCCGGATGCTCCGGTCGCCTGTTCCATCAGCTCCGAGATGTTCCTGCGGACGATTGCGATTCGGTCGTCCAGCTCCGCCCGCTCAGCACTTCCCGGCATGTTCTGGTCTCCGTCCTACCGTCACAGGGCGATCATAGACGTATCGAAGGCCTCAGGCGACCGGCAGCGAGCGCAGACTGGCCAGTGGCAAGGACGACCACCCGCTCGCGGTAGCGACTTCAGGTCAAAGCGCCGGCTCTGCGGGACCGGCCGATGCCGCGCGCGCAGCCGCACTTGAGAGCCGCGGCAAGGTTGCGTCAGGCGATAATGGCGAAGCCGGCGCCCCGAAGATTCGCGTGCCTGCTGCCTGCCCCGCCTCGAACAATGGGCGCATTTCGTCAGGATCGAAGCGCAGCGGATCCCTCGCCTCCGGCACCGTCTCGGGCAGCGCGACCAACCGAAAATGTGCTCCGGCCGCCGCAGCCTTGCTCTGCGCCTCGCTCACGGAGCTGTAAAGCAATTGCCGGATGAGCTGGGAGACGCCACGGCGGGCCAAAGCCAGCGTCGTCACGGCAGAGCTGCTAATGGCAGCGTCCCGGCTGACATGGCCGTTGGCGAGAACCCATATGGTGCTGCCGCGCCCTGCCCTGCCAAGCATGAAGTTCTCGAACGGCACCGGTGCCTTGATGCCGCCGTCGCTGTGGACCGAAACGGCACCGCTTCGCCGGTCGCGAATGCGCACGGGTTCAACGAGACCGGGCACCGCGGCCGAAGCGACGAGGATGTCGACGTAGTGGCTGCGCCGATCCTCATCGGAGGCGGCGATCGCACCCATGTCCCAGAACATGGTCTTGCCCGCCGTCATGTCGGTGGTCGCGACATAGAGCCGGCGGCCCTTGCGGTGCTCGGCGGCTACCTGATCCAGCATGTCGTCGCTGATCAGCTCAAGCAGCAGGCGCCGCAAGGGAGCCGGATCGTAAAGGCCGGTGCCGACCAGCGTCTTCAAGCCGTTGGAACGAAAGACGTCGCGCGTCCGCGTCGTGGTGTAGACCCGCTCCAGCAGATGGTCAGAGGCCGGGCCAAGAAACGCCGCAGTCGCCTGCAGCGCGCCTGTCGAGGTCCCGGTGACGACATCGAAGAGCGGGCGCTTGCCGCTCTGGGACCAGGCATGGAGCACGCCGGCTCCGAAGGCGCCGTCGGCGCCCCCGCTGGTCAGGACCAGGACATTGCGGATCGGCGCCCGCCTGGCCGGTTCAGCCGGCGACGAAGCGGTAGAGGCGTAGCGCCCGGCGCTGACGACTGGCTCGCCGGCATCGAGAACGATGTCGCCCTGGCGGCAGGCGGAGAGGGTGAGCAAAGCCAGCACGACCGAACGTCGCAAGAACGGTCTCGTCCAGTCCGCCATTGACAGCCTCCGAGAACGATCATCTTGACAACGTCAGGATAGCGGTTGTCCGCAGCAATTGCGGCTGTGATGTGACGGAAGGGGGCCGGGTTGCTCAGCGCTTGAACAGCGGGTGCTCGACCTTGTCGCCTGCCTTGATCCCGAGCTTCTCGGCGATGCCGGCATTGATCTCCAGCACCGAGAGGACCGGCTCGCCGGAGGGAATGGTCCGGGTCGAGAGCGGCTCAGCCCGCTCGGCGATGCGGGCGACCGTGCCGTCGGCACGGATGAAGAGCATGTCGAGCGAGATGTAGGTGTTCTGCATCCACATCGCGACCGGCTCGACCTGCTTGAAGTCGAAGAGCATGCCGCGATCGGCCGGCATGAACTGGCGGTGCATCAGCCCCCGCGCCCGCTGGTCCGGCGTACGCATGACCTCGACCTGGAAGGCGTGACGGCCCGACGCGGAGACGATGGTTAGCGGCTCGAGACCGCCCGCCGGCGCGTTCTGCGCCTCTGCGAGTTTCGGCAGGACCGTAAGGACACCCAAGGCCAGCGCGACGACGAAGGCCAGGCGCAGGAAACGTTCCACAACAGACATCATCGCGCCTCGCGCCAGACAAGCCACCCTGAGGCAAGCCTTGCCGCGGCCTCGTGGCGGTTCTGCGGCCAATGGCACGGAATGGTACCGTTTCGTCAAGCATTTCGCCGGGCCGGCGAACGCGCCATCTTTCTTTCGTCATCGCCTTGCGGCAGGGTCGGCGCCGACTTCCGGCCAAGGACGAATTTGCTGCCCGCTCGGCGAATCCGTCTCTGGCGCTGCCAATCGGAGCTTGGCCCAAGCTACGTGCCCGTGGGCCTCGACGCATGCTTCAGGAGACCACCATGACGATTTCGCCCGGCCGACGCCTCGCCAGCTTCCGGCCGCTGTCCACGACCGCCCTGATGCTGGTCCTCCTGGCCGGCCCCGTCTCGGCTGCCGACCTCCAGCTCGACAACGTCAAGCTCGACCTCGGCAAGTTCGTGCTGTCGATCCCCAAGCTCGAGGTGAAGGGCACATCGCTCGACCGCGACGGCTTCCTCGCCATCTTCCAGGGCAGTGGCGACAGCGCGATCGCGCGACTCGGCAAGCTCGATGCCAGCGAGATCACCGCTCCGACGCTGGTGATGGAGCAGAATTTCGGCCCGCAAAAGCAGGTCACGACCTATCGCAACATCAAGTTTGCCGACATTCGCGAAGGCCGGATCGGACGTGGCGAATCGAGCGACGGTACGATCAAGGTCGAGGGTGGCAGCACCGGCCCGATCAATGGCGAGATCAAGCGCACCAGTTTCGAGACGCTCGACCTGATGCAGATCGCGCGTGTCTTCGCCGAGAAGGCCAAGCCGGGCGAAACGACGCCGCTGCAGCCGATCCTCGGCAAGCTCGAGCAGGAGGGCTATTCGCTAGACCTCGGCGAACAGGGCAAGATGACGGCGGGCAAGGCCTCGCTGCGTGGCTTCAAGGCGCGTGTCGCCTCCGAGCCGCTAAGCGAGCTGATGACGCGCGTCGCGGTGCTGAGCGAGGAATCGGAGAAAGCCTCGCGCGATCTCAACAGCAAGGAAGACCCGGCGATCAGCGAAGCGCGTAGCCGCAAGCTGCTGCTCGCCATGGCCGAGATCGTCGACGCCGTCGACTATGGCAGCGGCGAACTCCGCGACCTCGTGATGGCGCTGAAGACGCCGCCAAAGCCAGGCGCCAAGGCTGAGCCCGTCGATATGCGCATCTCGCGGATCGCCTTTGGTGAGGCCACGCCGGAAAAGTCCGGCGTGGTGATCGAGGGTCTGCAGTTCGAGGGCAGCGGCGCCAAGGGGACGATCGCGTCGCTGGGCTATTCCGGTTTCTCGTTCGAGGGCGTGGTGCGCGAGGTCAAGGCGCTCGGCGATGCCGCCGTCGACCTCAAGACGCTCGATTTCCGCCGCTTCATCCCGAAGCTCGGCACGGTCAAGATGAATGGCGTGCAGATGAGCGTGCCGCAGGACGGCAAGCGCGGCCGCCCGGCCGGCGCGCCGCTCCAGGTCGGTCTCGGCAGCTTCGAACTCAAGGCCGGCGAGCAGGTCAACGGCATCCCGACCGACATGGCGCTGACGCTCGACAGGATCACCTTCCCGATCATCGAGAGCGCCGACAATCCCGCCGCCAAGGACCTGCTGGCGATGGGCTACCGCAATATCGACCTGTCGGCGAAGCTCGCGCTGGCCTGGCAGGAGACGAGCAAGGAGTTCGCGATCCGCACGCTCTCGCTCGGCGGTGCCGGCATGGCCAGGCTCGACGCTACCGGCATGCTCGGCAATGTCGGCAAGGAGGTTTTCTCCGGCGATCTCGCTCTAGCCCAGGTGGCGCTGCTCGGCGCCACCGCCAAGAATGTCGAGCTCAAGCTGCAGAATCTCGGCCTCGCCGAGAAACTGATCGAGAACGAGGCCAAGAAGTCGAAGCGCAAGGTCGAGGATGTCCGGCGCGAATACGGCATGATGGCGAGCCTCGGCCTCGCTGCCATCCTCGGCCCGTCGGATGGCGCCAAGGCGCTGGCGAACGCCATCGCCCGCTTCGTCGCCAAGCCGGGCACGTTGACCGTCAAGGCGAACGCCAAGACCGCGACCGGGCTCGGCCTCGCCGACGTCATCACGCTCGGCGACCCGACCGAGATCTTCGACAAGATCGACGTCCAGGCCACCGCTGAGTGAGGCGGACGGCTTGACCTCGCACGACATCTCCAGCCCGGACGCCGACTGGCGCCCGGGCACACTCGCCACATGGTGGGCCGGCCTGCCCGCCGGCCCACGCAGCTTCCTGCGGCGCTGGATCAACCCTGACAATCAGACGCGCATCCATCTGGCCAAGCTTCTGGCGCGCAGGTCCGGGCAGATCGCGGTCGGCGCCTTCACCTATGGCCGACCCAAAGTCCGGTTCCCGGAGAGCGGCGCACGGCTTTCGATCGGCCGCTACGGCTCGATCGCCGATGGCGTCGAGATCCTGCTCGGCGGCAATCATCGCACCGACTGGGCAACGACCTATCCCTTCCCTGCCCTGCCCAGCCTGTGGCCGGCGGCGCGCGCGATGAGCGGCCATGACGCGACGCGCGGCGACGTCGCCATCGGCCATGATGTCTGGCTCGGCTCGCAGGCGATGATCATGTCCGGGGTGACGATCGGCCATGGCGCCGTCGTCGCAGCCCGAGCGCTGGTGACCCGCGACGTGCCGCCCTATGCGATCGTCGCCGGCAATCCGGCCAAGGTGGTGCGGCTGCGCCTGCCTCAAGCACAAATCGAGGCGCTGCTGGCGAGCCGCTGGTGGGATCTGCCGCCGGAAAAGGTTTCGCAGCTGCTGCCGCTGTTGATGTCCGATCGCGTCGACGAGCTTGCGGCCGCGATCAGGCCGGCTTCAACAGGCGACGCTTGAGCCCGAGCGCCGGCTTCTCGACGAGATACCAGGACAGCGCAGCGACGAGCAGCGTCACGACGAGCGAGGGGCCAAACAGGGTCAGCGCCCCGACCGTCGGAAACAGCGCGACAAAGGCCTGCTGGACCGGCCAGCCATAGAGATAGACGCCATAGGACAGATCGGCCGGCGGCTCGCTGCGCCAGCGGGTCAGCGGCGGCGCGAGCGCCAGTACCAGCACGCCCCAGGCGGTGACGAGATAGAGCAGCGCCTTGTAGGCTGGCGTCGGCTGAGACACGGCCACGACCACGAGCGCAATGACGAGCTCCGGCAGCGACAGCGGCACGCGCTCGCGCCAGAGATAGATCAATCCACCAGTCAGGAAGATCAGCGGCAGGCGCAGCGCCGTCTCGAGGCCCTTCGATCCTTCGGGTGCGATAATCTCACGCAGGACCGTCGCGACGACGAGCGCGACCCAGAGCCCCAGCACGATCCGGCGATGCGCCAGCAGCCCGACAAGCCCGATGACCAGCACCCCAAGATAGCAGAGCGTCTCGTATTTCAGTGTCCAGACCGTTCCCATCGGGAACTTGAGCGGGTTGTCGGCGAAGACGCCCGGCAGCGGCGCCGAGCTCTTGAAGCTGGTCAGCGTCCCGTTGATGAAGCGCCAGAGCTGCGGATCGGTGAGATAGGCGGAGAGATCTAGCTTGGTCAGTGCGCTGCCGAGCAACAGCGCGACGACGAGCGTCGCCGCGATCAACCCGGGCGCGATCCGCAAGGTGCGGGCCACGAGATAGTCACGCCAGCCACGCTGCTCATAGCTCATCGTCACCAGGAAGCCGGAGATGGCGAAGAAGCCGTTGACCGCGTGCTCGCCGAGCGTAAAGCCGGTCGAATGGGCTAGAAACTCGTCCTCGACCTTGCCGGTGGCAACGCTGAGTCCATGCGAGACCACGACGGCCAGGGCCAGCAGCAGGCGCAGCAGGCCGAAATGGTTGTGCGGCAGGCTCAGCCCGTCGGCAGCGCTGGCGGCACGCAGGAAGCCCGTCACGCGATGATCTCCGCCTCGTTCAGCCCCTGCCGGGCGAGCGCACTGTGACCGGCGCGCGCCGCAAGCGCACCGGCGACCGAGCCGGCATGCGCATACATCTTGTCCCGATTCAAGAGCAGGCCGTAACCGATTGCCTTGGCTGCATTTTCGATAGTCTTGCCCGGCCCCGGCACAGGCAAGCTCCACTTGCGCGCCATGTGATATTCCGACCAGGCCAGATGCCAGCGCGCGGTGAAGCGCCGCTGCGGCGACGGAGCGCTGGAACGGCCGCGGCCATGGCGGGCACTGGCGCCATCGACATGGACCAGCGCGTGCCCAGCCTCGCGCAGGCGCCGGCAGAGATCATCATCCTCGTAGAACAGGAAGATCGCCGGATCGAAGCCACCGAGCGCCAGGAAGACCTCGCGGCGCAGCAGCAGGCAAGCCCCCGACAGGAACGGCAGGCAGGCATCGCCCTCGGGCAGTGTGATTCGAGCTGCCCGATTGAGATGATCAGGCGAGAGCAGCGAGCGCGGCTGCAGGAAAACGCGGCCGGAGGGTTCGATGAGACGCGGCGCAAAGGCGGCGGCATCCGGATAAGCCTCCGCTGCCGCCAGCAGGGCGGCGATCGCACCTGATTGCAGTTCCAGATCGGGGTTTACGATCAGGACGAAGGAGGTCTTCGCCGCGCGCGCGCCGCGGTTGTTGGCGCGGCCGTAACCTTCGTTGCGCGGATTGCGCAGGACCTGCGCGCCGTGCTGCGCCGCGACCTCGGCCGAGGTATCACCGCTCGCGTTGTCGACGACGATGGCTGCGACGCCCTCTCCCGCCAGCGCGGCGAGGCAGGACGGCAGCACCTCAGCGCTGTCGAAACTGACGACGATGGCGGTGATATCGGCGGCGGAAAAACTCATGGCCCGCATCTGCGCGGGATGAGCGGCGCGAGGCAAGAGGCGATCAGCGCCGAGCCCCCAGACGCAGCTCCTGCTGGAGCCGTTCGCGCTCAGACGCATCGCAACGGCGCGGCGCGTTGTAGGACTTCACCGCATAGCTCGCATTGGCGGCAACGAAGCGGCCGCGTTGATCGGCCGGCAGGCGCCCGATGATGCGGCTGCGATCGACTCTCAGCCCGCAATCATAGGCGCGTGAGACCTGCGCAGCCGTGAATTCAGGCGTGCCGGGCATCGGCCCTGCAGCGACACAACCGGCGAGGCTCGCCGCCGCGAGTACAACGAGACAGGGCTTGGACGCAGTCATGGCCGGTCAGGGCGCCTCGAATCGGCCGGCACGGACATCGTTCATCTTGCCGCGCAGCGCCGCCCGCTCTTCAGCAGTGCAGGGCTGCGGGCGGACGTCCTGGTTGATCATCTCGGCTTCGGACACCGTGACATAGGCTGAACGCGCAGCCGCGAGTTGCTCGTCGTTCGCCCCGCGTGCCTTCTCGGCAGCGATGAAGCGATCCAGCGTCGTGCGCTGCGGCGAGCCGGCCCTGCAGGCGATAGCGCGCGAGACCGTCGTCGCCAGCGCCGAGGCGCGGCCGGCAGAGGAATCGGCATGGCCGGCGACGCAGGCGCCAAGCGGCAGCGCAACGAGGCAGGCGAGCAACAGCGCTCGCCCGGCAGGCAGATAGGCCATGGTCGCTCAGCCGTCCTTCTCGGGCAGGTTGACGCGCAGATTTGCCTCGCGCAGCTGCTTCGGCGACGCCGGCGACGGCGCCCCCATCAGGAGGTCGACCGCCTGCTGGTTCATCGGGAACAGCGCGACCTCGCGCAGGTTGGTCGCACCAGCGAGCAGCATGATGATGCGGTCAACACCGGCGGCCATGCCACCATGCGGCGGCGCGCCGTACTGGAAGGCCCGGTACATGCCGCCGAAGCGCTCGATCACCGTCTCCTCGCCATAGCCGGCGATCTCGAAGGCCTTCACCATCGCTTCCGGCTTGTGGTTGCGGATGCCGCCGGAAGCGAGCTCATAGCCATTGCAGGCGATGTCGTACTGGAACGCCTTGATCGAGAGCGGATCGTCCTCGAGCAGAGACTTGAGACCGCCCTGCGGCATCGAGAACGGGTTGTGCGAGAAATCGACTTTCTTCTCGTCCTCGTTGTACTCGAACATCGGGAAGTCGACGATCCAGGCGAAGGCAAAGGCGTTCTCGTCGATCAGGCCGAGCTCCGAGCCGACCTTGTTCCGCGCGCTGCCGGCGAACTTGTAGAACTTGTCCGGATCGCCCGCGACGAAGAAGCAGGCGTCTCCGCCCTTCAGCCCCATCTGGGCAACGATCGCGGCGACGCGCTCGGGACCGATGTTGTTGGCGATCGGCCCCTGCCCTTCGCCGTCTTCCTTGATCATGAGATAGCCAAGGCCGGGCTGGCCCTCGCCCTGCGCCCAGCTGTTCATCCGGTCGCAGAAGGCGCGCGAGCCGCCGCCCGGCGCGGGGATCGCCCAGATACGGTTCTTCTCGCCTTCGAGGATGCGGGCGAAGACCTTGAAGCCTGAGCCGCGGAACTGCTCGGAGACGTCCTGCATTTCGAGCGGATTGCGCAGATCGGGCTTGTCGGAGCCGTATTTGCGCAGCGCTTCGGCATAGGGGATGCGCGGCCAGTTGCGCGTGACGGACTTGCCCTCGCCGAACTCCTCGAAGACACCGGCAATCACCGGCTCCATGGTGGCGAAGACATCTTCCTGCTCGACGAAGCTCATCTCGACGTCGAGCTGATAGAACTCGCCGGGAAGCCGGTCGGCGCGCGGGTCCTCGTCGCGGAAGCAGGGCGCGATCTGGAAGTAGCGGTCGAAGCCAGCCATCATCAGGAGCTGCTTGTACTGCTGCGGCGCCTGCGGCAGCGCGTAGAACTTGCCCGGGTGCAGGCGGCTCGGCACCAGGAAGTCGCGCGCGCCCTCAGGGCTCGACGCCGTGAGAATCGGGGTCTGGAACTCGGAGAAGCCGGACGTCTTCATGCGCTGGCGCAGCGAGTCGATCACCTTGCCGCGCAGCACGATGTTGTTGTGCAGCTTCTCGCGACGCAGATCGAGGAAGCGGTACTTGAGACGGGTGTCCTCGGGATATTCGAGATCGCCGAAGACCGGCAGCGGCAGTTCGGCCGACGGCCCGAGCACTTCGAGCGCCGTGGCGAAGACCTCGACCGCGCCAGTGGCGAGGTTGGCGTTCTCGGTGCCGGCGAGGCGCGGCTTCACCTTGCCGTCGATGCGGATAACCCATTCCGCGCGCGCCTTCTCGGCATCGGCGAAGGCCGGCGAATCCGGGTCGACCACGACCTGGGTCAGGCCGTAATGGTCGCGCAGGTCGATGAACAGCACGCCGCCATGGTCGCGGATGCGATGGCACCAGCCGGACAGGCGCACAGAGGCGCCGATGTCGCTCTCGCGGAGCGCGCCGCAGGTGTGGGAACGGTAACGGTGCAAGGTCACGGGTTCAGCTTTCCGGGCGTCCATGCGGCCATGATCGGGCACGCAAGCGATTTGGCGCCGTAACCACACGCGCGCGGCTTGCTTGTCAAGAACGCCCGCGACATGGCGCGCGCTGATCTGCTATGAGCGCCGGCCATGAACCTGATCAACACCACCGACGAGCTCGCCTCCGCCTGCTCCCGCCTCGCCGCGCACCCCTTCGTCACCGTCGACACGGAGTTCCTGCGCGAGACGACCTATTATCCGAAGCTCTGCCTGGTCCAGATGGCCTCGCCGGATGAGGCCGTGATGGTCGACCCGCTGGCTGAGGGCCTCGATCTTGCTCCCTTGATGGCGCTGATGACTGATCAGAACGTGGTCAAGGTCTTCCATGCCGCCCGGCAGGACCTCGAAATCGTCTGGATGCTCGGCAAGGTGCTGCCGACGCCGCTGTTCGATACCCAGGTGGCGGCCATGGTCTGCGGCTATGGCGACTCGGTCGGCTACGAGCAGCTCGTCAACGACCTCGCCAAGGCACGCGTCGACAAATCCTCGCGCTTCACCGACTGGTCGCGCCGCCCGCTCAGCGAGGCACAGCTGACCTATGCCGAATCCGACGTCACCCATTTGCGTGACGTTTATCTGGCGCTGCAGGCCGATCTCGCCGCGAGCGGCCGCGAGAGCTGGGTCGCCGAAGAGATGGCAGTGCTCAATTCGCCCGGGACATACGAGGTCAAGCCGGAGAACGCCTGGCAGCGGCTCAAGGGGCGCCTGCGCAAGCCGAAGGAGCTGGCGGTGCTGATGGAGCTCGCCGCCTGGCGCGAGCGCGAGGCCCAGAACCGCGACGTGCCGCGCCAGCGCGTGCTCAAGGACGATGCGCTGATGGACATCGTCCAGCGTGCGCCGCGCTCGGCCGAGGCGCTCGGCGAATTGCGCTCCGTGCCCAACGGCTTTGAGCGCTCGCGCGCCGGCGGCGAGGTCCTGGCTGCGGTCGAACGCGCTCTTGCGCTCGACCCGCACAGCCTGCCCCGGCTCGAGCGCGAGCGTGGCCGGCCGAGCAACGGCGCCGTGCTCGATCTGCTCAAGGTGCTGCTCAAGGCAACGGCCGACACCGAACGCGTCGCGCCGAAGATCATCGCCTCCAGCGACGATCTCGAGGAGATCGCCAGCAATGACGAGGCCAACGTGCCGGCCCTGAAGGGCTGGCGCCGCGAGCTTTTCGGCGAGAAGGCGCTGGCGCTGAAGAACGGCTCGCTATCGCTCAGGATCGTGCGCGGGCGGGTCACGGTCGGCTAGGGCCGCCATCAGGTCTGCTGCTGTCGTATGAGCGCTGGCGGAGTTCGGGGGCGACGTGTTCATCCTGTTCCATCAATTGCCGCTGACGGCGATGTTCCTTGCCGTCCTGGCACTGAGCGTCGCGGCCTGCTGGCTTCTGATCGGCCTTGTCCGCTTCGCGATCCCCCGTCTTGGCTACCGCCTGGATGAGCCGCTGCCGATCCGCGATTCGATCATCAATACCTGCGGAGGCCTGTTCGCCCTGATTGTCGCCTTCTCCGCCGCCGGCATCTGGAACGACGCCGTTTCGGCGCGCACCGCGGTCCAGCGCGAGGCTGATGCGGTGGAGACGGCGCTGACGCTATCGGTGGTGCTGCCCGAGGAAACGCGGTCCGAGCTGACCAACGGACTGCAGGACTATCTGCACGAGGTCGTCGCGGTCGACTGGCCAGCAATGGCCAAAAGCACGCCGCTCAACGATGCAATCTTCGATAAATCGGAAAAGCACCTGCTCGGTGCGATCCAGCTGGTCTCCCGGCAGAATGCGGTGGCGGCCTACGCGCCGCTGCTCAATCAGCTTCTCGAAATCCGCCATGCGCGGCTCGCCCGGCTAGCGGCTTCCATAGCCGGCATCACCTGGGCGCAATGGTGCGCCATGTGGCTGATCTCGACGGCAACCATGCTCTCGATCATCATCTGCAACAGCCATGCCTTCCGCATGCAGATCGTGGCCGCGCATCTTTATGTGGTGGTGGTCTCGGCTGCCTATTTCGTCATCCTGGCGCATGACCGACCGTTCATCGGCCGGATATCGATCCAGCCGACAGCATTTCAGGGCCTGATGCATCGGTAAGAGGCCGAGAGGCAGGCTATGCCTCCGTCGCGGCTGTCACGCGACGAAGGAAGTCCCGGAAGCTCTCCGGCTCGCGGCCCGTAAGGATGGCAAAGTCGTCAGAGCCCCGGTTGTAGCGGCCTTCGGCGATCGAAGCGCACAGAGTGGAGAAGGCGCAAGGCCAGGGCTCGTCAAATTGCGCCGACGCCAAGGCCTGGTATTCGTCGATGGTGCAAGGACGATAGCCGACCTGCCTCGCGACCGTTTCGCCATAAGAGGCGACGATCTCGTCGAAATCCAGCACCATATTTCCCGTGACCGTATGGATTTTGGGAGATTTTTCGGGGTTGGCCGCGACCGCCGCGATGGCGGCCGCCACGTCGTCACGCGAGACCGGCGCGACCCGGCCGCTCCCGGTGGGCAGCACCAGTTCTCCCGAGGTTTGGCTGGGGACAAGCCAATGCTCGAGAATGAACTCGCAATACAGGCTACATCTGAGGATGGTCGAAGGCACGGCGCAAGCCGCAAGGTGCCGCTCCGCGTCGCGGTAGACAGGCGCGAAGTAGAACGGCGACTGATCGTCGACATCGACGATGCTGGTGAAGACAATATGCCTTGCGCCGGCCGCAGCGGCTGCTTCGATGGCGTTGGCGTGGTGGCGCATGACTGCGCTCGCGTCGCCGTCGCTCGATATGAGAACAATCTCATCGATGCCCGCGAAGGCCCTCTTCAGGGCAGAGGTATCCTCGTAATCGGCAACGCGCAGGGCGATTTCGGGGGGCAGGCGTTCGGCAGCGGTTCGGCGGTCCCGGACCATCGCGACCACATCGTGGCCGAGTGACGCCAGCCTGCCGACGACTGCGCTCCCGACATGGCCCGTCGCTCCCGTGACGAGGATCATAGAGCGACCCTTCCCGCTCAGCGGATGTCGATCTCGCGCCCGAGCAGCTTCGCAAGCTGCTTCAGCCTTCCCGTGACGCGCTCGCTCGCCAGTGATTTCAGATCGTCCGGCAGGCGCAGGACGAGGCGGCTGTCGACGCAGGTCAGCGGCGCCCGCGGCAGGATACCGGGCATGCCGGCCGAGATCAGATAGGCGACCCGGAAAGCCGCGGCGAGGATATGGATGCGCTCCAGCAGGCGCGTCGTTAGCAGCCGCCTCAGACCCTCGACCGCAGGCGCCGAGGCCTTTAGGCCGGCATAACGATAGAACGCCGTCAGCGCGAGGAAGGCGCGACCGGCATGGTCGACTCCGCTGAACGAGGCATGGGCGATAACGTTGAGCGTCTGCTCGCCGCGATAATCGGGATGGGCGCGCCAACCGATGTCGGACAGCAGGCAGGCGGCGCGCTGCAACCGCTGCAGCGCCGGGTCGTCATGCGGGTAGGCGCCGGCGACGAGCTGATTGGTCCAGGCGATCAGATCTTCGGCGTGGCGCGGATCGCGGGCGCGCAGCCGGTTGTAGTCCTCGGCACCGCGTAGCAGCGCATCGGCAGAGCGTTCGCTCTTGTCGAGCTGCTCGTGCAGCAGGCCTTCGCGCACGCCATTGGCGGAGATCACGACATTGCGCGGCCGGCCGCGCTTGATGATCTGGTCGAGCACCAGCGCGCCATAGGCGAGCAGCGGGCGCCGGGCCGAGGAGACCGCCTCGATCGCTTCCAGCATCGAGGCGTCGGCGCGCTCGACCAGGCGGACGAAGTCGCTCGCCTCGCGGGCCGGTACGATGTAGCCGTGCATGACGTTGAGCGGATAGCCCGACTGGCGCTGATGCAAGGTCGCGAGCGCGCGCCAAGTGCCGCCAACGGCGTAGAAATCGCGTCCGCGCATGGCGGCGAGCTGCGGGTGATGATCGAGATCGTCGCGGACGATCTTCTCGGCCGCCTTCATCGAGTTCCCGGAGCGGTCGATCAGGGCGAGGCCGCCGAGCGGCAGGCTGATCCCCGCTCCGACCTTGTCACCGTCCACAGAGATGAGTTCGAGCGAGCCGCCGCCGAGGTCGCCGACGACGCCATGCGGCTGATCGAAGCCGGAGATCACGCCGAGCGCCGAGAGGTAAGCCTCGCGGTCGCCGGAGATCAGCTCGATCGGCTGGCCGACTGCCGCCTCGGCGCGCGTAATGAAGTCAGGACCGTTCTTGGCATAGCGGGCCGCCGCCGTGGCGATGACGCGCAGCTCGCCGACATGCATGGCCTCGCACAGGATGCGAAAGCGCACCAGCGCCGACAAAGCCTTGTCGATCGCATCCGCCGGCAGCATGCCGGTCGACGCGACCTGCCGAGCCAAGCCCGCCATCTCCTTCTCGTTGAAGACCTGCGCAGGAGCCCGCGACAGGTTTTCGTAGACGACGAGACGGACCGAGTTCGAGCCGATGTCGATGATCGCGACGGTGTCGCCGACGCTCAACCGGCCCGGCGCCTGCTCAGGCCTTCTTGCTTGCGCGGCGGGAGAGGCTGCGCGGGCTCGAACTCGAGAGAGATTTTCCACGACCAGACAGGCTCGGATTCGTCATGAAATACTTGTGGGCGTTGAACGACTCTTCGGCCGACGGCGGGACAATGCGTCGCGAGCCGCCATCGGGCAAGATGGTCCAGCTCTGTTCGTTGTCGAGAAAGTTCGCCAGCATGATCTGCTCGAGCATCTGCTGGTGGACGGTCGCGTTCAGAATCGGCGTCAACGCCTCGACGCGGCGGTCGAGATTGCGCGGCATCAAATCGGCCGAGGAGATGTAGAGCTTGGCCTTGGCCGAGGGCATGCCGTGGCCGGCACCGAAGGCATAGACCCGGGTGTGCTCGAGGAAACGCCCGACGATCGACTTGACGCGGATGTTGTCGGAGAGGCCCGGCACGCCCGGCCTGAGGCAGCAGATGCCGCGGACCACGAAATCGATCTGCACGCCGGCCTGGCTGGCGTCATAGAGCGCGTCGATAATCTCGGGATCGACCAAAGAGTTGCACTTGCCCCAGATCGCGCCCTTGCGGCCCGCCTTCGCATGCGCGACCTCTTCGGCGATGTCGTCGAGCAGGCGCTTCTTCAGGTTGACCGGCGAGACGGCCATGCGCTCAAGCTCGGCCGGCTCGGCATAGCCGGTGATGAAGTTGAAGATGCGGGCGACGTCCTGCGCCATCACCGGGTCGGCGGTGAAGAAGGAGACGTCGGTGTAGATGCGCGCCGTGATCGGGTGGTAGTTGCCGGTCGCGATATGGCAATAGGTCGCGAACTGACCAGCCTCGCGGCGCACCACCATCGAAAGCTTGGCATGGGTCTTGAGCTCGATGAAGCCATAGACGACCTGGACGCCGGCGCGCTCGAGATCCTTGGCCCAGCGGATATTGGCTTCCTCGTCGAAGCGCGCCTTGAGCTCGACCAGCGCGGTCACCGACTTGCCGGCCTCGGCGGCCTCGGCCAGCGCCTGGACGATCGGCGAGTTCGATGAGGTGCGGTAGAGCGTCTGCTTGATCGCAACGACATTGGGGTCGCGCGCCGCCTGCTGCAGGAACTGCACGACGACGTCGAAGCTCTCATACGGGTGGTGGACGATCAGGTCCTTCTGGCGGATGGCGGCGAAGCAGTCGCCGCCATGCTCGCGGATGCGCTCGGGAAATCGCGCGTTGTAAGGCTTGAACTTCAGGTCCGGCCGGTCGACGCCGACGAGCTGCGAGAGCTCGTTCAGACCAATCATGCCGTCGACGACGACGATCTCGTCGGGATCGACCTTGAGCTCGCGGATGATCATGCTGCGCAGATGCGCTGGCATGTCGGAATGAAGCTCGAGCCGGATGACGACGCCGCGGCGGCGCTGCTTCAGCATGGTCTCGAAGACGCGGACCAGATCCTCCGCCTCCTCCTCGATGTCGAGATCGGAGTCGCGGATGATGCGGAACGAGCCGGTGCCTTTGACCTCGTAGCCGGGGAAGAGCTTGCCGATGAAGAGCGCGACCAGATCCTCCAGCATGATGAAGCGCTGGACACCCTCGCGGGCGAGATCGGGCAATTCGATGAAACGGTCGATCTTCACCGGGACGCGGATCAGCGCGTCGAGCGCGCGCCCATCAATGACCCGTTCGAGCGCCAGAGCGATGGTGAAGCCGAGATTGGGGATGAAGGGGAACGGGTGGGCCGGATCGATCGCCAGCGGCGTCAGCACCGGGAAGACGTAATGCAGGAAGCGGTCTTCCAGCCAGATGCGGTCCTGCGCGCCGATATCGGCCGGCCGCAGCAGCACGATCCGATTCGCTTCCAAATCGTGCTTGAGCTCGGTCCAGCGGGTCTGCTGGTCACTGGTCAGAGCGTGAACGCCCTCGCCCAGCGCCAAAAGCTGCTCGGCCGGGCTCAGCCCGTCCTGGCTCGGCGTCACCACGCCGGCCTTGAGCTGCTCGCGCAGGCCGGAGACGCGGACCATGAAGAACTCGTCGAGATTGTTCGCCGAGATCGAGAGGAAGCGCAGCTGCTCGAGCAGCGGATGGTTGCGGTTGGAGGCCTCCTCCATCACCCGTCGGTTGAATTGCAGCCAGGACAGCTCCCGATTCATGAAGCGTTTCGGCGACTGCCGAAGCTCCTCGTCGAGATGCAGAACCGCTGCTGTCGGAGCCGGGGCCGCAGCCGCCTGGACCGGCGCTTCCGCCACATCTTGGGTCATTCGCTTCGCTCTCGCTGTCGATGCCGCTCGTGCCACTGCCGGTCCTGTAGCTGTGTTCTGTGTCGTTTTGCTTGCAGCCAGTGAGACCGCCTTCGCCTTGAAGCCACCGTAGCGTGACGGTTCGATGACAGGCGAGGCCGAAACGTCATGAACGGCCCGGGTCTCCGGTCGCCGGGTTCTTCAGCAGTCCGGCAAGGAACAGGTCGAGCGAGCGCTCCATAAGCCCCTCGGCTTCGGCCTCCGCGACGCCCCAGCTCGGAAACTGGCCATCGATCAGCATGCGCGCCAGACCATAGACCAGCGCCCGCCCGGTGATCTGGATCAGATGGGGTTCCTCGACACGTAGCAACCCGCGACGGGCGGCCTCCTGGAGCAATGTCACCATCTGCGCCTGGATTTCGGCGTTGTCCGCTCCCAGCGACGCCGACCCGGCGAAGTCGATCGCGCGGCGCGAAGAGATGATCTCGAAATGTGTCGGATTGCGCCGGGCCCAATCCAGGAAAGCCGTGCCGATGGCGCGGATACGCCGGATCGGATCATCACTGACCTCGCGTGCCAGAGCAGCGGCAATCTCGGCCCGGAAGCGCGCCATCGCCTCCTCAGCTACCGCGGTCATCAACGCGACCTTGTCGGGAAAGTGCCGGAATGGCGCGGCGGGCGAAACGCCGGCGCGGCGCGCCACCTCCCGAATGCTGACGGCTTCGAGCCCGCCCTCAGCGGCCAGCGCCAAGGCCTGCGCGATCAGGACCTCACGCAAATTGCCGTGGTGATAGGCGGCGGCCCTCATCGCGGCCCTGCTCGCTCCCATCCGACTCGCTTTCGTTGTGCTCATCGCAGCGAGCCTAGACCAGTTTTCCGTCCCGCCGCAGCCGAGCAGAGGCGTCACTCCAGCTCATCACAATTATGTAATCACCGATTACATCCATTGTCGCGCCGCCGCCGATATGTAATCACCGATCACATATTACAGGCACTCAAGCGGAGACCGGCGATGTCGACCGAAAACAAGCGCAGCTCCGCTCTTCCAACTGGCCTGGAGGGCTGGCCTCTGCTGGGCACGCTCGCCGCGATCCTGATGATCGCAACCCTCGCCGCCTTTGCCTCCGCCGGCGGCAGCGACGGCATCCGGATGGCAATCCGGTTGACGGCGCGAACCTCGCTGGCCCTCTTCCTGCTCGCCTTCACAGCCTCGGCGCTGTTTCGCGCCTGCCCCAACGCGTGGACGCGCTGGCAATTGCGCAACCGGCGACAGCTCGGACTCGGCTTTGCGGTCTCGCACCTGCTGCACGCCATCGCCATCATCGCGCTCGCCGTCACCGACCCGAAGCTGTTCGCGGAACTGGGCGGATCAAGCATGCTGGTCGCCGGCGGCAGTACCTATCTCGTGATTTTGGCGATGGCAGCGACCTCCTTCGACCGGACGGCCGCGCTGATCGGCCGGGTCGCCTGGCGCCGGCTGCACCTGTTCGGCGCCTGGTACATCTGGCTGAGCTTCATGGTCACCTTCGGCAAGCGCGCCCAGCTCGACATGGCGTACTGGCCGTTCATCGCTGCGCTACTCAGCGCCGCCGCGCTGCGCCTGATCGTCAGCTTCCTGCCATTTCCTGTGCTGCGACGCTGACGGCGCTTGCACCCGTCACGCCCCTGCTGTTTGGTCGGCATGTGAATCCCGCATGCCTTCAGACGTAGTCCAGAGAGCGAACTTGTCAGAGCAGAACCAGCACGCCGACGACCACGGCGATATCGTCTACCCCTCGGCCATTCCCTTCGTGCTGGCGCATCTGGCCTGCTTCGGTGCGCTCTGGAGCGGCGTCAGCGCGACCTCGCTCTGGCTCGCCTTCGGCCTGTACTGGCTGCGCATGTTCGCAGTGACCGGCGGCTATCACCGCTACTTCTCGCACCGGACCTACAAGACCAGCCGGATCGGTCAGTTCGTGCTCGCCTTCCTTGCCCAGTCGACGGCGCAGAAGAGCGTGATCTGGTGGGCTTCGAAGCACCGTCATCACCACCGCTTCGCCGACACCGAGCACGACGTGCACTCCCCGGTGCTCACTTCCTTCTTCTACTCACATGTCGGCTGGATCTTCAGCAACGGCCATGATCGCTGCGACACCTCGACCGTCACCGACCTGACCCGTTTCCCGGAACTGCGCTTCCTGCATCGCTTCGAGCTGCTTCCGGCGGTGCTGCTCGCCGTCGCCTGCTTCGCCATCGACGGCTGGACCGGCCTGTTCGTCGGTTTCTTCTGGTCGACGGTCGCGGTCTACCACGGCACCTTCTGCATCAACTCGCTGGCGCATGTGCATGGCGACAAGGACTATGTCACCGGCGACGAGAGCCGGAACAACTGGTGGCTGGCGATCATCACCATGGGCGAAGGCTGGCACAACAACCACCACGCCTATCAGTACAGCGTCCGCCAGGGTTTTCGCTGGTGGCAGTGGGACCCGACCTATTACCTCATCCTGGGCCTGTCGAAGCTGCGCCTGGTCTGGGATCTGAAGGCGCCGCCGCAGGCGGTGGTCGAACGCTCGCAGGCGCTGCCGCCGCGCGTGATCGAGCGCTCGGCCGAGCGGCTCGCGGCCTCCGTCCCGGTGGAGCGCATCGTCCAGTCCGTGCGCGACGCCTATGCCAATGCGCCCGGCCTGCCCGATCTGCATCTGCCGACGCTGACGCTGCCCGAGTTCCGCGAGGCGCTCACCGCGCTGCAGGCGCGGGCCAGCGAGCAATTGCATGTGATGCAGACGCAGGCGCAGGACGCGATCGCGCAATGGCACATGCCGACCCTGCCGAGCCGCGAGGAACTGGCAGAGAAGGCCGCCGCCATGTTCGTCAAGACGCCGTCGCTCGACGCGATCGCGGCGCGGGCGCACGATCTCCTGATCGAGACGATCCATGCCCGCCTGACCGGCACGGTGAATACGGCGAAGGCCTGAGCGGTCACTCGTCCGGGAAAAGCGAGGCGACCACCTCGGTGGCCATGGCGCGGGTGACGCGCCGGCCCCGCTCGAGCGAAAGCCGGTCGAGCGCGTCGACGAGATCGCGCGCCGCGGCGAAGGAGCGCTCCATCCTGAGCGCCAGAGCCTCGATCGTGCCGGTGTCGACGATCAGCTGGCGGTCGACGAAGAGCTTGACCAGCAGCGCGCGCAGCAACGCGTCGTCGGGCGCGGCAATCTCGGCTTGCGGCGCCAGGCGCAAACGCGAGAGCAGGTCCGGCACCTTCAGGCCCCACTGTCCCGGCTCGGTGCGCGCCGTCAGCAGCACTGACGCGCCGCGCGCCTTGGTGGCGTTGAGCAGATGGAACAGCGCCGGCTCGTCGAGCGGGGCGCGGTCGCAATCCTCGATCACCAATGCGCCGCCGGAGGCAAGGTGCGGCACCTTGGCTTCGTCGAGCTCGGCGGCGGACAGCGTCCAGGCATGGGCGCGCGCTGCCCAGATCGCGGCGAGATGGGTCTTGCCCGCCCCTTCCGGCCCGACCAAGCGCAGCCAGGAGGCCGGCCAGTTCGGCCAGCTCTCGATCAGGCCATAGGCCTGCTCATTGGAGGGGCCGACGAGGAAATCCTCGACGCCATGCCGGCTGTCGACCGGCAGATCGAAGGCGAGCTGGCGCGGTTTCACCGGCGGCTCAGGGTTCGACATGGGGCTCGGGAGGGCGGCCGACGTGGCCGCGATAGTACGGGCTGGCGAGATATTGCCGCAGCACGAAGCGGGCGAGCACGCCGATGACAGCCGCGAGTGGCACGGCGAGCAGCAGGCCGACGAAACCGAAGAGCGAGCCGAAGGCGAGCAGCGCGAACATTAGCCAGACCGGGTGCACGCCGATCGAGTCGCCGACGAGCTTGGGCTGCAGGATGTTGCCTTCGATGAACTGGCCAACGGCGAAGACGGCGAGCGTCAACAGCGGCATCGTCCAATCCGGCCAGAACTGCACGGTGGCAACGCCGACCGAGAGCACGAGCCCGGTCAGCGAGCCGACATAGGGGATGAAGGACAGGAAGCCGCTGATGATGCCGATCAGCGCGCCGAAATTGACGCTGACCAGCGATAGCCCGATCGCGTAGAAAGTTCCGAGCAGCAGGCAGACCAGTGCCTGGCCGCGCAGGAAGCCGGCGATGGCCGTGTCCATCTCGTGCAGCAGGCCGCGGATCGTGTCGCGATGATCGAGCGGCAGCCAGCCATCGACGGTCGCGACCATGCGGTCCCAGTCAGCCAGCAGGTAGAAGGCGATGACCGGGGTCAGCACCAGCAGCGAGAACACGCCAATGATCGCGGTGCCGCCCGACCAGAGCGACCCCAGCAGCTTGCCGACCCAATTCGTCGCTTCGCCGACGAGATTGCCGAGCGAGCTCTGAGCGTCCTGCGCCAGCTTGGCGCCGCCGAACCGTTCGATCAGCGGCGCGCCACGCTCCATGATCAGCGCCTGCAGCTTGGCGGCATCGGCTGGCAGGCGCGCGACCAGACCAGCCAGCTGCTGGCTGAGCAGCGGCGCCAGCAGCACCAGCCCGACGACGAAGACGAGCAGGAACAGGCAGAGGATCGCGATCGTCGCGGTGAGCCGGCTGAGGCCCCAGCGTTCAAGTCGATCGGCGAGCGGATCGAGAAGATAGGCCAGCGCCAATGCCGCGACGAAGGGCAGCAGCACGTCCCGGAACAGCATCAGCGCGAGCACGAGGGCGGCAAGGGCAAGCAGCCAGAAGAGCAGTTGACGCTGAAGACTCATGCACTCGCCTCTAGAGCCGGATCGCACGGCGTCCTGATTATGGTGATCCGCCAGGGATCATCCAAGGTACCGGCTCAGCCCGCCATGTGCCGCAGCCAGAGGGCGAGGTAGGCGCCCATGGAGGCGAGCGTCAAGGCCGCGACGATGATCTGCGCCGCCGGCATCACTGCACTGGCGTCGATCTCGAAGGATTTCGAGCCGAGCACCAGCGCGGCGAAAACGAGCTGTGCGGCGGTATTGAGCTTGCTGACGACGATCGGCGCGATCGTCACAGGCTTTTCCATCAGCCAGGACAGGATCACCGCCGTGATGATCATCAGGTCGCGCGAGACGACGACGATCACCAGCCAGACCGGGATGATGCCGACGATGGCGAGGGTGATGTAAATCGAGACGATCAGCGCCTTGTCAGCGAGCGGGTCGAGATAGGCGCCGAGCTCGCTCCTCATGTCGAAGCGCTTGGCGATGAAGCCGTCGACCGCATCGGAGATGCCGGCCGCGACGAAGAGGAAGAAGGCCTCGTCCCAGCGGCCGTTGACGATCATGACGATCACCAGCGGCACCAGGATCAGGCGGCCGATCGTGATCAGGTTCGGAAGCGTCATCGCGGGAAACCTGCCGACTGAATCGCATCTCAGGGTAGAACATGGGCGGGAGAAGTGCGAAACGCTTTCGCGGAAGGGCTTGCCCCCCGCCCTGCGCTTGCCTATTCGCTCGCGGCAGCAATGGAGCGAACACCGATGACGAAACCGGGCGCCAATGGGCTGACCTATGCGCAGGCGGGCGTCGACATCGATGCCGGCAACGCCATGGTCGACGCGATCAAGCCGCTGGTGCGCTCGACGCGCCGTCCAGGTGCCGACGCCGAGATCGGCGGCTTCGGCGGGTTGTTCGACCTGAAGGCCGCCGGCTTCATCGATCCGATCCTCGTCGCGGCCAATGACGGCGTCGGCACCAAGGTGAAGATCGCGATCGAAAGCGGCCGGCATTCGACCATCGGCATCGACCTCGTCGCCATGTGCGTCAACGACCTTGTGGTGCAAGGCGCCGAGCCTCTGCTCTTCCTCGACTATTACGCCACCGGCAAGCTCGACCCGAAGGCCGGTGTCGAGATCGTTCGCGGCATCGCCGAGGGCTGCCGCCAGGCCGGCTGCGCCCTGATCGGCGGAGAGACCGCCGAGATGCCGGGCATGTATGCCGGCAGCGACTACGACCTCGCGGGCTTCGCCGTCGGCGCGGCCGAACGCGGCACCCTGCTGCCGCGGGCCGACCTCGCCCCCGGCGACGTCGTCCTCGGCCTGCCCTCCTCGGGCGTGCATTCCAACGGCTATTCGCTGGTCCGCCGCATCGTCGCCCTCTCGGGCCTCGCCTGGGACGCCCCCGCCCCCTTCGCATCGGACAAGACGCTGGCCGAGGCGCTGCTGGAGCCGACCCGGATCTATGTGAAAAGCCTGCTGCAGGCGCTGAAGGCGGCGCCCGGGATCAAGGCGCTGGCCCACATCACCGGCGGCGGCTTCCCCGACAATATCCCGCGCGTCCTGCCCGACGATCTCGGCGTCGCGATCGACCTGCCGGCAATCCCTGTGCCGCCTGTGTTCGGCTGGCTCGCCAAGGTCGGCGGCGTTGCCGAGCGTGAGATGCTCCGCACCTTCAATTGCGGCATCGGCATGATCGTCGTCGCCGAGGCGGCTCAAGCCGATGCCGTCATGGCCGCACTGACCGAGGCCGGCGAAAAGCCGGTCCGGCTCGGCGTGGTTACGGCGCGCGGCGCCGACGAAGCCGTCGCCTATCGCGGCAAGCTCGCCCTGTGAGCGCGGCAGCGAGGCGGACGCGAACCGCGATCCTGATCTCTGGGCGCGGCTCGAATATGGTCGCGCTGATCGAGGCGGCCCAGGTCGCCGATTTCCCGGCTGAGATCGTGCTGGTCGCCGCCAACCTGCCGGAGGCCGGCGGGCTGGAGCGAGCGGCTGCCGCCGGCATTGCCACGGCCAGCGTCGACCACCGCCCATTCGGCAAGGACCGCGAGGCTTTCGAGCGCGCGCTCGACGAGGTGCTGCGGGCCAACCAGATCGAGCTCATCGCGCTCGCCGGCTTCATGCGGGTGCTGACGCCCTGGTTCGTGACGCGCTGGCAGGGCCGCCTGATCAATATCCACCCGTCGCTGCTGCCCGATTTCCGCGGCACGCACACCCATGCGCGAGCGCTGGAAGCGGGTGTCGCCGAGCATGGCTGCACGGTTCATTTCGTCGTGCCCGAGCTCGATGCCGGGCCGACCATCCTGCAAGCAAAGGTGCCGGTCCTGCCCGGCGACGACGAGGCGAGCCTGTCGGCGCGCGTGCTGGAGCAGGAGCACAAGATCTATCCGCAGGCACTGGCGCTTGTGGCGTCGGGTACCGTCAAGCTGGACGGGGTGGCGGTCGGCGTCTGAAGCCCAGCCGTCATTCTCGGCCGGAGCGAAGCGGAGAGCCGAGAATCTCAGGACCAGAAGGCACGGACCAATACCTCTTCCGGCCTGAGCTGCTCGGGCCCAGCCCGAGCATGACGAGCTTGATCCGCCTACTGCACTGCCACGGGCTCGCTCTGCAGGCTTGATTGCTCCATCGCCCGCCTCGCCGCGGCCTCCTGCTCCTCCTTCTGCCAGCGCCGGAACAGGTCGGCGCGGCGGGCCGGATAGCGCTCCTCGCGGGCGGTGAGCTCGGCGATGCGGTCGGTGCGGAAATGGCGGAAGGCCTGCCTGAGCTCGCACCAGGCGATGACGACGCGGACCCGGTCGAAGAAGGTCATGCCGATCGGCCAGATCATCCGCCGCGATTCGGCACCGGCCTCGTCGCGATAGGCGATGTCGAGCTTGCGGCCATTGCGGATCGCGGCCCGGATCGCGGCGGCGTCGACCTGGTCGACAATCGCGGAATCCTTGCAGTAGGCCGGCGCAAACAAGGCGCCGTCGAGCAGGATCGGGCGTAAGTGCGGCGGCAGCACCGCGGCGACTTTGGCAACGACGTCCTCGGCGGCCCGCGCCAGCGTCGGGTCGGCGCGCTCGGAGAGCCAGCGCATGCCGACCAGTACCGCCTCGATCTCGTCGGGCGAGAACATCAGTGGCGGCAGATCGAAGCCGGCGTCGAGGACATAGCCGATGCCGGCCTCGCCGCGCACGGGCACGCCCTGGCGCAGCAGGGCGGCGATGTCGCGATAGACAGTGCGGACCGAGACATCGAGCTCTGAGGCAAGGGTCTCGGCAGTGACAGGGCGACGCCTACGGCGCAGCCCCTGGATCAGATCGAGCAAGCGTTCAGCGCGCTGCATGGCGTGGTTCCGCTTAGAGGAAGATGGCGTAGAGTGATCTTGCTCTACTCGCCCTGACATTAAATGTCAGGAGTGTGGCAGCAGTGCATGCTGCATACTGAAACGTATTGGCTGGGGGAACAAATGCTGGAGCTTCACGTGTTCGGGCCCGCCTTCGGCCAGCCCGACCCCAGCCCGTTCTGCATGAAGGGCATCATCCTGATGGAGATGTCCGGCCTGCCCTACAGGCGGGTTCGCGGCAATCTGCAGAAGGCGCCGAAGGGTAAGTTCCCGGTGCTGCGCGACGGGGACAAGATCGTGCCTGACACGACCTTCATCCGACTGTACCTTGAACAGGCGCACGGGGTCGACTTCGACAAGGGCCTGTCGGCCGAGCAGCGCGGCACTGCCTGGGCCGTCGAGAAGATGCTCGAAGACCACATGTATTGGATGGTGGTGCAGGAACGCTGGGCCAATCCCGCCAATTTCGATCGCGGGCCGCGGCGCTTCTTCGATGCCGTGCCAGCGCCGTTGCGGCCGCTGGTCGTCGCCATGATCAAGCGCCAGGTCCGCCGCAGCCTGCACGGCCACGGCATCGGTCGACACAGTGATGCGGAGCGGCTTGCGCTGGCGAAGCGGGCGCTGGAAGCGCTCGCCGGCATTCTCGGCGGGAACCCCTATCTTACCGGCCCCGATCCGAGCGGCGCCGACGCGACGCTCGGCGCCTTCATGATCGCCGGGCTGTGCGAGATCTTCGACTCGCCCCTGCGTGGCGCACTGCAGGAGCACGCCAACCTGGTTGCTTATGCCGGGCGGATGCGCGAGCGCTATTTCAGCGCCGACGCAGCGAGCGCGGCATGAGCCGCCATGCTCTCAGGGCCGCTTCAGCTTGCAGCGGTCGATGAAGTCGTAGCCCTTCTCGCGGGCCGAATCGTTGAAATAGCCGGTGTCGCGGAAGGCCTGGAGCTCGTCCTTGGTCATGGCGTTGACCGTGCCCTTGGCGTAGCAGCTGCACGGGGTGTGCACCGCCTCGCGCGTCGTGTTCATCAGACGCGACTGGGTGATCAGGCAGGCGTCGAAGGCACGCAGCTGGATCATGTAGGGCGTCAGGTTCTTCGCCGTCGGGTCCGGCGCCGGCAGGGAGCTCGTGCTGCCCGCGGCCATCGCGGCGCCGGCGGACATAAGCAAGGACATTCCAGCAGCCCAAACGACCGCCCCAACCCGCCGCTTCATCATCACTTGCGTTGTCCGTTTCCGCGGCTGAGCCCGGGGAGACTCCCGAATCTCCCCTCGACAGGCTGTGCCGTCGCGCGGCGCGGATGGTCCACAGCGGCATCGAAAAAGCAATGACGCAAAGGTCACACCGCCTTGCGAATCCAGACCTTGTTGTCGTGGAAGGCGGCACCGCCATAGGGCGCCGGCGAATCCGCCCCGGTGATGGTGTTGATGCCACGGCCGCCGCGATGGGCACCGTTCGGCCAGATCGATTCGGCGATGACGACGCCACGCACCAGCCCATCGAACAAGACCGCGTCGAGCTCGACCGTGCCGCGCTGGTTGCCGACGGTGACATGGTCGCCAGCGGCGATGCCGAGGGCGCCCGCATCGTCCGGATGCAGCATCAGCGTCGGCGCGCCCTCTTTCTTTTTCGCGGTCGGCGTCTCGGTGAAGCTCGAGTTGAGGAAGTTGCGCGCCGGGCTGGTGGCGAGCCGGAACGGATGCTCCTCATCGGCCGCTTCGATCACACCCCAATGATCGGGTAGCGAGGGCAGCGCCGCGTGCGGGCCGACGAGACCGGCATTGCTGTTCGGGACCTTGGTCCAATCCGGCTTGAAGCGGAACTTGCCGTCGCGCCAGCCGAAGCCGTTGAGATAATGCGCTGTCTCAAAATCTGGCTGCACGTCGAGGAAATCATTGGCAACCAGCTCGTCGAGTGTACCGCGGCCGGTCTCCTGCAAGGTCCAGTCGACAATCTCGCGCGGGGTCATCGTGAAACCGCGGTGCTCGGCGCCGAGACGCTGCGACAGGGCGCAGATCACCTCATGGTTCGAGCGGCACTCACCCGGCGGGTCGACGAGCTTGCCGCCCCACATGATGTGCTGGTGGCCACCGCCCTGATAGAGATCGTCATGCTCCATGAACTGCGTCGCCGGCAGCACGATGTCGGCCATCAGCGCGGTCTCGGTCATGAACTGCTCATGCACGACGGTGAAGAGGTCGTCGCGGGCAAAGCCGCGCTTCACCAGCTCCTGCTCGGGCGCGACCGTCACCGGATTGGTGTTCTGGATGAACAGCGCCTTGACCGGCCGGCCTTGGCGCAACGCGTCGGGATCTCCGGTCAGCACGCGGCCGATCTGCGACTGGTCGAGCTGGCGGACATTGCGGTCGATCTTGTCGAGCCCCTCGATCAGGCCCTTGCGCCATTTGTAGATGCCGCTGTTCGAGTGGAAGGCGCCGCCGCCTTCGTACTGCCAGGCGCCAGTCACGGTCGGGATGCAGGAGGCGGCGTGGATGTTGACCGCGCCGTTGCGCTGGCGGGCGAAGCCATAGCCGAGGCGGAAGAAGCTCTTCTTGCGCGTTCCGACCAGGGCAGCGAATTCCTCGATCTCGGCGACTGAGAGGCCGGTGATCGCCGCCGCCCATTCCGGCGTGCGGGTCGCGAGATGCGCTTCGAGTTCGTCTGGAGCATCGGCGAAGCGGGCGAGGTAATCGCGGTCGGCATGGCCATCGCGGAACAGCACGTGCATGACGGCACAGGCGAGCGCACCGTCCGTACCGGGCTTGAGCACGAGCGGCAGATCGGCCTGGTCGAGCGTGGCATTGCGGTAGATGTCGATCGCGACGATCTTGGCGCCGCGCTCCTTCCGCGCCTTGACGGCGTGGTGCATGACGTTGACCTGGGTGTGCACGGCATTGGTGCCCCAGATCACGACGCAGTCCGATTTCGCCATCTCGCGTGGGTCCGGCCCCGCGAGCCTGCCGGTGCCAGCGATGAAGCCGGTCCAGGCCGTGGTGGTGCAGATCGTCGAGTACTGGCCGGAATAGCGCTTGGCGTGGCGCAGGCGATTGATGCCGTCGCGCATCACCAGCCCCATGGTGCCGGCATAGTAATAAGGCCAGACCGCCTCGCTGCCGTGCTCGGCCTCGATCGCCAGGAAACGCCCTGCGATCTCGTCCAGAGCCTCGTCCCAGGAGATGCGCTCGAAGGCGCCCGAGCCCTTTGGCCCGACGCGCCGCAGCGGATGGAGCAGCCGGTCGGGGTGATGGATGCGCTCGGCGTAACGGGCGACCTTCGCGCAGATCACGCCGTCGGTGTAGCTCTGGCGCTTGTTGCCGCGGACCCGGCCAATCGTCCTGCCGTCGATGACCTCGACCTCGAGCGAACAGGCCGAAGGGCAGTCATGCGGGCAGACCGAGGGCAGGCGCGCGATGCGGGGAAGCTCTGTCATGCTTCCTTCCTAGAACAGGTCCAGTGTCCACGGAAGCGGGGTGGTTGCATTGCCAGGCTGCAACCGGGCAAGGTGCCATTTCCGGCGGCTGGGGATTCGGCCGGGCCATCAGCCATACGAGCAGCGATGTCGCAGGCAGCCGCTCGTCAACTCCGGATTAAGACTAATGATTCAGTTTGCACGTATCCGAGTAGTCCAAGGCGCCCTGGCGCCGGAGTTCTGACGATGCGTTGCGTTGCGTTCCTTGCCGGCCTTGCGGCCGCCTGTCTTTCCCTGGCGCTGAGCGCCCCGGCGAAGGCACAATCCTCGCAGTATAGCCAGTACACCTCGCCCCAGCCGGTACAGAACTGGCACCTGACGCTCGGCGCCGGCCTGCGCTACCAGCCCGACTATATGGGCTCGAACGACTACGTCTTCCGGCCGCGGCCGATCATCTCGCTGGGGCGCGGTACCAAGAGCACCTGGTGGACCTCCGAGGACGATGCGATCAGCATCGGCTTCTTCTCGGGCCAAGCCTGGCGCGTCGGCTTCTCCGGCAACCTGCTCTGGGAGCGCAAGGCCGACACCAACGTGGCCCTGCGTGTCATGGGCGTGCCGGACACCAAGTTCGGCGCCGAGGCCGGCGCCTTTGTCGAATTCTACCCGACCTCATGGATGCGCGCCCGCGTCGACCTGCGCCGCGGCATCGTCGCCCATGATGCGATGGTGGCGGAGGCCAAGGTCGACGTCTTCCAGCGCATCGGCGCCTGGTCGCTCGGCGTCGGCCCGCGCATGACGATCGTCGGCTCCGACTATATCCGCACCTATTTCGGCAGCACCGTCGCCGGCAATGGAGGCATCCTGCAGCGCTACAATGCCGGCGTGCATTCGGTCGGCGCGATCGCGCAGGCCACCTATCACTGGTCCGACAAGCTGCAAACCACTGCCTATGTCGAGTACAAGCACCTGATGGGCGACGCGGCCAAGGCGCCGATCGTCAAGGCCTTCGGCGATCGCGACTCTGTCACCTTCGGCATCTCGGCGAGCTACGCCTTCGACCTCGGCTTTTGACCTTTCCGTCATTGCGAGCGTAGCACAGCAATCCAGACCAGCGCCTTACCCTCTCCTGGATTGCTTCGTCGCTCGCGCTCCTCGCAACGACGTAGCCACAAACGAAAAAGGGCGGGTCCATCGGACCCGCCCTTCTCGTTTCAGGGGAATGAAAACCGGCTCAGCCGACGATCTCGTTGCCCGCGAAGAACTGCGCGATCTCGATCGCGGCGGTCTCCGGCGCGTCCGAGCCATGCACGGTGTTCTCGCCGACCGACTGGGCGAAGAGCTTGCGGACGGTGCCGTCGGCGGCATTGGCCGGGTTGGTCGCGCCCATCACCTCACGGTACTTGGCGATGCCGTCCTCGCCTTCGAGGACCTGCACGACGACCGGGCCGGAGGTCATGAACTCGACGAGCTCGCCGAAGAAGGGCCGCTCCTTGTGGACGGCGTAGAAGGTCTGCGCCTGCTCCGTGGTCATCTGGATGCGCTTCTGCGCGACGATGCGCAGGCCGGCCTTCTCGATGACCGCGTTGACCGCGCCAGTGAGATTGCGCTTCGTCGCATCGGGCTTGAGAATGGAGAAGGTACGCTGGACAGCCATCGTTATTATCCTTGGGGCAAAACTGGGAATGCGGCGCGCTTATAGCGGCGCCCTCCCCGTGCCACAAGGCTGAGGCGCACCTTGCGGGCTCACGATCCGCCGTTATGATCTAGGCCATGATCGCCGCGACGGCCCTCGTAATCCTGATGTCGACGCACCTGGAAGGGTGTGCGGGATCAGCATTGCGCTAAGCGCGCCGCGATCATCCCCCACGAACCCTGCCGCGGCGAGCAGGGTTCGATGGAATTCAGCTCTCCCGGTTGCCTCGGAGAGCCGACATGACATTTGGAAGAGATGAGTATCCCGATCAGTTGGAACATCCGGCTGGTTCCAGCCAGCTATTGATCCGGGCTGTGTGTGGCGATGATCTGGAAGCGCTGACGGCGCTGGTCAATCTGCCGGGCTTTCGCGCCGGGACCTTGCGCCTGCCCTATCAAAGGGCTGAAGTGACGCGGCGCTGGCTGGAGGATCCGGATACCGAGGGGCTCAACATCGTCGCACTCCGCGACGGCGGGCTGATCGGCCAGGCCGGCTTTGCGCGCTATCGCGGCCGGCGGGCGCATGCCGGCTATATCGGCATCGGCGTGCATGACGATCATCACGGCACCGGCGTCGGCACGGCGCTGCTCGGCGAGATCGTCGACGCCGCGGACAATTGGTTCGGCCTGAAGCGGCTCGAGCTGACGGTCTACGCCGACAATGCGGCGGCGATCGCGCTCTACCGCAAGTTCGGCTTCGAACCGGAAGGGCTTCTGCGCGCCTACGCTTTCCGCGCCGGCGCCTATGCCGATGCGCTCACGATGGCGCGGCTGCGTGCCTGAACCTCAGTGCCGGGTCAGGAAGCGACGTGCCTCGCGCAGCGCCTCGGCGACCTCGTCGCGGTTCATCTCCAGCGCCAGCTCGCTGCGATGGGCGGCGGCGCGGGCGCAGCCCTTGGCGAAGGCGACGTTGAACCAGGTCTGCGCGGCGACGAGGTCGACCGGGCCGGAACGGCCGGACGCATGCATCAGGCCCAGCTCGTAATAGGCGTCGGCGGAGGCTTCCACCGGGATCGCCAGCGAGGCCGGGATCGCGCTCATTTCCATGCGTGCCATGACAATTACCCCTGTTTTCCTTCGATGCTGGCCCGTTTTGAGGCCGCGGCTTGTGAGGAGAGGTTCGTGCCGGGCGGTAAAAGACTCCGCTAAAATTTGAGATGAACCGAAGCTCAACGAGTCGCAAACGAGCAGTTAAAGCAAGATTCGATTCAGGCTCGCATGTCGAATTTTTCAATGATTACAACGGGCTCTTGATTCGACCTCGGCGGAGGCGTCAACTCCGGATTCACCTTGCCCCAAGGTCATCGAAGCCGCTGCGACCGCGCGAGATGGCATCTTGAAGCCGACGCAGGCTCGGATATAGTTTATATCTGAACCATATGGCGACGCAGATCGCCACAACCGAGGAGGAACGCCATGGCCATTCGCCTGACTATGACTGCCGCCGGCCTGCTGCTCGCTTTCGCCGTTCCCGCTTCGGCTCAGGACGTCACCGGCACCTGGCTGCGCGACACCGGCGCATCCAAAGTCCGCTTCACCAAATGCGGCGAGGCGATGTGCGGCACGATCTCCTGGCTCAAGGAGACAAGCGGCCCGGCCAAGATCGGCCAACGCATCTTCTACGACATGAAGCCATCCAGCGCCGGCAAGTGGAGCGGCAGCGCCTTCAACCCGGAGGACGGCAAGACCTATTCCGGCACCATGACGCTCTCCGGCGACACGCTGACCACCGCCGGCTGCGTCTTCGGCGGGATGATCTGCCGCTCGGTGAAGTGGTCGCGCAGCAACTGAAACAACGGCGCTCGCCAACCACACCCGTCATGGTCGGGCTTGTCCCGACCATCCACGTCTTCCTTCACCAAGGACGGTGTTCAAGACGTGGATGCTCGCCACAAGGGCGAGCATAACGGCAGCGGGTTTGGGCAGCGTCAGCGCGCCTTCTGGCCGAACAGAACAGCCTTTTCCTCGGGCGTGCTGATGCCGGCCGGGTTGCGCAGTTCCTCGGCGACTTTGAGCCCGCGCTGGACCGCGGGGCGCGCCAGGACGGAATCGAGCCAGCGCCCGACATTCGGGAACTGCTTGATGTCCTGGCCCTGGCGCTCCCAGCCGCGGGCCCAGCCGACGCAGGCCATGTCGGCGATCGAATAGTCGTCGCAGATGTAGTCGCGGCCTTCGAGGCGCTTGTTCAAGACACCGTAAAGACGGTTCGCCTCGTTGGTGTAGCGGTCGATCGCGTAAGGCACCTTCTCCGGCGCATAGATACGGAAGTGGTGGGTCTGGCCGAGCATAGGGCCGAAGCCGCCCATCTGCCAGAACAGCCACTCGTCGACCGCGACGCGGCCGCGCTCGTCGGCCGGGTAGAACTTCCCGGTCTTGCGGCCGAGATATTGCAGGATCGCGCCGGATTCGAAGACCGAGATCGGCTTGCCGTCCGGCCCGTCGGGATCGACGATCGCCGGCATGCGGTTGTTCGGCGAAATCGCCAGGAATTCCGGCTTGAACTGGTCGCCCTTGCCGATGTTCACGGGGATGATGGTGTAGGGCAGCCCGGCTTCCTCGAGCATGATGGTGATCTTCCAGCCGTTCGGCGTCGGCCAGTAGTGGAGATCGATCGGCTTGCCCTGCACTGCTGACATGTCCCAGTCCTCGCGGGTTGTTACGGGTCGCCGAGACATCTAGGTCTCGACCGGCACTCCTGTAAGAACCAGTCCCGCGCGCTCCACGCGGACGCGGCATGCAGACTGCGCGGTCACAGCTCCAGCTTGAAGCCCTCATGGCTCTGGTCGAAGCCGAGACGACGGTAGAAGCGGTGCGCCGCCTCGCGTGACTTGTTCGAGGTGAGCTCGACCAGGCCGGCGCCGCTCTGGCGGGCGAAGGCGACGGCATGAGCGACCATGGCCTCGCCGATGCGCCGGCCTCGCAAGGCCGGATCGACATGGACGCTTTCGAGCTTGGCGCGCTTGCGGCCGCGATTGATCAGGCCGGGTATGAGCGTGACCTGCAAGGTACCGACCACCTCGCCGTCGAGCTCGGCGACGAAGAGCGTGTTGTGCGGGCTGGCTGCGACCTCGTCGAAGGCGTCGAGATAGGATGGGTGGCTCGCCTCCGCCGCAATCTCCTCCTCGCAGCGCGACTGCTTGGCCGCGCCCTGCATGATCAGCGTGGCAATCCGCGCGGCATCCTCGCGGCGCGCTTCGCGCATGGTTACATTGGCGAGAGCGGCTGCCTCGGTCATCATCGTCTCCGTCGGGAATTTGCCAGGCGAATTCTCAGATCGTCACCAGGCGCTTGGCCATGATCAACGTGTTTGGGGTGTCCTCGCGCCCATCGAAACGGGCCTGGCGCTGCAGGAAGAAGCCCATGCGCTCATAGAAGGCGATCGCCAGCTCATTCTGACTTTCGACCTCCAGCCGCGCCACCGGCGCATCGGGAAAGCAGGCAAGCGCCACCTGCAGAAGCGTGCGCCCGATGCCTTCCCCCTGCCGGGCCGGCGAGACATAGAGCCGTGTCAGCATCGCTGCCCGGTCCGGCTCCCGGCGAGCCGAAGCCGTGCCGACGACCTCCTCGCCCAGGAGCGCGACCAGGAAGACACCGCTGTCGCGGCCTAGCTGGGCCGCGAGCGCATCGAGCGAGTGCCAGGCATTTGTGATCTGCGCGACACGCTGCCAGCCATAGATGCCGTCATAGGCATCGTGCCAGGTCTCGACCAAAAGCGAGCGGACCGCCGGCAGATCGGCGGCGAGCGCATCGCGAATGATCAAGTCCTTTGGCGTCACTCGATGCCTAGTTTCTTCTTCAGAATCTCGTTCAGCGCCTGCGGATTGGCCTTGCCGCCCGAGGCCTTCATCGCCTGGCCGACGAACCAGCCGAGCATGGTCGGCTTCAGCTTGACCTGCTCGACCTTGTCCGGATTGGCGGCGATGATCTCGTCGACCGCCTTCTCAATCGCGCCGGTGTCGGTGACCTGCTTCATGCCGCGGGCCTCGACGATCTCGCGTGGGTCGCCACCTTCGGTCCAGAGGATCTCGAACAGGTCCTTGGCGATCTTGCCGGAGATGACACTCTCGCCGATCAGGTCGACGAGGCCGCCGAGCTGCGCTGCCGAGACGGGCGAAGCCACAACATCCTTGCCTTCCTTGTTGAGGCGGCCGAACAGCTCGTTGATCACCCAGTTGGCTGCGGCCTTGCCGTCGCGGCCCTTGGCGACAGCCTCGAAATAATCAGCCTGCTCGCGCTCGGCGACGAGTACCGAGGCGTCGTAGGGCGAAAGCCCGTACTGCGAGATGAAGCGGTCCTTCTTGGCGTCCGGCAGCTCGGGCAGATGCGCCTTCAGCTCGGCGATGAAGGCATCATCGAATTCGAGCGGCAGCAGGTCGGGGTCCGGGAAGTAGCGATAATCGTGCGCCTCCTCCTTGGAGCGCAGCGAGCGGGTCTCGCCCTTGGCGGGATCGTAGAGCCGCGTCTCCTGGTCGATCGTGCCGCCATCCTCGATGATGCCGATCTGGCGACGGGCCTCGACCTCGATCGCCTGACCGATGAAGCGGATCGAGTTGACGTTCTTGATCTCGCAGCGCGTGCCGAGCGGCCCGCCCACCTTGCGGACGGAGACGTTGACGTCGGCGCGCAGGTTGCCCTTCTCCATGTCGCCGTCGCAGGAACCGATATAGCGCAGGATGGTGCGCAGCTTGGAGACATAGGCCTTGGCCTCGTCGGCCGAGCGCAGATCCGGCTTGGAGACGATCTCCATCAACGCGACGCCCGAGCGGTTGAGATCGACGAAGCTCATGGTCGGATGCTGGTCATGCATCGACTTGCCGGCGTCCTGCTCAAGATGCAGGCGCTCGATGCCAACGCTGATCTGCTCGGTCGGCGAGAGATCGACCGCGATCTCGCCCTCGCCAACGACGGGGTACTTATACTGGCTGATCTGGTAGCCCTGCGGCAGATCTGGGTAGAAATAATTCTTGCGGTCGAAGACCGAGCGCTTGTTGATCGCGGCGTTGAGGCCGAGCCCGGTGCGGACTGCCTGGCGCACGCATTCCTCGTTGATCACCGGCAGCATGCCCGGCATCGCCGCGTCGACCAGGCTGACATGGGCATTCGGCTCGCCACCGAATGCCGTCGAGGAGCCGGAGAACAGCTTGGCGTTCGAGGTGACCTGCGCATGGATTTCGAGACCGATCACGATCTCCCAGTCGCCGGTCGCGCCCTTGATCAGCTTCTTCGGGTCGGCGGGACGGACATGCGCATTCATAAGATGACTTCCACGAGGTGTTGCTACTGACGCAGGCGCGCGCGTCCCTCAGGTAGAGCTTCGGCCCGCCGCCATCAAGCATCCGTGATCCGGTTTCGCTGGGCTCGAAGCGCCAATGACCGGCCACCGATGAAAAAAGCGCCAAAATTGTCGAGTGAAGAAACTTGACAATCGTCAGTCTGATGGGGTTGTTGCGCAATCGGCCGGAAACCGTGAAGGTTGCGCCGCGCCCGCATTTTCGGAGTTTCACATGATCCGCCGCTCCAGCCGGGCCATCGCCGCCCTGGCGGTCCTGCTTCCGGCCCTGTCCGCCGAGGCGCTCGCTCAAGGCGCCCCGCCGGCTCCGCCCGTCACGGTCGCCACGCCGCTCGCCAAGCGCGTCACCAACTGGGACGAGTTCACCGGTCGCTTCGAGGCCAGCGAACAGGTCGAGGTCCGGGCCCGCGTCTCCGGTTTCCTCGATTCGGTCCATTTCCGCGACGGCGACCTGGTCAAGGCCGGCGACCTGCTGTTCACCATCGACCAGCGGCCCTACAAGCTCGCCGTCGACGCCTCCAGGGCCGAAGTCGCCCGCGCCAAGGCGCAGGTCGACCTCAACCAGAACGAGGTCGAGCGCGCCGAGGCGCTGACGCAGAACCGCACCATCACCGCCCGCGACATCGACCAGCGCCGCGCCAACCTCAACGGCGCCATCGCCAGCCAGCAGGCGGCTGAGGCCAATCTGAAGACGGCCGAGCTCAATTTGGAATGGACACAGGTGCGTGCGCCGCTCGCCGGCCGTGTCTCGAACAAGCGGGTCGACCAGGGCAACCTGATCGCCGGCGGCCAATCGGGCGCAACGCTGCTGACCACCATCGTGGCGGTCGATCCAATCAAGTTCGTCTTCGACACCTCCGAGGCCGACTATCTTCGCTATGCGAAGTCGCAGGATTTGCGGAAGCCCGGCACGCCGGTACGCGTGCGGCTTTCGAGCGAAACCAAATGGGACCGGGAAGGCAAGATCGACTTCGTCGACAACGCACTGAACGCTCGTTCGGCGACGATCCGCACCCGCGCCGTCTTCCCGAATGCCGACGGGCAGCTGACGCCGGGAACCTTCGGACGGCTGCGGCTCTTCGCCGGCGAAGGCGACGCGTTGCTGGTGCCGGATGCCGTCATCGTCTCCGACCAGGCCAACAAGATCGTGCTGACGGTCGGCGCGGACAACAAGGTGGTGCCGAAGCCGGTTCAGCTCGGCGCGATCAGCGACGGGCTACGCGTCATCACGAGCGGCCTCACATCGAGCGACAAGGTGATCGTCAACGGCATCGCCAATCCGATGGTGCGGCCGGGCGTCGCGGTGACGCCGCAGCCGACCGAGATCAAGGCCGCCGCAGCTAACTGAAGGCCTCAATAGGCCACTTCAAGAGTGGACGGCATATTCCGTCCGCCCTGCCCTCTTTGGCCAGGACCAAAGCATGTTCCGCTTCGCCCATTTCTTCATCGACCGACCGATCTTCGCGACCGTGCTCTCGGTGCTGCTGACGATCGCCGGCGCCATCACCCTGCGCACCCTGCCGATCGCGGAATATCCCGAGATCGCGCCGCCGACCGTGACGATCACTGCGAACTATCCGGGCGCCTCGGCGGAGGTCGTCGCCTCGACGGTCGCCGCGCCGATCGAGCAGGAAGTCAACGGCGTCGACGACATGCTCTACATCTCGTCGCAATCGACCGGCGACGGACGCGTCACGATCAACGTCGTCTTCAAGGCCGGCACTGACGTCGACCAGGCTCAGGTTTTGGTGCAGAACCGCGTCTCGGCCGCCGAGCCGCGGCTGCCGCAGGAGGTGCGCACGCTCGGCCTGCAGGTCCGCAAGGCCTCGCCAGACTTCCTGATGGTCATCCACATGCTGTCGCCCGACGGCACGCGTGACCAGCAATACGTCTCGAACTACACGACGCTCAACGTCAAGGACGTGCTCACTCGTGTCGAGGGCGTCGGCGACGTCCAGGTCTTCGGCGCACGCGATTATTCGATGCGCGTCTGGCTCGATCCGGCCAAGGTCGCGGCACGCAACCTCACCGCGGGCGACGTCGTCGCCGCGATCCGCGCTGCCAACATCCAGGTCGCGGCGGGTGCGATCAACCAGCCGCCGGCGAAGTCGGACGGGGCTTTCCAGCTCTCGGTCAACACGCTCGGGCGCCTCACCAGCATCGACGAGTTCTACAATATCGTCGTCCGCTCGGATGCCGATGGCGGCACGATCCGCGTGCGCGACGTCGCCCGCGTCGAGCTCGGCGCGCAGGATTACCTCTCCAATTCCTATCTCGACAACAAGGAAGCCGTTGCGATCGGCGTCTTCCAGCGCCCGGGGACGAACGCGCTCGCGGCCTCGGAGGCCCTCATCAAGACGATGCAGGAGCTGTCGAAGAACTTCCCGGCCGGCGTCGAGCACACCATCGTCTACAACCCGACGGAGTTCATCAGGGAATCCGTCTCGGCCGTGGTGACGACGCTGCTCGAGGCGATCGTGCTCGTCGTGATCGTGGTGATCCTGTTCCTGCAGACCTGGCGCGCCGCGATCATCCCGATCATCGCGATCCCGGTCTCGCTGGTCGGCACCTTCCTGATCATGAGCGCGGTCGGAATCTCCTTCAACACGATCTCGCTCCTGGCGCTCGTGCTGGCGATCGGCATCGTCGTCGACGACGCGATCGTCGTGGTCGAGAACGTCGAGCGCTACCTCGCGCAAGGAATGAGCGCTGTCGACGCGGCGCACAAGACCATGGACGAGGTCGGCGGCGCCCTGCTCGCGATCGCGCTCGTGCTCTGCGCCGTGTTCATCCCGACCGCTTTCATCACCGGCCTGCAAGGCACGTTCTACCAGCAGTTCGCGGTGACGATCGCAGCCTCGACGGCGATCTCGTGCTTCGTCTCGCTGACCCTGTCGCCGGCCCTGGCGGCGATCCTCCTGAAGCCGCACAGCCATGAAGAGCCTAAGGGCTTCCTGGCGGTGCTGAGCGCACCGCTGCGCTGGTTCTTCAAGTACTTCAACAAGGGCTTCGACTGGCTCTCGCACGCCTATGGTGCGGTGACCTCGCGCCTGATCCGCTTCGGCGTCGTCATGCTGCTGATCTATGCCGCGCTGATCGCGGTCGCCGGCCGGCAACTCGCCGTGGTTCCGACGGGCCTCGTGCCGCAGCTCGACCGTGGTTACTTCATCGCTGTCTTCCAGCTGCCGGCCGGCTCGTCGCTGCCGCGCACCGACGCGGTCATCCGCAAGGCAACCGACATCCTGCTGTCGCGGCCGGGTGTCGCCCATGCCGTCGCCTTCGCCGGCCTCGACGGCGCAACCTTCACGCTTGCGCCCAACGCCGGCGTTGCCTTCGTCACGCTCACCGACTTCAAGGAGCGGGCCAAGCAGGGGCTTACCACCCAAGGTATCCTCAACGACCTGCGCACGCAGTTGTTCTCGATCGGCGAGGCCTTTGCCTTGATCGTCGAGCCCCCGGCCGTCCCAGGCATCGGCACCGGCGGCGGTCTCAAGGGCTATGTCCAGGATCGCGGCGGCAAGGGCCTGGCGGCGCTGGAAGGCGCGACCTGGGCCGTGGCCGGAACGGCGGGCCAGACGCCCGGCATCCAGCAGCCCTTCACGCTGTTCTCGACCAGGACGCCGCAGATTTACGCCGACATCGACCGCACCAAGGCCGAGATGCTCGGTGTCCCTGTGACGCGCGTGTTCGAGACGCTGTCGATCTATATGGGCTCAGCCTATGTCAACGACTTCAATATCCTCGGCCGCACCTTCCGCGTAACGGCGCAGGCCGATAATCCCCAGCGGCTCGACATCCGCGACGTCGCCGACCTGAAGACGCGCAATGCCGATGGCGAGATGGTTCCGATCGGTTCCGTCGCGACCTTCGCCGATACGACGGGTGCCTATCGCGTGCCGCGCTACAACCTCTATCCGGCGGCCGAGGTGCAGATGTCGATGGCGCGCGGCTACTCGACCGGCCAGGGTATTGCGGCGGTGGAGAAGATCGCAGCCCAGGTGCTGCCGGCCGGCTTCGGCTTCGAATGGACCGAGATCGCGTTGCAGGAGAAGCTTGCCGGCAACACCGCGATCATCGCCTTCGGCCTCGCGGTGGTGTTCGTCTTCCTGCTACTGGCGGCGCTCTACGAGAGCTGGACCTTGCCGCTCGCCGTCATCCTGATCGTGCCGATGTGTATCCTCGCGGCGATGATCGGCGTCGGCTACAAGGACTTCGACCGCAACGTGCTTGTCGATATCGGCCTCGTCGTGCTCGTCGGCCTCGCGGCGAAGAACGCGATCCTGATCGTCGAGTTCGCCAAGCAGGCTGAGGACGAGGGCATGAGCCGGCGCGATGCCGCGATCGCTGCGGCCAAGACCCGGTTGCGGCCGATCCTGATGACCTCGCTCGCCTTCATCCTGGGCGTGCTGCCGCTGACGATCTCGATCGGCGCCGGTGCAGAGATGCGCCAGGTGCTCGGCATCGCGGTGTTCTCGGGCATGATCGGCGTCACCGCCTTCGGCCTGCTGTTCACCCCGGTGTTCTACGTCGTGGTGCGCTGGCTCGCCTCGCTCGGCGGCAAGAAGAAGCCGGCCGAACCAAAACAGGCCACGCCGCAGGCGCACTGATACGGCGCTGGCAATGATGATGACCCTCACCATCCTGATCGGCGTGGTGGGGGTCATCGCTTGTTTCGGTGGCTACAAGGTCTGGATAGAAGAACAGCGCCTGCGCCGGGCAGAGTTCATCCGACATTATCGCTGGCCGCGCGGCCTGCTGGACAAGCTCGCGGCTCATCATGAGGGCTTCACGCGCAAGGAGACCGCCTTGGTCTCCGAGGGCCTCAGGCAGTTCTTCCTGGCCTATCTCAACTCCGGACGGCGCGACGTCGCTATGCCGTCGCAGGTCGCGGACGATCTCTGGCACGAGTTCATCCTCTACACCCGCGATTATGGCCGGTTCTGCAATCAGGCCTTCGGGCGCTTCCTGCATCACACGCCAGCGGTCGCCCTGCGCGAGGACGCGCCCCGTGACAACTCGGCCCTGCGCCGCGTCTGGTGGCAGTGCTGCCAGGACGAGAATATCGACCCGGAACGACCGACGCGTTTGCCGCTGCTCTTCGCCCTCGATGCCAAGCTCAAGATCGCCAACGGCTTCGTCTACGTCCCGGATTGCGAGGAACTACGTCGAAACGGCGATCGTGGAACCCAATGTGCGGGAGATTTTGCGCATCAATCCTCCAGCTGCAGTGGCGGTGGTGGCGGATGCAGCAGTGGCGACAGCTCCGACAGCGGCGGGGGCGACAGTGGTGGTTGCGGCGGAGGCGGCGGCGACTGAGCCGCGGCTTAGTTCTGCTTGATCTTGGAGCCCTTGATCACGACGTCGGAGCTCGCCGTCGCATTGATCTTGCCGCTCGCCCGGATCGTCACGTCCTTGCCCTTGAGATCGACCGAGCCGTCCTTCTTCAGGTTGAGTTCCGCCGAGCCGGCATCGAGCAGGATGCTGTCGGCAGCTTTCACCACGAGCGCCTTGCCGCTGGCGATCGCGAACTCCTTGCTGCTGTCGAGATCGATGCTGACCGCCGCCGCGACCTCGAAAGCGCGGGTCGACAGGCTGATCTGGCGATTGGCGTTCATGGTCAGCGCAGTACCAGCGAAAACGCCGATGCTCGTTCCCGCGGTCGTCCGCATGCCGGCGCCGACATTGACGACATAAGCCGAGCCGACCGCCGTCCGGAAATTGCTTCCGACGGTCAGCGCCAATTCAGCACCAACACTGATCGTGCAGGTGCCACCGACGGTGATCGACAGCCCGGCCGGAGCCGTGATCGCGACCGTGCCACCCCGCCCGACATTGACCGCCTGCAGCAAGGCTGCGAGTTGCGCTTCAAGCGCGGCGATGCGCCGGTTCAAGGCCTCGACTTCCGGCGTCGCCATCAGCCCATCCCCTTCTTTTTGCGCGCAGCCGACATAATCTATCACGAACTGCTGCGGCTCGCGGCATGACTATCCCTTTGCGCCACGCAACCAATCCGACTCCATCGGCGTATCAGAGCATTGCATCAAGAGGCCGCCCCGAGTGACCGAACGCCCTGCCCTGCTCTGGTTTCGCGACGATCTGCGCCTGTCCGACAACCCGGCCCTGAGAGCGGCGATCGAACATGGCCCGCTGATCTGCCTCTACATCTTCGACACGTCGCAAGATCGCCGGCCGATCGGCGCCGCCGCCTGCTGGTGGCTGTCACGCTCGCTGACGATGTTGTCCGACGTCATCGCGGCGAAGGGCGGCGAATTGCTGATCCTGCGCGGCGATCCGGCCCAGTTGCTGCCACGGATCGTGCAAGAGGCCGATATCGGCTACGCCGCCTGGAACCGACGCTATGACGGCACGGCGATCGCACTCGACAAGGGGCTGAAGGCCGAACTCTCCGCTACCGGCGTCGCTGTCGAGAGCTTCAACGCCAATCTCCTGAACGAGCCGTGGCAGGTTGCGACCAAGGCCGATGGGCCGTTCAAGGTGTTCACGCCCTATTGGCGCGCCGTGCGCGAACGCGGCGAGCCGTCGGCACCGCTTCCGACACCAGGCAAGCTGAGCAAGGCGGAGCTGCCGGCGGCGCTGCGCAAGCAGGTGCTCTCGGTCGCGGACCTCGCCCTCGAGCCGACGGCACCCGACTGGGCCAGCGGATTGCGCGAAGCCTGGACGCCGGGCGAGGCCGGAGCGCAGGAACGGCTCGGCGCCTTCCTCGACGACGCAATCGCCGGCTATCGCGAGGGCCGCGACCGGCCGGACAAGCTCTCGACCTCGCGGCTGTCGCCGCATCTGCGCTTCGGCGAGATCAGCCCGCGCCAGATCTGGCATGCGACCCAGGCGGCGCTGGAGACGGGCAACACGCCGGGCTCAGCGGCAGACGCCGAAAAATTCTTCAGCGAGATCGGCTGGCGTGAATTCTCATACCATCTGCTGTTCCACAATCCCGACTTGGCGACGGCCAACTTCGATCGCCGCTTCGACGCGATGTCTTGGGTGAAGGATGAAGCCGCGCTGGCCGCCTGGCAGAAAGGATTGACCGGCTATCCGATTGTCGATGCCGGCCTGCGCCAGCTCTGGCAGACCGGCTGGATGCACAACCGCGTCCGGATGATCACGGCCTCCTTCCTGATCAAGCACCTGCTGACCGACTGGCGCGCGGGAGAGGCCTGGTTCTGGGACACGTTGGTCGATGCCGATCCAGCGAACAATCCGGCGAGCTGGCAGTGGGTCGCCGGCTCGGGCGCTGATGCGGCACCCTATTTCCGCGTCTTCAACCCGGTGACACAGGGCGAGAAATTCGACCCGAAGGGCACCTATGTCCGGCGCTTCGTTCCGGAACTGGCGGAGCTCGACGACAAGTTCATCCATCGCCCTTGGGAGGCGCCGGCGAGCGCATTGAAACAGGCCGGAATCGTCCTCGACCGGGACTACCCGAAGCCGATCATCGCGCTCGATTTCGGCCGCCGGCGCGCCCTAGACGCCTTTGCCGCCCTTCGATCCGAGTAGCCGACCGACATGACGCTGCCTCCCGCTTCCTTTGTCACGCGCGCCTCTCTTGCCGCTGATCTCGCCGCACTCGGGCTTGCCTCGGGCGATGCCGTCATGGTCCATGCTGCCGTCAGCAGGGTCGGCTGCCTGCTCGACGGTCCCGACACGATCATTGCCGCGCTCTCCGATGTCGTCAGTCCCGAGGGCACCGTCCTCGCCTATGCCGATTGGGAAGCGCGTTACGAGGACCTTGTCGGCGAAGACGGCCGCGTGCCGCCGGAGTGGCGCGACCACATCCCGCCATTCGATCCGCAGCGCTCGCGCGCGATCCGAGACAATGGCGTGCTGCCGGAGTTCCTGCGGACGACGCCGGGCGCGCTACGCAGCGGCAACCCCGGCGCCTCGCTCGTCGCGCTCGGCGCGAAGGCGGAATGGTTCACCGCCGACCATCCACTCGACTATGGTTATGGCGATGGCTCGCCGCTCGCGAAACTGGTCGCAGCCGGCGGCAAGGTGCTGATGCTTGGCGCCCCGCTCGACACGCTGACCCTGCTGCACCATGCCGAGCATCTGGCGCGGATTCCCGGCAAGCGCGTCAGGCGGATCGAGGCACCGCTCGCGACACCGAGCGGCACGCAATGGCGCATGATCGAGGAATTCGACACCGGCGATCCGATCGTCGCGGGGTTGGCTGATGACTATTTCGCGGGAATCGTAACGGATTTCCTCGCCAGCGGCCAAGGCCGACAAGGGCTGATCGGCGCCGCCCCATCCGTTCTGGTCGATGCCGTGGCGATCACAGCTTTTGGTGTGAGCTGGCTCGAAGAACGGTTCGGATCGCGCTCGCCTTGAGTCTGAACTCCATCGCCCAAGCTGTTGGACAAGGAGTCTTCTCCGCTTAAACGGCGCCGTCACGACGGCCGCCGCGATGCTCCCCGGCCAGCTTGCACATCGCCCAGAAATAGGCCGGATATGGCAAGAGCCGCAGCGCCTTCATCAGCCAGGCCAGGCGGCGCGGGAAGGTGATCTCGAAGCCGCCACGGGCGAAACCATCGACGATGCGTGCTGCCGCCTTGTCGAGCGGCACCATGAACGGCATCGGGAAACTGTTGCGCTGGGTCATCGCCGTGTCGACGAAGCCGGGATTGACCAGCTGCAGGCGGATGCCCTGCCGCTCGCAATCGAAGCTCAGCGCCTCGCAGAGATGGATGGCGGCCGCTTTCGACGCTCCGTAAGCGGCTGCGCCCGGCAGCCCGCGATAGCCCGCCAGCGAAGCATTGACCGCGATCTGCCCCTTGCCGCGCGACGCCATGCGCTCGGCGACGGCGGCCGCGCCGCGCACGACGCCAATAAGATTGACCGCGAAAACCTGCTCGAAGGCGGCGACGTCGATCAGGCCGGGCCCATTGCGCGGGGCGATTCCCGCATTGAGGAAGGCGAGCGCGATCGGCCCATGCACGCTCTCGATGCCCTCGACCACGGCCACCATCGCCATGGGATCGGCGACGTCGCCGCAATGAGCGACGATCCGTCCCGGCAAACCATCGGCGCTCAGCGCCAGCGCTTCGAGCTTGTCGAGCCGGCGCGCCGTCGCCGCGACCGTCCAGCCGCGCCGCGCCAGCTCCAGCGCCACGGCCGCGCCGATGCCGGAGCTCGCCCCGGTCACCCAGGCGACGCCATCCTGCGGCTCGATGCGCGGCATGGTCATGTTGCGGTCGGGCCTCCATGTCACGGCAGTCCTGGTCGGACCCTAGTGATGCCGAGCCCCCAGCGGAAGCCCCACCGGCAGCGTTCCCGCTTGGCTTCCCACCATCTTTGCGGGACCGACCTCGCCTGCGATAAGTTCGGGCGACGAAGGAGATCGCGATGCCGACCGAATTGCTGTTCCGGGACGACGCCTACCTCACCGAGACGCAAGCGACCGTCGTCGCGATCAACGAGCGCGGCGGCATCGAACTCGACAGGACGGTGTTCTATGCCACCGGCGGCGGTCAGCCCGGCGATGCCGGCGCGCTCGTCCTCGGCGATGGCTCGCAGATCGCCATCGGCACGGCAATCTACAATCCCGAGGATAAGAGCCGCATCCTGCATGTCCCGCTTGAAGGCCAGGCGGCGCCCGCCATTGGCGAAACCCTGGTCGCCAAGCTCGACTGGGAGCGCCGGCTGAAGCGCATGCGCATCCACACCGCGCTGCACCTGCTCAGCGTCGTCCTGCCTTATCCCGTCACCGGCGGCGCGATCGGCGACGGCGACGGAAGGCTCGATTTCGACATCCCCGAAGGCGGGCTCGACAAGGCGGAGCTGACCGAGAAGCTCAATGCACTCGTGGCGAAGAACGCGGCGATCACCGAAAGCTGGATCACCGATGAGGAGCTCGACGCCAATCCCGGCCTGGTCAAGACCATGTCGGTGAAGCCGCCGCGCGGCTCGGGCCGGGTCCGGCTCGTCTCGATCGAGGGCATCGACCTGCAGCCCTGCGGCGGCACGCATGTGCGCAACACCTCGGAGATCGGCGCGGTCGCCGTCACCGATGTCGAGAAGAAGGGCAAGCAGAACCGGCGCGTGCGCATCGCGCTGGCCTGAACTTTCCGTCATAACATCCTGAAAACAGACTCTTTCGAGGACGCGCGCATGGCCCGCAACGACATCTTCGTCTCCACGCAATGGCTGGCTGAGCGGCTCGATGCGCCCGACATCGTCATCGTCGACGGCTCCTTCTACCTGCCGGCCCAGAAGCGCGATGCGGATGCCGAGTATCTGCAGCAGCGCATTCCCGGCGCGGTGCGCTTCGATGTCGACGTGATCAAGGACGAGAGCTCCAACCTGCCGCATATGCTGCCGCGGCCAGATGCCTTCGCCGCCGCTGTCGGCGCCATGGGCATCGGCGACGGCATGCGCATCGTCGTCTATGACGGGCTCGGCCTGTTCTCGGCGCCGCGCGTGCGCTGGACCTTCCAGACCTTCGGCGCCAAGGATGTCGTCATCCTCGAGGGCGGCCTGCCGCAATGGCTGGCCGAAGGCCGGCCGATCCGGGATGGCGCGCCGCGACAGCGTGCGCCGCGCACGTTCACCGCCAGGCTCGACCATTCCGCCGTCGCCGATATCGATGACGTGGCCCGCGCGCTGGAGAATGGCGTCATCCAGGTGGTCGACGCTCGCCCGGCAGACCGCTTCCGTGGCGAGGCGTCGGAGCCACGCCCCGGTCTGCGCTCCGGCCATATGCCCGGCGCGCTCAACCTGCCCTCCTCGGTGCTGGTGGCTGATGGCAAGCTCAAGGAGCCGGAGGCGCTCGCCGCGGCCTTCCGTGAGGCCGGCGTCGACATCGACAAGCCGCTGCTGATGAGCTGCGGCTCGGGTGTCTCTGCGGTGATCCTGTCGACGGCGCTGGAGATGCTCGGCAAGCCGGCGCGCGCCGTCTATGACGGCTCCTGGGCCGAATGGGGCGCGAGCGAGCGCCCGGTGGCAACCGGGCCGGCAAAACCCTGAAGGTTTAGAACACCGACCAGCCGGTGCGCTCGACCAGGCGTTCGAGCGCGATCGCACCGACATGCGAGGTGCCGGCGGCGTTGAGTCCCGGCGACCAGACCGCGATCGCGGCCTGCTTCGGCACGATAGCGAGGATGCCACCGCCGACACCGCTCTTGCCGGGCAGGCCGACCTTGAAGGCGAACTCGCCCGAGGCATCGTAATGGCCGCAGGTCATCATCAGCGCCTTGACGCGGCGGGCCCGCGCCGGGCGGCAGACCATGTCGCCAGTCAACGGATCGACGCCATCGCCGGCGAGGAACAGGCCGGCGCGGGCGAGCTGGGCGCAGCTCAGCTTCAGTGCGCATTGATGGAAATAGACGTCGAGCACCTCAGCGACCGGGTTCTTCAGGTTGCCGAAGGCGCGGATGAAATTGGCGAGGCTGGCATTGCGGAAACCAGTCTGCGCCTCCGAGCCCGCCACCTCGTCGTCGATCGAGACTGAAGGGTCGCCCGAGCGCTCGCGCAGGAAGGCGAGGATTTCGTCCGCCGTCTTCTTCGGCGTCCGGCCGGTCAGCAGCGCATCGGTGACGACGAGCGCGCCGGCATTGATGAACGGATTGCGCGGCACGCCGCGCTCCTGCTCGAGCTGGACGATCGAGTTGAAGGGCGAGCCGGAAGGCTCGCGCCCTACACGGTGCCAGAGCCGGGCGCCGACCCGCTCCAGCGCCAGCGTCAGGGTGAAGACCTTGGAGATGCTCTGGATCGAGAACGGCACCTCGGCATCGCCAGCCTGGGCGCGCTCACCTGCGCAAGCGATGACGGCAAGGCCGAAGCGCTGTGGATCGACTCGCGACAGCGCCGGAATGTAGTCAGCCACCTTGCCACCGCCGATATGGTCGGCGATGTCGGCATGAACGGCAGCGACGATGTCCGACAGGTTGCGCAATGTCCGAACTCCGCCACGTCCCAGCCGATAACCGGTCGACCTTGGCATTCGCCCATCCGTGCCGCAATCGCGGCGTCTGGAGCTTGGCAAACTCGGTACCCCCTGCGCATGCTGCGCCCGCGCTGGGGAACCAACTATGACTTATTGCCTAGGGATCCTTTTGCCGTCGGGTCTGATCCTTGCCTCGGATTCCCGCTCCAGCGCCGGCGTCGACCAGATCGCCGTGGTCAAGAAGCTCGCTTTGTTCGAGGTGTCGAACGAGCGGGTGATCACCATCCTCTCGGCCGGGAATCTCGCGACGACGCAGGCCGTGATCACCATGATCAGGCAATACACCAAGCATAAGCAGGACAGCGCCTCGGGCGGCGAGAACCGCGACATCCTGGCGGCGCGCACCATGTTCGACGTGGCGCAGATCGTCGGCGGCGTGCTGCGCGAGGTGTTGCGCGCCAACCGCGCCTTCGTCGAGCCCTATGGCGACCCGAACGGCTCCTTCATCGTCGCCGGCCAGATCGCCGGAGAACCGCATCGTCTCTTCCAGGTCTATTCAGCGGGCAACTTCGTCGAAGCCTCAGGGCGTACCCAGTTCCTCCAGCTTGGCGAGACCAAATACGGCAAGCCGATCCTCGACCGCGCACTGCAGGAGGCGAGCGGGCTCGACGAGGCGGCCAAGCTCGCTTTGCTCTCCTTCGACGCCACCGTCCGCTCAAACCTCTCGGTAGCGCCGCCGATCGACCTGCTGCGCTACGAGGCCGACAGCTTCTCGACCCGGCATCTCGCCAAATACGACAGCAACCATCCCTATTGGGCAGACATGCGCCAGCGTTACAGCGACGGGCTTACGGCGCTGGTGGCGAGCCTGCCGGCACCGGACTTCCCCGCCTGACTACTGCAGCAGCGCGACCATCGCGGCATAGCCACGGCGGCGGGCATGCTCGAGCGGTGTGACGCCGTCGCGGTCGGCGAGATCGCGGCGCGCGCCTGCGGTTATTAGCGCCCTCACCGTCCCGACATGACGCGGCCCGCCTTCGCCGAGGATCACCGCCTCGATCAGGGCAGTCCAGCCGAGATTGTTGACATGGTCGAGCGGCGCGCCGGCGGCGATCAACTCGCTGACCACACCGTCATGACCGAGATGGGCGGCTGCGATCAGTGCCGTGCCGCGATAGGGGCTGGTGATAGCGCGTGCGTCGCCGCCGATAGCGAGCGCAGTGCGCATGGTCTCCAGATCGTCGGCGACGGCTGCGATCGTGATCGCATCATAGGATTGGCCGTCGAGAGCGCGGGGATCGGCTCCCGCCTTGGCGAGTTCGCGCATCGCCTCGCGCTGACGGGCATGGGTCGCGACATGCAGCGCGGTGCGGCCTCCACCGTCCCGCGTATCGAGCCGGCTGCCGGATGCGACTGCCTGACGGAGGGCCGCGAGGTCGCCGCGATGAGCCGCAAGATGCAGCGCATCATAGGCTGCGATCTCGGCCGGCGATGGCGGAATCTGGGCTTCCGCAACGGAACATAGGCCGAGACTTCCGACGATGAGGAGGCTCCGAAACGCGCTTCGGCAAACGTTCTCCTCGCGTCGTTTCGTCTCAGGCATCGGCGTTTACCCGTTATTTTCGCGCGATCGGCGCGATTAAATGCAATTTGCTCAAATTAGGGTCAGCTTTGCTGTCCCTTCCCCCTTGCCGGTCGGCAAAGGGCGTCCTATCTCCTGTGCACCGCAGCAGCGATGTTGCGGCGCCCTCCTTGGGCGTTTCCTCCCTAGACTTGGGCCTGCGCTTCGGCGTGGGCCTTTTTCTTAGCGCAGGAAGGCTACGCAGCCGGCATCGGCTACGCAACCTGAAGCCCGGCTCTCAGTCGATCGCGATCATCACGTCGGACGCCTTCACGACGGCATAGGCCTTCTGCCCGACCGCGAGCTTGAGCTCGTCGACCGCGGCATTGGTGATCGCCGAGGTGACGATAGTGCCGCCGACATCGAGCTTCACATGGGCGGTGGTCGCGCCCTTCACGATCTCGACGATGGTGCCCTTGAGCTGGTTGCGGGCGGAAATCTTCATGCTGGTCTCCTCGATCTGACAACCTCGCGAGTCCGCGTCAGGCAGACTCGACCTTTGGTCGCCCGCCGTTATATTCGGCCGCACATAGCGACAGCAACCGCAGCGAGGACCCTCATGCCATCGAACCGCCGAAACATGTGCTCCGGTCTCTTGGGTTTCACCGCCGCGCTGCTGATCGGCGTCGCCTCCTTCACCGGCCCGGCCTTCGCCCAGAGCAAGGAACTGGTGATCTTCGCCGCCGCGAGCCTGAAGAACGCACTCGACGAGGCCGCGGCCAACTGGGTCAAGGAGAGCGGCAAGCCGGCGCCCAAGATCTCCTATGCTGCCAGCAACGCGCTGGCGAAGCAGCTCGAACAGGGCGCGCCGGCCGATCTCTTCCTCTCGGCCGATCTCGACTGGATGGATTACGCCCAGCAGAAAAACCTGATCAACAAGGAGAGCCGGGTCAGCCTGCTCGCCAACCGGCTCGCGCTGATTGCCCCCGCCGACGCCAAGACCACGGTGACGCTGGCGCCCGGCGTCGACCTCTCCACTGCGCTCGGCTCCAGCCGGCTCGCCATGGGCAATGTCGATTCGGTGCCGGCCGGTAAATACGGCAAGGCGGCGCTGGAGAAGCTCGGCGGCTGGGACAAGGTCAAGGACAAGATCGCGCAGAGCGACAATGTCCGCGCCGCGCTGCTGCTGGTCTCGCGCGGCGAGGCGCCGCTCGGCATCGTCTATACCACCGATGCCGCCGCCGATCCCAAAGTCAAGGTGATCGCGACCTTCCCCGAGGATACCCATCCGCCGATCATCTATCCGGTCGCCATCACCAAGGATTCCGCCAATCCCGACGCGCAGGGCTTCCTCAGCTATCTGCGCGGCAACGGCGCCAAGGCGAGCTTTGAAAAGCAGGGCTTCACGGTCCTGAACAAGCCCGCCACATCCTCGTAAGGGATTCTTCGTGAGCGACTGGCTGTCGCCGGAGGAATGGACGGCCGTCCGCCTCAGCCTGATCGTCGCCACCACCGCGATGCTGGCGAGCCTGCCTCTGGGGCTCGCCGTCGCCTGGCTGCTGGCGCGCGGGCGCTTCTGGGGCAAGTCGCTGCTCGACGCCGTCATCCATCTGCCGCTGATCCTGCCGCCCGTCGTCACCGGCTATCTCCTCTTGATCGGCTTCGGACGGCGCGGGCCGATCGGCCAGTTCCTTTATGACTGGTTCGGTATCGTCCTGTCCTTCCGCTGGACGGGCGCGGCGCTCGCCTGCGCCGTGATGGGCTTTCCGCTGATGGTCAGGGCGATCCGGCTCTCGATCGAGGCGATCGACCGCAAGCTCGAGGATGCCGCGGGAACACTCGGTGCCGGGCCGTTCTGGGTGTTCCTGACGGTGACGCTGCCGCTCGCTCTGCCCGGCATCCTCGCCGGCATGATCCTGTGCTTCGCCAAGGCGATGGGCGAGTTCGGCGCGACCATCACCTTCGTTTCCAACATCCCCGGCGAAACGCAGACCCTACCCTCGGCGATCTACACCTTCACCCAGGTACCCAACGGCGATGCCGGGGCGATGCGGCTGACCCTGATCTCGATCGCGATCTCGGTCGCGGCGCTGTTCGCCTCGGAGTTTCTGGCGCGGCTGGTCGGCCGGCGGATCGCCGTCGAATGAGCGCCGTCATCGAGGTTTCCATTGCGCATCGGCTGGGCGCCTTCGCACTCGATGCCGCCTTCGCTTCGGACGGACGGCTGACGGCGCTGTTCGGCCGCTCGGGCTCGGGCAAGACCTCGCTCGTCAATGTGATCTCCGGGCTGATCCGGCCGCAGGAAGGCCGTGTCGTCATCGACGGACGGGTGATGCTCGACAGCGCCGCCGGCATCTTCGTGCCGAAGCATCGGCGCCGCATCGGCTATGTCTTCCAGGAGGCGCGGCTTTTCCCGCATCTCTCGGTGCGGCAGAACCTGCTCTATGGCCGCTGGTTCGCGCCAAAGATGGAGGACGGCGGCAGCAAGCTCGATGACGTGCTCGACCTGCTCGGCATCGGCCATCTGCTGCAGCGGCAGCCGGGCGCGCTTTCCGGTGGCGAGAAGCAGCGCGTCGCGATCGGCCGCGCCCTGCTGGCAAAGCCGCGCCTCCTCCTCATGGACGAACCACTCGCTTCGCTCGACGAGGAGCGCAAAGCCGAGATCCTGCCTTACATCGAACGCCTGCGCGACGGTTTCGGCATCCCGATCGTCTATGTCTCGCATTCGATCGCCGAGGTGGCCCGGCTCGCCACCCATCTCGTCATCCTCGACCAGGGCAAGGTCTCGATGAGCGGGCCTACCGCCGAATTGATGTCGCGCCCCGACGTGCCGATCCTCTCCACTTCGGCGGAGGCCGGCGCGATTCTCGACGCGCGCGTGCTGCGCCACGAGCCGGAGCACGGCCTGACGATCCTCGAGACCGCAGCCGGGCCGTTGCAGATCGCCCGGCGCAGGGTGCCGGAAGGAACGGCGCTGCGCGTGCGCATCCTCGCCAGCGACGTGATGCTCAGCCTCAAGCCGCTCGAGGGGGTCAGCGCACTCAACATTCTGCCGGCACGTGTTTCAGCGATCGGCGATCGGCATGGCGCTGGTGGAGCGCTGGAAGTGAGGCTCGACTGCAATGGCGCCGGCCTGCTCGCCCGCCTCACCGTGAAATCAGCCGAGCAATTGCAGCTGAAGCCCGGCAGCCCAGTCTATGCGGTGATTAAGAGCGTCTCGATCGATACGCCGTGAGGTCCGCTCGCGGTCGGCTCGTCGTCATTGCGAGCGCAGCGAAGCAATCCAGGGAGACGTAGAGCATTGCGGCCCTTGGATTGCTTCGTCGCTTTGCTCCTCGCAATGACGGGAGGCCAAAAGCCTCCGTCTCACGATCCGGTCGGCGAGACTGCCGCGCGCAGCGCTGCAACCTCGGCGGCCCCTGCTTCCAGGGCCTTCGCCTCTATGGCGCGATAATTCGCGACGATCTCCCGGCCGAGCGCCGTCAGATGGGCGCCGCCGCCCTTGGCGCCGCCGGGCTGGGCCTCGACCAGCGGCGCACGGAAGATGCGGTTGAGATCGTCGACCAGCAGCCAGGCGCGCCGATAGGACATCTTCATCGAGCGGCCGGCAGCGGAGATCGAGCCGGTCTCGCCGATAGCCTCCAGCAATTGCACCTTGCCCGGCCCGAGGCGTCCACCCGGCGTGAAGTCGAGCCGGAAGCTGAAGCGCGTCGCCGGCAAGGACTGGTCAGCCTTCGACATAGCCCGCCCCTCCGCGGCAGCGCGCGCTCAGTAGAGCCGCGAGCGGTAGGCCTCTTCGAGATTGGCGTCGGCCTCGGCGGCATCGACCGCCCTGGTCTGCTCGGCGACGATGCGGCCGAGCGTCGGGAAGCTCGAGCGCTCGACCTGCGCCTCCTGAGCCCAGAGCTTCGAGCGGAGCAGCGCCTTGCCGCAATGGAAATAGGCCTCGTCGACCTCGACGATCAGGCCGAGCTTGGGCGCCTTCTCCTGCATGGCCATGGGCTCCAGCAGCGCGGCGTCCGTGGTCATCCGTGCCCTGCCATTGACGCGCAAAGTCTCGGTGATCCCCGGTACGAAGAAGACGAGACCGACACCCGGCGAACTCAACACGTTCCGGAAGGAATCGATCCGGTTGTTGCCGCGCCTGTCAGGAATCAGCAGGGTTCGCTCGTCGAGCACCTCGACGAAGCCCGGCCCATCGCCGCGCGGGCTGGCATCCACCCCGCCCTCGCGGTCAGCGGTAGCCAGAACGAGAAAGGGCGAGAGCGCGATGAAGTCGCGGCAGAACTTGTCGAGCCGGTCGAGCACCTTCTTCTGCACGACCAGCGACTCTTCGCCGACGATCGCGCGCAGCTGGGCTGCATCATCGACCGTGGTGCCGGGCTTCTCGCTGATCGCGCTCATGTCATATCTCCAAAGGCATGCCGGCCCAGCCGGCGAAGCAGGCATAACATGGCTTCGAAATCGGTCGAAGCCTCGCCACAACCTCAGGTGATGCGCCGGACACTGTCGGCGATCTCGTCCGGCTCGAACAGGCGCTTCCAGTCCGGCTTCAGGATCGTCTCCTTGCCGAAGACGATCGCCTTGTTGCAGGCGTCGGAAAACACGCCCTGGACCTCGCCGAAAGTGACCGCCGCCAGGATGTTCATGTGGCCAAGCAGAAAGTCGCGCGCCGCCTCGCGCGGCACGCCGCGGGCGATTGCCTCCTCCATTGCCTCGCGCATCGCGTCGAGCAGCGTGGCGCAGACGGTTTCCGACAGTCCGGGCTCGAGGATCGCCATCTGCTCGACGGTGACGCGATGCGAGCGCATCACCGGCGCCCAGATCGCCCGCGCTACCTCCTCGCCAAGCGCGTAATGCGCCTCCGGACCCTGCATCAGCGCGTTGACGATGTGCTGCTTGGCGGCGATGCCGCCGAAATGATCGACGCGCGCATCGGGATCGGTCTCGTCGTTGAAGATCGGCGGATGGCAGGGGTGGGTGACGAAATAGGTGATGTCGGCACGCTCAGGCAGATGGCCGGCATGGGGCGCGGCGGCATCGAGGATGACGACGATAGTCCCGGCTGCCAGCTTCGGCACTAGGTTGGCCGCGACCGCGCCGACCGCGGTATCCGGCACCGCCAGGATCACGACCTCCGCCCCCTCGATAGCGGCATCCGGCTCGACGCAGGCCAGACCGAAGGCCTCGCGGATGCGTTCGCGCCCCGCGGAACTGATCTCGACATGACGGGTCTCAAAGCGCGAGCGAGCGAGATTGCGGCCGAGCCGCATGCCCATTTTGCCGCCGGCACCGAACAGTGCGACCACCGTCATCGTCTTCCTCCCGCGTCCGCGCGTCCGTTGCCGACGCTGTCCGGCAAGCTCGCAGGGCTTTCCGCCGGTCGTCAACGCCGCTGCCCTGCCCTTTGCGTGCGCCCGTTGTCCGGCTGACGCATGACCACCCTCCGACCTTGCATGCAAGATGGCAGTGAAGATTGACGCTTCGGGACGATGACGGGATAGTCGGCGCCCCGTCACGCTTCCGGATCATCATGCCTCGCCCGACGCCGTCTACTGCCCTCGAACGCTTGCGCGTGCTCGATCTGACACGCGTGCGCGCTGGGCCGACCTGCGCTCGCATCTTCGCCGATTTCGGCGCCGACGTGATCAAGATCGAAAGCCCGCCGGGTGTCGATCCCAACGAGAACATGAGCGGGCCGCGGCATGGCTACGACATGCAGAACCTGCACCGGAACAAGCGCTCGCTGACGCTCAACCTCAAGAAGGAACCGGCCAAGGCGATCCTGCGCAAGCTGATCGCCGATGCCGACCTCTTGGTCGAGAACTTCCGGCCCGATGTGAAGGAGCGGCTCGGCCTAGATTTCGAGACGCTGCACGCGCTCAATCCGCGCCTGATCCTGGTCTCGATCTCGGGCTTCGGCCAGAGCGGGCCCTATCGGCTGCGCGCCGGCTTCGACCAGATTGCACAAGGGATGGGTGGGATGATGTCGGTCACCGGCCTGCCCGGCCAAGGGCCGGTGCGCGCCGGCATCGCCGTCGCCGATTCCGCCGCCGGACTCTATGGTGCGATCGGCGCGCTGGTGGCGCTGCAGGAACGCGCCGTCTCGGGCAAGGGGCAATGGGTACAGACCTCGCTGCTCGAGGCCCAGATCGGCATGATGGATTTCCAGGTCGCGCGCTATCTGGTCGAGGGCAAGGTGCCGCCGCAGGCCGGCAACGACCACCCCTATGCTACGCCGATGGGCGTCTATGCGACGCGCGACGGCCATATCAATCTCGGTGTCGGCGCCGAAGGGCACTGGCGTTCCTTTTGCGGCGTGCTCGGCCAGCCGGAGCTCGCGATCGATCCGCGTTATGACAACATGGAGAAGCGCTTCGCGGCGCGGCCTGAACTGCGCGTCCTGCTCGAGGAGATCATGACCAAGCAGGACAGCGCCTACTGGCTCGACGCTTGCGAGAAGGGTTCCGTGCCGGCCGGGCCGATCTATGCGGTCGATGCCGTCTTCGACGACCCGCAGGTCCAGCATCTCGGCATCGCGCAGCCAGTCCACCATCCCAAGCTCGGCGACATCCGTGTCGTCGGCGAGCCGGTCAGCCTGTCGCGCACGCCGGCCAGCATCGCGACGCCGACGCCGGACGCCGGCGACCACAATCACGAAATCCTCACCGAGCTCGGCTTCGACGAGGCGGCCATCGCCGGCCTCAAGGCCGAAGGCGCGATCTGAAAGGCATCCAATGAACGACGAGATCCTCTACGACGTCGCCGACGGGGTCGGCACGGTCACGCTCAACCGGCCGCAGGCACGCAATGCGCTGACCTTCGCCATGTATGAGGGATTGGCCAAGATCCTCGGCAATCCCGAGAAGCACGGCGCGCCGAAAGTGTTCGTCGTCACCGGCGCTGGCGAAAAAGCCTTCGCCGCCGGCACCGACATCTCCCAGTTCCGTGAGTTCAAGACGGCGGAAGACGCGCTCGCCTACGAGAACCGGATCGAGCGGGTGATCACGTCGATCGAAAGCTGCCCGGTGCCGACGATCGCGGCGATCGCTGGCGCGGTCACCGGCGGCGGCGCGGCGATCGCCTGCGCCTGCGACCTCAGAATCGCGACGCAATCGGCCCGCTTCGGCTTCCCGGTGGCGCGCACGCTCGGCAACTGCCTGTCGATGGCGAATTATGCCCGCCTCGCCAGCCTGCTCGGTCCGGCCCGCGTCAAGGACGTCATTTTCACCGCGCGGCTGGTCGAGGCCGAGGAAGGCCATCGCATCGGCCTCTACAACGAACTCGTCGCCGACCATGCGGCGCTGATGGCGCGGGTGAAGGAACTGGCCGAGACGATCCGCGGCCATGCGCCATTGACGATGCGCGCCACCAAGGAGGCGCTGCGCCGGCTGACCCAGGCGGCGAGTGCCGATGTCGACGGCGATGACCTCGTCACCCTCTGCTACACCAGCGCCGATTTCCGCGAGGGCATGGAAGCCTTCCTCGGCAAGCGCACGCCGAACTGGCAGGGCAAATGAGCCAGACCATCGGCTTCATCGGCCTCGGGCTGATGGGCGCGGGCTTCTGCAAGCGCCTGCTCGCGACCGGCCGCACCGTCGTCGGCTACGATCTCGACCCGGCACGGCGGGCCGAAGCCGACGCGCTCGGCGTCGCCCTCGCCGCCTCACCGGCCGAGGTCGCCGAGCGTGCCAATCCCGTCTGCATCGCGGTGACCACCACCAAGGCGGTGCAGGCGGTGGTTAGCGGCGAAGGCGGCATCCTCTCGGCGAAGCCGCAATCCGGCGCGATCGTCATCGACTTCTCGACGACCGAGATCGGCGTGACCAAAGCACTCGCCGCCGCGCTGGCGGAGGCTGGCATCGGCTTCATCGACGCGCCAGTGTCAGGCGGGCCGCCGGCAGCGGAAGCCGGCAAGCTCGCGATCATGGCCGGCGGCTCGCCGGAAGCGATCAAGGCGGTGCGGCCATTGGCCGAAAGCCTCGGCCTCTTCACCCATATGGGCGCGGTCGGCGCCGGCCAGGCGACCAAGCTGGTCAACCAGGCGCTGTGCCTGACCAACTATGTCGTGGTGGCGGAATCGCTGCGGCTTGCCGAGGCCTATGGCGTCGACGCCGACAAGATCCCGGCGGCGCTGGCCCCCGGCCTCGGTAATTCGGCGGTACTGCAGGCGATGATGCCGCGCATGGTCGCGCGCGACTTCACGCCGAAGGGCTATGCCAGGCAGGTGCTGAAGGACCTCGAAATGCTGATGGAGGCCGGGCGCGAGCAGCACCTTGCCATGCCGATGGTCGCCCAGGCGACGACGCTCTACCGGATGCTGGTCGCGCAGGGCCATAGCGAGCTCGACGCGATCGCGGTGCTGAAGGTGCTGCCGGAGGCTGGGCAGGCACACTGATTGATCGGCGTGCGAACGCCCTCTCCGTCTTTCCGGGGCGCTGCGCAGCAGCGAGCCCGGAACCCAGAACCGATGCCGTATCCGGAAATGCAGACCGACCGCCGCGCTTCAACTCGCAAGCACATCGGTTCTGGATTCCGGGCTCAGGCCTGCGGCCTGCCCCGGAAAGACGATGGCGCGATGGTCTCAGCGCCCCTGCGCAGTCGTCCCCTTGTCTTTCAGTGCCGCGACCAGACCCGACAGCCCGTTGCGGACGTGCTCGCGGAGGCGCTGGCTCGCCAGCGCGGCGTCGCCAGCGGTCAGCGCAGCCAGGATCTGCTCGTGCTCCTGGATCGCCATTTTCCAGCGCTTCGGCCAAAGGTTCGACGAATAGCGGGCACGATCGACCCTCAGTGCCAGCAGCTCCCAGATCCAGAGCAGGACGGGATTGCCGGAGAGTTCGACGATGCGGCGATGGAAGGCCTTGTTGGCCTCGAAATAGCCCGGCAGCTCGTCGCGGGTGTGATGCAGCATCATCCGGTAGTGCAGCATGCCGATCTCGGCGACGGCCTCGTCGGTGGCCCGCGCCGCGGCGAGCTCGCCGGCCAATCCCTCGATCGTCGAGACGACATCGATCAGCGCCTCGATCTCGCCGACGTCGAGCTCGGCAACCACTGAAGACTTGTTCGGCAGCGCGCGTAGCAGACCATCCTGGGTCAGCGTCTTGATCGCCTCGCGCACCGGCGTGCGCGAGACGCCAAGTTGCAGGCAGAGCTCGCGCTCATTCAGTTTCGCGCCCGGCGCCAGTGCCCCCGTGACGATCAGATTGCGCAATTGCGCGACGGTGCTGCCGTGCAGGGCGCCCTTGCGCCGCCCCGGCTCGGGCTGCGGAACCTTGGCGAGAAGCGCTGCGAGCGGGGTCGTGTCGGCCGGACTATCCATGACGCTCTGTATATCGCGCGGCCGGCTCGCTGTCGAAAAATTCTTGCATACAAGAATTCAGACACCTAGAACGGAGCCGCCGGCTAGCCGGCATCCCTTTCCGCAATCCGGGCAGCGCCATGCATATCGTCGACCTTTCCATGCCGATCGCGCCGCATTTCCGCTGGCCGGTGGAGCTTTCGATCAAGGGCGACATCGCGGCGGGCGACCAGTTCCGGGTCTCGAAGATCAACGGCCCCTGCCATGGCTTCTCGCATGTGGATGCGCCCGCCCACTTCGTCGCCGGGGCGCCGACGATCGAGGCGACGCCGCTTCGCCAGGTGGTCGGCCCCTGCCGCGTGCTCGACCTCAGCGGGCGCCCGGCCAACGAGCCGATCGGGCCCGACCATCTCGCCGCCGCCGATCCCGGCGGGGCCGATAGCGAGATCCTGCTACTCGCAACCCAATGGAACGACCGGCGCGACTACCAGGACAGGAGCTTCTGGACGCAGGCGCCCTGGCTGACGCTGGAGGCGGCGCAGTGGCTGGCGGAACGCAAGCCGAGCGCCGTCGCCTTCGACTTCCCGCAGGACTATCCGATCCGCCTCCTGCTCGAAGGCAAAGAAGTGCCCAAGCCCGAGCATGTCACCCACGATGTCCTGCTCAGCCATGGCGTCACCCTGATCGAATACGTCGTCAACACCAGCAAGCTCACGGCACCGCGCAACCTGTTCTCGGCCGCGCCGCTGCTGATCCCGAACGCCGACGGTGCCCCTGCCCGCATCTACGCCATCGAGAGCCTGGCCGTCTGACGGCCGCCGCCCTGCCCTCTTCATCGAAAGCGACCCTAGTGAATATCGAGAACCTGTTCGCGCTGAAGCCCAGCGCTCCCGATCGCGTGATCTCCGCTGCCTTGGTCGGCGCCGGCGAATTCGGCGCAAGCTTCATCGGCCAGGCCCGGCGCGCGCCGCATATCGAGCCGCGCGTGGTCTGCGACCTCGACATCGGCCGCGCCCGCAAGGCGGCGCTCGCCGGCGGCCTGACCGAGGGCGAGATCATCGCCTGCCATAGCGCTGCCGAGGCGAAGGCGGCGCTCGAACGCGGGCTGGTCGCGCTGATCGGCGATGCCGCGCATCTGGAAGGTCTTGCCGTCGATGTCGTCGTCGAGGCGACCGGCGATCCCGAAGGCGCGGCGATGACCGCGCTCGCGGCGATCGAAGCCGGCCGCCATCTCGTCATGGTGACCAAGGAGGCCGAGTGCATCATCGGCCCGATCCTCGCTCACCGCGCCAGGCAGAACGGCGTCGTGCATACCCCCGTCGACGGCGACCAGCCGAGCCTGCTGATCGGGTTGATTGGCTGGGCGCGTGTTCTCGGCCTGCCGATCGTCGCCGCCGGCAAGTCATCTGAATCCGATTTCGTCTGGGATTCGGAGGCCGGCACGGTCACGGCCTGGGAGAAAGCTGTGCCCGCCGCCGATTTCGCCGCGGCCTTCGGCAAGCTCGGCAGCGACCCGCTTAGCTTACTCGACGCTCGCGCCAGGCTGCCCTTCCCGCGCGCCACCGTGCCCGACCTCTGCGAGATGGGCATCGTCGCCAACCATACCGGGCTGATGCCGGACGTTGCGGCGATGCATGCACCGATCGCCCGCACCACCGAATTGCCGAGCCTGTTCCGGCCGGCGGCCGAGGGCGGCCTGCTCTCCGGCACCGGCCGGGTCGACATGTTCAACTGCCTCAGGCGGCCGGACGAGCTTTCCTTCGCCGGCGGCGTCTTCGTCATCGCCGAGACGCCGGATCTCGCCACCGGCAAACTCTTTGCCGGCAAGGGCATCCCCTGCTCGCCAGATGGCCGTTATGTCCTGCTGCACAACCCAGTGCATCTGCTCGGGGCGGAGGCGCCGATGTCGGCGCTGTCGGCCGCCCTGCTCGGCCAGTCGACCGGCGGCGCCGAGGTCCTGCCGCGCGTCGACCTGACCGCACGGGCGAGCCGTGACCTCGAGCCCGGCGAGACCCTGACCATGGGCTACCGCCACGTCATCGAGGGATTGGAGCCGCAGTTGACGCCGGCCCGTCCGCTCGGGCCGAGCGAGCCCGTCCCCTACTACCTCACTTCCGGTCGACCAATTGTGCGCAAGGTGGCGCGCGGCGCCGTTGTCACCTGCGCCGACGTTGCGCTCGACGAGAGCACCACGCTGGTTCGCCTGCGCCGCGAGCAGGACGCGCTGTTCAACCCCGGCGCGCTTTGACTTTGCGACAACATTCTGTATGCAGCATACAATAATCGACAAAATTAAAGCGGGCGACCGCTGAGGAAACGATCGGGAGGCAGGGATGACGGGCGCAAGCACCGGACCCGCCGGGCACAATCCGGAGCACCCCTGCCTTCCGCAGCGGCGGAGCTGAGCCATGCCGGCGAGCCCCGACCAGCGCGCCCGCTTCCTCGCCTCAGGCGCCGATGACGAGCTGCCGATCGTCGACGCCCATCACCATTTCTTCGACCTCGCGCGCAATTATCACCCCTGGCTGAGCGACCACCCGGTCGCCTTCCGCTATGGCGACTACAGCGCGATCAAGCGCGACTTCATGCCGGCCGATTATCGCCGCGCGATCGACAGACATCTCGTCGTCGGCAGCGTGCTGATGGAAGGCGAATGGGATCCGCGCGATCCGATCGGCGAAATGCGCTGGGCCAGCGAAGTGGCCCGCGAGCACGGCCTGCCCAGCGCCGCGATTGGCCAGATCTGGCTCGACCGCGAGGATGTCGGCGAGGTCGTCGCCGCCTATCGCGACCTGCGTCTGGTGCGCAGCGTCCGCCACAAGCCCAAGGCCGTTGCCCGCGAGGATCACCAACCGGATTTCGCCGCTGCGGGCTCGATGCGCGATCGAAAGTGGCGCGACGGCTATGCGCAGCTGGTCGGGGCCGGGCTCAGTTTCGATCTGCAGACGCCTTGGTGGCATCTGGGCGAAGCCGCCGAGCTTGCCCGCGATTTCCCGGCGACGACCATCATCCTGAACCATGCCGGCCTGCCGGCTGACCGCAGCGCCGAGGGGCTCGCTGCCTGGCGCGCGGCTCTGGACCGGCTGGCGCGCGAGCCGAACGTCGTCGCCAAGATCTCCGGCATCGGCGTGCCCGGACAAGCGTGGACACTGGCATTGCAGGCGCCGGTGATCGCGGGCGTGATCGAAACCTTCGGCGTCGAGCGCTGCGCCTTCGCCAGCAATTTCCCGGTCGACAGCCTCTGCGCCTCGTTCGGCACGATCTTCGACGTGTTCAAGGCCGCGGTCCGCGAGCGGCCGGCCACCGAGCGCCTCGCTTTGTTCCATGACAACGCCGCGCGCTGGTACAGGCTCGCCGCCGACGGAGCCGCCTGATGAAGTTACGCGCTTTGCTCCTGCGCCTGACCGAGGATGTGCTGATCGCCGGCTTCGTCGTGATGATCGCCATGGTCTTCGGCAATGTCGTGCTGCGCTACGCCTTCAGCTCCGGCATCATCTCCTCCGAAGAGCTGTCGCGGCTGATCTTCGTCTGGCTGACCTTCGGCGGCGCCTTCCTGGTGGCGAAGGACGGCCAGCATCTCGGCATGACCACTGTCGTCACCATGCTCGGCCGCAATGGCCGCTGGTGGTGCCGGCTCGCGGTCGAGGCGCTGTCGCTGCTCTGCATGGGAATGCTGGTGGTGGGCTGCTGGCAGCAGGCTTCGATCAATATCGAGAACCACCAGCCGGTCACCGGCGTACCCGTCGCGGTGACCTATCTCGCCGGCCTCGTCGGAGGTCTCGGCATCGGCGCGCTCAACCTGATTGCACTGGGGCGGCTGCTGACCGGCCGCATGCCCGATGACGAGCTCGTCGTCGGGGCGGAATCGGAAGAGCTCACCGCCTTCGAGAACCAGCAGGCGGCGGAGAAGCGCTCGTGACCGTCTTCATCTTCCTGGGGTCGCTCATCGGCGCGATGGCGCTCGGCATGCCGATCGCGATGGCGCTGCTCGTCTGCGGCGTCGCGCTGATGCTGCAGCTCGGCACCTTCGACTCGCAGATCTTGGCGCAGAACCTGATCGGTGGCGCCGATTCCTTTCCGCTGATGGCCGTGCCGTTCTTCATGCTGGCGGGTGAGCTTATGAATGCCGGCGGCTTGTCGCGCCGGATCATCGCGCTCGCAGTGACGATGGTCGGACACGTCCGCGGCGGGCTGGGCTACGTCGCGGTGCTGGCGGCGCTGGTGATGGCGAGCATTTCAGGCTCGGCTGTCGCGGATACCGCCGCGCTCGCCGCGATCCTGCTGCCGATGATGAAGCAGGCCGGCTACAACTTGCCGCGCGCCGCCGGGCTGATCTCGGCCGGCGGCATCATCGCGCCGGTGATCCCGCCCTCGATCGGCTTCGTCGTCTTCGGCGTCGCTGCAGGCGTCTCGATCACCCGCCTCTTCCTTGCCGGAATCGTGCCGGGCCTGCTGATGGGGCTGGCGCTGGTGATCACCTGGTACATCGTCGCGCGCGACGAGCCGGCGGCGCGCCCTCAGCGCGCCAGCGTGCGCGAGGTCGGGCGATCCGCACTCGACGGGCTCTGGGCACTCGGCCTGCCCTTCCTGATCATCGGCGGCATGAAGGGTGGCGCCTTTACGCCGACGGAAGCTGCGGTCGTCGCCGCGGTCTATGCCGGCTTCGTCGGTGGCTTTGTCTATCGCGAGCTGAAATTCGAGCATCTGCGCCCGGCCATGCTCAGCGCACTCAAGACCTCGGCCGCGGTGATGTTCCTGGTCGCGGCGGCGATGGTTTCGGCTTGGCTGATCACCATCGCCGACATCCCGAGCCAGGTCGCGAGCCTGCTCGGCCCGCTGATCGAATCGAAGATGCTGCTGATGCTCGCGATGATGTTCCTGGTCATCGTCGTCGGCACGGCGCTCGACTTCATCCCGACCGTGCTGATCCTGACGCCGGTGCTGATGCCGATCGTCAAGCAGGCGGGCATCGATCCGGTCTATTTCGGGGTGATGTTCATCATCAACAACGCCATCGGGCTGCTGACCCCACCGGTCGGCGTCGTCCTGAACGTCGTCTGCGCCGTCGGCCGCATCCCGATGGACAAGGTCGTCCGTGGCGTCATGCCCTTCCTGCTGGCACAGGTCGCTGTGCTTCTGCTGCTGATCCTCGTGCCGGAGATCGTCACCGTGCCGGCGCGCTGGTTCTACGGGCGCTGACGCGCCCTGCTCTGCCTGCCCAACCAACAACAAGGACCGGAGGACGCCACCATGACCATCACCCGCAGGACTGCCCTCACCGGCGCCGGCGCCGGCATCGCCCTCTTCGCCATCGGCCGCCCGGCGCTGGCACAGGCGGTAAAGCTGCGCTTCGCCCATCCCCATCCGGAGGCCGATAGCTGGCACAAGGCGGCGCTGCTCTTCGCCGAGCAGGTCAAGGCCAAAAGCCAGGGCCGCTATGAGGTCCAGGTCTTCGCCAATGGTGCGCTCGGCTCGGACGCGCAGACGATCAGCGCGGTGCGCGGCGGCTCGCTCGACATCTGCCTGACCGGCAACCCGTTCTTCACGGGGCTCGCGCCCAAGCTCAACGTGCTCGACCTGCCCTTCCTGATCCAGAGTCGCAAGCACGCCGCCGCCGTGATGGACGGCCCGATCGGCGACGGCCTGCGCAAGGAGCTCGAAGGCTCGAACCTGAAGGCGCTCGCCACCTGGGAGATCGGCTGGCGCAACCTGACCAACAACCGCCGCCCGGTCGCGACCGCCGCCGACCTCAAGGGGCTGAAGATCCGCACGACGCCGAACCCTGCCCATATCAAGGCGTTCCAGCTGCTCGGCGCGATTCCGACTCCGATGGCCTTCACCGAGCTCTTCACCGCGCTGGAAACCGGCACGGTCGACGGCCAGGAGAACCCGGTGACGCTGATCCTCAACGCCAAGTTCAACGAGGTGCAGAAGCATCTTTCGCTGACGCGCCACGCCTTCACCACCGGTCCGCTGGTGATGAACAAGACCAAGTTCGACGCGATGCCGGCCGACATCCAGCAGATGCTGCCCACCATTGCTGTGGAGATCGCCGGCATCCAGCGCCAGATGAACGAGGATACCGAAGGCTCGAGCCTCGCCGAGCTGAAGAAGGCCGGCATGCAGGCGGTGGAGACGCCCGATCGCGAGTCCTTCGCCAAGGTCGTCACCGCCGAGGTCGAGAAGGAGTTCGTCGGCAAGTACGGCAGCGAGGTGTTGGACGCGATCAAGAAGGCCGCGGTCTGACATTACGGACGCTAACACCGTCATGCTCGCCCTTGTGGCGAGCGTCCACGTCTGGAACACCACGCGGCAGGAAGGAAGACGTGGATGGTCGGGACGAGCCCGACAATGACGGGGAGGCTCGCCTTCGGAGATGAAATTTCTCCCAATCTCGATCGGGCGAACCGGGCATTCCTGAGCCAGGCCGGCCGATAGATGGTTCTGGCTTTTTGCGCGCCGTCATGGCGGACAGCACCGGCAAGACATAGCTCAGCGCTCCTGAGCCATGTCCTTCCGAGGGCCTACCATGCCGACGACCCGCCAGCTTCACCTCGGGGCCTTCATGCGCCCCGTCAGCATTCATACCGGCGCCTGGCGCTATCCTGGCGCCTATCCGGATGCCAATTTCAACTTTGGCCACCTGAAGCGCTTCGCGCAGAAGCTGGAGGCCGGCAAGTTCGACGCCTTCTTCATGGCCGACCATCTCGCCGTGCTGAACATGCCGGTCGAGGCGCTGAAGCGCAGCCACACGGTGACCTCGTTCGAGCCCTTCACCCTGCTCTCGGCCCTCGCCGGCGCGACCGAGCGCATCGGCCTCGTTGCAACCGCGTCCACCACCTTCGACGCGCCCTATCACATCGCCCGGCGCTTCGCCTCGCTCGACCATATCAGCGGCGGCCGCGCCGGCTGGAACATCGTCACCACATCGAATCCGGACGCCGCGCTGAACTTCGGCCTCGATGCCGAGGTCGACCACGGCGAACGCTATGACCGGGCGCGCGAGTTCTACGATGTCGTCACCGGCCTGTGGGATTCATTCGCCGACGACGCCTTCATCCGCGAGCGCGACAGCGGCATTTATTTCGACCCGGATAAAATGCGGCGGCTCGATCACAAGGGCGAACATCTCTCGGTGCGGGGCCCGCTCAACATCGCAAGACCGCCGCAAGGCTGGCCGGTGATCGTCCAGGCCGGCGCCTCGGAGCCCGGCCGCCAACTCGCGGCCGAGACGGCGGAGGTCGTGTTCGCGGCCCATGGCACGCTCGCGGCCGGCCAGGCCTTCTACGCCGATGTGAAGGGGCGCATGGAGGCAATCGGCCGGAACCCCGACCATCTCAAGATCCTGCCCGGCGTGCTGACCGTCGTCGGCGACAGCGTCGAGGAAGCCCGCAAGAAGCGGGCTCTGCTCGATTCCTTCGTCCATTACGACAGCGCCATCGCCTCGCTCTCGATCGCGCTCGGCCATGACGCCACCGGCTTCGACCCGGATGGCCCTCTGCCGGAGATCCCCGAGACCAACCACAGCAAGAGCGGGCGCGAGCGCACGATCGCGCTCGCCCGCCGCGAGAACCTGACCGTCCGCCAGCTCGCGCAACGGCTCGGCGGCTATGGCGGGCTCGCCTTCGTCGGCACGCCGAAGACGATCGCCGACGAGATGGAGCAATGGCTGACCGAGCGCGGCAGTGACGGTTTCAACGTGATGTTCCCCTATCTGCCGGAAGGGCTCGACGACTTCGTCGACAAGGTCGTGCCGGAACTGCAGCGCCGCGGCCTGTTCCGCCGGGAGTATCAGGGACCGACGCTGCGCGACCATCTCGGCCTGCCGCGGCCGGCCAACCGGCATTTCGCCTGAACCTTCCCCGGTGAGCCGCCGCCGGGGACGATTTCGCCAATTGTCATCAAATCTTTGAACAGCCGTTTCATTGACCCGGAAGCGGTGATTGCGAATGATTTGAAGATCGAACCGCAGCGATGCGGGCCGGTCGCGGGATTTGCCGGAGCAGCTTGCACCGCGTCACCAAAGCTAAAAGCGCCACGAGACTGTCGTGGGCTCCCAGTCTGGAGACGCATGATGGTCTACGTGCTCTATTTCGCCACAAGGCAGCTGCGGCGGCTCTCCGCCTTCCTGCTCTGGACGCGCAGCTGCCCCCCGCCCTCCGACCGGCCATAACCCTCGCAAAATCCACTCAGGCGGCGCATATCCAGCCTCGACTTATGGAGGCGACAATGTTCCAGGCGGCGACGATCTCGGCCAGCGACAAGCCGGGCTTCTACCGGGAGCTCGTGCAGCAGCTCGAAGGCCTGCTGCATGGCGAGCGCGACGCGATCGCCAATGCCGCCAACCTCTCCGCCTTGCTCTACGACGCGATGCCGGCTCTGAACTGGGCCGGCTTCTACCTGATGCGCGGCGGCGAACTGGTGCTCGGCCCGTTCCAGGGCAAGCCGGCCTGCGTGCGCATCCCGATCGGGCGCGGCGTCTGCGGCACCGCGGTCGCAAGGCGCGAATCCGTGCTGGTCGAGGACGTGCACGCCTTCCCCGGCCATATCGCCTGCGACGCCGCCTCGCGCTCGGAGCTGGTCGTGCCGCTGATCCGTGACGGCGAGGTCATTGGCGTGATCGACCTCGACAGCCCGGAGCCCGGCCGTTTCGACGCCGATGACCAGGCCGGCATCGAAGCGATCGCCAGCCTCTATCTCGAAGCCAGCGACCGCTTCTGAAGGCTCAGCCGACCCGGCGCGGATCGGGCTTGCTGCGGTTGGCGCCCTGGCGCTCCAGCATCCAGCCCGGATACTCCTTCGGTAGGGCGCTGACCGCATTGAGCGCTGCCAATTCATCGGCAGTGAACGTGATCTCGCTGGCGGCGATGTTCTCGTTCAGTTGCTCGATCCGCTTGGCACCGACGATCACGCTGGTCACTGCAGGCTGGTGCAGCAGCCAGGCGAGTGCCACCTGCGCAACGGACGCCTTGTGCGCCTGCGCGATCAGACGCATCGCGTCGATGACGTCATAGCCACGCTCGCGATCGACCGGCGGGAAGTCGAAACTGGCGCGCCGGCCCTCGCCGCCCTGCTCGTTGCGGCGGTCGTATTTGCCGGAAAGCAGGCCGCCGGCGAGCGGACTCCAGACCATCAGCCCGACCTTCTCGGAGAGCAGCATCGGCGCGATCTCGCGTTCGAGGTCGCGGCCGGCGATGGTATAATAGGCCTGCAGCGAAGCGATGCGGGCGAGATGCCGGCGTTCTGAGATGCCAAGGGCCTTGGCGACCTGCCAGGCCGCCCAGTTCGAGACGCCGACATAGCGGACCAGCCCCTGCCGGACGAGCGCATCGAGCGCATCGAGCGTCTCCTCCATCGGCGTGACGCTGTCGAAGGCATGGATCTGGTAGAGGTCGATATGGTCGAGCTGGAGCCGCTTCAGGCTGGCCTTGGCCTGTTCGAGGATGTGATAGCGGCTGGCGCCCGAGCCGTTCGGCCCCTGCCCCATCCGGCCGTAGACCTTGGTGGCGATCACGACCTCGTCGCGGGCGATGCCGAGATTGCGCAGGGCCTGGCCGGTGATCTGCTCGGAATTGCCCTCGGCGTAGACATTGGCGGTGTCGATGAAGTTGATGCCGGCATCGAGCGCGGTCTTCACCAGCACATCGGACTCCTGCTGCTCTAGCCGGCCGATATTGCCCCAGATTCCGGTATCACCGCCCCCGAAGGTCATGGTGCCCAGGCACAATTCGGAGACGAGCAGGCCGGTCTGGCCAAGCGTTTGATAGCGCATGACGTGTCTCTTTCGACGATTGGATTTTTTCGACTGACGAGGCCGCGGCGGGAAACGCCCGTATGGCGCGGGGCGGCCTGCACATAGGATAGGAGCCCACCCCGGCCGCGCGCAACGCGGCTGCACTCACCGTTGCGTGATCAGCCGGCTACAATCAGTTCGCAGCGGGCGTCACGGATCATCTGCGCGGTGGCGGAAGGCGGCTGCCTGTCCGTTACCAGGGTCGAGATCTCGCTGAGATGCGCCAGGCGCGACATGGCTGCGCGGCTGAATTTGGTATGGTCTGCGAGGAGCACCGACCGCCGCGCATTGCGCAGCATGGTGCGCCCGACCACGGCCTCGTCGTCGCGGTATTCGAGCAGGTTCCCCGCCGTGTCGATGCCGCCGATGCTGGTCATGTGCAGGTCGCAGCGATAGTTCTCGATGAAGGCGGCGGCGTGCATGCCGCCGCAGGCCCGGTTCGGTCCGAGCCAATAGCCGCCGGTGATCAGGATCGAGATCTCCGGGCACTTGTCGAGGATCGCCGCTGCCGCCGTGCTGTTGGTGACGACACGCAGGCCGCGCGGGCGACGCTCGGCGATCGCCTTGGCGAGCGCGTCCATGGTCGTTCCAGGCGTGATGAACAGCGACGTCCCCGGCGTGACGAGTTCGGCAGCGGCCTGTGCCATCGCGGCTTTCTCGGCGGCCGTTTCGACAACCCGCAAGCCGTAATCGGTATTTACGGTCGAGAGGTTGGCGCTGGCGCCGCCATGATGGCGGCGCAGCAGGCCGCGGTCGGCGAGGTCCTGCAGATCACGTCGCACGGTCTGCGGCGTGACGTTGAAGGCCGAGACGATCTCCTCGATTGCGACATAGCCGCGCTTGCCGAGGATTTCGAGGATGTCGGCGTGACGTTTGCTCAGCGGTTCCATTGCAGGCCTGCCTCAGAGCCGAACCCGGATGGGTTGTATCAACCTATCGATGAAACCGTCTCTACGATCACTTGTGCCTAACGCGCAATGCGCGTTTGCGAAAATGGTGTTGCGAAAGTGAAAGCGTCGGGCATCATCCGCTTCGCCGCGCAACCGGATCCTGCCGGCGATACCGACAACGAGATCCGGCGGGACGAAACATGCTCACGATGCGGCCAGGGAGTCGGCGGATGCCCCGCCATGCGCGCCTACCCCAACCCACCCATCCGCGCATGGAGCGCGGGCTGTGAGCGGCCGCCAGATCGTCTGTGTCGGCAATCTCGTCCAGGACGAGGTCTTCGAGGTCGAGGCCCTGCCCTCGGCCGGCATCAAGACCGGCGTGCTTGCTTATGCCGAGCGCTTCGGCGGGCCTGCCGCGACGGCTGCGGTGGCGATCTGCCATCTCGGCGGCCGAGCGGCCTATTGGGGCCGCGTCGGCGCCGATGCTGCCGGCGAGACCGGGTTGCGGCTCTTGCGCGGACACGGTGTCGACTGCGACGGTGTCGCCATCCTGCCCGAAGGACGCACGCTCAGGGCGATCGTCCTGGTCGACCGGCGCGGCGAACGCAGCATCGTCTCGAACCGACGTAGCCTGTCGCAGGATGCGAGCGTGCTGCCGCAAGGTGGGCTAACGGAAGCCGGCGCCGTATTGGCCGATACGCGTTGGCCAGGCGCCGCGGCGGTCGTGCTCGACCGCGCCCATGACGCCGGTATTCCGAGCGTCCTCGACGTCGATGGCGGCACGCCGGAGGATAATCGGCGATTGATCGCCAAGGCCGACCATATTGTGTTCTCGGCCGAAGGCCTGCGCGATTTCGCTGGCGACGGCCCAGCCGAAGAGCTGCTGCGGCGCTGCGCCAACGGCTCCGACAAGGTCTTCGCCGTGACGCGCGGCACGGCCGGCAGCCTCTGGCTGATCGCCGGCGAACTCGTCAGCGTCCCCGCCTTCAAGGTCGCGGCGAAGGACACCACCGGCTGCGGCGACGTCTTCCATGGCGCCTATGCCCTCGGGCTCTGCGAGGGACGGAGCCCTGTCGACGCCGCGCGCTTCGCCGCAGCGGTTGCAGCGCTCAAGGCCGAGCGCGGCAATGGCTGGGACGGCATGCCTGATCGCGCCGCCGTCGAGGCCGTGCTGGCGAACGGCGAGACACACCCGCACTGAGCCTGCGTTAGATTGCGCATTGCAACATGATTTATGCTGCAATGCGCGAAAACGATAATATGACTTGCGATAACGAAAACAGCATGCATTGATTGCGAACGTGACGCGACGGGCCCCGGCCCGCCCCGCCGGAAGCCCCGGCGCTCTCCGTTTCGAAGCCGTTTTCGAAGGTATGACCCATGGCATGCGCCTCGCTCGCTGAGCTGACCGACGACCTCAAGGCGATCGGTGTCGATCTCGCCGGCTCCTCGCCCGACTTCAGCAAAAGCAAGCGTCCGCCGGATGCGATGATCGACCGATGGGCCGAAACGGCGGCGCTGGCCGAGCCGGAGACGCGCGCGGTGGCGATCTGGGCGATCCGCGAGGCCGCCCATGCCGCCGGCATCGTGCCGGCCTCGATCCAGGAGCTTTATCTCGCCTGCGCCGCCGGCAAATGGTCGGGCAAGACCGTGCCGGCGATGAACCTGCGCGGCTGGAGCTATCACACCTGCCGCTCGGTCTTCCGCGCCGGCAAGGAGCTCGATTCCAAGCTGTTCATCTTCGAGCAGGCGGTGGGCGAAGCGCTCTACGCCCAGCAGCCGCCGCTGGAATACGCCGCAGCAGTGCTCGCCGCGGCGCTGCGCGAAGGCCATGTCGGCCCGGTCTTCCTGCAGGCCGATCACGACCAGATCAACGCCAAGGCCTATCTCGCCGACCCGAAGGCGGAAGTTCGCAAGCTCGAGGGCATCATGCGCGAGCAGGTCGCGGCCGGCATGTACAGCATCGACATCGACGCCTCGACGGTGGTCGACCTGTCGCTGGCGACGGTCGAGGACCAGCAGCGCGTCAACGCCGAACTCACTGCGCATTTCACCGAGTTCGTCCGCGGCATCGAGCCCAAGGGCATCTCGATCTCGCTCGGCGCCGAGATCGGCGAGGTCGGCCACGAGAACACCACGCCGGAAGAGCTGCGCGCCTTCATGAAGGTCTATCTGGCGGAGATGGGAAAGCGCAGCGCCAAGCTGCCGATCGTCAGCAAGATCTCGATCAACTCCGGCACCTATCATGGCGGCAAGGTGCTGCCGGACGGCACGCTCGCGCAGGTCAATGTCGACTACGAGCTCCTGAAGACGATCTCGACCATCTGCCGCAAGGACTACAACATGGCGGGCGCGGTCCAGCACGGCGCCTCGACCTTGCCCGGCACGCAACTCGCCAAGCTCCCGGTGGCGGAAGCGGTCGAGGTCCATCTCGCGCTCGGATTCAACAACCTGATCTTCGACCACCCTGCCCTGCCGCAGGCACTGAGGGACCAGATCCGCGAGTACACCTTCGCCAATCACCTCTCCGAGAAGGGGGCGGGCGAGACCGATGCGCAGTTCTTCTACAATACCCGCAAAAAATCCTGGAAGGTGATGAAGAAGCCATTCTGGGAGATGCCGAAGGAGGCAGAGACCGCGATCATGGCCTCACTGCAGGAGATGTTCCGCAACATGTTCACCTGGATGAATGTCGGCGGGACGAGCAGACTGGTCGACGAGAACACCACGCTGGTCCAGGTCGCACCACCGGTGCCGGAGGCCCTGCGAAAAGCCCGCGCCGCCTAAACACCTGTTCCGGCGCCCGCAACGACGGATGCGCCGCTGACCAAGAAGACTGCCAAAGGGACAACCAACGGGAGGAAACGCATATGGATCAGCATCGCAGGTCTTCCTTGCTGAAACTCGCCGCGATGACGCTCGCCGCGATGACCAGCCTGCCGACGCTCGCACTAGCCCAGCAGAAAGAAGTTCGCTGGGGCCAGTGGAAAGGTACCGAGGTCGGCGAGAAGTTCATGGGCGAGCTCAAGGCCGCCTTCGAGAAGGACCATCCCGACATCAAGCTGACGCCGGTCGACTCGCCGTTCACCGGCTTCCACGACCGCGCCATCGTGCTGCACCAGGCCAAGAAGCTGCCGGACGTGCTGCTGGTCCAGGTCGACTGGGTGGCCGAGTTCGCCGATCTCGGCATGATCGAGCCGCTCGACACCCGTATCGCCAAGGAGCCGAAGGAGTTCTTCGAGAACATCCCGGTGACCTTCCACGCGAAGTGGAAGGGCAAGCAGTACTACCTGCCGATCGAGAGCGGCGCGGTGGCGCTGTTCTGGAACACCGACCTGTTCAAGGCCGCCGGCCTCTCCGGCCCGCCCAAGACCTGGGACGAGTTCGCCGAGTATTCGCGCAAGCTGACCAATCCCGACAAGCGCCAGTTCGCGGTCACCGGCACGCTCCAGGCCGAGCCGCCGACCAACATGACCTATGACATCTACCCGCTGCTGCTGCAGGGCGGTGCGACGATCATGGACCCGGCGACAAGCAAGGCCGTGTTCAACAGCTCCGAGGGCGTCGCCGCGATCGAGTGGTACATCGAGCGGATGAACAAGGACAAAGTCTCGGTGCCGGGCGTGCTGAGCAATGGCGAGAAGGAGAAGCGCGCCAACTTCGCCACGGGCAATGTCGCGATGATGTTCGAGGGGCCGTGGGGCGTCGCCATCCAGAAGCAGCTCAACCCGAACCTCAACTACGACATCGCGCCGCTGCCGAAGGGCAAGAGCACCGGCACCATGGTGCGCGGCTCGCTCAACACGATCAGCAGCCAGGCGCAGGACAAGGACGCTGCCTGGACCTTCATGCGCTGGCTCTCGGGGCCGAAGGGCATCGAGATGTGGGCGAAGGGCACCGGCGGCTTCCCGGCGCGCATCGACGTCTCGAACCAGGACTGGTTCAAGGAGCGCAAGCTCTTCCAGGCCTTCGTGACGCAGATGGCGCAGCCGAATGCGCAGTCTCCATTCCTGTCGATGCCCAACGCCGTGCAGATGAACAAGGTGATGAGCACCGAGATCCAGAACGCAGTGCAAGGCAAGAAGACCGCCAAGCAGGCGCTGGATGACGCCGCGGCCGAATGGAACAAGGTCCTCGCCGCCGCGAAATGACTGGCGGGCGTGATCGCCTGACATGACCGTTCCCGGCCGGATTTTGATCCGGCCGGCTCCTCCCCCTCGCGCAGGACCGGCCACCCGCAAGACGGCGCGGCCGGTTCGCAACGATCGGCGAGACATGCTGCTTACGCTCAAACGCAAATACCGCGAGGAACTGCTGGCCGCGTCCTTCCTGTGGCCGTCACTGCTGATCCTCGTCGCGCTGCTGATCTATCCGCTGATCGACGTGGTCCGCCTGAGCTTCCACGACAGCAACCTCCAGCGCGAGGTCTGGGTCGGCTTCGGCAACTACATCGCGCTTGCCAACGATCCGCTGTTCTGGCGCGCCTTCTGGCAGACCGTCGTCTTCACCTTCTTCAGTGTCCTGCTGCACCTGGCGATCGGGCTCGGCCTCGCGCTTTTGCTCAACATGAATCTCGACCCGGCCTTTCGCACCGTCGCGCGCGGCCTCCTGATCGTGCCCTGGCTGCTGGCGCCGACCGTCGCCGGCATGATCTGGGTGCTGATGCTGCAGCCTTTCGGCGTGCTCAACGGCCTGCTGGCCTCGCTCGGGATCATCGACACCAACTTCACCATCTCCTGGCTCGGCGATCCTTCGACGGCGCTCGGCTCGGTGACGGCGATGAACGTCTGGCGTGCCTTTCCCTTCTTCATGGTGATGCTGCTCGCCGGCCTGCAGGCGATCCCGAAGCAACTCTATGAGGCTGCCGAGATCGACGGCGCCTCGCTGTTCCGGCAGTTCTGGCACATCACCCTGCCGCAGCTGCGCAGCGTCATCACCACGATCGTGCTGCTCGACTCGATCTGGACCTTCCGTGCCTTCGACCCGGTCTATGTGATGACCGGCGGCGGGCCGGCGCATGGCTCGGAAGTCTTGGCGACGGCGATCTATTTCGACGGCTTCCAGAAGCTGAAATTCGGCTACGCCTCGGCCGAGGCCGTGGTCATGTTCATCGTGCTCTTCATCGTGAGCGCCATCTATGTCCGCCGAACCATGAGCAATCAGCAATGACTGTCGCCCTGCCCAGCGCCGCAGCGCATCCACGCCCCTATCTCGGCCGGATCGGCACGCGCGGCCGCGAGCGTTTGATCAACCTTGCCGCCTACCTCATGCTGCTGGTCGCGATCGCGATCGTCTTCTTTCCGCTCGCCTGGATGCTGACTGTCTCGGTGCGTCCGAATATCGAGGTGATGCGGATGCCGCCGGAATGGCTGCCGCAGGTGTTCACCCTGGAAGGCTATCGCAAGATCTTCGCGAGCCCGCGCTATCTCGTCGTCTTCGCCAACACGATGGTGGTCTCGCTGGTGGTGACCGCGCTCTCGCTGATCCTCGGGGCGATGGCGGCCTATGCATTGGCGCGCTTCAAGTTCGCCGGTCAGCGGGCGGTGCTGATGTTCCTGATCACCACGCAGATGTTCCCGCTGGTGCTGCTCTGCATCCCCTATTTCCGGATCTTCATCACGCTCGGGCTCTACGATACCCGGACCTCGCTGATCGTGGTCTACCTGACCTTCACCTTGCCCTTCTGCATCCTGATGCTGCGCAGCTACTTCATCAACATTCCCCGCGACATCGAGGAGGCAGCGATGGTCGATGGCTGCTCGCGGCTGGGCGCGATCTTCAGGACGCTGGTGCCGATGTCCTACCCCGCCTTCATCGGGGCCGGGCTCTACACCTTCCTGCTCGCCTGGAACGAGTTCCTGTTCGCGGTAGTGCTGATCGAATCCTGGGAGAACCGGGTGCTGACCATGGCGGTCTACAGCCTGATGGCCGAGTTCGTCACCGACTGGAACACCATGATGGCCTTCTCGGTGCTGGCGAGCCTGCCTCTGGTGATGGCCTTCATCTTCCTGCAGAAGTTCATGGTCCAGGGCATGACGGCGGGCGCGCTGACGTCGTAGAAGCAGCTCGCCAGCCATTCCAACCCGTCATGCTCGCCCTTGTGGCGAGCATCCACGTCTTGAACACCACACTGTCCGAAGAAGGACGTGGATGGTCGGGACAAGCCCGACCATGACGAGAAGGTTGCGGCTCTGAATTGGCAAATCAGACCGGCACGCCGAGCCCCGCCTTGACCCGATCCATCGCGACGAAGGTGCGGAACTTGCGGATATTGGCGTCGGCGAAGAAGAGCCGGCGGGTCAGCGCCTCATAGGCCGCCATGCTCGGCACCAGCACCACCAGCATGAAATCGACCTCGCCGGTAACGTAATAGCACTGCTGTACCTCGGGCGCGGCGAGGAAGGCGCGCTTGGCGGCGTCGATGTCCTTCGCGGTTTCGCTGACCAGCTCGATCTCGACGAAGATGGTGATCGGGTGGCCGAGCGCCGCCGGCTCGACGACCGCGACATTGGCCCGGATGACGCCGTCCTTCTCCATCCGGCGGATGCGGCGCTGCACGGCGGGGGCCGACAGGTTGACCTTTTCGCCGATCACCCGCTGCGGCGTGGTGTTGTCCTGCTGCAGGATGGCAAGGATCGCCCGGTCGAACGCGTCGAGGGCGGCAGCGGTCGGTTCGCTCAAGCGCAGCTCCATGAAACAAACTTGCAAGGCTGGCAGGGGATTGCAGCGCCTTTTTCGCGATGCTTGCAATATCTCTTCACCTGGACATTCCAATGAGGCAAGCCGTGCTCCTGCTCAACCAGCTCCCGGACTTCCGCCAGCCGCTCCATCCGACCGATGCGGAAACGCTCGGCCCGGCGGGAGCCGACGCGATCGAGCGGCACCTCGCAAGCCGAGCCGAGCATGTGCCGACGCCGCTGCGTGCCCTGCCCAGCCTCGCCGCGGAGCTCGGCATTGGAGCGCTACACCTCAAGGACGAAGGCCAGCGGCTCGGCCTCGGCAGCTTCAAGGCGCTGGGCGGCGCCTACGCCGTCACGCGACTTGTGCTGGAGGCGGCAACTGAGCGGCTCGGACGAACACTCGACGAAGCGGATCTGACCTCGCCCGAGGTTCGCGCGGTCGCGGCCGGGATGACCTTTGCCTGCGCCACCGACGGCAATCACGGCCGCTCGGTCGCGCAGGGCGCGCAACTCGTCGGCGCGCGCTCGGTGATCTTCATGCATGGCGGCGTCAGCGAGCCGCGAGCCGCGGCGATCGCCCGCTTCGGCGCCGAGATCGTGCGTGTCGACGGCACCTATGACGATTCCATCGTCGAAGCCGCCCGTGTCGCCAATGAGCACGGCTGGACGACTGTCTCCGACACCTCCTGGGACGGCTATGAGCGCATCCCCGGCCTCGTGATGCAGGGCTACACCGCGATCATCCGCGAGTCCCTTAGGCAGTTGCCGGAGCCGCCGACCCATGTCTTCGTCCAGGCGGGCGTTGGCGGCATCGCCGCAGCGATCTCGGCGCAGCTGTCGTTGGTGCTGGGCGAGAACCGGCCGACCTTCACCGTTGTCGATCCCGCCCGCGCCGCCTGCCTGTTCGAGAGCGCCCGCGCCGGGCGGCCGACCAAGATAGCCCATGGCGCGCCGACGGTGATGGCGATGCTGGAATGCTACGATCCCTCGCCGCTCGCCTGGCGCGTACTGTCGCGCACGGCAGATGCCTTCATGACGGTCGAAGACGAGATCGCGGTCGAGGCGATGAACCGGCTGGCGCGTCCGGCCGGCAGCGACCCGGCGATCGTCGCCGGCGAAAGCGGTGCGGCAGGCTTCGCCGGGCTGCTGGCGGCCCTGCGCGATCCTGAGGCGCGGGCAGCACTGAAACTCGACGCGTCCTCGCGCGTCTTCGCCGTCGTCACCGAGGGCGCAACCGATCCGGAGCGCTATGCCGAACTGGTCGGGCTGACACCCGCCGAAGTCGTCGGGAAGGCTGCGTGATGTCGGACAGACTGACCCTGCTCTACCAGAGCCACTCGCCCTATGCCCGCAAGGTGCTGGTCTGCGCTCATGAGCTCGGACTGGCGGACCGTCTCGATGTCGTCCACCACGAGACCAGCCCGACCAATCGCAACGACGCCGTCTTCGCCCAAAACCCGCTCGGCAAGGTGCCGGTGCTGCTGACGCCGGATACTGGGGCGCTCTTCGATTCCGTGGTGATCTGCGACTATCTCGACCGGCTCGCTGGCCAGGGCTCGCTGATCCCACGCGAGGGGCCAGCGCGCTACGCAGCCTTGCGCCTGCAGGCACTGGCGCAGGGCCTCTGCGATGCGGGGATTGCGGTGCGCTGGGATACCGAGCGCCGACCCGAGGCACTGCGCTACCCAGCGCTCGCGGCGGGCCAGACGACCAAACTGCTCGAGGCCTATGACTATCTGGAGGCGCAGACAGATCTCGACGGCCCGGTGACGGTCGGCCAGATCGGGCTGGCGACGGCGCTGGCCTGGCTTAGTTTTCGCAAGCTGCCGGATTTCCGCGCGCGGGCGCCTCGCCTTACCGGCTGGTACGACCGCTTCAACCAGCGCCCGTCGATGCGCGCCACGCCCTATGAGGGCGAGACGCACGACTGACCGTCAGCCCTCGGTCGGCACCATCGCAGCGACGACCAGATCGCTGGGGCGTTCACTCGCTCCCAGCCCCTCGGCAACGCCAAGACGGTCGGCCAGCGGCCGGTTCTGGCTCATCTTGCGCTTGCCTTCGAGCCGGGTGATCGGGATGCGCAGGCCAACGATGCCGCGTAGCTGCGCCTGCACGAAGGCTGGGGGCGCGTCATCGACGGCCCAGGGCTCGGCCTGGGTGCCCTCGTGCAGATTGGTGAGACGCGTCACGGCATCGAGCAGCCGCGCGGGTTCGTCGAAAAACTCGGCCGGGCCGTAGGCATGCACCGCCTGATAGTTCCAGGTCGGCACGACCTTGCCCGTCTCGCGCTTGGTCTCGTACCAGGACGGCGTGACATAGGCGTCGGGCCCGTCGAACAGGACCATGGCCTCGCCGATCGCCGCCTTCTGCCATTGCGGATTGGCGCGGGCGAGATGGCCGTGGAGCACACCGAACTCGCCCTCCTCCTCCGCCAGGATTAGCGGCAGCGGCGTCGCGAGCAGACCCTCGGCCGTGGCCGTGACGAGGGTGGCGAGCCGGCAGGCGCGCATCATCGCGTGGATCTCGGCGCGGTCGTCGACGCGGAAGGCCGGCGGCGTGTACATCGTAGCGTCTCCTTGCGGGCGCCGTCGTCATGCGGCTAATCTGGCCTGCATGAAACGACCAGTTTCAAGCATTCTGACTGGACCAGTCGAAAGCGAGAGTGGCGCCCAACGCCGGGTCATCGCAGCGATCAAGCGCGAGATCGCGGCCGGTGTCCATGCGCCCGGCTCACGCCTGCCATCGACGCGCGCGCTCGCGGCTGAATGGGGCCTGTCTCGCACCACCGTGACGGCGGCTTTCGAGCAATTGTCCGCCGAAGGCTATCTCGAAACCCGGCCCGGCGCGCGGGCTCGGGTCGCAGCCGGACTGGTGCAGCCGGAGCCGGCAGCCAGAGACGCTCCTTCGCCTCGCACGACCGAGCTCTCCGCCTATGGAACACGGCTGGCATCCGCCGCGCCCATACCGTGGAATCCACAGCCCTTCGCGCTGGACTTCCGCTATGGCGAGCTTGCCGGTAGCGACTTCCCGACGCTGGCCTGGCGGCGGGCGCTGGCGAACGCCGTTACAAGGCGGCCGGCGCGCCTGCGCTATGGCGATCCGCGCGGCCTGCCGGAATTGCGAGTGGCGCTGCAGGGCTATCTCTGGCGCGCTCGCGGGCTGCGGTGCGAGGCAGACGACATCCTCGTCGTCAACGGCTCGCAGCAGGGTTTCGACCTCTGCACAAGGTTGCTGCTCGATCCCGGCGACCGCGTCGTGATCGAGGACCCCGGCTATAATCTGGCTCGCCAGGCCTTCCTGACAGCTGGCGCGGAGCTTTCGCCGCAGCCGGTAGATCGCGAGGGCATGCACACCGCCGACCTTCAGCCGGCGCGGTTCGTCTTCGTCACGCCCTCGCACCAATTGCCGCTCGGCAGCATCCTGTCGGCGCCGCGCCGGCAGGAACTGCTCGCTTGGGCAACGCGCCATGGCGCCTTCGTCATCGAGGACGATTACGACGCCGAGTACCGTCATGGCGTCGGCCCGGTGCCGCCGCTGCGCTCGCTCGATCAGGTTGGCAGCGTGATCTATCTCGGCACCGTCTCGAAGACGCTCTCGCCGACCTTGCGGCTCGGCTATCTCGTCCTGCCACCGGCGCTGCGCGAGGTCTTCGCACGGGCGAAACGCATGGTCGACCGGCACACGCCCGAGCTCGAACAGGCCGCCTTGGCCGAGTTGATCGCGAGCGGCGCCTATGAGCGGCATGTGCGCCGCGTCCGGCGCCGCAATGGCGAGCGACGCACCGCCCTGCTGAAGGCACTGCGCGAGCGGCTGGGCGAGCGCGTCACCATCGCCGGCACCGATGCCGGGCTGCATGTCCTCGCCTGGATCAATGGGCTGCCGCAATCGCGCGAGGCGGAACTGACGGAGCGGGCCGCGGCCGCTTCGCTCGGCCTCTACGGCGTCAGCGGGCTCTATGACCAGCCGGACAATCCCGACCGCCGCGCCGGCCTCGTCATGGGCTATGCCGCACTCGACGAGGCGCAGATCATCGCCGGTGTCGAACGGCTGGATGGGTTGCTGCGGGACCTCGGCGCCTAGGCCTCAATCGCGATAGACCGGCTCCTCGGCGTCGAGCTGGCGGCGGATCGAAGCCAGGTGCAGCCGCGCCGATTCCGGGTCGCCCTCGCGCATCTGGCGGTAGGCCGCCTCGGCGATCTCCGGCTTCACCGGCAGCACCTGGCGGCCGGTCGAAAGTGCCAGTGTCTGCACCTCGCAGGCGCGTTCGAGATAATAGAGATCATCCCAGGCCTCGGCGATGTTCGGGCCGAGCACCATCACGCCATGATGCTTCATGAAGACGATGTCTGCCTCGCCGACCGCGCCGGCGATGCGATCGCCCTCGCGCTCGTCGAGGGCGAGGCCGTTATAGTCGCGGTCGAACGCCGTCCGGCCATAGAACTTCAGCGCCGTCTGACCGGCGAAAATCAAGGGGTCGCCCTCGGTCATCGAGAGCGCGGTCGCATAGGGCATGTGAGTGTGGAAGGCGACGCGGGCGCGCGGCAGGTTCTTGTGAACGCGGGCGTGGATATAGAAGGCGGTCGCTTCGGGCTGGCCCTCGCCAGCGACGACATTGCCGTGGAAGTCGCAGATCAGCAGCTTCGAGGCGGTGAGCTCGCGAAAAGCCCAGCCATAGGGATTGACGATGAAGAGGTCGTCATAGCCCGGCACCAGCGCCGAGAAATGGTTACAGATGCCCTCCTCGAAACCGTAGCGCGCCGCCATGCGGAAGCAGGCGGCGAGATCGCGCCGCGCCTCCCAAACCGCGTCGGAATCGAGGTTCGGCTGGTTCAGGCCGGCGGAGAATGCCGGCGCCGCGCCGGCCTTGAGGGAATGTGCCATGCACCTAGTCTAGGGCTGCATCGGCGCCGGGCAAGCGGGCCGCCCTGCGCCAGGCGAACAGGCCCGCGGTGACGGCCGCATAGCGGCTCTCAATAGACGTCGGCCTGATAGCGGCCGGCCTTCTTCAGCGCCGCGACATAGGCCACGGCATCATCGACCGAACGCCTGCCGTGCTCGGCGACGACGTCGACCATGGCGCGCTCGACATCCTTGGCCATGCGCTTGGCGTCACCGCAGACATAGAAGTGTGCACCTTGTTCGAGCCAGGCGAAGAGTTCGGCGCCGCGCTCGCGCATCCGGTCCTGGACGTAGATCTTGTCCTTGCCGTCGCGCGACCAGGCGAGGGTGAGGCCAGTGAGCAGACCTTCCTGTTTCAGCGCGTTGAGCTCGTCCTCGTAGAAGAAATCCGAGGCGCGGCGTTGGTGGCCGAAGAACAGCCAGTTCTTCCCCTTGGCACCAGTCGCCTTGCGGTCGTGCAGGAAGGCGCGGAACGGCGCAACGCCGGTGCCGGGACCGCACATGATCACCGGCGTCTCCGGATTCTCCGGCAGGCCGAAGCCATGGGCGCGCTGGACATAGACGGGGACCTTGTCGCCGGGCTGGACGCGCTCGCCCAGATAAGTCGAGGCGACGCCCCAGCGCGGACGCGAGCCGATCTTGTAGCGCACCGTGTCGACAGTGAGAGAGATGCGGCCGGGCGTGGCGTTGAACGAGGATGAGATCGAATAGAGGCGCGGCTGCAGCGGGTCGAGCGCCTCGACGAAGGCTTCCGGCGAGAGCCGCGCGCCGGAGAATTTGTGCAGCGTGCCAAGCACATCGAGCCGGTTGAGGTCACCGTCCGGATCCTCGCCGGCCGCGAGCCGCTTTGCCTTCTGGCGGGTCTCGCCGCCAGTGACATAGGAGATCAGCTGGAACAGCGCATCCGGCGCCGGCCCGAGCCCGCAATCGGCGAGCAGCTTTTCGCGCAGGCTCTTGCCGCCGACGTCGGCATCGGGCCGCGCGCCGAGCAGGGCGATGACGGCATCGACCAGCCGCAGATCGTTCTGCGCAACGATGCCGAAGGCGTCGCCGACGATGTAGTCGAGACCGCTCTCGGAGAGGTCGAACTCGACATGCCAGGTCTCCTTCTCGGAGCCTTCGCCATTGAGCTTGCGCCGCGACAGGAAAGTGGCGAGCGCTGGGTTCTCTCGGCTGCGCCCAATCGGACCGGCAGGCGCGCTGGGCGCGATCTCGGTGGGTGCGGCGGCCGGCGCGCCACCTTCTTCCATCAACGCCTTGAGCTGGCGCAGCGTCTCCTTGCCGCCGGGCGCGCAGAGATTGAGCCGGCCTTCCTTGCCGTCCGCGATCGCGGCCGAATAGGTCTCGCAGACATAGCCGCACTGGCCGCAATCCTGCTGCGCCATGGCGGCGAAGAGTTTTCGCGGCAGCGGCTTACCCTCGGCGAGCTGCATCCGCTCAGTGATCGCCATCGCCGGATCGTGCCAGGGCGCGCCGTCATCGGCCTCGCCCATCACCGCGGCATTCTCGGCCGGCGACAGCGCGGTGACGCCGGCATTGTCGAGCGAGAGCAGGCCGGCGAAGAAGCCGTTGAGCCAGGAGCGCTGCTCCTCGCTGAAGGGCGCCGTCTCGGGCAGGACCTGGACGAGCGGATTCGGCGCCTGGACGGTCATGCCGCCTCTCCCGTCTGCGCAACCAGCGCCTGAAGCGCTGCGATCTCATGGCGGCGGGCGAAGGCGACGAAGCTTTCATCGGGCGCGTCGCGATGGACCTGCCAGGTGCGCAGGATTGCCTCGACCAGGGCCGGCGCGTCCTCAGCCTTGACCTTCTCGCGGAAGGGCCGGGCCATGCCGCCATCGACGCCGTAGCCGCCGCCGACCAGGAGGTCGTAGCCCGGCACGGTGTCGCCCTCCTCGTTCACCGGCACCTTGGCGCCGATCAGGCCGAGATCGCCGATATAGTGCTGGGCGCAGGAATGGTGGCAGCCGGTCAGGTGGATGTTGACCGGCTGGTCCAGTACGATGCGCGGCTCGCAATGGGCGGCAATGGCGAGCGCATCTTCCTTGGTGTGGGCGGCGGCGAACTTGCAGCCGGTCGCGCCGGTGCAGGCGATCAGGCCGGCGCGCAATATCGAGGTCTCGGCCGAGAGGCCGCAGGCCTTCAGATTGGCGATGACGTCGTCGACCTTGGCATCGGGCACGCCGGAGATCAGCAGGTTCTGCCAGACGGTCAGGCGGATATCGCCATCGCCGCACTGTTGTGAAATGGCTGCGATCGTCCGCATCTGCTGAGCGGTGAGCTTGCCGACCGGCAACGCCACGCCGACCCAGTTCAGCCCGGGCTGGAGCTGGGCGTGCACGCCGATATGGGCGAGCCGGTCATAGACCGGGCGCGGCCTCACGAAGGCACCATCGACGCGGATCAGCCGGCGGCCGAGCCTCTCCTCGACGGCGGCAAGGAACTTGTCGAAACCCCAGGCATCGAGCACGTATTTCAGCCGCGCCTTCGCGCGGTTGGTGCGGTCGCCATTGGCGACGAAGACGCGCACGATCGCATCGGCGACGGCAACGGTGTCGCTCGGCGCGACGACGATGCCGGTGTCGCGGGCGAGGTCGTGATGGCCGGTGATGCCGCCGAGCGCCAGCCGATACCAGATGCCGGGCTCGACGGCAGCGCCCTCGAAGGAAGCGCCCTCGCCGATCTCGATCGCCTGGAAACCGATATCGTTGGTGTCCTCCAGCGTCGCGATCGAGCCGGCACCATCGAAGGCGACATTGAATTTGCGCGGCAGGCCGTAGAGCGAGCGGTCATTGAGGATGTGATGGTGCCAAGCGCGGGCATGCGGCCGCGTATCGAGCAGTTCAAGCGGGTCGATGCCGGCGGTGGCCGATCCCGTGACATTGCGGATGTTGTCGGCGCCGGAGCCCTTGGCGGTGAGGCCGAGATCGGCGAGGCCTTCCAGCAGCAGCGGCGCGTTCTCGGCGCTGATTTCGCGGACCTGCAGGTTGGCGCGGGTGGTGACGTGGCTGTAGGGACCGCAAAGTCGCTCGGCGAGATCGGCGACGCCCTCGAACTGCCAGGCTTTGAGGATGCCGTTCGGGATGCGCAGGCGGCACATGTAACTGTCCTGCGCCGGGGCGACATAGAACAGGCCGTGATAGCGCCAGCGAAAATTGTCCTCGGGCTTCGGATAAGTCCCCGACGAGGCCTGATCCTTGAAGCGGGCATAGGCGTCGAAGGGGTGCTCGGCCGCCTTCCACTTCTCCTGGTCGACGAGCTTGCCGCCCCCGGCGACTGTCTTGGCCTGCGCCTCGGCATGCTCCTTGTCGGGGCCGGACGGTGCAGCACTGCCCTGCCCGCCCGCGCCGCCGAGCGGCCCGAGGCCACGCGCAGCGCGAGCCGACTGCATGCCGCTCATGAAGCCTTCAAGGTAGCGCTTCTGATCAGGAGAGAAGTCGTTGCTCATGGGCGTTGCTGTCACGCCGCCTCAACGAAGCGGTGGCGCTCGTAGAGGAATTTCAGCACCGCCTCGCGCGCGGCGATGTAGGTGCGGTCGGAGACCAGATCTAGGCGCTTGCGCGGGCGCTCGAGACGCACGTCCAGCACCTCGCCGATGCGGGCGGAAGGGCCGTTGGTCATCATCACGATCCGGTCCGATAGCAACACGGCCTCGTCGACGTCATGGGTGATCATGATCATCGTGTTTCCGAGCGCGGCATGGATCTGCATGATCGAATCCTGCAGATGGGCGCGGGTCAGGGCGTCGAGCGCGCCGAAGGGCTCGTCGAGCAGCAGGATCTTCGGCTCCATCGAGAGGCCGCGGGCGATGCCGACGCGCTGCTTCATGCCGCCGGAGATCTCGGCCGGGCGCTTGTCCCTGGCATGAGCCATCTGGACAAGGTCGAGATTGTGCATGATCCAGTCATGCCGCTCGGCCTTGGACTTGACGCCGCGAAAGACCTTGTTCACGGCGAGCGCGACATTGTCGTAGACAGTCAGCCAGGGCAGCAGCGAGTGGTTCTGGAACACCACTGCCCGCTCCGGCCCGGGTGAGTTCACCTCCTTGCCCTCGAGCAGGACCGCGCCCGCACTCACCGGCGTCAGTCCGGCGACGATGTTGAGCAAGGTCGACTTGCCGCAGCCGGAATGGCCGATGACGGAGACGTACTCGCCCTTGTCGATGACGAGGTTGATGTCCTTCAGCACGTTGGTCGAAGCCGCGCCACGCTGGAAGGTCTTCTCGACATGGTCGATCTTGAGATAGGGAGTGCTCATGGTCCGGCTCCTCAGTTCACGACCGTGCCGCGGGTGACGATCGTGCCGACGAAGGCGACCAGCCGGTCGAGCACGAAGCCGACCACGCCGATATAGACGAGCGCCACGATGATGTCGGAGAGACGCGAGGAGTTCCACGCGTCCCAGATGAAGAAGCCGATGCCGACGCCGCCGGTGAGCATCTCGGCCGCAACGATGGCGAGCCAGGACAGGCCGACGCCGATCCGAAGGCCGGTGAAGATGTAGGGCGCCGCCGAGGGCACCATCACCTTGAAGAAGAACTCAACCTGGTTCAGCCGCAGCACCTGCGCGACATTGCGGTAGTCCTGCGGGATGTTGCGGATGCCGACCGCGGTGTTGATGATCACCGGCCAGATCGCGGTGATGAAGATCACGAAGATCGCCGAGGGCTGGCTGTCGCGAAAGGCGGCGAGCGAGAGCGGCAGCCAGGCCAGCGGCGGCACGGTGCGCAGCACCTGGAAGACCGGGTCCAAGCCCCGCATCGCCCAGACCGATTGGCCGACGAGCGCCCCCAGCAGGATGCCGACGATCGCAGCGAGGCCGAAGCCGATGGCGACGCGCTGGAGCGAAACCAGGATGCGCCAGCCGAGCCCGATATCCTGCGAGCCGGCCCAGAAGAATGGCTCGGTGATCAGGTCCTTTGCTTCGGTCCAGATTTTCGTTGGCGGCGGCAGCGAGGATTGCGGTCCGGAGGCGGCGATCTGCCAGAACAGCAAGATCAGCGCGACCGTGATCAGCGGCGGCACCAGATTGACGAGCACCGACTTTGCCAGCGGCGCAAATCTCTCGCGCAGCGGCTTTCCGGTCGCGTGCGGCAGCGCCACCACTTCGGCGCCGCTTGCCGGCAAGACAATGACCTCTGCCCCCGTGCTCGCCGATTTCAAGGCAGCCTGACCCATTGCGTCACTCCTGTGATCGATCGGTGCGTTCATGCCGGAACCTCAACGCGTTGCTGCGCGCCGATGCGGCGGATTTCGGGGAGGCACGAACCGCAATTCGTGCCGGCCTTCAGCTTGCGGCCGATATCCTCGACCGTGATGGCTGCGCCCTCGGCGAAAACGGCGCGGATCGCATTCAGCCCGACGCCGAAGCAGGCGCAGACCGTTGGGCCTTGATCGGCGGCGCCATCGAGGCTGCGGCCGGAGAGGAGCGCGAGGCGCTGGCGCGGATCGACCTCACCGCCGGCAAAGGCTAGCTTCACCGCATCCCAGACCGGGGCGTCATGATCCGGTCCGAGGAAGAGGGCCGCGGCGAGCCGGCCATCGCGGATCAGGGCGCAGCGATAGAGCCCGCGCTCGGCATCGACCATTTCGAGCAGCCCCTCGGGACCAAAGGCCTCGCGGGCGAGCTGCATGATTTCGGCGGCATCGACCTGCGTCGCGAAGAGCCGCCCCTGCCCACTTTCGACGGCGACGCGCGTCCACCAGCTTCCTTCCGGCAGAACGAAGCCGTCGCCGCCGAGCAGGAAGCCGCGCGAGCGGAACGAGACCGGTGCAATCGCAGCCGGCGTCGCCTTCATCTCGGGCTGGCCGGAAAACGGATCGACAAACGGCTGGACGGCGGCACCGATGCGGGCGTCGGAGGCGTTCTCGGCTGACCAGTGAATCGGCGCGAAGAGCGAGCCCGGTTGGGCGCCGGGATCGAGCGCGACCTTGAGCACGACAGCACCATGGGCAGTCGCAATGCGGGCGAAGCCCTTGTCGGCCAGGCTGTAACGGGCCGCATCCTCGGGATGCAACAAGACAGTCGGCTCCGCGATATGGGCCGAGAGCCGGGCGCTCAGGCCGGTGCGCGTCATCGTATGCCAGTGGTCGCGGACGCGGCCGGTGTTGAGTAGCAAGGGGAAGGCTTCGCTGGTCGCGGCGGCAAGCGTGGGCGTGGCGAGCGGCTGCATCTTCGCCTTGCGATCGGCGGTGAAGAAGCCACCCTCGGCGAAGAGCCGGGCCGTGCCCTCCGGCTTGCCGACGGGAACTGGCCACTGCACCGGGGCGAGCCCGTCATAGGCGTGGCGCGTCAGATCGGCATGGGCGCCGATGTCGAAGTCGCGGCTGCCCTCGTTCTCGAAGGCCGAGATCGCGGCGTGCTCGGCATAGATCTGGTGCGGTCCGGCATAGGCGAAGGCCTCGCTGAAGCCGAGGCGCTTGGCGACCTCGCAGACGATCCACCAGTCCGGCCTGACCTCTCCGGGCAGTGGCAGAAAAGCGCGCTGGCGCGAGATGCGACGCTCCGAATTGGTGACGGTGCCGTCCTTCTCGCCCCAGGCGGCGGCCGGCAGGATGAAATCCGGCCCAGCGGCGAGCGTATCGTTGGAAAGGACGTTCTCGGAGACGACAAAGAGGTCGAGTCCGCGCAGCGCCGCCTGAACCGCGTCGGCGCGCGGCAGCGAGACGGCGGGGTTGGTCGCCATCACCCACATCGCCTTGATGCGGCCATCGGCGACGGCATCCATCATGGCGACCGCCTTGAGGCCTTCAGCTTGCGCCATGCGGGGAGCGCCCCAGAAGCGGCGGACGCGATCGACCTCGGCCGGCGAATAGCCCATATGGGCGGCGAGCATGTTGGCGAGGCCGCCGACCTCGCGCCCGCCCATGGCATTGGGCTGGCCGGTCAGCGAGAACGGGCCACTGCCCGGCTGGCCGATCCGGCCGGTAGCGAGATGGCAGTGCAGGATCGCGGCCACCTTGTCGGTGCCCTGCGCCGACTGGTTGACGCCCTGGCTCCAGGCGGTGACGACGGCGGGGGTGCCGGCCCAGAGCGCATAGAAGCTGGATATGTCCGACTCGGGCAGGCCAGTCAGCGCAGCGACTGCCGCCAGATCGGGAGCGATCTCACGGGCATTGGCGAGCGCCGCGTCGAAGCCAGCGACGTGGCGCTCGACATAGGCGCGATCGATGAGGCCGGCATCGGCGAGATGCACCAGCAGCCCGGCGAAGAGCACGCTGTCGGAGCCCGGCTTCAGCGGCAGGACGAGATCGGCATCCTCGGCTGTCGCCGTGATGCGCGGGTCGATCACCACGACCCTGGCGCTGCGGTCGGATCGGTTCTGCTGGATGCGGCGGAACAGGACCGGGTGGCACCAGGCGGCGTTGGAGCCGACCAGCACGATCAGGTCGGCGCTGTCGAGATCCTCGTAATTGCCCGGCACGGTGTCGGAACCGAGCACGCGGCGATGGCCGGCGACGGTCGAGGCCATGCAGAGCCGGGAATTGGTGTCGACATGGGGCGAGCCGATGAAGCCCTTCATCAGCTTGTTGGCGACGTAATAGTCCTCGGTCAGGAGCTGGCCTGAGAGGTAGAAGGCGACCGCCTCCGGACCGTGCCGGTCGATGACGCGCCAAAATCCGGCCGCAACAGCATCGAGCGCCTCGTCCCAGGAGATCTGGGTATAGGCGCCGCGGGCACTGCGCTTCAGGGGGTGAAGAACGCGGGTGCCGAGACCGAGCGTTTCGCCGAGCGCCGAGCCCTTGGAGCAGAGCCGGCCGCGATTGGCCGGATGATCCGGATCACCGGCGATCGTCGCGCCGCCCTTGCCGTCCGGCGTCGCCAGCACGCCGCAGCCGACCCCGCAATAGGGGCAGGTCGTGCGGGTCGCTGCGACTGCGGCTAGCGGGGCGTCGTGGCGCATGCTCAGGCCGCCCTTGGAGTGCAATAGGCTTCGCCGAAGGGCAGATCGGCGCGGATCGGCGAGATGTCCTGCTGCGAGCGGATCAAGCCGAGGTAGAAGAGCGCGCCGGTGGTATCGCCGACGAGGACGCAGCCGACGAGCCGCCCCTCGCGCAGCACGAATTTGCGATAGACCCCCATCGCTGGGTCGCGCAGCAGCAAGACCTCGTCGTCTTCCCCCGGTTCGACAGAACCGGCGGAGAAGACGCTGACGCCGCTGACCTTGAGATTGGTCGCCAGCAACGAGCCGGTATAGCGCATCGTCCCGCCGGCAAGCCGCATCGCCAGCACCCGGGCCTGCTCATAGGCCGGCTCGACCAGGCCGTAGACCAGGCCACGATGCTCGGCGCATTCACCGATGGCGAAGATCGAAGGATCGCTGCTGGCAAGGCCGTCGTCGACATCGACGCCGCGATTGACGTCGAGCCCGGCGGCAACCGCGAGATCGACACGCGGGCGCACGCCGATGGCGACGACGACAAGATCGGCAGGGATCGCGCTGCCATCGGTCAACTCCACCGCCTCGACGCGCCCCTCGCCGACGAAGCGCTCGGCCGTGCAGTTCAGCCGGATGTCGATGCCGCGCGCCGTGATCTCGCCTGCGAGCAGGCCGGCACCTTCGCGGTCGAGCTGGCGCTCCATCAACCGGTCGGCCAGATGCAGAACAGTGACCTTGGCGCCGATCCTGGCCAGCCCGTAAGCTGCCTCCAGCCCGAGCAGACCGCCGCCGATCACCACGACGCGCGCGCCGGTCGCGGCGACGGTGCGGAAGTGCGCGACATCGGCGACATCGCGGAAGGTGGCGACGCCGGGCAACTCGAAGCCCGGCACCGGCGGCATCAGCGGCTTTGAGCCAGTAGCGAGGACCAGCTTGCCGTATGGCAGGGCCAAGCCATCGGCCAGGGTCACCGTCTTCGCCGCCCGGTCGATGCTGGCGACCGGCTTGCCATAGAGCATCGAGACGCCGCGCGCCTGCCACCAGGCAGCGGGCTTGAGCTCGATCTCGGGCTCGCCGATCTCGCCGGCGAGCAGCGGCGAGAGCAGCACCCGGTTGTAGGCGAGCCGCGGCTCGGCCCCGATCACTGCGATCGAATAGCGGCCGAGCGCACGCTGGCTGAGCTCGTCGACCAGCCTGGTCGCCGCCATGCCCTTGCCGACGATGATCAGCGGCTCGGCCATAACGTCAGGCCACCCGCTTGATCTTGAGCGCCTTGAGATAGTCGAGCGGCGCCGCCGGATCGAACTTCACGCCATCGAAGAAGGTCTCGACGCCGCGCGAGTCACCGGTCGGCGCCCCAGCCACGCCGAGCGTCTTGGCGGCTTCCGACCAGAGATCCGAGCGGTTGGTCTTGTCGACCAGCGCCTTGATGTCGGTGTTGGTGTCGAACTTGCCCCAGCGGATGTTCTCGGTGACGAACCAGGTGTCGAGGCTCTTCCAGGGATAGGAGGTCGACCCACCCTCGCCCCAGAACTTCATTTGGAGGTTCGTGCCCTTGGCAACCCGGCCATTGCCGTAATTGATGTCGCCCTTGAGCCGGCCAAGAATGTCGGCAACAGGCACGTTGAACCATTGCCGCTTGCCGACAAGCTCGGCGAGTTCCTGCTTGTTCTCCATCTTGTCGGCCCATTGCTGAGCTTCCATCACCGCCATCAGGATCGCCTGCGTCGCCTTGGGATTGGCGTCGACGAAATCGGCACGCATGCCGAGGATTTTCTCGGGGTGCTTGAACCAGAGCTCGCCGGTGGTCACCGCCGTGTAGCCGATGTTCTGGTTGACGAGCTGTTCGTGCCAGGGATCGCCGACGCAGAAGCAGTCCATGGTGCCGACCTTCATGTTCGCCACCATCTGCGGAGGCGGAACGGTGATCAGCTTGATCTCGTTGTCAGGGTCGATGCCGCCGGCGGCGAGCCAGTAGCGGATCCAGAGATCGTGGGTGCCGCCCGGGAAGGTCATCGCGGCGGTCAGTTCCTTGCCGGCCGCCTTCTTGCGCTCGAAAGCCGCCTTCAGGGCGGAGGCATCCTTCTGGACGTTGAGGTCCTTGTATTCATTGGCGACCGAGATCGCCTGGCTGTCCTCATTGAGGTTGAGCAGCGTGTACATCGGCAGCGGCTGGCCGTTCTGCATGACCTTGCCGGTGGAGTAGAGATGCGTCTTGGGCCGCAGGATGTGGCCGCCATCGATGCCGTTGCTCTTGAAGCCGAGCGCCATGTTGTCGCGCGTCGCGCCCCAGGAGGCCTGCTTGGCGATGTCCATGTCGGGCAGGCCGTATTTGGCGAAGAGGCCCTTCTCCTTGGCGATGACCAGCGGCGCCGCATCGGTCAGTGCGATGTAGCCGAGGCGCGTGCCCTTGACCTCTGGGCCAGCGGCCTGCGCGAAGGCGCCGCTCGGAAAGCTCAGCTTGGCAGCGGCGGCGACCGCGGCCGCCCCGGTCAGGTTCAGGAAGTCGCGACGGCTCGGCCCGGCCTGAAGAACGGCTACCGTGGTCTTGACGGTCTTGGTCATCGATCGCTTTCCCTCGTGAACGGTTTGGTGTCCGCGAAAACGAAAACGCCGCGCGAAAGCGCCCTGCCGGGCTCCCTTCGACAGCGGCGTTGCTGTGCGTTCCGATTTCGAACTTGCTCGCGGGCAGCTTTGGCCGCGGTCGAAGTGACTGTTACAAGGACCGTGCCAACTCAGGATTTGGTAGCAAGCATTTGAATTATTTCAATTTACCTTGGCAGACTGCAGCGGCCGGCGCCCATCGCTCACTTTTGTGCGACGCACAATTCTATCGCATCTGCGTAATTTTTAGGCGTGCCTAGAATTTCATCCCTACGCCAGCTCGGTGACGAGCGGCCTGAACACTGCCCGCGCCCGCTCGGTCAATTCGGGCGTGACCACGACCTGCCCGGCCCGCGCCATTGCGGCGAGCACGCGGTCGGCATGAGCTGGATCGGGACGGATCGCAACGGTGTCGAAGCGGATATAGGACGGCACCTGTCGAAGCGGTCGCCCGCCGCCCTGGACGATATCGCCACGCAGGATCGCTTCGATCAAGGCGGCGGGCGCCGCGAGGCGATCGGAGGCCGCGAGCAAGCTGGCGAGGCTAGGCCAATTCGCTTCGTTCGAGACCCAGCGGCTCGCTTCAATCAACGCCGCGTTCAGGCGCGAGACCGCCTCGCTTCGCCGATCGACGTCATCGGCGCGCCAGGCCAGCACTTTTTCCGGCAGGTCCGGCATGAGATCGACGCCGCAATGCAGGATCGCCCCGACGCCGGACTCCACTGCCAGGGTGTTCCAAGGCGCGCCGGCGCAGAAGCCGTCGACCTCGCCGCTGGCGAGCGCCTCGACCGTGCGGACCGGCGGCACGATCTCGAGCCGGACATCCTCGCCGAGCCCGATGCCGGCGAGCGCCATCCAGTCGTGCAGCAGATAGGTATGGCAGGAGAAACCGAAGACCGCGGCGAAAGCGAGCGGCGGCAGACCGGAGGCTTTGCGGGCGGAGATAAGCGTCGCGAGCGCCTTGGCCGAGACCAGCGGGTCCGCCAGATCACCTGTCGCGACGCGCGCCATCTCTTCGAACCGGCGCGCCGAGACGGTGAGTGCGTTGCCGTTCAGGTTCAGCAGGATCGGAGCCGCCATCGGCGCGGTGACGCCGCCGATGCCGAGCGTCGAAGCGATCGCCGCCGGCGCCAGCATATGCGCGGCATCGAGCAGGCGCACATGCAGGCGGTCGCGCAGGTTCGACCAGGAGACGTCGCGCACGAGCTCGAGCGCGAGCCCATGTGCCTCGGCGATTCCGGTATCGGCGGCGGCGACCAGCAGGGCCGCATCGACCAGCGGCAGGAACCCGATCCGCAGGTGCAAGGTCATTTCAGCACCTCGGCGGCTGTGATGATGGAACGGGCGATGTCGGCGAGCTTGCGCTTCTCGTTCATCGCGGTGCGGCGCATCAGGGCGTAGGCCTCGTCCTCGCCCAGCCCCTTCAGGCGCATGACGATGCCCTTGGCGCGATCGACGAGCTTACGCTCGTCGAGCTGCGAGCGGGCCTCGTCGAGTTCCTCGCGCAGCTTGCTGAAGGCGTTGAAGCGGCTGATGCAGGTCTGCAGGATCGGCTTCATCCGCTCCTTCCGCAGGCCGTCGACGATATAGGCGGAGACCCCCGCCTCGACCGCGGCCTCGATCTGGCCGGCGTCCGACTGATCGACGAACATGGTGATCGGCCGCCTGACATGGCGACTGACCTGGAACATGTCGGCGAGCGCGTCCCGGCTGGGGTTCTCCAGGTCGATGACCACCACGTCGGGATCATGCTGCCCGATCGCCGCGACCAGCCCCTTCGTCTCGCTGACCCGGATGATGGCGCCGAAGCCGGCCTCCCGCAGGCCCTCTTCGATGATGGCGGCCCGGATCGGGTTCGCATCGACAACCAAGATCTTGATGTCTGACGTCATGCTCTGTGAATGCGCATTGCTCCAGGACGGGAAGCAGGATTCGAGCCAGACCTACTTTCGCGCTGACTTGGGGCCCGAGGCCAGGGCGCCGTTCAGTCGCTCGGCCTACGTCAGATCGCGATGTGTCTGCGCACCTGCGAGCGCCCTTGGCCACCGATACCGATGAACAGTCGTCTACAATTTTATCGTCCGCCGCTTGCAGTGGCCCGATCTCTGTAGAATCGTCCGTCACCCGCGTCGCAAGAGCCACCAAGGACATGCGCCGGCTGATCGGGACATCAGAGCTGATGGATGCGACATCTCGTGAGCGGCTCGTCATCGTCGAGGACGATCCTGTCACCCGCACGGTCATTTCGGGATATTTCGTCGATCAGGGGTTTCTGGTCGAGGAGACGGAAACCATGGCCCAGGCCAGGCAGACGGTCCGGCGCTTCAAGCCGGATCTGATCTTCATCGACGTCGTCTTGCCGGACGGGGACGGATTCGAGCTCGCCAGGGAGCTTCAAGCAGTGTCCGACGCCGGCATCATCTTCGTGACGCATCGCGATGCAGATATCGACCGGATCGTCGGGCTGGAGCTCGCCGGCGACCACTATGTCGGCAAGCCCGTCGATCTGCGCGACCTGCTCGCCCGCGCCCGTTCGCTGCTGCGCCGGCGCAAGATCGAGCGCGACATGGCGCGCCGCAACATCACGGTCACCTTCGGCCCCTTCAACATGGACCTGCGGCGCCGCGAGCTTGCGACGATCAACGGCGATCCGATCCGTCTGACCCGCGGCGAATTCGACCTGCTCGCGGCTCTTGTCGAAAGCGAAGGCCACCCTCTGACCCGCGACTACCTGATCGAGGTCGTCAGCAACCGCGATACCTCTGTCGATGCACGCAGCGTCGACGCATTGGTCGCGCGCCTGCGCAAGAAGCTGGGGGATACGGGCAAGGCGGGCATGATCAGGACCGTCAGCGGAACCGGCTACAAGCTCGGTGTTCCCGTGGAGCGCGACATCTAGGGCACAGCCGCCTCGGCAAGCACCTGCCCTTCCAACCCGGCGAGTGCGTCGAGCGCTTCCGTGCGGGCTCGGTCGAGTGTGTCGATCGCGAGCGTCAACGCCTCGACGCTTGCGCCCGTCGTCTCGCGCTCGAGTGCAGTGGCGAGGGCGAAGACTTGTCCAAGTCCGACGGCGCCTGCCGAGCTCGCCAACTGATGAGCCAACCGGCCGAGCTCGACACGGTCAAGGCGTTCAGCGGCCTCCCCCATGCCCTTCAGAATGGCCGCGGACACGGTCGCGAATAGCGCCACGAGTTGCCGCGTCCGTGCCTCGCCGATCAACCCTCGCTGGGTTCGGAAGAAGGTGACGTCGACGGGCTGATCCGACGACAGGGCCACGACCGGGCCTCGGCCGCTGCGGCCTCCCCTGCGGCCGATCATCTGCAGGAGTGCCGCCGAGGTGATCGGCTTGGACAGGATGGTCGCCAGTCCCGCAGCACGCATCCGCCGCATCGTCTCCGGAGAGACATCCGCCGTCAGCGCCACGATCCGAGGCTGCGCGATGGCGGGCAAAGCGCGGATCGCCCGCGTGGTTTCGATGCCGTCCATGCCACCGCCCATGTGCATGTCGAGCAGGATTAGATCGAAAGTCCGCTTGCGCAGGATTTTCACGGCCGCCTCTCCCGAGGCCACAGCCTGCACCTTGTGACCGGCCTTGCCGACCATGAGCCGGGCGACCTCGCGCGTCACGGGGTCGTCGTCGACGACGAGAATCCGCTGCAGCTGCTCCGGAGACGCCTCGCCGGGCCGAGCCGCGGCTTTGGCCGCAGCCAGTGGCAAGCTGACGGAAAAGGTGCTGCCTTGCCCCCTTACGCTGGCGACGGAGATCGAGCCCCCCATCAACTCGACCAGCTTTCTGCAGATCGCCAATCCGAGACCAGCCCCGCCGTTGCGGCGCCCCGTTTCCGGGTCCACCTGGACGAAATCGCGGAAGATATGATCCTGTACGGCGGGATCGATGCCTATGCCAGTGTCGCGCACCGTCAGTCTCAGCCTGGCGCGCTGCGACGCCGATGCCGGCTGGAGAGCGGCACCGAATTCGACCTCGCCCTGCTCGGTGAAGCTGATCGCATTGCGCAAAAGGTTGACGATGACGCGGTGAATCTTGCCGGAATCGCCGTGCAGGCGCAGGCCCCCGGGCGGGGGCTGCAGCTTTAGGACCAGTCCCTTCTGCTCTGCCAGGGGACGCATCAACGCCTCGGTCGCGGTCAGTAGGGCCCCAAGCTCGAAATCGCGCAGATCCAGATTTTCGGTTCCGGCCTCCAGCCGGGACAGGTCGAGCGTCGCATTGGCAAGATCGACCAGCGCTTCGCCAGAGGTCGCGGCCATGGTGATGAGACGGCGGTCGCGCTGGCTCAGGCGCCCACGATCGATCAGCTCCAGAACCCCGAGCACGCCGGACAGTGGCGTCCGGATATCGTGCCCGACCACGGCGAGGAACCGGGACTTGGCGCGCGTCGCCTCTTCCGCCGCCTTCTGCCCGGCCGAGGCAAGTTCGAGCGCCTTCTTCAGGGCGGCCGTGCGCTCCGTAACCTTGTCTTCGAGCACGGCGCGGCTTTCCGCGAGGCGTTCGGCCATCAGGTTGAACTGTTCGCCGAGCTCCTGCAGTTCGTCGCCGGTGCGGATGTCGATCCGCTCGTCCAATTCGCCCTGACCGATCCGCGCGGCACCAGCGCCGAGCGCCTTGATCGGAGCGACGAGCTTGCGGCTGAGAGCGATGCCGACCAGTACAGCGACGAAAAGCGCGACGGCCAGCAGCGACAGCGAGCGCAAGATCGAGGCATGGATCGGCGCGAAGGCCTCTCTTTCTGGCAGGTCGACGACCACGTTCCAATCGAGATCCGGTACGGCGGCCATGACGGAGAGGACGCGCCGACCCTCGACATCCGTCATCGAAAGTCCGGCGCCCGAGCCGCCAGCCGCCGCATGTGCGTCCACCAGATCGGCGAGATTGGTATTCCGGAGGACGAAACGCAGGTCGGGATGGGCGATCAGCCGGCCGGAGCGCGTAACGATGTAGGCGCGGCCGGCCTCGCCGACCTTGAGCCGGGCCACGACATCGCGGATGAAGACGAGATTGACGGTCGCCCGCGCAACCCGGTGCGGAGCGAAGGCCGAACGCCGGAGCAGCACCATATGCGGCTCCGAGCCGCGCCGGAACTCGACCTCGCCATAGAACTTGCCCTTTGCAAGCGCGGCCTGGAAACCGTGGTCGGCGGACCAGTCTGCATCGCTGCCAGCCCGGTCGCGTGCGAAACGCGAGAGGAAGAGCTGTTCGCGCCCCTCCTGGTCGATCTGGCGCAGGTCAAGGATGGCGGGAACCTGCCGCAGCAGCCTCAAGCCATCGAGGTGGCGCTCTTCGGGCGAAGCATTGCCAATGCCGTTCTCGGAGGCCCAGTCGAGATCGCTCATGATGTCGGCGACGAAGGCGCCGATTCTCTGCGCCGCCGCCCGGGCCTGCTCCTGCTGGACACGTACGAGCAAAGCCCGCTGATCCGAGAAGGCGAAGAGAGCTGCAATTGCCGTATTGAGCCCGAGGGCCAAGCAGATCGCGACGACGACGAAAACCGTATACTTGCGGGTGAGGCCAACTCGCGGCCGCGATGCGCTGTCCTGTTCCGCAGCCGCATGCAGCGTCACGACACGATCCGGGTCGCGCGGATTCGCAGGGACGGCGGCAGGTCGAGCCCCAGGGCTGCGGCAGCGGTTCGATTGATGACCAGCTCGAAGCTGCGCGAGAACTGCACCGGCAGCTCGGCGACATTCGCCCCTCGCAGGATGAGATCGATATAGGAGGCGATCAACTCGGCCGTTTCCTCGCGCGCCCCGCTATAGGAGATCAAGCCGCCCTGCAGCGTGAAGGTGTCGAACGGATAGATCGCCGGCAATCGTTGCTGCGCCGCGGCAGTCGCGCAGGCCGCGGCATTGCGGAAGGTGAAACTGTCCGGCAGGAACACCAGACCGCCCCCGCTCCCCCTTGCGGCGAACGCCGCGATCTCGTGCGCGATTTGCGATGCCTCGGTCACGTGGACGGCTTCGAGAGCAAGCTCCGCACCCGAAATGCTGGTCTGCAGGCGCGCGAGATAGCTCTTGCCCGCAGCCGGCGTCGTGTAGGGGTTGAAGACCACGCCGATGCGGCGGGTCGCGGGTGCGATCTCGGTCAAGAGCTCGACCCATTTCTCCGAGATCGCCGGGTCGTTGTTGCTGAACCCCGTTGCGTTCCCGTCAGGGCGCTCCAGCGAGCGGACGAAACCGCTGCCGACGGGATCGGACGCGGTAGAGAACAGCACGGGGATCTGCCGGGTTTGTTCCAGGACAGCCGCAGTCTCGGCGCTGGAGCCGACAACGATGACCTCGGGCTTTTCGCGGACCACATCAGCGGCAGCCCGCGCCAGATCATCCTCGTTCACCCCGGAGAACCGCCAAGTCATAAGCAGATTCCGGCCTTCGACCCACCCCCTCTCGGCCATAAGCCGCCTCAGCTCCACCATTCGGGCGCGCAGGAGGGGATGGTCGAACGGCACCCCGACCATCAGCATGATCCGCCTCACGGGCTCCGCCGCCAGAGCCCACCGATCAGGGATCGTGAGTCCCGATGCTCCCAAGGCGATCAGAAAGGAACGACGATGCATCGTGTGAGCCGGGTCCACGAGGCGACACCCCAGCCGCGCCTCTTACGGAAAGTTTCGCATGGTCTGCCACGGTGCGTCGAGAGCAGCTCGCGCGAGCATTCGCCCTCTAGAATCTCACCAAAGCCCGATGTGGCGGAAATGACCAAACTCTTGAATCTCACTCGGCAGCGGCAGATGAGCAGCTCTGGGTCAACTCCGGATTGCCACCTCAAGACTCGGCGCTCTCCCTGCCGACTGCAGGCGCAGCGATCATGATGCAACGCGCAAGACAGCCGCCGGCAGCAAACAACATACATTAGAGATCGTATAAACTACTGTTTTTATTGACTTTCTTTCCTCAAGCGCCTCATAGCGCTCGCAGGCGCCGCCGTGGCGCGACGTGAGGATCGATGTCGGACAGTGCGCTCAGCGTCGCCGCACTTTACGCAGCCGAGCAGGACAGACTGCGGCGGCGGCTGATCGGGCGCGGGCTCAGCGCCCAGCAGGCGGCCGACGCGGTGCAGGAGCTGTTCCTGCGCCTGCTCAGGACGCCCCAAAACGACATCCGCGACGCCAGCGCCTATCTCAGCCGCGCGGCCGACAGCATTGCGATCGACCATTGGCGACGCGAACAGCGGACGAACCGCCTGTTCGAAGCGGAGCCCCCGGATGCACTGATGGTTGCCGACCCTGCCCCGTCGACCGAAGCCCGGCTGGTCGAGCGTGACAAGGTACGGGACCTCGAGCAGGCGCTCGCCGCCTTGCCGCCGCGTTGTCGCGAAGTGCTGCTGCTGCACAAGTTCGAAGAGCTCAGCTATGCCGAGATCGCGCTGCGCCTCGGGATCTCCCGCAACACCGTCATGGTGCATCTCGCCAACGCCATGAACCTGCTGCGGCGCCACATGCGCGAGAAAAATCGCCAGGGCGCTAATTAGTTTTCCCTGCGAGATCGTCTAAAGAACAGGACAGCCCAGCGGGTTGAAAGATGGAGCATTTGCGCGCGATGCGTCTGCGAAAACCGGCATTGCGGCTCGGACCGACGCGCTGATGGATATGAGCCCCACCAGTACCGTCGACGACGACGCCGTCGCCTGGTTCGTCCTGCTGCGCGACGAGGAGGCATCCGAAGCGGACCGGGCCGCCTTTGCCGTGTGGCTGGGAGCCAGCCACTCGCATGAACAGGCATGGCGCGAGCTCGAAGCCATCTGGGGAACGTTGGATCAGGTCGCCGTGCCGACGCTGGCGGCGACGTCGAGCATCGTTGCGAAGAGCGCCCTGCGCGGCAGACCCCGCCCGCGATGGCGGCCTCTCGCCGCCGCCGCGATGATTTTGCTGGCTGTTACCGCAGTCTGGCGCCTGGCGCCGGCTGGATTATTGGCCGACCACCGCACCGGCATCGGCGAGCGCCGCATGATCGCGCTGGCGGACGGGTCCCGGATCGAGCTGGGCCCGGCAAGCGCGATCGATGTCGATTTCACTGGCTCCCGGCGCGCCGCCAGACTGGTCGCTGGCGAGGCCTTCTTCACGGTGGCACGCGACCCCGCGCGGCCCTTCGTCGTCAGCGCTGGCCAAGGCGAGATCGCAGTGCTCGGCACCGCTTTCGACGTCAAGATCGGCCAGGACGAAGCGGTCTCGGTCGTCGTCACCGAGAGCAAGGTTGCGGTCAAGGCGGCCGAAAGCACGGCCGTCAGCGTCGTTGCCGGCCAGGAGGTCAGCTATGATCGAAATGGCGTCTCGGCCGTGCGCCTGGCCGATCTCGATACGGTCCAGGCATGGCGACAGGACCAGCTCGTCTTCCATGATGCGCCACTGGATGCCGTTCTGACCGAACTGCGACGCTATCGCCGCGGCACCATCCAGCTGCTCGGCGGCGAGCTCGGCAAGCGGCGGATCACCGCCGTCTTCGACGCCAGGCGCCCCGATGCGGCGCTCGAAACCATTGCCCACAATCTCGACCTGCGCCTGCTGCGCGCGACGGACTATTTCGTCGCTCTCGTCGCCTGGTGAAGAAAAATCGCTCCAGCACCTAATTAGTTTTTCTCCCCCGAGCGTCTTCCCCAACGGGGGAGCGCCAGGACGGCGCTCCGCGGGATCGCGGACAGGGGTTTCGGACTATGACGAGCAGGAACAAGGTCGGACAACAGGCGGTCCGGCCGGCGATGATCGCTGCGCTGCTGGCGGGCACGGCACTCGGCTGTTTCGCCACGCAGCCGGTGTTGGCTCAGGCCTCTGCGGCGACGAGCGTCGCAATCGACATCCCCGCTCAGGCGCTCTCCTCGGCGCTGATCGCCTTCTCGCGCCAGACCAGGATCGAGATCTTCGTCCCGTCTTCGCTGGCGGCCGGCAAGCGCTCAGGCGCGGTGTCGGGTGCGCAATCGCCCGAGGCCGCGCTGCAGCGCCTGCTTGCCGGCACCAGCCTGACCTATCGCTTCACCGGTGCGCGCTCGATCACCGTCGAGGCTGCTCGGAGCGCTGCGACGACCGGTGTGGCGCCGGCCGGCGCGATCCCGCTCGACGAGGTGCTGGTCGAAGGCGCGCGCGGTCTGCCGCCGCCGACCGGAACCATCGGCCAGCCTCCCGTTCCCTATGCAGGCGGCCAGGTCGGAACCGGGACCCGGATCGGCCTGCTTGGAAACCGCTCGGTCCTGACGACGCCATTCAACGTCACGGGCTACACGGCGAAGCTGATCCAGGACCAGCAGGCGAGGTCGCTCGCCGACGTGGTGCAGAACGACCCATCGGTCCGCAACGATGCCCCGCCGTTCAGCGAACGGGATTCCTTCTTCATCCGCGGCTTCTCGGTGGTCAATCTCGACACGGCCTTCGATGGCCTGGCCTATATCGCCAACCCGCGCCGCAGCGTCGTCGAAGGCATCGAGCGCGTCGAGATCCTGAAAGGCCCGACCGCCCTTCTCAATGGCGGGGTCAGCCGCATCGGCGGCACGATCAACCTCATCCCCAAGCGCGCCTTCGACGAGCCGCTGACGCGCGTCACGACGACCTATCTCAGCGACGCGCAACTGTGGACGCATGCCGACATCGGCCGCCGCTTCGGCGTATCCAGGGAATGGGGCGTCCGTTTCAACGGCTCCTACCGGAAGGGCGACACGCCGCTCGACAAGAACGCCATCGAGGTCGGCAACCTCTCGCTCGGCCTCGACTATCGCGGCGATCGCTTCCGCGCCTCGCTGGACCTTGCCCATTCCACCCAGAACGTCACGGCGCCGACATCGCTGTTCAACGCAGCGGCGCCCAACATCGTCATCCCGCGTGCTCCGAACGGGCGCAGGAACACGTCGAGCTCGCTCGAGTACAATGACAGCCGCTACAACATGGCCGCCGGCCGGGTTGAATTCGACCTGACGCCCGACACGACGATCTACGCTGCCGCCGGCGCCAGCCGCTATCGCGAGGACTTCCTGTCGTCGTCCTATCAGATCACCAATCTGGATGGCCGCGCCACCAACAGCCTCGCCATCATGCCGCTGGAACTGCAGGGCTATTCGGGCGAGATCGGTGTGCGCTCGAAATTCCAGACCGGCTTCATCGACCATCAGCTCAACGTCTCCGCCTCGCAGTCGATCAACGAGAACTATTCGCGCGGCTTCTTCCCGCCGGCATTGCCGACCTTCCAGACCAACATCTACGCACCGACACATCTGCCGCGTGATTCCGTCAATACCTTCGGCTTCCCGCGCTCCAGCCGGCAGCCGCTTTTCACCAGCCTGATGCTGCGCAGCGTGGCGATAGCCGACACCCTCTCGGTGGCCGGAGACCGGATCCAGGTGACGGTTGGCGGGCGCTATCAGGACATCGCGCTGAAGAGCTATGTCACGCGCCCCGTCCCCACCCAGGGCACGCTCGCCTCGACCTACAAGGAAGGGCGGTTCAGCCCGGCGATCGCGGCGGTCGTGCGCCCGACCGACAAGCTCTCCATCTACGCCAACTACATCGAAGGCCTGACCGAAGGGCCGAGCGCACCGGCGACGGCGATCAACTCCAGCGAGGTTTTCGCGCCCGTCGTCAACAAGCAGACCGAGGTCGGCGTCAAATACGATTTCGGCACCGTGGCCGTCACGGCCTCGCTCTTCGAGATCCGGCAGCCGAACGCCTATACCGACCCGGCCACGAACCGCTTCTCGGTGAGCGGCCTCCAGGTCAACCGTGGCGCCGAGTTCACGGTGTTCGGCGAACCGTTCGAAGGCGTGCGGTTGCTCGGTGGCGTCACCTTCATGGACGCAGAGCTCGCCGACACGGCCGGCGGCCGCTTCAACGGCAAGACCGCGCCGGGCATCCCGACCACGTCGATCAATCTCTATGGCGAATACGATCTGCCTTGGGTGCGCGGGCTCACCGTCACCGGCCGGATGATCTACACGAGCAAGATGTTCTACGATCAGGCGAACACACAGTCGGTTCCAGACTGGACGCGCTTCGATCTCGGCCTGCGCTATGCCTTCACCGGCCCGGCGGGCAAGCCCGTGGTGCTCAGGGCCAGTGTCGAGAACGTCTTCGACCGGACGTATTGGGCATCCGCCGCGCGCGGCTTCCTGGCGGTCGGAGCGCCTCGGACGTACGTGCTCTCCGCCCAGGTCGATTTCTAGCGGATACGGAAAGCCGAACGCGATGTTGCGCGCCGCTCTGCTCAGCCTGTCCCTCCTGCTTCCACCCGCCATGGCGGCGGCGAAGCAGGTGACCGATCTCGCCGGCAGGACGGTGACGGTTCCCGACAAGGTCGAGCGCATCATCATCGGCGAGGGTCGCTATGTCCCCGCCCTCGCCATCCTCGACCGGGACGATCCCCTGGGTCGCCTGGTCGGGATGATGGGCGATTACGAAGCCGTCGATCCGGCAAGCTATGCCCGCTATCGCGAGCGCTTCCCGAAGATCGCCGAGATCGCCCGGATCGGCCGCGCCGCCAAGGAGAGCTTCAGCCTGGAGAAGGCGATCGCGCTGAAACCGCAGGTCGCGATCTTCAGCCTCGGCGGCCACGGCCCCGACACGCGCTCGGGCGAGGTGATCGCAGCGCTGGAGAAGACCGGCACGGCGATCGTCTTCATCGATTTCCGCAGCGATCCCCTGGTCAACACGCCAAGATCGCTGGAGCTGCTCGGCGAGGTGCTGGGCCGCGAGAAGGAGGCAGCGGAGTTCTTTGCGGTCTGGCGCGCCGCCTTGGCTGAGGTCGAGGACCGGCTGAAGCAGGCGAAGCCGGCGCCGGTCGGCGTCTTCGTCGAAAGCCGCGTCGGACTCGATGCGAGCTGCTGCGAGACGATGACGCGCGGCATGATCGGCCGTTTCGTTACCGCGGCGGGCGGCTTCAACGTCGCCGAGGCGATGGTGCCGGGCGAGGCCGGAACCGTCAGCCTGGAATGGCTGATCGCCCACCCGCCGCAGGTCTATGTCGGCACCGCGATCGGCGGCGCCGCTTCAGCCGACAGCAAGCCCTGGCTCGCGCTCGGTGCGGGGGTTCCAGCCGAGGTCGCGCAGGCGAGCCTGAAGCGCTCGATGGCACGCACCGGCATTTCGCAGCTTGAGGCGGTGCGCCTTGGCAGGGCGCATGCGGTCTGGCACCACTTCTATAATTCGCCCTTCAATGTCGCGGCGGTGCAGGCCTTCGCCAGATGGATGCACCCGGCGCTCTTCGCCGATCTCGATCCCGAAGCGCTGCTGCGCCAACTGCACGAACGCTTCCAGCCCTTCCCCCTCGACGGCGTCTACTGGACCTCCCTGCCATGACTGAAGCACCCACAGCCCTCGCGCCCCGCCCTGCCCTCGACGAATGGCACCTCTCCGTCGTCGAGGCCTTCGACGTCGAGCCTCGGCTTCGCCGCGTCGTCTTCACCGCCGACACGCTGGACCAGCTCGATTATCGGCCGGGCCAGGCGCTCGTCCTGCGCATGCCGCTGCCGGAGGGCGGCACCGGCCGGCGCGACTACACCATTCGCTGGCTCGATCGGCAGGCGAAGCGGCTCGCCATCGACTTCGTCCTGCACGGCGCAACCCCGGCGCCAAGCTGGGCGAAGGCCGCGCGCCCAGGAGACGCTCTGCTCGCGCTTGGCCCGCGCGGCCGCAGCGTGATCGCGCCGGATGCCGACTGGCACCTGTTCTGCGTCGACGAGACCGGCATTCCGGCGCTGCGCCACATGCTGGAGACGCTTCCGGCAGGCACGATCGTCCATGCGCTGATCGAGACCGCCTCGGCACAGGACGAAGCCGCCATCGACACCGCCGCGACATTGACCTGCCGCTGGCTGGCGCGCGACAGCATTCCTGCCGGGCCGAACCTGCTGGTGCTGGAAACCCTGCGCGCGCTGCCGCTTCCGGTCGGCCGAGGCCAGGCCTATCTGATGGGCGAGACGAGCAATGTCCGCTCCTGGCGGCATCATCTCGTGCAGTCGGGCATGCCCAAGACCGCGATCGCCTCAGAGGGCTATTGGCGGCCCGGCCGCGTCGGCGGCCACGACCATGTCGACGATTGAACTGGAAGTCCTTGCCCCCTCTACCGTTGGTAGAAAGCTAGCTACCAACCCCCCGGGCAGGGACGGCAAATACTTATCCTTGATCGAAATTATTCCATTTTCGATCTTCTGACAGCGTATTGTCCGCGCCGACCATAGTATCGTACTTTCGGGCCACGCGTCTTTTCAGGGCCCGCGATGACCTTCAACATCCTCGGACAACCGGCTGTCAGCGACGGTGCTCTCCACGCCAGTGGCCAGGTCACCTATGAGGACGTTGCTGCCTACATGGACAGCACACGTTATCTCGACCTGAGCGGGACATCGCGGCCGGCGCGGCCCACGCTGCCTTTCGCGCGCGGCAGCTACTGGATGGAGCCGGTCCGGCCCGATGTCCACGTGACCGGCTGCGATCTCGAATATCTGAACGAAGAGCGCGTCGTCGGCTGCTATCGCCCGAGCCTGTTCGTCGGCATGCTGACCGCCGGCGAGCACACCGGCTTCGTCGGCGGACGCTCGATCGCGAGCCAGCGCATCGGCGTGCCGACCCTGCTCGGCGTCGGCCGTGAAGTCGAGATCACCTCGGGCCAGCGGCGCGGGCAGATCTGCCGGATGAGCGGCTTCCATATCGGCACCGACTTCCTGCGCAGCCTCGCAGAAGACGGACCGGCCGGCAGTGCCGGTCTGGCCCGCCTGCTCGACGACGGCTTTGCCTTCCACGAGATCGAGCACAGCGTCGCCTTGCGGATTCTGCTGACCCAGCTCGCCGACAATCCCTATTCCGGTGTGCTGGCGCAGATCTATGCCGAGAGTCGCATCCTCTCGGCGCTGGTCGAACTGGCCGGGCTGCTGCACCAGGCCAGCGACAGCGCTATCCCCGTCTTGTCACGCTCCCATCGTGATCACGCCGAACAGGCCCGGCTGCTGCTCGATTCGCGCCTCGCCGATCCGCCGAGCGTGCCGGAGCTCGCCCGGACGATCGGCCTCAACGAGACGGATCTGCGCCGCAGCTTCAAGACCGCATTCGGTACCACCATCATCGACTATCTGCGCGACCGGCGCCTCGAAGTCGCACGCATGCTGGTCCGGCAGCGGCAGCTTTCGGTCGCGACGATCGCCTATCGCGTCGGCTTCGCCAGCCCGGCCAATTTCGCGACCGCCTATCGCCGCCGTTTCGGCCGGCCACCATCCCAGGATTTGTAAGTCTTCCAGGGCGTTCGCGCCCGCAAAGGAAAAACACCGAGCCGCAAACGCCGGGCGCGTGGAGCCCACTCAGGCCGCACCATAGAACGGCCGCAGGTTCAGCGGTTCAGAAGTTTTCCCGGTGACGGCAGCACATCACGACGAGACGGCCGGTATCGCCCGGAAGCAAGGTGAACAGACGGCCGCCGCACCCGTTTCGCTCGGTGCTATCGCAGGACGGTTGCTTGCTCTGATGCGCCGGCGCCGCGGCTTGCTCCTGCTCTCCGTCCTTTGCGGCACGACCTCGGCACTGCTCTCGCTCGCACCCTATGTCGCGGCGGCTCTGGCGCTCGCGGCCCTGCTCGACGGCACCGCGACCTCAAGCTGGCTGGCCTCGCTCGGCCTGGCGGCGCTCGCCGGCGTCGCCGGACGCCAGGCGCTGTTCGCACTCTCGACAGGACTGTCACACCACATCGCCTTCGCGACGCAGGAGGAGCTCCGCATCGAGCTCGCCGCCAAGCTGACGCGTGTGCCGCTCGGCTTCTTCGACAATCGCTCCAAGGGCGAACTGCGCACCGTGCTGCTCGACGATGTCGAGGGCGTCGAGGATGGCATGGCCCATATCGTGCCGGAGCTCAGCGCAGCGATCGTCGCCCCGGTCGTCGCCATCCTGCTGCTCGCCCTGATCGACTGGCGCCTGACCATCCTGGCCCTGCTGCCGCTCGGCTTCGGCATGGTGTTGATCGGCCGCGTCATGCAGCAGGGCGAGGGCGTCACCCGCGACTATCTCCAGATCCAGGCACGCATGGCCGAGACCGTGGCCGAGATGGCCGACGGGCTCCCGACCGTGCGCGCCTTCAACCAGGACGGCCAGGCGACGGCGCGGGCGCGGCGCGCCTTCGCTGAGATGACCGAGCTCTCCGAGAACTGGGCGCGCCATGCCGTAGTGCCGGGATCGGTCGCGCAGGTGCTCCTAACCAGCCATCTCCTCTTCGCCGCCCCTGCCGGGCTCGTGATGGCTGCAGCCGGCTGGATCGGCACCAGCACGCTCGCCGCCTTCCTCGCTGTGACCTATGGGCTCGGCGACGTCTTCTCCTCGCTGCAGGGCATCAGCCACAGACTGATGAAGCAGGTCGAGCTGCTCGATCGGATCGATACCGCCCTCGCCGCGCCGGAACTGCCCGCCGCTGCCGAGCCCAAGGTGCCGACCGACGCCTCGGTCCACTTCGCCGGATCGACGTTCAGCTATGGCAGCCGGCGCGTCCTCGACGCGGTCGAACTCGCGGTTCCGCCCGGCCGCTGCCTGGCGCTGGTCGGGCCGAGCGGTTCGGGCAAGTCAACCCTAGCCCGTCTGATCGCCCGCTTCCACGATGTCGAGGCCGGCGCCATCCGGATCGGCGGCGTCGATGTCCGCAAGATCACGCCGGATATCCTCAACGCCCATGTCGCCTATGTCTTCCAGGATGTCTTCCTGTTCGCCGGAACGGTAGCGGAGAACATCCGCCTGGCGAAGCCTGACGCGTCCGAGGCGGAGATCATTGCGGCAGCACGGGCCGCCCAAGCACACGACTTCGTCGCGGCCTTGCCGCAGGGCTATGACACGGTGATCGGCGAGCGCGGCTTCGGCTTCTCCGGCGGTGAGCGCCAGCGCATCTCGATCGCCCGCGCCATCCTCAAGGACGCGCCGATCCTTGTCCTCGACGAAGCCACCGCCTTCGCCGATCCGGAGAACGAGGCGCTGATCCAGGACGCGATCGCCGCGCTCGCCCGGCAGCGCACCCTGATCGTGATCGCGCACCGCCTGCACACCATCGCCCATGCCGACATGATCGCCGTACTCGATTCCGGCCGCGTGGCCGAGCAGGGATCGCATGCCGAGCTTTTGGCGAGCGAGGGACTCTACGCGGCGATGTGGCGTGCCCAGGAGGAGGTGCGCCGGCACCGCCATGCCTCCGGCCAGACCGATGCGCCGGCTGACGCTCGCGAGGAGAGCCTGGCATGAAGCTCACCGCTTTGCTTTTCGCCCATCTCGGCTCGGCGCGTGCGGCCTTCCTCCGCGCCATGCTGCTGACCTTCCTCGAAGGGCTCGCGGCTGCCCTTCCGGCGCTCGCGGTCGCGCTCGGCCTGCTGCGCCTGCAACAAGGCAATGCCGATATCATCGCGATACTGCCTTATGTGCTCGCCGTGCCGGCGGCGGTTGCGCTGCGCATGCTGCTGATCCGCCGCGCCTGGACGAATGGCTTCCATGCCGGCAACGTCGTCACCGAGACCGTCCGCAATCGCTTGCTCGACCGGATGCGCGTCGTCCCGATCGGCGCTTTGCAGCGCTGGAGCGCCGCCCGCCTCGCCACTCTGTTCAGCGAGGACGGCCGCTGGATCAACGAGGTCTCGACCTTCAGCCTGAACCGCCTGTTCGGTGGGCTCGCGGCCGGTGCCTGCCTGCTCGCCTGCGTTTTCGCCTTTGACGCTCGCACGGCGCTCTGCGTCATCCTCGCCTTCGCGCTCGGCCTCGCGGCGATGCCCGTCGCCGCCCGCGTGCTCCAGCGGTTGCTCTCCGCGCGCAATACCGAGATCGCTGGATTGAACCAATTGATCGGCGAATATGGCGAGGGCATCGCCGTGTTCCGCTCCTTCTGCGCCGGAGATGGCGCCTTCGCCCGCCTCGCCGACGCAGCTCGGCGCATGCGCAAGCTGATGCTCAATTCGACGCCGCAGGTCGTCTCGCTGCAGGGCCTCGCCGCCTTCGCGATGACGCTCGCCTTGCCGTTCGCGCTTCTTGCCTTCGCGTGGCGCGGAGAGGCGGGGCTGTCGCTCTGGCTGGTGCCTGCCTTCTTCCTGGCCTTGGCAGCGAGTCAGACGCTGGCCATGGCGGTGCTACCGCAGGCGCTGGTGGTCATGCTCGGCATCCAGGCCGAGGCCAATATCTCGCGCTTCCTGGCCGAGCCGGTGCTGGGCGGGCACGTCACCGAGCCTGGGCGGCCGCTGACGCTGAAGCTGGATGGCGCGCATCTGCGCTATGGCGCGGACAAACTCGACGCAGTGAACAACGTCAGCTTCGAGGTCAAGCCGGGCGCGACCGTCGCCATCGTCGGGCCGAGCGGCGCCGGCAAGTCGAGCCTGCTCGCTTTGATGCTGCGCTTCGTCGATCCGACAGAAGGCCGCGCCTTCCTTGGCGGCACCGATCTTTCGACACTCGACCCGGCCCGACTGCAGGCGTTGACCGGCTTCGTCAACCAGGACGTCCACCTCTTTCGCGACACCCTGCGCGCCAATCTCCTGCTCGGCGATCCGCAGGCGAGCGAGGAGAAGCTCAACGCTGCGATCCGCGCCGCGCGCCTGGAAGAACTGATCGCGGCTCTTCCCGATGGGCTCGACACCCGCATCGGCGAAGGCGGACGCACGCTCTCCGGTGGCGAGCGGCAGCGCGTCGCCGTCGCCCGCGCCCTCCTGAAGGATGCGCCGATCCTGCTGCTCGACGAGGCCTCCTCGGCGATGGACCCGCTCAATGAGCGCGCCATCCAGCAGGCCATCTCCGCGCTCGAGGACGGCCGCACGGTCGTGGTGGTGGCGCATCGCCTGCGCAGCATCGCCGGCGCCGACCAGATCCTGGTGATGGAAGCCGGCCAGATCGTCGAGCGCGGCCGCCATGAGGAATTGCTGGCACTGGGCTCTACGCTCGGCTCTGGCAGGCGCAGGACCGCGCCGCCGGCTGGAGGCTGCGTTGATGACGACGATGGTGGAGGGTTTCCGGACGCGCTCTTCTGGCGCTGACGGCATGCTGCGGCTCGGCATCGGCGCGGTCTACGCCGCCGCGGCCGTGCCCCTGTTCTTCATCTACAACATCCTGCCGGCGAGTCTGCGCCAAGCCGGGCAGCCGCCCGAGATCGCCAATCTCGTCTTCCTCGCCTATCTGCCCTTCGCGCTCAGGGCGATCTGGGCGCCGCTGGTCGACCGGATGGGCCGGCAGCGCGCGCCGATCTACCGCCGCATCGTCCTGACCTGCCTCGGCCTTGCGGTGCTCGGCATCGCGTCCCTGCTGGCCTATTCACCCGCGACCGGGGCGATCTCGATCACGCTCGCAGCGACGGTGCTGATCGTCCTGATCGCGACTGCCACGATCGCCCTCGACGGCTATCTGATGGCGATGCTGCCGGCGGTGGAGCGGGCGCGCAGCGCAGCCTTGCAGGGCAGCGGCTTTGCGCTCGGCGGGCTCGCCATGGGCCTCGGCATCCTCGCCTGCGACGGGGCCGACTGGCACGTCGTGGTCTGGCTGCTGATGGCAACGATGGCGGCGCTGGCCCTGCCGGCGCTCGCGCTGCCAGCCGCGGCGCCCGACGCGTTCCTGCCCGACGCGTTCCTGCCCGACGCGAATGAGATCACGCAGCGGGGGCTCTGGCGCTTCCTCGTCGGCGCCTCGTCACGGCGGCGGATCGGGCTGGCGCTGACGCTGCATGGCGGGCTCGCACTCGCCGGCGGCATGCTCCCGGTCCTGCAGGTCGATGCCGGCCTCAGTCTCGGCCAGATCGCGCTGGTCTCCGCGGCCGGCGCCAATGGCGTGGGTCTGATCGCCGCCTGGGCGACCGGCCTTGCTCTGCAACGCCTCAGCGCCTGGCATATGGCGGCAGTGATCAGCCTCGCCTCCGCGCTCGGCTTCGGCGCGATCGCGTTGGCCGCGCCCAAGGTCGGCCCAGCAGCCGCGATTGCGCTGTCGCTGTTGGTGATGGCGCTCGGCTACGGCTTCTTTGTCGTCTTCCGCGCCCTCGTGCTGAAGAGCTGCGGCGGCCCGCGCGGCGCGACGCGAGCGGCGAGCCTGTCGAGCCTCGACGCCTTCGTCTCGACCGTCTTCGCAATCCTGGCCGGGCTGGTGATCGGCCGCTTCGGCCTGCCGATCCTGCTGTCCCTCTCCGCCCTGCTCTGCGCTGCCGGCGTCGCCCTCGCCTGGGTCGCCGGACGCAGCGCTGACGAAACCGACACGACTTCATGATCAACCGGAGCAAGACCCAAATGGGCCGCCCTAACTGCGCTTTCCGCCTGCTCGCGACCACGGCGCTTGCCGCTGCCGCCTCGCTTCCGGTCGCCGATCTCGCCTTCGCCCAGAGCACGATCGAGCTCGACGAAATCACCGTGACCGCACGCAAACGCAATGAGCGGCTCTGGGACGTGCCCTTCACCGTCGACGCCCAGACCCGCCAGCAGCTCGACGAGAAGCGCGCCTATGACGCCCCGTCCGCACTGAAGGATGTCGCTGGCGTCTATATGCCGGGCTTCGGCGATCGCTCGACCTCGTTCCTGATCATGCGCGGCGTCGGGCCGATCCTGTTCCCGCTCGGCCCCGACGATTCCTCGGCCCTGACCTTCGTCGACGGCACGCCGCTGCCGATCGGCTCCTCCAATGCCAACTATCTCGACCTCGAGCGCGTCGAGGTGCTGAAGGGGCCTCAGAGCACGCTATTCGGCCGCAATACCACCGGCGGCGCGGTCAACCTCGTGCCGATGCTGCCCGATGAGACCTGGAAGGGCTACCTGCGGGCCGAGTACGGCACGCAGAACCACCGCATGCTCGAGGGCGCGATCGGCGGCCCGCTGATCAAGGACAAGCTCGGCGCCCGCCTCGCCTTCCGCCTGCGGGGCATCGACGGCTACGTCAACAATGTCGTCGGCCCCGATCTCGGCCGCGAGCAGAGCGCCACGGGTCGCCTGACGCTGCGCGTCACGCCGACGGACCGGACGACCTGGACGCTCACCGGCAGTGCCGACGGCACGGATGGCGTGCCGGTCTACTACACGCTGAAGGGCGACGGCTTCCCGATCGTGGCGGCGCAGAATCTCGCGCGTGAATCGGTGACGAGCTATGCGCTGCAGTCGAAGTTCGAGCACAGCTTCGAGCACTTCACCTTCACCTCGCAGACCTCCTACAACACGATCCGCTCCGACCTGACTTATAACGGCGCCGACTTCTTCCTCGGCAGCCGCATCAGCGGCCTGCCGACCAGCGCCTTCGGCAATATTGCCGGCAATTACTTCGACCGGAATACCGATCAGAACCGCTTTACCCAGGAGTTGCGCCTGAGCTCGAACGCGGGCGACAAGCTGCAATGGGTGGCCGGCGCCTCCTATTACCGCGACGAGGCGAAGCTGTTCTCGGCCCGCAATGTCTTCGTCTACGGACCGCCGGTCACGGGCTTCGACAACCTGCACCAGACCACGACCGGCCAGGCGGTCTTCGGCGAGGCGACCTATCCGGTGCTCGACCGGCTGAAACTCTCGCTCGGCGGCCGCTATACCCGCGAGCAGAAGGACTATGACGGCCAGTTCTACAGCGACGGCACGCCCAGCACGGTCCCGGTCTTCGCCGAAGCCGGCAAGAAGGACTATAATTTCTGGACCGGCCGCGCCTCGCTCTCCTATGAATGGAGCGACAAGTTCACCAGCTATGCCAGCATCTCGCGCGGCTACAAGAGCGGCGGTTTCGGCACCTTCAACTCGCTGATGTGGGCTGGCGTGCCGCGCACCCCTTACGATTCCTCGAGCACGATCGCCTACGAGCTCGGCAGCCGCGGCTCCTTCCTCGATGACAAGCTGAAGGTCTCGGCGGCGCTGTTCTACAACGATGTCAGCAAGGAGCAGATCCTTACCTACGATCTGCAGAACTTCGCCCAACGCTCGCTCAACCTTGATACGCAGAGCTATGGCGTCGAGCTCGATGCGAGCTGGCGCGTCAACGACAACTGGGAGATCGCCGGTGGCCTGACCTGCACCTCGACCGAGATCACCGACGTGCCGGCCGCTGCAGCCGCGACGCAGCCCGGCCTGAAGAAAGGCAACCAGCTGCCGCAGGTGCCGGAATGGGCCGGCAAGGCCTCGGTGACCTATCGCACGCCACTCGGCACGCTCGGTATTGCGGCCTTCGGCCCGGCGAACCTGCTCGCCCGCGTCGGCTACAACTATATCGGCCCGCGCTATTCGGAAGCCGGCAACCTCTCCAAGCTCAAGGCGGTGCACCTGCTCTCGGCCCGGCTCGGCCTCGAATGGGAGAAGGGCGAGGCCTACATCTTCGGCGAGAACCTGCTCGACAAGCGCTACGTCACTTTCGCTCAGCCCTACGGCACCAGCGTGCTGAGCGGCGCGCCGGTCTACGGCGCGGTCTATGCCCGCGGCGCGACGATCGGCGCCGGCACCTCGCTGAAGTTCTGAGGGCGCGAGGCGATGACGATCATCGACGCCTCATCGTGGCCGGTCGTGCGCTGGACCATGCCGCCCGTGATCCTGGACGATGAGGCCGACGATCTCCTCGCCGCGTTCGACGCGCTGCTAGCCCGCGGCGAGCGCTTCGTCCTGATCTTCGACGGCGTCGAGCGGCCGGAGCAGTCATCGCGCTTCAACCGGCTCTACAAGGACTGGTCGAAGCGTCGGCGCAGGGATCTCGGCCGGCTCGTCGCGGGGGCGGTCCGGGTCGAGCCGGACGAGGCCAAGCGCATGGCGCTGCTCGGCAAGCTGCTGAATGTCGCGATGGCGGCGTTCATCCCCTATCCGTTCAAGGTGGTCGGGTCGGAGGTGGAGGCGCAGAGACTGGCGAGCGATTGGCTGCGCAGCGGGGGCTGAGGCCTGGGGCGACTAACGATACAAGGCCCGCCGGTGCAGACTGGCGGGCATTTTGCGACCGCAAGTGCATACGCAGCCGCGGCAGCTCATTCACCTGGAAGAGGTCCACGCATTGAAGTGTGGGCAGTCTCCCCACCCATGTTCTGTGTTCCATAAGCGCTGGGGAAAACGCTCGCGGCAAGTCGCTGCGTTATGTCCAGATATTACGAACAGTCGCTGTAGAAATTTCAGATTTCTATTTTAGATCAACCACTTAAGAAAGTGGCTGGGGGACTAGGATTCGAACCGAACATGCCAGCTTCCTAAGTCATTGATAAGAATTAATTTTTTAAACTTCTAAGGTCACCGCTAAGGAAAATTGTTACGCAGTTTGTTACACGACTTGGCGATCTGGAGATCCTATAGGACGCCGCCAATTTTGAGCATGAATGCGGCCAGGACCAATGGCCCATCAGAACAGGTCGCCTTGGGCTGGCGGCTTGACCGCTGGGAACAGCGCCGGGTCGGTCGGATCATCTTTCTTCACGCCATGCGCGACGATCTCAAGCATCCCGTTGGGCAGCGGTCGTTGCAGCGCCTTCGCCTGCTCCCAGGGTGCCGTCATCCAGGCGGCGCACTCCTCCGGTGTCGTCAGGATCACTGGCATGGCCTTGGGGTGAATCGGCGCTACCTCGGCGTTCGGATCGGTCGTGAGAAAGGCGAAGAGGTCTGCGGTCTCCTCCCCTTTCTTCACCTTGCGTACGCTGGTCCATTGCGGCGCCCAAATCCCGGCGAAGAAGGCAGTGGGGCGGTGCTCGCCGAATGCGAACCAGACATCGCCGCCGGCGTCGCGGTTGAACTCGCTGAAGCTGGTGAAAGGCACCAGGCAACGGTTCGGCACGTCGAGCCAGCGCTTCCAATGCGAGCTTGAGGTGTTGCGCACGTTGGTCGTGCCGCTATCGGGCTCCATGCGCAGCAGCAGGTCGAAGTCGACTGGCTTGTTCTTCGCTCGTAGCCTGTCGGCGCGCCTCGTCGCGGCATCGAGCAGCGCCTTCTTCGATGACGGCATGCCCCAGCGCGTCATCGCCAGGCGCGCCTCGCCATCCTCATTGCGGATGATAGGCGCCTCGTAATCAGGGAAGATGCCGGGCTGGGGCGGCAGGTTGGCGAAATTTGCACCGCCATCGTTGAACGGGGCGAACAGCTTGCGCATTGCCTCTACGTTGCGGGTGTGGCTGTAGAGATTACACATCATCGCCCTCGCCAACGCGCCGGCGGCGTCGCGGCGCCGTTGGCTCGGCCGGGAGCATGTCGCCCTTGCCGCCTTCGATCAACTGCCATTCGAGCAGCGCTGGCGGCAGGTCCGGCGGCCCGACGCGGCCGATATCTGGCATGTAGGCCCCGCACTTGCGACCGTACTTCTGCGGCTTGTGCGTGCCGCTGTGTGGGTCCCATGGGCAATGCGAGACGAAGACCCGCAGCAGCCGACGCAGGGGTGCTCGAGTTCCGAATTGAGCAACGCAGTCAGCGAGCCGGGAATCGCCGCCGCGTTCGCAGTGGTGGCACCGAAAGCGGATCAGAACCCAGGGATATTCCCGTAGCAAGGTGTCCAAGGTCGGACGCTCTGGCGCCGGTGGTGACATAGTCCGCGTTCCCTGATAATGAGAACATAAGCGGAACATATAGCGTAGGAGTCAAGCCATGCCGAGGCCGCACAGCCCTGCCGGAACTCCCCTGTCATGGGAGCAGATGATGCAGATCATGGTGCCCAAGGATCGCAGCAAGGTCACCTTTGCTAATGTCGCCGACGATTTCGGCCCGGAACGAACCCACACCTTCGATCCGCCTTACGATATGGAGCCCAACCGCGGTTATTCGTTCTGGATCACGGCCGACGGCAAGCCGCAGCTCTGGCTGGTCGAGCAGCGCGGGGACCTCGGCTACTACTTCGTGCGGGAAGCCCGCGCGTGAAGAAGACCAGCGACCTCAACTGATGCGCCGGCGCCGATGAGCCGAGCAGATAGAAACCCGCGCCGCGCCTATAACAAGGACGGCAGCATGATGCAGCCTGCGACCGTCGGTTCCGACCGGCGACTCGGGCACACGCGTGCTGAGGTCTGGTGCAATGATTGCCTCAACCATGCTGAGATCAGGATGGAAGGCCTGCCCGATGATCTTCCGATTCCGGATATCTGCCTGCGCTACCGATGCTCGAAATGCGGCAGCAAGAACCTGATGTCGCGCGGCAGCATCGACGAGCACTATGAGGTCACCCAGAAACGGTGAGGTCTCAGTTTTTTCAAACCGCGCCTAACGCCCGGTCATTCATGGCTACCCCCCCCCGAGGGAGGGGGTAACGCGGGCTGGGCGATCGCGAGCACGGATAGATGTTTCGTCGGTCAGAATCAGCGGCAGAGGCACAGCAGCATTCCTCTGTTTTGAGTCCGCCTCATGCTCATCGAGATCCTGCTCCAAGGACCGAATGGCATCCAGATGTGTCGCCATCGCACGTTCGAGAAGCTGGCGTACACCGAGTACTGCCCACTTAGTTCCAGGTTGCACGTTCTTGATCTTTTCTAGCAGAAGAAACTGGCTATCGGTTGGCTTCTGCGCGTCAGGCATCGCACCGATCAGAAACCCGTGAACAGTGAGTGGACGACCTAATTCTGTCACCGCATAGTTAGACAGTTTCGCCATATAGGTTTCGAGTTGGGTCAGATGCTCATTGTCGAGCGGGATGCTGGGGCTCTTGAGCTCAACGACGTTTAGTACATGCGGAGCGGCACTATCGGCCATGACGAAAACAAGATCTGGCCTAGTCGAATCTTCTAACGCTGCGAATTCGTCGACGCCCAGGTGCTTAGCAAGAGCAGTCGAGACTTTTGTAAGGTCATGATCGCTGGTCAGGTATCGTGAGTATTCCGCTTTAATGAGCCAAGGATCGTCCTTAAGGATCGTGTGTAGGCTCTTTTCGATGCCCTTTTTTTTCCAAAGCTCATACTCGCCGCGATCAATCAAAGTCGTCAGCGCGGTGATAGCACTGCGCCGCCCGCGATAGAGTTTCAGCGCATCGTTCTTCTCGATGTCGGCAAGCTCTGCGAGATGGCCGGCGATAACCGTTAGCGACTTGGGATCGTGCCCGAGCTCGGTCAACCGAATAAGAACATCGCCGGCATTCATCGTGTCGATCATTAAGGGCGCTAGCTCGCGAAATTCTTCGCTCGCATAGCCGTGCATAGAGCCCAATGTGCGAAGCATCTTGCGCGCCGAAGCCCTTGTCTTGGTAGGCAAACGCTCAAGAACGCGAACGTAGGATTGGGTCTCTTCGGCGCTATCGAGCTGCTCCTCAGCAACTCCTTCGCGCCACCGAGCATGGTGCGCAAGCGCGATGCGCATCTGGTCTTCGACGAAGGCGATCAGCGCCCGCACGACCTCATTATCCTGCCGAAGCTGCGTCCGGTTGGTATTGACCAAATCGACACCGTGCCGATCGACCTCATCGGCGCGCACAATGCATTCCATGTAGCTCTGGCTGTGGAAGTTGTGCATGCCGGTGGGCAAGTCGAATAGCGACGGGCCGGCAGCGAGCCTGCCGTTGCAGTAGATTCGAGCACCTCTTTGCGAGACTGGCAGATGTTCGCCACGTGGGCGAAACCCGACAATGAACTGGACCGGAAGCTCGATGATGCCATCGATGTTAAGCACGGCCTCGGACAGGTCGCCGCGCGACATACCTTCGGGATAAATAAACTCGTAAGTCGGCGCTGGCGCCTCGACGATTTCGCTGTTGATGCGAACGGCCATCTGAGTCGGCTCAATGCCAAAAAAAGCTTCGCCGATGGTATGCCGGATTGTGTCGAGTGAATGCTTGACCGCATCCGCTTTAAGCCCGGAAAGGATGATGCGCGTACCCTGCGCTTCCGGGTCGAGTCCATATTCGTAGCTCGCTGGGATGCGGATGTTGGCCAGATCCACGGCGTGCTCGATCTGCCCATAGTCCATAACGAAGGTCGTCGCGTAGTTTTCTCCACGGCGCTTCGTGCGGATCGTGACCGTAACCGCAGCACCAAAGCCGGCTAGTTTGCCCAGGCCTTTGCGGCCCATGACATTGCGACCGCCGCTTTCGGTCTTCAGCACAGTCTCATTGCCCGTCCCGTCGTCTCGCCGCTTGCGGTTTAGCGGCAGGAACTTGTGTTCGATCTCGTGCGGCGACATGCCGTGCCCATCGTCCTCGACGATCACGGTGATTTCGTTCGGCAGCGGCGTCAGCAACACCTTGAAAGGATCGCGCTTGCCGTCGGCTACCTCCGCCTTAGCCAGCGCGCGCAGCTTCGCACGCGCCTCACCGATCGCCTCGATCGGGATGGTGATGTTGACCTGCTTGGCATCGCCATCGAAGGCATTCGCGACAAACTCGACCAGGCATTTGCCGATGGTCGTATACATGTTGATGCCGAGCGCCTCGAGCATGCCTCCTTGCACGCTCATAGGGAATTCGGCGGGCAGATCGGGAGCAGATGCGGATTCGGCGACTGTGCTCATAAGCAACACATTGCGCGAAATTCGCGTGCGGGCAAACAGGTAGTTGTGCCGGTTTGCCGCGCTTATGCGGCCTTGTCGACAAGATCGCGGTGCTGGGAGAAAACTTGCGCTAGGGAAACGGCAACGGCGGTCGCGAGCGGGATTGGAACGCCGTTGCCGATCTGGCGGGCGACCGGATAGTTCTTACCCTCGAAGATCCAACTGTCTGGCACACCTTGCAGACGCGCACCCTCACGAAGCGACAGGCAGCGGTTTTCGAAGGGATGCAGATAGCGGCCCTTGGAGGGATTTTGAAAGGTGCAGCGCAAAGTATTTGCCGGCTCGGACGGATTGATCCGCCCCCAGACGTCGGTCGCCTGACACCCGACCCGCGCCCAAGACGGCGGGCAAAGGTCCGGCCGATCGCGCATGATGTCGCGCTTATCGCCATTGGGCGGTACAAGAACAATCCGCTCCGCGGCGATACCCGCGGGCGTTGGCCAACGGTGCATTGGATCGTCGGGGACAATTGGCGCGAAAAGCGCGTCGCCCGCAGAGATACGCAGGCTGCCCGCCTGCGGACGTGGGACCGTGCCGATCCGAGAGGCGACGGTAAAAGCGCGCCGCCGCAGCTGGGGCGTGCCGAATTCAAACGCTTCCAATTCCCAAGTTTGGATCCGAAATCCTAAAGATCCAAGCCGCCGCGCCAGGCGACGCCATTGCGCGGACCTCAGAAATGGCGGGACATTCTCGACGACTACGAGCGACGGAGAGGCGGCCTCGATCCACGGCAGGATCGCCAAGCTAAGATCATTTCTGATGTCCGTGGGATCGCGCCTGCCGAGAGTGCTGAAGCCTTGGCAAGGGGGGCCAGCGATGAGGACGTCCGCCTTCGGAACGGCGGTCGCATCCGTGACCGAGCCGCGAACTGCGCAGGGTGAGACGTTGCGGCAGTAGGACGCAACAGCCTCCCGGTCCAGATCGATGGCCAGCACGGGATTGAACCCCGCCCGCATCATCCCCGCACTGAAAAGCCCGGCTCCGGCGAACAGGTCGATGAACGTCGGCGCCACGGATCGCTCCATCCTTGCCATGATCATTATATATTCATATAGATACTGCGCAAGGGACGAGAGACTTCCGTGATGGCGCATCACGAACCGTTAAGCGTAGTTGAAAGACAACGTATCACTGAGACGGTTACCGAATTCTTACGGACCCAGGGGCTTTCGCCTACCTCACTGGCTAAACGCGTCGGCGTCGCCCAGCCATTTGTGTGGAACGTGGCGAATGGTAATTTTCAGAAAATGACACCACGTCTTCGCCGCCTCGTCCAATATATCCATATGAAAACAGGCACTGCTGACCCAGGCGTGGATGGCGTCCGGGATGCCATCGATCGCTTCGTCGCATCAGGCGGCGACCTGCTTATGCTGAGGTCAAGCATCGACATGCTGACGGCTGCACTCGCGACGGAGCACAAGTTTTAGGTAATTGCTCGTTGTCCGATAAATGACAGCAGCGCAGGGCGTTTTGCGAAGGGCGAATTATGGCCTCAGCGATACGGGAACGGGGGCTAAGCCAAAACCGATTGCCGATATCGCTCGATGGCGCGCCGGATTAGTTCGTCCTCGTCTTCAGCTACCGCCGAAAAGCTTGCCACGATGTAGGCAAGCCGAACGCGCTCTCGCTCGTCATATCCCTCAGGCACGCTCGATTTGATTTCGTCCCAAGCGGCGTCCAGCGCCGCGCCTGCCCGAGCCAGGTCAGCCGGGTCGGTCAGCGATGAAAATGGCATCTCTTCCCCCGCAAAACCGCCAAAATCAGGCCGATCTAAAGTCCTTTAGATCGGCGGGAAGAGCAAACAAAAAACCCCGCCGGCGCGAATCGGCGGGGCTTTTTCATGCGAGCGCCTCTTCAAGCGCCATCTGGATCTCGCGGTCATTCCCCACGCATTTGTCCGGCAGGAAGTCGAGCGCCTCGCTCGGATGACTGAAGCCGCTCTTCGAGCCAGCACCTCGCCGCAACAGCATGACCACCCGACCGCCGAGCGCTCGGATTGGTGCCGCCTCATTAGCGAAGCGGACATCGTCGCAGACGATCCGCAGGGGCCTGTCGTCGACCAGGGCTTCCTCCAGGTGCCGCGCCACGGCCCGGCGCCAGGCGTTGACCCAGAGATCCGGCCCCAGCATCTGGCGGCCGAACTCGGTGCCGAGCAGCTGCATGAACTGCCTTGGCGTCTTGCCGCAGAGCGCTTCGCAGGGTTCTTCCTTGAGCGATCCGGACATCTCGGCTGGGGTGAGCCCGAAAGCCGCCGCCATCGCCTTGAGCGGGCCGGCGAACGGCACGCGGACGAAGCCGTGGTGCTCAACGAGATACTCCGCCAGCGTGGTCTTGCCGCTGCCGGCGAGCCCGCAGAACCCGATGACTGCGCTTTGATCAGCTGCCAACATCATGCCACCCTCCGGAAGCTGACCCATTCCTCGCCCTGCCCCGCCTTTGGCTCCTCGACGCCGATCTCCCAGCGCGAGGTGATGCCGCGGCGCGGGTGCACGAACCAGAGCGGCTGGCAGGCCGGCGCCGGCGGGGCGCGCAGAGCTGAGCGGGCATATTCGTCCCAGCCCTTCAGCGTGCCGGACACGATGACGCGCGGCAGCCAGAGCATCTGGTGCCAGTGGCCAATGACCAGGACATCGTAGTCGAGGCCGAGCGCCGAGGCCTGCTTGCCGACCTTCGTCTCGCCGCGTGCGATCGGGCCGAGCGAGCCGATGATGCCGTCACCGCCCTTCACGCCAAGCATGTCGCCATGCATCGCCAGATAGCGCTGGCCGAAGACGCGATAGTGCACCTCGTTGGTGTCCGGGATCTCGAAGACGAGCCGGGAATCCCCCGCGAACTCGCGCGCCAGCAACTGGTAGATCAGCCAGTCGAAGTTCTTATAGATGTAGCGCTTGAACTCCGGCTTCTGCGTCGCGCGGCCATGGTTGCCGGAGGCGCAGGGCACGTAGACCTGTCCGAAGGTGTCAGCGATCTGTCGCAGAGCCCAGGAGAGCAGCGAGACGCAGCGCAGGACGGTCGGGATCACCTCTTCCTGGTCGGTCTTGGCGAGCTCGGGATGCAATCCCCCGGAGACGAAGTCGCCCAGCAGATTGACGACGATGCCGGGATAGTTGCCGGGGCCATGGTTGCGGGCGATCGATATCGTCGCCGCGACCAGCGAGCGGACGCGCTGCTCGGCGATTCCCGGGTTGTAGACGTTCTTGCCACCGGTTTCGGTCAGTGAGACGACCTCGCCCATATGCCAGTCGGACCAGACTGTGACCGGCACTTCCGGGGTGCCCTTGCCACGACCATCGCCTGGCTCGATCGTCCAGCTCGGCGGCGAAACGCTCGCCGCAGCGATGCGGCCGAGGAGAACGCGCACGGCCTCGGTATCGAGATCCTCGCGGTGCTGGTCGCGCAGCTGGCCGCGCAGGCGCTTGACCTCGTCCTCGAGCCCGACGATGCGGCGCTGATCGGCCGGGGTCGGTTCGGCGGGCTTCGGCTTCTCTTCCGGCGCCGGCTTCGCGCCGGCGCGCTTGTCTCGCGGCGCGATGCCGTTTGGCGCAAGCTTGTGCACGCGCCAGGCGGCGGAGAGCCGTGCCTTCAGGGTGGTGACCGAGAGGCCGAGCGCGACGGCGGCTTCCTGCGCGGCCGAGCGCTTGCGGCTGCCATGCGGCAGCGGCCAGAGCGCGCCATCTCGGGATGCGGCTTCGACAGCCGCGACTGCCGCTGTCGCCAGATCGAGGGCGAGCGGTTGCGTCAAGAACGGATGCGGCATCAGAGACCGGGCTTTCGCGAGCTGGGGCGGGTTTCGAGGATGCGATCGAGCCTGTCGCCGAGGCGGTTGATCGCGTCGACCACCCGCTCCTCGAGCTTGGTCATCATCTCGTCGGTGACGAAGCGGCGGGCGGCGTCGAGCTTGAAGGCAGCAAGGTCGATCTGACCCTGCTTGATCTCAGCCTCGGCCGAGCGCAGGCGGTCCGCGAGGTTGCCGACCTGGCTGCGCGTCACCGCATAGCTGGAGGCGATGCCCACCAGCATCGCGCCGCCGGTCAGCAGGACCGCATAGGATAGCGAGATATCATGCATCAGCGGCCAGCCTTCCGGCCGAAGCCGATCACCGGGGCGATCTCCTTCAGCGTGTGACCGCCATTGAAGACCGCGAGCCAGGTCAGCGTCACCGAACCCCAGGACGAGACTACTTCGGTCATGGTCAGCAGCGGCTTCACGCCGATATTGCCGCCGAACAGGGCGCAGAACACGATGACGCACCAGCCGGCGATGATCATCGCCTGCCAGGCGCCACGCCAGAACTGCCAGGCGCCGAAGCCCTTGTCGATTTCGGCCGCCTGCGCATCCGAACCGCGCTGCGCCTCGATCTCCCAGAGCCGGATCATCTCCGGCACGGTCGTCTCGACGCGAGCGACGATCGGCGCCGCCTCGTCCTTCTGGACAGCCTCGGCCACGGCGTCGACCGTGGCGGGCACGCCGAGCTTGCCGGCGAGCCCCTCGATCGCCTTACCGGCGAGACCACCGACAGCGGCCCCCGCCGGGCCGCCGATCGCCGTGCCGATCACGGTGCCGAGCTGCGGCGCGCCGAGCTTGAAGAGCTGGGCGACGAGCCCGCCCAAGGTGGTTGCGAGATCCATGATCAGGCTCCAATGGCGCCGCGGAAGCCGGCGAGCATGCGGGCGACGAAGCCGGGCGGAGGAGCGGCATCATCACCGGATGCAGCCATGTCGAGCGGCGGCGGCAGCGGCGCGGCGGCGGGCGGCGCGTTCAGCGGCGGCAGCTTCGCTGGGGCAGCCGGAAGGTCGCCGGTCCAGGGCGTATCCCTGATCCGCTTCCACTTCGCAAAGGCGGCGGCCAGCTTCGTATCGTAGCCGTTCTTCTTGTAGCCGGGGCCGTTATAGCCGCGGGCAAAGGCGGCCCAATCATGCCGGCGGAGCTCGTCGTCGAGCCCGTTCGCCTTGATGAAGCGGATCGCGGCCTCGAGGTGGTTGTCCTCGTCGAGCGTGAAGTCCGCGACCATCGCCTGCACGGTCTCGTAGCCGGCGGCGACATGGTTCTCGCCGAGCACCTGGCCGAGCCCCCAGGAGCAGGCCTTGAGCGCCGCCGTCTCGTCGATCAGCAGCGCCCGCAGCAGCTTTGGATATTGCTCGCTCTCCTTGCCATAGGGCAGTTGGCCCCAGCTCTTGCAGGCGAGCGAGGCCTTGACCGCCTGGTCGCGGCGAGCGCCCGCGGGCAGGTTGCGATAGAAGACATGCGGCTCGAACAGGATCTTCGGACGGTTCTGAACGTCGAAGCCCCCTCCCCGCGTCTCGACCTCGATGAAGGCATGCACCTCGTCTTCGCCGACGCCGATCATCGCGCCGATGCGCGGCAAATCGATATCCTCCAGCCGCTTGGCCGGACCGTTGAACTTCAGCGTCATGGGAGGCCTCTCAGAAGGTCGGCTGGGGAACGAAGAGGCAGACGCCCTTGGACGTGGTGATCACGCCGGACTCGCGGGCGCCGCCATAGCGGCAGACATGAAAGCGGCCATCCTTCGAGGGCCGAGCGTCGCGCTCGGCGACGAAGATCCCGTCATGGGTGAGGTAACCGCCGGGAACGACGCGCGGGTCAGGCTCGCGCGCATCCGTGTCCGGCCCCATCGGCCAGCAGTCGCGGTCGCTGCAGCAATCGTAGGGGTACCAACTGTGCGCGCCCGCACTCTGGACGAGCGCGAGTAGCGCCAACGCAGCAAGCGCGAGCGGCATGGGATGCTCCGATGTTGGCTAGCCGGACGGAAATCAGGCGAACGCGGCGTCGACCTCTGCCGCCGTGGTGATCTCGCCGGCTTCGATATCGGCCTTCACGGCCGCGAAGGTGGCGAAGCTCTGGTTGACGTGCGCCTGGATGGCATCGCTGATCACGAGCATCGCCGCTGCGTCGACTGGATAGGTGCCGCCGTCGGCTCCATGCCAGGTGGTCGACCAGCCAGCGTCTGCCTCGGCAGCGACGCGCGCGCCGATGATCATGACCTTGCTGCGATCATCGGTGGCGATTGGAACGCCGGCGACAGTCAGTCCCCCAACTTCCTTGCTCCAGCGCCGATCGGCGGCATAGGCGACGAGATCGGCGAAGAGGCCGAAGGGCGCGAGCACTTCCTGCAGGGCGGCGGTGGTCTGCTCGCCCTCGGCGTCGGACGGCCAGGGAGTGGCGGAGCGGCCGAGATCCCGCCAAGCAGCATACGCGGCATCATTTTCGGCATCCGCGACGAGCCCGCCGCGCCCCGATCCGAATAGCCGGCCGTCGGCGGCGAGCCAGTACCAATCGCGCGGGTTAAACATATTGCCCTCCGGAGGAGAGTGTACCGACAGCATTGCCGGGCAAGGCAGAGATGCCCGCACCATTGGTCGAGATCACGCCGTTCTCGCTGGCGTTGTAGCGAGAGCCGGTTGCGCCGCCGCCGTACAACGTGCCGATGAACTCGACCCTGCCTTGCTGGGTATAGGCGAAGGCCGCCGAGAAGGCCGGGGTGCCGGTCAGCGTCACGGTGACGTTGCCGACCGAGACGATCGACCCGCTCGATCCGACAGCGTGGAATTGCGCGCCGCCGACGATCGCGTAGGAGCCAGTTGCCTGGATGAAGCCGCCATTGGCGGCATTGAGGTGGGCTAGGCTAGCAGTGCCGAAACGCAGGCCGGTGAAGGCGATCAGGCCACCGCTGGTCGCGACAAGGCAGGAAGAACTTGCGCCGGGCGCTTGTACGGTGATGTTCTGCAGGGTGAATTGCGCGCCGCCCTGCGCCCGGAAGGCGTTGCCGCTGGGCACCGCGATGATGACGTTCGCGGCAACGCCGGACGTGCTCTTGAAGGTCACAGCGCCAGTGCCGCCCGTCGCGCCGAGCGGCGCGCTGGTGGCGGAGAAGCCGGCGGTAAAGGTGCCGTCCGCGATCTCGACCGCTGCCAGAAAGCCGTTGAGGTCGTAGCCGTTGACGATCGTGTCCCAGGCCTTTTGCAACGTCGCGAATGGCGAACCCGGGTCGAGACCGTCATTCGCGACGTCGCTGCCGCTCGTCGAGACATAGAGCGTCAGATTGGCCTGCAGCAGCGTGCGCGAGGTGCCGGCCGCGCCGAAGAGTTCATAGGCCGAGCCTGTATCGACCAGCAGCATCGGCCCGGGCTGGATGTCGCCGCGGCGCAGCTTACCCCCGGCACGGCGTAGGATCGATCGCGCGCCGATGCCATTGACGTTGATGGTCACGTCGGCGCGGGTGTTGGCCGCTGGCGCGACGACGAAGACATAGCGCAGCTGGCTATAGCTGCCAGGGCCGGTTGGAGCCGGATAGGTCAGGGTCAGCGCATTCGCCGTGCCGCCGGCCTGGATGTAGTTGAGGCCGCCCGAACGGATCGCCCGCATCAGCAGGTAGTCGTCGAGATTGCTGTCGGGGACGCCGCTGGGTCGCACGACATTGCGCAGCTGCGCCAGCAGGATGTTGAGATGCGCGGCCTTCCACTCGGTGCCATCGCGAGCAGCAGGCGAGGTACAGTCCTTCGACCAATCGTCCTGGTCGCCCGGCAGATTGGATGGCGTGAACGGCGGGCGCGTCAGCGCGCTCCGCAGCGCGCTGAAGGCGCCCGGACCCCAAAGATTGACCATAGCTCAAGCCTTAGTTGATGGTTTCGAAGACGAGGTCGGCATGGGCCGGCGCAATCCGCCTGATCAGGCAGCGCAGCCCTTCATTGTCGGGGTCGCAGTCGAGCGCGTCGGCCATCAGCATCAGGCCCATGATCGGGCCGGTTGACGCGGGGACCTGATAGGCCGGCGACTTGGCGCGGTCGATCACGATGCGCCAGGTCACACCCTGCGCAGCTCCCATGATCATGGTGCCCATCAGGCCCATGCCCATGCAGCAATCTTCGACCAGGGTCGTGAATTCCTCTGCGATGGTGATCGACCAGCCGCGCCGCAGCGCTGCGGCCTCGGCATAGGCGGGAATGGTGTCGCCGACGGCGTTCACCTTCTCGCAGATGTCGGCGAAGGGGTCGCAGCCATCGGGCACGCCGTATTCGCGCGCCCAGATGTCGAGCGTCTCGGTTGCCGTCGAGCAGAAGAACTGGTCGACCATGTCGCAGACGCGCCGGTCGAGTGGGCCGAAGGCGGCGCCCAAGCCCGCAAAGAAGGCGCCCATGCCGGAGCCGTCGAGCGCGTCGAAGCCGCCATGGCGCCAAGCATCGCCGCGCGGCCGATGCGCGGCGAGCGATTGCGCCAGCTGCTCGTCGCTATGGCAGCCCGTCGTCACGGCCATGGGTCGGTACTCCGATCAGGAGAAGGCGAGCGTGCCGGGCACGGCGGTCTGGCCGCTAGAGAGGCTGATATCGCTGGCGGGCGTGACCACGACATGCCGCTGCTCGCCGGAGGCATTGGCCGCCGCCTGCCAGAGCCAGGAGCGCGAGAAGATCTCGGGGACGCAGAGGAAGGGCATGGAGGGATGCGGCTCGGCGTTGCCGGCGACGCGGGAGTTGCGAAAAAAGGTCGTCGCGATCTCCGCCGCGACGGCCTGCTGCACCTCCGGTGTATTCGGATAGAGGCCGGAGAAGGCCATGTTGACCGGCACCGCCTCGGCAATCCTGACGATCGGCAGCCCGGCTCCCGGCCCCGTTGAACGCAAGGCAGCCTCGACGATCAGGCGATCGCTCTCCAGCGGAATGCCGTTTTGCCGCGTCAGGTCGAAGAAGGGATAGATAACGACCGTCCCGCGGCCATGGCCGAGCGGCTCGATGAAGGCCCGGGTCACGCCAGGCACGGCGAGCGTGTAGCGATACCAGTCCGGCGCTGCGCCGCCATGCTCGGGATAGGCCTTGGCGAAGAGCAGGCGGGAGCGATAGGGCTCGTGCTCCTCGACATCTGCGCCGCCGCCGATGCCGCCAGCCGTGACCGCGAAGGTCGCAGGTCCGGTCAGGCCCGAACTCGCCGACAGCGCGGCCCCTGCAGCGGTATTGCCATCTCCGCCGGACAGGCTCGCCGTCACTGCGACTTCGGCCGTCCCCGCACCGGCCAGCACGACGCCGGCATCGGCGGTAAATGACTGCCCGTCGGAGCGCACCAGCACAGCACCGCCCGAGAGGGTGGCGGGGCCTGTCGCCGAAACGGTTACGCGCCCCCTGGCCTGCGTCGCCTTCTTGCGCGGCACCGGTGGCTTCATCTCGGCGCCATGGCGATCGAGCTGCTCGGGCGCGCAGGTCAGGATGAACTTCTGGTCGACGCCCCAGGCGATGAAACGCTCGAGGTTGAAATGCCCGGCGGCGATCACCTTGGCTGTCGGGCGCAGATTGTTGCGCTGCAGGGCGGCGTCGGCGCCCGGAAGCTTGGCGTCGAAGGCGCGCACCGTATCGGTGACGTGCTCGTCGATGGTCTTGATCTGCCAGGTCATGCAGCCCTCAGAGGATCTCGCGCCAGAGCCGCGCGAAGCGCTTGTCGAAGGCGATCTCGCCCTGGCGATCGGTGATCAGGATGTGCAGCCAGATGCCGCGAAGCGGCTGCTCGATCAGGCCGCTCTCGACCGTGACGCTCGCGGCGACGCGCTCGTCGATCAGCCAGGCCAGCGCTTCCTGCGCATAAAGCTTGGCATCAATCGCATTCTCTTCGGTCGAAACCTCGTTGCGCAGCAGCCAGAGATGGCTGCCGAGCTCGTAGGTTTGCTCACCTTCCGGCGCGACTTCATCGCCCCACCAGCCGCGCCGGTCCTCGACTTCGGGGCGCCAGCCTTCCGGTGCCTTCCGATCGGTGAAGAGCGAGATGTAGATGGCGCTGGCGAGCTGATCGGTAGCATCGAGGCCGCCGGGATTGACCGGATCGCCGGCTGGCGCGACACGCCAGTCACCGAGCAGATGCTCGTCGTCCCAGAAGGTCGACCAGAACAACGCCGGCTCGCGCCCGCGCTTCGGCAGGTTGATCGGATAGGTCATCAGATCGAGCCGGTAGGAGTGTTCGGAGCTGCCGGGCCAATGCCGGCGAAGACGTGCTGCGAGAGGCCGGCGGAGGTCATCACCGGGAAATAAGGCGGCTTGCCGAGATAGACGGCGCCGGCATCGAACTGGATCCAGTCCGAGGCCTCGACTTTCTTCTTGGCGATGCCACGTTCGTGGTTGTTCTTGCCGCCATGGTCGAGATCGGCCTTGGCCGGCAGCAGCTTCCAGACCGTGCCGTCGGCATTGTAGAGCGCCGTCGCACCGGCGGGCAGATCGCGCGGGCGATCCTTCGTTTCGAAGCCGAGCGCGAAGAGCCGGTCGCTCGATCCAAGCCGCATGAAATTGCCGACAGCGCCGGCGGGCGGGTTCGACGACACGCCATGCGACTGCGCCCGCAGCACCTCGCTGAACTGTTCGCCCTTGAAGCCGCGGACCGTGCTCTTCTGCCAGTCGCCGCTGTCGTCGAGCGAGACCAGCGTGCCGCGCGTGATCGCCGAGCTTTCCGGATAGAGGCCGCTCATGTGTCGTCGCCTCCGGCCTTGCCGGTGTCCATATGCTTGCCGGACTTGCCGCCCTTGCCCTTCTTGCCGCCGAAGGTGCGCGGATCGACCAGGGAAAGCTTGGCGACCGTGCCCTCGCCATCTGAGTCGGACTGCTCGAAGGATGCTTTCTTGATCAGCATCTCCTGGACCACGCCGAGGCTGGGGATCTCGCACATCACCAGCCAGCCCTTGGTCCAGAAGCGCTGTTTTTCGTCGCGCCAGCCGAGCACGGTGACCTCGCATGTCGTGCCCTCGCCGGCGGCGCGATCACGGTGCCATTTCGCCCGCTCGCGGCTGTCTTCCTTGCGGATCAGCTCGGGCGGGGTGACGACGCGCAGGCGCTTGCGCTTGATCGTCTCGTCCTTGGCCTCGGCCTCGATCTCCAGCGCGTCCGGGCCATAGCCGTCCGGCGCCTGCGCCTTGATCTTGACCTGGCCGAACTTCTTGCTGTCGTCATGCACCGCCGAGGCGTCGAGCAGCTTCGGCCAGGTGGTGATGCCCTCGCGGATCGCGCCGGCATGGCGCTTGGCGTTCTTCGCCGAGGTCGTCTTGACGTTGCCTTCCGGCGTGTCGGTGATGGTGAAGCCTTCCGAGCGCGCCCAGCGATCAGCGGCTTGGTGGACCGTCTCGCCGGGCCGGACCCGGAAGACCGTCTTCGGCTTGTGCTCGAAATCGACCTCGATCTTGACGTCGTAGCCCTCGGTCAGATCCTTGAAGGCCTCGTCTGCCTTCTTGTTCTTCCATTCGCCTGTCTTCGCCTCGGCCGAGGAATCGACCAGGTCGCCGGTCTTCGAGCGTCCGGCGATCGGCAGCTCGGCCTCGGCCGAGCGCAGCGAGGGCGAGCGCTTCTCGACATGGCCGGTCAGCAGCAATTCGCCGAGCTGCACCTGCCCGTTCTTGACGGCGCCAGCCTGCTTGTTGTCGCTGAAGGCGCTGTAGATCTGGATTTTCGGCGAGCCGGCGAGCGCCTCGAGCAATTCGGCCTGGCTCATCTCCGGGTGCTTGACCTTGGCCTCGAAGCTGGAGGCCGCCTCGTCGACCGCGCCGGCCACCGCGATGGTGACCGGGCGCATGTCGCCGAGCCCCGCAATCCGGAGCGTCACGATCTCGAAGGCCATGGCGGAACCCGGGGGTTAGTTGGACAGGGCCGTGAAGCGCTCCGGCAGGAAGGCCGGGTTCGAGGCGCCAGAGCGGCGCGCGACTTCGTCGGCCCGGCTCGGGTCGCCATAGAGCCGATAAGCCCAGACCAGCGAAGGCAGAGGCGCCGGCAAGGCCACCTCGATCAGAGGAGCGATATCGGTTTCCTGCCGGCGCACTAGCTCGGACAGCAGGCCCTGCATGGTGCCAAGCTCGCGAGCGAGATCGATGCCTTCGGGGCCGATCCGCGCCAACGCGTCGTCGAAGACGGCAGTCATCACCGCCCGCGCCTCGATCGCCTCCGGCCGATCGCTATAGTCGCGACGGGCCATCGCTTCGCCGAGCGCCAGCGCCCGGATGACGGCGGTCATGGTCAACGCATGGCCGGCATTCTCGGCAATCGTCACGGCCGAGCCTTGTGACACGTAAGGCGGTGGCGGGTCGTCCGGACGCCCGGCCGCGACGATCGCCTGGGCGAGCCGCGCCGGGTCGGCCTGGTCGCCGAGCACGATCGCGGCGTCGGCGATACCAACCGCGAAGGCGACAGGATCGGCTGCGAAGCCGAGCACGGCATTGAAGGCGGTACCGATCGCCGCGTCGAAAGCGGCCTGCGCCAGCGGCGCGAGGCCGACGGCGCCGGCCAACCCGACGAGATCGCCGACGACGCCGGCGACGGCGCCGAGCGCGGCCTCGACCACGGTCGCGACCTGTCCGACGATGGCGAAGGCCGCAGAGACGAAGCCGCCCAGCACGGCGCCTATGACGCCGCCGATGCTGAAAATGCTGTTCTGCAGGATCGAGGCCGACAGGCCAGTATTCTGCTTTGGCGGATCGGCCACCGCCTCGATCGACAGCGCCGCATAGCCGAGCTTGTCTCGCCGGAACTCGCGCTTTGCCTTGGTCAGGCGCACGGTCACCGGCGCAGGCAGATCCGGCAGGATCAGCGAACCAAGATGCCGGTCCTCGGCCATCCGGCCGAGCGCCTCGGCCCGGGCATAGCAGAACTGCCCGGTCAGATAGGCCTCGACCTCGAATTTGCGCGGCGCCGGCCCGAAGCTCTCATTCACCCAGAGCGCATTCGGGATCGGCGTCGTCGCGACGCGCTGGCCACTCTCGTCGCTCGCCGTGTCGACATAGAAGGCCTGGCCGGAAAAGGAGGCCCGGCGCAGGCGCTTCGTCCAGTCGGTCATAAGAGCCTCGGTTACTGCGTCCGCGAATAGCGCTGCTGCAGGATCAAATCCCGCGGCAGCAGGACGGCGGTCGATTGCTTACTGTCGAAGGTGAGTTTCCGACCGGAACGCTGGGCGCCCGGCAGGCTTGCAAGAGCACCCGCCCAGGCACCGATCCACTGTGTTTCCGCGAAGACCTGCTCGAGGAACGGATGACGGTCGGCGATCGCGACGAAGCCCGGGCGGCTCGGCGCCTCGGCAAGGATGCCAAAGCTGCGGACGGCGCGCGCCGCGACGGCATCATGCAATGCCATATCGAGCTTGCTGCCGACGCTGACCTGCGGGCTTGCCGCGAAGCGAAGGAGATGGGCGAGGCAGCCATGGCCATCGTCCCGTGCCGTCCCAGCCAGCGCCTGCACCGTGTGACGCTTCAGCGAGGGCAGCTTGTGATAGGACCACATGCGCAAGCCGGCCTCCGGACCGGCGAGCCGCTCGGCGATGCTGATGCTGCGAAGCGCGAGATCGGCGAGACGCGGCGCGTAGCCGAACATCTGCAAGCCTTCATCCTCATGGGCGAGCGGGATGCCCATCCGACGCAGCTCGTCCTCCATCGCGTTGAAGGCGGCAATATAGGCTTCCTTGAAGCGAGCAGCCTCGCGGCCCGTGAATCCCATCACCAGGAAGACGAAGCCGTCGCGGGTAAGGTCGAATGAGCGCAGCGGGCGCCCGGTGGCGTCTCGGTATTCACTGAGCGCAAAATTGCGCTGAGTGAATTCGGGGCTGCAGTCGAGGGCATCGATCGATCGCAAAACGTCGGCATGTCGCTTTTCGAAGGCTTCTGCAACATTTCGGCTGTTAGCAACGACGCGCCCATCCTTGATCGTGACAATCGGGATCAGGCTCTTCGGCTCGGTCTGCTGATAGGTCGAGGTCTGACTCATCTTAAGTCTCCATCGGCTCCGGCCCTGACAGGCCCGGAACGCACGGGTTCGCTTTCGCGAGACCGGAGCCGATGAAGCTCTGGAAATCTCGCGTTCGGTAGCCGCCCTGTCAGGAGCGGATCTCGGGAAGACGTGGGCTGAATTTTCAGCCCACGGAATTGGACGCCCTCAGTTTCGAGGGCGTTTAGCTCCGCGGCAGCGCCAACGATCGGGCAAAGGCGGCAAGCTCTTCGACGCTGTCGGCGCCGCGGGCGTTGTGGCGGATCAACGCCTCGGCCCACCCCATCCGGTGGTGGCGTCCGGTCGGCGCGGCTTTTGCCGCCGTCGCAATGGCTTCCTCGGCGCGATCGCCGAGTTCGTCCCGCATCAGCGACAGGATTTCCCCCGCGGGGTTCAGGACACCCGCGTGTTGGAAACGCGGCTGGCAGAGGAGCCCGTCGGCTACGTCGATCAGCGTAGAAAGCGCTTCATAAAGGGCGACCGCCTGAAGCGGCGCGAGCGCTCCGGATCCCGACAGCATCGTTCGACCGCTGAGATCGCCTGTATCAGCGGCCATGTTTGGGCTATGATCGCGGTAAGCCATGGCTGATCTCCCAAGGATCGGCTTCGGTTAGGGCCGCTTCGGGAGTTCCAGTCCCGTTGCGGCCCGACTTATTTTCTGTTATCAAGAATTCATGACCACGTCAATTACTGATAACAAAAAACCCAGAGGGCGCCCTCGAACCGGCGTCGGCACGCTCGTCGGTGTACGCATGTCGCCCGATGAACTGGCCCTCCTCGACCGCTTTATTGCCGAGATGAAGCCGGACCTAAGCCGACCCGAAGCGCTGCGATTTGCCTTTCGCGATTGGGCTATCGGGCAAGGCCTCGCACCACACCGGGAGGACCCTGAGGGCGCCAACTAGACAACACTCCGTCTGGCGACAATTATCGCGCCGGCGAGGTGGAGGTCAGCGTGGAAGGCGGAGTTGGAATAGCTCTCATATTGCTGGCGCTGCCGGCCATCCCAGCTTTCCTGCAAGGGAGCATCTTCGGCGGAATATTCGCGGCCCTGATCGGGACAGTGGGGCTGATGCTATTCATCCCCTTCCCGCCCATCGGGATTGTCGTTTACCTGTCATCTTGGCTGATAGGATGGATGTTCGGAAACAGCTCTTCAAAGCGACGACGATCCGAGCGCCAGCACCGCGAGCTGGTTAGAGCCATTCGCGAGTCAAAAAAGGGCTGATCTTGCGAAAAGTAAGCCCTTAGCGGACTTCCGCCATGCCCTTGCCGGTGTTCATTCCACCCAGCGACAAAGAGGGCGCTGAGAGCGAGTTGAGCTTCGCCTGCATCCTATCGACTGCCGCATTGAGCTGCGCCTCCATAGCCGAGACGCCGGAGCTGAAGCCGCTGGCCAAGGCCGAACCGGCGCTGGCGCCCGCCGGCCCTAAGGATTCGACGCTCGACTTCGCCGCTTCGACCTTCGAGGTGATCTCGGCAATGCCAGGCGCCGCAGTCTTGGTCAGCTTCGGATCGAGCGACTGGCTGGCCAGACCCTCTCCGCTGAACAGGCTATTTGAGGCGGCGCTGCCCTGCGGGTTTTCCGGCAGTTTCGCGGTATCGTTCTTGAAACCGGGCGGCCGCTCATGGCTGAACGGCTTACCCTCACCAATGGCGGCGCTAATCTCGGCCGACGAGCTCGTCTTCGCGCCAGACGATTGAGCACGGGAGGGCGGGAGCGTCGTTGAGATCGGCTCACCGCCATAGATCACTGACGTGACCGCCCCGCCACCCGACAGGTTGGGAGCGAAGCTCGTCGTGCCAGATCCGACCTGCGCGAAATCAGGTCGACCAGGCTGTTGAGCAAACCGGGGACTAGAACCCTGAGCTTTCTTACGCTCGACGTCTCCTAGCGTGCTTTTGACATCGCTGACCGCTTGAAAAAGGTTTTCCAGCGAGGCCAGATTTTGACGCAGGCCGGCGATCTTGCCATCGATAGCGTCAGTCTGCGCCTTACGGCGAGCGTCGAGCGTCGCCGCGACGCTTGCCGGAATGACCTTCCCTTTCCGCGTAGATTCGTCGTTTGCAATGACATCGGCGCGCTTACCTTCAAGCCCTCCAATCTCCTTCCCCAATCGCTCGCGCTCAGCTGAAACGCGCTGCTGAACTAGGATTTCCTTGCGCGCGTCGACCAGGCGCCTTGTATCGGCCCCGTATTTTCCGGGCGTGGCGCCGTCGAGTTCCTGATTGGCGATCAGGTTGGTACTCGCGTCTTGGAGCCACTCAGCAGCTTTGTTCGCGGTAGAGTTTTCGCCGCGGTCGATGCGCTTTAGCGCCTCGTCGATCGGCAGAACGATGTTCTTGGCGATGAACCCACCCGCCTGAACGGCACGGTTCTCGATCGTGGCGAACATCCTGTCGATCTGCGCCCGGGCATCTTTCGTGACCTTATCGAGATCACGCCCCACCGAGCCCGCCGATGTCTCCGAGATCGTCTTCGCAAGCTTCTGCCATTCGCCGCGATAGGTCATCAGGGCGCGAACGCCGCGCGAAAACTCGGTATCGGCGAAGAGCTGGGGGATCTTCGACAGGTCGCCCTTGAGCGCCTGGGCCGTCAATTCCTCGAAGACCTCGACCAAGTTGCGCCCTTCCTTCCGGCCTTTTGCAAGTCCGGCGGCCAGGTCGACGCCCATCTTCTTGAATTTCTTGGCTGTTTCCTCGGTCTCCATCTTCTGGAAGATGTTGCTCATCGACGATTCTGCCGCACTGGCCGAACCGGAGCCTTTGCGCATGACCTGCAGCATGGCGACCATCTCGGTCAGCCCTTTGGTCCCGGAGAAGCCGGCTGCCGATGCCGCCGGGGCAAGGCCCGGCAGGTATTGCGCCATATCCTTCAGCTCGAACTGACCAGCTTTGCCGCCCTCCGCCATGATATCGAAGGCGGACTGCATATCCTTGCCGGCGATCTTGAAGTTCGAAGAGACAGCATCCGCCGATTTGGCGATATCATCGATCTCGGCACCAGCCGCAGCGGCGGTTCGCGCCACAGACGGCAAGAATTCAAGGCCCTCTTTAAGCGATCGCCCCTGGGCTACGAGGACATCGAGCCCGCCCGTAACCTTGCCGGAGGACTGCGCCGTCTCATAGGCGATGCCCTCGATCTGCTTGCGCACCCCCGCTAGATCGGCGGCGCTGGCATTGGCGGTGACGCCGATGCGCGAGATCTGCCGGTCGACATCGGCGAACTGCTTGTAGCTCGCGGCCAGAGCGGCAGGGGCGGCAATCGTCGCGATCGAAGATCGGCTCGCCATGGCGATGCGGGACTGCGCAGCCGTCATCGCAGCGGCGTGCCTCTGCACGGCAACCGTGCTGGCGCGGGCCGCGGCGGAGCCGAAGACGCTGAAGGCTTTCTGCTGGGCGCGACGAAAGGCGTTCAGCTCGCCGGAGGCCTGCGCCAAGCCCGGGCGCAGCTTGCTCTTCGCCGAGATGGTCGCCTCGACGCGCGCAACATTGACCATGGCTTACCTGTAGAGTTCGGCCCAGCGCTTCAAGCGCGGCAACGTCATCCGCTCGACCTCGGAGGGGGCTATCCCGCGTTCGGCGAGGGCGCGGATGCGCGATTCAACGACATCCGCGCGTTCATAAAAAAATCGAGGACCGCGCCCTCGATCACCATCGCGAGCGCAAGGTCACGCTCCATACCGATCAGATCGACATCGTGACCGGTAATCAGCCGCTTGATCCAGACCGCCAAGGTTGGTCGATCGGTGAAGGGCGTACCAAGACCGTCGGCGCTGTAGACGAAATGCCGAGGATCGCCGATCTCCCAGAACTCCGCCACCGAGGGCGGCCGAAGCATCAGATGTGTCTTCGGCTGATCGACATCGAGGATCGGCGAGGCGAAGGTGATCTTGACCGAGCCGTCAGGCTGGTCCTCGCGACGCGGCGCGCTCACCGGCGCTGCTCCAGATAGCCCTCGGCGGTACCGGTGATGCCGGAAAGCTCGCCGGTCATGTCGTCGACCTGCGGGTCACCCATCAGCGTGCAGCGCGAATAGGTCCGCACCACCTTCTCGCTGTCATGAATGAAGGAGAAGCTGACCTTGTCGAGGGCGTAGAGCGCCGCGACATCGACAGGGTTGCCGTCCCGATCCTTGGCCGCCAGCGAGAGGGCAAAGCGATAGCCCTGCGCGGTCTCGGAACCGTCGACCGAGCCGTCGAGATTGACCGTCGCCTCGCGACTGAAATTGATGGGATTGTGGGTGAGCGAGCCGCGAATCGACAGGTTCTGGCCCGTCGGCAGGCGGAATTTGGCGAGGCCGTAATTTGCCATGGTCTATCCTGGCTGTTCTAGAGTGGGTTGCTGGGAAGGCAGTTGCGACAGGGCCGGTTTTCAGCTCTAGCTTTACTGCCACCGCAGCCATGGGTTGCGGCCTGAGCTGTCGAGCCGCAGTATTGTGGTCGGGAGGGCTGAGCGATGCCGCAAGCGAGCCAGGTGCCGGAAGAAGAGGCTGGGCAGGCAAGGCCAGCCGATGCCCCCACCCCTCCCCCGGCCGTGCCACCAGCGCCGGCCGCTCAACTGCCCGCTCCGGTGGAGCCTAAGGCCAGAGGCATCAGCCCTGAGCGAGCCAAGGAGTGGATCGACCTGAGCTTCGGCACCTGCGACCGTCTGGTTCGGGGCGTACTGCCGCTCGCCATAGGCGCAGTAGGCTTTTCTGAATACTTCGCCCCGGATTTCCTTTCAGGCATCGCAATGAGTCACGAACTGGCTCTGGCGATGCTGAGTGCGGGCACGAGCTTCTTCGGCCTGAGCTTGCGTCCTGGCGCGCAGCCTAACCAGGGAGGAGGGCAACAATGAGTGAGCCTGGCAGCGCCGCGCGGAATACGCAGGGGCAGGAAATGCCCGAAAAAATACTACTTCGGGCGATCCAATCTGCGTCTGAAGCGCCATCGGCCGCGATGTTTGAGGAACGCACGCGCGAGGCAGTGATGGCGTTCCATCAGGAACTTGCCGCTCACAATAGAGGCCCGTCCTGGCAAGCATACTTTAGAGAAATCGACGCCCACCCCATGCGGGCGCCCGGTGTTTTGGGAGTGATCGAGCGCCTACTGCGCAGTCCGGTTTTCTTGCTGTTTATGGGTGTTTACCTAATCGGATTGGGGCTCTACGTGATCCACTCAATGCTACCGCCATATATCATCTATCCGGTGCTCGGCGGCGCATTGATCGGGGTCGGCGCTCGCATGCTGTCAGACCTGCAGCTGATGCGGTCGGAGCGCGCTGCCCTCGTCAAACGCCGCAGAGACGCCGAGGTGCAGGGGCTATACGACCGGCTGGAGCGGATCAGAATCGGCGAGCCACCCCAACGCTATAACGGGCCGCCGGCTTAAGCCGCCGCTTGCGGATACTGCGCGTACATCCAGGCGCCAATCGCCAGAATGTCGAGCGGGTCGACCCCGTCGAGATCCATATTGATGTTGCAGCGCGAGGCGTTGGTGGCGTCAGTCTCGACCTTGAGGCGCAGGGCGAACTCCCTGGTGTTGGTCAGGAGGCCGCGATTGACCAGGTCCTCGTGCAACGCGATCAGGTCGGCGAAGATATCGTCGTTCGTCGAGATCGACGGCAGATTGCCGGGATTGGTCCTGGCATAGGCCTTGTTACCGTGCCGGTAGGACAAGCCCGCGCGGATGTAGCGCAGGCTGTGCGCGGCGATCGCGATCTGCTGGACGTTGCGGAATACCGTGTCGGGCATGCCGGCGGCGTTCATCCGCTCCATCGTGATGCACTTGCCGATCGCCACCTGGCCGACGGCGTTGACGCGATAGGTCGACATGCCGGAACCAAGCAGGACATTGTTGACCGCCTGTTTCGGCCAGCTGGTGCGGGCGCGCGGCGGGCGGATACCCTCGATGACGATGTCGCTCTGATTGCGCGCAGCATTGCCATTGGTGTCGTCGGCGAGCCAGGGCACCTGCCGCACGCCATAACCGGCGACCCATTCCCAGCTCGGCGTCGGCGAGGCGTCGCGGCCGAGCGTCGAGATATGCCGGTCATTGCGGGCAACGCCGAAGGAGGTCTTGGCGCCGGTGTTGCCCGTCATCACCGTGATGTAGTGGCCGTAGAGCTGGTTGTTCCAGGCCCAACGGCCGGCGAGATCCGACAGCGCGGTCTGCACCAGGTCGAGATTGGTCGTGTCGCTGAAGGGCGAGATGATCCAGTCGAACAGCTCGTCGCCCAGCGCGGCAAGGGTCGCCGAGAGCGAGGCTGCGCCGGTCCCCGGGACTGAATCGGCGAACGTCAGGTTGCCAGCGAAGATATTGCCGGGGATGCCCGGGTCGGCGAAGAGCTCGACCTCGTTCAGAAGCGTGCCGGCGTGGCGGCCGGTCAACGTCACCACATTGGTCGCGACCGTTGCGGTGAACGGCAGATATGCCAGGGTCAGCGGGTCGACATAGGCGTTGACCGCCGCGGCGATGCTGGCGGCCGTCGTGCCTGCGGCCTCGGATGGACCGACATTGATCGAGAGCCGGCGCCCCGCGATCTCGACGACGCCGTCGCCGCCTGCAACCGGCAGCGTGCCGACCGTGATGGTCTTCTGCGCCGCTGTGCCGGTGACCGGAACGGCCGAGAGCCAGATCTCCTGCACCGGCGCCTGGCGGCGTGCGAGGCGGAACATCTCGTAGAGCATCGAGCCGACGCCGGCGAGCTGGGCCGCTTCGCCGAGCGTGGCGCAGATCGTCGGCGTGTCGGCGGGGAGCGAGCCGGTGCTCGATTTGTGGCCGCAGAGCAGCACGCGGGTCTTTGATTCGTATTGGCCGGCCGAATTGATCTCGGCAAAGATGCCCGGGTCGATCAGGCCACTGCCCGGGATGAAATTGAACAGGGTGGCCATGAACGGCGCTCCGTTTCAGGGGTTGCGGGCTTGTGGGGTCAGGCCTTGGTCTTGCCAGCCGGCTTGGCCGGCGGCGGGATCAAGGTCTTGTCGGCGAGCATGGTCGCGAAGACCGGGTTCAGGATGGAGACATCGAAGGCCTCGTCCTGCGGCAGGTATCGGCCTCGAACGCCGGGCCAGGGCACGCGCTGCGTCGGGTCCGCCAGGACGACGGTCCGCATCTGCGGGTTGGTCATGTCGAGATCCTCTAGAGCGTGACCTTGCCGGCCACGTCGCCCTTGGGCGGAGTTGTGGTCGCATCCGGCGGGGCCGCCGGCGCATCGCCGGGCTGGCGGGCGAAGCGGGCGGCAAGCCGCACCTCGGCCAGCGCCGGAAATACGGCTCGGTTGCCGAGTGCGGCGGCGAGGGTGTCACAGACATTCCGGCCATAGCTGCCTTCCGGCAGTGCCCGCGCCACCTCCCGCAAGGGCGATGGCAGCGCCTCGAGGCCGGTCTCACCCGGATCAGGCCAGCGCGCGCCCTGATGGACGATGCAGTTGAACTCGACCCGGCGGGCGGAGAGCCGCATATCGAGATCGGCGTCGCGCCAGGGGTTCGAGGTGACCTCGTCAACCCGGTCGAGCACCAGGCAGAGCGGTGCGCTCATTCTGGCGTCGGCAATGCGCTGGCGGATCTGCTCCTCGATCATGTCGAGGAAGCCCTCGGCCATGGCGTCGGTACCGGCTGCCGGAGCGATCCAGACCTCGTCGTCGTGCCGGACGACGGCCGGCACCATGATCTCGAAGGCGAGCGTGGCGCGCTCGCGCCCGTCGCCATCGAAGAGAACATCCTGCGCGCTGCCGAGGGCTTCCGTCTTTGCCTCGTCAACGAAGACGGCAACACGCGGCGCGCGCCACCGGGGCCCGTCATCGCTATCAGCCCTCTCATCGACCTCGATCGTCGAATCGAGCACGCGATCAGCGGCGAAAGTCGGCCAGGCTGGATCGGAGGCCCCCTGCAAGGCGAAGGGCGAGAGCGCCTCGATCACGGCAAGGCGCAGGGCGGTACGGGCGAGGGTCATCAGCTGATCCGGGTCAGGCCGAGATGCAGGCCGGCGAGCCCGTCCGGCATCGGCTCGCTGATGCGGAAGCGGACACCGGGATCGTCGTTGTAGGCGAGCTCATCACCCTGGCGTGGGCGCCAGGGCAGATCGACGATCTTCACGCTCGCGACATGGCGTTGGCCGGCGACGCCCTGCTTGTGGGCGCCGGTCGGCGTCGGCATGCCCTGCCCGCCGATCTGCAGGCGCTCACTCCAGCGCGAACGGATCACCGGGACATCGTCCAACGGGTCGCGGCTCTCGTCCTCGACGGTCGGCCCGTTGCGGCCGGCTGGGCCGGGCTTCATCGGGTAGATCGTGCAGGGATCGCCGAAGACGCCGACGGCCACGTCAAGCGCCATGGCATCGAGATCGTCGAAGGCGGACATTCAATAGCCCCTGAGCAAGTCGCCGACGATGCGCTGCAACTCGACTGGCAGGCGGCGACCCGCCTGGCCCTCCCAGGTCGCGCGCGGCGCAGCCTGAGCCATTGCATCGGGCACGCCCGGCCCGGTCGGCCGGTCGAGCGCCCATTTGCCGGAGCCGATGCGGCGCCAAACGGCGTGAGAGATCTTCGAGCGCTTGCGGCGGGGAAATTTGCCGCCGAGATAGAACGATCGTCCAATCGTCTTGCGTTGACCGAGCCAATTGATAGAGGCGCCAGCTGGCGCTTCTTTCGGCCCGTAATACATCGCCGGCAGGCCCTTGCCGAAGCCGGCGAGGGAGAAGACGAGCCGACCGGCCGATGCCCTCTTCGTGCTGGTGCGGCGCTTGATGACGTTTCCGACCGGCGCTTTCGCATAAGGATGCGAGCGCAGGCCGAGCGTCTTGCGCACCTGGCGGAGATAGGCCGTCTGCGTCGGGCCGCCGGTGCGGTTCAGCGCCCGGGCGATACGCGCCGGGGCGCGCTCTCCGGCCAGCTGCAGCAGCTTATCGAGCCCGTTGAGGTCGATATCGGTTCTGACCGACAGTTCGGACATGTCACCGCCCCGCCCTCTGCGCCACAGCCGCCGCGGCAGCCGCGACTTTGCCGGCCAGCTTGGTTGCGTCGACCTTGACGCTCACCACGACCGCTTGTGCGGCCTGCGCCGCCTCGGACCAGGCGCCGCGCTGAAGCGCGCGAGCACCCTCCCCGATCAGCCGGCCGCGCTGCGCGCAGCCAGAGCAGGACATCAGGCGACGATGCCGAGCGCGACCTCGACGGTCGTGTCGGCATTGATCCGCGCCTCGCGCGAGACACCGATCAGGGTGTTGTTGGTCGCGACGTTCGTGACCTTCTTGGCCGCGTCGTCCCAATAAAGCTTGGCGCCGACGAGCCAGTTAACTCCTGTCGCCTTGGGCAGGGACCAGACGCCGCGGCGATGGAGCGGGAAGATATCACCCTGTGCAGCGCTGTTGCCGGCGATGCCGAAGGTCGCGGCGATCAGATAGGCCGTGCCGGAGACGACGCCGCCGGTCGGCGCCGGCAGAGAAAGCGGGTCATCGGGCGCAATGTAGTTCGTGGCCATGATGGCACTCCTGAGCGTGAGGGATAGGCCTTTCCAAAGCCCGCCGCGGCACGGCGGGCTCGGCGAAAGGCCGAAGGGCGTCGATCAGGCGCCCGGGTTCTTGAAGAGGCCGCGAGGGTCGAGCGGGCTCGCGCCAGCGTCGATGCGGACCTTGAACTTCTTGCCGTCCACGTCCCAGTCCTCGTCCTGATCGAGGAAGGGCTCCTCGACACCGTCGAGGAAGGAGACTTCAACCGTGTCGGCGGTCTTGTCGGCGGCGAGGTACCAGGCAGTTGCGGAGGCATCGTCCAGCCAGTCGGAGAAGACCGGTTCGACGAAGCCGCGCGCGCGGTTCTTGAGGCTGGGATTGGTCTGGCCGAGCTCGGTGACCGAGGTCAGCAGCTGGTCGACCTTGAACGCCTGGGCCACCGGGAACAGGCCGAACTTCGGCTTGATCCGGTAGCGCGTCTTGCTGTCCGTGCCGCCGGTGTGCTTGGTCCGCATCCAGCTCGCTGCCGCCTCGAAGGCATCAGCGCTCGGAAGGCCGACAGCGGGTGCCCCACCGCCAGCGCCAGCGAGGTTGAGCCGGCTGGCATGGAAGAGCGGGTTGCCGCCCTGGAAGGCGGCATTGGCGACGAGCAGCGCGTAGGGGAGACTGTCGACAGTCATGCGCGCCGCGATACCCTGCTTGCGGGGGATATCGGTGAAGGCGTCGAGATCGTCGTTGATGATCATCTCGCGGGTCAGCGAGAAGGCCTGGCCGAAGGTCGCCAGCATGACGGTGACCTTGCGGTCCGCCAGGGTGGCATACTCATAGGCCGTACCCTCGGGCTTCTTCTTCAGCATCGGCAGCGGGCCGACGCCATAGCGCGAAGCGATCTTGAAGTCGGAGAGCGAGCCCTTCTTCGTCCAGATCTGATAGGTGGTGTCCGCCGTTTCCCAGCCCGTCAGCATCGACTTGTTGGCGACGGCCTCGAGGATGACCGGGAAGTCGCCAGTGGCATGCATGCCGCCGGCCCGGGTCATGGTGAAGGCACGGCCGATCATCTGCAGGCGGTTGCCGGTCGTCGGAAGGCCGGCGCGGCTGAGAGCCTCCTCGGCAAGGCGCTCCAGCCGCATGCCGGTGAACTCGTTACGCTCGCCATCCTTATGGCCGGCGCGCAGCAGTAGTCCGCGGGTTGCGCCCTCGACGAGCTTGTCGCGGGCGTCCGCTTCAACGCGGGTCGTGCTCGTCGGCGTCTGCCGGGCAGCGAGCACGTCGAAAGCGGCGATGCGGAAGGCGTCGGCGGTGGTGCCCGAGGCAATCGCGTCGGCCGCCTCGGTGCCGGTGTAGCCGGCGCGCTTGGCGATATCGACGATGGCGGTGGAACGCGCGCGTTCGGCAAGCAGGGTTGCGGTGCCATCCGACGGGATCGCGGCGATGCGAGCCTCCTCGGCTGCGATCTGGGTTCGAACGCCATCGGCCTGCCTGATCAAGGTCCCGTGCTCCGCCTCGATCGCTCGGACGCGCTCGGGCTCAAGCCCATCGATCACCTCGGCGAGCTTGCGTTCGGCCTGGCCGGTCAGATCGGTGAGCTGAGCGCGCAGCGCGATCAGAGCCGGCGTGGCGTGGAGCGCAAGACTGCCCCAGGACGGATCGACGGCGACACCTGCCCGCGCCAACGGAGCGGCTAGTGCGACGTCGGGATAAAAGGCCAGCGCCACGGCGAGCGCCAGCCCGGCGCAGATCGCGCCGAAGGCGAAGTTGCGACCCTTCATGGTCGAGCTCCTGAGGTTGATCCGGGACAGATGGAGACGCCTCTCCTGCTGTCCCGGGACATGCAGGGGGCAAAGGCTTTGGTTCAGGCGGTCAGGTGCAGCGCCCGCATCCGCATGCGGGCCATGGCGGCCTGCATGCCGCCGATGACGGCGAGGCTGACCGGGAATGTGCGATCGTCATCCTGCGCTCTGACTTGTGCGCGGGCGTCTGCAGGAATGGTGACGAATGAGATTTCGTAGGGCGTCCAGCGCTCGACGATGCGCTTTTCGATCTCGCCCTTCTTCTCGGCCTCGACGACGCGAGCCTGGTCGATGCTGTAGCCGACCGAGACGTTACGAACGATGCGCTCGCGCACCAGGCCGAACATGCGATCCGCATCCGCATCGATCCCCGCGGAAGGAAAGCGGATCTGTGCGCGGCCTTCCGCGCCCTCGATCCAGCCGCGCTCGACGACGCCGACTTGCGAGCGCGAGGACCAGGTCGAATGGCTGTCGAGCGCCGGGGCGCCCAGATTGAGACGCTCGAGGTTTACCGCCTCGCGGCTCACCTGCAGGATTTCCTCGAACGGGACCGAAGTATCCCATCCGGTCCAGCGCCGGCGCCGCACGGCCGCGCCGGTCGAGAACGTCACCGTCACTGTGCGCGCCTCGACATCGATCGCACCATCAGCGATCGGCGCGAGCCGCTCCTGCAGCGGCAAGGCCGAGGGAATGTTACGAATCGCCATTATCAGGCTCCCGCGGCGGCTCCGCCGTCGCATCCGTGATCTGCTGGCCCGTCCGCGTGCGCTGGCGGGCATCGGTGTCGAAGATCGCCCCAGCTTTGTCGGCCTCGGCGAAGAATTCGGCGTATTCCTGCATCACCTGGCGCCAGTCGCGGCCCCATGCCTCGACGAAGTCCTGCGGCGACATGCGTCCCGCCCGAACCGCGAGGATGTCGGCCTCGAGATCCTTCTTCGGATCGACGGGCTCATGCGCGGGCATGACGTATTGCCTGGCATAACCGCCGGCCCGCGGGCGCAGCCGCCCGGCCATGATGGCGCGGTCGACCCAGCGCTCGCTGATCCGGTGCAGCGCCTGGGGCACGAGCATGTGCCACTGCGCGTCCGCGACCGAGCGGCGGAACTCCAGCAGTCCCGCGCGAAGGCTCGAATAGTTTGCCTGCGACAGGTCGCCGGTGAGCTGGTGATAAGTCAGGCCGACACCTGCCGAGATGCCCATCAGCGAGGCGCGGGCCACCGGTTCGAACGCGGTATTGGAAGCTGGCGAAAAGGGGACGATGTCCTCGCCGGCCCTGAGATATTCGACCATGCCGGGCCGGATCTTCTCGATCCGGTCCTTGCCCTGACCTCCAGCCTGGACCGCCTGTCCGACGCTGGCCGTGCTGACGTTACCCTTGACGATCAGGCCGATCGCGGCCTCCATCCGGGCCTTGACGACGAGTGCGTCCATGAGGTCGGCGAAATCGCGTGCGGCCATCAGCACCGGGGCAAATACCGGTACGCCGCGCACCTGCCCCGGCCGAAGCCGGCGATAGAGATGGCAGAGCTCATCGCGCGGGATCAGGATCGATTCCGTCCGCGCCTTGTCGAAGCGCCAGGGCTCGCCTGGTGCCTGGCGATGCAGCCAGTAGCCCAGTCGCTGATCCCAGTCGCCCAGCTCGACGCCGAGGCGCGCCCGCGAAGCATTGCCGGTCAGGGCCGAGGCATCGCGGCTTTCGTCGATGAGATCGCCCTCGCCAACCTGCAAGGCCAGCGGCACCGCGCGACCTTCCAAAAACGGCCGGTCGATCATGCGAATGATAGAATCCCCACCCTCGAGCTGCGCGCGCACCGCGAGCGTCAGGAGGCCAGTGAAGCTGGTCTCGCCCTCGATGTCGCAGGACTGGACCCATTCGTTCCAGAGCGCCTGCGCCTGCTTGTCGGCCAGCTTAGAGCCGGTGTCGAAGCGAACCGAGAGATCGGGGCTGACGACATGGGTCGACAGCACGTCGAGCGCCCGGGCGCCGAGAAACGTGTTGCGCACCAGTTCGCGAGAACGCTCGCGCAGCGCCGGCAATGCTTTGCCGACCGAGGCGTTGGCAGAACGCTCGCCGCGGCGGAAGGAGGCGCTGCGGCGGCCCTTCTGGGCGCCATCATAGCCGCGGACCTCATCGAGGACCTGGCGCGAGAGATGGCGACGCAGGGCTGCTCCCGGTGCGACCCAGCCGATTGCCTTGTCGAGCAGGTTCATCGGATCAATCGCGGGTAAATTGCGTGATGGCGGTCCGTTGCGGAGCCAGCGGGCCGGCGACCTCCTCCTCCATGTCGGCGAGGATTTCTTTCATTTCGGCGAGCGAGCGATACTCGACGACGCGGCGGGTCTCGCCGGAGCCGTATTCGACCCGCCGCGCGCCGGTCTTGATCGCTTTCTTCAAGGCGTCGATATCGGCTTGCGTCCAGGCCATGGCTCACCAGTTCGCGCCGCGACCGCCCAGCCAGTCGTCGGCGGGAGCGGGCGGAGGCGCCTCGATTTCGGATGGAGCCGGCACTTCCGGCCGCGGCGTGAACAGCGTCTGCTCGGTCACCGCCTCCGGCACGCCGCGCTGTCGGGCGAGTGCCGCCCATTCCGCTTCGGTCATGATCGAGAGGCCGAGATATTCGGCCATGGCGATGTTGTAGACGCGATCGTCGAGGAAGTGGTTTTCGCGCAGATCGACCCAGCGCTTGCCGGCCGGCAGTCCGCGGACCTTAATGTCCTCGAGATGCGCCGCGCAGAGCTGCTGGAAATACTGCTCGTCGACCCAACCGCCGAAGTGGCAATAGCCGTCCGGCACTTCTGCCACCGTCTCGCCCAGGCGCTGCTTGCCGAGGTCGAGATAGAGGCTCGTCTTCAGTGGCCATGTGCCGATCGGCCAGACCTTGGCGCCCTGCGCCAATTTCTTTCCGCCGAGGTCGATATCCTGCAGCGAAGGCGTGCCGATCGCCGGCTTGCCCCAGCCCTTGTCACCCTTGATCGCCAGCACCAGGTCGCGGCCGGTATCCGGATGAACCTGCTGGTTCAGCCGGACCCAGGAATAGACCACGTTGGCGCGATAGCCGGAATCGACAGCGAGCGCGTCGATGCGACGCTCGCCGCCGAAGGCATCGGGAAAGCTCCGGTCGATCGTCTCCTTGCGGAGCTGCTCGAAGACCGGGCTCGATGCCGATTCCGTGTCGCCGCCGAGATAGAGCGCATCGACCAGATAGGATCGGCGGTTCTTCGTCCAGGCGACGATCTCAAGCCAGATGCCGCGCATCTGCACGTCGGCCGAAGCCGTCAGCAGCAGCGCATCGGCCGGGATGTGGCCGCGTTTCAGATGGGCTTCGCGCCTGTCGAGCAAACGCTTGTAGTCGGGAACGTCGGCGCGGACCTTGTAGGGCAGGCCGAGCACCAGCTTGCTGAAGTCGTCGAGGCCGCCCGGCTTGCGGCGAGCGGCCAGCCAATCCTGCGCAACCGCCTCGTAGCCCATCATCATCGAGATGAAGGCGTCGATCTGGAAGCCCGGGTGGCGCCCCGGCCCGGGGTTCAGAGCCCGCCAATGGGCGCCGGCCTCCGGCTGCAACTGGATGCGGCGCTCGGCGTCGCTGATCCGATAACCGCAGGCCTCGCATTCATAGCGCGAACGCTCCGGCTGCTCCTCGTCGATCCGAAGGCGCGAGAATTCATGGCGGAAGAAGACGCCGCAGTCGGGGCAAGCCATGAACCAGTGGCGCTGGTCTGAAGCCTTGAAACTGCGATCGATCCGGCATTGTCCCGGCATTTCGCCGGTTTCATCGCCGAGATCGGCCTCTGGCGTCGAGATTTCGAGGATTTTCCAGTCGCCAGTAGCACGGAAGGCGGTAAAACGGCCGAAGAACAGGTTTTCAGGGTCGCCGCCGCCCGGGATCATCTCCCATTTCGACAGCTCGTCCTTAATGCCCTTCTTGGTGGTGACGGACGACAGGTCAGTCACCGAATTGGCGTTGGCGAGATAGAGCCGCCCGCCCTTGGCGAAGACCTTCTCGAAGGTCGTCGAGCTAGCGCCGGAGCGCGAGACCTGGTCGACGATCTCCTTGCGGTCGATGCGACGCTGCCAGGCGTCGATCATGGGCTGCAGCTTGCCGGAATTCATGCGGCGCAGCGCGTCGAGCGCGGGCGAGGCGAAGATCATGTTGGCCGGCTCGCGCTCGGCGCAGTAGAGCACCCAGGCGAGCGAAGCGATCGAAGCGCCCGACTGCTGGCTCTTGCGGACGGTCACCAGGTTGCAGGGATCGTCCTCGGACAGGCAGTCGAGGATCTCGACCATGTAGGGTGCGCCGCGCGCGTTCCAGACCTGGCCGGCTGACGGGCCGTCGATCAGCACCACATTGCGCCCGACCCAGTCCGACACCTTCATCGGCGGCGGCGGCCGCAGGCGTTCTGCGAGGCGCGAGGCCATCAGCCGCAAGGCGCCGGGATGGTTGACCGAGAGCCGCGGCTGATCCTGTTGCATGGCGGTCCGGCAGGCCGGTCAGGAAGATCCTTCCGGGAGAGCGGCGTCTCGTTGCGGCGCAGCCGCTGCGAGTGCGGCGGCCTGGGCGGAAATGGCGGTGCGCATCTCGATGGTGAGACGCTTCAGAACGATGCGGAGCTCATGCAGGCTCTTGCCGGCGGCTGCTGCGATCACGTCCGCATGCTGCGGCAGGTCGACGATGCGGCCGATCTCTTCGGCCAGACGATCGAGGCCGTCCTCGATCATATCCTTGCGAAGCAGCGCCCCGGCTTCCTCGGCCTGACGCAGGCGCAGGCCCTCGATCTCATAGAGGATCTTGATCCGGCGGGTGCCGTCGAGCGTGTCGTCCGACCCGGGCTTCGGCTCTGACTCCGATGGCAGAGCAGAGCGCTCGGCATCCGCGGCGCGAACCTTGCCGCTGTCGCCGAAGCGACGGCGCAGGTCGTCGAAGTGGACGATGTTGACGGCCGAGACCCTGCCCCGGCTGTCGCGGGATACGTCGAGGCTGTGATGCTCGACCATGCGGGCGACGTGCTTCGAGATCGCCTGTCGCGTGACACCGTCGCGTTCGGCGATGCGGGAAACCGTCCACATCACCTCGCTGGCAACCGCCGTCATCGCTCTGGCAACCCTGTCAACCCGCAGGAAAAAGGGGCTTCACTGGAAAAACTCCGCGCCGCCTAAACGTCGCGGGGTGGGGTGGCCTGGGAAGGACCCGCGACCGGGGGTGTGAAACACCCAATCCGTGAAACATCGGGGTCACATGGTCGCCTCCCGGGCTCCGGAAACGGTAACGCCCCGGCGCGGGTGGCGACGGGGCGTTCTTCGAACCTGATTTAGGATGGCTCATACTACGTCAATAGGGTCGGCCCTGTCAAAGCGCCTTTTCAGTATGTAGATCAATGGCTTGCGCGTCATTTGCTGCCCCTCCCGGAAGAGGTGTTCCGGCAGGTACATCGCGCAGCGCTCGGCGTGTCCAAGGCTGGGCAGGCGCCGATGGCGGCAGGACGTGATGCTTGGTGAGTTGATCGTTCAATTCAGCAGCGAGCACGGCCAGGGCTGCGTGCCACACCGCATAATGCGCACGCTCCTCGCGCAGCTCCCGCGCCTCGGCAGCAGGGCGACGCTGGAGATCGCGAACAGCTCTGCACTCCGGCCGCGTGCCATTGCTAGCATGCTGGATCACCATGGCGCAGAGATGCGGATCGGCCAGGCGAGAGAGATGGCCGCGCCCTGCCCCACCCGGACCAGACGGTCGCACCAGCCAGAGCCCATCCGGCCGCGTCTCGACCGCCCAGCCGTTCTCCCGGATTTCGTCGCGCCGCCAGACGGTCGGCTCGGCGCTCTCCGCACCTTCGATCAGCCAGTCCGACAGCGCCAGCACATGGTCATGCACGACCAGCAGGTCATCCGGCGTCGCGGCCATCATCCGCTGCATGCCGGCTGCTTTCGCGCCAGCCCCACTGGTGTCGACCCGCGTGCCGAGCTGCAGGATCGCCATGGTCGCGGCAAATCCCGATGGCGATGCCAACAGCGGCGCGATGCCGATCACGGCAGCCGGGCTCACCTTGTGCACCCGGTATTGCGCATAGGCCCGGTAGAGCAGCGCCTCGATCTCGATCGTCTCTTTCGCCGTCATCACCGGCCCCTTCCGCTGGCTGCAGGGTACTGCATGGTTCCTGTATGGTTTGAAACAACCATGCAGTGAGAATAACTGAACAATATCAATAAGATACACAACACACTGCATAGTCTGGAGGGTTTTGAAGGGATAGACGCATGAGAAAAACCGCCAAACCCCGAACCCCGTTTTTCATGCATACGGGCGGGAATAACCCTCCAGACCCTCCAGCGCGCACACCATGTCATTGAGGCAAAAGCGGAAATCGGGATGGAGGGTCGGCAAAAACCATGCATCGACCCTCCAGAACCCTCCATGAATTCAGGCAGATGGAGGGTCATGACGGGTCGAACCCGCCGTCCCCGGGGTTGCGGGGCCGGCTCGATCGCGGCGGAATGTTGTGCAGCTCGATGTCGAGATAGACGTTGCCGGCGTCGGTCTTGCTGCGCTTGAAGTGCTGGCCCATCACGCGGCCGAACTGCGTCTCGCTCTTTGGCTTGCGGCTGTTCTCTTCCGACCAGATGGTGAAGCACTCGTAGGCGTGCCGCGCCCTGACGGGCTCGACCGTGTCGGGCTCGCGCTTTCGCACGCAGCTCTCGATGAACACCGAGATCGGGTCCATCTCGTCACGATAGTCCTTCGCCGCCTCGACCATGGCGGCGGGCAGCTTCAGCCCCTCGCCGTCGAAGGCGAGCATGCCCTCGATCAGCCAGTTGAGTATGCCCGGACCCTCGGCGACGAGCTCGGTCACCACCTCCTCGAAGTCGCGTTGCTCGTCTGGAGGGATGGTGACCTTCCAGGGCACCACGGCCATGCGCCGCCAGATGCCGGCGTCCGAGCCGGTGATGCTCGGATAACCATTGCCCGACATGTGAGCCTTGAACTGCGGCTGGAAGGCGAAATAGCCCTTGAACAGGGTGCGCACGTCCATCTTCTCGCCGCCTGTCAGGCGCTTGACCAGGGCCTCGCGCAAGGGCTCGCCCTGCGGCAATTCGGTGATGCGCAGGAAGCGCACGCCGGGCAGCCGCGCCAGATCCGGCGAAGCTCCGCCGGCGGCTCCCTGCGCCTGTCCGGTGATCGATTCAGCCGGGAGCCCCTCGCCGAGCGCGCCGAAGACGCGGGCCAGCACCTCGAGGAATACGGACTTGCCGTTGGCGCCCAGCCCGTAATGGAAGAACAGCAGCTGCACCGGTATGCCGGTCAGGCCGAGCCCGCAATAGATCTGTACCGCCCGCGCCACGCCGGGCACCAGCTCGGCCGGCAGGAAGCGCGCCACAAAAGCGCGGAATTTCGGGCATTCGGCCTTCGGGTCAAAGGCGACCGGCATCAGCCGGGTGACGCGGTCTTCGCGACGCCACCCCTCCGGCGTGAAGTCGTAGCGGCCGATAGGACGCGGCTCGTCGCTTTGCCAGCCATCGGGATCGGCGGGCGCTTGCTCCCGCCTGAACCGCAAGGTGCCGTTCGCGACATAGACGAGCCGATGCTCGGCGTTCCACTCCTCGGGCTTCACCGCGCAATGCGGCGCGGCGCAGGCCAGCATGGCGTTGAGCCGGGCGGAATTCTTCGAGGAGACGCCGAAGGCGCGCCGCTTCGCCTGGCGCTTCTCCAGAGCCGCCACGGCGGCGGAGGCGGCCTCCTGCGCCTTGTCGTTGCCCGGTTCGCGCGCCGCCTTGCGAATCGCGGCGTTCTCCGGCGGCGTGTGGCCGAGGAAATCGGCTTCGAGCCCGATCAGCCCGCCAATCGTCTGCGCGATCGCCAGCGCCTGGAAGGCGCCGTCGGCAACATCCCAGAAATGTGCGTTCCAAACCGCCCAGGTCGCCTTGTCGGAGCCGGTCTCCTGCATGCGCGCCAGGTCCTGGCCGCGATGCCGCAGCAAGCGCTTGCCATTGTCGGTGTCGGAATGGTCGAAGCCGGCGCAGGCCTCGACAGCCGGGATATCGGCATCGACAGGCATGTCGGACGGCCCGTCGCCATCCTCCTCCGCCTCCATCGGGGTTGCGGGGTCGGGCAGCGGATCAGCAACCGGCCGGCGCATGATCGCGCGCAGGCTCTCGGCCGAGAGGTCGGATTCGTACGAATTGCTCAAGCGTGAGCCCTCGTCATAGTAGCGACCGTCGCTAGAAGGCGCGACAGGGGGAAAGCATGAAGAAGGATGATGGCCTCGCCATCGCGCTCTTTGCGATGGTCATAGGCGGCGGCGTCGCGATTGCGATCGCGAGCGACATTACAGCGCCGCTTTGCGAAGGCGCGAAGATCAGGAGCATGGCAGCGGACAAGATTGAATTCGGATGCTTTGAGTTCTGGCTCAACCGATATCAAAGTCTTCTGGGTAACGTACTGACGGCTGGCGTAGCTGGCGCTACTCTTTATTGGCTGGCTCGGCAGTTGCTTGCTGCAGATCAGCAGCTCGAAACCGCGCGGCGTGAAGCAGCTGTTTCGGCAGCGACCGCACTTCGCGAAGTCGCCAAAGACGCCGAAGAAACCCTGGATCGCCTCCAAAAAATCGTTGCGCTGCTGCAAACTGTGCGAGGAAAGCTCTTGTTCGCCCGACCAGCCGACAACATACTGGAAGCCAATCGCCAATGCGAAATGGCCGAAGCAACTGAAGCCGTCGTAATAGAAGCAATGGACTTGCTTTCTAAAATTCAGGCAAAATCGGCTCACGGCCCTGTCTACGACACAACCAGCACCATCGCCAAGCAGCTGACGGCAATCTTCTTTCTGATTGGTCAATGTACAAATCTGAAAGTAGAGATGCATTCTGATGTGACACGCGCGGAGCCAGCCATTAGGCGATTGCCACATACTATGACTGCACTTCGAACGCAGGTGATAGCGACAACGAATTCGCTTAATCCCGCGGTGACCGCAGCCTTCCAGCAGATCGAGATCACCTGGAAGCAGATCAGGCGTTTCGAAGCTGCGGCCATCGGTCAGACGCCATCTCGTTGACACCAAAAGCTGGACCGCGCCGCTCACGCCGCCCTCCGCGCCTGCAGGCTCGCCGGATCGAAAGCCGGCGTCTTCTGGTTGGTCAGTCCGCTCTTGATCGTGCCGAGAATCTTCGGCTCGGCCGGCGAGACGCCGGCGGGCAGATGCGTCTTCAGCAGGCTTTCCGCCTCGGCCGATGAGAGTTGGCCGCCGCGCACGAACTCGCCGAGACGGCAGGCAGCCCAGAACACGGCCGCATTGCGGTTGCCATCGCCGGCGCGCTGCGCCGTCGCCAGCGCGCCGCGTACCGAGCGCTCGACATAGAGCCGGACCCGCTCATCGCTGATGTCGCGCGCCGCATATCGCCGGGCCGAGGGGGATGCGGCGCGCCGCGCCGCGACCTCGGCATCGGGAATGAACTCGCCGGTGATCACCCCGCGCAGGCGCCGCGGCAGCGGTGGCAGCACCTCGCCGCGAGGAATCACCCACTCATAGGCCTTGCCGTCGGACATGATTGAGGGCGGCGCGATCACATAGCCGCCCTCGCCGCGCACATCGATATGCGCCAGCTCGGCCGGGCATTCGCCGGCTCTCAGGAAGGCGCGGAAGAGGCCGGCACGATTGCCAATAACGCCCTCGAAGCCCTGCCCCATCCGGGTGAGCCGTGCAGAGATCTCCGCCAGTGTCGCTTCATCCGGCCAGGTGAACCAGAGATGCAGCCCGCCGCTCTGCGTCCGCGAGATCGGCGGCTCGATCACCTCGCCGGTCTCGCCATCGACATGGGCGAGCCCGCCGCACCAGTCATGCAGCGCCGTCAGCATCGCCTGCGCCGAATGCTCCTTCGGATCGAGATCGACGACCACGCACGAGGAGCGCAGCCCGGTCGGAAAACCGATCAGCGCATCCGGCCAGCGCCGCCACCAGTCGCGGATCTGCGCCGGCTCGCGCGAGGCGAGCCAGTGCCCGCCATCATGCCTGCCGGGCGCGCTTTCACCCGGCAGATGCGGCGCCTTCGAGCCCGCCTTCTTGTCGGCGGTCGCCTTGCAGGGGAAGACCGGGAAGCCGCGCGCGGCATGGTCGAGAGCGTGGGGGAGCATCGTCATGAACGGCACCGTGACATGCCGGGCGAGTGGTCAATCGTGACGGCACGTCGAAACGCGAGGCGTAAAAGATGTGTAACAGTTACACACCTTTTGCTTGACCCAAGCCGTAAAGGTGTGTAATGTTTACACACGATAACGGAGCCGCTAAGATGCAGTCGCGAGAGTTGATCAAGGAACTGGAGCGCGACGGCTGGCAGCTTCACTCGATCACCGGCAGCCACCATCACTTCAAGCACCCGGTGAAGCCGGGCAAGGTGACGGTGCCGCATCCGGTCAAGGACATGCACCCCAAGACGGTCAAATCCGTCAGACGAGCAGCCGGCCTCCTCTGAGGCCGGAACGGAGCGAGAGAGATGAGCAAGAGCTATATCGCCCTGGTCCACCGCCCCGAGGCGACCTCTTATTGGGGCGTTACCTTCCCTGATTTTCCCGGCTGCGTTTCGGCCGGCGCGACTTTCGAGGAGGCCTTCGCGAACGCCCGCGAGGCGCTCGCCGGCCATGTTGCTGCCATGCGATCCGATCGCGAAGCTATCCCCCAGCCCTCGGTCTTCGATTCCGCGCTGCTCGATACTGTCTTCGCCGAGGATATCGCCGGCGGCGCCATGCCGGTGTTTGTCGACCTGATCGACGTGCCCGCGCCAAAAGAGCGGATCAACATCATGGTGGACCCGGGCACTTTGCGCCGGGTCGACCAGGCGGCGCGTGCCGAGGGCGTGAGCCGCTCGAGCGTTTTTGAGCGGGCTGCCGAGACCTGGATCAATCGGTCTTCGGCGCAAGCGAAGACGCTCGACACCGATCTCGATGCTGCGATGCAGAAGATCGAGGAGGCTTTGTCGCTGATGCCAGAACAGAAAGTTCCGAAGCGGCTTCCTCCGAATGTTGGTCGCCTGGCGGAACGCAGGAAAGCTTGACAGCATTGCCTTACTCCGCCGCTTCGAGCGCGACCGGCCGCTCGGCATCGAGCAGGTCGAACAGGCTCGGGATCGCGATCTTGTCTTCGGCGGCGGCGCAGTGCATCGCGCCGTCGAGGAAATAGCCGGGGTTGAGTTCGACGCCGATGCCCTTGCGGCCGAGCAGGATCGCCCGATAGGGCACGGTCATCAGCCCGCCGAATGGATCGAACACGGTCTCGCCCGGCATCGACATCTGCGCGATGACGCGGTCGACGATGTCGAACTGCAGCGGGCAGAGATGCATCTCCTTGCCCTTGGCGTGCTGCGCGCCGTTGAGCGTCCGCATCCGCGTCACGTCGCTCCAGACGGCCTCGTTCGGCGAGTGTGGCGGCAGCAGCATGAAGGTCGGCGGCAGGCGCCCGCGCGTCTCAAGGGCTTCGGCGATCGCGACGTGATACTCGAAGTCGTAGACCGCCCCGAGGTTGAAGCGCTTCCACAGCTTGTAGATGTCCGAGGCCGGCAGGCCGACGAGATCCTCAGGCTTCAGCGCCCGGTCGCCGGACGAGCGCAGATAGCCATGCGCGTCGATCTGCCAGCGGGCGCGGCTGTAGCCATCGGGATTGATCCAGGCCGCGGCCGAGAGCTCGGCCGGGTCACCTTCGCCGGGCAGATCGTCGCCGGGCTCGGCCTCAGCAGGGCCGAACCACTTCTTCGCCTTGGTCACCCGCCGGTCAGCATAGGAGTTCGACAGGTCGGAGGGCGGCTTCCTGAACAGCAGCAGGTATTCGGGCGTGCCGCAGCCCATCTTCGAGCCGTCCTTGCACTGCTCAGACCAGCCCAGCCGATAGGTCTGGTTGTTCTCGCGCACCACGTCGGTGGTGATCGTCTTCATGCCGAGGAAGGCGAAGCCGTGCTTCCGGAAGTGCTGGATCGTGTCGCAGTGGAAGGTCGAGACGGTCTGGAAGCCCAGCCCGTTGATGCCGCCGGGGACGATCCGGTCCTTGACGTGGATCGCGGCCACGCGGCCGGGCGCCAGCGCCTTCAGCAGCGACGGCGTCAGGAAGTCCATCTGCGCCCAGAAATGCGGGTCGCTGTCGGTGTGGCCGAAATCGTTATAGCTCGGCGTGTATTCGTACTGCGTCGAGAACGGGATCGAGGTCACGATCAGGTCGACGCTGCCTTCCGGCAGAGCCGCGGTCTCGAGCACCGTGTCGTTGTTGACGATGCGATGGTTGGCGCCCTTGATCTCGACCCGCTCGACGCCGATCGAGCGGGCGAGAGCCGAGGCCATAGCCTGCTCGTTCAGCCCGTATTCGCGGATGATCTCGCCCATTTGCGCCACCATGTGCTCGTGCTGCTCCCACTTCCGCAGCAGCGTTCGCAGGATCGTCTGCTCGCCCTCGGACGCGATGATGTGGATGTCGACCGGGTGCGGCTGTAGGAACCGCTGGATGCGATGCACCGCCTGGATGAAGTCGTTGAACTTGAAGCCGATGCCGAGGAAGATCGCCCTGTGGCAGTGGCGCTGGAAGTTGCAGCCTGATCCGGCGATCACCGGCTTTGCCGCCAGGTGCTGGAAGGCTCCATCGCTGAAGGCGACGATTGTCTCCTCGCGTTCGTCGAGTTCCTGTGAGCCGTAGACCGAGCGCACGCCTGGTACCGCCACTTCGATCGCGTGGCGCTCGGCCTCGAGGTCGTGCCAGAGCAGGAAATGCGCCTCCGGCTCGGCCGAGAGGATCTCCTGCATCTTGGTGATGCGGGCGGCCAGGCTATCGCGCTTCTCGCGCGAGGCCTCGACCACGCCGAGCGCCGCATTGCGCAGCAAGATGCCCTGCCCATCCCGCTCTTCTGCTCGCGTCACCACGTCGGATGCGACGGTGTGATGGTGCACGCGCAAGGGCGGCAGATCGTAGCCGGTATCGTCGAAGCCGAGATCGCTCGGCCGCTGCACGAACAGCGCCCAGGACGAGACCCAGAGCCAGAACTCCCGCTCCTTGTGCGGGTGGATGGTCAGGCTGTCCGCCTTCTCGCTGTTGCGCTTGAAGAAGCGGGTCTTCGCCTCGCCTACATCCATGATTTCGAGGAAGGCGGAATAGGCCAAGAGCTCGATATAGTCGTTCGGCGAGGGCGTCGCGGTCGCGACCAGCTTGAAGGCGACGCCGGCGAAGAGGCGCATGAACTCGCGAAAGGTCTTGCTGCCGCCGAAGCCGCGCAGGCAGGACGCTTCGTCGAGGCTGGTCACCGAGAAGTCGCGCGGGTCGAGCTTGCCGTCGCGCACCGTCTCGTAATTGGTGACATAGAGCCCGGGCTCCGCCGCCTCCTCGATAGAACGGATGAAGCTCAGGCTGGGCACACGGCTCAACCGCCCCGCCTGCCAGACGCGCAATTCCTCGCGCTGCGCCTCGGTGATATCCGGGTGATCGCCGGTCGCCAGCACATAGGCATCGCGCCGGAATTCCTGCCGCACGCCGAGCGGCGCGGTGATCAGGCCGCGCCCGCCATTCTTCTCGATGACGATCCGGCAGAACTCGATCTGCATGAAGGTCTTGCCGAGCCCGAAGGCCGCGAACAGCCCGCGCCTGCCGCCGGCCAAAGCCCAGCGCACCATGGCGCGCTGATGCGGCTTCAGCAGCGGATTGATCTCGCTGTCGACAACCTCGATCCCGCTGCGTTCGGCGATGCGGGTCTTGGCGCGCAGGAAGTCGAGATAGGCCGCGCTCATGGCGTCGCCCTCCCGGTCCGCTTAATCGCCGCGGAGACGCTGTCCCAGAGGAGGCAGGCGAAGTCCCAGCGCGACCAGAACTCGGCATCTTCGATATCGCCCGGGGCGGCGACATACTGCGCATGGGCCTTCCGCTCCTGACCGCGGTCGGGAGCGGAATGGAGGATGCATTCGCCCCAAACCTGATCGGTGCTCGACCAGTGCGAGCAGTTTTCGCAGCGCCGCCGGCTCATACTGCCAGCGCCTTGCGAACAACGCGGCGGGAGCGCCGGCGAGCGAGGGCCAGGCGCAGATGCTGCGGAAAGAACACTAGGAACTGGGCGATCGGGCTTGCGTCCAACAGCCGCAGAATGGATTGCGCCGAGCTCAGTGCTTCGGCGCGTCGCTTGGCGGCCGTTAGAGCGGCCCCCGCGATCGCATCGAGCTCGGGCTCGAAGCGCGTCGTCTCGAGAATATGGATGCCGGCCGCTTCCTGCTGCGCCGCACCTTCGAGTTCAGCAATGATCGCCGAGAGATTCATTTCACCGCCCCTTCCTGAACAGCGCCATCTCGGCCGTGCTCCAGAGCGCGCCGGGCGCATCTCGGCTGTCGACAAGCGCCTGCGCCGTCTCACGCTTGAGCCCGAGCACCACGGCGATCACCACGGCGGAAAAGCCGGCGCGGGCCATGCCGCGGCCGGCCGAACGGCGGAAGCGCCCAACCTTTTCGAGGACGAAGCCCCGGCTCATGCCGCCGACCTTTGCGTCAGGCGGCAGCGGCCCCTGCCCTTGCCGGTCGGCTTGTAGAATTCGACCAGGCCGAGATCGCGCAGGTGGTTCCAGGTCGTGCGCGTCACTGGCGCACTTTCGCCGGCCGCCAGCAGCACGCCGTTGCGGTCGAAGCAGCCATCGCCATTGCGCTCGCGCAGCCAGGCCAGCGCAGCTTCCTGCGCCTTGGTCATGCCGCCGTCCTCTGCGGCAGATCGAGCACCGGATAGAGCGCCGGCGCATGCTCGAAGAGATCGGCAAGCGCAGAGAGATCCTGCGCAGCCGGATGCGGTGCAACCTTTCTGGCAGCAGACCGCACCAATTCGGCCGCTCCGACCACGATCCCGCCGGCTCGCAAGCGATGTGCCCGGCGGACGATCGCGGCGAGGATGCTGCGGCTGTGCTCCGGCAGCGGCGGCGCCAGACGCTCGGTGAATGGCGGTTCCGGAGCCGCGGCATCTGCGAGGCGAAATCCGCCGGCGACCTCGACGATCAAACTGGAGAGCTGCAGCGTTCCGAGCGTGCGCCCGAGCCAGCGGCGATCCTGCGCCTGCAGCCGCTTGCCAATATCGTTGCGCGAAACGGCTGCGCCCTGCCCTTCGGCTACCATCGACAGCACCTGCGCCGCGATCGAGCCGGGCTTGAGTACCCCCCGCTTCGGCATGTCAGGCTCCCGCCAGAGCGGCGAGACGGTTGGCTAGGCGCCCCATCTCTTCCTGGTGCTTGAGCAGGGCGGCCAGCAGCGCCTTGGCTTCGCCCGGCGTCACTTTCTGGTCTTCGAGCGCCTCGGCAGCCTGCGCCGTGAAGCGGGCATGGCTGCCGGTCGAGCGCACGATCTCGGTCATCAGGTCGAGCGGCCCGCGATCACCGTCGGCGATCGGCACCAGCTGGTGGCCCGTCAGGCTTGCCAGCAGCCGGGTCATGATCGGCTTGCCCGTTGCGGCCTCGAGGATGCCGATGACGTGCAGCGGCATCAGTGAGGGGTAGTTCTCGCTGCACCACTTCGAGATTTCGCCCTGGCTGTAGGTCGCCATCGACTCGACGCGCTGCGGGCCGGTCTGGCCCGGGGCGGCGCAGGCATTCACCAGAGCACGGGCCCCAGTTTTGAGCAGGGTCATCAGCCCTTCGGGCAAAGAGGTATCGCTCACGAAAAAAGCTCCTGTGCTTTTTCGTTGGGAAAACGGCGGTAAGGGTCGAAGGTCGGTCCGTCAGATCACGGAGGCGGAACCCCATGGTTGAGCAGGCAAGACAAACGAGGATCGACACGGCGCGCGGCGAATTGCGCCGGGCACTCGTCGAAATGGCGAAGGCGGGCGGGCTGCGTCATGACGCAGGCTCCGCCAGAGAAAGAGACGAAGGTGGCAGGAAGTCCTCGGCGGCGAGCGCAATGCCCAGCCGGGAGGCTTCCGCCAGAAGCTTGGGATGATGGTCCTGCGGAACGCGGCCGCCAGTGCCGCCCTTGTCACGCGGCCGCTTCCAGTTGCTGACCCGAACGCGGCCGATCCCGAGAATCGATGCGACCCTCGTCGGGCCGCCGAAGCGGGAAATGATGGTGGAGGCAGGTTCCATGCACATCAATGTACCCGATCTAGGTACGAATGCAAGGGGGCACGTTCCCAGCATGGGGCGCGACATCGGAACGCCCGAAATCTATCTTCCCGGCATGGTGAAGGACTGGCTGGGCGAAGGCCTAAAATTGCGAAACATGAGCCAGGCGGAGTTCGCTCGCCAGCTCTCGGAAAAGCTCGGCCGGAACTACATGCGCACCGCCGTGAACAAAATGGTTCACGGCGACCGGGTGATCACCGGCCAGGAGATGATAGCCGCCGCCGAAATCCTCAACATGACCGCGCCCGGCCTGAGCGGCGCCGCTCCGCAGGAGGTCACGCCGTCGACCGAGCAACTGGTTTCAGTGGTGATTGCCGGGAAGGTCGAGGCCGGCGCCTTCCGGGCGGCGCCTGACTATACGGACATGGAGCCGGAGACCATGTTCGAACCGCGTGACCCGCAATTCCCCTGGGCGAGGCAGGTGGCCTTCGACCTGTCCGGCGACAGCATGAACCGGCTCCTGCCTCGGCCCATCCTCGCCGGCGACCGCATCATCTGCGTCGACTTCGACGACCTGGGCGGACGGGTCCCGCTGCGCGATGGCATGGTGGTGGTGGTTGAGCAGACGGCCGATGGCGGCCATCTGCGTGAATGGAGCGTCAAGCAGATCGAACTGTATGATGACAGGATCGAGTATCACCCTCGATCGACGAACCCGACCCACAAGCCCATCATCGTGGCGCGCGATCCGGACGCGGATGATGGCCGCAATGTTCGGATACTGGCGCTGGTACGCCGGATCACGAACCTGGTGCCGTTCTAGCGGAACAGCACGCGCGGCGGCAGCCCTGCCCTGCCTTTGCCCTTCTGCGCCACGACAGGCTCGGCCGAGCGTGCGTCCAGCACCTGCAGAGCCTCGGCAAAGCAGGCAGGGTCCATGGCGAGATCCGCGCAGGCCGTGGCGATCAACGCATCGTTTCGAGACATGAAGCGCAGCACGCCCCAGAGGAAGCCGGGTGTGCTCGCCGCCGCCCGGATGAAGTCCGGCTTGATCCCGCTCTCCTCGAGGAACCAGCCGATCCGGCTGGGCTCGCGGCCGAGCCAGCCCAGTGTGGTGATGGCGAGGCGCTCGGCGCGATCGCGCTTCTGCTCCTCGGCGAACGAGATGACCTGTCCCTGCATCATGTGGCCTCTTCTAACTCCACGCGGTTGACGCCAACGATCGTCCCGATGGCGCTCTCGCAGGCCGCACAGAAGAACGACTGCGCTTGCAGGAATGCGCTCTCCAGCAGCTCTTCGATGTCGCGCGGCGCATCGTCGGCCTCCGGCACATCGAGCATGTGCGAGGTGTTGCGGCGGCAATTCTCGCACTGCAGATGCAGCTTGAAGCGGGCGGCGATCATCGTCTCGGCTCCTTGTCGGGACCGCGACAATCTGACTCGGTTAATAGAACATATCAAGAACACAGATGCCGCAGATGATTCGATCCTGACATCAAGCCCTCCGCATCATTGGACCCGGATCGGGTTCACGTATTGACACGTACCTTGATTAGGTACATTCTGCCGCCATCAACCGATGGAGGCCGCCTTGCTGCAGCTCGCCAGGCAACCAGAACGCTCCGCCCTCACCGGGCGCGCCTATCTAGAATCCCGCATCGCCCAGCATGACGGCTATCTCTGGCCGTTCGATCGGCCGCAGATGCTCATGCCCGGGCCGATCCGCGAGCGCATGGTCGAGGATATCGGCAGGCTCGTCCGCGATGGCGGCGAGGAGGCCATCGTCAGCCTCGCCGATCTCGTGGCCCTCGGCTGGCCGCTGGCCAGTGTCGAGGCCTGCGGCGCCGCTGCCTTCGCCGTCTTCAATGTTCAGGAGGCACGGCGGGAGCGCGAAGAGCTCGACGGAGCCGGCCGACCCTTTGTCGAGGCCGCCGCCCTCCTCCTCTTTTGCAGCGCCGCTTTGCTCTGGGCTGGCGTCGGCGCGGGCGCAATCTGATGCTGATCGCCCTCGCGCCAGTCATCGCCGACAACGACCCGCTGCCGGCCGAGATCCTCGCCACGGCGGACGGCGCCAGCCACGCCGCCGGCGACCTCCTGATGCGGACATCGAGCCTAGCGGGTGCGATCCGCCGCGGCGGTCCAATCGACATGGTCGAGGAACAGTTCCGCCTCGCCGCCGACAAGGCCAGGACCATCGCCGAAGCCTGCGAGCGCGCGGCCACTGGGCTTGCCGCAATCAGCCATGGAGGCCGGCAATGACCGAGCGCCAGAGGCAGAGCCTCATCGACCTTATGAACAGCATCCTCGCCTGCAAGTGCTGCACGCCGGACATCCGCTTTCGGGCTGAGAACCTGCTGGCGAAGCTGCATCAGCCTGCCGGTGGCTGGTGGGAACGGCTCTTCGGAGCGCGGTCATGACCTGGATTCAGACCGAGCAAGGCCGCGCCTTTAATCTGATAGAGCCCGACTGGCGCGAGGTCGATTTCGACGAGATGGCCAATTCGCTGGCGCGCCAGGCGCGCTTTACCGGCCACGTCAGCGCCGGCGCCTATTCGATCGCGCAGCATCTCGTCGTCGGCGCCGACATCGTCTTCCGCGATACCGGCAAGAACGATGCCGCCGCCAACTTCCTGCTGCACGATGGCGAGGAATACGTCATCGGCGACGAAGCGACGCCGAAGGCGATGGCCGAGATCGAGATCGCCCGGCAGATGTATGGCGAGGAGTTCGCCAAGCAGTTCCGGGCGGTCAAGCGCGAGCTCAAGCGCCGCGTCGAAGTGGCCGTCTATCGCGCCGCCGGCCTGACCGACTATGGCTGCGACCTCTACTTCCGCGACCTCGTCCACGAATACGATCTGCGGATGCTGCTGACCGAGCGGCTGCATTTGCTCGGCAAACCGCCGCGGCCATGGGCGCCGGAGATCGAGCGGCTGCAGCCCCTGCGTCTGCCCTACCCGCTGCAGGTCTGGCCCTGGCCGAAGGCCGCCGACGAGTTCCGCGAGCGCCTGCGCCGTTACCTGCCGGAGCGCTTCGGCCCGGCCCGCGCCAATCCAAAATCCGGCCCGCGACGCGATGGCGCGCGCCCCACCCGTCACCTTCAGGAGGCCTGACTATGGACCAACATGTCAGCGCAAGCGAAGGCGCTGTGCTCGCCCTTGCGACGAGCGATGCCCTCAACCTGCTCAAGTCGCACCTCGCTACGCATAACTCTCCAAGCGTAGAGGTCATCAAGGCGCTGGCGCTGGTCGCGGACCAAATTGGCTACGACATCGTCGTCATCGACGACGATGACGAAGGCGAGCCGCCGCTCACCCTCGATGCCAACGAGATCGACGAAGCCCGCGCCCGCGCCATGCGAGGCGAGATCAAGGACGCGGTCATCCATCTCGGCCGAGCCCTTCCCGGCGATTTCTCCGTCATTGCCGATCGTATTGGCGACCATCTCCGGAGCTCAAAATGAAACTCGTCATCGAGCGCGCCGCGCTGCTAAAGGCGCTGGCGCCAGCGGTCCGGATCATCGAGCGCACCAACACCATCCCGATCCTCGCCAATGTCCGGCTGGATGCCGAGGGCGTTCGACTGCGCGTTACCGCGACGGACCTGGATATCGAGATCCGCGGCGAGGCTGAGGCCGAGGTCGAAACGGCCGGCGGCATCACCGTCCCAGGAGCGCGGCTCAATGATATTGTGCGCAAACTGCCTGACAACAGCCGCGTCACAATTGAAGCGAGCAAGGAGAGCGTTACTGTCCGCTCCGGCCGTTCGCGCTTCCAAATGCCAGGGCTGCCGATCAGCGACTTCCCGCAGATAACGCCCGGCACCTTCACCCATGAATTCGAGCTGCCGGCCGAGACTGTCGCCGCGATGCTCGCTGCGACGCAGTTCGCTATCTGCACCGATGCCACGCGCTACTACCTCAACGGCATCTTTCTCCACGCGCTGGAGCAGGACGGCAAGACCGTCATGGCAGCAGTCGCGACTGACAGTCACCGCCTCGCCCGCTTCCTGGTCACCCTGCCGCAAGGCGCGGTGGGGATGCCGAACAGCATCCTCCCGCGCAAGACGGTCGCGGAGATCGCTCGGCTTGTCGATAAAGCGAAGGAGCCCCTATCGATCAGCCTCGGCGGTGAGAAGATCCGCGTCACGCTCGGCGCCTTCACGCTCTCGTCGAAGCTGATCGACGGAGTCTATCCCGACTATCAGCGGGTCATCCCCTGCGCCAACGACAAGCTGGTCACCGTGGAGGCGCCAAACTTGGCGGGCGCTGCCGATCGCGTCGCGACCATTTCTGGCGAGCGAGGGCGCTGCGTCAAGCTTGCCCTCGCCGACGGTCGCATGGAGCTGACGGTCACAAACCCAGATTCCGGCTCTGCCCGCGAGGAACTCGACTGCGAGTATGAGAGCGCCCCGATCGAGATCGGGTTCAACGCCAGATACCTTAGCGAGATCCTCGGCATCCTCGGCGGCGACACAATTCAGATCAGGCTCTCCGAGCCCGGCGCCCCTGCGATTCTCCAGACGCGCGAGGACAGCCCGCTGCTCACCGTGCTCATGCCGATGCGCGTCTAGCGCGCTGCTCGCTCACGCTCACAGCGGAAGGATCGCCTTATGTCCAAGGTCAATGCATCGGTTGAATATGGCCCGTTCCTCATTCGGGCAGTCGAGGCCGCAAAGGACGCTTACCTCCTCTCTCTTGCCGGAACGCCAGAGAGCAATGACGATCGTCTAGCGGCGGGCGAGGTCCTTGTAGCCTATGCCCAAGGCGACATCGACCTCGAGCGTGCCATCCGAGATCTCGGCGGCACGGTCGAACTCAAGAGCTTCGACCTTATCGCCCATCTCGTCCGGCAGCGTGCCTTCAGCCTCAAGACTTTCGGCCCAGGCCCGCGCACCAAGGGCGTGCTCGATCATATCCGCAAGGAGCTGGCCGAGATCGAGTCCGATCCGTCCGACATCTCGGAATGGGTCGACGTGATCCTGCTCGCGCTCGACGGCGCCTGGCGAGCCGGCTGGGAGCCCGAGGCGATCGCCGAAGCGATTGAGGCCAAGCAGACCAAGAATGAAGTGCGCAACTGGCCCGACTGGCGCACCGCCGATCCTGACAAGGCCATTGAGCATGTGCGCTCGGCCGAGAAGCCAGCTGCGCCGCGCCTTTCCGGCAACTGCGGAGGGTTCGATGGCTGATCTTTCCAACGACGCCCAGGAGTTGGCCCGCTTGGGCCAGAACCTTCGCGAAGCCGAGGAGGCCTTCCAGGTTGCCAACGCAGCCGAGAGCGGCGCGCGGCGCGACCGCACCGCCGCACTCAACCGCCTCAATGATCACCAGAAGAAGCTCGACGCCTTCATCGAGAAGCTGAAGGCGGCGAGCCCGCCGGACGGCGCCTGGAAGCAGCAGGCCCAAGCAAATGGCGCAGCTTCATCGCAGGAGATTCGTAATGGCTAACCTCGCCTCGCCCCGCCGGCGACGCGACGAGGCCGCGCGCGAGAAGACCGCCGACCTCTTCAGCATGTCGCCGACGTGAAGCAGCCTGACTGCCCCCTGCGTGAACGGATCGAGCGCGCCATGATGACGCTTGCCGCCATCATGGAGGATGGCGGCGAGGTCTACGCGCCGATCTTCGAGCGGCTCGAGCAGGAGCTCGCCGCCCTGGACCGCCGAGACTCTGCGGTCGAACGCGCGCGTCGCCTGGCCCGCGGCAGGCCGCTGCTGTCTCAGACTTTGAACCCGGCCGGCGCCTTATAGGCAATCCGCTGCAGCCAACGCTGCTTCTGCGCCAGATCCGGCCCCTTGCCGTAGCGCTCGCGCGTGAACTTGTGGCCCATCAGATCGGCCTGGATGCGGTCTGGCGCTTCAACCTCGGTGAGCCGATCCTGAAAGCTGTGCCGGAACGAGTAGAGCGTATGCTTCTCGCTCTCCAGCAGCTTGTTATCGTCCAGATACTTGTTCACCACCGCCGACAGTCCGGTGTTCTTGTCATAGTAGCGCTCGATCCCGGCCGGGCGCAGCTTCATCGCCGCGAGCGCGATGCCGACGAGCGGGATGTCACGCGGCCGATACTCGGCATTCTTCTGCATCGCCCCTTCCCGGCTGACGATCGAGACATATGGCACCTTGGCCTTGAGATGGATCGTGTTCTCTCGCAGGCTGGTCACCTCCTCGGCCCCCATGCCCGTCTCGACGCAGACCAGCATGGCGACCCGGGCGTCAAGGTTGAGGCCGGCAAGCGCGCCGGGCGCGAGGATCTTGCTCTCGACCCAGGCGCGGCTGAAGGGCGGGCGCGCCCGCTTCATCTCACTAACGGCCAGCTTCGCGAAGATCGGATCGAGATCGAGCTTCAGTTCCTCGCTGAGGGTCGAGAACATCGTCGACAGATGGCCGATCTGCTTGTTCATCTGGTTGCGGCCGTAGCCCTCGTCCCGGATGCGGGTCAGCCAAAGCTCCTGGAACTTGCGGGCATCGTCGCGGGTCACCGCGCCGATCGGCTTGTCCTCGCCGATGCAGTCGACGAACTCGTTGACCGCGAGGATGCGCGCGTCCTCCCAGCGCTTGATCTGGTCCTTGCGCTTGCCGAGCAGCTTGCCGGCCGAATAGACGAACCAGAGCTTGCGCGCCTCGCTGAGGATCAGTTCCGGCTTCGCTTCCCCGCCGAGCAGGGCCGTGCTGGCAGAACGATCGCGCGGCCGGTCTTCGAGAGATTCGAGCCGGTCGAGGATATCGGCGAGCTTGCCCTGCGCGATCTCGGCGGCCGAGCGATAGACGAAGCCTTCGAGCCGCGCCCGTTCCAGCGCCGCATGATAGCGCCGCCACGCATCCGGCCCGCCCTGAGCGGCGAGCGAGGCCCACAGGGTTTCCAGCTCGCGTTCCGCGACGATCGCTCCCTTGATCGCCTCCTGGCGGTCGCTCGTCTTCAGCGAGATGCGCACGATCACGCGCCCGTCGAACTCGACGAACGCCTTCGGCACGCGGCGCACATAGTAGTAGATGCCGCTGCGCAGGCTGATGCGGTCGATCGCTGTCTTCGCCACTGCCAACATCCGCGTTGTTACGCAGATTGTTACGCAGATATGCGGACAAAAGTCAAAGAGCCGCCCGACTGGATGACTTTACTGCATTGATTTTATTGGACAATTCCGAAAATCGCCACCTGCGAAAGTGGCTGGGGGACTAGGATTCGAACCTAGACAACCAGAGTCAGAGTCTGGGGTCCTACCGTTAGACGATCCCCCAACGGGCGCGCTTGGTGCAACGCGTCGGATGGGCGCGGTCTAAACAACCTCACGCCCGGTTGCAAGCCTTCTGTGACGATTTCGACATGCAAGGCGGTCACAGCGCCTTGCGAGGCAGGCCGAAACGATCGGCGATGCCATGCGACAGGGGCGTTTGCGCGCGGGAATGCTTCAGCCGGCGCTGAGTGTGCGCCTGACCGCGTCGCGCCAGCCAGCGACGTGGTGGCTGCGGGTTTCCTCGGCAAGGCTCGGCGAGAAGCGCCGCTCCAGCCGCCAGCGATCGGCGAACTGGGCCGGCTCCGGCAGCAGGCCGGCGTCGAGGCCGGCGAGATAGGCCGCGCCGAGCGCCGTCGTCTCCAGCACCTGCGGCCGGTCGACCGGGGCGGCGAGGATGTCGGCGAGGCGCTGCATCGTCCAGTCGGAGGCGACCATGCCGCCATCGACCCGCAGCACCGTCTCCGCCCCGTCCGCCTCCGGCCAGTCGGAGCGCATCGCCTCGAGCAGATCGAGCGTCTGGAAGCAGACCGAATCGAGCGCGGCGCGGGCGAACTCGCGTGGCCCGGTATTGCGGGTCAGGCCGAACATGGCGCCGCGGGCGTTGGCATCCCAATGCGGCGCGCCGAGGCCGGTGAAGGCCGGCACCAGATAGATTTGCTGCCCGGGATCGGCCTTGGCCGCGAGCGGGCCGCTGTCGGAGGCCTTCTCGATGATGCCGAGCCCGTCGCGCAGCCACTGCACGGCAGCACCGGCGATGAAGATCGAGCCCTCCAGCGCGTAATGGCGCACGCCCTTGAGCTGGTAGGCGATGGTCGAGAGCAGGCGATTCTGCGACGTGACGGCCTTGGTGCCGGTGTTGAGCAGCGCGAAGCAGCCGGTGCCATAGGTCGACTTCAGCATGCCGGGCTCGAAGCAGGCCTGGCCGACGGTCGCCGCCTGCTGGTCGCCGGCGATGCCGCGAATCGCGATCGCGCCGCCAAGCAAGCCGGGGTCGCTGTCACCGAAATACGCCGCGCAGTCGCGCACCTCCGGCAGCATCGCCGCGGGAATGTCGAGCAAGGCCAAGAGTTCCTCGTCCCATTGCCCTTGATGGATGTCGAACAGCATGGTGCGCGAGGCGTTGGTCGCGTCGGTGGCATGGACGCGCCCGCCGGTGAGGCGCCAGAGCAGGAAGCTGTCCACCGTGCCGAAGGCGAGCTCGCCGCGCTTCGCCCGCTCGCGGGCGCCGGGGACATGGTCGAGGATCCAGGCGATCTTGGTGCCGGAGAAATAAGGATCGATGCGCAGGCCGGTGCGCTCGGTGACGAGCTTGCCGTGGCCGTCGGCTTCCAGCGCGGCGCAGCGCTCGGCGGTGCGCCGGTCCTGCCAGACGATAGCGCGATGGATCGCCTGGCCGGTGCTGCGGTCCCAAACGAGCGTGGTTTCGCGCTGATTGGTGATGCCGATCGCCGCGACCTCCCCTGCCCGCGCCTCGGCGCGAGCGAGCGCCTGCCGACAGACCGAGAGCGTGCTCTCCCAGAGATCCTCCGCTTCGTGCTCGACCCAGCCCGAGGCCGGATAATGCTGCGGGAATTCCTGCTGGGCGCTGGCGACCGGCTGCAGATTCTCATCGAACAGGATGGCGCGGGAGGACGTCGTGCCCTGGTCGATCGCCAGAATCATGCGCCGCGCCGCCATGCCGTTTCTCCTGATTGGTCGCCGCCGGCTTGGTCACGCCGGCCAAGGCCGAGCTTTGCCGCGAAGACGGGACACAGGCAAGCACGGCCGAAGCTCGCCGCAGTTTCGCCACAGGTTCCGCTTGGCAGGGGCCGCGTGCTGTTGTTACGCTGCCCTTCGAATGGAAACGTTCCAGCTTCTTTGCTGGACTCCGGCAGGCCACCATGACGGTCCTGACCGGCGAAGGGTTAGCAAGTGACGGTCGAAGACCGCCAGGACTCCGACCGCCCCCTCGTGGCGGCGATCCCTCTACCGGGCGAGCGGCCCGCGCCGCCGGACGCGGTTCGGTTCGCTCCGGCCCCGTTCCAGCGCCCTCATCCGACCACCTATGCCGCGCTCGATCTCGGCACCAACAACTGCCGTCTGCTGATCGCAAGGCCGGCCCAGCACGGCTTCCGGGTCGTCGACGCCTTTTCGCGGATCGTGCGACTCGGCGAGGGGCTCGGCGCCAGCGGCAAGCTTTGCGACGACGCGATGGACCGTGCCGTCGAGGCTCTCAAGATCTGCAAGAGCAAGATGGACCATCGCGGCGTGACGCGGGCCCGCCTGATCACGACCGAAGCCTGCCGGGCTGCGACCAATGGCGTCGAGTTCGTCCGCCGCGTCGGCGAGGAAGCAAGCCTCGAACTCGAGATCGTCGACCAGCGCACGGAAGCCTCGCTCGCCGTCACCGGCTGCGCTGCGCTGGCGGCGCCCGAGGCCGGCGCAGTCATCGTCTTCGACATCGGCGGCGGCTCGACTGAGATCGTCTGGCTCGGCGGACGCGAGGCCGGTCGTGACCCGGCCCAGCGCATCCGCGAATGGGCCTCGCTGCCGATCGGCGTCGTCTCGGTGGCGGAGCGCTATGGCGGCATCGAGGTCGGGCGCGAGAAGTTCGAGCGCATGGTCACCGATTGCAGCGAGGCGCTGGCGCCCTTCGCTCAGAAGGCGGCGGCGGCGCGCGACGCACCGAATTTCCACCTGCTCGGCACCTCCGGCACCGTCACCACCGTCGCCGGCATCCATTTGCGCCTGCCGCGCTATGACCGGCGCCAGGTCGACGGGCTGTGGATGCAGGACCGGGACATCTGCAGCGTCATCGACGAACTCGTCGCGATGGACTATGCCCAGCGCCAGGCCAATGCCTGCATCGGCCGCGAGCGGGCCGATCTGGTGCTCGCCGGCTGCGCCATCTTCGAGGCGATCCGGCGGGCCTTCCCGAGCCCGAAGGTGCGCATCGCCGATCGTGGCCTGCGCGAGGGCATCCTGCTCAGGATGATGCACGAGGATCGCGCCTGGTGGCGCCGAAGGCAATGACGACAACAAAATCCGGCAGCGGCGGTGGCGCACGCGACCTGCGCATCAAGGTCAAGAAGCCCGCCAAGCGCAGCCATTCCTCGCAACTCTGGCTCGAGCGCCAGCTCAACGACCCCTATGTGAAGCGGGCGCGCGAAATGGGCTATCGCTCGCGCGCCGCTTTCAAGCTCGCCGAGATGGACGAGCGCTACAAGTTCCTGAAACCCGGCCAGAAGCTGCTCGATCTCGGCTGCGCGCCCGGTGGCTGGTGCCAGATCGCGGGCGCCAAGATCGGGCTCGACAAGGGCAAGGGCCGGATCGTCGGGATCGACCTCCTGCCGGTCGATCCGATCCCGAATGTCGAGCTGATCGAGCTCGACTTCATGGCCGAGGAAGCCCCCGCCCTGCTGACCGAGAAGCTCGGCGGCAAGGCCGACGGCGTGATGTCGGACATGGCGGCCAACACCACCGGCCACAAGAAGACCGACCATCTCAGGATCATCGGCCTCGCCGAGGCGGCGCTCGAATTCGCCAATGACGTGCTGGCGCCGGGCGGCTTCTTTCTCGCCAAGCTGTTCCAGGGCGGCGACACCGCCGAACTGCTGGCGCAGCTCAAGCGCGACTTCACCCAGGTCCGCAACATCAAGCCGGCGGCGAGCCGGGCCGATTCCTCCGAGCTCTACGTGCTGGCGACGGGCTTTCGTCGCAAGACCGAGCCGGAAGCGGAAGACTGACGCAGACGCTCCGCCTCAAGCGTCAGCCAGCCGCCCATCGACCAGATGGATGCGCCGGCTGGCCTTGTCAGCCATCTCGGTGTCGTGGGTCACGGCGATCACCGTCTTGCCGCGCTCGCGCACCAGCGCGTCCAGAATCGCGAAGACCTGCTCGGAGTTCTTGCTGTCGAGGCTGCCGGTCGGCTCGTCGGCGAGGATGAGGGGCGGATCATTGGCGAGCGAGCGGGCGACCGCGACGCGCTGGCGCTGACCGCCCGAGAGCTGATCCGGCCGCTTGTCGAGATGGTCGGCAAGACCAAGTGCGCCGAGAAGCTCGGTCGAGCGCGCGCGCATGGCGGCAGCGGCGAGGCGGCCGAGCTTACGCATCGGGATCTCGACATTCTCGCGCACGGTGAATTCCGGCAGCAGGAAGTGGAACTGGAAGACGAAGCCGAGTGTCGCCAATCTGATCTCGGCCCGCTCGCGCTCGTTGAGGCGAGCTGTATCCCTGCCCGAGATGGCGAGTGTGCCCCCTGTCGACCGGTCGAGCAGGCCGAGCAAATAGAGCAGCGAGGACTTGCCCGAGCCAGACGGGCCGGTGATCGCGACGAACTCGCCCTCGCCGATCGTCAGCGTGATGTCCTGGACCAGCGTCACCGGCACGGCGGCGGGCAGGACGCGGGTCAGACCCTTGGTCTCGATCAGCGCGCTCATGTCGCGCCCCGGATGATGTCGACCGGATGGAGACGCGCCGCCTGCCTTGCCGGCAGGTACCCGGCGACCCCGGCCGAAACCAAGGCGAAGCCGGCGGCGATCAGATAGTGCCAGATGCTCCAGGCTAGCGGCAGGCTGGTGATCTCCTGAGCGACGCTGGCGCCCGACAATTCGAAGCGGACCAGCGAGAGCGCAAAGCAGAGCGAGAATCCGACCACCCAGCCGATCAGCGAACCGCCGGCGCCGAGCGCCAGCCCTTCCAGCAGGAAGAGGCGGCGCATATCGGTCTCGGTGAAGCCGAGCGACTTCAGGATGGCGATGTCGCGCGCCTTCTCATGGGTGATCGTCGAGATGATGTTGAAGATGCCGAAACCGGCGACGAGCAGGATCGCCCCGACGACCGTGTACATGATGACATTGCGGATCACGAGCGCCTGCAGCAGCGACTCGTTCGCCTCCTGCCAGGCCATCGCCTTGTAGCCGATCTGCGCTTCGGCCCGGCGCGCCACTTGCGGGGCGGCGTTGGGATCGTCGAGCTTCAGCCGGATCTCGTTGATCGCATTCGGGCGCTCGCTCAGGATCTGGGCGTTCTTGAGCAGGACATAGCCCTCCCCCTCGTCGCGGGCGGTGGTGCCCGTGTGGAACAGGCCGACGATCTTGAAGGCGCGGCTCTGGCCGGTCGAGGAGACGACGGTGACGGTGGTGCCGAGCTCGGCGCCGAGGCGCTGCGCCAGCTTGTCACCGACGACGATGTTGTTGCCGCCGGCGATCAGCGAGGTGAAGCTGCCCTGGCGGAAATCCTTGGCGAGCGAGGAGACTTTCATCTCGGCCTGCGGCTCGATGCCGATAATGGCGATGCCGACATCGCGGCCGGAATAGCGCACCACCCCTTGCGTCTTCAGGCTGAGCGCCAGCCGCCCCGGCACCCAGGCCCTGAGCATCGCCGTCGCCTCGGTCGGATTGAGGATGCCGCGCCGGTCGTCCTTCGGCCGCAGGCCGGCGATGTGGACAGCAGCAAAGGCATCCTGCGCCGGCTGGCGGCGCGCGGTGCGGTATTCGTCGGTGATGTCGACATGCGGCATGGTGTCGACGAGGCGCGCCACGAAATCATCCTCGCCGCCCTGCATCAGCGCGGCCATGGCGATCGAGAAACCGACGCCGAGCGCAACGCCGATGATCGCGACCAGCGTCTGCCGGCCGCGGCCTCGGATATGCGTCAGCGCCAAAGCGAGGATCAGGCGCACGATTCAGCCACCTTGTGCCGCGATGCGGGCGCCATCGCTAAGCTTGCCCGGATAGGGCGTGATGATGCGGGCCTGCTCAGGCAGCCCCGAGAGCACCTCGACATCGCCGGTGCCGCGAATGCCGATGGCAAGCTCGCGGCGGTGGGCGCGATCGCCTTCGACAATGAAGACGGCATTGCCCTGAACGGCGGCGACCGGCAGCAACAGCGCCTCCTTGGCCACCCGCGCGATGATGTTGAGCTCGACCGTCATGCCGATCAGCAGCGGGGTGTCATCCGGTAGAGCGAGATAGACACGATAGGTCTTGGCAACGGGATCGCCCTTCGGCGTGATGCTGTCGACGGTTCCCTCCAGCGCCCGCCCAGGAAAGGCATCGGCCCGGATCAAAGCGCGCTGGCCGGTCTTGACCTGCGGGATATCCTCCTCGTTGACCTCGGCGACGACGCGCAGCGGCCTGGCCTCGCCGATCCAGAACAGCACGGCGCCGGGCTCGGCGATCTCGCCGACCTCGCCGTCGCGGCGCAGCACGGTGCCGCGCATCGGCGCGCGCAGCACGTAGTTCTCCAGCCGAGCGGTCTGGCCGGCAATCAGTGCCGAGGCCTGCCCCATCTCGCTGCGCGCCCGGTCGAGCGCCTGCTGGCTCCCCACATTGCGCTCGACCAGCACGGCGAGCCGGTCATGTTCGGCGGTGGCGAGTTTCTGGCGGGCCTTGAGCTCGGCCAGGGTCGCCTCGGCCTGGGCGCTGTCGAGACGGGCGAGGATATGCCCCTGCTCGACACGCTGGCCCTCGCAATCGCAGCGTTGGAGGATGCGCTCGCGCACCAATGCGGTGACTTTGGCCCAGTTGCGCGGCTCGACCGTACCGGTGGCATAGGCGATCTCGGCCGCATCGCCGCGCTTGGGCGCGACAGTGGCGACTGCGGTCGGCTTGGTCAGGAACCAATATCCACCCCCGGCAGCAAGGAGCGCCACGACGGCAAGAAGACTGCGAGCGAACGTCACGGAACCCTCCGCAGGAGGCATCACACCGGCAGTTTCGACCCGAGGCGATCGCAGGCCAGGAAGCGTTGCGCCGGCAGCGTCTTACGCGCACAATCGCGAAAGACCGACCGTCGGTCATTTTACAGACCGACGGTCGGTCGTCAAGAGAAAGAGCGTTGCATGCCCCGTATCGTTAAGTCCGCAGATGATCGCAGGAACGAAATCCTCGACGGCGCCCAGACGCTGTTCTTCGAGCGCGGCTACGAGCGGACGACGGTCAACGATGTGATCGCCAAGGTCGGCATCTCGAAGGGCGGCTTCTACCACCACTTCACCGCCAAAGAGGGTCTGCTGGAAGGGATCACCGCCCGGCTGGCGCAGGATGCCGTCGCGCGCGTCCGCGATATCCTGGATGACCCCGCGCTCAGCGCCCTGGAACGGCTGAACGCCTTCCTCGCCCGCTCACGCCAGATGAAACGCGAGGACGCGCCAAAGCTGCGCGCCGCCTTCGACGTGATCTTCCGGCCTGAGAACCTCCTGCTCTACCACCGCATCAATGCCGCCTCGATCGCGGTGATGCGGCCTGTGCTGAGCCGCATCATCGTCGAAGGGACAGCGGAAGGCGTGTTCAAGGTGCCCCAGCCGGAAGCGGCCGCGGAGATCATCCTGCATATTGGCGCGAGCACGCACGACATCATGGCGCGTACCATCGCCGCTTCCGGCACGGCCGAGGAAGATGCGGCGATCGAGGAGCTCGACCAGCGCCTTCGCTTCTACGGCATCGCGGTCGACCGCATCCTCGGCCTGCCCGACGGCAGCGTCCCCTTCGTCGAACCCGGCTTCACCCGCGCGGTGATGACAGCGCGCTGAGCGGTTTCAGCCGGCGCTATCCACCAGGTCGATCGCAGCCCTCACCGCGACCGCATAGCCTTGTGGGCCGAGTCCGGCGATCACCGCCGTCGCCGCCAGAGAGACGTAGGATTTGTGGTAGTGCGCCTCGCGCCGGTGGATGTTGGAGATGTGCAGTTCGACGATCGGGCCGGAAAACATCTTCAGAGCGTCGAGGATCGCGATCGAGGTGAAGGAATAGGCGGCCGGGTTGATGACGATCGCGGCGCCCTTGTCGATCGCCTCGTGGATCCAGTCGATCAGCTCGTATTCGCGGTTGCTCTGGCGGAAGACGATCTCGCGTCCGCCACCCGCCTCGCGGCAGAGCGTCTCGACCTCGGCGAGCGTGGTCGAACCATAGATCTGCGGCTCGCGCGTGCCGAGCCGGTTCAGATTGGGGCCGTTGAGGACGTAGATCGGCTTGCTCACGGGTCGGTCCTGTCCTGTCAGCCCTGGTAGCCCATCAGGCGCGGCAGCCAGAGCACGAGGCTGGGAAAGAAGGTGATCAGCGCCAGGGCGACGATCATCGCGCCGAGAAAGGGCATGCATTCGCGCACGATCTGGCGCAGCGGCACCTCGGCGATGTTGGTCATGATGAAGAGCAGCAGCCCGTAAGGCGGCGTGATCAGCCCAAGCATGATGTTGACGACGACGACCACGCCGAAATGCACCATATCGATGCCGAGCGCCTTGGCCGTCGGGATCAGCACGGGCACGACGATCAGGAGGATCGCGGTGCCTTCGAGCAGGCAGCCGAGTATCAGCAGCAGCACATTGACCAGGATCAGGAAGCCGAGCGGCGACAGATTCCAGCCGGCGAGGAAAGCGCGCAGGGCGTCGGGGATGTTCTCGATGGTGACGACATAGTTGAAGACGAGAGCGCCGGCGATCAGCATGCCGATCGAGGCGGTGGTGCGGGCGCTGTAGGCCAGGGAATTGTAGAAGGCCTGCAGGCTGACGCTGCGATAGAGCAGCACCGAGACGGCGAGCGCATAGGCGGCAGCGACCGCCGCGGCCTCCGTCGGCGTCGTCGCGCCGCCATAGATGCCGCCAAGCAGCACGACCGGCATCATCAGCGCCGGGAAAGCGCGCCACGTGATGGCCGGCCACTGGCGCAAGGGGATCGGCGGCTCGACCGGAAAATTACGGCGCTTGGCGGCCGTGGCGACGATCATCATCTGCGCCAGCGCCATCAGCAGGCCGGGAATGACGCCGCCGAGGAAGAGGAAGCCGATCGAGGCATCGGAGACCAGCGCGTAGATCACCATCGGGATCGAAGGCGGGATGATTGGCCCGATCACCGAGGACACCGCCGTCAAGGCGGCGGCGAAGGCCGGCGGATACTTGCCGTCCTTGGTCATCATCGCCTGCATCATCCGGCCCGTGCCGGCGGCGTCGGCGATGGCCGAGCCCGACATGCCGGCGAAGATCACGCTCTGGACGATGTTGACATGGGCGAGCCCACCCCTGAAGCGACCGACCAGCGCATTGCAGAAGCGCAGCAGCCGCTCGGTCATCGAGCCGATGTTCATCAGCTCCGCCGCCAGGATGAAGAGCGGCACGGCGAGGATGACGTAGTTGGTGTACATGCCGTTGAGCAGTTGCTCGGCGGCGATGGAGAGGTCCTGCCCGGCGACGAGCAGGTAGAGGATCGAGCCCGCGATCATCGCATGGCCGATCGGCAGGCCGAGCAGCGACAGCGTGACGATGGCGAGAATGGCGAGGGAGAAAGGCGTGCTCATACGCCCGAGCTCGCCTTGGTCGGATCGAAGGCCTCGGGCGCCGTGCCGCGCAATGCCCGAAAGCCGAGCCAGAGATAGCGGATGATCGCACCGACCGCGAAGGCGATGTAGATCGCGTAGACCCAGTTGAACGGCAGCTTGAGATAGGCGGTGCGCTCGACCTTCATGAAGGAGACGTAGTCGACCATCGCTGGCAGCGAGATCACGTAAAGCGCGACAAGCGCGACTGCCGTGATCAGCGCCATGATGCGCCGTGGGCCGGGCCCGACGGCGCCATAGATGATGTCGAAGCGGATTTCCTCGTTCTCGCGCAGCACGAAACCGGCGCCGAACAGCACCAGCCAGAGCCAGAGGATGACGCTGATCTCATGCGTCCAGCCGATCGGGAAGTTGAGCAGATAACGGAAAACGATCTGCACCAGGAAGACGAAGAACATCGCCCCGAGCATCAGCACGAGCAGGTTCTCGGCCCGGCGCGCCATGAAGGCGCCGAGAGCTTTCAGCGAGTTCGGCATTGCCCCTCCGGTGAAATTCGGCCCGCCGGCCCCTCCCTCGGCGGGCCACGCCAGCCCCGAGGGGCCAGCGCTAGACCTCGATCGCGTGAACCTAGCGAACGCTAGAGCGCGTTGATCTTGTCGAGCATGCCCGGCGTCCAGCCCTTGGCCAGCTCGGATTCCAGATACTTTTTCTGAGCGAAGTCGCGGAAGGCCTTGAGATCGGGCGCATAGACCTCGAGCCCCTGCTTCTTGAAGAAGTCGACCAGCTCGGCCTCCTTGGCGAGGTGCTCCTTGGTGCTCCAGTCGATCGCGGCGTCGGCGGCGGCCTGGAAGGCGGCCTGCTTCTTCGCATCCATCCCGTCCCAGACGCGCTTGGTCACGCAGAGCAAATCGAAGCCGACGAGATGCGAGGTCAGCACGATCTGCGAGGAGACCTCGTAGAACTTCATGTTCTGGACGTTGGGCAGCGGATTGTCCTGCCCGTCGATCGCGCCGCTCTGCAAGCCGGTATAGACCTCGGCATAGGCCATCGGCGTCGGGTTGGCGCCGAGCGACTGGCCGAGGAACTGCCAGGCGTCGCCGCCCGGCATGCGCAATTTGACGCCGGCGAGATCGGCCGGAGTGTTGATTTTCTTCTTCGGCTTGAGGCCGACCTGGCGGGCGCCGAAATAGGTCGGCCCCAGGATTTTGATGTTGAGCTTGTCCTCGGCCATTGTCTTCAGGTCGCGGCCGACATCGCTGGCGAAGACCTTCTTGAGGTGTTCGGCGTCGCGGAAGAGATAGGCCGAGGTGACGATCGACCAGGCCGGTAGCTGGTTCGAGACGTCCTGCGGGGCGATGTTCCCCATTTCGAGGTTGTTGCGCTGCATGGCGACGAGCTCGGTGCCCTGCTTGAACAGGTTGCCGCCGTAATAGGGCTGCAGCGTGAAGTCGTCTTTGATGGCCTCCCCGAAGCGCTTCATCATCTCGGCGCGGATGTCCTGCTCCGAGAACACCGCCGAGAAGCGCAGATTGGGCTTGGTCTGCGCGAAGGCCACACCGCCCGTCAGCGCGAGCGCGCCACCGGCCGCCAGCAGAGCGCGCCTGTCGATACCCTGTTTCATGCCATTCCTCCCCGTGCGGGTTGGCCCCGCTTCGTGGCAGACCATGCCCAATGGCAAATCAGCAATCAACTGGTATTTTATCTTTCCTATGATGATTTTGATTTTACCATAGTGATTGTACCTCCTCCGCTCCGCCGCTAAGCTGGGCCGCCAGCCGCTGTTCCGGACGGACCCACGCATGTTGAATTACGCACCGCCGACCGCCTCGATCGGAGAACTCGCCTATCGCCGCATCCGAGCGGACATCGTCTTCGGGCGGCTCGCCCCGGCGCAGCGGCTCAAGCTCGACGACCTGCGCGAGACCTATGGCACCAGCGTCAGCACGCTGCGCGAGATCCTGAACCGGCTCTCGTCGGAGGGCCTCGTCGAGGCCGAGGGCCAGAAAGGCTTCGTTGTTGCGCCGGTCTCCGCCAGGAACCTGAGCGAGATCGCGGCGCTGCGGCTGCTGCTGGAGGGGCATGCCCTCGCCCAGTCCTTCGCCGCCGGCGACATGGAGTGGGAAGGTCGCGTCGTCGCCGCCCACCATAAGCTCGCGCTGATGGAAAAGCGCATGCTCGACAATGACCGAGCCGATCCCGAGCTCTGGAAGCGCTATGACTGGGAATTCCATCACTCGCTGATCTCGGCCTGCGGCTCGCAGGTGCTGATGGAGACGCACGCCTCGGTCTATGACCGCTATCTGCGCTATCAGATGGTCGCCGTGATCTTCCGCGGCGAAATCGCGGCGCAGGAGCACCAGATCCTGCTCGACAGCGCGATGCGCCGCGACATTTCACGCGCGACCGAAGTCCTGACGACGCACATCAATGCTTGCGTCGAACACACCCTCGCCGGCGGCAGGCTGCAGGGCTGAGCAGGCCAGCTCAAAAAAGAAGGCCCGCTCCACATCTCTGCGGAACGGGCCTGCCTGTCACAACAAGCTATGCGCTCAGTCGAGCTTGAACTTGGCGAGTTCGCGGTGCTCGCCATAGATGCGGCGGACCGTGCCGGTGATCGAGCGGTAGACGATCGTCTCGGTCTCGATCACCTCGGGCCCGAAACGCACGCCCGAGAGCATGCCGCCATCGGTGACGCCGGTGGCGCAGACGATGACGTCGCCCGAGGCCATCTCGGCCATGTCGTATTTGTGGTTCGGATCCTTGACGCCCATGGTCGCGGCACGCTTGCGCTTCTCCTCGGTGTCGAGGATCAGGCGGCCCTGCATCTGGCCACCGACGCAGCGCAGCGCCGCCGCGGCGAGAACGCCCTCGGGAGCACCGCCGATGCCGAGATAGAGGTCGATGCCGGTCTTCTCCGGCTCGGTGCAGAAGATCACGCCGGCGACGTCGCCATCGGTGATCAGGCGGATCGAGGCGCCGGTCTTGCGGACTTCGGCGATCAGCTTCTCATGGCGCGGCCGATCCATGATCAGCGTGTTGATCTCGTGCGGCTTGACGCCCTTGGCGCGGGCCAGCGCATTGATGTTGTCCGCAGCCGAGGCGTCGAGATCGACGATGCCCTCGGGATAGCCGGGGCCGATCGCGATCTTGTCCATATAGACGTCGGGGGCGTAGAGCAGCTGGCCGGCGCCGGCCATCGCCATCACCGCGATCGAGCCGGGCATGTCCTTGGCGCACAGCGTCGTACCCTCGAGCGGGTCGACGGCGATGTGGACCTTGGGGCCGGTGCCGAGGCCGACCTTCTCGCCAATGAACAGCATCGGCGCTTCGTCACGCTCGCCCTCGCCGATGACGATCTCGCCGTCGATCGGCAGGCGGTTGAGCTCGCGCCGCATCGCATCGACCGCCGCCTGGTCGGCCGCCTTCTCGTTGCCATGGCCGCGCCAGCGCGCGGCGGAGACGGCGGCGCGCTCGGTGACGCGCACCAGCTCCATCGAGAGATAGCGCTCGATGATCTGATCGGGCGAGATGCGGAGGTCTTCGGACATGGGGACTCCCTGAACGCGATTAGCGGATGGCCGAGGCAATTAGCGACCGGATTGGCGAGGATATGGCGAAACGATGTGCGGTCTCGCCTTTCACGATCATTCCCGCTCGATGCGAATGACTTGTGGTGCTTCCGCGATGTGACCGTCGGCGCTGACCTTCTCCAGGGCACCGCGGATCGCCCGCTCGCTGGTGGCATAGGTGATCAGCACGACCGGAACCGGCGCGCCGGAGCGCCCGCCGGGATCGCGCTGGGCGGCAATCTCGGAGCGGCGCTGGACGATGCTTTCGAGCGAGATATCGGCTTCGGCCATCCGCGTCGCGATTGCGGCCGCTGCGCCGGGACGGTCGGCGACGGCGAGGCGGATGTAATAACCGCCCTCATGGCGCTGCATCGGCGCCCGCGTCGGCTGCTCGAGCCTGGAGACCGGCATGCCGAAGGGCTGGCCGGCAGTGCCGCGGGCGACGTCGGCGATATCGGCGATCACGGCCGAAGCGGTCGGACCGCCACCGGCGCCGGGGCCGACCAAGGTGATCTCGCGGACCGCGTCGGCATCGATGGTCACGGCGTTAGTGACGCCCATCACCTGTGCGATCGCCGAGGACTTTGGCACCATCGTCGGGTGCACGCGCTGCTCGATGCCGGTCTTGGTGCGCTCGGCGACACCGAGCAGCTTGATCCGGTAGCCGAGCTCGTCGGCCATCTTCAGGTCGAGTGGCGTGATCGAGGAAATGCCTTCGACATGAATCGCTTCGGCGTCGATCTTCGTGCCGAAGGCGAGGCTGGTCAGGATGGCGAGCTTGTGGGCGGTGTCGAAGCCCTCGACGTCGAAGGTTGGATCGGCCTCGGCATAGCCGAGGCGCTGGGCGTCCTTCAGGCAAGCCTCGAAGGTCAGCCCTTCCAGCTCCATGCGCGAAAGGATGTAATTGCAGGTGCCGTTGAGGATGCCGTAGAGCCGGCTGACATTGTTGCCCGAGAGCGCCTCGCGCAACGTCTTCACCACCGGGATGCCGCCGGCCGAGGAGGCTTCGAAGGCGAGCGCCGCGCCGTTGCTCTCGGCGAGCTCGGCGAGCGCGACGCCATGGGCCGCAAGCAGCGCCTTGTTGGCGGTGACGACATGCTTGCCGGCAGAGAGCGCGGTCTCGACCGCTTTTTTAGCCGGCCCGTCCGAGCCGCCGATCAGCTCGACCAGGCAGTCGATCTCGGAGGAGGCGGCGAGCGCGACTGGATCATCGAACCAGGTGAAGCCGGAGAGATCGATGCCGCGATCGCGGTTGCGGTCGCGGGCCGAGACCGCCGTCACCCGGATTGGCCGTCCGCAGCGGGCGGCGAGTGCGTTCTCCTGGCGCTTCAGAATGCCGGCGACCGCCGCGCCGACTGTTCCCAGGCCGGCAATGCCGACGCGCAGGGGCCTGATCTCGGAGGGAGCAGCGTGCATGGTCATGAGCGGCGGGGTCGCATGAGGCGCGCGGGGAGTCAACGGCGAAGGGATGGAGGGAACCTGTCCGGAAATGCCGGATTGAGTAGGCGACGAGGAGGTATCGCGATGCTGAAGGTCGGCTCGATCGTCTGGGGCGTGCGCGACGTACCGCGCGCCATCGCCTTCTGGACGGAGGCACTCAACTATGAGCCGCTGCGACCGCCCTCGTCCGACTGGGCGATCCTGGTGCCGCGCGAAGGCCCTGGGGTGCAGCTCGCGATCACGCAGGTCTCGTCCGAGGCGCCGGATCACCAGCGCCACCATCTCGACCTCTACTCCAGCGACCGCGAGGCCGAGGTCGAGCGATTGCTGCGTATCGGCGCGGCGCTTGCCGATTGGCGCTATCCGGAAGGCGCCGACTACATCGTGCTGGAAGACCCGGACGGAAACCGCTTCTGCGTCATCGAGAAATGATGGTTCGCGCTGCCATCACTCGAAGCGGCAGACGACCTCGGCGGCGAGCTTGTGGACCTTGCCGTTCTCGAAACCAAGATAGAGCCGCAGCAGCTGGTTGCCGAACGCGGTCATCTTGATGGTGCGCAGCGCCTCGACGCTGTCGCCGTCCGCCACGGTGGAATTCTCGTCGATCGGCTTCCAGAACCAGGGCTTCGGCGCCCGGATCACGGTCTGCGCCAGGAGCTGCTCGGCTTCGGCGCGGCCCATGCCGTTCGGGAAGTACTTCGTCGCGATCTCGGTGGCGTCGCGGCCGCATTCGCGCGCCCGCGTCGCGGTCAGCACCTCGGCAATCAGGGGCGAATCGGTGTCCGCGGTGCGGCCACGCGAGAAATCATAGGTCGCGAACAGACAGACCAGCGCGAACAGGCCGAAAACGATCCCGATCAACCGGCCTTTCGAGACCATTGCGCTTTGCCTCTGCTAGCCCGCCCTGTCCGGCTGCTTCGGTTCCCATGTTTTTGGGGCGTGGTCCAGTGCCGGCGCGCAACACCAGCCATCTCGTCGTTGCGAGGAGCGCAGCGACGAAGCAATCCAGGAGCGGCAGCGCTCTGCGTCCCTGGATTGCTTCGCTGCGCTCGCAATGACGATGGACCGGAGCGCCCCGCTGCCCCTACCCCGCTTTCGGCATCTGGATGACGTTGTGCAGGGTCTGGTCGGCGCTCTTCAGGAAGCGGCCGACATTGCGGGCAGCCTGGCGGATACGCTGCTCATTCTCGACGATGGCGATGCGGACGTAATCGTCGCCATGCTCGCCAAAGCCGATACCGGGCGCGACCGCGACCTCGGCCTTCTCGATCAGCAACTTGGAGAACTCCAGCGAGCCGAGATGGCGGAACTTCTCCGGGATCGGCACCCAGGCGAACATCGAGGCCTGCGGCGCCGGGAACTCCCAGCCGGCCTTGCCGAAACTCTCGACCAGCGCGTCGCGGCGCTTGCGATAGGTCTCACGCATCTCGCGGATGCAATCGTCCGGGCCGTTCAGCGCCGCCGCCGCCGCGACCTGGATCGGCGTATAGGCGCCGTAATCGAGATAGGACTTCACCCGCGCCAGCGCCGCCAGCAGCTTCTCGTTGCCGACGGCAAAGCCCATGCGCCAGCCGGCCATGGAGAAGGTTTTCGACATCGAGGTGAACTCGACGGCCACATCGACCGCGCCCTGCACCTGCAGCATCGAGGGCGGTGGATCGTTATCGTCGAAATAGACCTCGGCATAAGCGAGATCGGAGAGCAGGATCAGCTCGTGCCGCTTCGCGAAGGCGACGAGATCGCGATAGAAGTCGAGCGAGGCGGTATAGGCCGTCGGATTCGCCGGATAGCAGGTGACGAGCGCGATCGGCTTCGGCACCGAATGCGTCATCGCCCGCTCCAGCGCCGGGAAGAAGGCCGGCGTCGGCTCGGCCGGAACGGAGCGGATGACGCCGCCCGCCATCAGGAAGCCGAAAGCGTGGATCGGATAGCTCGGATTGGGCACGAGCACCACGTCGCCCGGACCGGTGATGGCCTGCGCCATATTGGCGAAGCCTTCCTTCGAGCCGAGCGTGGCGACAACCTGGGTGTCGGGATTGAGCGTCACGCCGAAGCGGCGCTGATAGTAGTGGGCCTGCGCCCGGCGCAGCCCGGCGATGCCCTTGGAGGCGGAGTAGCGATCTGTGCGCGGCTTGCCGGCGGTTTCGACCAGCTTTTCGATGACATGCTTCGGTGCGGGCAGATCGGGATTACCCATGCCGAGATCGATGATGTCGACGCCCTTGGCGCGCTCGGCTGCCTTGATTTTGTTGACCTGTTCGAAAACGTAGGGCGGCAGGCGCTTGATGCGGTGGAAGTCGGTCATCTCGGCAACAGGTCCTTGCGGATCGCCGCCTCGGAAGGCAGCCGATCACATTCTTGCGTTGGGATGCCTTACCACCGCAGCTTTCGCCCCGACAGAGCAAAATAAGCAAGATTCATCGAAAGCGACCCGATGTCGCCGGTGCGTGACGGTTCAGGCGGGCGGGATGAAAGGCTGGCTGATCGTCTGGAAGACATCGAGCGCCTCGCAGCGGACCGAGTGGGCCGCCAGGGCGGGATAATTCTGCAGAACGACGAGATCGGGATGCGCATCGCTGGCGAAGCGCAAGGCGCAGGCGAGCGCGATGTCGGCGTGGCCGATACGGTCGTCGAACCACCAGTCGCCGGCGCGCTCGGCTCGGTCCTGCTCCAAGGCGGCGAGGACGCCTCCAATCTGGCCGCGGCAGCGCCCGGCCCAGACGTTGGAGATCGAATCATGCAGCCGCAGTTCGTAGAACAGGCTCACCGCCTTCTCGGCCAGTCCCATCGCCAGCCCGGCGACGCGCAGCGCCCGATGGCGCGCCGGCTCCCGCCGAGGAAACAAGGCGCGTTCGGCCGGAACCAGGCTGTCGAGATAGTCGAGCATGGCGTGGCTCTCGACCAGCACGAGCCCGTCATCGAGCGCGAGCGTTGGCACCCGGACCAGCGGGTTGAGCGGCGCGATTCTCTCGCCGTCGCCGAAGACCGACCAGGGCTGGTGCTCGAAGGGTAATTCGTAGAGCGTCAGCGCGATGCCGACGCGGCGCACGAAGGGCGAATCATACTGGCCGATCAGGATCATCGCTGGCGCTCCACTGCGGAACCGCCATTGGAATGGCCCGGAAGGCGCTGGGCAAGCCGTTTACGCCAGCGGCCATCCCGTCATTCTTTCGGCAGCGGCGGTGGAGCAGGCGGCGGTGCCGGCGGTGGCATGACTTTGCCTAGGCTCTGCGCCTGCGAGCCGGCCGCCTCATTCGATGTGCGCTTGGCTTCAAGCTCGGCTTCGAGCTTCTTGAACTCGTCCACGGTCTTGCGCTTGGCCTGGCGCGAGACGGTCGTGCCGATCGGGATGTACTTCGGGTCCTGCGGCCGCGTCTCGACCACGAAGGGCTTCGGCTCGCCCGGTGTGGTGGCGAAATCGGTCATTTCGGCGACGCCGCGGGCGGCCTGGCAGCCACCGAGCACAGCCCCGACGAGCAGAATAAGTCCGGCCGCCTTGAGCGAGATTTCAGTCCGCCTGTCAGCCATTGCCCTGCTTCCGCAAAATTTCTTTGTCACTCATACCGGTTAGGTCCTTAATGGGTCCAAAATGGGGAGTGCAACTCCTGCGTAAGGCTACCGAGGGGAGCGTCGCCATGTGTCCGCCTGCTGACGAGAAGGGCAAAGCCGGCCACAAGGCAACTGAAACGCCGTTTGCCGACCTGCCGCCGGTGCCCGACTTCGAATCGATGGCGCAGAACATGGGCAAGCTGGTCGAGCAGGCCGGCAAGGTGACGGCCGCCTATCTGAAACCGATCGAACGGGGCGAGGCCAAGACCGGCCAGGCCGACGAGGCGAGCGAGATGGTCAAGGTGCTTGGCCGCGTCGCCGAGCGCTGGATCAGCGATCCCCAGAAGATCATAGAGGCTCAAGGCGCGCTCACCAGCGACTTCCTCAGCCTGTGGAGCGCGACGTTGAAGCGCCTCGGCGGCGAGCAGGTCGAGCCGGTGATCGCGCCCGAAAAACGGGACGCCCGCTTCGCCGACCCCGAATGGAACACCCACCCGGTCTTCGACTTCGTCAAGCAGGCCTATCTCCTGACCACACGCTGGGCCGAAGGCATGGTCGAGCAGGCCGACGACCTCGACCCGCATACGCGCGACAAGGCCCGCTTCTACGTCAAGCAGATCGCCGGGGCCCTCTCCCCGTCCAATTTTGTCGCCACCAACCCCGAGTTGCTGCGCGAGACCATGGCGCAGAACGGCGAGAACCTGGTGCGTGGCATGAAGATGCTGGCCGAGGATGTCGAGGCCGGCGGCGGCGAGCTCAAGATCCGGCAATCCGATGCCGGCGCCTTCGAGGTCGGCGTCAACATCGCGACGACGCCCGGCAAGGTCATCTACCGCAACGACATCATTGAGCTGATCCAGTATGCGCCCTCGACCGAGACGGTTCTGAAGCGGCCGCTGCTGATCGTGCCGCCCTGGATCAACAAGTTCTACATTCTCGATCTCAACGCCGAGAAGAGCTTCATCCGCTGGTGTGTCGCCCAAGGGCTGACGGTCTTTTGCATCTCCTGGGTCAACCCGGACCACCGGCACGCGCTCAAGGATTTCGAGAGCTATATGCGCGAGGGCATCTTCGCCGCGCTCGAGGCCGTCGAGCAGGTGACCGGTGAGAAACAGGTTTCGACGATCGGATATTGCGTCGGCGGGACGCTGCTGGGCGTCACCCTCGCCTATATGGCCGCGGTGAAGGACAAGCGCATCGCCAGCGCGACCTTCTTCACCACTCAGGTGGACTTCAGCTATGCCGGCGAACTCTCGGTCTTCGTCGATGAGGGGCAGATCCGTGCCGTGGAGGAGCAGATGGCCGAGCGCGGCTATCTCGACGGTGCCCGCATGTCGGGCGCCTTCAACATGCTGCGCCCGAACGACCTGATCTGGTCCTATGCCGTCAACAACTACCTGAAGGGCAAGGCACCGACGGCCTTCGACCTGCTCTACTGGAATTCGGATTCGACCCGGATGCCGGCCGCCAACCACTCCTTCTACCTGCGCAACTGCTATCTCGAGAACAAGCTGAGCAAGGGCGAGATGCGTCTCGGCGGCAAGCTGCTCGACCTCAAGAAGGTGACGATCCCGGTCTACAATCTCGCGGCCCGCGAAGACCATATCGCGCCGGCGAAATCGGTCTTCCTCGGCTCGCAGGGCTTCGGGGGCCCGGTCGACTACGTCATGGCCGGCTCAGGCCACATCGCCGGCGTGGTCAACCCGCCGAACAAGGTCAAATATCAGTTCTGGACCGGCCCGAAACCCGAAGGCGCCTTCGATGACTGGATGCGGAAGACCGAGGAGCATCCGGGCTCCTGGTGGCCGCATTGGCTTGCCTGGCTGGAGAAGCAGGCGCCCAAGCGCGTCAAGCCGCGTATCCCCGGCGAAGGTCCCCTGCCCGCGCTGGAGGACGCGCCCGGAAGCTATGTGAAGATTAGGGCGTAGCGGCGGATTCAGCCGCCGGCCCGCCGCATGTCGTCATCCGGGACTGTGCACAACCAGGCCTGATGCACGGATGATTGGGCAATCCGCCCCTTAAACCAAAAAAAGCCGGCCCGAAGGCCGGCTTTTTCATTGTCGCCGAACGCGCCGCTCAGTTTTTCCGAACGACCGGGCGCACCGGGATCGTCTCCGTCGGCGTGTCCCAGCGATAGGTCAGGCCGGCCGAGACGATATGGATGTAGGGATCGGCCTTGGCGGTGTAGAGCACGGGCCCCTGCTGCGGATGGGTGCCGCCATAGTTCACCGACGCCTCCTTCACCTTGATGAAGGTATAGCCGACATCGAGCTTCAGCTTGTCGGTCAGCTGGTAGCTGCCGCCGGCCGAGAGCCAGAGGCGGTCGTTGTCCGAGATGAAGACGGTGCGGTTCCGGTCATTCACCGGCGAGAGTTCGTAGGCGATACCGGCGCGCAGGGTCAGATCGCGGTTCCACTTGTACTCGGCGCCGAGAGCGAAATACCAGCTGTCGTCATATTCGAAATTGAGGCTGGTGACCGGCGCGCCGACGAGCCGGTTGACGATGCCGATGCGATTGAAGCGGCTCCAGTTGGTCCACTCGACGCCAGCATGTACCTGCCACTGCTCGTTCAGCTCATGCGATACGCCGAACACCACCGAATCCGGCAGGTTCAGGCTGGCCTTGATCGGCAACGCCAATGTCGGGCTGGCTTGGAAGGTGCCCTTCAGCGTCTGACGGATCGAGGAGCGGTAGGCCAAGCCGATGGTGGTCCCCGGTCCCCAAGGCGTCAGGGTGACACCGACACGGTAGCCGTAGTCGATCGAGTCGCCGTCAAGGATGGCGCTCGTGGCACCGATACCGACGCCCGTCGCCTGCTTCAGCGTGGTCTTGATGTACTGGCCCTGGAAGGCGGCACCGATGGAGAGCCAGTCGTTGACCTTGTAGCCAATGGTCGGAGCGACGTTGATCGTGCGCACCTTGGCCGAGCGGCCATAGGTCTGCGCGGCGTGATAGTCGTCGGTCTTCGAGCGCAGCCCGAACGGTGCGCCGGTCGTCAGGCCGACCCAGAGCCTGTCAGTGAGCTGCCAGGCCATATAGGAGGCCGGGATGAAGGCGCCGTCACCGCCGAGATTGCCGGTCCCGAACGGGCTGCCGCCGAGCGCGGTGTTCGGCACGCTCGTGCCCGGCCCGGTAACGATACGCGTCTCCGAGGTCGGGTCGTATTTGGCGTTCGGATAGAGATAGGTGAAATTCCACTGGCTGTTGCGGCCCGGGAACATGGTGATCGTCGCCGGGTTCCAGGCCATCGAGCCCATGCCGATGCCGCCGGCAGCGGCGCCGGCATAGGCCATGCCGAGACCCTCGGCGCTCTGGCCAGAGCGGATCGCGAAGGAGCCGGCGGAAGCCGCGCCGGCCGCCAGCAGCGCCGCAAGCGAGACGGTGGTGGCGGCGGTGAGTTTCAGGAGGCTCTTCATCGCGGCTTCTTCCCCAGGCTGAGGTTCTTGTTGTGACGGCTGCGGCAAATCACGCCGCTGAATCTGTCACCACCATGCCGCCTGCTCGTTTCCGCCGCAATCCCGCCCAGATCGCCTCAAATTGCCTTGCTCCACCAGCCGCTCGCGATGGCATGGCCGAAAACGTGCAAAAACGACGCGTTTCGCGCGTCTTGCCTGAATGTCGGCAGCGGAAAAGATGGTTTACATACGAACTATCGCGATTTTGCCATTGTGCACCGCAACATAACCTTCCCCTTCGCCGCGAAATGGTGACGCGGTTTCGCCAAGACCGTTGCACAAGTGCCACAATTCCCGGCGCGTCCGCAGGCAGGGCATGCATCCCGACGGGCTTGCATCATGACGGCAGTCCGCACAGGATCGCCGCGACCTCAGATCTGGTCCCGCACTGTGTTTTAAACGTTTGAAAAGGGGGAAACGACGTGAAACTGGTTCGTTACGGCGCATTCGGCCAGGAGAAGCCCGGCCTTGTCGACGCCGCCGGCAAGCTCCGCGACCTGTCGGCCCATGTGTCCGACATCGCCGGCGGAGGTTTGAAGTCGGCCTCGCTCGCCAAGCTGAAGGCGCTGCCCCCCGAATCGCTGCCGCTGGTCGAGGGCGCGCCGCGCATCGGCGCCTGCGTCGGCGATGTCCGCAACTTCATCGCTGTCGGCCTCAACTTCGCTGATCACGCCGCCGAGACCGGCGCGGCGATCCCGGCCGAGCCGATCCTGTTCAACAAGGCGCCGAACTGCATCGTCGGCCCGAATGACGACGTGATCATCCCGAAGAACTCGAAGAAGACAGACTGGGAAGTCGAGCTCGCCATCGTGATCGGCGACGGCGGCTCCTATATCGCCGAGAAGGACGCGATGGCGGCGATCGCCGGCTTCTGCGTCTGCAACGACGTCTCGGAGCGCGAATTCCAGACCGAGCGCGGCGGCCAATGGGCTAAGGGCAAGGGCTGCCCGACCTTCGGCCCGCTCGGCCCCTGGCTGGTGACGCCGGACGAGATCGCAGACGTGCAGAATCTGGCGATGTGGCTCGAGGTCGACGGCGAGCGTGTCCAGAACGGCTCGACCAAGACGATGATCTTCGGCGCCGCCTATCTCGTGCACTATATCAGCCAGTTCATGCAGCTCGACCCGGGGGACGTCATCACCACCGGCACGCCGCCGGGTGTCGGTCTCGGCTTCAAGCCGCCGCGCTTCCTCAAGGGCGGAGAGACCGTGGCTCTCGGCATCGAGGGGCTCGGCACGCAGAAGCAGCTGTTCAAGCCCTATACGGGCTGACGAAAAAAGCGCTGCCGGGGTCGTTCGACCACCCCCGGCAGCGCTCGCAGCCTTGCCCAGGCAAGGCCACTTCAGTTCTGGATGCGCCTGTTCGAGCGCGGAAACGCGATCACCTGCGCCGATATCGGCGCCTTCATGTCGGATACCGCGACCTGAATCCGGGCATCGCCCTGCTCGGAGCCCCCCGGCCCCTCTCCCGCCGCCTGCTCGATCGTCGCAACGGCAGCGCGCTCACGTTCCAGCCTGCGCCGGCTGCGGGCCAGACGCACTCCCAATGTGTCAAATCCTGGCATCGAATCGCCCCCGCCCTCAGCTGCCAACCTCAGCTATGATCGCGAGCATGAGTGGCTGCATCCCCCATTTGGGGGGTGCAGCCGCTGTTTCGTTACGGATTGAGGGGGTCGGCGCGCTTTGAGGCTCGCGATGTGAACGGCTGTCAACTTTCGGGGAGGCCGAGCATCAGGCGGATGTTCTGGACCGCAGCGCCGGACGCACCCTTGCCGAGATTGTCGAGCCGGGCGACGAGAACGGCCTGGCCAAGATCGGCATTGCCGAAGACGCGCAATTCCAGCTTGTTGGTGTCGTTGAGCGCCTCCGGCTCGAGCTTGCCGCCCGCATCCGCCGACAAGACGCTGACATAGGTCGAGCCGGCATAACGTTCCGCCAACGCCGCTTCGAGATCGGCGGGCTCGGGCTTGCCGGGCAGCATGTCGAGATGCAGCGGTATCGAGACCAGCATGCCCTGCCGAAAATTGCCGACCGACGGCACGAAGATCGGCCGCCGCTCAAGCCGCGAATAGACCTGCAGCTCGGGCAGGTGCTTGTGCTTGAGGCCAAGACCGTAGAGCTCGAAATCGGGCGCAGTGCCGGCCTCATAGGCCTCGATCATGCTCTTGCCGCCGCCGGAATAGCCCGAGACCGCGTTGACGGTGACGGGATGGTCGGCCGGCAGCAACCCGGCATCGACCAGCGGGCGCAGCAGCGCGATGCCGCCGGTCGGGTAGCAGCCGGGATTGGCGACGCGGTTGGCGTTCGCGACCTTTTGCGCGAAGCCCGGCTCGAGCTCGGCGAAGCCATAGGTCCAGTCCGGCGCGACGCGATGGGCCGTCGAGGCGTCGACGATCTTGGGCGCGTCATTGCCGAGCTCGTCGGCGAGCGCGACCGACTCCTTGGCCGCATCGTCGGGCAGGCAGAGCACGACGAGATCGACGCCCGCCATCATCGCCTTGCGGGCGGCGGGATCCTTGCGCTTGTCCGGGTCGATGCTCTTGACCACGACCTCCGACACATCGGCGAGGCGCTCGCGGATGCCTAGCCCGGTGGTCCCGGCTTCGCCGTCGATGAAGATGGATTTCAGGTTCTGGCTCATCGGACCCTCGCAAGGTGTCTGGTGGAGGCGGGCGAAACTAGTTGGCTGGCTTTGTGAGTATGGCCTTGTCGCAAAACCGGACATCACTTTTGCGACGGGCATAAAAAAACCGCGCTCGGGGCGCGGTCGCGGGCGTTCGGACTTTAGCCGAGCGTCATCGCGGGCGCGCCGGGGCGGCCTGTTCATTGCGACGTCGGGTCGGGTTCGTGGTCATGAGGCGTATATGTTCGCTCATGGACGCACTGTCAATTGCCGCCTCTCCGATGGGCCTCAGCCAAGATCCTCGTAGCCGGCTGCGGTACTCATCCTGTCCGCGCCATCCTCCGGCCTCGTCGCGTGAAGCCTGTCTCCGCGGTCGATATAGAGCAACCCGCCCGGGATCAGCGCGGCGGCGATCCGGCGACGGACGAGCTTTCCTGCCTCGGGATGGCGCCCATCCAGCGCGCCGACGCGGATCGCGAGCGCCAGATCGTAGGGAGGTTCACCCGGAGCGAGCTCGAATTGCTCGGCAGCAACCTGCCGAAGGCTGAGCCGCCCGGACACGATCTCCGCCTGCGAAGCCTTGCGGACCAGCGCGATCGCCCTGTCGGATCGGTCGATCGCCAGGACGTGGCCACTGCCGATACGGCGCACGATTTCGCGCGCGGCGGCACCGGGCCCGCACCCAATCTCGATAACCCGCATGCCGTCCTTGAGCGGCAGGCAATCGAGCAGAGCACGCAGGCGCGGCGACAGGATGGTCACCGCCCGCTCCCGCTTACAATCGTTGAAGCCACGGGACGGGATGCCGCAATTCCATTCCGCCAAGGATGAGAAGCCATTAGCCGCTCCACTTCGCAGATAGATTCCAACCCTTCAGATCGAGATTCAGGCCCCAGCCTTCTTCAGCGCCAGCGCCTGCAGATAATGCTGCGCCACCGCCGCGCCGGCGATCGCAGTCGCGTCGGCATGATCATAGGGCGGTGAGACCTCGACGACGTCCATGCCACGGAAGTCGAGATCGCGGATCGCCCAGACCAGCCGCAGCGCCTCGGCTGAAGAGAAGCCGCCGGAGACCGGCGTGCCGGTGCCCGGCGCGAAGGCCGGATCGAGCGCGTCGATGTCGAAGGTGAGATAGGCCGGCCCCTGCCCGACCCGCTCCTTGATCCGGGCCGCAATGCCGTCGACGCCGAGCGCATGCGCCTGATAGGCGTCAATCACGGTGATGTCGCAGTCGCGCGGCGCGACGGTGCGAATGCCGATCTGGATCGAGCGCTCGGTATCGATCAGCCCCTCGCGCACTGCCTCGAGCACGAAGGTGCCGTGGCTGATGGCGCCGACGCCATCATCCCAGGTGTCCTGATGCGCGTCGAACTGGACGATGGCAAGCTTGCCATGGCGGGCGACATGGGCGCGCAGCAGTGGCAGGGTGATGAAGTGATCACCGCCGAGGGTGACGAGCTGGGCGCCGCTCGCAATGATGGCGGCAGCCTCGCTCTCGATCGCCCGGGCGCAGCCCTGCAGATCGCTGCGCGGCAGCAGGCAGTCGCCATAGTCGACCACGGCGAGTGTCTCGAACGGATCGATGCGCGAGGGATATTGCGCGTCGCCGTCGAAGATCGTGCTGACGCGGCGCAGTGCCTGAGGCCCGAAGCGGGTGCCGGGGCGGTTCGAGACGGCAAGATCGAAGGGCACGCCCCAGACCACCGCGTCGCAGCCGGCGACGTCCTTGCTGTAGCGGCGGCGCATGAAGGAGAGCGCGCCGGCATAGGTCGGGTCATGGGCCGGGCCCTTGCGGTCGCCGGTGAAGGCGTAGTCGATCGGAGGGATCTGGGCAGGTTCGGTCATCGTGAAAAAGTCCGTCGGGAGGTCAGCGCCGGCCGTTCAGCCAGACATAGAGGCACCAGGGCAGGATCAAAGCGAGCCCGGTCAGGACGAGCCTCAGCGTCGTCCAGGCGATCGGGTATTGCAGCGCCCTGCCGTCGAGCTCCGGTACGCCATGGATCAGGCCGAGCGCGAAGGCTGGAGCGAGGAAGACGATCAGCGCGTTGACGATGCGACGGCCGCGCGGCAGGTCGCTGCGCGCCAGCGCCAGCAGCGCCGGTACCGCGACCATGCCGAAGGCGATCAGGATAACAAGGACGCGCATGGCGGCTTCCGGTTGAACAGGCTCGCAGCCGATTTAGCACGCCCGGCCCGCGGCTCCAGCCGCCTGTGGCCGTCCCAGCAGCCGAATCTGTCGTTTGAGAGCTGCCAAGCTGACCTCACCCCTTCGTGAGCCCGCTGGCACGGCTTCGTGATCGGGCAACACATCAAGGCCACAGCTTGGTCGATTTGCGGGCAGCAGTGTTGCTCGCCCCGCCAATCCAGGCGCGGCCAAGTGGCTTGGCTCACTCGATATCGCGACTTTGGAGGCTGTTATGAAGAAGACCCTGATCGCAGCAGCACTCACCCTGGCTGGTTCCCTCGGGAGCCTCGCCCTTCAGTCACCAGCATCGGCCGCCTCTGGAGGGTCGGGCTCCCATGGCCTGATCACCACTGTCGCGAACCGCACGACGCCGAGCCAGCAAATGGTCCAGCCTCGACCGGAAACACAGCCACTGACGCAGACCTATCCGGCCTACCATGACTCGCCGACGGCGAGCTGGTTCTCCCAGCCGGTCAACCGCATGCCATGCCATTTCACGCAGGCTGTCGTCGAAGGGCGCATGCGGCAGGTTGAAATCTGCGACTGAACTTTGACTCTGCAAGCAGGCTTCCGCTTGCCCCTGGCAACTTCGATGCGGCCGCCCCTGTCGCTCGATCGCCCTAGCGGCCACCGCCGACCCGGATGATCGAGCCGACCATGTAGGACGCTGCCTCGGACAGCGCGAACAACACCGCTTCGGCGATCTCCTCCGGCTCGGCGACGCGCTTCAGCGGGATCGTCGGAGCGATGCGGTCGACGCGGCCCGCATCGCCGGTCGAGCGTTCATGGATATCCGTCTGCGTCATGCCCGGCGCCACCGCATTGACGCGGATGCCGGCCGGGGCCAGCTCGATTGCAAGGCCCACTGTCAGGGAATCGACCGCCGCCTTCGAGGCGGCGTACCAGACATATTCATTGGGCGAGCCGAGCCCGGCGGCGATCGAGGAGATGTTGACGATCGCGCGGTTCTTCGCGCCCTCGTTGGCGAGCAGAGCCTGCGCCGCCTCGCGCGCCACCAGGATCGCGCCGGTGACGTTGAGGTCGATGCAGGCGCGGATCACCTGCGGGTCCGATTTGGCGAGCGGGCTGCTCTTGCCGGTGATGGCAGCGTTGTTGACTACAGCGGTCAGCGGCCCGAGCGCCGCCTTGGCCTCGGCGAAGACGCGGGTGATGTCGGCAACGTTCGCCATGTCGCCCTGGATCGCAATCGCCCGCGCCCCTGCCCGGCCGCAAGCCGCAACGACATCCGCCGCAGCCTGCGCATTGCCCTGATAGTTGACGGCGACGTCATAGCCGCGCTCGGCGGCAAAGCGGCAGATCGCGGCGCCGATGCCGCGGCTGCCGCCGGTGACGAGAAGAACGGGACGGTCGGACATGCGGACGACACTCCTGTACAGGCGAGACGAATTCAAGCGGCGACGGCCTCAGGTGCTGCTGGCGATCGCCTCGATCTTCTCGATGCCGCCGAGCTTCGGCGCGAAGGAGGTCCAGACCTTGCGCGCGCCGGCCTCCCAGCCGGCGCGATCTTCCGGCTGCACGACCTTGCCGCCCTCGGCCTTCGCCTTGGCCATCGAGGCGTCCTCGTCGGCGACGATGAGCTCGTCGAAATAGCCCGCCCCTTCGGCGGCCGCAGCGGAGAACGCCGCCTTGTCCTCGGCGGAGAGGCCCTTCCAGAAGGTGGCGGAAACCGCCACCACGCCGGCCGCCCAGATATGGCCGGTCTCGATCAGATAAGGCACGACCTCGTGCAGCTTGAAGCCGACATAGGCCGACTTCGTCAGATCCATGCAGTCGACCACCCCGGTCTTCAGCGCGTTGTAGGTCTCCGGGATCGGGATCGGCGTCGGATGGGCGCCGAAGCCGGACCAGAGTTCGGTGTGCAGCGGGCTCTGGATAACGCGGATGCGCTTGCCCTTGACGCTGGCCGGCGTGGTTAGCGGCTCCTTGGCGAGGAGATGGCGGGCGCCGTAATTGATGAAGCCGAGCACGACGAAGCCTTGCGCCTCGTATTTGCGCTTCAGCTCTTCGCCGAGTGGCCCGGCGAGCACGCGCTTCAGATGTCCGCGGTCGCGGAAGAGGAAAGGCAGATCGAGGATCTGCCCGTCCGGCACCCAGGACGACAGCGCCGAGATCGTGAACAGCGAGGCCTGGACCGAGCCCAGCCGCAGGCCCTCGGCCACCTCCTTCTCGCCACCGAGCGCGGCATTGGGCACGACGCGCAGGTCAAAGCGGCCGGGCGCAGTCTGCGACAGCTTCTCGGTGACGCGGCGCCAGATCCGGGTCTCCGGCTTGTCCTCGCCGAGCAGAGAGGCAACCGTCACCGGCCGGCCAGCGGCAAAGGCGCGGCTCGTAAGAACGGCCGGTGCCGCGAGCGAGGCGGCAGCGAAGGCGCGGCGGGTCAAAGCCATCGGAACAACTCCTTGAAGGCAACAGGTAGCGACGGCCAGGCCGCCACCGCAAGGCAGAGGATGAAGAGCGCGACGAGAAGGCTCGCCAGCAAGGGCAGCACCGCGCGGAACACCGCGGCCGGCGACAATCGCATGATGCCGCTCACGACATAGACGAGGATGCCGAGCGGCGGCGTCAGCCCATGGATCATCAGGTTGACCACCAGCACGACGCCGAACTGGATCGGGTCGAGGCCGGCGGCGATGGCGGCTGGCAGCAGCAGCGGCGCCAGCAGGAGGATCGCCGCGCCGATGTCGAGGAAGAGGCCGGCGATAAGCAGGACGAGATTGGAGAGCAGCATCACCGCCAGCGGCCCGCCGCCGAGCGCCGTCACCAACCCGGCCATCTGCTCAGAGACGCGGTCGACGGCGAGCAGGAAGGCGAAAGGTGCGGAAGCGCCGATCAGCAGCCCGACCGCCGCTGCCTCCCCCGCCGCCTTGCGCAAGGAGGCCAGCACGGTGCCGCCGTTCAGGCTGCGCAGGAGCAGGCAGGCGACGAGGGCGTAGGCGACCGCGAGCGCCGAGGCTTCCGTCACCGTGACCACGCCGAAGCGGATGCCGACTACGACGACGATGCCGAGCCCGATCGCCGGGAGCGCGCCGACAAAGGAGCGCGCCCGCTCCGCACCGCTGGCACGGGGCGCGGAATCGACGACACCGCGGACACTGAGATGAATGCCGATGGCGAGCGCCAAAGTCAGCACCGCTCCCGCAACGAAACCGCCGACCAGCAGCGAGCCGACCGAGAGATTTGTCGCAGCCGCCAGGATCAGGAAGGCGATCGAGGGCGGGATGATGTTGTCGAGCATCGAGACGCCGGCGACGATCGCAGCGGCATTGGCTGGCGGATAGCCGCGCGCAACCAGCGCCGGCGCCATCACCTTGGCGCCGAAGGCGGCGTTGGCGACCGAGGATCCGGAGGCGCCGGAGAACAGCACGCTCGCGACCAGCGCGGTCTGCGCCAGCCCGGCCCGGAAATGCCCGACCAGCGCCGCAGCGAAGCGCACCAGCCGCTCGGCAAGGCCACCCGCGGTCAGCAACTCGCCGGCGAGCAGGAAGAACGGAATCGCCAGCAGCAGGAATTTCGAGACGCCGGCGACCGTGTTCTGGACGATGGCCGGCTCCGGGAGCAGGCCGCCGAAGGCGCCCGAGAGCGAGACGCCGGCAAGCAACGCGAAGGGCAGCGGCGCGCCGAGCAGGAGCCCTGCCCCGGCAGCAAGCCCGGCGACGAGGCTCGGTGTTCCGACGAAGAGCCCGGTCGCGCTCTGCGCCAGGGCGTAGAGGCCGGCGCCGAGCAGCAGTGCCGCGAGTGCCGCGGGCCAGGATAGGTTCAGCGCCGCGCGCCAGAGCACGACGACGAGCGTCAGCCCGCCGCCGATAGCGAAGACGGCAAAGCGTAGGCTCTCCGGCAGGCCGAGCACGGTCGAGGTGCCGCCAACCAGCGCCGCGACGCTGGCGCCGCCGAGCGCCAGCACCAGCGCGCCATGGACGGCGATCGCCTCGGCCAGGACGGCGGCGATGCGCCGCCCATTGGGCGGCAGGAGGTTGGCGACGACATCGAGCCGCATCGCGAGCGCGCTCGTCGCCGCGAGCGGCGCGCCGACCGCGACCAGCGCGACATTGAGCCAGATCGCGAGTTCGTCCGACCAGACAAGGCCATCGCCGAACAGATAGCGGCGCGTGACCGCCGCCATCACCACGAGGAAGAGCAGCGTGAGGATCGCCGCGCCCAGCCATTCGAGGCCAGCCACGAGCAGAGCGAGCCCGCGTGCCTCCCGCGGCTGGGCGGATGGCTGGGTCGGCGCAGCGGCCATGGCAGCGCCCGACATCAGCTAGCGTAGCGGCGAGAAGTGCGTCGGCCTGAGGATCCGGCTGCGCATCTCGAGCACGTAAGGGGCCGCCTTGGCGCGGAAGACCTGCCAGCGCGGATCGGCCTCCATCGCGGCGCGCCGGCGCTCGCGATCACCGGCGTCCTCGAAGCGCCACATGTGCACGACCTCGTTGACCACGCCGCTATCGGTGGTGAACCAGCCGATCAGATGGCCGAGATGGGAGATCTGCAGCTCCATCCCCTCGGCGACGTAGAGGTCGAGATAGTCGCGCACATGCGCGGGCTTGATAGCGTAGGTGCGCTCGTCGAGGATCATCCAAACCCCTCATGGCAACATGGCGAAGCCGCGCTGCGGCCTTGCGATCAGATAGCCGTCTTCGCGCCAAAGCCCAACCGGCACGGCTCCGGCCTTGGCCGCAATCGATGCACGGCGGCGGGCTGCTTGGGCCATCAGCAGATCTGCGGCAAATAGAACCGCATTCAGGAGCCGGGGCGGAGAAGAATGGACCGCGATCCGATGCAGGAAGAGCAATATCTTGTTTTTTAGATCGGACCGCTCAGCCACCACGCAGATATAGATCGCTACCGGCATCGCCGCGATAGCCCTGCTTAGCCAACGCGAATCCCGCCTGCAGCAACAAGTGCACCGAGGCACCGTTCGCGGGATCTACCGTTGCCCTGATCGGCGCGATGCCGCGCTCTTCGGCAGAGGCGACGAGGCCGGCGAGCAGTTCCTTGCCCAGACCCCTGCCCCAGCTCGCGCGCCGAAGGCCGTAGATCAGCTCCTCGGAGCCATCTTCGGGCCGCGCGAAGCCAGCCCAACCGATCAGCTCGCCGCTGGCCCGCTCGACCACGGCGCCGGTGCCATAGCCGAAGCGTTCGAGATTGGCCGCTGAGCGCTCGACCCAGAGCGCTGCGACATCCGGCGCGAGCGGCTGTCCGTCATCGACGAAGCGATGGACGTCGGGGTCGGCGAAGAGGGCGACGAGCAAGAGCGCATCAGCGGCAACGAACGGCCTGACGATGAGCCGGACCGTCTCAAGCTGCGAAGCATGGATCATGGACCTGACTGAACAGTCTGACGCGGCATGAATCAGGCAGGAGCCGAGGCTACCCCCGCATGGACCTCAGGCGCCCCCGGGCGGGCAGCTATTCCTCTTCGGAACTGTAAGGTCGTTCGGGGCGGGAGGGTCGCTGCCCCGCCTGGCGGTCGTAACGACGCTCACGATCGCGGTCCTGCGTCATGACGCAATTCGCGTAGGCGTCGGTGCCGCGCTGGAAGCCATAGGCGTCGCAGCGCGAGCGGTCCTCGACGATCGGGTCCGGCGTGCTCGCGCAGGCGCTGAGAGCCAGGGTGAGTGCTGATGCGGCGATGATCCTCATGGCGCGAGGATGGAAGCGCCGCATGGCTGCTTTGGGGCGATAATCCGGCGGTGATGGGGAGACAGGTGCGCCGGCTTACCTCATCAGCGCCCTGTGTCCTCGGCAGCGCTTTCGAGAATCCTGACAGTCTCTTCCAGGCTTTCCTTCACACCGAGCTGGAAGTCCTTGCGGAAGGCGATGATGGTATCGGGCGGCAGGCCCTTGAAGGTGTAGACGACGCTGACCTGGTCGGGATTGACGTAGACGGGCTTGCCGTCGCTGGGCGAGGTGAACTTGCAGAGTTTGGGCACAGACTCTCTCCGAAACATTCCATTGCTTCAGCGGCTCTACATACTCTCAGACTTTGCACGTTTCCAAGAAGCGCCGCATCGGACGGATCCTCCCTACCGGCTAACGCTGCCCCCGGCTTCTTGCCTGCGCTCGCCGGGCAGTCGAATGACCCATCCCAACTCGCCTTTCACCGGTCTGGCGGCCGTTCAATGCACAGGAGCTTCGGGCATATCCGCTCGCCGCGGGGATAGAGCAGCAATCAATCCCCGGTGCCTCAGGCTGCCCCATAGTTCGGTGACGCAAGCAGGAGGACCCATCATACCATCTCCCAACGATCGCAGTCCCGACCGCCTCGCATGACGACCAGTGCCCAAGCACCCGTGCGCCTTGATCGAGACGATTCCGGCCGACGGCCCTGGCGATCTGGAAGCGATGGACAAGCCCTCCCGCTGGCGGAACCAAGATGGCCGAAACTGTCGTTTCAAGCCGTGCGCAGGCACCATCTCCGAAAATTGCTACCCAACATTATATCTCGTCAAGGAGCAGATATGGCAATCACCACCGTAACTGGCACGACGTCTGCTGCGATTCAAGCTGACATCAACGCTGCAGCAGCAGGGGATATTCTTTATCTCCCCGGCACGACTTACACACTTTCCACCACCATCAATGTCAACAAAGCGATTACTTTATGGTTCGGTGGAGGGCAATACAATGTCACCCATAACGGCCCCGGATTCTCGGTCTCGGCGGCAGCATCTCTGCGTGCGCAAGCTCGAACCACGATCACTGGGCCACGCTCAACCAATGCGTATGTGAGTGGCAGCAATGCCTTCCTCATCGCCGGCGCAAGCGCAGCGGCCCCGGTTCAGGACGTCATCGTTGAGGGGCCGTTCATTGTCAGCCAGTTCCTCGAGGGCGGCGTCAGGGGCGAGTTTCTGCGTTCCGTCAGCATCCGCGGCGTGACAATCAGGGACTGCACCTATTTCGGAATCGCTTTAGTCTCGGCGTTGGATGCCCATATCGATTCAAACACGGTTGACGGACTTCGCCCGGAAGGCTGTTCCGCACTCGGCGCGGCCGGCGTGGAGAATGCCTACGGCATCACAGTTACACGTTCCAGCGGCAGCACCACAACGTATCCAATTCCCGAGCGCATCTGGATCACCAACAATCGGATCCGAGGCGTCAAGACTTGGCATGGCATCGATACACATGGTGCTCGTAAACTTCATATCGTCGACAATGACGTCCAGGAATGCCGCGACGGCATTTACCTGACGCTCACTGACGCATCGGGAACATACCTGCCTCCAGCCGAATGCGTTGTTCGAGGCAACCGCCTTCGTGGCCAGTTCCGGACACCGGATCTACGGAGCGGTTGGGGCATCTTTGTATCGGGCGAAGGGGCTGCAGCGCCGGCGGCGACACAAGTTCTGATCACCGACAATCAGATCTACCAATTCGGCTGGAAAGGCACTTCTGGTCATGAGGCCGCTGCGGGAATTAGCGCCGCGGCCGTTGCAGGGCTGAACATTCGGGGGAATCAGGTCATCGACTGCGGGCATCGCGGTATACTGCTAGCCGGCAGCACCCCAGCAACAGCCGTTTTCGGCAGTGTCGGCGGCAACTATGTCCAGAGCATCACGGGTGTTTCAGACAGCGGAGCCGGATTGGAAAGTTACGGCGCCTATGTCGCCTGTACCTTGGACAGCGGCACATTCTACTCGATGGCCTATGCGCTGCATGCTCCGATAGCGCCGGCTTCAGGAAACTTCGGGCTTTGGGTGGCCCGCGCGATCGGTGTCACGCATATCACCGCTCTGTTCAGTTCGAACGTTGGCCGCATCGACCTCGGGGCAACTCCGATCTGAGTTCGCAGGTCACTATAACCTAGCAAAAGTACAGGCCTCGCCACAGCCGTGGCGAGGCCTGCGCAAGGATCAAAGCGTGATGATCAGCGCGCGATACGGGGGCGCCCGCCGCAGAATTGCTGCTCGACCGCGCGCTCGTAACCGAGCTCGCGGTCATAGACCATGACAGTACGTGTCAGGCAGTCGCCGTCCTGCACCAGCCCGGTGTTGATGAGACGGCCGTTGGGATCGGCGACGACGGTCGGGCCACAAGCCGCTGCTGCGGATGCAAAACCGAGAGCGACGATGAACTTCGCGGTACGGGTCATATCAGCCCCTCACATGTAGAGGCCACGGCCACAGCGACGCACGCGCCGGTGTTCGTAGTATCCGGTATAGCGGTTGAACACCCGCACCGTCTTGTAGAGGCAGTACTTGCCGTCGTTGCGACCATCGTAATAGGTCCGGCCGGTGTCGAGGTCGACGCCGAGGAACTCGTCCTTGCCCTTCTTGCCCTGGGCGAAGGCCGGAGCCGCCGCGAGGCTGAGAGCAGCGAACCCTGCTGCGGCGATGGCGATCTTGAGCATGGCATTTCTCCTGTCTTGCGGCGGAAATATGTCCAGCACCGCGTGCGGGGCCTTGGAGCGATCAGTACGGTTTTCGCGCGCCTCTACGAGAATATCCATGGTGAACGGCCAGATCGGCAGGCAGATCACCGCAATTCCTCCTGAATCCATAGCAGATTGGAACGCAGTTTTGCTACCCGCCGCCTGACGCAATCTGGCCACGATTGCGCCGAGAGCCTGGAACGATGCTCCGACGCCGGGCCAGCTAGAAATGAGCGAGATAGCCGCCATCGACCGGCAGGGTGACACCGGTGATGAACGAAGCCTCGGGCGAACAGAGGAACACGACCGCGCCCACCAGCTCCTTCGGCACACCCCAGCGTCCAAGCGAGGTGCGATGCGACAGCCGTTCGGCGATGGCTTTGTCCGCGACCAGCGCCGCATTGGCCTCGGTCGCGAAGAAGCCCGGCGCAACGGCGTTGACGGTAATCGCGCGGTGCCCAAGTTCTGCGGCGAGCGCCCTGGTCAGCGCATCCAGCCCGCCCTTGGTCGCGATATAGCCGGGGTCGCCGGCGCGGGCGATCTGCCCGGCGATCGAGGTGATGTTCACGATCCGGCCGCCATCGGGCATATGCGGCGCAAGCTGCCGCACCAGATCGAACGGCGCGATCAGGTTGACCTCCAGCAGTGCCCGGAAGGCGGCGCGATCGAGCTGATCGAGTGGCCGGCGGTCGCGCGCGCCGGCATTGTTGACCAGGAAATCGATGCTGCCTCTGCTCTCGACCAGTTCATGGCAGGCTGCAGCGGTCGAAGCCTCGTCCGCCAAGTCCGCGACGAGCACGGAAACGCCGGCCCCGACAACTTCCAGAGCGCGCTTTGCTTCCTTGAGCTCCGCCGGCTTTCGTCCGTGCAGCACGACATGGGCGCCATTCTCGGCAAGGCCGCGGGCGATTTCGAGCCCGAGGCCCTTGCCGGCGCCCGTCACCAGGGCCGTCTTACCTGCCAGCTTCATCACAGTCCTCGGCGGGATAGAAGTCGCGGACTGCCCTCCTACCCTTAAGGCACATCGACACGCCAGCCGTAAGGATCGCGGCCGGCCTGGGTATGGAGCATGGTGATCTCCCGGTAGAGCTTGGCGGTGACCGGCCCGGTCTTGCCATCGGCGACTTTGACCGTCTTGCCACGGTAGGTCAGCGCCCCGATCGGCGAGACGACGGCCGCCGTGCCGATCCCCCACATCTCCGAGACGGAGCCGTCCTCGATGCCGGCGATGAGGTCATCGATCGCGATGTCGCACTCGCTCACCCGCTCGCCCCAGTGGCGCAGCAGGTCGAGCGCCGTGTAGCGGGTGACGCCGGGCAGGATCGAGTCGCTCAATGGCGGCGTGACGATCTCGCCCCCGATCCTCATCATGACGTTCATGGTGCCGACTTCCTCGATGAAGCGGCGATGCGTCGAATCGAGCCACAGCACCTGGGTGTGGCCCTGCGCCTTCGCCTCCTCCGAGGCCAGCAGGCTGGCGCCGTAATTGGCGGCCGCCTTGGCCGCCCCGATGCCACCGCGCGCCGCCCGCACATAGGTGTCGGAGACCAGGATCTTCACCGGATCGGCGCCTTCCGCATAGTAGGCGCCAACCGGCGAGAGGAAAATCATGAAGGTGTATTGCTTGGCCGGACGAACGGCCATGAAACCTTCCGTTCCGATCATGGTTTCGCGGATGTAGAGCGCCTGGCCGGGCCGTTGCGGAACCCAGTCGCGGTCGAGCCCGACGAGCGCGACCATCGCATCGAGCACGTCCTGCGGATCGACGGCGGGCATGCACAGGCGGGCCGTCGACTTGTTGATGCGCTCGATATGCGCATGCGGCCGGAACAGGCGGACGACGCCGTCCTCGCAGCGATAGGCCTTGTGGCCGTCGAAGATCGACTGGCCGTACTGGATTGCCGAGCAGCAGGGATGGATCGGGATCGGGCCGAAGGGCACGATGCGCCGATCGTGCCACCCCCTCGCCTCATTAAAATCCATGAGGAACATATGGTCGGTGAAGTAGGTGCCGAACGTGCCGGCGACATCCTCGGGGATGGGCTTGGGCGCGGTCGTCCTGGTGATCGCAAGCGTCATGATCGTCTGTCCGTGTGCTGCGGAAGGCGGTTCGGAAGCGGGCTCAAGCCCGCGCTGGGGCCGCGTCCGCCGTCGCCGGCGTCGTTCGCAACAAGGTGAGGGCTGCGATGCTGATCACGGTCGCGATCATCACGTAGATCGCCGGGGCGAGCTTCGAGCCGGTCGAGGCGATCAGCCAGGTCGAGATGAACGGGGCGAAGCCGCCGAAGATCGTGACCGCGAAGTTGTAGGCGATCGAGAAGCCGGAGGAGCGGACCTCGACCGGGAACATCTCGCCCATGAGAGAAGGCGCCGGCCCGGTATAGATCCCGACCAGCGCGCCCATGACGAGCTGGACGAGGATGAGGCGCTCCAGCGAAGGCGCAGCCGTCAGATAGGCGAAGGCGAAATAGGCGGAGGCCGCGATGGCGGCAGCCGCCAGGATCATCGGCGGGCGACGGCCAACCTTGTCGGAGAGCGTACCGGACAGATAGGCGAAGACACAGACGGCGACGAGGCCGAGCGCATTGGCGAGCAGCGACTGCGCCGGCAGCAGTCCGAGCTCGCGCATCGAGAAGGTCGGCATATAGATCAGCAGGCAGTAGGTGCAGACCGTCCAGGCGATGGTCACACCGAAGCCGGCGGCGATCTTGCCGCCATGCAGCGAGACCACATCCCTGATCGGCTGCTGCGACGGGTTTTCGCGCTTGGCGAAGGTCTCGCCTTCCTTGACGTTGGCGCGCAGATACAGGCCAATCGGGACGATCAGCAAGCCGATCAGGAACGGGATGCGCCAGCCCCAGGCGATCATCTGCTCCTGGGTCAGCATCGCGGCGAAGGCGGCGCTGACGAGCGAGCCGAGCAGCAGCGAGCCGGCCTGGCTAACCTGCTGCAGGCTGCCAATGCGGCCGCGCTGGCTCTCGCCGGCATGTTCGAGCAGGAAGGCGGTCGCGCTGCCGAGCTCGCCGCCGCCGGAGAAGCCCTGCAGCAGCCGGCCGACGACGATCAGGAGCGGCGCAGCGACACCGATCGTCTCATAGGAAGGTGCCAGCGCGATGATGCCGGTGCCGAGCGCCATCAGGCTGATCGTCAGTGTCAGCCCGGCCTTGCGGCCGGCCCGGTCGGCATAGCCACCGAGCACGATCGCACCGACCGGACGCATGAAGAAGCCGACGCCGAAGGTCGCGACCGTGAGCAGGAGCGAGGTCAACGCATCGCCAGTCGGGAAGAAGACCTTGGCGATGTAGATCGCGAGGAAGCCATAGACGGCAAAATCGTAATACTCGAAAACCGTTCCGGCGACGGCAGCGCCGATGGCCGCTCCCTTGCTCTGCTTGCTCTGCCCCGATCCGTTCGACATGCCGCTACCCTCTTGTCGGTTCTTGGAATTGTTGGATTGGTCGCCGGTCAGGGCGTGACGTCGCGCCCGAGATGGCCGAGGCAGTCGCCCGGCTTCACCTTGGCGAAGGTGCGGATGCAGAGCGCCAGGCCGCCTTCCTTGAAATGCACCTTCAGCGGATCATTCCACGGCGTCGACGGATCATGGATCAGGCCGGCGAGACCGCCAGCAGGTACTTCGTCGCCGAGCCGGAAGGCCGGCTCGAAGATCCCGGCCACCGGCGAGAAGGCGAAGAGACCGGGCGAAGCAATGTCGAGCTGGCGGATTTTCGCCGGCGGCGTCGCCACGGTCTGACGCGGCAAGACACCGATATGACGGAGGACGCCGAGAACGCCGTGCTCGGCGACCAACTTGCCATCGAGATTGACGGTGGAGCCGCCGCCGAACTCGCCAGTGAGGAAATGGCAGCCATTCCGGTCGGCGACGTTGCCGAAGACACGGTCCTCGCCGTCGAGTGCCGTCAGGCTGTCGAAATAGGCGACGCGCGGCGGCGCGAAGGCCTCGACCAGGCTGGCAATCGCAGCCTTCTTCTGCGGATCCTCCCAGCTCGGCGCGAACAGGGTCGACAGGTATTGCAGCGAGGAGCCGCCGGCATGCATGTCGATGGCGTAATCGGTCATCGGCAACAGCACGGTCGAGACGTAGTGGGCGATGACCTGCGTCGGCGAGCCGTCGCGGCTGCCGGGGAAGGACCGGTTCAGGTTGATCTGGTCGAGCGGCGAGACGCGCGTGGCCGCCAGATAGGCCGGATGGTTGACCGACGGGACGATGATGATCCGGCCGGAGAGATCGAGCTCTTCGAGACGTCGCATCAGGTCATAGAGGAAGAGCGGGCCCTCATACTCGTCGCCATGGACGCCGCCGGTGAGCAGCACGGTCGGTCCAGTGCCGCGCTTGGCGACCGCCACCGGGATCGGGATATGGCCATAGGCGGAATCATGGACTGAGTGCGGCATCCGCAGATAGCCGCGATGGACGCCCTCCTCGTCGAACGGGATCGACGAGGAAATCAACGACTTCCGGCTCATTGCATTCCCCCGATTGATTATCCTTGCCGCACGCGCTGAACGCGGCGTCGTTGCGGAAAAGCCTCGGCCTTTCGGCGCGCAACAACAACGGCCATGAACGAGATTGACTTCACGATTGAGCAATATTCTTTTTGATATTGATCGATCTCGGAAGAAAAATTGCCGAACCCGGCAACTTCGGATTCGGCAGACGCCTTGCTGAAAGACTCGGTCACATGTCCCGCTTCAGACAGCCCGTCACGCTCGATGCGCTCGACCTGAAAATCGTCGAGGCGCTGAAGCGCGATGCGCGCATTTCGAACATCCGGCTGGCGGAACAGATCGGCCTATCGCCGGCGCCTTGCCTGCGCCGCGTCAAAGAGCTGGAGCGAACCGGGGTGATCGTCGGCTATGAGGCGCGCCTCGATCGGACGCTGCTCGGCCTGAGCGTCATGGCGTTCTCGGAGATCCAGCTGAAATCGACCGCCGCGCAGGCGATGGACGATTTCGAGAAGGCGGCCGCGACCATTCCGGAGGTCGCCCGCTGCTACATCACCTCGGGCGGCTGGGATTACATGCTGGAAATCTACACCGAAAGCCTCGCCGCCTTCGAGCAGCTCAGCAACCGCCACCTCACCCAGCTGCCGGGCGTCAAGCGCGTCAGGTCACGCTTCGCCTTGAGGGAATTGGCCCAGGGCAGGTAATTCCGCCCTGCCCCGAGAGTCCATCGCGGCGCGCGGCCAGGCTGACGCCGGCAGACATCATCGCGGGCTGAACGCGGCGTAGCGCATGATTTTGACGTCCTGCTGGACGAAGGTGCCGCGGTTGCCGCGCCGGAACTCGTGCCACGCGGGATCGGCGTCGAGCTTCGCCCGGCGCTCCTCGCGATCGGCGAGGCTGTCATAGACCCAGATATAGAGGACCTCGTTGAGCCGCCCGATCTCGCTGACAAAGATTCCGAGCAAACGCCCGAGATATTTCTGCTGGAGCGGCAACCCCTGCTGCCGATAGCGCTCGAGATACTCGTCGGTCCGTCCGTGTTCGACGACATACGTCCGGTGCTCGATGATCATGACGGCGGTAACCCTGCTCAGGCGGATGGATCGGGGGGTGTCAGGACGGCGCCGGTCGCGAAGAAGGCGTCGAGATTGGCGATGACCAGCTCTTCCATGGCGCGCCGTGTCTCATGCGTGCTCGCGGCGATGTGCGGCAGCAGGACCACCCTGTCGCTGGCGAGGAGCTCTGCCGGCACATTCGGCTCGTCGGCATAGACATCGAGGCCCGCACCGGCGATGCGGCCCGCCGCCAAGGCGTCGGTCAGAGCCACTTCGTCGACGACGCTGCCGCGGGCGACATTGATCAGGAAACCGCCCGGCCCGAGCGCCTCCAAGACAGGGGTCGAGACGAGATGCCGCGTCGCCGGGCCGCCGCTGCAGGACAGAACGAGGATATCGGCCCAGCGCGCCAGCTCGACGAGGTCGGGGGCGAAGCCATAAGGCACATCGGCCTGCCGGCGCCGACCGAAATAGCGGATGTCCATGCGAAATCCTGCGGCGCGGCGCGCGATCTCGCGACCGATCTTGCCGAGCCCGACGATGCCGAGGCGCTTGCCCGTGGCCTGTGTCGCCAGCGGAAAGGCACCTGCCTTCCACCGCCCTTCGCGCACGAACCGGTCGGCGTTCACAAGTTGCCGCGTGGTTGCCAGGATCAATCCGAGCGCCGCATCGGCAACGCAATCATTGAGGACATCCGGCGTAATCGCGACCTGAACGCCGAACCGGGCGGCCGCCTCCAGATCGAGTTTTTCGGTGCCGACGCCGAACGACGCGACCACTCCGCCGGGAATCGCCGCAAACAGCTCGGCGGTGCAGGCATGACGCGCCATGGTCACCGCCCCCGCGAAAGCCCCATGATGGCTGGCGATAAAGCCGGGCGGATCGGCCTCCTGCCAGAGTGGGTGCACGGCGAAGCGCTCGCGCGCCGCTTTGGTCAGCCCCGGCGGCAGCGGGCCGATTTCGAGAAGGCGGGGTGTTGGACTGGGCATGGTGTGTCGCGCCTCGACATCGGAAAAGCGTCCGCTGCGCACCGGCACGGGCAGTCAGTGCCCTGCCCTCGGCGTGCCGCGGCGAAAGCGGCCTCAGGCGCGCAGCAGAGCGAGATACCGCTCTGCGATTCGCTGCCCGAGTTCGGTCAACTCGGCGGCCGCGCGTGCCTCGGTTTCGGCAGAGAGCGCCGCGGTCGGTATCGTGCGGGCGAGACTGCCGACGACGCGCGAGCCGTCGGGCGGCAGGATCGGCACCGCGACGCCACTGAGATAGGGCGTGATGCGGCCATGGCTGGTGGCGTAGCCGGCGCGCCGGATCGTCGCCATGGCGCGGCGGAACTGGTCCCAGCTATCGCCAAGCCCGGCCGAAGCGATCTCGGCGGGGCTGCGCAAATAGATCTCACGGATGCGATGAGCCGAGAGATAGGGCAGCAAGGCCAGCGAGGCAGCGCCCTGAAACAGCGGGAAAGGCAGCCCGCGAGCCCGGCGGATGATGACGCGCTTGCCGTCATGCTCCAGCGCGTCCGGCCCTTCCTTGAAGATGCAGAGCACCTTGTCGCCATAGAGGCTGTGCAGCAGCAGCGCGCTGTTGTCGCAAGGCTGCCCGTGCAGCACCTCCTGCCCCGCCCGGTAGAGCGGATCGGTGAGCGCGACCAGCCGCTCCAGCTCGATGATGCGCGCGCCCAGGCCATAGCTGCCGTTCGAGGCCGGGCTGAGCAGGCCGACATCGCTGAGCTCCTTCAGGTAGCGATAGGCGGTCGAGCGGCTGCAGCCGAGCTGGGCGATGATCTCCTCGACCGCCACCAGCGGTGTCGACAACGAGAACATGTCGAGCACGCTCAAGGCCCGGCCGAGGCTGCTCAGCAGCGACTCGCCCTCCTTCGCGGCGCCATCGCCAGGTTCGGCGACATCCTCGATCGTCTCGACCAGGAAGGCCTCGTTCGACACATCCCGCCTCTTCACTTCAAATCCCATAATACGAGATCAATTCTCTCATTTGAGAGCTAGCAGAGCTCTTTCGCTTTGCCAAGCGAAACGAAACCCGCGCTTTTCCAAAGCGTTATGAGCGAAACTCACGTTTATCTTAAAAAATCTCATAATACGGGATCATTGACGAAGCGCTTATTGTAGGACAGCATCCCGGCCAACCGAGAAGGATGGACGGGGTGGAGATCGCCTTTCTGACGCCGGTGATGCCAGAGGTGCGCGCGGCGATCGCCGCCTGCGCCCATGCGGATCAGCATCTGCATTTCGCGGACAGCGAGGCGCGCCAGGAGCAGCTCGCATTAGTGCGGACTGCCGAGGCCATCGTCTCGGCCGGCTCGCCGGTCGACGCTGGCCTGATCGCCGGCAGCGAGAAGGTCCGGCTGATCCAGAAATGGGGCATCGGCGTCGACAAGATCGATCTCGACGCCGCACGAGCGCGCGGCATTCCGGTTGCGATCACCGCCGGCGCCAGCGCGGGCCCGGTAGCGGAGCATGCGCTCGCCCTGATGCTCGCGGTCTATCGCCGCCTGCCGCTTGCCGATCGCCAAATACGGGCCGGCATCTGGCAGCCGGGGCAATTGCGCGTCGTCTGCCGGCAGATTACCGGCAAGACGGTGGGGCTGCTCGGCTTCGGCAATATCGCGCGCCTGCTGGCGCACCGGCTGCGCGGCTTCGATGCCGAGATCCTCTATCATGACGTCCGGCGCGCCGACGCCGTGACCGAGCGCGGGTTCGGCGCCCGCTATGTGCCCTTCGACACGCTGCTCGAACAGAGCGACATCCTCAGCCTGCATCTGCCGCTGACCGAGCAGAGCCGCGGGATCATGAATGCGGCTGCGTTCGCGCGGATGCGCCAAGGTGCGGTGCTGATCAACACCGCCCGTGGCGGCCTGATCGACGAAGCCGCGCTCCACGAGGCGCTGCTGAGCGGGCGGCTCGCCGGCGCCGGGCTCGACACCTTCGCGACCGAACCGGTCGCGGCCGATCACCCGCTGCTCGCGCTCGACCAGGTGGTGGTGACGCCCCATTCGGCCGGCAGCGTCTTCGACAACATCCCCAATATCGCCGGGCATGTGCTCGACAACATCGCCCGCTTCGCGCGCGGCGAGCCGCTTTCGCCCGCCGACATCATCGTTCCGGCCGGGCTTCCTCCAGCTTCCGCAGGCGCCTTTCCATGACCAAGCCCTTGACTGGCCGCGTGCCGCCTGAAGCCATCCGGCGGACCGGATTGCCGCGCCTGTCGCCCGATCTGCTGCAGCGCTATGGCGCGCTCTCCGACCTGACCAGCGCGGTCTCCGATGCGATGGACAATCTCGGCTTGTTCGGCGCGATCCCGGCCTCGACGCTGGCGCCGACGCTGGCGAACGGCCGCGTCGTCGGCCAGGCCGTCACCGTGCGCAATGTCGAGCGGCCGCAGAGCGCGACCGCCGCCGCCGCGAGCCGGGTCGGCAAGATGGGCGAGCACGAGGCTTACAATCAGGCCGAGCCCGGCGACGTCGTGGTGATCGAGGGCCTGACCGGACTGTCGAACATGGGCGGCCAGTCGGCCGCCGTCGCCCATCGCGCCGGCTGTGTCGGCGCCGTCATCGACGGCTCGTTCCGCGATCCCGATTCGTCGCGCGAGCGCCATTTCCCGATCTGGTCGCGCGGCGTCACGCCGATCACCGGCAAATGGCGGCTGGAAACGGTCGAGATCAACGGCCGCGTCCGCATTGCCGGGGTCTCGGTCGACGCTGGTGACCTCGTGGCCGCGGACGAGGCCGGTATCGTCTTCGTGCCCTTTGCCGATGCGGAAGCCGTGCTGCGCGAGGCCGAGAAGATCGACGCCGGCGACAACCGGCAGAAGAGCGACATCGCCGCCGGCATCGACCTGAAGACGCTCGCCGCGACCAAGTACAAATGAGGCCGACCATGAACGTGGAAGACGACGTCGAGATCCGTTGCGTCGTGCAGAGCGCCGACATCCTCGGCGAGACGCCGCGCTGGTGCGAGCGGACGAACCGGCTGTGGTGGGTTGATGTGCGCCGGCCCGCGCTGCAATTCTATGACCCGGCCACCGATAAGCACGAGGCCCGCCGGCTGCAGGCCGACCTGATGATCGGCTCGATCGCGCCGCGTGAGGCCGGCGGTTTCGTCATGGGCACCAATAGCGGCATCTATGTCTACGATCCCGCGACGAGCGAGCCGCCCAGGCGGATCGCCGATCCGGTCGGCGACGTCCCCGGTATGCGGCTCAATGACGGGCGCTGCGATCCACGCGGACGCTTCTGGGTCGGCAGCATGCACGACCACAACCGCGTTCCGGTCGGCGTACTCTACCGGCTCGATGCCGACCATGGCTGCCGGGCGATGCATGACGGCTTCGTGCTGCCGAACTCGATCGCCTGGAGCCCGGATGGCGGCACGATGTACTTCGCCGATACGCACAACCAGACGAGCTTCGCCTTCGACTACGATCTGGACGCAGGCACGATCAGCAACCGGCGCGTCTTCGCCGACTGGACGCACCAGCTCGGCCGGCCCGACGGCGCGACCGTCGACGTGGAAGGCTATCTTTGGACCTGCATGGTTGCGACCGGCCATCTCGTGCGCCAGGCGCCGGACGGCAGCGTCGACCGGATCATCCAGCTGCCGGTGACCAATCCGACCTGCCCGGTCTTCGGCGGCAAGGACCTCGCCACGCTCTACATCACCAGCCACTCGCAGCGCCTGGCGCCGGAGACGCTCGCGGTCGAGCCGCTCGCTGGCGCCCTGCTGGCGCTCGATGTCGGCGTACGCGGCCTGCCCGAGCCGCGCTTCGCCGGCTGAAGCAAAAAATACAATCTGGGAGGACGAACCATGCATCGGATCATCAAGGCCGTCGCGCTCGCCGCAATCCTGGCGACGCCGGCCAAGGCGGCCGAAACCATCAAGTTGCTTGTCCCGTTCGCGGCCGGCGGGCCGACCGACCTGTTCGCGCGGATCATCGCCCCCGATCTCGGCAAGGAGCTCGGCGGCACCGTTATCGTCGAGAACCGCGGCGGGGCCGGTGGCACGATCGGCACCGCCGCAGCGACCCGCGAGAAGGCGGACGGGCACACCCTCCTGCTGACCACCTCAGCGCTGGTGCTGAGCGCCGGCACGATGGCTAGCGTGCCCTACGATCCACAGAAGGACATCGAGCCGGTCTATCTGCTCGGCGAGGTGCAGACGATGATCGCGGTGCGCCCCTCGCTCGGCGTCAACGATCTCAAGGGCCTGGTCGAGAAGGCTAAGGGCACCAAGCTGAACTACGGCTCGACCGGCAGCGGCGGCACCATGCATCTCGGCGCCGAGCTCCTCGCCAAATCGGCCAAGGTCGCGATGGAGCAGATCGCCTATCGCGGCGCCGCGCCGGCGCTGACCGACCTGATCGCCGGCTCGGTCGACCTCGTCAATGCCGACGTCCCTATCCTGCGCCAATACGTCAAGGACGGCCGGCTCAAGGGCCTTGTCATCTTCGACACCAAGCGCTCGACCCTGCTGCCCGAGATCCCGAGCGCGACCGAGGCCGGCATGCCGGACCTGATGCTGACCAACTGGTACGGCGTGCTGATCCCGAAGGGCGCTTCTCCGGCGCAGAAGCAGAAGATCGCCGAGGCCATCGCCAAGGTGGTCAAGCAGCCGCAGATCGCGGCCAAGCTCGCCGATAACGGGCTGACCGATCCGCAGGACACCGCCGCCTTCAAAGCGCGGCTCGACGCCGATTTCGCGCGCTGGCTGCCCTGGCTGAAGGCGAACGGCATCCGCGCCGAGTGAGGCGTAGGCCTGCCCGGCGCCCGAGTTTTCGACATCGAGACACAATGACATGAGCAGCAAAGCGCCCGGGCGCATCGCCGGCAGCAAGGATCTCTGGTCCGGCCTGATCTTCATCGGCTTTGGCCTGCTGGCGATGGCGCTGGCCCGCGGCTATGCGATGGGCCATGCCGGGCGCATGGGGCCCGGCTATTTCCCGACCGCGCTGGGCGGCGTGCTCGCCGTCATCGGCCTCGTCCTGGTCGTCCAGGCGTTCCTGTCGTCGGGTGAGGCGGTGACGGGCCTCGCCTGGCGCAAGGCTGCGCTCGTCCTCGTCGCCAGCGGCCTGTTCGGCGTCACCGTCGAGGGGCTTGGCCTCGCGGCCTCGACCGTGCTGCTGGTGATGATCTCGGGCCTGGCCAGCGAGCAATTCCGGCTCTGGCCCTTCCTTGCGCTGGCGATCGGCCTCTCTGCCTTCAGCGTGCTCACCTTCGTCACGCTGCTCGGGCTGCCGATCCCGGCCTTCGGCCCCTGGCTCGGCTTCTGAGGCGGCGCCATGGAGCTCTTCGACAATCTCGCGCTCGGCTTCTCGACCGCCTTCACCCTGACCAACCTGTTCTATTGCCTGATCGGCACGATCCTCGGCACCGCCGTCGGTGTGCTGCCGGGGCTGGGGCCGCTCGCGACCATCGCGATGTTACTCCCGACGACCTTCGCGCTGCCGCCGGTGACCTCGCTGATCATGCTGTCCGGCATCTATTACGGTGCCCAATATGGCGGCTCGACCACGGCGATCCTGGTCAATCTGCCCGGCGAATCCTCCTCGATCGTCACGGCGCTCGACGGCTACGCGATGGCCCGCAATGGCGAGGCCGGCAAGGCGCTGGCGACGGCGGCGCTCGGCTCCTTCTTCGCCGGCTGCGCTGCGACGCTGCTATTGGCGCTGTTCGCTCCTCCACTCGCTGTCGTGGCGTTGACCTTCGGCCCGGCCGAATACTTCTCGCTGATGGTGCTCGGCCTCGTCGCCTCGGTGGTGCTGGCCAATGGCTCGGTGCTGAAGGCGGTCGGCATGATCCTGCTCGGCCTGCTGCTCGGGCTGATCGGCCTCGACGTCAATTCCGGCATCCCGCGCTTCACCTTCGGCATGCCGCAGCTTTATGACGGCGTGAACTTCGTCGTGGTGGCGATGGGCGTCTTCGGCCTCGGCGAGATCGTCCACAATCTCGAACAGGGCGAGGCGCGCTCGATCATCTCGCGCAAGATCGGCGGGCTGATGCCGACGCGGGCGGATCTCAAGCGCATCGTCGCGCCGGTGCTGCGCGGCACTTTCCTCGGCTCGGCGCTCGGCATCCTGCCGGGCGGCGGCGCCATGCTCGCCTCCTTCGCCGCCTATGCGCTGGAGAAGAAGGTCTCGCCCAACCGCGCGCAATTCGGCAAGGGCGCGATCGAGGGCGTGGCGGCGCCGGAAGCGGCCAACAATGCCGGCGCACAGACCTCCTTCGTGCCGATGCTGACGCTCGGCATCCCTTCGAACCCGGTGATGGCGCTGATGGTCGGCGCCATGGTGATCCAGGGCATCCAGCCGGGTCCGGCTGTGCTGACCGAGCAGCCCGCCCTGTTCTGGGGCATCGTCGCCTCGATGTGGATCGGCAACGTCTTCCTGGTCCTGCTCAACCTGCCGCTGATCGGCCTGTGGGCGCGCATGATCATGGTGCCTTACTACTATCTCTTCCCGACCATCCTGGTGTTCTGCGCCATCGGCGTGTTCAGCCTGAGCAACAGCAGCTTCGACATCCTGCTGATGGTCGGCTTCGGGCTGTTCGGCTACCTCTGCGCCAAACTCGGCATGGAGCCGGCGCCGATGCTGCTCGGCTTCATCATCGGCCCGATGATGGAGGAATATCTCAGGCGGGCCCTGCTGCTCTCGCGCAGCGATCCAATGGTTTTCCTGCAGCGGCCGATCAGTGCGACCATGCTGGCGCTCGCCGCCCTGCTCCTCGTCCTCGTGCTGCTGCCCTCGCTGCAGAAGAAGCGCGCCGAAGCCTTCCAGGAGTGACCATGGATATCACCGACCTGCCACGCAATCGCGTCAAGGAACGGCTGACGCGCGAAGAGATCGCAGCGACCATGGCGGTGCGGCTGGTGCGCGGCGTCGAGATCGCGCGCATCGCTGCCACCGCCGGGCTCGACTCGATCTATGTCGATCTCGAGCATGCGATGTTCGGCGTCGAGACGACCGGGCAGATCTGCCTCGCGGCGCTCGAGATGGGCATCACGCCGCTGGTACGATTGCCGGCGAACCAATCCGAGCACATCGCCCGCGCCTTCGAGGGCGGCGCGATGGGCATCATCGCCCCGCATGTCCGCTCGGCCGAGGAGGCACGGGCGATCGTCGATGCCGCCAAGTTCGCGCCGCTGGGCTCGCGCGGCGTCGCCAGCCTGTCGCCGCTGACCCGCTTCCGCAGCTATCCGAACGCCGAGGCGATGGCCTTCGTCAACGCGCTGACGATGGTGATCGTGATGATCGAGTCAGGCGATGGCGTCGCTGGGGTCGAAGAGATCGTCGCGGTCGAGGGCGTCGATGTCGCCTTCATTGGCGCGGTCGATCTTGCCGCAGATCTCGGCAATCCCGGCGAGTTCGACCATCCGCGCCTGCATGCGGCGATCTCGAAGGTGATTGCGGCCTGTCGGCGCGCCGGCAAGCATGCCGGGCTCGGCGGGCTCGCAGCACGTCCCGACCTGATGAAGACCTATGCCGCGATGGGCGCCCGCTTCGTCTCGATCGGGGCTGATCTCAACTTCCTGCTCGGTGCCGCCCAGCAGCGGGCGCGGGCGGCGCACAGCCTGCTCGACTAGCAGCCGCAGCGAGGCGTCGCGGCGGAGATTCCACCGGCATGGCTCCCGCTCAGCCGCCAGCGATGCCCTGCGTGTTGACGTAGAGCGAGTAGACGCCGCGGCCGGTGACCATGAAGAGCCGGTTCCGTTTAGTCCCGCCGAAACAGAGATTGGCCGCCCGCTCCGGCAGGGCGATGCGGCCGATGCGCTTGCCTTCGGGCGACAGCACCAGCACGCCGTCCATGCCTTCCTTGACCGCGCCATAGGCGCACCAGAGATTGCCGTCGACATCGCAGCGGATGCCGTCGGGCGCCTCGCCCTCCCCGCAGGTGAAGAAGATCGAGCCTTTGGCGAGTTTCGTTCCGCCATCGACCACGTCGTAGACGCGGATGCTGACCGGCTTCGAGAAAGAGTCGACAACATAGAGCTTCTTCTCGCCCGGCGAGAAGCAGAGGCCGTTGGGTGCGGTGACATCGCTGGCGACGACGCTCGCCTTGCCCGAAGGATCGAGCCTGTAGACGTTGTTGGGCAGCTCAGGCGTCGCCTTGTCACCGGAATAGTGGCCGGAGATGCCGAAGGGCGGATCGGTGAACCAGATCGCGCCATCCGAGGCGACGACGACGTCGTTGGGCGAGTTCAGCTTCTTGCCGTCATGGCTGTCGATCAGCACGGTGACGCTGCCGTCGTGCTCGGTGCGGGTGACGCGCCGCCCGTGCTCGGCGGCGATCAGCCGGCCCTGCCGGTCCCGCGTCAGCCCATTGGCGTAGTTCGCCGGCCGCCGGAAGATGCTGACCGCGCCGGTCTCTTCCTCCCATTTCAGGATGCGGTTGTTGGGGATGTCGGTCCAGAGCAGGAAGCGCCCGTCGCCAAACCAGATCGGGCCTTCGGTGTAGCGGGTCTCGCCGGTCGCGATGCGCTCCACCGCTGCGAAGAAGACCATGTACTTGGAAAAGCTCGGATCGAGCGCCTGTACCGCCGGATCCGGATAGCGTGGGCTCTGCTGCCACTCGGCACCGGCCGCCTGCACCCATCCATTCGCTGCGATTACGCCGGAACCGGCCAGCAGATGCCGTCGCGAGATGTCCATGGCCTTCATCCTCCCGTCGAGTCGTTGCGTTTCCAACAATCTTACACGCTCTTTGTCGCGTTTTCTGCTTTACTATGATATCAATATCGCTGATACAGCAATAGTGAACGTCATTGTTAGCGCAATGAGCAGCTTTCACAGGGGGGAACACCGGGGAGTTTCGCTCGCGGCGCGGCAGCGCCGGCGACGACGCCTTGCGGGAGAACGTCATGACGAGAATGCTGGCCAGCCGCCGACGTGACCTGGACGTGGAAATGCCGGACGAGTCCGCCGGGCAGATTAGCGGCGCAGCGGTCGATCTGGTCGCCGAAGAAGCGCGCTGGCGGCGCGAAACCTTCGCGCCGGATGCGGCCCGGGCCGAACGGCGGCGCAATTTCGTCACCGATTGCGGCCTCGAGGTGAAGCCGCTCTACACTCCGGCCGACCTCGACGCGATCGGCTTCGACCATGCCGCCGATCTCGGCTTCCCCGGCGAATTCCCCTTCACCCGCGGCGATCGCGGCGCGATGAACCGGGGCGAGCCCTTCGTCGTCTCGGCCTATTCCGGCTTCGGTGAGGCTGAGCGCTGCAACCAGCGCTTCCGCACCCTGATCGACTGGGGCGCCGAGCAGATCCTCGTCGCCTTGGACCTGCCGACCCAGTGCGGCTACGATTCAGACCACGCCATGGCGACGGCCGAGGTCGGCCAGGTCGGCGTAGCGATCAGCTCGCTCGCCGATATGGAGCGGCTCTTCGACGGCATCCCGCTCGACAGCATCAAGCGCGTCGGCACGCTCGGCAATTCGATCGGCCCGATCGTATTGGCGCTGTTCGCGGCGCTCGGCGAGAAGCAGGGCATTCCCTGGGCGAACTACGTCGTCAACCTGCAGAACGACCCGCTCAAGGAATACATCGCCCGCGGCACCCAGATCCTGCCGGCGGAACCGGCGGCCAAGCTCGCCTGCGACGCGGTCGAATGGTGCATCGACAATGCGCCGAACTGGTCGCCGATGACGGTCTGCGTCAACCACATCAATGCCGGCGGCGCCGGCTCGAGCCTCGGCACCGCGATCGCGCTCGCCAACGCCCATTACTATCTCGACGATCTCCTGGCGCGCGGCCATTCGATCGACGAGGTCGCGCCGCTGCTGCACATGTTCGCCGACGAGCGGCACGACTTCTTCGTCAGCGTCGCCAATCTGCGTGCCCTGCGGCGGATCTGGGCGCGGCGCATGCGCGAGCGCTACGGCGCGACCCTGCCGGCTGCGATGGCTCTGCGCCTCACCGTCTACGGCCATGGCCAGGAGTCGCTGCAGGAGCCGCTCAACAACATCTCGCGCATCGCCTTCGGCACGCTTGCCTATGTGCTGGGCGGCGCTTCTTACGTCTACATCGCCTCCTATGACGAGGCGGTCTCGACGCCCGGCGAGCAGTCACTGAAAGTGGCGCTGCGGACCCAGCAGGTGATCGCCAGCGAGCACGGCTTCGCCGACACCGTCGATCCACTCGGCGGCTCCTATTATGTCGAGAGCCTGACCCATGGCGTCGAGCGTCAGATCCTCGATGCGCTCGGCATGATCGAGGAGAAGGGCGGCGCCCTCGCCGTCATTCGCGACGGCATTGGCCGGCGCCTGATGACCGAGGGCGCGGTGCGCCGGCAGAAGGCGATCGACAGCGGCCAGCGGCCCTGGGTCACGGTCAACCAGCGGCCGCAGAAGCCCGATGTCGCCAACACCGCCTTCCGCATCGATCCGGGCGCCGCGGTCGACCAGGTGGCGCGGCTGCAGCGCGTGCGCGCCGAACGCGACGAAGCCCGCGTCAGCACCGCGCTGGCGGCGGTGCGCGAGGCGACGGCGTCCGGCGCCAATGTCACGCCTTCCGTGCTCGAAGCGGTGCGCGCCTATGCCACCGTCGGCGAGATCGTCGAGATCTGGCGCGACATCTTCGGCCATTTCTCACCCTCGACTGAATTCTGAGCCGATGACGCTGTCGAACCGCAAGATCCGCGTCCTGATGGCGAAGGTCGGCCTGGACGGCCACGATGTCGGCGCGCGGGTCGTCGCCCGCGGCCTGCTCGAAGCCGGCATGGAGGTGATCTACACCGGGCTGCGCCGCACGCCCGAACAGGTCGCGCGTGCCGCCGTAGAGGAGGACGTCGACTGGATCGGGATCAGCATCCTCTCCGGCGCCCACCTGACTCTGTTGCCGCGCCTGCGCCGCCTGCTCGACGAGAATGGGGCGGAGGACATCCGCATCATGGCCGGCGGCATCATCCCGCAGGAAGACATCCCCGAACTCAGCAAGGCGGGCGTCTCGCGCGTCTTCCTATCGGGCACCGCGATCGCCGAGATCGTCGACTATCTGATGGCCGAGACCGTCCATGACTGAGCCTTGCGCACCGCCCACCCTCCCCGAGCTGATGCGCCGGGCAGCGCAGCGCTTTGCCGAGCGTATCGCGCTGATCGCCGGCGAGCGGCGCTGGTCCTTCCGCGAATTCGACGCGATCGCGACTACCCTCGCCGGCAATCTCGCGCAGCGTCTGCCGGCCGGGGCGCGGGTCGGGCTCTTCATGGCCAACCGGCCGGAATATCTGATGCTGCAGAGCGCGATCGAGCGCGCCGGGCTGGTGCGCGTGCCGCTCAACGCAAGGCTGACCAGCGTCGAGGCCGCGGCGATCCTCGCCGATTGCGATGCGGCTGCCGTCTTCCACGATGCGGAAACCGCAGCCCTCCTGCCGGCTGGGCAGTCGCTCTGGCTTTGCGCGGTCGATGGCGGCCCGGCCAGCGGCGGCCCCGACTTCGCCAAGTTGCTCCAGCCCGCGACCACCTTGGCGGATCGCCTGTCGGCACCGGACGATCTCGCCTCGATCAACTACACCTCGGGCAGCTCGGGTCGGCCGAAGGGCGTGATGCTGGAACACCGCCACTGGCTGGCGGTGACCCGCAACATGCTGCTCGACCGCGACATGCGCCGGGACGACGTCGTCGCCCATATCGGCCCGCTCACCCATGCCAGCGGCACCTATTTCGCGCCCTGGTTCCTGCGCGGCGCAACCAGCGTGCTCATCTCCGGCGTCGATACCCTGCTCGATGCGATCCCGGCGCTCGGCATCACCGCCTTCACCTGCGTGCCGACGGTGCTGACGCGCATCGTCAACCACCCGCACATCGACAAGATCGACACCTCATCGCTGCGCTTCATCGGCTATGGCGCCGAGCCGATCCCACGCAACACGCTGGAAAAGGCGCTCGATCGCTTCGGGCCGATCCTGACCCAAAATTACGGGCTGACCGAAGCGATGATGACCTGCGTCTTCCTGCCGCCGGAAGACCATTTCGACACGGACGGCGCGCCGCGGATCGGCTGCATCGGCCGGCCCTACAGTTTCGTCGAGATCGTCGCCCGTGCACCCGACGGAACGCCCGTGCCGGACGGCGAGATCGGTGAGCTCACCGTGCGCGCCGACCATGTCATGCGCGGCTATTGGGGCATGCTGGAGGAAACGGCGAAGGTGCTGCGCGACGGCTGGCTCTGGTCGGGCGATCTCTGCCGGGTCAGCGAGGACGGGCTGGTGACGCTGACCGGGCGCAGCAAGGACATGCTGATCAGCGGCGGCTTCAACATCTATCCGCAGGAGGTCGAGGCGGTATTGACCAGCCTCGCTGATGTCGCCGAGGCCGCGGTGCTCGGCATGCCCGATCCTGATTGGGGCGAGGTTGCCATCGCCTTCGTCGCGCCGGTGCCGGGTGTAGAGTTGTCGGCGGAGGAGGTGCGCGCCGGCTGCCGCGCCATCCTCGGCTTCAAGACGCCGAAACGCATTTTGATCGAAGAGACGCTGCCGAAAAACGCCAATGGCAAGGTCGACAAGAAGCTGCTGCGCCAGCGCCTCGCCGAACCGGAGCGCGAGAACGATCATGTCTGACGGCAACGACGTCATCGTCACCGCCTTCGCGCGCACCCCGTTCGGCCGCTTCGGCGGCGCCCTCGCCGACATCTTCGCACCACGCCTCGCCGCCATCGCCATCGATGCGGTGCTCGACCGGACCGAGCTCGAGCCAATGTCAATCGAAGCACTCTATATGGGCGTCGGCATGATCGCCTCGGCCGCCTTCACCCCTGCGCGGCAGGCGGTGCTGCTGTCGCGGCTGCGGCAGGAGACGCCTTCGCTCGCCATCGACCGCGCCTGCTGCTCCGGCATGAGCGCGATCGGCCTCGGCTGGCGCGACATCCGCCTCGGCTTCGCCGATGCCGTGATCTGCGGCGGGGTCGACAATCTCAGCCAGACGCCGCTGCTCTGGCCGCGCCGGCGTAACAAGCCGCTCGGCGCCGTCACGGCCGAGGATCCGCTGCTGTTGCGCTCGCCGACGGTCGACGCTGCGATCGCGGCCTATACCTCGCGCGAAGCACTCAGCCACGGCATCGACCGCGCAGCGCAGGACGACTGGGCAGCCGGCAGCCATGAGCGCTATTTCGCAGCGGAAGCCTCCGGCTATTTCGAGGCCGAACGCATCCCGCTCGACCTGCCCGGCAAGAGCGGCAATGAGCGCATCGCCTCGGATGAATCCCCGCGCCGCGACAGCTCGCGCGAGAAGCTCGCGACCTTGCGGACGGTCTATGACAGCGAGACCATCACCGCCGGTAACGCCCCCGGGCTGAATGACGGAGCCGCCTTCCTGCTGCTGGTCTCGCGCCGGCTTGCCGACGCGCGCGGTTTGCCGATCCTCGCCGAGATCACCCATTACGGCCAGGTTGCGGACGGGCCGACCTCGGGCTCCTATACGCCGGCGATCAGCATTGCCCGGCTGCTCGCCAAGGCCGAGCGCCCGGTCACCGATCTCGACCTGATCGAGATCAACGAGGCCTTCGCCGCGACGCCGCTGGTCAGCACGCTGCGCCTCGCCGATGGCGATGTTGGAGCGGCTGAGAAATTGCGCGCCCGGACCAATCGCCATGGCGGCGCCGTGGCGCTCGGCCATCCGCTCGGCGCGAGCGGCGCGAGACTCGCCATGACGCTGGTCAACGGCCTGACGCGGCGCGGCGGCGGGCGCGGCGCCGCCGCCATCTGCGGCGGCTACGGCCAGGGCGACGCCCTGCTGATCGAGGTCGGTGCATGAGCGGCGCAGGAGCGCTCGACGGCCGGACGGTCCGCCGGCTGTCGCGTGCGATCAGCACGGTCGAGGATCGTGCTGATGGCTACGAGGAGGTCCTCTCGGGTGCCTACCGAGCTCCGGCGAAGGCTAGTGTAATCGGCGTGACCGGTCCGCCAGGCGCCGGCAAGTCGACCCTGGTCGACGCGCTGACCGCCCATTGGGCCGGTGCCGGCGAGCGCATCGCGGTGCTCGCGGTCGATCCGTCCAGCCCGTTCTCCGGCGGCGCCGTGCTCGGCGATCGCGTCCGCATGGACCGCAGCTCCGACCTGCCCGGCGTCTATCTGCGCAGCATCTCGGCGCGCGGCGAAGGCGGCGGCCTCAGCGCGGCGGTCTGCGATATCGTCGCGCTGCTCGACGAGGCCGGGTTCGACCGCGTCATGATCGAGACGGTCGGCGCTGGCCAGGCCGACATCGCCGTGGCGGACGCCGCCGACTGCACGCTCGTCGTCTTCGTGCCGGGCCTGGGCGACGACATCCAGGCGGCCAAGGCCGGGCTGATGGAGGTCGGCGACGTCTACGCCGTCAACAAGGGCGACCTGCCCGGCGCCAAGGCGACCGCCGCCGAGATCAACGGCGCGATCGGCGTGGCCTATGCCGGCGCGCCCGGCATCAACCTGGCCAACCCGGCCGTGACGACGGCACAGCCGAACTGCTCGCCCGGCCGCCTCGCCGTGCTGCGGCGCCATGGCGATCCGGCCAGTGACGGCACGCTCTGGCGCCCTCCCGTTCAATTGGTCAGCGCTCGCAGCGGCGAGGGTGTCCCCGATCTCGCTGAGGCGGTCGACGCCTTCCTTGGCTGGTGCAGCGAAAGCGGACGACTCGCGCAGCGCCGGCACAGTCGTATCCGGGCGCAGATGCTGCGGACCCTCGGCTCGGCGCTGATCGAGCCCTATCTGCGAGGCGCCGGGCACGCCGCGGAGGCGCTTGCCGGCAGCATCGAGCGCGTCCTCGCCAGCGATACGAGCCCAACCGAGGCAGTGGCCGAGCTAGTCAGGGGCGCATCGTGCTGATCAGCGCGTCTTGGTCGTCTTCTTCGGCGCCGGTTCGACCTTCGCGACCTGCTCGCGGGCGGATTTGCTCGGACGCATCACCGAAGGCTTCGGCATAAACTTGAAGGCCCGCTTGTGCACCTCGAGGATGGTGCGGGTGTTGACGCGCACGATGCCCTCGACCTGCGACAGCCGGTTGGTGACGAAGTCGACGAGCTCGGTGTTGTCGGAGAAGGTCGCGCCGGCGAAGATGTCGAAGCCGCCGGTGGTGATGTAGACGAAATACATCTCCGGGATCGCAGACAATTCGCGCGCGGCCTGCCTGATCCGGCGTGTCTCGACCTCGATCTCCATCATCACCCAGACCGAATGGCCGAGTTGCAGCGGGTTGGAGAGGGCGACGAACTCGATCACCCCGGACTCGACCAGACGCGCCATGCGGTTGCGGATGGTCGACTCGGGGATTTCGAGCGCCTCGGCGATGGACTTGGCGGGAGCGCGGGCATCCTTGTGCAGGAGGTTGATGATGCCGACGTCGATTTCGTCCAGAGCCGCCACCCGCTTCTCCTGCAATTGCGTACTCGAATCGCAAAACCATAGGAGGCGGCCGCGCGGGCCGCAATTGCTGCGCTGCCGAAAGGAGCCGAATTGACCGCCTCGAATTGCGGAAACGCCGGGATTGCGCCGAGCTCAGGCCGGATCGCGCAATCTCCTCATCCGCCCTTGCCAGGCATGGCGAACGGGGTGGGATCCAAGAAGCGCTCCAGCACGTTCCGGGTCAGCCGCGAGATGTTGTTGTCGTAGCCGTTGTGCGCGAGGCTGCCGACATAGGCGATCGAGCCGGTCGAGAACACGGCACCGCCGGAGGGGCATTCGAAGAACACCATGTCGGCGCGGATGCGGGCGCTCTGCAAGGCGTTGGTCGCGCCGTTCGGAACGAGCACCGCATCGTTCGCCATGTGAAAGGCGTTGGTGTGGTTCTCGGAGGAGGCCAGGACCAGCGTATGCGGCGGCGAGCCGGCGCTGACGTCGCAGGCATCGATCTCGTCGCCGGCGGCACCGCCGCCGAGATGGCCGAAATCACCGAGGATCTCGTCCTCGATGCCGGCGAAGATGAAGGCGGCGCGCGGATCGCGGCTCTCGGGGCGCCGGCGGTAATAGGACGAGGCGTCGAAGCCCTGGGCGATGAAGCCGACGCCGGCCAGCGTGTTCGGCGAGCGGCCCTGGCGGCTCCAGAGCCCGCCATATTCGCCGGTGAAGCTCATATAGTATTCGCCGGGCGCCGCATGCCAGGCGCGGGTGCCATCCTCGGCCCGCCGCACCTCGATGATCCCATCCGAGTGCGGGTGATAAGCGACGCGCCAGTAGAAGCCGTTGCCGCCGAGATACATCAGACGGCCGCCGCCCTTCAGATAGCCCTCCAGCGCGTTCATCATCTCCAGCGAGACATATTCGGGGTGCGATCCGGTCAGCACGGCCCGGTAGCCATCGAGCAGGCCCGCGCCCTCGCGGTGCAGATCGTCGTCGGTGACGACGTCGTAGTCGCAGCCGATCCCCTCCAGCCAATCGACGACGAAGAGATCGCTGGAGAAATTCCAGAGCCTCCCCTTCGGCCGGAAGTTGGTCATCGGCCGCAGGCGCGTGCCGTAGCAGACGCCACTGCCGTCATTGTGCACGCAATAGGTCGACAGGCCGATCGGATGGTGCAGCAGCTGCATATCGGTGACGTCGAAGTCGAGCAGATGCCCACGCAGCATCTCAGTGCCGGACGCGAGGAAGCGCGCCTTGTTGTTGGCGTAGATCGTATAGGTCGCGGTCGGCGCGAGATAGGCGACCTTGGCGGTGCGCCTTCCGCGTGGCGGCCGCACGAAGAACGGGACATGGGTTTCTGCGCCCTCGCCGCGCAGGCGCGCGGCATAGATGCCGCTCTGGCAGTCCTCAGGGACCATGAAGACAAAGCTCGTCTGCCAGCGGGCATCGTCGATGTCGTCGTCATGAAAATGGATCGCGCCGTATTGCTGCGGCGCCCGCTTCCAGTCCATCTCGGCCGCGTCCCAGTTATGGCCGGTCACGGCACGGGTCGGCAGGTTGACCGTCCGGCCGTGCAACTGGTGTGGCCCGCGATCGATGATGCGGTCGGAGCCGATCTCCTGCGAGAAGTCCCAGGCAGCGAGCAGCGCTTTGCCAGCCTTTTCGACCGTGATCGGCTGGTCGAGCTGTTCCCGCGAAAGCGCCTGCGCGAACAGGCGCGGCGCCTCCAGCTTGCCGTTGTAATGGGCGCCAGGCGCCATTCCGTCGGCGCTCGCATCAGACCAGGCTGCGATCAGCAGCGGCGTATCCGGAGCCGCCGGCAGGATCGCGATGTCGCGCGTGACTGAAGCCGCCCGGCCGGTATGGACGCTGTGATCCTCCAGCGGGCATTGTGATAGCTCGATCCGACGCGAGGCGGCGTCGAAACTCGCCGAGAACAGATGCCAGCGCCGTTCCGCCACGGCGATCCCGGTCGAGATATCGACGACATCAGTGCCATCGCCAAGCCGCAGCGCCAATGCGCCATCTGCATCGAGATAGAGCCCGAAGCCGCGCTTCGAGCGCTGCGACCAGGCGCCGAGCAGCGCCCGCGGCTGCTTGCCGATCAGGGTGGGCCAGGCCAGGACCTGCAGGCTGAAGCTCTCCAGCGGCACGGGCAGCGACGGCAATTCGATGTACGAGCCGAGTCGCAGTTTCTGCTCGCCGCCGGGATAATCGCCGCTCGCGGGCGAGGCTATCTCCGTCTCGCGATAACCCTCCCCGCCCCGGCCGGTCTGCGGTGCGCGCAGGCGGACGATATCGGCGCGATAGCCGGCGATCCCCGGCGTGCTCACCTTGAAGGCGATGCTGTCGCCCGGCGCGGCGCTGATCCGGTCGGCATAGGCGAGGATCGCCCTGGCCGGATCAGGCACGATGAGCGGTGGCCCGTCGACCGGCGGCTCCGGAATGGCGAGCTCGCCCAGGGTGGTGGCCAGATCGTGGCCGGTCATGGCGTGCCAGCGCAGCTTGAAGACCGTCCATTCGGCCTCGGCGAGATCGGTGAAGACGACGTCGGGCACGGGCACGGGCCGCAAGGGATTGCCGGTCATCCGCGCCAGCAGCCAGCGCGCCCTAGGGGTCTCGACGATCAGGCAGTGCTTGCCCTCGATCGGCGCGCTCCGCATCCGGTCGAGCACCGCCTGGAGTTCGGGGCTGTGATGGCCGAGCGGGCGGCGCCGGAACTCATGCGCCAGGTCCAGGCGCGAGGGATCGATCTCGTACATCGCAGGCCTTCACTCCCCGTGGCGGCAATCTGCCCGGCAGGCCCGGGCTCCGCCAGCGCGACCAGCGCATGCCCAACCTGACCGAATCCGCCGATACGCGGAGGCTTGCTCGCCGAAAACGCCTAACTGGTTTCATGATTTCGCATAAAGCGCAATATAAGAACGATATTTCTGTTGAATGAGCACAATCACGTCGCTAATGTCGCGGTAACGGCGACCAACGCCGGTCCGGGGAGGACGACATGGAGACGCTCAGCAGGACGGGTTCGATCAACCGGCGGCAGCTCATGGCGGGAGCGGGCGCCCTTTCGGCAGCGACATTGTCAGGGGCCGGCCGCTTCGGCGCCGCACAGGCGGCAGCGCCGATCAACTTCGTTGGCTGGACCTTCCGGCCGGACATGGTCCAGGGCTATGTCGATTTCTACAACAAGACCTATGGCGAGACGGTCAGCTACTCAACGCTGCCCTGGCCGCAATTCCACCAGACGCTGGAATCACGCGCTTTCGCCGGCGACATTGTCGACGTGATGTACTGCTTCCACACCTTCCGGGAGCGCTGGGCGCAGACGGGGCTGATCCGCGCGCTCGACGATCTGCCGGGGGCCGACGAGCTGAAGCGGGCGATGATGCCGGCCAATCTCGAAAGCCTGTTGAGCAAGGAGGGCAAGCTCATCGCGCTGCCCTATTTCGTCAACCTCTACATCCTGATGCACAACGAGCCGATGCTGCAGCAGGGCGGCTTCGACAAGCCGGCGGCGAGCTTCGACGAGCTGGTCGAGCAATGCGTCAAGCTGAAGAAGGACAAGATCGCCGAGTATCCCTACCTGCCGAACTGGAATCCGACGATCACCGGTACGACGCCGCAGTTCCTGACCGACTGCTTCGCCGAGGGCGCGACCGTCTTCGACGCCAAGAACAAGCTGGTGATCGATCAGGATCCGGCGGTGGCCCAGGTGCTGGAGCGCTGGAAGAAGGTCTATGCGCTCGGCCTGGTCACGCCCGAGATCTTCACCAAGCCGTCCTCGACCGACGTGCACCGGATGATGTTCACCGGGCGCTACGCCTATCACAGCAACATCTCGAACTATCTGCAGACGATCGCCAGCGACACCAAGGAATCCCTGCTCGCGCCGAAGAAGGCGAAGATGACGCCTTATCCGGGCAAGGTCGGCAGCACGTATATGTGGACCGATTCCTACGTGCTCAACGCCAACACCAAGTCGATCGAGAGCGCCTGGAAGCTGATGCAGTTCGTCGGCGGCAACCTGCACAAGGATTGGTATGTGCAGCAGCAATGGGCGATCGGCTCGGGCCTCGATAACGTCTACCCCGACCTCTACAAGGAGCCGGCCGTCGTCGCCTCCTATGCCAACTGGGTCGACCTGCCGACGCTGCGGGCCCAGTACGACAAGGGCAAGGTCAGCGGCGCCTTCAAGGAGCAATGGTATCCGGAATACGACGCCCGCTCGGTGACGATCCTGCACGACATGATCCGCAAGAACCTGTCGGTCGCGGAGACGATCAAGGCGCTCGTCGCCCTGCACAAATCGCTGGCCTGAGCGGATGACCGCCCTCGATCCCGGCCGGCCTGATGATCTCGCGCTCCAGCCGGAGGCTTCGGCCTCCGGCCCGGCGCGAACCCGCTGGTTCGCGCGCAAGAACCGGCAAGCCGTCCAGTCCGAGGGCTGGTTCGCGGCGGCGCTGGTCTCGCCGGCGCTGCTGGTGATCCTGCTGATCGTCTTCCTGCCGCTGGTCTATTCGGTCTGGCTGAGCTTCGCCGAGGTCGACCTGCTGCGGCCGGGCGGCACGGCGATCACCATCTTCGGCATGCGGCTGCCGCTCTACCGTTTCACCGGGCTCGCCAATTACAGCAAGGTCCTGTCCGACCCGCTCTACTGGCAAGCGCTGCTGCGCACCGTCTATTTCGTCGCGCTGTTTGTGATCGAGGCGGTGGTGATCGGCTTTGCCATGGCGCTGGTGCTCAACGCCCATTTCGCCGGGCGCGGGCTGATGCGGGCGATGCTGCTGGTACCATGGTCGATGTCGCGCATCGCCGTCGGCATCCTCTGGCTCGGCATGCTCGACGCCGATTTCGGCGCGATCAACGGCATCCTCTACCGGCTCGGCCTGATCGACCATTACCTCTCCTTCTTCAGCGACGGCTTCACCGCGCTCAACGTGCTGATCGTCGTCTATGTCTGGAACCAGGCGCCGTTCGCGACGATCCTGTTCCTCGCCGGGCTGCAATCGATCCCGCAGGATCTCTACCACGCGGCCTCGGTCGACGGCGCCGGCTTCTGGCGCAAGCTCTGGCACATCACCCTGCCCTCACTGCGGCCGATGATGTTCCTCGTGCTGGTGCTGGCGACCGTCAACGGCTTCCTGATGCTCGACCTCATCTATGTGATGACCTCGGGCGGCCCCGGCAACGACACAACGACAGTGACCTGGCTCGGCTACCGCACCGCCTTCAGCTTCTTCAAGTTCGGCCCAGGCACGGCGATCCTGTTCACCTTGACGCTGATCTGCGTCGCGCTGACCGTGATCTATCACCGCCTCATCCTCTCGAGATTCCAGAGCGAGTAGGAGGAGCGTCATGCCGACCGTCATCGCGCGCAACCACAGCAAGCTCTGGCCGGTGCTGGGTCTCTACGGCCTCGTCGCGCTGGTCGCACTCTGGCTGATCGGGCCGTTCCTGTGGCTGTTCATCAGCAGCATCAGCGAGCAGCGCGACCTGCTTGCCCGGCCGATGCCGCTCTTCCCGCCGAATCCGAGCTTTGCCAACTACGCCAAGATCTTCGGGCTGGTCGAATTCCACGCCCAGCACCAGTCGGCGCAGATCCTGCCCTCGCTCGGCAACAGCGTCGTGGTCACGCTGATCGTCACCGCGCTTAACATCGTGCTCGGGAGCGGCGCCGGCTACGCCTATGCGCGCTTCCAGCACCCCGTGATGAAGATCACGCTCTACGCCATCCTGTTCACCCGCATGCTGCCGGTGGTCGTGCTGATGCCGGCGCTGTTCCTGATCATGCGCCAGCTCGGCCTGCAGAACACGCTGAGCGGGCTCGTTCTGGCCTATTGCTCCTTCACCTTCCCCTTCACGATCTGGATCCTGAAATCCTATTTCGAGACCATCCCGCGCGAGCTCGAGGAGAGCGCGCTGGTCGATGGCTGCTCGCGGCTGCAGGCCTTCGTGAAGGTGATCCTGCCGATCTCGGGACCCGGCCTCGTCGCCGCCGGCGCCTTCACCTTCGTGCTGTGCTGGAACGAGTTCCTGGTGGCGCAGGTGCTGAACTCGAAACCGGGCACCACGACCTTGCCGCCGACCGTCGCCGGCATGCTCGGCCAGGCCAATATCGACTACTCGGTGATCGCGGCGTCGGGCTTCCTCTCGGCCATTCCGGCAGTGATCCTCGCCCTCGTTTTCCAACGCTACATGGTCCAGGGGCTCACCGCCGGGTCGGTGAAGGGCTGATCGTTCCCTGAGACCGCCCGTCGCTGGCAAGACACGCCGACGGGCCTTTCAAAACCGCGCATCCGCGAAAGGACAGATCCGATGACGATCGTGCCAAGGCAACCCGACATGCACCTCGCCTTCCTTGAAGGCGGACCGAAGAAACTGCTGATCGATGGACGCTGGGTCGATGCCGCCTCCGGCAAGACCTTCGAGACCCTCGACCCATCGACCGGCCAGGTACTGGCGCGCGTCGCCGAGGGCGATCGGCAGGACATCGATGCGGCGGTCGCGGCGGCGCGGCGCGCCTTCGACGGCCCCTGGCGCAAGTTCAAGCCCTATGACCGCCAGCAGGTCATCCTCAAGCTCGCCGACCTCGTCGACAAGCATTTCGACGAGCTCTCGCTGATCGACACGCTCGACATGGGCGCCCCGATCAGCCGCACGCGCGCCTCGCGCCGGCGCCTGCTCGGCCTGCTGCGCTATTATGCCGGCATGGCAACGGCGTTGCATGGCGAGACCGTCGACAACTCCATGCCTGGCGAGTTCGTCACCTATACGCTGAAGGAGCCGGTCGGCGTCGTCGGCGCGATCACGCCGTGGAACGGCCCGCTGGTCTCCTGGATCTGGAAGATCGGCCCGGTCCTCGCCACCGGCTGCACCACCGTGCTGAAGCCGGCTGAAGAGTCGCCGCTCTCGGCCCTGCGCATGGGCGAGCTCCTGCTCGAAGCCGGCCTGCCCGATGGCGTCGTCAACATCGTCACCGGCTTCGGCGAGACTGCGGGGGCGGCGCTCGCCGGCCATCCCGACGTCGACAAGATCGCCTTCACCGGCTCCTTCGAGACCGGGCAGAAGATCGTCCAGGCCTCGGTCGGCAACCTCAAGCGCGTGACGCTTGAGCTCGGCGGCAAGTCGCCCGATATCGTCTTCGCCGATGTCGATCTCGACCTCGCCGTGCCCGGCGCCGCCATGGGCTGCTTCGGCAATTCCGGCCAGGTCTGCAGCGCCGGCACCCGCCTCTTCGTCGAGGACAAGATCTATGACGAGTTCATGGAGCGCGTCGCCGCCTTCAGCCGGACACTGAAGGTCGGCAACAGCCTCGACCCCGAGGTCCAGATCGGGCCGTTAGTCTCCGAACAGCAGCTCAGCCGCGTTTCCAGCTATCTCGACATCGGCCAGCAGGAGGGCGCCAAGCTGCTTTCCGGCGGGCGCCGGCTGACCGAGGACGAGCTCGCCAGCGGCTATTTCATCCCGCCGACCGTCTTCGCCGGCGTCCGCGACGAGATGCGGATCGCGCAGGAGGAGATCTTCGGGCCGGTGGTGTCGAGCCTGCCCTTCAGCGATCTGGAGGAAGTCGCACGGCGCGCCAACAATACCATGTACGGGCTCGGCAGCGGTGTCTGGACCAATGACGTGCGCAAGGCCCACTATCTCGCCAAGGCGATCCGCGCCGGCTCGGTCTGGATCAACTGCTACCAGATGATGGATCCGGCGATGCCCTTCGGCGGCTACAAGCGCAGCGGCTACGGCCGCGAATCCGGCATGCAGCAGTTCAACGACTATCTGAACGTGAAGTCGGTCTGGCTGCGGACCGCCTGATGCCGAGCAAGCTGTTCTCGCCGATCACGCTCGCGGGGGTCACCTTCCCTAACCGCGTGGTCATCTCGCCGATGTGCCAGTACAGCGCGCCCGATGGCGCCGCTTCCGACTGGCACATGGCCCATCTCGGGCAGTTCGCCATGTCTCGCGCCGGTCTCCTCCTGCTGGAGGCGACGGCGGTCGAGCCGGCCGGGCGGATCTCGCCGCTCTGTCTTGCGCTCTATACCGACGCGCAGGAGGCGGCGCTCGCCCGGGTGGTGACGATGCTGCGCTATGCCGGCGGCGACATGCCGCTCGGCATCCAGCTCGGCCATGCCGGCCGCAAGGGCTCCTGTCACATGCCCTGGGATGGCGGGCACGGCCTCAAGCCCGAGGAAGGCGGCTGGCCGATCTTCGGCCCGAGCGCCCTGCCCTATGACGACAAGCGCGCCGTGCCGGAAGCGCTCGACGAAGCTGGCATGGAGCGCATCGCCGCGGCCTTCGTCGATGCGGCCGGGCGGGCCGACCGCATCGGTTTCGACGTGGTCGAATACCACTGCGCCCATGGCTACCTCCTCCACTCCTTCCTGTCGGCGCAGAGCAACCGGCGGCAGGACGGCTATGGCGGCTCGCTCGATAACCGAATGCGCTTCCCGCTCGCGGTGGCGCGGCGGCTGCGCGAGGCCTGGCCGGCGCGGAAGGCGCTGGGCGCAAGACTCGACGCCGAAGATGCGACCTATGCGGCCTCGCTCGCCGACACGATCGCCTATGCGCGCGAGCTCAAGGCGATCGGCTTCGACTATGTCTGCCTGTCGCGCGGCAGCCTCTCCGGCGAGCAGAAGATCATCTCCTGGCCGGGCTATCTGCTGCCGCTGGCCGCAGCTTTGCGCCAGGCGACAGGGATGGTCACCCAGGCCGTCGGGCTGATCGTCGATCCGTGCATGGCGGAGGAAGCAGTCGCATCGGGGCAGGTCGACATGGTCGCGCTGGCGCGCGGCTTCCTCGACGACCCGCGCTGGGTCTGGCACGCGGCCGAGACGCTCGGCGCCGAGCTTGCCTATCCGCCGCAATACCGGGGTGCCGATCCCTCGCTCTGGAAGGGCGCGACTTTGCGCCCGCGAGCCCATGCCGCCGGCTGAGACCGGCGGCGACCTCACACTCACCCGTTGCGGAGACCGACATGATCCCTGAGGCCCTGATCTCGACCTGGCGGCTGAAATCGCACCGGCAGGAGCTGCCGGAGACCGGCGAGGTGCTCTATCCACGCGGCGACAATCCGCAGGGGCTGCTGACCTACACCGGCGACCGCCGCTTCTCGATCATCAACGCGCCGGAGGAACGGGCGCCGCCCAAGGGTCTCGGCCCGACCGACGAGGAGGCGCTCGGCCTGTTCAAGGGTCTCACCGCCTATGCCGGCCATTATTCGGTCTCCGGCGAGACCGTGACGCATCATGTCGAGGTCTCCTGGAACGAGGCCTGGTCCGGCACCGACCAGGTCCGCCGCTTCAAGCTCGAAGGCGACACCCTGACCATCATCGCCGGCCCCTCGCACAGCCCCTGGGACGGCCGGCTGACGATCTCAACGCTGATCTGGGATCGCGTGCGCTGATCCCGCGCTGAGCGGACCGACACATCACTGAACCACGCCCCGGCGGATCCGATGCTCCGCCAGGGCGATCGATCGCTGCTGCGCGTGAGCGGCGGCGCATGCATCGGCTTTCGCAAAACGACAGGAGACGAGCGATGACCTCAGCCAACCTTCGTCACAACCCCGACGCCGTCGCGCCGCCAACGCAGAACCTCTACGCGCATGGCGTCGAGGTCCCGACCAACAGCCGCCAGCTTTATGTCGCCGGCCAGGTCGGCGTGCGCCGCGACGGCTCGCTACCAGCGACGCTGGAGGAGCAGGTCGAACAGCTGATGGCGAATTTCGAGGCGATCCTCGCCTCCGCCGGCATGAGCTTTGCCGATGTCGTGAAGATCACCGCCTACTGCCTGAAGCCGGCCGACATCATCACCTACGCCAATATCCGCAACCGCTATTTCAATGGCAATCCGCCCGCCACGACCGCAGTCGTGGTCGCCGGGCTTGCTCTGTCGGAGTGGCTGGTCGAAGCCGATCTCACTGCAGCCAAGCGCGATTGATCCGGTAGCCGGTGGCGGAGCAGCCCCAGGCTGCTTCGCCATCAAGCGTGGACGGGCTCGCGCAAGGGATAGTGGCAGGCGACGAGGCGCTCGCTGCCGATGAGCTCCGGCACGGCTTCGCGGCAGGCAGCGCTCGCCCGAACGCAGCGCGGATTGAAGGCGCAGCCGGCCGGCGGCGCCAGCGGGCTCGGGAACTCGCCCTTGAGACGAAGCTCCGGCAAGCCACGGCCGGGCTCGGGCGGCAGGATCGCCTGCATCAGCTCGCGCGTATAGGGGTGGCGCGGCTCGGCGAAGACCGCCTCGGTCGGCCCGGCCTCGACGACCTTGCCGAGATACATCACCGCGACCCGGTCGGCGAGATGGCCGACCACGGCGAGGTTATGGCTGATCAGCACGATGGTCAGCCGGAAGCTGCGGTGCAGGCGGGCGAGCAGGTTGAGAATCTGCGACTGGACGGAGACATCGAGCGCCGAGGTTGGCTCGTCGCAGATCAGGATCTTGGGCTCGCCGATCAAAGCGCGGGCGATGGCGACGCGCTGGCGCTGCCCACCCGAGAGCTGGCTCGGATAGGCGCCGGCGAGATAACGCGCCAGCCCCACCGCATCCATGATCTCGTGCACAGCTGCGAGGCGCGAGCGACCATTGCCGACGCCGCGCACTTCGAGCGGCGCCGCGATCGCGCTTGCCACCGTCATGCGCGGATTGAGCGAGGAATACGGGTCCTGGAAGATCGGCTGGATCAGCCTGGCGCGCTCGACCCGGCCATAGGCGCCGATCGGCTTGCCGCCGACTGTGATGCTGCCCGAGCTCGGCTCCTCGATGCCAAGCAGCAGCCGGGCGAGCGTGCTCTTGCCGCAGCCGGACTCGCCGACGATGGCGAGGATCTCGCCCTCCTCGACCGCGAGGTCGATGCCGCGCACCGCCTGCAGCACCCGCCCGCGGCGCAGGCCGGCGCTGACCTGATAGTTGCGCGTCGCGCCGGTGATTTCGAGCAGGCTCATCTTGTCCTCATGCGATAGCCGTCGCAGCGGCGAGCGGCACGGCCGGTTGGCGCAGCGCCTCGATCGGCAATAGGCAGCGCAACTGGCGCCCGCCGGTACCGCTGCGCAGGGGAACGGGCGCCGCGGCGCAGGCCTCATGCCGGAATTCGCAGCGATCGAGGAAGCCGCAGGCCGTCAGCGGCGCGATCGGGCGCGGGACGAGGCCCGGGATGTAGCCCAGCGGCTGGCCGCGGCGGGTGCGCCCCGGCACCGGGATCGAGCGCATCAGCCCGGCCGTATAGGGATGACGCGGGCTGCCAAGCACCTCGTCGGTGGTGCCGCTCTCGACCACCTCGCCGCCATACATGACGACCACCCGGTCGGCGAGACCGGCGACGACACCGATATCGTGCGTGACCAGGATCAGCCCGACGCCGGTCTCTTTTTGTATTTCGGCGAGAAGACGCAGGATCTGCGCCTGGATGGTGACGTCGAGCGCGGTCGTCGGCTCGTCGGCGATGATCAGCTCGGGCTCGCACAGCAGTGCGGTTGCGATCATCATGCGCTGGCGCAAGCCACCCGAGAGCTGGTGCGGAAACTGATCGAGCCGGTCCTCCGGTGCGGGAACGCCGACCCGCCGCAGCAGGGCGACGATCCGCTCTCGCGCCTCGGCCCGGGAGACCCGGCGATGCTGGCGCAGGATCTCGGCCATCTGGTCGCCCATGCGATAACAGGGGTCGAAGGCCGTCATCGGGTCCTGGAAGATCATCGCGATGCGCTTGCCGCGGATCGCCTGCCAGCGCCGCCGGTCGAGCCCAAGCAGGGACTCGCCCTGGAAAGCGAGGCGCTCGGCCGACAGCCGCGCGTTCTGCGGCTGCAAACCCATCACTGCGAGCGAGGTCAGGCTCTTGCCGCAGCCGGATTCACCGACGATGGCGACGGTCTCGCCGCGTTCGACGATGAGATCGACGCTGCGGATCGGGCGCAGCAGACCATCATTGACCGGGATTTCCAGGCTGAGATTGCGGATTTCGAGCAGGGGCGCCATGGCTCAGGCCCTCCCCTCGGGCGAGAGGACGTCGCGCAGCGCATCGCCCAGGACGTTGATCGCCAGGATCAGCAGGATGAGCGCCGTGCCCGGAATGGCGATCAGCCAGGGCCGGAACAGGAACTGGCTCTTCGCCTCGGAAATCATCAGACCCCAGGAGGTGAGTGGCGGCTGGATGCCGAGCCCGAGGAAGGTCAGCGTCGCCTCCATCAGGATGGCGCGAGCGAGTTCCAGTGTGCCGACGACGATCAGCGCGCTGGTGATGTTCGGCAGGATCTCGCGCAGCAGGATGCGCGGCGTCGAGCTGCCGATGGCGCGGGCGGCGGTGACGAATTCGCGGCCGACCAGCTGCTGCGTCGCGGTCCGCGTCACGATCACCAGCCGGTCCCAGAGCAGGCCGCCGATCACAAGCACCAGCAAGGGCAGCGATTGGCCGAGCACCGCAACAGCGACGAGCGCGACGAGCACGACTGGCAGGGTCAGGCGGACGGTCAGCAGGAAGTTGACGAAGAGATCGACGCGCCCACCCCAGTACCCTGCCGCGACGCCGAGGACCGTACCGATCAGCCCGGAGATCAGCACCGTGGCGAAGCCGACGAACAGCGAGATGCGGGCGCCATAGAGCAGCAGCGCGAGATAGTCGCGGCCGAGATGGTCGGTGCCGAGCGGATGCTGCCAGCTGCCGGCGCTGTTCCAGACCGGCGCCGCCAGACGACGCGCCAGATCCTGCGTGCCGGGATCATAGGGCGTCAGCAGGGGCGCGGCGATCGCCGCGAGGACGAAGACGGCGAGCGCGCCCCCACCGAACCAGAAGCCGGGATGCCGGGCCATACGCCGCAACGCGATCTGGCCGGGCGTCGGCATCGGCTTTGCCGAAGGTGTCGCGGATACCGGCGCCGATGCGCCGTCGATGAGGCTGGTATCGGCCATCAGCTCGTCCGGATCCGGGGGTCGAGGGCGGCGTTCAGGAGATCGGCCGCGAGCGTCAGCACCGCATAGGTCGCGGCGATCACGAGCAGGATCGCCTGGATGACCTCGACGTCGTAGCGGCGGATCGAGAGCCAGGCGAGGTTGCCGAGCCCGTTCATCGAGAACACTGCCTCGACCACGACCGAGCCGCCGAGCATGTAGCCAAACTGCACGGTCGCGACCGCCACCACCGGAATGATCGCGTGGCGCAGGCCATGGCGCAGCACGACCCGCCAGGGGCTGAGCCCATAGGCACGCGCGGTGCGGACATGGTCGGAGCACGTCCATCATGCCCGAGCGGGTCAGGCGCATGATCGCCGGCGCCGCGTAATAGCCGAGCGCCACCGCCGGCAGGATGTAGTGCTGCCATGTCGCCGTGCCGGAGACCGGCAGCCAGCGCAGCATGACGCCGAAGCCGTAGATCAGGGCGAGCGAGGACAGGAAGGACGGCATTGCCTGCCCGGCCACAGCCAGGACCAGCGCGATCCGGTCTATGATCGTGTTGGGCCAGAGCGCGGCGATCACGCCGAGCGGCACCGCGACGAGCAGCGCGAAGGCGAGCGCCAGCACGCCGAGCGTCGCGGTGATCGGGATATGCCGCGCCAGGACCGGCCCGACATCCTCCTTGAGATAGGTCGAGCGGCCGAAATCGCCGCTGACGAAGCGGCCGACCCAATTCAGATACTGCTCGTGGAAAGGCCGGTCATAGCCGTAAGCCTTGCGGATTTCGGCGATCTGCTCCGGCGAGGCGCGCTCGCCCGCCATCGCCACCGCCGGGTCGCCGGAGAGATGGACGAGCGAGAAAGAGATGATCGAGACGACGATCAGGACGAGGACGGTGACCAGCAACCGCTTCAGGACGAAGGAACCCATTCCGCACTCCGTGCGGCGAGGCGACCGGCCGGAGCCAGCCGCCCAGCCCGATGCCAGCTACTTCCAGCGCGCCAGATAAAAATGGGCGAGCTCGTCCGGGGTCACCGGATAGTCGAGGTCTTTGGTGTAGGCGTAGGCCCGGCCATAAGCGAAGAGCGGCACGCCATACGCCTGGGCATTGATCCGCTCCAGGGCTTTGGCGTAGAGGCCACGGCGCTGCGCCGGGTCCATGGTGCTGTCGGCCTTGTCGAGCAGGTCCCTGACCTCGGCGTCGCGGGCATAATCGTCGGCGCCGAACTTGAAATAGAGGCTGACCGAGGCGGAGGCGTCCTGCATGCCCTGCGAGCCCCAGGTCAGATGCGCGAGCTCGGCCTTGCCGCCGATGATCAATGGCCGCAGCGCGACGTTCTGGATGAAGCGGAAATCGGGCTCGATGCCGACGGCGCGCAGATAGGCGAGCACCGCTTCCGAATAGGATTTATCGCGATAGGCGTAGAAGGGAAGCTTGAGCCCCTTGGCATAGCCGGCCTCGGCCAGCAGCGCCTTGGCCTTGGCCGGATCATAGGCGTGCTGGGTGACGTCGGCGGTGCAGCCGATCTGCGTCGGGTAGCACATCGATTTCAGCACCTCCGCCGAATTGCCAACGAGCTTGGCGATCGCCTCCCGGTCGATGGCGTGGAAGATTGCCTGGCGGACCCGGACGTCCTTGAGCGGGGTATCGCCGGAGCGGCCGGCGGCGTCGAACAGCAGGAAGGACATCCGCGTGGTCGGCGCAGCCTTGACGGTCACGCCCATGGAAGAGAGCTGCGGCACGTTCTCGGGCGGCACGCCCCAGATCCAGTCGACCGTGCCGGCGAGGAGTTCTGCGAGCTGCGCCTCGTTGTCGGCGATGGTGCGGTAGACGATCTTGCCGATCTTCGGCTGCCCTTTCGGGCTTTCCTTGAAGTAGTCGGGGTTCTTCACGAAGGTAGCGGATTGGCCGGCCTTGAAGTCCTTCATGATGTAGGGGCCGGTGCAGACCGGCCGGACCGCGCCCCAGTCGCGCCGGGTCTTGCCGCCGGCAGCGCTGACGACAGGCGCCTTGTCGTAATGGCCTGACGGATAGATCGCGGTGTTGCCCGAGAGGAATTCGAGCGCGGCCGGCGTCGGCGCCTTGGCGACAAAGCGGACCTTGTGCGGATCGACCGCCTCGACCGACTTGATCCAGTCGATCGCGAGGCGGACATTGATGCCGCTATCGGCTGGCATCACATGGCGGAAGGTCGAGACCACATCCTCGGCATCGAGTTCGGTGCCGTCATGGAACTTGATGCCCTTGCGCAGCTCGACCTCGAGCGTAACGTCGTCGACCCAGCGATGGGAGGAAGCCAGGAGCGGCTTGTATTCGCCGCTGGCGGGATCGCGATGGAACAGGGAGTCGCAGTTGAACATGGTCGCGATGACCACTTCGCGCAGTCCCTGATAATAGATGTCGAAGGTGTCGATCTCGGTCGACGTCGCCCAGGTCAGGGTATCATCGGCCTTTCCGGCGATTGCCGGAGGGGCGAATGCCACGCAAGCCATGACACTGCCGACAAGCGCCGCCATCGAGCGTTTGAACATCGCGATCCTCCCTGGGGCACCTGTCATCCTTGTCGGGGCCTCGATGGGCCACAGATGCCTTCCATTAAATTTGCGCTTTACGTTGAATCTGTCAATTCAGATTGCTGTTACAGCCAATAAAAATTACAAATTTTGCCGTGACAGCGGTTTGTAGGACTGAAGATGAGCGCCCTAATCCCCGCTGCAAGCTGCTCCGCCTGCTCCACGAGCGAGGGTGCAGCGGGCGAGGCCCATCGCGGAGAACCACGCACCCGTTCCGTTTCGACAATCCCGGCCGTGCGCAATTGCGCATAGCGTATGCCCTCAGGTTTCGCCTTACTCACGAGTAAGCTCAGGAATATCGAGTAGAGCAGGAGATACCGCGGCGGCAAACGACCGTGGGCTCAAGGGGAACGTCATGGACCAGGCCGAAAGCCCGGTGCTGCTCACGATCGAGCAGGCAGTCGCCACCGTCACGCTCAATCGTCCGCGCGTGCTCAACGCGATCGACCCGCACATGGCGCGCAGCCTTGCGGATGCGATCGAACGCATCGCGCAGGATGGCACGGCGCGCGTCCTGCTGTTGCGTGGCGAGGGGCGCGCCTTCTGTGCCGGCGGCGATGTCGCCCGCTTCACCGTGGAAGACCCGGCAGCCGCGGTCGAGGCGATCATCGACCCGTTCCACACGGCATTGCGCGCGCTGGATGCCCTGAAGCTGCCGACGCTCGCAGCCGTCCAAGGCCCGGTCGCTGGAGCGGGTTTCAGTCTCGCCTTGGCCTGCGATCTTTGCATCGCGGCGGACGATGCCGTCTTCACCATGGCCTATTCGCGCATTGGCGCCTCCCCCGACGGCTCGGCGACCTATCGGCTGCCGCGCCTCGTCGGCGAGCGCAAGGCGCTCGAACTCGCCTTGCTGGCCGAGCCGATCGGCGTGGCAGAGGCGCAGGTGCTCGGACTGGTCAACAGGGTTGTGCCCACAGCTTCGCTGCAATCCGAGGCGATCTCGCTGGCGCGCCGGCTCGCACAGGGGCCGACGGCGGCCTATGCCCAGATCAAACATCTCATCGGACGCTCGTTCAGCAACGATCTTCCCGCCCAGCTCGATCTCGAACGCGAGGCTTTCCTCGCCGGCACGCGAACGGCCGACTTCAGGGAGGGCGCGCAAGCCTTCCTGGCCAAGCGGCCGCCGCAGTTCGAGGGGCGCTGAAATGGTCGCTTCGCCCATTCTGGAGGTGTCGGGCGTCTCGCTCGCCTTCGGCGGGGTGCGTGCGCTCAGCGACGTCTCGTTCTCGGTCCCGGAAGGCGCGATCACCGCAGTGATCGGCCCGAACGGCGCCGGCAAGACCTCGTTGTTCAACACGATCTCGGGCTTCTATCGGCCGCAGGCCGGCAGCATCCGCTTCGCCGGCGAGAGTCTCGACGGCGTGCGGGCCCCGCAGCGCGCCGCGCGCGGCCTCGCCCGCACCTTCCAGAACATCGCGCTGTTCCGCGGCATGACCGTGCTCGACAACATCAAGCTCGGCCGCCACGCCCATATGCGCACCGGCGTGCTCGACGCGCTGTTCTATTGGGGCCGGGCCCAGAAAGAGGAACTGGAGCTGCGGGCCGAGATCGAGGAGCGCATCATCGATTTCCTCGAGATCCAGCACATCCGCAACGCCTCGGTCGGCACGCTCTCCTACGGGCTGCAGAAGCGCGTCGAGCTGGCGCGGGCGCTGGCCATGCGCCCGCGCATCCTGATGCTCGATGAACCGGTCGCGGGCATGAACCGCGAGGAGACCGAGGACATGGCCCGCTTCATCCTCGACGTGAAGGAGGAATGGGGCGTCACCATCCTGATGGTCGAGCACGACATGGGCATGGTGATGGACATCTCCGACCATGTCGTGGTGCTGAATTTCGGCCAGGTCATCGCCAGCGGCACGCCGCGCGAGGTGCAAGGCAACGACGCCGTGGTCGCCGCCTATCTCGGCTCGGGCGATGTCGGCGCGATCGCGCGCCGGATCAAGGCGGAGGCGGCGTGATGGATACGCTCTTTCTCGCCGAAGTGACATTGGCCGGCCTCGGCGCCGGCGCACTCTATGCGCTGACCGGCGTCGCCTTCGTCCTGATCTACAAGGCGACGCGGGTCGTGAACCTCGCCATCGGCGAGATCCTCATGCTCGGCGGCTATGCCTTCCTCGGCTTCGCCGCCGGGCTCGGACTATCGCCGTGGCTCGCATTGCCGTTCGCCATCGCGGCCGGCGGCGCGCTCGGCTGGTTGGTCGAACGCGCCCTGATCCGGCCAATGCTCGGCGAAAGCCCGATCTCGGTGTTCATGGTGACGATCGGCCTCGGCTCGATCCTGGCCGGCGTGGTGCAGCTCGGCTGGGGCGCCGATCCGCTGCGTTTGCCCGAATTCATGCCGTCGACACCGGTCTTCATCGGCGAGGCCTATCTCGCGCCGAAGGTCGCGATCGGTTTCGTCGCGGCAGCCGTGGTGATCGGGCTCTTTCTGGCGCTGTTCCGCTTCTCGCGCGGCGGGGTCGCGTTGAAGGCGACGGCGGCCGACCAGGGCGCGGCCTATTCGGTCGGCATCGACGTTCCCCGCGTCTTCTCGGTCGCATGGATCCTCGCCTGCGCCACTGCTGCCGGCGCCGGCGTGCTGATCGGAGCGATCGGCGGGATATCGCCGACCATGGGCGTGTTCGGCCTCTCGGTGCTCGTCGTCGTCATCATCGGCGGGCTAGACTCGATTGCCGGCGCGCTGGTCGGCGGCCTCTTGATCGGACTGGTCGAGGCGCTCGCCGGCGCCTTCCTCGGCGGCGAGTTCAAGCTCGTCGTCACCTTCGCGCTGCTGCTCGTGTTGCTGATGGTCCGTCCCTACGGGCTGTTCGGCACGCACGAGATCGAAAGGCTCTAGCGCCATGCGGATCGGCACGCTCAAGACCAGCTATGCCGCCGACGAGGCGCTGTTCGACACCCCGACGCAACGCGTGCTGCTGGGGCTGCTCGCGCTTTGCGCGATCGCCTTTCCGTTCGTTGCCAGCCCGTATTGGCTCTTCCTCGCCTGCCTCTGCGCGATCAATGTCGCGAGCGCGACGGGCCTGAACCTGCTCACCGGCTATACCGGCCTCGTCAGCCTCGGCCAGGCCGCCTTCATGAGCGTCGGCGCCTATACGGTCGCCGTGCTGGAGATCCGGCTCGGAACGCCTTTCTTCATCAACCTTCTGGTCGGCGCCGGCCTCGCCGCGATGATCGGCATCCTCGTCGGCATCCCCAGCCTCAAGGTGAAGGGGCTCTATCTCGCCATCGCGACCATCGCGGCCTCGGTCATCCTGCATTTCCTGTTCGCGCACTGGAGCCTGACGGGCGAGTCGCGCGGCCTGTCGATGCCGCCGGCACACCTGTTTGGGCTGACGCTCGACCAGCCCTTCTCGCTCTACTGGCTGATCATGCCGGTGACCTGCCTGATGGTGCTCGGCGCGGCCAACCTGCTGCGCACCAGGATCGGGCGCGCCTTCATCGCTATCCGCGACCGCGACATCTCGGCCGAGGTGCTCGGCATTCCATTGCTGCGCTACAAGCTCACGAGCTTTGCGATCTCGTCCTTCTATGCCGGCCTCGCCGGTGGGCTCTGGGCCTATTTCTTCCGGGTGGTCACGCCGGAGAGCTTTCCGCTGGTCAATTCGATCTTCTACCTCGCCGCGATCATCGTCGGCGGCATGGGCACGATCCTCGGCGGTATCCTCGGCGCGGTCTTCATGACGCTGGTGCCGGAGCTTTTGAAGTTCGTCGCGAACTGGGCGACGCCGTTCTATCCGGACGCGCTCGCGGCGCTGGCGCCGGTGCGCACCATCGTCTTCGGCGGGCTGATCGTCGGCTTCCTGATCTTCGAGCCGCGCGGCCTCGCCGAAATCTGGCGGCGGCTGCGGCGCTTCTTCCATCTCTGGCCGTTCAGGACCTGAGCACTTCGCTGAAACGGCTGCCATCAAGAGCAGCCAACCCTAGGGAGGATGACATGACGGACAAGCTCATCGACAGGCGCCAGCTCCTGGCCGGCACCGCGACGCTCGCAGGCGGATTGGCGCTCGGCATCAGGCCGCTCGCGGCGCAGGAGGGCGGCGACATCGTGCTCGGCGGTTCGATCCCGCTGACCGGCGTCTTCGCCTTCGCCGGCGTCGGCATCCATGCCGGTATCCAGGACTATCTCAAGATCCTGAACGATGGCGGCGGCATCAAGGGCCGCAAGATCAAGTACGTCGCCGAGGATACCGCCTACAAGGTCGACGCCTCGGTCGCCGCCTTCAACAAGATCACCAGCCAGGAGAAGGTCTCGCTCTATTACGGCGACTCGACCGGCTTCTCGAAGACGATCAATCCCGAGCTCGACCGGCGCGGCAGCATGATCATGGCCGGCGCCTCCTTCGCGACCGAGCTCAACGATCCCAAGAAGTTCCCGCTGCAGTTCATGGCGGGGCCCGACTACACCGAGATGTTCGGCATCCTGCTGCGCTACATCGCCAAGGAGAAGCCGGGCGCCCGCGTCGCCTTCGTCTATTCCGACAGCGAGTTCGGCCGCGATCCGATCGTGCCGAGCGAAGCCGTCGCCAAGGAGCTGAAGCTCAGCGTCGTCGAGAAGATCGTGACGCCGCCCGGCAGCGTCGACGTCTCGACCGAGGTGCTGAAGCTGCGCCGCGCCAATCCCGACTTCACGATCTTCCACGGCTATGTGCTGGCGCCGATCCCGGAATTCGTCGCGCAGGCGAAGCAGATGGGCATGAAGAGCCAGTTCATGGGCACGTTCTGGACGATGGACAACTCGACGGTGCAGCGCATGGGCGACGCGGCCGAGGGTTTCATGGGCGTGATGCCGTACCGCTACTATTACGACAAGGAAGGCTCCTCGCCGATGCTGGAGAAGATCCGGCAGATGCGCCCGGAATACCAGTCGACCGGCTATCTCCAGGGCTTCGTCACCGCCATGCTGATGGCCGAGGCGGTGAAGCGCACGCTCGATGCCGGCAAGGAGCTGACCGGCGTCAACCTCAAGGCCGGGCTCAACAGCATCAAGGATTTCGACACCGGTGGGCTGTTCGGCGTGCCGATCTCGATCCCCGGCAACTCCGTGCCGGTCGGGCGCATCTACCGCTTCGACGCCAAGGCCAAGCAGATGCAGCCGGCCTCCGACTGGATCAAGCTGTGACGGCAACTGCCGGATGAAGGGCTAGAGGTCATGGCCGGTCCCGCGGTGCTCGACGTCAACAACGTCGAGGTGGTCTATAACCGGACCGTGCAGGTGCTGCGCGGGCTGTCGCTGCAAGTGCCGGAGGGCGAGATCGTTGCCCTTCTCGGCTCGAACGGCGCCGGCAAGTCGACGCTGCTGAAGGCGGTGTCGAACCTGCTCTCGCTCGAGGATGGCGACGTCACCGCCGGCGCCATCCGCTTCCGCGGCGACGATATCGCCAGCCTGACCCCGCACGGCCTGGTCCGGCGTGGACTTTTTCACGTCATGGAGGGGCGGCGCATCTTCGAGGATCTGACGGTCGAGGAGAATCTCACCGCCGCGACCTTCGCGCTGACCGGGCGCAAGCTGCCCGCAGCCGATTTTGACCTCGTTTATGACTACTTCCCAAGGCTGCACGAGCGCCGCAAGGGGCTCGCCGGCTATCTCTCCGGCGGCGAGCAGCAGATGCTGGCGATCGGGCGAGCCTTGATCGCCAGGCCCTCGCTGATCCTGCTCGACGAACCCTCGCTCGGCCTCGCGCCAAAGCTGGTCGAGGAAATCTTCGCGATCATCGCCCGCATCAATGCCGAGCAGAAGGTCTCGATGCTGCTGGTCGAGCAGAACGCCGCCGTCGCTTTCGCGGTGGCGAATTACGGCTATATCCTCGAAATGGGCAAGGTCGTGATCGACGGCCCGGTCGAGAAGCTGATGCGCGACCAGGACGTGCGCGAATTCTATCTCGGCCTCGGCGGCGCCGGGGCTGAGCGCAGCTATCGCGACATCAAGCACTACAAGCGCCGCAAGCGCTGGCTCTCGTAGGGATGGCGGCAATGCGCGAGCTTCCGAACCTCACTCTGCCGCAGATGCTGCGCGAGAATGCGCGGACCATGCCGGAGCGCATCGCGCTCAGGCAGAAGGATTTCGGCATCTGGCTGCCGATCAGCTGGGCCGAATACGACCGCCGCGCCCGCCATTTCGGCCTCGGACTGCGCGCGCTCGGCCTCGCCGAAGGCGGGCATGTCGGCATCCTCTCGGAGAACCGCGCCGAATGGGTCGTAGCCCAGCTCGGCGCCGGCATGGTCAGCGCCGTCGCGATCGGCGTCTATGCGACGAGCCCGGCCAACGAGGTCGCCTATGTGCTGGGCCATGCCGAGGTCGAGATTGTGGTCTGCGAGGACCAGGAGCAGACCGACAAGGTGCTGGAGCGGCTGGAGGAGCTGCCCCGGCTGAAGCGCATCGTGGTGATCGATCCCAAGGGCCTGCGGGGTTACGCCTCGGAGCTGGTCGTCGCCTTCACCGAGGTGCTGCGGCTCGGCGCCGAGCATGAGACCGCGCACCCCGGACTGGTCGATTCCTGCCTCGCCGCCCAGACGCCGGCCGATATCGGCCTGATGGTCTACACCTCCGGTTCGACCGGCAAGCCCAAGGGCGCGATGCTGAGCTATCGCAATATGCGCGCCCAGGCGGCCGGCGTGGTCGAGCGGCTTGGCTATGATGCCGCGACGACCAACCTGTCCTATCTGCCGCTCTGCCATGTCGCCGAGCAGATGCTGAGCACGATGGCGCCGATCTATGCCGGCTCCTGCGTCTCCTTCGGCGAGTCGATCCGCACCGTGCAGGAGGATCTGCGCGAGGTCGCGCCGACGCTCTTCCTCGGCGTCCCCCGCATCTGGGAGAAGCTGCACGCGGCGATCCACATCAAGCTGATGGAGGCCGGCGGCTGGCGCCGGCGCCTGTTCGAGGCCGGCCTTGCCGCCTGCGAGCCCTTCGCCACCAAGCCGAAAGCCGCGCGCGGCCTGCGCGAGAAGGCGATCGCGGGCTTCTACCACCTCGTTATCTTCCGGGCGCTGCAGAACTTCATCGGCCTGCGCAAAGCCAAGGTCGCGCTGACCGGCGCGGCACCGATCCCGCCGCGGATCGTCCAGTTCTTCCGCACGCTCGGCGTGCCGCTGGTCGAGGTCTACGGGCTGACCGAGACCTCGGGCATGTCAGTCGGCCAGCGCCGCGAGCGCCTGCTGCCTGCTTCAGTCGGCGAGGCCGTCGCCGGCACCGAGCTCAAGCTCGGCGATCAGGGCGAACTCCTGCTGCGCGGCGACATCGTCTTCGAGGGCTATTTCCGCAATCCCGAGGCGACGGCAGGCGTGCTGCGCGACGGCTGGCTCCACACCGGCGACGTCGCCGTGATCGAGGGCGGTCAGGTGCGGATCGTCGATCGTCTCAAGGACATCATGATCACTGCCGGCGGCAAGAACCTCAGCCCGTCGGAGATCGAGAACACGGTGAAGGGCAGCGCCTTCATCAAGGAGTGCATCGTCGTCGCCGACGGCCGCCGCTACCCCTCCGCGCTCATCCAGATCGACGCCGAGACCGTCGGCAAATGGGCCGAGGAGAACCGCATCGCCTTCACCCATTTCCGCAGCCTGGCCGAGCACGAGCGCGTGCGCGAGCTCGTCGCCACCGAAATCGAGCAGGCGAACAGTCAGCTCGCACCTGTGGCGCAGCTCAAGCGCTTCCACCTCCTCGTCAAGGAGCTCGACCATGACGACGACGAGGTCACCGCGACGATGAAGGTGCGCCGCGCCAACATCGCAAAGAAATACGCCGCCGAGATCGAGGCCTTGTACAAGTCCGAACGGCAGGCAGAACCAGCCTGAAGGAGAGTTCCATGAGCCGTCATGTCGTCATCACCGCGGGCGTGCGCACCGCGATCGGAACCTTCGGCGGGGCGCTCTCCAGCCATGCGCCGACGCAGCTCGGCGCAGCTTGCGTCGGCGAGGCGCTGCGCCGGTCCGAGCTGCCGGCCTCGGAGGTCGGCCATGTCGTGTTCGGCAACGTCATCCTGACCGAATCCAAGGACGCCTATCTCGCGCGCATCGCCGCTATCGATGCCGGCATCCCGGTCGAGGTGCCGGCGATGACGCTGAACCGGCTCTGCGGCTCCGGTGTGCAGGCGATCGTCTCGGCCGCCCAAGCGATCATGCTCGGCGATTGCGACACCGCCGTCGCCGGCGGCGCCGAGACGATGAGCCGCGCGCCGCATCTGCTCTCGACCGCCCGCTTCGGCCAGCGCATGGGCGATACGGTCGCTTCCGACCATCTGACCGGCATCCTGACCGACCCGTTCGGCAACGGCATCATGGGCATCACCGCCGAGAACGTCGCCGAGCGCTATAGCATCGATCGCGAGGCACAGGACGTCTTCGCTGCCGAGAGCCAGCGCCGCGCCGCCGAGGCGATCGCTGCCGGCCGCTTCCGCGAGCAGATCCTGCCGGTCGAGGTCCGCAAGGGCCGGGACACGATCAGCTTCGACACCGACGAGCATCCCAAGCCCGGCACCACGGCGGAGACGCTGAAGGGCCTGCGCCCGACCTTCAAGAAGGACGGCACGGTCACCCCGGGCAATGCCTCGGGCATCAATGACGGCGCCGCCGCGATGGTGCTGATGGAGGAAGGTCGCGCCGGCCGCGAGGGCAAGCCGATCCTTGCGCGTATCGTCGGCTACGCTCATGCCGGCGTCGAGCCGGGGGTGATGGGCATCGGCCCGGTGCCGGCGGTCAAGGCGCTGCTCAAGCGCACCGGGCTGTCGCTCGGGGATTTCGACGTGATCGAGTCGAACGAGGCCTTCGCCGCGCAAGCCTGCGCGGTCGCCAAGGAGCTCGGCTTCGATCCGGCCAAGGTCAATCCCAATGGCGGCGCGATCGCGCTCGGCCATCCGGTCGGGGCGACCGGGGCGATCATCACGCTGAAGGCGGCCTATGAGCTGAAGCGCACCGGCGGCCGCTACGGGCTGGTGACGATGTGCATCGGCGGCGGCCAGGGCATCGCGCTCGCGATCGAGCGGGCCTGAGCAGGTCATGGCGACAGCCCTCTGGAAGACGCCGGCGCAGCGCGAGCATGAGCGTGCCTTGAAGCGTGAGGCCGTGCTGCGCGTCGCGGCGCAGGCCTTCAGCGAGCAGGGGTTTCACCGGACCTCGCTCGACGATGTCGCCGAGCGCCTGAACATCACCAAGCCGACGATCTACCATTACGTGCGCAGCAAGGACGAGATCCTGTTTGAATGCGTGCGCATCGGTCTGGAGCGGCTCGATGCCGCCGCCGCCTCGGCCGAGGCCAGGCGCAGCGGCGGCAGCGGCCTCGACCGGCTGATCGTGCTCTGGACCGAATATGCCCACATCGTCACCGAGGATTTCGGGCGCTGCCTCATCCTCGTCGGCGAAGACCCGCTGCCGGCCGAGACGCGCAAGGAACTGCGCGCCCTCAAGGGCAAGATCGACAAGCGCTTCCGCGGGCTGATCGAGGCCGGCATCGCCGACGGCTCGATCCGCTCCTGCGACCCCAAGCTGCTCGCCTTCGCAGCCGCGGGCGCGCTGAGCTGGATCGCCCGCTGGCATGACCCGGCCGGGCCGCTCTCCGTCGACAATATCGCCCGCGAGACGATCGGGCTCTTCGTCAACGGTATCGGGGCGCTCGAGCACAGCGCGCAAAGCGCCCGCCGCGTCAGCCCCTAACCAGGGAGTCGGTGAAACCCGCAGCAAGGCGGGACGAACGCGAAACTAGTGTGGGGTTGGAGCGGGTGGAGGGAATCGAACCCTCGTATTCAGCTTGGAAGGCTGCTGCTCTACCATTGAGCTACACCCGCGCCGGGCCGCCAAATTCCGCATCCGACCGGTAGGTGTCAACCCATCGCAGGAAAGAAGATGGCGTCATCCACCTGCGGCGGCGGCAGGCGGACGCATTTACGTATCGCTCAACGCCAGTCGGCCGAGCCAGATCGCGGCGCCGGTGAACGCGCCGAGCGCCGCCCCTCCGGCAAGCGTGCCGAAGGCCAGGGCGCCGGCCGCGGCCACCGCCGTGCTGAAAAGTGCGATTCCCATAATCCCTCTTCCCCAACGGCAAGCCTAGCGGGGTCACGCCGTGCGACTGCCCCCATTTGGGGGTGAAAGAGCGAAATTCGAGCCCGCTGCGACAAAATCCCCCCAAATGGGGGTGGAAGACGGAATGGCGGGCCGCTAGCGTGACGTTGGGGGAAGCGACATGTCCGACTTCGACGATCTGCGCTGTCCATTCAGAGCCGAGGTCCTCGCCGCGGTGCCTGTCTGGCAGATGATGCTGGTCCATGGCGCGGGCGCGCTCGCTTTGCTCATGCTGCTGCGCTGATCTCTTTCCCGCCAGCGCCGATATGCCTGGCGCCGGGCACCGGCAAGCGCTGGCTGTCTGGCCTGGTTTCGGTTTAGGCACTAGCCTTCGCCCATCGAGAGGCGAGGAAACGATGCCGAGCTATGTGGCCTTGTTGCGTGCGGTCAATGTCGGCGGCACCGGCAAGCTCGCCATGTCGGATCTGAAGGCGATGTGCGTGGAAGCGGACTTCACGAAGATCGCGACCTACATCGCCAGCGGCAATGTCGTGTTCCGCGCTGAAGGCAGCGCGGCGCAGGTGAAGACGGCGCTGGAGCGGCGGCTCCACGACTATGCCGGCAAGCCGGTCGGCGTGATCGTGCGCACGGCCGATCAGATGGCTGCGGTACACCGCGCCAATCCTTTTGCCGATCAGCCACCGAACCGGGTCGTCGCTATCTTCCTCGACGAGCCGCCGCCGGCCGATGCGCTCGACGATGTCCGCGGCCGCAATGACGAGGAACTGCGACTCGGCAGCTGCGAAATCTACGTCTTCTACGGCGCGGGGATGCGCGATTCCAAGCTCCGGATCCCGGCCGCGGCGCGAGGCACCGCGCGCAACATCAATACCATCGCGAAGCTGTCGGAGATGGCAGCAGCGCTCTGCTCCGCCCCTGTCTGACGACGCCATGCCTCGCATCGGAGCCGTATCGCGCTTCTCCGTCCTGCAGGTGAGTAACCGATCTGAACCATGAGGGCTTGATCGCGATCCGATTTGCGAGTGTCCTGTGGACCAATCCAGCCGTTCCCTTGCGGCCTGACGGACGCGGCACGCTGCGCCTGAACGCCCTGGAAGCAGCTTGCCGTGCCAAGTGCCGGCCACTTCGCGACTCGCATCGATGCCGATGACACGCCTGGGAGGGACAATGACACAGAGACATATGGAGCTTGCGAGCGCCAAGCGCCTCGGCGGCCCGGCCTGTGGCCTGCTGCTACCGCTTCTCCTGGCCGGCTGCGGCGGTGGTGAGGGCCTGTCGTCGTCGGGCGGGAGTGCGGCGAGCGCGCCTCCTCCATCCGGCATCTCGCGAGACGCCCTGGTCGGGCGCTGGGGCATCGCCTCCTTCCACACCGACAAGGACCGCAAGCGCACCGAGGCGGAGGCGCGCGGGCAATGCAAGCAGCCCTATGTGATCAGCAACGGGCCAAATGACGGCGTCATGATGCATGTTGCTGACGATCCCAAGCCCTATGAGCTCAGGCTGAAGTCCGGTGGCGGCAAAACCTATGTCGGCTTCGAGGCGCCGGCCGGCGACCCGCAGGACCGCGAGATCCTCTCGCACAGCAAGTCGATGCTGGTGATGCGCTTCGTCGATCCGGATGCCAGCCGCCGCTACGGCACCTTCATCTATTCCCGCTGCGGCTGACTGGAGGAGACGAGCGATGAGCACCACTCGTAGCGCCCTGCGCAGTCTCCTGGCCTGCGGCCTGCTCGCCCTGCCCGGCCTTGCTCCCGCCCAGCCACGCCCGCCCGCGGGGGTGCAGGAGACGATGGACATCGGCGACGAGCCGGGCCGCGTCTCGACTGAGGAGGTCAGCATCAGCGACGGGCCCTATGCCCGCCAGATGGTGTTGTTCCGCTCGAACGAGGCGCCGGGCACCGTCGTGATCCACTCGGGGGAGCGCTTTCTCTATATCGTCCAAGGCAATGGCCGGGCGCTGCGCTACGGCATCGGCGTCGGCCGCGAGGGTTTCACCTGGTCCGGCCAGGTCCAGGTCAGCCGCAAGGCCGAATGGCCGGACTGGCGCCCGCCGCCGGACATGCTGCAGCGCCAGCCCTATCTGCCGCGCTTCATGGCCGGTGGTCCCGGCAACCCGATGGGCGCACGCGCCCTCTATCTCGGTTCGACCGTCTTCCGCGTCCACGGCACCAACCAGCCCGAGACGATCGGCCAGGCGATCTCGTCGGGCTGCTTCCGGCTCGCCAATGGCGACATCGTCGATCTCTACGACCGCGTCCCGGTCGGGACCAAGGTCATCATCCGCCACAAGGCGACGCTATGACTGGCGACGCTGTGACCAGCCCCGCCCTCCCCGCCCATAGCCGCAAGGAGACGAGAGCCATGTCGAAGGCCTCACGGGTTCGCTCACGCAGTCTCCAGCTCGCTGCCTTCGGGGTGCTCGCGAGCCTGTCCGCAGCGCCGGCCAGCGCCGGGACGCTCGATACGGTGAAGCAGCGCGGCATCCTGCAATGCGGCGTCAGCGAGGGCGTGACCGGCTTCTCGGACAAGGATGCCCAGGGCAGCTGGCGCGGTTTCGATGTCGATTTCTGCCGCGCCACCGCGGCGGCCGTGCTCGGCGATGCGAGCAAGATCGCCTTCACGCCGCTGTCAGCCAGCGAGCGTTTCGAGGCGTTGAAGAGTGGCAAGGTCGACCTGCTGGCGCGCAACTCGACCTGGACGCTCGCACGCGAGGCGCAGCTCGGCCTCGCCTTCACCGGCATCACCTTCCATGACGGCCAGGGCTTCCTGGCCAAGCGCGCGCTCGGCGTCGATGCGGCACTGTCCCTCGACAAGGCGAAGATCTGCGTCGAGGCCGGCACCACCACCCAGCTCAACCTCGCCGACTTCTTCCGCGCCAATTCGATGACCTATGAGGAGAAGGCCTTCCCAGGTGCGGCGGAGGCCCTCGTCGCCTTCCAGTCCGGACAATGCGACGTGCTGACCCGCGACCAGTCGGCGCTGCACGGCGAGCGCCTCAAGCTGGCGAAGCCGGCCGACGCGGTGGTACTGCCCGACGTGATCTCGAAGGAGCCGCTCGGCCCGGTGGTGCGCAGCGACGACTTCGCCTGGTTCAACCTGGTGAAATGGGTCAGCTTCGCACTGGTCAACGCCGAGGAGCTCGGTATCTCGGCAGCCAATGTCGACGAGGCGCTAAAATCGCAGAAGCCGGATGTGCGCCGCTTCACCGGCGCCGAGGGCGATTTCGGCAAGGCGCTCGGCCTCAACGCCGACTGGGCGATCCGGGCGGTCAAGGCGACCGGCAACTATGCCGAGATCTACGAGCGCAATCTCGGCACCGGCTCGCAGCTCGCCATCCCGCGCGGCCTCAATCAGCTCTGGAACATGGGCGGCGTGCTCTATGCACCGCCGCTGCGGTAGCGCCTGAAGGGCCAATTAATGGTTCGTGCACCAACATCGGAGCCGGATTGCCACATATTCGAAGGACCGTCACAAGCCTCAAGCGCGAGGTAGCGGGCCAAACAGTCCAAATGTCGGGTCAACTTGACTAACTCGACAGCTCCCATCCGTTGCGGCAGGATCGGCACAACTAGAACGGGAGGTGAGGATGGCGGGGGAAGTCGCAGCAGCGCTCGCTTCACTCAAAGCAGCAACGGACATTATTGGAGGATTGGATGCTGCGCGCGATCTCCACAAATTTAGCGGGGATTTGATTGAACTGCAGAATAAAATCATTTCTGCCAACGTTGGAATATCGACACTACAGGATCAAGTTACAACGCTTAAAGACCAAAAGCGAGATCTTGAAGATAAACTGCGAGACATAGAAAATTGGCACGCAGAAGCGCAACGCTATCAGTTAAAAGATTTCGGTGGGGAGTCGTTCGCTTACGCGCTGAAGCCCGGCATGGAGAATGGAGAGCCGCGCCACTACCTTTGCGCAAACTGCATGCCTAAGCGCCAGAAGTCGATACTCCAACGCATTACGAATGATGGGTTCTACCAGTGCCATGCTTGCTCCAATGGCTTCCAACTGGGCGAGAAGGAACGGTTGCGTGTTGGGCGCGTCACAGGCGGTGACGATGGCGGTTGGATGGCCCGGTAGGTTACAGCGGGCTGGGCGCAGCGTTGTGGCGAAAGGCTGAGAGAGCCAGCGCCAAAAAAGCAAGGTGGTGGGGGAAGCAGGACTCGAACCTGCGAAGGCATAGCCAGCGGATTTACAGTCCGCCCCCTTTGCCGCTCGGGACATTCCCCCGCCTTGCCGCAGGCTGACCCGAAGGCCGGCCGCAACCGCCTGTTTCACTTTTGTGAAGGGCGGCAGGCGCGGGCGGACTTATGAGGAGAGGTCAGCCGGCTGTCAACGCCAAAAAGCCATCTGGCGACAAGCAATCGCACTGGCGTCCCCGCTCAGCCCTGCGGCCAGATGGCGCGATGGCGCCTGCGCCAGGCGAGCGCAGCCGGGACGAAGGCCTGGAACGGCGTCGCCTGCGGCCGCTCGATCGCGTCGGCGAGATCGGGCGGCGGATGAACCAGGCTGCGCACGCCATGGCGATGCACCCAGACCGGTAGTTCCCCCTGACGGGCGAACATGGCGACGACTTGCCTGACCAGCTTGCTGCGCAGCGCCCGCGGGCCGGCAACGGGCCGTGCCACGACGCAGAAACGGGCGAACGGATTCGGGTGACCGTCCTCGCCCTCGAGACAGAAGATCACGCCGCTGCGGTCCGGCCGCGCCTCGTCCGGCATGGCATCGATGCGCCGCCACAGGCAGAACCAGGTGCGGCAGATATCCGGTCGTATCGCATGGATGCCGCAGCCTTTGCCGGTGTTATGGCGGCACATCACGCCGGCCGGCTTACCGACCTCCGGATCGACGATGCGCAGCACCTCGCAACAGGCGACGCAGTCGCCGCAGTCGCGCCCGGGCACCAGATGGTTCAGCGTCCGGCCCGAGCTCATCGCGCCGGCTTCGAGGCTTTCCGCCATGACACGCCCTCCCCGGCTGCGGCGAGGAAACGAGCCTAGCGCGGAACGTTACCTATCGGAAGCAAGGCGTCGCACGCGTTCCAGCACGAAAGCGACACGCCTCTCAACATTCACACGCGGGAGCTCCACCAGTTCGTAGCCGTGCTCGCGATAGGCTGCAGTGACTGCATCGTAAGTGCGTTCGGCTTCGGCGAAATCCTGCTTGCGTTCGGCATCCTGGGCGTAAATCTCGCGCCAGGGCGGCGCGGCGAAGACGATGCGGGCATAGCGAAACGCGCGAGCGGCTCGGTCGAGGTGCTCTGGTACCTCAAGCCCGCACAGCCGCAGATAGCCGATGCTGTCGGGGATGCTGCGATCAAAGAAAACCGGCGCGCCGCCAGCTTGCGCCTCGCCATGGGAGCGCATGTCAAAGCCAAGCATCAGCTCGGCGAACAGCGCCCGGTCGCGCCAGGGCAAGGCCGGCCCGTCGATGGCGAGCTGGTCGCGGATGATCGCCCGCCCCGCCTCCGGCGCAACCCGGTGACCCGCGGCGGCCAGCGCGGCGAGCAATGTCGTCTTGCCAGCGCCGGGGCCGCCGGTCACCACGAACAGGCGTTCATTCGTCTTCGTCATCGGCATAGTCTCCTTGCAATGAACCAGGTGAAAATCCCTCATCCCGGCCTTCGGGCTGGCCAAGCCGGCCACGCCATGGCAGGGCATGGCGTCACCTTTCCGGAGCCATGATGTCCGCCCCGTCCCGCCCCCGTTTCCAGAGCCGCCAAGGCCGCCCTCACCGTGAAGGCCCGCCGCCGCACCGGCCGGGCGAGATCGACGAGGCAATCCTGTACGGCGCCCATCCGGTGATCGAGGCGCTGCGCAACCCGCAGCGGCGCTTCCGCAAGCTGCTCGCCACCGAAAACGCGCTGAAGCGCCTGGCCGAGGAGATCGGCGAACTGCCGATCGAACCGGAAATGGTCCGGCCTTCGCAGATCGACCGGCTGCTGACGCCCGACTCGGTGCATCAGGGGCTCTATCTCGTCTGCGATCCCCTGCCCTCGCCCGATCTCGACAGCCTGCCGGACGATGCGATCGTGCTCGCGCTCGACCAGATCACCGACCCGCACAATGTCGGGGCGATCCTGCGCTCGGCCGCCGCCTTCGCGGTCGCCGCCGTGATCGTCACGATCCGCCATTCGCCGGCGGCGACGGGCGTGCTGGCGAAATCGGCCTCCGGCGCGCTCGAGCACGTGCCGCTGGTCGCGGTGAAGAATCTGGGGGATGCGCTCGACAAGCTCGGCGAGCGCGGCTTCCTGCGGCTCGGCTTCGATTCGGAGGGCGACGTCTCGCTCGACGAGGTCACCTTGCGCCGCCCGCTCGTATTGGTGATGGGCGCAGAGGGCAAGGGCCTGCGGCAGCGTTCGCGCGAGCTCTGCGACCAGCTCGCCCGGCTCGACATGCCCGGCGCGATCAAGAGCCTCAACGTCTCGAACGCGACCGCGATCGCGCTCTACGCGGCGACCCGGCGCGGATAAAATTCAGCTCAGCGCCGCGCCACCCGGCCGTCGCTGCCAAAGCGCATGACCCGCACCACGGGCCGACCTCGATAGGTTTCGATCCGATAGAGCACTGGATCGGCCGCCGGCGGCCGCGGAATGCCGATCGCAACGGGTATCGACGGCTCCTTCACCGGCGGCGGCTCACTGGTTTCCGGGAGCACGATCACGGTCTGCTGGCCGCCGGGCCAGCCATAGAAGCCGGGATAACCACCACGATAGATGCCAGCATGGTGGCGATGGGCGTGGCCGGGCCGCGCGATCGGCCGCATCGGCGCAAACCGTGGAGCGGGACCGGACACACCGGACGCGACGAATCCCGGCGCCGCAGTGGCCGGGAAAGCGGCAAGACACAGTCCGGCGAACAGCACCGTGAGCGGCAGGCCAGCATCGCGTTTCATGACCGACTCCTCCTGCATCCCTTCGCGGCTGAGCGCTGCGACATGGTTAGCGAGAAGTTAATCCCATGGCTCGCCTATGGCGAGTCATGGGGCCGCACCAGCCCGGCCGAACGCTCAATCCTTCGTCTTACGCCTTTCGGTGCAAGACCAAGTGCTCGGTTGAAGATTGCCGGGGTCGGCCGCATTCGTAACCCATCAAACTTGGCTTTTCAAAGGCCTTTGCCCTGAGTCGGCTCTTTGCCGGCTCCAAGCGAAGAACCGCCGAAAAGGCGGCGTGAGGGTGCAGCAGATGGTCTGTGGCGCCCGGGGGAACGAAAAAACGGGAGCGCTTCATGAGTATGGCACACGCATCTGGGGCGGCTCAGCCGCGTCCGATGACCAGAGAGGAAAAGAAGGTCATTCTGGCCTCCTCGCTGGGCACGGTCTTCGAATGGTACGATTTCTACCTTTACGGCTCGCTCGCCGTGATGATCGGCGCGCATTTCTTCTCGGCCTTCGACGCCAATACCCGCGCCATCTTCGCTCTGCTCGCCTTCGCTGCCGGCTTCCTCGTCCGCCCGTTCGGCGCGCTGTTCTTCGGCCGCCTCGGTGACCTGATCGGCCGCAAATACACCTTCCTCGTCACCATCCTGATCATGGGCGCCTCGACCTTCCTGGTCGGCCTGCTGCCGAGCTACAACAGCATCGGCTGGATCGCGCCGGTGATCCTGATCGCGCTGCGCATGCTGCAGGGCCTGGCGCTCGGCGGCGAATATGGCGGCGCGGCGGTCTATGTCGCCGAGCATGCTCCTCCGGGACGGCGCGGCTTCTACACCTCCTTCATCCAGACCACGGCGACGCTCGGCCTGCTGCTGTCGCTGATCGTCATCCTCGGCATCCGCACCACCATGGGTGAAGCCGAGTTCGCCGCCTGGGGCTGGCGCATTCCGTTCCTGGCCTCGATCGTCCTGCTCGGAATCTCGGTCTACATCCGGCTCCAGATGCAGGAATCGCCGGCCTTCCAGAAGATGAAGGAAGAAGGCACCGGCTCGAAGGCGCCGCTGTCGGAAGCCTTCGGCCAGTGGAAGAACGCCAAGATCGCGCTGCTCGCGCTCTTCGGTCTCACCGCCGGCCAGGCCGTCGTCTGGTACACCGGCCAGTTTTACGCCCTGTTCTTCATCCAGAGCATCCTCAAGGTCGATCTCTACACGGCCAACGTGCTGATCGCCTGGTCGCTCATCCTCGGCACGGGTGGCTTCATCGTCTTCGGATCGCTGTCCGACAGGATCGGCCGCAAGCCGATCATCCTGGCCGGCTGCCTGATCGCGGCGCTGACCTATTTCCCGCTGTTCGGCGCTCTCACCAAGGCGGCCAATCCCGGCCTCGCCGCGGCCCATGAGAACGTCAAGGTCCAGGTCGTCGCCGACCCCGCCACCTGCGGCTCGGTCTTCGATCCGGTCGGCGTGCGCACCTTCACCCAGCCTTGCGACATCGCCCGTCGCACGCTGGCCGCGCAGGCGATCCAGTACACCCAGGCCCCGGCTCCCGCCGGAACGCCTGCCAAGGTCACGGTCAACGGCAAGGACGTCGCGATCGACGCCACCTTCGCCGCCAATATCGGCAAGGAAGCGGTCGCGGCCGGCTATCCGGCGCCAGGCGATGCCCGCATCGTCAAGACCGGCTTCCTCAATGCATTGTTCGGCGCCCAGTCGCTGACGATCATCGCGATCCTGACTGTGCTCGTGATCTACGTGACCATGGTCTACGGCCCGATCGCGGCCGCGCTGGTCGAACTGTTCCCGACCCGCATCCGCTACACCGGCATGTCGCTGCCCTACCATATCGGTAACGGCTGGTTCGGCGGCCTGCTGCCCGCGACCTCGTTCGCGATGGTGGCCGGCACCGGCGACATCTTCTACGGCCTCTGGTACCCGATCGTGATCGCGATGATGACCTTCGTCATCGGCATGCTCTTCGTGCCCGAGACCAAGGATCGCGACATCCTCACCCACGACGGCGGCTGATCGTTCAGACCAGATCGAATCGCCGATCCTACGAGCCCCGCCCGAAAGGGCGGGGCTTTTCTGTTGGTAAAAGGCGTGGCCGCGCATCGGCACAAGCTGACATTAACCCGTTTGGGTCAAACAGGCTAACATGTCGGACGAGCTGGGAGGCTTGATCATGCCTGGAACCAGACGCAGGCATCGCTGACGACGACCGCGATGGACCTTGCAACCCTCTGGTACCTGACGCTCGGAACGCTGCTTGTTGCGGCCGCCATGACGCTTTGGGAGCGGGCAGCCCAGGTGCAGCGATCCCGGGAGCTCGGCATCTGGGCCACGGCCTACGGCGTTTTCGCGTTGGGCTGCATCGTCGCCATGAATCGGACGCTGCTTCCGGGCGTCGCCGGCCCCGCCCTCACCAATGTCGTCATGGTGTTCGGCTACACACTGGTCCTGCAGGGAACTTTGGCTCTGGACGGCAAGACGTTGCGCCCAGCACTCGTCGCGGGTTTCCTCGCCGCCATTGGTGCCGCCTGGTTCGTCGCGGGCACCGGCCTGGGCAGCGCCTTCTGGAATTATGTGAGCGCGCTTCCGATCGCGATCGTCTGCGCCCTGACCGCCCTTGCCCTGTTTCGCAGCCGCACTGCCAGCGGGCTGCGCTCCCGCCCGATCGCGATCGCCGTCTTCGTCTGTCACAGCATTTTCTACAGCGCCCGGACATTCGTGGTACCGGTCATCACGTCATTGTACGGCGACGACGTGCCGCCCATCGTCGCCAAGATGACGATGTACGAGGCCGTGCTGTTCACGGTGGCAATGTCGATGTCCCTGATCGCCCTGGTGCGCGAGGAGGATCGAGCGCGGCTCCTGGCGAGCGCGCGCACCGACTTCCTGACCGGCCTCCATAATCGCCAAGGCTTCTTCGAGCTTGGCTCCGAGCGTCTGAATCGCAAGGGCGAGGAGATCTCGTACGCGCTGCTCGCCTTCGATCTCGATCACTTCAAGGCTATCAACGACACTTACGGGCACGACGCGGGAGACAGCGTCCTGAAACTCTTCGCGAGCATCGCCCGCGAGGCCGCTGGTCCCGCCGCCATGAGCGCACGGCTCGGCGGCGAGGAGTTCGCGATCCTGCTGCCAGGCTTGGGCGCAGAGGAAGCCCGCACGGTCGGCGAAGGCATAGCCCGGCACTTTGCAGAAGCCGCGGCACATAGCGACGGCCTCGCTATTGCAGCCACGGTCAGCGTCGGCCTTGCTACGGCCCGTGCTGGCGAGACCGATCTGGCGGAGCTCCTCGCGGCAGCCGATCGCGCCCTCTACAAGGCGAAGCTGCTCGGGCGCAACCGTATAGAGATCGCGGAACCGATCAGGATCGCCTCGGCGGCCTGAGCCCAGCTGCCTTTTCTCTCATAGCTTCCGCCCGCGCCCCCTTGGCGGTGAGCCTCACACCGGCAGCACGGTGACCGGCGTTCCCAGCGCGACGCGGGCGTAGAGGTGGATGATGTCCTGGTTGATCATCCGGATACAGCCCGAGGAGACGTTGGTGCCGACCGTGTAGGGCTCGGTCGTGCCGTGGATGCGGTAGCCGAGATCGCGGCCCTCGCCGAAGAGATAGAGGGTGCGGGCGCCGAGCGGACTCTTCGGCCCGCCGCGCACGCCGGGGCCGCGCGGCGTCGGCTCAAGCTGGGCCCTGATCTGCGGATCGCGCTCGATCATTTCCTGCGGCGGCACCCAGTCGGGCCAGTCGCGCTTCATGTTGATCTTCGCCACCCCCGTCCAACCGAAGCCCTCGCGACCGACGCCGACGCCATAGCGGGTCGCGACCCCCTGCGCTTCGACGAAATAGAGGTGATAGGAACCGGGATCGACGACGATGGAGCCCGGCGGCTCGGCGCCGCGGAACTCGACCGTCTGGCGCAGATAGCGCGGCTCGATGCTCTGATAATCGATCGGAGGGACCGGAAAGCGCTCGCCCGGATACTCGATGTAGACCTGCGCATAGTTCGGACGCGCCAGGGTGCGGGTCAGGCTGCGCCCGCTCGGCGCAGCGATGTCCGGCAGCGCCACTATGCTTCCGCTGCCGCAGCCGGCGAGGCCTGGAGCGAGGAGCGAGAGGGAGGATATGGTAAAGGAACGGCGGCTCAGCATGGGCACATCTCAGGCAAGGCTTTTGCAAAAGCATCGACTTAGATGGTTACGGGCAGATGAATGCCGCCATGCCTGATAAGCTCGCCCTCCCCCTCAGAAGCGCATCTCGACCCTGCCCTTGAGGGCGTGATCGCGCGAGCGTTCGCCGATGGCGGCGGAGTAGGTCAGGCCGAGCGCGGTCGCCTGCGAGATGCGCCAGTCGAGCCCGGCTTCGGCGACGAGCGCCTCGCGATCGATTTGAGCCGCGAACACGCGGGCCGGGGTGGTGCCGAGGGCGAAGGCGGTCTTTGCCTGCGGGGTGAGCTCGCCAAAGCCGTGGCGCCAGCCGAGCATGGCGCGGGCGAAGAGCGGCATCGTCCCGAGCTGCGCCTCGGCGCGCAGGCCGAGCGTGGTGAAGCCGAGGGTCTGGTCGCTGGAGAGGACGCGCAGCGCCGCGGCGCCGCCCTGCTCGGTGCCGGCGTCGGTGCTGACCCGGATCAAGGCGAGCTGGGCGAAGGGTTCGAGCGCGAAACCATTGAAGGCGAAGCCATAGCCGAGTTCGGCAAAACCTTGCGCCACCGCGCCCGGGCGCTGCAGCCGCAGGCTGTCGCCGAAGCCACGGATCTGAACCTGGCGGCGGATGTCGCTCTCGCTCCAGCTATAGGCCAGGCCCGCATCCAGACGCAGATTGCCGAAGCGGGCGCCGGCATAGAGCGCGGCATGGCCGCTCTCGAGCTTGCCGGTGGAGAAGCGGGCATCGAGGTCGAAGCGCGACTGGCTGTAGCCACCGGCGACGCCGACCCTGAGCGACGAGCCGGGAGTGTCGTAGAGCATCACATCGGCGCCGAGCAGCGCCCCACCGCTGCGGCGGGACAGGCTCGCGGCATTGCCGTCGGCGTCGCTGTTGCCGGCGCTGCCAAAGGCCTCGCCCCAGAGGGCATAGCGCGGCTGCGGGACCGGAGCGGCCATCAGCACCGCGCCCTTGCGGCCGGGCAGGTCGGCGCTGAAGGCGGCCGCGACCTGGCCGCCCTGTTGCGTCAGCAGCGGCCCGCGCAGGCGGCTGAGGATGGTGTCGCGCACCAGCCGGCTCTCGTCGATCATGACGCTGACGGCCTGCGCATGCGCTTCGCCCGAGAGCAGATCAAAGCCGGCGCGGGCCTCGGCCACCGTGCTAGAGAGCAGCGCGTCGTAGACCGGATTGCCGACGCCGAGCCGCTCGGCCGCCACTGCGATGAAGCCCTGGTTGCGGGTTGCCGCGACATAGGGGCGCTGCGACCCGCCTGAGGTTCCGCCGCCGCCCGAGCTCCCACCATCGGACGTGCCGCCACCACCGGTGTTCGTGTCGCCGCCGCCGCTCGTGCCACCGCTGCCACCACCGGAACTGCCGCCATCGCCCGGGCCGAAGCCGGTATCGTTGCGCGTCATGGTCAGGGTGACGTTGCGGCTGTCATAGCCCAGCGACGGCGTCAGGAAGGCGAGGTTCGAGGTGACTGTGCTGAACCGGCCGCTGACCCCGCCCGTGGCGGTCAGGATAGTGTAGCTCGTCGCCGCCGCATAGTTGCCGGCGTCGGCCAGGACCTGGACCGTGCCGCCGGACAGCGTCGCGATCCCCGTCGCCACGATCCGGTCGCTCTGGCCAGCGGCGTTGATCTCGACCTGATAGGTCGAGCCCGTCGCGAAGGCGACATTGCCGGAGACGGTCAGCGTGCCGATCGAGTTGCCCGGAGCGACGGTGCCGCCGCTCGCGACGCTCACCCCGCCGATCGTGCCCGAGCCGCCGAGCGAGCCGCCGTCGAGTGTGACGCTGCTCGCCAGCGAGCCGTTCACGACGAGCTTGCCGCCCGAGACCTTGGTCGCGCCATTATAGGTGTTCGCACCGGTCAGGGTCAGCGTGCCGGTGCCGGTCTTGGTGACCCCGCCCGTGCCGGTGATCGATCCCGAGAAGCTGGTCGAGCTGTTGTCGGAGCCGGCCGTCAACGTGCCGCTGCCCAGCGTGACCGTGCCGGCGCCGGCGAGCGAGCCGATGCTCTGATTGAAGCCGGCGAGGTCGAGCCGCGCGCCGCTCGCCACCGTGAACGCCGAGCTCGACGAGAACGCCCCGGCGACGCCGGCCCGCAAGGTGCCGCCCGAGACCGTGGTCGCGCCGGAATAGCTGCTGCTGCCCTTGAACACGAGCGTGCCGGCGCCGGCCTTCGAGAACGCGCCCGTGCCGGCAAGCGACTGGTTCAGGCTGAACGTATTGCCGGCCTCGACGATATCGAAGCCGCCGCCATTGCTGCCGAAGACGATCGCGCGTGTCAGCTCGTTCAGCGTCGTGCCGGTCACCTGCAGCACGCCGCCATCCAGCGTCAGCGCGCCCGAAGTATTGCCGAGATTGCTCTCCTTCGAGATACTGATCGCGCCGCCCGCGATCGTGGTGCCGCCGCTATAGGTGTTCTCCTCGGTCAGCGTCAGCGTGCCAGTGCCGACCTTCCTGATGCTGCCGGCGTCGTAGATCATGCCGCTGAAGGTGGTCGAGGCGTTGGTCGCGCCCGTCTCCAGGGTTGAGAGGAGCCCGATCCGGAGCTGGCCGGCACCGGCGATCGAACCGGCCGTGACCGTGCCGAGGGCATCGTTGACATCGAGCAGCGCGCCGGCCGCGACCGTGTAGTCGGACGCCACCGACATGGCGTTGGAACCGGAGATCCAAAGCTTGCCGGCTTCGATTCTGGTCGCACCCGAATAGGTGTTCGTTCCGGTCAGCGTCAGCGTGCCGGTGCCGGTTTTCGTCAGTGCGCCCGTGCCAGAGACGGTCCAGCCGAGAAGGAACGATTGTGAGGCTGCAACCTCGATCGTGCCGCCGCTGCCCGACAGCACGACCGCGCGCCCGGTGGCGAAGCCCTGGGTGACCAGCAAGGTGCCGCCCGCCAGCGTCAACGCGCCGCCGCCTGCGCCGAGATTGAGGTCGGACGAGATCGAGAGCTTGCCGCCCGAAATGATCGTCCCGCCGGTGTAGGTGTTCGTGCCGGTCAGCGTCAGCGTCCCGGCGCCCTGCTTGGTCAGGCCGCCCCTGCCGTCGAAACTAGTCGAGACGCCGATATCGTAGCCGTTGCTGTCGAAGACGGCGCCGTTCGCGCCGAGCGTCAGCGCGGTGAAACCGAAGAGATAGTCGGATTGATTGGCAGTGGCGCGCAGGGTGCCGCCGTCGAGATTGAGCGTCGCCGTTCCGGCGCCCTTGATCACCTGGCCGGTCTCGAGCACGCCGCGGCCGTTCACGGCGTTGCCGAGCAAGTTGAGCGTGCCGCTGGAGCCTGAGTGGGTTGCCAGCGTCGTCGTCAGCGCGCTGACCTTGCCGCCATTCTCGACCGTCAGCGTACCGGTGCCGGAAAAGCCGACATGGAGCACGTCGGCATTGCTCCAGCGCGAGCCGGCGCCAGTCACCGTCACCGTGCCGGTGCCCCCGGTGTTTGTGCCGACAAAGAGCATGGTGCCCGTGACCGTGCCGCCATCCGCGATCGTCAGCGTACCGGTGCCGGAGGTGCCGACATGGAGCTCGGCGTTGTTGGTCCAGGTCGAGCCGGCACCGGTCACCGTCGCAGTGCCCGTGCTGCCGGAGTTGGAGCCGATCACACCGTCGGTGCTGGTGACATTGCCGCCATTCTCGACCGTCAGCGTACCGGTGCCGGAAACGCCGACATGGAGCTGGCCGCTGTTGCTCCAGGTCGAGCCGGCGCCGTTCACCGTCACCGTGCCGCTGCCAGAATTGGCGCCGATAAGGCCAAGGGTATTCGAGACCTTGCCGCCAGCCTCGATCGTCAGCGTGCCGGTGCCGTTAAAGCCAACTCGGAGCACGCCGCTATTGGTCCAGGTCGAGCCGGCGCCAGTCACCGTCACCGTGCCGGTGCTGCCAGAAGACTGGCCGACATAGCCGCCGGTGTTCAGAACCTTGCCGCCGGCTGCGATGGTCAGCGTCCCACTGCCTGCGAAACCGACATTGAGGTCGCTGAAATTGGTCCAGATCGAGCCGGCGCCCGTCACCGTCACCGTGCCGCTGCTGCCAGCGTTCGCGCCGAGATAGCCAGTGGTGTTCAAGACCGTGGCGCCAGCCTCGATCGTCAGAGTCCCGGTGCCGGCACGGCCGACACGAAGCACGCTGTTATTGGTCCAGGTCGAGCCGGCGCCGCTCACCGTCACCGTGCCGGTGGAGCCGGCGTTGTAGCCGACATGACCAGTGACGCTCGAGACCGTGCCGCCATTCGAGACGGTCAGCGTGCCGGTGCCTGAATTGCCGACGGTCAGCTCGCCGCTATTGGTCCAGGTCGAGCCGGCGCCCGTCACTGTCACCGTGCCGGTGCCGGACTGGGTTCTGCCGAGATTGCCATTGGTGGTCGATACCGTGCCGCCATTCGAGACGGTCACCGTGCCGGTGCCGCCAGAGCCGACAGTGAAGTCGGCGCTCGTGCTCAAGGTCGAGCCCGCGCCGGTCACTATCACCGTGCCGGTGCCGCCGTTACCGACATAGAGCAGGGAGGCAGAGACCGCGCCGCCGTTCTCGACATTCAGCGTGCCGGTTCCCGCGTTGCCGACGACGAGATCGCCGCTCCAGTTCGAACCGACGCCAGTCACCGTCACCGTGCCGGTGCCACCGGCGTTTGTACCGACATAGAGCATGCTGCTCGAGACCGAGCCGCCGTTCTCGATGGTCAGCGTGCCGGTGCCCAGATAGCCGACAAAAAGATCACCGGTATTGGTCCAGGTCGAGCCGGCGCCGCTCACCGTCACCGCGCCGGTGCTGCCGGAATTGTAGCCGACATAGCCAACGGTGTTCGAGACCGTGCCGCCAGCCTCGATCGTCAGCGTGCCGGTGCCTGAGTTGCCGACGGTCAGCTCGCCGCTATTGGTCCAGGTCGAGCCGGAGCCGGTCACTGTCACCGTGCCGCTGCCGCCAGCCAACTCGCCGATCACGCCTGCACGGTTGGAAACCGTGCCGCCATTCGCGACGGTCAAACTTCCGGTGCCCTGCCGGCCCACGAAAAGATCACGGGACAGGGTCCAGCTCGAGCCGGTACCGGTCACCGTCACGCTGCCGCTGCCGCCGGCGCTGAAGCCGATCGTGCCCGATCGACTGGAGAATGCGCCGCTGGAGACTGCGCCGCCATTCTCGATGATCAGGCTGCCGGTGCCCGCATCGCCTATGATGACGGCAGAGGACATGGTCCAGCGCGAGCCCGTGCCGGTCACCGTCACCGTGCCGTTGCCGTCGGTACTCGTGCCGATCCCGCCGTCGGCGCTCTCGACGATGCCACCATTTTCGACCCGCAGCGTGCCGGTGCCGCCGGTGCCGACCCTGAGGTTGCTGACACCGGTCCAGCGCGAGCCCGCGCCGGTCACCGTCGCCGTGCCATTGCTGCCGATGCCACCACCGATAACGCCGACGCTGCCCCCGCCACCGGAGACCGTGGCGCCATCCGCGATGGTCAATGAGCCGGTGCCTGCATTCCCGACATAGATGTAGAACGCGGCCAGGCTGGTGCCAGCGCCGGTCACCGTCACCGTGCCGGTACTGCCGGCACGATAACCGATTTCAAGGACGCCCGTCGAGACGGCGCCCTCATTCTCGATCGTCAACGTGCCTGTGCCGCGATGTCCGAGATAGATATTGCCTGGATGGTTGTTCCAGGTCGAGCCGGCGCCGGTCACCGTCAACGCGCCGCTGCTGCCCGCCTGGTTGCCGATATAGCCGTCCCGGATATTGGAAACGGCGCCGCCGGCCGCGATGGTCAGGGTGCCGGTGGCGGTGTCGCCGATCGTGAGATCGACCCCGCCCAGATCCCAGTTGGTGAGCGGCGGCGCCGGGATGGCGGGAGACAGCTCGCCGGTGCCGGTGACCGACTGGGCGCGCGCCAGCGGCGCGGCTGCGAGCAAAGCTATGCCAGCCGCGACCGCGCCAGCGACTCGCGAAATCGCAAACGGCAGCCGAGCTAACGGCGACGCAAAGGCCTGCGCAATCTGCGCAGGTTTCGAATTGTCTGATCCTGGCACTATGGGTCCCCGCCCAGCGCAACACGCTACGCGGTCTTGCGCGGGCGGCAATGAACAGCCATTCACATGCGAGTAAACAGGAACTGTGTGATAAAAATACCGTGACCATCGACGCGCTTGCCAGGTCGACCCCGCTTCGTCTGTAGCCCGCTGATCTTGCCCTCGCCGCAGCGGCCTGATACCGCAGCGCAAGGGCCGGCGTAGCACAGCGGTAGTGCAGCGGTTTTGTAAACCGAAGGTCGGGAGTTCGATCCTCTCCGCCGGCACCATCCTGATCCCTGTGGCCTGTCGCTTGCTGAGGCATGCCGCCGCGACGGAGACGATCGGAGCCTGCCGAGCGATGACTTCTGCTGACCAGCGCGACCAACTTCTCGCCCTCGCGCAACGTTGCGAGCGCACCGGCCGCCCCGACCGCAATCTCGACGCCGACATCTACGAGGCGCTCGGCTTCACCGTACGCCGCAAGCCGACCACCTTGCTCGCCCCGCGCACGCCGCCCGGCGGCATCTACCAGCAGGGCTCGCTCTGGAAGGCGATCGGCAAGATCAGCGCCGAGATCGACGTCGCGGTCAACGTCATCCGTGAGAAGGCGCCGGACTGGAACTGGAGCCTGCAATCGGTCGCGACCGAGCAGCAGACCTATGAGGCGCTGGTCGCCGGCTGCTCGGGCCAGGGCGCGCTCGCCTCGCTCGCGCTCTGCGCTGCGCTGCTCAAGGCCTTCGCCAGGGGGCGGTCCGAGCAATCCTCGGCACAGGGCGACGAGTAGAATGCCCGCGACTTCAACGGCGAAGCCGATTTGCCGGACAAACTGATTCAACCTGCCTCGATAAAGCCCTAGCGGCGGTGGCGCCTCACGGAAAGTTGACCCAAGGCAACCACACGACGGTTGAAGGCGTTGTTGCGACAGCTAGTTTGACGCTCGGGCGGAGCCGAAAGCCCAGGGCATGATGCCGGCTGGCGGGGCGCCATCCGGGGGAGGTCATGCTCTTCTCGTTGTTGGAGCCTGATCATGGCCCGTTTCGAACCCTCGCGCCGCACCGTGATGGCGGGAGCCGGCGTGCTCGCCACCGCAGCCGCGCTCGACCTGCCCGCTGGCATCGCGCCGGCCCACGCGCAAGGAGCTTCCGTGAACCAGAACCCGGGTTTCTACCGCTACAAGGTCGGCGACATCACCGTCACCGCCCTGAATGACGGCTTCGCCAAGCGCCCGCTCGAAGGCTTCGTCCGCAATGCCGAGCTCGCCGACGTCAAGAAGGCGATGGAGCAGGCCTATCTGCCGGCCGACGCGCTCTCGATCAGCTTCACCACGCTGGCGCTGCAGATCGGCGACAAGCTCGTCCTGATCGACACCGGCAACGGCGATTCCGGCGCGCCGACCTCGGGCGCCTGGATGAAGAACTTCCAGGCCGCCGGGCTCGACCCCAAGAACGTCTCGACCGTGGTCTTCAGCCATTTCCACGGCGACCACATCAACGGCTTCCGGCTCAAGGACGGCACTGCCGTGTTCCCGAACGCCGAGGTGATGGTACCGGCGGCCGAATGGGCGTTCTGGATGGACGACGCCAAGATGAACGCCGCCCCCGAGGCAATGAAAGGCGCATTCAACGGCGTGCGCCGCGTCTTCGGCCCCGTCGCCAAGGATGTGAAGCAATACGAGGCCGGCAAGGAGATCCTGCCGGGCGTGACCGCGATCGCAGCTCCGGGCCATACGCCGGGGCACACCGTCTATGCCGTCTCCTCCGGCAACGGCAAGCTGATGGTGATGTCGGACACCACCAACCACCCGGCCCTGTTCGTGCGCAATCCCGACTGGTCGGCGGTGTTCGACATGGACGGGCCGCAGGCGGCCGCCACCCGCCGCAAGCTGCTCGACATGGCCGTGGCCGACAAGATGCAGGTCGCCTTCTACCACGCCCCCTTCCCCGCTACCGGCCATATCGCCAAGGCGGGCAACGGCTTCGAGCTCGTGCCGTTGCAGTGGAGCAGCGCGATCTGAGACCCTCGCGCATCCGCTGGAGAAAGGCCGGGGCATGCGCCTCGGCCTTTCTTTTTGACCGGCCGGCTCGCGATCGGCCCCGCCGGCGTGCTAGACCGCTAGAGCCGGATGATTTCAGATGGAGCCGCAAAGCGGTTCCATCTGAAATCTGAATCCGCCTCTCATCAAAGAGTTAGAGCAGGATCACAGCGAAAAACCGGTTCCCACTTTTTCGCATCCTGCTCTAGCACCATGCCTGCCGGATACCCGCGATGACCGAGCGCTTCACCGCCATCTCCTTCGTCGCCAGCGACACCGCCGAGGCCCAGGCCGCGCGCGCCAAGCTGGTCGAACGCTATGGCGACGCCAATCCGGCTGAGGCCGAGGTCGTCGTCGCGCTCGGCGGCGACGGGCTGATGCTGCAGACGCTGCATCGCTTCATGGGCACGGCCAAGCCGATCTACGGCATGAACCGCGGCTCGGTCGGCTTCCTGATGAACGAGTTCCGCGAGCGCGGCCTGCGCCAGCGGCTCGAGGCGGCGCAGCGCAGCGTCGTCCACCCGCTGGCGATGACGGCGGTCGACTGCAACGGCAAGCGCGTCGAGGCGCGCGCGATCAACGAGGTCTCTCTGTTCCGCCGGTCCTACCAGGCCGCGAAGCTGCGGATCTCGGTCGACGGCCAGGTGCGCCTCTCCGAGCTCTTCGCCGACGGCGTGCTGGTTGCGACCCCAGCCGGCTCGACCGCCTACAACCTCTCGGCCAACGGCCCGATCCTGCCGCTCGATGCGCCGCTGCTGGCGCTCACACCGCTCTCACCCTTCCGGCCGCGGCGCTGGCGCGGAGCGCTCCTGCCCGATCATGCCAAAGTGACGATCGCCGTGCTGGAGGCGGAGAAGCGCCCGGTCAGCGCCGTCGCCGACCACACCCAGATCGACAACGTCATCTCGGTCTCGATCGCGATCGACCGCTCGCTAGACCTCGTCATGATGCACGACCCTGGCCACAGCCTGGACGAGCGCATCCTGCGCGAGCAATTCGGCTACTGAGGGCTGCGGCGCCGATGGCGCCGCCTTACTCGCAGTCCTGCCGTTTGCCGGTCGTCCTGGTCCGTTTCACCGGTCCTCGGAAAGCTCGAATTTTTTGTCGGGGACAAGCCTCGGAAAGTCGCTTGAACAAAACAGGAACATCGTTGATAGTGCCCGCATGGCCGGCTAGGGTCCGGCTCCGGTCGATCGGCCGGGTTTGTGATGAAGTGCGCAGGAAACGGAGCCTGTCATGGCTGGTAGCGTCAACAAGGTCATTCTGGTCGGCAATCTCGGGCGCGACCCCGAGGTGCGGCGCCTCGGTAGCGGCGAGCCGGTGGTCAATCTCAGGATCGCCACCTCGGAAACCTGGCGCGACAAGCAGTCGGGCGAGCGCAAGGAGCGCACCGAGTGGCACTCCGTGGTGATCTTCAACGAGAACCTCGCCAAGGTCGCCGAGCAGTATCTGAAGAAGGGCTCGAAGATTTACATCGAGGGCCAGCTGCAGACCCGCAAATGGCAGGATCAGCAGGGCGTCGAGAAGTACACCACCGAGATCGTGCTGCAGCGCTTTCGCGGCGAACTCACCATCCTCGACAGCCGCGGTCAGGGCGGCGACGAGTTCGGTGGCGGCAGCAGCGGCGGTGGCGGCTATGGCGACGAAGGCTCGTCGGGCGGCGGCAGCTCCTTCGGCCGGTCGAGCCCGGTCGGCGGCGGCTCGCGCCAGCCGGCGATGGCGAGCGGTGGCGGCAGCAGCGGCGGCTCGCGTTCGTCGAGCCATCTCGACGACGATATCCCATTCTAGGCTCGGCGCCCGATCGGATCGGGTCTCATTCCGGACAAGCCGCGAGAGCGGCGTGCGCCGGGATCCATTATCGATGGATCCCGGCGTTTCGTTTTGTCGGGCCCTACGGCACCTCACCCTCGAAGCGCACGCCGAGCGAGCCGAGCGCGCGCCAGTAATCCGGATAGGTCTTGGCGACGCAAGCGGGGTCGAGGATGGTGATGCCGCCGATCTTCAGCCCCGCCAGCGCGAAGCTCATGGCGATGCGGTGATCGGCGAAGGTGTCGATCTCGGCCGGAAGCGTCTGACCGGCCAGCGCCGGATCCGAGGCGACAAGGAGATCGTCGCCCTCCTCCACGCCGAGGCCCTCGCGGATCCGCGACAGGCCCTGCGCCAGCGCCGCGACGCGATCGCATTCCTTGACCCGCAGATTGGCGATGCCGGTGAAGCGCACCGGCGTCCGGTTGAAGGCGGCAAGCACGGCGAGCGTCGGCACCGCATCCTGCATCTGCGAGCCGTCGATCTCGGCCGGCAGGTTGGGGAAGGCGGCGATCAATTCATGCGCCTTGGCGTCGGGCTGGGTGAAGGCTCCGGCCGGCACGCCGAGATCGATCGCGCCGCCGGTCAACACCTCCGCCGCCCAGAGATAGGTCGCGGCCGAGGCGTCCGGCTCGATCAGGTAGTCGGTCGCGACATAGCCGGTCGGCGCGATCCGCCAGCCGCCGCTCTCCGGCTCGGAGACCTCGGCGCCGAAGGCACGCATCGTCGCCAAAGTCAGGTCGACATAGCCGCGCGCGCCGATCTCCTGGCCAGTCAGCACGACATCGACGGGGTTGCGCGCACAGGCGCCGGCCATCAGCAGTGCCGAGACATACTGGCTGGAGAGCCCGCCATCGACCTCGACCAGTCCGCCCTCGAAACCGCCCTGCCCCCGGATCGTGACCGGCGGGCAGCCGCTCGGCGCAGTGATCGCGACGCCCAATCGCGTGAGCGCCTCGACCAGCGGCAGAATCGGCCGCTTGCGCATATGCTCGTCGCCATCGACGACGACCATGCCGTCGACCAGCGCCGCCGCCGCGGTCAGGAAGCGGGTCGCCGTGCCGGCGTTGCCGAGGAAGAGCGGCTTGGCCGGCGCCCGCAATCGTCCGTCGCTGGTGACGACGAAGCTGGTCGCATCCGGCTCGTCGATCGTGACGCCCATGTCGCGCAGCGCCTGCGCCATATAGCGGGTGTCGTCGCTCTTCAGCGCGCCGCTGAGCCGGCTGGTGCCTTTCGCCAGCGCCGCGACCAGCAGTGCCCGGTTGGTGATCGATTTCGAGCCGGGCGGCATGACACGGCCGGTCAGCGCCGCCGTCGTCGGCAGGATGGTGAGTTTGCTCAGGGCGGATTGGGTCATGGCAGGCTCGCGGCTCGGTCGCGAGGGTCTTAGACCGTGCGGCCGGCGAGCGGAAGCCGCGTCCGCGGCCCTCAGCCCTTTGCCAGACCGAACCCTCCGACCGGCTCGGTGATCACATGGCTGTCAAAACCGGCGATGATCGGCCTGGCCTTGGCGATCGCCGCCTGCACCGCCGGCAGGGCGAGCGAGGCCTTGTGGCTCTCTTCCCTGTCCCAGACCTCGGTCACCCAGATCGCATCGGCGTCATCGGGATCGCGGGCGACGACATAGCTCAGGCAGCCGGGCATGGTGTCGCTGCTCTCGAGGATATAGCCGATCAGCGCCTCGCGCTCGCCGGGCTTGGCCCGCATCTTCCCAATCAACCCGTACATGGTAGCGCCTTCTCCGATTTCGGGCGGCACCCTGCCCAAGCGATGGACAAGGCGCAATCGATCGTCCTGACTGAATCCGTCAGCAGCACCCACTCACGCTGGTGGCCGGCGCTGCCGAAAGATCGCCTGTGCCATGCGGTCGAGCAGGATCGCCAGCGCCACGACTGCGAGGCCGCCGACGAAGCCGAGGCCCGGATCGGCGCGCTGCAGGCCGAGGAGCACGACCTCGCCCAGCCCTTTCGCGCCGATCATCGAGGCGACCACGACCATGGCGAGCGAGAGCATGATCGCCTGGTTGAGGCCCTGCAGGATGACCGGCCGCGCCAAGGGCAATTCGATGAGCCAGAGCGTCTGCCACGGCCCGAGCCCAAGCGCTCGGGCAGCGTGGGTCATGCCGATATCGATGCCGCGCAGGCCGAGCTCGGTCAGCCGCGCGAAGGGCGGCAGCGCGTAGATAAGGGTTGCGAGCAGCGCCGGCGCCCGCCCCAACCCGAGCAGCATCGCTACCGGGATCAGGTAGACGAAGTTCGGAATGGTCTGCATCAGGTCGTAGACCGGTGCGAGCGCCCGCCCCAGGCGCGGCAGGCGCGCCGCGGCAACGCCGAGCGGCAGGCCGAGAATGACGACCATCAGCACGGCGACGATGACGAGCGCGAGCGTCTGCATCGCCTCGGTCCACACGCCGAGACCAGCAAGCACCACCGGCAGGATCGCCATCGCGAGCGCAAAGCCGAAGCTACGCCGCGCAAACCACGCCGCCACAGCGACGGTCAGGGCGAAAGCCGGCATGGGCACGAGAAGCAGAACCGTCTCGACGCCACGCACGGGCGCTGTCAGCAGCCGGCTGAAACCGTCGAGATCGTTGCCATAGCCGGTGACGACGGCATTGACCGCCTGGTTGACCAGCCTTTGCAGCGCCTTGCCGAGATTCGGCAGCCAGTCCGGTGTCACAGGCCGGACGCGACCTTGTTGGCGACATCGGCCGGCAGCCACGCCTTCCAGACATCCGGCTGCGTCTTGAGGAAGACGAGCGCCTGCTGCTCGGGCGACTGGCCCTTCTCACGCGCCTCGGCGAGCATTCTCGAGGTCAGCTCGCTCGTCGTGGTGTATTTCTTGAAGAAGCTGGCGAGCTGCGGCGCCTTCTTCGCCAGCTCGACATTGGCACCGATGACGACGCGGCTGACCGGATAGGCGCTGGCGCGCTTGGGCGCATCGCTCGCCTTGAGTTCGTTCCAGATCGCCTGATCGAAGGGCGGCTCGTCGAGCTTGACCAGATCATAGGCCCCCAGCAGCCAGCTCGGCCCCCAATAATAGAACACGACCGGCCGCTTGCGCTTGAGGGCGGATTCGACGGCGGCGACGATCGCCTCGCCGGAGCCACCGCGAAGGTTGGTGAAATCCCCGGCCAGCCCATAGGCGACGAGCTTCTTGCTGTTGATGCCCTCGCAGACCCAGCCGGCAACGCAATTGTAGAAGCGCCCCTTGCCGGGCTCGTCCGGGTCGGTGAACAGCTCCTTATAGCGCTTGAGGTCCTGCACCGATTTCAGCTCGGGCGCCTTGGCGTCGGGACCGGAGACGAGATAGCGCGGCACGAACCAGCCCTCATTCGCATCCGGGAAGGTCGTGCCCAGCGGCTCGACCTTGCCGGCGGCCGCCTCCTTGACCCAGGCCTCGACCGGGTTCGCCAGCCAGATCTCCATGACGATGTCGACATCGCCGCGGCCGAGACCGGTGACCAGCGGCGCGATCACGCCCGGCACGCGCTCGACCTTGCAGCCGAACCCCTTCTCGGCGATGGCGCTGGCGACGGCAGTGTGGAAGGCGGCGGAATCATAATCGAGCCCGGCCACCCTTAGCGGCCGGTCGAGCTCGCAGGCAAAACCGGGAGCGGTGAGACCGAGGCCGAGCAGCAGCGCTGCGCCTCGCAGAACGGCTTTCATCATGACGATCCCCCGCTGGCTGTTGTGCCTGATCGTGGCACCTGACGATTTGGCCTGTCCACGAAGCGCGAAAGCGGGCGAAAGGTTCCGCCCAACAGGCGAAAACCTTAGCGCTGCTTGCAAATCATGGGCACTGCGCGAACGGGGATGACATGGACCGGGCGTATGACCGCACCTGTCAGCAGGCAGCAGGGTTCAGCCGAGCGTTCCCAGCGCCCGCAAGGCCTTCAGCGTCTCGCGCAGGCCGCGATGCAGCGGCTTGTCCTTGCGCAGGACAAGGCCGAGCGTGCGATGCACCCGCGGCGACAGGGAACGCACCACCAACCCGTCGCTCTCGCCGCGCACCGCCATGCCGGGCAGCACGGCGCAGCCGAGACCGGCGCCGACCAGCCGCTTGATCGCCTCGACGCTGCCGAGCGACATCACCGGCTTGAGTGTCACGCCGGCGCGGGCGAACCATTCGTCGGCGATGCGCCTTGTGATGCCGCCCGGCTCGAATAGCAGCACCGGCAAGCGCGCCAGCGCTTCCGGCGTCAATCGCGCCGGCAACTCCATGCCGGGCGGCGCGATCACCGCGAACTCGTCCTCCAGCAGCGGCGTCACGTCGAGGTTGCGGCCGGCGGCAGGCAGCGAGACCAGGCCGATATCGATCTGGTTGTCCTCGATCGCCTTGACGATGTCGGAGGTGTTGCCGGTGCTGACGGTGATCTCCAGGGTTGGATGGCGCTGGCGCAATTCGCGCAGCACCGGCGGCAGCAGGAAGATGCAGGCGGTCGCCCCGGTGCCGATCCGGACACGGCCCATCGCCCCGGTCGCGTGCCGCGCCATGGCTTCGCGCGCCGCCGCCACAGCAGCCGCGATACGCCCGGCATGGTCGAGCAATTCGACGCCCGCCGCCGTTGGCTGGGCCCGGCGCCCGACCCGCTCGATCAGCAGCGTGCCGAGCCGGCGCTCCAGTTCGCGGATCTGCAGGCTGACCGCCGGCTGGCTCAGGCCAAGCCGCTCGGCCGCAGCCGAGAAGCTGCCGAGCGCGATCACCTGGCGGAAGCTGTCGAGCTGGTCGAGGCGAAGATCGCGCATCTCAAAGAATTTCTTATGCTCCGTATAACTTCGAGAAGCTTCATTTATGAAAGGGCAAAGCGCAAGGTGCCTTGGCGGTTCGGAAGAATCCGGCCGCGGCGAGGCACGAGCAATGGGCAGGATCTGGTCTACGGGACGATGGCTGTTGCGAGAGGCAGCAGATTATGTCGGCACCTCCCAGCATTCGCGCTATCAGCAATTGCGGGCCCTGCGCGAGCTCGACGAGCGCCGCCTCGCCGATATCGGCGTGACGCGGCAGGAAGCGCTGAACGGGCGCGCCGACACGATTGAAGGGCGGCCCTGCTGGGCCGGAACGATTGCGATGCCGACTTCTGAGTCCGCCGGCAACACGGCACCGCCCATCCTCGTCCGCGATGCTGAGGAGGCGGACATGGGCGCGATCCAGGCGATCTACACCCACCATGTCCTGCATGGCCTCGCCAGCTTCGAGGAGACACCGCCGAGCGTCGAGGAGATGCTGGCGCGCCGGCAGGCGGTGCTGGGGCTAGGTCTGCCCTATCTCGCTGCCGAGCAGGGCGGCCGGATCGTCGGTTACAGCTATGCGACGGCCTATCGCCCCCGTCCGGCTTATCGCCACACCATCGAGGACTCGATCTATGTCGCCGACGGGTTCGGTGGTCGCAGGATCGGCTCCACCTTGCTCGGCGCCCTGATCGGCCGGTGCGAGGCCGGACCGTGGCGTCAGATGCTCGCCAATATCGGGGATAGCAGCAATGCCGGCTCGATCGGCCTGCACCGCCGCTTCGGCTTCGAGCCGATCGGCACCTTGCGCTCGACAGGCTTCAAGTTCGGCCGCTGGGTCGACACCGTGCTGATGCAGCGCAGCCTCGGGCCCGGCGACGAGACGCTGCCACAGCCATGGGCAACCGAGCCGGCCCGGTGATCTCCCGCAGCACCGTCTTCTGCCTCGGGCTGGCGCAGCTCATCTCCTGGGGCGTCTCCTATTATCTGGTCGGCGCCTTCGGCGAGCGGATCGCGGGCGAACTCGGCTGGTCGCAGGCGATCATCCATGGCGGGCTCTCGGCCGGCCTGCTGGTGATGGGGCTGACCTCGGGCGCGGTCGGCCGCCTGATCGACCGACATGGCGGCCGCACCGTGATGTGCGTGGGATCGCTGCTCACCGCCGCCGGCTGCCTCGGCCTCGCCTACGCTCACACGATTCCGACCTATTACGCCGCCTGGCTCTGCCTCGGCCTCGCGATGCGGCTCACCCTATACGACGCCGCCTTCGCGGCGCTGGCCCGGATCGGCGGCAGCGCCGCGCGCCGGCCTATCGCCCAGATCACCCTGCTCGGCGGCCTCGCCTCGACCGTGTTCTGGCCGCTTGGCCACGCACTCGCTGAGCAATTCGGCTGGCGCGGGGCGCTGATCGCCTATGCCGGCTTCGCGCTTCTCACTCTGCCCTTGCACCTGACATTGCCGGCAGGCTCGGCACGGCCTTTGCCCAGTGCGGCCGCAGCGAAGCCCGTCATCACGCTCAGCCCGGCCGATACCCGCTTCGCCGGCCTGCTCTATGCGCTGATCGTCACCTTCGCCGGTGTCCTCAATGCCGGCATGTCCGCCCATATGATCGGCATCCTCGCCGGGCTCGGCCTGCCCGCCGCGGCCGCGGTCTGGATCGGCGCGACGCGCGGCATCGGCCAGTCGCTGGCGCGGCTCGGCGAGGTGCTATTCGGCGCGCGCACCAGCCCGTTCGACCTCAACCTCGTCGCCTGCCTGGCGCTGCCGCTCTGCTTCGTGGTCGGCCTCTTCGGCGGTGCCAGCGCCATGGCAGCGCTGGCCTTTGCCTTCTTCTACGGCGCCGGCAATGGCGTGCTGACGATCACGCGCGGCACGCTGCCGCTGATGCTGTTCGATCCGAAGAGCTATGGCGCCTATGTCGGCCGGTTGCTGGCGCCGGGCTTCTTCCTCTCGGCCGCAGCCCCGCTCGGCTATGCGCTGCTGATCGAACGCTATGGCGCCTCGGCGGCGCTGATCCTGTCCGGGGCTCTGGCCCTCGCGATGCTCGTCTCCGCCATCCTGCTCCGCCGGCGTTTCCGTAGCCTGCCACGCTCCTGACAATCTCTGTCAGCACACCCCGCAAGAACAATGCGGCAACATCCGCGACTGCGTGCTACTCATGCCGGCCTCTCGCCCGGCCGCACTGGCACGAGCCGGCGATTGCCCTATCTCTACGGCTTAGCTCAATTCGGACACCACCATGGCTCGCAAGACCACGCTCGCCGAACAGGCCGCGACGCTGGAAGACATGTTCGACCGCAACCGCGCGGCCGATCCGAACGCCCGCGTCATCTCCGTGCGCGGCGCGCGCGAGCACAATCTCAAGAATATCGACCTCGCGATTCCGCGCGACAAGCTGGTGGTGTTCACCGGGCTCTCCGGCTCGGGCAAATCCTCGCTCGCCTTCGACACGATCTATGCGGAGGGCCAGCGCCGCTATGTCGAGTCGCTCTCGGCCTATGCCCGCCAGTTCCTCGAGATGATGCAGAAGCCCGATGTCGACCAGATCGACGGGCTCTCCCCCGCCATCTCGATCGAGCAGAAGACGACCTCGAAGAACCCGCGCTCGACGGTCGGCACCGTCACCGAGATCCACGACTATATGCGCCTGCTCTGGGCCCGCGCCGGCATCCCCTATTCGCCCGCGACCGGCCTGCCGATCGAGAGCCAGACCGTGCAGCAGATGGTCGACCGGCTGGTCGAGCTGCCGGAGAAGACCCGCGGCTATCTGCTCGCGCCGGTCGTCCGCGGCCGCAAGGGCGAGTTCCGCAAGGAGATGGCCGACTGGCTGAAGCGCGGCTTCCAGCGCGTCAAGGTCAATGGCGAGTTCTACGAGATCCCGGACGCGCCGACGCTCGACAAGAAGTTCAAGCACGACATCGACGTCGTGGTCGACCGCATCGTCATCCGGCCCGATCTCGGCGCCCGCCTCGCCGACTCGCTGGAGCAGGCGCTCGACCTCGCCGACGGCATCGCCGTCTTCGAATATGCCGACGAGAAGGAGGAGAACGGCGAGGCCCGCCGCGTCACCTTCTCCTCGAAGTTCGCCTGTCCGGTCTCCGGCTTCACCATCCCCGAGATCGAGCCCAGGCTGTTCTCGTTCAACAACCCGTTCGGCGCCTGCCCGGCCTGCGACGGCCTCGGCCACGAGATGCGGATCGATCCGGAGATGATCGTTCCCGATCATGGCCTCTCCCTGAAGAAGGGCGCGATCGCGCCCTGGGCCAAGTCGACCTCGCCCTATTACGGCCAGACGCTCGATGCGCTCGCCAAGCATTTCGGCTTCTCGACCACCAAGCCGTGGTCGGAGCTGCCGCAGAGCGCGCGCGACGCCATATTGTTCGGCACCGGCACCGAGGCCGTGCGCATGGCCTATAATGACGGCCTGCGCGCCTATGAGGTGAAGAAGCCCTTCGAGGGCGTGATCACCAATATGGAGCGGCGCTGGAAGGAGACCGAGAGCGACTGGGCCCGCGAGGAGATCGGCCGCTTCATGTCGGAGACGCCCTGCGCCGCCTGCAACGGCTTCCGGCTCAAGCCCGAGGCGCTGGCGGTCAAGATCGACATGCGCCATATCGGCGAGATCTCGCAGCTCTCGGTCAAGGACGCGCTCGCCTGGGTCAGCGCCCTGCCCTCGCGCCTGTCGGCGAAGCAGAACGAGATCGCCCCGCGCATCCTGAAAGAGATCCGCGACCGGCTGACCTTCCTGCTCGATGTCGGCCTCGAATACCTGACGCTGGCGCGCGGCTCGCGCACGCTGTCGGGCGGCGAGAGCCAGCGCATCCGCCTCGCCAGCCAGATCGGCTCCGGCCTCACCGGCGTGCTCTATGTGCTGGACGAGCCCTCGATCGGCCTGCACCAGCGCGACAATGAGCGCCTGCTCGGCACGCTGCGCCGCCTGCGCGACCTCGGCAACACCGTGATCGTGGTCGAGCATGACGAGGACGCGATCCTCACCGCCGACTATGTCGTCGATGTCGGCCCCGGCGCCGGCATCCATGGCGGCGAGATCGTCGCCAAGGGCACGCCGCAAGACATCCTCAGCGACCCGAACTCGCTCACGGGCAAATACCTCACCGGCGAGATGAGCGTGCCGGTGCCCATCAAGCGCCGCAAGCCGCAGAAGGGCCGGAGCCTGAAGATCGTCGGCGCCCGCGGCAACAACCTCAAGGACGTCACGGTCGACATCCCGCTCGGCCTGTTCACCTGCATCACCGGCGTCTCCGGCGGCGGCAAGTCGACGCTGATCATCGACACGCTCTACAAGGCAATCGCGCGCAAGCTCAACGGCTCGATCGAGCATCCGGCGAGCCATGACCGCATCGAGGGCATGGAGCATCTCGACAAGGTCATCGACATCGACCAGTCGCCGATCGGCCGCACGCCGCGCTCGAACCCGGCGACCTATACCGGCGCCTTCACGCCGATCCGCGAATGGTTCGCCGGCCTGCCCGAGGCCAAGGCGCGCGGCTATCAAGCAGGCAGGTTCAGCTTCAACGTCAAAGGGGGTCGCTGCGAGGCCTGCCAGGGCGACGGCGTCATCAAGATCGAGATGCACTTCCTGCCCGACGTCTACGTCACCTGCGATGTCTGCAAGGGCAAGCGCTATGACCGCGAGACGCTCGAGGTGAAATACCGCGACCACTCGATCGCCGACGTGCTCGACATGACGGTCGAGGAGGCCAAGGACCTGTTCAAGGCCGTGCCCTCGATCCGCGACAAGATGGTGACGCTCGCCCGCGTCGGCCTCGACTATGTCAAGGTCGGCCAGCAGGCGACGACGCTCTCGGGCGGCGAGGCGCAGCGCGTCAAGCTCTCCAAGGAGCTCAGCAAGCGCGCCACCGGCCGCACCCTCTACATCCTCGACGAGCCGACCACCGGCCTGCACTTCCACGACGTCGCCAAGCTGATGGAGGTGCTGCACGAGCTGGTCGAGCAGGGCAATTCCGTGGTGGTGATCGAGCACAATCTCGAAGTGATCAAGACCGCCGACTGGGTCCTCGACCTCGGCCCCGAAGGCGGCGACGGCGGTGGCATGGTGGTGGCGCAAGGCACGCCGGAGGATGTGGTACGGATCGGCAAGGGCCACACCGCGCGCTTCCTCAAGGAGGTGCTGGAGCGGCGGCCGCTGAAGGGCAAGGGGGCAAGGGAAGCGGCGGAGTGAGGCGAGGCACAATAGCTCGCACTATGCCCTCGCACCATTTTACGTTAGAAATGAACCGTCAAGCTAAGAATGCTTGCAACTTTAGCTTGAGGGTTGGCAGATCTTTTGTTTCGCATTGCCATACAGTCAGTACTTGCCAGTCGTTTGTTTGGAGTTGTTCAACAACCTGAGCATCCCGCTGAACATTCCTTTCGAATTTTTTTTGCCAGAACTCGATGCTTGTTTTTGGATTCGTTGCTTTGCGGCATCCGCTATGTCGATGCCAGAAACAACCATGCACAAAAATGGCTTTTTTCTTCGACTTGAAAACAAGATCGGGGCGACCTGGCAGATCACGGGTGTGCAGACGATAACGATAGCCCAAGCCGTGCAAAAGCCGTCGGACCACCATCTCTGGCGTCGTGTTTTTACTAGCGACACGAGACATAAGCCAGGATCGGCGATCAGGTGACAGACGGTCCAACGTGCTATTCAGCGGCTTCGATCGTTGTCTGCTTCGCCATCCGTTTCCGAACTACGGAAAGAATTGCCTCAGCTACAACAGGCGATACGCTGTTCCCTATCATCCTGAAGCTATGCCACACTGTTGGGTGGAAACGAAATCCGTCTGGGAAGCCTTGCAATCGAGCCGCCTCGCGCACCGTTATAACGCGCGGCTCTTCGGGATGCAGGGGGCGCACAGCTTGAAAGGACCCCAAGTCGGCCCCTGTACCTGCGCGAAGCGTCGGGCATTGGCCACTCCAAGCAAGGCGGGGATGCCGCCCAACTTTGTCCATACCGCCCTGTGGTACAGCGGCGAAGCGCTTTGCGACTTCCGCTTTGTGCGGGGTACGCCGATGCCCGGTCGTTACGTTATCTGCCGAGCGCAGTCGCGCAGCATAACTTGAGATTTGCTGTCGGCCGCCGCTGAAGCGCCAAACGTCAAAGCCATTGCTATCCTCGCCTCCCGACTCCGCCAATTGGAGGTCCGAGATTGCTTCGTGCACGGTCGTAGCAGGCCGGCGCGCTGCCAAAACATCGCTTTCGTCAAAGTTATCGACACTTGAAGGGTCGTAACCGAGAACGAACACACGCGGCCGGCTGGTCGCCGCCCCAAACTCAGCGGCATCAAGCCGAACCGGCCCTATAATCTTGTAGAAGCTAGGCACTTGCTCCAACGCTTGGTCAAGCATAGGTCGATTCTTCGCAAACATTAGGCCGCGGACATTCTCCATCATAAAAAAACGCGGTCGAGATTCAGCCACTACACGGAAAAAATGTCGCAATAGATCGCGTCGCGGATCTTTTGGGTCTGCCTTTCCTACTTCACTAAAACCCTGGCAGGGAGGCCCTCCGATTATCCCGTCAAGGCGTCCTCCCGCCAACCGTATCAGGTTTGGTCCCTTAAGGTTGGTTACATCGCCCAGCTCAAGCTTCCCGTCGGAAAAATTCAGGCTATGCGAACTGGTCAGGATTCGATCTGAGTCGACCGAAGCCTTGACCGAAAATCCTGCAAGCCTAGCTCCTAGGCCGAGACCCGAAGCTCCGCAAAACAGGTCTGCCACGATGGGTGAATCGATTTCGTACATAGCTAAAACTCTAACACGGTAGGCGCTTGAACTATTACGGCATCAAACGCTAAGGTTGTGGAAACACTAGGAGGAATGATGCCGGCCGGAGTTGAGCACATCGATGCCATGCCAACGAAACAGTTTTTTCGTAGACATGCTGATTCGGGACATACCTCTGGAACGGGCAGTTCTAGATTTGGTAGACAATTCTATAGATGGGGCGAAACGGCTTCGCGACCCCGAAGATAAAGATTATGATGAACTACGTATTGATATCACAGTCACTGCAGAAGAGTTTCGCATAGAAGATAATTGCGGGGGCTTCGACATTGCGACCGCCAGAGAGTACGCATTTCGCTTTGGCCGCCCTAAAGTGGCCCGCCCTACACCGTTTTCAATTGGTCAGTTTGGCGTTGGCATGAAGCGAGCTCTCTTTAAATTCGGGCGAGAGTTTGAAATACACTCAGCCACTTCAAGCGAGCGGTGGTCTGTCAAGGTCGACGTTGATCGTTGGGAGGAAGCAGAATCCCGAGATTGGACTTTTGAATTTGCTTCGATAGAAGACAGCATCGATATTCCAGCACAAGAACGCGGGACAATAATTGTCGTTCGACGTTTGCGTCCGGAAGTTTCTTCGCGTTTTGGCACTAGCTGGTTTCAAAATACCCTTGGAGATATGATAAAACTCCACCAGCGTCAGTTTATCTCTAAGGGATTGGAGATACGGCTTGGTGGGCACGCTCTTACAGCAACAAATTTAAACATGCTTACAGGTACCGTCGAGCCTTCAGTTGAAAGCTACGAGGAAGTGGTAGGCGACAAAACCGTTCAGATACGCATCGTGTCCGGTGTTGGAGTATCTTCTCCTGCAGTCGCCGGTTGGTATGTCGTCTGCAATGGAAGAGTCGTTCTTGCTGCGGATCGTACAGAGGAAACAGGGTGGGGACGTCTTTCTGAGAGTGAAGCCGATATTCCTAAGTTTCACAATCAGTTCGCGCGCTTTCGCGGCGTTGTATATTTTGACTGCCCGGCGGCAGACGCATTGCCATGGAACACGACAAAAACTGGAGTTGATGCAGATTCACCTATTTGGCAGAGAGCGCTAAGTAAGATGATTGATCACACGAGAGTTGTGGTCGACTTCCTAAATGACCTCGATGCAGAGCAAGCCGAACAGGGTCAATCCGGCCCACTTGCGCGTGCTTTAGCAGCCGCCAATGTTGTCCAGGTAGACAAAGTCGTGAATCAAAGTGCCTTTAAAGCCCCGGACAAGGAGCGTTTTTCAGGCCCTGTAATGAAACGAATTGCGTATTCGCGACCTGAAGAGCAATTGATATTTTTGATGGCAGAGCTAGGAGTTGGAACAGCAAAAGCGGTCGGAGAGCAAACCTTCGATCTTATTTATCAAGATAAGAATACTTAAATGACCCCCAGCTACCGTTCAATTGATTATTCTCTTCGACCGGGGAAGCACGCTGAAAGGCGAATGCTGTCCGATGCGTTAAGAAAATTGACGCCGTTCGGCTCTGTCGAGCACTACCGCTATGTTGGTATGGGATCACTCTGGTATTCAGATTTCGCCCACTTCCATCGTTCGCTTGGTCTCGACGATATGGTTTCTATTGAAAGGGAAGCTCAACATCGTGCCCGCTTTGAATTCAACAAGCCCTACGCGAGCATCGATCTTCGCTTCGCAAGCACGACTACCGAATTGCCTAGGCTCGACTGGCAAGTCCGTTCTATTATCTGGCTGGACTACGATGACCGACTAACTCGTTCGATATTGGCCGACAGTCGCATGGTGGCGGCTCGCGCCAACTCGGGCACCGTCTTCATAATCTCGGTACAAGTCGAAGGACCGCCAGTCTACGAGATTCAAGACGGCGAGGGCAATGAGAGCTTTCAGGAGGTTGAGAGTATCGACGACTTGCGAGAACGCTTCTTTAGGGGTTCTGTCCCAGCCACCGCTTCCAATAGCGACCTCCGTGGATGGGCGGTCGCAAAACTGGCAAGATCGATGATTTCCCTAACTATCGAGGCGGAACTCGCAGCAAGAAATGCTGGACGCCCTAGAAATCAATGGTTTCAATTTAAGCAGTTTGTCGCGTTTGAGTATGCAGATGGCGCCAAGATGACCACCTTGGGAGGCATCTTTGTCGATGCCGGCCAGAATGCTCTTTTTGAATCATGCGACCTTTCCCGCTTGTCTTACTATCGTTCGTCCAACGAGGCCGTCCGTTTAACAGTACCGGTCCTTACTCCTCGCGAGATGCGCTTTTTAGAGTCCCGTCTTCCCGTCGCCGAGGGGCAGCAGCTGCAACACGGCGTCATTCCCGCCAGAGACGCAAACGCATTCGCCTCGCTTTATAGGTACCTGCCTAGTTTCGCTGCGTTGGAAAGTTGACCGAGAAATTAGCCCTCTCGTTTTATCCCCGCTGCCAAAACCTCCCGTATGATCCCCTCGCCCATCACCCATACGGGGCGGCCGTCCGGAGGTATGCCAGAGGCTGGGTGAGGGTCGGCGCCTGCGGGCGGGGGTTACGCCCCGCTCCCGGGAGGCTTCGGGGCACCGCCCTGGGGACACTAAGATCCCTGTGCGAGGAGCTCGCTAGATGAAGCGGCTGCAGCGGCCGGCCTGATGGCCGAAGGGAGCGACGACCCGAAGAGGGGAACTGGCGCCCATTGGCATCGCGGCACGGCCAGCAGCCGGCTTCGCAGAAGCGCGGCCCGAAGACTGAAAAACGCCGAAGGCGGAGCGCCACGGGGCGTGCGGATGGGGACCATCCGCGCCGCTTCCTGGCTCAACGGAAGCGGATCTCACGACGCGCCTCGCGGCGCTCCGCCAGCCCCGTATTGTGAAGCGCCCGCAGGCAGGCCTGCGGGCGGGGTTTGGCGCGTGCGTGAAGGAAGGGGCGCGGGATCCCCTCTCCCGTGTGGGAGAGGGGTAGGGGTGAGGGCCCGCCGCTGATTATTGAGGTACCGCGGCTGCCGTTGTGCCTTCTATTGGTAGGGCAGGCCCTCATCCGGCGCTCCGCGCCACCTTCTCCCATCCGGGAGAAGGTTGGGTCGCGGCTCCGAGTGCTTTGCGGGCCAGTCATTGCGCGCCGATTTCCTCCCCTGGGCCAATTTGTCGCCCCAAGCCCGCCATGTCCCTAACTCGCCATTAACCTTGATCGTTCATTTCGTCGGACGGGTGGTGGCTTCGCGCGGGCTGTAGCTGCTGCGGTGCGGGGGTAGCAAACCATGCGGCTGATCGTCGGCGCAATCATCGTCTTCGTCTGCGTCTTCGGCAGTTACGCGGCCATGGGTGGCCACCTCTTCGTCCTTTGGCAGCCGTTCGAGTTCGTCATCATCCTCGGTGCAGCGATCGGCGCCTTCATCATCGGCAATCCCCCGCCGGTCCTCAAGGCCGTGCCTTCCATGCTCGGCACGATCCTGAAGGGCTCCAAGTACACGCAGGAATGCTATGTCGAACTGCTGGGGATGCAGTATTCACTGTACAAGCTCGTGAGGCAGAAGGGCATGCTCGCGGTCGAGGAGCACATTGAAAATCCGAGCAAATCGACGCTGTTCAATGCCTTCCCGACGTTTGCTGCGAACCATCATGCGGTCGAGTTCGTCTGCGACTACATGCGCATGTTGACGCTTGGCGCCAACAACGCCCACGAGATCGACGCTCTCATGGACGAGGAACTGGAGACGCACCACCAGGAGCAGGAGCGTCTCGTTTCGGCCATGCAGTCGATCGCCGACGGAACACCGGCGCTCGGCATCGTCGCCGCCGTGCTCGGCGTGATCAAGACGATGGGGGCGATCAAGGAGCCGCCGGAGGTGCTTGGACATCTGATCGGCGGCGCGCTCGTCGGCACCTTCTTCGGCGTCTTCGTCGCCTACGGCTTCTTCGCGCCCATGGCGGCGTCGCTCAAGAGCACCTTCGAGGCGGAAGCCAAATACTTCCTGTCGCTCAAGGCGGGTCTCCTCGCCCATGTCAGCGGCCAGCCGCCGGTGATGGCGGTCGAATTCGCCCGCAAGGCTCTGATGAGCGACGTTCGCCCGACCTTCAGCGAAGTGGAAGCGGCAACCGCCAAACTGGCCGCCTAGCTCCGGCCCAATCTCCAGCAGGGACCCGATGACCAAGCCCGCCCAGACGATCATCGTCAAGAAGGTCAAGAAGGCCGCGCATGCGCACCATGGCGGCGCCTGGAAGATCGCCTATGCGGACTTCGTGACCGCCATGATGGCGTTCTTTCTGCTGATGTGGCTGATCAGCATGACGACGCAGGAGCAGAAGGAAGGCCTGGCGGAGTATTTCGCGCCGGGGTCTTTGAGCCCCAGCACCAGTGGCTCTGGCGGCATGCTGTGGGGTACCGCCCTCGACAAATCAGGCAGCAAGCCGTCGCCGCCACGCGAGGCGGCGACGGGGACCGCCAGGCCGGAGGACAGGGCGCGCCGGACCAGCTCTGGCGCCGCCGACCGCGAGATCAACCGCTCGGTTGCCGGCCAGCAGGCCAGCCACAGCGCGATAGCCAGCCTCCGGCAGACGCTCCAGAGCATGCCCGAAATTGCCGATCTGTCGCGCAACATCGTGATCGAGCCGACCAAGGAGGGGTTGGATGTTGCCCTCATGGACGAGTCCGGCCGCTCAATGTTCCCCGAGGGCTCGGTCCAACCCTACCCGAGTACCCGTCGCGTGCTGGAGACGCTCGCGCCCACTCTGCGCCGCCTGCCCAACCGCCTGGCGATCACCGGCCACACGTCTGCCGCGCGCCCGGGCTCGGCGGCAGGCGCCGAGCCCTGGAGCCTTACCACCGGGCGCGCGCTCGCCGTCCGCGAGATCCTGTCGAATGCGGGGTTCCCCAACGACCGCTTCGCTTCCGTGGTGGGGCGCGCCGACACCGAGCCGGTCTTCCTCGACAATCCTTACATCGCGCCGAACCGACGGGTGAGGATCACTCTGCTCACTGAAGAGCCGCCATTGCCCCCGAACCACTTGCGCTGAACACATCGCCTCGGCCGCCTCACGGTCCGTTTGGGATTGAGCTCAAGGCTGACAAAACGTGAGAGGCCGAGTGCCTCTATGCAAGGCGAGCGGCGGAGGTCTCACCCGGTCGAAACGCCCTCATCCCCCTGCCGGGACCTTCTCCCCCGAAGAGAGAAGGGGGGCTAATCCCCTCCCCGCGCCCTTCCGTCGCACGGCTTTGTGAGGGTCTTGTTTACGCCTTGTTAAACCGCTCTTGGACATCCCTGCGATGCAAACAGGAGTTGACCCGATGATCAGACTGGCCCCTTTCGCGGCGCTCAGCCTTCTCGCGGCCTCGGCCTCGGCTTTCGCCGCGCCGGCCCAGCCACTCGGCCAGTTCAAGCAGTGGAACGCGGCGACCTATGACAATGCAAATGGCAAGCGTTGCTATATCGTCTCCTCGCCGAGCGCCGAGACACCTGCGACCTTGCGTCATGGCGACGTGTTTTTCTTCGTGCAGACCGCGCCCAACGCGCAGGCCCGCACCGAGTCGAGCTTTCAGACCGGCTACGACTTCGCCAAGGATTCGACCGTCACCGTGACGATCGGCGACGAGACGTTCCGCATGCTGACCTCGGGCAACAATGCCTGGCTGCAGCGGCTGGAGCGCGAAAGCGAGCTGCTCGCGGCGATGAAGGCCGGCGACGAGATGGTGCTGGCGGCGCGCTCGGCCCGCGGCAACGAGACGAGCTACACCTTCTCGCTCGAAGGCGTGACCGCGGCGTCAAGGCTGCTGGAGCGCTGCAGCTGAGGCGTGGCTACAGGACGCCGTGGCGCTCGAAGACCGAGCGCAGGCTGTTCCCGGCTAGCAGCTCCTCGCGGGTCGAATCCTCGGCCTCGATCTTGGCCAGCGCCAGCCGGATCGCCTCTGGCGCGATCGCGCGCGGCACGATGACGACGCCATCGACGTCGCCGAAGACGAAATCGCCCGCCGCGACGCGGGCGCCGCCCACTTCGACCGGCTCGTCGGCGGCCATCATCTCGGCGCGGCCCTTGGTATCGAGCGGGCCGATGCCGCCATGGAAGACGGGGAAGCCGAGCTCGCGGATGCGGCGGACATCACGCACCAGCCCATCGGTGAGGCAGCCGGCGGCGCCTCTCACCTTCGAGGCGGTGGTCAGCAATTCGCCCCAGGGCGCGATCCGGTCGGTCGGCCCGTCGCAGGCGAGCACGGAAATCTCGCCGGGCCTGAGGCTATCGATCAGGTCCATCTCCAGCGCATAGGGGTTGTGACCCTCCGGGAGATGGTAGCGTTTCATGTAGAGCCCGGTACGGGCGAAGCCGCAGAGCACGCTGGCCTCGTCGAGCGGGCGCACGAAGGGCTTCACCGCCTGGTTCGGGAAGCCGAGTTCGTCGAGCACGTCGGAGAGCACCGCCGAATAGAGCCGGCCCTTGAGGTCGGCGAGATCGAGTTCCTGGGCCGGATCCGGCATGCGCTTCCCCTCTCCATATTATAGAGGGGAAGCTTCCGGGCGCGCCGGCGGCGGGTCAAGCCATCGCTGATGCGTGGGGTGGAACGACGCTCAGGCCGGCAGCTCGTCGAGACGGGCATAGCTTGCCTCCATGCCGTATTCCATGCCGGTGGCGAGCATCGCTTCGCGGGTGGCGGCGTCGGGCAGGGTCATGCGCATGGTCATCAGGGTGCCGGCGCCATCGGCCTCGAAGCGGGTATCGATATGGTTGTCGGGTGTCGGATTGGGCATGTTGTCCGGCGCCGGATCGGGCATATGGAAGCGCTCGACATGGATGATGCGGCCGAACGGCTCGAGCGCGACGTACTCACCGGTGAGCGTGAGGCTGCCGCCGCTGCCATCGCTCCATTCATAGCGGATCTTGCCGCCGGGCCGAGGATCGTTGATGCAGACCGGCATGGTCCAGCCATCGGGGCCGAGCAGCCACTTTTGGATCAGCGCCGGCTCGGTATGGGCGCGATAGACCGCCTGCGGCGAGGCCTTGAAGCGGCGGGTGACGACGACATGGGTGTCGCCCTCGGTCGTCAGGATCAGCTTGGTCATGTCTGGTCTTTCTCTTTGCCTGGTTCCATCTCGGCTAGAAGCTGGTCCAGCCGGTCGTAGTTCGCCTCTAAGGCCTGCCTCAGCATGGCGAGCCATTTGTCGATCTCCTCGAGCGCGCCGGGTGCCAGCCGGCAGGGTCGCCTGGTCCCCTCGATCCGCCTGATGATGAGCCCCGCCCCCTCCAGCACCTTCAGGTGCCGCGACACCGCCGGCTGCGACATCGCGAAGGGCTCGGCGAGTTCCATCACCGTGGTTTCGCCGAGGGCCAGCCGCGCCAGGATCGCCCGGCGCGTCGGATCGGCGAGAGCGGAAAAGGCTGCGTCCAACCTATTCATGTCGACCTCTCTATATAATGTATCAGTTATATAACTGATCATGCCTCGTCAAGCGCCTTCTTCGGCGCCATGGCGAAACGGCGATGCGGCTCAGGAGCGGGGCGCGAGGATGGCTGCCCGCAGCAGCAGATAGAGCAGCAAACCGTTGAGCAGGTGCCAGCCCCAGTGCAGGCCGAACGGAACCGCGCCGCACAGGACGGAATCGAGCGAGCGGAAGCTGAGCGACAGGGCGAAGACGAAGCCGGCAACGGCGATCCGCCCGCCCGTGACGGCATCGCCGCGCAGCCTTGCCGCAAGCGCGACGCCAAAAAGGCCGACCAGGAAGCCGGCATAGCCGGCCGAGCCGCGCATGCCGGCCGGCACCAGCGGCGCGACACCGGCGGCCAGGCCGAAGCAGGCGGCTAGGAAGAGCAGCGCCGCGATCGCCGCAATCAGCGGCGACAGGCCCAGGAACCGGTTGAGCGCCAGACCGAAATAGCAGAGCGCAAAGAGCTGGATCGGCACGACATCGGCGAGCAGCGTCCAGCGCTGCGGCATGGTGTGGAACAGGAACGAACCGACGCCGATGACCGCGACCAGCATCGTCAGCGATTCGGCAGGCCAGTCGCGGCGACCGGTTCGTCGCAACAGCAGGAAGGCCGCCAACGCCGCCAGCAGGAAGGCCGCATTGCTGACCGCATTGAGCGGCTCGGCCCAGAAGGCGCCGTCCAGCCGCTCGCAATAGCCCGCGCCCTGCATGCCCTGCTCCGCCTTCGCCTGGAATCAGCGAATCATGCCGCTTGCGGCACTGCAGCCGCGTGACAGGCTCATCGATGAAACCGGTCAATTGTCCGCGAATCCGTGCATGGTGAACAGCCCGTTACGGCCGCGTATGGCTCGGCAACCAATGTTGCAGTGCAAACCGCATGGCAAACGTATCGATTCTGCGCCAAATCGAGGCAATCCCAGAAACTCGTCGGAGCGAGATCGTAAATTGCCTAAAACTTAGGCCAAATTGTCACTGTTCTGACAAAATCGTTAAGCGCCCTGCGCGGGTCAGCGGGCCTTTCCAAACGATCTCTTAATTTGTCATGCAATGATTGCATAACAGAACTGACGCAACGCCCCTGTGAGAGGCACTGTGATCTCTCTATATGCAGTGCACAACGAATTCATCGCTGTCGGGGCAAACCCCGCAAAACCAAAAGGTTATCGCCATGTTCCTGTCCATGATCGCTTCCAAGATCCGCTCTTATCTTCGCTATCGCGAGACCGTCCGCGAGCTGTCCCGTCTCACCGACCGTGAGCTCGACGACCTCGGCCTGTCGCGCTCGGACATCCAGTACGTCGCCCGCACCCACGCGACGGCCTGATTTCCGACCGCCAGGTTGGACGAGTAGTTTCTCCTAGATCCTGCGTTCCTCCCCTCAGGATCTGGTCGAAGAGCGAATGCCCGCTTTCGAGCGGGCATTTTGCGTTTCTAGGCCTGATTCAAGCCCCACGCCCTTGACCTTGGGCGCCGCCGCGGACACATCGCGGCCATGACAATCGCACCCATCCACATCGTCGGCGGCGGCCTCGCCGGTTCGGAAGCCGCCTGGCAGATCGCCGAGGCCGGCGTTCCAGTCGTCCTGCACGAGATGCGCCCCGAGCGCGGCACCGACGCCCACAAGACCGAGAGCCTCGCCGAGCTGGTCTGTTCCAACTCCTTCCGCTCGGACGACTCGTCCTCCAACGCCGTCGGCCAACTGCATTGGGAGATGCGCCGGCTCGGCTCGCTGATCATGGCCAAGGGCGATGCGCACCAGGTGCCGGCGGGCGGGGCGCTCGCAGTCGACCGGGACGGCTTCTCCGCCGCCGTCACCGCGGCCCTCGAAGCCCATCCCAATGTCACGATCGAGCGCGGCGAGGTCGCCGGACTGCCGCCGGCCGATTGGGACAAGGTCATCGTCGCGACCGGCCCCCTCACCTCGCCGGCGCTGGCCGAAGGCATCCGTTCGCTGACCGGGGCGGGCGAGCTCGCCTTTTTCGATGCGATCGCGCCCATCGTCCATTTCGATTCGGTCGACATGGACGTGGCCTGGTTCCAGTCACGCTACGACAAGGCAGGGCCCGGCGGCACGGGCGCCGACTACATCAACTGCCCACTGGACCGCGACCAGTACGAGGCCTTCATCGACGCGCTCTTGGGCGCCGAGAAGACCGAGTTCAAGGAATGGGAAGGCACACCCTATTTCGACGGCTGCCTGCCGATCGAGGTGATGGCCGAGCGCGGCCGCGAGACGCTGCGCTGGGGGCCGATGAAGCCGGTCGGGCTGACCAACAAGCACAATCCGACGGTGAAGGCCTATGCCGTCGTCCAGCTCCGGCAGGACAATGCGCTGGGCACGCTGTTCAACATGACCGGCTTCCAGACCAAGCTGAAATATGGCGAGCAGGCCGCGATCTTCCGGACGATCCCGGGCCTGCAGAACGCGGAATTCGCCCGGCTCGGCGGCATCCACCGCAACACCTATCTCAACTCGCCGGAGCTGCTCGACCCGCAGCTACGGCTGAAGGCCGATCCGCGCCTGCGCTTCGCCGGGCAGATCACCGGCTGCGAGGGCTATGTCGAGAGCGCCGCCATCGGCCTGCTGACCGGCCGTCTCGCCGCAGCTGAGCGGCTTGGCCAGCCGCTTGAGCTGCCGCCCGCGACGACGGCACTGGGCGCGCTGGTCAACCACATCACCGGCGGCCACATCGTCACCATCGACGAGGGGCCGCGCTCCTTCCAGCCGATGAACATCAATTTCGGCCTGTTCCCGCCTATCGAGGGCGTCGCGACGCAGGGGCCGGACGGCAAGCGCCTGAAGGGCCCCGCGAAGAGCGTCGCCCGCAAGCAGGCGCTGACGGCGCGGGCGAAGGTCGAGCTCGATGGCTGGATTGGTGGGGCGAGCGCCCAGGCGGCGGAATAGAAGCCGTCATTCTCGGGCGGAGCGAAGCGCAGACCCGAGAATCGCTGACAAGGTAGAGCGCTCTTCCGTCATGGGATGCTCGGGTCAAGCCCGAGCATGACGGGCTTCTTTACCGCCCCGAAGTCCGCGCCGCGCGCCATAGCGTCCATTGCCGCCTAAGTGGCGAGAGGCAGATGATCGTGCGGTAGGGATCGTAGCCGCCGCGCTCCATCTGCCTGAGATAGGGCTCGACCAGCGCGACGGCTAAGAAAGCCGGCCTGATCGACGCTGGCACGGTGGCGCTGAGATCGTTGAGCTTGCGCAGATGGATGCGCGCCAGCGCCCGCATCTCCTTCAGCGAATAGATCAGACCGGGGCCGCCGCGCCCGCGCACAATGTCCTCGCGGGTGACGCCGTTGCGGGCGAGCAGATCGGCCGGCAGATAGACCTGCCCGCGGGCCGCATGCCAGGGGAAGGCGCGCATCAGCCCGGACAGCGCATAGGCGACGCCGGCATGACCGGCGGCGGTCGCGCCGCCCGGATCACGGCCCTGCGCCAGAACCAAGCAGGCGAGGCGGATCAGCGCGCTCGAGGTCTCGCCGACATAGCCTTCGAGATCGGACAGCGACGGCATCGGATCGTCATAGAGATCGAAGACGCGTGCCTCGATCAATCCCGAGAGCGGGGCGATCGGCAGGCGAAAGCGCCTGACGGTGTCGAGCAGCGCCTGTGCGACCGGATGGCCCGGTGCGGGCGCGTCCGGCCCAGCCTCGAGCACATCGCGCCACCATTGCAGGCGGACCTCGCCCGGCAGCGGCTCGCTGACCTGCTCGCGCACGCGCGCGACCTCGTGACTGAAGGCATAGAGCGCGAAAAGGCCAGGCCGCAGCGCCTCGGGCGCATAGAGCGAGGCGATGTAGCGGTCAGGATCATGCTCGCGCACCAGCGCCAGGCAATGGCCATAGGCCTGGGAGAGCGGGCCCGGCGCAGTGCCAGTGCGGTGCTCGGTTTTCGTGGTCATGCGCCCTCCCCGCTCCCGTCGTCACACGGGTCGAAGCGCCGGCAGTCTAGGCCGGGTCGGCAGTCTTGGCTACGCAGGAGCAGCATGGCCGGTGGGATTTGATCGAGGCTAGTCGACCGCGATCAGCGCCGCGGCGACCCGCCGCTCCTCGCCGACAAGGACGTTGAAGGTGCGCGCCGCCGCCGGCGTCGCCATCGCCTCGACGGTGATGCCGACCGCCTTGAACGGGTCACGCAAAGCTGCCGGCAGGAAGGCGATCTCGCGCCCGATGCCGAGAATGAGGAAGTCGATCGCCTCGGCTTCATCGAGAACCGGCTGCAGGCTCTCCAGAGTCACCTCGGCAAAGCTGGCAACCGGCCAGATCCGGACACCCGAGGGCGTCGCCAGGATCGAGCCGCGATGGCTCATATCGGCAAAGCGAAAACCGCCGGCACCAAAGGCATCGATCTGGTAACGACCGGGGATGAAGCCGTCGAAGCGACGCTCCACCAACCCCTCAGACCCGCGCCTTGGCCTCGGCCAGTTCCTCGCTCTGGTCGAGGCGGCCGGCGCGGACGTCGAGATAGAGCAGCACCGGCGTCGAGACGAACATCGCCGAATAGGTGCAGACCACGACGCCGAACAGCATAACGAGCGCGAAGCCCTCAATCGCCGTACCGCCGAAGAAGACCAGCGCGACCAGCGCCAGCACGGTGGTGGTCGAGGTGATCGCGGTGCGCGACAGGGTCGTGTTGACCGAGAGGTCGAGCAATTCCGGGATCGGCATGGTCTTGTAGCGGCGCAGCAATTCGCGCGTGCGGTCGAACACCACGACCGTCTCGTTCAGCGAATAGCCGACGATGGTCAGGATCGCCGCGATCGAGGTCAGGTTGAATTCGAGCTGCGTGATCAGGAAGAAGCCGAGCGTCAGCACGATGTCGTGCATGGTGCCGACGATCGCGCCGATGGCGAGCTGCATCTCGAAGCGGAACCAGAGATAGACCAGCACGCCGATGATCGCGAGCACGACGCCAAGCGTACCAGCCTGGACAAGCTCGCCCGAGACGCGCGGGCCGACCGTCTCGACCCGGCGGAACTCATAAGCCTCGGAGAAGGTCGCGCGCGCCTTGGTCACCACGCCCTGCTGGGCGATCTCGCCGCCCGGCTGCAGCGCAAAGCGCATGGAGAGCTCGCCGGCACTGCCGAACTCCTGCACCTCGACCTCACCGAAGCCGAAGCTGTTGGCGGTCTGGCGCACCTGAGCGATGTCAGGCTTGCCGCTCTTGGCCTGCATCTCCAGCAGCGTGCCGCCGCGGAAATCGATGCCGAAATTGAGGCCGACCGTGAGGAACAGCACCAGCACCAGCACCGAATAGGCAGCCGAGAACGGATAGGCGAGACGCCGCCAGTGAACGATGCGGAAGCGGGTGTTGTCGGGAACGATGCGAAGCAGGCGCATGGTCTGTTATCTCCTGGCCTGCGGCGTCAGAACGGAAGGGCCTTCGGCCGCGCCCAGCGATACCAGAGCGCGATCAGCATGCGCGTCAGCGTCACCGCGGTGATGACCGTGGTCAGGATGCCCAGGATGAAGACGACGGCGAAGCCGCGCACCGGGCCGGAGCCGAGCGTGAACAGCGCCACCGCCGCGATCAGCATGGTGACGTTCGAGTCGATGATCGTGGCGAAGGCGCGCTGGAAGCCCGCTTCCAGCGCCGAGACCAGCGACCGTCCCATCCGGGATTCCTCGCGCATGCGCTCATAGATCAGCACGTTCGAGTCGACTGCCGTACCGATGGTGAGCACGATGCCGGCAATGCCCGGCAGGGTCATGGTCGCGCCCAACAGCGACATCAGCCCGAGGATCAGGCAGACGTGCACGAGCAGCGCGATGCTGGCGATGATGCCGAACAGCCCGTAATTGCCGATCATGTAGAGGATGACCAGCACGGTCGCGATGATGGTCGCCATCTTACCGGCCTGGATCGAATCCTGGCCGAGGCCTGGGCCGACGGTGCGCTCCTCGACGATCGTCATCTTCGCCGGCAGCGCGCCGGCGCGCAGCAGGATGGCGAGATCGTTGACCGACTGGACGGTGAAGTTGCCGGAAATCTGGCCGGAGCCGCCGGTGATCGGCGACTGGATCACCGGGGCCGAGATCACCTTGTTGTCGAGCACGATGGCGAGCTGGCGGCCGAGATTCTCGGTCGTCGCCTGGCCGAAGCGCTGGGCGCCGCGGATGTTGAAGCGGAAATTGACGATCGGCTGGCTAGTGCGCTGGTCGAAAGCCGGCTGGGCGTCGATCAGATCCTCGCCCTCGACGATGACCTGACGGCTGATCGGGATCGGCTGGCCGCCCTGATCCTGCGAAGGCAGCATGTCGACATCGGTCGCGTTCTGGTCGGCAACCATGCGGAACTGGAGCTTGGCGGTTTCGCCAAGAATCCTCTTCAGTTGTTGCGGATCCTGCAGACCGGGCACCTGCACCAAGACACGATCGAGCCCCTGGCGCTGAATGTTCGGCTCGGTGGTACCGATCTGGTCGACGCGGCGACGGATGACTTCGATCGCCTGCTCGACCGCGCGGCGAATGCGCTCATTCACGCCGGCTTCAGTGACGTTGAGCTGAATCAGCCCGTCGGGATTCTCGTTGACCTCGATCGACTGGTTGCCCGAGGGCCCGAAGGCGCCGAAGGTGCCGATCGGCTGGGCAAGCTCGCGGAGCTTCGGCATCAGCTTGGCGCGGTCAGCCGCCTCAGGCACGCGCAACTGCACGCCGCGCGGAGTCATGCCGATGCCGCCCTGCAGGCCGACGCGCTCCTCGCGCAGGATGCGGCGAACGTCGTCGCGCAACTGCGTGACCTGGCTGCGGATCAGGTCGGCGCGGTCGATCTCGAGCAGGACGTGCGAGCCGCCCTGCAGATCGAGACCGAGTGTCATCGCATGGATCGGCAGCAGGAAGCGCGGAATCCAGGCCGGAGCGCCTTGCTCGATCGCCTTGCGGGTCTCGGGCGAGAACAGGTTCGGCACGGCGAGACCGCAGCCGAAGACCAGCACGAGCAGAACGAGAATGACCTTGCGGGCCTGGAGACGAAGCATCTTTATGGACAGCCTTGTTGGCGGGCGCGGGTGCTTTCAAGCCCCGCGCCTCACGGCCTTCAGCTCTTGACCGGCTCGCCCTTGGCGCGCACGTCCTGGACCATGCCCTTGACGATGCGCACGCGCACGCCGTCGGCGATCTCAGCCTCGATCTCGGCGTCGTCGATCACCTTGGAGACCTTGGCGATGAGGCCGCCCGAGGTGACGATCGTGTCGCCGCGGCGCACGTTCTTGATCAGCTCCTGATGCGCCTTCACCCGCTTCTGCTGCGGCCTGATGATCAGGAACCACATGATGATGAAGATCAGGACGAACGGTACCAGCGACATCAGCACGTCGTTGGTGCCGCCGCCTCCAAGGCCCTGGGCAAAAGCGGGGGTGATCACGAGAAGGCTCCTTCACGTCGCCGCCGATTGACGGCCGGCCGGCGCGGGGGTTGGTAAAATCGCGCGGACTATAGCCAGCGATGTCGTGAAATCAATCGAAAGCGGCCGGTTCCCCGAACGCATCCCCCAGCTAAGCTGTCCCCGCCCTGCGCGCAATGGTCTTGCCTTCGGATATGGAGCAGCGCTATGAGCGTACCGTACCGTTCGGTACACCACTATCATGCGGACATGCCTGCGATGACCGACACCGCCAACGATCCGACGCTCGCCACCCTGCTGCGCATCGCCGATGCGCTCGAGCGCCTTGCTCCGCCGGCCCGGCGTGCGGCCGATCTCACCGCCGCCGACGCCTTCGTCTGGCATGCCGCCGGCCACGAGCTCGCGCCAGTCGCCAAGGTGAACCGTGTCGCGCTCTCGCTGCTGCGCGGCGTCGACCGGGTGCGTGACACGCTGGCCGAGAACACCGAGCGCTTCGCCCGCGGCCTGCCGGCCAACAACGTCCTGCTCTGGGGCGCGCGCGGCATGGGCAAATCGTCGCTGGTCAAGGCGGTGCATGCCGATACCAACCAGCGCCTGCCTGCTGGCGCCCTGCCCCTGAAGCTGATTGAGATTCATCGCGAGGACATCGAGAGCCTGCCCGTGCTGATGGGACTGCTCAAGGCCGACCCGCACCCAGCCATCGTCTTCTGCGACGATCTGTCCTTCGACGGCCAGGACACCTCGTACAAGTCGTTGAAGGCGGCACTCGACGGCGGCGTCGAGGGCCGGCCGGACAATGTCGTCTTCTACGCGACCTCGAATCGCCGGCATCTGCTGCCGCGCGACATGATGGACAACGAGCGCTCGACGGCGATCAATCCGGGCGAGGCAATCGAGGAGAAGGTCTCGCTCTCGGACCGTTTCGGCCTCTGGCTCGGCTTCCACAAGTGCAGCCAGGACGAATACCTGTCGATGATCGACGGCTATGTCGGCCATTTCGGGCTCAAGATCGAGCCCGGACAGCTTCGCCACGAGGCGCTGGAATGGGCGACGACGCGCGGCTCGCGCTCCGGGCGCACGGCCTGGCAGTACATCCAGGACCTGGCTGGGCGGCTGGAGAAGCGGCTGGAGGGGTGAGCCCCTTCTCGCCGCAAAGAAAACGGGGCGGCCTTTCCTGGGACCGCCCCGCCTGGTTCGACCGGTGGGGTCTCGCGATTGCCGGCCGAAGTCTGACCGGGATCAGTTGCTGCTGAGATAGGGCATCGGGTCGACCGGGGTCGAACCCTTGCGCAATTCGAAGTGCAGCTGGGGTGAATTCACGTTACCGGACTGGCCGGACTTGGCTACGACCTGGCCACGCTTGACCTGCTCACCGCGCTTGACGCTGAGCTCGCCGTTATGGGCGTAGGCCGAGACGTAGCCGTTCGGGTGGCGGATCAGCACGAGGTTGCCGTAGCCCTTGAGCTCGCTGCCGGCATAGGCGACGACACCGCCCTCGGCCGCCTTGATCGGCGTGCCTTCCGGCACCGCGATGTTGATGCCCTCATTGCCGCCCTTGCCGGCATAGCCGGCGATGACGCGGCCACGGGCCGGCCAGCGGAACTCGGCGCCGGACGAAGCCGGCTCCTCGGCCTTGGGCAGGCTCGCCGTGGTCTGCGGCTCGGCCTTCGGCTCGGGAGCGGGTGCAACGGCCTTCGACTGGACCAGAACCTTCTCGGCCGGCGCATTGGCGACGACCGGCGCGGCAGCCTTCGGCTTGGCCGCGGCGGGGGCCGGAGCTGGCAGCGCCGCGGTCTTGGTGTCCGTGCCGGCCTTGGCGGCCGCCTTGGCCTTCGCCTCGGCGGCGAAGCGGGCCCGGGCCTCGCCCATGCGCTTTGCGTCGGCGGCGGCCTTCTCCTTAGCCTCGGCAGCCTGCGCCTTCGGATCGACGGCGGCGACCTTCGGAGCGGCGGTGGGCTTGGCCGGCACGGAAGCGACCGGACGCGAGACCGGCGGCGGCGCGAGGCGCGGCTGCTCGAAGCGGTTATCGGTCGGCGCCGGCTGGCGCGCGGCGGTCTGGGCGCCAGCGCCATTGTAGACGGGAACGACGATGCGGGAGCCCGGAGCGGCCTCGCCCGACAAACCATTGGCCTGCATCAGCGCTGCGCGCGGCACACCGTAGCGGCCGGAGATCACCTCGAGCGTCTCGCCCTGGGCCACCACGATCGGCGTGCCGCCCTGAGCGCTCCAGCCGGAAGCCGAACCTGCATTGGGGCTGGGGGCCGCGGCCTGCGGAGGCCGCATCGCGACCGAGGAGGTCGGCGGCGGCAGCGGCTGGCTGCGCACGCCCGGATTGCCGGTGGCGGAGGCCGTCTCGTAGGACTGGCTCGGACCGTTGCGGCCGATCGAGCCCGTCGTCGCCGGATCGCGCTGCGAAGCGGAAGCCTGAGCGGCCTTGAAGGGGCTGCTGAAGGGCGCCTCGGTGAAGCGCAGCGTGTCCGAGGAGCAGGCGCCCAGGCCGGCCGCAAGGGCGCAGACCGACACGACGCGAACCACGGACTTCGGCACGGCCAGTTCGACTTGCTTACGCATGGACTCTGTACTCGCGAACGACGCAACTCTACGGTCCGCATTAAAGAGCCGGTTAGGTTAAGAAGGCGTTGCGCTGCTGACAGGTCAGGTGAATTTTTGGAGGCGGCTGCAATCTTCCTGACCAGGCAGAGCTCCCCGTCATGGTCGGGCTTGTCCGACCATCCACGTCTTCCTTCACCAAGGACGGTATTCAAGACGTGGATGCTCGCCACAAGGGCGAGCATGACGGGCGGGATCAGCGTAGTAACCGCGAGGAACATCTAAAGCGCCTGTGACAATCCCGGCGCCAGCGGCGGGATGCGCATGATCGGGCCGAGCGCATGGTCGAAACCATCCTCGCTGCGCGTCACGACGACGAGCCGGCCCGCCCCCTCGACGCGTAGCGCGCCGACCAGCCGGCCGCCCGTCTCCAGCCGGGCGAGCAGTGCCTCCGGCACCGCCTGCATCACGCCATTGACCAGGATGCGCTCGAAGCGGCCGAGCGTGCGGTCGGGCTGGAGGCCGTCGGCATGGCGCAGCTCGACCAGATTGGCGAATCCGCCTCCGGTGAGCCGCTCATGCGCGGCGAGCGCAAGCGTGCGGTAGCGCTCCAACGAGACGACCTTGCCGCCCATCGCGGCGAGCAGAGCCGCGACATAGCCGGAGCCGGAGCCGACTTCGAGTACACGGCAATCCGGCTTCATCTCGAGCGCGCCGACAAGCGCCGCGACCGTATGCGGCGCCGTCATGGTCTGGCCGCAGGGAAGCGGCACCGAGACGTCCTGGCGGGCGAGATCGGCGAAGCGCGACGGCGCGAAATGCTCGCGGGGCACGCGCTCCATCGCCCTCAGCAGTGCAAGATCGCGGACGCCGCGCGCCCTGAGCGACAGCAGGAAGGCGACGGTGCGTTCGCTTTCGCTGCTAGCGCCCTCCTCGGTCATCCCTGCGGCTTTCAGGCGAAGAGCTGCGCGAAGCGCGTCATCGTTGGCTCATGCGTCAGGTCGAGTTCGAGCGGCGTCACCGAGATCTTCTTCTCGGCGAGTGCGCGCAGATCGGAGCCGTTGGCCGGCTCGTGCTTCCCACGCTGGAAGGCGATCCAGTAATAGGGATTGCCGCGCCCGTCGCGCCGCGGCTCCAGCCGCATCAGCTCCTGATCGCGCCGCCCCTGCGCCGTCACCGCGACGCCCGCGACTTCGGCAGGCGGAACGTTCGGGAAGTTGAGGTTGAACAGGATGCCGTCCGGAATCCCCTCTTCCAGCAGGCGGCGGATGATACCGGGCGCATGCTGCAGGGCGCAGTCCCAGATGATGCTGGTGCGGTCGCCCGCCATATAGGCCTGGCTCACCGCGATCGAGGGGATGCCGAGCAGCGTGCCTTCCATGGCGGCGGCGATGGTGCCGGAGTAGGTCACGTCCTCGGCGACGTTCTGGCCGCGATTGACGCCGGAGAGCACGAGATCGGGCTTCATCTCGGCCATCACCGAGCGCACCGCCATGATCACGCAATCGGTCGGCGTGCCCTGCACGGCAAAGCGCTTCTCCTCGATCTGGCGCAGGCGCAGCGGGTTCGAGAGCGACAACGAATGCGCCACGCCCGACTGGTCGGTCTCGGGCGCGACAACCCAGACATCGTCGGAGAGCTGGGCGGCAATCTGCTCGAGGATGGCGAGACCCTCGGCATGGATGCCGTCGTCATTGGTCACCAGGATGCGCATGGGCTCAGGCCGCCTTCTCGATGCGGGTGATCCCGCGCATATAGGGAACCAGCGCGTCGGGCACGGTGATCGAGCCGTCGGCGTTCTGGTAGTTCTCCATCACCGCGATCAGCGCGCGGCCAACCGCCGTGCCCGAGCCGTTGAGGGTGTGGACGAAGAACGGGCCCTTGCCATCCTTCGTCTTGTAGCGGGCGTTCATGCGCCGCGCCTGGAAATCGCCGCAGACCGAGCAGGACGAGATCTCGCGATAGGTCTTCTGGCCGGGCAGCCAGACCTCGATATCGTAGGTCTTCTGCGAGGCGAAGCCCATGTCGCCCGTGCAGAGCGTCATGACGCGATAGTGCAAATCGAGCTTCTTCAGCACGTTCTCGGCGCAGGCGAGCATGCGCTCATGCTCCTCGCGCGACTTCTCCGGCGCCGTGATCGAGACGAGCTCGACCTTCTCGAATTGGTGCTGGCGCAGCATGCCGCGCGTGTCTCTGCCTGCCGAGCCAGCCTCGGAGCGGAAACAGGGGGTGAGCGCGGTGTAGCGGCGCGGCAGCTCCTCCTCGGACACGATCATGTCCGCGACGAAATTCGTCAGCGTCACCTCGGACGTGGAGATCAGCCAATGCCCCGTGGTGGTTCGGAACAGGTCTTCCTCGAACTTCGGCAGCTGTCCAACCCCGTAGACCGCCGCGTCCCGCACCAGCAGAGGCGGATTGACCTCGGTGTAGCCGTGTTCCTCGGTGTGGGTGTCGAGCATGAACTGGCCAATGGCGCGCGAAAGCCTGGCGATCTGGCGCTCTAGCACGACGAAGCGCGAGCCGGAGAGTTTGGCGGCCTTCTCGAAATCCATCTGGCCGAGAGCCTCGCCCAGCTCGAAATGCTCCTTGGGATCGTTGATGCCGTTGAGCAGCCCACGCTCCTCCGGCTTCACGCCAAGGGCGTGCAGCAGCACGTTGCCATGCTCGTCGGCGCCGTCCGGCACCTCGTCGAGCGGCGTGTTCGGGATGGCGGCTAGCTGAGTGTTCAGCGCCTCGACCGCAGCCTTCTCCTCGGCCTCCAGCGCCGGCACCTGCTCCTTCAGCGCGGCGACCTCGGCCTTGAGCTGTTCGGCGAGCGCGAGGTCCTTCTGGCCCATCGCCTTGCCGATCTCCTTGGAGAGGGCGTTGCGGCGCTCCTGCGCGGCCTGCGACTTGCCGATCGCGGCCCGGCGCTGATCGTCGAGGACCAGCAGCGACGACGACAGTTTCTCAAGCCCGCGTCGTTGCAAGCCCCGATCGAACGCCTCAGCGTTCTCGCGAATCCATCTGATGTCGTACATCGCTCAAGCCGATCCGTTGTGGAATCGGCTGATCCTCTAGAGCATGCCGCGCCGGCACGGAAGCGCTGCATCTGCTTGACCAAGGTGCGAGCGAGGCAAGGCACCAACCGTCATGCTCGGCCTTGCGCCGAGCATCCACGTCTTGAACACCGCGTTCGACAGATGAAGGCGTGGATGGTCGGGACAAGCCCGACCATGACGGGAAAGAACCGCACTTCAGTAAGGCGGCTCCTGATGGACGAGCTTGCCGTCGATCAGCAGGCGCTTGATCGCCGCCTGCCCGGAGCTCGACACCGCCGCGACGATCTCCAGCCGCTTGCGCTCGGTGGTCTCGATGGCGCGGCCGGTGCCTTCAGGGACGAAATAGCTTTCGAGTCCATAGGTGACGCGGATAGCGCGGCGGCCGGCGTTGCAATCGGGATCGCCATCGGCATTGGCGACGCAGGCGCCGGCCGAGGCGACCTTGCCCTCGATCACGGTCTCGCCGGCGCCGGTGGCCGGACGAGCGAGATAGACGCCTTTCGCCTCGGCCAACCCGTCGAGGCCGGGCGCGACGCGGACAAACACCGGCTGGTTGCGCTCGAAAATCTTGTCGCCGTCGAGCCTGGAGAGATCGAGCGTGCTGATCTTGTAGCCGAGGATGACATAGTCGCCGCGGAAGAGATCTCGCGGATCGACCGGCGCGGTCGCCAGCCTGACCTCCGTGCCCGAGCGCAGGATGCGGGCACGCGACTCGACCAGAGCAAGGGTGAGCCCGCAGAGCAGCAGGATGGCGGCGAGACCGCGCCAGAGCGGCGAGACGCGGCCGAGAAGCGCGTCGGCGGACGGCAGGCGGATCATGGCGCGACCTCCGCCGGCTTGCTGAATTTGGCGAGGAGCCGGCGCATGCCACTGGCGAGGCCGATCAGCAGCGCCCCACCGACCAGGAAGAACAGCGACTGGTCGAGCAATGTACCGATCGTCTGCCAGAGCAGGATCACGATCGCGATCGCGAACAGGATCGAGCCGGCGATGCTGAGCCGGCGGACGCCGCCGCCCGCACCGGCGATGACGATGCCGATCGCGACCGCCAGGATCAGCGCCGCGACGACGATCTTGCCGGCCATGCTGACCGCGCCGCCGCTCCAGAACAGCACCGGCACCAACAGCGCCATGAAGAGCGCGAGCGCGAGCGGTAAGGCGAAGCGGCGCTCGCGCGCCAGCAGGCCGAGCCCGATAACCGCCGGCAGCGCCAGCGCATAGGCGAAATAGTTCAGCCACAGCGCCGTGCCCGCCTTCGCCTCATTAACATCGAGAATGCGGGCGAGCTCGACATTGAGCGACAGGATCAAGCCTATCAGCCCCCAGGGCAGGCAGGCGGTGAGCAGGCCCGGCCCGCCACGGTCGAGCGCCAGCGCACCGAGCGCGACGAACAGCACCGAGACCGCCAGCCAATAGGCGAGCAACCCATAATCGAAGCGGAAGAAGGCGTGCTGGCCAGGCAAGGTCGCGAACCAGCCGAGCAGCACCAGCACCGCAAGATGATGGACGAGGCGGTTGTGCCGGGTCGCGGCCAGCCAGAGCGCCGGCAGGAAGGGAATCCAGAACAGGAGATGGGCGTTCGCCTCGCGCTCGTCCCAGCGGCCACCGCTCCAGGCGGCGATCGCAACGAGCGCAATGACGAGCGCCCCGTTCGAGCGCAAGAGGAAGGCGACGATGAGCGCGCCGATGGCGATCAGCAGCGCACCGCCCGGCCAATCGGTCGGCAGATGGTACATCTGGCCGACGAGGGCTACGCCGGCAGCGAAGATCAGCGTGCCGCAGGTCGCAGCGGCATCGGCGCCGCCGGTCGAGCCGCGGCTTTCCAGCCGCACCGCGATGCCGAGCGCGCCGGCGACGCCGAGCAGCACCATGGCGAGCTTCACGAGACGCGGGATTTCCTCCCAGTTCGCCGCGACGAAGGCGGAGACGCTGGATGCGATCAGCAATCCGCCAAACAGGCCGAGCAGGGCCGGCAGCTTGAAGCCGCCGCCCTCCTGCGCCAGCGAGCGGCGGATGGTCGTAGCGCTCTCGGGGCTGACCAGCCCCTCCCCCACCCAGCGACCGAGATCGGCTTCAAGCCGTTTGCGATAGGAACCCGTCAGCATCGCGCCTATTTGGCACGGGCTGACGGGTTTTGGCGAGATGGCCGCTTCAGGCCGTCTTCAGCTTCTTCTTCCGGGCGAGATCGGGCGGTGTCGCCTCTTCGGTCAGGGCCGCGATCACGGCGTCGAGGCTCATCACCGTCTGGGCCTGGCTGCCGAGCCGGCGCACGGTCACCGTCTTCTCCTCAGCCTCGCGCTTGCCGACGGCGAGGATGACCGGGACCTTGGCCAGCGAGTGCTCGCGCACCTTGTAGCTGATCTTCTCGTTGCGCAGGTCGGCGCGAGCGCGCAGGCCGGCCGAGAGCAGCGCCATGGTGACCTCCTCGCCATAGCCGTCGGCCTCCGAGGTGATCGGGCAGACGACGATCTGCTCGGGCGCCAGCCAGAGCGGGAAATGCCCGGCATGGTGCTCGATCAGGATGCCGACGAAGCGCTCCAGCGAGCCGCAGATCGCCCGGTGGACCATGACCGGCTGCTTCTTCTCGCCGTCCGAGCCGATATAGAAGGCCCCGAAGCGCTCCGGCAGGTTGAAGTCGACCTGCGTCGTGCCGCACTGCCAGTCGCGGCCGATGGCGTCGCGCAGGACATATTCGAACTTCGGCCCGTAGAAGGCGCCCTCGCCCGGATTGATCTCGGTCCTGATCCGGTTGCCGGACTGCTTCGCGATCGTCTCCAGCACATTGGTCATGACGTCTTCGGCATGATCCCAGACCGCGTCGGAACCGACGCGCTTTTCCGGCCGCGTCGAGAGCTTGATCACGAGCTCCTCGGTGAAGCCGAAATCCTCATAGACCGAGAGGATCAGGTCGTTGATCGCCAGGCACTCGGCGGCAAGCTGCTCTTCCGTGCAGAAGACATGCGCGTCGTCCTGGGTGAAGCCGCGCACCCGCATCAGCCCGTGCAGCGCGCCCGACGGCTCGTAGCGGTGGACATTGCCGAACTCGGCCAGCCGGATCGGCAGATCGCGATAGCTCTTCAGCCCGTGCTTGAAGATCTGGACATGGCCCGGGCAGTTCATCGGCTTCAGCGCGAACACCTTCTGGTCGCGCGTCGGATCGTTCGGGTTCTCGAACGCCGAGGCCGATTTCACCGCGAACATGTTGTCCTGGTACCAGCCCCAGTGGCCCGAGGTCTCCCAGAGCGACTTGTCGAGCACCTGCGGGGCGTTGACCTCCTCATAGTCGGCGGCGAGGCGCCGGCGCATATAGGTCAGCACCTCCTGGAACAGCCGCCAGCCCTTGGAGTGCCAGAAGACGACGCCCGGCCCCTCCTCCTGGAAGTGGAACAGGTCCATCTCGCGGCCGATGCGGCGATGGTCGCGCTTCTCCGCTTCCTCGATCTGCTTGAGATGGGCGTCGAGTTCCTCCTGCCGGGCGAAGGCGGTGCCATAGATGCGCGTCAGCATCGGGTTCTTGCTGTCGCCGCGCCAATAGGCGCCGGCCACCTTCATCAGCTTGAAGGCGTTGCCGACCTTGCCGACCGAGGTCATGTGCGGGCCGCGGCAGAGGTCGATCCAGTCGCCCTGCGCATACATCTTCAGCGTCTGGTCTTCCGGGATCGCGTCGACCAGCTCGACCTTGAAGGCCTCGCCCTTGTCACGGAAGAAGGCCTTGGCCTTGTCGCGACTCCAGACCTCCTTGGTGAAGGGTTTGTCGCGCGCGACGATCTCCCGCATCTTCTTCTCGATCGGCGCAAAATCCTCCGGCGAGAATGGCTCGTTGCGGAAGAAATCGTAGAAGAAGCCGTTCTCGATGACCGGGCCGATCGTCACCTGCGTGCCGGGGTAGAGTTCCTGGACCGCTTCGGCGAGGACGTGGGCGCAGTCGTGCCGGATCAATTCCAGCGCGCGCGGATCCTCGCGATTGAGGAACTCGATTTTCGCGTCGGCGGTGATCGGATCGGCGAGATCGACGACCGCGCCGTCGAGCGCCATCGCGACCGTGCGCTTCAGCAGCGAGGGGGAAATGCCGCCGGCGAGCTCCTTGCCGGTGATACCGGAAGGGAATTCGCGCTTCGCGCCATCGGGAAATGTCAGGGAGATCGTCATCGATCGGCTCCTGCTCACTCGGGGATACAAGCCCCGTAAGCCAAGGCCGGCTGCATGGATGAGCGGGGCGGCGTGGCCTGCAGCCGGTTCGGCACGCGCGCCGGCCCCGCCTATACGAGCCAGGCGATGCAGGCAATCGCAGGATTGCAAATCGCAGCATGGCCGCTTGCAACCGCGGCGAGACTGACGATAGGTTATGCAATCGACCTCCGATCCCGGCAATCGGTTCGACAGCCATGCAGCCAGCGATGTCACCGGACGCCGCGGCGCCCGTCCTGCGAGACGTGGATTCGTGGCCATTCAACTGGATCGGCGACCTGCTGCGGGTGATCTATGCCTGCCGTGTCGCCGCGATTTCAGTCCTGCTCGGCTATCTCCTGCTGACGCAGGTTCCGCAGGCGCGCGACCTCTTTCTGGTCTTCCAGGGACCGGCTTTCGGGCCGGGAACGGACTATCCCCGCTTCTGGGAGATGCTCTTCCGCTGGCTGGTCTATTTCGTCATCCACATCATCGCCTGGAGCAGTGCCGTTCAGGCTTCTGCCGAACATCTGCTCGGCGAAAGCGCCTGGCTGATCGGCCCGTCCCGCGAGCTGACGCCGCGCGACATGGCGATCTATGATCGCCGCTTCCGCGCCTTCGTCGTCGTCGTGCCTTATGCGCTCGCGCTCCTGACCTTCTTCGCGGTCTGGTGCGGCTATGAGGCGGCGCTGGCCGATCTGCCACGCGACGGTATCGGCTCCCTGGCGTTGTCCGCAGGCATTCTCCGCAACGGATCGGCGGGCTTCTATGTCGCCCTCGCCTGCGGCATCGCGGCCCATCTCTTCCTGTGGGGTCGCAATATCCGGGAGATCGTCAGAACCGAGGCGCATTTCCGGGAGAAGAAGACGACGGAAGGAAAAGGCGGAAGCGGCTGGCGAGAGGCGGTGAGCCTGCATGCGGCGGTCTGGCTCGCGCTCGGCCTGGTCATGCTCGGCGCAGTCGCGGCCTTCGGCGATCGCCTGCTTGCGGTGGCCTCGGGCATCTATCTCGTGCCTATACTGTTCGGCGCCTGGATTCCGGTTTTCACGCAAATCGGGGTGGCGAGCCAGAGGACTCGCTTCCCCTTCACCGTGCTTCTCCTGGTCGCCTGGCTCCTTGCCGCCAATTCCTGCGGCCATTCGAATCTCGTCTCGCGCGCCAAGCAGGAACCGCAGCCGGCCATGGAATTCGGCGAGGCTGTCGCAGCCTGGAAACAGGCGAATTGCGTGGGCAGCGGCACCTGTCCGCGCCCGATCCTGGTGACGATTGCGGGTGGCGCCTCGCGCGCCGCCTTCTTCGCCGCGACGATCCTCGGCGAGCTGCTCGACAATCCCTGCCGGCAGCCCGGCCGCGCCTGCGAAGGGCCCGATGCCACCGTGCCTTTGCTGGGAAAGCGGGTCTTCGCGATCTCAGGCGTCTCGGGCGGCTCGCTCGGGGCGGTCCAGGCCGTCGCCGCCATGAGCGATGCACGCCGGGATCCGAAGGACCCCACGCTGCTGCCGCCCTGCATCGACAAGAGCCCGGCGCATTTCTACAAGACGCCGAACGACAGCAAATGGCGCGACTGTCTGCAGGTGCTGTCCGGCGAGGACTTCCTCTCGCCGACCGTGCTCGCCTTGGTGACGAGCGAACCGTTCCTCTTTCTTGAGCCTATGCTCGGCCGGTTCTGGCCAAACGGCCATTTCCTCGATCGCGCCGCCATCCTCGAGAACAGCTGGATCAACCACTATCAGGACAATGTCGTCGCGCCGGCACAGGGCACGCAGACGATGCCCGCACGGGGCGACCTCGCCCAGTCGTTCAGCCGGTTCGGCCAAAGCGCGCGCAAGGACGGCAACTGGCTCCCACTCCTCGTGCTCAATGCGACCTCGGAGGAAACCGGCAAGCGCGTTCTCGCCAGCCAGCTCGCCAATCAACTCGAACCCGCCACACAGATCAAGCTCGACAGGCCGACGCTGTTCGTCGACGCCTTCGAAGCGTCGCGCTTCCTCGGCGAACTGACCTCGCCGAGGCCGAATTGTGCCATCGCCCGCGGAAACGGCCTCGACCTCACCCTCGCCAGCGCAGCGCTGAACAGTGCGCGCTTCCCGATCGTCTCGCCAGCCGGCCGCTTCGCCGATGGCTGCGACGTCACGCTCCGGGCCGTCGACGGCGGCTATTTCGAGAATGACGGGGCAACGACGACGGCAGAGATCGCCGATGCGCTGAAGCGCTTCGGCCTTGCGCCGGTCGTGCTCCACATCGCCAACGACCCGGTCGACCTCATCGCCGATCCGGAGCGCGACCAGCGCCCGCCTCCGCGCGAAGACTCACTGGCACCACTACTGATGGCGCCGGTGAACACGGTGCTGTCGACCCGCGGCGCGCGTGGATCCTATGCCCTCGCCACGCTGGCAGGCGTGGTCGGTAAGGACAACGTCGCCGACTTCCTCGTCTTCGGCGAACCCTCGGCCCCGACTCAGGACAAGTTCGCCATCGTCGACAGGCTGACGGGCTTCGAGTACGTGCCGGCCGAGATCGAACGACCGAAATGCTTCGAGCGGACCAGCCCATCGACGGAACTCGCCACCGGCGCGAAAGCCCCGGCTGAGGGGGCGCCTCCTCCCGCCGTGCCAAACCGGGCGACGGTGTTGAGGGAGGTGTCAATGAGCTGGTGGCTGTCAAAGCCGGTTCAGGAATATCTCGACCGGCAGACCTATCACCGGCGCAATTGCCAATCGTTGCTCAAGGCCCGGATGTGGCTCAACGAGCCCCTCTCCGCGCCCGAGCAGAGGACCATCGCCGAGCAGCCCGCGAGCGCGCCGGTCAAGATGCCGGACCGTTGACGCCGCGCCAGCGCCCATAGGCCCACGGCTTGTACCAAGTACCTTCGGGCGGCAGCTCCTCGCAGACCAGGTCGATGCCGGAGGTGCCGAGCGGGGTGCAGCGGCAGATGCGGGAAAAGCCAACCCAGCCCCCGGCCCAGAGGCCGTGACGCTGGATGGCCTCGTCGGTGTATTCCGAGCAGGACGGCCAGTGTCGGCACTGCCGGCCGATCAGCATGGAGAAGCTGAGCTGATAGCCGCGGATCAGGAGGTGAGCACCCCGCCGCGGTGCAAGCGCGAGGCTGCGTCGCCACGAAAGGCTTTTTTCAGCATGTTTAGGCAAGTATGACTCGGCTGAACCCTGCCGACTCCCTTCCGACCACCTTCCATCGCCCCGCTTCGATCCCGCCTTCCCAGATCCCGGTCATGATGCGCGCACGTTTCCTTGCCTCCGCCCCCGCCCTCTGCGGACTGCTGCTCGCCCTGGCCTTGGCCACACCGGCGGCAGCGCAGCAGAGAGCTTATCTGATCTGGCTCGACGCCGCCAAAATCGACGTCGCCAAGGTGATGGGTCTGCCACCGGCCCAGAACTCGCCGGAGCACCGCGCCGAATTCGAGAAAGTCCTCGCCATCTCCTCGGCGCGCACGCCCGAACGCGAGAAGCAGGCGATTGCCGACCAGTACCAGACGCTCAATGCGTTCCTGAACGGCATCGACCACGCCTATGTCGAGGGCACGCATCGCGAGACGCGGCTCCTGATGCGCGAGGCGCAGATCGAACTCGCCATCCTCCTGAAGAGCGTCAATCGCCTGACCAGCCGCATCCGTCCGTTCCAGATGTGGAACAAGGTCAGGGTCAAGCCCTGCCCTGGCGGTCGGCCCGAGGGGACCTCCTTCCCCTCGGCGCACGCCGCGACAGCAGCGCTCTACGCCACCCTGCTGTCCGAAACGGTTCCGGAGCTCGCCGACAAATTCGAGGAGCGGGTCAAGAGCTATGACGAGAGCCGCCTCGTCTGCGGCTTCCATTATCCGACCGACCTGGAGGCCGGCGACAAGATCGGCCGCGTCGTCGCCAAGGCACTGCTCGCCGACAAGACCTTCAAAGTCCGCTTCGACGAGACACGGGTCGAAACCCGGCAGGCCTTTGGGCTGAAATAGCGCTCAGCCCGCGACCGTCTCGCGGCGCTTCGCCTCAATCTGGCCGATCGCATCGACGACCGCGTCGAAGGTCAGCATGGTCGAGGCATGGCGCGCCTTGAAGTCACGGACCGGCACGAGCACTGAGAGATCGGCCCATTTGCCGCCGGGCGGCTCGGCTCCCGCCTTCAGGATCGCGCGGGCCTGCTCACGGACTTCGCGCAGCTCGGTGGCTGTCGAGCCGACGACATGGCGCGCCATGATCGAGGACGAAGCCTGGCCGAGCGCGCAGGCGCGGACGTCGTGGCCGAAGCCAGTGACGACATCCTCGTCCATGATGAGGTCGATGGTGACGGTGGAACCGCACAGGCGCGAGTGGGCGGTCGCCGTGGCATCGGGCGCCGGCAGGCGCTCGAGCAGCGGGATGTTTCCTGCCAATTCCAGGATTCGCTTGTTGTAGACGTCGTTCAGCATGGGTTGTCCCGGCCGGGGACTGGAGTTGCCGGCTTTCGCAACCAATATAGAGTGCCGGCGCGCTCTTAGGGAGAGCGCGCCATTCGCTGGACGAGCGGGCGAACTTGTCTGACCTGCCGGTCGTGAGGCCGGCGAAACCGAAACGGGAGGCTCCACATGGACAATGTGGTTAAGTCCTTGTCCGTAGAGCGGGCGCGCAGCCCCTCCGCAGACAAGTTCATCATTACCCAGCCGACGCAGAGTGAGGCCGAGGAGGCCGTGCGCACTCTGATCCGCTGGGCCGGCGACGATCCGTCGCGGGAGGGACTGCTCGATACGCCGCAGCGCGTCGCCAAGGCCTATCGCGAGTTCTACAAGGGCTATCGCGAGGACGCGCACGACATGCTCGAGCGCGTCTTCGAGGAAGTCGACGGCTACAAGGACATGGTCCTCGTCCGCGACATCCCGTTCTATTCGCATTGCGAGCACCACATGGTGCCCTTCGTCGGCAAGGTCCACATCGGCTACTATCCGAACGGCGGCGTGGTCGGCCTGTCGAAGCTCGCACGCGTGGTCGATGTCTACGCGCGCCGGCTGCAGACGCAGGAGACGATGACGGCGCAGATCGCCAAGGCGATCGAACGGACGCTGAAGCCCGGCGGCGTCGCCGTCCTCGTTGAGGCCGAGCACATGTGCATGTCGATGCGCGGTGTGCAGAAGCAAGGCTCGTCGACGATGACGACGCAATACACCGGGCGCTTCCGCGACCCAGCCGAGCAGGTCCGCTTCTTCACCATGGTGAAGTCGCCCGGCTTGTAGGTCCTCCTGATCATCATGCTCGGGCGCAGCCCGGGCATCTCGCCCCGCGCTTCCCGGGTTGCGTCTCGCGCAGTCCGGGAATGACATTGAGCATTGCGCGCGGTGACGGGATGCTTTCCGCGTCCTATATGCGAGGCGTTGTTCTCAGGATCCTCACATGACCGCGTTTCCCACCCTCTCCAGCAAGGCCGAGACCGAGGAAGGTGCGGTACTCGCGCCGAAATTCGATCGTGACGGCCTCGTCACCTGCGTCACCACCGATGCCGCGACCGGCGAGGTGCTGATGGTGGCGCATATGAATGCCGAATCGCTACAGCTGAGCATCGAGACCGGGCAGGCCTGGTACTGGTCGCGTTCGCGCCAGGCGCTCTGGCGCAAGGGCGAGACCTCCAGCCAGCTCCAGAGCATCACCGAGATGCGGGTCGACTGCGATCAGGACGCGATCTGGATCAAGGTCAATGTCAGCGGCGACGGCGGCTGCTGCCATACCGGCCGTCACAGCTGCTTCTATCGGATTAAGCCTGTCGGAGTGGCGGCCGACGGGCCCCTGACCTTCTGAACCGGGAATGCCTGCTTCGTTGGCAATCCTTTCACCAAGCTTTCATGTTTCCTTCAAAAGCAACTGATAGCCGCCTAGGGTCCCGGCGCCGTTCACCTTTCGCTCATCGGCTGGCGCGATCCTGATTCTCCCGCGGAGGGATCGCGCCGATGATGCTGGAGAACATCGCTAGACGGGCTTTCGGATTGGGCGGCGGCGGAGCTGCGATGAACGACCTCGTTTCCGAAACCGCCCCGCGCTTCAGCCGGCCGAGGATCGGCCTGGCACTTGGCGGCGGCGCTGCGCGCGGCTGGGCCCATATCGGCGTCCTCGATGTCCTGACCGAGGCCGGCTACGCGCCTGAGGTGATCGCCGGCACGTCGATCGGCGCGGTTGTCGGCGGTTGCTACGCCGCCGGCAAGATGGAGCCGCTGCGCGAGTTCGCCCTGGGCCTGACCAAGCGCCGCGTCGTCGGCCTGATGGACTTCCATCTCGGCGGCGCCGGACTGATTTCGGGCGGCCGTCTGAAGCGTCTGCTCGAACGCGACCTCGCCGGGCTGCAGATCAGCGAGCTGAAGCAGACCTATGCCGCCGTCGCCACCGAACTCGGCACCGGCCACGAAATCTGGCTGACCCGCGGCTCGCTGGTCGATGCGCTGCGCGCCTCCTATGCGTTGCCTGGCGTGTTCGATCCGGTGAAGCTGGGTGGTCGCTGGTTGATGGATGGTGCGCTGGTCAATCCCGTGCCGGTCACGGTGGCGCGCGCGCTCGGCGCCGACGTCGTGCTCTGCGTCAACCTCAACAGCGACATGACCGGCCGCGGCACGGTGATCCAGTCCTATGGCGCCGATGCCGACCCGGAGCCCGCGCACGAGCAGCGCCCGGCCACCGGCTGGTTTGGCGGCATGCGCGAGCGCATGCGCGGCATCGTCGGCAAGGCCAACAACGACCAGCCGGGGCTCGCCGGCGTGATGGTCGATGCCTTTAACATCACACAGGACCGGATCTCGCGCTCGCGACTCGCCGGCGACCCGCCCGATGTGATGATCGGCCCCAAGCTCGGCCGCGTCGGCCTGTTCGATTTCCATCGCGCCGACGAAGCGATCGCGCTCGGCCGGCAAGCGGCCGAACGCGCGCTGGACGAGATCGGCGCGATCGTCGCCGCCAACCACCTGCCGCTGAACTAGGCGACAGGTCGCAGGTCCGCGCCTCAGGCCATCGCGATGTAGTCGCGCATCGCCCGGCTTTCGGCCTCGATCTCGGCGACGCGATGCTTGACGACGTCGCCGATCGAAACGATGCCGGCGATGCGGCCACCATCTACCACCGGCACATGCCGGAAGCGGCCCGAGGTCATGATTTCCATCAGCTCGTCGACGCTGGTGTCCGAACGGCAGGTGACGACCTTGGCGGTCATCGCCCGCGACACCGGCGTCTCCAGCGCTGCGGCGCCGTCCGTGCCCAGGGCCTTGATGATGTCACGCTCGGACAGGATGCCGAGCAGGCCGCCATCCGCGCCGGTCACGACCACGGCACCGATCCGTTTCTCGGCCAGGGTCCGCGTCGCCTCGCCGAGTGTCCGATGCGGCTGCACCGAAACCACCTCAGCTCCCTTGTTGCCGAGAATATGAGCGACGTTCATCGACTTCTCCTCCGACGGTAGCGGCGCCGTTGGCCGGCGCACGTTGATGAGTTGCGACGAGAGCAGCACCGGGGGCCAACGGACTATTTCGTCCGCGGCGCGACGCCACGCTGGACTGAGTCCAATGTGAGCGAAGTCTGAGGCGACGGCAAGGCGATTGCGGGCGGAAGCCTGCCCGCTCCGGTTGTGGTCAGCGCCGGACCGGTCCGCGATCCAGCAGCGGGAACAACAGCAGCCCGGCAAGGAAGCCGCCGATATGCGCCTCCCAGGCGATGCTGGTCTCTTCGCCGAGGATTGGCACCAGGCCGGCCCCGAACAGGATGTTGGTGACGAACCAGATCACCACGAAGAGCATGGCTCGCGAATTGCGCCAGAGGCCGCCGAGCGGCTCGGCGGGAATCGCGCGCACCACCTCGTCTTGGCCGAGCCCGCCGAAATGCACGCCGGGCGAAAAGACGAAGCGGATCGCAGCCGCCGTCGCGCCCGAAACACCGGCGGAGGCTCCGACCAGCGGCAGCACGTCGAGCTCCCGCGACCACCAGTGCAGCAAGGCGCCGGCGATGGTCGAGAGCGCCATCAGCATCAGGAAGCGCCCTGCCCCGAGCCGCCTTGCGACCGGGCTGCCGAAGGCCGCGAGCCAGACGACGTTCGAGATCAGGTGCAGCCAGGAGCCGTGCAGCAGCCCGTAGCTCAACAGGGTCCAAAGCTGGCCGCCGCCATCGGCCAGCAGCAGGCGGACCAATTGCAGGCGCTGGACGAAATCAGGCGTGCCGATGGCCCCCAGGCTCCGGGCGACCTCTTCGAGGCGCTCAGGCGCGAACCAGAGCGTCAGCCGCGCCGGTACAAAGGACAGCCAGGAAACGAGAAGGAAGTCGTCGCGGGCGCTGAGCAGCTCGCGCGCGCCCTGGATCAGCGCCAGTGCGGCGATCAGCCAGACGACGGCACCGGGCAGGTTGAAGACCGGCTCGCGCGCCGGAGGACCGTAAGGATCGTCTGGATGTTCCGCCATCACGCCCTCACTCGCGCATCGGTCGTCGGCAGGCAACAGAAAAGGGGAGAGCTGACGCTCTCCCCTTTCCTCCCCGGCCGGTCACGCCCCCGCGCCCCCCGCCTTTCCAGTGAGCCCGAACGGTTCGGACGGGCTCGAATTCGACGCCTGAACTATCCGGCATTTTAGCGATCTTCCACAAGCTTAACCCTTGCTTAACCTTAACAACCCCTGCCGCCTCCCCCTGTCCGGGCCGCGTGGCAAGACGGCATGCGTGCTGCGTCCTGTTGATTCGCAAGGACCCGACCGTCCCCGCCTCGAACGAATGCGCTCCGATTTGGCACGCCTTCGCACGACCGGGGACAGCACAGATCGGACTGGACAGGATATGAAAAACCCGAGCACCCGCCTGGTCTTCGACTACTGGGACACGCTGCGCGGCGAACGGAGCGCACCCGAACGGGGCGAGATCGAGCCGGGCGCGCTGCGTCATGCGCTCGCCGACACGTTCGTTCTCGAGAACGAGCCGATCGGGCCGGTCTTCCGCCTGGCTGGAACGCGGCTCTGCGCCCTGTTCGGACGCGAGCTGCGTGGGCGCGCGCTCGTCGCGCTCTGGCCCGATGTCGAGGCGCAAGGTGACATCCGCCGCCTCGTCCAGACCGTGATGGATGAAACGGCGGGCGCCGTCGCCGGCCTCTCGGCGCAGACGCAGAACGGCGCCACCGTCCATCTCGAACTCCTGCTGCTGCCCTTGCGCTATCGCGGGCGCACCCATGCCCGCATCCTCGGCGCGCTCTCGCCGACCCTATCGCCGGAATGGCTCGGCCTCGACACGCTCGATTCGATGCGGATGATCTCACTCAGGATGATCTGGCCGGATGCGCGCGCCCTGCGTAAGGCCGAGCCACAGGAAGACAAACGGCCGAAACTGATGCTTCTGCCGGGTGGGCGTGTTTGATACGACTAACCGCCTCTTAACCGGCGGCCCGCTAGCATGGCCCTGTTAGGAACAAGGTCTGCAATGCTGACGGCGCCCCAAAATCCGAAAACGGGCTCGGTTCCGGTCGAGCGCCGGCGGCATCAACGCATGAAGGTCGTCCTGCTGGGGCGCTACATGCTGCCCAATCGCATGGAATATCCCTGCCAGACCACCGACATCTCGCCAGGCGGCCTGCATATGGTTGCGCCGGCAAAGCCCGCGATCGGCGACCGCGTCATCGTCTACCTCGAACATCTCGGCCGCATCGAAGGCACGGCGGTTCGCACCACGCCCGCCGGCTTCGCCATGACCATCACAGCGACCAGCCGCAAGCGCGAGAAATTCACGGCACAGCTGACCTGGCTCGCCAATCGCGAGGAGCTCGGCCTGCCCGAGGATCGTCGCCATGAACGGATCGTGCCGCGCAATCCGCGTTGCGTCCTGGTCCTCGAGGACGGGACCGAGCATGCCGTGCGGCTGATCGACTTCTCGCTGTCGGGTGCGGCCTTCGCCAGCGACCACCAGTTCGAGATGGGCACGGCGGTCCGGCTCGGCAGCACTGCGGCGATGATCGTTCGCCGATTCGACGGGGGCTATGCGGCCCAGTTCCGCATGCCGCTCTCCGCCGACCTGCTCGACGAGAATCTCGAACTCTGAGTCCGGTCTCGGGCGTCCTTCTGGCTGAACCGCGTAGTCATTTTCGGGGGGAGCTGCATCCGGCCCCATCAGGATGACATTGTAACGATCGTCATGCGTGCCCCCGCGGCGCAGCTGCTCGGTTACTCCAGCAAATGACGACAGCGGCGCCATCCTCTGGGAACCCCTCTCCCGGATGGGAGAGGGGCAGGGGTGAGGGACCGTCGCTGATTATTGGAGCGCGAGGGCGCCGCTGCGCCCTCTACGGATAGTGCAGGCCCTCATCCCTGCCCTTCTCCCACACGGGAGAAGGGTTCCCCGCGCGTCGCTCCGCACCACGCCCGCAATCCGACCAAACACGCCCCCCGCCCCCAGCCATGGTTAAGAGACTGGATGGTTAAGAAAACCCACGGTTAAGATTTCCTGACGCGAGCGCTGAAAATTCTTACTCTCAGTTTTATACATGTTTTTCTCTAAGTATTTTTGCGATCAATAGGCTCGATTTCAGTAAAATTGTCAGCTTTCATTTCAAGCGATCTCTACAGCCCAAGAGCATGGTCGTTCCCGGGACAGGAAAGGGGACGACATGTTTTCGAGCTTCCGGGGATTTCGCGGCTTGGCCGCTGCTACCATCATCGCTTGCGTCGGCGTGACCGGCGCCGAGGCGCAGCAGAGCGCCGGCCTGCCGATCGCCAGCGCACCGATCGTCGCCGGCGGCGAGGCCCGCGCGCCCTACGCCTGGACGGATTTCTGCAAGCGCATGCCGAGCGAATGCGCCGTAGACACCCGCGAAGCCGAGTCGGTCGAGCTGACGCCGAAGCTGTGGAAGCTGATCGTCGCAAACAACGTCAAGGCCAATCGCGAGATCGAGGCGATCACCGACCAGGACCATTGGGGCGTGGTCGATCGCTGGGACATCCCGACCGACGGCAAGGGCGACTGTGAGGACTATGTCCTGCTGAAGCGCCAGCGTCTCGCCGAGGCCGGCGTGCCGCGCCGGGCCATGCGCGTCACCGTCGTGATCGACGAAGAGAATGCCGGTCATGCCGTGCTGATGATCCGCACCGACCGCGGCGACTTCATCCTCGACAACAAGCGCAACGCGATCCTGCCCTGGAGCCAGACCGGCTACACCTATGTGAAGCGCGAATCCCAGGCCCGCACCGGCTGGGCTTCGCTCGGTGGCCTCTCGACCGCGACGGTGGCCTCGCTGCGCTGAACGACACAGCGCGCCGGGCGGGGACAAAACCCGGCGCGACACGACATCGGCGAAGTCTAGATGGGCTTCGCCACCAGACGACGAGTCCGGTCACGTCCCCACCCACCCGTCCCCGACCGGGCATCGTCCAGGGCCGGCTCCTTCCCCGGGAGCCGGCCCGCTTCGTTTTCAGGAACAGACGGAACCGCGCGGAGCGATCAGTCGATCCGCTTCATGCTCTTGGCGAACAGCTTCCAGCGCTCGGCATAGCCGGCAGCCGTGGCGCGCAGGCCTGAGATCGCCGTCTCGTCGAGCGTGCGGATCGCTCGCGCCGGCGAGCCGACAATCAGCGAATTGTCCGGGAACTCCTTGCCCTCGGTCACCAGCGCGTTGGCGCCGACCAAGCAGTTGCGGCCGATCTTCACATGATTGAGCACGGTCGCGCCCATGCCGACCAGGCTGTTATCGCCGATAGTGCAGCCATGCAGGATGGCGCGGTGGCCGATGGTACAGCCGGCGCCGACCCTGAGCGGCGCGCCCATATCGGTATGGAGCACGCAGCCTTCCTGGAGGTTGGTAGCCTCGCCGATCTCGATCCATTCGTTGTCGCCGCGCAGCACCGCGCCGAACCAGATCCCGACATCCCGGGCGAGCCTGACGCGCCCGATCACATGGGCATCGGGCGCGAGCCACCATTGCCCCTCCGGCGGCGTCTCCGGCGCGGTTCCGTCGAGCGAGTAGAGTGGCATGGCGTATCCTCCGGAGCTTTTCAGCCCGAGGATTGCAAGGCGGCCCGCCCTGTCGTCAAGCCGCGCCGAACATCATCAGGAGATCGAGCACGACCCGGCCGCTGATCAGGCTCCAGAGCGAGGCGATCATGCTCGCGGCCATGACGAAGAAGAAGGGCCGCCCTTCGATCCGCCGGCCGCGCACGGTGTTGCGCAGGATCAGGAAGGGCGCGCTGAACACCACGACTGGCACGCTCGCCACCGCGCCGACACCGCCGCCCTGCAAGAGTTCGAAGCCGGCACGCTTCTGCGTGAACAGTTCGAAGGCGCTCGCCAGCAGACCGGCGAAGGCGAAGCCGAGGACCAGAGATTTCAGGGCTTCGACGGCAGAGGGTTCGAGCGTCACGGGCACGGCTTCCAGCGGATGCTGCCGAACCATGGCGCAAGGTCGCTCAACGCGGAAGCAAAGCTTTAACCAATGGTTAACCACGCCGGCGCGGACATGGTTTACGGGACGTTAAGGCGGCTCTGGTTCAGTCTTCCGACAGGGCCGCACGCCGGTTCCGGGGACAAATGTGATGAGCCTCTACGCCGCGCCCGACCAAGCTCAGCCACTCGGTAGCGCCACCGATGTCGCGACGCTGATCCGCAATCACCTGCGGCGCCGCCCGGCGCCGGTCCTGCCCCGTGGTGACCGGGCACTGCTGCGGCTCGCAGCCGCCATCGTCGTCCTTGGGTTGGCAGGCACCGGCCTTGCCCTGTTCGCCACCCGCCCCAACCCCGATGCCGGGACCGAATTGCACCCGACAAGGGTCGGCGATGTCGTGCTGGCGATTCCGGCCAATCTGACCGGCGCCGACAGCGACGAAGGGCGCCTGGTCGGGATGGCGCGCCTGCGCCTCGACTGGCCGAGCCTCGGCCCGGTGGTGCCGGAGAGCCGGCAACGCCTGCTGGTGACCTTGAGCCCGCCGGACAAGGTCAACGAGCCGGCGACGCAGCTTTCCGTCTATGCCCGCTTCCTGACGCCGACGGTCTGGTCAAATCCGGGTGGGCTGGTGGTGCGTGGCTTCCGCAAGGGCTCGCCCTATGAGGGCGACGAGCTCTATGTCTCGGTGCCGGATGCGCGCGGCTTTGCGGCACGCTGCCCGGTCGAGACCGCTCAGACCGGTCTCGACGAGCCCTGCCGCGTGACCTTCCGCCATCGCGGTGTCGATGTGAACATCCGCTTTCCGCGTGCCATCGTTGCCGACTGGCAGATCATGCTCGGTGGCGTCCGCCGCAGCATCGACGGGCTGATGCGCTGAGCGCCTAGCCTCAGAGCCCGTTCCGATCAGCTTGCATCGCAAGCAGATCGGTAAAACGGTCTCTATCTTAAGTTTAGAGACAGCTTCACCGATCAGGTTGAATCAACCTGATCGGATCCGGCTCTAGTCCTCGAGATCGACGTCGAGGATCGCCATGGTGAAGTTGAACGAGCGGTCACCGTCCTCGTCATCGACATGGATGATGCCGATGAACTCGTCGGCGAGATAGACCTCGGCCGAGTCGGTCTTCTTCATCCGGGCGCGCACGCTGATGCCATGGTTGGCGAAGGTGCGACGCAGATACGCTTCGAGCTTGGCGAGTTCGGTCTTGTCCACGGTAACGATCCTTATGTGTTGCCCGGACGGATGCCACGCGTAAGGCGCGAGGGCAAGGACCAAGGCGATCCGGCTACAACGCATGGCTCTTGCGCTTTGCGGCGCTGACGCAGCGCCATTACCCGTGCCAAGCTCTCACTCCTGCTTTGCTCGACGATGGATTCCCCGATGAAGCCTTGGCTGCCTGCCGCGCTCGACTATGTCGCAAGCTGGCTCGAATTCCAGCGCCGTTTCCATGACCAGCCCGGCTGCGCGGTCGCGATCGCCGATGGCGGCGAGATCGTGCTCGAGGCCGCCTTCGGCAGCGCCGACCTCGCAACAGGCGAGGCGCTGACGCCGCGCCACGGCTTCCGCATCGCCTCACATTCGAAGAGCTTCACGGCCGCGGGCACCTTGCGCCTTGCCGAACAGGGACGTCTGCGGCTCGACGACAAGGCCGGCTCCTATGTCGAAGGCCTGCACCCCGAGGTCGCGGCGGTGACGCTGACCCAGCTTCTCTCCAACAGCGCCGGGCTTACCCGCGACGGTGTCGATTCCGGCCAGTTCTTCGACCGCAAGCCCTATCTGCGCAAGGATGAGCTCCTCGCCGATCTCACCCGCCCACCGGTCTTCCCAGCCTCGCAGCGCTTCAAATACTCCAATCACGGCTTCGGCCTGCTCGGCCTCGTCATCGAGGCGGTGACGGGCGAGCCCTACCCCGACTGGATCGCCCGCGAGATCGTCGCGCCCGCCGGTCTGAAGGAGACCAGGCCCGACATCACGCTGTGGAACGGGCCAATGGCAAAGGGCCATAGCGGCAAGCTGCCGCTCGGCCGGCGCGTGGTGATCCCGGCCGACAATCCCGGCAATGCCATGATCTCGGCCGCCGGCTTCGTCGCGACCGCGGCCGACATTGCCCGCTACATCGCCCAGCTCTCGCCGAAGGCCGAACGCAGCGTCCTGTCGGCGCTCAGCCGCCGCGAGATGACGCGCCGGCTCTGGCCCGACGCCGAGAGCGGCCTGGGGCGCCATTACGGGCTCGGCACCATCTCCGGCGGCGGCGACGGCTGGGACTGGGTCGGCCACTCCGGCGGCTTCCAGGGCTTCATCACCCGCACCGCCACCGTGCCGGAACAGGGGCTCACCGTCTCGGTGCTGACCAACGCCATCGACGGCCTCGCCCATCCCTGGCTCGACGGAGTGGTCGAGATCTTCAAGACCTTCGCCAAGCATGGCGGCCCGACGCCGGCGACCGAGCGCTGGCGCAAGCGGCTCTGGACGATCTGGGGCGCGGGCGATCTTGTCCCGGTCGAGGGCAAGGTGCTGATGGCCAACCCGGCGCTGTTCAATCCGTTCCTGGATGCCGGCGAGATCGTGCCGGACGGCGAGGACCAAGGCCGCATCGTCAAGGCCTCGGCCTTCGCCAGCCCCGGCGAGCCAGTGCGCCTCGTTCGCAATGCCGCGGGCGAGATCGAAGAGGCCTGGCTTGGGGCTGCGCATGTCATCGCGGAAGAGACGCTGAAGGCCGAGATGCTGGAGCGTTACGGCGGTTGAAGGGCGTAATTCATGCGCGGGATCCCTCTCCCGGATGGGAGAGGGATAGGGGTGAGGGACCGCCGCTGGTTAGTGGAGCGGAACGGGTGCCGCTGCGACCCAATTCGGACAGGGCAGGCCCTCATCCCTGCCCTTCTCCCACACGGGAGAAGGGTTCCCCGCGCACTTCATCCGCGCAAACGCCTCACCTCACATAGTGCAGCCTGCCGAAGCGCCGGCGGAAGGCGGTGACGTCGCTGGCGATCGCCTCGTCCGGACGTGCGCCAGACAACCCTTCAGCGATGTAACCGGCGAGTTCAGGCATGTGCTCCGGCTTCATGCCGAAGCGGACGATCTCGGGCGTGCCGAGCCTCAGGCCATTGACGTCACCGGCGACCTCCGCGATCGGCAGGCCGATGCCGCAGCTCAGGATGTTGACCGCGCGCAGCCGCTTCGCCGCGGCCTGCCCGCCACCATAGGGCGCAGCCTCGATCGCGAACTGATGCGAGGTCGTCATGCCGCGATCGCGCGCGAAGACCGGAACCTGCCGCTCTGCCAAAGCCTCGGCGAGCGCCTTGGCCGTCGCCGCCATCATCGCCGCGTAGTCGCGGCCGAATTCCTGCCAGTCCATCATGGTGATCGCGAGCGCCGCCGACTTGGCTGCGTCGAAATTGGCGGTGAGGCCGGGATAGGCGATGGCGTCGAGCTTCTCTGCGACCGCGGGGTCATTGGTGACGATCAGGCCGGAGGGCGGGCCGCCCAGGCTCTTATAGGTGCTCATCGTCATGACGTGAGCGCCCTCCTCTAGCGGCTGCTGCCAGCCATGGCCGGCGATCATGCCGGAGAGATGGGCGGCGTCGAACAGCACGATCGCGCCGACCTCGTCGGCGATGGCACGGATCTCGCGGATCGGATGCGGAAACAGGTTGAGGCTGCCGCCGATGCTGATGACCTTCGGCCGGAGCCTCAGCGCATCCTCGCGCAAGCGCGCGACATCGACCGTGTAACCAGTGGCATCGATCGGGGCGGGATGGGTAACGACGCCATAGAGCCCGGCGGCGCCGGCGCCGTGATGGGTGACGTGGCCGCCGATCGCGGGCGACGGCGCGATCACGACGTCGCCCGGCTTCGCCGCCGCCATGAAGACGTAGAGATTGGCGATCGCGCCGGAGGGCACGCGGATCTCGGCGTAGTTTGCCCCGAAAACCTGCGCCGCCAGCTCGGCCGCCATCACCTCGATCTGCTCGATCGCCTCGAGGCCCATCTCGTATTTGTCGCCAGGGTAGCCGAGTGACGGCCGGGTCCCGAGTCCCTGCCCCAGCACCGCCTCGGCCCGCGGGTTCATGACGTTTGTCGCCGGGTTGAGGTTGACGCTGTCGCGCTCGTGGATGGTGCGGTTCTCGACGATGAGATCGGCGAGCCTGGTCTCGCGTGCCGCCCGGTCCTGGCCGGCGACCTCGCCGGCGATCCTGAGCACATAGTCCTCGCTCGCCGCCGGCACCCAGCCGCGCCGCGCCAGTTTCACCGTCATCGCCATCCCTCGCCAAGCCTTGTTTCGTTGGGCCATTGCAGCGATTTGCCGGCCCGGATGCAAACCAGTTATCGTCGCCGGCAGGGCTAGAAAATCTAGGCCTCCCGGATCGCCAGCATGCCCGTCAGACCGCCTCGCCCGCCCTTGCCACCGCTCAATGCGCTGCGCGCCTTCGAGGCGGCGGCGCGGCTCGGCAGCTTTTCGCGAGCGGCCGAGGAGATCGGCGTGACGCAAGGCGCGATCGCCCAGCAGGTTCGACATCTCGAAGCCTTCCTCGGCCTGACATTGTTCCGGCGATTGCCGCAGGGCGTTGCGCTGACCGAGGCCGCGCAGGAAGCTCGGCCGCGGCTCAGCGCCGCCTTCGATGCGCTGGCCCTGACCGTGCATGAGCTCAAGGCGAGCCATGCCGGCCGGGCGCTCGCCATCGCCGCCCTGCCCTGCATCGCCCAGCTCTGGCTGTCGCCGCGCCTGCCGGCGCTGCAGCAGGCGTTCCCGGGGCTGCCGATCTCGATCAACGCGATGGAAGAGCCGCCGACAGGCCGGCACGACTGTTTCGACCTTGCTTTGTTCTACCTCGCCGAACCGCCGGCCAACGCACTCGCCTTCGACGAAGACAGCCTGTTCCCGGTCTGCGCCCCGGCGCTCGCCCGCGCATTGCGGACCCCCGCCGACCTCGCTGGCCAGACCCTGCTGCACGATGCCGTCTGGCGCAGTGACTGGGCGCGCTGGCTGCGCCATGCCGACGCAAGCGGAAGCGATACCGGCCGCGGCCCGTCCTATTCGCTCTATGCGCTCGCTCTCGATGCAGCGCTCGGCGGCGCCGGCATCCTGATCGGCCGCCGGAGCCTGGTTGCGCCCTACCTTGCCGACGGGCGGCTGGTCGCGCCCTTCGCGGAGGAATTCCCCAGCGGCGATCGTCTCACCATGCTGTTCCCGCCGGTCGGCAAGCCGCATCCGCGGCGGGCCGAGGTCGTCGCCTGGCTGGAAACCAACGGCTGATCCGGCTCGTTAGCCACCAGTGCACGCTATGGCTGAAGGATGATGCAATAGGAGCGGACAAGTCGGTAGGGATCGCCTCCGCGATCTGTTACCTTGCGGAACAGGCGATCCTCCCGTGAAGCACACGCGGTGGCGCTGACGGCCAATATCGCAATTGACGGCATTTGCTCTGGACGAATGCCATGAAAGCTATCGGACCCTGTCTGATCGCGGGCGCTGCCGCGCTCGTGTCATCCCTGCCTCTTGAAGCCTCGGCACGCGACGAGACGATCGAACGCCTGCGCCTCGGCTCGGGCTTCGAAATCGTCATCGGTGAGAGGCAACCCGATCCGGGAGGAAGGCTGCTGGAAGCCCTTGCGATCTGGGTCGGCGCGAAGCTCGGGCAGCCGGTGCCCAATTCATTGCCGAGGCTTGTCTTCAAACCGGCGGACCAAGTGACCGTGTTACGGTTCAAGCAGTACGCATCCGAAATAATGCAGCAACAGGATCGGCCAAATATCGTCTCGATCTACGATGCGCGCGAGAACATCATTTATCTGAGAGACACGTGGAGCGGCGCGACAGCAGCGGATTTGTCTGTCCTGGTCCACGAACTGGTGCATCATTTCCAGGAAGCGCAGCAGGCAAAATTCGAATGCGACGCAGCGCGCGAGGCCAAGGCTTTTGAACTGCAGGAGACGTGGCTGAGACTGTTCGGAAGGTCACTCGAAGAGGACTTCCAGATCGATCCGTTCACACTCCTGGTCAGGACATCCTGCGGGATGTGAGACCGGCGTTTCGACGCGTCGGGGGCACTGACATTTTTCCGGGTCACGGTCCGGCGCTAAAAGAAACATTTCCTGCGGAACGAGCGTTGCCGCATCGCGATGAGGTCGAGGCGCCGGCGGCAACCTGTCAAAAAACGAAAAGGGGCGGCATTTCTGCCGCCCCTCTGAAAGAATGTTCCGTCTGACGCCGATCAGCGCTTCGAGAACTGGAAGCTGCGGCGGGCCTTGGCCTTGCCGAACTTCTTACGCTCGACGACACGCGAGTCGCGGGTCAGGAAGCCTTCCTTCTTGAGCGGGCCGCGCAGGTCCGGCTCGTAGAAGGTCAGAGCCTTGGAGATGCCGTGGCGGACCGCACCGGCCTGGCCGGAGAGGCCGCCGCCCTTGACCGTGACGACGACGTCGTACTGGGTCAGGCGATCGACCAGCATCAGCGGCTGCTGCAGGATCAGGCGCAGCACCGGGCGGGCGAAGTAGACTTCCTGGTCACGGGTGTTGACCGTGATCTTGCCGGAGCCCGGCTTGATCCAGACGCGGGCGATGGCGTTCTTGCGCTTGCCGGTGGCATAGGCGCGGCCCTGCGCGTCGACCTTCTTGACGTGGACGGGAGCCTCGGGCTGGACGCCCTTGGCGACCTGACCGAGCTGCTCGAGAGACTGGAGAACCTCGGCCATCGTCAGACCCTCGCATTCTTGCGGTTGAGTGCCGCGACGTCGAGCGCCTCGGGCGACTGGGCGGCATGCGGATGCTCAGCGCCCTTGTAGACGCGCAGATTGCCGAGGATCTGGCGGAAGAGCGGGCCACGCGGCAGCATGCGCTCGACAGCCTTCTCGACGATGCGCTCGGGGAAGCGACCTTCGAGAATGAACTTGGCGGAGCGCTCCTTGATGCCGCCGGCATAGCCGGTGTGATGGTAGTAGATCTTCTGGTCGCGCTTGCGACCGGTCAGCACCACCTTGTCGGCGTTGATGACGATGATGTTGTCGCCGCAGTCGACATGCGGGGTGTAAGCGGCCTTGTGCTTGCCGCGCAGACGCATCGCCACCAGGGAGGCGAGACGGCCGACGACGAGCCCGGAGGCGTCGATCACAACCCACTTCTTCTCGACATCGGCGGGCTTGAGCGAGATGGTCTTCATCGCGGCACCCTTCGGCTGCTTGAAAAAAGGACAAGCCGCCGGCGAACCGGCGGCGGTGTGGGCGCTGGATAGGCGGCTACCCTATCGATGTCAAGCAGAGATAACGCAGCTCTTTTCCAAAAAATGTATTGTTTTCAGAGCAGTACATAAAACGGTATCAGGATACCGCAATTATCTCTCAGCCGGGATCGAATATGTCCCCGTGGCGTGGCAGACCATCTCGGTTTCGCCTTGCGAATAGAGGCAGACCTCGCCGACGGCGAGACGTTTCCCAAGCTTGAGCAGCTTCGCTTCCCCGATCAGCGCCGCCTGCCCCGGCTTGCGCAGGAAATTGTAGTTGAGGCTCGTCGTCACCGCGAGGCCAACCGGGCCGATCTGGGCGAGGATCGCGACATAGAGGGCAAGATCCGCAAGCGCCATCATGGTCGGGCCGGAGATGGTGCCGCCCGGCCGCAAATGCTTCTCGTGGTAGTCGCAGCGCATGCGCGCTGTGAGCGGGCCGACCGCCTCGACGAAATAGGTCCGCCCGCCATAATGCAGCTGCGGGAAGACCTGATCGAGATAGGCCTCGACCTCGGCGGCGCTCATGCGGGTGGTCATCGTGCGGAAAACCGGGGTCTGATCGGACGTTACGCCCCTTGCAGCACGGCATCCGCCTCCCGACAATAGCGACAAACAGCGAAAGGCTTTTCGCCATGAACGCCCATGCCGGACAGCAATTGTTGCTGCGCGAGGATGCCGACGGCATCGCGACCCTGACCCTGAATCGGCCGGAGGCGCGCAATCCGCTGAGCGAGGCGATGCTCGCCGCCCTGTCGGAGACGCTCGCTGCGATCGCAGCCGACCAAAGCGTCCGCGCGGTTGTATTGGCGGCAGCCGGCCCGGTGTTCTCAGCCGGGCACGACCTCAAGGAGATGAGTGCGCGCCGGGCCGATCCCGACCGCGGCCGCGCCTATTTCGCCGATGTCCTCGGACGCTGCTCGGGCGTGATGCAGCAGATCACCGCCCTGCCCCAGCCGGTGATCGCCGCGGTCGAAGGCACGGCGACTGCGGCCGGTTGCCAGCTCGTCGCGACCTGCGATCTCGCCGTCGCCGGCGAAGCCGCGCGCTTCTGCACGCCAGGCGTCCATATCGGCCTGTTCTGCTCGACGCCGATGGTGGCGCTCTCGCGCAATCTCTCCGCCAAGCACGCCATGGAAATGCTTTTGCTCGGCGAGATGGTTCCGGCACAGGAGGCGGCCCGCATGGGCCTCGTCAATCGCGTCGTGCCGTCCGGCGAAGCACTCACCGAAGCCAAGCGGCTCGCGGCGGTGATCGCCTCGAAATCGGCGGCAACGGTCAAGGTCGGCAAGCGCGCCTTCTATGAGCAGCGCGAGATGGGGCTGAAGGCGGCCTATGACCATGCCTGCGCGGTGATGGTCGAGAATATGCTGGCACGCGATGCCGAGGAAGGCATCGGCGCCTTCATGGAGAAGCGCCAGCCGGATTGGCGTCACAGCTGAAAGGGCGGGCTCGCCCGAAGACGAGTCCGCCGCAGAGAATGTATGCCTACGTGCCTATGACCGTGCGGTCAGATGCCGAAGATGTAGATCGGCTCCGCTTGCGCCGGCTCCGCCTCGGTCTTCGCCGCCCGCTGCGCCTGCTCGTCCGCCGGCAATTGCAGCACGGTCGCGGTCTGGCCTTCCGAGAGGTTGGTCAGCAGCACGATCTGCCCGTCGGGCAGCTCGATCGCGTCGTGATGGGCGTAGGGCTTGTCGAGATCGACCTGGCGGAAACGCGCCACCGTCGCCGCGAGCCGGCGATGAGGCAGGAAGCCGACCGCCCTGTCGCATTCGATCTCCGACGCAAACGCCAGCTCCGTGCCGGGCAGCACGCAGACCGCGACAGTCGGATCGCCAGCGGCGCAAAAGCCCCTGGTGCTCGATCCGATGAAGCTGGTGGTCTTGAGGACGTCGCCGACTTTGGCAGGAGTCGACATCACATGGTGCAGACTGTAGTCGCACATGGCAGGCCCTCCTCACTGATGAAGAGCGGGATATGCCCCTCCTCTTCAATGTGGGGAACGAGCTTGCCAACGCTATGTTCCGGGCATCGGAGCAGCTTCGCTGTTGATTCCGGAAGATTAGGCAACTCATTCAATTCGCTGGGATTTTAGCTCCGTGAATCACGACGTTTATGATGATGCGCTCATTCGCCGCATCCTGCGCGAGGTGAAGACGATCGCGCTGGTCGGCGCTTCCGCCAACGAGGCGCGGCCGAGCTGGATCGTCACCAAATACCTGCTCGATCGCGGCTATGACGTGATTCCGGTCAATCCCGGGCTCGCCGGGCAGACGCTGCTGGGCAAGACCGTCTACGGCTCGCTGAAGGAGATCCCGCAGCCGATCGACATGGTCGAGATCTTCCGCAACTCGGAAGCCGCCGGGCCGATCACCGACGAGGCTTTGAGCCTGGAGCCGCCGCCCAAGGTGGTCTGGATGCAGCTTTCAGTGCGCAATGACGAGGCCGCGGCGAAGGCCGAGGCCAAGGGTCTCACCGTGATCATGAACCGCTGCCCCAAGATCGAATACGGCCGGCTCTCCGGCGAGATCGGCTGGCAGGGCATCAATTCACGCATCCTGTCGGCGAAGAAGCCGGTGCTCGCCGGCAAGGGCTTCCAGAAGCTGTCGATCAACCGCCCGGGGACGTAAAGATCGCGGGAAGGCTCTTCCCCGCCGGCGGGCGATCGCTAATCTCGCCGCTCCCGCTCTTCGCCGGAGAAGGCCGATGCCCCCTCTCGATCGCCGCACCGTCCTGCTCGCCGGCCTCGCGAGCGCACTGGGCGCGCGTGACGCGTACGCTGCCTTCCCGGAACGGCCGATCCAGCTCGTCGTCCCCTTCGCCCCGGCGGGTGGTACCGACATCGCGGCGCGCCGGCTCGGCGAGACTTTGTCGCGGCAGCTCGGCCAGTCGATAATCATCGACAACCGGCCGGGTGCCAACGGCATTGTCGCTGGGCAGGCGGTGGTGAAGGCTCAGGCCGACGGCCACACGCTCCTGGTCGCGACCGCGGCGAGCTTCGCCGCCGCCCCGGCGCTCGGCCAGAAGCTGCCCTATGACGTCGCGCAGGATTTCGTCCCGGTCGGCATGCTCGGCCTGTTCCCGCTGGTGCTGAACGCCTCGCCGACCCTCCCGGTCAATTCGCTCGCCGAGTTCATCGCCTATGCCAGGCAGCGGCCCGGCCAGCTCAACTTCGCCTCGGCCGGGATCGGCGGCACCAATCACCTCGTCTTCGAGATGATCATGCTGGCGGCCGGTATAAGGCTGGCGCATGTCCCCTATCGCGGCGCTGGCCTCGCCGCGGCCGATCTGATGTCGGGCCAGGTCCATGTCATGATCGACAGCCTTGCCGCCAGCCTCGGCAACATCCAGGGCGGCAAGCTGAAAGCGCTCGCCGCCACCACTGATACCCGCCAACCGCAGCTGCCTGACCTGCCGACGCTGAAGGAGCAAGGTGTCGACGTCATCTATCCGGGCTGGGCCTCGATCGTAGCGCCGGCGGGCATCGCGCCCGACACGCTGCGCGTCCTGAGCACCGCGATCAATGCGGCGATGGCCGATACCGAGCTCGTCGCCCGCTATCGCGAGCTGGTGATCGAGCCCGTCGCCTGGAGCCCGCAGGAGACCGGCGCCTTCATGGCCCGCGACCGCGCGATCCTGACCGAGCTGGTGGCGAAGACCGGGATCAAGCTGACCGAATAGGCAGGGGCAAGGGCATGCTTCAGGAGAATACGACCTGCTGCATCGCCGGTGGTGGCCCGGCCGGGATGATGCTCGGCTTTCTCTTGGCACGCGCCGGTGTCGACGTGATCGTGCTGGAGAAGCACGCCGATTTCCTGCGCGATTTCCGCGGCGACACCATCCACCCCTCAACCATGGAGGTGATGCACGAGCTCGGCCTGCTCGACGAATTCCTGACGCTACCTCATGTCCGGGAAGATGACCTCGTCGCCCGCTTCGGCACAGAGGACATCACCGTCGCCGACTTCAGCCATCTGCCGGTCAAGGCGCCGTTCATCGCCTTCATGCCGCAATGGGACTTCCTCGACTTCCTCGCCGATCACGGGCGGGAATACCCAAGTTTCCGGTTGCTGATGCAGACGAAGGCGACCGGGCTGATCGAGGAGAACGGGCGCATCGCAGGCTTGAAAGCAGAAGGTTTGGACGGCCCGCTGGAGATCCGCGCCGACCTCGTCGTGGCGGCGGATGGGCGGCGTTCCGATGTCCGCGAGGCGGCCGGCTTCACCGTCACCGAACTCGGCGCGCCGATGGACGTGCTCTGGTTTCGCTTCAGCCGCCGCGCAGACGAGCCGGCGCAGGCCTTCGGCCAGGTCGCGGCCGGGCGCTTCTTCATCCGGCTCAACCGCGGCGACTACTGGCAATGCGCCTTCATCATCCCGAAGGGCTCGCTTGAGCGCCTGCAGGCCGCCGGGCTCGATGCCTTCAAGGCCGGCCTCCTCGCGCTTGCACCCGAGCTCGCCGACCGTACCGATGAGCTCGTCTCATGGGACGACATCAAGCTGCTCTCGGTCGCGGTCGACCGGTTGGAGCGCTGGTGGCGGCCGGGGCTGCTCTGCATCGGCGACGCCGCCCACGCCATGTCGCCGATCGGCGGCATCGGCATCAACCTGGCGATCCAGGATGCGGTCGCCGGTGCCAACCTGCTGGCTAAGCCGCTGCGCGAACGAACGCTGGCGGATACTGACCTTGCCGCTGTCCAGAAGCGGCGGGAATGGCCGGCCAAGCTCACGCAGGCCGCCCAGATCGCGATCCAGAACCGGGTGATCACGCCGTTGCTGGCGGCGGACAAGCCGATCAGCCCGCCCTGGCCGCTCCGCCTGCTGCAGCGCTTCCCGCTGCTGCGCCGGCTGCCGGCGCGGATGGACGGCATCGGCGTGCGGCCGGAGCACATCGGGCGAGAACTCTCGCCTATCAGATAGTATGTCGAGATCGCGGCCCTCTCCGGCCCGCTACCGCGCGATCCCGTCCGAATTGCTGGCGAAGACCAGGATCAAGCTCACTGAATAGCGGCCTGCCGAAGGCATCGGCTCAGGGCGGAGAGAGGCTGGTCGCGATCTTGAGGGCGAGCGCAGTCGCGCCATTGGGCCGATACATCGAATTGAATGCCGCCTTCTCCATCAGCTCGGTCGCGCGCGGCATGCCCATTTCGGCATAGAAGGCACGGACGCGGCCAGTGCCGCTTTCGCTCAGGATCGTCTGGCCGGTTTGCTTCTCGGTGCGCCGGGCCGGATGGAAGCCGAGGCCCGACAGCGCGGTCGAGCCTTCGAAGACGCCTTCGCCGCCGACGTAATGGCGCCGGATGCCTCCGGCAAAAATAAAGGTGCAGGCGCTGGAACAGGCGGTGCTGCCAGCGTCGACTGCGGTGACCAGCCCAGCCTGGCGCACCAGCCGGCCGATCGCGAAGGCTGGCAGGATATAGCCGCCACTGCTCGACAGATAGAGCACGCGCAAGGGCTTCGCGCGCGGCCGCTCCAGGAATGCCTTGAAACGCTTATCGTCATCCGTCTCGATCGAGCCGGTGAGCCAGGCGATGTCGCCGCTTTCCGAAAGCCAGATCGCGCGGGCCGGCTGAGCGCCGCCGCACAAGGCGAGACACAATAGAAACCAGTACGCAAGACGCCGCATTGCCATCCCCCGACGCAATGATGCTGCCATGCCGCAATTGCCCGCTTGCGGCAACTGCTTGAATTGACGCCTCGCAGGGCGTTCGTTAAATCGAACAAGTCGTCCGAAATCAGAGTTTCCGAGGGAGCACGCCATGACCGACCGCGCACCGGGTTTCCACACGCTCGCCGTTCATGCGGGCGCAGCTCCCGACGCGGCCACCGGCGCGCGCGCCACCCCGATCTACCAGACGACATCCTTCGTCTTCGACGATGTCGACCACGCCGCCTCGCTGTTCGGACTGCAGGCCTTCGGCAACATCTATACCCGCATCGGCAACCCGACGAACGCGGTGCTGGAGGAGCGCGTCGCGGCGCTCGAGGGCGGCACTGCGGCGCTCGCTGTGGCGTCGGGCCATGCGGCCGAGTTCCTGTGCTTCCATGCGCTGCTGCAGCCGGGCGACGAGTTCGTCGCGGCCAAGAAGCTTTATGGCGGCTCGATCAACCAGTTCAACCATTCCTACAAGAACTTCGGCTGGAACGTGATCTGGGCAGATAGCGACGATCTCGACGCCTTCGCCGCGGCGGTGACGCCGAAGACCAAGGCGATCTTCATCGAATCCATCGCCAATCCGGGCGGTGTCATCGTCGACATCGAGGGCATCTCGAAGATCGCCAAGAAGCACAACATCCCGCTGATCGTCGACAACACGATGGCCAGCCCCTATCTGATCCGGCCCTTCGAGCACGGCGCCGACATCGTCGTGCATTCGGCGACCAAATTCCTTGGCGGCCATGGCAATTCGATCGGCGGCCTGATCGTCGATGGCGGCTCGTTCAACTGGGTCGGCGACGAGCGCTACCCGATGCTGTCCAAGCCGCGGCCGGAATATAACGGCATGGTGCTGGGCGAGACCTTCGGCAACTTCGCCTTCGCGATCGCGACCCGTGTGCTCGGGCTGCGCGACATGGGCCCGGCGCTCTCGCCCTTCAACGCCTTCATGATCCTGACCGGCATCGAGACGCTGCCGCTGCGCATGCAGCGCCATTGCGAGAACACGGTGAAGGTCGCGACCCATCTTGCCAAGCATCCGGCGGTCGAGTGGGTGAACTATGCCGGCCTGGCCGACAACAAGTATCACGCGCTCGCCCAGCGCTATTGCCCCAAGGGCGCCGGCGCGGTCTTCACCTTCGGTCTCAAGGGCGGCTACGATGCCGGCGTCCAGCTGGTCACGAACCTCAAGCTGTTCTCGCACCTCGCCAATATCGGCGACACGCGCTCGCTGGTGATCCACCCGGCCTCGACCACGCATCGCCAGCTTTCGGACGCGCAGAAGACGGCGTCGGGCGCCGGCCCGGAGGTGGTGCGCCTGTCGATCGGCATCGAGGATGTCGAGGACCTGATCGCCGATCTGGATCAGGCGCTGGCCTGATCCCGCGGACGCATTGTCGTCATGGTCGGGCTTGTCCCGACCATCTACGTCTTCGCTGGTCGCGAGTGGTGTTCAAGACGTGGATGCTCGGTACAAGGCCGAGCATGACGGCGTGGTTCAGGCGCGAATTGAACGCTCCGCCTGCTGCGTGCGCGTCAGATGCACCACGCCCATCGCCAGTACGGTGAAGCCGAGCGCCTGATGGGCGAGGCCGGCCCAAAGCGGCACGACCAGGAGCAGCGTCACGATGCCCAGCGCAGACTGCGCCAGCACGAGCCCCAAGATGGCAGTCGCGCGCTTGGCGGCGCCTGAGCTTGGCGCAGCGCGGCGTAAGGCCAGCATGTGCCAGAGTGCGAAGGCGAGCAGGATGTAGGCGCCGATGCGGTGGTTGAACTGCACCAGCGCGACATTGTCGACGAAGTTCTCCCAGACCGGCGTGCCGGCGAACAGCGTCGCGGATGGCGGCACCAGCGCCCCGTCCATCAGCGGCCAGGTGTTGAAGGTGAAGCCGGCCTTGGAGCCGGCGACAAGACCACCGAGCGCGATCTGGACGAAGAGCAGCAGGAGCAGGAACCAGGCGGCCGCCCTGCCCCAGGCCGGCTCGATGCGGCGACGCGGGGTGAGCCAGGTGGCGAAGGCGATGACGCTGGCGAAGAAGAAGCCGGCGAAGGTCAGGTGCAGGGTCAGCTTGACCGGCGCGACCGCGACCATGCCGGGCTCCAGGCCAGAGGCGACCATGATCCAGCCGATCGTGCCCTGCAGGCCGAGCAGCAAGCCCATGCCGAACAGGATCGCGGTTTCGCGCCATGGCATCGAGCGCCGCAGCAGGACGACGACGAAACCGGCGAGATAGAGCAGCCCGATGAAGCGGCCGAGTTGGCGATGGCCCCATTCCCACCAGTAGATGAACTTGAAATCGGCAAGCTCCATGCCCGTGTTCAGGAGCTGGTATTGCGGGCTCAGGCGGTATTTCTCGAATTCGAGCGCCCAGGCGGCATCATTAAGCGGCGGGATCGCGCCGGTGACGGGCCGCCATTCGGTGATCGAGAGGCCGGAGCCGGTCAATCGTGTCGCGCCGCCGACCACGACCATGACGAAGACGAGGAAGGCGACGGCCCAGAGCCAGCGGCGGATGCCGGCATGGCTTGCAGCGGCCGAAACGGCAGGCTGATCGAGCGCGATCGTCACGGCGGCGGGACCTCGGGTCGCAGGGAGCAGGCTTGAATATGCTTCACAAGCACGGCGGCGGGTGACAGATAGTCCGCCGTCGACGCCCGAACAACGCCCGCAATGCCGCAGCCCGGACTCAAGATCGCCATGAGGCAGACCCATCGCAAGCTCGTCGGCACGGTCGTGATGATCGTCTTCGTCTGCGTCTACGCGCTCGTCGCCATGGCGCTGGCGCAGGGCCGGATCACCGAGGCCTCGAAGCTCGTGCAGACCATCGCCTATGTCGTGCTCGGGCTGATCTGGGTGCTGCCGCTGCTGCCGCTGATCAAATGGATGGAGCGCAAGGACGAGGCCTGATCGCGGCCCCCCGCCGCGGCGATCGCCCCTGCGCTTTCGCGGTCTGCTCAGGCGCTTATAGAGCCGCTTTGTGGTTTGCTGCATTTCGGCCCCGCCAAACTTAAGAAACTTGCAGCGAGGCTGCCAATTTAGAGCGCCTCTCTCTCGACGGCCGCAATAGCGTTTCGCCGCGATCGAAAAGGTCGACCGGCATGACGTATGTCGCGGGTGAGTTGGGGGGACGGGCCATGAAGACGTTGTTGCGGGTGGGTTCTCTGGCCCTGGTGCTTGGCGGAGTGCAGGCTGAGGCCGGCACCCTGGAAACCGTGAGACAGCGCGGCGTCCTGAAATGCAGCTCCACCATGGGCACGCCAGGCTTCTCCGTCGCCGATGCGACCGGCCGCCATCGCGGCCTCGACGTCGATTTTTGCCGCGCGGTGGCGACGGCGGTGTTCGGCGATCCCGAGAAGGTCATGGTCGTGCCGCTCCCGGCTGCAGCCCGCTTCACGGCGCTTCAGTCCGGCGAGGTCGACATCCTGTTCAACACGACGACCTGGACGATGGGGCGCGAGACGACGAACGGCATCCTGTTCGCCGCCGTAACCTATTACGACGGCAGGGGATCATGGTCCGCTCGGGCGAGGTCAAATCCGGCAAGGAACTGAACGGCGCGACGCTCTGCACCAACCAGGGCTCGACGACCGAGCTCAACCTGACGGACTTCTTCCGCACCAACAATCTGAAGAACGAGATCGTCGCGTTCGCGTCCCAGGAGGAAGCGTTGCAAGGCTATCAATCGGGCCGCTGCGACGCCTTCAGCTCCGACCGCTCGGTCCTCTACGCCTTTCGCTCGAAGCTGATCGAGCCGCAAAAGCACATCGTGCTGCCCGACACGCTCTCCAAGGAGCCGCTCGGCGCCGCCGTCAGGCAAGGCGACGATACATGGTACAATGTGGTCAAGTGGTCGGCCTATGCGATGCACGCGGCCGAGGAATTCGGGCTGACGTCGGGCACCGTCGAGCAGATCGCGGCGTCGACGAAGGATCCCAACATCCTGCGCCTGCTCGGCCGCGAGGGCACGATCGGTGAATCGCTCGGGCTATCGCGCGACTGGGCGCTGAACATCGTCCGGAAGGTCGGCGCCTATGGCGAGGTCTTCGACCGCAACATTGGCAAGGATAGCCCCTTAAAGATCGAGCGTGGATTGAACGCTTCCTGGAAGCAGGGCGGACTGCACTACGCCCCGCCGATACGCTGATCGGATCGGGACGAGGTTCGAGGAAAGCTCCACCCGGCTCGGCGCCTCTTCCTTCTCCCGGATGGGAGAAGGTGGCGCGGAGCGCCGGATGAGGGCCTGCCTTGTCCCAAGAAGGCACAGCGGCGGCCGCCCGCTCAAACAATCAGCGGCGATCCCTCACCCCTACCCCTCTCCCATCCGGGAGAGGGGATCCCGCGCTAACCGACGCTTAATTTCCGCCCTCGGTTCCAGAGCAGGAAGGGCAGCCCCGACAGCAACGCCTTCAGCGCCGCCTCGCTCTGGTGCAGGCCATTGAGCGAGACCCGCGGCAGCGCATGTGGGTGTTCAGCATGCTCCGCGAAGAGATGGCCCGGACGGGTCGTCACAGCACTGACAAAACCGGTCTCCTGCGCCAAGGCGAACTCGCGCGGTCCGGCGGAGGTCGGATCGCCGACCGGATAGGCGAAATGGCGGATGGGCCTCTCCAGCACCTCTTCCAGCCAGGTCTTGCTCTCGATGATCTCGCGGCGCGCGACCTCTTCCGGGTGCTTGGCCAGCATCGGATGGCTCAGCGTATGCGCGCCGATGGTGACGCCGGGGGCGCCGGCGAGCGAACGCAGCGTCTCGGCCGGAAGGCATTCGCGTTCGACCAGCGCGACGGGGTCGATGCCGGCCTGCGCTGCGAGCCCAGAAATCGTTGAGAGCAGAATCGCTTCCGGTCCCTTGCGCAGACGCCAATAGAGCTGGTCGAAGGCTTTCTGCTTTTGCGTGTCGCTGCCACCCGGCGCATCGAAGCGGCCATCGGGCAGGTCGAGCGCGATGCGCGGCAGCGCCCGGATCGCCTCCTCCAGCTCCAGCCACCAGAGCCGCGCCGTGCGCTCGGCGAAGCCGCGCACGACATAGAGCGTCCACGGCGCGCCGTGCTTCGCCAGCACCGGCCAGGCATGGTCGAGATTGTCGCGATAGCCGTCGTCGAAGGTGAGCGCGACGAAGAAGCGGCCGGGCTTCGGATCAGCCAGCCGCGCTAGCGCCTCGTCGAGCGAGACGATGTCATAGCCCTGCGCCCGGATCAGCGTCAGCGCCCGGTCGAGGAAATCCGGCGTGATCTCGAGCAGCCCGTTCGGCCGGAAGCCGCCGGTGACCGCCGGGCGGACATGGTGCAGCGTCAGGATCGCGCCCTTGCCCTGGGCGAGCCCCCTGCCCCAGTGATCGGCGCCGGTCGCCGCGATCATCCGGAACGCGGCGGAAAAAGCCTTGTGGCGCAGGCTCATGCCCGGCGTCTCCGAGACATCGATTCAACCCTTCGCTAACGCTGTTCGGCGATGGCGCTTTGCAACGCCAGCGATCATGGCAGGTCCGTTCACAATGCCGGGTTAAGGATCGCGGCATGTCCGCCGTTGCCGATAGCGCGCCCAGCCTGCCCGTTCTTCCTGCCTTGCGGCGGGACGCGGAAGCGCGCCTCTGGCACCGGCTCAGCGCCAGCAGCGATATCGCCGCGCTGGAAGCCGATTGGCGCGCGCTCGAAGCGGGCGCCCTGGTGACGCCCTATCAGGCCTATGACTGGGTCCGGCCCTTCGTCGACACGATCGGGCGAGCCGAGGGCATGGATTTCCGCTTCGTCCGGGTCGAGGCTGGCCATGGCGAACTGCTCGCACTGTTTCCGCTGGTGATCACCCGACGTCTGGGCACGCGCTTCGCCGAGTTCATCGGCGGCAAGCACGCCAATTATCACATGGCGCTGTACCGGCGCGATTTCGCCGAAGCGCTCGATGCAGCGACGACGCAAGCGCTGCTGCAGGAGATCGGCGCGGCGCTCGGCGGGATCGACGCACTGTTCCTGATCAACCAGCCGACCGACTGGCAGGGCATCGCCAACCCACCGGCAAGGCTCGCCGCGGGGCAGAGTCCGAGCCGCGCCTACAAGCTCGCGCTCGAACCGGGCGATTGCGAGGGCACGCTCAGGCGTTCGATGAGCAAGCATGCCCGCAAGAAGCTGACGACGAAGCGCAACCGTTTCGCTGAATTCGGCCCGTCCGAGCTGGTCAGGGCCCATAGCGACGCGGAGATCGAGCGCGTGCTCGACGCTTTCCTCGCGCAAAAAGCCACTCGCTTCGCCCAGATGGGCGTGCCCGACCCGTTCGCAGCGCCGGCGATCCGCGCCTTCCTGCGTCAGGCGGCGACCCAGCAGCCGGATCGGCCGCCGGTGATCGAACTCTATTCGCTCGACCTCGCGGGCCGTTCAGTTGCGACCTATGTCGGCGCCGTCCAGGGCACGCGCTTCTCCGGCATGGCGACCTCTTTCGATCTCGCCTCGGAAACGGCGCGCACCAGCCCCGGCGAGCTCCTCCTGGTCGAGCTGATCAAGCGCAAATGCCAGGCCGGCCTGACCATGTTCGACCTCGGCATCGGCGAAGCCCGCTACAAGACGACGATCTGCGACGACAGCGACGATCTGGTCGACACCTTCTTCCCTCTGACGGCCAAGGGCCGTGCCTATGCCCGCTACAGCCGGGTCAAGCGCGCGCTGAAGCGGCGGATCAAGGCCTCGCCCGTCGCCCTCAAGGCCGCACAGCGGATCCTCGGCTGGCTGAGGCGCCGCAAGCCAGCCGACGCAGACGAATAGCCCGCTCCTGCCATGTACTGACAAGAGGCTGGGATTGATCTGCCCGCATCATTCACGGAGCGGGCGACATGACGATCATCAGCGGTGGCTGCCATTGCGGCGCGACGAAGTTCGAGGTTCTGGAGCCGGTCACAGAGGTGGTCGCCTGCACCTGCTCGATCTGCTCCAAGCGCGGCGCGCTATGGAGCTACCACAAGCCGGCCCAGTTCCGGCTGCTGACGCCGCGCGAGAGCCTGTCGACCTATCGCTGGCAGAGCAAGATGGTGGCGCATCATTTCTGCGGCGAGTGTGGTTGCACCACCTTCACCGAATCGCCCGACTGGTCGAGCGGCGAGCCCGATTTCGACAATCCGAAGGTCGCTGTGAACGCGCGCGTGCTCGACGACTTCGACCTCGGTGCCGTTCCGGTCACCGTGATCGACGGCAAGAACCTCTGGTAGCGACCTTTAGGCCGGCACCGGTTCCTTCTCCGGCGCGGTCAGTTCGACGCGCTCCGGCGCATCGATCATGACCAGTGCGATCGGGGCGCCGGTCAGGTCGGTGAGGCGATAGGCGGCTTCGACCGCGTGGCCGTTTCCGGCATGGCCGGCCATGACCAGCGCACCCTGGGCGCGCGCCAGCAGGGGCGTCAGCACCTCGGCCTCATCGGTCGAGGCCGTCGCGACCAGCACCCAGTCATAGGTCTCGCAGAGCGCGTCGAGTGCGACATCGACGATGTCGGGCGCCGCCAGCACCGCGGCACGCCCGGCCCGGCCCGGCGCGATCTCGTGCAGGCGCGAATCCTCTTCACGGGTGATGATGTCGGAGAACATCGCCTCGCCGGCGAGCAGCTCGGAGAAGCCGGCGCGGTCGCGGCTGTCGCTGGCGAGATCGACCAGGATGCAGCGGCTGCGCTCGGAGAGGAGCAGCGCCAAAGCGCGCGGCGAAGCTTCGCCCGGCTCCGCCCCGTCGAGCACCAGGACGAGCGGCGCGTGGCCCTCGCTCGCCTTGTTGACGCAGGCAGCGAGTTCGGCCGCACCGGCATCGGGATCGGTGAGGTCGAGATGGAGCTGGCCGATGCGCCCGCCATGGGTCAGGAGGCCGGCAATGCGCTCGCGGCGACGCGGCGGCGGGGCTGCCAACTCACCCTCGCCGTCCTCATCGTCGGACTTGCCGACGGCCGGTTCGACACGGCCCGGCGCCTTGCGCCGCGGCGCGTCTTCGGCAGGCACGGGCGACCCCCCATTCAGCAGCTCGCGGGAGACGACGGCCGCCAGCGCCACCAGGAAGGTCGCCAGCGTCGCGACGAGCATCGTCGGCAGCTTCTTCGGGAAGGAAGGCTCGGTCGGCTCGATGGCGCGCGAAATGACGCGCGCATCGGCCGGCGTCGCGTTCTGGCTGTCGCGGGCGAGCGCCTCGCGATAGCGCAGCATGTACTGTTCGAGCTGGTCGCGCTGGGTCCGCGCCTCGCGCTCGAGCGCACGCAGCTGGACCTCGTCGTCATTGGCGCCCGAAGCGGTCTTCTTCTGGCCCTCGAGTGCGGCGGTAACGCTCTCGACGCGCTGGCCGGCGATCTTGGCCTCGTTCTCCAGCGTGCGCACGGCGCGCTCGGCGGCGGCCCGGATCTGGCCTTCGAGGTCGGCGAGCTGGGCGTTCAGCTCCTTGATGCGCGGGTGCTCCGACAGGAGGTTGCGCGATTCGAGCGCGAGCTGCGCCCGCAGGTTGACGCGCTGCTCGATCAGCCGGCGGACGAGATCGTTGTTGGCGACATCGGGAATCTCGAAGGTGCGCCCGGCCTTGATCGCGTCGCGGATGATCGAGGCCTTGGCCTGCGATTCGGCCTGCTGGTTGCGCGCATTGGAGAGCTGCGTCGACAGGTCGGCGAGCTGCTGGGCCGTGATCGTGGTGTTGTTGGCGCCAACGAGCAGGCCATGGCGGGAGCGGAACGCCTCGACCTTGGCCTCCGATTCCGCCAGCCGCTTGCGCAGCGGCTCGATCGTGGTCGAGAGCCAGGACGAGGCGCTGCGCGCCGTATCCTGCTTGGCCGCCTCCTGCATCTCCAGATAGACGGCAGCGATCTCGTTAGCCGCCTTGGCGGCGAGCGCCGGATCCTGCGAGGTGAACTCGATCGAGACGATGCGCGAGCGCCCGACAGGAAAGACCAGGAGCCGGTCGTAATACTTCTCCAGCACCCGCTCCTCCGGCGACCGGTCAGCCGGATGGGCGCCGATGCCGAGCAGGACACCGACCTTCTTCAGCGCGCCGAGCGCGCCGGCGCCTGAATCGAACTCCGAATTGCCGACCAGGCCGATCCGCTTGATCGCCTCACGCGCCAGATCGCGCGACATGATGACCTGGACCTGGCTCTGCACGCCCTCTGAGTCGAACTGCTGGCCGGAGGTCTCCGACGGCGCCTGCCCCGGCCGCGTGTAGAAGCTGTCGCGATTTTCGAGCAGCAGCCGCGCCTCGCCGGTGTAGCGCGGCGTGACGGCGTTGACCGCAATGAAGGACAGTCCGAGCGCTGCCAGCGTCGGCCCGATGATCCAGAGCTTGCGCGCCTTGATCGCGGCCCAGAGGGCCGGCAAGTCGAGCAAATCGGAGCGGCTCTCGCCAGCGGCCGCAACGGTATCGTAGCGAGCGGTCATGAGGCTTCCATTCACGCAGAACTCTCGCATCTCGCGAGAGACGCAGCGTCATGTGAGCCCATTAAGGTTAGTGGTGGGTTAAGAGCCGCAACCTTTAATATGCTCCAAAGGGTCGGCCGATCAGGTTTTGTTAACCATGACGACCTATCCCTAGGGGCATGTCTCGATGGGTCCGCCGGTGATGATGAGTAGACATCCCGTCTGTCTGGCGCTTGCCGCCGCGCTCGCCCTTGCCGGCTGCGCGCCGCGCATGGTCGCGCCAGAATTTGCCGTGGAGACCGCTGCTCCCTATCAGCTCGCCAGCGGCGATCGCTTACGCGTCATCGTCTTCGGCCAGGACAATCTCTCCAACGTCTATGCCGTCGACGGCTCCGGCCGCATCTCGATGCCGCTGATCGGCGCGGTCGAGGTTCAGGGGCGCACGACGCAACAGCTCGAACGAGCGATCGAGGCGAAGCTGCGCGGCGGCTATCTGCGCGAGCCCAAGGTTTCAGTCGAGGTCGACGCCTACCGCCCGTTCTTCGTGCTCGGCGAAGTCACCAATTCCGGCCAGTTCCCCTTCGTCAACGGCATGACGGTGCAGACGGCCGTGGCGATCGCTGGCGGCTTCACGCCGCGCGGCCAGCGCAGCTATGCCGAGGTCACACGACTGATGGACGGCCAGCTCGTCACCGGCACGGTGCCCGTCACCTACCCGGTCAGGCCCGGCGACACGATCGTGATCAAGGAACGCTGGTTCTGACCACGACCCGGAGCGTTTGACCATGTCCGCCGCGGCCGGCTCCGCTCCCCTGACGATCCTGCACGTCTTCCGCGCGCCGCTCGGCGGCCTCTTCCGGCATGTGCTCGACCTCGCCCGTGGCCAGATCGCACGCGGCCACGCCGTCGGCATCTTCTGCGATTCGACCACCGGCGGCGCGCGCGCCGACCAGGTCTTCGCCGAGCTCGGGCCGCAGCTCTCGCTTGGCGTCACGCGTGTGCCGATGTCGCGCTATCCGAGTCTGACCGACATGCGCGCGCAAGCTTCAGCAGCATCGACACGCAAGCGGATCGGGCCACAAATCGTGCATGCGCACGGCTCAAAGGGTGGTGTCTATGCCCGCCTGCCCGCTCTGGTCTCACCCGGGCGGAGCTATGTCACCGCCTATACGCCGCATGGTGGCAGCTTCAACTACAAGCCGGGAAGCGCCGAGCACCGGATCTACATGGCGATCGAGCGTCTGTTCGAGCCGGCGACGGACATGTTCCTGTTCGAGAGCGCCTTCATCGCCGGGCGTTTCGAGGCCCATGTCGGGCACCAGCCGCGTACCGACCACCGCATCGTGCTGAACGGCATCTCGGAGGCAGAGTTTGAGCCGATCGACCATGGCGAGGCCGCGTTCGATCTCGTCTATCTCGGCGAACTGCGCTCGGCCAAGGGCGTCGACACGCTGATCGAAGCGCTCGCGCTGCTGAAGCGCCGCGACGGGCTGACGCCGCGTATCCTGATCGTCGGCTCCGGCCCGGACGAGGCGGTGCTGCGACAGATGACGGTCGACCAGGGCGTCGCGGGCCAGTGCGTGTTCGAACCTCCGGGCCCGATCCGCGCCGCGCTCGCCAAGGCGCATGTCATGGTGATCCCATCGCGGGCGGAATCGCTGCCCTATGTCATCCTGGAGGCGGCGGCGGCGGCGCAGCCGCTGATCGCGACCGATGTCGGCGGCATCAAGGAGATCTACGGCCCCGGCCATGCCGACCGGCTGATCCCGCCAAACGAGCCGATCGTCCTGGCCGACACGATTAAGAAGACACTGGCGACGCCAGCCACCGAGAGAATGGCGCAAGCGGCCGATCTCGCCGCGCATGTGAAGGCCAATTTCCGCCTCGACGCCATGGTCGACGGCGTTCTCGACGCCTATCGGGCCGCGCTCGCCAAGCGAGTCGGCTGAAGGCGGATAGGCGGCGAGCCTCTTCCGGTTCCGCTTTCGCGAATCCTCGCCTATGCTCTCCCGCGTCGTGGGCACCCGGCGTTGGCCCTCTCCGCTCGCGACATGAACCGGTTCGGATGGCGCGAGCATGTGGCGCGACGAACGCAAGGCGGCGGCGCGCAATGCGCGGCTCGAACGCGAATGGACGCGGCTTTACCGCTATGCCTGCGCGCTGACGCGCGACCGGGAGCGGGCCGGCGATGCGGCTCAGGAAGCGGCCGTGCGGGTGCTGACGGCGAGGAGTGAACCGGCCGATGACGCCGCCTATCGCCGCTGGCTCTACAGCATCCTGCGCAACCTGCTGATCGACCAGCATAGGCGGCGGCAGCATGAGCTTGGAATGGAAGCGCCCGAGCCGGCCGACTGGCATTTCGACGAACGCGCGCTCAGCGCGATCACGGTGCGGCAGGCGCTGGAACAGCTGCCGGTCGCGATGAAGGAGATGGTGGTCTTGGTCGACCTCGACGGCTTCAGCTATGCGGAAGCGGCCGCGCTCGCAGGCGTCCCGGTCGGCACCGTGATGAGCCGGCTGTCGCGCGCCCGGGCCATGCTGCTTGCGATCATAGGGGGAGCCAATATCCGCGTGCTCCCGGTTCGCCATGCCAGATCGGGTTGACCAGCCGCTCCCATCGGACTGGGAGAAACTCAACGCCTTCGCCGACGGCGAACTGGCGCCAGCCGAGCAACGCGCCGTCGCCGAGCGGCTAGCGAGCTCGCCGGAAACGGCTGAGACGCTACGCGGCATCGTCAGACTCAAGCAGGAATTGCGGGCGCTGCCGGCCGACGAGGCTCCGCTCCGGCCTCCACTCTCTGCACCACCGCGACCGCGCTTACGGCCGCTTGCAGCAATTGCGGCCGCTCTTGTCATTGCCGCCGCTGCTACACTGACGCCGATCCTGCTGCGGCGTGACACTGCCGAGACGTTCCTTGCGGCCTCTCTGGCAGCACATGAACAGTTCGCGAGCTCGGCGCCTCGGCCTCTAGCAACGGTCGCGCCGACAGCGGCCCTGCCCGTCGCAAGCGAGCTCGCCCGTCTCGGCCTGCAGCCGATCTGGCAGGCGACCTCGGCGGCAGGACAAGTCCGGATCGGTTTCGTCGGCGCGCGCGGCTGCCGGCTCAGCATGCATGTCAGCCCGCATGCGGAACCCGCGCCTGTGCCCGACCAGGGCGCACAGACGCTGGCAGGCTGGAATGCCGGCGGGCGCGGCTATCTCCTGATCGCGACCGGAATGCCGCCGGCACGTTTCGAGTTGATCACGGGTTTCATCAAGGCCCTGACGAGTGAGCCGGCGGACAGGGTCGAGCCGCTGCGTACCGCCCTGCAGAACGACTGGCGCAGCGCGCAGCCCTGCCTTGCCTGAAACGCGAAGACAATAAATTCCGATCGGATGGAATGATCCTGTCTGCTCGTGCGTCTTGTTCCTGAACCCGGCGCAATGGCGACGCCGCGAAGGAGAAAATCATGGCGAAGCAGGAACGATCGCTCAGCGAACTCTATGGCGACGATCCGGAACGCGGCGACGCTCTGGCCTTCGGCCGCCGTACCGGCTCCTCGCGCCGCGGATTCCTCGGTGGCGCCGGACTCGTAACGATGGGCGCCGCCGTCGGCGGCACGATCCCGTTCTCGGACCAGATGCCGGCCGGGCTGATTCCAGCCGCGCTGGCGCAGGGAGCACCGCCCGCCTCCCCCGCCCCATCCTCGGCTCCGACAGCGGCCGCTGCACCGAAGGGGCCGCAATTGCTCGACTTCCCGGGCAAGGCCAAGGGCCTCGTCCTGCTCGGCGACCGGCCACTCGTCGCCGAGACACCGGAACACCTGCTCGATGACGACACCACGCCGTTCGACAAGTTCTTTGTCCGCAACAACGGCCTGACGCCGGACGAGTTCAAGGAGGGCGATGCCTGGGAGTTTTCGATCGACGGCGAGGTCAACACACCGCTGAAGCTCAAGCTCGGCGAGCTCAAGCAGAAGTTCACGCACAAGACCTATCGCATGGTGCTGGAATGCGGCGGCAATGGCCGCTCCTTCTTCCAGCCACAGGCGCGCGGCAACCAGTGGACCAATGGCGGCGCCGGCTGCGCCGAATGGACCGGCGTGCCGCTCGCCGATGTGCTGCAGAGCGCCGGCATCAAGTCGAGCGCCGTCCATACCGGCAATTACGGCGCCGACCAGCATCTCTCCGGTGATCCAAGCAAGGATGCGATCTCGCGCGGCGTGCCGATCGCGGCGGCGCTGGAGCCGCATGCGCTGCTGGTCTGGGCGATGAACGGCCAGCCGCTCCCGGCCATCCATGGCGGGCCGCTGCGGGTGGTCATCCCCGGCTTCCCGGCCTCGGTCTCGCATAAATGGCTGAAGCGCATCGCCATCCGCGACAAGGAGCATGACGGCCAGGGCATGGGCGGCACCTCCTATTCGGTCGCGATCAAGCCGATGATCCCCGGCGGCAAGACCGACGATGCCAACATGCGCACCATGACCGACATGCCGGTGCGCGGCATCATCACCAATCCGGCGAATGGCACGCGCATCGCAGCCGGCACGCGCAAGCTCGCACTGCGCGGCGCCGCCTGGGACGGGCATGAGGGCGTCTCACGCGTCGATGTCTCGATCGACTTTGGCGCGACCTGGCAGCCGGCCAAGGCGGCCGAGCCGCGCAACCGCTATGACTGGCGGCGCTGGACGGCCGAGGTCGAGCTGCCCTCCGACGGCTATTACGAGCTCTGGGTCCGCGCGACCGACAGCAAGGGCCGCGGGCAGCCGCATGTGGCCGGCGGCTGGAACCCGCAAGGCTACGGTGCCAACCCGATGCACCGGGTCGCGGTGCTGGTCGGGTGAACGCCATGATCGCGCGCATCCGCCGCACCGGGCTCATGCTCGGCGCGGGGTTTCTGGTCGCCGCATCGTCGGCGCTGGCACAGGCCCCTGCCCCGTCGGAGGAGACGCCGGAGATGTTCCCGGCCGGGCCGAACCGCGACGAGGCCTTCTATGCCTGCGTCGCCTGCCACAACTTCAAGCTGGTCGCTGCCCAGGGGCTGAGCCGGGAGAAATGGGGCGAGACGCTCGACTGGATGGTCACAAAGCACAACATGCCAGCTCTCGAAGCAGAAGAGCGCGGCAAGGTGTTGACCTATCTCGCCGAGACCTTCCCGGCCAAGGCGCCGGCCCAGCAGGGCGGGTGGAAGAACCCGTTCCTGAACTGAGGCGGCGCCTTTCGGTCAAAAGAACTTGAGCGCGACCACGCCGGCGACGACCAGCGCGATGCCGAGCCAGCCGGCGGGGCGGATGCGCTGGCCGAAGGCGAGCGAGCCGACGACCGCCGTCAGCACCAGGCCGACGCCGCCCCAGACCGCGTAGGCGACCGAGAGGTCCATGCCGCGGATCGCCTGCGCCAGGGCGGCGAAGGCGCCGACGACACAGAGCACGCCGAGGGCGCCGACGAGCCGGTGCTTCAGCCCGTCGGAGATCTTGAGCAGGCTGGTGCCGATCACCTCGAGGGCGACGGCGAGCGCGAGCCAGGCAAGCGCGAAGGCTTGCGCGGAGGCGGCGAAGGTCACACCAGCCTCCGCTCATCCTCCTCGGGGGCCACATGGTCGGCTTCGTGACCGACGCCGCGTTCCAGCAGCACGATGCCGCCGATGATCAGGGCCAGTGCCAGGATGCGCGAAACCGTCAGGTGCTCGGCAAAGAAGGCATGGCCGATCAGGGCGATGCCGACAATGCCGAGGCCTTCCCAGACCGCGTAAGCGACGGCCATGGGGATGACGCGCAGCGCGACGCTGAGCAGGGCGAAAGACAATCCGATCAGCATGAGCGGCAGGACCGCGACGAGGACCGGCGCCGCGACGAAGGCCTTCAGCGCCGACGTCGCGAGCAACTCGACGGCGATGGCCGCGAGCAGGATCAACCAATGAAAAGACATAAGTCACACAGGGGCGCTGGCCCAGGCGCAGGCGGCGCGGGTGCGGCGTCTGCGGGGTGCGCATCGTTAGCGTTTGAAAGACGATGTTCGAGATGAAGGGAGCACTCAGGCTTTCGCCGAAGGCCAGCACACCACCATGCCCAAATGTTACGGAAATACCCGTGGGCAAAGTCGATAAAATATGTGCTTCTCAGACACTCATCGGAGCCTAAATGCCTGAATCTATGCTTTTTGTCAACTCGACCATAACTTTCGCGGTACTTTTCGACCCATTTTCGACCGGCGAGGCCCCCAGCTAATACCTTGAAGGCCCGAGCGAAAATCGCCCTTTCTCCAACCGTGAAAAATCTCTCTCAAAGACGCAGCTTCAGGCCGCTCGCAATGCGCCGAATTCACGTCAAATCCCGATCGCTTCCGCAGAGTCCGATTAAGTCTTCCGAGAGCAATTTGCGCTAGGTCACGATGGCTTTCAGCGTGGCTGTATCAGTCGCCGCGCGCGAGGACTGGACGAGATGGGCGCTTTCGACGTTCGCGACCTGATCAAGGCGGATTCGGCCGGCACGGCGCCGACCAGCGGAGAGGCCTCCGGCACGAGGGCCTTCCATCCGCTGGCCGAGCGCATCGCCGCCATGCCGGTCAAGCAGACGCTGTCTCCGGTGCTGATCGAGGGGCTGGTGCGCCTCGCCGACGTGCTGGTGATCCTCGGCGTCGGCGGGCTGGTCTTCGCATTCTACGTCGCCGGCGCGGTCGACTACATCCTGCCCTATCAGGTCACCGTGCCGCTGATGGCGATCGGCGCGCTCGCCGTCTTCCAGGCGCTGCACCTCTACCATGTCGGCGCGCTGCGCAACTTCATCACCATGGCGGTGCGGATCACCGCCGGCTGGACCGTGCTGTTCCTGCTGGCGCTCGCCGGCTTCTTCTTCCTCAAGGTCGGCGACCAGGTCTCGCGTGTCTGGCTCGCGGGGTTCTACACAGTCGGCCTCGTGCTGCTGCTCGCCGAACGACTGACGGTCTCGCTCATCGTGCTGCGCCTCACCCGGATGGGCCGGCTCGAGCGGCGCACCGCGATCGTCGGCGGCGGTCCGGCTGGCGAGGAGCTGATCAAGGCGCTCGAGGCCCAGCGCGACACGGGCTTTCGCATCTGCGGCGTGTTCGACGATCGCAATGACGAGCGCTCGCCCGATCTCGTCGCCGGCTACCCCAAGCTCGGCACGATCGACGATCTCGTCGAGTTCGCGCGCCGCACCAAGCTCGACCTCGTGATCTTCACCTTGCCGATCTCGGCCGAGGCGCGGCTGCTCGCCATGCTGCGCAAGCTCTGGGTGCTGCCGATCGATATCCGGCTCTCGGCCCATATGTCGAAGCTTCGCTTCCGGCCGCGTTCCTACTCCTATATCGGCGCCGTCCCGGTCCTCGACGTGTTCGACCGGCCGATCGCCGACTGGGACATCGTCGTCAAATGGGTGTTCGACAAGATCGTCGGCACATTGGCGCTGATCGCGCTCTCGCCGCTGATGCTGGCGACCGCCGTCGCGGTCAAGCTCAACTCCAGGGGCCCGGTGCTGTTCCGGCAGAAGCGCTACGGCTTCAACAATGAGATGATTGAAGTGCTGAAATTCCGCTCGCTCTATCATGAGATGAGCGACTTCACCGCCGCCAAGCAGGTCACCAAGGATGACCCCCGCGTCACCCGCGTCGGCCGCTTCATCCGCAAGACCTCGATCGACGAATTGCCGCAGCTGCTCAACGTCGTGTTCAAGGGCAATCTCTCGCTGGTCGGCCCGCGCCCGCACGCGGTCCACGCGACCATGCAGAACCGCGCCTATGAGCAGGTCGTCGATGGCTACTTCGCCCGCCACAAGGTCAAGCCCGGCATCACCGGCTGGGCCCAGGTCCATGGCTGGCGCGGCGAGACGGACACGGAGGACAAGATCCAGCGCCGCGTCGAGCACGATCTCTACTACATCGAGAACTGGTCGGTGCTGCTCGACCTCTACATCCTGATCAAGACGCCGTTCTCGCTGATGACCAAGAACGAGAACGCCTATTGAGCGCGCTGACACAGGGGCAAGACGGTGACGTTGGCCGCCGGCGGCTGACGATCTCTCATGCCGCGATCAAGCGTGGCACGCTGTGGCTGCTGCTGGCGGTGAGCTTCGTCGCGCTGATCGAGCCCTCCCCTTACGAATTCGTCTTCCCGATCACGCTGCTCGTTTTCGCGCTCACCGGCATCCGTTTCTCCCAGAAGCTGCTGCCCATGGCGGTGCTGCTGCTCGTCTACAATATCGGCGGCGTGATCGCGCTGATCCCCTGGATGGACGAGTCGGCCTCGGTACGCTTCACCGCGGTCTCGGTCTATCTGATGATCACTGCGATCTTCTTCGCGGCGATCATGGCGGAGGATCCGCTCGGCCGGCTGGAGACGCTGCGCAAGGGCTATCTCTTCGCCGCCTGGTGCGCGGGTCTTGCCGCGGTTCTCGGCTATTTCGATGTCGGCGGCCTTTCCGGCGTGTTCACCTACGCTTCCCGGGCATCGGGCACGTTCAAGGACCCGAACGTGCTCGGGCCCTTCCTGGTGCTGCCGCTGATCTATCTGCTGCACGCGGTGCTCATCGGCCGCATCGGGCTGGTGAAGGGCTTTCTCCTGTTGAGCATCCCGCTGCTGGCGCTGTTCCTGTCGTTCTCTCGCGGCGCCTGGGTCAATCTCGCGGCGTCGGTACTGCTGATGACGGGGCTGACCTTCCTGACCTCGACCAGCACGTCGCAGCGCGCCCGCATCGTCTTCCTGACCCTGGTCATGCTGGTGCTGGTGGTGGTGGCGCTGCTGGTCGCGCTCTCCTTCGAGAACATCCGCAGCGTCTTCGAGATTCGTGCCAGCCTGGACCAGGATTACGACCAGGGCGTCACCGGTCGCTTCGGCAGCCAGTTGCGCTCGATCCCGATGCTGCTGGAGCTGCCGAACGGCTTCGGACCGCTGCGCTTCCGTTTCACCTTCCCGGAAGACCCGCACAACGTCTACATCAACGGCTTCGCCTCCTATGGCTGGCTCGGCGGCTTCGCATATCTCGCGCTCACGGCCGCGACCTGCATTGCCGGCTGGCGTGCCGTGTTCCGCCGCACGCCGTGGCAGGGACATGCGATCGTGCTCTGGTCGGTGCTGTTCATCACGATCCTGCAGGGCGTGCAGATCGACACAGACCATTGGCGGCATTTCTATTTGCTGCTCGGCCTGATCTGGGGGCTGGCGGCCTTGCCTTCACCCGTTGCGAGCGATCAGCGCTCCTTGCGGACGACGACATAGGCGTAGGTCGTCACGAAACGCCAATCCGCCTTGGCGGCGAGCTGGTTGAAAGCTGCGTCGAGGCCGCGCAGGCCGGGCATGCGCTTGAAATACTCATGTCCCCAAAAGGCCTGGATGTGGATGTCGCGGAAGCCGGCTCGCTGCAGCATCGGCTCGAGCGCCGCGCTGCTGCCGCGGCAGCGATCGTAATAGGCCGGAAAGAATGGGGCGTTGCCACCATCGCGACGCGCCGGGTAGAGCGCCTGCACGATCGCGTGCGAGGCCTTCTTCGGCAAGATGTGGTTGAGCGCGAAGACCGGCGCCCACAAGGTCGGGAAGAAGGCGAGGCCGATGCCGCCCGGCGCCAGTAAGGCGTGGATGTTGCTCCAGGCGCGCTCGACGTCATGGACATGCTCGAAGACCATGCGCGAGACCATCATATCGAAGCCGCCGCGGGCGATATCGGGCTCGGAAAGATCGCCCGCGATATCGAAGCAGGCGGTGCGCAGGCCGTCCGGCGTCAAGGCGAGTTCGCCGGCGTCGATGTCGTTGACGACGAGGTCGAGCCCGTAGCGACGCGCCTCCTCCACGGTGAAGAGGGGATCGCGACCGCCACCAATCTCGCAGAGCCGCTGCAGGCCGAACTGGTGCATCAGCGCGAGGATAGTCGCCTCGTAGTGATCCCAGGCCCAGCTGGAATGCCAGTCGGGCTGGAGCCCGGCGAAGAAACTCTCGAGCGAGCCTCGGCCCGTCGCGGCGGCGCCCTGCGGCCGCTGCGGCCGACGATCGGCCAAGGCCATCGACATGACGGTATGTCCCGCTTCCGCTGTGAGACAATGACCCTGCCCGTGAGGCCGGAGCAACGCAATCACAGCCCTCAAAAGCGGTTAACATGCGATTGGCCCGGGCCACCCCGAAACGAGAGGCGCATTCCTTCCGAACGTCCTGCGCCTCAGCCCACTGCGCCAGCAAGCTCCTTCTGGCGGATGCAGGCGACGCTGTGGCCGGGGCCGACCTCCTCGATCGGTGGGATCGCGCTGGCGCAGGCCTCGATGACATGCGGGCAGCGTGTGCGGAAGACGCAACCCGATGGCGGGTTCAGCGGGCTCGGGATATCGCCCTTGAGGATGACGCGCTCGCGCCTGACGCTGGGATCGGGCACCGGCGCCGCCGAGAGCAGCACCTTGGTGTAGGGATGGCGTGGGTTGGCGTAGACCTCCTGCGCCGGGCCCTTCTCCATGATCCGGCCGAGATAGAGCACGACGATGTCGTCGCAGAGATACTCGACTACCGACAGGTCATGGCTGATGAAGACCATGGTCAGGCCGAGCTCGCGCTGCAGCTCCTGGATCAGGTTGAGCACCTGCGCCTGGACTGAGACGTCGAGCGCCGAGACCGGCTCGTCGGCGATGATCAGCTCCGGCTCTACCGCGAGCGCCCGGGCAATGCCGATGCGCTGGCGCTGGCCGCCGGAGAACTCATGCGGATAGCGCCGGGCATGCTCGGGGTTGAGCCCGACCCGGCCGAGCAGTTCGGCGATGCGCGCCTCGCGGGCCTTGCCCTTGGCCAGCCCATGCGTGTCGATCGCCTCGCCGATGATCTCGCCGACGCGCATGCGCGGGTTGAGGCTGGAATACGGGTCCTGGAAGATGATCTGCAGGCGGCGGCGATAGCCGCGCAACGCCTTCTCCGGCAGGCCGAACAGGTCGACGCCGTCGAACACGGCTTCGCCGCCTGAGGGCTCGACCAGGCGCAATATGCAGCGGCCGACCGTGGTCTTGCCCGAGCCGGATTCGCCGACGATGCCGACGATGCTGCCACGGCGGACCTCGAAGGAGACGTCCGAGACGGCGCGGACTTCGCCGCCGCGCGTCGGGAAGACCTTCTGGAGATTGCGGACGGCAAGAAGCGGCGCTTCCGTCTTGTCCGCGTGGGCGGGCGTGCTTGCAGCGGTCACAGCGCGTCGTGCCTCCAGCAGCGAGTGAGATGGGCGGCCGCGACATCGATCAGCGGCGGTGCGTCCCGGGTACAGCGCTCCTCGACCAGTGGGCAGCGCGGCGCATAGCTGCAGCCGGGTGGCAGAGCGAGCGGGCTCGGGACATTGCCGGGGATGGCGTTGAGCAGGGCTCGGCCCTGGCCGGGGATGCGGTCGCGCCGGGCATCGGGGATGCAGGCGAGCAGGCCGCGCGTATAGGGATGGCGCTGGCGCGCAAACAGGCTGCCGACCGGCCCCTGCTCGACGACACGGCCGGCATACATCACCGCGACCTCATGGGCGATCTCGGCGACGACGCCGAGATTATGGGTGATGAACAGGATGCTCATGCCGATCTCGGCCTGGAGTCGGCGCAAGAGATCGAGGATCTGCGCCTGGATGGTGACATCGAGCGCGGTGGTCGGCTCGTCGGCGATCAGCAGTGATGGATTGCAGGACAGCGCCAGTGCGATCATCACGCGCTGGCGCATGCCGCCCGACATTTCGTGCGGATACTGCGCGAGGCGCCGCTCGGCCGCCGGAATCTCGACGAGCTCGAGCATCTGCTTGGCCCCCGCCCGTGCCTGGCTGCGCGACATATTCTCGTGCAGCAGGATCATCTCCATGATCTGGTCGCCGACGGTGAAGAGCGGGTTGAGGCTCGTCATCGGCTCCTGGAAGATCATCGCGATCTCGCTGCCGCGGATGGCGCGCATGCGTTTCTCCGGAACCTGCGCGAGGTCGATGGTCTCGCCGCTGCGCAGTCGGTAGAGGATGCGCCCGCCGACGATCCGGCCGGGATGGGCGAGCAGCCGCATGATGGTCAGGCTGGTCACCGACTTGCCGGAGCCGGATTCGCCGACCACGGCCAGCGTCTGGCCGCGGCGCAGCGAGAAGCTGACGCCGCCGACCGACTTGATCGCACTCGAGCCGATGAGGAAGTGGGTCTGCAGGTCCTCGACATTGAGCAGGATGTCGTCGTCGACCTGGGGCGCGGCGATGGCGGCGGGTTCCATGGTCGCCATCGTCACAGATCCTTTCGCAGGCGCGGATCGAGCAGATCGCGCAGGCCGTCGCCGACCAGTTGCAGCGACAGGACGGTCAGCACGATCGCGGCGCCGGGGAAGAGCATCATCCAGTCGGCCTGGCCGATATATTGCCGCCCGCCGGCGATCATCGTGCCCCAGGTCGGGACCTCCGGGCTGACGCCGACGCCGAGGAAGGACAGGCTCGCCTCCGCCAGCATCGCATAGGCGAAGATGAAGCTGGCCTGGACCAGAATCGGCGAGACCAGGTTGCGCAGGACATGGCGCGTCATGATCCGCCAGGTCGGCACGCCGAGCGCCCGCGCCGCCTCGACATAGGGCAGCTCGCGGATGATCAGCGTCGAGGCCCGCACGATGCGGGCGAGGCGCGGCGCATAGACGATGCCGAGCGCGACGATGACGGTTGCGAGCGAGGGGCCGAGCGCCGCCACCAGCGAGATCGCCAGCAGGATATCGGGGAAGGCCATCATCGCGTCGATGATGCGGGCGATCACGCCGTCGAACCGGCGGAAGAAGCCGGCCATCAGGCCGAGCGTGATGCCGAGGACAGCGGCGAGCGCGGTTGCAGCCATGCCGACCAGCAGCGAGAGCTGGCCGGCATAGATCGTGCGGCTGAAGACGTCGCGCCCGAACTCATCGGTGCCGAAGAACCAGCGCTCGCTCGGCGGCTTCAGGCGGTTGACCACCGAGAGCCGGCTCGGCGAGTAGGGCGCGATCAGTGGAGCTAGGATCGCCAGCAGCGCAATGACGGTGAGGATGATGAGGCCGATCAGCAGCGTCTTGCGCTGCAGGATCAGGCTGGCGAGCCGCGGGCGGCTGGCGGGAGCGGAGGAGGCGGCCATCAGTAGCGCACCCTCGGATCGATCGCGAGATAGAGCATGTCGATCAGGAAATTGATCAGCACATAGAGGGCGGCGATGACGAGGAGCGCGCCCTGGATCACCGGATAGTCGCGGCGCAGCACCGCCGAGACGACGAGATTGCCGATGCCCGGCAGGCTGAACACCGTCTCCGTCACCACCGCGCCCGAGATCAGCAGCGCCGCGGTGAGGCCGACCACGGTCAGCACCGGGATCAGGGCGTTCTTGAAGGCGTGCTTCATCACCACGCCCCATTCGCCCATCCCCTTCGAGCGGGCGGTGCGGACATAGTCGTCGTTCAGCACGTCGAGCATCGAAGCGCGGGTGAAGCGGGTGATCAGCGCCGAGGAGACGATGCCGAGCGCCAAGGCCGGCAGGACGAGGTGGCGGAGCCGCTCGAGGAAGGAGGCATCGGGGCCGCCATAGCCGGAGGCCGGCATCCAGCCATAGCGGACGGCGAAGACCTGGATCAGGATCAGGCCGAGCCAGAAGCTCGGAATGCTCGCGGCGAACATGGCGAAGGTGGTCGCGACCTGGTCGAACAGCGAACCGCGCTTATAGGCCGAGAGGATGCCGACCGGCAGTGCGATCGCACTGGCGATCAGGATCGAGAACAGAGTCAGGAAGAAGGTCGGCTCGGCCCGTTCGGCGAGCGCGCTCAGCACGGGCATGTTGAGGAAGATCGACTGACCGAGATCGCCGCGCAGGAGCTGGCCGAGGAACAGCACGTATTGCGTCGGCAAGGATTGATCGAGCCCGAGCCGGCTGCGCAGGCCGGCGATGTCTGCGGCCGTCGCGTCAGGGCCGAGCATGACGGCGGCCGGGTCGCCGGGGGCGACGCGGACGATGACGAAGACGATCGTCACGACGGTGAACATCACCGCCAGCATGCCGAGGATGCGCTGCATCACATATCGTGTCATCGCGTGCCGATCCTCCCTGTCGTGTTTTGCTGAGGCGTTCGCCTAATTCTGGTCATCCCGGACGCTGCGAAGCGGCGAGCCGGGATCCATGCCGGAACAGTTCAGGCATGGGTCCCGGGTCTCCCTGCGGTCGCCCGGGACGACCCGTGCTTGGTCGGGAGCAGTCAGAAACTGCTCCCGATGCGCCTTACGGCTTGAGCGAGGCGTTCCAGAAATACGGCCAGGGCGAGGCCGTGTAGCCGGCAAGGCGCGGCGCCTTGGCGCTGAGGGCGGCGAAGTCGCCCACCTTGTAGAAGGGCGCCTCGTCGAAAATCAGCTTCTGCAGCTCGGCGAAGATCGCGACGCGCTTCTTCTCATCCGACTCGGCGTTGAGGGCCGAGAGCAGCTTGTTCTTGGCCTCGCTCGCCCACCAGCCGGGATAGCTGTCCGGCAGTGGCGCGATCAGGGCAGGCTCGGCCAGGAACGGGCTGTGGGTGATGAAGATGTCCCACAGGGCCGGCTCGGCGCGGCGCTGCACCAAGGTCGCCCAGTCGACGACCTGCAGGTCGACCTTGAGGCCGGCTGCCTTGAGGTACTCAGCCGCGACCTGCGCCATCTTGTAGTGGAACTCGTATTGCCGGCTGGTCAGGATGCGGATCGGCGCGCCGTCATATTTGGCGGTCTTGGCCAGGGCCTTGGCCTTGTCGGCGTCACCCTGATTATAGGCCTTGATGCCGGCGTCGCTGCGCCAGGCATAGCCCTCCGGATACATGGCGCCGTCGAGCTTGTAGAATTCGGGCTTGCCGAAGGCCGCGGCCAGCATGTCCTCGGCGTTGAGCGCCGTCTGGACAGCCTTGCGCATGTCCTTTGACGTCATCATGCCCTGCTTGTTGTTCATGATGAACATCGGCCAGCCGAAACCCTGCATCAGCACCGGCTCTGTCTTGGCCTGGCCCTTCAGCCGGTCATAGGCCTCGACCGGGATCAGGTCGGCGAAGTCGAACTGGCCGGCGAGCGCGCCCTCGACGCGGGTGTTGGCATCCGGCACGGGCACGAAGCGGATCTCGTCGAGATATTGCTTGCGCGCGCCGCCGAAGCCGTCGGGCTCGCCCTGGCGCTGCTTGTAGCCGTCGAAACGGGTCAGCTGGATGTACTGGTCGGGCTTGCGCTCCTTGAGCTGGTAGGGCCCGGTGCCGATCACCTCCTTGATCGGGTTCTCCATCTTGTCGGCCGGCATGATCACCGCGGCCGAGTTGTTGAAGGCGAGCAGCGCGGTCAGCGGCGCGAACGGAGCCTTCAGCGTGATCTTGACCGTCTTCTCGTCGGAAGCTTCGATCGTGGCGATGTTGTCGGCGACGAGCTTGCCGCGCGAGGCCAGTTCGGTCCAGCGCTTCAGCGATGCGACGACGTCCTGCGCGGTCATCGCCTTGCCGTTGTGGAAGGTGACGCCCTGGCGCAGCGGGATGGTGTAGACCTTGCCGCCCTCGCTGATCTGCGGAAGCGTCTCGGCCAGCAGCGGCGTCAGCGCCCAGTTCTTGTCGAAGGTGTAGAGCGTCTCGTAGAAGTGCTGGGTGATCATGCCCAAGAGGTCGCCGGCGGCGACCATCGGGTCGAGCGTGTTGGGCTCGCCGATGGTGGCGACGTTGATCGCCCCACCCTTCTGCTGGGCGAGAGCCGGCGCCCCCGCGCCTGCAACTGCAACGGCGAGCGCCGTCGCTCCGATCCGGGCCAATTTCTGCAACATCTCAAGTCCTCCCTGTTGTTTCTTGGCTGTTGGTCTTCGGAAAATTGCGCCCGCTCGTCAGCGCTGGCGGATCGTCTCCACCACATGGGCCAATTGCTCGACCACGGCGGCAGTGATCGCCTGCCCTTTCTCGCGGGTGGCGAGGGACGGGTCGCCGACGACCCCGGTGCCGCCGGACATCTCGTGCATCGAGCGGAACAGCGCGCCTCGGGCCGGCAGGATCATGTCGGCATTGGCCCAGTCATGGGTCTCGACATAGCTCATGCCGGAGACCAGCTTGGTGCGGACGCTTTCGGGCGCACCAAGCAGCATCAGCGAGGTCTCGAACTCGCAGGCATGGTTGACGCCGGCGAAGGCGCTCTCGCGAATGGTGCCGAGCTCCTTGGCCGCCAGCCGCCACCAGGTCAGGAAGGCGACGCGGCACTCGCGATGCCTGGTGCCGAAGGTCTCCAGCAGCACCTGGCCGATCGCCTGGTTGCCGCCATGGCTGTTGAACAGCACGATGTTGCGGAAGCCGTGGCGGACGACGCTGTCGAGGATGTCGCCGACATAGGCGAGGAAGGTCTCGTGGCGGACGCTGAGCGTGCCGGCGAAATCCATATGATGCTCGGAGCAGCAGATTTTCACCTGCGGCAGGATCAGGACCTGCTTGCCGAGGCGCTGCTCCAGCGCCTGCAGGAAATGGTCGCCGATGACCGCATCGGTCTCGAGCGGCAGATGCGGCCCGTGCTGCTCGATCGCGGCGACGTTCAGAACGACCGGGATGTCGCGATCGAGCGCGGCGACCTCATTGGTCGTCAGGGTTTCCCAACGCATGGCTCTGAGCTCGCTGTTCAGGAGATCGTGCGGCCGCCGACGCGGAAGCGGGCGATGGCGGCTTCGTCGAGGGTGATGCCGAGGCCCGGCCCCTCATCGGGGATGCGCACATGCGGCGGCTCGAAGGTCAGCGGCTTGGCGAGCAGGTCGTGGCTGCGGATCATCCGGCCGAAGATGTCGCTCGGCCAGACGCAGCTCTTCGCCGCCGCGGCCTGATGCACATACATGGCTTCAAGGATGCCGAGGTCGACCTCCGAGCCGTGCCAGCAATAGACGCCGGCAGTCGAGGCGATGTGGTCGAGCGTCTGGAACTTGGCGAGGCCGCAATTGAAGTTGAAGCCGTCGACCGCGCCATGGGCGATGGCGTTGATCGCGTCATGCGCGCGCTGGCCCTGATAGACATAGGGCAGCGAGACGTGGAGCACGATCGGGATCGAGGAGAAGCGGCGCAGCTCAGCGAAGTCCTGCAACATCCAGCGCGGCAGCGGGTCCTCCAGCAAGAGGACGTTGCCGACCTTCTCCAGCTCCCGGATGATCGGGCGGGCATTGCCGGAGTTCTCCCAGCGCTGGTTGGGATCGAAGATCACCTTCATCCCGGGTGCGTATTCCTTGATGCGTGCGCACCAGCCGGCGACATCGTCCTCGAGGTCGCATTTGAACTTGATGACCTTGTAGCCCTGCTCGAAATAGCGCTTCACCCAGGGGCCGACTTCACCTTGCGTGCGGTGGCTCGACCAGGCGCTGACATTGACCCGGTCGCGGATGGCGCCGCCGAGCAGCCGGTGCATCGGCACGCCGAGCGTCTTGGCGTAGGCGTCCCAGATCACGCATTCGAAGCCGTCATATTCGCGGCAGAGCGGCAGCGGCAGGTCCTGCAGCGGCAAGTCGAAGACCGACTGGCCGATCAGGTTGGCGCAGATCGCCTCGATGCGCGGCCACTCATGGTCGCGATAGAACTCGCCGATGCCGACGACACCGTTCTTCAGCGTCATCCGGACGATGAGCTTGGGCAATTCGTCGAACTGTACGCTCCAGCTCGCCTTGCCGCCGACCGGCAGCATGTGGAGTGGCTTCGCCAGGGTCTCGGAGTTGATCACGCCGGGATGGGCGGGGACGACGACCTCGTCGAACTGGAAGGAAACGATCGTCCCGTCGGCTGGCTGCATTGGCTCGGCTCGTCTTTTGTTATTGCGCAAGGCGCGACGGGCCGGGAATGTAGCTAGATTACATTTACTGTCAATCGAGCCAACGCAATCCGCATGGCCCGTTCACCTCGATCTCCTGAAGATGCAGCTAGTGAGTCGCGAACAGAAGCGCTTTCGCGCCATCATGGGAATCAATTTATCGCATTGGATTTATTGATAATTACTGCAAGTCATCGCGACGATCGGCCGCGCCCGCCGCCATGCCATACCTGCTTAAATCCAGAATGTAGCAAAATTACCAAATAGCGGACTTCAGTCGCCGATCGGCTGGCCTTCGGTGCTGCCATGCAGGGCGATCAGGGTTGCCCGCGCCCGCCAGAGCTTCTTCGAGACGAGCTTCATGCGACGCGCTCCCAGCAGCGTCGCCATGCAGTCGAGCAGGAAGAGCTGCCCGTAGCGGCCGCGATTGGGCATGTAGAAGAACTTCTCCTCGTCGAAGGCCTGCAGCGGCACCAGCACACTGGCGAGCGCGGCGAGCGGGCTCGGCGGATGGGTGACGGCGATGACCCCCGCGCCCTGGCTGCGGGCGATCTCGGCGCTGTCGAGCAGCGAGCGCGGCTTGCCGGTGACCGAGAAGATCAGGAGGACGTCGTCCGGACCGCAGGTCGCGGCCATGACGCGCTGCTGATAGGGGTCGGCCGTCGAGGACGCCGCGACATCGAGACGGAAGAGCCGGTTCTCGGCTTCGGTCGCGACATTGGCCGAACTGCCGCCGACGCCGAAGCAGAACACCCGGCGCGCCTTGTCGAGCACGTCGACGGCGTCCTCGATCGCCTTCGGATCATGCTGGTTGAAGGCCATCGCCAGCGCCTGGATCGTGGCGTTGTAGACGTGCTCGGCGACCTCGTTGCCGGTGTCGGCCGGCTGCTGGCGCTCGGCGGCGAGATACATTCGGCCGATCGCATATTCCTGCGCGAGGCGAATCTTGAAGTCGGTGAAGCCATCGCAGCCCATGCGGCGGGCGAAGCGCACCACGGTCGGCTCGCTGACCTGCGCCTGCGTGGAGAGGTCCCTGGTGCTGATGCGCGTCGCGCCATCGATATCCGCCAGGATGATCTCGGCGACGCTGCGCTCGGCCCGGTTCATCTCGGGCGCCTCATGCCGCATGCGATCGATCAGGCTGGTCACGTGGCGCATCGTCCTGTTCCCGGCGCTCGTGCTGCGGCACCGCGAATGTCTTGGCATGCGATGGCGGATTTGGCCAAGCGGGCGCTCTAGGCCGCGACGTTCAGAGGCACTCGGTCAATTCGCCGTTGCTGACCTTGTGCGTATGGCAGGTCACGGGAAGTCCCTCCTCGCGGGCGCAGGCAGAAGCCGCCAGAGCCAAAAGTAGGGAAGCGACGATGAGACTGCAGGACCGGAAGGACATGCGAGTATCCGTCGGGATTTTATGGAGAGTTTCAGCGCCCATCTGAAACCAAAGAAGAAAATGGTCGGAGCGAGAGGATTCGAACCTCCGACCCCTTGTCCCCCAGACAAGTGCGCTAACCGGGCTGCGCTACGCTCCGACGCGACGGCTTATAGAGGGCCGGCCGCCGCGATGCAACGCGTCAATCGCCGGGTCGCGCTGCTCGATTCACAGCTGTCGATCATCATGTGAGGGCGGCGCGACCTCGGCCGGCGTGATGCCCCGTCGGCCCGAGCGGCGGACGAGCGTGCGGATGAGGCCGGCAAGCACGATCACCAGCGGCAGGGCCAGCGCCGCATTGTTCTCGAAGGCGAGCCAGAGCGAGGCTGCCAGCGTCGCGACGATCCCGAGGATCAGGAGGATGTTGGTCATGCCTGCCTCCGTCCGGCTACGGAGCGCCTGGCGGCGAGGCGAAGCCCCGCGCCACGGCCAATCCACTAGTCAGCCGGCCAACGATATCCGGACTTTCCGGACGAAACGTCGAACCGTCAAGCGAAGGTCGACCCAAGACGCCGGCTTGGGCGCTGAAGTCGCTTGACTGTCGGGTGCGAGCTGCTCCGCGCGCGACGCTCACCTCGCGAGCGAGGCGGACACAAGTCTGTACCGGTAGCTGCAGGTAACGGCGGAGATTCGACTGAGGTTGAAGCCGCGTCGAAGGGATCGACGAGATATGCGAGAGTCCGTGCACCGATACGCGCCTGTGCGCTGGCATATTCGGCTGCCTGATCGCGCACCCTGTCGGCGATCACCTCGAAAAACTGGAAGATCATGGCGTTGTTCTCCGTGCCGCATCGCGGCTCCGCAAGGACAACGCGCGAAGATGGCATAGGTGCCGCTGGAGGGCGACGGCCGAGGCGTTTCACGGCATGGTGAGGCGCCCGAAGCCAAGGAACGGCACCATGATCCGCCCTGCCCTGCTCGCTCTGTTCGGCCTTCTTTGCCATGGCGGCGACGCCAGGGCCTCGCTGTTCTGCCTTGTTCCCGAAACGGCCGACGGCTTCGTCGCGCTCCGCGCCGCGCCTGGCGCACAGGGCCGGCTGATCCTGCGCATGAAGCCCGGCGACGAGGTCCAGATCGTCGAAGGCGGGCGCGGCGGCTGGAGCAAGGTCAGGCATTGGCCCGGCGATGCCAGGTTGGCGAAGGGCTATGACAGCTTCACCGAAGGCCATGTCGCGCGCCGTTTCCTCAGGGATTGCGGCTGAACCGCAGGTTGGGACGCCCAAGTGAGTTCCGGCCCATGAAACGCCGTCGGTGACTTTGCCGACGCAGGCGGAATCGGCTTCAGTGGGCCGACAACGGAGAGCGCCCCCCATGACCACGCCCTGCATCATCACGGTGGCGATCACCGGCTCGCTGCCGAGCAAGCGCGACAATCCGGCGGTGCCGATCACGATCGCCGAGCAGGTCGAATCGACACAGGAAGCCTTCGAGGCCGGGGCGAGCCTGGCGCATTGCCATGTCCGCAGCGACGAGGGCACGCCGACCTCCGATCCCGAGCGCTTCGGGCGGCTGCTCGAAGGCCTGCGCAAGCACTGCCCCGGCATGATCGTGCAATTCTCGACCGGCGGACGCTCCGGCGCCGGTCGCGAGCGCGGTGGCATGATCCCGCTCAAGCCCGACATGGCCTCGCTCTCGACCGGCTCCTGCAATTTCCCGACGCGGGTCTACGAGAACAGTCCGGAGCTGGTCGACTGGCTCGCAGCCGAGATGAAGGCCCATGGCGTCAAGCCCGAGATCGAGGCCTTCGACCTGTCGATGATCTTCAAGGCGGTCGAGATGGGTATCGCGGGCGCGATCGAGGGGCCGCTGCACGTGCAGTTCGTGATGGGCGTGAAGAACGCCATGCCGGTCGATCGCGCCGTCTTCGAGTTCTATATCGCGACGCTGAAGCGCCTCGTCCCCGATGCGACCTGGACCGGGGCCGGCATCGGCCGCGACCAGATCACGCTGAACCGCTGGTCGCTCGAGCTCGGTGGCCATTGCCGCACCGGGCTGGAGGACAATGTCCGGCTCGACCGCGACAGGCTGGCGCCGTCGAACGCCGCACTGGTCGAGCGCATCGTCGCGCTCTGCCCCGATTATGGCCGCCGGCCGGCGACGGCGGCGGAGGCGCGCGCCCTGCTGAAGCTGCCTCCGGCGGCATGAGGAAGCGCTCGCAAGAGTAAGATTTGATTAACGCATTCTGTTCAAATGCGGTTCACAGGGTGAAGGTTATCTTCATGATACTGGCACCGATTCGTGGAGGCCCCGTCATGACCCTGGACTGGCGTAACAGCCTGATGCTCGGCTTCATCGCGGCCGTGTTCGTCGCCTGCCTGTTCGGCCCCTATATGATCTCGGTGATGCTCGGCGGGCTCGGCCTGACGTGCTATCTCTCGAAGCACATCAGGCCTGGAGCCTAAGGTCTCCTCAGGCTGCGAGCGCCGGGCGCTGCGCGAACCAATTCCGCACAAGCCCCAGATCCGCCTGCGACAGGCCATGACCGGTCGGCAGGCTGCGATGCTCGACCGCAGCCCCTGCCTCGCCGAGCGTGGTCGCCAGCCGCGCCGCATTCTCCTCCGGAATGATCGGATCGAAACTGCCGGAGACGATCAGCACGGACTTAGCCGTCAGTGCCGCCACCGGCGGCTTGACGAAAGGCGACATCGCCCGCAGCAGCACCGCCCCTGAGAGCACCTCCGGCCTCAGCAGCAGCATCGCGGCGGCGATGTTGGCGCCGTTGGAGAAGCCGAGCGCGATCGGCGCGGGCAGCCCATATTCCGCCCGCGCCTGCTCGACGAAATCGGCGAGCTCATGGGTGCGCCGGCGCAGATCGTCCTCGTCGAAGATGCCCTCGGCCAGTCGGCGGAAGAAACGCGGCATGCCGGCCTCGAGCGTCAGGCCGCGTGGCGAGAGCAGCGCCGCGCCCGGCGCGACGGTGTGCCCGAGCGGCAGCAGATCGTTCTCGTCGCCTCCGGTGCCGTGCAACAGCAGGAGCGGCGGCAGGCCTGGCGCGGTCGCCGGCTCGAAGCGATGGATGAAGGTTTCGGGAGTGCTCATGGCACGACCTCCTTTCGTAATCTTGGTCCGTAGGGACGCTCCGCCCGGAGGCGGAGCGCTTCTTGAGATTCAAGCCAGCGCGGGCAGCACGGCCTCGATCTCGGCGCGGCGCTTCTCGTACTGCGCCGGCAGCTTGAGCGTGCCGCCGAGACCGTCCGCCGGCTCGTCGATGGTGAAGCCGGGCGCATCGGTCGCGATCTCGAACAGCACGCCGCCGGGCTCGCGGAAGTAGACGGAGCGGAAATAGTCCCGATCCCTCTGCCCGGTGGTGCGCAACCCGAATGTCTCGGCGAGCTGCTTCACCATCCGCTCTTGCTCGGCGTCGTCGCCGGCGCGGAAAGCGATATGGTGCACCGAGCCGGCGCCCATCCTTGCCGGCAGGAAGCCGCCGGCTGCGCGCAGATCGACGATGCCGCCATGGGCCGCGCCTACGGCCCGCATCCGGACGGTGCTGTCCTCGCGGCCCGCTTCGACGAAGCCGAAGACGTCGCGCAGGATCGCTGCGGTGGTCTCCGTCTTGTCGAGCAGCAGGGTGACGCCGTGGAAGCCGCGGATCGCGACCTCGGCCGGCACTTCGCCATTGTCCCAGGCCGGCTCGCTCTCGCTGCCAGGCACCGCGACCAGCGCGAGCCGCGTGCCATCCGGGTCACGGAAGGCAAGCATAGTCTCACCGAAGCGCTTCCGGGGTGCGTCATGCGCGACACCGCTAGCAACGAAGCGATGCGCCCAGTAGCCGATCGCCGCCTCCGGGATACGGAAGCTGGTCGCCTCCGTCTCGCCGACGCCGAGTCGGCCGGGCGCGACATGCTCCCAGGGGAAGAAGGTCAGGATCGTGCCCGGATTGCCGTCGGCATCGCCGAAATAGAGGTGCCAGGTGGTCGGGTCATCGAAATTCACCGTCTTCTTGACCAGGCGCAGGCCGAGCACGCGGCTGTAGAAATCGAGATTGCGGCGCGCCGGGCCGGCGATGGCGGTGACGTGGTGGATGCCGTTGATCTGCATGATGTCGTCCTCCGGGCTGCAAGAGGCTGCCCTCGTTGACGGCAAGATGGGGCGGCGGGTTTAGAAAGTCAGTGGCCAATCATTGCTCTAATGCAATGTCGATCTGTCGATATACCAACTGGAATTGCGAATGAGCTGAGCGCAACTTCTGTCTCAATCCAACCCGGTCCTTCGGAGAAAGACCATGATCGATACCCGTTTCGCCCCCTATGGCGCCTTATCCCTGCGCGTCGCGCTCGGCGTCATGTTCATTGCCCACGCCTATCTGAAGCTCGTCATCTTCACTGTTCCCGGCTTTGCCGGCTTCCTCGGCCAGATCGGCCTCCCCGGTTTCCTTGCCTGGCCGATCATCCTGGCGGAGACGCTCGGTGGTCTCGCCATCCTCACCGGCTTCTACGGTCGCTACGTCTCGCTCGCCTTGCTGCCGATCCTGCTCGGCGCGCTTAGCGTCCACGCCCCCAATGGCTGGCTGTTCACCGCCCCGAACGGCGGCTGGGAATATCCCGCCTTCCTCGCGATCGCTGCCCTTGCGCATGTGCTGATTGGCGATGGCGCGCTGGCGCTTCGCCCTGCCGCCTTCGGCGGCGCTTCCAAGCCTGCTCTCGCCTGATCGCCGACTACGCAAAAGAACGGGCGACAGGTTGCTGCAACCTGTCACCCGTACCATGTTCAGATGAGTTGATCCCGCCTGGAGCCGCCTGCTTGCCGAACGCCACCTCGCCGATCGCCTGGGACGACTTTCGGCTGATCCGTGCCATCGCCGAAGCGCGCAGCCTGCCAGCTGCCGCCGAGCTGATCGGCCTCAATCACTCCACCGTCTTCCGCCGGCTCGGCCAGATCGAAGCTTCTCTCGGCACGCGCCTGTTTGAGCGGCATCGCTCCGGCTATGTGCCGACACCCGCGGGCGAGGAGATGGCAGGCCTGGCCGAGCGGCTGGAGACCGACATCGCCGGCTTCACCCGCCGCCTCGCCGGCCGCGAGATCCTGCCGGCGGGCGAACTACGCGTCACCACCAACGACTCGCTGCTGGTCGAACTGCTGACGCCGCTCTTTGCCGCCTTCATGAAGCAATGCCCGGACATCCGGCTCGATGTGCTGCTCGGCAACCAAGCCCTGAACCTCAGCAAGCGCGACGCCGATGTCGCGATCCGCGCGACCGACAGTCCGCCGGAGAACCTGATCGGCCGGCGCGTCGCCCAGATCGGCTGGGCGCTCTACGGGCGCGCGACCGACTTTCCGGAGGGCACGCCCTCCGACCAGGCCGAGCTCGCACAGTTGCGCTGGATCTCGCTCGGCGACCAGTTCAGCAATTTCAAGGTGGTGCAATATCGGCAAAAGCACATCCCGGCCGACCGGACCATCTACAAGCTCAACACGGTGCTTGGCCTCGCCGAGGCTGTCGAGGCCGGCATCGGCATCGGCTTCCTGCCCTGCTTCATCGCCGACAAGCGCCCGGGCTTGAAACGGCTGGCGCCACCACAGACCGGCTACGCCGCCGATCTCTGGCTGCTCACCCATCCGGACTTGCGCCACTCGCCACGGGTGCGTCTCTTCCTCGACTTCATGGCGGCCGAACTCACGAAGCTGCGGCCCCTGATGGAGGGCGGCGCGACAAGCCGGGAGGACGCCGAGGCGCCCTCGCCGGCAGAGCTCTGAAGCAAGCCGGGTCAGGCCGCCTGACGGTTGATCCCGGATTCCGCCAGCTTGGTCAGCTTGCTGTCGGCGGCGTGCTCCTCGTCGAGGTTCTGCTGCAGCAGAGCGGCGCAATCCTCACGGCCGAGCTGCTTGGCCCAGGCGGTCAGCGTGCCGTAACGGGTGATCTCATAGTGCTCGACGGCCTGCGCCGCGGCAATGATCGCCGCATCCAGCACCTGCTTGTCCTCGACCTCGCCGGTCACCTCATCAGCCTCTTCGATAATCCCGTCGATCGCCGGGCAGTCGACGCCCTTGGCCTCGACGCCATGCTGCTGGAAGACCTGCTCGAGCCGGCGAATATGGCCTTCGGTCTCGCCAAGATGAGTCTGCAGCCCGCTGCGCAGCTGTGCATCCGTCGCTTTTTCGATCATCTTCGGCAGCGCCTTGATGATCTGCTTCTCGGCGTAATAGACGTCCTGGAGCTGATGCACGAAGAGATCGTCCATCGTCTTGATATCCTTGGAAAATAGGCCCATGCGGTCCTCCTGCTCGTACTGTCCGGATTGCTGACCGGCGCCGCCTTCGGGCGACACGCTTCCCTGTCGCTGCAACGTGTGCCGCTGCGATCTGTTCCGGAGCTTCAAAGGTGGATGCGGCTTGGGCCGGCCTGCGCTAGGCTCGCGCTATGGAACTGCTCATCCCCCTGCTCGCCGGCATGGCGCTGATCTGGCTGGTCGGCCGCCACGTCCCCTGGAACGCCAAGCTGATGACCATCGTCGTGACCCTGGCGGTCATCGTCGTGATCGTTCTGCTCGAGCGAAACGGCTTCTGGCCCGAGGCGTTCCGGCGGCAGTGAGCCGCCGCCGGCTGTGAGTCAGCGAACTGCTCTCAGGAGACGAGCTTGAGCCCGACGATGCCGGCGACGATCAACCCGACGCAGGCGAGGCGCAGCGCCGTCGCCGGCTCCCCGAACAGGACAATGCCGAGGATGGCGGTGCCGATCGTGCCGATCCCGGTCCAGATCGCATAGGCCGTGCCGAGCGGCAGGCTCTTCAGCGCGAGGCCAAGCAGGCCAAGGCTCACCACCATGCTGCCGACCGTCAGAACGGTCGGGATGAGGCGGGTGAAGCCGTGCGTGTATTTCAGCCCGATGGCCCAGCCGATTTCGAACAGACCGGCGAAGAAAAGATAAGTCCAGGCCATGGCGGCCCTCCTCATGAGAAGGGCGGGGTCGTCCACGCCTGTTAAAAAACGCGCGCTCAAGGCACCGCGGAGGTCGTCCTCGCGGCTGATCTAGCGATCCTTGACCGGCGGTTCAAGCGCCGGCAGCGCTCAGGCGTCCTCGGCTGCAGCCGTCGCCAAGGCGCCGTGCAGCAGGCGGCGGCATTCAGCCAGCTCAGAGAGCGTCGCCTTCAGGAAGGCGAGATCGTCGGCGGCGATCAGCGGCTGAGCCGAACGCGGCAGGGAGGAGAGCAGCGCCTTCGCAGCGAAGCCCGGCTCGGCGGCGGCCGCAGGATGATGGTGCTGCGCCGATGCCTGCGCCGGCATCGGCTCCGGGCGCGGCGGCGCGGCTTGCGCAGCAGAGTGGGCAGGGGGAGCGACGACGATCTCACCACCGCGGCCGATCGCCTGGACATGGCGCGGCCCCTGTTCCTTCAGGATGCGCTGCAGGCCCTTGATGGTGTAGCCCTCGCCGTAGAGCAGGCGGCGGATGCCCTTCAGCAGGGCGACGTCGTCGGGGCGGTAATAGCGCCGGCCGCCACCGCGCTTCAGCGGCTTGATCTGTGAGAAGCGCGTTTCCCAGAAACGCAGGACATGCTGGGGAATGTCGAGGTCGTCTGCGACCTCGCTGATGGTTCTGAATGCGTCTGGGCTCTTGTTATCCAATTCGGCCTCATATGCGCCGTCGTGGAACTCCAGAGTCACTCTTCCTCACCCACGCCATTCAGTCCGTTGATCCTCGCCTTCATCACGTTCGACGGCTTGAACACCATCACGCGACGCGGCTCGATCGGAACTTCGACGCCGGTTTTGGGATTACGCCCGATTCGCTCGCCTTTGTCGCGCACCACGAAGGACCCGAACGAGGACAATTTGACGTTTTCCCCACGCGCGACCGCGTCGCAGATCTCATCCAGCACCGTTTCGACGAGTTTGGACGATTCCGTCCGCGACAGGCCGATCTTCTGGTAGACGGCCTCGCACAGATCAGCCCGCGTAATCGTTTGCCCCGCCATCAATTCCTCCAAGGCGTTTCTTCAAACAGCGGCGTCCCTATCAACCTCGCCCCACCGGAGGCGGACGCTAGGCGGCGAGGCGATTGCGGTCAATCCTCGGCGCGCGCTCATAGGTTGAAAAACGCGGAAAATCCGCGCTGACGCCGCTAAGAAAATGTCATAAATCCAAAGCGCTTAGCTTAGCAGGCCGATCCGCCGCCGCTACCAGCGGATCAACGCCGACCCCCAGGTGAAGCCGCCACCCATCGCCTCGATCAGGACGAGCTGTCCGGGCTTGATGCGCCCGTCCGAATGGGCCTGCGCCAAAGCAAGCGGAATCGAGGCGGCCGAGGTGTTGCCATGCTTGTCGACGGTGACGACGACCCGGTCCTCGTTGATGCCAAGCTTGTGGGCGGTGGCGTCAATGATGCGGCGATTGGCCTGATGCGGCACGAACCAGTCGATATCGGCGCCGGTGAGCCCGGTTTCCTCGAAGGTGTGGCGCACCGTGTCGGCCAGATTGACCACCGCGTGCTTGAAGACCTCCCGGCCCTCCATGCGCAGGAAGCCCACTGTCTTGGTCGAGCCCGGCCCGCCATCGACATAGAGCTTGTTCATGTAGCGCCCGTCCGAGCGGACATGCGTCGTCAGCACGCCGCGGTCTGCGAGTGTGCCAGTGCCTTCCTCCGCCCTGAGCACCACGGCGCCTGCACCGTCGCCGAACAGGACACAGGTGGCGCGATCCTCCCAATCGAGAATGCGCGAGAAGGTCTCGGCGCCGATGACCAGCGCAGTCTTTGCCGCGCCGCTGGTCAGGAACTTGTCGGCGGTGGCAAGCGCGAAGACGAAGCCGGAGCAGACGGCCTGCAGATCGAAGGCCGCGCCTTGCGTGATGTCGAGCGCGGCCTGAATCTCGGTCGCGGTCGCGGGGAAGGTATGATCGGGCGTGGCGGTCGCGACGATGATGAGGTCGACCTCGCTCGCCGGGATCCCGGCGTCGGCGAGAGCGGCCTGAGCCGCCTTCAGGCCGAGCGTGCCGGTGGTCTCGTCATCGGCAGCGATATGGCGGGCGCGGATGCCGGTGCGCTGGACGATCCACTCATCGTTGGTGTCGACCTGCTTCGCCAGCTCGGCGTTGGTCAGGATTCGCGCCGGCAGATAGGAGCCGCAGCCGCGCAGGACGGATCGCATTCTGGACAAGGACGTTTCTCTTCCCTACTCGCCGGCGGCCGCTTGTGGGCTTGCCGGTGCTGCGCTCGGCCGCGCCGTCGCGGCGACCATCTCACGCACCTTCGCCATCAGATTCTCGCGCGCCATCTCGTAGCCGAGTTCGGTCGCGCTGGCGAACCCGACGGCATCCGTGCCGCCATGGCTCTTGATCACAATGCCTTCAAGACCCAGAAAGACACCGCCATTGACCTTACGCGGGTCCATCTTGTCCTTCAGCGCCGCGAAGGCGCCACGGGCTAATAGATAGCCGATTTTCGACATCAGCGAACGGCCCATCGCCGCACGCAGATATTCGCCGATCTGCTTGGCCGTGCCTTCGGCGGTCTTCAGGGCGATATTGCCGGTGAAGCCCTCGGTGACGACGACGTCGACCGTGCCCTTGCCGAGATCGTCGCCTTCGACGAAGCCGTGATAATCGAGATGCGGCAGGTTGCTCTCGCGCAGGATGCGGCCGGCCTCCTTGACCGCCTCGACCCCCTTGATCTCCTCGACGCCGACATTGAGCAGGCCGACACTCGGCCGATCGAGGTCGAAGACGACGCGGGCCATCGCCGCACCCATGACGGCAAGGTCGACCAGATGCTGGGCATCGGCGCCGATGGTGGCGCCGACATCGAGCACGACGCTCTCGCCGCGCACCGTCGGCCACAGGCAGGCGATCGCCGGCCGGTCGACCTGCGGCATCGACTTCAGGCAGAATTTCGACATCGCCATCAGCGCGCCAGTGTTGCCGGCCGAGACGGTGACGTCGGCCTCGCCGATCTTGGTGGCGTCGATGGCGCGCCACATCGACGACTTGTAGCGGCCATAGCGCAGGGCCTGGCTCGGCTTGTCGTCCATCTTCACCGAGACCTCGGTGTGGTGGAAGGTGGTGACCGCCTTCAGCTTCGGATGGGCGTCGAGCAGCGGCGCGACCTCAGCCTCATTGCCGAATATGACGAAGCGCGCATCGGGACGGCGTTCGAGCGTGATGGCGGCGCCCGGAATGACCACGGACGGGCCGTGATCACCGCCCATGGCGTCGAGCGCAATTGTAACCGGACGTGTCATGAGGCGGTGGTCAATTCCACGGGCTGTGCCCCCTGCCGGGGCGGCCGGGCGGGCGGCGGACCATAGCGGGTTGGCCGCCCGCCGCAAGCGAAAGCGCTGAGGTTTTTAGCGATCATTCGCTACGTTTCAACTGCATGAGCGCTGCGAAAGGCGATTCGGCCGCCGTCTCGGGGGCCGGCTCGGCGAATTCCACGCCGGGCTTGCGCGGATAGGGGTCGAGCGCGAGCGCGAGGAATTCGAGCGTGACCACACCCAGATCGATCGTGCCGTCGACGATCGGCTCCGGCGGCTCCTCCTCGTTCAGCAGCACCTCGATGTCGATCTCGTCATCCTCGGACGGCTGCGCCATGGCGGCGATCTCGGCCTCCGGCGCGAAGTCGAGCTTGACCGGCACGTTGAGCTCGACCGGGAAGGCATCGAGCGTGACGACGCAGTTCTGGTGCAGGCTCGCCTTGATCATGCCCTCGAGCTTGAGCCGCTCGCCATTGCGCGACAGCGAATAACTCGCCTTCAGCGCCTCGGCCGACGCGACACCGAGGAAGGTCGCAACCGCCGCGAGATCGCCCTGCTCCACCGCCAGCTCGACGGCGACCGGGCGCAAGGTGATGGTCTCGACACGGATCGGGTGTGAAAACGGCAATGGATCCTGGCTGGAAGCGGTCATGTGGCGATGCAGTCTGCGAAAAGCGGGAACAAAGGATCGGCGGCGAGGATATCGTCGAGCGTGCGCGTGGCCAAGACGGCGGCAGCAGCCCTGACATGGCGCGCGAGTGCCGGCGCATCAACCCCGGCCCCGACATTGCGCAGCAGAGCCGCCTCGAGCGCATCGGGCGCCGCGGCGGCGAGCGCCTCCTCATAGCCACTGAGGCGGCCGTAGAAGCTGCGGCCGATCTTCTTCATGCGCTTGGGCACCGCGACATCGCTGATGCCACCCTGGCGAAAGCCGAGCTCGAGATAGGCGAAGCCGGCGTCGATCAGATCCTGCGCCACATCGGCGGCGGGCGCCGGCAATTCGCGCAGGCGGCGCAACACCAGGAAGAGGTGGAGCGTCAGGGCCTCGAACCGGCCTTCGAAATCATCGGGCACGCCCCCTTCGCGATAAAGGGCGGGCTCGCGCGAGGCGCCGATGATGCGCTCCAGCAGCGCATTGACCGGCGCCATGCGCGCACGCTTTCTGCCGAACAGGCCGAAGATCACAGCCTCTACCTCACCTTTCCCGGCGTGCTTAGCTAAAAAGCGACTTGCCTTGCCAAAGCCATGCTCGGGCGTTACGCCAAGCGCACCCACCCTGACAAGCGCGGCAGCACCGCGCGCCTGCCCCCGGATCCGCCAAGCATGACCGCTCCGACCCGCCGTACCGTCCTGATCGGCTCGCTGGCCGCCGCGTTGCCGCTGGCAGGCTGCGGCACCGCTACCAATCTCGGCTTCCGCACCCCCACCTCGGCCGGCCTCAACGAGGAGTTCACCCGCGGCTTCGTCATGGACGACGAGCTCATCGCCAAGGTGAAGCCCGGCATGGACGTGCAGACGGTGCTGACCACGCTCGGCACGCCATCGACCACCTCGACCGTCGGCAACCGCACCTTCTATTACATCAGCCAAAGGGTGCGCCGGCGCTTCCAGTTCCAGGAGTTTGCCGTCATCGACCAGCAGGTCCTGGTGATCTATTTCAACAAGGGCTTCAAGGTCGAGCGCATCGCCAATTATGGCCTGCAGGACGGCGTGATCTTCGACTTCATCAGCCGTACCACCGCGACCGGCGGCGAGGAGCAGAGCTTCCTGCGCAACCTGTTCCGCGGCGTCACCAAGTTCACGCCGTTCGGGGCCAGCTGACGGACGCAGCTCCCGCACGAAACGAAGAAGCCCTGCAGCGGCGGCGCAGGGCTTTTTCTTTGGCGTCGGCGTGTGTCCCTCAGACGCTTTTCGGCTTCCGGTCCGGCAGCGTCATGGCGAACACACCCACGATGACCAGAGCGAGCCCTCCCCAAGCCGTCGCACTCAGGCGCTCGCCAAGGAAGAGAACGCCGATGGCAACGCCGGTCGGCACGCGCAGATAGGCGACCGAGGTCGTGCCGACCGTGCCGAGCCGGTCGATCAGCCGGAAATAGATGATGAAGGCGAGCGCGGTCGAGAACACCGACAGCGCCAGCAGCGCCTGGATCGATTCAGGAGACGGCGAGAGCGTCCAGGGCCGGTCGACGAGCAGGCTGAAGGGGATCAGGATCACGGCGCCGCAGATCAGCGAGCCAGCCGCCGGCATGATCGGGTCGAGTCCCTTGAAATTGCGCCCGAACAGCGCCGCTCCGCCATAGCAGGCCGCGGCGGCGACGAGAGCAAGCTGCGCCCAGAGCTCGCGGCCGAAGCCCGACAAAGCCTCGACGCCGATGATCAGGCAGACGCCGAGCATGCCGGCGGCGACGCCGAAGAGCTTGCGCCCTACGGCAGCCTCGGCACGGAAGAGAAGCATGCTCAAAAGGAAAGCGAAGATCGGCGAGCCGGCGTTTAGGATCGCAGCGAGACCGGCATCGACGCTGGTCTCGGCCCAGGCGATCAGGGTGAACGGCACCGCACTGTTGAGGCAAGCCTGGATCAGGAAGCGCCGCCAGATCACCGGATCGCGCGGCAGCTTCAGCCCGCGCCAGCGGATGATGACGAGGAGGATCGCGCCGGCGATCAACGTGCGCGCCGCGATCAGCGTCAACGGCGGGATCGTCTCGACGCCGAGCTTGATGAAGCTGTAGGAGGCGCCCCAGAGCGTCGCCAGCACGAGCAGCAGGGCAAGATCGGTCGGATGTCCGGATCTTGCGGTGGAAGCGGCTGGGACGGTCATCTGGTCCTCCTTCGGCGGGCGGACCATGACAGGCGCCGATACGCAGGTCCCCTTGGAACGCTACGGTCCCGACCGTAGTGCCCTGAACAGGGGCAGCCTCATCGCAGCAGCGCAAGCGCAACGATCACCATCGCGATCCAGAAGAACAGGCCATACCAGCCTGCCATGGTTGCTTCGAGCTGGCAGGAGCCGTCAGGATTGCGCGAGAAGCCGAACCAGTTGTGCCACCGTGCCTCGGCTCGAAGGGCCTGCACGCGAACGCGTCCGAACGTCAGAATCGGAGCGAGAAGACGCGCAGTCGTGTAGCCGAGAGCGTCCAGAAGAATGCTGCCGATCAAGTCGATCAAGTTGTGGCTCCGAAACTGATTCAACTGGCTGAGAGTTTGAATCTCAACCGCCTTCCAAACCATTCACAACACGAAAGAAAACCCCGCGGATCGCTCCGCGGGGTCCATGCTTGGTCAGGCTGCTCTCGCGCTCAGGAATGCGCCAGGATGGCGAGCAGCAAGAGCGCGATGATGTTGGTGATCTTGATCGCCGGGTTCACGGCGGGGCCCGCCGTGTCTTTGTAGGGGTCGCCGACGGTGTCGCCGGTGACCGAGGCCTTGTGTGCCTCGGAGCCCTTCATGTGGCGCACGCCGTCCTTGTCGACGAAGCCGTCCTCGAAGCTCTTCTTGGCGTTGTCCCAGGCGCCGCCGCCCGAGGTCATCGAGATCGCGACGAAGATGCCGGTGACGATCACGCCCATCAGCATGGCACCGACGGCGGCGAAAGCCTGGTTCTTGCCGGCGATGGCGTTGATGACGAAGAAGGTGGCGAATGGCGCCAGGACCGGCAGCAGCGACGGTACGATCATTTCCTTGATCGCCGCCTTGGTCAGTAGATCGACGGCGCGGGCGTAATCCGGCCGCTCCGTGCCTTCCATGATGCCGGGCTTCTCCTTGAACTGGCGGCGGACTTCCTCGACCACCGAGCCGGCGGCGCGGCCGACCGCGGTCATGCCCATGCCGGCGAAGAGGAAGGGGATGAGACCGCCGAGCAGCAGGCCGACGACGACATAGGGGTTCGACAGCGAGAAATCGACGACGACGCCCTTGAAATACTGGAAGGTCGTCGAGCCCGCCTTGTTGGCCTCGGCGACGAAGAAGTTGAGGTCCGAGGTATAGGCGGCGAACAGCACCAGCGCGCCGAGGCCGGCCGAGCCGATCGCGTAGCCCTTGGTGATCGCCTTGGTGGTGTTGCCGACCGCGTCGAGCGCGTCGGTGGAGTGGCGGACCTCCTTGGGCAGGCCGGCCATTTCGGCGATGCCACCGGCATTGTCGGTGACCGGGCCGAAGGCATCGAGAGCGACGACGACACCGGCCAGCGCCAGCATCGCCGTGGTGGCGATGGCGATGCCGAACAGGCCGGCGAGGCCATAGGAGACGATGATGCCGGCGATGATCACGATGGTCGGCATCGCCGTCGATTCCAGCGAGACCGCGAGGCCCTGGATGACGTTGGTGCCGTGGCCGGTGACCGAGGCCTGGGCGATCGAGACGACAGGGCGCTTGCCGGTGCCGGTGTAGTATTCGGTGATGACGACGATCAGCAGCGTCACCGCGAGGCCGACCAGCGCGCAGCCGAACAGGGCACCCGAGGTGAAGGTTGCGCCCTGCCCCGTGGTGAACGAGGCCGCAAAGCCGCCGAACATCAGATAGTTCACGGCGGCGATCGCGCCGACCGAGAGCACGCCGGCGGCGATGAAGCCCTTGTAGAGCGCGCCCATGATCGACTGGTTGGCGCCGAGCTTGACGAAGAAGGTGCCGATGATCGAGGTGACGACACAGGCCGCGCCGATCGCCATCGGGTAGAGCATCATCGAGCCGAGCACGGGCTGGCCGGCGAAGAAGATCGCGGAGAGCACCATGGTCGCGACCAGCGTCACCGCATAGGTCTCGAACAGGTCGGCGGCCATGCCGGCGCAGTCGCCGACATTGTCGCCGACATTGTCGGCGATCGTCGCCGGGTTGCGCGGGTCGTCCTCGGGAATGCCAGCCTCGACCTTGCCGACGAGGTCGGCGCCGACATCGGCGCCCTTGGTGAAGATGCCGCCGCCGAGGCGGGCGAAGATTGAGATGAGCGAGGCGCCAAAGCCGAGGGCGACGAGCGAATCGATGACGACGCGGTCCGAGGGGGCGAAGCCCTTCATGCCGGTGAGGAAGCCGTAATAGCAGGCGACACCGAGCAGAGCGAGGCCAGCGACCAGCATGCCGGTGACCGCACCCGCCTTGAAGGCGACGTCGAGGCCATCGCCGAGCGACTGCATCGCCGCTTGCGCGGTACGAACGTTGGCGCGGACCGAGACGTTCATGCCGATGAAGCCGGCGACGCCCGAGAGCACAGCGCCGATCAGGAAGCCAATGCCGACATAGGCACCGAGCAGATAGGTCAGGCCGACGAAGAGCACGACACCGACCATGGCGATGGTGACGTATTGGCGCTTGAGATAGGCCTGCGCGCCTTCCGCAACTGCGCCGGAAATCTCCTGCATGCGCTGGTTGCCGGCATCGCGTTTCATCACGTCGCCATAGGCCCATAGGCCGTAGACGATCGATAACGCACTCAAGAGTATGATGATGAGCAAGGCCGACATCGAATTTCCTATCCCTGAGAATTCGTCATACGGGGCAGGACGCCCCGACGGAGCCGGTTTTCCGGTTCTTCGAACACAAGGAACGGCGCTGTCGGCCTCACAAAGAATCAGGCCTACAGCGCCGATCACCAGTGTCGGCGGGATTGTTGCCCAGTTTCCGCCAGAATCGCAAACGGGTCGGCTGACAATTTTGGGAGGATGTCAGGCCAGAGCGCACCGATCTGCCGATCGGCCGCAGCCTGTTGAGAACGGCTCTACAGTGCGACGTCGCGGTTGACGTTCTTGTAGAGCAGATAGGCCGCGTCGCTGAACCCGGTCGGATAATATTGCTGCGGGCAGAATCCGCCCATCCAGATGAAGTCCCCGGCCCAGATCTCGTGCCATTCGGTGCCGAGAAAATAGAGGCCCTGCCCTTCCAGCATGTAGAGCCCGTGTTCCATCACATGGGTCTCAACGTCGGGGAAATAGGCGCCCGGCTTGAACCACATCAGGTTCATCTCGAAATCGAAGCGCATATCGCCGCGCGGCAGCAGGAACTGGAAGCCGCGTCCGTCCATGCCGGTATGGTTGGTGACCGGAACCTCGTCGCGATGGGACAGGATCGGGTCCGGCTGCGGCAAGCCGACCGCCTCGTAGCGCTTGCGCAAGCCGAGCACGCGCAATTGCTCCGAGCCGGTATTGCGAAGCGAGAAGGCGGTGCCGGGCGGAACATAGGCGAAGCTGCCCGGCCGCAGCTCCACTGCCGCTGCATCGCCAACGGCGAAGCGGCCGCTGCCGGAAAGAACGTAGTAGAAGTGCTGAATACCGTCCTCGCCGAACGGCTCCAGCGTGCCACCGTTCGGCTCGATCTCCAGCAGATATTGCGCGAAATGCGCGCCGAGCACCGGGGCGGCGAGGATACGCACGACCGTGTCGTCGAAATGCGGCAGGCGACTGACCAGCACGCCCTCTGGCGGCATGAAGGCGTAGTTCGGCCGCACCACCCCGCGATTATGGCCGATAGCTCCGGGAGCAGGCCGTCCGGGAGTCGCGGGAAGCTGGTGCGGACGCATGGAAAAGCCTTTCGTCGAGAGCCGATGAATCGCTGTGATCTTGCCGGCTCGACCGGGGCTAGGAAAGCCGCCTCAAGCGGGCCGCGCCTGCGTTTGCAGGCCTTGCCAGGCGACCAGCGCCAGCGCGATCGCGACCGGCGGGAAGACCAGCCAGTTGACGCTGTCCCAGCCGCCGGCGCTGAGCAGGCCGCCGGAGGAGAAGGACGCGATCGCGACCGAGCCGAAGACCAGGAAGTCGTTGGCGGCCTGGACCTTGACCCGCTCTTCCGGCCGATAGCAATCGGTGACCAGCGCGGTCGCGCCGATGAAACCGAAATTCCAGCCGACCCCGAGCAGCACGAGCGCGATCCAGAAATGCGCGACGCTGAGCCCGTTGAGGCCGACCACGGCCGCGAGCGCAGTGAGGACAAGGCCAGCAGCCGTAAGCTTCTCCTTGCCGAAACGGGCGATCAGGCGGCCGGTGAAGAAGCTCGGCGCAAACATGGCGAGCACATGCCACTGGATGCCGAGCGCCGCGTCGCCGACGCTATGGCCGCAGCCGACCATGGCGAGCGGCGCCGCGGTCATGACGAAGCTCATCAGCCCGTAGGTGACGAGGGCTGCGATCACCGAGGCGATGAACTTCGGCTGGCGCATGATCTCGGAAAGCGGCCGGCCGCCACCGGACTTCACCTGCACCACCGGCGGCGCGCGCAGCGCCAGCACGACGCCGATCGCAAGCAAAGCGAGCGCGCCCTGCGCCAAAAAGCTCGCGGCGAAGGGCGCCGCCGGCGTCAGGTCACGTGTCCAGTAGACCGATTGCGGGCCGATTATTGCTGCCGCCAGCCCGCCGATCATCACCCAGGAAATGGCGCGTGGCTTGAAGCTGTCACTCGCCGTGTCGGCAGCGGCGAAGCGATAGCTCTGGACATAGGAGCCGTAGAGCCCGCAGAGGAAGGTGCCGAGGCAGAACAGCCAGAACAAGCGCTCGGCCACGCCGGCTGCGGCAATGGCGGCCCCGACCGCGCCGACGAGCGCGCCAATGACATAGCCGCTGCGGCGGCCGAGCCGGCGCATCATGAACGCGGCCGGGATGACGCCGGCGGCGAGCCCAAGCTGCATCAGGCTGACCGGGACGGTGGCGAAGGCCTGGTTCGAGACCAGTTGCGAGCCGACGATGCCGCCGAGCGAGATCACGATCGCCGGGCTCGCGCCGCCGAGCGCCTGGGCGCCGGCGAGCACCAGCGCGTTGCGCTTGGCGAGCGTGTCGCCGTCCATCACCGGAACATGCTGGTTCATCGCAGCCGCCGCCCTTCGCGGCCATCAGGCCGCCGTCAGAAATGAGCGAAGGAGCCGCGCGCGAAGGTTCGCGGCCGGCCCGCTTCGGTATAGTGCACGCTCCCGGCCTCGGCCGTGACCCGGCCGATGCGTGCGAGGCCGAGGCCCGCCGCTTCGGCGGCAGCAGCCAGAGAAGGATATTCTCCTTTCGGGACCGTACAGAGAATTTCGTAGTCGTCTCCGCCCGTCCAGGCCAGTTCCGCCAGCGCGGGATCGGCCATGACGGCATTGCGGGCCGCAGGCGAGAACGGCACGGCGTCGAGATCGATCTCGGCGCCGACTTTCGATGCCGCCAGCAGCTTGGCGAGATCGCCGATCAGACCGTCGGAGATGTCCATCGCGGCCGCAGCATGAGCCTGCAGGGCAGTAGCGAGTGCAATCCGTGGCTGCGGATGCAGATAGCGGTCGGCGAGGAAGGCTCGGTCGGCCTCGGCGAGCCTGCCGACCCATGCCGGCCGGTCCGGACCATGCGCCTTCAGGCCGAGCGCGCCATCGCCGATCGTGCCGGTGACGGCGATGATGTCGCCGGGCCTCGCGCCGGAGCGCAGCACCATGCGACCCGCCGGGACGCTGCCGAAGGCGGTGATCGAAAGCATCAGCGGCCCGGGAGTCGAAACGGTGTCGCCGCCGATCAGCGGGCAAGCGCCCTCGCCCGCCATGGCGCCAAGCCCTTCGGCAAAGCCGGCGAGCCAGTCCTCGGTCCAGCCCTTGGGCAAGGCCAGCGTCAGCACGAAGCCGTCAGGCCTGGCGCCCTTGGCGGCGAGGTCGGAGAGATTGACGCCAAGCGCCTTGCGGCCGATCGAGGCGGGCGGATCGTCGGGGAAGAAATGCACGCCGGCGACGAGCGCATCCGCCGTGACCACGAGCTCATAGCCGCGGGCCGGGCGCAGCAATGCGGCATCGTCGATCAGGCCAAGCCCGTCACGGCCGGCGATCGGCGCGAAATAGCGGGCGATCAGTTCGAACTCGCCGGGCGTCTGGGGTCCGGCCATGGCGCCGCTCAAGCCGCCGGCGCGTCGAATTCCTCGGCGCGGACATCGCGGGCCAGCTTGTCGAGCACCGCATTGACCATGCCGACCTCGTCGCCCTCATAGAAAGAGCGGGCGACCGCGACATATTCCGAGATCACGGCGCGGGCCGGCACGTCCTTGCGGAAGGCGATTTCATAGGCACCGGCGCGCAGGATGGCGCGGACGACCGCCTCGACGCGCTTCAGCGGCCAGCCGGAGGCCAGCGTCTCGTCGACCGAGCGATCGACCAGGCGCTGCTCGCGGACGACGCCGCCGAGCAGGTCGCGGAAGAAGGCGATCTCGGCCTTGGGAAGCTCGATGTCCTCGACCTCCTTGCCGATCCAGAAGGCCTCGAACTCGGCCATGGCCTCGACCACGCCGCGTCCGCCGATCTCCATCTCGTAGAGCGCCTGCACGGCCGAGAGCCGGGCGCCGCGGCGCATCTCGGATCGGCTCATTTCGACTCCTCCACCAGCGAGCGCTTGTAACGCAGCACTGCGAGCGCAGCTTCTGCCGCGCCGCCGCCCTTGTCCATCTCGCTGCGGTTGGCACGGGCCCAGGCCTGCGCCTCGTTCTCGACGGTGAGGATGCCGTTGCCGAGCGGCAGGGCGAAAGCGACCGAGAGGTCCATCAAGGCGCGCGAGCTTTCGCCGGCGACGATGTCGTAATGGCCGGTCTCGCCGCGGATGACGGTGCCGAGCGCGACCACCGCCTCATAGGGGTCGACAGATTCGTCGGCGGCGCGCAGGCCGATGACGATGGTGGAGGGGATTTCGAGCGCGCCGGGGACGGTCACGACGTCGACGCGGCAACCGGCCTTCTCGAGCGCGGCAAGCGCGCCCGCGAGCAACTCGTCGGCGAGCGTATCGTAGAAGCGAGCCTCGACCACGAGCACGCGGGCGCCGTCGAGCGGGGTGACCGAAACAGCCGATGATTGCCGGGGTCCGGCCATGATGAAGTCCTCGTCTGGGATTGAGGACGCTGGTTAGCCGCCCGGGCGCGCCTCCGCAAGCCGCGCGGCATACCGCGCCATCAGATCGACCTCGACATGGACGCCGTCTCCCTTCCTGCGCTCGCCCCAGGTGGTGACGCTGAAGGAGTGCGGGATCAGCAGCACGGTGAAGACATCGTCCTCGACCGTGTTCACAGTGAGCGAGGTGCCGTCGAGGCAGATCGAGCCCTTCGCCGCGATGAAGCGGGGAAGCCCTTGCGGGGCGCGGATGTGGAAGCGCGCCGTTGCGCCCCAGGGCTCGCTCGGGTCGGGCGCGATCTCGTCGATCTTCAGGATCGTGCCGACGCCGTCGACATGGCCGGTGACGAGATGGCCGCCGAGCTCGTCGCCCATCTTCAGCGAGCGCTCGAGATTGATCTTGGTACCGGGCGCCCACGCGCCGACCGACGTCTTCGCCAGGGTCTCGGCGGCCGCCTCGACCTGGAAGGTGCTGCCCGGTTCGCCATCCTCGCGCGGGTTCAGCGCCGTCACGGTCAGGCAGACGCCGGCGCAGGCGATCGAGGCACCGATCTCGATGCCGGATGCTTCCCAGGGACAGGAAATATCGAACTGCTTGAGGCTGGGGCCCTTGCTCTCGGCGCGAGTGACGGTGCCGATGGCGGTGACGATGCCGGTGAACATCAGGCGATCCTCGTGAAACGTTCGAAACGGTCGCAGCCGATCTGCCCCGCTTCGGTGACGGCGTAAATCTCGGGATCGGCGAGCAAAGCCGCAAGTCCCGGCCTGACCGCGACGATGCCATCGCCGCCGAGGGGGTTCGGCGAAGTCGAGACGATGACCTCGTCGGCGAAGCCTTGCAGCGCCAATTGTTCGCCCACGGTCGGCCCACCTTCGGAGAAGACGCGGGTGATCCCGCGCGTCGCCAGCAAGCGCAGCGCCTCGCCAAGATCGAGATGGCCATCGGCGGCGCGGGAGACGCGCATGACTTCGACACCGGCGGCGACCAGCTTCCCCTCCGCGGCGATCGGCGCATCCTCAGCCGCGATCACCCAGAGCGGTACGGTCGCAGCCCCTTGGACCAGCTTGGCGGTCAGCGGCAGGCGGAGCGCGGAATCGAGCACGACGCGGATGGGCGAGCGGATTTCGAGCCCGGGCAGACGTACGGTCAGCAGTGGGTCATCGGCAAGGACGCTGCCGATGCCGAGCATGATCGCGTCGTGGCTGACGCGCAGGCGGTGCACCCATTCGCCCGATTCCGGGCAGGAGATGGAAAGGCGCGCGCCCCCTGCCCCGCCGGCGAAGCCATCAGCCGTACGCGCAACCTTGAAGGTCACCATCGGCCGGCCTTCAGTCACCCGCAGGACATGGCCGCGATGGCTGCGCTGCGCCTGATCCTCGAGCACGCCGACCTTGACCTCGACACCCGCCATGCGCAGCAGGGCGTGGCTGAGACCGGCGATCTGCGGATTGGGATCGGCCATGGCGGAGACAACGCGCCTGACGCCGGCAAGCAAGGTGCGCTCGATGCAAGGGGTGCCGCCACGGACGGTGCGATGCGAGCAGGGCTCCAGCGTGACGTAGAGCGTACCGCCGCTCGCGGCCGCTCCGGCCTGCTCGAAGGCCATCGCCTCGCCATGCGGCCGGCCACCGGGCTGCGTGCGGCCCTCGCCGACGACCACGGGCCCATCCGGCCCGTCGCGTACCACGACGGCGCCGACGCTCGGATTCGGCCAGGTCTGGCCGAGCCCGCGCGCGCCGAGCTCCAGCGCCCGCGCCATGAAGGCGCGGTCGATCTCGTCCTGGTCAGGCATCGTCGCGAGCGGGCGCCGGCTTGGTGTCGGTGTCGATCTCGTCACTCCCGAGCTGGCCCAGTAGCTCCTCGAAATCGCGAGCCTCGCGGAAGTTCTTGTAGACCGAGGCGAAGCGGACATAGGCGACATCGTCGAGCGCCTTCAGCCCCTCCATCACCAGCTCACCGATGGCCGAGCTTTGGACCTCGCCTTCCCCGGAACTCTCGAGCTGGCGGACGATGCCGTTGACCATGCGCTCGACGCGCTCAGGCGCTACGGAGCGCTTGCGCAACGCCACCTCGATCGAGGTCTGCAGCTTGTCGCGATCGAAGACGGTGCGCCGGCCCGAGCGCTTGACCACGGTGAGCTCGCGCAGCTGCACGCGCTCGAAGGTGGTGAAGCGGCCGCCGCAATCGGGACAGACGCGCCGGCGCCGGATCGAGGCGTGATCGTCGGTCGGCCGCGAATCCTTCACCTGCGTGTCGAGGGAGCCGCAATAGGGACAACGCATGGCGAGGCCTCGGGGTTACCGGGCGACGATATCGCCCGCGGCCCTTCATTGCCCCAGCCATGCCGTCGCAGGCCAGCGAAAAACGACCAGCCGTCGGCAAGAGAGCCAGCACGAGATCGCATGACGCCCCAACAGCGGATCGCAGCCCTGGCGAAAAATGACGCCAGACGATTTGCCTTCCCATGGCAAGGTATCGTCCTGCGACCCGCCTGCTCCTGCCTGCCGATCCCACAGCTCGCCAATCGGAGTTCCGCAGATGTCCAATGATAACGTGGGCGAGGCCTTTGGCGGCCTGGTCGTCCTGGCCTTCGACCTTCTCGACAGCGAGATTCAAAGGTCCCCCGAACGTCTCGCCGAGATTCTCAAGAGCCCGGTCGTGCTGGCGACGGCGCAGAAGGGCCTGCTCAGCTTCGCGAACGCGAAACTCAAGAGCCAGACGACGCAGCTCTCTCCTGACGACATCCAGAAGCTCCGCTCGATCGGCGACGATGTCCTGTCCAAGGCTGCCGACGAGTATTTCAAGCAGATCAAGAAGTCGTCGACATTCAAGTCGCTCGAGAAGCAGGTCGACGCTTTCAAGCAGGCAGCCGGCTCATCCGCGCTCGGCGTCTGGGTCGATCAGCACAAGGGCATCGTCTACGTCGTCGGCGCGGCGCTGGCGCTCGGGGCCGGCGCCGCCCTCTTCGTCACCAAGCCGACCAACGGGGCGGTGACGCTCGGCCTGCAGCAGCTGGAGAAGCTGAAATTCGAGGTCGTCAAGCTCGGTGCCCTGAAGCTCGGCGTCGGCGGCATCGTCTTCGACCCGACGGCGGAGCTGGTCGGCGCCAAACTGACCGGCAAGCTGAAATGGGAGCGGCTGAAGCTCGACCTCTCGCTTCAGGTGGTGACCAAATCGGCCGCCATCGAGAAGGTTGAGGGCGAGGTCATGGTCCAGTACGGCTCGTTCGAGCTCAGCGGCATCGTCAAGAAGGACGTGAACAAGCCGACCGTCGACCTCAATCTCAAGCTGAGCGCAACGGATGACCGCTTCAATGTTTCCGTCGCCGCGCAGGTCAAGGACGGGCAGTTCGGCGGCAGCGCCTCGGCCGGCTACAAGATCACCAAGGGGCTCGATCTCAATGCCGAGCTCAGCCGGGCCAACCGGGGCGATGCGCCCGGCGGTCCGGAGAACCTGTTCATGATCAAGCTGACCGGGACCTTCCCCTGAGGGCCGCCCCGGCCCTTTCCCGCTCAATAGATCGGGAAGCGCGCCGTCAGCTCGTGGGCCTTGGCCTTGACCGCCTGCTCGACGGTGGCATTGCCCTCCTCGCCATTGGCAGCGAGGCCATCGAGCACCTCGGCGATCAGCTCGCCGACCTTCTTGAATTCGGCGACGCCGAAGCCGCGCGAGGTCGCCGCCGGGGTGCCGAGGCGGATGCCCGAGGTGACCATCGGCTTTTCCGGATCGAAGGGGATGCCGTTCTTGTTGCAGGTGATGTGGGCGCGCCCGAGCGCGGCCTCGGCCGCCTTGCCGGTCACCTTCTTCGAGCGCAGGTCGACCAGCATCAGGTGGTTGTCGGTGCCGCCGGTGACGAGGTCGAAGCCCTTGCTCTTCAAGGTCTCGGCCAGCGCCTTGGCGTTGGCGACGACGGCGTGGGCGTAGGTCTTGAACTCCGGCCGCAGCGCCTCCTCAAAGGAAACGGCCTTGGCGGCGATGACATGCATCAGCGGCCCGCCCTGCAGGCCCGGGAACACGGCCGAGTTGATCTTCTTGGCGATCGCTTCGTCATTGGTCAGCACCATGCCGCCGCGCGGGCCACGCAGGGTCTTGTGCGTGGTCGTGGTGACGACATGGGCGTGCGGGAATGGCGACGGATGCGCGCCGCCGGCGACCAGCCCGGCGAAATGGGCGATGTCGACCATGAAATAGGCGCCGACCTTGTCGGCGATCTCGCGGAAGCGCGCGAAGTCCCAGTGGCGGGCATAGGCCGAGCCGCCGGCGACGATGATCTTCGGCTTGTTCTCTACCGCGAGGCGCTCCATCGCGTCATAGTCGATGACCTGGTCGACGACGCAGACGCCATAGGGCACGACCTTGAACCACTTGCCCGACTGGTTGACCGGAGCGCCATGGGTGAGATGGCCGCCGGCGGCGAGGTCGAGGCCCATGAAGGTGTCGCCGGGCTGCATCAGCGCCATGAACACGGCCTGGTTGGCCTGGCTGCCGGAATTCGGCTGGACATTGGCGAACTGGCAGTCGAACAGCCGGCAGGCGCGCTCGATCGCAAGCTTCTCGGCGATGTCGACGAACTGGCAACCGCCGTAATAGCGCCGGCCCGGATAGCCCTCGGCGTATTTGTTGGTCATCACCGAGCCCTGCGCCTCCAGCACGGCGCGCGAGACGATGTTCTCGGAAGCGATCAGTTCGATCTCGTCGCGCTGGCGACCGAGCTCGAGCTCGATGGCACGGGCGATCTCCGGATCGACATCGGCAAGCGACGCGCCAAAGAAGGAGTTGGAGAGGTGCTTGTCCAGCGCGGCTTCGGTCATATCCGGCTCCTGAGAATGCGGCGGCCGATCGCGGCCCGGCCTCATGGGCGGTCCCTATCACGCGATCTTTAGCTGTCCAAGCGCTAGATGGACGCGGCGGATGCCTTGGACGGACGGGGCGGCGCGCCGGAATGAAAGCCGTGTAACCTCGGACCGGGGCGAGGCATCCGCCGTCGCCATATCAGCAGCCGAGGGCAAGGCAGATGGCTGAGTCGGACACGCGCTCCCGGATCATCGCGGCCGCCGAGATGCTGTTCTATGGGCACGGCCTGCACAGCGTCGGCATCGATGCCATCGCCGAGGCGGCTGGCGTCACCAAGCGCACGCTCTACAATCACTTTCAGAGCAAGGACAAGCTGATCACCGCCTATCTCGCCGCGCGCGACACGCCGGCAATCGAGCGCTACCGGCAATGGCTCGGCGATCCCGGCCGGCCGCTGCCCGAGCGAATCGCGAACCTGTTCAGCGAACTGGCGGACCACGCGAAGCGCCCGAAATGGCGCGGCTGCGGCTTCACCCACGCCGCGGTGGAACTCGCCGGCCAGCCCGGCCATCCGGCCGTGGCGATGGCGGCCGGTCACAAGCGCCGCTTCGAAGCCTGGCTCGCCGGGGAGCTGCGTGAGGGCGGCCTTGCCGACCCGGAGCCGATCGCCCGGCAACTCGCGATCCTCGTCGAGGGTGCGATCGCGCAGATGCTGATCCATCGCGACACCAGCTATGCGCTGTCCGCGGGCGAAGCGGCGGTGCTCATCGTCGCGAGCCATCTCGATGCGGCGGCGCACCGACTGCAGCGCACCACCACCTCCTCTCCGCAGGCTACCCTGTATACCGACTAGTGAATTTCATCTGACCGGCCGGTCCCTATCGTTCGCCCTCGCATCCGCGGGGAGACCGATCGTGCCGACACCGACGCCGAATTCCTGGCCACCAGCCCTGGTCCTGTCGCTCGTCGCGGCCGGAACGATCCTCTCGATCTCGATGGGCTTGCGGCAGAGCCTCGGCCTGTTCATGGAGCCGATGGTCCAGAACGCCGGCGTCTCCGTCGCCACCTTCGGCTTCGCCATGGCGCTGCAGAACCTGGCCTGGGGCATCGGGCAGCCCTTCATGGGCGCGCTCTGCGACCGCTATGGCGGGCGGCTCGTCGTGATCGCCTCATCGGCGCTGTTCTGCGCCGGTCTCTATCTGATCGGGACCGGCAGCCCGCTCGGCCTTCAGCTCGGTGGCGGGCTGATGATCGGCATAGCCGTCGCGGGAACCTCGCATGGCGTGCTGGTGGGCATCGTCTCGCGCCTCGCCGCCCCGGCCGTGCGCGGAACCGCGATCGCGATCCTCGCCGCGACCGGCTCGCTCGGTACCTTCGTGCTGGCGCCGACTGCGCAGGCGCTGATCGAGCGCTGGTCCTGGCAGGGGGCGTTGGGCGGGTTGGCGGCGCTGGCCGCCGGCATGGCGGCGGTGGCCTTCCTCTTCCGGACCGCCAGCCCCGGCGCCGCAGCGGGACCGGCACAGCAGAAGCCAGATGCGCGCCGCGCCATCGCCGAGGCCATGGCCGACCGCTCCTTCGTGATCTCGACCGTCGCCTTCTTCGCCTGCGGTTTTCAGCTGATCTTCATCGCGACGCATCTGCCAAAATACATCGCCATCTGCGGGCTGCCGCCCTCCGTCAGCGCCGAGGCGATTGCGCTCATCGGCATCTGCAATGCGGTCGGCACCCTCGTCGCCGGCTATCTCTGCCAGCGTTGGGGCAACAAGACCGTGCTGGCGCTGATCTATCTCCTGAGGACGGTCTCGATTGCCGTGTTCTTTACCCTGCCCGTCAGCGTCGAGACGACGCTCGTCTTCGCCGCCGCCATGGGGTTTCTCTGGCTGAGCGTCGTCCCGCCGGTCAGCGGCCTGATCAATGGGCGCTTCGGCACGGCGAATTTCGGGACGCTGTTCGGCGTGATGTTCCTGAGCCACCAGCTCGGAGCCTTTCTCGGTGCCTGGCTCGGCGGGCTGAGCTATGAATGGAGCGGCAGCTATGCGACCGCCTGGATCGCGCTGATCCTCGTCGGCACGCTGGCGGCGATCCTGCAGTTCCTGGCTGAGGACGAAGGGTCACCACGGCCGCAGCCGGCATAAGGTCTTCCGTCGCGGAGCCGGCAGTTCAAGGCTTCGACGCCACCTTTCGGCCGGACCGAGGACCATTCGTTGGACGATAGGCGAGCTTTCTGTGCGATGCCGCCTGCATGAGCTTGCGGAAGGTCGGGCATTCCAGATGGCTCGGGGCCGGGCAGTCGGCAACGTGGCGTAGGACATCCCGCAGCGTCCGCAATTCGATCATCTGCCGCTGCAAAGCATCGGCCCGCTCGCGCAGCTGGTCGCGCGGGATATCTGGCTTGCCGTCCCGCCCGAACATGCCGGCGATCTCCTCAAGCGAGAAACCGGCCGCCTTGCCCATGGCGATCAGCGACAGCTTCAGAAGCACGTCACCATCGAATTGCCGCCGCAGGCCTTGCCGCCCGAGCGAGGCGATCAGGCCGATCTCCTCGTAATAGCGCAGGGTCGAGGGCGCGACGCCCGAGCGTTCCGCCACCTCGCCAATATCCAGGACATACATGGCTTGACCTCAAGTCAACTTGAACTTGTACGCTCTGCCGAACTTATCGTTTTGGCAAGAGGAACGTCATGGAAGCCATTCTCATATCAAGGCAAATCCCGATCTGGCAGGATCGGCGCGCAATCGCCCTTTTGATGGCGGCATCGCTCACGACGATGGCGAACGCGACGATTGCTCCGGCCCTGCCCGGGCTCGAGCGCCTGTTCGCAGATGATCCCAACGCCGCGCTGCTAACGCGCCTTCTGGTGCCGGCGCCCTCACTCAGTGTCGCGCTCTGCGCCCCGCTCGCCGGGATCGCAGCCGACAGGATCGGGCGGCGCAAGCTGCTGCTCTTCGGCGTCGTCCTGTTCGTCATCTCCGGCTGCGCCGGGCTCGTTCTGCCGGACCTGTCGACGATCTTTGCCAGCCGCCTAGTGCTCGGCATTGCGGTCGCGCTCATCATGACGGCGCAAACGGCGCTGATCGGCGACTACTTCACCGGCGACAACCGCAACGCCTTGACCGGCCTGCAGATCTCGGCCCGCAATCTCGGCGGCCTCGTCTTCATCCTCACCGCCGGCTGGGTCGCGACGATCTCACCGCGCCTGCCTTTCGCGATCTATGGTCTCGCAGCCGCTTTCCTGCCGCTGATGTGGCTGGTCATCGTCGATCCACCACGCCTATCGCCGGCGACTCGGCCGGGCCAGATAGGGGCTGGTGAAGATCGCTCTCCTTGGCGCCTCCTCTTCGCCTCGCTGGTGCTGCTGCAGGCCGTCACCAACATGATCTTCTTCATCATGCCGACGCAGCTATCCTTCTTTCTGGACGCGCAGGGTTATGACAGCGCGATCATGACCGGTTCAGCGCTCGGCGTGCTGATGCTGTCGGGCGGCGGCTTTGCGCTACTCTATCCGCGCATCCAGCGCGCCGTCGGCTATGCCGGCATCTTCGCGCTGGGCTATGGCGCGATGGCGCTGGGTTTCCTGCTGCTGGTCACCGCCTCGGCGACCCCCGCGATCTTCGCCGCTGTCACGGCGATCGGCGCAGGCTACGCCCTAGTCTCGCCGAGCTTTATCGCCCTCGCGCTCAATCTCGCACCGCCGCAGAAGCGTGGCCTGGCCGGCGGCGTCCTCACTGCCTCGATCTTCATCGGTCAGTTCTGCTCGCCGCTACTCAGCACGCCTTTGATCGCCGGCTACCGCTATCCCGGCCTGTTCGGCGGCACGGCCGTGCTGCTCGCCGCGATGACTGCAACAGCATTGCTGGCGGGTGGCGCCGGCCGGCTGCGCAGGCAATAGTGCGGCGATATGGAATGCGGCATCGCGCCCGCTCTGCTCTATTTCACAGATCGAGTGAGCCGACTCGCAGCCGCATGGCACAACCGTCGGCTGCAATGGAATCGACATCGGGATGTCGCAGCGCACCTGCGATATCCCAGGCTACAAGAAGACGGGGGATGCCGGCGTGACCCAGGATGCGCAGCAGATCGAAGCCGAAGCTCCGGATTGGCCGCCGAAGCGCCGCTCGCCCCTGCACGCTTTCTTCGAGAGCGGCGCCGCGGCCGGCGTCCTGCTCGTCCTCGCTGCAGCGAACGCGCTGATCATCGCCAATTCGCCGCTCGGCCTGCTCTATTTCAAGGTGCTGGAGGCGAAGGTCGCCGGCCTCTCGATCCTGCACTGGATCAACGACGCGCTGATGGCGCTGTTCTTCCTGCTCGTCGGACTGGAGATCAAACGCGAGTTCATCGAGGGCCAGCTTGCGACCTGGAGCCGGCGAGCCCTACCCGCCTTCGCAGCGCTCGGCGGCATGATCGCGCCCGCGCTGATCTATGTCGCGCTCGCCCGCGGCGACGCCGAGGCGATACGGGGCTGGGCGATTCCGGCTGCCACCGATATCGCCTTCGCGCTCGGCGTGCTCGCCATCCTCGGCTCGCGCGTGCCGGTCTCGCTCAAGATCTTCCTGACCGCGCTCGCCATTCTCGACGATCTCGGCGCGATCCTGATCATTGCTCTGTTCTATTCCGGCGACCTCTCGCTGCCGATGCTGGCCGGCGCCGCGGCCTGCCTTGCCGTGCTGATCGCGCTCAACCTGCGCGGCGTGCGCTCGCTGCCGCTCTATCTCGTCATCGGCGCAGTGCTCTGGTTCTTCGTGCTGAAATCGGGCATCCACGCCACGCTCGCCGGTGTCGCGCTGGCGCTGACCATTCCGCTTGCCGGCCGCGGCACCGAGAGCGACGAGCCCGAGCATTCGCCACTGCACACGCTGGAGCACAGGCTCCATCCCTGGTCGTCCTATTTCATCGTGCCGGTCTTCGGCTTCGCCAATGCCGGCGTCTCGATCGCCGGCATGTCGCCGTCGCTGCTCTTGACGCCGGTACCGCTCGGCATCGTGCTCGGGCTCTTCCTCGGCAAGCAGATCGGCGTCTTCGGCTTCGCCTGGCTCGCGGTCCGGCTCGGCCTCGGCACCATGCCGGCCAAGGCGACCTGGGCGCAGGTCTATGGCGTCTCGCTGCTTTGCGGCATCGGCTTCACCATGAGCCTGTTCATCGGCGCCCTGGCCTTCGCCAACAATGCCTCGCTCAACGATGCGACCAAGATCGGCGTGCTCGCCGGCTCGGCGCTGTCGGCGGCGATCGGCTATGTCGTGCTCCATGTCGCCGGGCGGCATCTGGCGAAGGAAGAGGATGAGCCCGTGCCGGCGATCATTCCCCGAAAAAGGGTTCATTGAGCGCGCCGGGCCGCAAGATCGCAACAGTCAGCGAAATCGGCAGACGGCCCGATCGGGCGGCAAATCCTATCCCTTCGATCAGCGGATGATCCGCAGCATCGAAGGGAGATCGGTCATGAAGACCTGGTTCATCACCGGCGCATCGCGCGGTTTCGGCCTGCGCATTGCGCGCCTTGCACTGGAGCGCGGCGACAATGTCGTCGCCACCGCGCGCCGCGCGCCGGCAGTCGTCGAAGCACTGGGCGAGCATCCGAGGCTTCTCGCCCTGTCGCTCGACGTGACCGAGGAAAAGCAGACCCGAGCAGCCGCCGAGGCTGCGATCCTTCGCTTCGGAGCGATTGATGTGCTGCTGAACAATGCTGGCTACGGCCTGCTCGGCGCGGTCGAGGAGGCGAGCGCCCAGGAGGTGGAACAGCTTTACCGCACCAATGTGTTCGGCCTGCTCAACGTCACACGCGCCGTGCTGCCGCATATGCGGGCGCGCCGATCGGGCCGCATCCTCAATATCTCGTCGATCGGCGGCTATCGCAGCGCCGCCGGCTTCGGCGTCTATTGCTCGACCAAGTTCGCGGTCGAGGGGCTGTCCGAGGCGCTGCATGCCGAACTCGCTCCGCTCGGCATCCATGTCACGGTGGTCGAGCCCGGCTATTTCCGCACGGATTTTCTCGACGCATCCTCGCTCTCGATCAGTCCGCACGGCATCGCCGACTATAACGGCACGGCCGGCGCCGTGCGCACGCACGCCTCCGCTCTGAACCATCAGCAGCCTGGCGACCCCGACAAGCTCGCGCAGGTGCTGGTCGGGTTCGCCGATGCGCCGAACCCGCCCGTGCGGCTGCCTCTGGGCAGCGACACGATCGCGGCGATCGAAGCGAAGCAGGCGGCGGATGCCGAGATCCTGCGTGAGTGGCGGCCAGTCTCGCTTTCCACCGACTTCGCCGAGGCACCAGCCACCTGAGTTGCCACCTTTGACCGGGAGACGGGCCATCGCTCCCAGTCACCCGCGACAGATGCCAGGCCTTGCGCCAGCTCGGCGGTGGATTGCTAGAAGGCCGCCCCTTCGTCCATAGTCCCGTCGAATCCGCACCTCGGCGAACGGCTTCGCCGAGGTGCACCTTCGGTTGCGGGCTCGGGGGCGATGTGTCGTCGCGATCACCATGGCGGATGAGAGCGGGACGCTAGGCAATGCGCCGGCCTCGCTCGGGCGTATCCTCGACCGGGCACCGCCGGTCACCGATGCCGTCCTGCGCGGTGACACTCGCCTGACCGCTCCCTGGGGCCATGGCGCCCTGCACGACTACCTGCCGGGCATGGCCGGCCATGTCGTCATCACCTATTACGGCGAGCCGCAGGAAATCGTCTGGCGCAGCGCCGGCGAGCGCCTGGCCGGCAAGACCCGTTCGGGAACGATCACGATCATTCCCCAGGGCCATGACGGGCGCTGGGACATCGCCGGGCCGATCGGCGTCAGCCACGTCTTTCTCCCGCATCAGCGGCTTCTCGCCTGCGCCGAGCAGCTGACCGGTGGCAAGCCCCTCGAACTGCTCGGCCGCGTCGGTTTCGAGGACCCCATCGCCGCGCGCGTCATGGAGATGCTGGGCCGCGACGCTGGAGCCGCGGCCGATCCGGCTGCACAGCTCTTCGTCGAACAGGCGACTGATCTGCTCGTCGTCCAGCTCCTGCGCGGCCACTCCTCCTTCGGCGCGATCGCGGCTCCCGCACAGCGCGGCCTCGCCGACTGGCAGGTCCGCAAGGTCACGAGCTATATGCAGGATCACCTCGGCGAGGCGGTCGGGCTCGACGACCTCGCCGCGCTGGTCGGCCTCAGCCGCTTCCACTTCTGCACCGCGTTCCGGAAGGCGACCGGTCGCACGCCGCACGCCCAGCTCGTCGAGCTGCGGATGGACCAGGCCCGGCGCTTATTGACCAGTCCGGAGCTGGCGGTGACCGACATCGCCCTCACCGTCGGCTACGAGACGCCCTCTTCCTTCACAGCGGCGTTCCGCAAGGCGACCGGCGTGACGCCGAGCGCGTTCCGCCAGCGGCTGTAGCGCTCGCGCTTCCGGCACCGCAATTTCGCGATAGTGGCCGCAACGGCGGGACGGTCGCTCACCGCCTGCTCCCCTATTCCTTGCTCATCGGACGCCACCGGCGCCGACCAGACAAGGGAGCAGGACCATGACCAAGAAGACCATCCTCATCACCGGCGCCGCAGGCGGCTTCGGCAAGGGCGCCGCCATCGGCATGGCGAAGAACGGCCACGACATCATCGCCACCGTCCACGTCTCGTCGCAGGTGACGGCATTGCGCGAGGAAGTCGCCGCGCTGGGGCTCTCCGACCGCATCCGTGTCGAGCGGCTCGACCTGACCGACGCCTACGACATCAAGCAGGCGCTCAAATGGGATTTCGACGTGCTCTGGAACAATGCCGGGATGGGCGAGGCCGGTCCGGTCTGGGAAATCCCGCTCGACCTCCTCCGCAAGAACTTCGAGGTCAACGTCTTCCTGCCGCTGCTCCTGACGCAGGGCGTCGTCCAGCGCTGGGTCCGCGAGGGCAAGAGCCAGGGCAAGAAGGTCGTCTTCACCTCGTCCATGGGCGGTCTGTTCACGCCGGCCAACTGGGGCACCTATGTCTCGACCAAGCATGCGCTGGAATCGATCGCTGAGGCCCTGCAACAGGAGCTGGCCTCCTACGGGGTCAAGATCCAGACCATCAATCCGGGCGCCTATTACACCGGCTACAACGAGACGATGGCGGACAATCCGTTCCGCTGGCTCGATGACGAGGTCAACTTCACTAAGCGTGCCGAGCTGCGCAAGGGCTTCGACGACTTCTTCGCCACGCCGGAAGGCAAGATGGACCCGGCCGAGATGATCGAACGGATGATCGAGATCGTCCCGGCCGACGAAGGCAATTTCCGCAACGTCGTGCCGAAGCAGATCGAGGACATGCTGAAGGCGCACCAGCTCGCAGCCTGGACGAACCGGATCTGAGCCAGAGCGCCAACCTTACCGGCTGCAGCCGCCCTCGCCGGGCTCGCTGCAGCGGCCCCAGCCCTTTCTAAAAGGAACCAGCAATGAGCATCACCCAGGCTCAGGCGCGGACCGCCATGGCCGCAGCGGAGCGCGAGGCCGCCACGATCGGCGTTCCCATGAACATCGCCGTCTATGACGACAGCGCCAACCTCAAGGCCTTCACCCGCATGGATGGCGCGTTGCTCGGCTCGGTCGACATCGCGCTCGGCAAGGCCCGCACCGCTGCATTGTTCGGCTTCAACACCGAGGCGCTCTACGAGTTCAGCAAGCCCGGCGGCACCTCGCCAGGCTTCGACCGGACGAATGGCGGGCTCGTGGTCTTCGCCGGCGGCATCCCGGTGCGCGACGCCGAAGGCCGCCTGATCGGCGCCGTCGGGGTGTCAGGCGGCGCAGTCGCGCAGGACTATCAGGTCGCGGCAACCGCTGTCGCGGCGCTCGCTACCAACGCATGAGCGGAGAACCATGATGAAGACCACCAGGACAATCGCGGGTCCGATGCTCGCCATACTCGCCATGGGCGTCATGCTCTCGGCCCCGCTTCGCGCCCAGGAAGCGCAGATCGAGCGTGACAACCGGGCGCTCGTCGAAAGCGGCATGAAGGCCTGGGCCGACGGCACTGGCAGCCCTTACGACCTGCTCGCCGACGACGCGCGCTGGACAATCGCCGGCAATTCGCGCGCCGCGAAGACCTATCCGAGCAAGGCGGCCTTCCTCGCCGAGGTGATCCGCCCGTTCAACGCCCGGATGCGCGAGCGGCTGATCCCCACTGTCCATCGCTACCATGTCGAGGGCGATAGGGTGATCATTCGTTTCGATGCCGCTGGCCTCGCACGCGACGGCAAGCCCTACACCAACAGCTATGCCTGGTTCCTGCGCCTGAAGGATCGCCAGATCGTGGAGGCGGAGGCCTTCTTCGACAGCGTCGCCTTCGACGATCTGTGGACCCGGGTCAGCCCTGCCCCGTGACACGCGGCAGCCGCTCGACAAAAAGAAGAAGGCCCGCCGGTTTCCAGGCGGGCCTTCTCGTATCCATCGTCAGATCGAAAGCGCTCAGATGTCCTGATCGCCCTGCAGGGCAGCGACCGGCACCGGGCCGAGCCCATCCTTGTTGTAGATATCGTCGCGGAACTGCACACCGCCATCGGGCGTCGCCCAGGCGGTGACATAGACCCAGTAGCACGGCACCGGATTGGCGATGCGGGCATTGACGCGCTCGCCCGAGGCGATGGTCTCGTCGATCTTGGCGCGATCCCAGCCGGGCGTCTCCTTGAGCAGGAAGGCGATGTAGTCGCGCACGTTCTGGACGCGGATGCAGCCGGAGGAGACGAAACGGAAGTCGTCGCCGAAGATGCCCTTCGACGGCGTGTCGTGCATGTAGACGCCGTGCGGGCTCGGGATGTTGATGCGCACGAAGCCGAGCGAGTTGAACTCGCCGCCCGGATCCTGGCGGAAGGTGTAGCGGGTCGCTTCATCCGAGCGCCAGTTGACCCGCTCCGGCGGGATCTCGCCGTTCGGCCCGATGATGCGGATCTTATTCTCGGTGAGGTAGCTCGGTTCCTTCTGCATCTTCGGAATCAGATCCTTGCGGATGATCGAAGCGGGAACCGTCCAGGTCGGGTTGAAATTGACCTCGGGGATCTTGGTCTGCAGCAGCGGCGACTGGCGATCGATCTTGCCGACGCCGGCGGCGTGGCGGGTCGCGACATGGCCGTTCTCGACCGTCTCGACCGCAGCGGCCGGGATGTTGGCGACGACATAGCGATTGCCGAGATTGCCCGACCAGGTGCGCAGGCGCACGATATTGGTCTCGAGCTGGCGGATGCGCCGGTCGACCGGCACGTTGAGCGCGGCGAGCGTGGCGCGGTTGATGCTGCCGGTGGTCGAGAGCCCCATGCGCGACTGGAAGCGGCGCACGCCGCCCTCGACATAGGAATCATAGATGTTGCTGTCGCCGGCGGAGGCATCGAGGTCGCCAGTGATGATCAGCCGCTGGCGCAAGGCGACGACACTGGCGCCGCGCGAGCCGACGGAGAGCTTCTCGCTGACCTGCAGGGTCGGCCAGCCGCCGCGTGCGGCGAGTGCACGGTAGGCCTCGACCGCCTGCTCGGTCGCGGCCAGTGCGGCCGGCGAGAGCATCGGCGTCGAGGAACGCTGGACCGCATTGCGCGAGCCGGCATCATAGCTCTGGCGCCACTCGGCCTGCTGGGCGAAAGCCGGCAGGCTCACGCCGGCGGCAGCAGTCGAGAGCATAGCCAGAACCGTCTCGCGGCGGGTCAGGCGAATATTCGGCATCGATCGTACCCCTTGGACTTCGCATATCATCGGAGCGGGACGCGACCCGCCCCTTCGGCCTGGCATCTACCACGCCGGTCGCCGGGGACGATCCCTTACCAGAGTTAACACCCTATGATGAGCGCGGCATTTTTAGGGCGGCGATGCGCTGCGCTCACGCGGGTTTGATCGCTGTGGCCGGCGCGGCGCAGATGCCGACGGGGCGTTGCACACGCGCAACATATCGAGGCGTCCGCACGAAAACGCTGAAGCCCGGCTCAAGAGGCGTAACAGTGGGCGCTGCGCCGAATCCCTTGGATTTCAGAGTTCGCAATCATGCAATCTCGCAGGCGTCTGGCTTTAAACCTGAAATTTCTGAGCGCCAGATCTCGCCCGAACCTGCTTGGAAAACCGGCGCTCACGAAGGCGGTTTACTAGGGTTTCTGGGGCGCCACACATCCCGGCCCAGTTCGACGGGCAGCGGATCCAATTTCGCTTTAGCCAGAACAACATTCATTTTTTCAAGTGTCGTGATCTTCAGATCATCCATGTGATCGCCAAAAGGCTTGTCGACCTCAGGTAGAATAAATTTACCTTCATATTCAAATTGTCTGAATTTCTTTTCAGCAATACCGGCTTGATAGCGTCGCATCATTTGCTCCAACGCGACCGCGACCTCATCCATCTCGCGACCCCATTTCTCAAGACCGCTTTTCCCACCCAGATCGATTTTGTGAATGACCGAACCAGTTCTGTCTCTAAGGATTCCGGTATTTATTGCCTCCAATGTCTGATGAACTGCCTTGATGAAATCTTCTTCTGAAACCTCGTTTACAAATGATATCCTGAAAGCCGGGCGGTCAAACGCCATCCGATAAAGCTTTATTTTGGCAATATCAGTATTTGCGATGAGCAAATTGGTAATTAAAAATGCAGCTAGAGCAGTACAAGCGGCAACAATGGCAAGAATTTTATCCAAACCCGCATTTATTACGATCGCCCACCAACAGAATAATCCACATAGTATTGCAACTATGGCAATGATTATTGCCTTGGTCCAGTCAGTTCGGTACATTCTTCGCCCCCCCAGTCCCGCCAACCGCTAGGCATCCGCCACATACCCATCGCGATATCGAGCCTTAGCTGACATGTTTTGAGGCAGCCGATCCGGTCCGCAACAGAAAATGGCGCCCGGAGGCGCCAAACTCTGCCAAAAGCACGGAGCTTTAATGTCAACAGCCTTGCCAACCCGCTCTGCGGCGACCTAGCGCATCGTAGCGAAGCTGCTTTCGACTAATCCTTTCTCTGGATATCAGAGCTTGTAGCGGATCTGGTCGGTCCAGAAGCGCTCGAGGCGCAGCAGGGCGTTGTTCATGCGCTCGAAGTCGTCGGCCGCGATGCCGCCGATCTGCTCGACCGTGCGGACATGCTTGTCGTAGACGCCCTTGACGATGTTGTGCACCTCGCCGCCCTTCTCAGTCAGGCTGATGCGCACCGAGCGACGGTCGATCCGCGACCGGGCATGGTGCAGGAAGCCGAGCTCGACCAGCTTCTTGACGTTGTAGGAGACGTTCGAGCCGAGATAATAGCCGCGGGTGCGCAGCTCGCTGGCGGAGAGCTCGGCGTCGCCGATATTGTAGAGGAGCAGCGCCTGCACGCTGTTGACGTCGTCGCGGTTGCGGCGCTCGAATTCGTCCTTGATCACGTCGAGCAGCCGGCGATGCAGCCGCTCGACCAAGGTGAGGGACTCAAGGTAAAGCGGCTTCACCTTGAGCTGAACCTCATCAGCCGCGGTCGGCTCCACAGTCTTTACATTGCTCTTCATGGTATATCCCGCCTGTTGCATGTCGGCCAGGATTTGTCTCCCGGTCCGCTTCTGAGAGACACCATAGGCAGTGCGGATGAAAACGAGTTTAAATATCAGGATGAATCAGGGATTTACCCATTTGGGTGAATCCAAAATGAACCGGAAGTCCCTTAAGCTAAAGCGTTTCTTACCGCGGCCTGCCGCATTCGACGCGCGCGGACGGCCTCAGGACTCCTGGTTTTCCGCCGCCCAGGTCGCCAGGAAATAGGCCAGCATCAGCGCGACATAGGTGCCGATCAAAGCGGGCGACAGCGTCAGCCAGCGCGGGAAGAAGAAGCCGAGCAGGAGCTGGCTGACAGCGGCGAGCAGCCAGAGCACGCCGCCCCAGGTCGCGGTCAGCCAGAGGCCGACGCCGGCGACGAGATCGAAGACGGCGAAATAGACGGTGATCGCCTGGAAGGTCAGCGGGCGCGTCTCGAAGGCTGGGCCGGTGTCCAGTCCGAGGCCGAGGATCATCGCCCAGTGGTAGAGACCTTTGCCGATCCACACCACCGAGAGCAGGCGCAGCAACCAGACCAGGAGCAGCCGCCAGCGTATGCCGCGCCTGGCCTCGCCCGCCTGGCGCGGGCCGCGCAGAACCTCGCCGTCGCGCAGCACCGCCATCTCAGCTGCTCACAACCAGCTCGGTCGCTCCGAGCGGGGCGAAATAGGCCGCCACTGCCGCCGGATCGAGTTCTTCCAGCGTCTGCGGCCGCCAGGACGGAGCCTGATCCTTGTCGATCACCACAGCGCGGACGCCCTCGTAGAAATCATGGCCGCAGAGAATCCGCGAGACGATGCGGAATTCGAGCTGCATCGTCTCCGCGAAGCCGAGCGAGGCGCCGCGGCGCATCTGCTCGAAGGCGATGGCGACACTGGTCGGCGACTTCGCTCGGATCGTCGCGAGCGTCTTGGCGGCGAAAGCATCGCCACTTGCGGCCTTGGCATCGAGCCGGCCGAGGACGTCGGGCAGCGTCGCCGCGCCGAAGCAATGCGCGATCGTCGCGCGCTCAGGCGCCAGCTTGCCCGGTCCGGGGTCTCCAGCGAAGCGGGCGATCGTGGCGTCGACCGACTCTAAACCGGTCAGCGCCTCGGCAAGCTCGGCCATGCGCACCGAGGGCACCGCATGTGTCGCGAGCCCGAGTGCCAGCGCATCGGCCTGACCAACACGGTCGCCGGTCAGGGCGAGATAGGTGCCGGCGTGATCCGGCAGGCGCGGCAGGGCATAGGTCGCGCCAACATCGGGGAAGAAGCCGATGCCGACCTCCGGCATGGCGAAAAGCCAGCGCTCGCCGGCAACGCGATGGTTGCCATGGAGCGAAACGCCGACACCGCCGCCCATGACGATGCCGTCGACCAGCGCGACATAGGGCTTGGGATAGCTCTGGATGCGGGCGTTGAGGACGTACTCCTCGCGCCAAAAAGCGAGCATCTCGTCGTATTGGCCGGCCTTGCCGAGGTCATGCAGGCTGCGGATATCGCCACCGGCGCAGAAGGCCTTCTCGCCGGCGCCGGTCACGACGATACGGGTGACGGCAGGATCGTGCTCCCAGGCGTCGAGCGCCTTCGCCAGTTCGCGCACCATGCCGAGATTGAGCGCATTGAGCGCCTTCGGCCGATTGAGCACGACGAAGCCGGCGCTGCCGCGGATTTCGCAGATGATGTCCGGCTCATCCGACATGGTGCTCTTTCGTCTGATCTGATCCCGTGTTTGGGCGTTGGCCGGAGGCCTGTCAACGCGCCGGCCGGCGCGCGGCCGCACGGCGCGCTTTGGCGAAGTGCCCGCGCAATGCGCGTGGCGGCATGCGACCATCGCGACTGTTTTGGAATGGTTCCGATGTGCTAAAGCATCGCCGGCAAGCAAGTATCGCGTTCGCAGCGGAGGCGTTGATGGCATCTCGGGTTGTGCGGCCCTTCCCCGCGCCGCAGGCGCGGCAGGCCGAGACTGCGGCCGCCATGACGGACGCGCTCGGGCTCACCCGCCGCATGCGCCGCAACCGCAAGGCGGACTGGTCGCGCCGGCTGGTGCGCGAGAATCGCCTCACCACCGATGACCTGATCTGGCCGATCTTCCTGATCGATTCGGCCGACCCGATCTCGCCGGTCGCCTGGATGCCCGGTGTCGACCGGCTCAATATCGACGAAGCCGTGCGCCAGGCGGAAGCCGCAGCCAGGCTCGGCATCCCCGCGATCGCGCCCTTCCCCTATGTCGACCGCGGTTTGCGCGACGAGACCGGTTCCGAGGCACTCAATAGCCGCAACCTGATGTGCCGCGCGGTCAGGGCGATCAAGGCGGCGGTACCGGAGATCGGCATCATCTGCGACGCAGCGCTCGATCCCTATACCTCGCATGGCCATGACGGCGTGATGGATGGCGAGAAGATCCTGAACGACCCCAGCGTCGGCATCCTCGTCCGGCAGGCGCTGGCGCTGGCGGAAGCCGGTGCCGACGTGATTGCGCCCTCCGACATGATGGACGGGCGCGTCGGTGCGATCCGGGCCGCGCTCGATGCGAACGGCCACGAGGACGCGCAGATCATGGCCTATTCGGCCAAGTACGCCTCGGCCTATTATGGCCCGTTCCGCGACGCGATCGGCACCAATGCCACGCTCGTCGGCGACAAGCGCACCTACCAGATGGACCCGGCCAACAGCGACGAGGCCATCGCCGAGGTCGCGCTCGACCTCGAGGAGGGCGCCGACATGGTGATGATCAAGCCCGGCCTGCCCTATCTCGACGTGATCGCACGGGTGAAGGACACCTTTGCGGTGCCGACCTTCGCCTACCAGGTCTCGGGCGAGTACGCGATGATCATGGCCGCCGCCAATAATGGCTGGCTCGATGGCGACAAGGCGATGCTGGAGAGCCTGCTCGCCTTCAAGCGCGCCGGCGCCGACGGCGTGCTGACCTATTTCGCGCCGCGGGTGGCGAAGATGCTGAAGGATATCGCCTGAGCTAACCAGCCAGGCGATAGACGGAGACGTGCGAGCGCGACTCCGCCGTGAACGGCGCTCCGCACCAATCGGCATGCCGGCTCTCGAGCGCGAAGCCGGCCAGCTGAGCCATCAGGTCGAGCTCCGCCGGCCAGATATAGCGATGCGGTGAGCGGAAGAGCTCGGCCTGCCTGCCCTCGCCGAATCTGACATGATGCGACACGATCAGCTGGCGCAGCGTGTCGTAGGTGTCGAGGCCGATATAGCCCGCCTCCGAGTGCCAGACGACCGCCTGCTGCCCGGGCGGCAGCTTGCGCAGTTCCGGCACCCCGAGCTCGACCACAAAACGGCCGCCAGGCGAAAGATGGCGCGCCGCATTGCGGAAGCAGGCCACTTGCTGCGCCTGCGTGAGCAGGTTCGATATCGTGTTGTAGACGAGGTAGACGAGCGAATAGCTGCCGGGAACGGTGGCGGTCGCCATATCGCCGATTACGACGGGAATCGTCGCTTCATCCACCTTGGTCCGTAATTCGGTGACCATCGCTGGCGAGAACTCGATGCCGACCACGGGAACCTTCCGTTCGCTCAGCGGTACGGCGACACGGCCGGTCCCGATCGCGAATTCAAGCGCTCCGCCGCCCTCGGCGAGTTGCGCCAGCCGCTCTACCGCCGGCTCCAGCACCTCCGGCGAGAACATTCCGGTGCCGGGCGTGTCATAGGATTTGGCCGCCTCGTTGTCCCAGATCTCATCCTGCTGCATGCCAGACATCCCACTGCGCGACCGGGCCGGCCAGCATCCGCTGCGGCCCGGACCGGATGTGCGCCGCCCTGTCGATTTATCAAGGCCGCAATCAGCATATGACGAGCGCCATTGTCGCGAGTTCCAACGCCTCGGTTCTCGCGCTAGCGTCACTGTCGATGCGCGCCCTGCTCACGTCGATTCTGCTCTGCCTCGCGCTCGCTGCCTGCGGGCGCTTCGACACCGATCAGATTCGCGCCTGCCGGCTGGCCATCCCGGCCCTGAACCCGTCCGACACCGTCATCACCATCGAAGGCACTGGCACCGGCCCGCGCGCCGACATCTTGCGCATCACCTACCGGGCGCAGGCGCCAGAGGCTCAGCCGCGGCGGCGCACCATCGACTGCATCTTTGCCGGAGAAGGCACCACGCTACAGCGTGGCGCGCTGGCGGGCCTTGCCTCCGATGGCGTGCCTATGACCGATGCGAGCTTCCTGCTGCTGCGGCGCTTCTACCTCGAATACAAGACGGAGCCGCCTGTCGATCCGGGTGCCTCGCCAGGCGCCGACCTCGTCACCCTGTCGCCCGGCCTCGCCTATGGCCTGCAGCAGGGCCTAGCCGCCCTGCCCTCGGCCGCGATCTATGCACTGCTCGCCAGCGCCTATGCGCTGATTTACGGGCTCAACGGCCGCATCCTGCTGACTTTCGGCGAGTTCTCGGCGCTGGGTGCGCTCGCCGCCGTGGTCGGCGTGGCACTGACCTTGTCGCTCGCCGTCTCGACGCCGGTCTCGGGCCTGTTCATCGCCTTTGCCGTCGCGATCGCGGTCAGCGCGCTGCACGGCTTCGCCATGGGCCGCTTCGTGCTGCGCCATCTCGACAAGAGCAATGGCCAGCAGGTGCTGATCGCGACGATCGGCCTCGCCATCGCGCTCTCGGAATATTTGCGCCTCGCACAAGGTCCCGAACTGCGCTGGCTGCCGCCGGTGTTCAACGAGCCGCTGCCGCTGGCGCGGGCCGAGCAATTCATCGTCACCGCGACGCCGGTCTCGCTCGCCATGGCGGGGCTGGGCTTCTCGGCTGCGACCTGCCTCATCCTTTATCTCGCCCGCTCGGCCTATGGCCGGGCCTGGCGCGCAGTCTCCGACGACGCCCGCACGGCTTCCCTCTTCGGCATCGATCCTCGCGCGGTGCATGACCGGGCGCTGATCATCGCCTGCGCGATCTGCGGCGCGGCCGGCGTCATCGTCACGGTGATTTATGGCGGCATGGGCTTTTCAGGCGGCTTCACGCTCGGCCTCAAGGCGCTGGTCGCCGCCGTGCTCGGCGGGATCGGCTCGGTGCCGGGCGCCTGCCTCGGCGGCCTCGTCATCGCCGCCTTCGAAGTGCTGTGGTCGGCGACGATGCCGCTCGAACAGCGCGACATCGCAGTCTATAGCTTGCTCGCCGTGACGCTGATCCTGCGCCCCGGCGGCTTCTTCGGTGACGGCGCGCTGACGCCGCGCCAGGTCTGAAAAACGGCGGGGGAACGGATGGGCAGCGGCTTCGCGATCAGCTTCGCCGATATCGAGGCGGCTGCGCAGACCATCGAAGGTCATGTGCTGAAGACGCCGCTGATGCAGGCGCCGCGCCTCTCGGCGCTGACCGGCGCCGAGATCTTCGTCAAGCACGAGAACATGCAGGCGACGGCCTCCTTCAAGGAGCGCGGCGCGGTCAACAAGCTGCGCAGTCTCGACGAGGACGAGAAGCGCCGCGGCGTCATCGCGATGTCGGCCGGCAACCACGCCCAGGCGGTCGCCTACCACGCCAAGCGCTTCGGCATCCCTGCGACGATCGTGATGCCGGAGACGACGCCGCTGGTGAAGATCGAGAACACCCGCGCCTATGGCGCCGAGATCGTGCTGTTCGGCGAGACCCTCTACGAGTCGGCGCAGAAGGCGCGGGAGATCGCGGCCGAAAAGAGCCTGGTCTTCGTCCACCCTTACGATGATGCGGCGGTGATGGCCGGCCAGGGTACGGTCGCGCTGGAGATGCTGCGCGAGGCGCCTGATCTCGACATGCTGCTGATCCCGCTCGGCGGCGGCGGGCTGATGGCCGGCAACGCCATCGCCGCCAAGGCGCTGAAGCCGTCGATCGAGCTGATCGGCGTCGAGGCCGCCCTCTACCCGTCCTTCCACAATGCCGTGCATGACACGGCGATGCCGATCGGCGGGGCAACGCTGGCGGAGGGCATCGCGGTCAAGACGGTCGGCACGCAGACCCTGCCGGTGATCAAGGAGCTGGTCTCCGACATCGTGCTCGTCGGCGAGGACCTGATCGAGCGCGCCGTCAACGCCTATGCGACCTTGCAGCACACGCTGGCGGAGGGCGCCGGCGCCGCCGGGCTCGCGGCGATGCTGAAGGAGCCGGAGCGCTATCGCGGCCGCAAGGTCGGCCTCGTGCTCTGCGGCGGCAATATCGATGCGCGCCTGCTCGCCGCGATTATGGTGCGCGAACTCGAGCGCGAGCAACGCATCGCCAGCTTTCGTCTCACCGCCAGCGACCGGCCCGGCCTGCTCGGCAAGGTCGCGAGCCTGTTCGGCACGCTCGGCGCCAACATCCTCGAGGTCAGCCATGGCCGGCTCTTCCTCGACGTGCCGGCCAAGGGCGTGACGCTCGACGTCACCGTCGAGACCCGCGACGAAGCGCACACCGCCGCGATCGAGGAGGCGCTGCGCAAGGAAGGCCTCGCACCGCGCCGAATCTATCCGCGCGGCCTTGCGGAACCGGGTGGCTGATCAAACATTATTCGCCAGCGGGCACTGTCCGTCCGCAGGAAATTGGAAAGCCAGAGATGTCGAACCCGTCCTATCGCCAGCCGCCGATCGTCGCGCTGGAGGACCGGCCGCTGCAGGATACGCGCGGCGTGCTCGGCTCGCGCCTGTTCGCCTGGATCGGCGACGTCGTCGTCCTGTTCATTCTGGGCAGCATCGTCTGGTTCCTGCTCGCGATACTCGGCATTGTCACCTTCGGCTTGACCTGGCTCCTGATGGGCGGCGCGACCGTCGCAGTCGCGCTCGGCTATGCCGCCATCACCATCGGCGGGCGCAAGCAGGCGACGCTTGGCATGCGCATGGCGGGGCTTCGGGTCGAGACCGCCTCGGGCGGCCGGCCGGAGGCACTGGCAGCCGCCGTGCATGCGCTGTTCTTCTATGTCGCGGCCAGCACGGTCGCGCTCTGGTTCGTCGATATCGCCTGCGGGCTGGTGCGCGAGGATCGCCGGCTCGGCCACGACATCCTGACCGGGCTCGTGGTGGTGCGCGCCTGAGCCTGTTCAGAAGCGATAGCGCAGCAGCAGGCCGATCCGCGCCAACGGCGGGATCAGCGAGAAGAATTGGATCGCCAGCCGCGCCGGCCAGGACATCCGGGCGATCTGCGCCGGGTCATAGCCATCGGGATCATAGGCCGTCAGCTCGGTCTCGAGGGTCAGGCCCGGGACCTGCCGCTCCAGCTCGGCGGGGTCATCGAGCGCCCAGTGCAATGTCGCGCCGGTCGCCTTGACCGAAGGCTGCAGCGCGATCATGCGCAGGCCAAGCGGGCTGTAGGCGTCGAAGACGATCTCGCCGGCGCGGCAGTGCCGCACCAGCCGCTCCAGCAGCAGCGGTACCTCTTCTTCCGGCAGGTAAGGCAGAAGGCCTTCGGCCACGATCATCGTCGGGCGGTCCTGCGGCAGGTCGGCGATCCAGCCCGGCTCCGTTACTGAGCTGCCGATCAGATGATAGCCATCGCGCGCCGGGTAGAGCTTTTGCCTGAGCGCGATGACGTCTGGATAGTCGACTTCATACCAATCGATGCCGGCGGGCGGATCGATCCGGAAGACACGGCTGTCGAGGCCGCAGCCGAGATGCAGCACGATCGCGTTGTCATGCCTCCCGAGAAAATCGCGCGTCCAGCCGTCGAGGGTATGGGCGCGCATAGCGAGGCCGACCATCAGGTCGCGGTCGACCTTGAGCCTGGCGAAATCATAGTCGATGCGCGCTGCCGCCTGCGCGGCGAAGCGATCCTCGAGCAGGGAATCCGGCAGCAGGCTCTCGCCAGCCTTGGCCCAGAGCGTGATCAGCAGGGTTTCCTTCTCGCGGGTCAACGCGACCGTTTCGGTCTGCATCGCATCCCCCTGCTGCCGAGGCCGCCAAGCGCACTCGGCGAAGACTAGCATCGGCGGAGTAGTCATCCCATATGGCGTGATCGCCGCAGGCATAGACGCTTGTTGCCGCCGCAACGACTGCTAAACTCAGCCCCAACGTGGCGGTTCCGGAGCCTGCCTGACGTGACACGCCCTTTGCGGGATGCCCCGCAATTCTACCTGACCTCGCCGACGCCCTGCCCCTATCTGCCGGGTCGCGAGGAACGCAAGGTGTTCACGCACCTCGTCGGCGCGCGGGCGCGCGACCTCAACGATGTGCTCTCACACGGCGGCTTCCGGCGCTCTCAGAGCATCGCCTATCGCCCGGCCTGCGAAACCTGCCGGGCCTGCATCTCGGTCAGGATCATCGTCGCCGATTTCCGGCCTTCGCGCAGCTTCCGCAAGATCGCCTCGCACAACAGCGACCTGATCGGCGAGGCGTTGCCGCCACAGCCGCGCTCCGAGCACTATTCGTTGTTCCGCGCCTATCTCGACGAGCGCCACCCCGATGGCGGCATGGCGACGATGTCGGCACTCGACTTCGCCATGATGGTCGAGGACACCCATGTCGAGACCAGCCTGATCGAATACCGCCGGCGCAGCCCCGACAGCGGCTTCACCGGACGAGGCCAGGGCGACCTCTATGCCTTCGCCCTGACCGATCGGCTGAGCGACGGACTCTCGATGGTCTATTCGGTCTACGATCCCGCGCTTGAGGCCCGTTCGCTCGGCACCTTCATGGTGCTCGAGCACGTCGAGCGCGCCCGCAAGCTCGGCCTGCCCTATGTCTATCTCGGTTACTGGGTCGAGGGCTCGCCGAAGATGGCCTACAAGGCCCGCTTCCTGCCGCAGGAGCGCCTGATGCCGCAGGGCTGGGAGCGCTTCGGCTGACGCCATCTCGCGCAATTACGGGGCTTTGGCATGCTGCGCAATCTAAACGCGAAAATAGCCATAATCAGCTATTTAAATCGTTTAATACGCACCCCAGAGCTGCAAAATCCGCACTTGCCCGCTGTACTTCGCTCTGCGCAAGGTGCTGACAAGGCCGCTGGAGCGGCCGCACCGGAGGAAACATGACGGATACGCTGACCGAGCGCCTCGAACGCTGCTACACCGGCATTATTCACGACACGATGCGTGCCATGGGGCTGAAGGACTTCACCCTGCCGCCGGCGCTGCGCCCGCTGCTGCCCGGCGTGAAGCTCGCTGGCCCGGCCTTCACCGTCGAGGGCAAGACCGGCGAATTCGATGCGCACGAGACCCTGCTCGGCTGGACCGGCCTGCTCTCCGCCGCCAAGCCCGGCCACGTCTGGGTCTGCCAGCCGAACACCGAGGAGGTCGCGCTGATGGGCGAGCTCTCGGCCGAGACACTGAAGAACAAGGGCGTGCGCGGCTGCATCATCGACGGCCTGTCGCGCGACACCGAATTCATGGTCGAAATGGGCTTCCAGGCCTATTTCAAGGCCTATACGCCGCGCGACATCGTCGGATTCTGGCTGCCCAAGGCGGTCGACGAGCCGATCAAGATCGGCGAGGTCTGGATCCGCCCGGGCGACTACATCCTTGCCGACCGCGACGGCGTCGTCCGCATCCCGGTCGAGATCATCGAGGAAGTGCTGGAGAAATCCGAGACGGCGATCTCGGCGGAGAACAAGGTGCGCACCGCGATCCTCGCGGGCACCGACCCGCAGCAGGCCTATCTGCAATTCGGCAAGTTCTGATGTCCCAGCACGATCCCCGCCTGATCCTGCTCGATCCGCGCGACAACGTCTTCGTCGCGCGCACCCGCCTGCCAGCGGGCGAGCCCATCGAGACCGGCAGCGGTCCGGCGGTGATCGACCGCGACATCGCCCTCGCCCACAAGATCGCCCGGCGCGCCATCGCGCCCGGCGAGAAGATCCTGAAATACGGTGCGCCGATCGGCGTGGCGACGGTCGCCATCGCCACCGGCCAGCACGTCCATGTCCAGAACATGAAGAGCGACTACACGCCGACCTATCATCTGGAAGACGAGCGAAAGGCGGGAGCGGCGCAATGAGCGGACTGCAAGGCTATCTGCGCAGCGACGGCCGCAAGGGCATCCGCAATGTCGTCGCCGTCGCCTATCTGGTCGAATGCGCCCACCATGTCGCGCGCGAGATCGCCCTGCCCTGGCGCGAGCACGAGGTCCACGCCATCGGCTTCCCGGGCTGCTACCCGAACCCTTATGCCGAGAAGATGATGGAGCAGCTCTGCACCCATCCCAATGTCGGGGCGGTGCTGCTGGTCTCGCTCGGCTGCGAGAGCTTCAACAAATACGCGCTGGAGCGGGTGGTGCGCGCCACCGGCCGGCCGGTGAAGACCATCGTAATCCAGGGCACCGGCGGCACCCGCGCCTCGATCAAGGAAGGCCGCGCCTGGGTCGAGGAGCAGCGCATCGCGCTGGACGCCGCCGAGACCGTGCCGATGCAGGTCAGCGAATTGGTGATCGGCACCGTCTGCGGCGGCTCGGACGGCACCTCCGGCATCACCGGCAATCCGGCGGCGGGCCGCGCCTTCGACCAGCTCATCGCCGAGGGCGCCGCCTGCATCTTCGAGGAGACCGGCGAGCTGATCGGCTGCGAGCACATCATGGCGGCGCGCGCGATCACGCCCGAGCTCGGCGTCGAGCTGGAGAAATCCGTGGCCAAGGCGGCGCGCTATTACGCGACGCTCGGCTATGGCTCCTTCGCCGCCGGCAATGCCGAGGGCGGGCTCTCCACCATCGAGGAGAAGTCGATGGGCGCCTATGCCAAGTCCGGCGCCTCCCCGATTTCCGGTTTGATCAAGCCGGGCGATGTGCCGCCGCATGGCGGACTCTATCTGCTCGACGTGGTGCCGGATGGCGAGGTCCGCTTCGGCTTCCCCAACATCAACGACAATGCCGAGATCGCCGAGCTGATCGCCTGCGGCGCACATTGCGTGCTGTTCGTCACCGGGCGCGGCTCCGTGGTCGGCTCGGCGATCTCGCCGGTCGTGAAGATCTGCGCCAATCCGGAGACCTATCGCCGGATGAGCGACGACATGGACGTCGATGCCGGCCGCATCCTCGAAGGCCGGGCCAGCCTCGACGAGGTCGGCACGGAAATCCGCGACCTCGTCGTCTCGCTGGCACAGGGCGGGCGCACCAAGTCGGAAGAGCTCGGCCATCAGGAGTTCATCCTGACCTATAAGAGCTTCGAGCCGCTCGGACCGGCCTGTCTGCCGGCGGCTTGAGGCCGAAAGGCACGCTACGATCCTTGACCCCTCCCCGAACCCCGAACTAACCTTGGGTCATTGGGGACGGGCAGGATCCAAGACCATGCCGCTCAGCTCGCCGCGCTTTTCGAAGAATGACCGGCTCAGGAAGGCTGCCGAGAACGCGCCGCCACTGAAACAGGGCGAGCGCGGCGAGGCCGTCGCGATCATCCAGCTCGCGCTGATCGATCTCGGCCTGGCGATGCCGAACTCGACCGGCCAGGGCCGCACGCTGCCCGACGGCATCTTCGGCCCGGAGACGGCGAACCGCGTGCGCAGCTTCCAGACGGCCAATGGGCTCGTCGCCGACGCCATCGTCGGGCCGCTGACCATGGCGGCGCTGGAGCGCGCCATCATCGCGGTGAGCGCCCTCAACCGGCGCGCCGAGGCCGCCAAGGCGCGCACGCACAGCGCCGCCGTTCGCTAGATCGACACTCGCAACACCGGGCGGACCCGGGCGCAATCAGACCATCGGATATCCGCAGGAGTAGCCATGGTTATCGCGATCGCTCCCGGCACCGCCACGATCACCGCAAACAAGGGCGGCTCGCGTACCGACATCCATGTCGGCACCGAGCACGCTTTGCTTCATTGCACGACCAAGGTGCGCCGCGCCGCGGCCGACGAGGCGGCGGGGCATCCGGGCCATACCGGCCCGATGATCACCTGCACCGGCAGCGTGCTGATGTCGGGCGATCCGGCCAACCGGCAGGACAAGATCGACCTGATGAGCAACTGGGAGTTCGGGATGATCCTGGTCGCCGACATCGTCGTCTACGAGGCGCATTATGCCGGGCGGATGGCCAATGAAGGCAGCATCGTCGTCAACCTCAAATCCGCCTTCGGCACCAACCCATCGCTGGACGGCGACGGCGACCTGCCTACCGTCGACGAGATGATCTTCGACCCGGGCAATCAGGTCATCACCGACCAGACCACCGGCACCAAAGGCTTCCTGGTGACCTACAAGCTCGGCGACCATCCCAACAACCCGTTCCCCTTGCGCCAAACCAACAGCAAGGTGCCTGCGCCGAACTTCCTGCATACGGCGCGGCGCGACGAAGGCTTCATCGCCTATTTCGTCGCGAGGGAACGCGGCTCGACGGTGCATCATCTGGCGCGGATCGGCTGGCACATCATCTGGCATGGCACACTCGGCTGGACCTCCCCCACCGCCAAGCCGACCGTCGCGATGGTGACCTCGCGCATCGATATCGGCCAGCCGACCACCGACGCGGTCGACAACACCGCCTTCCCAAAATCGGCTGCGATCGCCAAGAACCCGCAGCGGCCGACCTGCAACGAGCAGGACGGCACCGCCTTCGACAGGGGCTATGGGTCGGGCGCGCGAGAACCGGTCCGGGCCGAGTCGACCGCTCGGCCCGGCAATCTGCCGAGCGGCTTCTTCCCGGCGCCATGAAATCGCATCGCGACCGGCGTTATGCCCGTCGCCTGAGCGTCTCTGTCACTCAGCGCGGCGCGGTCGGAGGGCTGGTTGCGGGAGCGGCTGGCGCAGCCGGCGCAGTCCAGGACATCGTCCATGTCTCGCTGAGCGGCTGCCTGGCCGTGCGCAGGAAGAGGCGCAGATCGGTGCTCTCACCCGGCCTGAGCGTGACATCGACGATGGCGCGAAAACCTTTCGCCGCGAAGTTCGGGTCGATGGTGGCTCGGGCGACCGTGCCTGCCGAAACCGTCGCGACCACCGCGACGCGCTTGGGGTCGGACAGATAATATTCGAGATCGCCGGCGTTGAAGTCGACGATGAAGCGACGCTTCGCCAACCCTGCCGCCGCATCGACCTCTTCGCGGGCGGCGATGCTGCTCTGGACCTGCGCCATCGCATGCAGCGTCTCGGTCGTCGACACGGAGGTGATGCGGTAGTTCAGCTCGGTCGGCTGGCCGCTCGGGAGAGGCATCTTCGGCGTCCAGCAACAGACGATGTTGTCGAACTCCTCGCCCTGCGTCGGGATCTCGATCAGGTCGACACGGCCCTCGCCCCAGTCGCCGGATGGTTCGACCCAGTAGCCGGGGCGGGCATGGTAATGCGCCTCCAGGTCCTGGTAATGGCCGAATTCGCGGTCGCGCTGAATCAATCCGAAGCCGCGCGGGTTACGGTCATGGAAGGATGAGATCGTCAGCGCTTGCGGGTTCCGGATCGGCCGCCAGATCCATTCGCCCGCTCCGGTCTTCAGCATCAGCCCGTCGGAATCGTGGACCTCGGGCCGGAAATCGGTGCGCTGCTCGCGATCGCCTTCGCCGGCGAGGAACATCGAGGTCAGCGGCGCGATGCCGATGCGCTCGATCGTCCGGCGCGGCACGATCGTCGCCGTGACGGCAATGCTGGTCTGCTGGCCCGGCGTCACGACATAGCGGAAGGCACCGCTGACCGAGGGCGAATCGAGCAGTCCGTAGATGACGAGGTCGACGCTGTCGGGCTTCGGCTTCTCCAACCAGAGCGCGCGGAAGAACGGGAACTCCTCAGCCTGCTCGCCGCCGACATCGAGCGCCAGCGAACGCGCCGAAAGGCCATAGCGATGGCCGCGGCCGAGGAAGCGGAAATAGCTTGCCCCGAGGAAGGAGATCACCTCGTCCTGAACCTTCAGGTCGTTGAGCGTCGTCGTAACGGCGAAGCCGGCGAAACCGAGCGAGATGGGCAACTTCTGCGGGACCTCCGCTTTGCCGTATTCGAACAGCGCCATGTTGAACGGCAGCGGGATCGCGGTTCCGTCGCTGACGACATGAACCGGCACTGGCTTGTCGTGCAGGAAGCCGAGATGGAACAGATGCAGGCGGTAATCCGAGCCGCTGTCCTGCCAGAGCGCCTTGTCCCTGCGAAACCGGATCTCGCGATAACTGTCATAGGTCAGCGATTTCAGCGCCTCCGGGATGGCGGGCGCGCTCGTGTCGAACGGCCGGGCTGCGAGCTCGCGGGCCTGGCGAACGACATCCTCATAGCCGAAATTGCCTCGCCGTTGCTCGGCGGGTGTCGTGTTTGGCGCGGTAGCCGGCGGGCGCCCGTCCTGGGCGTGGCCGGGCGAAACGAGCCCGATCGCAGCCAAAGCCGCCAGCATCGCGCGACGCGACGGCTCGGCCGCGGCTCGCCCGGTCTCATCGCCAAGGAGGTAATTTCGTACTCGGGGCTGGCTCGTGCTCACATCATGCTCCGCATTGCTGGTGGCCTCGATGGCCGCGCATGGCGGCGACCTGCCAACGTGATCTGGCCGACGAAGTTCCGTCAGCAGCGCCGAGACATCATCTTCAGGTTGCAATATCATACAAATACAACCATATGCAGCAACGATCATACTGAAAATGCTGGCGTTTCTTCGAGCGGCTTAAGACTAAATCAAATCGCGCAGGGTAGCCTTGAGCATTGTCCAAACGTGATACTCCTGCGGAAACCGCGCCGATGCTCCAGTCTTTGTCCCGCATGCCGGCGGAGATGTCGTCGGAGTCCCGGCGCAAGCTTCTCAACGCCGTGACAGACCTGTTCCTGCTCGATGCCGATCCGAGCGAGGAATCGCGGGAACATTATGGCGATATCGCACTGCGCTCGTTGCCGCATCTCGACGCGGAGAGCCGCCGCGAATATGCGGATTCCGTCGCCGAGACGGCTACGCTGCCGCACCCGGTCGCGATGTCGCTGGCGAACGATACCAACAGCGAGGTCGCACGGCTCGTGCTCAGACTTTCGCCCGTGCTGACCGACACCGATCTGGCGGCCATCGCCATCAGCCAGACGCAAGAGCATCTGGCCGCAATCGCCGAGCGTGCCCGCCTGTCCGAGGGCGTCACCGACATCCTGGTCGAGCGCGGCGACTCGACTGTGCTCCGCAGCGTCTCCGGCAATGAGGGCGCCCAGTTTTCCGACCATGGCTTCGACCGGCTGCTGCAGCGCGGCGGCGACGATGCCGCTGTCGGCGACGCGCTGGCGCGCCGCTCCGACCTGTCGCCGCAGCGCGCCGAACGCGTGCTGCGTATCGTCGAGCAGATGTCGGATCCTGCCGCCGAAGCGAGCTCGCACCAAGCCACGATGATGGCGCGTCAGGCGCGCCAGCAACGCCGCGAAGTCCGGCTGCTGATCGCCGACCTGCAGGCGGGCGCGCGCAGCCTCGACGAGGTCGTCACGATGCTGGCGGAAGAGGATCGCGCCTTCCACCTTGCGCAGGTGATCGCGACCCGCGCCGACGTCAGCAACGAGCAGGCCTTGCGCGTGTTGATGCAGCGCGACGTCAGCGGCATCGCCGTGCTGGCGCGCACGCTGGAACTCGGTAAGGACACCTTCCATGCCGTCCTACTGCTGCGTGGGCGGCGCCTGTACTTCAAGGCCAAGGATATCGAAGACGACCTCAAAGCCTATGAGCAGCTCGACATGGCAACCGCCGAGCGAACGATGCGCTTCCTGCGCCTCAAGACCAAGCTCGGCTAGAGCCCGCAACGGCACCTGCCGCCACAAAAGCGCGACAATCGCGCCCTCAGCTGCTATGCCATGAGCATGATCCTGGCTGCGGGTAGCGCACGCATGAAGCTTTTCTCGGCCGGCGCCGCCGCGGCGGTGCTGATAGCGACCAGTGCCTCGGCGCAAGCACAGGCCTTCCTGCCGCTCTCGGGCTTTGGAATCCTGCCTTCCTTCGCCTGGTCGGAGCCAACCGTGTCGCCCGGTGGCGTCAAATGGGACGGCTCCTATGCCCGCATCTCCAGCGGCTTCCAGGTCAGCAGCTCGAAACGCTTCGGCACCTCGGCCGGGCCGGTGATCGGGCTTGAGGCCGGCAAGATGTGGCGCGACGGGGACTTCGTCTACGGTATTGCCGGAGCGCTCGAATTTTCCCCGGCCTTCGGCGGGTACACCAATCCCGGCTTCAACCAGGCGAGCTACACCCGCGACATCACGGGCGCTTTCCAGCTCAAGGCCGGTGTCTTCGCGACGCCTGATGTGCTGCTCTATACGAGCGTCGGACTGGCCGCGGCCAACGAAACCTTCCGCTACGGTGCGACGCTGTTCTCCAACCCTTTCTCGCGCTCCGACATCGCGCTCAGGCCTGAAGCGCGCGCTGGTATCCAATGGGCCGTGACCAATAATGTCACGCTCGGGCTGGAAGTCGGCGTTGTCGGGTCGGCGATCCGCTGAGAAGCCGATTCAAGACGCTTCGATCTTGATTCAGGCCGCTGGCGCATTGATTCAGCGGATCGGCGTAAGCTTCTGATCAGGCACTAGTATTGAGCCGTTGCCCGCGCTTTCAAGCTGTCAGATTGAGCGAGACAGCGTGCTTGTCGGACCAGGCCCGGATCTCGTGGAAGACTGCGCCAAGATCGCGCGCTGACGGCGTCAGTTCATATTCGACGCGCGGGGGCACCTCCGGGTAGATCGTGCGCTTGACGAGGCCGTGCGCCTCAAGATCGCGCAGTTGGGTGGTCAGCATGTGCTGGGTGATGCCGGGTATGGAGCGCCGCAGTTCGCCGAAGCGCATCGTGCCCTGCCCGAGCCGCCACAGGATTTCACCCTTCCACTTGCCGGTCAGCATGCGCATGGCGGCATGAAATTGCTCAACCGCCGCCGAACTCGGGCAAACGTCTGAATCCGCGAGGTTTTCTGCACCGCCACTTCGGTGCTGCAATCCAATAGTCTTGTTTTCCATACTATATCACAAATTTCATCCTACTTGCGTTTTCGATCTTACTCTCGATTTTCTCACGACGAAAGCGACGGGCCGCACGCCGCAGCCCTCGGGCATTCCTCGGAGACATCCATGTCAGTTACCGACATTTCGGAGGCGCCGCGTTGGCGCCGGTTCGGCCTATGGGCCGTCAAAGCTCTGCTCGCCGCCGCCTTCGCAGCCGCCGGCGGCGCCAAGCTCGCCGGCATACAGCCGATGGTCGAGGTCTTCGACACGATCGGCATTGGGCAATGGTTCCGCTATCTGACCGGAACGATTGAACTGGCCGGCGCTGCCGCGCTGCTCCTGCCTGCACTTGCCGGTTTCGCCGCCCTGCTGCTCGCTGGCATCATGGTCGGCGCCATCGTGGCGCACCTTACGGTCCTGCCCGGCTCGCCGCTGCCGGCCGTAGTCCTGCTCGCGCTCTGCCTGCTGATCGCCAGTGCTCATCGCAGCGCGATCGAGGCAGCGGCCAAGCCGGTGTTTTTTGGCCGAGACTGAGCCGACCCGGCTCGCACTATCCCTGCACGATCCATCCGGAGCAATTCATGTCGCGCCTGATCACCGCCGCACTGCTGGCATTCACCTTGTCGGCCTGCCACACCACCGATCTCGGCCGCTCGGTCGGCTGGCCGGCGCCGCAGCGCACCGTCAGATAACGGCGCGCCGCCGGGCGCCTGTAGCCCGCTTACCCGCCGAACTTGTTGTTCTTCGGGAAGCCCTTGGGCGGCAGGCGGCCGGCCTCGGCGCGGTGGCCGAGCCATTCGATCAGCTCGGCCTGCGCGACCGTCCAGGTACGGCCGGAGGTGTCGAGCCAGGTGAGCCCATCATCGAGCTTGAAGACCTTGGCGTCCGACAGGCCACCATCCTTGTAGCGCTGCAGCTTGACGCCCTTGCCGCGGCCCATCTCTGCCACCTCGGAGAGCGGGAAGCAGAGCAGCTTGCGGTTCTGGCCGATGATCGCGACATGGTCGCCCTCGGCCGGCACGACGAGCATCGCCTCGGCCGGCACATCGACATTGAGCACCTGCTTGCCCTTGCGGGTATTGGCGACGACGTCGTCGGTCGGCACGACGAAGCCGCGTCCCTCCGTGCTGGCGACAAGAAGCTTCAAGCCCGCTTTGTAGGGGAAGGCGGCGACGATCTCGGCGCTCTCCTCGAGCTCGATCATCAATCGGATCGGATCGCCGAAGCCGCGTCCACCCGGCAGCTTCGAGGCCTCCAGCGTGAAGACCTTGCCGTTGGTCGCCATCACCAGGATCTTGGCGGTGGTCTCGCTGAAAAAGGCGGTGCGGAGCGTGTCGTCGCCCTTGAAGGTGAGACTCGACAGATCCTGGACATGGCCCTTCAACGCTCGGATCCAGCCCTTCTTCGAGATCACCACCGTCACCGGCTCGCGCTCGACCATGGCCTGGGTCAGGTCGATATCGGCGGTCTCGGGCATGTCGGCGAAGGTGGTGCGGCGCTTGCCGATCGCCGTCTCCGGGCCGAACAGCTTCTTCACCTCGCGGATATCCCAGGAGATGGTCTTCCACTGCTGGGCTTCGGAGGCGAGCAGGCCCTCGATCTGGCCCTTCTCCTGGGTCAGCTCATCGAACTCGGTCTTGAGCTGCATCTCCTCGAGCTTGCGCAAGGCGCGCAGGCGGGTGTCGAGGATGGCATTGGCCTGGACTTCGTTGAGCGCGAAGACCTTCATCAGCTCGATCTTGGGCTCGTCCTCCTCGCGGATGATTTTGATCACCCGGTCGAGGTCGAGATAGACGATCAGCAGACCGGCGAGGATTTCGAGGCGCTTCTCGATCTGACCGAGACGGAAGCGCGAGCGCCGGATCAGCACGTCGCGGCGATGGTCGAGCCAGGCGCGCAAGGCCTCGGCCAGACTGAGCACGCGCGGCACCAGCCCGCCGGTCAGCACGTTCATGTTCATCGGAATGCGCGATTCCAGCTCCGAGAGCCTGAACAGCGACTCCATCATCAGATTGGCATCGACATTGCGGGCGCGCGGCTCGATGACGACGCGAATATCCTCGGCCGATTCATCGCGCAGGTCGGCGACCAGCGGCAATTTCCGGTCGTTCAGAAGTTCGGCGATCTTCTCGATCAGCCGGCCCTTCTGGACCATGTAGGGAATTTCGGTGACGACGACGAACCAGGTGCCCCGGCCCTGATCCTCGACATGCCAGCGCGCCCGCGTGCGGAAGGCGCCGCGGCCGGTCCGGTACGTCTCGACCATCGAGGAACGCGACTCGACGATGATGCCGCCGGTCGGGAAATCGGGGCCCGGCACGAAGGTCATCAACTGCTCGGACGTCGTGTCCGGATGCTGGATCAGATAGAGCGCGGCGTCGCAGAGCTCGGCGGCGTTGTGCGGCGGGATCGAGGTCGCCATGCCGACCGCGATGCCCTGCGAGCCATTGGCGAGCAGGTTCGGGAAGGCGGCCGGGAGCACCATCGGCTCCTCGTCCTCACCGTTATAGGTCTCGCGGAAATCGACCGCGTCCTCGTCGATGCCGTCGAGCAGAAGGCGCGCGACCTCGGTCATGCGCGCTTCGGTGTAGCGGTAGGCGGCGGCGTTATCGCCGTCGATATTGCCGAAATTGCCCTGGCCATCGACGAGCGGGTAGCGTTGGGCGAAGTCCTGGGCGAGGCGCACCAGCGCGTCATAGACCGACTGGTCGCCATGCGGATGGAACTTACCGATGACGTCGCCGACGATGCGGGCGCACTTCTTGTGGACCTGACCGGGATCGAGCCGGAGCAGGCGCATGGCGTGCAGGATGCGGCGATGGACCGGCTTCAGCCCGTCGCGAGCATCCGGCAAGGCGCGGTGCAGGATCGTCGAGAGCGCATAAGTCAGATAGCGCTCTTCGAGAGCGCTCTTCAGATCGACGCGTTCGGCTTCCTCCTCCGGAGGCGGCTCGACGGGTTTGCCCATGCTTCTACCAACCTAGTTCGACACGCAGCCCAGCTGAGGGGCTAACACCGGTCCATACCTCGCAAGGACGAGGGAATAAGGGCCCGAATCACTTGATGCAACGATGCAGCCGCGATGCAAGCGACGCAAAGCGGGACCGGCGGAAAAACCGAAGAAATCAGGGGATTCTCGCCGCCAGTTCCAGCAACCGTACCCGCTCCGGCGGCTCCAGCAGGCCGCGCGGCTCGTAGAGGTCGCGGCGCAGGAAAAAGCCGGTCAGAGCAAAGCCGGCAGCAATCTCGGCCGGTGCCGGCCGGCGCGCGCCCTGCCCCTCGCTCAGGAAGGCCGGCAGGGCGAGGAGACGGTCGAGATAAGGCTCGGCGGCCTTGTGGCTCACAGCCTTGCCGGATTTCGGCGAGACATGGCTGAGGTCCTCGCGCAGGCCGGTGACGGCGCAGCGTTCGAGCGAGAGCCCGTAGCCGAGCTCGGAGAGCATGGCGAGCTCGAAGCGCACCATCAGTGCCGGCGCGATCGCGATCTCGTCGAGATGCGCGAGCAGCACGGCCAGCCCCTCATAGAGTCCCGGATGCGGATCGCGCTCCGGCAGCAGACGCAGGAGCCCTGCGACATTGGCGAGGCCGTAGAGAGCGACTGGCTGGGCCATCAGCCTGGCCGCATGCGAGGTCAGGAGCTCGACCTTGTATTCGCCGAGATGCTCGTCGAGCCGGGCACGCCAGGTCAGCGAGACGAGATTGCCGGGCTGCAGCACCGGCTGCTGCTTGCTGGAGCGGCCGCCGCGGACGAGGCCGAGATGGCGGCCGTGGTCACGCGTCATCACCTCCAGGATCACGGCGCTCTCGCCATGCCGCCTGACGCCGATGATCGTGCCCTCGTCGCTCCATTCCATGCGGGAAGAGTTATGGCGCGCCGCCGAACGCCGTCAATCGCGCGTCATTCTCGGGCGAAGCGAAGCGCAGACCCGAGAATCTCGGGACGAGAGGGCGCTGACAGGAGCCTCCTTCAGCCTGAGATGGTCGGGTCAAGCCCGACCATGACGCCTTTGGCCTACGCCACATACTGCGCAATCCCGCCGCCGAAAGACCAGTCCTCGCGCTTGACCTCGACGAGGTTGATGAAGATGTCGTCGGGTTTCAGGCCCGGCTCCTTCTGCAGATTCTCGGCGATGGCGGCATAGAGCGCCTTCTTCTGGGTGACGCCACGGGTGTTGGCGACCGTAAGCTGGATGATCACCAGAGCGTCGCTGCGGTTGAAGCCGAAATAGTTGTTGTCGAAGATGAATTCCTCGGCCTCGTGCTGATGCACGACGGCGAAGAGGTCGTTCTCCGGCACCTCGAAGGTGGCGCGCAAGGCGCGATAGACGCCATCGACGATGGCGGCGGGGTGCGAGGCCGGACGGCCGCGGCGCATCGAAATCCGGATCAGAGGCATGACAGGCTCCATATAACGGGGGGCGGTCTCTGCCGCCGACATCCCGAAGCTAGGCTTGAAATTACCATCTGAAAACTGTATCTTTGATGATATCAATGATCTGAAATTGCGATCTAAAATGAGCAACACCCTCGACCTCGATGGCGTCAGCGCCTTCCTGCACGCAGCCGAGCTCTCCAGCTTCACCCGCGCCGCCGAGGCGCTCGGCACGGCGCAATCGCTGATCAGCACACGGGTCAAGAAGCTCGAGGAGTCGCTCGGCCAATTGCTGCTGCAGCGACACCCGCGGCTCGTCCGGCTAACCGCCGAAGGCGAGCGTTTCCTCCCGGCGGCGCGCGAGCTGATGGCGGCGCATGAGCGCGCTCTGACCTCCTTCCAGCAGGTTCAGGAGCGCATCACCATCGGCATCAGCGAGCAGGCTGTCGGGGCTGACGCCCCTGCCCTGCTGGCGCGACTCGCCAAGCACGATCCCTCGCTGGTGATCGGGCTGCGCATCGAGCCCTCCGCCGCGCTCGATACGGCCTTCGAGCGCGGGGAGCTCGATGTCGCGGTGATCCGCCGGCTGGGCTCCGGGCGCACCGGCGAGGTGCTGCGGCGTGACGCCTTCGGCTGGTTCGGTGCGCCTTCGCTGACGAAGCCGGACGGGCCGGTCCCGCTGGTCAGCCTGATGCCGGAATGCCGCCTGCGCCGCCACGCCATGGATGCGCTCGACCGCGCCGGCCTGCCCTGGCGCGAGTCGTTCATCGGCGGCGGCATGGCGGCAGTGCTGGCAGCAGTCGAAGGTGGGCTCGGCGTCTCGCCACTAGCCGCCCGGATCGCGCCACGCGGGGCGGTCGATCTCGGTCCGGGCTGGGGACTGCCGGCGCTCGACACCTTCGAGGTCGTGCTGCGCAGCAATGTGGCAACGCCGCGCGCCAATGCCTTCGTCAGGGAGCTCGCGGCGGCCTTCCGGGCGGGGTGATGCGCGCTACGCCACCACGCGCTCGACCCGGCTGATCACCCGCTTCTCGCGCAATTCGCTGATGATTGCGCTGAGGTGCTTCAGGTCCCAGACCGTGAGGTCGATGGTGACGTCGGTGAAATCCGGCGTCGGCCTGATCATCGAGACGGCGTCGATATTGCCGTCATGCTCGGCGATCGTGGTGGTGATCTGGGCGAGCGAGCCCGGCTCGTTGATCGAGTTGAGCTGGATGCGCGCCGGGAAGCGCTGCGGGCGCTTGTCGTCGAGGTCCCACCGCACGTCGAGCCAGCGCTCCGGCTCGTTGTCGAAGGCGGCGAGCGAGGGCGATTGGATCGGATAGATCGTCACCGCCTCGCCCGGCGTCAGAATGCCGACGATGCGGTCGCCCGGCACGGCGCCACCGCCCGGTGCGAAGCGCACCGGCAGGTCGCCGCCGAGACCGCGGATCGGGATCGCGTCGCTGCCCGGCGTCTCGTTCGGCAGCTTGAATTTGAGGTTCTCGCCCTGGCGCAATTCGAACCAGCCCTTGCCAGGCGGCACCGCCTTGGCTTCGCTGGTCCCACGCTTTTCCGGCTCCAGGTCTGGATAGACGGCCCTCACCACATCGCCGGAGAACATCTCGCCGCGGCCGACGGCAGCGAGCACGTCGTCCACGGCTGTGCGGGCAAGCCGCTTCAGCGCCGCCTTCAGCTTCTCGTCGGTGAAGGGCCGCTCGGCCCGCATGAAGGCGCGTTCCAGGATCTGGCGGCCGAGCCCGGCATATTGCCGGCGCACCGCGACGCGCGTGGCGCGGCGGATCGCGGCTCTGGCCTTGCCGGTCACCACCAGCGACTCCCAGGCCGCCGGCGGCGCCTGCCCTTCGGCGCGGGTGATCTCGACCTCGTCGCCGTTCTGGAGCTCGGTCAACAGGGGCGCGATCCGGCCGTTGATCTTGGCGCCAACCGCGGTGTTGCCGACATCGGTATGGACCGCATAGGCGAAATCGATCGGCGTCGCCCCGCGCGGCAAGGCGATCAGGCGGCCCTTGGGCGTGAAGCAGAAGACCTGGTCGTGGAAGAGTTCGAGCTTGGTGTGCTCGAGGAACTCCTCGGGATTGTCGCCCTCGGCCAGGAGGTCGACGGTGCGGCGCAGCCATTGATAGGCGCGGCTCTCGTCGGCGGCGGCGACGACACCGGCCGTCCGGCCATCCTTGTAGCGGGCATGGGCGGCGATGCCGAACTCGGCGACGCGGTCCATCCCGTCGGTGCGGATCTGCAATTCGACGCGCTGGCGGCCGGGGCCGACGACGGTGGTGTGCAGCGAGCGATAATCGTTCTGCTTCGGCGTCGAGATGTAGTCCTTGTAGCGCCCCGGCACCATCGGCCAGGTCATATGGACGATGCCGAGGACGCGGTAGCAGTCCTCCGGCTTGTCGATGATGACGCGGAAGCCGAAAATGTCTGAGAGCTGCTCGAAGGAGACGGATTTGCGCTCCATCTTCTTCCAGATCGAATAGGGGCGCTTGCGCCGCCCAAAGACCTGCGCCTCGATGCCGCGCTCGGCGAGCTTGGTCTTGAGATCGCTCTCGATCTCGCCGATGACCTTACCTTCGCGCTGGGTCACCTCCTCCAGCCGCTTGGTGATGGTGGCATGCGCTTCCGGCTTGATATGGCGGAAGGCGAGTTCCTCCAGCTCCTCGCGCAATTCCTGCATGCCCATGCGGCCGGCGAGCGGGGCATAGATCTCGATCGTCTCCTCGGCGACGCGCAGGCGCTTCTCGGGCGGCACATAATGCAGCGTGCGCATGTTGTGCAGCCGGTCGGCGAGCTTGACCAGCAACACGCGGATGTCGTCGACGATGGCGAGCAGGAGCTTGCGGAAATTTTCGCCCTGCGCCGCCTTCTTCGAGACGAGGTCGAGCTTCTTGATCTTGGTCAGCCCGTCGACAAGCCGGCGGATATCGGGCCCGAACAGGGTCTCGATTTCCTCCAGCGTCGCTTCTGTATCCTCGACCGTATCGTGCAGGACGGCGGCGACGATGGTGGCATCGTCGAGCTTGAGCTCGGTCAGGATCGCCGCGACTTCGAGCGGATGGGCGAAGAACGGGTCGCCCGAGGCGCGCTTCTGCGTGCCATGCGCACGCATGGCGTAGACATAGGCGCGGTTGAGCAGCTCCTCGTCGGTATTCGGGTTATAGCGCTTGACCCGGTCGACAAGCTCATATTGCCGCATCATGCCCATGCGGGCGCAACTCCACCGCTCAGTTCAATTGGATTCGTTTAATATCGACATGGCACCGGCGCCCCGGCAAGACGAATCCGTGCGGGGTGGGCATGAAAAAAGCCCGGCAGAGCCGGGCTTTAGCAAACGTCATGAACGCTTTCCGACGCTCAGTCTTCGTCGTCGGCGCTCTCGGTCGGCGGCACGAGCCCGTCGAGGCCACGCAGCAGGTCGTCCTCGCTCATCCGGTCGAACTGGACCTCGGAATCGGGGGTGGCGACATGCGACTGCGAGGTCAGCAGCGGCACGGTGTCGGCCTCCGGCTCGTCGACCTCGACATGCTTCTGCAGCGAGTGGATCAGGTCTTCCTTGAGATCCTCGGGGGTGAGCTTCTCGTCGGCGATCTCGCGCAGGGCGACGACCGGGTTCTTGTCGTTGTCGCGCTGGACGAGAATCGAGGAGCCCGAGGCGATCATGCGGGCGCGATGGCTCGCAAGCAGAACCAGCTCGAAGCGGTTCTCGACCTTGTCGATGCAATCCTCAACGGTGACGCGAGCCATTCGCGGCTCCTTCTGATCGTGCGCGATGCGATGGAAAGGTTTGAACGGCGCTCATACAGGCTGCGCGCCGCGGATGCAAGGTTTGAACCGGCTTTCCGGCGGCGCCGGTGAAGCCGGCACCCATCATGGCGACGCCACCGCCTTCAGCCATTGCCGGACGGCCTCGACGTCGGCGCTGGCCATGTTCTCTTCAGTGGCGACGAGGTGATAGTGATGTCCTTCGATCACCGGACTGAACGGGTGGACGAGCACGCCGCGCGCCAGCTCGTCCCCGATCAGGAACAGACTGGTGATGACGACGCCCTGCCCGGCGACCGCAGCCTGGATGGCATGGCTTTCGTCGGTGATGCGCAGCCCGGCGTCGGCATTCAGCCCCGCGACCTGCGCCAGGCCCTGCCAGCGCCGCCAATCCGGCTGCAGGTCCCGGCGATGCCATTCCGAGTGGATCAGCGTCGTGGCAGTGAGATCGGCAGGGTCGCGCAGGCCGAGCGAGGGGCTGCAGACGACGCCGAAGCGGTCCTGGCACAGCGGTTCGGATACCAGCCCCGAAAACGGGCCAGCACCGTAACGCACCGCGAGGTCGGCAGCGCCGCTCGCCAGGTCGACGGCGTCGTCGGATGCATGCAGCCGCAACGCGAATTGCGGCCACTGCGCCTGGAACAGCCCCAGCGCCGGAATCAGGCGGCGCGCGGTGAAGAGCGTCGTCGCGCTGACCGTCACCGCGTTGCGCCGGGGCCGAGGAGAGAGTTCGGCAATGGCGCGCGCGAAATTGTCGAGGCCGTCCCGCAGCACGGGAAAGAGCTGAGCGCCGGCCGATGTCAGCGAGACGCGCCGCACATGTCTCTCGAACAATGGCAGGCCGAGCGTCGCTTCCAGCAGCCGCAATTGATGGCTGACGGCCGTTGGCGTCACCGCCAGTTCCCGGGCCGCCTTCTGAAAACTGAGATGGCGGGCTGCGGCCTCGAAGGCGCGCAACGCAGCGAGTGGCGGAAGCTTTCGAGAGCCAATCATGAGTGAAATTAACTCATCTATCGATTGAGGAATTCGATTTTGTCGCTCGTCAAACAGCACCCTATCTCACGGTAGCGAGAGCATCGCATGAGAAATTTGCTTTCATGGAGAGCGCCATGTCGCCCTTTCACATCCTCCAGATCGATGCCAGCGCCCGTCCCGGGCGGTCCGGGGTCGATCCGCGCGGGTCGCATACCCGCCGCCTGACCAGCCGCTTCGTCGAGCGCTGGCAGGCAGCGCGACCGCAAGACACGTTGACCTATCGCGATGTCGGGCAGCAGCCGCCCTCGCCCGTCAGTGGCGACTGGATCGCGGCGGCCTTCACCCGGCCTGAACGCAGGGACGAGGCGGCGCAGGCGCAGCTCGCCGAAAGCGATGTCCTGATCGAAGAGCTTCTGCGCGCCGACCTGATCGTGATCGGCGCGCCGATGTACAATTTCGGCCTTCCAGCCCAGCTCAAGGCCTGGGTGGATAATGTCGTGCGCGTCGGCGTCACCTTCGGCTTCGACCGCGGCCGGCAAGGTGAGCCGTATTGGCCAATGCTGCCACCCGGCAAGCGTCTGGTCATCCTCTCCTCGCGCGGCGATTATGGCTATGGCGCCGGTGGGCGCCTCGAGGCCATCAATCTCGTCGAGCGCGGCTTGACTGTGCCGATGGCCTATCTCGGCCTGATCGAAACGCACTCGGTCGCCATCGAGTACGACGAGTTCGCCGATGAGCGCCTGCGGGCGTCGATTTCCGCGGCCGAGGCTGCCGTTGACGAGCTGGTCGGGAAACTCGCGCGCGACGCCGCCGCCCCCACGGATCGAGCGCTGGAGGTCGCCTGACACAATCGAAGCGGCGCCTGTGCCAGGAACCGGTCGGTGACCGCGACGTCCCCGACCGTCAGAGCCCGCGCATGCGGGCGACGAGTTCCTCGACCAGCGGCTCGCGCTGCTCGACCTGGGCACGCGCGCGTCCTGCCATCGCCGGCAGCTCTTCCGGCCGCTGCTCGGAAAAGCGCATGCGCATCGTCGTCGCGACCGCCTCGCCGAAGGCGATCGCCTCGCGATTACCGATCGAGGAGAGGAAGGCGATGGTGCTGGCCGAGGCATCGGCAATGGCGGCGCGGATGATCTGCTGGTCGCGCTCATTGCCGAGGCGCATGGCGAACACGGTCGAGCATTGCGACAGGATGGTCGGATCGAGCTCGCCCGGGCGCTGCGTCACGATGCCGAGATAGGCGCCGTATTTGCGCCCCTCCTTGGCAATGCGGGCGATGGCCTGGCGGGTCGGCGCGAAACCGAGCGACTGGTCCTGCGGCACATAGCGATGCGCCTCTTCGCAGAGCAGCAGGATCTCGTAGCTGCCGCGGCTCGCCATGGCGAGGTCGAAGGCGAGCCGCGCCAGACTGGATGCCACCGCGTTGACGACCTCCGAGGGCAGCCCGGCGAGCTGGAATACGGTGATCGGACGGCCCCGGTGCGGCACGCGGAAGATCTGGCTGACCACCGGCGCGATCGTCTCCATGCTGTTGGCATGGGCGAAGAGGAAGCTGTAGCGCGGATCGCTGTATAGCGTTTCGAGCCTGATCCGGAGCGCGCGCAGGGTGGTGCGCGGATAGCGCAACTCGTGCAAGCCGATCAGTTCGTCGAGCGCGGCGAAGAGATCGGCGATGCGATAGGGCGCTGCGAGCTCGGCTGTTCCGCTGACTTCACCCGGCCGGCGCGCGCCGGGATCGAGTGGCCGCTTCAACACGCTGCTGCCGAGATCGCGCGCCATGTCATGGGCGGAGACGACGCGGTAGCGGCTGCGAGCCACCGCAATGACCTCACGCAGGATCTCGGTCTCGTCCTCCAACGGCGGACGGCCGCGGAAGACGATGTCGGCGAACTCCTCGAAGCGGAACAGCCAGAACGGAAGGTCGAGCGTGCTCGCGTCGATCCGCGCGGAGGTATCAGGGAAGGCGTGGGCGTATTCGTTGTGGGGATCGAGGATCAGCACCCGCAGATTGGGCTTCACTGCAACGGCCTTGCGCAGCATCAGCGCCACAGCGCTCGATTTGCCGACACCGGTAGTGCCGAGCACGGCGAAGTGGCGCGAGAGCAGACGCTCGATATCGACACTCGCCGGAACCGCCGCATCCTGGGTCAGGACGCCGAGCGCGACGCCGCGGCGCTCGCCGAGATCATGGATGAGCGCCAGGTCGCGCGAGCGGATACGATGAGCCAGCGCCCCGATCGGTGGGTAGGTGACGATACCACTGTTGAAGCGCGCCACGCCGTTCTCGCCGTCGACGACCTCGCCGAGCAGCTCGACTTCGATCGCGATCGCATTGGGACCGGCCTCGTCCCAGACCGGCTGCAGCGCGCGCATCTCGTAGACAAGCCCGACGACGCGGCTCGTCCCGAGATTGATCGAGATCAGGCGGCCGATGGCGCAGCCGTCATGGGCGCCGGGCGCAGGCCGGGACGCAGTCGCCGCGATGGTAGCACGCGCGCCCGAGCATGAGACGACGCGGCCGAGCGCGCGGTCGGCTGGCTGGTTCAAGTCGCGCCGATCCGGCGCGACCTTCGTCTCGAACTGCCGATGGTCGGCGGGAAGCTGCATGACTGGTCTGGAAACGCTGCGGGACGATGCCGGAAGCTAATTTCCAGGGCTTAACAACAGTCACGCCGCAGATTGCGTGCAAATTCCATGAACGCACGCAATACGTGTAGAATTGATCACCAATACTGACGGCGTCGATCACATCCCTTGCCTTGAACCCGCGCCTGACGCGGCGTAGACGGCAAAGGACGAGGGGGCGACGATGACCAAGAACCGCTTGCGCCTGGGCGTGAACATCGACCATGTCGCGACCGTGCGGAATGCACGCGGCGGCACCCTGCCCGACCCGGTGCGCGCCGCGCTTCTGGCGGTGGCAGCCGGCGCCGACGGAATCACGGCCCATCTCCGCGAGGACCGGCGCCATATCCGCGACGCCGACATGCAAAGGCTCGCGAGCGAACTCTCCAAGCCGCTGAATTTCGAGATGGCGGCGACGGCTGAAATGATCGGCCTCGCCGAGAGGTTCAAGCCGCACGCGGCCTGTCTCGTGCCGGAGAAGCGTGAGGAACGCACCACCGAAGGCGGGCTCGACGTGGTCGGCCAGGCGGGCGCATTGGCTGCACCGATCGCGCAGCTCAAAAGCGCCGGCTGCCGCGTCTCGCTGTTCATCGAAGCCGACGAGGCGCCCATCGCGATGGCTGCGAAGCTCGGCGCCCCGGTCGTCGAGCTCCATACCGGCACCTGGTGTCATGCCGTCGCCGATGGTCATGCCGACAAGGCGCAGGCCGAGTTCGAGCGCCTCGCCAATGGCGCGGCATTCGCCGCCTCGCTCGGGCTGGAAGTCCATGCCGGTCACGGGCTCGACTACGACACGGCCCGCAAGCTCGCCGGCGTTCCCGACTTCGTCGAGTTCAACATCGGCCATTTCCTGGTCGGCGAAGCGATCTTCGTCGGTTTCGAAACCGCGATCGCCGTGATGCGGCGGGCAATGGACGAAGGGCGCGCCGCCGGCTAGACCGCTGGCATGATCCTCGGCATCGGCTCCGATCTCTGCGACATCCGCCGCATCGAGAATTCGCTCGCCCGCTTCGGCGAGCGTTTCACCCAACGCATCTTCACGCAAGGCGAGCAGGCGAAGTCCGATCGCCGCGCCACGCGCGCCGCATCCTATGCCCGCCGCTTCGCCGCCAAGGAGGCCTGCTCGAAGGCGCTCGGCACCGGCATACGCTCAGGCGTGTTCTGGCGCGACATGGAGGTGATCAATCTGCCGAGCGGGCGGCCGACCATGCGGCTCACCGGCGGCGCTGCAGCGCGACTGGCGGAGATGACCCCGCCCGGCCATGAGGCGGTCGTGCATGTCTCGCTGACCGACGATCCGCCGCTGGCACAGGCCTTCGTGGTGATCGAGGCCAGGCCCGTTCGGGCCTGACCTCGGCTAGCAAGCGTTACTCGGCCGGAGCCGGCGTGACGCCGGTGACCTCACCCCGCGGCTCCTCGCTCAGCCAGCGGTAGACGATGCCGCCAAGCGCGCCGCCGATGATCGGCGCCAGCCAGAACAGCCAGAGCTGCTGGATCGCCCAGCCTCCGACGAAGAGCGCCGGGCCGGTCGAACGCGCCGGATTGACCGAGGTGTTGGTCACCGGAATGCTGACGAGGTGGATCAGGCAGAGCCCGAGGCCGATCGCGAGCGGAGCGAAGCCGGCAGGCGCCTTGCCGTGGGTCGCGCCCATGATGATGAACAGGAACATCATGGTCATCACGACTTCGGTCAGGAAGGCCGAGGCCAGCCCGTACTTGCCGGGCGAATGCTCGCCAAAGCCGTTCGAGGCGAAGCCCTTGGCGAGATCGAAGCCCGGCGCGCCGACAGCGATGAAATAGAGCACGGTGGCGCCGAGGATCGCGCCGATCACCTGCGCGACGATATAGGGGGCGACCTGACTAGCCGGGAATCGCCCGCCTGCCGCAAGGCCGACGGTAACTGCGGGGTTGAGATGGCAACCGGAGATGTGGCCGATGGCATAGGCCATGGTGACGACGGTCAGGCCGAAGGCGAGCGAGACGCCGAGCAGGCCAATTCCGACCTGTGGAAAGCCGGCAGCGATGACGGCGCTGCCGCAGCCGGCGAAGGTCAACCAGAAAGTACCAATGGCTTCCGCGACGTATTTCTTCGTGCTCATGGCGATTCGCCCCTAGGTTGCGGGTCACGAAACTGTGATCCCCGGGAGACCTAGCGTCAATCGCCGGAAATCGACTGGCTACCGCGCAATCCTGGACGAACGATCACCCGCTTGACGTGTGCTGCATCCTTTGCGGCTTTGCCGCGTTGCAGCATGAGCGGCCGCGCCGGTCAGGCGGGAGATCAGATGACATTCGATGAGCTCATGCGGGACATGGAAGCCCGGCTCTCCTGGCTGCCGCCCTGGAGCATCAGCCTCGTCCTGTTCGCAATCGCCTTCGCCCTGGCGCTGACGATCCACCGGATCGCCTATGAGATCATGACCAGGATCGTGGCGAGCTGGGACCTGTTCTGGCGCTCGCTGGTCTCGCGCACCTTCGGCCCGGCGCGCTTCACGGTGATCACGCTGGCGCTCTCCTTCGCCGCCTCGATCGCGCCGCTCTCGCAGACGCAGGCAACGCTGATCCGGCATGTGCTGCTGATCTGTTTCGTCGCGCTCGTCGCCTGGATCGCCAAGACCGCGCTGCACATCTGGACCACGGTCTATCTGCGCCGCTTCAAGCTCGATGCCGAGGACAATCTGCTGGCGCGCAAGCACGTCACGCAGACACGGATTCTGCGTCAGATCGCCGAGATCCTGGTCGTGGTGGTCGCCATCGCGGCGATGCTGATGACCTTCGACGGCGTCAGGCAATACGGCGTCAGCCTGCTCGCTTCGGCGGGCGCAGCCGGCCTCGTCGTCGGCCTCGCTTTGCAGCCGTTGCTGAAGAACGTCTCGCCGGCATCCAGCTCGCCGTGACGCAGCCGATCCGGATCGACGACGCCGTGCTGATCGAAGGCGAATGGGGCAATGTCGAGGAGATCACCTCGACCTATGTGGTGATCCGCCTCTGGGACTGGCGCCGCCTGATTCTGCCGCTGTCCTACTTCATCGAAAAGCCGTTCCAGAACTGGACCCGCGACGACGCTGCGCTGATCGGCACGGTGATGATCTATCTCGATTACACAACGCCGATCGAGGCGGTGCGCCGCAAGGTCGAGGAGATCGCCGCAGCCTCGCGGCTCTGGGACAGGCGCGTCGTCAACGTCCAGGTCACCGATTTCAAGCAGTCGACCATGGAGGTGCGCATTCTCGTCAGCGCCGGCACCTCGCCGCGCGTCTTCGACCTGCGCTGCGAGATGCGCGAGCAGATCGTCGCCTTCCTGCAGCGCGAATATCCGCATGCCCTGCCTCGGATCAGAGCGGAGCAGTTGCAGCCGGCGCACGGCGTGACTGCAGCCGTGACGGCGGTGCAATGACCCCGTGAGCCACCATATTTGTTGCCGCATCGCTGCGGCAGCACCTACCGACCTCGCAAAAGTGGTTTCCACTTTGACGGAACATGCTCTAGACCGCGCTCTCGAAACGTAGCCAGCAGGAGGCCCGTGTGGCCAACGACGCCGAGATCAAGAGCAAGACCAAGGACGAAGGCGGCATTCTCGAGACGATCAAGGTCGTCGTCCAGGCCCTGCTGATCGCCCTGGTGATCCGGACCCTGCTGTTCCAGCCCTTCAACATCCCCTCGGGCTCGCTGATCCCGACGCTGCTAATCGGCGACTATCTGTTCGTGTCGAAATACACCTACGGCTATTCGAAGCACTCGATGCCGTTCAGCCCGCCGCTGTTCCAGGGCCGGGTCTGGGCAGCCGAGCCGAAGCGCGGCGACATCGCCGTGTTCAAGCTCCCGAGCGACAATTCGACCGACTACATCAAGCGCGTCATCGGACTGCCGGGCGACCGCATCCAGATGATCGACGGCATCCTGCACATCAACAACCAGCCGGTGAAGCGCGAGCGCATCGCCGATTTCGTCACCACCGACGCCTGGGGTCGCGCCACGACCGCGATCCAGTATCGCGAGACGCTGCCGAACGGCGTCAGCCACCAGATCATCGAACGCGAAGGCGACACCGGCACCTTCGACAATACCCCGGTCTTCCGCGTCCCCGACGGCCATTTCTTCATGATGGGCGACAATCGCGACAACTCGCTCGATTCGCGCGACCGCAGCGTCGGCTACGTACCGTTCGAGAACTTCGTCGGCCGCGCCGAGATCATCTTCTTCTCGATCGACGAGGGCGCGTCGGCCTGGCGCATCTGGGAATGGCCCTGGACGGTGCGCTGGAACCGCATGTTCTCGACGATCAAGTGAGCAAGACGACCGACAGCGGCCGCAAGCTGCCCGAGCTCTCGCGGCTCGAGGACAGGCTCGGCCACCGCTTCCGCGACCGGGGCCTGCTGGAGACGGCGCTCACCCATATGAGCGCCGACACGCGCCGGATCGCGAGCTATCAGCGGCTCGAATTCCTTGGCGACCGGGTGCTCGGCCTCTCCGTTGCCGACATGCTGTTCACAACTTATCCGCAGGCCGAGGAAGGCGACATGTCGCGCCGCCTCGCCGATCTCGTGCGCAAGGAGACCTGCGCCGAGGTTGCGGCCGCCTGGGATGTAGGCCCGCACTTGCGGCTCGGCGAGGGTGAGATCCTCTCCGGCGCGCGCAAGAACAAGGCGATCCTGGCCGATGCCTGCGAAGCGATCATCGGTGCGGTCTTCATCGATGGCGGCTATGATGCCGCGCGCAAGCTGGTCGAGGCTGGTTTCGGCGAGCGGCTGCTGAAGCCCGTGACGCCCTTGCGCGACGCCAAGACCGCGCTGCAGGAATGGGCGCAGGGCCAGGGGCATCCGACCCCGACCTATGCCGAGCGCGGCCGCTCCGGCCCGGACCACGCGCCGATCTTCCGCATCATCGTGCGGATCGGCGCATTGGCCGAGGCGGAAGCCGAGGGTCGCTCGAAGCGGCTGGCCGAGCAGGCCGCTGCCGAAGCCTTCCTGCGTCGGCAGGGCCTGTGGAACGAGACGATGGAGGGCGAGCATGGCTGAGCCTGATAAGGCGACCCGCTGCGGCTTCGTCGCGCTGATCGGCGCGCCCAATGCCGGCAAGTCGACGCTGCTCAACCAGCTCGTCGGCGCCAAGGTCTCGATCGTCTCGCGCAAGGTGCAGACGACGCGCACCCAGGTGCGCGGCATCGCGCTCACAGGGCCGACGCAGATCATCTTCGTCGATACGCCCGGTATCTTCGCGCCCAAGCGCCGGCTCGACCGCGCCATGGTGACGAGCGCCTGGGGCGGGGCGACCGATGCCGACCTGATCGGCGTGCTGATCGATGTCGGGCGCTTCGACCATGAGGAGAATACCGCGCTGCTGGAGAAGCTCGTCCAGCTGAAGCAGCCGAAGTTCCTGATCCTCAACAAGATCGATACGATCCCGAAGGAGAAGCTGCTCGCCATCACCACTGCCGTGAACGAGCAATCCAAGTTCGAGGCGACCTTCATGGTCGCGGCGCTGACCGGCTATGGCGTCAAGGATATCCTCACCTGGCTTGAGACGCGGCTGAAGCCCGGCCCCTGGCTCTACCCGGAGGATCAGATCTCGGATGCGCCGCTGCGTTTCCTCGCCGCCGAGATCACCCGCGAGAAGATCTTCGAGCGGCTGCACGATGAACTCCCCTATCGCTCGACGGTCGAGACCGAGAGCTGGCAGCAGCGCCCGGACGGCTCGGTCCGGATCGAGCAGACGATCTATGTCGAGCGCGAGGGTCAGCGGAAGATCGTGCTCGGCGAAGGCGGACAGACGATCAAGGCGATCGGCCAGAAGGCGCGCGTCGAGATCGCCGAAGCGGCCGAGGCGAAGGTGCACCTCTTTCTCTTCGTCAAGGTCCGCGAGAACTGGAGTGACGACCCGGAACGCTATCGCGAGATGGGTTTGGAGTTTCCGAAAAGCTGAACACCTGCAGTGCCCGCACGCTTAGCTGGCAAAATTCGCTGGCAATCTTGTGCGGCACGCCGCATTCACCACATAAACGCCGAAGGGCCGCTCGATTTGGAGCGCCAACCCGACATTATTCAACCTTGATCCGTGCCGATTCTTATTGATCGACCCGATTTAAGCCAGGAGCCAGTACATGGCAGGTGAACCGCGCATCGCGCTCTTCATCGACGGAGCTAATCTCTATGCAACGTCGAAGCAACTCGGCTTCGACATGGATTACCGTCGTTTGCTCAAGGAATTCCAAGGACGCGGCAATCTGATCCGCGCCTTCTACTTCACGACGTTGATCGAAAGCGAGGAATATACCTCGATCAGGCCGCTGGTCGACTGGCTCGACTACAACGGCTACCGGGTCATCACCAAGGCGGCCAAGGAATTCACCGACGCGACCGGCCGCCGCCGCGTCAAGGGCAATATGGATATCGAGCTCGCCATCGAGATGCTCGAGCTCGCGCCCCATCTCGATCACATCTATTTGTTCTCCGGCGATGGCGACTTCCGGCCGCTGGTCGAAGCGGTGCAGCGCAAGGGCGTCAAGGTCTCGGTCGTCTCGACCATCAACACCAATCCGCCCATGGTCGCCGACGATCTGCGCCGGCAATGCGACGAGTTCGTCGAGCTCGCGACCTTGATGCAGAAGGTCGGACGCGACCCGGCCGAACGCGCTGCGCGCGCACCAGGCCAGGGCAATCCGGGGCTGGAGCGCCGTTATGGCATCCGCCAGGGCGACGAGCCGCCGGAGGGCTGAACCTCCCCCACCCTCCTGCGTTGTCGATGAGTAAACAGGCAGCGCGGCGCGAAGGGCACTTGACCCAGACCGCGGCTCGCGCAAGCTCTGTTTCCGCAACGACACCTGGAGGGCATGCCTTGAAACGCCGCAGCTTTCTCACCGGCCTAGCGGCCGGTTCTGCCCTCGTCATCGCCCGCCCTGCGCTGGTGCTGGCGCAGACCGCACCGGCACCAGCCGCCGCCCCGCCGCCGGTCTTTACGCTGCCGAAGCTGGCTTACGCCTATGAGGCGCTGGAGCCGACCATCGATGCGCAGACCATGCGCATCCACCACTCGCTGCACCACCAGGCCTATGTGAACGGCGCCAACGCCGCGGCCGGCCAATGGGAGGCCTTGCGCACCACGCCGATCGAGACGGTGCTCGCCGATCTCAGCGCAGCCCCCGACAATGTCCGCACCGCCGTGCGCAACAATGTCGGCGGCCACTGGAACCACAGCTTCTTCTGGGAGCTGATGACGCCCGGCGGGGCGCAGCAGCCCGGGGCCGAGCTGAAGAGCGCGATCGACGGCGCCTTCGGCTCGACGCTCGAACTGGTCCAGAAGGTCAACCAGGCCGGCGCGACGCGCTTCGGCTCGGGCTGGGCCTGGCTCGTGGTCGACAAGGACAAGAAGCTCGCGATCATCTCGACGGCGAACCAGGACACGCCGCTCGAGCTTGGCGCCAAGGCAGTGCTCGGTATCGATGTCTGGGAACACGCCTACTATCTCAAATACCAGAACCGCCGGCCGGAATACCTCGCCGCCTGGTGGAAGACGGTGAATTGGGACAAGGCGAACGAGAACTTCAAGAAGGCGATGGGCTGACGCTAGGGAACTTGCCTCGACTTTCCCCGTTACGGTTGTGACGTGACGGGGAAACGAGGAAGTTCATGCCGCATGATGCGAGCGATATAGCGCGCGCCTGCTACCAGGCTTATGTCGACAAGGACCGGGCCGCGCTCGAAGCCCTCATCGCCGAGGATTTCCATTTCAGCAGCCCGCTCGACAATCGGCTCGATCGCGAGACCTATTTCGAGCGCTGCTGGCCGAACAGCGAGCGCATCCGTTCCTGCACGATCAAGCACCTCATCCCGATCGGCGAGACGGTCTTCGTCACCTATGATGGCGAAGGCGTTGGCGGCAAGGGATTCCGCAATACCGAGATCCTGACGATCCGTAATGGCAAGATCGTCGAGGTCGAGGTCTATTTCGGCTGGTCGCTGCCGCATCCGGCACCGGACGGAAGCTTCGTCGAGCCCAACGAGCTTACCGAATAGGCTCAGGCTTTTGGCGCGCTATGCGCCGGTCTTCAGAATCCGCGCCTTGTCGCGATTCCAGTCGCGGGCCTTCTCGGTCTCGCGCTTGTCGTGCAGCTTCTTGCCCTTGCCAAGGCCGAGCTCGACCTTCGCCCGGCCCTTGTCGTTGAAATAGACCTTGAGCGGGATGACGGTGTAGCCCTCGCGCTGGATCGCGCCCATCAGCTTGTCGATCTGGCGGCGATGCAACAGGAGCTTCCGCGGCCGACGGACATCATGGTTGAAGCGGTTGGCTTCGAGATATTCCGGGATATGGGCATTGAACAGGAAGAGCTCGGTGCCCATCGGCCCGGCGTAGCTCTCGCCGATCGTCGCCCGGCCGCCGCGCAGCGACTTGATCTCGGTGCCCTGCAGGGCGATGCCGGCTTCCAAGGTCTCGGTGATGGCATAGTTGTAGCGCGCCTTGCGGTTATCGGCCGCGAGCTTGTAGCGCTCTGGATCTGGCTTGCTCATCGAAACTCTCCGGCAACCGGCGATCGCGAGGCCGCGCCGCCGATCACCTCACTTAAGCATTCAACAGGCCGGCGTGAACCATGGCGCTGCGGATGACATCGCCAGTCGCCGCCGTAACCGGCATCAGCGGCAGGCGGAGTTCTTCCTCGATCCGGCCGAGGCGCTTCAACCCGTGCTTGGCGCCGGCAAGGCCTGGCTCCTTGAAGATGGCGTCATGCAGCGGCACCAGCCGGTCCTGGATCTTCAGGGCTCCGGCGTAGTCGCCCTTGAGGGCGCAGGTCATCAGATCGGCGCAGAGCTTGGGCGCGACATTGGCGACGACCGAGATGCAGCCATGGCCGCCGGCAGCCATATAGGCCAGCGCCGTCATGTCCTCGCCCGAGAGCTGGATGAAGTCGGGGCCGAGCACATGGCGCTGCTGCGAGACGCGGGCAAGGTTGGCGGTCGCGTCCTTCACCCCGGCGATGTTCTTCAGCTCATAGAGCCGCGCCATGGTCTCGACCGACATGTCGACCACCGAGCGCGGCGGGATGTTGTAGATGATGATCGGGATGCCGATCGCATCGTTCACCGCCTTGAAGTGCTGGTACATGCCCTCCTGGGTCGGCTTGTTGTAGTAGGGCGTGACCACGAGCACGGCCTGTGCGCCAGCCTTCTCGGCGTGCTTCGCAAGCGAGATCGCCTCGATGGTGTTGTTCGAGCCGGCGCCGGCAATCACCGGCACCCTGCCCTTGGCCTGGTCGAGCACGATCTCGGTGACGTGGCCGTGCTCCTCATGGCTGAGCGTCGGGCTCTCGCCGGTGGTGCCCACCGGAACCAGCGCGGTGGAACCGTTCTCGATCTGCCAGTCGACGAGGGCGCGCAGCGTCGCCTCGTCGATCTTGCCGCCCTTGAATGGCGTCACCAGCGCGGGCATCGAACCGGTGAGTGGCGCATGCTTGGTCATGGACGGTCCTGAAAACGACAAAGTTCGGCGTGAAACGGGCGACAGACATAGCCTTTCAGCTGCAGTCCGCAAAGCCGGCAACCCATCAAAAATCGTGGCGGCATGGTTAGGACTTCATAAAGCTCCATCCCGGAGCATGGCCTACTGCTACGATCCGGCTTGCCGGAGCATGTTCCGCAAAAGTGGAATCCACTTTTGCGATCAGAACATGCTCCAACTTGTACAGTTGCGCGATTTCTTTCGTTCGACCGTCCCGGTCGAACGGAAAGCGCGCTAGGGGGGCCCCCTTGATGGCGCTATCGCCGGGCCGACGGTTCTTTGGAACCGGCCTGACGCTCATTCTGGTGGCTGTCGGACCCTGCTCAGCGGGCCCTGACGGCTCGCATCCGTTGCAGGAAGAGCGCCTGGCCAGCGTCAATGCGAGTGTCGATGTCGGCGTGACCGCATCGCTCGCGCCACAGACCGAGCCGCCCGCATCGCCTGTGCCACCGGCCGCGATCGCCCGGCCGGAGGAGCGCATCGATCTCGAACCGCTAAGGAAAGTGGTCGCGGCCTATCGCGCCGGCAAGCTGGAGGATGGCGACGCCATCGCCCGGCGCATCGACGACAAGGCCGTGCGCGGCATGTTGGAATGGGTGGCGCTGCGCAGCCTGTCCAATGTCGTGAGCTTCGAGCGCATCGCCGAATTCCTCGACGCCTTCCCGAACTATCCCGGCACGACGCCGTTCCGCCGGCGGGCCGAAGCAGCGCTGGTCACCGACCGGCGCAGCTCCGAGACCGTGCGCGCCTTCTTTCATGGCCGCGAGCCGATCAGCCCGGCCGGACGCATCGCGCTTGCCCGTGCGCTGGCTGCCGAGGGCCGCCAGGACGAGGCGCTGGCGCTTGCCCGCCGGACCTGGCTCAAGGATCATCTCGGCGCCGGGCTCGAGAAGATCGTCCTCGACAATTTCGGCGACAAGCTCACCACCGCCGATCATCGCCTGCGCACCGAGCGCTATCTCTTCGCCGGAAAGAGCGAGGAGGCGTTGCGCAATGCCGCCCGCGTCTCGCAGGACTATGTCGCGCTGGCCAAGGTCCGGCTCGCCAGCGCGAAGGCCAAGGGCCCAATCGCGCAGAAGCAGATCGACGCCGTGCCGGCGCCCTTAAAGAAGGACATCTCTTTCGCTTTCCTGCAGGCACAGCAGGCGCGCCGCTCCGGCAAGCCGGCCGATGCCGCCAAGGCGATCGCCGAGGTGCCGCGCGACCCCGCTTTGCTCGGCGACGGCGATGGCTGGTGGGAAGAGCGCCGGCTGATCGCCCGCAAGCTGCTCGACGAGGGCGACGCCAAGGGCGCCTATGCGGTCGCCTCCGGCCATGGCGCCGAGGACACCGCCGAGCGCATCGACGCCGAATGGCATGCCGGCTGGATCGCCCTGCGCTTCGAAAAGGACGCCGAGCGGGCGGCAAAGCATTTCGCCGAGGCCGCCAAGGTCGCGGAGACGCCGATCTCGGTGGCGCGCGCCACCTATTGGCAGGGCCGCGCCGCCGACGCGCTCAACAAGACGGAGGAGGCGAAGGCCTTCTATGCCCGGGCTGCCGAGCACCCAATCGCCTATTACGGCCAGCTCGCCCGCGCCCGGCTCGGCCTCACCGAACTGCCAGTCCGGCGCACCATGGCGGCGCCGCTGGCGCATCTGCCCGGCTTCAAGGCAGCCAAGCTGCTCTATGCGATCGAGGCGCCCGATCTCGCCGGCCAGTTGCTGATCGACCTGTCGCAGCGCCTGCACGATACCGCTGCACTGGAAGCCATCGCCGACATCGCCCGCCAGCGCGGCGACGCCAAGACCCTGCTCACCATCGGCAAGATCGCTCTGCAGCGTGGGTTCCCGCTCGACGAGGCCGCCTTCCCAACCTTCGGCGTGCCGGACTTCCCGTCGGTGGGCGATCCGATGGAGCGCGCCATCGTCCACGCCATCGCCCGGCAGGAAAGCGCCTTCGACCCGGCCGCGGTCTCGCATGCAGGCGCACTCGGGCTGATGCAGATGATGCCGGCGACGGCGCGCGAGACGGCGCGACGGGCGCAGTTTCCCTTCGAGCTCGACCGGCTGACCAAGGACCCGCTCTATTCGGCGAAGATGGGCGCGGCCCATCTCAACGACCTGCTCGGCGACTGGCGCGGTTCCTATATCCTGACCTTCGCCGCCTATAATGCCGGCTCGGGCAATGTGAAGAAGTGGATCACCGCCTATGGCGACCCGCGTTCGAACGAAGTCGACGCGGTCGACTGGGTCGAGCGCATCTCCTTCACCGAGACGCGCAATTATGTGCAGCGGGTGATGGAGAACCTGCAGGTCTACCGCCAGCGCCTCAACCAGCGCACCGCCTACATGATCGACTACGATCTGAAGCGCGGCGGCAAGCGCGACTGAGCGCCGGCCCGCTGCGCTGCTTCTATTCCGCGATCAGCCTGGCATGCGCGCGTACCGGGAAGGTGCCCATGCCCTTGATTTTCGGCGGAACGGCGGAGAAGCGGAAGCCGGAAGCAGGCAGCTGCGAGAGCCCGGTCAGATGCTCCACGATCGGGATATCGGCGCCGAGCAGGACGGAGTGGACCGGCCGCGTCCCGCCGCGGGTGTCGTCGATGTTGAGCGAATCGATCCCGACGAGCACGGCGCCCTGGTCCCGCAGATAGAGGGCCGCCTTCTCGGTCAGGAAGGGATGCCCTTCGAAATAGGCGTCCGTGCCCCAGTGCCGATCCCAACCGGTGTGCACGAGCACGGCATGGCCGCTGCAAGCGGCTGGGACGAAATGGTGCCAGTCGATCGCCCGTTCCGCCGCGCCTTCGACCCGGATCACAACGGCGGGCAGGTCCGCGACGCGCCGCAGCTGCAACCCTGCCAGATCGTGGCCGGTGGCATAGCGATGGAAGGGCATGTCGATATAGGTGCCGGTATTGGCGACCATGTCGATGCGGCCGATCTGGAACTCGGTGCCCTCCGCATAGATCTCGCGCGACTTGATCCGGGAAAGATGATCGCAGATCAGCGGCGCGGGCAGGCCCTTATAGGTGATCATCCCCGATTCGATCGTATGGCTGAGGTCGACGAAAAGGCCGTCGAGGCCTTGCACCACCGCATCCTGCGACTGCGACGCCCGCTTGTGGCGCTCCTCGATGATCAACTTGTTGAGGATGCGGATCTCGCCGACCATTAGCAGGCGCAGGTCCCGAATGATGTAAGCGGCGAGCTCGTCGTCGGCGATGTCGTCGCCGTCGATGTCGAGACGAAAATCCTGCCCCTGGATGCCTCCGCCATTGGAGAAGACCACCTCGAAATCGAAGCAGACCCGCTTGTCCGTCATGTCGCCGCTCGCCACTGATCGTGATGCATAGCCAACCCAGCACATGCCGTAGGGGCATTGTCCATGCGAGCTCCTGCAAGGCTCGCTATGCAGGCTGGCATAGTCACGGGGCTAGCCTCGCGGCGGCTTTCGTGTCGGTCGCGGCCATGGTTAGGTGCGCAGTGCCCGCCTTTGCCCCCCTGAGTCCCCGCATGAATTCCGATACCGGCTTCCGCTCCCTGTTCATCAGCGCCCGCGACGGGCTGAAGCTGCATGTTCGCGAATACGGGCCGCAAGCCGCTTGCCTGCTGCCGATCGTCTGCCTCGCCGGACTGGCGCGGACCTCGGCCGACTTCCACGAGCTCGCCGTCGCACTCTCGGAGGACGGGCCGAGGCGCGTGCTGGCGCTCGATTATCGCGGCCGCGGCCGTTCCGACTACGCCAAGGACTGGCACGACTACGACATCCGCGTCGAGCTCGACGATCTCATGCAGATGCTCGCCGCCACCGGCGTCGAGGAGGCCGTCTTCGTCGGCACCTCGCGCGGCGGGCTTTTGACCATGGCGCTGGGGGCCGCGCGACCCGCGGCGATCCGCGGCGTGGTGCTGAACGATGTCGGGCCGGTGATCGACGCGCGCGGGCTCCTGCGCATCCGCGGCTATGTCGGCAAGCTGCCGACACCGCGCAGCTTTGCCGAGGGCGCCGAGATCCTGAAGCGGCTATCGGACCAGCAATTCCCGCTCTTCGGCGAGGTCGAATGGGAGATCATGGCGCGCCGGACCTGGACCGAGCGCAACGGCGCGCTCTTGCCGGATTACGATCCACGCCTGCTCAAGACGCTGGAAGAGCTCGACCTGGAAGCGCCGCTGCCCGAGCTCTGGCCCTATTTCGCGGCGCTGAACCATGTCCCAGTGCTGGCCATCCGCGGCGAGAATTCCGACCTGCTGGCGGAGAAGACATTGGCGGAGATGGGGCAGCGCCATCCACGCTGCGAGACCTTCACCGCGCCGGGCCAGGGCCATGCGCCCCTGCTCGGCAGCAAGGACATGGTCCGCCGCATCGGCAGGCTGATCGCGAAGGCTGAGAAGCAGGCGGCCTGAGCAGGCGCGCTCCCTATCGCTGCCTTGCCTGCAGCGGCAGGGCGTCGAACAGAGACGGCTCGGCGCTGGTGCGCGCCTTTTCGATCGTCAGGATCTTCAGCTTGGTCTCGACGCCGCCATCGGCCGAGAAGCCGCCGGTCTTGCCGCCCGCGGCGAGCACGCGATGGCACGGCACGATGATCGGGATCGGGTTCTGGCCAAGCGCCACGCCAACGGCGCGCGCCGCGCCGGGTTCACCGATGCGCGCCGCGACCTCGCCATAGGTCAGCGTCTCGCCGGGCGGGATCGCCAAGGCGACGGCGTAGACGCGGCGGTTGAACTCGGGCGTTGCCGAAAGATCGATCGGCAGATGCGCGAGATCGCGCCGTTCGCCGGCGAGCAGGGCGACGACGTCGTCGATCGCCTGCTGCACGAAAGGCGGAGGCACGGCCTCGACCGCCTCGGGAAAGCGCTTCGCAAGGCGCCGCCGGGCCGCGTCCTCGTCTCGTTCGGGCAACTGCGCCGCGATGATGCGCTCGTCCTGCCAGACCAGAGCGCAGGAACCGATCGCGGTGGTGAAGAGACAGATGTTCTGCATGGGTCGGAGGCTAGCGCAGATGCGAGCTCCAGGGCACCCGTTTCCTGCCAGCTATTGGCACCAGTCGCCCCCAACGAAGCTGCGCCGGGGTGACCGGCTCGATTGAGTCAGCTCAAGCCCAGAGCCGTTCCTTCTCCAGTCCCTTATAGAGATCCGCCACCTGCTCGGCATAGCCGTTGAACAGCAGGGTCGGCTTGCGGTCGCGCGAGCCCAGCACCTGCTCGCTCGCCTGGCTCCAGCGCGGATGCGAGACTTCCGGGTTCACATTGGCCCAGAAGCCGTATTCGGAGGCCTGCAGCCCTTCCCAGAAGGTTTTCGGCCGCTCGGCGACGAAGCTGATCTTGCTGATCGATTTGACCGATTTGAAGCCATACTTCCACGGCGTGATCAGCCGCAGCGGCGCGCCGTGCTGTGTTGGGAGCGGCTTGCCGTAGATGCCGGTCACCATCAGCGTCATGTCGTTGGTCGCCTCGGCGATCGTCAGCCCCTCGGTATAGGGCCAGGGATACCAGCGCTGCGACTGGCCCGGCGCGACCCGCGGGTTCATGAAGGTCTGCATCTGGACGTATTTCGCCCCCGAGAGAGGCTTGGCCAGCGCGACCAGGCTCTTCAGCGTGAAGCCCGTCCACGGCACCGCCATCGACCAGGCCTCGACGCAGCGGAAGCGATAAAGCCGCTCCTCCAGCGTGACCTTCCGGATGAGGTCGTCGATGCCGATCTCAAACGGCTTCTCGACCAGCCCGTCGATCGCGATCGTCCAGGGCCGCGTGACCAGCCGCTTCGATGCGGCGGCCACTTCCTTCGAGGTGCCGAATTCGTAGAAATTATTGTAGTTCGCCGCCAGCTCCTCGTCGGTCACCGGGCGGTCGAGCGTGTAGGCCGCGTTGCGCTTGGCCGGGTAGAGGTCAAGCGTCGGATCGGCCCCTTGCGCCATCGCGGCTTGTGGCAGCGCAGCGCCGGCTATCAGGCCGACACCGCCGGCGAGCCATTGCCGCCTGTTCAGGAAGACGGCCTCGGATGTCGCCTGGCTCTCGGGAATTTCCCAGCCGGCGCGGCGCTTGATCAGCATGACGGACATACTCCGTTGCAACGGAGTATGTTTAGTCGATTTGGCACCTGCCCACCAAGTCACGAGGGGGAGAGCAGCTCTCTCCTCGCTTGGAAATCACAGCAGACTGGCCATTCAAGCCGGCAGATCGGCGAAGCGCTTGGCATATTCCGCCTCGAGCGCTGCGATCTTCGACCAGAAGCCACGCGGTGGATCCCCGGCGAGCTTGTCTTCGAGGATGCCGAGATGGGCGTGCCAGCCGCCGGAGACATCGGTCATCTCCGCCTTGCCGGCGAGCTTGCGATGGGTCAGCACCAGCCTGACCTTGTCGCCTTCGGGCGTGAGTTCGAAGGTCACCTCCGAGCTGGCCTCGCCCTCGCCCGGCCAGGTCATCGCCAGCGCAGTCATCGGCTCGTAGCGCGTCACGGTTCCCTTGGAGGGCCAGCCATTGTCGTTCATCTCGCGATAGCGCTCCGGCGGCCGCTCGCTGGTGATCTGCGAATGCTTGAACAGGAGATCGACCGTGCCGCCGACGCGTGGCTCGAGTTGGCCCGAAGCCAGCCAGGTGCCGCGCTTGTCGGAGTCGGTGAGATAGGACCAGACCCGTTCGACCGGGCCAGGCAAAAGGCGTTCGAAGCGGACAGCACCGCTCTCCAGGACCACGCCATACTCGTTCATGACTGCTCTCCTCAGATCACGCCGCATTTGGTGGTCCCACCAAATGCGGAGAACGTGATCGATTCCAAAAGTTTAGAACATGCTTCAAGCGAAAACCGGTTCCCACTTTTCGCTGCATGCTCTATGCGTCTTCGGGCTTCGCCAGTTCTCGTTCCAGGCGGTCGAGCCCGGCATTCCAGAAGCCGCGCACCTGCTTGACCCAATCCTCGAAGGCATCGAGGCCCTCGGGATCGAGCCGGTAGATCCGCCGCTGGCCACTGACCTCGACGCTCACCAGTCCCGCCTCCTTCAACACCTTGAGATGCTGCGAGATCGCCGGCGCGCTCATGCCGAACTGGGCCGTGATCTCGCCCGCCGCCATGGCGCGCTGGCCCAGCATCTCGACGATGTGGCGGCGGGTCGGGTCGGCAAGGGCGGTGAAGCGATCCATATTCTTTTATTTAGTCATTTACTTAATTAAGTCAATACGAAAATTATGAGTCACAGCTATGCACCCTCCCCCTTGCGTGTGCCGGGCTTGCCCTTGCGCGCACGACGGGTCATGAGGATCGCCCTTCCCGCTCCGTTCGCCCGGTCATGCCCTCCCGAAACGCCACCCTCGCCGGCATCCTGATGATGCTGCTCGGCATCCTGCTGTTCTCGCTCAACGACGTGATGGGGAAATGGCTGGTCGCGACCTATACGGTCGGCCAGATCCTGCTGCTGCGCTCTGGCGTCGCCCTGCTGGCGATCACCCCCTTCGTGGTGAAGCAGGGCCTCAGCCGTACGCTGCGGCCCGAGCGGCCTGGTCTACAGCTGCTGCGCGTCACGCTCGGCTCCTGCGAGGTCGCGCTGTTCTACTGGGCGGTGTCCTATCTGCCGCTCGCCGATACGATGACGCTCTGGCTGGCGGCGCCCGTCTGGGCGGTGGTGCTGGCGGCGCTATTGCTTGGCGAGCGCGTCGATGCCGGGCGCTGGCTCGCCGTGGTCGCCGGCTTCGTCGGCGTGGCGATCGCGCTCAACCCGTCGAGTGAGAGCCTGTCCCTGCCGGCGATCATCGCGCTGATCGGCAGCTTCTCCTTTGCCGCGATGATGATCATCGGCCGGCAATTGCGCGGCACGCCCGACGTCACATTGGTCTTCTGGCAGACATTCGGTGCGCTGGTGATGGGCTTGCTGCTCCTGCCCTTCGGCTGGGTCACACCGAGCCTGGTCGATATCGGCCTGCTCGGCCTGCTTGGCATCGTCGCCATGGTCGCGCATCTCTGCGTGACGCGCTCGCTTAAGCTGGCGGAAGCCTCGGTCGTGGTGCCCTATCAGTACACGCTGATCGTCTGGGCGCTGGTCTTCGGCTGGTTCGTCTTCGGCGATTGGCCCAAGCCCGCGATGCTGTTCGGTTCCGCCCTGATCATCGCCGCCGGGCTCGCCTTGCTCGTGCTCGAACGGCGCGCGGGCAACTCGGCCTCTGAGAACGCCAAGGAGCGTGTTACCGTCGAGCAGAACTGACGCGGAGGAGCGATGGCCGAGGCTGAAAAACCGCCCGATTTCTGGAGCTGGCTCGGCGCCGCCATTTCCCTCGTCCTCGGCCTCTGGCTGCTCATCGCCGGCTTGCGCACCCTGCCGCTGGCGCGCGGCGATCTCCTGGTCGCCGACCATGTCGGCTCCATCAATTACAGCGCACCTCTGATGCGCGTCAGCTCGGGCCGCGGTTCGAGCACCTACCGGACCCAGGACCTGTGGCTCGTCGCGATCGGCAGCAACCAGCAGATCAACTACCAGCGGCTTTATCGGCCAGCTCGCGGCCTCTGGGTCGACGGCATCGACCGGCTCGACTCCGGCCAGCAGGTCCGCTTCCTCGTCGATCCCGGTCGGCAGCTGGTCTACGAGGCGACCTCGCGCGGCAAGACCTTCCTTGCCTATGACGCCACCGCCGAGACGCTGACCAGCGCTGCGCATCGCTCGATGCTGTTCGGCTTTGCCCTGCTCGGCAGCGTTGCCTGGCATCTTTGGCCACTGGCCCTACGCTACTGGCGCGAGCGGCAGGGAGCCGGCGAAGCCCATGGCGGCTGAGAATGCGGAAACCGGACCGCTCTGGTGGACAGGTGTTGCCGTCATCGGCCTGGTCTTCCTCGTGTTGGGCTATGGCGCTCTCCCGGTCGGCCGCGACAGCCTCGTTACCGTTGAGATCGAGGCGCCGCTGCCGGTCCGCCGCGTCCTCGTCCAGGGCAGCGGCAGGAACCCCGACAACTACTTCACCCAGCGCCTCAAGGTCGCCTTGCCCGGCAACGACAGCGCGGAGGTCTCGCCGGTTCGCAAGCTTCTGATCCCGGAGATCGAGGATCTGAAGCGCGGCACGGTACGCTTCCTGATCGACCCGCTCTCGCGCCGGATCTACGAGGCCTCGCTCGATGGCCGCGTGCTCCTTTCCCATATCCGCTCGGCCGGGACCCGGCGCCGCAATGCGTTCATCGCGATGCTGGTCGGGCTGTTCTGCGTCGGGGTCGGGGCTCTGGGGCTGGCGCCGGTGGCGCGGACGGGCGAAAAGACTCCTGCCCGGCCCGAGAGCTGAACGGGCGCGGGGGAGGACCATGGCGACGATTTCCTATCTGACGACGATCCAGTTCGGCTTCGGCGAGCTCAAGGCTATCGCACCGAGCCTGACCGATCTGAAGATCACGCGACCGTTGATCGTCGCCGATCGCGGCCTGGCAGCGACCGACCTGATCAATCGGCTGCGTGCCGCCTCGCCGCTACTGGGTAGTGCGCCGCTCTTCGTGGATACCCCGACCAATCCGACCGAGGAAGCCGTCGAGGCTGCGGTCGCGCTCTATCGCGAGCATGGCTGCGACGGTCTGGTCGCCATCGGCGGCGGCTCGCCGATCGACCTCGCCAAGGGCGTCGCCCTGCTCGCCAGCCATGACGGGCCGCTAGAGACCTATGCCGCGATCCTTGGCGGTATTCCGAAGGTTACGAGCAGGGTTGCACCGGTGATCGCCGTCCCGACCACCGCCGGCACCGGCAGCGAGGTCGGCCGCGCCGCGCTGATCACGCTGAAGGACGGTCGCAAGCTCGGCTTCATCTCGCCCTACCTGATCCCCAAGCTCGCCATCTGCGATCCCGAGCTGACGCTCGGCCTCCCGGCAGGGCTGACCGCCGCCACCGGCATGGACGCCCTCACCCACTGCATCGAGACCTATCTCAGCCCACGCGAGAACCCGCCGGCCGAAGCGATCGCGCTCGACGGACTGAAGCGCGCTGCCGGCCATATCGAGCGCGCCACCGCCGATGGCTCCGACCGCGAGGCCCGCAAGGAGATGCTGATGGCCGCCCTGCAGGGCGGCCTCACCTTCCAGAAGGGTCTCGGTGCCGTCCACGCTCTCTCACACCCGCTCGGCGGCCTGAAACAGGTCTCGCTGCATCACGGCACGCTCAACGCCGTGCTGCTGCCGGCAGTGCTGCGCTTCAACGAATCGGCCGCCTCTGCGAAATACGCCGAGATCCGCCGGGTGCTCGGATTGCCCGCCGATGCCGATCTCGCCGGCTGGATCGCCGGGTTGACGCAACGCCTCGGCCTGCCGGGGACACTCGCGCAGATGGGCCTGCCGCGCGAGGTCCTGCCTGCCATCTCGGAAGCGGCGACGCAGGACCATTCGAGCGCGACCAATGCGCGGCCGGCGAGCGCCGCTGACTACCTCACTATGCTGGAAGCCTCGTTCGGGTAGCGCCTGGCGATACCCAGCGCTCCGCGGCCGTTCAGCGCTTTCGCTTGCCGCGCCTGCCCTTTGCGGCGCGCGAATGCTCAGTCTGGCCGCCGGCGGCAAGAATTTTCGCCTCGGCCTGCCATCGCTCCGCGGCATCACGCTCCAGGGTGTCGGTGTGGTGAGCCAGGAAGCGCAGTTCCTCCGGGCCGAGCGCCGCGATCTGGTCGAAATGCCAGATGCCGAGACCGTTCAGCTTCTCGGCGATTGCCGGTCCGACGCCGTCGATCAGGCCGAGATCATCCGGCTTGCCGCCACGGGCCGCCGGCAGGAGATTGGCCGGCCGTTTGCCTTCGAGCGCCGCGGCGGAAACCGGAGCTGGCGCGTCAGCCGCCGGTCCCGCAAGGGCTGCGGCCTGCTTCACCCATTCCTCGCGCTCGATACGCCCAGGAAAGGCGAGATAGGCGCCGACCCATTCGACGTTCTCCGGCGTCCAGGCGGCAATCTGGCTGAAATGCCAGATGCCGAGCACCTGCAGGCGCCCCTCGTTCTGCGGGCCTATGCCCTTGATCAGCTTGAGGTTATCGGCAGTGCCGCGGGCCGCAGGCAGACCGGCCGGGCGCTTGCCGGCGAGCCCATCTTCACCCTCGACCTTGGGCATCGGAGCGGGCTCAGTCTCGTGCGCGCTGGCGGTAACTACCTGCTTGGACGGCGCCGGAAGCGCCGGGGCTGGCTGGGGCAGAGCAAGGCGTGGCGCAGGCGCGGCGAGCGCCGGAAGCGCCTCGCCTTCGCTGGCGAACAGGCTGCCGATCAGACAGCCGGCGGCATAAGCGAGCAGGTAGAGCAGTGCCGTCTCGATCCAGAACGCCGCCTGGTCGTTGACCAGCCGGAACCAGACCAGCGCTGCGAGCCCGGCCCAGAGGATCGCAAGGCCGGCAACAGGGCCGCGCGGGCCGCCTCTCCCGCTGAGCCAGCCGAAGACGAGGCCGACCGCGAAGGCGGCGAAGAGGAACCAGGCGAACTGGGTCGCGAGATAGAGCATCGCCGCCCTCCTATTTCGCCACGGTGAACTGGACGCGGCGGTTCTTGATCCGCGCCTCCGGGTCGGTCGGGGCAACCAGCGGCCGATCGGTCCCGTAGCCCTTGACCTCGAGCTGCGCCGCGGCGACACCGCGGCGGATCAGCTCTTCGCGGACACGCTGCGCCCGCCGGTTCGACAAATCGAGATTGTTGAAGCCGCTGCGCTCGCCATCGAAATTGCTGTGCCCTTCGATGGTCACGCGCGTGCTCGGGCACTGTTTCAGGATGGCGGCGGCCTCGGTCATGGCCCGCTCGGTTACGGGATCGAGAGTCGTGACCCCAGTCCCCAGGGCAAAGATGACGTAGTAGCGCTGCGTCAGCGCATCGAGCTCGTTCTGGCAGGTACTTGCCGGGTCGATGACGCAACCGGTCTGGCGCATGCTGATCTCGGCCTTGCCGGAAAAGCCCTGCGGCAAGCCGCTCGCAAGATCGGTCTCGACCTCGTCGCGGACCAGGGCGCGGCAGGTCAGCCCGCGAACATTGACCTCCCGATCGACCACGCTGGCCGAACCGAGATCGAGCCGCAGCAGATCCTGCACCACCCCGCGCGCCGCGACGCCGAAGCCGGTCGGCGCCGCCGGCCGGATCTCGGTCTCGTCATTGACGCGCCCACGCAGCGGCGACGCCTCGATCAGCGCCGCGATCGCGTCCTTGGCCGCGGCATCGGGCAGGTGGCCGTTGAGATAGCCCCCGGATTTGTCGATCGAGGCGGTGAAACCGTAGCCCGCCGCAACGGGCGGCGCAGGCTGCGGCAAAGACGGCGGCTCGGTCGCGGCGGCCGCGCTCGGTGCGGCGGGAGCGGGATCGACCGGCGTCGGTTGCCGCAGGGCGCCCGAGCCGGCGGGCGGCACCGGGGCAGGCGTCGGCGCCGGCGATGGGACCAACGGGCAGACGATGCTGGCAAGCGCGACCGAATCGGGACCGTCGCCCTGCGCGATATTCAACTTCAGGGCCTCGCAGGCCTCGTAATTCTCCGGACCCTGCCCCGAGATGCGGTAGGCGCCGCCTTCGATCTCGACCTTGCCGCTGCGCAGGCGGGCGAGATCGGCGACGGCGCGCGTCACCTTGGTGGCGAAAGCCGCCGGCTCTCCGGCGGCCGGCAGCATGCGATCGGTCACCGCGCCGACGGTCGGGAAAGCGCGAGCGAGCAGTGCTGCAATCTCGCGGCGTGCCGGATCGGATGGATAGTACCCCGCGACCGTGACCGAGCCGGACGCGCTCTTCTCGGCGCTCCAGCGATAGGGGGCCATTGTCGGTGGGCTCAGCGCGCAGTCGACGCGCGTGAAGCCCTTCTGAGCAGCGGTGGAAGCGCTCTCGCGCAGTGCCAGGAAATTCTGCGGTGTCGCAGCAGTGCCCTCGACGCAATAGCGCGTATCGTCCAGCGCGACCTTGCCTGCGGAGAGCTGCCCGAGATCGCGCATCAGGCTGCCGGCGAGCTCGGCGAAGCCGGGCGGCGCACCGAAAGCGACCTTCTGCTGGTCATCGACCCGCAGCTCAGGGCCAAGCGCCCGGGCCGCAGACACGCTCGCCGTGGCAATCGCCTCGTCCGGCACGAAGCCGGACAGTGTCACGAGATTGGCCTGCCGTGTCGCCGACCAGCTATAGGGCTTTTGCGCGATGACCTGCGTGAGCCCGCCGAGCACGCGCCGGACACCGAATTCCGATTGTAGCTGAGCCAGCGCCTTGCTGGCGCCGTCGGCCGTGACCGCCTCGCCGTCGAGATAGACGTCCCGGCCGCTGACCCGAACCAAAACGCCACGTGCGCCAGAGGCGGCCCCCGCCACCGCGTTTGCTGCAAGCGCCCTGGCTTCGATGTCCCGGCGCACGGTTTCGGTGTTCAGGACGTTGGCTGACGCCCAGAGCAAGGCCAGTGGAACAAGCCCCCAGAGCCAACCGGCGTTTCGCGCCATACCGAAATTCCCGCCTCGTCCCAAGGATCGCTCGCGCCGAATCCGGACGCCCGCGGCCCCTTGCAATCACGCCCCATCACGGCCCCAAGTCAAGCAAGAGGCCGCCTCGCCCTTGTGAGGGACAGACGGGGTTTCCACGACAGGGAGATAGATCGGAAACGAAAAAAGCCCCGGGTTTCCCCGGGGCTTTCCTTGAACGATCAGGTGATCGATCAGAAGTCGCGCTGGATGCGGAGACGGCCAGCCCAAGCGTCGTCGGACTTGATCGTGCCCGGACCACGGCCACCGGCGTCGTTGCCGGTCAGAACGGCCTGCTTCAGCTCGGTGCGGGTGTAGAGAACCTCAACACCGATATCGAGACCCGAAACCGGCGACCAGATCAGGTTACCAGCAACGATCAGCTCCTTCGGATCAAGCGGACGGGCAACCACGCCCGGGACCGCCTGGTTGGCCAGGACGTAGCCGAGCTTCAGCTCGGAGTACGACGCGACCAGCTCCGACCGCAGGGTCGGGGTCCAGAAGTGACGCAGAGCAGCGACAACCGACCAGCCAGAGGCGGTGTTGACGCGGCCGAGACCGTCGACGCTGACGTCGCCGATGCCGAGCTGAGCGTTCTGCGCAAGGATGCGACCCGAGCCGAAGCTGCCGCCCCAGCCGAGATAGCCGAGAGCGCCGTCAGCATAGGCAGCCTGCAAGAACAGGAAGTCGCCAGCCGCAAGCATCGGCAGGTTGACCTTCACGCCGCCCTGGATGGCATAGCCCCACTCGTCTTCGTTCCGGACGCCGAGCGCGGCATTGTTGATGCTACGCTGGGTGAGAGCACCCGACAGCTGAGCCGAACCCCAACCCTGATCGACGCGCAGCGAGGCGACGACATCGGGGAAGTTCGTGCCGAGCAGGCCGACGCCGGCCGGGCCAACAACGCCGTTCTCACGACCACCGGTGCCGGTGATGCGGTCTTCGAGCGAGATCGTCGCCGAGAAGCCCGAGCCGAAGGTGGCGGTGTAGGCCAACAGGTTCAGACGCGAGTCAGCCGTACGAACCGTCGAGAAGGTGATGTCGTTCGCGTAGAAGTCGAAGAACGACTGAGCGCGACCGGCGGTGATCGGGCCGAACTGGATGAAGGCCAGATCGAGGTTCGACTGGGTCGAGTTGGCGGTCAGGCCACCGGCAGCGACAGCAGCGTTCGAACGACCAGCGCCCGGGGACACGATGCCCTGGTTGCCGCCGATGGTGCTGTTGTAGAAGCCGGAGCTGACGGTCAGCTCATAGCGGAAGAAGGTGCGCAGCGTGCCGTAGGCAGTCGCGGTGCGGGCGTCGACGTTCAGACGACCGCGCGAGCGGGTGCCGAAACCGTCGTTGGCGTCGCCGTAGCGCGAACCGACCGTGTACTCAGCGCGAACACGACCACCGACGCGAAGGCAGGTGTCGGTGCCCGGGATGTAGAAGAAGCCCGCGCCATAGGCGGAGCAAACGCGAACGTATTCGACCGGTGCGGCCTTCCGCGAGGGAAGGTCGGCGGCCTGAGCCCCGGCAACCGCGGCGATGCCGGCGGCGGAACCGAGGAGGAGGCTCTTTACGAGCTTCATTTGATAACCTCCAAAAGAGTTTCGAGACCCTCGGGCGTCGGCTCGTTCCTTAACCGGCAGCCCCAGGAGACCTGTCCGGCGAACTCGCTTATCCCGGTCTTTCGCCCGCGTCCCCGAACCGTTCGGAGGCGAAGACGAAAAACAGCGACCGGGAACGTCCCGCCGCACAGTCACCATTACGAATGCCCGGCCGCCGATCAACCACGATCACGCCACAGTCCCCACCCCGAGCCCGCTTTGCCCCCCGGTGTTGCACCTGAGCCACGCTTTGACCGCCGAACTTAAGAGAGCGTTAACCGCATAGGGTCGTTTGCGGGCTTCCAGAGCCGCCTATCGGCCATTCCGGCTGCGAATCTGCGGCGTCATCTCAGTGATTGAGTCGGGACGTCAGTATTCCCACTCGGCTCCGACGCCGACCGCGGCACTGCCGTCGGCATTGGTCTCGGCCTGGAGCTTCAGGCGGCGGGTGACGTCGATGCCGACGGAGACGCCGCTGTCCTCGGGCTTGGCACCGGCCTTCACACCGAGCGTGACATTGTCCGAGAGCGAGCGCGAGACGCCGACCGTCGGGCCGCCCGGCCCCATCTGGACATCGAGGTTGTCGACGCCGAGCGAGCGACGGATGCGCTCGAAGACGTCGTCGCCGCCGGCACCGGAGAACTGCGCCGCGGTCTGGGCGAGCTGCAGCGCCTGGAAAGGCGAGAGCGAGCCGGAGGCCCGGGCGAAGAGCAGGCGCGAGAGCACCTCGTCCGGCGGCAGCTCCGGCGAGGACGAGAAGGTGAACTCCGGCGCCGACGCCTCGCCGGAGATGATGATCCGCGCGGTGACGTCGGCGGCACGGGTTTCGGCGACGAAGTCGAGCGTCGGCATCACGTCGCCGGAGAAGGTGATGCGGCCACGGCTGAAGTCGAGGCGCTGGCTGGCGAGACTGAGTCGCCCCCGCCGGAGATCGAAGCCGCCGGTCAGCGCTGGCGCGGCAGAGGTGCCGCCGACGCGCAGGTCGCCGCCGAGCTCGGCATCGATGCCACGCCCGCGGATGAAGACGCGCCCAGGCGCCGAGACGGTAATGTCGAGCACGGCGTCGAAGGCCGGCGCACGGCTGCCCTTTCGACTCGCGGCCGCGCGCGCCTTGCGCTCGGCCGCGAGTCGGGCCGCCGCCTGGCCCTTGGCATTGACGTGGCGGATGCCGTCGACCGGCCGCGAGCTCGACGGCAGGCGGTCCGGCACCGAGACCTCGATGGTCGCGACATCGACGCGCCCGGCGATTCGCGGCCGCTGCGCCAGTGGACCCGCCAGCTCGAGATTGAGATCGGTGACCGCCCTGACGAGACCGCTGTCGACGAGTTGGGCCCGCTTGCCCTCGATGCGAATCGTGCCGGGGAAGCCAGCCTCGGGATCGAGTTTGACATTGCCGCGGGCCGAGAGCGTGCCGTTGCCCGGTGTCTGCGCCGCGAAGCGCTCGATCACGAGTTCAGGCCCATTGGCCGCAACGCGGGCTTCGAGCCCGGTCAGCTTCACGCCCTGAAGCGCATCGCTGAAGCTACCGCCGGAGAGCGTCGCGCCGCCGGAGAGGCGCGGCGCGGCGAGCGTGCCACCGGCGCGCAGGTCGAGCGCCATCTGGCCGGTCAATCGCCTGCCGTCGGCGGCGAGCTGGGTATTGGCGAGCGCCGCATCGGCCCGCCCCTGCACGGAGAGATCGAGTGCGCCCTCGCCGCCGAGCGGCGCTGTACCCTTCGCGGTCAGGTTGACGAAGCGGCCGGCATTCAGGCTGGCGTCGAGACTGGTCTGGCGGCCATTGAGCGCGCCCTGCCCTGATATCTCGATCGGTGGCAGGCCGGCGGAGCGGGTCTGCGGCGCGACGAGGCGGGCGATGCGCACACGCCACGGGCCGGTCGGAGCCTCGGGCGTACCCTTGATCGTCGCCTCGGCGTCGAGCGTGCCGGAGAGATCGAGCGTCGGCGAAGCAAGCCGCGCGGCCGAGAGCGGCACGTTCTGCGCGGCAAAGCGCAGATCGAGCGCTTTGCCGGCCTCGCCGTCGAGCGTGATTCGGCCACCGTCGAGCGCAATGGCGAGATCGCGGATGGCGACGCCGCCATCGATCGCGGTGAAGCTCGCAGGCTTTGTCAGCGCAATCCGGCGGCCATCGCGGGTCGCAGTGAAGCTGGCGAGATCGAAGCGCAGCGGCTCGGCGACGGAGAGCCGCCCCTTCGAAGCGAGCGAGAAGCCGCGGGCCGTGGCGTCGAGGCTGATGTCGCTGGCGTCCGCGGCGCCCTTCGAGACGAGGCGGATCGCGCTCACCGGCTCGCCGGCAATGACCGCGCGATCGACCTGAATGGTACCGTCGATCAGCGGCTTGCGCAGCGCATCGACGATGGTGACATTCGCGTCGAGCCGGTCGAGTGAAAGGCTAGGCGCAACAAGCTTTTGGGCGCTGGCCTTCAGATCCAGATTCTGGCCGCCGGTCGGACGCGCCAGCTTCACGTCCGCCTCGATCCGGCCGCCGAGCTTGGCGAGCGCCAGCGCCGAGAGATCGTCGAGATTGCGTGCAACGAGCTTAAGGTTGCCCTCGGCCAGATTCGATGCGTCCAGATCGAGCGCACCATTCAGCGCGACCGAGCCGATGGCGATGTCGAGCTGCGGCAGCGCCCAGCCACCGGGGTCGCGCTTGGCGAAACGCAAGGTGCCGGTCGCCGGCCGGCCGTCGACCTCGCCGGAAAGCTTTACGTCACCGGACAGGGCGCCCTGAAGATCGCGCAGAGTCGCGTCGAGAGCGAGGCGCGGTACCGGGCGGCCGAGGGCGGTCGCATTGGTGATTCCCGCCTTCAGCGCAGCGTCGAGCTTGTCGAGCGGGCCGGTCAGCGTCGCATCGAAGGCGCCCTGCCCCGAGAGTTTCGGATCGGCCCGGCGCAGATCGGGGATCGCGATGTGGGCGCGCAGGCTCGAGCCTTGCGCGCCGAGCGCACCATCGGCCGTCGCTGCGACATGGGTCCCGGCGATGCGCAGGCCGTTGACGATGAGGCCGCCGCTGCCGGGCACCCGAATCTCGCCGCCGAGCGAGAGCTTGCCGGCAAGCAGGCGGTCGAGCGCCTCCTGGCCGAGCGCCAGCGATTCGGCGCCGCCGTCGAGCTTGACGGCGTAGAGTCGCTTCTTCGGCTCGGCATCGACATCTGCGCTGACGGCGGCTGAACCCTTGAGCGTGCGGCCGGCGAGCGTGCTGAGGCGGGAGAGGTCCGGCAGCCGGGCCTGCACCTTGCCGAGGATGCGAGCCGGATCAAGGCGACCGGCATAGCCGAGCTCCGCCCCGCCGAAGGCGAGCTTCAACGTCTCGAACTCGCCGCCCCCGCCTTCGGAGGCGGTGCCGCGCAAGGTGAAGCGCAGGCGGTCGCCGATGAAGCGCGCGAGGCCGGGATCGGCGAGCGCTACACCTGAGGCCTCGCCGTCGGAGATCAGCACGGTGCGTGTTGCCGGGTCATTAAGAGCGCCGGTCGGCGTCGCAGTGAAGGTGAAATCGAGCTTGCCGAGCTTGCCGGCCGGAACGCTCGCGCCCTCTGCCTGCAGGCTGGCTTTGACGCGCGGACCGGCAGCCGGGCCTTGGATCGTCGCATCCAAGGCGAGCTTGGCGATCTCGGCGCCGGAGGCGACGGTGCGGCCCTCGGCATTGGGGCGGGCAGCCGCAGTGATCTTGAAGTCGAGATTCTTGTCGGCGCCGTAGCGCCCGCTGACGTCGAGCCGGGCCAAGGCCGAGACCAGCGTCATCTGGTCGACCGAAACGGCGCCGCTATCGGGCAGCCCGACAGTGCCGTCGAGCCGGGTCGAGCCCTCGAAGACCGGCGCGACCGGCGGTGGCATCAGGCCGGCAATGCGTGAATCCAGCGCGAGCAGGAGCAGCCTGCCCGCGCCCTGGCGGCTGAGATCGGCGGTGCCGTTGGCGCCGATGGTCGGGCCGGCGGCAAAGGCGAGCGTTGCGCGGAAACGGTCGAGCGGGCCATCCCCGGTGAGGTCGAGCTTGACCGGCGGTCGGTCCGGCAGGTCGGCGATGGTCGAGATCAGGCCGCCCGCCGGCTCGTCGAGCTTGGCCGCGAGCTGGAGCTGCGTCGATTGCGGTACGAAACGCAGGTTGACGTCCAGGGTGCCGCCCATGTCGAGGCGGCGCCCGGCAAGCCGGAAATCGAGCCCCTCGTTCGGCGGGCCGAGGCGGGCCGCACCAGTCGCCGAAAGCCGCGCGGGCGCGCCGATCACGGTCGGACCCAGCGCCAGCTCGCCGAGCTGGAAGGCCTCGATGATCACCTTGAGCGGCAGTTCGGGCAGAATCGGCCCGGCATTGGCCTGTGCCGCTGCGGCGGCCGGATCAGGCAGCGGCTTGCGCAGGATTTCGAGCTTGCCGATCTCGAGCCGGTTGACCTCGAGCCGGCGTAGCAGCAGCGCCGAACGGGTCCAGACCAGCCGGGCCCGGTCGAGCCTCAACCAGGGGCCGTCGCGGTCGGAGATGACGATGTCGCGGATGGTCGCGTCGGAGGAGAGAGCCCCATCGACGGCGCCGATCGAGACCTGGCTGCCATCTGTCGTGAGCGCCTTGGAGATCAAATCGGCGATGACGCCGCGATCGCCGGCATTCTGGGCAAAGCCGCCGAGACCGGTGAAGACGACCAGCGTAGCCGCGATGACCAGCGCCGCGAGACCGGCGAGCAGTCGCGAGATGCGGGGCGCGCCCATCAGAAGGCCTGCCCGATGCTGATATAGAGAGCGACCGGCTTGTCGCCCTTGCGCGGGTTGAGCGGCGCTGCGACGTCGACCCGGATCGGCCCGATCGGCGTATAGTAACGCAGGCCGAGGCCAGCGGCGTACTGCATCTTCTCCTTGAAATTCGGGATCTGCGACTCGAAAGCCATGCCGGCATCGAAGAACGGCACGATGCCGATCGTGTTGGTGATCTTGATGCGGGCCTCGACCGAGGCCTCGAACAGGCTGCGCCCGCCGGTCAGATGATTGAGCGGGCCGAGCGGCGAGAGCGTGCGATAGGCATAGCCGCGCACCGAGCCGCCGCCGCCGGCATAAAAGCGCCGCGTCGCCGGCACCTCGTCGAGGGCAGCGCCGGCGATCGAACCCAGCCCGATCCGGCCGGCGAGCACGTAGCGGGCATCCTCGTCGAGGGCGTAATAGCCGGAGACCGAGGCCTTGCTCTGGACGAAGGGGGCATCGCTATCGCCGAAGGCGGCGTAGGGCGTGACCGAGGCGGCGACCCTGATGCCGCGGGTCGGATCGAGCTGGCTGTCGGTCGAATCGTAGCGCAGTGACAGCGGCACGCCGAGCAGCATGTAATCGACCTGGCCGAGCACGTCGCTGGTCTGGCCGCGTTCGGCCTCGATGCCGGCCTGGATCGAGAAGACGTCGCTGAAGCGATGGCGGATCGCGGTGGTGATGTTGGCGTAGCGCGCCGTATAGCCACCATAGCGATTGGTACCGACGCGCTCGCGCACGCCGCTGGCATCGATCAGCAGGTCGTTGCGGCTGCCGCCAAGCGCCGGCTTGAGGAAACTCGCCGAGAAGCGGGCGCCAAGATCGGTCGGCTCGAAATCACCAAAGCGCTGGACCTTGGTGCCGTCGATGCGCGGGGCGAAGAAGACGGAGGCTTCGAGCCGCAGGCGCTCGGCCCCGCCGAACAGATTGCGGTGCTCCCAATAGGTCTTCACCGCCGGGCCATCGATGGTCGAGTAGCGGGCCGAGAAGCCGAGCAGGCGCTTGGGCCGCTCGTTGACCTCGACGAAGATCGGCAGGTTGCCGGCCTGGTCGAGCGTGGTGCCTTCGCGGATGCGGACCGAGCCGACGGCGGGGATCGTCGCGATCGACTTGCGCGTATCCGTCAGCGCCTTCGGCGAATAGGGCTCGCCCGGCTCGAGATAGATGAAGGAGCGGATCACCTCGGCCGGAATGTCGCCGGTCTCGGTGACCGAGACGTCGCCGAAGCCAGCGACGGGACCGGGATCGACGACGAGCGCGACGTCCATCGTCTTCGCCGCATGATCAACGACAGGGCGAACCTCGACCACCCTGGCGAGCGGGCGGGACTTGCTGCGCCAATAATCGACGAGCGCGGCCTGGGCGGCCCGGATCGAGGACGAGGTGGCGGGCGCGCCGGGCACGAGGCCCGAGACCTTGCCGGGGTCGGGAATCACCGCCGCCGGATCGCGGCGCGCACCTGGCACGATGTCGACATTGCGCAGCGAGAACAGTGGCCCGGGGTCGACCGTGACAATGACCGGCGCCGGAGCGCGGTTGCGGTAGCGTTCGGCGGCGGGAGCGAGGCCCGCCGGCGGCTCGCCGGCCTGCGTCACCGCAACGCCATCGACCGCAATCGCGACCTGCGCGTTGAAATAGCCCTGGGCCCAGAGCGCATCGATCAGCGGGTTGATGTCGGCGGCAGCGCGGCGCGCCAGGGTCTCGCCATCCGGCGGCGCGTCCTCGCGCAAGCGATAGAGCAGAGAGGCGTCCTGCAGGCTGCGCTTCAGTGCGCTGGCATCGGGCACATCGCCGAGCTCGAAGCGCAATTCGTAAGGGACCGTCGACTCGCTGACCGGAGGCGGCTTGTCCTTGGTACCGAAGAGATTGAAGACGTCGAGCGATGACAGGTCGAACGCCCGCGCAGGCGAGGCATCACCGGCAAGAATCGCCGCGAAAGCGCAGACGCCCCCGCCAGCTAGTCCGATCCCCCGCCTCCGCCATGACCGCATCAAACCTCCAACGCAACCGAACTAGAACGCAGCGAATGCGTTGATTTTGTGATCGTGCCTCCAATTGATCACAATTCGACGCTCGGGATTTGCCTACCGTCAACCGAAAACCTGAACGAATCGTTGGCCATCCGGACTTTACCGAACGGCCAACGATCAGGCCGCGGCCTGATCTCAGTCGCCCTGCTCCGCCAGCGCGAAGGAGATCGCCGTGACCGGGTCGAGCCGGGCGATCACCGGCCCGACCGTTGGCGCGAGTACGCCGCCGCAGAGGCTGCCGGTGGTGATGATCTGGCCGGCCTTGAGCGGCCCGAGCGGCCCCTCGACCGGACGGTTCGCCCAAGCGAGCGCGGTGACGAGCGGATCGCCATTGGCATGCAGCGCCTGGCGCTCATAGAGCACGTCGCCATCGAGCTCGACCGTGCAGGTCAGCGCCGGAACATCGTCGAAGATGCTGAAGGGAACCTCGGGGCCGATGAGGTAGCCGCCATGGCCCATGGCGTCGGCCAGCCAGAGCGGGAACGGCACATTGGTCCAGTCGGCGATGCGGCTCTCGACGATCTCGATGCCGACGAGGGCAGCGTCGCAATGCTCGATCAGCTCGGCGCGCGTATAGGGCTGGCCCGGCCGCAGCGGCATGTCCCGGCCGAGCCGGATGGCGAGCTCGATCTCGACGCGCAATTCGGCACCGTGCACGCCGCGATAGGTGTCGCCGGATTTGAGATAGGGGCCGGGCATCAGTCCGGCCATCGGCCGGCCGCCTTCGCCGAGCGAGACCTTCCAGCCGGCGAGCGGATAGCCCATCCCGCTGTTGACCTCGGCCTGCGCCGCGAAACCGGCATCGACATCGGCGGGGACCGGCAAGGTCGCGATATCGACCAGCTTGCGGCCACGGCGGGCGCCGACGAAGGCGCTGGCAAGAGTCCCTGGAACAGTCTCGGTCGTCACAGCCATGGTCGTCTCGTCCCTGTCGCCATCGTAGCGGACCGCGCCGCCTCATGCTCTCTGGCTACAGCATCGACCGGCTTCCGGGAACCCGGAGATCGCGCGCCGATCATCGCGACGGCACATGTCCGCACTATTTGCGGCTGGCGAGGACGACGCCGAACACGGCGATTGCCATGCCGACGAGCTGGATCGGCGTCAGCGTCTCGCCGAAGAGCAACCATGCCTCGACCGCGACTGCAGGCGGCACGAGATAGAGGAAGGTCGCGATGCGCGAGACCTGGCCGCGGCGGATCAGCACGAGATAGAGCCCGATGCCGCCGAGCGAGAGCGCCAGCACCGACCAGGCCAGCACCAGCCCCATGGTCAGGTTCCACTCGATCCGCATCGGCTCGAGCAAATAGGCGAAGGGCAGCGTGAACAGGAAGGCGGCGATGTACTGCACCGCCGTCACCGTGCGCAGGTCGCCCTCGACGATGCGCGCCTTCTGCCAGAACGAGCCGAAGGTGACGGCGAACATGCCGACGACGTTGACGATGATCGGCAACGCCACGGCCTGCAGCGCCTCGGGCGCGACGCCGACCAGCTTCGGCTCCAGCACCAGCGCGATTCCGACGAAGCCGAAGACGATGCCGAGCCAGCGGATCGGCGAGATGCGCTCGCGCATGATCATCGGTGCGAACAGCGCGGTGAGCACCGGCTGCAAACCGGCGATCAGTCCGGATACGCCGGCCGGCAGCCCGTGGCGCACCGCCCACCAGACGCCGCCGAGATAGACGGCGTGGAGCAGGATGCCGGCGATGGCGCAATCGATGATGGCGCGTCGGCTCTTCGGCCAGGGCGCCCCGAGCGCGAAGGCCAATGCAGCGAGCGCAAGGCCGGCACAGGCGAAGCGCACCGAGAGGAAGGTCAGCGCATCGGAATAGCGGGCCGAATAGCCGGCGACGATCCAGCCGCTCGACCAGAGAAACACGAAGAGCACCGGCGACAGGCGCAGGAAGAGCGGGGAATCGAACATTGCGGCGACTTTCTAGGCGCCTGATAGGCCTGAAAGCGACAGTTGTCGCCGCATGCGGACGCCGTGACGGCATGTTCCGTGCACTTGCCACCATCACGCCGAACCACCAAAGATCGCGCCTCGCCTCCCGAGACCCGCATGTCGCTACGTTCCGTCCCCGCCCTCGCCTTCGAGCGCTTCATCGCCCATGACGGCTGGGCGATCGCCAGTCACATCGCGCTCTCGGTGCTGATGTCGCTGTTTCCGTTCCTGATCATCGTCACCGCGCTCGGCGGCTTCTTCGGTTCGCAAGCCGCAGCCGACGAAGCGGCGCAGTTGCTGCTCGAAGCCTGGCCACGCGAGGTCGCCGAGCCGATCGCGCGCGAGGTCCGCTCGGTGCTGACTGCCGTGCGCAAAGACGCGCTGACGCTCGGCGCGATCCTCGCCCTCTACTTTTCTTCCTCCGGGGTCGAAGCAGTCCGGATCGGGCTCAATCGCGCCTACGAGGCCTATGAATGGCGCAGCTGGTGGCGTACGCGGCTGGAATCGATCGCCTATGTGATCGGCGGCGCCATCTTCATGCTCGCCTTCTCGCTGCTGGTCGTGCTCGGCCCGCTGCTCTGGCGCGGCGCCGTTGGCCTCGCCCCGGCCATCGCCCCGCTCGGCTTCCTGCTCGCCTTCCTGCGGATCGCGGGGGCGACGGTGCTGATCGTGCTGGCGCTCAGCGTCGCGCACAAGCTGCTGCCGGCGCGGGCGCCGCATATCGGCGCGATGTGGCCCGGCATCCTGATGACGCTGGTAGTCTGGCTGATCGGCGGCATCGTTTTCGGCTGGTATCTCGATTCCTTCGCCGGCGCTTACATCACCACCTATGCCGGCCTCGCCACCGCGATGATCGCGCTCGTCTTCCTCTACTGGCTGGCGGCGATCTTCCTCTATGGCGCCGAACTCAACGCCGCGATCGCGCTGCGCCGGGCGCCGACCAGGGAGCCCGGCGAGGTACTGGGCGAGTTGTGAACCATCGTCCACCGTTGCGGCTGCCGAGGGGCGAGAAGCGGCGCCAGCCGCCTTGTTGTGAACTGCCGTTCAAGCCGGCCGGTTGACTGCTCCAGCCCGCGCGCAACCTATCGCGGCGCCGCCGGCGAGGCGGTCACCGATGGGGTTTCACCATGACATTCAAGCTTTCGGCGCTGCTCCTGGCGGGCAGCGTGCTGGCCAGCGCGGCCGCCTTCGCGCAGAGCGCCGACGACAAGAAATGGGTCAACCAGTGCCTGAGCGACAACAAGGACGCGAAGGTCGCAGTCTCGGTCGTCACGTCCTACTGCACCCGCATGAACGGCAAGATGAGCGACAACGAAACCCGCTCGATCACGCAGTGGGAGAAGGCCAACCCGAACGCCCGCAAGGCCTGCGAGCAGGAATCCGGCTGGAACTGAGCTGGCTTGAAGGCAAAGGCGGCCGCAAAGCTTGCGGCCGTCACCGCCGCGAAAGCGATCAAGGTGTGAGCGCGGGGAGGCCCTCGCGATAGCGGCGGCTGCCGGCGAAATTCTCGCCGGTATCCATCTCGACATCGAAATCACCGGAAGGCCGGCCGGCTATGCGCCGGACGCGGGCAGCATTGACCAGCCGGGTGCGGTGGATGCGGGCAAAACCGAGTGGGCGCAAGCGCTCTTCCTCGGCCTGCAGCGTGGCGCGGATCAGGTGGCGCTTGCCGCTGTCCAGGCAGTATTCGACGTAATTGCCGGCCGAGACCACGGCGACGATCTCGGCCGGTTCTAGTCGCAGATTGATCGTCCCGTCGCGCAGCCAGAAGCCTGAGGCGACGGGTGTCGCGTCAGCCGCGATCCTGTGCGGCATCGGACGCCGCGCCCACAGCTCGGCGAGCCAGAACAGCCCTGCCAGCAGCAGATAGACGAGAACATCCTTGCGCAGCTCGTAGAGCAGGTTCTCAGGCGAGACACCGAAACTGTAGTCGCCGGAGCTTGCGGCCCAGTAACCGAGTTTGCGCAGCAGGACCATGCCGGCGACATGCAGGGTCGAAAAGACCAGCACGGCGACAGCATGGAGCGCGATCAACGCCGCCTGACCGGGCGGCTTCGCCAACGAGGCCAGCACCAGCCGACGGACCAGCGGCGCCAGTGCAAGGATCACGACGCCGCTCGACGCCTCCCAGAGCAAGGGCTGCCAAAGCGGCACGGCGCGGCCGAAGCGGGCCAAGTCATGCAAGGTCGAGAAGGCATTGACGAGGCAGGTCGCGGCCGTGCCGAGCGCGATCGCCAGATAGGGCAACCAGTCCGGCAAACGGCCGGCGCCGCGACGAGGCGAGGCGTCGCCACCATTCGTCACGCCGTCGCCTCCGCTCGTCCCGGCCCGCTGGCTTTCGTCACGCAGCATCGGCTGCTCGTCCCGTACCGTCTCGACCTCGGCCCGCCCGTGCTGGCCTGCTCAGGGCGAGCAAGGGATAGCCGCCATGACTGCGCAAACCAACCACCAGCCGCCGCAAACCGCCGAACGCCGGCTCGATCTCGACTGGATCAGGATCGGCGCCTTCGGCCTGCTGATCCTCTACCATATCGGCATGCTCTACGTGTCCTGGGGCTTCCATGTGAAGAGTGCCCACCGGCTGCGGGAGCTCGAGCCGCTGATGCTCCTGCTCAACCCCTGGCGGATGGCGCTGCTCTTCCTGGTCTCCGGCGCCGCGACCCGGTTCATGCTGGGCAAATACGAGGTCGGAGCCTTCGTGCGGCGGCGCTCGGCCCGGCTGCTCATCCCCCTCGCCTTCGGCATGCTGGTGGTGGTGCCGCCGCAATCCTGGGCGGAGGTGGTCGAGAAGCTCGGCTTTTCCGGTGGCTATCTCGACTTCTGGTTCGGGCACTATCTCGCCTTCGACCAGGGCTTCTGCCGGATCGAGAACGGCCGGCAGGCCTGCATCATCCTGCCGACCTGGAACCATCTCTGGTTCGTCGTCTATCTCTTCATCTACACCATGGCGCTCGCCGGCTTGATCGCACTGGCGCCCAGTCTTGCCGCACGTGGCGAGCGGCTGCTCGAGCGTGCCCTGCCCGGCCTGCTCCTGCTGATCGCGCCGGCGCTGCTGCTCGGGCTCAACCGCTTCCTGCTCTTCCCGGCCTTCCCGCCGAGCCACGTGGTTGTCGGCGACTGGTACCAGCACGTCCTCTACGGCTCTTGCTTCCTGTTCGGCTTCCTTGCCGCGCACTCGCAGGGGCTGGCCGAGCGGACGGAACGGCTGCGCTGGCTCGCGCTCCTCCTCGCCGTCGCCGCGTTCCTCGTCATTCTCTGGCTGCGCGCACAGCCTCCGGGCGATCTGCGCCGCCTGGCCGGCCCGTTCGTCTACGGGCTCGACCAATGGTGCTGGATCGTCGCGATCCTCGGCTTCGCCCGTCGGCACCTCTCGCGGAGTGACGGGCCGGCCCGGCGCCACCTCGTCGAGGCGGTGTTCTGCTGGTACCTCGTCCACCAGACGGCGATCATCCTCGCGGCGCACTGGCTGAAGCCGCTCGCTCTGCCGGCCTGGCAGGAAGCGTCGCTGGTTATCGCGATCACGGCGCTGAGCTGCGCCGCGAGCTACGAGATCGCCCGGCGCATCGGCTGGCTCCGGCCACTGTTCGGCATCGCAGCGGACAGGCGCAAGCGCCTGTCCGTTTCTCAGCCTCAGCCTTCGAGCGCCTCGGCCACGTCCTCATAGGTGCGCAGGCCCGTGCGCGGGGCGTAGACCAGCACGGCCATGTTGCCGGGAGCGTGCTCGTTCTTCCACATCTTGTGGTGAGCGAGCGGGATTTTGTCCCAGGGGAAGACCTCGGACATGCAGGGGTCGACGCGCCGGTCGATGACGAACTGGTTGGCCGCCGAAGCCTGTTTGAGATGGGCGAAATGCGAGCCCTGCACGCGCTTCTGGCGCATCCAGACATAGCGGGCGTCGAAGGTGATGTTGAAGCCGGAGGTGCCGGCGCAGAAGACGATCATGCCGCCGCGCTTGGCGACGAGGCAGGAGACCGGGAAGGTCGCCTCGCCCGGATGCTCGAAGACGATGTCGACATCCTTCTTGCCGGTGATGTCCCAGATCGCCTTGCCGAACTTACGGGCTTCCTTGGTCCAGTCGTTGTATTCGGGCGAATTGACCGTGGGCATCTGGCCCCAGCAGTTGAAATCCTTGCGGTTGATCACGCCCTTGGCGCCGAGGCCGAGGACATAGTCGCGCTTGCTCTCGTCCGAGATGACGCCGATGGCGTTGGCGCCGGAAGCCGCGCAGAGCTGGACGCCGAAGACGCCAAGGCCGCCCGAAGCGCCCCAGATCAGCACGTTGTCGCCCGGCTTGATCGTATGCGGGGCATGGCCGAAGAGCATGCGGTAGGCGGTTGCGAGCGTCAGCGTGTAGCAGGCCGATTCCTCCCAGGAGAGGTGCTTCGGCTTCAGCATCAACTGCCGCGACTGCACCCGGCAGAATTGGGCGAAGGAGCCATCCGGCGTCTCATAGCCCCAGATGCGCTGGGACGACGAGAACATCGGATCGCCGCCATTGCACTCCTCGTCGTCGCCATCATCCTGGTTGCAGTGGACGATGACCTCGTCACCGACCTTCCAGCGCTTCACCTTGGAACCGACCGCCCAGACGATGCCCGAAGCATCGGAGCCGGCGATGTGCAGCGAGCCCTTGTGAACATCGAAAGGCGAGATCGGCTGGCCGAGGCCGGCCCAGATGCCGTTGTAGTTGACGCCGCCGGCCATCACGAGGAGCAGCACCTCCTCCTCGCCGATCGCCCAGGTCGGCACGACCTCGACCTGGAAGCTGTCCTGCGGCGGGCCATGGCGCTCGCGGCGGATCGTCCAGGCGTACATGTTGGCCGGGACATGGCCGAGCGGCGGCAACTCGCCGAGCTCGTAAAGATCCTTCAACGCGGGCTTCGCGACGGGTTGCGGCTGTGCCATCGACTCTTTCTCCCTTGTCGCCACGCCTGTGATCCGGTGGCGTTGCCGGCATCATGCAGACCATTGCTGCGCTGCGCCATACTCCTATCGAATTATGCCGCAGCGCAAAAAACAAGAGGAAAAGGCTGCGCGTCGGCGTCGCCCTTGCCTGACCGCAAGCTAGCGCCGATACAGCCCGTGATGGACATGATTCGTGAACTTCACGGCACAAATGTGCTGATCTGCGCCGAAGACGGCCCACCGCTCGCGAGCGAACGCGACATCAACGATTTCCTCGGCGCCGCCTGGGCGGCTGATGCCACCATGGTGGCGATCCCGGTGGCGCGGCTCGATCCCGCCTTCTTCCAGCTCGCCACGCGGCTTGCCGGCGACGTTGCGCAGAAATTCGTCAATTACCGGATGCGCCTGGCGATCATCGGCAATATCTCGGCCCATTGCGCGGCCAGCAAGGCGCTGCGCGACTTCGTCTATGAGAGCAATCAGGGGCAGGCGCTCTGGTTCGTCGACGACCTCGCGGCCCTCGACGCCCGGCTCATGGCCTGAGGACGATCAGGCCGGGCGGCTCGCCGCCAGCATGTAGTTGACGTCGAGATCGCGCGAGCGCGACCAGCGATCGGCGAGCGGGTTGTAGGCGACGCCCTCGCGGGCAAAGACAGAAAGCCCACCGGTCTCGATCGCTGCCTCGAGCTCGTCCGGGGTGACGAACTTCTCCCAGTCATGGGTGCCGCGCGGCAACCAGCGCAGGATGTATTCGGCGCCGACGATGGCGAGCGCATAGGATTTCAGCGTGCGGTTGAGCGTCGCCATGACGAGCAAACCGCCGGGCTTCACCGCCGCGCAGCAGGAGGCGACGAAAGCGTCGACATCGGTGACATGCTCGACCACCTCCATGGCCAGAACGATGTCGAACCGTGCGCCCGAAGCCACGACCGCCTCGATCGTCTCCTCGCGATAATCGACAGCGACGCCGGCCTTCTGCGCATGGGCCCGGGCCACGGCGATATTGGTGGTTGCCGGGTCGAGCCCCGTCACCTGCGCCCCCAGACGCGCGAGCGGCTCGGAGAGCACGCCGCCGCCGCAGCCGATATCGACGATGCTCAGATCCTTCAGCGCCTGCAGCGATTTCGGATCGCGACCGAGCCGCTCGCAGACGAGGTCGCGGATGAAAGCGAGCCGCACCGGATTGAACTTGTGCAGAACCGCCATCGGCCCCTTTGGGTCCCACCAGCTCTTCGCCAGCGCGTCGAAGCGCGCGACCTCGGCGGGGTCGATGGTGGAACCTTCGCGTGCCGCTGCCGTCATCACCTTTGATATCCCGTTTATGCTCGTGCAGGCCGTGGCTGCATTGACACTTTCCGCGCTGCCCGTCATCTACACCCGCCCTTCGCTAGGCGCGAGGGCGCTATTTGTCCCGGCCCTCCGCCGGGTCCGTTGCTGAGAGCTCTTGGACGTCATGGCCCGTCTGGTGATGAAATTCGGCGGCACTTCGGTCGCCACTGTCGAGCGCATCAAGAACGCGGCCCGCCACGTCAAACGCGAATTCGACGCCGGCAACCAGGTCGCGGTCGTGGTCTCGGCGATGTCGGGCAAGACCAACGAGCTCGTCGCCTGGTGCAAGGAGGCCTCGTCGGTCTACGACCAGGCCGAGTACGACACCGTCGTAGCCTCCGGCGAGCAGGTCACCTCCGGGCTGATGGCGATCGTGCTGCAGGAAATGGGCCTCCCCGCCCGCTCCTGGCAGGGCTGGCAGGTCCCGCTCTACGGCTCTGACGCGCATGGTTCGGCCCGCATCGAGGGCGTCGACGGCGCCGGCATCCTCGCCGGCTTCGACCGCAATCGCGAGATCGCGGTCTGCTCCGGCTTCCAGGGCATCAACCCGCGCAGCCACCGCATCGTCACACTCGGCCGCGGCGGCTCGGACACCAGCGCGGTTGCACTCGCCGCCGGCCTCAAGGCCGATCGCTGCGACATCTACACCGATGTCGACGGCGTCTACACCACCGATCCGCGCATCGTCCCGAAGGCAAGGCGCATGGACAAGGTCTCGTTCGAAGAGATGCTGGAGATGGCCTCGCTCGGCTCGAAGGTGCTGCAGGTGCGCTCGGTCGAGATCGCCATGGTCCAGCGCGTGCCGACCTATGTCCGCTCCTCCTTCGACGACCCCGACAACCCCAATCCAGGCACCCTCATCTGCGACGAGGACGACATCGTGGAACAGCAGATCGTCACCGGCATCGCGTTTTCGCGCGACGAAGCCCAGATCACGCTCAGGCGCGTCGCCGACAAGCCGGGCGTCGCGGCGGCGATCTTCGGACCGCTGGCCGACGCCAACATCAATGTCGACATGATCATCCAGGTCGTCTCCGACGACCAGGCGACCACCGACATCACCTTCACCGTGCCGACCGCCGATTACGAGCGCGCCAAGGGCCTGCTCGAAGCCAAGCACGACAGCATCGCCTACCAGAGCCTGCAGGGCGCGACCGATGTGGTGAAGATCTCGGCGATCGGCGTCGGCATGCGCAGCCATGCCGGTGTCGCGGCGCGCGCCTTCCGGGCGCTGGCCGAGAAGGGCATCAACATCCGCGCCATCACCACCTCCGAGATCAAGTTCTCGGTGCTGATCGACGCCGCTTATACCGAGCTCGCGGTCCGTACCCTGCACTCGCTCTACGGCCTCGACGCGGCCTGAGACTGAGGCTGGCTTATGGCGGCGGCGCCCATCTCCTGCCGCCATATGGTCATGAAATGACCTGATCGCCTTCAGGCTCTGATCCCATTTTTGAGGTCAGATAGCTTCCTCATCCGCAACCGATGGAAGGAAGCTCCCATGCGTATGATCATGATCGCCGCCGCTAGCGCCGCCACTATTCTGGCCGGCGCCGCCAATGCCCAGGCCCCGTCGACAGAGCGTCCCGCAACCCAGCCGCCTGCTTCCTCGCAGGAGGCCCCGGCAACGGCGCCGACGATAACATCGGTCAAGGTCGTCGACCTCGACGAACTTCCCGAGGCCAGCAAGGCGCAGGTCAACCAGCTGGTAGCGACCCGCACCGCGGACGAGCTCGAGAAGCTGCGTCAGGCGATCGAGAAGGCGCCGGCCGTGAAGTCCGCCGTCGAGGCCAAGGGTTTCTCGTCGCGCGACGTCGTGCTGGCCCAAGTGAACAATGAGGGCGAGCTGACGATCGTGACCAGGAAAGCCAGCTGATCGAAGCTGGAGACCATCCGACCCGTGGTGCAGCCAGCCGAGATGCGGACTGCAGCACGGGGCTGATGCGGGCGACCATCTACGCCCAGAACGGCGTCGTTGCCTCGAACCTGCGCCAGCGCCGCTTGAGCTTACGGCCGGCCTCGATGGTCTGACGAGACTGCCAGCCATGCACGGCGCCGGCAGCGAAATGCAGCTCCGGCCCGGCCTTGCCGCCGCGCAGGTCCGCAAGCAGCTCATGCGTCGTCGCAGCGTCGTTGGCGAGGCCGAGCGCCTCCTGCAGCCGTGACAGCCGGCCGAGATATTTGCGCGCCGGCGCGCCGTCATGGAGCGGCAGGAAGAACTCGGCAGTATAGCGCAGCTTCTTGAGCGCCAGCCTCAGCTCATGGCGTGCCACGGGATGGAGACTTCCAAAGCCGCGGCCGCGTTTCAGCGCCTTGCGATGGGTTCGCGCCAGCACCCGACTCCCGAAATCGGCCGCTGGCTCGGCCAGCACCGCCATGGTTTCGCTGGCGAGACCGTTGCGCCAGCCGCGCCGTTCGATCAGGGCGCCGAAAGACAGAAGGAAGCGGCTGGTCTGCGGATTCGCCAAGCGCTTCAGCACGGCGGCATAACTTCCGGCCTGATGCGGCTCGGCCGCCGTCCGGAGCGCCGACAATCCCGAGTCGCCGAGCCCATCGGCCTCGATGTCCGGCACGGTCTGGGTGATGAATACATCCCAGTTGCGGGCCGGCCCCAGAACATGGCCGAAGCGCTGCGCCTCCCGCCCGATCGGCGCGAACGCGGGCGAAGCGACCTCGCGCTTCAGCACCGACAGCGCCGAGCGCAGGCGGCGTAGCGACACGCGCATCTGGTGGACACCTTCAGGCCCGGAGCCGGCAGCGACGGGCGCGAGATTGCCGAGAAGCTGCCTGTAGGTGTTGCCGAGGATTGCGGCGATCGCCGCATCGGCATTGTCATGCGCGCCGATCTCGATCGGCCTGGCCTTGACCGCCCGCGGCAGCCGCGAGAAGGCGAGCCCGTAGCCGCGCGCCGATTTGCTTTGCGTCTCGATCTGCAACGCTGCGATGTCGAGCAGGGCCAGCCCGAATTCGTAGAGCGCCGCCGCCTCGCCCTCCTTCAATTCCAGCTCGACCTCGGCGACTGGCAGGCTCTTCTCGCCGGCCTCGATCGTGCCGTCATCGAAGGCGATCTCGATCAGCGCGCCGGCATAGTCGAGCCGGCGGAGGCGCCGCCTGATGCGCGTCGCGAAGACCGGCGCGAGCTGCCCCGCCGACAGGCTAGCCAGCGGTTCCCCGATCTCGGCGAGCGGCAGCAAAGCGAGATCGAGCGCACCGTCGGGCAGCGCCACCTCCCATTCGTCGCGCACCAGCGGATCGCCTGAACCAGAGCGCTTCAGCGTCTGGACATGGCGCTTGCCGCTGCGACGCACGCGCAGCGACAGGCCGTTGCGGTCGAGCAGCCGGTCGGGCGTGTCGTAATAGACCGCGTCGAGCCGGCGGGTGACGCCCTGGTTGCGGGCATGGCGCGCGATCAGATCGGCGCCGCGCAACGTCTCCAGCGCCTCGGGCGAAGCGGCCAGCTTCAGCTCGATCTCGCGCGGCGGCTGCTTCTGCGGCGCGGGAGTTGCGGCCTGATCGGGCTGCGCGACCTCGTGATTCGGCACGGCGTCCAAGGCTTCTCTCCACTGGGCGGTGCGTGACGGAGCGATGACAGTAGCGTCGCCGGCAGCAGCTTGTCACCACACCGCCCGGTTGTGAACCCGGGCGGTGCAGCGCGGGCGTCAGAGTGCCTGCCGGATCGCGGCCTCGACCGGCGAATAGGCACTGTCTTCCCGAGCAAGGCTCAGCGGCTCGCGCGGCAGCAGCGGCGGCTGCGCCAGGAACCGCGGCCTCATGCCGCGATGCGGCTGCGCGGAATGCACCAGGAAGGGATGGCAGAGATAGACCGTGCCGGCCTCCCCGGTCGCCAGCACTTCCTCACGCCCGGCACTGCCGGCGAAGCCATCGGCCGCCAGCTCGCGCAGCGACAGCCCGGCTTCGCCCGCCGGCGCGAGTTGGCGGGCGATGTCCTGGTGCGAGCTCACCCTGATCCGGGTCGGCGCATCGTCCTCGCTGACATCGGAGAACAGGAAGAGCATCAGCAGCGCCCTGCCCTTTGAGGCGATGTTGACGCGCCAGCTCATGAAATCCGGATCGTCGAAGCCAAAGCTGACATCGACATGCCAGCCGGCATCGCCCGGATCCACCAGCGAAGGAAAACGCACCGGGAAGGTGCCCATGGCGCGGCAGGGCAGCCAGCGCCCGGCACCGACGAGCTGGTCGAAGGCGCCATGCAGGACTGGGGTGTTCGCGGCCGCGACGAAGGGCGCGTCGGTGTACATGCCGAGCCGGATCACCGGCCTCGTCCAGCTCGACGGATCGCTGGGATCGCAGCCGAGATCGCGCCAGAGAATGGCGCGGGCCTCGTCGGCGAGTGCGCGGGGAAAAGCTTTGTCGAGCCGAACGAAGCCGTGTTCGACGAAATGGGCGATCTGCGCGTAGTCGAGGACGCGCACGCCGAAATCAGGGTGAGCCATTGAGGTGAGTCTTTCGATATCGGCCAGCCGAAGCGCCCGCCGCGCGGGCAGGCTGGCAAGGGACCTTCGGACGCGTTGCGTCCGTTTGCAGAGCCGGGGGCGCGATACGCGCGTCAGGTCCGCAGGAAGGTCAGGCGAGATCGAAGACGGCGAACATCATCATGGTGCACGCAGTATCGCAGTCGCCTCCCTTGCGATCAACCCGCGAGCCAGCCCTGAGCCGAAAGGCGCGCTGGCCAAGCCGGCGGCGCGGCTGCCACGATGCAACCTCCCGGATTCGGGCCCGGACACTGAATGCGGATCGCTATCCTCTCCGACATCCATGCCAACCGCGAGGCATTCGAGGCGGTGCTGGCAGCCGCGCGCCGGCTCAAGCCGGATCGGCTGGTGCTGCTCGGCGATATCGTCGGCTATGGGCCCGAGCCCGGCTTCTGCGTCGACGCGGCGCGGCAGCTCGTCGCGGCCGGTGCGATCTCTATCCGCGGCAACCATGACGAAGCGGCCGTGCACGGCCCCTCCGGCATGACGCCGAACGCGCATGAGGCGGCGCTCTGGACCAAGGCGCAGCTCAGCGCCGAACAGAGCGCCTTCCTGGGTGACCTGCCGCTGATGGTCGAACTCGACGGCGTGCTCTTCGTCCATGCCAGCGCCCGCGATCCCGCCGCCTGGCACTATGTCCGCGACCTCCGCGGCGCCGAAGCCTGCCTCGCGGCGACGGAGGCGCGGACAGTGGTCTGCGGCCACACCCATCTTCCGACGATCTTCTACGCCAGGGCCGGACGCGAGCCGGTGGCCTTCATCCCCTTGCGCAATGTGCCGGCGCCGCTCTCGGCCGTGCACCGGCATGTCGTCGTGGTCGGCGCCGTCGGCCAGCCACGCGATGGCGATCCGGCCGCCTGCTTTGCCTTGCTCGATACGCGGGCGCGCGAGGTCACCATGGTGAGGGTGCCCTATGACACGCAGGAAACCGCGCGGAAGATCAAGGCGGCCGGCCTGCCCGACTGGCTCGGCCTGCGCCTGCAGATCGGCAGATAGGAGCTCAGATGGAACGGCTCGGGACCGGCTCGGTCATCGACGGCTTCATGCTCGGCGAGCGCTTGAAGGCCGGCGGCATGGCGACGCTCTGGCGGGCCATGCATTCGGATCATCCCGGCCCGCTGGTCGTGAAGATCCCGGTGCTCGATCCAGGCGCCGACGTCTCGGCCATCGTCGGCTACGAGACCGAGGTGCTGATCCACAAGCGCCTGTCGGGGCCGCATGTACCACGCTTTGTCGCGTCCGGCGATCTCGCACGCATTCCCTATATCGCCATGGGCTTCGTCGCCGGCGAGAGCTTGGCCGAGCGGATCAAGCAGGCGCCCCTGCCTTTCTCAGAGGTCCAGCTTATCGGCATCGCCATCGCGGTGGCGCTCGCCGCCCTGCACCGGCAACACGTCGCCCATCTCGACCTGAAGCCCGAGAACGTCATCCTGACGAAGAAGGGAGCGGTGCTGCTCGATTTCGGCCTCGCCCGCCATGCCGAACTGCCGGACCTGCTCGGCGAGGAGAGCTCCGAGCCGATGGGGACATCAGCCTATATCGCGCCGGAGCAGGTACTGGGTGAGCGCTCCGACCCGGCGAGCGACCTCTTCGCGCTCGGCTGCCTGCTCTATCAGATGGCATCGGGCGAGGAGCCGTTCGGCCGGCCCAGGACCGTGCCCGGCATGAAGCGGCGGCTCTATCACGCGCCCAAGCCCCTGCGCGCCATCAACGAGCAGGCACCGGCCTGGCTCGAGGAGATCGTCGCGCGCTGCCTCGAGGTCGATCGCGGCCGGCGCTATGCCGACGCGACCAAGCTCGCCTTCGACCTGCGCCATCCCGAGCAGGTCACCGTCTCGCGCAAGCGTCGCACTGAGGAAGAGCGCAGCCTCGGCAAGCGGCTGGTCGACCTGTTCCAGAAGCGCGACGAAGCCGAGGTCACCGGCGCGCCGACGGTGGCGCGGCGCAAGGCGGGCCCGTCGATCGTGTTGACCGCCGTCGATCTTTCCGAGGGACCGGACGCGCTCGCGGCGGCGATCCTGGCCGAGACCAGCCGGCTGCTGGCGACGCGGCCGGACTCCTCCCTCGCATGCCTGACGGTGCTCAAGACCGAGATCATCGGCGAGACCAGGACCGTCGATGCCGAGGGCCGCTCGCTCTATATCGGCCGGCTCGTGGCGCTGAAGGACTGGGCGCGCCCGCTGCATCTGCCGGAGGACCGGGTCAGCTACCATGTCATCGAGGCGGTCAGCGCCGCTGACGCGATCCTGCGCTATGCCGAGCACAACGACATCGACCACATCGTGCTCGGCGCCCGCTCCTCCTCGCCGGTGCGCCGCCATCTCGGCAGCGTCTCGACCAAGGTCGTCGCCGAGGCGCTGTGTTCGGTCTCGGTCGTCCGGGTGAAGGGCGGCAGCGAGGCGTGAGCGATGTCGCGTTGACCTCCCCGCCCTTGCCTCCGAATATGCCGAGCATGCCGGCTGCCTCTTCCGCCCCGCCCGAATTCGATCCCGCCCGGCTGGATGCGTTCCTGCGCTCCGCTCTGCCCGGGCGAGCCGACGGACCCATGGCGATCGAGCGGATCAGCGGCGGCCAGTCGAACCCGACCTTCTTCGTCTCCTATCCCGATGCCGGCACGCGGCTCGTCCTGCGCAAGAAGCCGCCGGGGCCGTTGTTGCCCTCGGCCCATGCGGTCGAGCGCGAATACCGCATCCTGAAGGCGCTCGCCGGCTCGGCCGTGCCGGTGCCGCCCGTCCTGCTGCTGCACGAGACGGACGACGTCGTCGGCACGCCGTTCTACCTGATGGAGCGGCTCGACGGCCGCGTCTTCCATGACACCGCTTTGCCTGGCGTTACGCCGGATGACCGGCGCGCGATGTATTTCGCCATGGCCGAGACGCTGGCGGCGCTGCACGGCTTCGACTGGGAGGGCGCCGGCCTCTCCGATTTCGGCAAGCCCGGCAATTACTATTCCCGCCAGCTTGCGCGCTGGGGCCGGCAATGGCGCGAGACCAGGACGCGCGAAATCCCGGCAATCGACCGGCTGATCGACTGGCTCGGCACCAATCTCGACGAGACGCCGGAGACCAGCATCGTCCATGGCGATTTCCGCCTCGGAAACCTGATGTTCGCGCCGGCTGAGACGAGGATCGTCGCGGTGCTCGATTGGGAGCTCTCGACACTCGGCCACCCGCTCTCCGACGTCGCCTTCTCCTGCCTGCCCTGGCATTCGACGCCGTCGATGTATGCCGGCATCGTCGGGCTCGATCGCGAGGCGCTCGGCATACCCACGCAGGACGAATATATCGACCGCTATTGCGCCGCCGCCGGGCGGGCGCAGGGGCCGGGGCGCTTCCATATCGCCTTCTCGCTGTTCCGCTTCGCCGTCATCCTCGACGGCATCGCGGCACGGGCCAAGACGGGCAATGCCGCCGCCGAGAACGCCGTCGCGGTCGGCGCGATGGCGGAGAGTTTTGCCGAGCGGGCGGAAGCGTTGGTCGAGGGCGCGGCGTGAGGGCTGAGACTTGCCGTCATTCTCGGGCGAAGCGAAGCGCAGACCCGAGAATCTCTGGACGAGAGGGCGCTGACCGGCGCTTCTTCCGGCCTGAGATGCTCGGGTCGAGCCCGAGCATGACGCCATAAGGCTTGAGGAGAGCACCATGGATTTCGCCTATTCGGCCAGGGTCGAGGAGCTGCGCGCCAGCTTACAGGCCTTCATGGACGCCCATATCCAGCCGGCCGACGCCGCCTGGAAGCACGAGGTCGAGGCCGGGCGCTATCCGACCGCGCTGATCGACGGCCTCAAGGCCAAGGCGAAGGCGGAAGGCCTGTGGAACCTGTTCCTGCCGGCGCTCAAGCCGGACGAGCCCGGCACGCGGCTGAGCAATCTCGAATATGCCCCGCTCGCCGAGATCATGGGCCGGATCTACTGGTCGTCGGAGGTGTTCAACTGCAACGCCCCCGACACCGGCAACATGGAAATCCTGCACATGTTCGCGACGCCTGAGCAGCGCGAACGCTGGCTGAACCCGATGCTCGCCGGCGAGATCCGCTCCTGCGTGGGGATCACCGAGCCGGGCGTCGCCTCCTCCGACCCGACCAATTTGCAGACCACGATCATCCGCGACGGCGACCATTACGTCATCAACGGCCGCAAATGGTGGACGACCGGGGCGCTGCACTCCAACGTGAAGTTCTGCATCGTGATGGGGCTGTCCGATCCGCGGCCCGAGGCCGATCCGCACAAGCGCCACAGCATGATCATCGTGCCGATGGATTCGCCCGGCCTCAGCGTGATGCGCAACCTGCCGCTGCTGAACCATTATTCGATCGAGGGCCACACCGAGACCGATTTCACCGAGGTCAGGGTGCCGGCGGAAAACCTGCTCGGCGAGGAAGGCGCAGGGTTCGCGCTGGCGCAGGCGCGGCTCGGGCCGGGGCGCATCCACCATTGCATGCGCTCGATCGGCCAATGCGAGGTCGCGCTCGAATTGATGGTCGAACGCGCGCTGGAGCGAAAGGCCTTCGGCCGCAACCTTTCCGACTACGCCAATGTCCAGGACTGGATCGCCGAAGGGCGCATGGAGATCGACCAGGCCCGCCTGCTCTGTCTGCGCGCCGCCTGGATGATGGACAAGCATGGCAACAAGGCCGCGCGCACCGAGGTCTCGGCGATCAAGGTCGCGGCGACGCGCCTCCAGACCAGGCTCGCCGACCGGGCGATGCAGGTCTTCGGCGCCGGCGGGCTCTCCAACGACACGCCGCTGGCCTTCATCTACTCCTGGGGCCGGGCCCTGCGCTTCATCGACGGGCCGGACGAGGTCCACTTGCGCACCATCGCCCGCGCCGAGATCAAGAAGCGCAAGGAGAGCAACCGCAGCACCTTCGCGGAACAGGGCGTGGTGCGGCCTTGGGTGAAGTCGGCGAACTGAGCGTTATCGCCGGCGCCCGGACAGCGTCGCACCCATGCCGGTTCCCCGCCGCAGCATGTCGAGCGCCACGAGATGGCTCACGCTCGATATGCCGACGCCATAGAGCGGGATCAGCGCCAGCGGCAGCAGGGCAACCGGGAGCATCAACGGGTCGTTGCGCAACGAGAAGTAAAGCCCGGCTCCGACGGCGACGATGAAATCGGCGAGGCCGAAGAGATGGAAGGCGAGATAGCGCCCCCGGCTCTCGGGCTGCGTCAGGACATGGATGGCGAAGAGGCCGGCGAGGAGATCGCCGACACCGGCCGGGATCCAGAAGCCGGCTGGCAAGGCACCCGCGAACCCGTACCAGAACAACAGCAGGGCTGCGCCGATACGCCAAATGTGGAACAGCACGATCGGGCGGTGGCCGACCTGATCGGCAAAGGCCTTCAGCTTGGGCGAGGCGGCATAGGCCAGCATCGGCAGGATGATCGTCACCGCGATGAAGGCGCCGATCAGCGGCGTCGGCAGCGGATGGATCAGCCTGGCCGCCGCTGCTATGGCGACCGCACTCCCCCAGATCGCCAGAATGACGAGGATGGCGCTGCCGATCCGCCGCGCCTCGTCCCTGCTCAATTCTGCCATGTGACCCTCCGCAGTTAGATGTAATTACACATATCTGGTCGCAGTCACCCCGACGGCTAGTCGTCACCCGAGCGCGCGCAACTGGCTGCGCAGCGCCGGCCAGTCGGCCCCGCCCAGCCGTCCGTTCGCCTCCTCCTGCGCGCGCTGCCAGAGCGGCACGGCTTTGGCCGCCATCTCCCGCCCCGCTCCGGTGAGGCGCAGGCCACGCACGCGGGCATCGGCCGGATCGGGAATCGTCTCGACCAGCTTCAACTTTTCCAGCGGCCGCAGATTGCGGTTCAGCGTGGTGCGTTCCATGCCGAGCACATCCGCCAAGGCGCCGAGCGGCACCGGTCCCGGCCGCAGCAGCGCCGCGAGGATCGAGAACTGGCCGGAGGTGAGGCCGAGCGGGCGCAAGGCCTCGTCATAGCGGCGCGCGATCAATCGCGCTGCCTTGCGCAGGTTCATGCAGAAGCAGCTTTCGCTGATCTCCGCAGCGGCCAATGTCGCGGTCATGGCCGGATGATATGTGTAACTACACATATGATCAAGCGAGCCGATCCAATTGACCGACCGCAAGCTCTCAATCGGCTGAGACGGGAGGTCCGGCGAGCTGGACCGCGACCGTGCCGAACCAGCGCGTCTCGACCTCGAAGCGCACCGGCACAGGAAACTCGCCGCCCTCGCGCAGCGCGATCAGGACCGAGCCCCTCAAGGGCCGCATCGCCGCCTCGCGATCATCGTCATGCCGGAAGCCGGCGATCGTCCGGACGGTGAAGCCGCAGCGCAGCCCGCGGCCGTTCAAGGTGCCTTGGTCGCTGACCTGCAGCTTCGCCGATGAGGTCATGACCGCGAGCGAGCGGCGGCGGCCATCATAGATCGCCGTCGAGCCGTCGCAGGCTTCGGTCTCCGCCACCTTCCTGAGCATCCCCGCGACGCCGGAGAGCGAGTCGACCGTGCCGCGGATCAGTTCGGGCGGGACGGCCTCGCGGTCCTCGTTCGACGGCTCCTGCCGCCGGATCGTCGGCACGCCGCGCTGATAGTGCAATTCGCTGGCATAGGCCCGGCCGCGCCATGAGCCGTTCGCAGCATAGAGCCGCGGCTCGGGACCGCTACGGCCCCAGCGGCCTTCCACCTTGCCGGATTGCTCCGCCGCCCCGACAAGCTGAGCCGCCCGGTAGGGGCGCGTGCGGATCTCAATGCGATAGCCGGCGCGATCCAGCATCGTCGTCACCTCGACCTCGCCGAGCGAAACCCCGCCCAGCACCGTGACGTCGTAGCGAAGGCGCATCTCGCGTGCCGAGGCGGCCGAGGGCGCGGCGCAGGCAAGCGCGCCGGCGATCAGGGCGCCTGCCGCGATGGCCCTTGGGCGGGCCTGTCTGGATGCGATGCCGGTCAAGGACCTGCCCTCCCGCCGCGCTCAGGCATGATCGTGGTCGCCGAAGAGGCTGCACAGCCCCGCAGCCCCTCGGCATCGCCGGTATCGAATTCGCGCCCGAGCATCCGCATCATCCCGCACAGGACCGGCTGGCCCCCTTCCCTCCGCGTGACCGCCCGGTGTTGCAGGGCCATGGCCGAGGCGATGTGCCGTTGTAGCGTGAACGACGAGAGCCCCGCCATGCACGAAGGCGCGACGCGTTGCAGATCGCCGACCGGGCGATGTAGGGCCTCAGTGCCAGCGGGCTCTCCAACGGCACGCCGCTGGCCTTCATTGAGTCTTGAGGCCGAGGCGCCGGCTCACCATCGCCTGCGCCGGGATCAAGAAGTGCAAGGAGAGCGGGCGGAGTGCGTTTGCGGAACAGGGGGTGGTGCGGCCTTGGGTGAAAAGGGCGGGTAGAGTTGGAGCGATTCCAGCGCATTATGGACGTCTGTGACGTCTGGTTTTGGGTTGTTCAATCTGACGATGGGCTGCCCGGCCTGACGATGGGCTGCCCGGCCAAGCCGGCCCTAATTGGGCATCCAATGTCGGATTTCCGGCCGCAATTAGGTGGCTGCGCGTCGACCTGCCTCCGGTTTCTTGGGTTAAACTCGCCGACGAGCGCCGGCAGCTGAGCGGGATCGAAGCGGACCTCGGTCCTGATGTAGAGCGGGTCAATGCAGCCGACGCCCTTGCGGCATAGTCCGGGGCATCACCCTGTAGTTGCAGTCCGTCAGTTTTGGCCCGCTATACAGATTGATTGGATCCAGATCCCTTGGTTCGCGGGCCAGCTATCTTCTCGACCGTTCAGCCGCTTCATAGCCTTGGCATCGCCTGCATGGTGCAGGGCAATGACGCGCCAATTCTGCGAATTGAACACCGGGCTACCGGAATTCCCATGCTCGGTCGGCGCGGTGTACTGAACCCGGCAAACCGAACTATCGACGGGCTTACCCGATGGCGGTCCTTCATGATCGATGAGCGTGTTGTGCTGCAGCGAGAAGGACAGCTCTCCTCCGTTCGGATAGCCGATAACGTAGACCCGCTGCGTTCCGTCAGGTAGCGGCAAGTTTTTGGCAAACGACAACGGTTTCAGTTTCGGTGCCTCGCCATTGAAACGCAGCAATGTGGCATCCAGATTTTCCTTCGGCCACGACCGAAGAATCTCCGTGAAGCCATGGCCTCTATCCTTGTCCGCCGCCTCAAAAACGATCTCAGCGTTGTCGGGAGATTCGGCTCGGTCACTCGGATTGTTGCTGACAACATGCGCGTTCGTCAGCACGCACGGCTCATCACCAAGGGAAGGCACAATATCGCCGCCCCTGACGATGAAGCCGGTTCCAAAGCGCCGCGCTGCAGTCCGCATGACACCGACCGACTGCGCGCACTCCATGCCCAACTTCACCCACTGGTACGACAGTGGGCCGTCGCGGCCGAGAATGGCCTCGAGCTGGTCATTGGACGGCGCGGGCTGTTCCGCGAGAGCGCGAACATCGTCGACCGGGAGGCGGGCAACGTCGAAGTCCCGGATGAGTATGGCTGCGCCCAATGACTGGATGATACCGGCGCCCTGCTCACTCTTCTCGCCGAGCCTCCATAGGTGGCGCAATTGCCGCGTGACGGCGCCAAGTGTTTCCGCGGAGGTATTCGGGTCTTGCGCGATCTTGCCGAGCTCGATCTGAGCACCGTTGATATCGTCCAGAGCGACAAAAGCCTCCGCGCGGGAGGCGTGAAACTGGGGGTCGCGCGCAGCCTGAGGTGTCTTGTTCAGATCTGCGAGGACCGAAGTTGCCAGTTTCACCCTGTCGATATCGTCCGGAACGGGGATGTCGAGTTGTCGTGCCAATGTGGCGAGGCCAATCAGGTTGATGCCCGAGCGGATTCGCGCTTCCGGATTGGACTGATATTGCTCGCGATAGCTCGCCATCGCGTTTTTGATGGCGTCCTTGGCGCCACTGGCTCCGAGATCTGAGGAATAGTACGCGAGCTCCTTCCAGGCGCGAGCCTGCAGCGCGCCGGTGATCTTTCCATCGGGGTCATGCTGCTGCGCCAGGCCGACGATAGTGGCGGCGCCTCCGCTCAACCCACCATCAAGAAGCTTCTGGACTTGGAATCTGGTCGGGATGAGTTCCCCGATTTTCTTGTCCTTGATGAAGTCGAACACGGCGCCGAGAACTTCCGGCTTCCCCAGCTCGGCAAGGTGCTCCACCGCGGAGACCATCTCGGGGGCGTTGAACGTCTGAATCTGGTTCGCCAACGGTGGCTGGGTCTTAAACTCTGTCATCGGCCGGGCTCCTCACAGCTGCAGCAGCCGGCCAAGGCCACCTCGCAGCGCGGGTGCTCGCAGATACTTGACAATGGCATGTCGCCATACGCCTGAATTCGTAACCTCGACATCGTCGACACGCGCCTTGCCGCCGAACTGATAGTCGTTGCTGAAGAACGGGTCGAAGCCGGCGACCGGATCGAGCCTGTCGAAGACGTTGATCCAGTCCCCCTTCACCTTCTTGGACGGATAGCCGTCGGCCCGTGTCCATTCCGGCCGCAGCTTGTCCTGGATTTCGTCGAGGCCGAGCGGGCTGCCAATCGTCATCAGGCCGTCGACCTCTTTCGTCTTGAGCACCCGCTTCAGGCAGTCATAGGCGATGACGGTACCCATGCTGTGGCTCACGACAATATGGGGACCGCTTTTGCCGCCGCCTTCGGCAATAGCCTTCAGAAATCTCTGCCGGATTTCATCCTGGACCTTGTACTTCACTCCCGGGCGCGGAGAGAACTCGACGTTGAACAGATAGTGGTGCACGTCGCGCAGGAAGGTTTCCATGAAGGCCTTCTTGAGCGGCCATGGAAGCGGAATTCGCTCATATGGCAGTCCCTCGAGTTGCCGGTTGGTCGGCATCGCCTCAACGGCTTCGGCCGCGGCCAATGTGCCACCCAGTTTCATCGCGAGCCCGCTGATGAAGGCCGCTTCGTCGACAGTCGCCGGCACCGGCGGCCTCGTATGCGCGTCAGCGTCGACCTCCTTGGGGGTGTTCGCCTCGAGACTCTCATAGGCGGAAACGTTGGTATCAGGCTCGGCGTAGAGAACATCCGCCCAGTAAATCATGGACGACGTGATCCCCTCGGAACCGAGATTAATGCCGTCGAGTCCGGCCGCGAGACTGCGAAGCCAGATCTCGAGGAGTTTGTCTGCGGCCGGTTTGTTGCCGATCCCATGAATGAACGTGACGTGCGCCATGTTCTTCGTTCTCCCCCAAGGCTGCGCCCCGAGCAGGAAAGCGCATCGCTTTGATCATGCTGCCGCAAGGGAAAGAAGAATGAAATGAAAATTGCGGGATCGGGAAAGAAAGGTTCCCTCACGGATCGGAGGTTCCAGTGGCGCTGACGCTCAAACGCAGCGGCGTCTTCGGGAAGAAAAGAGAAAGGACCGGCCAAGGGCAACGTCCGGCAACCTCTGGCGAGGCCACTCCATGCATCTCACGAACGTCGATCCGCGCGCGCTCAAGTACGCCAGCGCAAGAGCCGGGAACATTCTCTTCCAGGCAGAGTGCTGATGTCGGCTCGTGGCGCTTCACGCCAACTTGGCGATGCCGGAAATGTTATGCTCGAATAGCATCATCATTGCAGCCAACCCAAGACAACTGAGCCCCGCGATGCATTGGGGCATGACAGGGCCATGCCTTAAGGCAAACGCCGGCGGGGTCGCGGCCACCCGCAACCCCGCCGGCCACACACTACGCCGCCTCAGCCATCTCCCCCTTCCCCTCCACCCCATGCTGCCTGAGCGGCCGGTTCCCCGACAACTTCCGCATCAGCACGTAGAACACCGGGGTCAGGAAGATGCCGAAGGCGGTGACGCCGATCATGCCGGCGAAGACCGCGATGCCCATGGCCTGGCGCATCTCGGCGCCTGCCCCGGTCGAGAGCACGAGGGGCACCACGCCCATGACGAAGGCGAGCGAGGTCATCAGGATCGGCCGCAGGCGCAGGCGGCTGGCCTCGATCGCGGCCTCGACCGGCGTCCTGCCCTCGAATTCGAGCTCGCGCGCGAATTCGACGATCAGGATGGCGTTCTTGGCCGATAGTCCGACCAGGACGACGAGGCCGATCTGGGTGAAGACGTTGTTGTCGCCGCCGCTCCACCAGACGCCGGCCATCGCCGCCATCAGGCCCATCGGGATGATCAGGAGGATCGCCACCGGCAGGGTCAGGCTCTCATACTGCGCCGCCAGCACCAGGAAGACGAGCAGGATCGCGACCGGGAAGACGAGGAGCGCGGAGTTGCCGGCCAGGATCTCCTGATAGGTCAGCTCGGTCCATTCGAAGGCGAAGCCCTTGGGCAGGGTCTCGGCCGCGATGCGCTCGACCGCGTCCTGCGCCTGGCCCGAGGAAAAGCCCGGGGCCGGGCCGGCATTGATGTCGGCGCTGAGGAAGCCGTTATAGCGCATCGCCCGCTCGGGGCCGGAATCGGTGCGCACGTTGAGCACGGCCGAGAGCGGCACCATCTCGCCCGAATTCGAGCGGACCTTGAGCTTGCCGATGTCCTCCTGATAGGCGCGGTAGGGCGCATCAGCCTGGACGCGCACGGTGTAGGTGCGGCCGAACTTGTTGAAGTCGTTCACATAGGACGAGCCGAGATAGATCTGCAGCGTCTCGAAGACATCGGTGACGGGAACGCCAAGCTGGCGCGCCTTGGTGCGGTCGATATCGGCATAGAGCTGCGGCACGTTGACCTGGAAGCTCGAGAACATGCCGGCGAGCTCCGGCGCCACGGCCGCCTTGGCCATGAAGGCCTTGGTCGCCTCGTCGAGCGCCTTGTAGCCGAGGCCGGCGCGGTCCTCGATCTGCAGCTTGAAGCCGCCGATGGTGCCGAGGCCCTGGACGGGCGGCGGCGGGAACATCGCGATGAACGCCTCCTTGACGCCGGCGAACTCCTTGTTGAGCTGCATGGCGATGGCGTTGCCCGAGAGCTCGGGCGTCTTGCGCTGGTCGAAAGGCTTCAGGCCGACGAAGACGATGCCGGCGTTCGACGAGTTGGTGAAGCCGTTGATCGACAGGCCCGGGAAGGAGATCGCGTTCTCGACGCCGGGATGCTTCAGCGCGATCGCGTCCATCTTGCGGATGACGTCCTCGGTGCGGTCGAGCGTCGCCGCGTCGGGGAGCTGGGCGAAGCCGACGAGGTACTGCTTGTCCTGGCCCGGCACGAAGCCTGACGGCACCTTCTGGAAGAGCACGACGGTCAGGCCGACGAGGCCGGCATAGACCACGAGCATCACGGTCTTGCGGCCGAGAATGCGGGTGACGCCGCCGCCATAGGCCTCCGAGGAGCGGTTGAAGAAGCGGTTGAAGCCGCGGAAGAACCAGCCGAACAGGAAGTCCATGCCGCGGGTCAGCGCATCCTTGGGGGCGTCATGGCCGCGCAGCAGCAATGCGGCGAGCGCCGGCGACAGGGTCAGCGAGTTGATCGCCGAGATCACCGTCGAGATCGCGATGGTGAGCGCAAACTGGCGGTAGAACTGGCCGGTCAGGCCGCTGATGAAGGCGAGCGGCACGAAGACCGCGACGAGGACGAGCGCGATCGCGATGATCGGGCCGGAGACCTCGCGCATCGCCTTGTAGGTGGCTTCGCGCGGCGACAGCCCGTTCTCGATGTTGCGCTCGACATTCTCGACCACGACGATGGCGTCGTCGACGACGATGCCGATCGCCAGCACGAGGCCGAACAGCGAGAGCGCGTTGATCGAGAAGCCGAGCAGGTACATCACCGCGAAGGTGCCGACGACCGAGATCGGCACGGCGACGAGCGGGATGATCGAGGCGCGCCAGGTCTGCAGGAAGACGATGACGACGAGCACGACCAGCGCGATCGCCTCGAGCAGCGTGGTGATCACCGCCTTGATCGAGGCGCGGACGAACTGGGTGGTATCGTAGACGATCGAGTAGTCGACGCCCTCAGGCATGTTCTGCTTGATCTCGCGCATCGTCTCCTGGACCCGGTCGGCGATGGCGATGGCGTTCGAGTTCGGCGCCTGGAAGATCGGCACCGCGACCGCCGACTTGCCGTTGAGCAGCGAACGCAGCGCGTAGTCGGCGGCGCCGAGCTCGATACGGGAGACGTCCTTCAGCCGGACGACCGCGCCGCTCGCGGCGGTCTTGACGATGATCTCGCCGAACTCCTCCTCGCTGGCGAGGCGGCCCTGCGCATTGACCGAGAGCTGCAGGTCGAGCCCCGGCCCGCTCGGCGAGGCGCCGATCACGCCCGCCGCGGCCTGGACGTTCTGGGCGCGGATCTCGCGGACGATGTCGGAGGGCGAGAGGCCGTGCTCGGCGACCTTCTGCGGGTCGAGCCAGACGCGCATCGAATAGTCGCCCGAGCCGAAGAGCTGGACCTGGCCGACGCCGTCGATGCGCGCCAGCCGGTCCTTGACGTTGAGCACGGCGTAGTTGCGCAGATAGGTCATGTCGTAGCGGCCGTTCGGCGAGGTGATGTGCACCACCATCGTCAGGTCCGGCGAGCTCTTGATGGTGGTGACGCCAAGGCGGCGCACCTCCTCGGGCAGGCGCGGTTCCGCCTGCGAGACGCGGTTCTGGACCAGCTGCTGGGCCTTGTCTGGGTCGGTGCCGAGCTTGAAGGTGACGTTCAGCGTCATCACGCCGTCGGTCGTCGCCTGGCTCGACATGTAGAGCATGCCCTCGACGCCGTTGATCTGCTCCTCGATCGGCGTCGCGACGGTCTCGGCGATGACGCGCGGATTGGCGCCGGGATATTGCGCGCGCACCACCACGGTCGGCGGCACGACCTCGGGATATTCCGAGATCGGCAGAGCCCGCAGCGCCAGCAGGCCGGCGAGGAAGATCAGGACGGAGAGGACGCCGGCGAAAATCGGCCGGTCGATGAAGAACTTCGAGAGGTTCATTTGGGTGCCCCTTCAAGGCGGCGGCCCCGCCGGCCCCGAAGCGGCCGGCGGAGCGATAGAACTGGGAAAGGCTCGCGCGCTCAGCGCTGCGCGAGCTCGGTCGTGGACTTCTTCAATTCGGAGCGCTCGGCCATCGGCACCTGCTCGGGGGCGACGGTGGCGCCCGGGCGGATGCGCTGCAGGCCGTTGACGACGATCTGCTCACCGGCTTCCAGCCCACTGGTGACAATGCGCAGGCCCTCGGCAGCCGTGCCGAGCGTGACCTCGCGCCAGACCGCCTTGTGGTCCTTGCCGACGACGAAGACGAACTTCTTGTTCTGGTCGGTGCCGACGGCGCGCTCGTTGATGACCAGCGCCGGCTCGGACTTCGCCTGGCCCATGCGCAGGCGCACGAACTGGCCCGGCATCAGCGCGCCGTCAGGGTTGTCGAAGATCGCCCGGACGCGGACCGTGCCGGTCGCGGCGTCGATGCCGTTGTCGACGAAGTTGAGATGGCCGGAGACCGGGGCCGCCTCGTTCGCCGCGGTGGTCATCTGCACCGGGATGCGCTTGAGGTCGCGCGGCTTGCCAGGCTCCACCGGCAGGGTCGCCAGCGCCTTGAGCAACGAGCCTTCGTCAGCGTTGAAGCCGGCATAGACCGGATCGACCGAGACCAGCGTCGTCAGCAGCGGCGCATTGGCTCCGGCGGCGACCAGGTTGCCGACCGTGACCTCGAGCCGCCCGATACGGCCGCCGATTGGGGCACGAATCTGGGTGTAGTCCAGGTTCAGCCTCGCCGACTGCAGGGCGGCGCGGATCGCACGCTCGTTTGCCTGCGCCTCGCGCAGGGCATTCAGCCTGGTGTCGAGGTCGCGCTGCGAGACGTTCTGCGTCGACATCAGCTTCTGGCCGCGCTCATGCTCGCCCGCGGCGAGCGCAACGCGCGCCTCGGCGGCGAGCAACTGCGCCTGGGCCCGCTCGAACTCGGCCTGATAGGGCGCCTGGTCGATGCTGACGAGCAGGTCTCCCTGCTTGACCAACGCGCCCTGCGAGAAGTGCACCTGCTCGACCACGCCGGAGACCCGCGAGCGGATCTCGACGCGCTCGATCGCCTCGAGCCGGCCGGAGAATTCGGCCCAGGCGACCAGCGCGCGCTGCTCGACCAGCGCGACGGATACCGGAGTGGCCGGCGGTGCGGCGGGGGCAGTGTCGCCCTGCGCCTTGTCGGAGCCGTTGACGGCGACGGCGAGGGCCGCGAGCGAGACACCGGCGGCGAGAGTGACGCCCAACAGGACGTGACGGATCGTTCCCTGAATCATGGGTTCATTCCTTGCTCAAAAGAGAAAAATCGAAAGGCGGGGCGGCAGCAGCGCGCTAGGGCGGCGCGGTCGCGGTGAAGAACTCGCTGATGTGATGACAGGCCGCACAGAGGCAGGAGCCGTCGCACGGGCCTTCGGCGAAGGCGTCCGGCCAGCGGCTCGGTGCACCGACGACGCGGATGGTGGTGTCGACGCCGGCCGCCTTGAGCCGGCCGGCATAATTGATGCTCTCGTCGCGCAGCAGGTCGTCCTCGGCTGTGACGATCAGGGCTGGGGCAAGGCCGGAGAGCCGCGCGGCATTGACCGGCGTGGCGTAAGGGTGTGCGGCCTTCTCCGGAGAGCCCAGATAGGCGTGCCAGCCATCGGCCCAGCGGCAGCCGACCGGCCCCGCCGCGGCGTTGCGGAAAGAGTAGGTGCCGAGGCAGGAATCAAGCATCGGCGAGAACAGGATCTGGCCGGCGAGCGCCGGTCCGTGCCGGTCACGCGCCATCATGGCCAGCGCCGCTGCGAGATTGCCACCGGCCTCCTCGCCCGCCACATAGAGCGGCGCGTGCTTGCCGACCCAGCGGGCCTTGTCGCGGGCGATCTTCTCAAGCGCCGCATAGGACGCCTCGAGCGCCTGCGGAAACGGATTGGCCGGGGCGAGCGGATAAGGCAGCGAGATCACGATCGCGCCCGCCTCGGCCAGGGTGGTCGCGACAGCTTCGCCAGAAGCAAGAGTGCCGCTGTCGAAGGTGCCTCCGTGCAGATGGACGACGAGGCCAGCCTCGTCCGGCACAGCCGCCGGCGCATAGAGCCGGCCGGCGAGCTTCTCGCGCCCGGCCTGCACGCTCTGCTCGCGCCAGAAGACGGCGCGGCGATAGCGGCTTTCGGGGATGGAGGGAGCGAGCATGACGGGGGCGACTGACGAATGTTGCGGTGCATCATGATTTAGGTGATGCTGTTCCCTTAATAAACCGCCGATCTGCTCCTACATTATTTCCATACGGAAACAATCGCCGGATCACCCGAGGATTGCGATGGACCAGCTCACTGCCATGCGCGCCTTCGTGCGCGTCGTCGAAGTCGGCACCTTCACCCGTGCGGCGCAGCTGCTCGACCTGCCCAAGCCGACCGTGACCAAGCTGATCCAGCAGCTCGAAGGGCATTTGCGGGCGCAGTTGCTCAACCGCACGACGCGGCGCGTCACCGTGACCATGGACGGCGCGGCCTATTACGAGCGGGCTCTGCGCGTCCTCGGCGAGATCGACGAGCTCGACCAGAGCATGACCTCGTCGCAGGCCCGGCCGAGCGGGCGCCTCAGGATCGATGTCAGCGTGCCGCTCGCGACCGACATCATCCTGCCGGCGCTGCCGCAATTCCTGGCGCGCTATCCCGAGATCCAGGTCGACATGGGCCTGTCCGACCGGCCGGCCGACCTGGTCGGCGAGAATCTCGACCTTGCCGTGCGGGCGGGTGCGATCGACGATCAGAGCCTGATCGCCCGCCGCATCGGCCAGATGATGCTGATCACCTGCGCTACGCCGGACTATCTGGCCAGGCACGGGACGCCGCGGCATCCACGCGATCTGGAGAATGGCCACCTCGCCGTCGGCTATCGCCGGGCCGGCACCAGCCGCATCCTGCCCTTCACCTTCGCCGGCACCAGCGAGACCATCGAGATCCACGGCAATTATGTCATCTCGCTGAACGAGGGCACCGGCTATCTCGCCGCCGGGCTCGCGGGGATGGGCGTCATGCAGGTGCCGACCTTCATGGCCATGGCGCACATCGCCTCCGGGCGGCTCGTGCCGGTGTTGACCGACTGGTGCACTGCCCCGAAGCCGCTGCACATCATCTACCCGCCGAACCGGCACCTCTCGAACAAGGTGCGGGTCTTCGTCGACTGGCTGGCGGAGATCTTTGCCGCGAACGACCTGCTCCAGCGCAAGCCGGACCTGCCCATCGCTCACGACGTTGCGGCATGAGCCGGGCGCGGGGTTTCTTCGGCTCCGGAATGCGCTAACCAGATCGGCCGGCTTTCGCCGTGTGCCCGTCCACCAGCCAGGTCCGCCCGATGTCCCGCAGCGTCCGTGACAAGCTCGAAGCCAATCTCGCCCGCATCGGTGACGGCACCCCGGTGTTCACCAAGCTCTTGCTCGACACGGCGCGCGCCGAGGCCGACGCCGCCGATCGCCGGCGTGAGGCCGGCCTCGAGCTCAGCCCGATCGACGGCACCATCGTCTCGGTCAAGGACCTGCTCGACGTGAAGGGCGTCACGACCTGGGCCGGCTCCAGCGCGCTGAAAGGCGCGGCTCCGGCAGCACAGGACGCGCCTTCGGTGGCGCGGCTGCGCCGGGCCGGCGCGGTGATCATCGGCAAGACCAACATGACCGAGTTCGCCTTCTCCGGCATCGGCCTCAACGCCACCTTCGGCACGCCGGGCAGCGCGCCCGACAAGGCGCGAATCCCCGGCGGTTCCTCTTCCGGCGCGGCGGTCTCCGTTGCGGAAGACTCGTCGGAGCTGACGGTCGGCACCGATACCGGCGGCTCCTGCCGCATCCCCGCCGCCTTCAACGGCATCACCGGGATGAAGCCGACGCACAAGACGGTTCCCGATGAGGGCTGCTTCCCGCTGGCGCCGAGCCTCGATTCGATCGGCCCGCTGGCGAAGGACGTCGCCGGCTGCGCGCGCCTGCTGTCGGTGCTGGCCGACCGGCCCTTCGCGCTCGAAGACGGCATCTCCGCCGGCCGCATCCGGCTCGGCGTGGCGCGCGGCGGCTTCCTGGCCGAGGCCGAGCCTTCCGTCGCAAGGGTTTATGAGGCGGCGATCGAGCGCGTGACGCGGCTCGGCATCGCGGTCGAGCCGGTCGATTTCGACGCGCTCTACAAGGAGATGCTGGCGATCGCACCCGTGCCGCTCGTCACCGTCGAGGCGTCCGCGGTGCACCGCGACCTGATGGCCAGCAAGGGCGACGCCTATGACCGGCGCGTCGCGGCGCGCATCGCCATCGGCGTGCCCTGCAAGGCAGCCGACTACATCATCGCGATGGAGAGGCGCCGGGCACTGATCGCCAGGCTCGCCGCCCTGCTCGACGGGCTCGACGGTTTCCTCGCGCCGACCGTGCCGATCGAGGCGCCGACGATCGCCGCGATGGAGGCCGATGACGAGGCCTTCCACACGGCCAACCGCCTGATCCTACGCAACCCCGCCTTCGGCAACCTGTTTGACCTGTGCTCGATCTCGCTGCCGATGCCGCTCGGCGACAAGCTGTCGGGCGGGCTGATGCTGAGCGCCGTCGCCGGGCGCGACCGGCAGTTGCTCAACCTCGCCAAGCTGATCGAGCCGGCCGCAGCGGGGCATTGAACCCGCAGAGCTTGACAAGCCCCGCCACAATGGGCCCTTCACGGACCATGATCGCGCGCTGCCTTCACGGATCGCTCCCCGCCGCCCTTGCGGCCGCGGGCGGCTGCGCGCGCCTGACCGGCCGAGGTTGACGGCAGCGCGTCGCGCGCCTCCCTCTTCGCCCCAAAACTCATTCCTGATCGAAGGGCCGCCCTCGCCGGCGGCGTCATGCCATGCTCGACCGTACCAGCGTGCTCACCCTCTCCTGCCCCGACCGCCCGGGGATCGTCGCCGCCGTCTCGACCCTGCTGTTCGAGGCCGGCTGCAACATCCTCGACGCCCAGCAATATGACGACATCGAAACCGGCCGCTTCTTCATGCGCGTCGTCTTCGCCCGCCTCGACGGCGCACAGCCGCAGGAGGCCATCGCCGCCGGCATCGAGGCGCTCGCCCAGCGCTTTGCCATGACGATCAACCTCAGCGAGCGGGCCAGGAAGAAGCGCGTGCTGCTGCTGGTCTCGAAGTTCGACCATTGCCTGGTCGACCTGATCTATCGCTGGCGCATCGGCGAACTGCCGATGGAGATCGCGGGAATCGTCTCCAACCATGAGCGTGCCGCCATCGCCTCGACCGACATCGGCGACCTGCCCTTCCACCATCTGCCGGTGACGCGCCAGACCAAGATGGAGCAGGAGGCCGAGATCTGGCGGCTGGTGCAAGAGACGAAGACCGCCCTCGTCGTGCTCGCCCGCTACATGCAGATCCTGTCGGACGGGCTCTCGGCCAAGCTCGCCGGACGCTGCATCAACATCCACCACTCGTTCCTGCCCGGCTTCAAGGGCGCCAAGCCCTATCACCAGGCGCATGAGCGCGGGGTGAAGCTGATCGGCGCGACCGCGCACTATGTCACCCCGGATCTCGACGAGGGGCCAATCATCGAGCAGGACGTCGAGCGCATCAGCCATCGCGACACGCCCGACGACCTCGTCCGCAAGGGCCGCGACATCGAGCGGCGCGTGCTGGCCCGGGCCGTGTCGCACCACCTCGAAGACCGGATCGTGCTCAACGGCAAGAAGACGGTGGTGTTTACCGATTGAGGCAAGTCGTCATTCTCGGGTGCCGCATAGCGGCGACCCGAGAATCTCATGAAGGAGGGGCGCCTTCTCGTCCCGAGATGCTCGGGTCAAGCCCGAGCATGACGCGCCCTTACGTCCTCACCTCGCTGAGCGACCAGGGCAGTTCCTCGCCGCCGCGGAAGACGACGACGTCCTCCTCGCCGACCGCGATGGCAGGCGAGACCCGGCAGGGCTGCTTCTCCAGCGTGATCGTGCCTTCGTTGAGCGGCAGGCCGTAGAAGCGCGCGCCGTTCTCCGAGGCGAACGCCTCGAAATGCGGGAGGGCGCCCTCCTCGTCGAAGACCTGGACATAGGTCTGCAAGGCGGTGGCGCCACCGAAGACGCCAGCCGAGCAGCATTCGGCCTGCTTGGCGCCGCGCAGATGCGGGGCGGTGTCGGTGCCGATGAAGAAGTTGCCGTCGCCGGCGGTCGCGGCCTTGCGCAGAGCGAGACGATGGCGCTCGCGCTTGGCAACCGGCAGGCAATACAGATGCGGCCGCAATCCACCCTGGAAGATCGAGGTCCGGTTGATGATCAGATGGTGCGGCGTGATCGTGCCCGCCGCGCGGCCGGCATGGGCGCGCACCAACTCGACCGTCTCGGCGGTGGTAACGTGCTCGACCACCACTTTCAGGCCCTGGTGCCGCTTCAGGAGCGGCAGCATCTCGGTTTCCATGAACACCGCCTCGCGATCGAAGATGTCGACGGCGGGATCGGTCGCCTCGCCATGGACGAGGACCGGCATGCCGATCTTTTCCATCCGCTCCAGCACCGGGGCGAGCTTCAAGATGCTGGTGACGCCGTGATGGGCGTTGGTGGTGGCGCCGGCCGGATAAAGCTTGGCGGCGGCCCAGACGCGCTCGCGGAAGCCGCGTTCGATCTCGCCCGGATCTGTCGTATCGGTGAGATAGCAGGTCATCAGCGGGATGAAGTCGCTGCCCTCTGGTCGCGCCGCGAGGATGCGCTCGCGATAGGCGGAGGCCGCATCGACTGATGTCACCGGCGGCACCAGGTTCGGCATGATGATGCCGCGCTTGAACTGGGCGGCGGTGAAGGGCAGCACCGCCTTCAGCATCGCTCCGTCGCGCAGATGCACGTGCCAATCGTCCGGACGGCGGATCGTCAGCGTCTCGAAGGTGCCGGCGGCCTTGGCTTCAGTGCTGCCGAAGAGTTCCGTGACGCTCATGCCCTGCCCCTGTGCTGCCTGCCCACCTAGCGAATCCGAAGGCGAGCCGGCTCTTCCATAACCGCCCTGCCCGGGCTGCGCGAGCACCCCTGTGCAATCATGTCGGGGACAGTGCGCAGCGGGGATTGACCTTCATCGGCAACCTGTCGAGAAGGGGCCGTTTGCGAATTTGATCAGAGCCGCGCCAACGCCTGCAAACGGCGAAGGATGGCGCGCGCTGGCCCTGGAGAACCAGACCATGCCCAATCTCTACATGCCGGTCGACCGGGACACCATCGCGCTCGAAGCGGCCAAGATGCTGCTGGAGATCAAGGCGGTCCACTTCTACAGCGACAAGCCCTTCATCTTCACCTCGGGCTGGGCGAGCCCGGTCTATATCGACTGCCGGAAGATCATCTCCTTCCCACGTTTGCGCTCCTCGCTGATCGATTTCGCGGCGACCACCATCGTGCGCGACATCGGCTATGAATCGATCGACATCGTCGCCGGCGGCGAGACGGCCGGCATCCCCTTCGCTGCCTGGATTTCCGACCGGCTCTCGCTGCCGATGCAGTATGTCCGCAAGAAGCCCAAGGGCTTTGGCCGCAACGCGCAGATCGAAGGCGAGGTGGTCGAGGGCGCACGCACGCTGCTGGTCGAGGACCTAGCCACCGATGGCGGCAGCAAGGTCAATTTCTGCAAGGCGCTGCGCGATGCCGGCGCCAAGGTCGATCACTGCTTTGTGCTGTTCTACTACGACATCTTCCCGCAGGGGCGCGCGATGATGCAGGAGATCGGCGTCGGCCTGCACTATCTCACCACCTGGTGGGACGTGCTCAAGGTCGCCAAGGCGAGCGGCCATTTCGAGCCGAAGGTGCTGGACGAGGTCGAGAGCTTCCTCAACGAGCCGGCCAAATGGTCGGCCGCGCATGGCGGCATCTCGGACTTCAACCAGGCCAAGACCGGCTGAGGATTATCAGGCCGGCCGCACCAGTCAGGGTCGCGGCCGGCATCTCCATCCGCCTTCAGCCGGCGTGCAGGACCCGAAAGCGATCGGGCGCCGCCGGATCGCGATCGACGATCTGGATCGGCGGCCAGGCCCATTGCCAGACGCTGATGCCCGGCTCACGCGAGAACCGGATCGGCCCGCGCGTGCCTTCGACTGCAACGCTGGGCCAGGCTTCGGCAATGCGCGCCCGATCGGTGCCGTGAGATCGCAACGTCTCGGCGAGGACGGCGATCGTGTCGTAGCCCTCGAAGGCGACGAAGGACGGCGCCTGTGCCAGATGCTGGCGCAGGGCCGCCCCGACCCGCATACCGAGCGGAGGAAGCTGCTCGGGCAGATAGCGCAGGAACGGGATCGCTGCCCCGTCCTCGCCCAGTAGTGCCAACCATTCGGGCAGCTCCGGAGGCCCGGCCGGCGCGCCGATCGTGAGTCCTGCTAGGCGCTGGTCGCTGCGAACGGCCTTGACGATCGACACCGCCGGCTCCGGGTGACCGACCAGGAGCAGCAGGGCCGTGGCGCCCTTGCCGGCGAGTTCGTCACAGAGCGCGGCAGGCGTGAGCGAGTTCATCTCGAACTCCATGACGCTGCCACCGCGTGGCGTGATGTAGTCCTGCAGGATGCGTGTCCCGGAGGTCCAGTAGACACTCGGTACGGTGGCGACGGCGATCCGCTGGTGCCCCGCGCCGAGCAGGAAGTCGGCGTAGAGTCGCCAGCCGCGGGACTGCGCCGGAGCGATGCGCGCGACCCAATCCGTCGGCTGCTCGGTGAGCGTGTCGAGAACCGCCGAGGAGCAGAGGAACGGCAGGCCCAGGGCGTCGGCCGTGGCAGCGGCGGCGCGCGCGACGACGCTGTGGTACTCCCCAGCCAGAGCAGCGACGCCCAGGCCGGCCAGCTCATCGACTGCGGCTGCGGCCCTCTGCGGGTCAGCGGCAGTGTCCCGGACCAGCAGCTCGAGCGGCCGTCCAGCGATCCCGCCGGCAGCATTGACGTCGGACACGGCCAGTTCGAGCCCGGCGAGCAGATGCTGGCCTGCCTCGACCCAGCCCGGCCGCGACAGTGGCGCCAGAGCGCCGATCCGGATGGAGGGTGTGTTCATGCGTCGGCGTCTCCCGGGCGACCATTTGGTCGCACTATGCCGGGGTCGCGCCCTTGGGCGTCAGTAGTGCGAGCGCAGCGCGGCCAAACGATTTCAGAAGGCCGGCGGCCTCCGTACGAAGAAGGTGTTGATACCCTCGCGGAAATCCGCCGTGCCGGCATTGGCGACGAAGGCCTTTTTCTCCAGATCGAGCTGCGCGTCGAGCGAGCCTTGCGCAACGGCCTGGACCAGCGCCTTGCTGGCCCCTTGCGAGCAAATCCCAGCGGAAGCCTACTCCAGCCACATAGTCGTCGGCACGGCGCAGGCCGCGACCGCAATTCTTCCACACTGACCGGATACGAAGAGGTCTTCGCCAGCGTTGTCGTGGATCGCCACGGCCGCCGGCTGTTGCGCTTTTTGGGCGTTCAACGACCGTTTTCCGTTCCAGAGCGCATGCGAGAGACGTAGACCATTTCCGCCGCAGATTTTATAAGACGGCTAACAAATTTGGCGGCATAATCCGCCGCTTCATTCCTGCGATTCCCGCCTAAAGGAGCGCCCTCCCCACGATGAACGCCGCCGATAGCACCACCGCCATCCTGATCCACCTCGCCGGCTCGGTGGCGCTGCTGATCTGGGCGGTCCGGCTGGTGCGAACGGGCGCGACCCGGGCGTTCGGATCGTCGCTGCGGCAGGCGATCGCGCGTTTCACCGGCAATCGCGTCTCGGCCATGGCGAGCGGCGCGGTGGTCACGCTGATCCTGCAGAGCTCGACGGCGACGACGCTGCTGCTCTCCTCCTTCGCTGGCCAGGCCCTGATCGGCCTGCCCATGGCCTTCGCCGTGCTGCTCGGCGCCAATATCGGCACGGCGCTGGCGGCCTTCCTGGTCTCGTTCGAGCTCGGCTGGATCTGGGGGGCGTGTCTCGCAGTTGGCGTGACGCTCTATCTCGCCAATGAGGCGATGAACCGGGCCCGCAATATCGGGCGCCTCATCGTCGGCATCGGGCTGATCCTGCTCTCGCTCGCCGAGCTGAAGACCGCCTCGGCGCCGCTGGCGCAGTCGCCGGTCTTCCGCATGGCGTTCGAGGCCCTGGCCAGTGAGCCCCTGCTTGCCGTCGCGATCACGGTCGCGGCAACCTGGCTGACCCATTCGAGCCTCGCCATCGTCCTGCTGATCGCTTCCTTCTGGGCGGGCGGACTGTTCCCGGCCCCGACCGCGCTGATCCTGATCGTCGGCGCCAATCTCGGCAATGCGCTGGTGCCGGTGATCGACCAGCTCGGCGCGCCGGTCGTGCAGCGCCGGGTCGCGCTCGCCAACCTTTTGACGCGCATCGTCATTGCGCTGATCGTCATCCCCTTCGCCAAGCCGCTGGCGGGGTGGTTCTCGCAGCTGTCGCAGAATCCCGCGCGTCTCGCGGTCGAAATCCATCTGGCGCTGAACATCGTTGGCGCCCTCGCCTTCCTGCCCTTCACCGGTCCGATCGCCGCGCTGGTCACCCGTCTGACCCCGGCCGCGCCCGAAGCGGAGACGCGCACACGCCCGCTCTATCTCGACCCCAGCCTGCTCGACAGCCCGCCCGAAGCCCTCGCCAGCGCGATGCGCGAGACACTGCATCTCGGCGACCGCGTGAGCGCCATGCTGAAGGACCTGCTGATCCTGCTGGAGCAGGACAAGCTCGCGCTCTCCCGCGAGATCGCCGCGGCCGATGACGGCGTCGACACCATCCACGAGGCGATCAAGCTCTATCTCGTCCAGCTCTCGCGCCGCCCGCTCTGCGAGGAGGACAGCCGGCGCCTGTTCGAGATCATCACGGCGACCACCAATCTCGAGCATATCGGCGACATCATCGACAAGAACCTGCGGGAACTCGCGGAGAAGAAGATCCGCAAGCGCTACCGCTTCTCCGAGGAAGGCCTCGCCGAGATTCGCGACTTCCATGCCCGCGTCAGCCACAGCCTGCAGCTTTCGCTCAACGTGCTGGCCTCGCGCGACATCACTCTCGCCCGCCAGCTCTTCGACGAGAAGAGCGCGATGCGCGTTGCCGAGCGCATGGCGACCGAGAAGCATTACGAGCGCCTCCGCAGCGGGGTCGCTCAGTCGCTCGAGACCTCATCGATCCATCTCGACGTATTGCGCGACTTGAAACGCATCCACGGCCACATCACCTCGATCGCCTATCCGATCCTGGAAGCCGCCGACGAGCTCAGCGAGACCCGGCTGCGCAAGGCTGAGGAGCAGCCTGCCGACGAGCGCTACGGCCTCGCTCTGCCGCATAAGCCAGCCTGACGCGGCACCGCCTGGGCTGGCGCCGTGTGCGCTTGACAGCCTGCCGGATTGACCGAGCTTAAGGCCGAAGGCTCGGGGGCATCATGGATCGCATCGACGCGATGAAAGTGTTCATCGCCGCACTGGACGAGGGCAGCCTCGCCGGGGCAGGACGCCTGCTTGGCCGCTCCCCGGCTGCCGTCAGCCGGGCCGTCGCCTTTCTCGAACAGCAAGCCGGTACTCCGCTGCTGCATCGGACGACCCGCTCGATCCGGCTGAGCGAGACCGGCGAGCGCTATGCTGCGGCCTGCCGCCGCGTCCTCGCCGACCTGCAGGAGCTCGACGCGGTCGGCGCCGGCGAGCAAGCCGCCCCGCGCGGCACCTTGACCATCACAGCGCCGCCGATCAGTGGCGAGGAAATCCTGCGGCCGATCGTCGATGCCTTCATCGAGGCCTTCCCGGCTGTCTCGGTCAATCTCGTCCTGCTCTCGCGTGGCGCCAACCTGGTCGAGGAAGGCATCGACATTGCCTTGCGTATCCTCGACCTGCCGGATTCGGCGATGACGGCCATCCGCATCGGCGGCGAGGTCCGGCCGGTGATCGTGGCCTCGCCACGCTATCTCAGCCAGCACCCGCGCATCGACGAGCCAGGGGACCTGGCCAGGCACAGCATCATCGCCTGTACCGATTTCGGGCGCGATGCCTGGATCTTCCCGCCCGTGAAGGGCGGCTCCGTGCCCCGCTCCGTCCAGTTCAAGCCGCGGCTCACCGTCAACAGTGTCAGGGCAGCATTGGGGGCTGCGGTCGGCGGGCTCGGCGTGACGCGGCTGTTCACCTACCATGTCGCCGAACGCGTGCAGGACGGTTCGCTCGAGCTCCTGCTGCGGGATGCCGAGCCCCCGGCCCGCCCCGTCAACCTGGTCATGCCGCAGGGCCGCTCCAGCGTCCCCAAGGTCCGGGCGTTCCTCAATTTCGCCGTGCCGCGCCTGCGGGCCGACTTCGCGCGGCTCTCGGCCGCGTCGGGCGTGATGCACCCCTGAGCCACCCATTCTTCCGCATCACGAGGGAATGACTGTCGTACAGCAGGCATTCAGCCGCAATGCGAAACACTCCAGATTCCTCGTCATCAGGCCCAGGGCCGGGCAGCGGCACGTCCGCTCGCTGCCAAAGAAACGAGGATCATCATGAGCAACGAACGGAAGGTCGCCATCGTCACCGGCGCCTCGCAGGGCATCGGCGCTGCGCTGGTCAAGGGTTTCCGCGACCGCAATTATCGGGTCGTCGCGACATCGCGCTCGATCACGCAAGGCAGCGACCCGGATATTCTCGCGGTGCCCGGCGATATTGCCGATCCGGCGACGGCCGAGGCGGTCGTACGCGAGGCGATCGCCCGCTTCGAGCGCATCGACACGCTGGTCAACAATGCCGGCATCTTCATCGCCAAGCCCTTCACCGACTACACGGTTGAAGACTTCCAGACCAAGATCGCCACCAATCTCGCCGGCTTCTTCCACATCACCCAGCAGGCCGTGGCCGCCATGCTGAAGCAGGGCTCCGGCCATGTCGTCAGCATCACCACGAGCCTGACCGACCATGCGGTCGCGGGCGTTCCGACCGTGCTCGCCAACCTGACCAAGGGCGGCATCAATTCGGCGACCAAGGCGCTGGCGGTCGAATACGCCACCCGGGGCATCCGCGTGAACGCGGTCTCGCCCGGCATCATTAAGACCCCGATGCACGCGCCGCAGACGCATGAATTCCTGGCCAACCTGCACCCGGTCAAGCGCATGGGCGAGGTCCGCGACATCGTCGACGCCGTGCTTTTCCTGGAAAGCGCCGGTTTCGTCACTGGCGAGATCCTGCATGTCGATGGCGGCCAGAGCGCCGGCCACTGACCCGCAACCGGACCAGCAGGAGGTTTCCATGCCGATCGTCACCATCCAGGTCACCCGCGAGGGCTCCGGCCCGGGCCGCTCCTCGGTCACGCCTGAGGAGAAGGCGAGGCTCATCGCCGGCGCCAGCCAGCTCCTGCTCGACGTGCTGAACAAGCCGCTCGATGCGACCTTCGTCGTGATCGAGGAGGTCGAGCTCGACAATTGGGGCTGGGGTGGCCTGCCCGTCCCGGAATACCGCAAGCGGCGCCCGGCGAGCTAGTCTCGCCGTCAGCGGCCTTGATCCAGGACCCGCTCAATCCTGCACTGCGGATGCGCTGACCTTCGCCTTTGAAATCGACGGGCCGCGGCCGACACTGGCCGCTGCCCGTCCGGCCTCGTGAGGAACGACCTTGACCAGCACCGCACAAGCGCGACTGCTTGACCTGTTCGGCATCGAATTGCCGATCATCCAGGGGCCGATGGCCCTGGCGTCGACGCCGGAGATGGTGATCGCCGTCAGCGAAGCCGGCGGGCTCGGCTCGCTGGCCGGCGCGCAGTACAATGAAGCGGGGCTCAGGGCCGCGCTCGACACGGTGCGGGCCGGCACGCGCCGGCCGATCAACGTCAACTTCTTCTGCCATACGCCGCCGGCCGACGATCCGGCCCGGCAAGCGGCCTGGCTGAAGCACCTTTCCGGCTACTATGCCGAAGCCGGGCTCGATCCGGACATGCCGAAGACGCCGAGCGGACGCACACCCTTCGACGCCTCCCTTGCCGGTGTCGTCGAGGAGTATCGTCCAGAGGTCGTCAGCTTCCATTTCGGCCTGCCGGCATCTGAACTTTTCGAGCGGGTCAAGCGCACCGGCGCCAAGGTGATCGCCTCGGCGACCACGGTGCCCGAGGCGCGCTGGCTTGCCGAGCACGGCGTCGACGCGGTCATCGCCATGGGCGCCGAGGCCGGCGGCCATCGCGGCATTTTCCTCAACGACAGGATCTCTGAGCAGGTCGGCACCTTCGCGCTGGTGCCGCAGGTCGTCGATGCCGTCTCCGTCCCGGTGATCGCCGCCGGCGGCATCACCGACCGGCGCGGCGTGAAGGCTGCGTTCGCCCTCGGTGCAGCCGCCGTCCAGGTCGGCACCGCCTATTTGTTCACGCCGGAAGCGAGCATCTCGCCGATCTACCGCAAGGCGCTCGAAATGGGCGAGCGCCCGACCGCGATCACCAACCTGTTCACCGGCCGGCCGGCGCGCGGCATCGTCAACCGGGCGATGGCGGAGCTCGGCCCAATCTCCGAGCTCGCCCCTGCCTTTCCGACCGCTGGTACGGCATTAGGGCCGCTGCGCAGCGCCGCCGAGGCGGTCGGCCGCGACGACTTCACCTTGCTATGGGCGGGCCAAGCCTACCCGCTCGCCAGGCCGATGACATCGACGGAACTGACGCGGATGCTCGCCGGGCTAGGCGGCCGATAGACCACTGCGATCGGGCTCGGCTGGGGCAAGGGTTGGCTCCCACCGCTCCAGAGCGCTACGGCCGGCCTCAGTCAGGCCGTAGACGCCGCGCTCGGCCCGCTCGAACCAGCCATAGACGTTGCTGTGCAGGATCTTCTGGGCATCGGGGCATGATGGCCTTAGGTCTCGCGGGCGCCTCGGCTCGGCGCTCATCGCCGCAGCGCAGGCGAGCGCCTGCTGGCGATAGGCGGTCATGATCGGCTGGCGCGTGCTGCCGCCGGCCGCCGGATCGCCCTTGCGCCGCCGATGCTCGTCGACAAGTCGCGAACGGGCCCGCGGGTTCTTGCGCGGCGTCGGTGCCGTCGGCGAGACCAGCACCTCGACACGGCCGGTGCTGGAGACGCCGAGCAGGCCGAAGCCGAGACGCCGACAGAGATCGCGATAGCGTGGATCGCTCTCCCGGCCCTTGCCCCGGACCGAGAGCTGCGCCGCCAGCCAGATCTCGTCGCCGAGGCGCAGCCTGTCGACGCCCTGCAGAATGAGCTCCAGGTTGAAGGCGAGCTTGAGCTCGCCGATCACCACCACAGTGGCATCGCCCTCCCGGAGGCCGACGAGATCGCAGCGGCCGATTTCGCCCTTCACGACATAGCCGAGCCCCTCGAGGAAGCGCTTCACGGGCGGGTAGAGCGAGGTTTCCAAGCGGCATCTCCTGACGGCTCACGCAGGAGCGTAGCGCCGAGAGGTTTCCGAGAGCCGAACGGCGCGGCGGCGGCGAGTGGCTTCAGCGGTGATAGAGATGCGGCCGCGACGCCGTATCGCCCGCCCCGGCGCTCGGCGTGAAGATCGAGATCGCCTTGGGGTGGACCTTGAAATGGGCGGGCGTCGCGGTGACGATCTCGCCATCGGTGTTCACCGGCATCGGCCGCTTGGTCTCGATGTCGAACTCGACGCAGCGCGCCGTGCGCACCTCGCGCCAGGCACCATGCGTGCCCGACCGGAACGAGCGCAGCATCAGCGCCAGCTTCCAGAGATTGCTGATCTCGAGGCTGTAGAGATCGAGATGGCCGTCATCGATCTCAGCGCTCTCCTCGACGACATTGCCACCGCCATAGTGCCGGCCATTGCCGATCGCGACCTGATAGGTCTCGACCTCGGTGGTCTGGCCCTTCTCGGTGATCCTGGCCTTGAAGCGCGCCGCCCGGGTCATGACCTTCATCGCCGCGAGCGCATAGCCGAGCCGGCCGAAGCGCTTCTTCAGCACCGGATCGAGGCTCTGCGCCAGATCGCTGCTCAGCCCGATGCTGGCGACATTGAAGAAGGCGTGGCCATTCACGGTGCCGACATCGACCGGCCGCGTCTCGCCACGGGCGATCACCTCGGCAGCAGCGACGAGGTCGGACGGGATGCCGAGTGTCAGCGCAAGATCGTTGGCGGTGCCCATCGGGATGATGCCCATCGGCAGGCCGCTTTCCATCGCTGCCAGCGCCGCCGACGAGACCGAGCCGTCGCCGCCGCAGACGATGACGAGATCGGCCCGATCCCGCAGCCGCACGATGTCGCGGGCAATCTCCGGCAACGCCTCGAAGGTCTCGATGGTGACATCAAGACCGCCGGCTTCGAGCCGCTGCAAGAGCGGCTCGATCGACTCACTGCCGCGCCGCGCCTTGGGATTGCGCAGCAGCAGAGCGCGCTTGCGGGTGGGTTGATTCATCAGGTCCTGCAGCAAAGCGTCATCGGGCAAGGCAGGTGGGGACGGAAGGAGCGGGTTTCAATCGCACGGTTGCTGTTGGGGCGATCCTGGAGAGCTCGATGGAAAGGCTCCAGCGGCTGCTTGACTCCCGCTGACGGCTTTATAAGTTTCCAAAACGTTTTGGAGACCGATTTTGAGCTCTCTCAAGGCACTCGCGCAACGTCTCGGCCTCTCGATCACGACCGTGTCGCGAGCCCTCGACGACTATCCGGATGTCGCTCCGGCGACGCGTGAGCGCGTGCGGCATGCGGCGCGCGAGGCGAACTATCGCCCTCACAACGCCGCTCGCCGGCTGCGCAAGGGAACCGGTGAGACGGTCGCCTTCGTGATGCCCGCGCAACCCGGGCATTTCCACGAACCCGTCTTCGCCGAACTGCTCGCCGCGATCGGCGAGCGCCTCGCCGCAGAGCATCACGATCTCATCCTGCTCGCGGCGCGCCCCGGCCTCGAAGAGATGGCGACCTATCGACGCCTGGTCGAAAGCGGCCGGGCCGACGCCTTCATCCTCGCCCGGACGCGCCGGCGCGACGAGCGCGTCGCCTATCTCGAGGCGAAGGGCGTACCCTTCATCTGCCATGGCCGGACCGAGACGAAACAGCCTTACGCCTTCGTCGACGGCGATGGCGAGGCAGGCTTCCGCGATGTGACGAAGCGCCTGATCGGGCTGGGGCGTCGCCGGATCGCGCATCTGTCGGCACCATCCTATCTCACCTTCGCGACGCTGCGCGCTGCCGGCTGGCGACAGGCGATGATCGAAGCCGGCTTTGAGGAGGACGCGCAGCGGCTCTTTGCCGAAGGTGAGCCGACCGAAGCGGACGGCCATCGCCTCGCCGCCGAACTGCTGGCCGGAAGGCAGCCGCCAACAGCTCTCGTCTGTGCCACCGACCGGATGGCGCTCGGAGCGATGCAGGCCGTGGTCGAGGCCGGCCTCGCCATAGGCTCCGACATCGCGGTCACCGGCCACGACAACATTCCAGCGGCCTCTTATGCCCGGCCGGGCCTCACCACCATGGAGTTGCCGCCTTCCGAGGTCGGCGCCCGGCTCGCCGCGATGATCCTCGCCCGCATGGGCGGGCGCGATCCGCGCGAGCTCTCCGCCGTATTGGATTTGCGCCAGATCCCAAGGGGTTCGAGCGCAGAAGCCTGAGAATCCGAGCCTGAACTGAAGCGGCCAGCAAGCGCCGCACGGAAAGCAAACGCAGAGGGAGGAGATGATGAAAAGTATTCTGGCAAGCGGCACTGCCGTCGCGATCCTGCTGTCGGCGAGCTTTGCAGCCGCACAGGACGTCAATTTCCTGTCGACGCAGCTGAGACCGGTCGAGGAAGCGCAGAAGGTCCGCCAGGTCCTGCTGAAGGGCGTGCCCGGCAAGGTGTCCTACCTCGTCGAGGAGCCGCCGCAATTCGATGTGCGCATGAAGGCCGAGGGCAAGGCCGGCAAGCGCACGATCAGCGTCGCCGGCGCTCTTCATGGCGAGCTCCAGCCGCTCGTCACATCGGGCGATCTCGACACGGTCGACGACCTCGTCGCCAAGCTGGCCGATCGCGGCATCCCGCAGGGCCTGCTGGAGCTCGGCAAGCTCGGCACGGGCAAGCAGGTCTATATCCCCTGGATGCAGGCGACTTACATCATGGTCGCGCGCAAGGAGGCGCTCGCCTCGCTGCCGGCCGGCGCCGATGTGAACGCGCTGACCTATGACCAGCTCGAAGCCTGGGGCAAGGCCCTGACCGAAAAGACCGGCAAGCGCCTGATCGGCTTCCCGGCCGGACCGAAGGGGCTGATGCCGCGCTTCTACCAGGGCTATCTCTACCCCTCCTTCACCGGTGGCGTGGTGACGCCGTTCCGCTCGGCCGACGCCGAGGCGATGTGGGGCAAGTTCAAGAGCCTCTGGCAATACGTCAACCCGAACTCGACCAGCTATGACTTCATGCAGGAGCCGCTGATGGCCGGCGAGGTCTGGGTCGCGTTCGACCATGTCGCGCGCCTGAAGGATGCGCTGGTGCAGGAGCCTGACAAATATGTGACCTTCCCGGCGCCGGCCGGTCCGAAGGGGCGCGGCTACATGCCGGTCGTCGCAGGGCTCGCCATCCCGAAGGGCGCGCCCGACCGGGCGGGAGCCGTCGCGGTGATCGAGCACCTGACCAAGCCCGAGATCCAGGTGAAGACAGCGGCCGAGGTCGGCTTCTTCCCGGTGGTGAAGGCTGAGTTGCCGGCCGATCTCTCGCCCGGCATCAAGCTGATCGCGGAAGGCGTCGCCAAGACGCAAGGCGCCAAGGACGCGCTGCCGGCGCTGCTGCCGATCGGGCTCGGCGACAAGGGCGGCGAGTTCAACAAGGTCTTCTCCGACAGCTTCCAGCGCATCGTGCTGCGCGGCGAGAACCCGCGCGCCGTGCTCGATGCGCAGGCCGCAGTGCTCAAGGGCCTGATGGAGGCGACCAAGGCGCCGTGCTGGGCGCCCGACAAGGCGAGCGAGGCCGCCTGCCCGGTCGACTGATCGACCTGAGCCACTCCTCCACTGGGCGGCTACTTGGCCGCCCACCTTTTCCGCTCTGTCCGCCAAGCCGCCGGGACCGCCATGAAGCGAACCCAATCGCGAGCCCTCCCCTATCTGCTGTTGGCGCCGTCGCTGGTCTTCCTGACGGCGATCTTCCTGCTGCCGCTGGTGCAGACGATCGCGCTGTCCTTCAGCGAAAGCGGGGTCGCCTCGCTCGGCAATTACCGGCGCATGGTGTCCGACCTGAATTTCGGCCTGGCGCTGTGCAACACCTTCCTGCTCGTCCTCGTCGTGGTGCCGATCCAGCTCGCGCTCGCCCTCGGGATGAGCGTGATGATCGAGAAGATCGGCCGCGGGCGCGATCTCGTGCTCTGGGTCTGGACGATCCCGCTCGGCGTCTCCGATCTTGCCGCCGGCCTGGTCTGGCTCGCGATCCTGCAGGATCGCGGCTATCTCAACAGCGCGCTCTACGGGCTCGGGCTGATCGACGGGCCGACCGCCTGGCTGACCTACGAGACGCCCGGCACGCTCTTCCTCGGCGTCGTCCTCGCCGAGATCTGGCGCGCGACCGCGATCGTACTGGTCATCCTCGTCGCCGGCCTTCAGCTCATCCCGAAGGAATATCGCGAGGCTGCCGAGGTCTTCGGCGCCAGGCCCTGGACGATCTTCCGGCGCATCACCCTGCCGCTGCTCAAGCCCAGCATCCAGACGGCGCTGATCCTTCGCACCGTGCTCGCTTTCGAGGTCTTCGCCGTGGTCTACGCCATCGGCGGCACCAACTTCCCGGTGCTCGTCGGCGAAGCCTACACCTGGCAGAACGCCAACCAGAACACCGGCGTCGCAGCCGCCTATGCGATGCTGATCGTGGTGATCTCGCTCGCCGCGACGGCGATCTACCTGCGGGCGCTGCGCGTGCCGGCGGAGCAGCAGCCATGAGCGGGCTGAAGCGCACTGTCTTCTGGACCGGCGTCGTCGCGCTCTGCGCCTGGGTGCTGGTGCCGATCTGGCTGATCGCGCTGGGTGCCTTCGGCGGCCGCACCGGCGTCTTCCGCTGGCCGAAATCGCTGTGGCCGGCCGACGCCTCCCTCGCCGCCCTGCAGACCTTCCTCGCTGTCGAGGGCGTCTGGCCGGCGATGGTGAACAGCATCATCGCGGCGCTCACCTGCATGGCCCTCTCGATCGGGCTCGGCGCCCCGGCCGGCTATGCCCTGGCGCGCTTCTCCTTCCGCGGCCAGAACACCTACCGTCTGCTGATCCTGCTGACCCGCGCCTTTCCGCTCGCCATCCTGGCGCTGCCGCTGACGGTCGCCTTTATTCGCGTCGGGCTCTACGACACGGCCTTCGGCGTCGGCCTGGTGCATACGGCGCTCGCCTTGCCTTTCGCCGCGCTGGTTTCCGCGAGCCTGTTCCAGGCGATCCCGCGCGAACTGGAGGAGGCGGCCTGGGTCTTCGGCTGCAGCCGCTGGCAGGCCTTCCGCAAGGTGGTGCTGCCGTTGGCTCTGCCCGGCATCGCCGCGGCGGCGATCTTCGCCTTCGTCATCTCCTGGAACGAGGTCTTCGCGGCCTCGGTCCTCTCGGTGAAGAACCGCACGCTCACCGCCTATCTCCTGACCGTGCTGGCGGAGTCGCCGCTGCATTTCCGCTTCGCCGGTGGCTTCCTGCTGATCCTGCCCTCGCTCGCCTTTATCTTCGCGGTCAGGAAATACCTGTTCGCGATGTGGGGCATCGCCAACCGCTGACGGGGACTGAATGGCCGAGATCACCATCGACGGCATCGCCAAATCCTTCGGCACAGCGCGAGCGCTGGAGCAGATCGACCTCACCGTCGCCGACGGCGAGTTCGTGGCGCTGCTCGGCCCCTCCGGCTGCGGCAAGACCACGCTGCTGCGGATCATCGCCGGGCTGGAAAGCGCGACGAGCGGACGCATCGTCATCGGCGAGCGCGACCTGACCGAGGTGCCGACGCGCCGGCGCGGGCTCGCCATGGTGTTCCAGAACTATGCGGTCTTCCCGCATATGAACGTCTACGAGAACGTCGCCTTCGGCCTGCGCATGCAGGGCGCCGACGAGGCACGCATCAAGGCCCGCGTCGGCAAGGCGACGGAGCTCCTTCACATCACGCCTTATCTCGACCGCTATCCGGCGAAGCTCTCCGGCGGGCAGCGCCAGCGCGTCGCCGTGGCGCGTGCGCTCGCCGTCGAGCCGCCGGTATTGCTGATGGACGAGCCGCTCTCCAATCTCGATGCGCTGCTGCGTCTGGAGATGCGCGCCGAGCTCAAGGCGGTGCTGCGCGAGGCCAGGACCACGACGATCTACGTCACCCACGACCAGACCGAGGCGATGGGGCTGGCCGACCGGATCGCCGTCATGCATGGCGGGCGCATCGAGCAGATCGACCGGCCGACCGCAGTCTATGAGCGCCCGGCCACCATCTTCGTCGGCGGCTTCGTCGGCAGCCCGCCGATGAACTTCCTGCCGGTCACCATCGTGAATTCGCGACTGGAGCTGCCGGGCTCGAGCCTGCCGGCGCCGCAAGCCTCCGGCGCGTTGCTGATGGGCATCAGGGCGGAGGACCTGACGCCGGTCGCCGACGGCGAGGGCCTGCCCTTCGACATCGCGGTGGTCGAGCCGCTCGGCGCGCATGATCTCGTCACCGGCCGCAGCGGGCAGACGCTGCTGCGCGTGGCGGCCCCGGCCGGCAGCGGACACAAGCCCGGCACGAGGATCGGCCTCAGGCCCGACCCGAAACGACTGGTCTGGATGGATCCGGCATCGGGCCGGGCGATCCAGGCGCAATGACGGACCTTTGAGACGATGACGATCGATATCGAAGCGGCCCGCGCCATCCTGCGTGCCAATGACCGCGGCGGCTACACGGTTCCGACCGACCGGCTCTACCCGTTCCAGTGGAACTGGGATTCGGCCTTCGTCGCGATGGGCTGGGCGACCTTCGACAAGGAGCGCGCCTGGCGCGAGCTGGAGCGGCTGGTCGAGGGCCAATGGGATGACGGCATGGTGCCGCATATCGTCTTCCATGCGCCGAGCGACGACTATTTCCCGGGGCCGGACGTCTGGCGCACCCGCCATGCCATCCCGACTTCGGGCATCACCCAGCCGCCGGTCTTCGCCACGGCGCTGCGCCGCGTCTTCGAGATCGCACGGGGCCCTGACGCACAGGCACGAGCCGCCCGGCTCTATCGCTGCGCGCTCGCCTCGCATGACTGGTGGGAGAAGGCCCGCGATCCGGAAGGGACCGGCCTCGTCGCCATTCTGCATCCCTGGGAATCGGGCATGGACAACAGCCCGGCCTGGGACGAGGCCATGGCGCGCCTGACGCTTCAGCCGACGACGCCGATCCGGCGCCGCGACACCTCCCATATCGGCGCCGAGATGCGTCCGCGTGATGAGGACTATCGCCGCTTCATCGCACTGGTCGACCTCTATGCCGAGCTCGGCTGGGAACCCGCAGCGATGTGGCAGGCTTCGCCCTTCAAGCTCGTCGACGTCGCGACCAATGCCATCCTGCACAAGGCGGAAGAGGATTTGCTGGTGCTGGCCGAGAAGTTCGGCAGCGACGCAGAACGCAGCCGGATCGAGGCGCGGATGGCGCGCCGGGCCGCGGCCTTCGCCGTGCTCTGGAACCAGGATCGGCGGATTTACCAGGCACTCGACCTCGGCACGGGCACGGCGGTCAGCGCCTCGACATCAGCCGGCCTGCTGCCGCTGTTCGCAGGTATCCCCTCGGCCGAGCAGGCCGCCGCACTCGCCGAGGAGCTCGAAAGCTGGCTCGCCAGGGTGCCCTATCCGGTGCCGAGCACCTCGCCGCTCGATCCCCGCTTCGAGCCGAAGCGCTACTGGCGCGGACCGATCTGGGCGGTGGTGAACTTCATGATCGCCGAGGGCTTCGAGCGCTACGGACATGGGGCTCTCGCCAGCCGGATTCATGTGGCGACGCAGACCCTGATGCGGGATGGCGGCATCGCCGAATATTTCGATCCGACTTCCGGAGAAGGACTGGGCGGAGGACAGTTCTCCTGGACGGCGGCGATCGGCCTTTTGATGATCGATCAACCGACCCCCTAGGCGGCGCCGGTCAGCCGAGGCGCATCGACAATTCGACGTCCTCGGCGAAGGGGACGGACAGGTAGCCGCTGCCGGGCGCGCGCACCCGCTGGAGGTATTCCGGGGAGTCGTCGGCATTGTCCGCGATGACGAACGAGCCGGGACGGAGACTGCCCTCCACCAGGTCGAGGATGTCGGGATAGAGCGATTTGGCGCCGTCGAGCAGCAACAGATCGACCTGTCCGGGGAGATCGGCCCTGAGCGTCTTCAGCGCATCGCCCTGCCTGATCTCGACGAGGTCGGCGAGACCGCCGGCGTTCAGGTGCTCGCGAGCCCGCGCCACCTTCGCGGGCTCGAACTCGGTGGTGATCAACTGTCCCCCGCCATTGTCACGCAAGGCGGCGGCGAGATGCAGGGTCGAGATGCCGAAGGAGGTGCCGAACTCGACGATCGCCCTCGCCCGGCTGCTGCGCGCCAGCATGTAGAGCAGCAGGCCCGTCTCTCGCGAAACCGGAAGCCAGAGATCCTTCAGGCGACCATAGAGGTCGAGATATTCGGTCTTGCTGCGCATGAGGCGCTCGCGCTCCTCACGCGAGAAGCCCACCAGCGCAGGACTGGGGGTTGCGTTCGCCAGCTCGAACAGCTGGTCCAGGAGGGGCGCCAGCGGCGCCGCTGTCAGGGTCGTCATAGGAATTGCTCCGATCGGGTTCTTGTCTCGGAGCCAAAAAATACGAATAATTCATCGCGTTTCCTATTCGCATTGGCGGAGCGCGCCATGGCTGATCAGCCAACCTCCCGGATTTCCTCACGAAAAGCGCCGAAACAGGCCCGTTCGGCGGAGTTGGTCTCGGCCATTCTGGAAGCGGCTGTTCAGGTTTTGGCGCAGGAGGGCGCGCAGCGTTTCACCACGGCACGAGTGGCCGAGAAGGCCGGCGTCAGCGTCGGCTCGCTGTATCAGTATTTCCCGAACAAGGCGGCCATCCTGTTCCGGCTGCAGAGCGATGAATGGCGGCAGACCAACGCGATGCTGACCGGCATCCTCGGCGATGCCACCAAGCCGCCGCTCGCCCGCCTGCGGACGCTGGTCCATGCCTTCATCCGGTCCGAATGCGACGAGGCTGCGGTGCGTATCGCACTCAACGATGCGGCGCCTCTATACCGCGACACTCCCGAGGCGCGGGAGGCGCGCGCGGCCGGCAGCCGGCTTTTCGAGACGTTCATGGCGGCGGCGCTGCCAGCTGCTTCGACCGGTGAACGCGCCCTGGCTAAAAATCTCATCACCATGACGCTTAGCGCCGTTGGCAAGGAGTTCTCGGAAACTGCGCGGACCGATGCCGAAATCCAGGCCAATTCCGACGCGCTTGCCGACATGTTTTGCGCCTATCTGCGCCATCTGGAGCAACCCCGCGGATGAAGCGGGGCAAATATGCGTCGCCTCGTTCATACTTTCTCGTCGCGGGTGAGGCGCCAGAGGAGATAGATACCGCCGAGCAACCCGGTCGTCAGTCCGATCGGCAGGTTGAGGCCGGACGGAAAGCGCTGGCTGATCAGATCCGCCGCCAGCAGCAGGACCGCGCCCATCGCCGCCCCGGGCAGCAGCGGTACGTCGGGCGAGCGGCAGAGGCGCCTGGCGAGTTGCGGCCCCGCCAGGGCGATGAAGGCGATCGGCCCGGCTGCTGCGGTCGCCATCGCGGTCAGGCCGACGGCCGTCATCACCATGGCGAGCCGCGTGCGCTCGACGGCAACGCCGAGCTGGCTGGCGGCGTCGTCGCCCATTTCGAGCAAGGCGAGGCGCCGGGCGTACAGGAGCGCAATCGGCACGATCAGCACGAGGCTAAGCGCAGCCGGCACGGCATGCGACCAGCTGCGTGCGGTGAGCGAACCCGCCAGCCAGAGCTGGGCGGAGACCGAACGATCGAGATCGCTCGCCACCAGCAGCACCGTGTTGACACCCGAAAGGGTCGCGCCGACGCCGATCCCGACCAGCACTAGCCGATAACCCCCGGTGACACGCCCCTTCAACGCAAGCAGGAAGACGAGTGCCGCCGTCCCTATTCCAGACAGCACAGCGGCCAGCGAGACGGCGAAGGGGCCGGCGCCGAACAGGATGATCTGCACGATCGCACCGGTCGCCGCACCGGTAGTGAAGCCGATGATATCGGGCGAACCCAGGGGATTGCGCGAGATCGACTGGAAGATCGCGCCCGCCATGCCGAGCGCCGCCCCGACGCAAGCCGCGGTGACGACGCGCGGCACCCGCAAGCCCCAGACCACGCGCTCGGCCATCTGGTTCTCGCCCCCTCCGAACAGGGCAGCGACGACTTCCGCCGGCGTGAAGGCGAGCGTGCCTGTACCGAGCAGGACGACGACGAGCGCGAGGCCGATACCGGCGAGCACGACGCAGACCAGCGCGGTCCGCGGACGCCAGAGCAGGGAGAAAGGGCCGATCCGGAGCACCACGGGCATGCTCATGGCCGGCTCACCCGGAAGCGGCGGACCGCCATGATAAAGAAGGGACCGCCGATCAAAGCGACGACAATTCCGGCCGCAACCTCCGAGGGGGCGGCGACCACACGCCCGACCAAGTCAGCACCAAGCAACAGGATCGCCGCGAAGAGCGCCGAGCAAGGCAGGATCCAGCGATGGTCCGGGCCGGCAACGGCTCGCGCCAGATGCGGCGCGATCAAGCCGACGAAGCCGATCGGCCCGGCTGCGGCGGTAGCAGCTCCCGCCAGCAGCATCACCGCTAGGCATGCGAAGAGCCAGATCGTGCGCGGCGCGGCGCCAACCGCCTGGCCGAGCTCCTGGCCCAGCGCCAGTACGTTGAGACCGCCGACGATCGTCAGGGCGACGACGAGACCTGCCGCGACCATGACGGCCAACACTGCGACGGCTTCGAAGCTCGCGCTCTCCACCGAACCGGCGGCCCAGTGCCGGAAATCGTCGAAGGCGGTCGGCGGCGCGTTGAGGATGACAATGCCGGTTATCGCGCCGAGCACGACCGAGAGGCCCGCCCCCGCGAGCACGAGCCGGACGGGATTGGTTCCGGTCTCATGCGCCCGCCCGAGCAGGAACACGGCGGCGCCGGCGAGCCCGGCGCCAAGGATGGCGAGCCAGACATAGTGCGCCGGGCGCGTCAGGCCGAGAAGCGTCACCGCGAGGACGACGGCGACTGCTGCACCGGCATTGATGCCGAGCAGGCCCGGCTCGGCCAGGGCGTTGCGTGTGACAGCCTGCATGATCGCCCCGGCGAGGCCCAGCGCCGCACCGGCGAGAACGGCCGTTATCAGGCGCGGAACGCGCAATTCCCAGATCACCAGATGCAGATCGTTGCGCGGATCATAGGCCCGCAGCGCATCGATCATGACCGCCAGCGGGATCGACCGCGAACCGATGACCAGGCTGGCGAGCGCCAGTACAGCGAGCGCCGCCAGGCCGACGGCGAGCCAGCGCCGGCGCCGAACTTGCCTCATGGCTTGGCGAAGCTCTCGCGCAACTGCTCGAGAATCTGGCGTCCGGAATAGGGGTCGATGCGGAAGGAGGTCAGCCCGAGCGGGTAAACCCGCTTGCCGAGCACAGCGGGATGGTTGGCCAGCACCGGTTCGGCCAGGAAGGCTTCGACATCCTTTTTTGTGGCCCGCAATAGGAAGACGGTGTCGGCCGCGATCGCGGCCGAAAGGTTCTCGCGCGAGAAGAACTCGAAGTCGGATGGGCGCGCCGAATTCGGCTTCAGCTCCGCCGGCAGGCCGACGACCTCGAAGCCCAGCCCTGAGGCCAGTTTGGAGACCGGGCTCGTCAGGCGCGCCACCGAATAGCTCCCGGCGATGTTGTAGCCGACGATACTGACCTTCGTACCCTTCGCGGCGATCGTGCCGGCTGCTGCGGCGAGATCGGCATCGAAACGGCCGATTGCGGCGGCAGCTTCCGGCTCCAGGCCAGTGGCCTTGCCGAGTTCGGTTGCGAGTTCCTGCCAGCTCCGGTTGGAATAGTCGACCACGAGTGTCGGGAGGCCGAGCGCCTCGAGCTCGGCCCGATGCTGGAGGATGCTGTCGGCACCGGTGGTCGAGGCGATCACGAGATCGGGCTTCCAGCCGAGCACAGCCTCGATGTCGAACTTCAGATTGGGATAGAGCACCTTGACGCCGCGCCGGTCGGCATCCCCGGCCCATTGCGAGAAGAAGCCCTTGGCGTCGGTGAGCGGGCTCGGCGTCGTCGCCGTGCTCGCGAGCAAAGGCGCCTCGATCGCGAGGAGGATGCCGGTGACGCTCGGCGTGGTCGAGACGATGCGCAACGGCTTCCTGGCAAGCGTCAGCTCGCCGGCGGCATGCCTGATGGTGCGAGGCCAGCCGGCCTCCTGGCTCCAGGCGGGCTGACCGTTTCCGCTCAGGGCAGCCGCGAGGGTGATGATGGCGATGAAGAGCTTGATGAAGGGCATCGTCGATCTATCTGGCCGGTGTTGTCCTGCGGGCCAGGAGCCGGGAGCCTGGCTCCGCCACGCGCTACGCGCCGGAGCGCGCACCATTCCTCATGACGGATCGTATCCCGCCATGCAATATGGACGCAGGACAGGGAGTCAGTTATCGAACGTAAAGCCGCTAGCGGTGACTGCTTTACCACAACTAGAGCCGAAAGGGATGCCGTCGAAAGCCACGAGCTCGACGACATCGACTGTAGATTGGAAGAATTGAAAAGTACTTCGCGAGCTGATTCCCGCCTCCACGCCGATGCGCTGACGCTCCGCTACGAGGCACGCACGATCTCGACCGGCCTCTCGGTCGCGATCGCCGACGGCTCGTTCACCGTGATCGTCGGACCCAATGCCTGCGGCAAGTCCACTCTGCTGCGGGCCCTGTCGCGCTTGCTTACGCCGACCGCCGGCCAGGTGATCCTCGACGGACGGCAGATCGGCGAGCGGCCGGCCAAGGAGGTCGCGCGGCGCCTCGGCCTCCTGCCGCAGAGCGCGATCGCTCCAGACGGCATCAGCGTCGCCGACCTCGTCGCCCGCGGCCGCTATCCGCATCAGTCCTTCCTGCGGCAATGGTCGAAGGCGGATGAAGCGGCGGTCGCCGCCGCGATGGAGGCGACGCGCGTCGATGCGCTGGCGACGCGCCCGGTCGACGAGCTCTCCGGCGGCCAGCGCCAGCGGGTCTGGATCGCGATGGTGCTGGCGCAGGAAACGCCGATCCTGCTGCTCGACGAACCGACGACCTTTCTCGACATCGCCCATCAGATCGAGCTGCTCGACCTGCTCGCCGAGCTCAACGCGCAAGGCCGCACCATCGTCGCGGTGCTGCACGACCTCAACCAGGCCTGCCGCTACGCCTCCCATCTTGTCGCGATGAAGGACGGCGCGATCATCGCCGAGGGCAGCCCGGCCAGGATCGTCACGGCCAAGCTGGTCGAGCAGGTTTTTGGCCTGCCCTGCATCGTCATTGCTGATCCCGTTTCGGGGACCCCGCTGATCGTGCCCAAGGGCCGCAGCCATGGCTGAGACCCGGCAGCTTCACATCGGGTTGAGCCTCACCCCGACCTGGCTGAAGGGCAGAGCGGCGGACGATCCTGAATCCCGATCGGGCGGCGATCCCGTGGAGTTCAATCTCGCGCTGACCCGGATGGCGGAACGGGCGAAGCTCGATTTCGTCTTCAAGCCCGACTATCTCCGCATGTATCCGGGTATCGGCGGCGGCCTCGTCAGCCTCGATCCGACGCTTCTCATAACAGCGATCGCGAGAGAGACCGAGAAGATCGGACTCGTCACCACTATCTCGACCAGCTTCAACCCGCCCTTCGTGGTGGCGCGCCAGATTCAGTCGCTGCACTGGGTCAGCAAGGGTCGCGCCGGCCTCAACATCGTCACCTCGATCGAGGGCGCCGAGAATTTTGGCGACGCGCCCATGCCGCCGCCCGAGATCCGCTACCGCAAGGCCGCCGAGTTCACCGACGTCATGCGCCGGCTCTGGCAGAGCTATCCGCACGCGGCGCTGACAGGCGCGGCACCAAGCGCCGCGATCGACCACCGCGGCGAATTCTTCAGCGTGGCGGGGCCGCTCAACGTGCCGGGCCACCCAGCCGGGCCGCCATCGCTGTTCCAGGCCGGCGCCTCCAATATCGGGCGCGATTTTTCCGCCTCGATCGCCGACGCCACCTTCGCCGCCACGCCCGATCGGGAGGCCGGCATCGATCTGCGCGGCGATCTGCGCCGCCGTGCGCAGGGGCATGGCCGCAGCCCGGATTCGGTGCGCGTGCTGCCGGGGCTCCACTTCTTCCTTGCCGAGACGCGCGAGGAGGCTTGGGCGCTGCATGAGCGCGCTCATGCCCATCTCACGCCGGAGCAACGCCGCAAATCGGTGAAATCAGTCCTCGGACTCGATCTCGGCGATCTCGCACCCGAGGCCCGGGTGACCGCGGAGATGCTGCCACCGACCGACACGCCGGTGCGTAGCCGCACCCATGCCGACCTGCTGCGGCGCTTCGTCGAAGCAAACCATCCGACCGTGGCGGAGGTGCTGGCGCGCCCTGAAGTCGTCGGCTCGGCGCATTGGGTTTCAGTTGGAACCGTTGACGACGTCCTCGCCGAGATCGTCGACTGGCATGAGGCCGGGGCGCTGGACGGCTTCATCGCGATCCCGGGCGGCTCAATGCGATCGTTGCAGCTGTTCCTGGAAGAGCTGGTGCCGGCGCTGGCGCGAAGGGGCCTGTTCCGCAGCGACTATGAGGGCTCGACACTGCGCGAGCATCTGCGCCTCGGCGACGAGCGATAGCGCGCTCAGCCGCCGCCCGAGTCCCGCGTCGCCGCCCCCGCCGCTGCGAACAGCGCGGCGCGATGTCCTTCCGCCTCGGCCGTCTTGACGAACGAGACGGTGGTGACGACGCAGGCGATCTCGCCCAGCGCATTGAAGACCGGCGCAGCCTTGCCGGTCAGCAACGAGAACAGGTGCTCGTTCAGCTCCGCGCCCCCGTCTCGCCTGACCGTGTCGAGCATTTCGGCCGGCGGGCGGCTGCCGCGAAAGGAGGCCGGCTGCAGCTTGCGCGCGGCCGCGATCGCCTCCTTCGGCAGATGCGCCTGGAAGACGAAGCCGCAAGCGGTGTTGTCGAGCGGCAGGACATCGCCCAGCGTTACCGTGCTGAGCGCGAAATCGGTGTTGCGATACCAGCGCACGATGGTCGGGCCGCGCTCGGTCCAGATCGCGACGCCGCAGCTGGCGGCAATGCGCGAAGCAAGTCCCTTCATCGCGCGCGCCGCGACCTCGACGGCATCGATACGCCGCAGCGCCCGGATCCCGATGCTCAAAGCCATAGGACCGAGATCGTAATAGCCGGTGACGTCGTCCTGCGCCGCCAGCCCCTCCCGCACCAGGCTCTGCATGTAGCGATGGGCGGTGGACGAGCCGGTGCGAGCCCGCCGGGCGATCTCGCCCAGCACCAGCGGCCCATCCGCCTTGGCCAGGATATCGAGGAAGCGGGCGGCGATCGAGACCGACTGGATCGTCGCCGAGCGTTTGGTGGGGCTAAGGCTGGTCATGATGCGAATCGCGGCAGGAGAGCGCGGCAGATGCCGGTGCGCGCTTTGTGACACCCGGAGCCTCATGGGGACAAGCAGCGCTCTCATTCGAGTGTTTCCAAACGTTCCGCCAGGTCGGACGCGACAACTGCGACCGGAAAAGCACAATTTGAGGCAATACGGCAGCTTGGCCTCGGCTCATGTTGACATGCGGAACGCATCCCGCACTGTAGGATGATTCAGTATGACCTCGCGAGCCACGGCCCCGTCCCCAGCCAGCGAGACTCGATCGAGTTGTGGGGAACATCATGTCGTCCAAGCTTGTCCTGCTGCGCAGTGTCAGCCTCGTCTCGCTCATGGCGATCGCGGCGGCCGCACCGGCCTTCGCGCAAAGCAACCCGGCACCAGCCGCGGGAACGACGATCGATCTCGACACGATCATGGTCACCGGCGAGAAGGTCGAGCGCGACCTCAAGAACACCGCCTCATCGGTCTCGGTGAAAACCGACAAGGACATCGCCCGCGAGAACACCGGAAACGCGACCGTGTCCGAGATTCTCGTCGGCACACCCAACGTGACCTACACCGACACGGTCAGTGCGCCGATCATCCGCGGCCAGGACACGCAAGGCCCGCTCACCGGCCAGAACTCGTTCTGGGGCGGCACGGTGCCGCGCGCCACGATCAATGTCGACGGCCACTATCTCAGCTACAACGAGTTCTATTTCGGCGCGACCTCGCCTTGGGACGTCAAGAGCATCGAGGTCTTCCGCGGGCCGCAGACGACCTCGCAAGGCGCCAACGCCATCGCCGGCGCTATCATCGTCAACACCAAGGACCCGAGCTTCACGCCGGAAGCCGGCTTCCTGACAGAGTTCGGCAGCTATTCGACACGGCGCGCGGCGCTGATGCTGTCCGGGCCGATCATCAAGGACCAGCTCGCCGGGCGCATCACGCTCGACTACTCCGGCCGCGACACTTTCATCGACTACATCAGCCCGAACTTCCAGCGGCGCTATGCCGACCAGGATTTCAGGAACCTGAACCTGCGCGCCAAGCTGCTCTGGCGCCCGACCGAGCTGCCGGGCTTCGAGGCGAAGCTGACCTATTCGCGCAATGAGAGTAACCGGCCGAGCCAGGAGGCAGCGTCGGCCCCGTTCGACCGGCTGAAGCACATCACCACGACGATGCCGAGCTTCAAGCAGAACAGCAACACCGGCATCCTCGACCTCAGTTACGACTTCGGCAATCGCTTCAAGCTGTTCAACCAGACCCAATACACCGACCTCTCGGTGAGCCGGAAGACGGGCCTGCTCGGCAATGGCGACGCCTACATCAACCAGACGAACATCTCGAACGAGCTCCGGCTGACCTATGGCGAGCAGAGCGACGTACTCAGCGGTGTCGCCGGCATCTATTACGCCCATACCAAGACGGACGAGATCCTCTATCTCACCGGTCAGTCGACCTTCGACGATACCAAGCGCAATCTCGGCATCTTCGGCGAGATGAGCTATCGCCTGACAGACCGCTGGACCTTCACCGGCTCGCTGCGCTTCCAACAGGACCAGATCGAGCGCGAGGGCAGGACGGTCTTCGCAGCGCGGGGCGTCGATTTTGACAAGACCTTCCAGGCCGTGCTGCCGAAGGCCTCGATCGCCTATGCGGTAACGCCGGACTGGACCGTCGGCGCCATGGTCAATCGCGGCTATAATCCCGGCGGCGTCTCGCTCAACCTGACGGCGGGCCAGTGGCAGCCGTTCAAGGAAGAGACGCTCTGGAACTATGAGCTGTTCACCCGCGCCAGCCTGCTCAACAACCGGCTGAACGTCAGTGGCAACCTGTTCTACACCGACTTCCAGAACGCCCAGTACTTCATCCCGGTCGTCCTCAGGACGGGCGTGGTCCAGTCCTATGCGATCAATGCCGAGAAGGCCCATGCCTACGGGCTCGAGGTCAGCGCCGATTACCGCCTCCTCGACAACCTGACGCTCAAGGCCGGCGCCGGCCTGCTGCGCACCGAGATCGACAAGATCTCCGCGAATACCGGTTACAAGGGCAACGAGTTCGCCAAGTCGCCGGGCTACATGGTGAGCTTCGGCGTGAGCTGGGACGTCACCAGCAAGTTCAACCTCACCGCCCAGCTCCGCCACACCGACGGCTATTATTCCGACGTCGCCAATACGCGTCTTTTCCTGATCAAGCCCTATACGATCGCCGATCTGCGGGCGAGCTACCAGGTCACCGACAATCTGCAGGTATACGGCTACGTGAAGAACATCTTCGACGAGCGCGCGCCGACCTATATGCAGCAGAATCGCGGCATCGGCGGCACCGAGGCGAGCATGACCGAGCCGCGCATGTTCGGCGCCGGCATCAAGGGCACGTTCTGAGCGAAAGCGCTGATTGCGTCCGACCTACACGGCATGGCGGCGCGACTACGCCCCGCCATGCCTGTCGACCCCGCTTCGTCAGTGAAGGATGATCTCATGAGCGAGACGTCGCCCGCCGCTCCGCCGCCGGGTCCGCCCTTGCGGCTGCTGCAGCAGATCGCCGCCTATCGCACCTCCCATTGCATCCGCACCGCGGTCGAGCTCGGCATTCCGGCCCTGCTGCAGGAGGCACCGCAAACCGCCGCCGATCTCGCCGAACGCATCGGTGGCAAGGCCGATCTGCTGGCGCGCCTGCTCGATCATCTCGTCAACGAGGAGGTGATCGACCGCGACGATACGGGACGCTATCTCGCCTTGCCGGCGACGCGCGCCCTCGTCCCGGGCCATCCTCATTCACTGGTGCCCTGGGTGCGGTTCGAGCTCGATCCGCTGCATGGGCGAGCCTGGGAACAGCTCGGCGAGCAGATCAAGGTCGGCACGCCGGCCTTCGAGCTCGCCCATGGCAGCCCGTTCTTCACTTGGCTCGGCCAGGACGAGGCGGCCCAGCAGCGCTTCGACATCCAGATGCGCGCGATCGCGACGGCGCTGATCGGCATCGCGGTACGCCACATCCAGTTTTCGGCCGGCGAGACGATCGTCGACGTCGGCGGCGGAGACGGCTCACTCCTGGCCGAGATGCTCAGCCGCAATCCAGGCACCACCGGCGTGTTGTTCGAACTGCCGCGCGCCACCGAGGCACTCAATCCGCGCTTCGTCGAGCTGATGCAGGCCGGGCGCGCCGCGCTGAAGCACGGTTCGTTCTTCGAGGAGATTCCGCCCGGGGGAGACACCTATGTCTTCAGCCGGATCCTGCACGACTTCGATGACGCGGCCGCCGGCCGGATCCTGGCCAACGCCAGTGCCGCGACCAAGCGGCATGAGCGCTTCGTCATCGTCGACATCATGGTCGATCCCGCCCGTGCCAAACCCAACGAGACCTCGCAGGACCTGTTGATGATGGTGCTGATGGGCGGGCGCGAGCGCAGCGCGGGCGAGTTCTCGCAGCTGCTGGCCGCAAACGGCTTCGCCACGGCTTCGGTCACGCCGACCGCGTCCCCCTTCCACATCCTGGAATTCAGTCACGGGCCGAAAGAGGCAAAGGCTCCGGCCTGACACCGGCGTCAGCTCGTCAGTCCAGGATCAGGACGCGCGTCAACAGCAAGCCGCCAAGCTGCGAGAAGCGGACCTCGATCTTGCGGCCGACCGGGAATTCCGGCGACAGCTCTTCGGCAAGGCGCAACTGCGCCCGGCCCTGCGCGTCCCAGCTCGCCAGCTCGGCGCTGTGAAAGGACATCGGGCGGCGCAGGAGCGGATAAAGGGCCTTGAACAGGCTTTCCTTGGCCGAGAACGCCAGCGTTACCGGGAAGGGATCGGCCTCACTTGCGAAACGGCGGCGCTCCCAAGGCGTCATGGCCTCGTGGGCGATCTCGCTGGCTTCGGCTTGGTCCAAGAGCTTCTCGATATCGACGCCGACGCCACGACCTGCTCCCGCCGTCATGGCAAGGGCGATCGCGACGTCGCCGCTGTGCGAGATCGAGCCCACAATGCCCTCCGGCCAGACCGGCGAGCGATCCGGAGCCATCCCCGGGTAGGAGCTCTGCCCCGTCAGGAGCCGCAGCGCCTCGCTCGCGCAGCTTCGCCCCGCCAGCCATTCCGCCCTGCGCCGCGGCGCGGCGCGCGCGATGCGCTCCGGCAGCACGACATCGAGGTCCGCGGGGCCGGTTTGCCAGGAGAAACGCATCGCGACACAGCGATAGTCGACGGGCTCGTCGTCCCAGGGGCTGATCCGCTGCGGGAGGCCCTCACGCACCGAGCGTCGCGCCGCCGTCCACGACGATGTCCTGGAGCGTCACATGGCCGGCCTGGTCCGAGGCGAGATAGAGCACGACATCGGCGATGTCGTCGGGCGTCGCGATCTTGCCGAGCGGGATGCCGAGCTTGAACTGCTCCGGCAGGCCGGCGACGAGCCTGTCCTTGCCTTCGGGGTCGTTCAGCATGCCGGCCAGCATCGGCGTGTCGGTCGAGCCCGGCGAGACGACGTTACAGCGCACGCCATAGGGAGCGAGCTCCAGCGCGACGCAATGGCTCAGCGCCGCCAGCGCCGCCTTGGAGGCGCAATAGGCGGTCATGCCGGTGCGCGGCACATGCGCGGCATTGGAGGCGACATTGACGATCGCGCCGCGACGCTGGCGCTTGAAGACTGGAATCCATTGCTGCAGCAGATGGAAGGGACCGCCGGCATTGACGTCGATGCAGGCGCGCCAATCCTCCAGTGTCAACGCTTCTGCCGCGCCGAGCCGCAGGACGCCGGCGGCGTTGACCAGCATGTCGAGACGGTCGAATTCCGCCTTCAGGCTGTCGCTCACCGTCCTGATCGCCGCCGGATCGGCGACATCGACCGCGAGTACCCGGAACGGTGTTTCACCGTCTCCCGCTTGCCGGTCCAGGCCGATCACCTCGGCGCCCTCCTCGACAAAGCGTTCGGCGACGCGCCGGCCGATACCTCCAGCCGCGCCGGTGACCAGCACGCGCCGGCCCTTGAAGCGCTGGTCCATCGCGGGTGCCTTTCAGGCCGCCAGGCGACGCTGCTCGATCAGCGCCCACCAGGCGTTCAGCGTCGGCACGCGGGCGAGATCGTCGAAGCCGACGGTGACGCCGCGCTCCTTCAGTTCACCCGCCAGCACCATAACCTGCACCGAATCGAGCCCGTAGAAGATCAGATTTTCCTCCGGATCGAGCTCGGTCTCGTCCTCGATCAACTCGAGCACGCGGGCCTGTAGCCATTCGCGGGTTGCCGGCTGGCGGACTTCCGCGGCTGCCAGGCTGTCGGTCGCGACCAGTGCGCCGCAGCGCGTTGCGACATAGCGCAGCGCCATGCGGTGCTCGGCCTCGGAGAAGTCGGCGACCGCATCCCCAACCAGGAAGGGCTGGATATCGCTCATGAAGGCATCGACCGCCGTCACCATGCAGCCGATATGGGCGTAGACCCCGCTGATCACGAGCTGGTCGCGCTCCCAGCCGCGCATGCGCTCCAGCAGATCCGAGCGCTTGAAGGCGCTGTAGCGCCATTTGGTCAGGACGATGTCCTCCGGACCCGGTGCCAGCTCGGCGACGACCTCCTGGAGGTCCGGCGCGGCGACGGTGAGGCCCGGCCCCCACATGTCGTTGAGCAAGGCGCGGTCACCGGCCGGCTGCTCATGCGGCTGCGCGGTATAGACGACAGGCACGCCATTGGCCCGGGCCCAATCGCGCAAGCGCACGAGATTGGCGATCAATTGCGGCAGCAGCTCTCCCTTCGCGTCGTAGAAGCGCAGGAAATAGCGCTGCATGTCGTGGATCAGCAGGACGGCGCGCTTGGGATCGGGCCGCCATTGCGTGCGGTTGGCCGGAAAGGAACTGGGCTCCGGCATCGCGTAATCGGTGATCTGCGGAATGGCCATGTGAACTCTCAGGTAAAATGGAGGTGGTCAGGTGAGCTCGGCGCGCAGGCGCTTCTTGTCGATCTTGCCAACGGGGGTGAGCGGCATCGTCTCGATGAAGCGGACACGGTCCGGAAGCTTGTATTCGGCGACGCCGAGCTCCATCAGGTACCGCCGCAGCGTCGGCGCACGCAGGCCGGCGTCGCGAGCGACGATGAAGGCACAGCTCTTCTCGCCGAGCAGGATGTCCTGCATGGCGACGAGTGCTGCATGCGTCACCTCGGGATGGCGCAGGAGGAGGTTCTCGATCTCCTCGGAAGCGACCTTCTCGCCGCCGCGGTTGATCTGATCTTTGACCCGGCCGACCACGCGCAGATGGCCGCCGCGGACCTTCTGCACGACATCGCCGGAATAGTAGAACCCGTCCGCGTCGAAGACCTTCGCACTGTGCTCAGGGCTTCGGTAATAGCCACGGAACGTGTAAGGGCCGCGCGTCGCCAGTTCGCCGCTCATCCCCTCCGGGACAGGGTCGCCATCCTCGTCGACGATCTTGATCTCGTCGTCAGGGCTGATTGGCCGCCCCTGGGTGGTGAAGACCAGCTCGTCGTCATCGTCGAAGCGCGTGTAGTTCACCAGCCCCTCGGCCATGCCGAAGACCTGCTGCAGCGAGCAGCCGAGCTCCTGCGGTACACGCCGAGCCAGCGCCTCGGCGAAGCTCGCGCCGCCGACCTGCATCAGCTTGAGCGAGCCGAGTGCCGGCCTCTGTTTCCCCGCCGCCTCCAGCCAGAGCGCCACCGCTGTCGGCACGAGCGCCACCATGTCGACCTGGTGCTTTTCGATCAGCGCGAAGCATGAAAGCGGCTCGGGGCTCGCCGCCATCACGACACAGCCGCCGGCATGGAAGACGCCGAGCGCGCCTGGCGAAGAGAGCAGGAAATTGTGCCCGGCCGGCAATGCGCAGAGAAAGCGCGTCTGCGGTCCGAGCGCGCAAATCTCCGCGCTCACACGCACGCTATAATAATAATCGTTGTGCGTGCGCGGGATCAGCTTCGGCGTGCCGGTACTGCCGCCGGAGAGTTGGAAGAAGGCGACCTCGTCGGCAGCCGATGGCAAACCCACCGGCGCAGCGCTGGTCTCTGACGCCAGCCAGCGTTCGAGATCGTTGTAGGCGCGGTTGCCGCCGAGCAGCAGCACCAGCGACAGGCGCGGCGAAAGCGTCCGCAGTTCCGCGCTGAAATTGTCGTCGGCGAAGAGTTCGTGCGCCCGTGCCCCGATCACGAGGCGCGGCTCGATCTGCTGGGCGTAGGATGTCATCTCCAGCTTGCGATGACTGAAAAGCGCGTTCACCGGCGCGACGCCGATCTTCAGCAGCGCGAAGAAGACGATGTAGAACTCGGCGCAGTTCGGCAGCTGCACCAGGGCCGTGTCGCCCTGCCCAAGCCCGGCCTCGCTCAGCCGGGACGCCAGGTTGGATGCCCGGCGGTCGAGCTCGGCATAACTGAGCTGCCTGTCGCCGCAGATCACCGCGATGGCATCGGGGCGCTCTTGCCGCTGCGTGTCGAGGATGCGGGTCAGGGGCTGGTCGAGCCAGTAGCCGCGCTCGCGATAGCGCGCGGCGAGCTCCGCCGGCCAGCGCTGGAATTCGATGGTCATGTTGCGCTCCTTCGGCGTCAGGCGGCTAGGCCGCAGGCGCTGAGCATGGTGCCGAGCTTGGCCTGCACCTCTTCCCACTCGGATGCCGGGTTGGAAGCCTCGACGATGCCGGCACCGGCGAAGAGCCGCAGGGTGTCGTGCCGGGCGATGCCGCAGCGGATCGTGATCGCCCACTCGCCATTGCCCTGGGCATCGCACCAGCCGACCAGGCCGGTGAACAAGCCGCGCTCGAACGGCTCGACATAGCGGATCAGCTTGTGCGCGCTCTCGGTCGGAAAACCGCAGACCGCCGGCGTCGGATGAATGATGCAGGCGAGCTGGAGCGCGGTCATCTCCGGATCCGTCAGGACGCCCTCGATCCGGGTCGAGAGATGCCACATCGCCGCCGTGCTCATCAGCGAGGGCCGGCGGGGAACGTCGAGTTTCGTGCAATGGGGCGCGAGGATCGCCTGGATGTTCTCGACCACCAGCTGGTGCTCGTACTGGTCCTTCGCGGAGCGCTCCAATAGTGCGGCGGCTGCGCTGTCGGCCTCCGGATCTCGTTGGCGCTTCGCCGAGCCGGCGAGCGGGTTGGAGACGATCCGGTCCCCCTGCTTGCGAACGAGCAATTCCGGGCTGACCCCGACCAGCTCGCCCTCGTCGGGCAGGGGGATTCTAAAAAGATAGCCTTGGCTGTTTTGGGCGCGCAGGCCGGCGAGAAGTCGGCCGACATCCATCGTGTCGGCGAAGCGCAGTTCGCGGACCACCGACAGCACCGCCTTGCGGACGTCGCTGTGGCGGAAATTGACGATGGCGTGCTCGACCGCCCTTTTGAAGCCGTCCTCATTCGGAAGGCTGCGTTGATCGAGCAGATCGGGCGCAACCGAATGCTCGCGCGCAGCCTCCGGAGCGGCCTGCTCGCGCCATTCATAGGCGGCCGGGACATAGAGGCAGGACGCCTCCCGCACGTCGAAGGGAATGGCGCCGATCAGAATCGGATTGTCCTGCCCCGCACGGCGCGCCCGGCCGAAAGCAGCCTCAACCGCCGCGTGCAAGCCCTGCCCGCGATCCTGCCCGCCCCGAGCCGGGACGGAAATCCACTCATGAATTCCGGACGAGAGCAATTCCCGCCCATTTGATGCAAATAAAGCACCAAGCTTGAAATTTATATTCTGTTGCAAGGCTAAATTTTCCAGCATTGAAGTTACTCTGGTTCTAAAGAGGCTTCAGGGTGATGCTGATATCGAGCATTGACAGCTTCTTGCTTTCGTAAGAAGCAATGTCAACCAAAATCGACTTGCAATCCTTCATTATAAATACTCGAATTTGACATCATGATTTCACGAGAACTGACACTTATGCAGGCCGCCTACTGGGTTGGCCGCAATTCTCACGCCCCGCTGGGCGGGGTGGCAGCACATCTTTATGGCGAGTTCGATGGTCGCGATCTCGACCCTGAAAGGCTGCGCGAAGCGGTTTGCAGGCTCTGCCGGCTTCATCCGATGCTGCAGCTGCGGGTCGACGCCGATGGCCGCCAGCATCTCGATTCCGCTCCTGCCGCACTGCCGCTCGATGTCGAGGACATGCGGGAGCTGTCGGCGGACGCGCTGGAGGAGCGCCTCCTCACCAAGCGCCGAGCCTGGACTCATCGCTGGCTCGATCTTGCGCGAGGCGAGGCGGCGGCGTTCGGCCTGAGCCTGCTGCCCGACGGCGCCTGCCGGCTGCATGTCGACACCGACATGATCGCGGTCGACCCGAATAGCTTCCGGCTCGTCATGGAGGACCTTGCCCGGCTCTACGACCATCCGGATCAGCTGAGCGAACCGGCCTCTCACGGCTTCTTCGATTGGCTCGACCAGATCTCTGCAGATGCCGAGCTGACGAGGCAGCGCGAGCGCGGCAGGGAGTGGTGGCGTTCTCGTCTCGCGGATTTGGCTCCGGCGCCGGAGCTACCGCCGGCCCCCCAAGCCCAGACGGAAGTGGCGACGAGCGAGCGCCTGGCAGCCCGCTTGTCGCCGGAAGAACGCCGCGCGCTGGAAAAGCGCGCCCGCGCGTTGCGGGTGACGCCTTCGATGCTGGCTCTCAGTCTCTTCGCCGCCGTACTAGGTCGAGCCACTAGCGAGATGCGCTTCCGTCTCAACGTGCCGAGTTTTTGGCGCGTACCGGCGGTTCCCGGTGTCGAACACATCGTCGGCGAGTTTTCGAACGTGCTGATCCTCGGCGTCGACCTGACCGCCGCGCCGACACTGGCGGAACTGTGCCGCGCTGTCGGCGAAGAGATGATCGACCTGATCGCCCACGACGCCTATCCGGGAGTCAGCGTGATGCGCGACCTATCGCGCCAGCTGGGTTCGGTGCAGGCCGCGCCGGTGGTCTTCACCGCCGGCCTCGACATTTCCGGCGGCGATCTCTTCAGCGAGATCGTCGGGCGGGTGTTCGGCCCGATGAACTGCGTGATCTCGCAGGGGCCACAGGTGGCGATCGATGCGCAGGTCGCGGCCTGCGACGGCGGCATCCTGGTGAATTGGGACGTCCGTCTCGACGCCCTGCCGGAGGCTTGGATCCGGAAAACCTTCGAGGCCTATGTCGCGCTGCTGCGAGAGGTCGCGGCACGGCCGGAGGCGCTCGATGCGGCGTGCGGGCTGCCTGCCGCTCCTAGGGCGCATGACGATGCGGTCATTCCGACCGAGACCATGCTGATCAGCCTTCTGAAGCGGCTTGCTCCGGGCGAGCCAATCGACGCCGACACGGTGATCGCCAACGGCGCTCGCGCTGAGATCGCCCGTTTCCTCGACCGTTATTGCCCCACCGGCGTGCCGACGCGTCCACACTTCGACGAGGCCGCGACGCCTCGCAGCCTCGCCCGTCTCGTCCGCGCCAGATCCGCCGGCGCCTCGGACGAGATCGCACGAATCTTCCTGGAGACGACCCATGAGGGATGATTTTTCCGATGCCGCGCAAGGCGGAGCCTTCGGCCGGGACGAGTTGCCGCTGACGGACCTGCAGCAGGCCTATCTGCTCGGCCGCGAGCGGCACCTGCCGCTGGGCGGCGTCGCCATGCAGGAATTCCGCGAATACCGCGGCGCGATCGATCTCAAGGCGCTGCCGCAGCGCCTTCTCGCTCTGGTCGAGCGGCATACCGGCCTGCGCACGCATATCGATCCCGAGCGCCGGATGTCGCAGGTCTCGGCCGAGGCGACCGTCAACTACGATGAGATCGACCTGCGCGGCCTGACGCACGCCGAGGCGCTGGGCTGGATCGACGGCTTGCGCGAAGATTACGCCCACCGCCTGTTCGATCTTCAGCGCGCGCCCTGGAACGTGACGGCGTTTCGCCTGCCCGAGCCGGAACCCGGCGACGCCGAGCAGGCGGCCTGCATCCTGTTCGCCCGCTTCGATGCCTTGATCCTAGACGGCCGCGCGATCGCCTCCCTCCTGGTCGAACTGCTCGGCGGCGAAGCGCCGGTCCTCGCGGCCGCAGCACTGTCGCCACCAGCCGATGAGGTGAAGCGACGCGAGGATGCCGCCTACTGGGCTCGAAAGCTCCAGCCGGTCGATGGGCCGCCGCAATTGCCCTGGATGAAGCCGCTGGAGAGCATCGCCGCCTCCCGCTATGACCGCGAGAGCCTGACGATCGCGCGCGCGCGCTTCGCAGCATTGTGCCGGCTTGCCGCTAAGGAGCGCCTGTTCCGCAACACGGCGGTGACCGCCGTCATCCTCGAAACGCTGTCGCATTGGCTGATCGAAGGCGCCCTCTGCGTCGGCATCCCCGTCGCCCCGGCCGCCTCGGGGGAGCTTTCCAACCGATCGAGCTTCATCGCCATCAACTGGGACGCGCGGCAAGCAAACTTCCGCGAGCGCGCACAGGCGCTGCAAAGCGACGTGCTCGAAGGGCTGGAGCACCTCTCCCAATCCGGCGTTCAGATCAGCCGGCTGTTGATGAACGCCCACCCCGGTGGGCCGGCCCTACCGGTGGTCGTCACCAACGGCCTGTCCTGGCCGAAGCTGGCGAAAGAGTCCCGCATCCGCCGCCATGACGGCCTGACCCAGACGCCGCAGGTCGCCGTCGATGTCCGCTTTTCGGATGACGCCGAGGGCAATCTCGTCATCGACATCGACCACGCCCGCGAGGCGATCGACCGCGGAATCGTGCGCGATATCCTCGCCGCGCTCGACCGGCAGATCAACGCGATCTGCACACGCGGCGCCTTCGAGATCGTGCGAGGCGAGATGCTCGACCTCGGGCACTACCGGCTCAACGGCTCGGAGGACGACTTCGCCTGCAGCCGCTTCCTGAGCCGCATCGCCGACAATCTTTTCACCGGCGATCGCGCCGGGACCGCGCTGATCTCGGGCGCCCGCCAGATCTCCTATGAGGAGCTCGGCGCGAGCGTCGGCAAGGCGGTGCTGGCGCTGCGGCAACGCGGCGTCGGCAAGGGCGATGTCGTGGCGATCTGCCTGCCACGCGGCCCCGAGCACACCGCGATCACGCTCGCCTGCGCGCTCTCCGGCGCGATCTGGGTGCCGATCGACGCGGCCTCACCGCCGGAGCGGCTGGACTATCTCCTCGCCAATTGCCAGCCGGCGTTGGTCGTGGCGCTGAACCCGGTTGACGGGCACGCGGCGGCAACGCCCGAAGCCCTGCTGGCGGGCGAGCCGCCGGCCGACCCACTGGCGCTGCTCCCGGCGCTCGACGCATTCTCGGCCAGCGATGAGCCCGCCTATTACCTCTACACCTCCGGCACCACCGGCCGGCCGAAATGCGTCGTGCTCTCGAACCGGGCGACCTCGAACGTCATCGGCCGCACCCTGGAGAACTGGCAGGCGACCGCGAGCGATGTCTTCATCTCGGTGACGCCGCTGCATCACGACATGTCGATCTTCGACGTCTTCGGCTGCCTGACGGCGGGCGCGACTCTGGTCCAGCCGGCGCCAACTGAAGAGAAGGACGCGATCGCCTGGAACCGGCTCGTCGCCGAGCACAAGGTCACGCTCTGGTGCTCGGTGCCGGCGATCCTGGAGATGCTGCTGTCGTGCCGGCGCGGCGATGAACTGTGCTCGCTCAGGCTGATCGCCCAGGGGGGCGACTACATCAAGCCGGGCGTGATCGCCGAATTGCGCCGGCTCGATCCGGCGCTGCGCCTGATCTCGCTCGGCGGGCCGACCGAGACCACGATCTGGAGTATCTGGCACGAGATTGCGCCTGAGGACACCGGGCAGATCCCCTATGGCAGGCCGCTGCCGGGCAATCGCTACTTCATCCTGAACGAGTGCGGCGAGCATTGCCCGCCTGATGTCGTCGGCCGCATCCACACCGCGGGCGTCAATGTCGCGCTCGGCTATCTCCAGGACGGCGTGCTGAGCCAGAGCGATTTCATCACCGTGGCCGACGAGGCCGGCGAGCCGGTGCGCGCTTTCCGCACCGGCGATCGCGGCCGCTATCGCCATGACGGCAACATCCTCTTCGCCAGCCGGGTCGACGGCTACGTCAAGGTCCGCGGCGTGCGTGTCTCCTTGCCGGACATCGAGGCGGAGCTCGGCGCCCATCCCGACATCCGGCAGCTGCTGGTCGTCGATTGCGGCGTCGAGCAGCGCGGCGAGGCCGAGATCGGGGTCGTCTACGTGCCGGCGCAGGTGGGACGACCGAATGCCGCCGAACTGCGCGCCCATGCCCGGCGCTCGCTACCGGCTTCGCATGTGCCGACCCGCTTCATCGAGATCGACACGCTGCCGCTCTCGGCCAACGGCAAGCCCGATCGTCGCAAGGCGCGTGAATTGCTGGCGGCAGCTGCCGAACGCCGCGAGCCGCCCAAGGCGACGGTCGACCAGCCGGCCAATCTGCGCAGCCGCAAGATCCTCGACCTCTATCTGAACGTTCTCGGACAGACAGCTATGCCGGAGATCGACGACGCCACCGATTTCATCCGCATCGGCCTGCTGCCGTCCCATCTCAAGACGGTGGCAAAGCGCCTCCGGGCGGAGTTCGACGTCGCGCTGACGCCGCACCAGCTGCTGCGCTGTCGCAATGCCGGACAGGTTGAGCGCCTCCTTGACACTCCGGGCCGGTGACGCGCCGCCATCCTCGCATTTGGAACGGGAGATATTTCATGTCGCAGGCTGATTCGAGCCGCGTCCTCATGCCGCTCACCCTGCCGCAGCTCGACTTCTGGGAGGAGTTCACCTTCCATCCCGACGAGCCGATCGCGACCGTCGCGCATTGCCTCGACATCGACGGCGTCACGGACGGGCAGGCTCTGGTCGCGGCCATCACCCAGACCATCGCCGAAGCCGATGTGCTCTGTGTGCGCTTCCACGTCGAGCCGGGCCGCGAGACTCCGCTTCAGAGCTGTAATCCGCAGCTGCGCCCGTCTCTGCGGCAATTCGACCTGAGGGGTTTTGCCGACCCCTCCCAGGAAGCACGAGCGCGGATGGAAACGGATGTCGCGGCACCGCTTGATCTGCGCGGCGAAGGCCTTTCGGCGTTCTGGCTGTTGCGCGTCGGCGAGCAGCGCTATCTCTGGTATATCCGCGCCCACCACATCATCCTCGACGGCTACGGCTTCGCGCTGATCGAGCAGCGCTGTGGCCAGCTCTATTCGCAGACCCTGGCGGGCAGCGAGGCCGGTCCCGCCTTCCACCCCTTCGCCAGCTTCATCGCGGAGGAGGAAGCCTATCGCGCCAGCCGCCGGCACGAGAGCGACCGCGCCTATTGGCAGGATGATTTCGCCGCGCACGCCCCGCTGCCGGTGCTGCATCGCGGCGACAAGGATGCCTCGGAACTGCCACACGAGGCATATGGCGTACTGTCGGAGGGCGTCAGCGAAGGCCTGCGCCGACTCGCTATGCAGATGGGCATCGGCTGGCCCGATCTGCTGGTGCTGCTGTCTGGGCTTTATTTGTCCCGCAGCCTGCCGCGGCAGCGGCTCGACGGCCGCGAGGTCCTGCCCTTCTGGCTGCCTTTCATGAGCCGCTGGGGCAGCGTCGCCGCGCATATGCCCGCCATGGTCGTCAACATCCTGCCCTTCCATTTGTCGTTCGGGTCGGAGGAGAGCCTCGAGGAGACCCTGCGGGCGAATGCCGTCACGCTCAGGACGCAACGCCGCCATGGCCGCTACCGGATCGAGCAGATCGCCATGGACAACGGCATGCCGGAGGGCAGCCGCTACTTCTTCTCACCGCTTATCAACGTGCTGCCGTTCAGCGCGCCGGCCTTCCATGACTGCAAGGTGACGCGGGAGATCCTGGGCAGTGGCCAGGGCGAAGGGATCGACCTCACCTTCCGCGGCCAGGACGATGGCAGCGAGCTCAGCTTCGCGATGTCGGGCGACCCGACCATGTTCGCCCGGGAGCCGTTCGAGCGGCACGGCGAGGAGCTGCCCGCCTTTCTCGCGCGGTCGCTGACGGTCGAAGCGCTGGCTCGTTCGGTCGCAGAGCTACTGGATGAGGAGCGCGAGGAGGCTCTCAGCGCGGTTTGAGCGCGATAGTGTCGTCATGCTCGCCCTTGTGGCGAGCATCCACGTCTTGAACACCGCCCTCTGCCAGCGAAGACGTGGATGGTCGGGACAAGCCCGACCATGACGGAGTGGGCAGCGCCTTGGCTCATCCCTGCGGCAGATGCGTCCCCAGCTCGGCCAACCTCACCTGCGCCCCATTGTCCCGCCCCATCAACGCGAAGACCGCGCTGGTCGTTGCCGTGATCCGCTCGACCTCCTGCGGCCCGTAATGCTCGGAGCGATAGCTCATCAGCACGCGGATCGAGCGCTCGCCGGCGAGATCGGCCTCCTCCATCACCTCGAAATGCAGGCCGAGCATCGATTCGTGCCGCTCGGGATCGACCTGCCGGAACGCGATGCTGCGACCGTCCGGCAGCGCCAGCTCGCCGTTCAGCTTGTTCTTGGCGTGGATCTGGATGAAGACCTCGAAAAGGTGGTCGCGGCCCGGCGTCATGCCGAGCGCTTCCTCGACCAGGTCGATCGGGATCTCGCTCGATGGCAGCGACTCGTTGATCGTGTTCCTGACCAGGCCGACCAGCCCGCCGAGGCTCATCGCTTCATCGAAGCGGATGCGATGGGCAACGACGGTGGTGAAATAGCCAACCGTGTCGAAGAAGGCGGCGTCGCTACGGCCCGAAGCGGAGGTGCCGACCACCAGTTCCGTCAGCGAACCGAGTTCGCGGAGCGAAGCGGCGATGCCGGCATAGACCACGTTGAAGAGCGAGGCGCTGCTCTGCTTGGCGAGCGCATAGAGTCCTTCGGTCGCCTCCCGGCCGAGCTTGAACTCGACCCAGCCGCCGGCAGCGGACGCCTCCTCGCCGGCGGGCTCGACCCGGTCCTGGCGCAGCAGGATTGGCTGCGGCTTCGGCGCGCCGTACAGCATGTCGGTCCAGTAGCCGAGATGCTTCTGATCGACGCCGGCTGCGTCCTGAAGCCGCGCGAATTCGTGGAACGGCGCCGGCGCATCCGACCAGACCGGCATGCCGCCGGCCGCGCGCACGCGGTAGCAATAGGCGATCTCGTCCATCATCAGATTGACCGACCACTCGTCGAGCACGATGTGGTGGAACAGGAAGGACAGCACCTGCCGGCCCGTCGCCGGGTCGATCAGGAAGCGCAGGCGGAAGGGCAGCTCTTTCGTCAGGTCGAAATGGTGCAGCGCCTCGTCGCGGCGCTCGACGCCGTCGCTCTCCGCACTCGTCCAGAACCATTTGTAACGCGACAGCTCGGAGGCCGGCACGACCTGCTGCAACACAGCATCGCCCTCCTGCCGGAACAGGCTGCGCAGGCCGGGGTGGCGCTCGAGGACATCGGTGAAGGCACGCCCGTACAGCGCTTCATCGACCGGACCGAGGAAGTCGAGCGCGAAGGGCAGGTTGAAGATCTCGTTGAAGCCGAAGGCGGCATAGGCCTTCCACAGCGAGGCCTGCGCCAGCGAGAGCGGCGCGCTCGGCGCTTCCTCGATCACCTCGGCACGCACCGGCTCCGAGTTCGCTTCGCCGATGCGACGCGCCTTGCGGGCAAGCGCGGCAGCGCTCGGATAGCTGAAAAGATCGTTGAAATGAACTTCGATGCCGTGCTGGCTGAGCAGGCGCCCGATGATGCGCGTCGCGATCAGCGAATGGCCGCCATGATCGAAGAAGTCGTCCTCTGGTCTCAACTCGGGCGTGTTGAGGGCGGTGCGGAACTCGGCGAGGATCAGGGCCGTTACAGCGTCGGTCGCGAGCTCTTCGGCCGGAGCCGAAGCAGGGCCTTGCGCCAGCTCGACGACCATGGACGAGAGGCCCGGCAAGGCCACATCCCCCTGATCGAGCCAGGCTAGGAAGCGCTCCAGCAGGACCGGGCCGATATGCGGCGACAGGCCCTGCCCGGTTACGAGCTCGACCACGATGCCGCCTTGCGCGTCGCGCCCGATGGCCAGCGCGAGATCCGGCCGATCTTCCAAAGTCGGCAGCGGCAGTCGTTCGACCGCCACACCGGCGATGCGGAGTTTGTCGGCAGGGTCGCCCAGCCAGCTCACCGTCAGTGTCGGGCGGCCGCCCTTGTCGGCCCGTAGCCCTGGCGACGCGGCGCCTGCCTGACCCAGGTGCTCCAGGATCGCGCCGACCATCGTCTCGGTTTGCCCGTGACCAGCGATCGTCAGGACGGGAAGGCCAGGATCCACCAGCTCCGGCGGTGGATCGGCGAGTTCTCCGGTTGCGAGCAGCAGATCGATCTCGCCGCGGCCACTGAGTGCCGAGAGATATCCGGCAAAGCGCGCGGCGAAATGCGCGAGGATCTTGCGATCAGGCGCGCCCGGTTCGAGCCCGGTCAGCCGATCCATGTTGACCCGGGCACTGCAGCGCCCGGCCAACCCAGGGATCGGGGCCACGTCACCGCCCGCACCATGGCCGGTGATAGTGTTGGCGCTTCTGCGCATCCAGCCAGGCAGCATCGCGGACGTTTCGCGCGCTGCCGGACCAACGCCACGCACCCCGGCTTTCACATGCTGCGCCGAAGGCACAGGCCTGCCGGCATAGGCGTCGGCGAGCGCGCGAAGAAGCTTCTCAACTGGCGCGACCTCGTCGAGGATGCGATGCGCGATCAGGGCGAGGAGTGTCTCCTGTGGGCAGGCGATCACGAGCGCTTCGAAAGGCGGCTCGCTCTCGCTATTCCAGCTCACGCCTTGCCGGTTGAGAATCAGCGCGAGCGCCTGCTCGCGCGTCTCGGCCCGGATGAGGCGCAGGAACCGCCCCTCCTCGCCGGCCTGGCGCTTGTGCAGCTCACCGTCCTCGCTGAAGCGGAAGCGCGAGTTGAGATCGGGCCAGGCACGGACGACATCGCGGACCGCGCCGGCGAGTCGCGCGAGGTCAACATCGCCGGTCAGCCGGCAGGCGACGACGAGCTTCAGGATCGCGCCCGGATCCTGCTGCTGTGCCAGCCAGACATGTTCCTCGTATTCGGTCGGGGCCGGAGCCGCCGGCGCGCTTGGCGCCGCTGTCCCTGCGAGCTTCTGCATGGCGGCATCGAGACGCAGCTGCTCGTTGCGCGTGAGCAGGTGATCGAAGTCGGCAGCCATTGCTGGTCTCCTCTTGCTTCGGCAGATGTCGGGAACGACGGGCCGTGCGGCTTCACTCGTCGAAATCGTCGTGAACGGCGATAGCGCCGCGGCGCCAGTAGCCGTGTGCACGGACCCATTTGCGATTGGCGCCGCGTTCGTCGATGAGAACGCTGCGCAACCGCTTGGCGGCGCTAGATTCACAGGCGATCCAGGCGAAGTAATCTCCGGCCGGAAGGTCCAGGGCGCGCAGGGCCGCAAGCAGCGCCGCACCCGGCTCCGCCTCCGCGGCACGATGGGCCCAGATTACCTCGATGCCCGGGGGATGATGCAGCGGCAGCTCCTCGCGCTCATCGGCGACTTCGATCAGGGCGATCGCCCGGCTACCTTGGGGAAGTTCGTCCAGACGCCGCGCCAGGGCCGGGAGCCCGGTCTCGTCGGCGACCAGCAGGTGCCAGTCGAAATCGAACGGGACGATGAACGAGCCCCGCGGTCCGGCGATCCAGGCGGAATCGCCCGGCTTAACCGCGGAGGCCCAGTGGCTGGCCGGCCCGTCATGCAGCAGGGCGAAGTCGATATCGAGCTCGGTCGTCTGCGGATCATGGCGCCGCGGCGTGAAATCGCGCGCCAGCGGGCGCGGGCCACTCTCCGGAAAAGCCAATCCATCCGGGCCGATGACGGGCAGGACGGGCTCGGTCTTGCCCGGCGCGGCGAAGAACATCTTCACATGGTCGTCGAAGCCGAGGCTGACGAAGCCTTCGAGTTCCGGTCCGCCCAGCGTCACGCGCCGCATTGACGGGCTGAGATCGCTCACGCGCAGGACGTCCAGCTGCCGCAGCACCACCTTGTGGCGCTGGCGCTTCGGCAGACGTTCGCTCAGCACGCTCGTCCCATCGGCGTTCCCCATCGTCTCGATCCTTTGCGTTTGCTGGCCGTCGCGGGCGAAGCCTTACGAGCCGGTCTGGCCACGCTGCGTGGCCGCATGGCGTCTGCGGCGACGCAACCCGTCGCCGGCGGTCATTTGGTCAGGATCAGCTTTCCCTGCCGCGTGATCTTGAGACGGTAGAGTTCGCCATGATGGTCGATCCCGATCTCCGCCTCTCCTTCGAAGACGACCCCGCTGAAGAGCGTCCGTGCTGGTCTCATCACAACCGAGCGAAGCCGGCGATGCTCCCGCTCAGGGCTTCTGGAAATGGTGGAGGTAAGCGAGAGATGCTGGCTATTCATGAAAACCGCTCGGAGTGACAGGCTGCAGCAAGTGCACAAGCAATCTAGCTAATCTAAAAAAACAAGCAATTACAATAGTTTATATGTATAAGCATTAAAAATTGTGAGATGGAGCTCAAGAGCACCCGATTGCGGGGTTGAACTCAAGAACGCCTGCTGTTTCTCATCATCTCAATCATGCGGAGTCTGCTGAATGGAGAGCTAAGGACATCACCGGGTCTCAGCCGGATCAATCAAGAATGCTCGCTTTCGGGCGATCGGCCAAAGTCAGCTTTTGGCGCATTTCATCCGCGCGAAAGGCAGGCGTTTGTGACCCATAGAAGACGCTGGGAGTATCCGCTTCTGGCGGCTCCGTTCGGCGATGGGTAGCACGGCCGAGTTTGGCACTGCGCAGATAATGGCGCGGCCCGCTCGTGCTGCAGTCCGCCAACGTGCCCCGGCCGACGGTGCGCGACAACGACACCGCGTCACGTCTTTGCGGAACTATCCTTCCGTGGCCACGGCTCTGGCACTCCGGAACGATGGGAAGATAATCATCGATAGCATCAGCAATGCCATGGCCAGTATGGCGATGCAGATCGGGCTGCTGAAGATATCGATACTTCCATTCGAAATCAGCATGGCCCGGCGAAGATTCTCTTCCATCGCGGGTCCGAGAATGAAGGCGAGGATGAGCGGCGCCAGCGGGCAGTTCAGGAGCGAAAAGACGATGCCGGCCACGCCGAAAAGCGCCAGGAGCGCGACTTCGAAGACGCTGTTGTTCACCGTGTAGATGCCGATGCAGCAGAACAACAAGATCGCCGGAAACATCAGCCGATAAGGCACTTGAAGCAGTCTTACCCATAGACCGATCAGCGGCAGGTTGATGACGAGCAGCATCAGGTTGCCGAGCCACATCGATGCGATCAGCCCCCAGAACAGGCTCGGCTGCACGGTAGCCAGGTTCGGGCTGGGCGCGATGCCATGGATCAGCATCGCCCCGGCCATCATCGCCATGACGGAATTGCTCGGGATGCCTAGTGCAAGCATCGGGATGAAGGACGCCTGGGCGCCGGCGTTGTTGGCGGCCTCTGGCCCGGCGACACCTTCGATCGCGCCATGACCGAAGCGCTCCGGCGAGGATGAGAGCTTCTTCTCGGTCGAATACGATGCGAACGAGGCCATCATGGCGCTGCCGCCCGGCAGGATGCCGAGGAGCGCGCCGATGCCGGTGCCACGCAAGGCCGCTGGCCAGGCCGCGCCGATGTCGGACCGGGTGAGCTTCAGCGTCGAGACGGCCAGGACCGGGCGACTGTCCTGCTCCGGTCGCGCCAGGTTGAGGACGATCTCGGCGATGCCGAACATCCCCATCGAGAGGGCTGCGATGCCGATCCCGTCGCGCAACTCGGCCACGCCAAAGGTGAAGCGATCGAGACCCGTATTGACGTCCGCCCCGGCAAGCCCGAGCAGCAGTCCAGTCAGGATCATGCCGAAGGATTTCAGCAGCGATCCCTGGGCGAACACGATCGCCGCGATCAGCCCGAGAACCATCAGGCAGAAATATTCCGCCGGCCCGAAACGTTGCGCGACGGCGGTCAGCGCCGGGCTGAAGAAGGCGATCAACAGCGTCGTGATCGTACCGGCGAGGAAGGATGAGAGAGCCGCAGTCGCTAGTGCCACGCCCGCCCGACCCTGCCGCGCCATCTCGTAACCGTCGAGGCAGGTGACGACCGAAGAGGATTCGCCCGGCAACCGCATCAGGATCGCCGTGGTCGAGCCGCCATATTGCGCGCCATAGTAGATGCCGGCGAGCATGATCAGCGCCCCGGTCGGCTCAAGATAGTAGGTCAGCGGCAACAACATCGCCATGGTGGCGATCGGCCCCAGCCCGGGCAGAACGCCGATCAGCGTGCCGACCAAGGCACCGAGGAAGCAGTACCAGAGGTTCATCGGCGTGATTGCGACGGCCAAGCCGAGGCTGAGCGAGGAAACGATCTCGCTCACAGCGGCCAGACCCGGATCGGCAGCTTCAGCAGATAGCCGAACAGCAGCGCACAGAATCCGGCGAAGACTACCGCGACGAGCGGCACTTCGCGCCAGCGGGTCTGAGGATCGCCGAGCGCTGCCACCAGAATGCAGGTCAGGCAGGCGACGAACAGGCCGGTCCGCTCGACCAGCCAGGCAAACAGCAGGATCGCGGCGGCGATCCAGCCGGTCGCACGCAGAGGAAGGCCCGGCAGGCGAAACGGCCGTTGTCGCATCCCCCTCAGGGTCAAGACGAGGCCGGTGATGACCAGCGCTCCGGCGACGATGCGCGGCAGGTAACCGGGTCCCATGTCCAGCGAGCTCCCGACCGGGTAGGTCCGGCCGATGAAGAGAGCGGCGAGCCCCAGCCCGGCGAACAGCAGGCCCGCCAGGATATCGCTGGCCGCATCCACGGCTTGGTGAGGGGCGGAGGTCTCTGCCACTCCAGCCGAGTGGGGTTCATCCTGATCCTGCACCATGAACCGCACCTTTCCTTTATGCCTATAGGTCAGCTTTATATACTATTGACCTGAGGGCAAGCCGGATGGGATAGCTCTGGCTCGATCGGCGAGACGGGGCAGCTAGGTACGATGGCCATCAGCGCAGTCAGGACGGTCGCCATCGACCAGACGCTGTCGGATCCCGAATGGCGCTTCGCGCAGGGGCCGCTCACGCGCATCCGGGGCTTCGCCGTGATCGTCAGCGACGAGCAGGGCACCGAAGGGCATGGCTATGTCCGCGCCATGCCGCCCTGGACCGAGCCGCTGGAAGTGGTGAAGGCGAGCTTCGACTATCTCTGCGATGGCCTGGTCGGCCAGGACGAGACGGCGATCGGGGCGATCATGGACCGGCTCGACCGTCGTCTGCACGGCGCCCTGCCGGTGAAGGCCGGCATCGAATGCGCCCTGCTCGACTTGAGGGCGCGGGCGCTCGGCGTGCCGCTGCACGATCTCTATGGCGGCAAGCGGCAGGACCGGTTCGCCAATACGCGGATCATTCCACTGAAATCGCCGGAGCGCATGGCGGAGGTCGCGGAGGGGCTGGTCGAGGCCGGCTTCCGGCATCTGAAGGTCAAGGTCTCAGGCGAGCCGCAGCTCGATCTCGACCGTGTTCGCGCTGTTCGAAGCGCGGTCGGAACCGAAATCGCGCTGATGATCGACGCCAATGAATCCTACACGCCGAAGGCGGCAGTGAAGGCGATCAACGCCATGGCGCGCTTCGGACTTGAGCTCGTCGAGCAGCCGACGGCTGCCGCCGATTTTAAGAGCTTCATCGCTGTCGCGAAGGCGCTCGATGTTCCGGTCGAAGCCGATGAGAGCGCGCAGGACCTGCCCTCTATCCTGCGGATCGCCGAGGCCGGCCATGTCGAGTCGATCAATCTGCGCATCCTCAACCATGGCGGCCCGAGCCGGACGGCGCAGGCGGTCGCGATCTGCCGGGCCGCTAATCTCGGCTTTCGCTTCGGCGCGGTGTTCGGCTCGAGCATCATCCACGCCCACACCGTGCATCTGGCGGCGAGCCTGCCGGCGCCGCGCTTCCCGCACGAATTCTCGGAGATGGCGCTCCTGAACGATGAACGCTTCTCGGGCCTGAGCCTGGAGCGGGGCGAGGTCGCCGTACCGGCCGGAGCCGGCACGGGCCTGACACTCGCGGACTGAGCCGGCCTATTCGAACTTCAGCCCGGCCTTGGCAATGATCTCGGCATAGATGGTGATGTCGCCCGCGATGATCTTGCCGAACGGCTCCGCCGGGAGATAGGCCGGCTCGCCGCCGAGCCCGCGCAGCTTCTCCTGCGTCGCCGGATCGGCCATGACGCGGGCGAGCGTCACGTTCAGCTTGTCGGATATCGCGGACGGCAGCTTGGCCGGCCCGACCAGCCCGACCCAGGAATGCGCGACGAACTGCGGAAAGCCGCTCTCCTTCATGGTCGGCACATCCGGGAACTCGGGCGAGCGCTTCTCGTTGGTGGTCGCCAAGATGCGGATCTTGCCGGCCTTGGCGAGGTCGCCGAGCTCGCCGCCGATCATCAGCGGCACGTGCCCCGCGACGATGTCGTTCAAAGCCGGCCCGCTGCCGCGATAGGGGATGTGCTTGATCGGCGCGCCCGAGGTGATGGCGACCAGCTCGCCGGCAAGATGGCTGTAGGTGCCGATGCCGCTGGAGGCATAGCCGAGCGTGTTCGGCTTCTGCTTGGCCAGCGCGACCATCTCCGCGATCGATTTCACCGGCAGGCCGGGATAGGCGCCGATGAAGGTGAAGCCCTCGATCAGCCGGGCGACAGGTGCGAAGTCCTTGACGGAGTCATAGGGCAGCTTCTTGTCGACATTCGGCAAGATCGCCAGCACCCCGGCCGAGGAGAGCAGCAAGGTGTGGCCGTCGGGCTGGGCCTTGGCGACGAAATCGGCACCGATCGCTCCGCCTGCGCCAGGCCGGCTTTCGACCAGGAAGGGCTGGCCGAGATCCTTGCTCAGCGCATCGGCGATCAGCCGCGCGACCGCCTCGACACGCCCGCCCGGCGCGAACGGCACGATCATTCTGACCGGCTTGGTCGGGTAGCTCTGGGCGGCGGCCCCGCCAAGGCTCAGCGCGAGCAACCCGAGCGCAGCGGCAAGACTTCGAAAGCGCAGTGATGTCATGGTCGTCTCCCCTTTTTCTATTGTATTGAATCGGCCCGCTCCCGGTCGGGCAGATCGGTCCCGCCCGGGCGGATCAACTCTCCGGTGCCGGCACCATCAGCCGATCGATCCGCGCCGCCTGCGCATCGAGATGTTCGAGCAACGCCTTGATGTGGGGCACGCGCTGCCCCGGCCCGGCATAGGGCACGGCCTCGCGCACCAGGGCGAAGAGCCGGCCCGTGACCGCACCCAGCGGCGAGACCTTGCGCATCTCGACCGCCTGCGCGGCGACGAGCAGCTCCATCGCGAAGATCGAGCGGCACAGCGTTGCGAGATCGCAAGCACGGCGCGCCGCAAGGCCCGCCATGCTGGCCCTGTCGAGATTGCCGTTCGAGTGGCTCGAGCTCGCGAGCTCGCCGACGACCGGCGCCGCCAGCAGACGTGCTTCCGAGGTGATCGACTTGTGGAATTGCGCGAGGCCGTTGAACCCGGGTAGCCCGACGCCGTCCTCTTCGATCAGCCCGACGCTCAGGCCCGACCAGTACGAGTCGGCCTGCTTGGCGAGGCGCTCCGTCGAACTCGTCACCACCGGCGACATCGCGAGCCGCGCCACGTCCAGCGCCATCGCTAGGGCGACCATGTCGAAATTGGCGACCGAGACCAGCTCGGCCCGTTCGACGGAGACGACCGGATTGTTCTGGCTGGCGCGCAGCTCGATCGAGAGCTGCCGCCCGGCGAAATCGAGGCTGTCGGCAGCATTGCCGTGGATCAGCGGCAGCGAGCGGAAGCTCAGCGGGTCCTGCAGATGGCGCGGGCCGCCGGGCGTCATGATGTAGCTGCCGGCGAGATAGCGCCGGATCGCGCCGCCGTGGCTCAGCACGCCGTCGAACGGCCGCGACGCCAGGGCAGCTTCCGACACCACCGACGGGTTCGCCGCGAACCCTTCCATGCTGAGCGCCCCGACGAGGGTGGCGAAGTCCAGCATCCGCGACAGGTCGTGGAACGCCATCGCGCCCATGCCCAGCGAGAGCGCACTCGAATTCAGCAAAGCGAGCGCCTCGCCGGCCGCGAAATCATGGTCGCGGTAGAGCTCGAGGGCGAGATCGGAGATCGGCGACATGTCGCTCTCGCCCATCGAGCCCCAGAGATGCACCGGGATCTGGCGGTTCGTGTTGAGGGCATCGACCAGCCGGTCGGCGAGCACGCGCCGGACACCGAGATAGCCGCTCGCCATCCCGTTCAGCAGCACGGCCATCATCGCCCTCACCGCCTCGTGCGAGGCGAGCGGCCCGTGCCCCATATTGTGCGTGAGCAGCAGGCGCCGGTTGAACTCGGCCACCCGTTCGGGCGCGAGCATGACCCCGGTCTTGGCGCCGACGCTGCTGGTGACGCCATAGACCTTCTCACCGCGACGCACGATGTCGTCGACGACCTGCCGCGAGGCCTCGATCCGGCTGAGGGCCTCGGCACTGAGCGCGACTTTCGCGCCCTGGCGCGCGATCCGCACGATCGTCGCAGGGTCGAGATCCCGCCCGGTGATATCGATCGTGCCAGACATTCCACTCCACCCTTCCAATCAGCCAAGGCCGCCAGGCGCCATGGCGGGCCCGATCATGCGCATTCGAAGCATAAAGGGCAATAAGCTAGTTGATTATGTTTTAGGATCGAAAGCCGGTCACCGGGCTTACATTCGGCGGGAGGATGAGCTAACTTATCTGGCTAGCCGGGCAGTCGCGCCGGCGAAGGGAGCCGCATGACCGTCAGCCGCGCCGCAGCGAAGCCGCTGGATTTCAGACGCACCGGGGTCTCCCGTTACAATCAGCTCGCGACCCTGTTCCGCCGGAGGATTGAAGCCGGCCAGTGGCCGGTCGGCGGCCAGATACCGACGGTCGACGATCTCGCCGTCGAATGCGGCGTTGCGCGCGCAACGATCCGCCAGGCACTCGACCTGCTCGAGGCCGAGCAGCTGATCGAGCGCTACCGCGCCAGAGGGACTTTCGTCCGCAAGCGGCCGACCGAGGATCTGTGGTGCGAGGTCGGCACGGACTGGTCCGGCCTGCTGCGGCCGAGCTACAGCGCCACGATCGAGATCCTGCGGGACGAACCGGACCGCGTGTTCCACCCGTTCGAGGGCCAGATCGGCGAGCTGGCGCCGACCTATCGGGAGGTCAGGCGCCGCCATTGGCGTCACGGCCAGCCCTTCCTGCTGGCCGACCTGCATATCGACGAGTCCCTGCGCGACAGGATTTCGCAGCACGATCTCGAATCGAAGACGGCTCTGCGCCTGATCTCGGAAGTGCCCGGCGTGGAGATCGCTGATGCACGCCAGACCCTCACCGTCGGCACCGCCGATGTCGAAACGGCCGAGGCCCTGACGATCTCGCTCGATGCGCCGGTTGCCTTCGTCCACCGTCAGGCCGTCGACCAACGCGGCGTGCTGGTCCTGAGCGCCAAGGGCATCTACCGCGGCGATGTCGTGAGGTTCGACGTCAAGCTGAAGTGACATCACCGATCGGCCGGGCAAGCCGGCCTCGACAAGTTCATGCTGCGCAGGATGCGAGGCGATGATCGCCTCACGGCCTTTCAGCAGATCGCCACGATCAGCGCCCGACGAACAGCGGCTTGCGCTTCTCGGCGAAGGCACGCTGCGCCTCCTTCGTGTCCTCGGTGCTCGCCAGCGCAACGGTCTGCGACTGCTCGAAGCGATAAGCGTCGCGGAGCGTAAGGCCTTCAGTCACGTTGAATGAGCGCTTCGCGGCCTGGACGGCGAGCGGACTCTTGGCCGCGATGTCGCGCGCCATCTGCTGGGCAGAGGCCAGCAACTCGGTGGCGGGGAGACAGGCTGAGACGACGCCCATCCGATAGAGATCGGGTCCGTAGATGCGCCGCGCCGTATAGATCAGCATGCGCGCATCGGATTCGCGGAAGAAGCGCCTGACATGGCTGACGCCGCCGGCGAGGCCGACATCGACCTCGGTCATGGCGAAGAAGCCCTCCTCCGCCACGAGAATGATGTCGCAGCACAGCGCCAGCACGCAGCCGGCGCCGATCGCGGCGCCGTTGACGGCGGCGATCACCGGCTTGCCGCACTCCATCACCGCATCGAACGAGGCGCACACCAGCCGGTTGTGACGCGGATAGGCGCCAGCTTCATCCGCCAAGCCGGGCCGCTCCTTGAGGTCGGCGCCGGCCGAGAACGCCTTGCCGGCGCCGGTCAGCACGATCGCCCGGACGTCGGCGCTGTCGTTGAGCCGGTCGAAGATGGCGACGATCTCCTCGCGGAACCGGCGGTTCTGCGCATTCACGGGAGCGCGATCGAGCGTCACGGTCGCGACGTGGTCGACGATGCTCACCTGGAAGCATTCATAAGCGTCAGCCATGGCGGTCTCCTGCTGAAAGTCTGGTTCGGCCTGGATCAAAAGCCGTAGAGGGTGCGCGGATTGTCGACGAGGATGCGCTGCCTGAGGTCTTGATCCGGAACCCAGTCCCGGAACAGGTCGAGCAGGTGGCCGATATCCGGCGCCCGGTCGGCGAGCCGCAGATGCGGCCAATCCGAACCCCAGATCACCCGATCCGGGTTGGCCTCGATCAACGCATCGTGGAACGGCCGCAGGTCGGCATAGCCCGGAAACGACTGCGAACAGCGGCAGAGCACGAGCTTGACCCAGAGCCAGCCCTCGCGCAGCGCGGCCAGGATCGCCTTGAAGGAGGGGTCGTCGAGGCCGCGCGTGATGGCGAGGCCTGCCATATGGTCGAGAGCCACCGGCAGGCCGGCCGCCCGGTAGAGCGGCAGCAGCGCGGCGTGCTGGTCGATGCTCGCCCAGATTTCGGCATGCCAGCCCCGCGCGCTCAAGCGGGGCGCCAGCTCCGTCAGCGCATCGCTGCCGACGGCGCCGGGAAAGCGCCCCGTCCCGCCCGGTACCGTCATGTCGTTGAAGCGCAGTCCACGCACGCCGCGATCGTGCCAGGCGTCGAGCTGTGCATCGCTCACACTGCCGTCCGCTGCCGCCACGCCCCTGATACGTCCGCCCGATCCGCTGGTCGCATCGAGGATCGCAGCCGGATCGGAACCATAGGCGCCCGGCTGAACCAGGACGCCGCGGGCAAGTCCAATCCCGTCGAGCATATCGCGATGGACGCCGGCCGGAGCCAGCGGCGGCACATAGTGCATCGCATGTGAAACCGGAAAAGCGTCGTAAGGCCCGAAGACATGCGCATGGCAATCGCAGGCGCCTGCGGGCAGCGCCCAATCTGGCGCGCGATGGGCGCGCGGCGCCGTAGTCTCGGAGATCACGCCTGTACCACGCGGTCAGCCAGCCGGCAGGCCGGTATCGCGGTCGGACCTGGCCCTGCAACCGGCAGTGGCGCCTGCGCGCCGTCCGGCAGTGGGATCTCATGGGCATTCAGCATCAGCGAAACCATGGTGTAATAGCCGATGACGCCGGTCAGCTCGACCGCGCCACGTTCGCCCCAGCGCGCCACGACGGCAGCATGGACCGCGTCCGGAAGCCGGCCCGTCTGCAGCAGGAGCCGCGCATAATCGTAGACCTCGACCTCGGCCGGCTCGGAGAAGACGGGGCTCTCGCCGAGCCGGATCGCCTCGATGCAGGCCGGATCGAGACCGGCCGCGCGCGCTGCCTCGGCGTGGATGTGGAATTCGAGCTGGCTGTTCCAGTGGCGGCCCGCGACGATGATCGCGAGTTCGTTGAGCTTGGCTGGAAGCGAAGTGGAGTAGCGCAGGAATTCGCCGATGCGCGACCATCTCGCAGCCAGTTCCGGACTGTGGATGACCGCGCGCAGCGGCCCGATGAGGCGGCCGCGCGGGCCTGAGACGACCTCGTCATAGACCTTGCGCTGTTCGGCGCTCAGTTCGTCGACGGTCGGGAGGTGAAGCCGGGCCATTCTGATCTCCACGGGCTGGCCTCAGGCCAGGCCGATCTCCTTCAGGATCTCGTCGGTGTGCTCGCCGAGCAGCGGCGGCGCCCGGTCGAAGGCGAGCGGCTCATTGAGGAAATTCAGCGGGCTGACGACCTGCGGAACATGCCCGGCCGTCGGATGTGGCAGCTCCCGCAACATGCCGCGATGCTTGACCTGGGGGTCATCGAAGACCTCCGGCACGGTGTTGATCGGGGCGCAAGGCACACCGGCGTCGTCGAGCGTCGCGATCAGGGCATCGCGACTGCGGCCCGCGAACGCTGCGCGCAGCATCGGATCGAGCAAGGCGTGGTTGCGGACGCGGGCCGGGTTGGTCGCGAAACGCTCGTCGCTCGCCCAGTCCGGCCGTTCCAGGATGGTGCTGAGCTTGGCGAACTGGGCATCGTTGCCGACGGCCAGGACGATCGAGCCGTCGGCACAGGGAAAGACGTCCTGCGGCTGGATGTTCGGATGTCGATTGCCGCCCCGCACCGGCGGCTTGCCCGAAAGCAGCCAGTTCATCGCCTGGTTGGCGAGAAAGCCGGTCTGGACGTCGAGCATGGCCAGATCGATATAGTCGCCCTGCCCCGTCTCGTTGCGACGCGCCAAGGCCGCCAGCACGCCGATGACGGTGTACATGCCGGTCATGATGTCGACGATCGGGACGCCGACCTTCTGTGGGCCGCCGCCTGGCATGCCGTCACGCTCGCCGGTGACGCTCATCAGGCCGCCCATCGCCTGGATCGCGAAATCGTAGGCGGCGGCAGCCTTACGCGGGCCAGTCTGCCCGAAGCCGGTGACCGAGGCATAGATCAGGCGGGGATTGCCGGCCTTCAACGTGGCGTAATCGAGCCCGTAGCGCTGGAGGGTCCCGACCTTGTAGTTCTCGACGACGATGTCGCTGACGGCGGCGAGACGGCGGATCGCTTCCTGGCCGTCCGACGTCGCGATATCGAGGGTGATCGAGCGCTTGCCGCGATTGACGGCGAGATAGTATCCGGCCTCGCGCGTCGGCTGCCCCTGCTCGTCTTTCAGGAAAGGCGGCCCCCAGGAGCGTGTATCGTCGCCGACATCCGGACGCTCCACCTTGATCACGTCCGCGCCGAGATCGGCGAGGATCTGGGTCGCCCAGGGTCCGGCCATGATCCGGCTGAGGTCGAGCACGCGGACATGGCTCAGCGGCCCCTGTCGGGAACTGGCAGCCTCAGACATCGTCGACAATCTCGGTTGCGATGGCGGACGGGCGTTGGCGGAATTCTTCGTGCCAGGCAGCGAGCGCCGGACATCCCGCGCGCCAGTCGAGATCCGCGAAGCGGAAATCAAGATAGGACAGGCAGCAGCCGAGCGCGATCCCGGACAATCCGAGCGGACCCGGCGCGATCGGACCGGCTTCGCGCTCCAGCCGGGCAAGCGCCGCGCGATACTTGGTCTCGAAGCCCGTCAGCCAGGCTGCCGTCTGCGCTTCGGGCGGCTTGTTGCGCTCATTGCGCCAGAGAATCAGGACATCAAGCAGGCCGCTCGCCAGGGCATGCCGGCTCAGCTCCCGGAAGCGCTCGGGCACGGCCGCCGGGATGATGAGCCCCCCGCCCGCGAGGGTATCGAAATACTCGCAGATCACGCCGGAATCGATCAGGACGGTCCCGTCATCGAGCACCAGGGTCGGAATCTTGCTCAGCGGATTATCGGGCAGCAGATCCGGATTGGGCGCAGTCATCAGAGCCACCGTTCGCCGCAGCGTCAGCCGGTCGACCAGACCGAGCTCATGCGCGGCCACCATCACCTTGCGGACGAAAGGCGATCGCGGCGACCAGTGAAGCAGCATCTTGCCCAAGCGAAGCATCTCCATATTCAGCTTATCAGCTAGTTTTATGTCCTATAACAATTCCCCTCACGCTGTCGAGACCCACATGCAAAGCGTTGGGAAGCGGTCGCCCGCAAATTGCCATATCGAAGCAGGACCGACAGATTGACCAAATTTCAAGACAGGAATATAGGCTAGTTTAATGACCTAAATACCCGGGAGGGGACACCTATGAGATTGGCATATGTCGCGCTGGGCGCGCTGGGCATTCTGGCGCCGCTGACGGCGGCCGGAGCCGGGACGCTGGAGACCGTCAAGTCTCGCGGCCAGCTGATCTGCGGAACGAGCCCCGGCGTGCCCGGCTTCTCGCTGCCCGATGGGCAGGGGCAATGGAACGGCCTCGACGTCGACCTCTGCAAGGCTGTGGCCGCGGCGGTCTTCGGCGATACCAGCAAGATCAAATATGTGCCCTTGAACCCTAAGGACCGGTTCGCGGTGGTCCAATCCGGCGAGGTCGACGTGCTGTCCCGCCAGACGACCTGGTCGCTGTCGAGAGACACCTCGCTCGGCCTCTCCTTCTCGGCGATCACCTATTTCGACGGGCAGGCGCTGATGGTGAAGAAGACGCTCGGTATCAAGTCGGCCAAGGAGCTGAACGGCGCCACGATCTGCGTCCAGGGCGGCACGACGACCGAGCTGAACATCGCCGATTTCTTCCAGAAGAACGCGCTGAAATACGATCCGGTCTCCTTTGCCTCCGGCGACGAGGCGATCAAGGCCTTCGAGGCCGGACGCTGCGACGCTTTCACGACCGATGCCTCGGCGCTCTATGCCTACAGGCTCAAGGCGACGAATCCGCAGGACTTCGTCGTCCTGCCCGAACTGATCTCGAAGGAGCCGCTCGGCCCGGCGGTGCGTCGCGGCGACGAGGCCTGGGCCAACGTCGTCCGCTGGACCCATTACGCCATGGTCAATGCCGAGGAACTCGGCCTGACATCGGCCAATGTCGATGAGCAGCTCAAATCCGAGAACCCCGAGATCAAGCGCTTCCTCGGCGTCGATGGGAAGCTCGGCGAAGGCCTCGGCCTTGCCAACGATTGGGCCTATCGGATCGTCAAGCGTGTCGGAAATTACGGCGAGAGCTACGAGCGCTATCTCGGCCCGAATTCGCCGCTCGCAATCCCCCGGGGCGCGAACAATCTCTGGTCCAAGGGCGGGCTGCAATACGCGCCGCCGCTCCGCTGAGGATGGGAGTCGGCAGGCGCTTCAGCGCGACGCGTTAAAGCCGGCTCCTGGCGTTCAACGGAAACGCGCAGCTGCGTCCGGTCTGACGCGCTTGTGCGTTCGAGACCGCTCGATTGCCGACATGCTGAAGCAGTTCGTCTTCCTCAAGGACAACGCCCCTCACGGTGGGCGCCACGGCGATTGGCAGAAATCGAGTCCCGTATGCATGGATCAGTATTGCATTTTGAATATACAATATGCAAAATGAGTCATGCTCCAGTTCTCAGAGATTTCGTCAGCCGATGACGCCATTCGGGTAGACGCCGCCAGCGTGTTCGGGGCTGAGTACGGACGTCTGCCTCACATCTTCCGCATCCTGGTCGAGAACGTCGCGCGCAACGCGTCCTCCTCTACCGAGCGCGACGCGGCAATGGTGGCGATCCGCGGCTGGCTTGTCGCCGGCACGAGTAGCGCTGAGATCGCCTTCCAGCCCTCGCGCGTGCTGATGCACGACACGACGTGCACGCCGGCTCTTGTTGACATTGCCGGGATGCGTGACGCGCTCGCGGAAGCCGGGGGCGACCCCGCGGCACTCAGTCCCGTCCTGCCGGTTGACGTCTCGGTCGATCACTCGCTCGGCGTCGACGTCTCCGCTGTGCCGGGTGCCGCCGACCTCAACAAGGAGCGCGAATACCGCCGCAACGGCGAGCGGTACCGCTTCCTCAAATGGGCGACGCAGGCGATGCGCGGCGTGCGGGTCAATCCCCCCGGCACCGGCATCATGCACACGATCAACCTCGAGCAGCTTGCGACCGTTGTCGGCACAACTGTGATAGAGGGCCGTACGGTCGCCATCCCCGATACCCTGATCGGGACCGACAGCCATACGCCGATGATCAATGGGATCGGCGTGCTGGCCTGGGGGGTCGGCGGGCTTGAAGCCGAGAGCGTGATGTTCGGCATGCCGGTGATGATGCGGCTGCCCGACGTGATCGGCGTGCGCCTCGACGGCCGCTTGCGCGAAGGCGTTCTCGCGACGGATCTCGCGCTGACTATCACGCAGCTCCTGCGCGAGCGTGGGGTGACCGGCGCCTTCGTCGAATTCTTCGGACCCGGCGTCTCGACCCTGTCGGCCGGCGAACGCGCGGTTGTCGCGAACATGACGCCCGAGTTCGGGGCCTCAACCGCCTTCTTCCCGATCGACGGGCGCACGCTCGCCTATCTGCGCCAAACCGGCCGCGATGAGCGGGCGGTCGCGCTGGTCGAGGCCTATGCGAGGGCGCAGGGGCTTTGGTTCGAGGCGGATGCCGAACCCCGGTTCACCGACACCGTCGTGCTCGACCTCGGGACGGTCGAGACGAGCCTCGCCGGCCCCTTCCGCCCACAGGACCGGCTGCCGCTCGCCGGCGTGCCGGCGGCGCTGGCCGCGCTTCCGCAGCCGACGACGCTGGCGGAGGACCTGCCGCGGCACCCGGTCGCGATCGCCGCGATCACGAGCTGTACCAACACCAGCGATCCGCGCCTGCTCGTCGCGGCCGGGGTCGTGGCCCGCAAAGCCCGCGCGCTCGGCCTTGTTCCGCCGCCCTGGGTCAAGACCTCGCTCGCGCCGGGCTCGCCGGCGGCCGAGCATTTCCTGCGCCGCTCCGGTCTCCTCAACGATCTCGAAGCTCTGGGCTTCGGGATCATCGGCTATGGCTGCACCACCTGCATCGGCAATTCGGGGCCGCTGCTGCCGGTGATGGAGCAGGCGGTCGCGGCTGGCGAGACGCTTCCGGTCGCGATCCTGTCGGGCAATCGCAACTTTCCCGGCCGCGTCCATGCCCAGGTCGAGGCTGGCTTCCTCGCCTCGCCGCCGCTCGTCGTCGCCTATGCGCTGGCTGGCGATGCGGCGCGTGACCTCGCACGCGAGCCGATCGGCCGCGCCGGCGATCGTGCGATCCATCTGTCCGAGCTCTGGCCATCGGGCGAGGAGATCGATGCAGCCCTGTCTGCCGGCCTCGACCGCCGCGACTTCCGCGAAGCCTTTGCCCGTGCCTCGGTCGATGCGAACTGGGCGGGGCTAGACGCGCCGTCGACGCCGCAATTCCCCTGGGACCCGTCGTCGACCTATCTGCGCCGGCCTCCCTTCGCCCGCGCCGACGCGCTGGTTTCCCTCGGCCGGTTCAGCGCCCACCCGATCCTCGTCCTCGGTGACGACATCACCACCGACCACATCTCGCCCGCCGGGCAGACGCCTGCTGCCAGTGAGGCGGGGCGGTGGCTGACCGGGCATGGCGAGAACCCGCGCGACCTCAATGTCTACGCCTCGCGGCGCGGCAACTGGGAGGTCATGCTGCGGGGCCTGTTCACGAACAGGACGGTGGTCAACCAGCTGGAACCCGATCTGCTTCCGGGCTCGACCCGGCATGTGGCCAGCGGCGAAATCCTGCCGCTCTGGGTGGCAGCGGAGCGTTATCGCGCGGCGGGCCAAGCCATTGTGATCGTCGCAGGCGAGCGCTACGGCACTGGCTCCTCGCGCGACTGGGCGGCGAAAGGCCTTTCATTGCTCGGCGTCCGCGCCGTGCTTGCGGCGAGCTTCGAGCGCATCCACCGATCGAACCTGATCGGCATGGGCATCCTGCCGCTTACGTTCGACGATGCTGCACAGGGCGCCGGCCTGTCGCTCCGGCCCGATGATCGCCTCGAGGTCACGGTGCCCGAGAGCCTGCTCGCGCCGCGTCTCACCACGGAGGTCACGCTCCTGCGTGCGGGCGGCGAGCGCCTGTCGATCCCCATGCGCCTTGCGATCGAGACGGAGCTCGAATGCGAGACGCTGCGCGCCGGCGGCATGCTGCCGCTGATCCTGCGGCGCTTCCTGCCCGACCACCGAGATGACCCACCGGGTGAAGACGAGGCGGCGGAACGTCGCCGCGCCTGAATTGCATCACTCAACAACCAAAACCGACCATAAACGGAGGCAATGCCCATGATCGACCGTCGACTTCTGCTCGCCTGCGCCGCCGCCATCATCGCGGTGCCGGCCGTGGCCCAGGCCCCATCCGAGCTCAAGATCATCGCACCCGCCGGGCCGGGCGGCGGATGGGACACCGCTGCGCGCTCGATCCAGCAGGTCCTGACCGGAGCCGGCCTCGCCAAAAGTGTTCAGGTGCAGAACGTCACCGGTGCGGGCGGCACCGTCGGCCTCGCCCAGTTCATCAATGGCTCGAAGGGCGATGCTTCCCAGCTGATAGTCAACGGCATCACCATGGTCGGGGCGATCCTGACCAACAAGGCGCCGGTCAGTCTCGACCAGGTCACGCCGCTGGTACGCCTGACGGGCGATCCGCTCGTCATCGTCGTGCCGGAGAACTCGCCGCACAAGACGCTCAAGGACGTGGCCGCGGCCATCAAGGCCGATCCCTCGCGCTTCATCTGGGCTGGCGGATCGGCCGGTGGAGCCGACCACATCCTCGCAGCACTCGCGACGAAGGCGGCCGGCAGCGATCCCGGCAAGCTCAACTACGTCGCCTTCTCGGGTGGCGGCGAGGCGCTCGCCGCCATGCTCGGCGGCCGGGTGACGGCCGGCGTGTCGGGCTATGGCGAGTTCGAGAGCCAGATCAAGGCAGGCAAGCTCAGGGCCATCGCCCTGTCCTCGGGCAAGCGCCTGGAAGGCGTGGATGTTCCGACGCTGAAGGAGCTCGGCATGGATGTCGAGGTCGTCAACTGGCGCGCCGTGATGGCGGCCCCCGGCATCTCCGCCCAGCAGCGGCAGGAACTCACCGCCGTCTTCGACAAGATGGTCAAGTCGAAGGAGTGGACCGAGCTGCTGAAGGTCCGCGGCTGGGACGATTACTACCTCGCCGGTGAGCCCTTCGCCGCCTTCCTCAAGGAGGAGCAGGTGCGCGTCGCCGACGTCCTGCGCTCGATCGGACTCGTCAAATAGGCTTCGAATCGTCGCCCGGCTCGGGTAGATGCTCTCGTCGGCAGGCCGTGCAGGCCGGCGGGAGCGCATCGTGGCACGGGCGAGCAGGCAGGATCTCGGAGAGACACTGGCGGCGAAGCTGCTCGGAGAGATCCGGGAATTGCGGCTCGCCGCCGGGACGCATCTGCGCGCCCAGGATCTCGCGACCCGTCTCGGCGTCTCGCGCTTCCCGGTGGGGCAAGCCCTTCAGCTGCTCGCCGGCAAGGGCGTGCTGCGCCACGAGCCTAACCGCGGCTATTTTGTCGCTCAGGGCGAGCCGGCCAGCGCAGAAGAGCTGGGCCTCGCCATCACCGACGGCCGCGACGCGATCTATTTCCGGATTGCCGAGGACCGTCTCGGGGGCTCGCTGCCCGACCAAATTACGGAAGCCGAGCTGCGCGAGCGCTACAGGTTGACGCGGGCCGAGCTCACGGCAGTGCTGACGCGCATCAGCTCCGAGGGCTGGGCCGAGCGGCGCGCCGGCTATGGCTGGACCTTTCTCCCGGTCCTGAACACGCCCGAAAGCTTGGAGCAGAGCTACCGGCTCCGTCTCGTCCTCGAGCCCGCGGCCCTGCTCGAGCCGGGCTACGATCTTCCACCCGAACAGATCGCGGCCTGCCGCCACGCCGAGGAGAGGTTGCTCGCCGGCGCCATCGAGACCGATTCCGCCGATGCGCTGCATGAGCGCGGAGTGCGCTTCCACGAGACGATCGTCGGTGCGAGCGGCAACCCGTTCTTCCTCGATACGATCAGGCGGCTCAATCGCGTGCGCCGCCTGCTCTCCTACCGCTCGATGCTGGACCGCAAGCGTTATCGCGCACAATGCGAGGAGCACCTGGCCATCCTCGACAGCCTCGCGCGCCGCGATCAAGACGAGGCCGCCGCCCGGCTGCGCGCTCATCTGACCCATACTATCGAGAACCTGGCGCGCATTCGCCCGATCCTGTCGCGCTGATGCGTGCCGTTCCCACTGCGATCGCAGGCGAGCGTAATTACATTTTTTGTTATTAAAATGCCAAATCTACCCATCAGATTGGAGGGTTGGTCATGGTATGCCTTCCGCGCCGATGGCATCTATCGTGATGCACTCACGATGGCGATTGTTCGCGAATGAAGCTCCGCTGGTGCAGCGGCAACGGGAGGTGAAGCGGTGACTTGGTCGATCATCGCAAAAGATGAGCGAACCGGAGGATTCGGCATCCTGTGTGCATCGAGGGCGCTGGCGGTTGGGGCGGTCGTTCCCTACGGAGCCGGCCGCAGCGGCGTGCTCGCGACTCAAGCCCTCGCCAATCCATTCTATGGCGTTGACGGCCTCCGAATGCTCCAGGAGGGCTGTGCCTCCACCGAGGTCGTCGCAGCCTTAATGGCTGCTGATGGCGGAAGCGACCAGCGCCAGCTTCATATCATCGATCGAGACGGGCGGCCCGCAGCCTTCACAGGGTCGGCTTGCATCGACTGGAGTGGCGATATCACCGGGCCTCTCGTCTCCGTCGCTGGCAACATGCTCGCTGGACCACAGGTCGTCGAAGACACCCTGAAGACCTATCTGGATGCGTCCTCGCTCGATTTCGACGAGCGCCTGATCGTCGCCATGGAAGCCGGAGAGCGGGCAGGAGGTGAAGGAGGCAGTTGATCGCGTGGGCTATGAACTGCCGGCGCTGATGTAATCACGACCAGCTCGACTATCTCAGATGGCCTTTTTAGTCTATATTCCCAGAGAATGGCCGAACACGAAATATTCATAAAATCTCGCAAACTTCGAAAGCTTCTGATAGGCTCAAATTGCATGTCCGCTGAGAGGCATTCAAATGGCTTATGATCCCGCAAAGCACGGCAACGCGGCACAGATTTTTCAATCTTTTGTAGCTTTCGGAACATTCATTGCAGCTGTTGGATTCGGTATTGCTTCTTGGTTTATATCTTTTGAGCTCAGGAATATTCAAATATCGGCTGCGGCGGACGCAGAGCGTGCGCGCGAGCTTGCTCGCGTAGAAGGCGCGCGAGCGCGCGATACCGAGGCTATCGGTCGCTTCGGCTCTCACACTGCAATCCTGAGAGCGGATATTCGCACAGGCATCTCATGCTTAATCGCGATGCGGCACTATAACACAAAGGAGACGAGCTACTACAATAGCTCTATAGAGAGTAAATCTGTTTACTTTTTTAACCCGGATATATTTAATAGAGAGATCTTAAGTGAATCACCCGCTGATCGAGAGACTTCATTCGTGGAGAATGAGCGAAAAAAATGCATTCAAATTAATAGAGAAGAGATAACTAGCTATACAGTGCTTTCATTGAACAGCTATGAGACCCTTCTTTTGAGCTGGTCTCCCGATATAAACGCAGATAGAAAGAAATTATATTATGATCAGATTGGATATAATCTTTGTTCTGAGAAAAGCGTGTTTAAGTTCTTATTTAAGGGAGGACCTGACAAGTTCATAAAGCAGGTAAGAGATGCATATCCGCAACTTGCTCTCTTTGTCAGCAACTGCCCGGCTAATACCTGACGCATGGTTATAAATTCTGTGAGAGAGACAGGCCACGCTGTTGACACTCGATTGTAGGATTAATTTCCTATTTCTATTGCATCCCGACTCCACTCATGAGAGAATCTTCGCTGTTAAGTCAGTGAAGGTCGAGTTGTGTTTCGCGAGTTCGCCGGCAGTGTAAAGAAGTCGCTCGGTTTCGGCATCGAAGGGAAGCCCATCCCTCTTTCCGACACCGCCTTCCCCGAGCTAATCGGATCACTGCCGACTGTCTCCGGTGTCTCGGTCAACGCTCACACCGCGCTTCACGTCCCCGCCGCTCTTCAGGCCGTGCGCCTTATCGCCGAAACGGTCGGCTCCCTTCCTTGCAAGTTCTATCGAGACGCTGACGGCAGCAAAGACGCCGCGAAGGATCACGCCGGCTATCGGCTGGCGCATCGCTACGTCAACGGCTGGACGACATCCGGTCATACGGATGTCGCAGCGGGTTATTCGATCCCGCCCTCTCCATAGCGACGCTCAAAACCCCTGCCATCCTTTTCACCGCTCAGGATGCTTCTGTTAGTTCCCGCACTGGCTTTCTAATAGGCCAACAAACATCCATGATTGAAACCGAAGAATGCGGAGGATGGGTTTTGTCTCGACGGCTGTTATTCGCGCTTGCAGCGTTCATCCAAGCGCAGGCTGCGTTCGCTCAGAGCATCGACGGCTTCAGTTCCGGAATGACGTTCGCCGCAGCGCAAAATCTTTTCGCAAACTGGAAGGAGCCGATAAATAAAATTGACGGCATCAGCAGCGACCGCTGGCAGTCTTACCACGCTGGGAACAGTCCGATTATTTCATTCTGTGACGGATTGATCGCCGCTGAGTTAAAGCGATCCATCAGTAACGTGCATGAATTCTCTGCGATTGTTTTGTCTAAATCAAAGACACTTGGCCCGCCCACTGTCAGCACCCGACAATACTACAATGCCGGCGAACAGATTTCTTCTCTTGAATTTGTTTGGGGGAAAGGCTCGGGCTTTAGCGAGGAGGCTTGGCTTGTTCAGGGAGCAGGTCTGGGCCTTTCCATTTAGCTTTCGTTCTTCGACGAGAATCACAAGTGCCGACGGTAGTCGGCTAGGGACACCTACATAGAAGCCGCCACAATTTTGCTACACAATCGAATACGACTGCCAAGCTAAGATCTTGAGATTTATGGCAAAAAATGAATGGCGGAGACGGAGGGATTCGAACCCTCGATACCCTTGTGGGGTATGCTCATTTAGCAAACGAGTGCCTTCAGCCTCTCGGCCACGTCTCCGTTGGAAGGCTCTATGCCCGATCGCGACCCGCTTTGACAAGCCATCAGGACGTGCGATCGACAGGCATGAGGAAGATCGCCTCGATCAACACGCTTCAATGGCCGCGGGCGCGGTCGATGCGCTCGATCCAGGCCATGGCTTCGCCCAGCGTCGGAAAGACCGGACCCGGCATCGCCGCATCCTCGGCCTCGTTCAAGCCGAAGCGGATGCCATAGCCGTCCGCCTCGCGCCGAATCGCGATCAGGGACGGCTTGGCGAAGGACTGCGTAGCGGGTTCGGCGATTGGCATGGACAAGTCCCGTTCGATCGCCGGAGAAAACGGCCCCGCGCCTGAACGGTTCCCGAACGGCGCGTTCAGGAGAAAGTGCCGTCATTGCGAGAAGCGAAGCGACGAAGCAATCCAGGAGACGTAGAGCGTTGCCGCTCTGGATTGCTTCGCTACGCTCGCAATGACGGGAAAATGAAAAAGGGCCCGCGGCACGCCGCAGGCCGCTTCCCTCAGTCCTGGATCGTGTTCGTCAGTCGGCCGCGACGATCTTGCCGGCTTCCCACTTGTACATGGAGAAGCTCGGCGAGCTCAGATCGCCGGTCTTGCCATAGGTCAGCGTGCCGATCGCGGTCTTGGCCTCGAGGCCGGCCTTCAAGGCCTTGGCGACCGCATCGGCCTTGGCGTCCTTGCCGACCTTCTCGATGCCGGCCTTCAGCACCTCGACGGCGGCGTAGGCGTTGAGCGTGAAGGCCTCCGGCGGGATGCCCTTCTCCTTCAGCACCGCCACCGCCTCGGCCGAGGCCGGGTTCTTCAGCGCATCGGTCGCGTTGGTGAAGAGCGTGCCGGCCGCGGTGTCACCGCCGATCGCCCAGAGCTCGGTGTTGGACAGCCCCTCGCCGCCGATGATCGTCGCCTTCACGCCGGCATCGTGCAACTGGCGGGCAAGCAGGCCGCCCTCAGGGTGGTAGCCGCCGAAATAGATCAGCTCGGCGCCGCCCGACTTCAGCCGGGTGATCACCGCCGCGAGATCCTTGTCGCCCGGATTCACCGTGAGATAGGCGACCTCGGTGATGCCGCCGGCATTGATGCCCTTCTTGAAGGAATCGGCGAGACCTTTGCCATAGGTGCCCTTGTCGTGGACGATGGCGACCTTCTTGGCCTTCAGGTTCTTCAGGACGTAGTTGGCGGCGACTTCGGCCTGCTGGTCGTCGCGGCCGCAGGTGCGGAAGACATTGCTGAGACCGCGATTGGTCAGGGCCGGCGAGGTCGCGGTCGGCGTCACCATCAGGACCCCGCTCTCGGCGAAGACGTCGGAGGCGGCCATCGCGACGCCGGAGGTCACCGGACCGACGACGAAGCGAACCTTGTCGCCAACCAGGAGGTTGGCGGCCGAGACGCCCTGCTTGGGGTCGCCGGCATCGTCGGCGAGCTTGAGGACGACCTTCTCGCCCCCGATGCCGCCCTTCTTGTTGATGGCGTCGACCGCGGCCTGGGCGCCGTTCTTGACCTGGTCGCCATAGGCGGCGACGGCGCCGGTCAGCGGCGCGAGCAGGCCGATGGTGATGTCAGCGCGTGCCGGGGCGCCCGCGAACACCGCCGCGGCGAAGGCTGTTCCGATGAGGAATCGGGCTTTGAGCGTCATGTGCGTCTCCTCTTTAGCCATACAATTTTTGCGTGCGACCCAACCCGAGGATCGCCTGCGACCTGTATAAGCCAGTGCGAGGCGACGCGGCACTGCGTGGCGCGTTTCTGAGCAGATGCAAAAATGCATGGCAGGCATGACGCCGCGCGCCCGCCGCCGTTAGATCGACCCAACTCCTCGTACGAACAAAAAACGCGGTGGCATGGCCACCGCGATTATACTGATAGCGCTCCGGTGCGAGCCGGACGCGTCAGTTCCAGTCGTCGATCTTGACGTCGTTCGGGTAGGGAGCGCCCCGGCCGGTTTCGACCAGCGACTTCATGCTCAGCAGGAACACGCCCCATTTCGTGCTGCAATGGTGCATGAACTCGATCGGCTCCTTCCAGCCCTCGTGCTTGAAGAGGATGATCGTGTATTCGCCCTCCTGCCGGATATCGAAGCTGACCTTCGTGCCGATCCATTCGGCGGGACCATCGACCACCTCCCAAAGCACGCGCTTGCCCGGAGCAAGCTCGATCACCTTCATGTCGAAGAAGCCGCGCTCGCCGAACTGGAAGTGAACGACGCCATCGATCTTGCTGTCGCCACGCGTTTCGTCCGTCCACCAGTGCGACAGGCCGTCGATGGTGGTCAGCGCCTTATAGACTGCCTCGGGGGAAGACTTGATTCCGACTCTGTGCAGGATGTCCGGCATGATGATCTCCTCTTGTCAGGTGCCAGCGACGTGCCGTCTGGCCGTCGTGAGGAGATGAACTAGAGGCAGGGCGGCAGGGAGCGGGAGTGACAAGCTTGACGGGATTCGAAAGCTCGGCATGGACACGCTGATCACAGCTGCCGGGCGGGCGCTGGCCGCAGGCGATCCGTTCGCCGCGCTCAACCGCATCGCCCTGCGCGAGGATGCGCCGGCCTTGGCGCTGCGCGGTATCGCCATGGCGCAGCTCGGCGATCTTCCCAGGGCCAAGGCGCTGCTCAAGCGTGCCGGCCGGGCCTTCGGCGCGCGCGAGCCGGTGGCACGGGCCCGCTGTGCCGTCGCCGAAGCCGAGATCGCCCTGGTCTCGCGTGATCTCGGCTGGCCGGCGAAGGCGCTCGATGCGGCGCGCGCAGTGCTCGAAGCGCATGGCGACCGCCTCAACGCTGCCCATGCCCGCACGATCGCGGTCCGCCGGCTGCTGTTGATCGGCCGGCTCGGCGAGGCCGAGCGCCTGCTCGCCGGTTTCGACGATAAAGCGCTGCCGCCAGCGCTGGAAGCAGCGCGGGCGCTGGCCATCGGCGGCATCGCACTGCGGCGGCTGCAGGCCGGGGCGGCCCACGCAGCATTCACGCTTGCGGCGGATGCGGCGCAGCGCGCCCGCATTCCGGCGCTGGTGGCCGAGGTCGAAGCCGCTGCGCATGTACTGGAGACACCGGCGGCACGGCTGATTACACAGGGCGAGGAGCGCCCGCTGATGCTGGGCGAGATCGCGGCGCTGCTTTCCTCGGGGAGCTTCGTGGTCGATGCCTGCCGCAATGTCGTGCGCGAAGCCGGCACCGCTGTTCCGCTGGCGACGCGACCGGTGTTGTTCGCCCTCGCCCGCACCCTGGCGGAGGCCTGGCCTGCGGATGTCTCGCGCGAAGTGCTGCTGAGGCGCGCCTTCCGAGCCAAAGAAGCCGACGAGTCGCATCGCGCCCGTTTGCGGGTCGAGATCGGCCGGCTGCGCGCCGAACTGCATGGGCTCGCCGAAATCAACGCGACCAAGCGCGGCTTTGCCCTGAAACCGCACCGGGCGGGCACGGTCGCGGTGCTGGCGCAGCCGCTGGAAGAACCGCATGCCGACGTGCTCGCTTTGCTCGCCGATGGCGAGGCCTGGGCGAGTTCGGCGCTGGCCCTGGCGCTCGACGTCAGCCAGCGCAACATGCAGCGCGCGCTCGAGACGCTGGCTGGGGCCGGCAAGATCCAGTCCTTCGGCAAGGCGCGGGCGCGGCGCTGGCTGACGCCGCCGGTGCCGGGTTTCCCGACAGCCTTGTTACTCCCGGCTCCGCTGCCGGATGGCTAAACCCTGTCTCGGTCCAACCGAACAGAGGAGATCATCCCATGACCAGGACAGCCACGATCATCCGCGAATACGGCCCCTTCCCCGGTGTCGAGGCCGTGCACGGCGTCAGCTATGACGGCAACAACGTCTGGTTCGCGTCCGGCGACAAGCTCAACGCCTTCGATCCGAAGAGCGGCGACACCGTTCGCAGCCTCGACGTCCCCGCCCATGCCGGCACCGCCTTCGACGGCAAGCACCTCTACCAGATCGCCGAAGACCGCATCCAGAAGATCGATCCGGAGAGCGGGCGGGTGGTCTCGACGATTCCCGCGCCTGCCGGCGGCGGCGATTCCGGCCTCACCTGGGCGGAAGGCACGCTCTGGGTCGGCCATTATCGCGAGCGCCAGATCCATCAGGTCGACCCGGAGACCGGCAAAATACTGCGCACGCTGCAGTCCAACCGCTTCGTCACCGGCGTGACCTGGAGCGACGGCGAGCTCTGGCACGCGACCTGGGAGAACGAGGAAAGCGAGATCCGCCGGGTCGATCCTGAGACCGGCAAGGTGCTGGACAGCATGCGCATGCCGGAAGGGACCTTCATCGCCGGCATGGAGGCAGGCGGCGACCGCTTCTATTGCGGCGGCGGCGGCAAGAGCGCCGTGGTCAGGGCAGTGAAGCGCAGGTGAAGGCGATCAGCGCAAATCATAACGGTGCGATCGACTTGGGCAGCACCGTCACGAACGCTTCGTGACGGTGCCAGGCTGCTATCCGATTGCCCGAACAGGAATGATATCGTCGGGGCCGGGAACAACCAGGTGAAACTGCTCCAACTGAGCCAGGATCGTGAAATGCTCCAGCGCGCTCATGCGCTTGATGTTCTCGACACGCTGCAGCGGCCCAAACGCGCCGGCAATAGCCAGCGCCGGCACGAAGCCGAAGCACTCGGTCGAACTTGGACGGCCGTAAGCCTCAACACAGCGATCGAACATCGGTTCGCCGGCGTTGTCTAGAAAGTCGGCGTCCTCCCGGTCAGGCACGATGCCGGACGCGATATGATCTGCAGATGCGGTCGGCTTCCAGCCCGGCATCGTCAACGAGTCGCAGTATACAAGCGAGAATGGCAAATCGATTTTGAAATCAAGGTACTGGTCAGACCAGCACCATAGGGTTCCAAAAGCGGTAAATCCGACGACATGACAGCTACGATGATGAAATTCTTTGTCATCTTTAAAAATCAAAGCCAATATAGATCTAAATTCATCCGGATCACAGAGATTAAAAAGACCTCCATGAAACGAAACAAAGCCATATTTTGTAATGAATTCTACCAATGAATCTGGCAAAATTTCTGAAATTCTTTCCTTTCTTTCTTGAGAAAGAGAATTTTCAGGGAATACAGGGGAGTAATTGTTTAGATAATACTCAAAATTCTCATACATACAGCTACACCCCTAATCACACGGCCTTAGATTGACTTTCATCTTCTCACCTGACCGTCCCTCTTTCCGCATATGTTCGGCCTCCTCCTTCAGGGAGGCTGCCCGCCCCTTCTGGGTCCACTGATTGCCGATATAGGAATTGACCTCAGAGTCGCCAAGCACAGGATTCCCCGCCGCATCCTTCGAGAATACCGCAGGATTGCCGCCAGCAACCATGTCCAAGAAATGCGTCGCCGCCATACCGGCGGTCTTGGCTTCAATCTGCTCCTTGCTCAGCCCTTGACCGCTAAGGTACCGCTTGTACGCAGCACGGTGCTGTTGCTGAAGATACGGCTGTCTCAGCAACTTCGTCCCTTGCGCCTTCTCCAGGACCCAGTGCGCGTACGCCATATCATCAGCGGTCATTCTTTCGTTTATATAATTCATCTGCTCGTCTAGCTGCCTTTTATATTCAGCAGCCTTGCCCTTGAGATTATCGGGAACCTCAAAGCACTCGACATCCATAACGCGCGTGCTCCTTGCACCGCCGTCGCCATCCTCCTCCGCCTTCTTTTCAGGCGGCTTGTCGCTCTTCTTGTCAGGCAGCTTGTCTCCCGCCTTGTTTGCATCCGCGGCCGCCTCGAGCCCTTCACCGACCTTCTTTGCCAGCTTGAGCTTCCTGGTCGGGTCGACCACGTCGATGGCGACGCCGACTCCTGCCCCAAGGACACCCGGTACGCCATCCTTGCTCCAGGCGTCCTTCGCGCCCTCCCAGCCATCGGATGCTTTCCCGGCTCCCCAATCCCAGGCCGCCCCGGCCGAGCCTTTCGGGTCGTTCCAGACCTGACTCCCGACATTGGCGATGCCGGAGCCAATGTTCTTCGTGCCCTGCCAGACCTCGCTCCCAGTCGGCAGGCCATTGTAGAAATTGGTCGCATCCGTTCCGATCTTCGACGGATCGTTCCACCACTCTCCAGCCTTGTCCCAAATGCCGTCGGCGGTCTGGACCGTGCCTGATTTGTCGTAGAGCTGATCCTTGAACGACTGCCAGGCGCTCTTGTCGTGCTCGTCATTCGCGTCGGGCGCCTTGTTCACCTCCGTCGACTTGACGTGAGTATATTCGCCGGGGTTGTTGCCGTTGTTCAGCCAGCACGTATCGGAATGGCGCTGAACCCAGATGCCGTTGACCTTGACGACACTGGAATGCGAATTCGGAATGACCTTCGAGCTGACGGTGTTCGACTTGACTCCAAGCCCGGTGCCCGGCTCGTCCCCCCGCGTGTACCAGATCCGCGATTGATTGTGCTTGATGGCGACGCCGTTCGAGAACACGTCGGGGGAATAGTTCTCATCGTCACCGCCCAGCGCATACGACATGAACGGCGTCGGCGTGGTGCCGACGCGACACACATCAGGCGCAGTCGAAATCGCGACCGCATCGTTATGGTCGACGACAAATTCCGGCGGATGCGGATTGGGCCCAGTCGGCGGAGGGGGCTTCTTTTTCTTCTCCTCCTCTTCCTTCTTCTTCTCGTAAGGTGCGATGAGCCGATCCGCTTCCGCCCATTTTGCCTGAGCCCCTGCCCGATCGCTGTTCCAGAGCGCGTCGCCAGCGGCGTTGAGCTGATTGTGTTGCTCCGCCATACTTGGGGGCATCTGGTCCCAGTTATAGGTACGCCCGCCGGTGATCGTTATTTTGGGCGGCTCGTCGCTCATCACGCCGCCTCCGCCAGCGGGCCAAAGCATTCGAGGATGGGCTGGCCGCGCCGCTCCGGCCAGGGGAAGCCGGTGCGCCAGGTCAGGGTGACGCGGGCGATCCCCGAACGCAGGTCGAAATGCACGCCGTCGAGAACCAGCGGCGCGACTTCGGGACCACGCCCCTGGTCGAGCATTACCTGCATCGTCAGGCCGGGCAGCCAGCCGCGCACCAGCGGATAGCGATAGGCCAGGTTCTCCAGCTCGAAGGGCTCGTCGCCTTTCAGCCAGGGCGCGACGATCAGGTCGGGATGGGCGCATTGCCAGAAGCGGAAGTCGAAATCCTCCGGCAGCAGCGGATGGCGCCTGGCGAGCCACTCCTCCGTATAGCTCCCGGCATATTGGTGGCGCTGGCGCCACCAGGGCGAGAGCGGGCCGAAGCCCTGCGGTTCGATCTCGCCATGTGGCGTGGTGAACGGCTGCGTGGGATCCTCGATCTGCGGCGCCGGATATTCGTCGCCGTCGCGGACGCGGCTCTCGTCGACGATGCCGCGGCCGAGCGGGTTGAAACGATAGCGGCCATCGAAATCTGGACCTGAATGGCCCGGCAGAAGCCCGCCATGGGCCAGACGCCAGTCGATCGGCACATAGGGGACCGGTTGAGGCGCGGTGAGCTCCCAGTCGACTTGAGCCCTGCCCTGCCGGCGCGCGCGCCAGCTGCGCGGGCCGGTGACCCGCAAGGCCTTCTGCACCGGGCCGATCCGCAGGCGGCAGGTCCAGCTCGGCCGCGGGACCTGGTCGGGGCTATGGGCCGCGCCGATAAAGGTCACATCGGTCGCCGGCTTGAACGGGACGAGATCGCCTTGCGTGAGCAACGGCCCCTCATGCGGATCGCCGTCATAGATATCCGCCAGCTTCAGCGGGAGCTGCTTCCCGGCGGGAGCAAGTGGCCCTGCTGCCGAGAACTGGAACGTCCCGCGGACAGCGATCACGCCGAGCAGCTGCCCGGCGAGATTGAACTGCCGGAAGGCGATGGCCGGGAACGGCGTGCGGTTGTCGACCGACATGCCCGGTCAACCTTTGGCCGAGCTGTCCGCCGACGTCGCTTTCGCCTCGGCGGTGCCGCCGCCAGGCTTGTTGAGGTCGACCACCTTGCCGTTGATCTGCGTTGGCCCCGAGGCGGTGAAGTTGAAGTTCGTGCCCAGGATGATCACCGTGCCGTCCTTGCGCATGATGAACTTCGAGGCGCCGCACTCGATGACGAACTCCTCGCCGACGATGGTCTTCGAGAACTTGCCGACATTGGTCACCATGGTCTGGCCGACATTGGTGACCTTGCTCATGCCGATCTGCTCGACCTGGGCGACGCCGACGCTGGTCGACTGGAATGACTGGACGACCGTGTTCATGATGCCCGGCAGCGGGAAGAAGCCGCCGGCATCCTTGCCGATCCCGGTGCCGGACGCCGTCAGGTCGACGCCGGCATCGGCGCGCGGACTAGGGCCCGAGACGACGCCCTTGCGCGACTTCTGGCCACCGCCGGAGAGAAAGCCGAGGGCGGACGATGCGAGCGTGAGGCCGAAGGCGCCGAGCGTTGCACCGCCACCGCCCGCGATATCACCCGATTGCTTCAGCAGATTGGCTGTCTGGCCGGCCAGGCCCATGACGCCGGTCAGCGCCTTCATCGCGTTGGAGCCGGTCCCGCCGACGACCATGTTCAGCGAGCCGCCGATCTCGTGCTTCTGGTTCTTCGCGACCTCCACCGCGCGGTTGCCGCCGACCGAGTAGACGTCGTGGCTGTCGACGCGCGCCGTGCGGTTGTTGAGCACGCGTGTCGTGTGGTCCTTCTGGGCGTGGAAGAACATGATCTCCTGCCCGGTCTTGTCCTCCAGGGTGAACTCGTTGAAGCCGGTGCCCTTGTAGGTGTTGGAGCGCAGGACCGAGCGCGTCTTGTTCGCCGGCAGATCGTAGGGCACACGGTGGTTGACCGGATCGGGCACGCAGCCGGTGACCAGCGGCCGGTCGGGATCGCCTTCGAGATAGACCACCGAGACCTCCATCCCGATGCGTGGAATGATCTGGCCTCCCCAGGTCTGACCGCCCCAGACCTGGGCGACGCGCAGGCGGCAGCTCTGGTCGCCATGCCGGTCCCAATGGAAATGGACGAGGATGCGGCCGTGATCGTCGCAATCGATCTCCTCGCCCTTCTGGCCGACGACAATCGCCGTCTGGGTCGAGTCGATGCGCGGCTTTTGCGTCGTCATCGGCGTGCGGAAGGGCACCTCGACGGGTAAGAGATCGTATTCGGCACGATAACCGGCCTCCTCCTGGCCCGCATGCGCCCTGTAGACCTGCGGGCCATAGCTGAAGCGCGTGCCGACGAGGAGGTGCTGCCCGTTCTCGCCGCTGCGGGGGTGCCGGCTGAGCGTCAGGAAGGCGCCGGCGAAAGCCGACACGGCAAAGCCGATCGCGTTGCGGCGCTTGTCCATCGCCTGCTCGGCCTCGAGCCGGATGCGGGCATAGCGCTCGCCGTCAGCCTGGACGACATGCGGCCCGGGATAGTCGAAGAGCTCGAGCGTGGAGTGGGTGTATCGCTCGGTCGCCGCGGCATCGGCCAGCATCTGCGTGTTGGGCGTGAGATGGTTGAAATCCTGGAGGCCGGAACGACCGGACCGCAGCGTCCGGCGCATCCGCCAGTCCTGGATCGTCGGTCGGCGCGCCAGATGCCCGGCATCCCTGGCCGCCACATAGACGACGTTCTCCAGCCCCGGCGCAGGCGAATGGGAGGCACGGCCATCGCACAGCACCAGCACATGACGGTCGGCCGCGTGCTGGAAGTAATAATAGATGCCGTGCTGCTCCATCAGCCGGCTGAGAAAGTTGAAATCGGTCTCGCGGTACTGAACCGTATAGTGGAGAACCGGATAATCATATGTCGTGGCGATGCGGAAATCCGAAAAACCTCGCCGGGCGAAGGTCTCTCGAATGATGTCGAGCACCGTCTTGTCATGGAAGATCCGGCAATCTGCGATCTTGTCGAGCAGCCAGAACCATGGCCGCAGCAGGAGACGATAATGCGTCAGCCCGTGCTCGATACCGAGCCACTCCCCTTCCGCAACTATACCGTGTAACATCCGCTTGCCGGACGGTCCACGATCGAGTTCGACATGACAGGGCTGGCCGATAAGCTTATCGAAGTCGATATCGGCGTCATTCGAAATTGCGTTGATCTCAGCGGTGAATAAACGCCCCAAACTTTCCGTTACGGAAACATCGACCAGACACAATACGTCAGGGCCGAGCGGGGTAAACAATTTCGCCGAGCGATTGACCTGAGTAAGCATATGCAAATCCAAGAATCAGCCTGAAATAAACTTTGGTAGGATTAGAGACTGTTTCGCCTGATCAGGCAGAGCATTGCGGCCTTTTCGTGAGAGGCGCTGGCGCGGCGACTCGCTCCCGCCCCGCGTGAGCGCAGGAGACGCCGCCGCGCGTTACTCGCCGTCACAGCAGCCCCGTGCCCTTCAGCAGGGCCATGAGATGGCCTTCGGGAAGACAAGCTCCGCAGAACTTTGGCGAATTTGCTCTCTGCATTGCCCAGCATCAGACCGACATGTTCGCTGGGCAGCAGTAAGGACCGGTGATCGGCAGCGTTCTCATCGGTTGCCGCCACACACCTGCACGATCTAGCGAACCACGCGTCCGCGCTGCCGCACCCCGTTCGGCAGGCGGCAGAAGCAGCGGGCGCCGGCAAGAGCCCGACTCGGCGCGGCACAGGCCCGACGCGGCGTCCTGCAAATAGCGGCGATAACGCTTCGGGGCGATGGATCGTCGGCTGCCCCATAGCGCGGCATGTAGATCGAGTTCGGCGATCGCGGCGCGGTCCGCGGTGTCCCACCATAGTCGACTGGCGGGCCGGCGCCTGGGATGCCGCCAGCCCCCGGTGCATGCAGCCTGATGTCAGGCGTGTGATCGAAGATCGAGGGCGGTCCCAGGCCCTGGCGCGGCCCGCCCGGCGTCAGCGGCGCATTGCCCGGCGTGCCGATCTGGGCGAGCGCCGGATGGATGAACAGCAATGCGGCCAGCGCCACCATCGTCTGCTTCCAAGACGTTATCATCTCTCGCTTCCTCTCTCCGACGCTGCACTGGGCAGTAACCCCATCGGACTAGTTCGAGCGACCTAAAGCTTTCACTCGAATAGAATAAAATCAAGTCAAACACTGCATGCTATTGCTCAACGTGCCGGATTGGCCCTGTTTGGGAATCTAAAACAGGCCATCCCGAAATACATCGTTTTTTGCGCTGGGCAGCTACTGGCTTCCCGGGCGGGAGGCACGTCATGCGATACCTGCAGAGCAAGATCTTTATTGCGGGACTTCTCGCGACTACGTCGACCTTTGCTTATGCGCAAGGAGCCGGCCCGTGGCCTGAATATCATGAGGGCCTCTCAATCAACGGCACCCCGACACCACGGCCCCACGGAGCCTGCGAACGCAAGCTCATCGGAAACAAATGGCTGTGGGAATGCGATCCGGCGGCGCGCAACAACCCGTTCCGCCCGAGCACAGCCTCAGCGCCAGGACCGAGCCTCGCAGATGCCGGTGGGGTGCGATACTACAACGCCGTATCCCCAAACGGCCGCAGGACACGGGCGCCGAGCCGGGATTGCATCATCGGACAATATGGCAACGAGATGCTGTGGGCATGCCCGCCACTGGCAACAGCGTCGATCGGCACACCCGCCCCCGCGCCTCAGGGCGCCGCGGCCGGCAATGTCGAATACTACAACGCCGTTTCCACCAATGGCAGGCGCACGCGCGCGCCCAATGCCGCGTGCTCCCTGGTTCAGCAGGGCGGCGCCCAATACTGGATGTGCCCGCCATTGACGACGGGAGCCTTGTCTTCGGGTGGCGCCGCGAACTCCGGTGGCAGCGACCGCAACGGTGGTGAAGGTTCCAGCGGCAGTGCAGGAAACGCCACGGGCGGCAGTTCGGCAGGCAACTCGAATAGCGGCGGCAGCGGCAGTGGCGGCCAGAGTGGCGGCGGTGGCCAGGGCAGCGGTGGCGGCGGTCAGGGCGGCGGCGGCGGCGGTGGCCAAGGCGGCGGTGGCGGCGGTCAGGGCGGCGGCGGCGGCGGTCAGGGCGGCGGCGGTGACCAAGGCGGCGGCGGCGGCGGTCAGGGCGGCGGCGGCGGTGGCCAAGGCGGCGGTGGCGGCGGTCAGGGCGGCGGCGGCGGCGGTCAGGGCGGCGGCGGCGGTGGCCAAGGCGGCGGTGGCGGCGGTCAGGGCGGCGGCGGCGGCGGTCAGGGCGGCGGCGGCGGTGGCCAAGGCGGCGGCGGCGGAGGCCAAGGCGGCGGCGGTGGCGGTCAGGGCGGCGGTGGCCAGGGTGGCGGCGGTCAGGGCGGCGGCGGCCAAGGCGGCGGTGGCGGCCAGGGTGGCGGTGGTCAGGGCGGTGGCGGCCAGGGTGGCGGTGGTCAGGGCGGCGGCGGCCAGGGTGGCGGCGGTCAGGGCGGCGGCGGCCAGGGTGGCGGCGGTCAGGGCGGTGGCGGCCAGGGTGGCGGCGGTCAGGGCGGCGGCGGCCAAGGCGGCGGTGGCGGCCAGGGTGGCGGTGGTCAGGGCGGTGGCGGCCAGGGTGGCGGTGGTCAGGGCGGCGGCGGCCAGGGTGGCGGCGGTCAGGGCGGCGGCGGTGGCCAAGGCGGCGGCGGTGGCGGTCAGGGCGGCGGCGGCCAAGGCGGCGGTGGCGGCCAGGGTGGCGGTGGTCAGGGCGGCGGTGGCGGTGGCCAGGGCGGCGGTCAAGGTGGCGGTGGCCACGGTGGTGGCGGTCACGGCGGCGGTGGTCATGGCGGTGGCGGTCAGGGCGGCGGCGGTCAGGGCGGCGGTGGCGGTGGCCAGGGCGGCGGTCATGGCGGTGGCGGCCACGGTGGTGGCGGTCACGGCGGCGGTGGTCACGGCGGCGGTGGTCATGGTGGCGGCGGCCACGGCGGCGGTGGTCATGGCGGTGGCGGCCACGGTGGTGGCGGTCATGGCGGCGGCGGCCACGGTGGCGGTGGTCACGGTGGCGGTGGTCACGGCGGTGGTCATGGTGGCGGCGGCCACGGCGGCGGTGGTCATGGCGGTGGCGGCCACGGTGGTGGCGGTCATGGCGGCGGCGGCCACGGTGGCGGTGGTCACGGTGGCGGTGGTCATGGCGGCGGCGGCCATGGCGGTGGCGGTCACGGCGGCGGCGGCCATGGTGGCGGTGGTCACGGCGGTGGCGGCCACGGCGGTGGCGGCCAGGGCGGTGGCGGCAACGGCGGCGGCGGTCACGGCGGCAGCAGCCGTTGAGCCCGGACACTTATCCGATCAGGCTGCACACCAGTCTGATCGGATCATCTGCTCTCCATGCAGAACGATGGTCCCGGCGGGCAGCCGACGTACACCAAAGCGAGCACGCCCTCACATGTCCCGACTTCCCGGAACCGGCATACGTGACGATCGGCCCTCTCAGGGCCGATATGGCTGCCTGGTCGCAGCGGTCACGGCGATGGTGCCGCCATCGATCGCTTCCCAGGCGCGCGGATTGGCCTGCGACATGCGGGTGAAGAACATGTACCCGGTTTGCGTCCAGGGCAGGAGGCGGGAGGTCTTGTTGTCGAGGACGAGATCGCCTTCGGAGGTCGCGGCCATCAGCACCGCGTGGCCCTCGCCCGAAGGCGTGCCGACGACCGCGATCAGCAGGGTCGAGGACGGCCAGCCACGCTCGATCAGCTGCCTGCGCTTCAGCAGCGCAAAATCCTCGCAGTCGCCCCGCCCATCGGTCGGGATGCTCCAGACATCCTCGCGGCCATGATGCTCCCGGTCGGATATCTCCGATATCGCGGAGTTCACCCGCGCATTGACCTCCTGAAGGTCACGCTGGCGCTCCGGGGTCAGGGCAACCTGCCGCGTCACGGCCCCGGACCGGCGACATTCCGCCGGGTTCTTCGCACAGAAATTGACGAAAGCCGGCGGTGGCGAAGCCGACCCGCGCGTCCTTGCCGCAAGCTGCTCGGCCCGGGCAGAGCCTGGCAGGACTCCGGCGAGCAGCGCGACGCCTATGGCCCATGTCGCGACTAAGGCAGGCGTCGTCATGGTCGAAACCACATCGTCATGGTCCGCCTTGCAGGGGGAGATCGCGGGAACGGCAGGTCGAAGGATGGGGGCCTTTGCTTAAGAAAGAAGGCAATTCTGTGATGAGAAAGCGCAGGAGATTCGCACGGCCAGCATGAATGCTGCGCCGAATCCCGGCGGGTCAGCCAAGGCTGAAAACGCCCCCCGCGAGCAGAACGCCGCAACGCGCGCCTTCGCGCGCGAAGTGAGCTGTTCGCGTCAACGACCAGGTTTCACTCGCGAAAACCAGCGGCTTCTCGGCGACCAAATCGGATCGCCGACGCGGCGGTTTTCAACAGGATCAGCCGACTCCCTCGTCGCCGCTGCCCCCAGCGGACGGCGCTGGCCGCCCTGCCCGGCGCTCGATCGAATGATCGACGATCAACAAACCCAGGCCGAGCACCGTCGCCGAGAGCACGATCGCATGGTCGCCGAGCCCCGCGGCGCAGCCCAGCGCCGCGGTGACCCAGATCGCCGCCGCCGTGGTCAGGCCCTGCGGCGTGGTATGGCCCTCGCGCAGCACGATGACGCCGGCGCCCAGAAAGCCGATGCCGGTGAGGAGCCCCTGCACGACGCGGCTGGCAGCGTCGATCTCATGCGGCTGGCTGAAGATCGTCGCCGCGGCGGCGGTGCCGAGGCCGACGAGCCCGAAGGTGCGGATGCCGGCCGCCTGCTGCTTGCCGGTGCGCTCCCAGCCGACGACGATCCCGGCCGCCATCCCGGCCAGCAGGCGCAGCAGAAGATCGATCTCGCCCCAGATATCGAAACTCATGGTCCCGAAGTTCATGCCACTCTCCCCCGCAGCGATTGATCACCGGGCGTCAACGCGCGAAGGAGCGAGGTGTTGCCGCGAGCGGCTTGTCCGTCCGGATTGGCAAAGCAAGGTTCGAGAGATGCCCTACACCGACCGGCTCGAGCCGATGCTCCAACGCGCAGACGAGCTGCGCCGCCAGATCGCCCTACGACTTGTCGAGGAGGCCGGCGCCCCGCCACCACCCTCCCCGTCAGCCGATCATCTCGCCGCCGCCGACGAGGCGATCACCGCCTGGGAAGAGCAAGGCGAGGAAGAGCAGGACCAGCGGGCGTTCCGGGATATCGGGCCGCTGCAGGAGCTGCTTGCGGAGTATCGGGAGGTTGTGGAGCGGATAGTTGAGGAGCGTGATCGGCGGCTGGGGTGAAGGGCGAGATTGGTGGCCGAAGAAGGCGCGGCTCTCACAGAGATGGCGCGACGCTCACAGAGATAATGCATCCTAACGGCAGTGCAGCAGCCACCCGTCCCTTATCTGCCGGGCCGCTAAAAGATCGATCTCGGCCCACATGTCGAAGCGTACCCGCCTCTCACAGCGATGAGTTGTGGGGGCACAACTGCGCCAGGGGAACAGAGCCGGATCAGAGATAAACCTGGGCCAGTGAAGACCTTCATCTTTACGCGCGTACCAATTCCCGTTTCCGGCTGGCACAGGACCAATCCCCGCACCCCGGGGAGCGTCCGATGTCTGAGAGGCTGATGAAGGCGCAGGAGGACCGGGTCGTTCAGGCAATGGCCGTTTCGCGGTCTTGCCCGGACGGCTGCGCGTACATCGAAGACGGGCGGCAGCCTGAGTGCGATGCCATGACCGGCGCAAAGTGGCTGATGGAACGTATGCGCTGTGCGTGGCGCGCCGGCCGCTGATCCGGCGAAGTAAACGATACGCGGAGCTGAAGAGCTAGACTTTCGCCATTAAAGTTAATGAACCGTTGACTCTCGTTGAGAGGTCGTTCAGCTTCAACTCAAACGAGCATTGAAAATGCCGATTGGGGGGAATAATGCGCCGCGCGATAATTGCGATCGCGGGCACTGCTCTATTTGGAGCCTGCTCGTCAGTACCGATGCCCGGCGACTTCACGGGGTTCGATATTATTCGGATTGTAGCCAAGACTCGTTGCGAACTCCGCGACTCGGTCCGAGGTTTTATCGTCGGCTCGCTCTCAAGAAAAGAAAGAGTTGACGAATATCCAAGGTATGCGGAGCTCGCACAGAACCTCATCGACGGAAAATTGAGCTGGCGCGATCTCAACACACATCTAAAAACCTACAGAGTTGATCCCAAAACGCTGGCTGTCTTGGAACGATACAATCATGCCGTAGTTGTGTATGATTTTCAGTTCGATATGTCGGAGGTGAATGAAATTGGACTAACCGTTGATGCGCTACGCAATTTCTCTAACGGAGCAGCGAGCTTAGGTGGAAACGCTGGATCCAAGTTAGTAAGAGACAATTTCATACAGTTCAGATTATCAGATGTATTCGAGAATCTTGTGCGATACACCCACGATGGATACTGTCGTGACGGAGGCTTCACGCGCACAACACTTGCAGAACAGAAAAACCCAAAGCTTATCTATCCTATAACCGGATCCCTCGGTTTAGATGAAATTGTCGGGACATTCTTAAATCTGAACCAATCCGCGAACCTCGTTGGCCCCGCCGACGTGCCAGCCGAGTCTCGGTTTCCGACTACCCTGCGCAGAATGGAGTTTACGACACAACTGTCCGGAGGCGCTACGGCTAGTCTTGCTATTGCACCGAGACCGTATGGCGGCCGCATAACAAAAACGGGATTCTCTAACAGCAACTCTAGGAATGACATTCACAAGCTTACGGTGGTGCTCAAGTTACCCCCAGAAGCCCCAGTCGTGCCTGCTACAATAGCCGAGTTGAGATTGTCTGGCGACATTCCTCGCGCTGCACCAGGCGAACGCATAACGGACATAGTCACTACACTTGCTCTCAAAGACCTCAGGAGATCCCAAGACAACGAATTGGCTGAAGCCACAATTCGAGCCCGTCGGGCTCAAGCGGAACGCCTTACTGATTGAAACCCAAAGCAGGAGGATGGTATGGCCGGCGAAGAAAACTACGTTGTGGACGTTAAGATCGATCGAATTATCGATCTGGTGCTGTCTGCTCAAAAGTCACTCGCCTTGAAAGAGATTCGGGCGGAATTCGGCGAGCAGGTAGTGACCGTGCCGCTTCCGCTTGCATTAGCGATCAAGGAGATGTCCCAGCGATCAAACCTCTTCACTGGTATCCTCCCCCTCGATTATGATCATTGCACTAGACGAGCTATCCGCTGACTCCCGCGAAATCAGGGTTTCCACTTCGTCGCTCTTCAACCCGCGCGCGACGACCGCGAGCGCTCCATCGTGCAGCGGCCGCTGTAGCGTCCGCTCCTGCTCCCATGGCGCCGTCATCCAGGTCTCGCACTCTTCTGGGGTCGTCAGTATCACCGGCATCGCCTTGGGGTGGATGGGCGTCACTTCGGCGTTCGGCCCGGTCGTCAAAAAGGCGAAGAGGTCGATCGTCTCCTCGCCCGTCCTGACCTTGCGCACGCTGGTCCATTGCGGCGCCCAGATCCCGGCGAAGGAGGCGGAGGGCTCGCGCCTCACTGTCGAGGGAGCGGAGGCGGTTGTGGTGCCGGTCGAGCCGACAGTGGCTACGCGCGCCGCCGGCAGGGACATGCTTCGCGATCTCTCGGTGGGCCAGCTCTGCACATCCGCAACAGCAAAATGCGGGTGAAGCAGGTCAAGACCGGAGCCGATCTGATGATCCATCGGCACCCAGACTTGGAACCGAGCTTGGACGCGTTTCGTCTCGATGTCGGGACGATGGTTCTGACCGAATTCGGCCACCCCTTCACCGAAAAGGGCTTCGGCAATTGGATGGCTGACGCGATCGACGCCGCGGGTCTTCCAGAGCGCTGCGTGACGCATGGCATTCGGAAAGCTGCAGCCCGGCGGCTGGCTGAAGCCGGCTGCACCGCACACGAAATCGCGTCAATCACTGGCCACAAGAGCTTGAACGAAGTTCAGCGGTATACCTAGGCGATCTCTCGTACGACGCTTGCGGAGAGCGCGATCGGGAAAGTCTCAGCGGCCAAAGGTGGAACATCCGGCTCGCAAACCTAATTTGCAAACCTAACCCAAAGCACTGAAAATGTTGAAGGATTTTGAATGAATGGTGCCCAGGGCTGGAATCGAACCAGCGACACTGCGATTTTCAGTCGCATGCTCTACCAACTGAGCTACCTGGGCGTCCCGCGAAGCGCGCTGCGCTTCGGTTGGTGGGAGGCGATATAGAGCGGCGGGCACGGGCTGTCCAGCCGACAAACGATCCGGCCAGCGTGAAATTTTCATCCGAGGCTGCGCAGGCTTCAAAACCGCGAGCTGCGGGGCCATTTTGCTGCGCCAAAGCGGATGGCGCCGCCGATCCGGCAGGTCGCGGGCGCGGCCGTCCTTCCGGCGCGAACAAAGCCTGGAACCAAAGCGATGCGGCCGGGTTGATGCGGCGGCGCCGGTGACGGCGCCGTGCCTACCGCCGATCTGGAGCAAGCCGCGGATGTACCGGTGGCTCGATCGCGCGGCAGGCGGAATTCAGGGCGATGAGCCCACCGGAAAGTACCTGACCCGTCGCGCGGCGGTCAGTGAACGGCCCGGCGTCCTCCCGCAAGGGAAGCGCCGGGCCTTTCCATTAGTCGTCCTCGGCCCGCCGCATCGGCACGTCCTCGGCCTCTTCCACCGGCTCGCCCGGAATCACGTAATTGCCCTTGAGCCAGCGGCCGAGGTCGATGTCAGAGCAGCGGGACGAGCAGAACGGCTTGAAGCGCTGCACAGCCGGCTTGCCGCAGATCGGGCAGGGCCGCGAAGGCGGGGCAGGATTCTCGGGTTGTTCAGGCGCCATATTGCAAGGTCACTCCGCCATCGACTGGAAGCTCGATGCCGGTGACATAGCGCGCTTCGTCGCTGGCGAGAAAGAGCGCTGCCCAGGCCACGTCCCAGGCCTCGCCCATATGGCCCATCGGAACCTGCCGGTCGCGCGCCGCCCACATCGCCGCGACGTCGCCCTTGCCATAGGACTGGGCGAGCCCGGCCGAATGCTCGACCATCGGCGTCTTCATCAGCCCGGGCAGCACGGCGTTCACGCGGATCTTCTCGGGGGCGTATTGCGCCGCGGTGGTGCGGGTGAGCTGGTTCATCGCCGCCTTGCTGGCGCCATAGCTGGCATAGGGCACGCCGGTGTGGCGGATCGAGGCGATCGACGAGATGTTGATGATCGAGCCGCCCTGCCCGCCCTCGGCGAACTGGCGCTGCATCACCGGGATGACGTGCTTCATCGCCAGGAAGCAGCCGGTCAGGTTGACCTTGAAGACGCGCTCCCAGGTTTCGAGCGGCAGGTCGACGACGCTGCCGACCTCGGCGATACCGACATTGTTGTCGAGCACGTCGATGCGGCCATAGGCCTTGAGCGTCGCCTCGACGAGCGCGGCGAGATCGTCCTGGCTGGTGACGTCGGTGCGGATCGCGAAGGCCTCGCCGCCCTCGCCCTTGATGATGCTGGCGGTCTCCTCGGCGGCTTCGAGGTTGCGGTCGGCGCAGACGACCTTGGCGCCTTCGCGGGCGAACACGGTCGCGGTCGCCTTGCCATTGCCCCAGCCCGGGCCGATCGAGCCCGCGCCCGCGACGATCGCGACCTTGCCTTGAAGACGTCCAGCCATTCCGGTGTTCCCTGCCCTGCGCGCCCGTTCGCTGTCGGCGCTCTCGCGATGGCGCCACCATCGGCACTCGCGGCGGCCGGAGCAAGCGCATGGCATGCAAGCCGGCATGCGCTCCGGCGCCCGGCCTCAGGCGAGCTGCGCGGTCATGAGCGCGATGGCGACCGTGAAACCCACGACCAGCGCGAACCAGGGCCAGAGCGAGCGCATCGCCTGCCCGGTCTCGGCCGTCGTCGCCTTGATCAGGACCTGGCCCATGGTGACGCGGACCGGGCTGACCGCGGTGAGCAGGCTGCCGGCGACGACCGCGGCGGCGATCACCAGGAGCCTCGCCTCGCCGGCCGGGACGAGCGCGGTGGCGAGCGGCATCGAGACGGCGCCGGCGCCGGTGTTGGAGCCGGTGAGATAGCCGCCGAGCGCGCCGGCAACCGGGACGATCCCGGCGGACCAGGAGCCGAGCACGCTGCTGACGGCAAGGCCGATGCCGCCGGCAAGGCCGGAGCCGACCATGATCCAGGCCATGCCGACGAGCAGGAAGGTCAGCAGCGCCGCGCGCCCCGAGCGCTGCAGCGTCAATGTCATCAACGCCGACGCCTGTCTTGCCCCGCCCCGGCTGATGGCGACGACGAGCGCGATGACGATCAGCGGCAAAGCCGGCGAGAGCAGCGGCGCGAAAGCCGAGGCGTCGGCGAAGGGCTTGAAGGACGGGGTCTCCAGCCAGTCATGGATCACCAGCACTAGCCGCATCAGCGCGAGCGCTACGACCAGCGCGATATAGGGCGCAAGGCGCGCAAGCAGCGCCCGGTCGAGCCCGGCCCAGCCCCTGACCCGCAGGAAGCGCAGCAGCATGACCGGCGCCAGCGCCGCGATGGCGGCGAGTTCCAGCGGCAGAGTGAGATTGGCTGCGACGAGCAGGGCCATCAGCAGCGCGATCAGGCCGGCCCATTCGAGACGGTCGGCGAGCGCGGGTGACAGGCCAGCCTGCCGCGACAGCCGCCAGAACAATGGCAGCAGCACCGCGCCAAGCAGCGCCGTCGCCAGCGCGATCCGCCAGATCAGCGCCGCGAGCGAGACTCCGGCGATGTCGGCGCTGATCCTGGTGCCGATGCCGAGCGCGCCCCAGGGCACCAGGATCTGGCTGAAGGTGGCGAGCGCCAGTGCCGACGCCTTGTCGACGCCGAGGCGGCGAGCGCCGGAAACGGCGACGACATAGCCGACGCCGAAGCCGGTCGCGGTTTCCAGGAAGGGGCCGCGCAGCAGGCAGGCCTCGGCGAGCGCGCCATGTTCGGGCTGGGGCGGGTCGGCATCGTTGCTAACCTTCTCCAGGCTGAGCGAGAAGGCGAGCCCGGCAACGATGACCAATGTCGCCGGCAGGCCGATCCAGGCTCCGGCGGCGAAATGCCGGATGATCGCAGCTGCGTCCGGGTGGTTGGGGCCAGCGATATAGGCGACGAGCGCGGCGCAGAGCGTGCCGACCAGCCCTGCGATGAGCGCCGAGCGACCGGACAGGATCAAGCCGAGGAAGAGGATCAGCGGCGAGAGCCAGACCAGGATCATGATCGTCTGGCTTGCGCTCGCTCAGCCGACATTCAGCCAGCCGAGGCGGATCGGGAAGCCCTCGCCGCCGAGCAGGTTGACGGTCTCGTAGAGCGGCAGGCCGACCACGCCGGTATAGGAACCGACGAGCTTGACCACGAAGGAGCCGGCAATGCCCTGGATGGCATAGGCCCCCGCCTTGCCGCGCCATTCGCCCGAGGCGAGGTAGTTCTCGATGTCCTCGCTGGAGAGACGCTTGAAGCGCAGCCGCGTCTCGACGATGCGCTCGCGGATCGTGCCGGACGGCGTCGCCAGCGCGACGCCGGTATAGACCCGGTGCGCCCGGCCTGAGAGCAGGCGCAGGCACGCGGCCGCCTCGTCGACGATCTCGGCCTTGGGCAGGATGCGGCGGCCGACCGCGACGACGGTGTCGGCGGCGAGGATATAGGCGCCGTCGAGATCGGGCCGACCTTTCAGCCCGGCGAGCCCGGCCTCGGCCTTGGCGCGGGCGAGCCGGCGGGCAAGGTCGCGCGGGCGCTCGCCCTTGAGCGGGCTCTCGTCAAGGTCGGAGGGCAGCAGCGCGTCGGGCTTGAGGCCGGCCTGTTCGAGCAAGGCCAGGCGCCGCGGCGAGGCCGAGGCCAGGACCAGCTTGGGCCGCCAGCCCGGCGGCTTCTGGGAGCTGAAGAGATTCAAGTGTCGGCTCGCTGCGCGTCCGGGACGATTTCCCGCAAGGCTTTAGAGCCAGTTGCGGAATATCCCAAGCCCTCTCCTCGGGAGCCGGCCACCCGGTTGTCCTGCCGTTCGCGCATGGGGTGGCTGCATCTCCTGTGCAATGCGTAGAATTTGAGCGTCGCCATGCATGGTTCCGGATTGCACTAATCCGTTTAGCTTGCCACATCAGACAAGCGGGCGTGGCGGCGACCCGCAAGGCTCGGCCTACACGGCCCCCTTCTCGTCACCGGAGAGCTTTCGCCATGGCGTCACGAACTGGATCTGCCTCGACCGTCGCGCTGGCGGCGGACGCGCAAAGCGTCCTCGCCCAGATGGTCGCGATGCAGGTCGATGCCGGGCTCACCATCGCCATGCGGATGCCGATCCTGGCCAAGGGCGCGCTCGGCGACGCCAGGGGCCAGCGCGAGGCCAGCAAGGCCGTGGTCGAGAAGGCCGCGGCCATGGCCGAGAGCAGCTTCGCCATCGGCCATGCCGCGACACTGTTCTGGTGGAGTATGGCGTTCAACCCGCTGACGCCGAACGGGCTCGGCGAAGCGACGGCCAAGGCCGTCCACAGCACGCTGGAGCCGTTCTCGCGGCGCACCCGCGCCAATGCCAGCCGGCTGGCGAAGCGGTCTCGGTAGCGCAGGCCGCGGCTCAGCTCAGCCAGGTTTCCGGGTCGCTTCTGCCGTGCACCACGGCAACCACCGATAGTGCCGGCGGCCCGGGCTGGTAAATGACGACGTAGCGGCCTTCGATCAGAATGCGGGCTCGCGATCCGAGCGTTGGCCGCGCGACGCCCATATAGGGCACTTCCGCGGCCAACTCGATCTTGTCGACGATCCGGGTGATCAGCGCATCTGCTGCTCGCTCGCTATCCTTCGCCACGGCAACCCAGATTTCAAAAAGGTCCGCTTCCGCGCGCGGCGTGTAGCGAACCTTTTTCGTCATCGGCCAGCCGCCTTGGCGCGGAAGCGTGACAGCAGATCATCGAGACTCAGTTCGATCGGTTCGCCGCTCGCCAAACCCTCCTCGTAGGCCTGTTTCAGCCGGGCGAGCTCGAGTTCCCGCAACTCTTCGCGCTGCTCCCAGAGTCGCAACGCATCGCGAAGGACCTCGCTGTTCGAGGCATAGGCGCCGCTCTCGACCGCCTTGCTCAGGCGCGCGAGCTGTTGGGGCGAGAGCGAGATGGTCAAGGGACGCATATTGTCGGATTTCATGCCGATAATATAGGGTGTCTCACAATTCCTCACAAGAACGCATAAGACACTCAGGCCGATCACGCCTGCGGCGGAGCCTCTTCGGCTATGCCCGCCGGCTCGGCAGCCGCAACGCTGGCAGGCATGGCCGCCGCATGCTCGCGCTCCAGCCTGCGGTAGCGCGCAACGCTGACCGGAATCAGCGCGAGATAGGCAGCGACGACCAGCGCCAGCATCTCGAACGGATAGGCGAAGAGCAGGCCGGCGATGACGACGACGGCAACGAAGATCGGTAGCACCTGGTCGCGCGGAACGCGGGTGCCGAGCGTCTTGCCGGCATAACAGGGGATGCGCGAGATCGTCAGGAAGGCGATGAACAGGATGTAGAGGCCGACGAAGGGAGCGCCATACTCCCGCACCGGCATGCCGACGAACTCCAGGTAGAAAGGCAGCATGGCGGTGATCGCGCCGGCCGGGGCCGGCATGCCGACGAAGAAGTTCTTCTGCCATTCCGGCCGGTTCGGATCGTCGATCATCACGTTGAAGCGCGCCAGCCTGAGCGCCATGGCGCAGGCCAGCGTCAGCACGATGATCCAGCCGAAGGAGCGCAGATCGTGCAGGACGAAGGTCCAGAGCACGAAACCGGTGGCGACGCCGAAGCAGACGAAATCCGAGAGCGAATCGAGCTCGGCGCCGAAACGCGAGGTGCCCTTGAGCAAGCGTGCGAGGCGGCCGTCGATGCCATCGAGCAGGGCTGCGACGAGGATGCAGATCGTCGCCGATTCGAACTTGCCGTCGACAGCGAGCCGCATCGCGGTCAGGCCGAGGCAAAGGGCGATCAGCGTCACGACATTGGGCGCGATCAGCCGGAACGGGATCGCCTTGAAGCGGGTGCGCTTCGATTCGACGCGCTCAGGCTCGAAAGGAGGAAAGAGGTCGCTCATACCAGCCGGAATACGTGGTTTTGGGGCGGGAGGCTAGCGTGGCGGCGAAGCGCATAGCGTCATGCTCGGGCTTGACCCGAGCATCTCAGGACCAGTGGGCGGCATTGCCTTCCTGTCACGAGATTCTCGGGTCTGCGCTTCGCTCCGCCCGAGAATGACGGCTTTAACTCAGATCCCCCGGAACGCCCGTCCAACGTCGTTGCCCGAAAAATCCGCGAGCACGGTCTCGCCGGCGATCGCGGTCTGGCCCTCGCCGACCAGCGGGACGACGCCCTGCGGCAGGTAGACGTCGACGCGCGAGCCAAAGCGGATCAGGCCGAAGCGCTCGCCCTGCCCAAGCGGATCGCCCTCCTTGACGAAGGGCACGATGCGGCGGGCGATCAACCCGGCGATCTGGACGACGGCGATGGTGCCGGCCGGCGTCTCGATCGCGAGAGCATTGCGCTCATTGTCCTCGCTCGCCTTGTCGAGCTCGGCATTGAGGAAGAGGCCGGGCGTATAGGCCATCTTGAGCAGGCGGCCGGCGACCGGGCTGCGGTTCACATGGCAGTCGAAGACATTCATGAACACCGAGATGCGCGTCATCGGCTCGGCCGGCAGCTCCAGCTCCGGCGGCGGCACGGCGGTGGCGACCTGGCTGATGCGGCCATCGGCCGGCGAGATCACCAGCCCCTCGCGCTGCGGCACGATGCGGACGGGATCGCGGAAGAAATAGCAGATCCACAGCGTGATCAGCGTGCCGATCCAGCCGAAGGGGGCCCAGAGCTGGCCGAGCACCAGCGTCGCCACCACGCCGATGGCGATGAAGACATAGCCTTCCTTGTGGATCGGCACGATCGTCCGGCGGACGGAGTCGACGAGAGACATGGGCGTTAGTCCTGTTGCTCTTGTTGGCGCGGCGCGCGCATCTGGCAGCGCCTTCGCGGCGGGGTTGAGGCCGCAAGACGGCGTAGCTGTTTAGGCTTTTGCGGGCTTTTGCGAAAGAGGTGCGGGGATGGCGCGACAATCGATCCTACCGAACCGCCTTCGCCGCCGCCCTGCCTGCGACCCTCCCCGAGAAGATGCAGCCGCCGAGGAAAGTGCCTTCGAGCGCACGATAGCCGTGCAGGCCGCCGCCGCCGAAGCCGGCGGCTTCGCCGACCGCATAGAGGCCGGGCACCGGCTCGCCGTCTGCGCCCAATACCCGCGCCGAGAGATCGGTCATCAGCCCGCCCAGCGATTTGCGCGTCAGGATGTTGAGGCGGACCGCGACCAGAGGGCCATGGGCCGGATCGAGGATGCGATGCGGCTTGGCAGTGCGGATCAGCCGATCGCCGAGATAGGCGCGGGCGCCTCGCAACGCCGTGACCTGCAGGTCCTTGCCATAGGGATTGTCGGCATCGCGGTCGCGCGCTTCGATCTGCGCCCGCAGATGCGCCTCGTCGATCAAACCGGCACCGCCGAGCTCGTTCATGCGAGCGACCATGCGGGGAAAGTCGCGCTCGACGATGAAGTCCTCGCCCTTGTCCAGAAAGGCCTGGACCGGCGCCGGCATGCCGGCCCGAGCGCGCTGGATGACCTGGCGCCAGCTCTTGCCGGTGAGGTCGGGGTTCTGCTCGGAGCCGGAGAGTGCGAATTCCTTGGCGACGATGCTGCGGCTGGTGACGAACCAGGAATGGTCGAAGCCGGTCTTGCGCAGATATTCCAGCGTGCCGAGCGTGTCGAAGCCGGGAAAGAGCGGCACCGGCAGGCGCCGCCCACGCGCGTCGAACCAGAGCGAGGATGGGCCGGGCAGGATACGGATCGCATGCGCCGGCCAGATCGGCGCCCAGTTGGCGATGCCCTCGACATAGTGCCACATCCGGTCGCCATTGATCAGCCGGCCGCCGGCCGCCTCCGCCACGGCGAGCATGGCGCCGTCGACATGAGCCGGCACGCCGGAGAGCATCCTCTGCGGCGGCTCGCCAAGGCGTTGCGGCCAGTTGCGGCGGACGAGATCGTGATTGCCGCCGATGCCGCCGGAGGCGACGATCACGGCCTGCGCCTTGATCGCGAAGCCGCCAGCCACGACGCGCGAGCTCGCCTGCCCGCGATCGATTGCGCTGGCCTCCAGCACCTCGCCTTCGACGCCATCGACAGCGCCGCCGCTGCGCGTCAGGGCGATGACGCGATGGCGGAAGCGCAGCTCGATCAGCCCCTTCGCCTCAGCTTCGGCGACGCGGCGCAGGAAGGGTTCGAGCACGCCCGGGCCCGTGCCCCAGGTGACATGGAAGCGCGGCACGGAGTTCCCGTGGCCGGTGGCGAGATAGCCGCCGCGCTCGGCCCAGCCGACGACCGGGAACCAGCGCATGCCCTGCCGGTGCAGCCAGCTGCGCTTCTCACCCGAGGCGAAATCGAGATAAGCGTCCGCCCATGCCCTCGGCCAGTGATCTTCATCGCGATCGAAGCCGGCCGAGCCGAGCCAATCCTGCCGGGCGAGGTCGAGCGAATCTCTGATCCGCAGGCGGCGCTGCTCGGGCGAATCGATCAGGAAGAGACCGCCGAAGGACCAGTGCGCCTGCCCGCCGAGCGAAGCGCGTGGCTCCTGCTCGACGATGATCACCTTGCAGCCGGCACCGGCCAATTCGGCAGCAGCGACGAGGCCGGCAAGGCCTGCGCCGACGATGACCACATCCGCATCGAGCGCCATACACCCTCCCAGCCGCCGGACTCCCGTTGCGGTTGAGCTTGCCGAGAAATCGCCGGACCGCAAGGGCGTGGATGCGGCCTGCCGCGGAACCGGGGCGGGAACGACACGTTGCCGAAAGCAACGGGGAAGGCGCGCAAGGAGGCGATGATGGCCAAGACCGCCATGAAACGAAAAGACGACAAGCTGCCGAAATCGGTGAAGGCCGCAACGAAGCAGCAGCGGCGCATTCAGAAGGACATCGCCCGCGCCGATGCCCGGCCGCAGAAGAAGAAGTATGGCGCGGTGCAAGCCGGGGCGCGGCTCTACCCCGTGCCGCCGTTCAAGCGCCAGCATCAGGCCAAGCCCGGCTCGGAGGCGGCGCTCGATCCGGCGCCGATGTATGATGCACCTTACTACAAGGGCTCAAGCAAGCTTCAGGGCAAGACCGCGCTGATCAGTGGCGGCGATTCCGGCATCGGCCGGGCGGTCGCGGTACTGTTCGCACGCGAAGGGGCGGATGTCGCGATCCTGCATCTCGGCGAGGACGCGGATGCGCAAGAGACCCTGACAGCGATCGAAAAGGAAGGCCGCAAGGGCATCGCCATTTCCGGCGACATCCGCGATTCAGGCTTCTGCCGCGATGCCGTGGCGAAGACGGTGAACGCGCTCGGTGGGCTCGACATCCTCGTCAATAATGCCGCCTTCCAGGTGCATGCGCCGCGCTTCGAAGATCTCAGCGAGGAGCATTTCGACACGACGATCCGTACCAACCTGCACGGCTATTTCCACCTGACACAGGCGGCGCTGCCGCATCTCGGAAAGGGCAGCGCGATCGTCAATACCGGCTCGGTCGTCGGCCTTGAGGGCAGCAAGGAGCTGATCGACTACGCCACGACCAAGGGTGGCATCCATGCCTTCACCCGCTCGCTGGCGGCACATCTGCTGCCGCGCGGGATCCGGGTCAACGCGGTCGCGCCCGGCCCGGTCTGGACGCCGCTCAACCCGTCGGACCGGCCGGCCGAGGCGGTGGCGGAATTCGGCTCGAAGGTGCCGATGAAGCGCCCTGCGCAGCCAGAGGAGATTGCGCCCGCCTATGTCTTCCTGGCCTCGTCGCACTGCTCCAGCTACATCACCGGCGAAATCCTGCCGATCATCGGCGGGCATGGCTAGATCATTGGGCGGATCAAATATTTGCCGCAGAATGGTCACGAAAGACTTCGGAACGCATCCTCGCCGCAGCGGTTGAATCCTCAGGACACATCATCAACCCTGGAGGATGAGGATGAAACCGCTGAAGATTGGACTGGTCGCCGGCGCGCTTGCGCTGTCGTCGGCCGCGGCTATGGCGCAGGGCGTCGACCTGCGACCAGAGAACAGCATTCCGAAGGATGAGCGCGGCCCGACCAACTGGGACAATGCGCCCTATCGCGGCGGCACCTACAAGCCGGACGATGTCCGCCGGGGCTATGATCGGGGCGGATATGACGGCGCGCGCTACGAGATGATCTCGCAGCGCGAGGCGATCAGGATCGCCCGCCGCAACGGCGTCGCCGAGATCGAACAGGCCCGCTGGAGCGGCAATGTCTGGGTGATCGACGGCTCCGACAGGCGCGGCGACGAGTTGCGGGTCGAAATCAACGCGCGCGGCGAGATCGTCGACGTCGACCGCAGCTGACGCGCCGTGAAAGAACGACATGGCGAGAACTGGGCGGCCTTCGGGCCGCCCCTTTTTTTGTTTCACACCGAGCGCAGCGGTGCGACCCCGTTGCCGAAGCGCCGCGTCGCCAGCACCGTCAAGGCGAGGAAGATCGCGAGCACGATGCCCTGGGCAATGGCGAAAGGCGGCTCGCTCTGCGTCGGGGCCATATTGTGCAGCACGGTCACCTTGAGGAAGAGCTGCGCGATCAGCACGAAGATCAGCAGGTAAAACGAGAGCACCGCCGTGATCGCGTAAGTACGTCGCCATCCTCCCTGCAGCCCCCTGCCGTAGAGGGCCACCGCGGCGATCGCCAGGAGGACGAGCGAGATCGCCCCGACGATATGCGACGGCAGCACACCGCTGAACGGAAAGACGTAGCCGGTGATGTCGGTCGCGGCCGAAGTCGACAGATAGACGCCGTTCCAGCGCTGGCTGAGATGGCCCTTCAGCAGCGCCGCCGTCATCGGGATCCCGGCGACGATGGCGATGATGCTGAGCCAGGTGTGGAAACCGACCAAGGTGGTCGGATCGAGCACGAACATGATGAAGCCCCCCGCTTCAAATGCAGTGCGCCATACTGGCAAATCCTGGGCCATCCTGGCGAGGGTTTTGTAGAAGCTTTCTCAACTGGAAGGCTCGATGACCGACGCTGCGCTCTCCGAGCGCTCTGGCCGCCGGGCTGTGGAGAAATAAGAGCCGGCGACGATCAGTGCGAAACCCGCCAGCAAGGCAAGGGAGAACGGCTCGCCGAGCACCGTGACACCGAGAAGCACCGCTACGGCCGGATTGAGATAGGCGATGACCGTCGCGCGCGACGCGCCGACCTCGGCGATGAGCGCAAACAGCAATTGGAAGGCCAGAGCCGTGCAGAAGACAGCCAGGGCGATCACGGCGAGGGATGCATCCAGCGGGAAACGCGCCGGCCAATAGGCGGGAACGAAGGGCAGATAAAGGACGGAAGCGACGATGAGCGAGGCGACGACCACCGCGCCGTCGTCGGCGTCGGCGAGCTTGCGCGCCACGATGATCGGACCGAGCGCATAGCCGAGCGCGCTCGCGCCGAGCGCAAGCGCCGGCCAGAGTTCGGCCGGCTGCTCGTCGAAGCCGAGCAGCGCGGCGACGCCGGCAAGACCGAGGCCGAGGCCAAGGAGCCGCCCTGCCCCGAGCCGCTCCTGCGAGAGCACGACGCCCAGGATCGCGGCGATGATCGGCGTCAGCGCAATGATCAGGCCCGCGAGCGAGCTCGTGACCCGCGTCTCGGCGAAGCCGATCAGGAACCAGGGACCGCTGATCTCGGCGAGCGTGAACAGGATCAGCCAGCCCGGCTTGCGGAAACCGGCCATGATGCCGTTGCCGCGCAAGGCGAACGGCAACAGCACCAGCGCTCCGATGGCGGCGCGGCCGAAGGCGACGATGATCGGGTGATAATCGACGAGTGCGACCTTGATCAGCAGATAGGGCACGCCCCAGATCACGCCGAGGGCGAGGAAGAGCAGCAAGGCTTTCCGGCTCATTCCGACATGTCCTTCCTGAACAACGCGGTCAGCCAGCGGCCCTCGCGACCGTCGAACGAGTGCGACCAGAGCAAGCCGAGGCCGAGCGCGGCCAGTGCGGCGATGATCTCGGAGCGCGGCCACAGGGCGACGTAATACTCGCTTCCCGTCGAGCCGATTTCGACGCTCTCGCCCTCCCCCTCCCGGAGCGCGAGCAGGAAGACGCCGCCATCGCGGATCGCATCTGCGATCCTGGCGAAGACCAACGGTAGAATCTCGCGCTCGACATGCTGGAGCACGTGCAGCGCCACGACCCCGTCATAAGGACCGTCAAGCGGATCGCTGATCACGTCGAGGCGCTCGGCCCGGCGGCCGCGCGAAGCCTGAAAATGCACGAAGGATTCCGCTCCGTCTGTGCGCCTGACGGCGAGCCCCCGCTCCTCCAGCCAGTCGGCGTCCCAGCCCGGGCCGGAGCCGATCTCGAGCAGGCGGCTTCCCCGTTCGACGGCTTTCAGCAGCTCGACCAGCGCTGGCTGATCATCCGCCTCCGGCTTGGGCGCAGTCGTTTCCGCGTAGTCGTCGGCGCAGCCTTCATAGCCGACGAGCGTCGATGTGTTGGAAGCCGAGCGGCTCGCCGCTCGGCTCTCCTTGGGCATATCCGAAGCTGTCATGTCGCACTCCCGTTCCCACTGCGCTCCAACGGGATCCAGATCGTCAGCCCACCAAGCCCGGTGCCCGGGTCGAAGGCTTCGTTGTGGAATTCGAGGACGGGCCCGTTCGCAGCGTTGAGGCCCGCGGCAGGCAGTGCCTCGTTCCAGATCGCCGTATAGGTGTCGTAGATCGTCGAGACATGGTCGCGATGGTCGAAGACCGCACAGGTCCCCGGTTCGACGTCCAGAGCGGCGAGCGGCTTGCGGGGCGAGGAGACCGAGCGGACCTCGGCGGCGCACATATACTCGAAGCAGCCATCCTCGTCCGGCGCACGGCAGACGCCGATCGGTATTCCCGGGGCCTTGTCGGCGATGTCGGCATAATGGTCGCACATGAACGCTTGCCATTGCGCGGGGATGCCGATCGCCGATTCGTACGAGCATGGCGCGGACAGGCCGACGAGGCGCAGCCGACGCAGCTCCCGCAGGGCCGGGATCGGCGTCCGCGCGCGGCCATTCGTCAGCCGCAGCGGCGCGACGAGCTCGAGCCGGCCCACGCTGCCGCTGTTGCGCACCTCTTCCGGCGTGGTCCCGAACTGGTCGCGAAAGGCCCGCGTGAAGGCCTCGTGCGAGCCGTAGCCGAATTCGAGCGCGACGGAGAGGATGTCGGGCGCGCCGGCGGCCATTCGCTTGGCGGCTTCGCTGAGCCTGCGAGCGCGGAGATAGGCCATCACCGGCCAGCCGCTGGCGGTTCCGAAGGCGTTGGCCAGATGAGAGCGTGAGACGTTGCAGGCTGCCGCGATCGAGCCGAGTGTCAGTTCCCGGCCCGAATTACGCTCGATCACCCAAAGCGCCTTGTCGGCAAGCGACATGCCCCGGCTCCTCCCCGTGAGAGCCCCGTGCATATCATCGGCTTTAGCCCGTCGCTTGATCGTTCGTCCACAACCCCGGCATCGCGCGACGTGCCGCCGTACGCTGGCGAGCGCGTCCTCCGCCGAACATTCGATGCGCCTTTGCCGGCCAAGCTGCGGCCGCCTTACTGGATGCGGATCCCGGTTCGCCGCATCAGCAACGCCCATTTCGGGGTTTCGGCGGCGATCAATTCAGTAAAAGCCTCAGGCGAGCTGAAGATCGGTTCGGCGCCCATGGCGAACAGCCGGCTCCTGACGCCCGATTCCGAACCGATCGCAGCTAGTTCCGTGAAGAGGCCGAGGATCATGCCCGGCGGCGTGCCGGCGGGCGCGAGCAGGCCGAACCAGGCGACAGCCTCGAAACCCTCATAGCCAAGCTCGATCATGGTCGGGATCTCGTCCGCGATCGCGAGGCGTTGGCGCCCGCTCGTCGCCAGCGCCCGCAGCTTGCCCTCGCGCACCAGCGGCAGAGCGGTCGCGACATTGGCGAAGAAGAAGCCGACGCTGCCGTTCAGCACGTCCGGCAGCGGGCTGCTGCGATAGGGCACATGGGTAATATCGATGCCCTCGGCCCGCTTCAGCATCTCGCCGGCACGATGCGAGGAGGTGCCGGCGCCGGCCGAGGCATAGGTCAGCTTGCCAGGCTCGGCCCGGGCCGAGGCGACGATGTCAGCGACGGAGCGAATGGGCGAATTCGCCGTGACGACCAGAAGGTTCGGCGTCATCACGATCTGCGAGATCGGGGCAAGGTCGCGCTGCGCATCGAACGGCATCTGCGGATAGAGCGCCTGATTGACGGTGATCGCGGCATCGCCGGCGAGCACCAGGGTATGGCCGTCCTTCCCGGCCTTGGCGACATGGTCGACGCCGATATTGCCGCCCGCGCCCGCCATGTTGATCACGACCACCGGGCGCTCCCAGCGCTCGGCCAACAGCCGCGCCACCAGATCCGGCGCGGAACCGGCGGCGAAGGGCACGATCAGCCGCAGGGGTGGCCGATCGGCCGCCAATAGCGGCCGCGCCTGGATCAGGGCGAGTCCTGCCGATCCCGCCAGCATGGTCCGTCGCGTCAGCATCGCGCCCTCCCGTCTTCCGTACCGATGCGCCGATCATGCGCCGCCGGTTGCGCCGCTGTCCTGTCGTTGAACTGAAGGTTTTCTGATGCTTTGCTGTCGGAGCCGCCGCGGAGCCTGCGATGAGCGAAACCGACGATCAGCCGCCCCGGCACCGGGACGACCAGGCGCCCTTCCGGATCGGCAATTGGCGGGTCGAGCCGCAACTCGACGAGATCGTGCTCGACGGCAGGGAGGTAAAGCTCGAGCCACGCACCATGCGCGTCCTCCTCGCTCTGGCGCGCGAACCGGGACGGCTCGTCACCAGCGAGGCTCTGCTCGATCAGGTCTGGCCGAACCTGACCGTGACCTCGAACTCGCTCTATCAGGCGGTCGGCGACCTGCGCCGGGTGCTCGGCGCCGACAAGGCGACCCCGGCCTTCATCACGACGGTATCGCGTCGCGGCTACCGGCTGGTCGCGCCCGTCGAACGCGCGAAAGAGGACCAGCGCCGCCCGGCTCCGGGCGTGGCGCGCCTCGGCCCGCGCTCGGTCGCGATCCTGCCCTTCGGCGCGCCGAACTTGCCGGAAAGCCACGGGTTCCTCGCCGAAGTCCTGCTCGACGACCTGATCGACGAGGTCTCGCGCCACCCGGCGATCGTCGCCATCGCGCGCGGCACGATGCTGACCTTCGCCGGCCGGCCGGTCGATCCGCTGCTGGTGGCGCGCGACCTTGGCGTCGGCTTCGTTGTCGAGGGACGGCTGCTGCTGGCGGGCGAAGAGCTGCGTGTCAGCCTCAGATTAATCGACGGCAATGGCGGTCGACAGGTCGTGGCCGAGGAGACCGCCTTCGCGCTGGCCGACTGGGCGAACAGCGGCCGGCTCACCATCGCGCGGGCAGCGCGGCGCCTGCTGCTCGAACTGGCGGAAGGCGCCGCGCGCGGCCCGCCGGTCGAGGGGGGTCGCGATCTCCGCGCGATCGAGGCCGCGATGCGCGCCTGGGTCGAGCTCTACTGCCGCCCGCAGACGCCTGAGAGCAACGAGCGCGCCTGGCGCTGGGCGGAGGAAGCGCTGGCGCTCGATCCCGATTCGGCCATCGGCCTCAATGCGCTCGCCTTCTGCGAATGGCGCGCCGCGCAGTATGGCTGGCGTCCGCAAGGGCGCGCCGTGCTGCTGACGGCCGCCCTCGAACACGCCCAACGCGCCATCGACCTCGCCCCGCGCAACCCGGACCCCTACTACACGCTGGCGCTGGCGACCCTTCTCGCCCACGATCTCAACCGGGCGGAGGCGGCGCTGCGCCATTGCATCGGGCTCAACGCGTCGTATGCGCCGGCCCATGCCCTGCTCGGCCTCGCCCGCACGATGCAGGGCTTTCCGCAGGAGGCGGCGGCGCTCTGCGCCCGCGCCTTCGCGCTAAGCCCCTATGAGCCCCTGCGCGCGATCTGGCACTGGATCGGGGCTTGGGCGGCGATCGTGCTCGACGAGGACGAGACCGCTCTGGCGCAGGCCGAGCAGGGCATCGCCGCCAATCCGCATTTCCCGACCTGCTATGTCGCCGGCGCGATCGCGGCCAGACGCCTCGGCAAGAACGCCCTGGCCGCCCAATATGCCAGGGCGCTCAGCGCCTCGCCGACCTTTGGCAATCTCGCCGATATCGCCGAGAACCTGCCGGCGCTGCACTTTGCGCCGCTGCGATCTGCCTATCTGGCCGACCTCGCCGCCGCCGGCCTGCCGGAGGGCGGCGCTGCCGAGGTCACTGCGTCAGGCTGACCCTGACGCTCTCGCCCTCTTCCTGCGTTGCGCGCTGCAACGTCGCCTTGGCCTCGTCGACCTGGCGCTGGCGGTTCCAGAGCGCGGCGTAGACGCCATCCGCGGCAAGCAGCTCGCGGTGATGGCCGCGCTCGACGATCAGGCCCTTGTCGAGCACGATGATCTCGTCGGCGTTGACCACGGTCGAGAGCCGGTGGGCGATGACCAGCGTGGTGCGGCCCTCGCTGACCCGGTCGAGGGCATCCTGGATCTCCTTCTCGGTGAAGGAATCGAGCGCAGAGGTCGCCTCGTCCAGCACCAGCACCGGCGGCCCCTTCAGGATGGTGCGGGCGATGGCGACGCGCTGCTTCTCGCCACCGGAGAGCTTCAGGCCGCGCTCGCCGACCGAGGTCTGGTAGCCCTCCGGCAGCGACTTGATGAAGCGGTCGATCTGGGCGAGCCGCGCGGCCTCTTCGATCTCCCCTTGCGTCGCCTCGGGGCGGCCATAGCGCAGATTGTATTCGATGGTGTCGTTGAACAGCACCGTGTCCTGCGGGACCATGCCGATCGCCGAGCGCAGGCTGACCTGCTGGACCTCGGCGATATCCTGGCCGTCGATCAGGATGCGGCCGGCTTGCGGCTCGTAGAAGCGGAACAGCAGGCGCGAGATCGTCGACTTGCCGGCGCCGGACGGGCCGACGATCGCGATGGTCTTGCCGGCCGGGACCTCGAAGGAGATGCCGCGCAGGATCGGCCGCTCCGGCACATAGGCGAAGTGGACATCTTCGAAGGTGACGGTGCCGGCGCGGACGTCGAGCGGGAGAGCGCCCGGCTGGTCCTGGATCTCCGGATCGCGGCCGATCAGCGAGAACATCTGCTCGATGTCGAGCGTCGCCTGCTTGATCTCGCGATAGACGGTGCCCATGAAGTTCAGGGGGATGTAGAGCTGGATCAGCATGGCGTTGATCAGCACGAAGTCGCCGACCGTGTTGGTGCCGGCCTGGAAGCCGCGCACGCACATCACCATCGAGATGGTGAGGCCCGCCGCGAAGATCGCAGCCTGGCCGAAATTGAGCCAGGCGAGCGAGGTGTAGGCCTTGATCGAGTTGCGCTCATAGCGCGCCATCGAGACATCGTAGCGCGCCGTCTCGCGCGCCTCTGCGCCGAAATACTTCACCGTCTCGTAGTTGAGCAGCGAGTCGATCGCCTTGGCGTTGGCGTCGGTGTCGGACTCGTTCATCTGGGCGCGGATGGCGATACGCCATTCGGTGGCCTTGATGGTGTAGGCCATGTAGCCGACCACCATCACCACCAGCACGACGACATAGCGCCAGTCGAACAGCCAGAGCAGCACGCTGATGATCAGGGTGACCTCGATGATCACCGGCACCAGCTGGTTGAGGCCGAGACGAACCATCTCCTCGATGCCGTTGCGGCCGCGCTCGAGCACGCGCGTCAACCCGCCGGTCTTGCGCTCCAAATGGAAGCGCAGCGAGAGATGGTGGAGATGGCCGAAGGTCTGCAGCGCCAGCGTGCGCACCGCATGCATGAAGACCGGTGCGAAGATCGCGTCGCGCAACTGGACGAAGGCAGCCGAGCCGACGCGGGCAAAGCCGTAGATCACGGTCAGCGCCAGTGGCGCCCCGACCAGGAAGGGCAGCCAGTTCGACAGCGAGGTCGGGTTGTTGGCGAGCGCATCCGTCGCCCATTTGAAGGTGAAGGGCACGCCCATCAGCACGAGCCGGCCGATCACCAGCAGCACGAAGGCGGCGACGACACGCTGGCGCAGATCGGCCCGCTCCGGCGGCCAGAGATAGGGCCAGAGCGCCTGGAAAGTGGCGATGAAGCCGGAGCCGGGCTGGAGCACGGCGGCGCGCGCGAGGAGCGCCGGGACCGGTGTGGCAGGCGAGGACATTGAAATGCTTCCAAATGGAACCGCCGATATAGGCGGATTCTCCGGGGAATGCAGGGGGTAGGAGGAGAAATTGCCGAAGTTGCTTGTGCGATGACGGCGACAGCGAGAGCAACCTTGTCATCCCGGACGGAGCGTAGCGGAGATCCGGGATCCATTCCGGAGTCTTCCCGATAGAGGTTCCGGAATGGGTCCCGGGTCTCCCTTCGGTCGCCCGGGATGACTCGCGCTTAATTTTGAAGCCGATCAGGGCGCGGCGGTGCCATTCCGCCAAATGATATCGGCCTGCCGGCTGTTCTCGACCACCAGCCGCGCATTGGGTAGATCGTTGCCCTCGACCCAGGCCCGCGCTGCCTCCTCACCGCGACCGAGATCGGTCCAGCGCGTCAGCAGCCGGCGCTCCAATTCGGCCATCGGCACATCGATGAAGATCGTGAGGTCAAAGAGCGGTGCGAGCTCCAACCAGGGCGCCTGGTCGAGCAGGAGGTAGTTGCCCTCGACCAGCACGAAACGCGCATCGGCCGGGATGATCGCCGCACCGGCGCGAGCAAGATCGGCCTGCCGATCAAAGAGCGGCACCGCCACATCCCCCTCGCCCGACCGAATGCGCCGCAGCGTCGCTTTGAGCCCGGCGCAGTCGAAGGTCTGCGGGGCGCCCTTGCGCTGGCGCAGCCCCATCGCATCGAGCACTGCATTGTCGAAATGGAAGCCGTCCATCGGCACCAGCGCCGCTTCGCCTGCCGGCAACGCTTCAAGCAAACGCTCGCTCAGCGTCGACTTGCCAGCGCCCGGAGCGCCGGCGAGCGCGATGATGATGCGCCGCATATCGTTCGCCCGTTCGACGATCCGGGCGGCGATGCCTTCGGCGGTCTGCATGATCGAGAGCCCGATATTCTTCACGTCGCGCGACAGGATCGGCGAGAGCCGCGACGCCTGCAACCAGACTCTGTCGCCACCAAGCAGCGCCGATCAGGCCTTGTTCTCGTCGCAACTGCGATGTCAGACTGGCCTAAAGCCTTTAAAGGCTGAGGCCTGGAGAAGACGCCCATGACGCTTCGACGCATCCTTCCCGCCGCCTGCGCGCTGGCGCTGCTGCCTGTCGTGCCGGCCCTCGCGCAATCGCGCCCACCGGCGCAGATCAAGATCACCAATGCCCGCACCGTCCCGCTGGAGTCGCTGGAGATCACGACCACGGGCGAGCAGGCCCGGCTCGTCGGCAAGCTCAGCAAGCCGCTGGCGCCCGGCAAGAGCATCATGATCAAACTCAATAAGCCGGCTGGCTGCAGCTACTATCTGCTCGGCAAGTTCAGCGACGAGAGCGAGAGCGACAATGACGGCATCGACCTCTGCAAGGAGAAGTCGCTGCGCCTGACGGAGTAAGTTCTCTCCCTTCTCCCCTTGAGGGAGAAGGTGGCAGCGCGAAGCGCTGACGGATGAGGGAAGGACAGGCAAGCGACTAACCGCTTCACCCAGTCGTACCCGCCCTCATCCCCTGCCGGACCTTCTCCCCCGAGGGGAGAAGGATGCTTTAAGCCGTCGCGCCCTCGCGCATCAGCTTGTAGGTGATCGAGTCGACCAGCGCCTGGAACGAGGCGTCGATGATGTTGGCGCTGACGCCCACCGTGGTCCAGCGCTCGCCGGTCTCGTCAGCGGATTCGATCAGGACGCGGGTGACCGCGTCGGTGCCACCCTGGAAGACGCGGACCTTGTAGTCGACCAGCCTCAAGCCCCCGATCAGCGACTGGTAACGGCCGAGATCCTTGCGCAAGGCGAGGTCGAGCGCATTGACCGGGCCGAGCGCGCTTTCGGCGACAGAGATCAGCGATTCCTCGCCGACCTTCACCTTGACGATCGCCTCCGAGAAGGTGACGAGCTCGCCGAGCGCATTGTAGCGGCGCTCGACATTGGCGGTGAAGCGCTCGATCTCGAAATAGGCCGGCAGCTCGCCCAGGATGCGCTTGGCAAGCAGATAGAACGAGGCATCCGCCCCCTCGAAGGCGTAACCCTGCGCCTCCTTCTCCTTCAGCTCCTCCAGCACGCGCGAGAGCCTTGGATCGTCACGGCCGATGGTGACGCCGATGCGTTCCAGCTCGGCGACGAGGTTCGATTTGCCGCCCTGGTCGGAGACCAGCACCTTGCGGACATTGCCGACCAGATCGGGCGCGACATGCTCGTAGGTGCGCGGATCCTTCAGCACGGCTGAGGCATGGATGCCGGCCTTAGTGGCGAAGGCGGAGGCACCGACGAAGGGTGCGTGACGGTTCGGCGCGCGGTTCAGCATCTCGTCGAGCGCGCGCGAGACATGGGTGAGCTCGCCGAGCTCGGCCTCGTCGACGCCGAGCGTGAAGCGGCGATTATAGCGCTCCTTCAGCTTGAGCGCGCCGATCAGGGTGACGAGGTTGGCGTTGCCGCAGCGCTCGCCGAGGCCGTTGAGCGTGCCCTGGATCTGGCGCACGCCGGCCTCGACGGCCGCCAGCGAATTGGCCACGGCGCAGCCGCAATCGTCATGGGCATGGATGCCGAGATTGTCGCCCGGAACGACCTTCGCCACCTCTGTGACGATCTGGCCGATCTCGTCCGGCAACGTGCCGCCATTGGTGTCGCAGAGCACGACCCAGCGGGCGCCGGCCTCATAGGCGGTGCGGGCGCAGGCCAGCGCGTAATCGGGATTGGCCTTGTAGCCGTCGAAGAAGTGCTCGCAGTCGAGCATGACCTCGCGGCCGGCTGCCTTGGCAGTGGCGACGCTGTCGCGGATACCGTCGAGATTGTCCTCGAGCGAGATCTCGAGCGCGACATGGACATGATAGTCCCAGCTCTTGGCGACGAAGACGATGGCGTCGGCCTTCGCGTCGAGCAACGCAGCGATGCCGGGGTCGTTGGAAGCCGAGCGCCCTGCCCGCTTGGTCATGCCGAAGGCGGCGAACTTCGCCCGCTTCGTCGGCTTTTCCGCGAAGAAGGCGGTGTCGAGCGGGTTGGCGCCGGGATAGCCGCCCTCGACATAGTCGATCCCGAGCTTGTCGAGCATCGCCGCCACCGCACGCTTGTCGTCGATCGAGAAGTCGACGCCGGTGGTCTGGGCGCCATCGCGCAGCGTCGTGTCGAAGAGGTGGACGCGGGCGAGCGTCGCGTCGCCGCCTTTGCGCGGCGCAGCCTCGGCCAGCGTGGCTTGTGCCGCGACGCTCATCGCCTCACCCGCAGCCGGTAACGCAACACCTTCGGCATCACCATGGCGAGCATGACGAGCTTCATCGCGATCGAGAGCGAACCACGCTTGCGGATCTTCGGGGTCTGGGTGGTCATTGTTGTTGTTCTTCTTTCAACGGGCTGAGGCAACGCCGCGACACGGCGACAGGTTCAAGGCTTTTGCTGGGAGATGAAGCGTCACCGCTGCACCTCCCAGCTCGTAATCAGCTCGCCGGTGGCCGGGTCCTTGCCGTCCATGAGCACGATGCCCATCGCGACGAGCTCATCGCGAAGGCGATCGGATTCGGCGAAATTCTTCGCCTTTCGGGCAACCAGGCGGGCGGCGATCGACGCTTCGACCTTTGCCCGCAGGGCATCATCGATCTCGGCCACGGCCACCTGCGGCAGGGCGATGCCGAGCAAGGCAAGGCTCGCCTTCAGGCTGGCATAATCCCCAGCCTTGCGCAGGGCGTGCAGCTCGGCGAGCAGTTGCGAGGTGTTGAGATCGTCCGCCAGCGCTTCGATCACCGCGGCAGGGACTTGCCCGGCCTCGGCATCTCCTGCAGCCGCAGCCCAATCCGCCAGCGTCCTCTCCGCCTCCTCCAGCGCCTTCACCGTCCAGTCGATCGGCTGGCGGTAATGCGTCTTTAGCATGGCAAGGCGCAGCACCTCGCCGGGCCATGTCCGCCCGCCGAAGGTGTCGGTCGCCAGCAGCTCGTTGATGGTGACGAAGTTGCCGAGAGACTTCGACATCTTCTCGCCTTCGACCTGCAGGAAGCCATTGTGCATCCAGTAGTTCGCCATGCGCGGCGCTCCGCCGGCCGCGCCGAAGGCGCAGCAGCTCTGGGCCAGCTCGTTCTCGTGATGCGGGAAGACGAGATCGATGCCGCCGCCATGGATGTCGAAGACGTTCCTGGCGGGATCGTCACATTGCAGGCCGCCACCGAAGGGCTCGAGCAGCGTCTTCATCGACATGGCCGAGCATTCGATGTGCCAGCCGGGCCGGCCGGGCGTGGCAATGCCGGCCGGCGACGGCCAGCCCGGGTCGATGCCGGCGCGGCTCGGCTTCCACAGCACGAAATCCATCGGATCGCGCTTGTAAGGGGCGACGTCGACGCGAGCGCCGGCGACCATCTCGTCGAGCGAGCGGCGGGCGAGCGAGCCGTAGCGCGGTGCGTCTTTCAGGCCGGCAACCGCCGGCACGTGGAAGAGCACGTGCTCCTCGGCGACATAGGCAACGCCGCGGGCGATGAGGCGCTCGATGATCGCCTTCATCTCCTCGATATGGCCGGTGGCGCGCGGCTCGTCGTCGGGGCGCAGATTGCCGAGCGCATCGACATCGGCATGGAACTGCGCCGTCGTCGTCTGCGTGACCTTCGCGATCGCCTCGTTCAGCGGCAGATCGGGATAGTCGCGCGCCGCGCGGGCGTTGATCTTGTCGTCGACGTCGGTGAGGTTGCGGGCATAGCGGACGTGGGCCTCGCCATAGAGATGCCGCAGCAGCCGATAGAGCACGTCGAAGACGATGACCGGCCGGGCATTGCCGATATGGGCGTAGTCGTAGACCGTCGGGCCGCAGACATACATGCGCACGTTTTGGGGATCGACGGGGGTGAAGACCTCCTTCGTCCGCGTCAGCGTATTGTAGAGCCTGAGGGTCGGCTGCATCGAAGCGGTATCCTGACGAAAAGGCGACAAAAACGGCTTATCCTGGCCGCTGGCCGGGGCGCTGTCTGTCTTTTCGTTGGGACGAGGACGTGAGCAGCCGGCCAGCGAAAGCTAGCGGCAAATAATGCAAATAATGGCGAGGGCTCGCGTCATCCAGCCGTGATGCCTGTCATGTGCGCTTACGTCAAGTGGCAGCTGCGCAACGCTCGCGCCCCATCGCCCTGCCTTCCCGCGATTTCAGCTCTCGCCGCCGCAATGCCGCCACAAGCGCCCGGCGGTTTGCGCGCAACCAAGATTGCCGTGGTTCACGCAGTCTTAACCATTTGGAACCAGTTTGACATGTCGAAGGTTCAGCCCCGGTCGGGTCTCAGGGACAGTATCATGCGCCGCGCCGTTGCTCTGGTCGGGCTCTTCGGAATCCTCGGCGCCGGAATGTCGCTCGCGCTGCTGCCGGCTACCGGCACCGTTGCCGCCCCCAAGGCCGAGCGCACCTATCTGATCCCGGCCGGAGACGGCTACGGCGTCGCCGACTGCATCGCCAGCAAATCCGAATGCGGCCAGATCGTCGCCGACGCCTGGTGCGAATCGCAAGGCCACCGCGTCGCCACCGCCTATGGCCTCGCCGCGCCGGAAGATTTCACCGGCTCGACCCCGCGCCAGGCCAGCGCAGCTCCTGCCGAACAGCCGCTCGCCATCACCTGCGGGGGCTAATCCCGACGGGCGAGTTTTCCCCGGATCGACGCAAGCCGTATCGTTAGCAGCCGCGGATCGTCCTCGGCTGCATCGAGGATCGTCGGCTCATGCTCCGCTCAGCGCTCGCCGCCGCCTTCGTCTTGACGACACTCCTGCCGGCCAATGCCTTCGAGGGCCGCTATCGAACGCTCGGCGGCAGCATGACGATCCGCCCGGCAGGCGCCGGCGTGCTCAAGGTCGATATCGAAATAGGCAGCAGGAGCTGCGTCGGCGTCATTTCGGCACGCGGCCGCTCCCAGGGCGACCGGCTCGTGGCCGAAGCCCAGGAATACGACGACGTCTGCCGCCTGGACATTCGTCGCCGGGGCCGCGTCCTCACGATAACGGAAAGCGGCAACTGCGCTCATTTCCACGGCGCGAACTGCAATTATACCGGCAGCTAAACGCCCCGCTAGAAAACGCGGTCGGATTGCGCCTTACTTCACCCATTCAGAGCATTTCGGCACATCGCCCATGCCGCCCCAGGGCATGATCGGCACGCTCGAGGTCGAGTTCTGCGGCGAACCGTCGATCAGCTTGTCGGTGTAGACCATGTAGATCAGGACGTTGCGCTTGGTGTCGCAGCCGCGCACGATCTGCATCTTCTTCCAGATCAGCGAGCGGCGCTCGCGGAAGACGACGTCGCCCTGCGAGAACTTCTCCTTGATCTTCACCGGGCCGATCTGGCGGCAGGCGAGCGAGACCTCGGAGACTTCCTCGGCGACGCCGAACATACCGGAGACGCCGCCCTTCTCGGGCACGGTGTAATGGCAGGCGACGCCCTCGACGACCGGGTCGTCGACGCCGTAGACGGCGAGCTTGTCGTCCGGGGTCAGCATCTTCCAGACCGTCGATTTCCTGAAGATCAGGTCCTCCTGCGCCGCAGCCGGCGCAGCGACGCCAGCGAGCGCGAGAACAGCCGAGACGGCGAGAAGGCAACGACGAAAGCTCATCCAAATTCTCCCAGAGCATTCCCGCAGAGGGGCCGGCAGGATATGGGATTGCGCGCTGTCACGCACCAGTGCAGGCACGAGCAATCTTCCAACGATACGACAGAGCGACGACCATGCTGCCGCAGCTGGAAACCGAGCGACTCCTCCTGAAGCCGCGCTCCGAGGCCGATCTCGACTTCGTCGCCGCGCTCAATGCCGATCCGGAGGTGATGCGCTACATCGCGGCAGCCGGCGATCCGGCGATGGGCCGCGAGGGCGTCGCAGCGCGCAGCTTCCTGCATGTCGGCCGCGGACTCGGCTACTGGACCGTGTTCGCCCGGACCGACGAAAGCGAGCCGCTCGGCTATGTCGGGCTCATTCCGGATGGCGACGATCCGGAGCAGGCCCAGATCAGCTATCGTTTCGCCGCCCGGCATTGGGGACAGGGCTTCGCCCGGCAGGCAGTGGAGCGGCTGCTCCGCTACGGCTTCGAGATGCTCGAGCTGCCGGAGGCCCTCATCATCACGCATCCGCAGAACGCAGCATCGTTGCAGCTGGCGGCACGGCTCGGCTTCGAATCGGCGCCGAGCGAGACCGAGATTCTGATCGGCGCAACACCGGTACCCGCGGTCCGCTTCCGCCTCCGGCGCGTTTACATCGCGGCCTGACGATTGTTAGCGCCGGTCGGCGCCGTAGCTGTCGAGCGTCGCCGTGCGACGGGCGATGAGCTCTGCGCGGCAGCTCGGGAAGTGCAGCACCTGCCCTTCCCGGCCGAAATCGCCATTGGCGTAGAACTGGCAAGCCTTGTCCTTGAAGGCGTTCCAGGCGCGCTGCTCCTCGAGCAGGTCCTTCTTCGTCGCCGGCTCGCTCGCCGCATAGAGACGCTTCCAGGCCGCATTGAGCCTGGCGTCCTCGCGCGCAACCCATGCCCCGCCGCAGGCGGCCCAGGCAGAATTGGTGCCGTCCGATGTGTCGATGCAGCGCTTATAGGCTTCGTCAGCCGCCGCCGGCACGACCAGCGCACCGAAGACGCCCGCAACCAGCAAGGCGCGCGCAAATCCGCGCATGCTCAGGCGGCGATCGGCTTGAAGGCGAGATAATAGGCCGCGATCGCGCCGACGAAGCCGAGCCCGGTCAGCACGAGCTTCAGCCGGGTGAAGCCGCTGGCGAAAGCGACCGTGCCATCCTCGACCTTCGGGTAGCGATCGAGCAGGCGGGCGATGGCGAGGTTCTCGGCGACGTCGCATAGCCCGCCGAAGAGCCAGCCGCCGCCGCACAGAGCCGCCACCCACCAGGGATAGCCGCGCATCGAGAGACCGACGACGATCAGCGCGCCGACGACCGTATAGACCAGCGCGAAGGCGAGATCGGCCGGCAGCAGCTTGTTGCGGTAGATCGCCCGGCGCTCGGGCCCGTAGAGCGAGAAGAGCTTCTCGACGTCTTCCTTGGTAAAGCCGTTGAAATCGCTCTCCAGCGCCCGGTCGACGCGCAGGCTGCGCGCCCAGAGCCAGGACAGGAGCAGCGTCAGCACCACCAGCGCCGGCCCCCAGAAGAAGAAGCCGAGCGGGATCAGGGTGGGGTAGAAGGTCGGCAGATCTTCCATCAGGCTCACGGCTCCAGGGCGTCGTGAGGCGAGCCTACCTCGCCTCGTGCGCCAGCGCCACGGCCTCGCGCAGGACCCGCGCGTCGCCGATATGATTGGCGAGGATCAGGACGAGGCGAGCATTGAGCGCAGCGCTCCCGCGCTCATCGAGATCGCGATGCGCCTGGGCGAGCAGGCGGAAGGCGGAATCGGGATCGGCAAAGCGCGCTTCGCGGGCGAGCTCACTCGCGGGGGTCGTGGCAACTGCAGCATTCATCCCCTGCCCTCCATCCGCGCGATCGCAACCTCGATCGCCGCGCGCTCGGGTTTCAGGAAGCGTGCCGCGACATGCCCGTCCGGCCGCAGCAGCACGGCTGCGCCGCCCTCCAGAGCATAGCGCTGGCGCAAGGTGCTATCGCCGGCGGCTGGCTCGATCGCAAGCACGCCGACCGGCGCAATCCTTGCCGCGCCTTCACCGAGCAGGATCGCCTGCCCCGCCGCGAAAGCCTCGCTGAGCCAAGCGCAAGAGACGCCGGCAACGGGAGCATCGAGGAAGGGCGCGCCGGGCGGCAGGTTGCCCTCCCCACCGTCGTCCTCGGTCGATAGCGGCGAACCGGCATAGGCTGAAGGCACGGAGAGCCGGCCGGAATTGACGAAGCGCTTGGCGAAGCCGGTCAGCGGCGCCAGCGACAGGGCCGCCTCGCGCAAGAGGCGCTCGCCCGGCGAGCGCGGCGCGATGAAGTCGGTCGCCCGTGTCGAATTCAGGATGTTCTCGTCGGCTGCGGCGAGGCGCTCGCTGTCATAGCTTGCGAGCAGCAAGGCCGGGCTCCTGCCCTGCAACACCAACGCCAGCTTCCAGCCGAGATTGTCGGCGTCCTGAATGCCGGAATTGGCACCGCGCGCACCGAAGGGCGAGACCTGATGGGCGGCGTCGCCGGCAAAGACGACGCGGCCATGCAGGAAGCGGTCGAGCCGGCGGCATTGGAAGCGGTAGACCGAGACCCATTCCAGCGAGAAATCGGCATGGCCGAGCATGCGCTCGATCCGGGGCCGCACGATCTCCGGCCGCTTCTCATGGTCCGGATCGGCATCTGGCCCGAGTTGCAGGTCGATGCGCCAGATATCGTCCGGCTGCTTGTGCAGCAGCGCTGACTGGCCGGAATGGAAGGGCGGATCGAACCAGAACCAGCGCTCGGTCGGGAACGGCGCGGTCATCTTCACATCGGCGATGAGGAAGCGGTCCTCGAAGGCCTCGCCGCGGAACTCCAGTCCGAGCAGGCCGCGCGTCGGCGAGCGGGCGCCATCGCAAGCGATGAGCCAGTCGGCCTCAAGCGCATAGTCTCCTTCTGGCGTCGCGATCGTCAGCCTGGCGCCGTCCTCGCGGTTTTCCAGGCCGGCCAGCCGGTTGCTCCAGCGCAGATCGACCAGCGGCTCGGCAAGCACGGCCTCGACCAGCGCCGCCTCGACATAGAATTGCTGGAGATTGATGAAGGCCGGCTGCTTGTGATCGCCCTCGGGCAGGAGGTCGAACGCGTAGAGCTCAGTGTCGCCGCGAAAGACCCTGCCCTTCTGCCAGGTGACGCCCTTTGCGACCATCGCCTCGGCGAGCCCGAGCCGGTCGAAGATTTCGAGCGTGCGCTTGGCGAAGCAGATGGCGCGCGAGCCCTCGCCAATCCGGTCGGCATCGTCAATCAGCACAACCGGAACTTGCCGGCGCGCCAGATCGAGCGCCAGCGTCAGCCCGACCGGGCCGGCGCCGACGATGACCACCGGGTGCCGGGCGCGCGACGCCGCATCCTGGTCCGGGCTGCGACGATAGGCGAACTGGCGAAAGGGCTGCATGCGGCGATGCCTTCAGCCCCGCAGGTCCAGCCACATCTGGCGGTCGCGCTCGTCGGTCCAGATGCGGGGATGGTCGAGGCCGCCGGCCTCGTCATAGGCGCGGGTGACGTTGAAGGGCAGGCAATGCTCGAAGATCACCCAGTCGCCATAGGACGGCTTCAGCGTCTCATGGACGCGCTCGAAGGTCTCGCGCAGCGAACGCCCCTGGGCGACGTGCACTTTCACCGCCTCGTAAAGATCGGAGAGGAAAGCGCGCGTGCCCTTGATGCCGTCGGCGACCATCGCCCGGTTGGTCAGCGCCGCACCGCGGCCCGGCACCATCGCGGCGGGCGCGAAGGCGGCAAGCGCATCCAGCGTCGTCGGCCAGTCGGTGAAATGGGCGTCGCCGCAATAGGGCGTCGCGCCGTATTCGACGAGGTCGCCGGCGAAGATCACATTGGTGTCGGGCATCCAGGCGACGATGTCGCCGGCGGTGTGGCCGCGGCCGAGCTTCATCAATCGGACCTCGCGGCTGCCGAGCCAGATCGAGGCGTTGTGCGAGAAGGTCGTGGTCGGCCAGGTCAGACCGGGGCGGATCGAGTCAGCCCCTTGAAAGAGACGCGGGAAGCGGCCGATCTCGCTCGCCTTGTCCTCTTCGCCGCGCTCGACGATCATCGCCCGCGCCGCATCCGAGCAGACGATCTCCTTCGCGCCATAGGCCGGTGCGCCGAGGACGCGCACGGCATGATAATGCGAGAGCACGACATGGCTGACCGGCTTGTCGGTGACCTCGCGCACCCTGGCGATGACGCGCTCGGCCATGGTCGGCGTCGCCTGCGCATCGAAGACGAGCACGCTATCGTCGCCGACGACGACGCCGCTATTGGGATCGCCCTCGGCGGTATAGGCGTAGACGCCCTTGCCGACTTCCTCGAAGGAGACGGTCTTCTCGCCGAGATCGGCGGTGGAGGCGAAAGCGGGGGAGGACATGGAGCAACCTCGTAATTTTGTCGATATACTGACGTCATGCTCGGGCTTGCCCCGAGCATCTCAGGCCGCGCGAGGCTCCAGGGAGCGCCCTACTCGTCCTGAGATTCTCGGGTCTGCGCTTCGCTTCGCCCGAGAATGACGGTGCGGCCTACGGCGCATAGGGTAGGATTTCCTGCTCGATCGCGCCGAAGATCGAATGGCCGGCGGCGTCCTTCATCTCGATGCGGACACTATCGCCGAAGCGCAGGAAGGGCGTCTGCGGCGTACCCGTCCGGATAGTCTCGACCATGCGCTGCTCGGCGATACAGGCATAGCCGAGCCCGCCCTCCGAAACCGGCCGGCCCGGCCCGCCATCGGCGTCGCGGTTCGAGACCGTGCCGGAGCCGACGATGGTGCCGGCGACGAGCGGGCGGGTCTTGGCGGCATGGGCGATCAGCACGCCGAAGTCGAAGGTCATGTCGACGCCGGCCTCAGGCTTGCCGAAAGGCTTGCCATTGACCTGGGCGAGCAAAGGCAGGCTGAGCTTGCCGTCCTTCCAGGCAGAGCCGAGTTCGTCCGGCGTCACCGCCGTCGGCGAGAAGGCCGAGGACGGCTTTGATTGAAGGAAACCAAAGCCTTTCGCCAATTCGTTGGGGATCAGATTCCGCAAGCTCACGTCATTGACGAGCATGACGAGGCGGATCAGCCCCCTCGCCGCTTCGGGGCTGACGCCCATCGGCACGTCACCGGTAACGACGGCGATCTCGGCTTCGAGATCGATGCCGTAATCCTCACTCGCAAGCTTCACCGCCTCACGCGGGCCGAGGAAGGAATCGGAGCCGCCCTGGTACATCAGCGGATCGGTCCAGAAGCTCTCGGGCATCTCGGCCCCTCGCGCCTTCCTGACCAGCTCGACATGATTCACATAGGCCGAGCCGTCGACCCATTGATAGGCGCGCGGCAAGGGCGAGGCGCAGTCATGCTCGTGGAAACGGAAGGACGGCACCGAACCGTGCTCCAGGCTCTCGGCGAGATCGGCGAGGCGCGGCGCGCAGCGATCCCAGTCGTCGAGCGCGCCCTGCAGCGTCGCGACAACCGGAAAGGCGTCGGTCGCGCGGGTCAGGTCGTTCGAGACCACGACGAGGCGGCCATCCCGGCCATGCATGAGGGATGCGACTTTCATCTCTTTTCAATCCTCGCCGAACAGTGATGATGGCAGCAAATCGATCCCGGGGAGGAAAGTCCATGCAACGCCGTACGTTTTTGAAGACGGGCGCGCTCGCCGCAGCCGCCGCGCCGATCGCGATGCCCGCGATCGCGCAATCTAGCCCTGAGGTGAAATGGCGCCTGACCTCGAGCTTCCCGAAGCAGCTCGACACGATCTACGGCACCGCCCAGCAGTTCGCGAAGTTCATGGCCGACGCCACGGACGGCAAGTTCCAGGTTCAGACCTTCTCGGCCGGCGAGATCGTGCCCGGCCTGCAGGCGCTCGACGCGGTCACCTCCGGCACGGTCGAATGCGCGCATACGCCGACCTACTTCTATGTCGGCAAGGAGCCGGCGCTCGGGCTCGGCACCGGCATTCCCTTCGGCCTTAATGCCCGCCAGCAGCACAGCTGGTGGTTCTTCGGCGGCGGCGAAGAGGTCGTGAACGGGGCACTCGCCAAGTTCAACGCCTACTCGATCCCCTGCGGCAATTCCGGCTGCCAGATGGGCGGCTTCTTCCGCAAGGAGCTCAAGACGGTTGACGACCTCAAGGGCCTGAAGTTCCGCATCGGCGGGATGGGTGGGGCGGTGCTGGCCAAGCTCGGCGTGGTGCCGACCCAGATCGCAGCGGGCGACGTCTATCCGGCGCTGGAACGCGGCACGATCGACGCGGCCGAGTTCGTCGGCCCCTATGACGACGAGAAGCTCGGCTTCGTGAAGGTCGCGCCCTATTACTACTACCCCGGCTGGTGGGAGGGCGGCGCCATGCTGCACCTCGTCATCAACCAGGAGCAATGGAACAAGCTGCCCAAGCATTACCAGGCGATCGTCAGGCACGCCTGCGAGGCCGCCAACAACTGGATGCTGGCCAAGTACGATGCGGTGAACCCGGGCGGCCTGCGCCGGCTGATCGCCCAGGGCGCGCAGCTCAAGGCCTTCCCGCAGCCGATCATGGAAGCCTCGCTCAAAGCGGCCGAGGAGTATTACGCCGAGACCTCCGCCAAGAGCGAAGCCTTCAAGAAGGGCTACGAGTCGATGGTCGCCTTCCGCGGCGAGAACCTGCTCTGGTGGCAGGTCGCGGAACTCTCCTACGACGCCTTCATGAACCGGCTGCGCTCGCGCTGAAGACGGGCTGCGACGATCGCGCAGAACAGGGCGCGGGAGCCCTCCCCCCTTGTGGGGGAGGGTTGGGAGAGGGGTGACCGGGCGAGCCGCGTCGAGGCTTCGCCAGTGATCAGTCTCACGGCTGACTACCCCCCTCTCTGCCTCTCCCCCACAAGGGGGGAGAGAGTAGGCAGCGGCGCGCGAGCCTCTCACCACGCCTCGGGCTTGTTCGGGTCGAAGCGCTTCTTCAGCTCGCTCCAGCAGTCGCTGTAATTGTCCTGCAGCTCCGGCAGGCCGGCAGCGTAGCCGGTGACGCGCTGGGCGAATCGCGTCTCGAACATGAAGGCCATGGTGCCGGTGAGCTTGACCGGCTTCAGCTCGACCGTACTGGCATGCTCGAAGGCCTGCGCATCCGGGCCGTGCGGCAGCATCATGTTGTGCAGGCTGAAGCCGCCGGGGGTGAAGCCCTCGGGTTTGGCGTCGTAGACGCCGTAGATCAGCCCCATGAACTCCGACATGATGTTGCGGTGATACCAGGGCGGGCGGAAGGTGTTCTCCGCCACCATCCAGCGCTCGGGGAAGATGACGAAGTCGATATTGGCGGTGCCGGGTGTCTCCGAGGGCGCCGTCAGCACGGTGAAGATCGACGGGTCGGGATGGTCGAAGGAGATCGCGCCGACCGGCGAATAATGACGCAGGTCGTATTTGTAGGGCGCATAGTTGCCGTGCCAGGCGACGACATCGAGCGGCGACTGGTCGACCTTGGTCAAGAACAACTCACCGCCCCATTTGGCGTAGAGCGTCGAAAGCTCCTCGATGTCCTCATAGGCGGCGACCGGAGTGAGGAAGTCGCGCGGATTGGCGAGGCAGTTGGCGCCGATCGGCCCGCGATCGGGCAATGTGAACGCGCCGCCATAGTTCTCGCAGACATAGGCGCGCGCCGGCCCGCCCATCAATTCGACGCGGAAGACGACGCCGCGCGGGATGATGCAGATCTCGCCCGGCTCGATCTCGATGATGCCGAACTCGGTGAAGAAGCGGAGCTTTCCCTCCTGTGCGACGACGAGATACTCGCCATCGGCGTTGAAGACGTATTCCTTCTCCATCGAGGCGGTGACGAAGAGCATGTGCGCCGCCATCCCGGCCTGGCTGTCGGCGTCGCCGGCGGTGGTCAGGGTGCGCAGGCCTGTGAGGAAGGTCAGCTTCTCCTGCGGGACCGGGATCGGGCTCCAGCGTAATTGGCCGAGCGACGGCTTCGTCTCGTCGCGGCAGGGCGCGGTGCGCATCAATCCCTTGTCCACCAGCGTCCAGCGGCCGCCATGCTTGACGCTCGGGCGGATGCGGTAGAGCCAGGAGCGCTCGTTGGTCGAGCGCGGCGCGGTGAAGGGCGAACCGGAGAGTTGCTCGGCATAGAGGCCATAGGCTGCCTTCTGCGGCGAGTTGCGGCCGATCGGCAGCGCGCCCGGCAGGCTCTCGGTCTCGAAGGAATTGCCGAAGCCGGACATGTAGCGGCGGCCGCCCCGGACCTGCTCGCCGAAGCTCGACTGAAGCGTGGTCTGCACGTTCATGGCTGGACCTCCTCCTGATGCGTTTCCACGGCTGGCCGCTTTGACAGGCGCTGCCGTTGCGTGATGATCACGGCGGCAGCCTTCAGCGGCCTTGGCTCAACCCCGATTAGTTACATGTGCAACTAATGTCAACGAAACAAAAGCCGCCCTCTCCCGATCGCACCCTGCATCTCGAGCAGTTTCTGCCCTACCGGCTGAACGTCGTCGGCTTCTTCGCCAGCCGGGGGCTCGGCCGGGTCTACGGCACACGCTTCGGCATCGGCATCCCGGAATGGCGGGTGATCGCGCAGCTCGGCGAGTTCGGGCAATTGACCTCGCGCGACATCGGCGAGCTCTCGCAGATGCACAAGACCAAGGTTTCGCGCGCCGTGGCCGAACTCGACAAGCGCGGACTGGTGACACGAGCCGAGAACCGGGCCGACCGGCGCGAGGCCTTCGTCGCGCTGACGCCCGCGGGCCAGCGCATCTACGCCCAGATCGTGCCGCTGGCGCTCGCCTTCGAGGAGCGCTGGATCGAGGGCATCTCGGCTGAGGAGCTACGGGTGTTCGAGCGCGTGCTGGCGGTGCTGACCGAGCGCGGCCGCCACCTTGCCGGCGCCTACCAGACCGAGGAGGCCTGATCTCAAAAAGCCGTGATCGGGAACGCAGGATTTGCCGCCGATGGCACGATATGCGATGCGCAAGGCCTTCCGGGCGGCACGTCGAATCGGCTCTCTCGGACGATCTGACGCGCGCCTCCTTAGTTCCGTCGCGTTTGTAGCATGTGCTTTGCCGGTGCAGGCGACCGACGCCGGCATGGGACGGGTCACAGGGATAGCAGCTCTGCCTTCGATGATTTTCGCTTCGCTCCGACGCGTGCTCGCTCCGGCGCTGGCTTTCGCCGCGTTGACAGGCGCAGCCTTGGCGCAGTCGCCGGCTTGCGACAACTGGCGCGCAGAACTGTCGAACTTGCAAGGCCAGCGCGGTGGCGATCCCCGCGCCGCCCAGGCGGCGCAGCGCGTCGCCGGCCAGCTGGCGCAGCTCTCAAGCCAGTATCGGTCGATGGGCTGCGATCGCGGCGGCGGCTTCCTGTTCTTCGGCGAGGCGCCGCCCCCGCAATGCGGCGGCATCCGGGCGCAGCTCGGCGCTCTGCAGCAGCAATATGGCCAGCTCCAGCAGCAGGCGCAGGGTGGCGGTGTCGAGCAGCGGCGGGCCCAGCTCGCTGCGCTGATCAACAACAATTGCCGGGCGCCGCAGCAGCGCGGCTTCTTCGAGACGATATTCGGCATCGAGCCGCGCCGCGGCGAGATCGATTCGACCCTGCCCGAGCTCGACCCCGACCAACCGACCGAGCCGACGGAAGGCGGAGCACGCCAGGGCGGCCCCTATTCGGTCTGCGTGCGCAGTTGCGACGGCTACTTCTTCCCGCTCGCCAACAGCCCGGGCGGACGCGAGAGCCAGGACGAGATGTGCCAGTCGCTCTGCCCCGGCAGCGAGACGCTGGCCTATGGCATGAGCAGCGGCGGCGACATCCAGAACGCGGTGGCCCGCACCACCGGCCAGCCCTACTCGTCCCTGCCGAACGCGCTCAAATACACCCGCAGCTTCGACGCCGCCTGCACCTGCCGAGGGCAGGGCCAGAGCTGGGCCCAGGCGCTGCAGAACGCCGAGCAGATGCTCGAGCAGCGCAAGGGCGACATCATCGTCACCGAGCAGCGCTCGCAGGAACTGTCGCGGCCGAAGCCCGAACAGCCGCAGCGCGGCAAGAAGGGCGCCGCCAATGCCGCCGCAGCGGAGGCCAAACCGACCGGCCCGGCGCCGACCGCGCTTCAGGCCGCCCCGGGCGACGAGCCGACGCCGGACACCAACGTGCCGACCGCGAGCACCGAATCCGCCGGCGTCGGGCCCCAGCGGATCGACGGCGAGAAGACGCTGCAGCAGGGCGACGGCCTGAAGCGTGAGAGCAAGAGCGTCACCGGCGAGCGCCGCACGGTCCGGATCGTCGCGCCGAACCTCGCTCCCAATCTCGGCGTCGGAGCGACCGCGCGGCCATGAGGCAGCCCGGCCGCGCCATGCGCCGGAAGCAACTCTGACCAAATTTCACATCGCTGACCAGCAACGAACGCAAGGTTTAGATCAACGTTCTGCTGCCGGCGCCCGCTGCTGCTCGCGCCGGCTTTCAAACGCGGAGCGAGCCATGTCCGATCCAGCAATCGCCACCCCCGCCCCTCACGGCATGGACGTCGCCGATACCGCGCGCCGCCTGAAGGCGATCTTCATCGGCTCGGTCGGCAATCTGGTCGAGTGGTACGATTTCTACGCCTACACTGCCTTCGCGCTCTATTTCGCGCCCAAGTTCTTCCCCTCGCATGATCCGGTGGTGGTGCAGCTCAACGCCGCGACCTTGTTCGCCGCCGGCTTCATCGTGCGCCCGATCGGCGGCTGGCTGTTCGGCCATATCGCCGACCGCTATGGACGGCGGCTGTCATTGACCGTCTCGGTGCTGATGATGTGCTTCGGCTCGCTGATCATCGCAGTGACGCCGACCTATGAGACGATCGGCTTCGCCGCGCCGGTTCTTCTGGCGCTGGCCCGGATCATCGAGGGCCTGAGCCTCGGCGGCGAATACGGGGCGAGCGCGACCTATCTCACCGAGATCGCGCATCCCGACCATCGCGGCTTCTATTCGAGCTTTCAGTATGTGACGCTGATCGGCGGGCAGCTCACCGCGATCCTGGTGCTGCTCCTGCTGCAGAATGTCTTCCTGACCCATGAGCAGCTGGTGGAATGGGGCTGGCGCATCCCCTTCGTGATCGGCGCGATGCTGGCGGTCACCGCCATGTTCATGCGCCGGAACATGCACGAGACGGAAGCGTTCAACGAGGCCAAGAAGGCCGGCCCGGCCAAGGAAAGCTCGCTGCGCGGGCTGCTGAAATACCCGCGCGAGGTCGCGATCGTGGTCGGGCTGACGGCGGGCGGCACCGCCGCCTTCTACACCTTCACCACCTATATGCAGACCTTCGTGAAGCAGACGGTCGGCCTCTCCGACATCGTCACCACCTATGTCATCGCCGGCTCGCTGATCTTCGCCTCGATCCTGCAGCCGCTCTACGGCATGCTGTCCGACCGGATCGGCCGCAAGCCGCTGCTGATCTTCTTCGGCGTCGCCGGAACGCTGCTCACCGTGCCGATCCTGTCGGCGCTGGAACAGACCAAGTCGCCCTGGACCGCCTTCCTGCTGATCTCGGCGGCCTGGCTCTTCGTCGCCGGCTACACCTCGATCAACGCCGTGGTGAAGGCCGAACTGTTCCCGACTTCGATCCGCGCCACCGGCGTCGCCGTGCCCTATGCGCTGACCGTCTCGATCTTCGGCGGCACCGCCCCGGCGATCGCCCTGTTCTTCAAGCAGCAGGGCCACGAGCAGTGGTTCTACTACTACCTCTCGGCGGTGATCTTCATCTCGCTGCTGGTCTATTCGACGATGCGCGACACCAAGCACGAGTCGGCGATGCACCGGCACGAGTGAGCTGAGCCGCATCGCTGGCTTCAGGGACCGCAAGCCCGGAGGCGATCCAGGCCGCTGCCGCCGGCCCCTCACGTCGTAAAAATGCTTTATCGCGCCCGGCCCTACCCGAGCCATGGGGCGATTGCGTTTCGACCGACCCCATCCTGTAATACGGTCTACCATGACGAAAGCCGTATCAGGGCGGAGGCACATGGCAGCGACGCAGTTGTTCGAGCTGGTGATCGGGATGTTCGCCGCGATCATCGCGCTGCACTACGCCGCCCATAAATTGAGATTGCCTCCCTCGGTGGCGCTGCTTGCCGGCGGTGGCCTGCTCGCCTTCCTGCCGGGCCTGCCCGCCATCGCGATCGATCCCGGGCTGGTGCTCGTCATCTTCCTGCCCCCGCTGCTCATGGACGGTGCCTGGTCGATCGCACTGCGTCGCCTGCGCCGCCATCTGATCGGCATCGCCTCGCTCGCCGTCGGCGCCGTGCTCTTCACCACCGCCGTCGTCGCGGTGGTGACCCATCTCCTGTTCCCGTCACTGCCCTGGGCGGCATGCGCGGCGCTCGGCGCGATCGTCTCGCCGCCCGATGCGATTTCCGCCCGCGCCGTGCTGCAACGGGTCAAGCTGCCCCGGCGCCTGCAGATCCTGCTCGAAGGCGAGAGCCTGCTCAACGATGCGAGCGGCCTGGTGCTCTTCCGTTTCGCCATCGCCGCCGCTGCTACCGGCGCCTTCAGCGCGGTCGACGCGGTGGGTAGCTTTTTCCTGCTGGCGTTCGGCGGCGCCCTCATCGGCGCAGCCGTCGGCACGGCCTGGGTATTGCTCGTGCGACGCCTAGGCGACGAATACCTCGTCATCGCTGCGACGGCCCTGTTGTCCTGGACATCCTATCTGCTCGGCGAAATACTTCATGTCTCCGGCGTCATCGCCACCGTCACCGCCGGGCTGATCGCAGGCTGGCACCAGCACACTGTCTTCTCGGCCGCGATACGCATGCGCGGCACATCGTTCTGGACCGTGATGATCTTCCTGATGGAGGCCTCCGTCTTCATCCTGATCGGCTTGTCCCTGCGCGGCGTCGTGGAGCGCGGAGGCGGTTTCGGCGAGATGTTCGCGACGATGGGATGGCCGATCCTCGCGATCCTGATCGCGCTCACCCTGGCGCGCTTCGCCTGGGTGTTCGGCTCAGATCTGGTGATCAGGTTCTGCAATGTCCTGGGGCTCGAGCCCTACACCCCGCTCGGTGCCCGCGGCTCGGTCGTGCTGAGCTGGGCCGGCGTTCGCGGCGTGGTCACGCTGGCCCTGGCACTCAGCATCCCCGAAGGCTTCCCCGGCCGCGACTTCATCCTGGTGACCGCGTTCGCCGTCATTCTCGGCACCGTGCTGATCCAGGGGACGACGCTGGGCCGCGTTATCGCCTGGGCGAAGCTGACAGAGCCGGTGTCCTACAAGGCGCGCATGACCATGAGCCAGGCCGAAGCTGCCATGTCCCAGGCGCAACTGGTAACCGTCGAAGGCCTGGCCTATGATGGCGAGGGCAACCTGGTCCATCCCAGCCTGCTGGAACGCTATCAGCGCAGGAGCAAGGTCATCGTCGACTATGCCGAGCGCACGGAGCACTACACGCCCCTGTTCAACGCCCATTTCGATGTGATCCTGGCGGCGATCGCCACCGGGCGCGGCGAGCTCATCCGATTGCACCGCGCCGGCGACATCGATGACGAGACTCTGCACGAACTGGAACGGGACCTCGATATCGAGGAGCTGGGTGCGACGTTCGGCAAGACCTGACGGCGATCAAGCCTTCTCGCCAGCTAACCGCTTCAGCGCCTTCTCCCGCCCTATCAGCGGCAGCAGCGCCGCCAGCTCCGGGCCGTGGTCGAGGCCGGTCAGGGCCTGGCGCAGCGGCATGAACAGCGCCTTGCCCTTGGCGCCCGTCGCGGCCGCCACGGCTTGCGTCCAGCTCTTCCAGGTCGTCTGATCGAAAGGCTCCGACGGCAACAGCTCCGCCGCCTGAGCCGCGAAGGCCTTGTCGGCGACGTGCGGTTCGAGCGGCCCCTCGACCACTGTCCACCAATCTTTGGCGCCCGAGAGCCGGGCGAGATTGCCGCGTATGGCAAGCCAAAACGGCTCGCTCGCCGGAATAGCGAGTTGCTTCAGCCGCTCCTCGACCGTCGCGAAATCCAGCTGGTGCAAGGTGCGGGCGGAGAGCGTCTCCAGTTCGTGCTCGTCGAACTTGGCCGGAGCGCGCGAGACATGGGCGAGATCGACGAGGCCAGCGAGCTCGTCGAGGGTCGAGACCGGTCGAACCGCATCGGAGGAGCCGGTCAGCACGGCCAGCGCCGCCACCGCCAGTGCCTCGATGCCGGATTCGCGCAGACCCCGGAGCGAGAGATGGCCGAGGCGCTTCGACAGGCCCTCGCCGCTCGCGGTGGTCAGCAGGTTGTGGTGGCCGAAGGTGGGCAGTGTGCCACCGAGCGCCTGCATGATCTGGATCTGCACGGCGGTGTTGGTGACGTGGTCCTCGCCGCGGATGACATGGGTGATGCCCATGTCGAGGTCATCGACGACCGAGGGCAACGTGTAGGGATAGGTGCCGTCTTCGCGGACCAGCACCGTATCGGAGAGCGAGGCGCAGTCGACATGCGACGGGCCGCGGACGAGATCGTCCCAGCCGATCTCCTCCCAGTCGAGCAGGAAGCGCCAATGCGGCTTGCGGCCTTCGGCTTCGAGCTTTCCGCGCTCCTCGACAGTCAGCTTCAGGCCGGCGCGATCATAGACCGGCGGCAAGCCACGGGCGAGCTGGCGCTTGCGCTTGCGATCGAGCTCGTCGGCGCTCTCATAGCAGGGGTAGAGGCGGCCAGCGGCGCGCAGCTTGTCGGCCGCGGCGTCGTAGAGCGCGATCCGCTCCGACTGCTTGATGCTGGCGTCAGGCACGACGCCGAGCCAGCCAAGGTCCTCGGCGATCGCATCGGCGAATTCCGGCTTCGAGCGCGCCTGGTCGGTGTCGTCATAACGCAGCAGGAAGCGCCCGCCATGGCGCTTGGCGAAGAGCCAGTTGAACATCAGCGAGCGGGCATTGCCGATGTGCAGATGGCCGGTCGGCGACGGGGCGGTGCGGACGAAGGGTGTGGTCATGACCGGCCGCTTGTCGCGCGGGAACGGCGCGAGGGCAAGGGCATCGCACAGCCCTGGCGGAAGGAGATCGACAAGCGCTCAGATTGACGCAAGGTTAGAAGGCGGCGGGACGGTCGCTATCTGCGCTGGGAGGCGAGGATGAGCATCACGGCTTCGGTCGGGTTCGGCGGCAAGAACACGGCTCCAGATACCCGCCTGGTCCAGGCGATGATCAATCCGCATACGGCCGCGCTCGGCATCGACCTGCTCGAGGTCGACGGCGATTGCGGGCCGCTGACCAGAGGCGGGATCAAGCGCTACCAGCAGGTCTTCCTGAAGATGCCGAGCCCCGACTCCCGGGTCGACCCGGGCGGCAAGACCTTCCTGCACATGGCCAACAACCCCGCGCCGGCCGGCGTCGTGGTCAGCGCCTCGCGCCTGCCGATCAAGCTCAAGGCCGGCGACTTCCTGCAGGTGCCGGTGGTGATGGACCCGGCGGACGGCACGGTCCAGGACGCCTACACTGCCTTCGAGTACGAAATCTTCGACAAGGGCGCCCGCATGGTCGGGACCGACTATGCCTTCGGCGTGCCCAACGACATCGAGGTCTGGCCGAACGCACAGGTCAGGATCGGCGTGACTTTGGACGCGGGCCTGCTGGCGCATGAGCAGTTTCACTACGATGTCGGCTTCGTCGTCTGCCGGGCGCTGGCGCACCAGCTCACCATCGCCCGCGCCCCGACTATCGGCGGGCTGGTGACGCAGCTCACCAGCCTCGTCAATCTGCACATCAATAAGCGGGTCAAGCTGATCCAGCGCCGCTACGACATCGACACCCAGCACGGGCTCAACGCCAAATACCAACGCATCTGGCTCGACCGGATGACCGCCTGCATCGCCAATCCAACGGCGAACCAGATCGGCGGGTTCTGGCTCTAAAAGTCGAAGCTCTCGCCACCGGCCTTGCCGACGCCCTTGACCAGCGACCGGTCCAGCTGGTGCGCCGGCTCGCCGGAATCGCGGAAGCGGTTGACGATCGGGTAGCGCCGGTCGCGGCCGAAGTTCTTGCGGGTGACCTTGACGCCCGGCGCCGCCTGCCGCCGCTTGTACTCGGCGAGATAGAGCAGGCGCTCGACCTTCTGCACCGTCTCGAGATCGTGGCCGCGCGCGACGATGTCGGCGAGGCGCATCTCGTGCTCGATCAGGCAGGCGAGGATGTCGTCGAGCACCTCATAGGGCGGCAGCGAATCCTGATCCTTCTGGTTCTCGCGCAGTTCGGCTGAAGGCGGCTTGATGATGATGTTCTCGGGGATCACCTCGCCATCCGGCCCGAGCGCGCCCGCCGGCTTCCAGCGGTTGCGCAGGGCCGAGAGGCGGAAGACCTCGGTCTTGTAGAGATCCTTGATCGGGTTGTAGCCGCCGTTCATGTCGCCATAGAGCGTGGCGTAGCCGCAGGACATCTCCGACTTGTTGCCGGTCGTCACCACCATCGGCCCGAACTTGTTCGAGATCGACATCAGGAGCGTGCCGCGGACACGGCTCTGCAGGTTCTCCTCGGTGATGCCGCGATTGGTGCCGGCAAAGAGCTCGGCCAGTGCCTGCTCGAAGCCCTCGACCGGCTCGGCGATCGGTACGATCTCGTAGCGTACACCGAGCGCGTCGGCGCATTTCCTGGCGTCGTCGAGGCTCTCCTGCGAGGTAAAGCGATAGGGCATCATCACGCAGCGCACGCGTTCCGCGCCTAGCGCATCGACCGCGATAGCGGCACAGATAGCCGAATCGATGCCACCGGAGAGGCCGAGCACGACGCCGGGGAAGCGGTTCTTCTCAACATAGTCGCGCAGGCCCAGAACGCAGGCGGCGTAATCGGCCTCGTCGCCACTCTCGACCGGGGCGACCTCGCCGGGCAGGCAGCGCCAGCCGTCGGGCCCACGCTCCCATTGCGTGATCGCGATCGTCTCGCGGAAGGCCGGCAGCTGGTGCGCGAAGCTGCGGTCGGCATTGAGCACGAAGGAGGCGCCCTCGAAGACAAGCTCGTCCTGGCCGCCGAGCTGGTTGAGATAGACCATCGGCAGGCCGCTCTCGACGACGCGGGCGACGGCGACGTTGAGCCGCTCCTCGATCACACCACGACGGAAGGGCGAGCCGTTGGGAACCAGCAAGATTTCGCCGCCGGTCTCGGCGATGCACTCGACGACCTCCTCGCCCCAGATGTCCTCGCAAATCGGAATGCCCAGGCGGACATGGTTGCGGAAGACGACCGGGCCGGGCAGCGGGCCGGGCTCGAACACCCTCTTCTCGTCGAAGACGCCGTAGTTCGGCAGGTCAACCTTGAAGCGCACCGACTGGATCAGGCCGCCGTCGAGCAGTACATAGGCGTTGTAGAGCTTGCCATCCTCGAGCCAGGGCAGGCCGAGCAGCACGGCCGGGCCACCATCGGCGGTCTCGCGGGCAAGCTCCTCGCAGGCCTTGCGGCAAGCGTCCTGGAAGGCCGGCTTCAGCACCAGATCCTCCGGCGGGTAGGCCGAGAGGAAGAGCTCGGGGAACATCACGAGTTCGGCCCCGCCGGCAGCCGCCTCGCGGCGGGCGGCGCGCACCTTGTCGGCATTGCCGGCGACATCGCCGACGATCGGGTTGAGCTGGGCGAGCGCCAGGCGAAGAGAAGTCGTGGTCATGCTCCGGATGTAGCTTGCGGCCGGCGCGCCAGCAACGGGCCGGCGCCCTGCCCGCCCCTGCGTTTTCGCAAGGGCAGGTCAGACAAGCACTGAGCGAAAATCGGCCGAGTAGCGCAATTCGCGCAAGGGACGCACCGCCTGCGTCGTCTCGTCATAGATCGGATGCGCCTTCCAGGCGGCGAGCGCGGCCTCATCGGCGAACTCGCCATAGACGACGATGTCGATCTCGTTGCCGATCGGATCGATTCTGGCGTTGGCCACGACCTCGAAGGCAAGTGCGTGCGGGATCTCGCCGAGGCGACCGAGCAGGCGCTGGACCAGGCCGACATCATCGGCGCGCCTGGCCGTGAAGAATACGATGTGCCGGATCATCCGCCCTCTCCTCGCAGCCGGGAATCGCGCGTCCTGACCGCGGGCGGATGTCTGATCGAGGATGATCGGATCGGCAATCCATTAACCCGACATTAGGGTTAACCCGGCATGAATCATCTCCGGGCAGTGCAACCATCGTGCTGGCCACCGTTCGGAGAGACACGCGATGCGTGCTGGATCTATCGCCACCCTCGCCCCGGTCGTCGCAATCGCCTGCACGCTGGCGGTGCCGCAGGCGGCGCAAGGCGCCGACTATCTCAGGGGTTCGCAGATCGAGCAGCCTGTGGAGCCGCCGCCGATGTTCGGCGGTGGCCGCTTCGACTGGTCCGGCTTCTATCTCGGCGGCGGCGCCGGCGTCTCCGACACGAAATTCAAGCCCGGCGAGGGTATGGCTGCCCTCGCGAACTACGCCTTCCGCAATACCGCGCTCGGCGCGGAGAACGATTTGGGTTCCTGGGTCGGGAATCTGCCGGAAAAACGCGACAGCGGCGCGCAATTCTTCGGCATCGTCGGCTACAATTACCTGTTCGACGACGTCGTTCTCGGCTTCGAGGCCGACTACACGCGCTCGGGGCACAATTACAGCGTCAACGACTATATCGGACGGCGCACTTCCACTTCGGACGGTGCTGTCAACGATATCCGGATGACCTCTAATCAGAGTGCCAAGCTGAATGACTATGCGACGCTACGGCTGCGCATGGGCTGGGCCTACGGCCGGATCATGCCCTATGCGACGATCGGCGGCGCGATCGGCCGCTTCAATACGAGCTCGACGATCCAGTCGACCTGGTTCTTCACCCGCACCAATCCGGTCAGCGGCGCCACCGAGGCTTCTTACGCCACCGGTTACACACCAGCCAATCCATCCGTAGTTGGTGGCAGCAAGAAGAACACCTACGCCTTCGGCCTCAGCGCCGGCGCTGGCGTCGACTGGGCCCTCACCGACAACCTGTTCCTGCGCGCCGAGTACCAGATCATCCGCTTCGCCGAGATCGAGGGCACCACGACGACGGTCAACACCGGCCGTGTCGCCGCCGCGCTGAAGTTCTGAAGAACGCGATCCTCCAAACGAAACAGGGCCGCAGCGTTGCTGCGGCCCTGTTTCGTTGGCTGTATCGCCGAGATCACTCCGCGGCTTCGGCCTCCGGCCGCGCCCGGCCGGCGCGCTCGCGCTTGACCAGCTCGGCGACGAGGAAGGCGAGTTCCAGTGCCTGCTCGGCATTGAGGCGCGGATCGCAGACCGTGTGATAGCGGTCGTTGAGATCGGCGTCGGTCATGCCGCGAGCGCCGCCGGTGCATTCGGTGACGTTCTTGCCGGTCATTTCGAGGTGCAGGCCGCCGGCATGCGTCCCTTCCGCCTGATGGACGGCGAAGAAGTTCTTCACCTCGGTCAGGATCAGATCGAAGGGCCGGGTCTTGTAGCCGCTCGCCGCCTTGACGGTGTTGCCGTGCATCGGATCGCATGACCAGACGACGTTGCGCCCTTCCCGCTTGGTGGCGCGCACCAGAGCCGGCAGGTGGTCGAAGACCTTGTCGGCGCCGAAGCGGCCGATCAGCGTCAGGCGGCCGGCCTGGTTCTGCGGATCGAGCACATCGATCAGCTTGAGCAAGCCATCGACCGTGGTCGAGGGGCCGCATTTCAGGCCGATCGGGTTCTTGATGCCGCGGAAGAACTCGACATGGGCATGGTCGAGCTGGCGGGTGCGATCGCCGATCCAGACCATATGGCCTGAGGTGTCGTACCATTCGCCGGTGGTCGAGTCGGTGCGCGTCATCGCCTGCTCGTAGCCGAGTAGCAGCGCCTCGTGGCTGGTGTAGAAATCCGTGGTCCGCATCTCGGGATGCGTCTCGGGATCGACGCCGATGGCGCGCATGAAGTCGAGCGCCTCGGTGATGCGCTCGGCCACCTCCTGGTAGCGATGCGAGGCCGGCGAATCCTTGACGAAGCCGAGCATCCAGCGATGCGCCTGGTCGAGATTGGCGTAGCCGCCGGTCGCGAAGGCACGGAGCAGGTTCAGCGTCGCCGCCGACTGCCTGTAGGCCTCGAGCTGACGGCGCGGGTCCGGAATCCGGGACTCGGCCGTGAACTCGTTGTCGTTGATGATGTCGCCCTTGTAGCTCGGCAGTTCGACACCGCCGATCGTCTCGGTCGGGGTCGAACGCGGCTTGGCGAACTGGCCGGCGATACGGCCGATCTTCACCACTGGCGAGCCACCGGCAAAGGTCAGCACCACCGCCATCTGCAGGAACAGCCGGAAGAAGTCGCGGATATTGTCGGCCGAGTGCTCGGCGAAGCTTTCAGCGCAATCGCCACCCTGGAGGAGGAAGGCCTCACCGGCAGCGACCTTGCTCAACGCCCGTTTGAGCTTGCGCGCCTCGCCTGCAAAAACCAGCGGCGGAAAGCCGGCGAGCTGCTGCTCAACCGCCTTCAAGGCTGCCTGATCCGGATATTCCGGCATCTGCTGGACGGGCTTTGCCCTCCAGCTATCGGGCGTCCACCGCTCGGACATGGGTACTGCTCCTGATTTCAGACGTCGCGCCTGCCGTTAACCTCATCTTGGCGCGAAGGGGGGCCTATACACCCGCAAATGGCTGCTGGCCACCGTTACGGCAAGGACGGCATGCCAGAGCGCGAAATTGCGAATCCCATCAAGCGATTGGCACCACCCACTGCAACATGGATTCAGGCACTTCAGCGACCGATTCAACGCGTTCGGACGTTGATTCAACCGCCCCCCCAAGACAGGACAGCCCCATGCCCAAGCGCAGCGTTTCGTCGGACCGCGTCTACAAGAGCCGGCTGCCCTTCGCCCAGGCGACGATCGCCGGCGACTTCATGTTCGTCTGCTGCGTCGGCGCCGATCTGCAGGGCAAATACGCGATCGGCGACGCAAGGCGGCAGACCCAGCAATGCATCGACAACATCAGGGCCCTGCTCGAGGAAGCCGGGGCGGGCCTGAAGGATATCGTCAAGTGCACGGTCTACGTCACCGAGCGGACCTATTGGGAGCCGATGAACGAGGTCTATTTCGCGAATTTCGCGGAAGAGCCGCTGCACCGCGTCTCCTGCATCGTCAACGGGCTGGGCTCGCCCGACTGCCTCGTCGAGATCGACGCGACCGCCTATCTCGGCAAGGCGGATTGAGGCAGCGCGCAGTTTGATGCACTGCTTGCATCAATCGCTCCGGCATTTGCATTTCACACCTGCCCGCAAAGACCATTGTCTCGCCCGCGCGGCGCGGCTGAAGATGGCCGCGCATCAATAACGCCCATTGCGGCGACGGGAGGGACCATGAAGCGTCATATTCTGGCGGCCGCTTTCGGCCTGGCATGCAGCCTTGGATCGGCACAGGCCCAGCAGGCGCAGGAGCCGATCTCGCTGCGGGGAATGGGCTCCTTCCATGTCGGCGGCAAGCTGGTCGAGCTCTCCGGCCGGCCGGTCAAGGACGTCGTGTTCACCCCGGGCGGCACGCCGGCCCGCGTCGACCCGAACGGCACCTACCAGACCGGGCAGATGTATGTGCAGTACTTCCTGCCTCAGAACGAGAAAGGCAGCGTGCCGCTCCTGCTCTGGCATGGCGGCGGCATGACCGGCGTCAATTACGAGACGACGCCTGACGGGCGCCAGGGCTGGCTCGAATTCTTCCTGCGCAAGGGCTGGTCGGTCTACAACTCCGACGCGGTCGAGCGCGGGCGCTCGGGCTGGGCGATGTATCCCGACGTGATCCCTGGCGAGCCGGTGTTCCTGACCACGGCGAATCCGTTCGAGCGCTTCCGCATCGGTGCGAGCGGCGGCTATGACGGCGATGCGGCCAAGCGCAAATACCTGCCAGGCAGCCAGTTCCCGGCCGAAGGCTACGACAACTTCGTCAAGCAGATCGTGCCGCGCTGGACCTCCACCGACCAGATGATCATCGACGCCTATATCGCCGAGGTCGACAAGGTCTGCCCCTGCGTGATCGCCTTCCACAGCCAGTCCGGCCAGTTCGGCTTCAAGGTGGCGCAGGCTCGGCCCGACAAGGTCAAGGCGCTGATCGCGGTCGAGCCGGCCGGCATCGGCGACCCGGCCAAGGCAGCGGCGCTGAAGGACATCCCCGTCCTGATGGTGTTCGGCGACTATATCGAGCAGGACGCGCGCTGGCCGACGATCCGCAAGACCGCGACCGATTTCGGCGACAAGATCAGCGCCGCCGGCGGCTCGGTCGAGGTCGTCAACCTGCCCACCGTCGGCATCAAGGGCAATTCGCACATGCTCATGCTGGACAAGAATAATCTTTCCGTCGCGCAGCTGATTCAGGACTGGCTGGCGAAGAAGGGCCTGACGAAATAGCCGGGAGTTCGCGCGCCTGCTCCAGCAGCCAGTCGCGGAACAGGCTGATCTTGCGTGCCGTCCGGCGCCGCACCGGGTAGGTCAGCCAATAGTCGTGGCCGCCAGCGAGCATAAGGTCGAAGGGCTGGATCAGCAGCCCTTCGCAAAGCTCGCGCCGGAAGAAGATCGGCGAGCACATGGCCGCGCCATTGCTGGCGAGCGCGGCCGTCACTTCGAGCTGCTGCACGGCGAGGTCAAAGCGCGGCTCTACCGACGTCGCCTCGGAATTGACGCCAGCGGCTGCGAACCAGCGATCCCAGGCCTCGGTCTTTCCGATGCGGTTCACACCCAGCAGGTCGGAAGGCTGCGGCGGCCGGCCAAGATCGCGAAACAGGTTCGGCCCACAAAGCGGGGTGAACTCGCTCTTCATCAGCCAGTGCGCCTCCAACCCTGGCCACTGACCGCCGCCACGGTGGATGGCAACGTCGCAATCGTCGCGCTGCGGATCGTGCGGGCCGACCTGCGTGACCATCCTCACCGCCAGCCCAGGATTCTCGCACTGAAACAGGCCGAGGCGCGGCACCAGCCAGTTCGAGGCAATGGTCGGCAGCGCCTGGATCGAGAGCACGCCCTCGGCCGTCTGCGTCACCGCGGCGAAAGCCGCGCGCAATCCATCGAAGGAATCCATTACCGACGACGCCAGGCGGTCGCCCGCCTCGGTCAGGACGACCCGGCGCGCCTGGCGCTGGAATAGTGGGAGGCCGAGGCGCTCCTCCAGCAGCTTGATCTGATAGCTCACCGCCGCCTGCGTCATGCCGAGCTCGACCGCGGCACGAGTGAAGCTGCCATGGCGCGCCGCCGCCTCGAAGGCGCGGACCGCGCTCAGCGGCGGCAGGCCTGTCGCCAGGTCATTCATCAGTAGACCTTATGTATCGGGCGTGAAATCCGGTTTGTCCTCGAGACCGATCGGCGGCATCCCTGAGCGCAATCGAAACCCGCCGCGGGAGCCGCCTCATGTCGGCCGAAGTTAGCAGGAATATTGGATATGTCAGCCTTATGCCTGCGCTGCGTGCCACCTTGGCCCGCATTCGGCAATTCCGGCGCAGTCGTCTGGTCGCGCTCGACGATCGCCTCGACCAGGAGGGCCTGAGCCCTCACATGGCGCGCGATCTCGGCCTCAATGATGCAAGCCTGATTTATGACAGCAGCCGCGCAGACCGCGGCGGCTGATACTGTTCAGAGCGCACTCTTGCGCGGCGTGCGCATAGTGACGAGTTCCTCGGCCGCGCTCGGATGCAGCGCGACGGTCCGATCGAAATCGGCCTTGGTCGCACCCATGGTGACGGCGATCGCGACCGACTGGACGATCTCGCCGGCGTCATGGCCGAGGATGTGGACGCCAACGACCCGGTCGGTCTCGGCATCGACGACGAGCTTCATGTAGATGCGCTCGTCGCGGCCCGAGATCGTCGCCTTCATTGCCCGGAAGCCGGTCTCGAAGATGCGCAGCTGACGGCCCGTCGCCAGCGCCTGCTGCTCGGTGAGACCGACACTGCCGAGCTCCGGCGTGGTAAATACGGCCGACGCGACGAGCGCATGGTCGACCGTCCATGGCTTGCCGCCGAAGGTCGAGTCGGCGAAGGCGTGGCCCTCGCGGATCGCGACAGGAGTCAGGTTGACGCGGTCGGTGACGTCTCCGACAGCAGCGATCGATTGGACATTGGAGAGCGAGGCGGCATCGACCAGGACTTGGCCGGTCGGGCCGAGCTTGACACCGGCCGCCTCGAGGCCGAGCCCGGCCGTGTTCGGACGGCGCCCTGTCGCGACGAGGACGACATCCGCATCGATCGGCGCGCCATGGGCGCAATGAGCGCGGCGCGAGCCGTCCGGCAGCAACTCGATGCGATTGACCGTGCAGCCAAGACGCAGCGTGATGCCGGCATGGCCGAGCGCATCGCGCAGGCGCGAGCGCAGATCCTCGTCGAAGCCGCGCAGGACATTGTCGCCGCGATGCAGCAGCGTGACCGCGACGCCGAGCCGCGCGAAGACGCTGGCGAATTCGAGGGCGATGTAGCCGCCGCCGACGACGAGCATGCGCTTGGGCAGGCTCGGCAGATGGAAGACCTCGTTCGAGGAGATGCCGAGCTCGCCGCCGGGGATCGGCGGCTCGAAGGCCGGATGACCGCCGGTGGCGACAAGGATATGGCGGGCGCTGACCACCTTGCCGCTCTTCTGGAGCCGGACCGCATGCGGCCCTTCGACGACGGCGCGCTCCTCGCGAATCTCGACCATCGCGGCGTCGAGCCCCTTGCGATAGAGGCCGGAGAGCCGCGTCACCTCATTGGCGACGGCATCGCGCAGCGTCGGCCAGTCGAATTCCGGCTTGCCGATGTTCCAACCAAAGCCAGCGGCATCCTCGAACTCGTCGGCGAAGCGGCTGGCATAGACGAAGAGCTTCTTCGGCACGCAACCGCGGATGACGCAGGTGCCGCCGATGCGGTCCTCCTCGGCGATCATCACGCGGGCACCATGGCCGGCGGCGATGCGGGCGGCGCGCGTACCGCCCGATCCCGCGCCGATGACGAAGAGATCGACGTTGAACTCAGCCATGAGCGTCTCCCTGCCGCGGCGCGGCATCCATAGCGAACCAGAGAGTGGCGGCGCCGAGCCCGGCGATCCACCAGCCTTGCCAGGCCCCGTGTCCGACGGTTGCGATCGAGAACGCCGCGGTGAAGATGGCGAGGCGCGGCGCCAGCTCCACGGCTGGCAACTGCCGCAGCCGAGCAAGCAGCAAAAGGCCGGCGAGCGTCAGCAGGCCAGCGCCGATGACACCGGTCTCCGCCCAGGCCTGCAGGGGCATGTCGTGCGGATGGCCCACCCCCAGCAACACCCTATGCTCAGCCGAAACCTCCGCCGCCACCTTGTGTTCATGCATGGTCGCCGAAGTGCCGAAGCCGGCGCCGGCGATCGGCCGGGCTCGCGCCACCTCGCCGAAACTGTCCCAGATGTCGATACGCGCCTGGGCGCTCATGACATCAAGCCGATTGAGCACGAAGGACGGCACCAGCTTTTCGGCGATTGGACCGAGCCACGGGGCGATCGCCATGGTCAGGACGAAGGCGAGCGCGGTCGCCGCGAGCGCGACACGCGGCACGATGGCGGCGAAGGCCCAGCAGAGGATCAACACGAGCGCGCCGAGCTTGGCGGCCTCGCTTTCCGAGCGGAAGACAAAGACGACGACGGCAGCCGCCAGCAAGGCGGCCAGGACGCGGTCGAGCCACCCCGCCGACCGCGACCAGAGCGCGTGGGCAGTCGGTACGGCGAGCAAGAGGAGGACGATCGCCGGGCGGTTGAAGACGAAACTCATCATCTTGCCGGTGCCGAGCGCGGCGCGCTGGGACAGACCGGAGGCGAGTTCGATCATTACGAGTACAGCGGCGGCGATGATGGCCAAGGCAAGCGCGCGCAAAAGGGGCAGCGTCGGCCGCCATTGCCCGGACGCCGCGATCGCTAGCGCGAACCCAATCGGCAGGACCAGTTCTCCCCAGGCCTGCAGGGACCCAGAAAGCTTGTGGCTCCAGCCGATCGAGATCAAGGCCCAGGCGAGGAAGGCGGCGATTGCAAGCGCCACCTGCGCTGTGAGCAGCCGACGCAGGCGCGCGATGCTCGCACCCGCCGGCTCCGACAACAGCGCCGCACCAAGGAAAGCCGCGGCGGCGAGGCCGAGCATCAGCGGCGCGGAGCGGTTCGCCAGCCACATCGCAAGCGGCATCAGCACGAGGCAGACCCCGCCGGCGACGCGAAGGCCTCGGCTTGCCGCCGGCTCGCCTGCACGCGACGGTGACGCATCCGAATGGGCTGACGGAGAGGTCTGACTCATGTGCTGGGGCTTACGCGATGGGGCATGCCGCGCCTAGAGCATGTTCCGCAGATGTGAGCACCGCTTTTGCGGGGAGGCTGGAGCCGGCCGAACGGAATGCGCGGTAGAGGCTTACGACCTTTGGCGACGCCGGCCGCGGTTACTTGTCGAATTTTCGTGCGCTCGCAGGCCTCTCAGGCGAAACATCTTGACTTGTGATTATGCAATCAGGCGCAATTGATCCGCGGTCCGATGCGGTGCCACAGGCGAGCGTCAACAATCGGTGCGCCCGCAGCGTGCCATCAGGGAGGTAACTATGCTGACGTCCTTCATCAAGCGCGGGGCCGTAGCCGCCGTCGCGCTCGCAGGCCTCACCACGGCCGCCTTCGCCCAGATGGAACTGAAGATCATGGCTCCGGCAGCCCCGGGCGGCGGCTGGGACGGCACGGCGCGCTCGATGCAGCAGGCGCTGACGGCCGCCGGCATCGCCAAGAGCGTCCAGGTCACCAACGTCACCGGCGCCGGCGGCACCATCGGCCTCGCCCAGCTGATCGGCGCCAAGGGCGACGGCCACCAGCTGATGGTCAACGGCTTCGTGATGGTCGGCGCGATCCTGCTCAACAAATCGCCGGTGAACCTGACGCAGACCACACCGATCGCACGGCTCACGGCCGAGGCGCTGGTCATCGTCGTGCCGACGGATTCGCCGGTCAAGAACGCCAAGGACCTTGCCGACCGCGTCAAGGCCGATCCGGCCAAGGTGACCTGGGCCGGCGGCTCGGCCGGCGGCGCCGACCACATCCTCGCCGCCCTCTTCGCGGAAGCCGCCGGCGGCGACGCGAAGAAGATCAACTACATCCCGTTCTCGGGCGGCGGCGAAGCGCTTGCCGCCATGCTGGGCGGCCGCGTGACCGCTGGCATCTCGGGCTATGGCGAGTTCGAAGGCCAGATCAAGGCCGGCAAGCTGCGCGTGATCGGCGTCAGCGCCAGCAAGCGCCTGGAGAACGCTCCGGATGCCCCGACCCTGAAGGAAGGTGGCGTCAACCTCGAGCTCCTGAACTGGCGCTCGGTCGTTGCTCCCCCCGGCCTCAGCGACGCGCAGAAGAAGGATCTCTCCGGCGCGGTCGAAAAGCTGGTCAAGTCGAAGGAATGGACCGAGATCCTCAAGGCCCGCGGCTGGGATGACGCCTATCTCGGCGCAGCCGAGTTCGACAGCTTCCTGAAGACCGAGACAGTCCGCGTCGAGAAGGTGATGAAGGATGTCGGCCTGGTGAAGTGAGGCCCTGAGACGTCGACGAGGGCGGGCTGCCGCAAGGCCGTCCGCCCTTTTTCACCTTTGCTCCAGCCAGACGGCCGCGCCCATGTCCCGCTCCTTCGACCGCCCCGCCCTCGTCGTCGGGCTCCTTCTCCTGGCGGCAGCGGCGATCGTCGCCTTCGACGCCTCGCGCCAGACGATCACCTCGAACTATGGGGTCGGGCCAACGGCGATGCCCTATGTCGTCTGCATCGGCCTCACCGTACTCGGGCTGGCGCACTTCATCGTTGCCTTCAAGGACGGGTTGCCGAAGCCGGAAGAGGCCGACCGCAAAGCTCTGCTCTGGATCATCGGCGGCTTGGTCGGGCTCGTCGCCTGCATCGCGCTCGGCGGCGGCTTCATCATCGCCACCGCGATCATCTTCGCCTGCACGGCGCGCGGCTTCGGACGCGATGCGCTTGTTGTCGACATCGTCATCGGGGCGGTGCTCGGCACCATCATCTATGTGGTCTTCCTCAAGCTCCTGACCCTGTCATTGCCGGCCGGGCCGCTCGAAGCGCTGCTGAGCTGAAGGAGCACACACATGGAAACCCTGCTCTCGCTCGCCAACGGCTTCTCCGTCGCCCTCGAGCCCTCCAAGCTGCTGTTCTGCCTGATCGGCGTCTTCCTCGGCACCGCCGTCGGCGTGCTGCCCGGCATCGGCCCGGCGCTCACCGTGGCACTGCTGCTGCCGGTCACCTTCAAGCTCGATCCGGCCGGCTCGCTGATCATGTTCGCCGGCATCTACTATGGCGGCATGTATGGCGGCTCGACCACCGCGATTCTGCTCAACGCTCCCGGCGAGAGTGCCTCGCTCGCGACCGCGCTCGAAGGCTCGAAGATGGCCAAGGCCGGCCGCGGCGGCCCGGCCCTGGCGACGGCGGCGATCGGTTCGTTCGTCGCCGGCCTGATCGCCACGATCGGCCTCGCCTTCCTGGCGCCCTGGCTGGTCGAGCTCGCGGTCAAGTTCGGACCCTGGGACTATTTCGCCCTGATGATCGTCGCCTTCGTCACGGTGTCCGCGACCTTCGGCGATTCCCCCCTGCGCGGCCTGACCAGCCTGTTCCTCGGCATGCTGCTCGGGCTCATCGGCATCGACAAGCTGACCGGCCAGGCGCGTCTGACCTTCGGCGTGCCGGAACTGCTCAACGGCGTCGAGGTGACGACGCTGGCAGTCGGCCTGTTCGCCGTGGGCGAAGCGCTCTACGTCGCCTCGAAGCGCTGGCGCGAGCCGGAAGAGATCATCCCGATCAAGGGCTCGCTCTGGATGAGCAAGCAGGACTGGAAGCGCTCCTGGGCACCCTGGCTGCGCGGCACCGCCTTCGGCTTCCCGATCGGCGCGCTGCCAGCAGGCGGCGCCGAGGTTCCGACCTTCCTCAGCTATTCGACCGAGAAGAAGCTCTGCAAATATCCGGAGGAATTCGGCAAGGGCGCGATCGAGGGCGTCGCCGGACCGGAGGCGGCCAACAACGCCTCCGCCGCCGGCACGCTGGTGCCGCTGCTGACGCTCGGCCTGCCAACCTCCGCAACGGCTGCGATCATGCTCGCCGGCTTCCAGCAATACGGCCTCAACCCCGGCCCGCTGCTCTTCGCCGAGAAGCCCGACCTGGTCTGGGGCCTGATCGCCTCGCTCTTCGTCGCCAACGTCATGCTGGTGATCCTGAACCTGCCGCTGATCGGGCTCTGGGTCCGGCTGCTGGCGATCCCGCAGCCCTGGCTCTATGCCGGCATCCTGGTCTTCGCGACCATGGGCACGCTCGCGGTCAACCCCTCGCCGGTCGAGCTCGGCATGCTCTTCGGCTTCGGCTATCTCGGCTATCTGATGCGGCGCTACGATTATCCGGTCGCGCCGATGGTGGTCGGACTGATCCTCGGGCCGATGGCGGAGGCGCAATTGCGCCGCGCGCTGCAGATCAGTCTCGGCGATCCGATGATCCTGCTCGAGAACCCGATCTCGGCAACGCTGCTCGGCATCGCCTTCATCGCACTGGTCGCACCCTTCGTGATGAGCGGGCTGAACAAGTTCAAGGCGGCGGAAGACTAGATTGACCGCGCGACGCACAACCGGGGCAGCACGCCCCGGTTGCGCTTGAACAAATATGGCGTGACTGTGTTCTCCTCTTCACCGGCCCTGCGGCCCGTCGAGCGAGGAAGAACCATGAGCGACACGACGCTACCCCCGTCCGCCGTACAAACCGAAGGCGCCGAACCCAGCCTCCATCGCGTGATGGGGCCATGGCTGCTGCTGCTCTTCATCGTCGGCGACATTCTCGGCACCGGCATCTACGCGCTCACCGGCCAGGTGGCGAAACAGGTCGGCGGCGTCGTCTGGCTGCCCTTCCTGGTCGCCTTCGTCGTCGCGATGATCACGGCGTTCAGCTATCTCGAACTGGTGACGAAGTATCCGCGCGCCGCTGGCGCCGCGCTCTATACGCACAAGGCCTTCGGCATCCACTTCATCACCTTCATCGTCGCCTTCGCCGTGATGTGCTCGGGCATCACATCGGCCTCGACCGCCTCGCGTGCTTTCGCCGCCAACATGTCGCACGCTTTCGGGCTGAACCTCGCTGGCGGAATCGGCATCACCATCGTTGGCCTCGCCTTCATGGCGCTGGTCGCCGCGATCAATTTCCGCGGTGTCGGCGAGAGCGTGAAGGCCAATGTCGTCCTCACCTGCGTCGAGCTGACCGGCCTACTGATTGTGATCTTCGTCGGCCTGTGGGCGATCGCCGCCGGCCAGGGCGACGTCTCGCGCATCACGCAGTTCAAGCCGGCGGGCGATGGCGGCCTGTTCTGGCCTGTGATCGCGGCGACGACCCTCGCCTTCTTCGCCATGGTCGGCTTTGAGGACTCGGTCAACATGGCCGAGGAAACCAAGGACCCGACACGAACCTTCCCGAAGATCCTGCTCGCCGGCCTTGTCATCACCGGCACGATCTACGTGCTGGTGTCGATCTCAGCCATCACACTGGTCTCGCCCGAACAGCTCGGCGAAGGCGAGACGCCGCTGCTCAAGGTGGTCGCGGCCGGTGCGCCCAACTTCCCGATCTGGATCTTCGGCTTCATCACCATGTTCGCGGTCGCCAACAGCGCCCTGATCAACATGCTGATGGCGAGCCGGCTGGTCTACGGCATGAGCCGCGAGCACGTGCTGCCGCCGGCGCTCGGCAAGGTCCATCCGACGCGCCGCAGCCCTTACGTCGCGATCGGCTTCACCACGCTGCTCGCCTTCGCGCTGATCACCTTCGTCGGTGAGGTGCCGGCGCTGGGCGGCACGACCGCGCTGCTGCTGCTCTGCGTCTTCACGGTCGTCAACATCGCCGTGCTGATGCTGCGCAAGGACACGGTCGAGCACGAGCACTTCCGCACGCCGACGATCCTGCCGATCGCCGGGGCGATCTCCTGCGCCTTTTTTGCCGGTCCCTGGACCGGGCGCGACCCGGTCCAGTACAAGATCGCCGGCATCCTGATCGGCATCGGCATCGTGCTCTGGTTCGTCACCGTGATGGTCAACCGCGCCGCTGGCGTGCGGCCGAGCGACCCGACGGTGGAAGACCTCGGCAGAGGCGGGCCGGTGAACTGAACGCCAAGAAAAAGGCCGCCGGTTTCGCCGGCGGCCTTTTTTTGCTATCGAGAGCCAGGCTTTCAGCTCAGAGCTGATGGCCGCGCTTGCGCATCTCGGCCTGGAAGAGGTCGAAAAGCCGGTTGCTGGTCGCGGTGCTCCAGGGCTGCAGCAACGCGAATATCTCATCGATCACCTGCGGACGATAGGAATTGTAGCGCTGGCCGACGGGCGAGTTGAAGAAAGCCGCGACGTCCTTGAGGTCGGCCTCGGTCATCTTGCTGGCAAAAATCCGGGCCGAGCCGTCGACGATCTCGTCGCGCCGGAGATCGGCCTCGGCCTTGAGCGCGGTCAGGACCTCGTCCATGTCCTTCTTCAGCTCGGGCCGGGTCGAGCCGATGTTCTGCCGGACACCGGCGGTGAATTCGGCGTAGATCGACTCGAAGGACTGCGACAGGCCGGAAGAGATCACGACCTCGCGGGCAGCCTTGAGATGCTCCGGCGTCGGCGCCTGCTGCGCGTGTGCGGGCACCATGAACAACGCCAGCGAAAAAAGCGCGCCTGCCAGGCTGTGACGGATCATGCGGTTACCCCTTCGTCGATCGTCCGGAATGCGGCGATTCCATTGTTTTGGCGCGGCAACGTCCCTGACCAAGAGCAGCCGCCGGCCGCTCTTAGAACATGTCCAGCCAAAGTGGAAACCACTTTTGCGGCCGGATCAGGTCGTCAAGCTAGTCTCAACGGCGCTCGGCGGCAGGATCGCCGAGGACGCGGACGCCGTCGGCTCCGGCGAGGAAGGCCGCCGTCGCCAGGCCGAGAAACAAGCCGTGCTCGACCACCCCGGGAACCTGGTTGAGTGCCAGCCCCAGCACCTCGGGCAATTCGATCCGGCCAAGATGCGCGTCGAGGATGTAGTGGCCGCCATCGGTCAGCAGCGTCGAACCATCGGGACGCTTTCGCAGAATGAGCTCGCCATGCGCGCCGGCCGAAGCGATCGCAGCAGCAACCGCCCGGCGCGTCGCCTCGAGCCCGAAGGGCACGACCTCGATCGGCAGCGGGAAGCGGCCGAGCGTCTCGACCTGTTTGCCGGTGTCGGCGATCACGATCATGCGCTTCGAAGCGGCGGCAACGATCTTCTCGCGCAGATGCGCGGCGCCGCCGCCCTTGATCAGCCGCAAGGCGCTGTCGAGTTCGTCGGCGCCGTCGATGGTGAGGTCGAGCTCTGGCGTCTCGTCGAGGGTCGACATCGGGATACCGAGACCGAGCGCCTGCGCCTGCGTTGCCTCCGAGGTCGCGACACAAAGCACCTCCAGGCCGGCAGCGACCTTCGCCCCGAGCCCGTCGACGAAGAGCTTCGCGGTCGAGCCGGTGCCGAGGCCGAGACGCATGCCCGGCCGCACCAGCTCCAGCGCCGCCAGCGCGGCGGCCTTCTTCAGTTCCTCGCTCACGCGCCGAGCCCACCCATCAGCATGTACTTGATCTCGACGAACTCCTCGATGCCGTGGAGCGAGCCCTCGCGGCCGAGGCCGGATTCCTTGACGCCGCCAAAGGGCGCGACCTCGGTGCCGAGAATGGCCGAATTGACGCCGACCATGCCGTATTCGAGCTCCTCGGCGACGCGGAAGGCGCGGCCGAGATCCTTCGTGTAGAAGTACGCTGCCAGGCCGAACGGCGTGTCGTTGGCCATGGCGACGACCTCATCCTCGCTCGTGAAGCGATAGACCGGCGCGATCGGCCCGAAGGTCTCCTCGCGCGTCACCAGCATCTTGGTGGTGACGCCGGAGATCACCGTCGGCTCGTAGAAGGTGCGGCCGAGCGCATGGCGGCGGCCGCCGACCATCACCTTGGCGCCGTTGGCGACCGCATCAGCGACGTGGCGCTCGACCTTCTCGACCGCGCGCTCGTTGATCAGCGGTCCCTGCACGACGCCGACCTCGACGCCGTTGCCGACCTTCATCTTTGCGACCTCGCCGGCGAATTTGGCGACGAAGTCATCATGGATGCCGTCCTGGACGAAGAGCCGGTTGGTGCAGACGCAGGTCTGGCCCATGTTGCGGAACTTGGCGATGATCGCGCCCTCGACCGCCTTGTCGAGATCGGCATCGTCGAAGACGATGAAGGGGGCATTGCCGCCGAGCTCGAGCCCGACCTTCTTCACCGTCGTGGCCGCCTGCTGCATCAGGAGCTTGCCGACCGGAGTCGAGCCGGTGAAGCCGATGAAGCGCACCGCCGGGTGGCTGGTCATCACGCCGCCGATCGCGACTGCGTCGCCGGTGACGATGTTGATGACGCCCTTGGGGAAGCCAGCCCGTTCGGCGAGCACGACCAGCGCCAGCGCGGTCAGCGGGGTGTCGGGAGCAGGCTTGACCACGAAGGTGCAGCCCGCCGCCAGACCCGGCGCGCATTTGCGGGTGATCATCGCCGCCGGGAAATTCCAGGGTGTGATCGCGGCGCAGACGCCGACCGGCTGCTTTGCGACGATGATGCGCGAATTCGGGAAGGGCGAGGGAATGGTCTCGCCATAGATGCGCTTGGCCTCCTCGGCGTAGAACTCGACGAAGGAGGCGGCATAGGCGACCTCGCCGCGGGCTTCGCTGAGCGGCTTGCCCTGCTCGGCCGTCATGATCTGCGCCAGGTCCTCCTGGTTCGCCATGATCAGATCGAACCATTTGCGCAGGATGACCGAGCGCTCCTTGGCGCTCTTCTTGGCCCAGGGCTTGAAAGCGCGCGAGGCGGCCTCGACCGCGGCGGTGGTCTCGTCGGCGCCGAAGCGCGGCACCTTGGCCAGCACCTCTCCCGTCGCCGGATTGTCGACCACATCGACGCCATCGCCGATCCAGGCGCCATCGACATGGCACTGCGAACGCAGCAGCGAGGGATCCTTGAGCGTCAGCATGCGAGCCTCCGGCGGCGTGAGCGGGTTGCCGGGGCTCTAGCACGTGGCGCGAGCGCTTGCCGATAGCAAAACGCCGCATGCAGGCGGTGCGCGGAATGCAGTTACTGTTCGGCCACCAGTCCGTCGGCAGCCGCTATTTCGCCATCGGCGTGCAGACGACCTTGTCGTCGAAGACGTAGCAGACGCTGAGCTCACCGGTGCGGACATTGGCGCGGAAGATGCCGCCTTCGCGCTCATGGCGCGAGGGGACGAGAACATAGTCGCTTGGCGCCTGCGGGCCGGCCCCCTCGCCCGCCGGGAAGCAGACAGTGATGCCGACGCCGCCCTCCTTGAGCTGGAACTGGCAGGCACCGACTTCGCCCGTCGCCTTGTCGATGCGATAGACGCGATTGAGGTCGGTCTGCGGGGCGGGTGCAAACTCGAACGGCGCAGCCAACGCCGCGCCGAAGACTGGCAAGACGAACAGGCCGGCGCCCAGCGCCCGGCCGAGGGAGCTTCTGGAACAGCTCGACAGTTTCGGCACCGCTACGACCCCTTTCGACGATTCGCCTGCACCCTATCATGCCGGCCGAGCCGTATCATCGCGATTGCGGCGGGGTCACGACGAGATGAAGTGGCTGTTGCCGAAGCGCCCTTGCCAAGCCGCGCCGACCGGCCTTTATGCGGATGGCCGCCCTACAGGATCGCTCATGTCCCTGCCCCCGATCGTCGTCTTCGATCTCGACGGCACCCTCGCCGAGACCGCTCCCGACATCATGCACACGCTCAATGTCATCCTCGAGCGCGAAGGGCTGCCGGCGCTGCCGATCGAGCGGGCGCGCGAACTGGTCGGCGCCGGTGCGCGAGCTTTGATCGAGCGCGGCTTCAAGGTCAGCGGCCGGCCGCTCGATGCCGAGAAGCTGGAGCAGTTGTTCGAGGAATTCCTGGTGATCTATGCCGGCGCGGTCGCCAAGGACTCTTACGTCCATGACGGCGTGACTGCCGCGCTCGACGCGCTCGCCGCCGACGGCTTCGTCTTCGCCGTCTGCACCAACAAGCCGATCCTGCACACGCGGCTGATCCTCGACCATTTCGGCATTACCGGGCGTTTCGCGGCGATCGCCGGGCGCGACAGCTTCCCCTTCTTCAAGCCCGATCCGCGCCATCTGACGCAGACCATCGCCGAGGCCGGCGCCGATCCGGCACGCGCAGTCATGGTCGGCGATTCGCGCACCGATGTGAGCACGGCGCGCGCCGCCGGCATCCCCGTGGTCTGCGTGCCCTTCGGCTATACCGACGTGCCTGTCGAGGCTCTCGATCCCGATCTGGTGATCCAGCACTTCAGCGAACTGCCCCAGGCAGTGCGCCGTCTGACCGGCGGCGAACCGGCGCTCGCTACTCATTCTTGACGGCGCAGGCGCGCCCCACTAGGAACAGCGCGGTCCGGGCGGCTAGCTCAGCGGTAGAGCACTCCCTTCACACGGGAGGGGTCACAGGTTCGATCCCTGTGCCGCCCACCATTTTCCCCGACATTTTCGGAAGACCCGGCGCACCAGCGCAGGGCGTGAAGATGCGCGCCATGCTGGCCCTGATTCGATCAGCGGCACTTCCGGCGCTTCGTCCCCTCCCGGGCAGCCACCACGAACAGATCAGCGCATCCGGACAGCCCCAACGCACAAAGACCGCCGAGCGTCGGCTCGGCGGTCTCTGGAAGGCGCTGCTTTACGAGCCTGGGTCAGGCTGCGGCGTAGCCGACCGTGCCCTTGATCTCGAGGAATTCCTCGAGGCCGAAGTCAGCATATTCGCGGCCATTGCCGGACTGCTTGTAGCCGCCGAACGGGGCGCCGGCGTCCCAGGCGGGATAGTTGATGTAGACGTTGCCGGAGCGCATCTGCGCCGCGACCTTGCGCGCCCGCTCGAGCGAGCCGGACTGGACGTAGGAGGCGAGCCCGTAGGGTGTGTCGTTCGCCCGCGCGATCACTTCCTCTTCGCTCTCATAGGGCAGGATCGACAGCACCGGCCCGAAGATCTCCTCGCGCGCGATCGTCATCTCGTCGGTCACGTTGCCGAAGACCGTCGGCCGGACAAAGTAGCCGCGGTTGAGGTCCTCGGGCCGGCCCGGTCCGCCGGTGACCAAGGTCGCGCCTTCCTTGATGCCGCTCTCGATGAGGCGCTGAATCTTGTCGAACTGCGTCTCGCTGACGACCGGGCCGAGAAAGACGCTCTCCGCCGACGGCGCGCCGACCTTGAGCGGTTCGGCGGTCGCCTTGGCGATGGCCAGCGCGTCCTCATGCAGCCTGGCCGGCACGAACATCCGTGTCGGCGCATTGCAGGACTGGCCGGAGTTGCGCATCACGCTCTCGACGCCGAGCTTGACCGCCCGCTTCAGGTCGACATCGTCGAGCAGGATGTTGGCCGACTTGCCGCCGAGCTCCTGATGCACGCGCTTGACCGTGTCGGCGGCCGCCTTGGCAACCAGGATGCCGGCGCGGGTCGAGCCGGTGAAGGAGACCATGTCGACGCCGGGATGGCGCGAGATCGCTTCGCCGACCGTCGGGCCATCTCCGTTGACGAGATTGAACACGCCCTTGGGCACGCCGGCCTCGTGCATCACCTCGGCGAAGATAATCGCATTCATCGGGGCGATCTCGGAAGGCTTCAGCACCATGGTGCAGCCAGCCGCGAGAGCCGGCGCGACCTTGCACATGATCTGATTCAGCGGCCAGTTCCAGGGCGTGATCATACCGACGACGCCGATCGGCTCCTTGGCGATCAGGGTGGTGCCGCGCAGTTCCTCGAACTCGAAATTCTCCAGCGTCTCGATCATTTTGGCGAGATGCCCGGTGCCCATCGCAGCCTGCGCCCGGTGAGCCAATTCCTTCGGCGCGCCCATCTCCTGCGACAGCGCGTCCGCGATATCGGCATAGCGCGCCTTATAGGCTTCGAGCAGGCGCCGCATCAGCGCCAGCCGCTCCTGCTTCGAGGTTGCGGCGAAGGCCGGAAAGGCGGCGCGTGCCGCCGCGACGGCCTTGTCGACATCGGCCTCACTGCCGAGCGCGATCTGCGCGAATGCCTCCTCGGTCGAGGGGTCGATCACGTCGAGGGTCTTCAGGCCGGCAGCGGGGTCGACCCAGGCACCGTCGATGTAGAACTGGAGGGCATGAGACATGAGCGGGCTTCCTTCCTTCTGCGCGACGCTCGGCCGGACATGTGAACCGGCCTGCCCCTGCGCTGTGTCTTGTCAGATACAGCGTAGCAGCCCGGAGGCGCCTGTCATCGCGCGGTGGGCGAATGGGGGGAATACCCTGCGCGGGAGCGGCCGACGACGAATTGCCATATCTGGGCGCCTTTCCGATCGGACGCGTAGCCGGAACGTCAGCAAGAAGCAGGCTGCACATTTGGTGCAATGTAGCCACCGAATCCTGGGCGAAGGGCGCAGGCGCGACATCTTCGAGTCGCGAGACCTTGCGTTGCGTCAAGTGAATGGGTGACACCTACCATGCTTCGATTTCAGCAGCGCGCTTCGCGCGCGCTCGGCGCCCTCGCGATCGCCTTGTGGCTCGCCGCCCCGTCAGCTCGGGCGGAAGCGCCGATAACGGTCAAGGGCGGCGAGACCGTCACGATCAGCGGCGTCCGCAGCATCCTCATCCGGGCTCCACATCCCAAGGGCAGCGTGATCCTGCTGACCGGCGGCGACGGGCGTCTTGAGGTCGGCAGCGGCGCGCGCTTCGGCAAGGCCGGAGACAACGTCCTGATCCGCAACCGCGATGCGTTCGTCGCACAAGGCTACAACGTGCTTCTCGCCGAGCTCGGGACGAACCTCTCCGCTGCAGTCGACCACATGGCCGCCATCAAGCGCCCGGTCATCGTGATCGCCACCAGCAAGGGCACGCAGCGAGCCGCCGAAGGGCTCGTGGAGGGCGCCATGCCGGACAGGCTGGTCCTGACCTCCGGCTTCCTCAGCAAGGCATCCGGTCCCGACGACACCGTCCAGAGCATCCTGGGAACGCCGAACCGGCTGCCTCGAACGCTCGCGCTGCACCATCGCGAGGATCGCTGCCGCTGGACACAGCCTGCCGGCGTCGCGCCCTTCCAGGCCTGGGCCGGCGGCCGGGCCCATATCGAGTGGATGAGTGGCGGCAATGCCGACGAGGCCAATCCCTGCCGCTCCAGCGCTCATCACGGCTTTGCGGGGCAAGACGAGGAGTTCGTCGCCCGCATCGTCAAGTTCATGATGCGCTGAAGGCGGCCGCACAGCCGCGCAATGTTCGAGCAAACCGACGCAACGACCACTCCACCGGAGCCACCGTGGAGATCGGATCATGCGATTCGGCAATGGACAATCCGTGGCAATCGCCGGCCGCGCCTTGCACGCCTATCTCGATTTCGTCCAGCGGACGACCCGTTTCAAGCCGGCGATCCCGGGCGCCAGGCCGTGGGAACGAAGCCGCGAGCCCTTCATCGCCTTGACCTGGCATGGCCAGCAGATGTTGAGTCTGGCGGCGCTGGACGGCGCCTCGCAGGTCGCGATCCTGGCCTCGCTGCATTTCGATGGATCCGTGGTGGCCTCGGTGGTGGGGCGGGCCGGTTTCCAGGTTATCCGCGGTTCGGGCACGCAGAGCCGCACGAAGATCCAGGCCAAGCGCGCCATTCCCGCCTTCTTCGAGATGCGCGAGGCACTGCGCGACGGAACCAGTCTCCTGCTCACCGCCGATGTCCCGAAGGTTGCGCGCGTCGCCGGCCAGGGCGCGGTCCAGCTCGCGCGCGCCACGGGCCGACCGATCTATCTCTTCGCCGCGGTGACCAGCGCGCGCGTCGAACTCGACAATTGGGACAAGGCGAGCATCGCCCTGCCCTTCGGCCGCGGCTGCATTCTCTGGTCGGAGCCGCTCTATGTCCGCCGAACGGCGGACGAGCGCGAGATGGGCCTGATCGCGCTCGATATTTCGAGCCAGCTCGACGAGCTGCACGCCACGGCACGTCGCCTTATCGAGCGGCGCCGCTAGGACCGAAGCCTTGTTTATCCGAGACGTGTCAGCGACCCGGCGAGGGGCAGTCAGCCGGCGTGGCGCAGATTCTGCCGGGCGGGCGCAGCTGTTCCTGCACACCCGCCGGCTCGATGACGATGCGGCTGAGATCGCCGGAAAGGCGCAGGCCGAGGCCGGAGGAAATCAGAACGATGCGGGCGCGCGTGGAGGCGAGGATGGTGGCGTTGGCGCCGGCGAGAAAATGGGCGCTGCCGCCGAGGCTGCCATAGGTGCCGAACACATCCTCGTAGCGGTCGAGCCCGTAGACCAGCATGATCACCCGGCCGTAATCGGCGCCGAGGCCGATGCCGACGGAGAGCGCCGACCAGCTCACCGGCATCGGAATCCCGTCGGAGAAGCGCAATTCGCCGCTGCCATGGCGGCCGCCGAGTACGAAGGAACCGCTGAGCTCGCCGCCGACGATATAGGCGTTCGGCTCGCCGAAGAGCGCAAGCGAGCGTTCGATCGGGATGCTGACCGTCTTGGAAGCGGTGTCGAAGACGCCCTCGACGATCCCGAAAATATCCTGCCGCGGGGTTGTCGGCAGCTGGCCGGCCCGGACATCCCCTTTCGTGACAGCCCCCTGCGCGAGCACGAGGCTCGGCACCAAGGCCAGCAGCGTGGCCAGCATGAAGCGCAGCCCAGGCCAACTCCGGATGACGCGTAACGCGGACATCAGGCCGGCAGCTCCGGGAGAGAGTTGAACGGCAATGGCAATACGGTCCATGCAGAGACAGGAAGAGGCGAGCGCCCCGCTCCGCAAGCCATACCCCGATCGAGGTTCCGTGACGACCCGCAACGCCGCATCAATCTCCAGCCGATCGCAAGCGACAGACCTGCTCTCCCGAGAAGGTCGCCGCGCAGCCCGGCATGATAGCGGAGACCGGCCATGACCTCACTGTCGCGCGCCCTCACCCTGCGTCTGTCGCTGCTCGGCATCGTCCTGTTCACCGCCTTCATCGGCGCTGTCATCGCCTTCGCCCTGATCACCGAGGATCCTGGCGCCCTGCGCAACGACGTCACCTCCCGGATCATCCGGCAAGGCGTGCGCCAGCAATCCGGCAACGCCTTGCAGGTCGAGAAGACCGCAGACCTGACCCGGATCGAGCGCGCCAGCCCCGGCCTCTGGTACCTCGTCTCGGATGGACGTTCCGTCGTCGAGTATGCGCCAGAGTTGCGGCCGGGCCTGCCGATCGACATTCGGCTCGACGGGCCGACCATCGCTGCGCAGATGCGGGTCGGCGGCGATAATGCGCTCGCCTTCGACGTGATCGAGAAGGACGGCAACCGCTTCATCGTCGCAACCGGCGGCGGCCGACCGGGCTGGGATCTGATCCTCGGCTTCTACTTGCGGGCCATCGCGGGCTCGGCGCTGGCGATCTCGGTGGTCTTCGGCCTGCTGATCGCAGGCGCGATCGCCATGTCGGTGTCCTATATTGGCGAGCGGCTGCGCAGCGCCGCGGAGGCCGCTGCCCGGATCGACCCCAGGGCGCCGCGCGGCCTGCTGCCGACCGAGGAGACCCCGATCGAGCTGATGCCGCTGACCACGGCGCTCAATGCCGCGCTCGACCAGATCGCCGGGAACATGGAGGTGCAGCAGCGCTTCATGAACAATGTCGCGCACGAGCTGCGCACCCCGCTGACCGTGATGCGCGGCCGGATCGACGCGCTGCCGAACGATCAGATGCGGCTGGCGCTCACCACCGACGTCAACCGGCTGACCACCATCGTCTCGTCGATGCTGCAGCTCGCGCGCCTGCACAGCACGGAACTCCCCTTCGAGCCGCTGCAGCTCAACAGCACCGCCCGCGCGGTACTGGCCGATCTCGCGCCGCTGATCCTGAGCAACGGCGCCGATATCGCGCTGGAGGAGGAAGGCGATCGCCGATCGCTGATCCAGGCTAACGAGCCTACGGTCCGGGCGGCCATCGCCAATCTGGTCGACAACGCGCTGCGCCACGCCCAAGCGAAATCGACAATCCTGGTCAAGGTGATCGACAGCGCCGTGGTTGAAGTCGCCGATGACGGGGTCGGCATCGAGGCCTCCGACCGCTCGCAGGTGACCGAGCCGTTCAACCGGATGTCGCCGAATTCCACCGGTGCCGGGCTTGGCCTGACGATCGTGCGCGACATCATGGCGGCCCATGGCGGGACGCTCACCATCCTTGGCCGGCCGGGCGGCGGCACCATGGTGCGGCTGGTCTTCCCGCCGTCCGAGCCCGGCACCTGAGGCGCTGTCTCAAAGCGCCCTTCTTTCCGAGTTCAGCGTCATTCCGAGACTTCGCGCAGCGAAGGGCCCGGAACCCAGAACCGATGCCGACTACAATTGATAGCGCTACGGTCGCCGCGCTTTTCCGGAGATGGCAGCTATTCTGGGTTCCGGGCTCAGGCCTTCGGTCTGCCCCGGAAAGACGGCATCATCCGTCTCGGAGAACCACGTGCTATGCTACCGTTTCCGACACCCTCAGCATATAGCCGATGCCGCGCAGCGAGGTGATCTCGACCCGGGCGCCGGCATCCTTGAGCTTGCGCCGCAGCCGCGAGATCTGCGCCTCCAGCGTGTTCGACTCGATCAGATCGTCGAAGCCGTAGACGGCCTCGATCAGGACGTCGCGGGTGACGACGCGGCCGACGCGCTGGACCAGTGCTTCCAGGATCAGCGCCTCGCGCCGCCGCAGGTCGAGCAGTTCCGAACCGACGGAGGCACAGCGCCCCTCGAGATCGAGCGAGAGATTGCCCGCGGTGATCACCAGCGAGCGCTTGGGATTGCGCCGGCGCATGATGACCCGCAGGCGCGCCAGCAGCTCCTCCGGCTCGAAGGGCTTGACCAGGTAGTCGTCCGCGCCGCCGTTCAAGCCCTCGATCACGTCGGCTTTGGCATCGCGGGCGGTCAGAATCAGGAAAGCGGGCCGCGTATCGGAAGCGTTCAGCGCCTTGACGATCGACAGACCGTCGCCATCAGGCAGGCGCCGATCCACGATGACGATGTCGAAGGGAGTAGAGCGCAGGGCCGCCAGCGCCGCATCGATCGTGGTCGTGCGATCGGCGATCAGCCCTGCATTGGTAAGGAGCGAGGACAGGAAAGCCATCAGCTGAGGCTCGTCCTCGACGATCAGTGCGCGCATTAAGGGGTCGATTCAGGGTGCACGGATGGAACGTGATGCCGGAATAGGGGCGAAATATCCAGACACATCACGCTCCATCCATGCCTTGGCGCGGCAATAAGGCCGCAAGGCGATCCAGGCCGGTCACCTGGCCCGGGATTTCAGGATTCAGAACCGGTAGTTCAGGCCGGTCTTGACGATATGCTCGCTGACACCGACGCGGGCGCGGCCGCTGTTGAACTGGAAGTTCTGCTTGCCGAGCGAGACATAGTTGTACTCGACCTTGGCGGAGAGATTGTCGGTGATGCCGTATTCGGCGCCGGCGCCGACGACATAGCCGATCTTGCTCTTCTCCTTCGAGACCAGGCCGTCGCTCGCCTTCAGGCTGCCATAGGCGACACCGCCGAGGCCGTAGACCAGGAGGCGATCGAAGGCGAAGCCGGCGCGGGCCTTCAGGGTGCCGGCGTAGCGCATGTCCGCGCTGGTGCCGCCGGTGCGCTTGGCGCCCTTGCCGAAGCCGTTCATCGACATATCGGCCTCGAGGCCGGTGACGAGACCGCCCATCTGGAGGTTGTAGCCGACCTGACCACCGAGCAGGATTTCGTTGCGGCTCTTCTTGGCGGTTCCCTCGAAACGGTCGAAGGCGGCGCCGGCATGCACACCGGCGTAGATGCCGTTCCAGTTATAGGGACGCGGCTGCGAATAGGCCGGCTGGTATTGCTGCACGCGCGCGGGACGATCGGCCGCCATGGCCGGAACCGCGAGCAGGGCCAGCAGGCCGAGGCCGACCATCGGAATGAGACGCTTCATCAAAGGCTCCTTGCGGCGGCTTGATCGCCGCCGACGCATCAGGCTTGCGACCGCAGGTCCGTTCATCGGACCGGGTCAGCACGGCGCAGATTGCGGGCGAAGATTACGGCAACGTTGCCCGCCATGCGGGCACCAGCCTGAATCAGGTCCGTTGGAGGTGTACGGTCGCCGCGGGTGGCGCTCAGCCGCGGCCGATGCGCTCAGGACGCGGCTGCGCGCCGTGCGTGCTGCTCGCCCATTCGGCCAAGGGCGAGGTCGCCTGGAACTGCTCGATCGCGAGCAGCGTGATGTCGCCGGAATGGCCGGAGCGGCGCAGGCCGAGAATCAGGCGTGCGAGCCATTCGCGATGGGGATTCTCGAACGGTCCGTCGATCGGGCCGACATGCCGCCACGCCTCATGAAAGGCTGTTCCGAGGGCAGCGAGTTCGTCTGGTCCGGCATTGAGTTGGCACGCAGGCATGGCGAGCTTCCCGGCGTTTGCATGCAGCGGACCAGAGCCCGCTCGGCTTTGCAATCGGAAGTTGCCCCTTCATCTGAATACTAGGCGAACGGCCGGTTAACGACAATCGGAGAAGCCGTCAGAGGCTGCTCACAATCTCGCGCGGATAACGAGCGGCGAAATCACGAGCCGAAGCACGGAAGGCGACCCACGCAGGCAGTCCCTCTGCCGGAGAGTGATAGGCTTCGCGAAGAAGGTGACGGGTGCGTTCGTCGATAGCGGCATCAGGGTCGATGCGCGCCGAGCGGCAGAGCGCCCGCGCGATCCTGATGATGCGCTGTTCTTCGCTGTCTTCGGGAATCATGGTCGGCAGGCCTCGACATCGTCACTACGTATGCGGCGCAACGAGAACGCACCGATGCCCCCCGCGGTTCCCCGAAATTGCTCGCCTCGCTTCCGCCCGAAAACCGCCCAGATCGGGCCAAGCAGCCTTCAGACAGCCGCGCCTGTTGCACACCGGCAACGGGCGCCTCCAAAGCTCGGAAGGTCGCGCCGATGTGAACGCCGATCGATTGTATGGCAGCCCTCGCTCTGCCAGAGATTTGGGGAATTGTTGACGTTTTTCCGTCACCTTTCTTAGCGCCCGCCACCCCCGCACTCCCTTCCGAGGCCGCAATGCTCCGCTTCTTCCGTTTGGCCCTGATCGCCGGCACGGCCGTCGCGGCCACGGCGACTGCCGCGATCGCCGAGATCGACCCGCTCACCCGCCAGCCGCTCGTCACCTATGTCGACCCCGCCAAGGCGCAGGCGACCGCGATCCCGCGCGAGGTTGTCTCCTTCAGCGGCACCTATCGCCCCGGCACGATCGTGATCAACACGAGCGAGCGCCGCCTCTATTTCGTGCTGCCCGATGGCAAGGCCGTCCGCTACGGCGTCGGCGTCGGCCGCCCCGGCTTCGACTGGGCCGGCTCGCAGACCGTCACCCGCAAGGCCGAGTGGCCGGGCTGGACCCCGCCGGCGCAGATGCTGAAGCGCCGCCCCGATCTGCCGCGCTTCATGCCCGGCGGCCCGGAGAACCCGCTCGGCGCCCGCGCCATGTATCTCGGCTCGACCCTTTACCGCATCCACGGCTCGAACGAGCCGGAGACGATCGGCCAGGCGGTCTCCTCCGGCTGCATCCGCATGCTGAACGAGGACGTGATCGACCTCTACGAGCGCGCCAAGGTCGGCACCCGCGTCGTCGTCGCCCGCTGAACGAACGCTGCATCGCGCATTACGAAAGGCCGGCCTCGTGCCGGCCTTTTTGTTTGCTTCGACCCGCCCCGGCAACGAGGCGCAGGGCGATCAGAACGGGGCCGTGAAATATACTCGGGCGGCCACGACACCGGCCAGCAGAAGCAGCAGGACGAGGCACTGCAACAGGTCCCGGGCGATCTCGCTGGACCGCGTATCGGACAGCTCGTTGCGAGGTCCGGTCCGATGCGCAGCCGCGCGCCGCTGTCTCTCCGACGCTTCATAAGTGGTCATGGCGACCTCCGTATTTGACGGCGGATGATCGACCAGGTCCGCGTAAGCTCGCGATGCCGGCCATGGCTCGGCGTCATCAAGCCCGCATAAGCGCGAGGACGCGCTCATGCGGGCTGTTGAAAGTCAGGCCGCTGAACGATGCTCGATCGCGTGACCATTGCTCGGTCGCGGCAGGTCATCGAGCGCGTATTTGAGTTCCTCGGCCAGCGAGGGCTGCGCCGCGACCAGAGGCAACCGGCAGACGGAGCCGACACCCGGATGCTGGAACGACAGGGCCAGCTTGACCGCGACCGGATCGGGCTCTCGGGACAGCAGGTCATGGAGCGGGATCAGCCGCCGCTGGAGGGTCTGGGCCTGCTCGAATGCACCGGCGCGGCAGGCTTCCCTGATCCGGCGCAGCAGGCGCGGCGCGAGATTGCCGATGCTGGTGACCGCGCCGCAGCCGCCCGCGACGACATAGGACGGGATGGTGTCGCTGGCCCCGGTTAGGCGCAGGAAGTGCCGGCTGCAGTTGCGCATGATGCGATCGCAACGGGCGATATCGCCGCGCCGCTCGAGGATGCCGACGATGGTCGGATGTTCGGCCATCTCGGCCAGGGTTCCGGGTGCAAGGTCGATGGCGCAACGATCGGGATCGTTGTCGATGATCACAGGTAGCGAGGTGACCTCCGCCACCGACAGGACGTGCCGGACAAGGCCGGCCTGCGTCGGCTTGCTGTAATAGGGCAGCCGCAGGAGAATGGCGCTCGCCCCTGCCGCAGTCGCCTCCCTGACTTCCGCGATGCTGTCCGCGGCCGAATACGACCCGGCGGCAGCCAGGATCGGATAACCAGGCCCAGCCGCGGCGCGCGCAACCGTGACGAGCCGGATGCGTTCCTTGCCGGACAGCGTCGAATACTCGCCGCTGGCAGAGCCGAGCACGATGCCATCGGCACCCTCCTGGACCTGCCAGTCCACCAGCCGAGCCAGGCTTGGCTCGTCGAGGGCGCCGGCCCTGAAGGGCGTGACGAGCGCGGTGAACATCCCATGAAGCCAGTGATCCATATCGACCTCGGCAGAGTGGATTGACGATGGAGGCGCAGCGGAGCGTTCTGCTCCGCTGCGCCTCGGCCGAACTCGGGACGACCGGTGAAACAGGGGCCGAGGGCCCTCAAACCCCACGGGGCGGTCGGGGTTCGATGGCGCCTCTGGTTCCAAACGTGCCCGAGCACGACGCCGGATCAAGGCTAGGCCGGTCGGCATAAGGGTTCGATGCGGATCGGGGCGAATAGTGTGAAGCCGGCATCAGGGCGGCGTGCCGAACGAGGATGTGATTAACCTCTGCGAGCGCTTCGTCTCCGTCGCGCGCTGAATGCCACTGCAGAAGGGTTACGAAAGGCCGGCGTGAAGCTGGCCTTTTTGTTTGCTTCGATTCATGCCGGCTATGCGGCGGCCGAGCGCGATGAAGCCGCATTGTCGGTGCGACAGGCACGGGCGAACGCTCTCGGCGAGCAGCCGATCCGCCGGCGAAACGCCGTGCTGAAAGCACTGGCGGATTCATAACCTATCTCCTCCGCGAGGCGCTCAAGCGATCTTGCCCCGCGGTTCAACGCGTCCTGCGCCAGAGCCATCCGCCAACGCGCCAAATATTCGATCGGGGCGCAGCCAAGAGCCTCGGCAAACCGGTTCGCAAAGGACGATCGCGACATGCCGGCGAGGTCGGCGAGGTCGGCAACCGTCCATCCAGCCCGAACATCGGAGTGGAGTGCACGCAGGACCTTGGCCATGGCCGGGTCGCGCATCCCGGCCAGCAGCCCGGTCGGCCAAACTCCCTCCTCGACGCCATGCCAGCGCAGGCACTCGACCAGCATCACCTCCAGCAGGCGCTGCAGGATCATGTCCCGGCCCGCGCGATCGGCTGCGCACTCGTCCATGATCAAGCCGACGATGCCGGAAATCCGGCCGGCTCCGCCGTCCACCGCGCGAATATGGATCATACGGGGTAGCAGCCCGAGCAGAAGCGGCGCGTTGACCTGCTCGACCTGAAAGGCACCGCCCAGCATTTCGACATCGGGCTCGCCATCGATCTCGCCATGCCGGGTAGCCTTTTCAGACGGCTCCACCAGCACAGGGGCGACGCCGGGCTCGCTGAACAACGCAAAGGCCGGCGTCGACGGCAGGAGCACGAAGTCACCGCGCTCGAGCCGCACCGGTTCGGCCATGTCGAGCGCAAGCCAGCATTGTCCGGACAGAACGATCGCGAAGCCCGGCTGCCCGTAGGCCGCATAGCGAACGCCCCAGGCGCCCCGCCCGGTTATCGGCTTCGACAAAGCGGCGTGAGGGCGCAGCAGGGCAACGATATCGCTGAGAGGGTCCATTTGGACGATCGATAATGTTTCATGGATCTACGATTATAGATCGTCCCGAAATTCTGTCTATTGGAGGCAGTGCGACCAACGGAGATCAGAATGATCAAGACAGTCCTCATCACCGGCACCTCATCGGGATATGGCAAGGCGACAGCCGAGCTCTTCCTGCGGCGCGGCTGGAACGTGCTGGCGACGATGCGCCGCCCCGAATCGGCTTCGTTCGAGGTGAGCTCGGGCCGGTTGAAAGTGCTTCCTCTCGACGTCACCGACCAGAGCAGCATCGACGCGGCGATCGCCGAGGGCGTCGCCACCTTCGGTGCGATCGACGCATTGGTGAACAATGCCGGGATCGGCATGGCCTCAGTCGTCGAGGCGACGCCGGATGCGACGATCCGCGAGGTGTTCGAGACCAACACCTTCGGCGTTTTTGCGACCTGCCGCGCCATCATCCCGCAAATGCGCAAGCAAGGCGGTGGTCATGTCGTCAACCTCACCTCGAGCACGACCATCGGGGTCATGCCGCTCGTGGCGATCTATGCCGCCAGTAAATGCGCCGTCGAGGGCTTCACGGAATCGCTGTCCTACGAGTTGGAGGGCTTCGGCATCAAAGCCAGGCTGGTGGAACCGGGCTACGCGCCGACCACGAGCTTCACCGCCAATGGCACCCCACGCATGCAGGGCCTTATTCCGCCCGATTACAGCAGCTTCGCCCAGTCCTGCTTCGGTAAGATGGCGAGCTATCCGACGCCGTACTGCACCGAGGAGGAGGTCGCCGAGGCCGTCTTTGCAGCCGCGACAGACGATGGTCGAAAGATCCGCTATCCGGCCGGCGCCGACACCAAGCTGCTGGCGGAACTGCGCTGGTCGACCTCGGAAGATCATTACCTGCAGAAGATGCGCGAGATGTTCGGCCCGGAGCTCGCCGCTTAGAGCCAGACGCACGCTGGAGCTGGTCCAGCGGTCTGCGCATGCTGAACAAGGACACAATCGGCCGCTACGAGCCTGCCGAGGGTCGCACCCGAGCGTCGTCGCCCGCTGATCCGCCCTATCGACCGCTGCGCTCAAGGCCGGCCTCGTGCCGGCCTTTTTCGTTCGCATAAGTTGTGGACCGCCACGGCGCGCCCGCTGCAATAAGGTGCGATGTTCAGGTTCTTCGATTCGATTGTCGATCCGACCGCATCGCCGCCGGGCCAGCCCCCCGGCGGTCTCCTATCGTTCTATTGGCATTTCGTGCGCCAGGCGAAGGGCCTGTTCGCTGCGCTGTTCCTGATCGGCTTCACGCTCGCCGTGATCGAGGCGGTGGTGCCCTATCTGATCGGCCGCCTCGTCTCTGTACTGTCGTCGGTCGCGCGCGAACGGGTTTTCGACGCTGCCGGCCAGCTGCTTTTGATCATGGCGGCGATCGTGCTCGTGGTCCGGCCGCTCGGCACCATCCTGTTCCGCCTGCTCGTGAACCACTCGATCGCGGTCTCCTTCACGACGCTGATCCACTGGCAGAACTACTGGCATGTCGTCCGCCAGCCGCTCGCCTTCTTCCAGGACGACTTCGCCGGGCGACTGGCCAACCGGGTGATGCAAACGGCCCGACCACTGCGGGAAAGCATCGTCGCCTTCGTTCGAGCGGTCTGGCAGATACTCGTCTTCGGCGCGACCGCAATCGGTCTGCTCGGCACGCAGGACCTTCGCCTGGCGGCGCCGATGCTGGTCTGGTTTCTGTTCTATGGGGGGCTCCTCGCCTACACGCTGCCGAAGGTGCAGGTCAGGTCTCGTGAGACCTCGGAGACGCGCTCGGCGATCTCCGGGAAAGTCGTCGACACGTTCACCAACATGATGACGGTCAAGCTGTTCGGGCGCCGAGCCGATGACGACGCCTATATTCGCGACGGATTTCTTCGCTTCCAGACCGCTTTCGCCCGCCAGCAGCAGCTCAATACCGTCTATGTGTTTTGCTTGGTCTGCCTCAACGCGGTCCTGCTGGTCACAACCGGCGGCATCGGCGTCTGGCTTTTCTCCGAGGGACGCGCCGACGCGGGGACGCTGACGACCGCCCTTCTCCTCACCACCCAGATCATTGCCATGTCGGGCTGGGTGGCGTTCGAGATCGCAGGGATTTTCGAGAACATCGGCATCGTGCAGGAGGGCATGAAAACCATCGCGCAGCCGCTCAGCCTGCTCGACAAGCCCGACGCGCGTCCGCTCGAGGCCCAGGATGGCGAGATCCGGTTCGAGAATCTGCATTTCCACTACAGCCAGCCGCACCGCGTGGTGGACGGGCTGTCTTTGACCATCGCCGCCGGTGAAAAGGTCGGTCTCGTCGGACGCTCCGGCGCGGGCAAGTCGACGCTCATCAATCTGCTGCTGCGCTTCTATGAGCCGCAATCGGGCCGCATCCTGATCGACGGGCAGGACATCGCCCATGTCACCGAGGAATCGCTGCGCGCCCGGATCGCGGTGGTGGCTCAGGACTCTTCACTTTTGCATCGCTCCATCGGCGAGAACATCCTCTACGCCCGCCAGGAGGCCGACGAAGGCATGATGCGCGATGCCGCCCGAAAGGCGCAGGCAGATGCCTTCATCGACAAGCTGGTGGATGGCAAGGGACGCCAGGGCTTCGAAGCCTTTGTCGGCGAGCGCGGCGTCAAGCTCTCCGGCGGGCAGCGCCAGCGGATCGCCATCGCCCGGGTGATCCTGAAGGATGCCCCGATCCTCCTGCTCGACGAGGCGACGTCGTCCCTCGACTCACAGGTCGAGGCCGCGATCCAGGAAGCGCTCTCGGAGCTGATGCGCGGCAGGACGGTTATCGCCATCGCCCATCGGCTCTCCACGCTTCAGCTCATGGACCGCCTGGTGGTGATGGACGCCGGACGCATCGTCGAACAGGGCACCCATGCGGACCTGCTCGCCGCCGGCGGGCTTTATGCCGACCTCTGGGCGCATCAATCCGGCGGCTTTATCGTGCCGCAACGCCCTCAGCGCGGGGGAAGATAAGCAGAGCCTGCTGCGCGCTCAGCCTCTCCTGGCCCGCTCCCGCGACAGCCCCTTCGCTGCGAGATCGTCGAGATAGGCCTGCAGCTTCGCCTCGCCATCGCGGCCAAGCTCGCGCAGATAATCCCAGCCATAGATGCCGGTGTCGTGCATGTCGTCGAAGGTCAGGCGGACGGCGTAATGGCCGACCGGCTCGACCTTGATGATCTCGACCTCGCGCTTGCCCGGCACGGTCTGCTTCTGCGTCGGGCCATGGCCCTGGACCTCGGCCGAGGGGCTCTCGACCCGCAGCAATTCGGCGGCGAGTGCATGACTCTCGCCGCTCTCGAAGGTGACATGCAGGGTGCGGCGATCCTTCGACAGGCGGATCTCGCTCGGCCAATCTGACATCTTCGTGTTTCTCCAGAACGGCTTGCGACCATCAGCCTGCTTGACCGCGGGCTTGCGGCCGACAATGCTGCCTTCCTATATCAGAGCAACGGCAGGCGCACTGCGCCGCAAGACCGCGATCGCCCGAGGATTTCAGCCACCGTGCTGCATGACCCCATCAGGCCCTTGATGCGTGCGCCGCTGACCGATCCGTTCGGCCGCGACATCTCCTATCTGCGCATCTCGGTGACGGATCGCTGCGATTTCCGCTGCGTCTACTGCATGTCCGAGGACATGGCCTTCCTGCCGAAGCGTGACTTGCTGACGCTCGAGGAGGTCGACCGCGTCGCCACCGCCTTCGTTTCGCGCGGCACGCGCAAGCTGCGCATCACCGGCGGCGAGCCGCTGGTCAGGCGCGACATCATGAACCTGTTCCGCTCGCTCTCGCGCCACCTCGCCTCGGGCGCGCTCGACGAATTGACCGTGACCACCAACGGCTCGCAGCTTTCCCGCTATGCGCAGGAGCTGGCCGATTGCGGGGTGCGCCGTGTCAACGTGTCGATGGATACACTCGATCCCGAGAAATTCCGCAAGATCACGCGCTGGGGCGATCTCTCCAAGGTGCTCGCCGGCATCGAGGCGGCGCGCGCGGCGGGCCTGCGCGTCAAGATCAATGCGGTCGCGCTGAAAGGCGTCAACGAGGACGAGATCGAGGGGCTGATGCACTGGGCCCATGGGCTCGGCATGGACCTGACGCTGATCGAGGTGATGCCGCTCGGCGATATCGAGCCGGCGCGGCTAGACCAGTTCCTGCCGCTCTCGATGGTGCGGGCCAAGCTGATGGACCGCTACACGCTCGACGACGATCCGTACCGGACCGGCGGGCCGGCGCGCTATGTCCGGGTCCGCGAGACGGACGGCCTCATCGGCTTCATCACGCCGATGACCCATAATTTCTGCGAAAGCTGCAACCGCGTGCGCCTGACCTGCACCGGCACGCTCTATATGTGCCTCGGCCAAGAGGACGCCGCCGACCTGCGCGCGCCGATCCGGGCTTCAAGCGACGACGCCCTGCTCTACCGGGCGATGGAAGAGGCGATCTCGCGCAAGCCCAAGGGCCACGACTTCGTCATCGACCGGCGCCAGCCACGCGCCGCCGTCGGCCGGCACATGAGCGTGACCGGCGGCTGAGACGGCGCGGGCCTCGACCAAGCTCAGCGAGCCCGCAATCCGCGTACGATATTCGTCGCCCGCCTGAGAGCCGTCACGGCAGCGCCCGCCGCGATGAGCCAGAGCGCGACGACCAGCACTTCGTTCTGGCCTCGCCACAGCGGCTCCAGCAGTGACAGGAGCGCGGCCGCGGTGATCGTCGCCATGCGGTGCTGCTTGGCCATCGGACCGGAGAAGTCGGCCGGCAGACCGCAATTGCGGCCGAGCTCGCGGGTGTAGGCCGTCAGCACGGCAAGACCGGCAGCCGCCCACCCCAGGGCCGGTGTGCCGATGCCGTAACCGACGCCGGTGAGGATCAGGATATCGGCGATCCGATCGGGGAACTCGTTCCAGAACGGCCCGTCCGCAGCCTGCTTGCCGCCCTCGATCGCGACCATTCCGTCGAAGAGATTGCAGAGCAACCTGAGCTGACAGAACAGGGCCGCGGCAAGCAGCAGGGCAGCGCGCGGCCCGGAAGCCGCCGTGCCCGCGAGCCAGAAGGCGGCGCCGGCGAAGGCCGCCATCACCATGCTCGCTATCGAGATCTGGTTCGGCGTGATGCCGCTGGCACTCAGCCGGCGCGCAATCGCCCTGGCCCAGCCTGTATCGCGGCTCGAGAGCGGCCGCCGATCGTCACTCTGCGCCATGGTTCATCGCCTTCCTGCTCCGCCACAGCGAGAGATTGTAGAGCGCCGCATAGCTGGTCGCGACGGTCAGCGGGACGGCGATCGTCCTGCCGATCTCGGGCGTGCCGCCGATGGTGTGGATGAGCGTCAGCACGCTCGCGGAGACGAATCCTGCGATCACCGGCGGCGCCAGCAGCGCGGCCAGGCCGGTGAAGCGGCTGGCGAGATACTCGATGCCCCCTTTCAGCAGCAGTGTGATGAGAGCGGACAACGTGCCCTGAATCAGCCCGGCGAGAAGCGGCGCCGGCATCGAGTGGATGCGGTTGGCGAAAGCCGCCCAGCTGCCCATGGCGATGAAGGCAAAGGCGACATGCACAATGCTGCTTCGCATCAGGCGCGCGAGCGGCGCGCTCACGTGCTCGACCAGCCGTATCGGACGAGGTGGAAGAAGATCGGGGCGGAGAACACCACCGAATCGAGTCGGTCGAGGAAGCCGCCATGGCCGGCGATCAGATGACCCCAATCCTTGATGCCGCGATCGCGCTTGATCGCCGACATGACGAGCCCGCCGAAGAAGCCCATCACGACAATGACCAGCGCCAGGAAAGCCGCCTGCAGCGGCGTGAATGGCGTCATCCAGGACAAGGCGGCCCCGACCGCCGTTGCGCTGAGCGCGCCGCCGACGAAGCCCTCGACCGTCTTGGACGGCGACAGCCTGGGCGCGATCTTGGTCCGGCCGAGCAGCTTGCCCCAGACATACTGCAACACATCGCTCATCTGCACGACGATGACGAGAAAGGCGATCAGCAGGACGTTGCGCCCCTGATAGCCGGGGATGTCGAGGCTCAGCAGCGCCGGCACATGCGAGGTACAAAAGACGCAGATCATCAGCGCCCACTGCACTTCGGCGATGCGCACCAGAAAATGCTCGGTGTCGCCGCGCGCCGTCGCGATGATCGGCATGAGCAGGAAGGCATAGACGGGAATGAAGATCGAGTAGAGGCCGTACCACTCGATCCAGATCAAGTAATATTGCACCGGCAGCACGATGAAGAAGCCGGCGGCCAACGCCCAATGGTCGGCGCGCCGCGTGTTCGTCAGCGTGATGAACTCACGCAAGGCTGCGAAGGAGCAGAAGGCGAAGAGCAGCGTCACGCCGGTCTTGCCGCCGATCAGCGCCAGGCCCATCAGCACGATCATGATCCACCAGGCGCGGATGCGATCGTTCAGGTTCTCGACCACGGCATTCGAGCCATCCGGCGAAAGCCGGCGCTGCAGCACGTAGCCGACAGCGGAAGCCAGGACCAGCACGGCAAGCAGACAGGCCAGCACGGCGACGAGATCAGGATGCGGCATCGTCATGGCACGCTCGCCTTGGGTGACAGGGCCAGCAGCGCCGCCTCCGCCCTGGCCAGGAATTCCTGCTTCGTCTCGGTGTCGGCGATGGCGATGGGAGCGCCGAAGGTGACGGTGCAGATGAGAGGTACCGGCACGAACTCGCCCTTCGGCATGACCCGGTTGAGATTGTCGATCCACACCGGCACGAGCGTAACGTTCGGCCGCGCCTGCGCCAGATGGAACAGCCCGCTCTTGAACGGCAGCAGCCGTGCATCCGTGGTGTTGCGCGTCCCTTCCGGGAACACAATGAGAGAGGAGCCGGCATCGAGCGCCTCCGTCATCTGGGCGACCGGGTCACTCGTTCGGCTCTCACGGTCCCGGTCGATCAGGACGGCGTTGAAGACATCGCGGCCGATGAAACGCCGAAGGCTGCTCTTCAGCCAGTAATCGCTTCCGGCGACCGGCCGGGTCGCGAACCGCATGCGGCGCGGCAATACGGTCCAGATCAGGACGAAATCGCCGTGGCTGGCATGATTGGCGAAATAAATCCGCTGCTCACCGGTCGGCGCGACGCCGTCCCATCGTCCGCGGACCGCCGTGATGAAGCGGGCAAAGACCACAATGAGCGTACCAGCCAAGCTGATCCCTGCTTCGCGCATCCCCATACCCGATTGCCGCCCTTGCGATGACGTAACGTTCATCTCGAACGCTGTCGACATTGCAGCGGTCTGGGGCGAATTCGAAAGCTGGTCGCGGGCTTCCGCTCACCGCCTTTTGGGGGCCTCCAAAGACCTCGTATCCACCGGCCGCGGCCTGCTGGATCGATTGGAGCTCCCTGGTTCCTGCGCTACAGTGAGCCGCCACCGACCAGAGAGCGAGTTCGAGCGATGAACGAGCATTCCGCCGCGGCTAGGCCTGCCCTTGCGCCCATGGATTTCCGCCAGCTCGCCCGCGGTCTGGGAACGGTGATCAACTATGCCGCCGGGGATGTCGTCTTCCGTGAGGGCGACGAGCCCGCCCATGCCTATATTGTTCTCACCGGCAGAATCGAAGTCAGCAGCCGCGGAAAACTGATCGAAGAGGTCAGTGAAGGGCGAGCCTTCGGCATTGTTTCGCTGATCGACAGGAAGCCGCGATCCGCTACGGCAAAAGCGATAGCACCCTCCGAAATTGCCTTGGTCGATGCAAAGCAATTCCGGTTCATGGTCGAAACGACGCCGAATTTCATCTGGTACGTGCTGTCAGAAGTTGTCGACCGACTGCGAGCAACAAATTCTGCTTTGTGAACGCGGTCAGCGGTCGCCGCCGGCGCGCGCCGCGGTCGGGCCGCATATGAGTGTAACCGGCGGCGGAGGGCGGGCGAGCCCGAGACTGACGAAATCGGCATTGTTTCCCTGAAACCAGGCCATTGCGCTTCGGATGTTTCGGGATGGCTGATCGCCTGTCAGGCAACCCGGCGTTCGGTTGCCGTCGTATCACTCCCAACTCAAGGCGCCGCCGTTCTGGTACTCGATGACGCGGGTCTCGAAGAAGTTCTTCTCCTTCTTCAGGTCCATCGCTTCGCTCATCCACGGGAACGGGTTCTCGGTCTCGGCGAAGACAGGGGTGAGGCCGAGCTGGGCGCAGCGGCGGTTGGCGATGAAGTGCATGTACTGCTCGCACAGCGCCGCGTTGAGCCCGAGGAAGCCCCTAGGCATCGTGTCACGACCATAGGCGGCTTCGAGCTCGGCCGCATCGCGGATCATGCCGCGCACCTCGTCCTGGAAGGCCTTGGTCCAGAGATGCGGGTTCTCGATCTTGATCTGGTTGATCACGTCGATGCCGAAGTTCAGATGGATCGATTCATCGCGCAGGATGTACTGATACTGCTCGGCGATGCCGACCATCTTGTTGCGCCGGCCGAGCGAGAGGATCTGGGCGAAGCCGGTGTAGAACCACATGCCTTCGAAGATCGCATAGAAGGTGATCAGGTCGCGCAGCAAGGCCTGGTCGTTCTCGGGCGTCCCGGTCTGGAAGTCGGGATCCTCGATGCTCTGCGTGTGCTTCAGCGCCCAGGCCGCCTTGTCGGTGATCGAGGGCACCTCGCGGTACATGTTGAACAATTCGCCCTCGTCGAGGCCGAGACTCTCGACGATGTACTGGAAGGTGTGGGTATGGATCGCCTCCTCGAAGGCCTGGCGCAGCAGGTACTGCCGGCATTCGGGATTGGTCAGGTGGCGGTAGATCGCCAGCACGATGTTGTTGGCGACGAGAGATTCGGATGCCGCGAAGAAGCCGAGATTGCGCTTGAGCATGCGCCGCTCATCCTCGGTCAACCCGTCCTTGGACTTCCACAGCGCGATGTCGGCCTGCATCGAGACCTCGGTCGGCATCCAATGGTTGTTGCAGCCGGCGAGGTACTTCTCCCAGGCCCATTTGTACTTGAGCGGCAACAACTGATTCACGTCGGCGCGGCAGTTGATCATCCGCTTCTCGTCGACGCTGACCCGCCCGCCCTTGCGGTCGATTTCGCCGAGGCCGGTGGCGTCGGCGGCGGGTGCGTTCAGGATGGCGGGATTGGCTGGGTTCGCCGGCTTGGTGTCGGACCAGTCGAGCATGGGGTGAGTTCCATTTTGAAACTAAAAGGCGTCATGCTCGGGCTTGATCCGAGCATCTCATGCCGAATGAGGCTCCTGCGCCTCGTCCTGCCGGAGATTCTCGGGTCTGCGCTTCGCTTCGCCCGAGAATGACGCGGGAGGTGGAATGACGGCAGGGCCTTACTGGCACGCCTCGCAGGTGGGATCGTCGATCGAGCAGGCGTTCGGGACGGCCATGCCGTTCCCGAGCGGGATGTCGACAATGATCGGCGCGGCCGCGACCGGCACGGTGGCCGAAACCGCGTTGAGCTTGCCGTCGGTGCCCTTCAGCGTCGACTTCTCGACATGGGTCGCCGAGAGCGCACGCAGGTAATAGGTCGTCTTGAGGCCGAGCCGCCACGCCAGCCGATAGGCCTCGTCGAGTTTCCGGCCCGAGGGCTGCGCCATATAAAGGTTCAGCGACTGGCCCTGGTCGATCCATTTCTGCCGGCGCGCGGCGGCCTTGATCAGCCACTCCGTCGGGATCTCGAAGGAGGTGGCGTAGAGCGCCTTGAGATCGTCCGGCACCCGGTCGATCCCGGTGACCTTGCCGTCATAATATTTGAGATCCGAGACCATCACCTCGTCCCAGAGCCCCCTCGCCTTCAGGTCATGCACGAGCCCGGCATTCACCACGGTGAAGTCGCCCGACATGTTCGCCTTGACGTAGAGCTGGCTGTAGGACGGTTCGATCGACTGCGAGACGCCGACGATGTTCGAGATCGTCGCGGTCGGGGCGATCGCCATCGTGTTCGAGTTGCGCATGCCGATTGTTACGACGCGCTGGCGCAGGGCATCCCAGTCCAGCGTGGAGGAACGATCCAATTCAACGTTGCCGTCGCGGGCCTCCGAGAGGATCTCCAGCGAGTCGATCGGCAGGATGCCCTTCGACCAGAGCGAGCCTTCGAAGCTCGGATAGCGGCCGCGCTCGGCGGCGAGATCGACCGAGGCCGAGATCGCATGGAAGCTGATCGCCTCCATCGAGGTGTCGGCGAAGGCGACCGCCGCCTCCGAAGCCGTCGGCAGACGCAGCGCCTGGAGCGCGTCCTGGAAACCCATGATGCCGAGGCCGACCGGGCGATGCCGCAGGTTCGAGCGGCGCGCTTCCGGGATCGTGTAGAAATTGATGTCGATGACGTTGTCGAGCATACGCATCGCAGTCGTCACCGTGCGCTTCAGCCGCGCCTGATCGAGCCCTTCCGCGGTGACATGCGCTGCGAGATTGACCGAGCCGAGATTGCAGACCGCGACCTCGTCGGCCGAGGTGTTGAGCGTGATCTCGGTGCAGAGGTTGGACGAGTGAACGATGCCGGCATGCTGCTGCGGCGAGCGCAGGTTGCAGGCATCCTTGAAGGTGATCCAGGGGTGTCCGGTCTCGAACAACATGGTCAGCATGCGCCGCCAGAGATCGAGCGCCTTGATCCGCTTGAAGACCTTGATCCCGCCTTGCTCCGCCTTGGCCTCATAAGCCTCGTAGGCCGTCTTGAACGGCTTGCCATAGAGGTCGTGCAGGTCCGGCACCTCGTCGGGCGAGAACAGCGTCCAGTCGGCACCGGCTTCGACGCGCTGCATGAACAGGTCGGGAATCCAGTTCGCCGTGTTCATGTCATGGGTGCGGCGGCGGTCGTCGCCGGTGTTCTTGCGGAGATCGAGGAACTCCTCGATGTCGACATGCCAGGTCTCGAGATAGGCGCAGACGGCGCCCTTTCGCTTGCCGCCCTGGTTCACCGCGATAGCGGTGTCGTTGGCGACCTTCAGGAAGGGCACCACACCCTGGCTCTCGCCATTGGTGCCCTTGATATGGGCGCCGAGACCGCGCACAGGCGTCCAGTCATTGCCGAGCCCGCCGGAGTATTTGGCGAGCAGGGCATTGTCCTTCACCGCCTTGAAGATGCCGTCGAGATCGTCGGCGACCGTGGTCAGGAAGCAGGAGGAGAGCTGCGGCCGCAGCGTGCCCGAATTGAACAGGGTCGGCGTCGAAGCCATGAAATCGAAGGACGACAGCAGGTCGTAGAATTCGATCGCCCTCGCCTCCCGGTCGATCTCGCGCAGGCTCAACCCCATGGCGACACGCATGAAGAAGGCCTGCGGCAGCTCGAAGCGGTTGCCGCGGACATGCAGGAAGTAGCGATCGTAAAGCGTCTGGAAGCCGAGATAGTCGAGCTGCAGGTCGCGCTCTGGCTTCAGCGCAGCGGCGATACGGGCGATGTCGAAGCGGTCAAGCTCGGGGTCGATCAGCTCGTTGGCAATGCCCACCTTCAGATAGGCCTCGAAATACTCGCCATAGCGGCCGGCCATCTCTTGCTGCGTCGCCTGCTCGGCGCGGCCGTGGACGAAGCTCAGCGCCTCGCGGCGCAGCTTGTCGAGCAGCAGGCGGGCCGAGACCTTGGCATAGTTCGGCTCGCTCTCGATCAGCGTCCGCGCGGCAAGGATCGGCGCCAGCGCCAACTCGTCGAGCGAGATGCCGTCATAGAGATTACGCTGTGCCTCGGCGAGGACGGGCTCGGCCGAAACGCCGTCGAGCTCCGCACAGGCCTCGCGAACCACCTTGTCGAGACGCGCGGCATCGAGCGGAACCAGCGTGCCGTCGGCGAGCTTCATCTGCAGCGACGGCGCAGCGGCGGCGGCCGGCTGGGTCTCAGCGACCACCTTGGCGCGCTCCCGGGCACGCTCGGCGCGATAGAGCACATAGGCGCGGGCGACCTTGTGATGCTCGCCGCGCATCAGGGCGAGTTCGACCTGGTCCTGGACGTCCTCGATATGGAAGGTGCGGCCGGTGGCGGCGCGGCGGGTCAGTCCGGCGACGACCTGCTCGGTCAGCTCGGCGACGACGTCGTGGATGCGGCGCGAGGCGGCAGCGCTGGAGCCTTCGACGGCGAGGAAGGCCTTGGTCAGCGCAACCGCGATCTTCGAGGGATCGAAAGGGGTGACCCCGCCGTTGCGCCGAATGATCTGGTAGCCCGGCTCGCTCGCCGCGGCTGTCGGCGGCGCAGCAGTGATAACCGGCGCGGCGGCCGCAGGCCGTTCGGCTTCGAGAGACAGAGACATCGGCATCAACCCCAAGATGTTGAGGGCAAAGGCCGAGCGGTTGCGTCGAGAAGGCGCGCGGCAACCCAAGGCCGCGACCTGCCAAGCGCACCACCGGGACACCCCGCCCGAGGACGTAAAACTAGGGTCGCGGCAGGTCTCCTGGCTCGCGGGTCGCAGCTCTCGCCCGTCTTCCCAAGGCCTTGCGGCCTCAGTGACTTACATGGACGCGAACTCACCGCTGACAGTTGCGGGGGCAGCGCCGGTTTCCCACCGGCTTCCCTCTTAGCTCTCGATCTTGCGATTCGAGAGACCATCGACCACCAGATTTAGTAGTCTCTGCGCTGACGCTGTCAATTGATCGTGCGTGACTTGTCTCTCGCATGTGGAAAGCGAGGATATCTCCAACAGCCCCCAAAAAACATGGAGACATAAAGATGTCTTTATATCTCGATTGACGTCTACTCTCGGATCGGCATACTGGCACGGTCGAGGTTCTCCGGCGCGGCTTGCCGCATCGGAGCTAAGAGGGAAGCCGGTGAAGTGCCGGCGCTGCCCCCGCAACTGTAAGCGGCGAGCCGCTGTCCAATCGAAGCCACTGGGACCGACAAGGTCGCGGGAAGGCCGGACAGCTGCCCTGACCCGTGAGCCAGGAGACCTGCCCCGACAACATGAACGTCCTCGGGCGGGGTGTCCCGGTGGTGCGGTTGCGGATCCGCGCCGATTTTCCGTCGCCCGGATTCTCACACGCGTCCGCTCTGGCCTTTGCCCCCATTTTATGGGGTTAAGCCTATGTCTCAATCAGTCTCCGTCGCCGCTCTCGGCACGCCGCGCATCGGTCCGCGCCGCGAACTCAAGACCGCGCTCGAAAGCTTCTGGGCCGGGAAATCGGACGAACAGTCCCTGCTTGAAACCGCAGCCGGTCTGCGCGCCGCCAACTGGGCGCGGCAGAAGGCGCAAGGGATCACCGTGATCCCGTCAAACGACTTCTCGTTCTACGACCAGGTCCTCGACACCAGCGTCATGGTCGGCGCGATCCCGGCCATTTACGGCTGGAAGGGTGGCCCGGTGCCGCTCGGCACCTATTTCGCCATGGCACGGGGCTCGCAGGGCGAGACCGAGCCGCACACCTCCTGCGGCCATGCTCATCACGACCATGAGCATCATCACGGCGTCCCGGCGCAGGAGATGACCAAATGGTTCGACACCAACTACCACTATATGGTGCCGGAGTTCGCAGCCGGGCAGCGCTTCGAACTGGCCTCGCTGAAGCCCGTCGAGGAATATCGCGAGGCCAAGGCACTCGGCTACGAGACGCGGCCCGTCCTGCTCGGGCCCGTGACCTTCCTCAAGCTCGGCAAGGCCAAGGATCCGTCCTTCGATCCGCTCTCGCTGCTGGGTGAACTGCTGCCGATCTATATCGACGTGCTGCGCCGGCTCTCGGCCAATGGCGCGGACTGGGTGCAGATCGACGAGCCCTGCCTCGTGCTCGATCTCGACGAGCCGGCCCGCGAGGCTCTGCGCCGGAGCTATGCGACGATCGCCCACGCCCTGCCGCAGCTGAAGATCATGCTGGCGACCTATTTCGGCGCGCTCGGCGACAATCTCGATACTGCCGTATCCCTGCCGGTCGCCGGCCTGCATCTCGACCTCGTCCGCGCGCCCGAACAGCTCGACACGGTTCTCGCCAAGGCGCCGCGCGGCCTCGTGCTCTCTCTCGGCGTGGTCGACGGCCGCAACATCTGGAAGACCGATCTGGAGAAGGTGCTGGCGCGGATCGAGCCGATCGCAGCCAGGCGCGGCACCGATCATGTCCAGGTCGCGCCGTCCTGCTCGATGCTGCACAGCCCGATCGACCTCGAGCTGGAAACCAACCTCGATCCCGAGGTGAAGGGCTGGCTCGCCTTCTGCGTCCAGAAGATGGGCGAACTCTCGACGCTTGGTCGCGCGCTCGGTGGCGGGCGCAACAGCGTCCAGGAAGCCTTGGCCGCCTCGACCGCGGCAGCCGCCGCGCGCAAGGCCTCCCCGAAGGTCAACGACAAGGCGGTGGCCGCTCGCATGGCGGCGGTCACGGAAGCCTTCGCGCGCCGCGAGAACGAGTTCGCAAAGCGCGCGAAACTGCAGCGCACCCGTTTCAACCTGCCTGCCTTCCCGACTACGACGATCGGCTCCTTCCCGCAGACAGCTGAGGTCCGCAAGGCGCGCGCCGCCCATGACAAGGGCCAGCTCGGCCATGCCGAATACGAGCAGTTCCTGCGCGAGGAGACGGCGCGCACCGTGCGCTGGCAGGAGGAGATCGGGCTCGACGTGCTCGTCCACGGCGAGTTCGAGCGCAACGACATGGTGCAGTATTTCGGCGAGCAGCTCGCCGGCTTCGCCTTCACGCGCAGCGGCTGGGTGCAGAGCTACGGCTCGCGCTGCGTGCGCCCGCCGATCCTGTTCGGCGACGTCTCGCGGCCGAAGCCGATGACGGTCGAATGGTGGCGCTATTCGCAGTCGCTGACCAGGAAGCCGATGAAGGCGATGCTGACCGGCCCGGTCACCATCCTGAACTGGTCCTTCGTGCGCGACGACCTGCCCCGCAGCGAGGCGTCGAAGCAGATTGCGCTGGCGATCCGCGACGAGGTGCTCGACCTGGAGACGGCCGGCGCAGCGATGATCCAGATCGACGAGGCGGCTTTGCGCGAGGGCCTGCCGCTGCGGCGGGGTGACTGGACGCATTATCTCGACTGGGCCGTGGAGAGCTTCCGCATCTGCGCTTCCGGCGTCGCCGACGAGACGCAGGTCCACACCCATATGTGCTATTCGGAGTTCAACCAGATCATCGACGCCATCGCGGCGATGGATGCCGACGTGATCTCGATCGAGACCTCGCGCTCGAAGATGGAGCTGCTCGACGCCTTTGTCGACTACAACTATCCGAACGAGATCGGCCCCGGAGTCTACGACATCCACTCGCCGCGCGTGCCGGATGTCGCCGAGATGAGCGAGCTCCTGCAGCTCGCCCGGCAAAGGCTGAAGGACGAGCAGCTCTGGATCAACCCCGATTGCGGGCTGAAGACCCGGAAATGGGAGGAGGTCCGGCCAGCCTTGGTCAACATGGTAAGGGTAGCGCAGCTGATAAGAGGCGAGGCCTAGTCACCGGGAACTCTGCTCAAGGAGGTCTGCGTCAGCAGACCTCCAAGTTCCGCTCTTCCCTTGGCGCCATCCAGAACTGCACCTCCCTTTCGAGCAGCGCGCTCAGCCAGCCGCCACGCAGCCAGCCCCTGCTTTCGCATCTTGCCTGTCAGTTCTGGTGTACTAGTATACATGGCAAGGCCGCAGCAAAGCAGGCCAGCACAGGGAGGTATCATGAGCCATCTGACACGGCGCGGCGTCATCGCCGGCGCCTCCAGTCTCGCCGCGCTCTCCGCCGGTGGAGCCTTCGCCCAGGGCGCACTGCCGGCGAGCCCGGTCGCACTCAACATCATCGACGTCGCCGGCAATCTGCAATTGACGCAGGCCGCGATCGAAAAATTCGCCAAGGACAATCCGAAGCTGATCTCGCGGCTGAATTTTTCGCGCGCGCCGTCGCCGGAGCTGCCAGCCAAGCTCAAAGCCCAGCAGGATGCCAACCGCGTCGACATCGACATGGTGCTGACCGGCCCTGGCGCGATGTCGGACGGCATCCAGCAGGGCTTGTGGGTCGACGTCTGGAAGTCGCACACCGCTGCCCTGCCCAAGGCGGAGGAGACCTATCACGAGCAGGCGCTGATGATGCAGCGCAATTTCGGCCAGAACGAAGGCGTCGCCGTCGTCTATTCGCCATCGGGGCCGCTGTTCGAATATGCGCCCGACCGGCTGAAGACCGTGCCCAAGACGGCCGAGGAGTTCCTCGCCTATGTCAAGCAGAACAAGAACCGCTTCACCTATGCCCGCCCGCTCAATTCCGGCCCGGGTTGGACCTTCCTGCAGGGCCTGCCCTACATCCTCGGCGACAGCGACCCGAGCGATCCGATGAACGGCTGGGCCAAGAGCTGGGCCTATCTCAAGGAGCTCGGCACCGGCATCGACTACTATCCCGGCGGCACGACGCCGACGATGAAGGAGCTCGGCGAGGGCACGCGCGACGTCATCGTCTCGACGCTGGGCTGGGACATCAACCCGCGCGCGCTCGGCATCGTGCCGAAGGAGGCCAAGGTCTTCGTCCTCGCCAACACGCACTGGATTCCCGACACCCAGTTCATGTGCATCCCCAAGGGCGTCGCAGCGGCGAAGATCCCGGTGATCCTGGCGCTGATGTCCTACATGCTGAAGCCAGAGGCGCAGGCTGCGACCTATGACAAGGGCTATTTCTATCCTGGCCCGGCGATCAAGGGCGTTACTCTCGCAATGGCCCCGCAGGAGAGCCAGGACGTGATCAGGGAGTACGGCCGGCCCGAATATGACGGGCTGATCGGCAGCCTGCCGACCCGTCCGCCACTGACGCCCGAGCGCCTGGTCGCCGCCTTCCGACGCTGGGACCAGGAGATCGGCGTCGGCCATACGCCGAAGTAAGATGCGCTTCGCTGCCATCGGCCTCGACCACCGCCATATCTACCATATGGTCGGCGGTCTCCTCGAAGCCGGCGCGGATTGCGCCGGCTTCGATCCCCAGACCAGCGATCCGCGCGTGCTCGACGGCTTCCGCGAGCGCTTCCCGCAGTTGCGGGAGGCGGAAAGCCAGCGGCTGCTCGACGATCCCTCGATCGACCTCATCGTCTGCGCCGGCATCCCCTCGGAGCGGGCCGCCCTCGCCGTCCGGGCGATGCGGGCCGGCAAGGACGTGATGGTGGACAAGCCGGGCGTGACCAGCTTCGAGCAGCTTGCCGAGGTTGAGCGGGTCGTTGCGGAGACCGGGCGGATCTTTTCGGTCTGCTTCTCCGAACGCTTCGTCGTTCCTGCCACCATCATCGCCGGCAAGCTCATCGCGGACGGCGCGATCGGGCGCGTGATCCAGACGGTGGGCCTCGGACCGCACCGCCTCAACCGGGCGATCCGGCCGGACTGGTTCTTCGACAAGCGCTATTTCGGCGGCATATTGACCGACATCGCCTCGCACCAGATCGACCAGTTCCTACATTTCACCGGCTCGCAGGACGCCGAGATCGCGATCTCCGGGATCGGCCATTTCGGTATGCCCGACCTGCCCGATTTCGAGGATTTCGGTGAAATTCTACTCCGGAGCGATCGTGCGAGCGGCTTTATCCGCGTCGACTGGTTCACCGCGGACGGCCTGCCGACCTGGGGCGACGGGCGTCTCACCATTCTTGGCACGGAAGGGACGATCGAGCTGCGCAAATATGTCGACATCGCCGGCCGGCCCGGCACCGACCATCTCTTCCTGGTCGACAGGGCCGGCACCCGCCATATCGACGCATCGCGCGAGCCGTTGACTTATTTCCGGGCCCTCATTGCGGACGTCGAAGGTCGCAGCGAAACGGCAGCGACGCAGCAGCACATGTTCACGGTCTGCCGACTCGCCTTGCATGCGCAGGACCGGGCCGTGCGCCTGCCGATCAGAGGAACAGAGGCAAAGTGACACGCAAGATCGGTATCGCCGTCATCGGTCTGGGACCGGCCGCCCTGCCCCATTCGCGCAGCCTGGTCGACTTAGGCAGCCGGGTCGATGTCCGGCACGTCGTCAGCCGCTCGCAGAAGCGGCTCGACGCCTATCGCAGCCAGTTCCCCTTCCCTGGCACGACCGATATCGACGCCGTCCTCGCCGATAAGAGCGTCGAGGCAGTCATCGTGCTGACGCCACCCTCGAGCCATCGCGATGTCGGGGCGCGCTGCCTTGCCGCCGGCAAGCACGTATTGGTCGAAAAGCCATTGGAGCTGACGGTCGCGCGCGGCGAAGAGCTGGTCGCGGCGGCGCGGGCCTCGGGCAAGGCCTTCGGCGTCGTGCTGCAGCATCGCTTCCGGCCGGCGAGCCTGCGGCTAAAGGCGGCTTTGGACGGCGGCGAGCTCGGCAGCGTCGAAGCAGCTTTGCTACAGGTGCCGTGGTGGCGGCCGCAGAGCTATTATGACGAGCCCGGTCGCGGTACGACGGCACGCGATGGCGGCGGCGTGCTGCTGACGCAGGCGATCCACTCCTTCGACCTGTTCCGCTCGCTGGTCGGCGTGTCGAAGGTCGTGGCGGCGCAGGTGCGTACCACCTCCCTGCACAGGATGGAGACCGAAGACTATGTCGGCGCTCTGCTCGAGACCGGCAATGGCGCGCCGGCGACGCTGGTGACGACCACCGCCGCCCATCCCGGCCATCCCGAGCGCATCGAGATCATCGGCAGCAAGGGCCATGCGGCACTGGTCGGCGGGCGTCTGCAGCTCTCCTTCCTCGACGGCCGGTCCGAAGTGGTCGAGGCCGAGGGCAATACCGGCAGCGGCGCCAACATCATGGACTTCCCGCACGACGCCCATCGCGCCGTGATCGCCGATTTCCTCGAAGCGATCGAGGCCAACCGCGAGCCCGTGGTCACCGGCGAGGAAGCCCTGACCTCGCAGCGCTGGATCGACACGATCCTGGCGGCGGGGCGGAGTTGATCCGTCAGGTCATTCGGTAGGCCATACGCACGCCGCCCCAATGGCGACCGGCGACACGTAAGGGCGCGTCGACCTCGCGCATCAGCTGAACGCCGGCGCTGCCCATGTCGCGCTGATAAGACTGGATGATGAAGGGCCGTGCCGAGCGCGCCGCAGTGATGCCCGCGCGGTCGTCGAAGATACGGCGGTCGCGGCTATAGGCGGGGTCCCAGCCAGGATCGCCGGGCCGTTGCGGCTGCGAATACTCGGGGTGATGCACCGGGACATAGCCGTTGCGGTCGATCGGCAAGGTGAAGACGAGGCGCGGATCGCTCGCCTTGGCCTGCTCCATCACAGGCGGCAGGATCGCCTGCAGCGCCGGCAGCGCCCGGTTGGCGAACTGGCGTGGATTGGACTCCGGAACCGGCACGTAGTCGGTGTCGAACAGATCCTCTTCGGTGAGGCGGCCGGTGCGCAGCGCCGCTTCCAGCAGCGCCGCGACGCAGTGCGCGAATTCCTGCGCCTGCTCGATCAACGGACGATACTCGTCCTCGATCTCGGCCAGCCGCTTGTGCAGCGCTGCATGCGCGCCCTCGCCGCCGCGCTCGAAGGCGATGTGAAGGCCGAGATCGCTCCGGGCCATCACCCGGCAAGGTAATGACGGAAGATTCTCGATCGCGACGGTGCCTCGTGCCCTCGCCTTCAGCTCCGTGTCGGCGACCGACAGCAATGCTCCGCCAAAGCCGAGATCGATCGTCTGCCCGGCGACCACGCGTCCGCCGAATTCGAGCCTGACCGGGCATTCGGCCGGGAAACGGTCGTGCTGGCGCCGGTCGGCGAAGACGGTGTGGCGCAGCGTCGGCACGAAGCGCTCCAGCAGCCCCTCAGCCTGGCGCGCGCCTTCGGCCAGCGCCCGCCTAGCATCGACATTCTCCTGCGCGGCGGCAAGCGCGACGCGGTCGACCTGCGTGACGCGGTCGCGCACGGTCTCGATGAAACGCGCCGTGGCTTCGGCGCTGCGCGACAGTTCCGCCGCGGCGGCCGCCTGTTCCTGCGAGGCCTCGCCGACGGTCGCCATGACCGGATTGACCTCACCGACAAGCCGGAAGGCGTCGGTGACCACCGCGGCTGATCCCTGTGCTGTCTGGTTCAGGCGATCGACCTGGTTGCGGATATGGTCGGCCGCTTCGCGCACGCCGAGCGAGAGCGACTTCACCTCCTGCGCGACGACGCCGAAACCCCTGCCGGCCTCGCCGGCGCGGGCTGCCTCAATCGTGGCGTTGAGGGCGAGCAGATTGGTCTGGCGGGCGATCTCGGCAATGGCATCGACGATCGAGCGGATTTCGCCGGTCGCCGCCGCGAGCCCGTTGATCATCGCCGTCGCTTCGGCGGCGCGCTCGGCAGCATTGTCGAGCATGTCGCGGGCGCCGGACATGGCGGCGCCGACCCGTTCGGCCGCCTCCGAGACCTGTAGGGTCGCCGTCGCCAATGCCGAAGAATTCTCGCTTGCCAGCACAGCCGCGTCGCGCAATTCCGCCATGCCACCACGGATCTCGCGGGAGCGGACCTCGGAGCGTTCGGAGCAATCCTCGGCCTGGTCGAGCCCGTCATTGAGACGGCGCATCGCGGCGACGACATCGTTCTCGAGCTCGTTGATCGCTTCGCTGATCGAGGTCTCGGCGGTCGCAGGCATCGGCAACGCCTCGGCCACAGCCTGCGACGCAGCCGGCGCGGCAGCGGGGCCGGCGCGGCCCAACAGGCGCCAGACGGAGCGAGCAAGCATAGGCATTCCCGAGGCGAAACAGGATGCCGGACTATGCCGCCAACAGGGTTAACAAAAGCCTGAAGTCGGCCGCTCGATGCTCAGTTTTCCAGTGTGTCGGCCTGCCGCCCTGCCCGCTACGCGTATGCGCTCACCCACCAGGCGGGATGGACCCGAACCGCCCGCCCGCCTAGATTGCAGGCAGATTTGACCGACGGATGAAGTCGGCCCTTCCAGGAAGCTTCCATGAGCTCATCGCAATACGACGTGATCGTCGCCGGCGTCGGTGCGATGGGCTCCGCCGCCTGCTGGCATCTGGCCAAGCGCGGCCTCAAGGTTCTCGGCCTCGAACGCTTCGACCTCGGCCACGCGATGGGCTCCTCGCACGGGCTGACTCGGATCATCCGGCTCGCCTATTTCGAGGGCTCGCACTATGTGCCGATCGTCAAGCGGGCGCACCAGCTCTGGAGCGAGACCGGCGAGGCGGCTGGGCTGAAGCTTCTGCACGTCACCGGCTCGCTCGACCTGGCACCGGAAGGGCTCGGCCCGGTCGAGTCGTCGCTGAAGTCCTGCCTCGACCATGGGCTCGAGCACGAGGTGCTCGACCGTAAGGAGATTTCCCGCCGCTTTCCGGCCTTCCAGCTGCCGGAGGGGCATATCGGCCTGTGGCAGGCGGGCGGCGGCTTCGTCGCCTCGGAGAAGGCGATCTACGCCCATGTCGGATTGGCGCAGTCAAAAGGCGCCGATATCCGCACCGGCGAGCCGATGCTCGACTGGCAGCCGACCGCCGATGGTGGCGTCACCGTCAGGACCGAGCGCGGCACCTATTCGGCCGGGCGGCTCGTGCTCACGTCCGGCGGCTGGATCGCGGATGCCGTGCCGGCGCTGAAGCGGCAGGTCAGGACGGTGCGGCAGGCGATCGGCTGGTTCACCACACGCCGGCCGGAACTCTTCCGCGAGGGCGCTTTCCCGGTCTTCATCCTCAGCGTCGAGGAAGGCAATTTCTACGGTTTCCCGCTCTATGAGCATCCCGGATTCAAGCTCGGCGGACCGCATTTCGGGCGCGAGCCGATGGACCCGCGCGATCCCGACCGGACACCGAGCCCGAACCAGGTCAGGCTGATCCGAGAGTGCCTGGCGCGCTATATCCCCGACGCCGCAGGCGAGCCGCTGACCGTGAAGGGCTGCATCTATACCGTCTCGCCCGACGAAGGCTTCATCATCGACGCCGTGCCGGGTGTGCCGCAGGCCGTGTTCGCCTCGGCCTGCTCCGGCCATGGCTTCAAGTTTGCCAGCGCGATCGGCGAGATTCTCGCCGATCTCTCGACCAGCGGCCGCTCGGCCTTCGATCTATCCGCCTTCTCCCTTTCCCGCTTCGACGCCTGAGCCTGCCCAGGCTCGACAGGAAACGCCTTGGCCACCGCCGCCCAGAACCGCCGCGGCATCATCGCCATGATGACGGCGATGTCGCTCTTCTGCTGCAACGACGCGCTGATGAAGCTCGCCCGCGAAGCCTTCCCGACCGGGCAGGCGGTGACGCTGCGCACCGGCTTTGCGATCGTGGCGGCCGTCACCATGGTGGTGATGATGGGCGACTGGCGCAAGCTGCCGCTCGGGCTGAAGCCCGTGGTCCTGGCTCGCGGGATCTTCGAGGCGCTGTGTGCGCTGACTTTCATCTGGGCGCTCGGCCTGCTGCCCCTCGCCAACATAACGGCGATCGTGATGGCTTCGCCTTTGCTCATCGTCTTGTTGGCGGTGCTGCTGCGGATCGAAACCGTCGGCTGGCGCCGGGCGGTCGCGCTGGCAGTCGGCTTCCTCGGCGTCCTGATCGTGATGCGCCCGAGCGCGGACGGCTTCAGCCTGGCCGCACTGATCGCTCTCGCGGGCGCCGGCCTCGTCGCCGTCCGCGACCTGACAACCCGCTTCATCAGCAGCGACGTTCCCTCGACGATCATCTCCCTGACAGCGACGATCATCGTCGGGCTGATGAGCTTCGGCATGGGCGCCCTCGAAACCTGGCAGTCGCCCTGGCGGATCGAGCTGCTCTATCTCGGGCTCGCCTCCATCCTGGTGACAGCAGGCAGCTTTTGTATCATCAGCGCCTTCCGCAACACCGATGTCGGCGTCGTCGCGGGTTATCGCTACTCGGTCGTGCTCATCGCCGTGCTGATCGGCTGGCTGGTCTGGGGCGAGACGCCGGACAAGATCGCCTTCGCCGGCATCGCGCTGATCGTCGGCAGCGGCCTCTACACCCTGCACCGCCAGCGCGTCCGCCCCGATTCGCAGCTGAAGCCTGAGGGCGACAAGCCGCTATGACCCCCAAACCCTCCCTCACCGTCCTCGTCGCGATCTCGACGCTGCAGCCGATCGCGCTCAACATGCTGGCTCCGGCGACGCCGGCGCTCGCCCGCAACTTCGCCACCAGCTACGCGACGATCCAGCTGACGCTGACGCTCTTCCTGGTGGCAGTCGCGCTGACACAGCTCATCGTCGGCCCGCTTTCCGACCGCTTCGGGCGCCGCCCTTGTGTCTTGGCCGGCACCGCAGTCTTCATGGCCGGCTCGGTGCTCGGCGCCCTGGCGGACAGCGCGGGAACCCTCTTGTTCGCGCGCGTGCTCGAGGGCGCCGGCTCCGGCACCACCTTCGCCCTGGCGCGCGCCATCATCCGCGACACGGCCAGCCGCGACCAGGCGGCCCGCCAGATCGCGACGGTGACCATGGTGATGGTCGTGGCGCCGATGATCACGCCCTATCTCGGCGGCCATATCGAGACCAATTTCGGCTGGCGCATGATCTTCTGGTCGATGGCCGCCGCCGCCGCGATCGTGCTGGTGCTCGTCGGCATGCGCCTGCCCGAGACGGCGCCGAATGTCGGCGTGCGGACTTCGCTCATCGGCATCTTCCGGGCATTCCCGGACCTGGCACGCGACCGCAGCTTCATCCGCAATGTGATTGCGCTGGCGATGACCTCCGCCGCCTTCTTCGCCTTCATCGCGGCGGCGCCGTTCATCGTGGTCGAGACGATGGGGCGCGGCTCCGACACCTATGGCGCCTACTTCATCCTCAACGCCTTCGGCTACATGGTGGGCAATTTCGCGATGTCCCGATTGGTGCTCCGGCACGGCACGGCGCGGATGGCCTGGATCGGCCTGGTCATCTCGTTCGTGGCGACGACGGCAGCCTTCGCGGTCGCGCTGACGCCCTGGTGGACGCCGCTCACCCTCTTCCTGCCGCTTGCCATCAACGCGATCGGCAACGGGCTGACCCTGCCCGGAGCGACCGCGGCAGCGCTCTCTGCGAGACCTGAGCTTGCCGGCTCGGCCGCCGGACTCGCGGGCGCGATCCAGCTCGGCTCGGGGGCGCTCGCGACCGTGCTGATCAGCTCGCTGGTCGCGCATTGGCCGCCGGCGCTGATGGCGATGATGTGGCTGATGCTTGTCGTCGCCCTGCTCGCATTGCGCAGCGAGCCTCGCGGGCGCAACGACTGATCCACAGCGCCTTGCGCCGCGCAATCTTGTACGGCATGTAGCATTGGTATAACCGCCCTTCGCACACCGCATGATGCGGCCGTAATCCACGAGGTCAGGGAGGACTGAGGTGGACGCACCCCTCGCTTTGAGTCGCGCGATCGACACTCTCAACCGCAAGATCGGTCAATGGGTCGCATGGCTGATCCTGCTGGCGGTCATCGTCTCGACCGTGAACGCGATCATCCGCAAGCTGTTCAACGTGTCGTCGAACTCCTGGCTCGAACTGCAATGGGTGCTGTTCGGCGCGGTCTTCCTGCTCTGCGCCGCCTGGACGCTGCAGGTGAAGGAGCACATCCGCATCGACATCGTGAACAACCTGCTGCCGAAGCGCGTGCAGCAATGGATCGACCTGATCGGCCATCTCCTGTTCCTGCTGCCGTTCTGCGTGCTGATGATCTACCACTCCGGCCCGTTCTTCATGCGCTCCTACCAGGTCAACGAGCAGTCGCTCTCGGCCGGCGGCCTGCCGCAATGGCCGGCCAAGGGGCTGGTGATCATCGGCTTTTTCCTGCTGCTGCTGCAGGGCATCTCCGAGGTGATCAAGCAGATCGCGATCATGCGCGGAAAGCTCGAAGACGACGAGACGCTGCGCGGCCACGCCGCAGCCGCCGAAGCCGAAGCGCAGCGCCTGCTCGACCAGGCCAGGGCCGAAGGTCTCGCCCCGTGAGCCAAGCCGTTTCCCGGACCCGTTCAATGACCCTCGCCCGCTCTGCCGCGCTGCTGCTCGCGCTCACCGTCGCCGCCTTCCTCAGCCTGCACACCGGCGACGCGCATGCTGCCGGGATCGGCGACTTCCTGCGCGTCAACATGGCGCCGGTGATGTTCGGCGCGCTCGTGCTGTTCCTGCTGCTCGGCTATCCGGTCGCCTTCGCGCTCGCCGCCAACGGCCTGTTCTTCGCGCTGGTCGGCATCGAGCTCGGCATGTTCCAGGAGAACTTCCTGCAGGCGCTGCCGGAACGCATCTACGGCACGATGAACAACGACGTGCTGCTGGCGATCCCGTTCTTCACCTTCATGGGCCTGGTGCTGGAGCGCTCCGGCATGGCGGAGGATCTGCTCGACACGATCGGCCAGCTCTTCGGGCCGATCCGCGGCGGCCTCGCCTATGCGGTGATCTTCGTCGGCGCGCTGCTCGCAGCCACCACCGGCGTCGTCGCGGCCTCCGTCATCTCGATGGGGCTGATCTCACTGCCGATCATGCTGCGCTATGGCTATGACCGGCGGCTTGCCTCGGGCGTGATCGCAGCGTCCGGCACATTGGCGCAGATCATCCCACCCTCGCTCGTCCTGATCGTGCTCGCCGACCAGCTCGGCCGCTCGGTCGGCGACATGTATGAGGGCGCCTTCATCCCCGGCCTGGTGCTGGCCGGGCTATACGCCGGCTATGTCTTCCTGATCACCATCGTGCGCCCCGAGCGCGCGCCCGGCCTGCCCGCGGAAGCACAGACACTACGCGACACCGACGGCGTGACGCGGCGGCGCTCTCTGCTGGTGGTGACAATCCTCGCCTTCGCCGTCGCCATTGCCTACATGAAGTACTTCACCAAGGTCGGCGGCGGCGCGGATTTCGTCATCCTGACGATGTCGATCGCAGTTGCGGTCTCCTTCGTGATCGCGCTGGTCAACAAGTACCTGAAGCTCAACCTGCTCTCGCGCATGACCGAGCAGGTCGTCTTCGTGATGGTGCCGCCGCTGGCGCTGATCTTCCTGGTGCTGGGCACGATCTTCATCGGCGTCGCGACGCCGACCGAGGGCGGCGCGATGGGCGCGGCCGGCGCGATCCTGCTCGCCTGGGGCAAGGGGCGCATGACCTTCAGCCTGCTCCGGCAGGCGACGGAGTCGACCGCGAAGCTCTCGGCCTTCGTGCTGTTCATCCTGGTCGGCGCCCGCGTGTTCTCGCTGACCTTCTACGGCGTCAACGGCCATGTCTGGGTCGAGCATCTGCTCGTCGGACTGCCCGGCGGTGCGACGGGCTTCCTAATCGTCGTCAACGTGCTGGTCTTCCTGCTCGCGTTCTTCCTCGACTTCTTCGAGCTCGCCTTCATCATCGTGCCGCTGCTCGGCCCGGCGGCGGAGAAGCTCGGGATCGACCTGATCTGGTTCGGCGTCATCCTCGGCGTGAACATGCAGACCTCGTTCATGCACCCGCCCTTCGGCTTTGCCCTGTTCTTCCTGCGCTCGGTGGCGCCGAAGAACCCCTATCGCGACAAGGTGACGGGCAAGATGATGGAGCCGGTCACCACCGGGCAGATCTACTGGGGCGCCGTGCCCTTCGTAGTGATCCAGTGCATCATGGTGGCACTCGTCGTGCTCTTCCCGCAGATGGTGATGCACTACAAGAGTTCGGGCATTCAGCTCGACCAGCAGCAGATCAACAAGCAGCTCGACAGCATCACCATTCCAGGGCTCGGCGGCTCCGGCGGACTGCCGGGACTTGATATCAACGCTCCGCCAACACTGAACCTCCAGTAGGCGGTAGCCAGAATGACGAAGCCCCGGATCAGCGATCCGGGGCTTTTCATTCCGCAAGCTGCTGCGAGCGCTCAACTCACCAGCGCTGCCAACCGCTATTCAGGTTGTTGTCGATCCGGCCACGACCACTGATCACGGCGCGCATCTCGCCAATTGAGGTCTGACTGCGCGCTTCACCGTAGACCATCGCATCGGCGGCGGAGCCGTAGCCGCGGCGGCTGGAGGTCTTGCCGAACTCGACGCGAACGCCGCCACCGACACGAACGCAGGCCGAAGAGCCTTCGACCCGAACGAAGCCGGGCCCGTATTCGGGGCAAGGCCGCGTCGCCTGCGCCGGCGCGGGACGAGTTGCGGCCGGCTTGGTCTTGACCGCCCCGCGACCGGGAATGGGCTCGCCGATCGACTGAGCAGCGGCGAGCGCCGGCAGGCCCAGGGTCGCGAGGATGATGACGAATGGCAGCTTCATGAGCGCCCCGATTTGCGATGAGCCTTAACCTAACGCCGTAAGCGTGGCCGGGCTAGGGCAAGTCTTCAGCCGGCCCTGACGCTCTCCGCCAGGATCGGCGCGGTTTCGATCTCGCCGACGCCAGGCACGGCACTCAGCCTGTCAACCAGTTGCGACAGGGCCGCCGCATCCTGCGTCTCCACGATCAGCATCGCGTCGACGGGCCCGGCCAGCGAATAGCAGGCGACGATCTCCGGCCAGTGCCTGAAGCGATCGAGAACGGCTGCGCAGGGGCGCGTGCGAATGCGTAGCGAGAGCATCGCGCGGGTGATGGGCGCCTTCGGCAGGTCGGCGAGACGGACGGTGTAGCCGAGGATGACACCGCAGCGCTCGAGCCGCGCCATCCGTTCCTGGATCGCGGTGCGCGAGAGCCCGGCATCGCGCGCCAGCGCGGTGAAGGAGGCGCGCGCGTCGGCCTGGAGCAGCGCAAGCAGCTTCCGGTCGATGGCGTCGAGCTCACCGTCGTTTCGCAAGCAACATCCCTCCAGAAACCGCCGATCGCAGGCGCCGCCAGCGTCTTGCCTATGGCATGGGCGCCGCGGCCAGTGAAGATTCCGGGCCTCTTCCACCATGGAGAACGGGAATGAGGACGATCAAGCCGCAGGACTTCACCGGCAACCGCGCCTGGGAGGCACTCGACATCGACCGGATCGACGACGCGACGATCCGGCTGCACTGGACCGATCAGCCCTACAAATGGCACGTCAATGACGGGCCGGAGGTCTTCGTCGTGCTCGACGGCGAGGTCGACATGCACACTAGAACCGACGGCATCGAAAGCGTGCAGCGACTGGTTCGCGGCGACATCTTTCATGCGCAGGACGGCGACGCCCATGTCGCCCATCCCGTCGGAGCCGCACGCGTGCTGGTGATCGAGCGCGCCGGCAGCATCTGAGATGAAAAATCCCCGGCCTCGCGGCCGGGGACCCCATAACAAGTTGGCCGGCGGACCGGCAGTCGCCCTCTTCTCAGAGCAGGTTGCCCGCGCGGGCGCGGATCAGGAAGTTGTCGAAGGTGTATTCGGCGATCTGGAACCAGAGATATTCATCGCCGCGGAAGGCCGCCATCGCGTCATAGACCTTCTTGAAGTCGGGGTTCTTGGCGCTGGTCTCGGCATAGACTTCCTTCGAGGCCTTGAGGCAGGCTTCGAGAATCTCCTGCGAGAACGGCCGCAGCTGCGCGCCGCCGCCGACAAGGCGCTTCAGCGCCGCCGGATTGCGGGCGTCGTACTTCGCCTGCATATCGATATTGGCGAGCGCCGCCGCCGTGGTGAGAATGGATTTGTAGGATTTCGGCAGGGCGTCCCATTTCGCCGTGTTGATGAAGAAGTGCAGCGCGGCGCCGCCCTCCCACCATCCGGGGTAGTAGTAGTAGGGCGCGACCTTGTTGAAGCCGAGCTTCTCGTCATCGGCGGGACCGACCCATTCGGCCGCGTCGATCGTGCCCTTCTCCAGCGCCGGGTAGATGTCGCCGCCGCCGATCTGCTGCGGCACGACGCCGAGCTTGCTCATCACCTGACCGGCGAAGCCACCGATGCGCATCTTCAGGCCCTGCAGGTCTGCGACCGTCTTGATCTCCTTGCGGAACCAGCCGCCCATCTGGCAGCCGGTGTTACCGCCTGGCAGCGCGTAGATGTTGTGCTTCTTGTAGAACTCGTTGAGCAGGTCCATGCCGCCGCCATGGTAGAACCAGGCGTTCTGCTGGCGGGCGTTGAGACCGAAGGGCACGGCGGTGCCGAAAGCGAAGGTCGGATCCTTGCCGACATAATAGTAGGAGGCGGTGTGGCACATCTCGACCGTGCCGTTGGTCACCGCATCGGCCGCCTGCAGCGCCGGCACGATCTCGCCGGCGGCGAAGACCTGGATCTGAAACTTGCCGTCAGTCGCCTCGGATACCGCCTTCGCAAGCGCTTCCGAAGCGCCATAGATCGTGTCCAGCGATTTCGGGAACGAGGAGGTGACGCGCCATTTCACCTCCGGCATCGACTGAGCAATGGCCGGCGCAGCAATGACGCTGGCGGCACCGCCGGCACCGGCGACTTTCAGAAACTGACGACGCTTCATTCGGGGCGCTCCTCCCAGAGCTTTTTGAGGCGCGCCGGTCTTTCCGGTTCGCGCGCAAGAGCGCCAGAAAAGGGCATCTGCGATGCGAGCGCAAGCATGACACATAACGCCCATGCAGTTTTCGCATAGGTATTTGGTCTAACCCATCTTGGCATCGGCGCACCGCCCGGCCTTTCCCGGCCGAACAAAAAAGCCCGGCCTCGCGGCCGGGCTTCGTTGCTGTCGCCGTATCTGGCGGTCGATTACTTCGTGGCGCGGTTGCGCACCTGGAAGATGTCGAAGGTGAGCTCCGCCACCTGCCACCAGAGGTACTGATCGCCGCGGAAGGCGGCCATCGCCTCGATCGCCTTCTTGAAGTCGGCGTTCTTGGCCGAGATCTCGGCATAGAGCTCGTTGGAGGCCTTGAGCGAGGCTTCCATCACATCCTGCGGGAACGGACGCAGCTGCGTGCCGGCGCCGACGAGGCGCTTCAGCGCTGCCGGGTTCTGCACGTCGTATTTCGCCGCCATCTGGGTGTTGGCGTAGGTGCAGGCGGCGGTCAGCGCGGCCTGGTAGGCCTTGGGCAGCGAGTTCCACTTCTCCAGGTTGACGAAGGCGTGGACGCAGGGACCACCCTCCCAGAAGCCCGGATAGTAGTAATACGGCGCGACCTTGGCGAAGCCGAGCTTCTCGTCGTCATAGGGGCCGACCCACTCGGCGCCATCGATCGTGCCTTTCTCGAGCGCCGGGTAAATGTCGCCGCCGCCGATCTGCTGCGGCACGAGGCCGAGCTTCTGCAGGACCGAGCCGGCGATGCCGCCGATGCGCATCTTCAGGCCGTTGATGTCGGCGACGCTCTTGATCTCCTTGCGGAACCAGCCGCCCATCTGGGCGCCGGTGTTGCCGCAAGGCAGACCGTAGATGTTGAACTTCTTGTAGAACTCGTTGAACAGCTCGTTGCCGCCGCCTTGGAACAGCCAGGCGTTCTGCTGGCGGGCATTGAGGCCGAAGGGCACGGACGCCGCGATCGCGAAGGTCGGATCCTTGCCGACATAGTAATACGAGACGGTATGAGCCATCTCGACCGTGTTGTTGGTGACCGCGTCGGCCGCCTGCAGGGCAGGCACGATCTCGCCGGCGGCGAAGACCTGGATCTGGAACTTGCCGTCGGTCAGCTCGGAGACCATCTTCGCCATGATTTCGGCGCCGCCATAGATGGTGTCGAGCGACTTCGGGAAGCTCGACGCCAGGCGCCACTTCACCTCGGGATTCGCCTGCGCGACGGCCGGCATGGCGACAGCGGATGCAGCCGCACCGGCACCGGCGACCTGCAGGAATTGACGACGCTTCATATGGGGCATCTCCTCGTTTCGACGTTCATCGCCGCGCCCGGGCAGCAATAGCACCGGCGCGGGCGACATTTATAGGACGACCTTGGTGTGATGCAGCGATGATCGGAAGCGGCGGCCCGGGTTGACCCACGGTTAATCGGCTCGCTTCGAATCTATACTTGCACAAGATTTGCGCAGCACTCCCCAATCGTTGCAAGATCGTCAACTGTCGCAGGCCGCTCGACAATTGCACGCAGAGCATGGCACGGCTGCGCCGGAAGCGCATGAAACTTTTTCCCCACCCGGTCAACCTCTCCCCTAAAGAGGCCCGATGACCAGCGTCCCTGCCCCGATCTGGCTCTATGACGGTGTCTGTGTGCTCTGCTCCGGCGGCGTGCGCTACACCTTGCGGCATGAGCGCGACCACAACATCCGCTTCGTCGCGATCCAATCGCGTGAGGGGCGTGAGTTAGCCCGGACTCAGGGCATCGATCCCGACGAGCCGGACAGCTTCCTCTTCATCGAGGACGGCAAGGCGCTCGCCAAATCCGACGGGGTGCTCGCCCTGACCCAGCACCTGAACGGACCGGCCCGCCTGCTGCTCCTCGGCCGGGCGCTGCCAAAGCGCTGGCGCGACTGGCTCTATGACCGCGTCGCCCGCAACCGCTACCGGCTCTTCGGCAAGAAGGACAGCTGCGAGATCCCGGATCCGGCGACGCGGCACCGCTTCACCTTGCCGGACGGCTCATGAAGCGCGTCGTGCTGATCGGCGCGACCGGCGTCTTCGGCCGGCGGCTGGCGCGCCATCTCTCGCGCATGGACGGCCTCGATCTGGTGCTGACCTCGCGCAGCGCCGACAAGGCCGAAGCCCTGGCGAAGGAGCTGGCGAGCGAGGCGAACGTGCCGGTGAGCGGCATCGCCTTCGACCGCGACAGGGAACTCGTGGCCGCGCTCGCCGCGCTGCAGCCCTGGCTGGTGATCGATGCCTCGGGGCCGTTCCAGCAGCAGGGCTACGAAGTTCCGACGGCGGCGCTCCTGCTCGGCGCCCATGTCGTCGACCTCGCCGATGCGCGCGACTATCTCACCGGTTACGGACTGCAGCTGGATGAGCTCGCGCGGCAGCATGGCCTCGTCGCGCTAGCCGGCGCGAGCTCGACGCCGGCGCTCTCGGCCGCGGCGGCACGGGAACTCAGCGAAGGCTGGCAGCGGCTCGATACGGTCGACATCGCGATCACGCCGGGCGGACGCAGCGAGGTCGGACCAGCAGTCATCGCTGCCGTTCTCAGCTATGCCGGCAAGCCGGTACCGATCTGGCGCGAAGGCGAATTGCAGACGACGCCCGGCTGGGAGACCGGAGAAGTCATCGACATGCCGGGCCTGGGCCTGCGGCGGGTCGCACCGGTCGAGACCGTCGATGCCGAGACGCTCGGTACCGGCCTCGCCGTTCATTCCCGCGTGAGCTTCTCCGCCGGGCTTGAAGCCGGCATCGAACAATGGGGGCTGGCGCTGCTCGGCTGGCTGCGCCGCCGTGGCTGGGTCGCCGATCTCGCGCCGCTGGTGCCTTATCTCGTCAGGGCGCGCCGGATCACCCGCCTCTGGACTTCAGATCGCGGCGGCATGCGGGTCGCGATCTCCGGCATCGACGCCAAGGGGCGGCCGCGCCGAGCCTATTGGTCGCTACTGGCGGAGAATGATGACGGCCCACAAGTGCCGACGCTCGCAGCCGCGGCAGCGGTGCGTGCCCTGCTCGCTGATGGCATCGCGCCCAGCGCTCGCTCGGCGGCCGAAGCGTTGGACCTCGCCATGATCGAGGCCGAGATGGCGCCTTATGTGATCAGCACCAGCCAGGACGAGTGCGGCGCCGGCCCTGCCCTGTTCGAGACCGTATTCGGGGCAGAAGCGTACTCCGGCATGCCGGCAGCGATCCGCGCCTTCCACTCCGTCAATGCAGAACCGGTCTGGCGAGGCCGGGCTGACGTCGCGCGCGGCGAGGGGGCGATGATCGGCCTGCTCTGCCGGTGCTTCGGCCTGCCCGCCGCCGGCACCGAACTGCCCGTGACGGTCAGCGTCGCGCGCGGCGATTCGTTCGATGACAGCTCGGAAACCTGGACCCGCAACTTCGCTGGCCAGCGCTTCAGTTCGCACCTGAGCATGGATCGCGGCGAACTCCGCGAGGCCTTCGGACCGTTCTCGTTCACGCTGGCTGCCGAGGCGAGCCCGGATGGCCTTGCGCTGCCGATCGCGGCCTGGCGCGTCTTCGGCCTGCCGCTGCCGCGCTTCCTGATGCCATCAGCCGAGGCGCGCGAGATGGTTGACGCGGAGGGCCGCTTCCGCTTCGACGTGCGGCTCTCTTTGCCCTTCTTCGGCCTGCTGGCGCATTATCGCGGCTGGCTCAAACCTCGGGGACCAAGCGATGGATCAGGATAAGCTGGCAAAACTCAAGGCGCGCTATGCCGGGGCGAGCGGCGCCGACATCCATGATCCACGCTTCGCCAAGGTCGCGGCGGGGCAGTTCCAGGGCGATCGGCGCAAATGGCCGTTCTCGGATGTCGCGACCTTCATCAGCGCCCCCTATCGGCCGGATGCGCTGGGCAAGCCCGATCTCGGCGGGCTCGACGTCGCGATCATCGGCCTGCCGATGGATCTCGGCGTCACCAACCGGGCCGGCACGCGGCTCGGCCCCCGCGCGGTGCGCTCCGTCGAGCGCATGGGACCGATGGACCATGTCAACGGCACCGCGCCCTTCAGCATGGTCAAGGCGGCCGATATCGGCGACGTGCCGTTCCGCTCGCGCTATTCGCTGGAGAGCTGCCATGAGGACATCGAGGCAACCTTCAAGCAGATCGTGAAGGCTGGCGTCTCGACGCTCGCAGTCGGCGGCGACCATTCGATCACCTATCCGATCCTCAAGGCGGTTGGCGAAAAGCGCCCGGTCGGCATGGTCCATATCGACGCGCATTGCGACACGTCCGGGCCCTATGAGGGCTCGAAATTCCACCATGGCGGCCCCTTCCGCCAAGCGGTGCTCGACGGCGTGCTCGATCCTGAGCGCGTCATCCAGATCGGCATCCGCGGCGGCGCCGAATATCTCTGGGAGTTCTCCTATGAGTCCGGCATGACCGTGATCCATGCCGACGAGGTCGACCGGATGGGCCTAGACGCCGTCATCGCCAAGGCGCTCGCCGTGATCGGCGACGGACCCACCTATGTCTCCTTCGACGTCGATTCGCTCGATCCGGCCTTCGCGCCCGGCACCGGCACGCCGGAGGTCGGCGGCCTGACCCCGCGCGAGGCGCTCGCCATCCTGCGCGGCCTGAAAGGGCGTAACATCGTCGCCGCCGACGTGGTCGAGGTCGCGCCGCAATACGACGCAACCAGCAACACCGCGCAATGCGCGGCGCAGGTGCTGTTCCTCGAGCTCTGCCTGATCGCCGAGGCCCGTGCCGCCGGCAAGGGCAGGCCGTGAAGCGCAAGGCGCTCCAGCTCGACGCGATCGATCGCCAGATCATCGCGATCCTGCGGGCGGAGGGCCGGATCACCAACCAGGCCTTGTCGGAACGGGTCGGGCTCTCGGCCCGGCCCTGCCTGGAGCGGATGCGCCGGCTCGAAGCCTCCGGGCTGATCGCCGGCTATGGCGCGCGGCTCTCGCCCGAGCTCGCCGGCCACGCCATCATCGCCTTCGCCCAGATCTCGCTGCGCGACCATTCGGTCGGCCGGCGCGAGCGAGTCGAGAAGGTGCTGCGCGCCTGTCCGGACGTGGTCGAACTCCTGGTGATCAGCGGTGATGCCGACTATCTCGCGCGCATCGTCGCCAATTCGCTCGCCGCCTATGAGGAGCTGACCGGCGCCTGGCTCGCCGACAACCAGCTCGGCATCGCCCGGATCGCGACCACTTTCGCGCTCAAGGCGCTGAAGGATTTCGAGGGCTATCCGCTACTCGAAGACTAGGCCGGCATCACAGCGGCAGCAGCGCGTCGGGCTTCACATCGCCGATCGAGGCGTAGCTGTGCGTTTCCCTCACTCCGGGAAGCGGCAGGATGACCCGCTGCAGGAATTCCTGGAACGTCGCCATGTCGGCGATCCGGGCTTTGACCAGATAGTCGAAACCGCCGATCACCATGTGGCATTCGACGATTTCGGGAGCCTTCGCGACAGCCTCGGCAAAACGGTCGAAGACATGCGGGGCGGTGTGATCGAGCCTGACCTCGATGAAGACCAGCGTGCCGCGCCCGATCTTCGAGGGCTCGAGCACGGCGCGGACCGCGCGGATGAAGCCCTCGCTGAACAGGCGCTTGATCCGCTGCGACGCCCCCGTCGGCGACAGCCCGACGCGTTGGGCGAGATCGAGCACGGTGCGTCGGCCATCTTCCTGCAACAGCCCGAGCAGCAGCCGGTCGACGCGGTCAAGGTCGCTCATTTCGAATTCACACTTTGATGGGTTATTGCGCGTGATAATCACGCAAGACGAGCGAAATCAGCATATTTCATCACACCAGATCGCCGCAATACCGTCTGAAGGGCACTCACCGCCAGGACGACCAAAGGCGATCGACATCATGGACAGCATACATCCTGCATCGAGCAATCACACGAAGGGTGAGGTCACGATTCTTTCGCTGAGTGAAGCGGACGTCAGAAACTGTATCGACCTGCGCAAGCTGCTGGACGCGCTGGCGGAGGGCTTCAAGGCCCTTGCCGACGGGCGCGTCGTCATTCCAGCGCGACCACAGCTCGATATTCCGGATGCAGGCTATTCGCTGGCGATGCCGGCCTGGATGGCGGGCATGCATCTGACGGTAAAACTGGTCAACGTCTTCGAAGGCAACATTGCCCGGGGCATCCCGAGCCATCTCGCGACGATCCATCTCTTCGATCCGGAGACGGGAATGCCCGTCTGCATCATGGACGGCACCTACATCACGGCCGTCCGCACCTCCGGCTCGGCGGTCCTCTCGGTGCGGGAGCTCGCCAGGCCCAATGCCAGGATCGCGACCGTGGTGGGCGCCGGCGTCCAAGCCAGCCAGCACCTCAACCTGCTGCCGCTCGTTCGCGATTTCGCGGAGATTCGGGTGTTCTCGAAGAACCTCGCCGATGCGCAGGCGCTGGCTTCACGTCACCCCGGCGTCACCGCCGTTGCGGATATCGAGACCGCGGTGCGCTCTTCGGATGTGGTCTGCCTCGCGACACACTCCTATGTCCCCGCGATATCCGCCGACTGGGTTCAACCGGGAACGCATGTGTCCTCGGTCGGCGTCGCGCCGCCCGGCGGCGAGCTGCCGATCGATCTGATCGCGCGCGGCAGCCTCTTCGTCGAGGCGCGGGAGGCCTTCGCGCCGACACCGGTAGGCTGCTGCGAACTGGCCGGTATCGACCCCGAGTCCGGCACCGACCTTGGCGTGATGCTGCTGGGGCGGCGGCCGGGACGGACATCGGAACGGCAGATCACCATGTACAAGGCCATGGGCGTCGCCATGGAAGACATGGTGGCAGCCGATCTCGCCTATCGCGAAGCCAGACGGCAGGGTGTGGGCCGGACTGTCTTGCTTTAAAGCCCTTACGACTTGACAGGAGCCATGCACCATCAGCATGGCTCTTCTGCTCGCGCCGAGTTGAGCGAGCGGAAGCTTGCGATTCACGCATGACATGGGCCATATGTTGCAGCGCAGCGCGCATGTCTGCGCGACAACATAAAACAATCCATCCGGACCATCGTCATGAGCCTCTCGAGCACGGGAGACGCCTTCGCGCGCCCTGCCCGCTCCACCACCGCGCCGCGTGTCGGCCTTGTCCTGCTCGCTTTGGCGATGGGCGGCTTCGCCATCGGCACGGCCGAGTTCGCGGTGATGAGCCTGCTGCCCTATTTCTCGGCCGGGCTCGGTGTCGACGAGCCGACGGCCGGGCATGTGATCAGCGCCTACGCGGCCGGCGTCGTCGTCGGCGCCCCGATCATCGCGGTGCTGGCGACCAAGCTCTCGCGCCGCACCTTGCTGATCGCGCTGATGGCGGCGTTCGCGCTCGGCAACGGACTTTCCGCACTCGCCCCCAGCTATGGCTGGATGCTCCTGTTCCGCTTCCTCAGCGGGCTGCCGCACGGCGCCTATTTCGGCGTCGCGGCGCTGGTCGCGGCCTCGCTGGTGCCGGCGAACCGGCGGGCACTCGCCGTGGCGAGGGTGATGCTCGGGCTGACGATCGCAACAATCCTCGGCGTACCGCTGGCGAACTGGCTTGGCCTGGTGCTCGGCTGGCGCTGGGGTTTTGGCGTCGTCACGGCGCTGGCGCTGACCACCGTGGTCCTGATCGCATTGTTCGCGCCGAAGGATCGGCCGCAACCCGGCGCCAGCGCCTTGCGCGAGCTCGGCGCGCTGCGCCATCGGCAGGTCTGGCTGACGCTCGCCATCGGCGCGGTCGGCTTCGGCGGTTTGTTCGCCGTCTATACCTATCTCGCCTCGACCTTGATCGAGGTGACGCAGGTCGCACCTTCGATGGTGCCAGTCGTGCTGGCGGTCTTCGGGCTCGGCCTGACCTTCGGCACGCTCGCAGCCGCCTGGCTGGCCGATCGGATGCCGATGGCCTCGATCGCTATCATCCTGATCTGGACCGCCGGCTCGCTGGCGCTCTTTCCCTTCGCCGCCGGCAATATCTGGGCGATCTCGGCCGTCGCCTTCATGATCGGCTGCGGCGGCGGGCTCGGTACGCCCTTGCAGACCCGGCTGATGGATGTCGCGCAGGACGCACAGACACTGGCGGCGGCGCTGAATCACAGCGCCTTCAACACCGCCAATGCGCTCGGCCCCTGGTTCGGCGGCATGGCGATCGCCGCCGGCTATGGCTGGACCTCGACCGGCTGGGTCGGCGCTGGCCTGGCGCTCGCGGGCCTGGCGATCTGGCTGGTGACGCTGTGGGATGCGAGGGGCGGGCAACGGGCAGCCGTCGCCAGCGTCTGACTCAGCGCGGCGTCGGCGCCGCGATCAGCCGCATCGCGACCGGAATCGCGGCCTGGCCGGCCTCGAGCTGGTCGGTCAGCACATGGAACCAGTTGAAGCCGAGATAGAGTGCGAGCCTGGCCTCGACCTCCTCGGCCGGGATATCGCCGCGCGCCACTGCAGCAGCGAAAAGGCCGCGGACATCCCGCAAGCGCTCAGGCAGGAATTTCTCGCGCAGCGCTGCAAGCGCCTCGGGATCGCTTTGCGCCTCGGCCAGCAGCGCACGGAAGGTGCGCCCCGACGGGGTGCCGCACCAGAAACTCCATAGCGCGATGGTGTGATCGACGAGGTCCCGCGCGAGATCGTCCGTTGGCACTGCCCGGATGATCGCCTTCTCGGCGGCATAGACTTCCATCAGCAGATCGGCGCGGTTCTTCCACCAGCGATAGATCGTCGGCTTGCCAGCCCCGGCGCGTCGCGAGACCGCGTCGATCGAGAAGCCGGCATAGCCCTCCTCCGCCAGCACGGCGCGTGCTGCGGCGAGGATCGCCGCTTGTGAGGCCGGATTGCGCTTCGCCCCGATCGAAGCGCGGCGCGGCGGTATTGCGGCTTTCGTGGCCTTCATGATCGCCTCCCTTCGGCTCGCCCCTGCGACAGCCCTTTCGGCACGCGCTGGCAGGCCTGTCCATTGCAAGCACGATCTTGCAGCAGGCGCCTTGATATCGAAACGATCCGTATCTATCAATTACAACGAAACGGAACGTTCCGTTATGGAGATGATCATGCCCCTGACTACCCCGGTTCGCTTTCTCGCCCATCTGCGCTTCCTGGGAACGCTGATGATCGGCGCCTATCTGCTGATCAACGCCCTGCTGCTGGCTCTGACTCCGCTGACCGGCGGCTGGCCGATCTGGTCCGTCACCGCCCTCGCCGTCCCGCCCATGGTGCTCGGCATGGTCTATCTGGTGATGCCTTTGGCGCGCCGCGCCATGGCCACCCCCGCGCGCCCGTTGGCAGCTTCCGGCGATGAGGCACGCTCGTGATGGCCGGCCTCCTCTCCACCTCGCTGCTGGCCGGCGCGATCGCGCTCCTTGTCTGCCAGCCGGCTGTCGCCGGCGATGTTGCCGCCGCGGCCTCGAAGACAGGAAACTTCATGACCACCGCAACTCTCGCTGCCCAACCCGTTGCCACGGCCGTCAGCGCGTTCTTGCCGGCCGGCCATATCGAGATTGCCCGGGGCCCCGTCACGGTCGACGGCGAGCGGGCCGAGCTTGTCCGCTATCGGCGGAGCGATGGCCGCAACGCTGCCCTCGGCGGCGAGCATTTCAGCACGGTCATAGCCGAGAACGGCCGCCTGAAAGGCTTTACTCGCATGGACCTCGACCTGGTCGGCGGCCAGCTCCCCTCGCGGAAGGAAACGCAAGCCATCGCCATGGACTTCCTGCGTGCGGCGGCGCCCGATCTGCTGCCGGCGCTTGAGATCAGCTGGATCGAGCCGCATGACGAACCGCTTCGCGCCACCCGCAACGGGAGGACCGAAGACCTGACGCTCACCGGCATGAAGGTGAAGATGCGCAACAAGGCCGATGGGCGCTGGATGTGGGTCATCGTCGGAACCGACCGAAAGGTCCTGGTGTTCGAGCGCGATATCGTCTGGGTGACGTTCCCCGGCCACCGCAAGACCGAAAAATGGCTGCACGATGCCTGGCTCGCCGAGAACGGCGTCAGCCTGCTCTGAGCCATATCGGTATACGGCAACACTACTCAGCGCCGCCCGAATCTGTCGCAAACTCGACAGATTCGGCTGCAGGAGCCGGCGCTTCCAGCCGACTCCGTCGCTTGAGCGCGCCTACCCTCGAAGAAACGAGGGAGAACCGCCATGAACGCGATCGTGCTCGAACGGGAAGTCTGCGCGCAGAACTACGCGCCCCTGCCGATCATGCTCTCCCATGGCGAAGGCGTCTGGCTCACCGATGTCGCCGGCGTCCGGCGCCTCGACATGATGAGCGGCTATTCCGCCGTCAGCCTCGGCCATGGCCACCCGCGCATCCTCAAGGTGCTGAACGAGCAGGCCAGGCGCCTCGCCGTGACCAGCCGTGCCTTCCATACCGAGCCGCTCGGCCCGTTCCTGGCCAAGCTCTGCGCCGTCGCCGGGCAGGAGATGGCGCTGCCGATGAACACCGGCGCCGAAGCGGTCGAGACCGCGATCAAGGCTGCCAGGCGCTGGGGCCACAAGGTCAAGGGCATCGCCGACGGCAGGGCGCAGATCATCGTCGCCGACAACAACTTCCACGGCCGCACCACGACGATCGTCGGCTTCTCCACGGATGAGAGCTACCGCGATGGCTTCGGCCCGTTCGCGCCGGGCTTCGTCAGCGTGCCCTTCGGCGACGCGGCCGCGATGGAAGCAGCGATCACGCCGAACACCGCCGCGATCCTGATCGAGCCGATCCAGGGCGAGGCCGGCATCGTGCTGCCGCCGGACGGCTATCTCAGGGCGCTGCGCGCTCTCTGCGACCGGCACAATGTCCTCCTGATCCTCGACGAGATCCAGTCCGGCCTCGGCCGCACCGGCTACTGGTTCGCCCATCAGCATGAGGGCGTGAAGCCAGACGGGCTGATCGTCGGCAAGGCGCTGGGCGGCGGGGTTTATCCCGTCTCCGCCTTCCTGGCCTCGCGCGCGGTGATGCAGCTGTTCGGGCCGGGCTCGCATGGCTCGACCTTCGGCGGCAACGCGCTCGCAGCGGCGATCGGCTTCGAGGCGCTGGCGGTGATCGAGGACGAGAAGCTGGTCGAGCGCTCGGCCGAGCTCGGCGCCTATATGAAACAGCGCCTCGTGGCGATGACGATCGGCCTCGCCAGCGAAGTGCGCGGACGCGGCCTCTGGATCGGCGTCGAGATCGCATCCGGCGCGGGAAGCGCCAAGGAGATCGTCGCCCGCCTCGCCGATGCCGGCGTACTGACCAAGGAAACGCATGAGCACACCATCCGCTTCGCACCGCCACTGACGATCAGCCGGCAGGAGCTGGATTGGGGGCTGGAGCGCTGCGAAAACGTCTTCACCTCGCTGGCACGCTGAGCCCGGCGACAAAATACGTGTGCGGCCGCCCTGGCGTGATGCGAGAAAAATCCTCTCCGCCGCGCGATTTCAACAAATAAAACAGCGGCTTGCGTTGCGCCATCTTTGTGCGGACACGCTCAGAAAAGCTGCAAGAGCCTACTTGCGGCCCGCCCCGATGATCGCACAAGCTGTCGCGCACAAGCCGATGCGGGAACTCGAAACGCCCGGTTGGCCAAACCCAAGGGGAGGTCCCATGAAAGGTTTCGCAAAGTTCTTCGCAGCCGCAGCGCTCACCGTTGCCGGCGCCACCGGGGCGCTCGCCCAGGCCAAGGAATGGAAGGAAGTCCGGATCGGCACCGAGGGGGCTTATCCGCCCTACAACAACCTGAACGCCAAGAAGGAGCTGGAAGGCTTCGAGATCGATTACGGCAACCTTCTCTGCGAGAAGATGAAGGTGAAGTGCAGCTGGGTGGTGCAGGATTGGGACGGCATCATCCCGGCGCTGCAGGCCAACAAATACGACATCATCCTCGCCGGCATGAACGCCACCGAGGAACGCAAGAAGCAGGTCGACTTCACCTCGGTCTACAGCAAGACGCCGATCTGGATGATCGGCCCCAAGACCACTGCCTCGGCCGACATCTCGCCCGCGACCTTGAAGGGCAAGTCGATCGGCGCGCAGGGCTCGACCATCCACGCCAACTACGTCGAGAAGTTCTACAAGGACTCGACGGCGCGCCTCTATCCGACCCAGGAAGAGGCCAATCTCGACCTGCTCAACGGCCGTCTCGACTATATCGTCGCCGACGCGCTGGCCCTCGCCGATTTCCTCAAGGGACAGGGCAAGGATTGCTGCAAGCGGATCGCCGAGGTGACGCGTGACGATGCGATCCATGGTGCCGGCGTCGCCGGCGCCATCCGCAAGGCGGACACTGCGCTGAAGGATCTGGTCAACAAGGCGATCGCCGAGACCGTCGCCGACGGTTCTCTGAAGAAGCTCGAGGCCAAGTGGTTCAAGTACGAGTGATCCAGGCCTGCTGACGCCCACCCGCCGGCGTTCCACGCCGGCGGGCTTTTATCCCTCGCGCGCCGGCCCTCCCCATGTTCGATAAACTCGCTCTGCTCGGCTTCGGCCCCGGCGGCTGGGGATGGGCCCTGCTGCAAGGCGCGGCCAACACCATCTCAGTCGCGCTCGCGACCCTGCCCTTCGGCCTGGCGCTCGGCCTCATCATCGCGCTGTGGAAGCGCTCGGACAGCGTGCTGCTGCGCGCGCTGGCGACTGTCTACACCACTGTCTTCCGCGGCGTGCCCGAGCTGCTCACGCTCTACATCATCTATTTCGGCATCCAGGTGCTGGTGCAGAAGGTCTGGACCGGCTTCTCGATCCCGCCCTTCGTCGCCGGCATGGTGGCGCTCGGCATGGTGCTCGCCGCCTTCTCCAGTGAGGTCTGGGTCGGCGCGCTGAACTCGATCCAGAAGGGCCAGCGCGAGGCCGCCTCGGCGCTCGGCCTATCGAAGGCGCAGGCCTTCCGGCTCGTCGTCTTTCCGCAATTGATCCGCGTCGCGCTGCCGGGCCTCGGCAACAACTGGATGGTGCTGCTGAAGGAGACTTCTCTGATCTCGGTGATCACGCTGCAGGACATCATGTTCATCGCGACGCGCGCCAATGTCGTAACCAAGGAGCCGTTCCTGTTCTTCGGCACCGCGATGATGCTCTACTTCTTCTTCTCGCTGGTTTCCGCCTGGGGCATCGGCAAGCTCGAGCAGCGCACCAATCGCGGCTTTGCCGCCTTCGGCGGAGCGACGCGATGACCTGGTGCGAATATCCCGGCTACCTGATCGGCAGCGAGGCCCTGCAGAACTATGGCTGCCGCATGGCGAGCGGCCTGTTGCTCACCTTCGAGCTGGTGGTGCTCTCGGTCGCGTTCGGCTTCGTGCTCGCGATCGGCCTCGCCATCGCCCGGCTCTACGGGCCGCGCTGGGCGCAGATTGCGATCAACGGCTACACCACCTTCTTCCGTGGAACTCCGCTGCTCTGCCAGCTCTTCCTGGTCTATTACGGCTTCGGCCAGTTCCGCCTGTTCTGGCAGGATATCGGCCTGTGGTGGTTCTTTCGCGAGCCGTTCTACTGCGCGCTCTTCACCTTCACGATCAACACCGCCGCCTACCAGGCCGAGATTCTGCGCGGCGCGATCCAGTCTATCCCGCGCGGCCAGTTCGAAGGCGCGCTCGCGCTCGGCCTGCATCGCTGGGCGACCTTGCGCCGCGTGATCCTGCCGCAAGCGATGATCCTGGCGCTGCGCCCGCTCGGCAACGAATTGATCGTGATGATCAAGGCGAGCGCTATCGCCTCGCTGGTGACGCTGTTCGACCTGATGGGCGCGACCCGCCTCGCCTTCGCCCGCTCCTTCGACCTGTCAATCTATCTCTATGCGGCGCTGATCTACCTCGTGCTCACCGAAATCATCCGGCGGGTCTGGGACCGGATCGAGCTCAGGCTGACGCGGCACATGGCGCTGCGCTGAGCGCGCTCAGCCCGGCAAGGTCAGGACCAGCGGACCGTTGGCGGTCGCGACCACGGTGTGCTCGTACTGGACCGTCGGCGCACTCGGCTCGGCATAGAGCGTCCAGCGATCGTCCCCTTCGTGCTCGGCCCAATCGGCTCCCAGCGACAGGAATGGCTCAACGGTGAAGACGAGCCCTTTCTGCATGACGCGCCGCTCGGAGCGCTCGGGCCAGGTGGCGATCTCCTTCGGCTCCTCGTGGAGCGAGCGCCCGATGCCGTGGCTGGCGAGATTGCGGACCAACGTATAGCCGTTCTTCTGCGCGAACCGGCCGACAGCCTCGCCAATGCCGGCGATCGGCTTGCCGGCCCCGACCTGGCCGAGCCCGGCCCAGAGCGCGCGCTTGCCGTCGCGGCACAGCCGCTCGATGCGGCGATCGACCGGCAGCACCGTGAAGGAGGCTCCGGTGTCGGAGAAATAGCCAGCCTTCTCGGCGGAGACGTCAATGTTCACAAGATCGCCGGCAGCGATCCGGCGCTCGCCCGGAATGCCGTGCGCAACCTCCTCGTTGATGCTGATGCAGGTAGCGCCAGGGAAGCCGTAGACGGTCTCGGGGGCCGACCGTGCGCCCTGCCTTTCGAGCATTTCCCGGCCGATCGCGTCGAGCTCGGCCGTGGTCATGCCCGGCTCGAGGGCCCGCCCCATGGCGGCCAGCGTATCGGCGACAATACGACCGATATCGCGCAGGGCCTGCAGTTCTTCGTCATTGGTGATGGTCATGCCCGGTTCCTGACGGATTTCGGCTAGGGCGGCAAGCCAGGGCGCGGCAGACTGCCCATGCATGATCTCTGCGGAATCGCGATCGCTGCTATCGCGCCTGCATCGCTTCCCTCGCCCTCCCCGGCGCGCTAAAGCCGCAATGACCTTTCGGACGATTGCAGCGGAGCACCTCATGGCCAAAGTCGCTTTCCTCGGTCTCGGCGTGATGGGCTATCCCATGGCCGGCCACCTCAAGGCCAAGGGCCATGAGGTCACCGTCTACAACCGCTCGCCGGAGAAGGCGCAGAAATGGGTGGCACAGCATGCCGGCGTCTATGCGCCGACGCCGGCGCAGGCCGCCGAGAGCCAGGAGATCGTGTTCGCTTGCGTCGGCAATGACGACGACCTTCGCTCGGTGACGACTGGCGAGAACGGCGCCTTCGCCGCAATGGGCAAGGGCACGGTCTTCGTCGACCACACCACCGCCTCGGCCAATGTCGCGCGCGAGCTCGACACCGCGGCGAAGGCGGCCGGCTTCGGCTTCGTCGACGCGCCGGTCTCCGGCGGTCAGGCCGGCGCCGAGAACGGCGTTCTGACCGTGATGTGCGGCGGTGATCCGGAGGCCTACGCCAAGGTCGAGCCCGTGATTGCCAGCTTCGCACGCATGTGCCGGCTGATGGGACCCGCCGGCTCCGGCCAGCTCACCAAGATGGTCAACCAGATCTGCATCGCCGGCCTGGTCCAGGGCCTCTCCGAGGGCGTCCACTTCGCCAAGCGCGCCGGCCTCGATGTCGAGGCGATGCTGGAGGTGATCTCGAAGGGCGCCGCCGGCTCCTGGCAGATGGAGAACCGCGGCAAGACGATGAATGCCGACAAGTTCGATTTCGGCTTCGCCGTCGACTGGATGCGCAAGGATCTCGGCATCGTGCTCGACGAGGCCCGCAACAACGGTGCCCGCCTGCCGGTGACCGCGCTGGTCGACCAGTTCTATGCCGATGTGCAGAAGCTCGGCGGCGGGCGCTGGGACACGTCGAGCCTGTTGAAGCGGCTGGAGCCGTAAGGGCTCAGCCCACCAGCCGCGCCACCTCGGCCCGCAGCACCGGCACCAGCTCCGCCTCGAACCAGGGGTGGTTCCTGAGCCAGCCATTGTTGCGCCAGGACGGATGCGGCAGCGGCAGGATGCGCGGCTTGCGCTCCTGCGCGAAGGTGGCGCGCCAATCGGCGACGGTCGCCGTCAGATTGGCCGCCGCCTTCGGCCCGAGATGCCAGGCTTGCGCGTAGCGGCCGATCACAAGCACGAGCTCGATCTGCGGCAGCGCCGCGAGCACGCGCTCGCGCCAGGCCGGCGCGCATTCGCGGCGTGGCGGCAGATCACCGCCCTTGAAGTCGAGCCCGGGGAAGCAATGCCCCATCGGCACGATCGCGACACGCGAGGCGTCATAGAAGCGGGCATGATCCAGGCCAAGCCAGTCACGCAGGCGGTCGCCGGAGCGGTCGGTGAAGGGCCTGCCACTGGCATGGACGCGCGTGCCCGGCGCCTGGCTCGCGATCAGCAGGCGGGCGCTCGCCTCAGCCTGGATCACGGGTCTCGGCTCATGCGGCAGGCGCGGAAGATAGACCGGCTCGTCCCGGCAGATCCGGCAAGCACGCAATTCGGCGAGGACGTCGTCGAGCACTTCCGATGAGCCTGCCACCTGCCCGCTCATCGTGCGGCCAACCGCTCCCGGCCCGGGCGCTGCGAGATCAGCCCGTCGCAATGCCAGGCTGGAACCCTGTCGGCATGCTTCTCGGGATCGCCGGGCTGAATGGCGAAGGCCCCGACGATGCCGCCGCTGACGACACTGCGGGGGACATAGAGCGTGCCGCTGCGCTCGACGGTGAAGCAATGGGTCTGGCGCGTCTCGATCGGGCCATAATAGTAGCAGATCGCATCCTTCGTCGTGATCCAGCAGGCATCGCGGTTCGGCGTTTCCCGATCGCGGTTGTAGCCGCTTACCCGCCCATCCTCGTGATGGTACTCGCTGAAGGTCCCGCCGGTGCTGTAGCGGCCGGTCACCGTATTGCCTTCGACGAGCTCGCGCAGCTGCTCGCCGGTCAGCCGCTCGACGGCGAGCGCTTCGCTCCCCCAGATCGAGAGCCCGAGAAGCAGCGCCAGCGCGAACAGCCTCACCGCGAGGCGACCCGCGGCGACATCGCAGGTGGCGGTGCATTCGAGATCAGCCCATCGCAATGCCAGGACGGCGCCTTGTCGCTATGCTTCTCGGGATCGCCCGGCTGGATGGTGGCGATGCCGTTGATGCGGCCGGTCCGATAGGTCTTCAGCACATAGAGCGTGCCGCTGCGCTCGACGGCAAAGCAATAGGTCCGGCGTGTCTCGTGCGGGCCGTAATAATAGCAGACAGCATCGTCCGTCGTCGTCCAGCAGGCATCGGTGTTGGTCACGTGCCGATTGTGTCCGGTCGCGCGGCCGTCCTGGTGATGATACTCGCTGAACGGCAGGCCGTTATTGTAGCGACCGGCGACCGTATTGCCCTCGAAGAGCTGGCGGATCTCCTGGCCGGTCAGCCGCTCGACCGCAGTAGCACTCGTCGCGCAGGCGCAGAACGCCAGCAGCATGAAGCGCGCCGCTATCGGCCAAGCCTTCATCACCGCGCCGCCACCCGCCGCGACATCGGAAGCTGCGGACCGCGCGAGATCAGCCCGTCACAGTACCAGGGCTTGCCGCCGTCGGTATGGTTGCGCGGATTGGCAAGCTCGATGGTGGCGACGGCGTTGATCCGGCCATCGCCGACATTGCGCAGGATGTAGAGACGCTCCGTCAATTCAACCGTGAAGCAATGCGTCGTCCGCTCCTCCGGCGGGCCGTAATAATAGCAGACGGCGTCGCCCTTGGTGATCCAGCAGGCATCGCGATTCTCCTGCCAGCCATTATTGCCGAGCGCCCGCCCGTCGGGGTCGTGATATTCGGTGAAGAAGCCGCCGCCGGTGTAGCGGCCGCTGACCGTGTTGCCGGTGAAGGCCTGGTTGATCTGCTCGCCCGTCAGCTTCTCCGCCGCCATAGCGGCAAGCGGCAGCATGAAAGCGAGCAGGACCGCCAGCAGGCGCATCGTTCAAGCCTTCCAGCTCGGGCGGGCCGAGATTTCGCCATGCCAGCGGCGAATGTTGGCGAAGTCTTCCGGCAGCGGAATGCGCGAGGGCTTCATGAAGTCGATGGCGATGCCGGCGGTGATGTCAGCCACCGTCAGCTCGTCGCCGCAGATGAAGCGGTTGGCACCAAGCTGCAGGTCGAGCAGCACCAGGTGATCGTCGATCAGCTCACGATTGGCCTCAGCCCATTCCGGGACCTGGTCTTCGAGCTCGGCCATGGCGGGATGGCTGTGGCGGAACACCGCCGAAACCGCCGTGAACAGCCCGAGCTCGATGCGCCGATTCCACATCTCGATCAGCGCGGCTTCCTTCGGCGCGGCGCCGAACAAAGGCGGCGCCGGATGCAGGCTCTCGATATAGCGGCAGATCGCGATCGTCTCAGCGAGCGCCGTACCATCCTCGAGCAACAAGACCGGGAGACGCTGCGACGGATTGATACGCGTGAATTCCGGCGTCCGGTGCTCCTTCTTGCCGATGTCGATCGGCACGAGCTCGGGCAGGGTCACGCCCTTCTCGGCGAAGAAGATGCGGACCCGCCGCGGATTGGGCGCACGCCCGCCGTCATAGAGCTTCATGCCCTCGCCTTTCGCCGTCCCGAGACATGGCGGTTTCACGGTGCCGCCGCGGCCCTGTCAAGAGTTCACCCGCAAAGACGGCGGCAAGACGACACTGACGAGCGTCGACAGGAACAAACCGCCCTCGCCTGCGATTACCGTTCCGCAGGGGGAACCCACATGCCACAGGATTGGAGCTTCGTCGTCTGGATCGTCATCCTCGCCATTCCGGTGGGGCTGATGCTCGCGACCTTCTGGTCACGTTCGCGCGAACCTGGCGCGGCACGCCTCGACGGGCCGCGCAAGGATGATCCGCGCGAGTCCATGTGAACAGCGCCGCGACTAGTCAGCCCGGTGCGAGCAGGATCAAGGCGAGCGGCACTGCAACCGCCGCCAGGACGGTCTGCAGTGCGCAGATGCCAGCCATCAGGGGCGCATCGCCGCCGAGCTGGCGCGCCATCACATAGGACGAGGAGGCGGTCGGCAACGCCTGGAACAGAATGGCGAGCGTCGCGGCCTGGCCGCCAAGGCCAAAGCCCTTCAACGCGGCATAGGTCGCGAGCGGCATCAGCACGAACTTTACGAAGGAAGCAACCAGTGCCGGCTTGAGGCCGCGACCCAGCGCGCCCCAGTCGAGCGCCGCGCCGACGCAGAGCAGGCCGATCGGAAGCGAGGCCTGGCCGAGGGCCTTGAGGCAGCCCTCTACGCCGGGCGGCAGACCAAGGCCGCTGAGCTGGATGGCGATGCCGAGCACGCAGGACATCAGCAGCGGATTGAGCGCAAGGCTCCGGAGAATACCGCGCAAGGTCGGCTGCGCCGAGCCCCAGCGGGCGAAGACCAGGACGCAGAGGACGTTCACGGTCGGCACGATCGCCGCATTCGCCACAGCAGCGAGCGGCAAGGCCGACGACCCCAGCATGCTACCGGCCGCACTCAGGCCGACATAGTTGTTGAAGCGGATGCCGCCCTGGAAGACCGAGGTGAAAGCGGCATCGCTGTAGCCGAGCCAGCGCTTCGCCAGCACGAGCGCCGCCGCGATGGCGATGATCGCGGCCATCAGCGTCAAGGCCAGTTCGGCAACGGGAAGGCCTCTGAGATCGGCCATCGCCAAGGCATGCATGAAGAGAGCCGGCAGCAGGACGTAGTAGCTCAAGCGCTCGGCCTGCGGCCAGAACGCATCCGGCAGGAAGCGTAGGCGACGCATGGCGTGGCCGAGCGCGATCAACAGGGCGATCGGCGCCAGAGCGAGCAGGATGGCGCCGATCATGCCGGCAGCTCCAATCGGCAGGCGGACGATGGCGTCATGCGGCAGCGAATCCGGCGAGAGGGTAGGAAGGAGACGATCCTTCTTTAGATTGAGGCCATCGAAGACGAAAATGCCAAAGCCATCGGCGGCATTGACGAATCCGCATGGCTGGCGGGCGCGTTCAGCGCGGATGGCTCTTACGCCATGCGTCCGGGCGTTCGAAGCTCAACGCCCAGATACCGCGACCGGCGGCTTTCGCCTCGGCCTCCTCGGCCTGATAGCCACCATAGGCCAGGGCCTGGCCCTGGCGCACCAGCGCTGCGTTGATCTCGGCATCGCCCTGCCGGCAGCGCGCCAGCCCGCGGCCATAGCGGTCGGCCCGCGAGATTATGCAGGTGACGTTGCCGAGCGCGAGCATGGCGGCGAGCGCGCGGCGCGCCTGCCGGCCACAGGCGACCTCGCCTCCGCTCCGGTCCCGGCAGGTCTGCCGGTATTCGGGCGCGTCGACCCCCTCCAGGCGAAGCTCCTCGCCGAGAAGCCGGAGCGAATCGCCGTCGATCGCCTCGGCTGCTCCCGCAAGGCTGCGGCTGGGACCTAGCCGGTACTGCAGGACAGCGCCGGCAATCGCCAAAAGCACAAGGAATCCAAGGGCTACGACGAAGTCGACCGACCGGCCGACCCGTCGCCAGCCGAACGGACCATAGTTGCTTGCCCTGAATCCAAAGCGTGCCATCAGGATAAGCTTAACGATTTCTCGCCCATCATGGCGAGCCGGAGCGCGACGGGGCGCCACCGGGCGGGAGCCTTTGCCTTCAGATCATGGCGGAACTGACAGCCGAACAGGTGCAGCGCGGCCGCGGACCCGATCCGACCGTGCTGGCGCGCCGCAAGCTGATCAACCGCGAGGTCCGGTCGGCGCGCGAGAAGCTGACCTCCTCGACCGGGCTCCAGCGCGCCTTCGATTACGAACTCATCCGTGTCTTCGCAAAATATCGGCTGAACGGGTCGGCCGGAACCCTGCTGCTCGCGCTCCTCGTCGCCGCCGCAGCTTGCGTCTGGGTGCCGTTCTACACGGTCTCGGGCTGGCTCACGCTGGTGGTGCTGAGCACGGGCTTCACCGCCGTGCTGTGCCGGCGCTTTCTGGCTGAACCGTCCGCCGCCGCACGCGTCGCCTTCTGGCGCAAGCTCCTGCCCGCGGCCGAATTGCTGCACGGCCTGTCCTGGGCCCTGCTTGCGGGCCTCTTCATCGGCATCGATGCACCCGGCGCCCGCTTCTTCCTGATGACGGCGCTGCTGATCGTCAGCGCGCTCACCGTTACGCTCGCGGCGGCGATCCCGATCGCGGTCTATTCCAGCCTCGTGCCGATCGTTGGCGCGATCGTTTTGTCCTTCAGCGGCCGCAGCGACATCGACAGCGTCACCATGCTGCTGATGGCCGCCTGCGCGCAGCTCTTCTTCATCTTCCTGACCAACAGGCTCTACTCGACCTCGGTCGAGACGATCGAGTTCCGGGCCGAGAAGGACGCGCTGATCGCCGAGCTGGAAACCGCCAAGGCCAATTCCGACGAAGCCCGGCGCAAGGCAGAGGAGGCCAATCTCGCCAAGTCGCGCTTCCTGGCGACGATGAGCCATGAGCTGCGCACACCGCTCAACGCCATCCTCGGCTTCTCCGAGGTGATGAAGAACGAGGTTTTCGGGGCGCACGCCAACGCCTCCTACAAGGAGTACTCCGGCGATATCCATTCCTCGGGTCAGCACCTGCTCACACTGATCAACGAGATCCTCGACCTGTCGCGCATCGAATCCGGCAAGTACGAGCTCAGCGAAGAGGCCATCAGCCTCGCGGGCATCGCCGACGATGCGGCGCACATGCTCAACCTGCGCGCCAAGGCCAAGAGCCAGACCATCCGCCAGGCGACTGAGCCCGAGCTGCCGCGGATCTGGGCCGATGAGCGCGCCATCCGCCAAGCCGTGCTGAACATTCTGGCGAACGCGATCAAATTCACCCCGCAGGGCGGCGAGATCTCGATCAAGGTCGGCTGGACCGCCACCGGTGGGCAGTATGTCAGCATCACCGATACCGGCCCCGGCATCCCGGAGGACGAAATCCCGGTGGTGATGCAGACGTTCGGGCGCGGCTCGCTGGCGATCAAGACGGCCGAGCAGGGCTCGGGCCTGGGGCTGCCGATCGTCAAGGGGCTGGTCGACCTGCACGGCGGCGGCTTCCGCATCAAATCGGCGCCGCGCGCTGGCACCGAAGTGACGATCACGCTTCCCGCCGAGCGCGTCATGGACACGCTGCCGGCCTTGCCGCACCCCGGCGAGCGTTCCGCCGCGTAGAATCGGCTGGGCTACGCGACCTGCGGAAGCACAGGTACGCCCACCCGCTCAGCCTCGACATCCTCCCACCAGCCGCCAAGCGCATCGATCAACGGCACGAGGCGAAGTCCCGCGGTCGTCAGTTCGTAGTCGACCCGGCGGGGATAGCCGTCATGGTCGATCCGGCGGACGATGCCGGCCGCCTCGAGCTTCCGGAGCTCCAGCGCCAGCATGCGGTGCGAGACGGTCGGGTTGTCGCGCCTGAGCTCGCTGAAGCGCCTGGTGCCATCCTTCAGATAGTACAGCAGCAAGGTCGGCCAGCGGCCGCTCAGCACCCGCATGACGCTTTCGATCGGGCAGTCGGACACGACGTCCTTCATGGTTCGTTCCGCCTGGTTACAGAAAAGTGCGTAATTTACATGGGGCGACGGATGACTAGGTTCCAGCCCGCTGCGCAGCGTTTCCCGACCCAAATGGAAAACGCAACATGGAACCGATCCTCGTTTATGGCTACCCGTCCGGCACTTCGATGGGCCTGGTCGCTGCTCTGGAATGGCTTGGCCAGCCCTACAAGCTGTGCCGCGTCGATATGCTGGGTGAAATGCGCGAACCGGCCTACACCCGGATCAATGCGCGCGTCGAAACCCCAGTGCTGATCACCGATCTGGGCCGCCCGCTGACCGAGACCATGGCGATCGCCGCCTGGCTCGAGGCGCGCGACACCGAACGGCGGATCAGCTTCGATCCGCTGTCCCCGGAAGCCGACCGGATGCACCAGTTCATGGCCTACCTCAACACAGGCTTCACCGGCGCCTTCGGCCCGCTCTGGGTCGCGCTGGAACTGCCCGAGCCCGATCCCGATTTCGAGACGGCGCTGCGCCGTTTAGGGCGCGGCCAAGTGATCGAGCGCCACGACAAGCTGGAAGCGATGCTCGACGGTGGGCACTGGCTGGTCGGCGACAAGCATAGCCTCGCAGATGGACTGCTCGCCGGCGTGGCGCGCTGGCTCGAATACCATGAGGTCGCCGACCTCTCGCGTTGGCCGAAGCTGCAGGCGCTGCGCCAGCGGGTCGAGGCCGATACGGCAGTGGTCTACGCGACCGCTTTCGAGAACGGCGAGACGCCAGCCGGCAGCGGCGCCTGCAAAGGCCATCTGCAGCTGGCCGAGGTGATCGAGCGCTTCGGCGCCTGACGAGAGGAGGGCGCGCCGAGTGGAACGCCCGGCGCGCCTTTCCAAGAGATCGTGGCTTGATGACCGCCCTTAGGATATACATGTTCCGTGTATATCAAACAGGAGCGTGTCAATGCAGGTCGCACGCTGGGGCAACAGCCTCGCCATTCGGATACCAGCGGCCGTCAGCGAGGCACTGGCGCTCAAGGAAGGCGATGACGTCGATATCCGTATCGCGGACGATCGCACCTTCCTGATCGCGCGCGACGAGCGCAAGCCGCGCGCGCTCGCCCGTATCCGCAGCCTGCGCAAGCCGCTCCCGCCCGGCTGGCGCTTCGATCGCGACGAGGCCAATGAGCGCGTCCCGTGACGCGCGCCTTTCTCGACAGCAATGTGGTGATCTACGCCTTCAGCGACGATCCACGGAACTCTGTGGCAGAGGATCTGCTTGGCCGCGGCTGCGAGCTCAGCGTCCAGGTCCTGAACGAATTCACCAATGTTGCGCGCCGCAAGCTGGGCTTCTCATGGGCGGAGATCACTGACGCGGTCGAGGCGATCACGACGCTCAGCCGCATCGTCCATCCGCTCGGTTTCGCCACGCACCAAGAGGCCGTCAGGCTGGCCGAGCGCTACGGATTGGGCTTCTACGACACATTGATCGTAGCGAGCGCGCTACAATCGGGCTGTGCGGTGCTCTACAGCGAAGACATGCAGCACGCCCTGATCGTCGACGAGCAGCTGAGGATCGAGAATCCGTTCCAGGCGGAGTAGCAGATCACAGTCTCTAGTCGGCCTTCCCCGACACCTGCGCCTGCGCGAAGGTCGCCATGCCGGAATGGACGCCGGCCGCCGCCTTGACGAGGCCGGCGGCGAGCGCTGCACCCGTCCCCTCGCCGAGCCGCATGTCGAGCGCCAGCAGCGGCTGCTTGCCGAGCTTGACCAGCGCCTGCGCATGAGCGCCTTCGGCCGAGAGATGGCCGGCAAGGCAATGGTCGAGCGCGGATGGATCGAGCGCATGCAGGATCGCGGCAGCGGCGGTGACGACATAGCCGTCGAGGATCACCGGGATGCGCTGCAGGCGGGCGGCGAGGATCGCGCCGCAGATCGCCGCCATCTCCCGGCCACCGAAGCGACGCAGCACTTCGAGCGGGTCGCTGAGGTGATTGGCGTGAAACTTGAGCCCCGCCTCGACCGCCGCGATCTTGCGCTTCAGGCCGTCATCGTCGACGCCGGTGCCACGTCCGCACCATGTCGCAGCGCCACCGCCATAGAGCGCGGCGAAGATCGCGGCGGCCGAGGTGGTGTTGCCGATGCCCATCTCGCCGAGCGCCAGCAGGTCGGCGCCGCCGGCGAGCGCCTCCATGCCGAAGGCCATGGTCGCGACGCAGGCGCGCTCGTCGAGCGCATCTTCTTGCGTGAAATCGCCGGTCGGCAGGTCGAGCGCGAGGTCGAAGACCTTGAAGCCGAGGTCATAGGCGGCGCAGATCTGATTGATCGCGGCGCCGCCGGCGGCAAAATTCTCCAGCATCTGGCGCGTCACCGCCTGCGGAAAGGCCGAGACGCCCTGAGCGACGACGCCGTGATTGCCGGCGAAGACGCAGACCAGCGGTCGGTCGACGCGCGGCGGCGCCTTGCCCTGCCAGGCTGCGAGCCATTCGGCGATCTCCTCCAGCCGGCCGAGGCTGCCGGCCGGCTTGGTCAGCTCCTTGTCACGGGCGCGCACCGTGTTGGCCGCCGCCATGTCCGGACCGGGCATGCTGGCGATGAGGTTGCGGATATCGTCGAAGGGCAGGCCGGAAGCGGGCATCGCAGACATCTGAGGAAGCCGATCTTGAAAGCCTAGGGAATCGCGCGGCGCGAGGTCGCCGCCATGTTGCCGCTGCTGCTATAGGCTGGAGCGGACGAAGACAATCCGAGGGCAGCGTGGCCGAAACCGACAGCGATGATGCGCCGCAGGCGGCGATTTGGCCGGGTTGGCTCGTAGCGACCGCGACCTGCATCCGCTTCTATTCGCGCCTGCCGGTGCCGGCGCTGCCGGGCGAAAGCGCCCATGCCCTGCCGGATTTCCGGCTGGTGCCGCGTGCCCTGCCCTTCGCGGCATTGCTGATCGCATTCCCTGCTGCGCTGATCGCGCTGTTCGCGGGCCTTGCGGGCATCAACGCCCTGCTGACAGCGACACTCGCCGTGACCGGGCTCGTGCTGACGACGGGCGCCTTTCATGAGGACGGGCTCGCCGACAGCGCCGACGGGCTGTTCGGTGGGCACACGCCGGAGCGTCGGCTGGAGATCATGAAGGACAGCCGCGTTGGCACCTTCGGCGCATTGGCGCTCGGCCTCTCGCTGCTGCTGCGGGTGACGGCGCTCGCCGCGATCCTGCAAGGCGCTGGTGCGTGGGCATTAGCAGCGGCCGTGCTCGTCGCCGCGCCCTGGTCGCGCGTCGAAGGCATCCGCATCCTCGCCACCGTCGAGCCTACGCGGCGAGACGGCGCCTCCGCTTCGGTCGGACGGCCCGAGCGATCAGTGCTGCCGGTCACCTACGGCTTGTCGGGCGCCCTCGCCCTGCTCCTGGTTGGCGCGGGCGCCCTCCCCCTCGCTGGTGTCCTGCTCGGCTTGGCCCTGTCGGTACTAATGACCTACTGGCTATCGCGTACCGCCATCCGCCTTATCGGCGGCCAGACCGGCGACATTCTCGGCGCGGCGCAGCAGCTCGGCGAGATCGCGATCTATCTCGGCCTCGCCATCGTCATCGGCTGGGGCGGGCGATGAACGCGATCTCCAGCCCCTGCATCAAGGTCTGCGTGATCGATCCGGCGAGCAAGCTCTGCCGGGGCTGCGGCCGGACCCTGCAGGAGATCGCGCAATGGTCGCGGATGAGCGAGGCGGAACGCCTCGCCATCATGGCGAGGTTGGACGAACGCCTCAGCCGTCGGCCAGGCGATGAAGGTCCTCGCCGGTCAGCCTGAAGAAGACCTTCTCCGGCTGCGGCGTCGCGCCGAGGCTCTCGTAGAAGCGCAGCAGGCGCTCATTGTCGCGCGCCGCCGTCCAGTCGATCCGGCGAAGGCCGCGTGCCAGCGCAAGCCGCGCCAGCTCTGCGAGCAGCGCCCGGCCGGCGCCGAGCCCGCGAGCCGCTTCGGCGACATAGATCTCCTTGAGGAAGCAGCCGGGGTTCAGGCCAGGGCCGGGATAGATCGCCGAGAAGGCGGCGAAGCCGACGAGAGCCCCGTCATGCTCGGCGACCAGCAATTCGGTTCCCGCCGGCCGGTTCACCAGCCCGGCCCTGATCTCGGCATCCGGCGGACAGGGCACGCCGTAGTGCACCTGCATCTCAGCCATCAAACCGGCGAGCGCAGGATGATCGGCCTCCTCGCAAGGGCGCACGTCAACCATGGTTCGTGCCCTCAGACGATCAGCGACCAGAAGAAGCGGGCGCAGACCACCAGCAGGAAGATGCCGAAGGAGACCTCCAGCTTGCGCTTCGACAACCGGTGCGCCAGGCGCGCGCCGATCGGCGCCGTCCAGATCGAGGTTGGGATGAAGAGCAGGAAGCCGATGAAGGAGACATAGCCGAGCGAGAGCGGCGGCAGGACGTCCATCTTCGGCCAGCCGGCATAGATGTAGCCGAGCGCGCCGGGGATCGAGATCAGCACGCCAAGGCCTGACGAGGTCGCGACCGCCTGGTGGATCGGCCGGCCGTAGAAGGTCATGAACAGGCTGGAGAGCTGACCGCCGCCAATGCCCATCAGCGACGAGAGCACGCCGATGATGACGCCATAGATCCGCATCAGGAACGCTCCCGGCAGCGTGTCGCCGAGCTTCCAGCGGTCGGAGGCGAAGAGCAGGCGCATGGCGCTGGCGAAGGCGACCGCGACGAAGACAGCCTTGAACAGGTCCGGCGGGGCATAGCGCGCAATGAAGCTGCCACCCAGCACGCCGAGCACGACCGGCACGGCCCAGACCCGGATGATCGAGGTGTCGACCATGCCCTTGGCGAGATGGGCCCGGTAGGAGCGGATCGAGGTCGGGATGATCACGGCCAGAGAGGTTCCGACCGCGAGCGGCATGCGCACCTCCTCCGGCACGCCGATCACCCGGAAGACCTCGTAGAGCACCGGCACGATCATCGCGCCGCCACCGACGCCGAACAGGCCGGCGAGCAGGCCGGTGACAGCGCCGGCCGCGACAAGCGACAACGCGAGGAAAATCAAATCGTTCAGGGCAATGCCGGCGATCATCATGCACTCAATCTGGCGAAGACGGAGTGCTCTTAGCCCCCCCACCGGAAAGGGCAAGGTTCAGCCGGCAAGGTGGGCATGCGCGAAAGACGCCTCAGGACGAGGCGTCCGCGTCCGATGACCGCGGCCGATCACGGCCTGACATAGGTCCAGCCCTTCTCCTGCAGCTCCATGACCCGGACGACGCCGGACTTCACCACCACAGCCTCGGGGATCAGGGCGATGTCCTTGTTCTTGGCCTTGCTCATATTGCCCTGCGTGTTGCCGCAGGCCTTGAAAGTGATGGCCGGCGTGCTCGCCGTCATCGCCTTGATCCGCGCCTTCAGCGGCGAGGTATCGTCGTGCAGCATGTGCAGGCCGGGGCCGAATGTGACGACCTCGATCTCCACCTTCTCGCCGAGATCCTGATAAATACTGCGCCACGTTCGCCGCATTGTTGAGCGCGAGGTTCATCATCGCGGCCTCGTTCGTATTCACCTGCAGGATGAGCCGGTGCGGCTTCCGTTCAACCACGGGCGGCTTCGGTGCCGGCACTGAGCTCTGCTTCGTGCCCTGTGCGGCCGCAGGCGGGACGGCGATGGATAGCGCGACGCCAGTCGCCAAGGCGGCGCGGACAAAGTCTTTGAGCCTGATCGTCATAACATCCCACCCATGAGTTCGAGGTCTATTCGCTACGTGGTTTGGCTAAGGCGCGGGGCCATCTGCAGGTTGCGGCAACCCTGTCCCGCGCCGCCTTCAGTCCACTGAGGGAAAAGTGCCCGTCATGGATGGCGCCGCCGCGGGTCGAGAGGCGGATGGCGAGGCCGCCCTCTGCGGGGAGCGAGAGAAGCAGGCCGACGACATCGCCCCGGAATGCGACCCCGCTTCCGAACGAAGGCCGGCCCGCTGCGACCTGCACGGGCGGGCTGTCATCGAGGCGGTACGAGAGAGCGTAGTCGGCGCCACCATCGGAGACGGCTGGTCCACCAACCACCATCTCAGTCCGGCCGCCGCGGCAGTGAATTGAGAGCTGCTTCAGAGCACTGTCGGCACCGCCGAGGGAAAACGCGGTGGCGGTGACGATCGGCGTGTAGTCGACCGGTGAGGTGGTCTCGTTGATCACCCAGGCTTCGCCGCTGCCCGCCGGCCGATCAGGTACCTTCACCGGCTGCGGCAGCTTGTTCAAACAGGCCTGGCGATCCGCCGGGAGCCGTCTGTCGCGAGACATCTGCGAGAGCGTCGACCTCGCCCTCGTCGGGTCGAGCAGACCTCAGATCCAAAAGACCAGAAGACGAGCATAGGGGAAGGAGGTGGCCCTGGTGGGGTACTCCGCCCAAGCAACCGTTTCGCGCGGTGCGAGCTAGTCGCTGACGCCCTCGCGCGCGGCGATCGTCATGCAGGTCGCCGTCAGCATGGCGCAGAGCTTCGCCTTGCCCGCCGTCACGGCGAAGACCTCGGCCATGGCAAGCGTCAGGGTACGGCCGGCCTTGACCACCCTGCCCTTGGCGATGAGCTCGTCACCGGTCGCCGGCGCCAGCAGGCTGATCTTGAACTCGGCGGTGAGGACGCCGTTGCCGGCCGGCATGGTGGTCAGCGCGGCATAGCCGGCGGCGCTGTCGGCGATGGTCGAGACCGCGCCGGCATGGACGAAGCCGTGCTGCTGGCACAGATGCGCCGAGACCGGCATGGCAATCTCGATCTCGCCTGGTGCGACACGAACGAGGCGTGCGCCCAGCGTCGTCATGAAGGCCTGCTTGCCGAAGCTCGCCTCGATGCGGGCGACGAGGGCGGGGTCGATCATATCGCCAGCCTGCATCGCCTCATTCCGCCGCGATGGCGGACGGAACCTGCCGCTCGACATGGGCAATCGCGGCGCGCAGATCGGCAAGACCCGCGCCCGCTGCGACGCAGTGCTCGGAGAGATGGCGGCGGAACAGGCGCGAGCCGCGCCGGCCCGGGAACAGCCCGACGAGATGGCGGGTGAAGGCGTGCAGGCGCCCTCCCCGTTCGAGATGGGCGACGATGAAGGGCTCGAGCGCTTCCAGCATCTCGAAAGCATCGGCGACCGGCGCGTCCTCGCCGAAGAGCAGCGGATCGACCGACAGCAGCACTTCCGGGTTCTGATAAGCCTCGCGGCCGAGCATGACGCCGTCGAGATGCTCAAGATGCGGCAGCCATTCCTCCGGCTGCCGGATTCCGCCATTCAGCGCGATGATAAGGTCCGGATTGGCGGCCTTGAGGCGATAGGCGCGCTCATAGTCGAGCGGCGGGATCTCGCGGTTCTCCTTGGGCGAGAGCCCCTGCAGCCAGGCCTTGCGGGCATGGACGACGAGAGCGTCGACGCCGGCGGCGCGCACGGTCGCGGTCAATGCATCGAGCGTGGCTTCGGGGTCTTGGTCGTCGACGCCGATGCGGCATTTCACCGTGACGGGAATGGAAACGGCAGCCTTCATCGCCGCGACGCAATAGCCAACGAGCGCCGGCTCGCGCATCAGGCAGGCGCCGAAAGCACCGCCCTGGACGCGGTCGGAAGGGCAGCCGCAGTTCAGATTGATCTCGTCATAGCCGAAGTCCGCGCCGATCTTCGCCGCCTCTGCCAACAGTACCGGATCATTGCCGCCGAGCTGGAGCGCCAGCGGATGCTCGACATCGTCGAAGCCGATCAGCCGCCCCCGGTCACCGCGGATCACGGCCTGTGCCGTCACCATCTCGGTATAGAGCCGGGCGCGGCGCGACATCAGGCGATGGACGATCCGGCAATGCCGATCGGTCCAGTCCATCATCGGCGCCACGGAGAAGCGCCAAGGGCTGATATCAGCCAATTTCCCGGCCACTGCAGGCATTTCGTTCACAGCCACTCGCCGCTCAACGTTCAGTTTCTTACCATTTCGGCCCATTCGCTATCCGATTACAGCCAATGTCACAAATCGGACGACAGTGCTGTAAATGGGCACACTCATCGAATGACCTCGGAAGGATGGGACAGTCGCCCATACGGCGCAAATCGGACGGGTGTGCAGCCTTGCAAGGAGACCTACCCCGACCGCGCTGACTTGTGCATCTTGCACAGGCCAGCGCGGATATTTTCTTGGCGGCTGCAAGCATCACGCTGCGTTGTCCGCGCCGCCTAGCCAAGCGGAAATGCGCTTCCGCCGAGGCTTGCTCACTCTTCCGCAGGTCGATTCGGCAGATCGTTTCCCCCACTCGTCGCCGTTCGCATTCCCTGCCTGAGCGCCTGGACGCTTCTGTTGAGTTCGATCATCTGGGGGATCTCGAAGCCCGAGTTTCGCAACAGGGCGTCGGTGAGGCAGCCGGTCTTCGGGTGAAGCTCCTGGCCCTTGGCGGTCAGGTAAACCTCGACCAGGCGCTCGTCGATGGTGCTGCGCCGGCGGCTGAGGAAGCCGGCCGCCTCGAGGCGCTTGACCGCTGGGGTGATGGTGCTGGGTTCGAGCGCCAGGCGCTCGCCGATGGCGCTGATCGTCAGCCCGTCCTTCTCCCAGAGCGCGCTGAGCACGAGATACTGCGTGTAGGTGACGCCGAGCCCGTCCAGCATCGGCTTGTAGACGCGCTGGATCGCCAGCGAGGTCGAGTAGATCGAGAAGCAGAGCTGGCCGTCGAGAGGCAGGGTCGGGGCGTCGGTCATCGTCGTTCTCCGGTGGCGGGTCAGCAATAGCGACCCGCATCTCGAAAACCAATATCGCGATAAAGAAAACGCTTTACAAGCTCGGAGTGGCTGTGTAGGAGAATATATATCGCAATAATGATTGCCGCGAACTAAACAACGGAAGGAACCCGCCATGACCAAGTCCCTGATCGCCGCTGCTGTCTCCCTCGCTGCTTCTGTCGCTGGCACGCCCGCTTTGGCCGCCCCAGTCGTCAAGAATGTCGTCCTCGTCCATGGCGGCTTCGTCGACGGCTCCGGCTGGCAGGGCGTCCACGATGTCCTCAAGGCCAAGGGCTACAATGTCACCATCGTCCAGAACCCGACCACCTCTCTCGCCGACGACGTCGCCTTCACCAAGCGCGCCATCGCCCAGCAGGACGGCCCGGTCGTGCTCGTCGGCCACTCCTATGGCGGTGTCGTCGTCAGTGAGGCGGGCACCGATCCGAAGGTGAAGTCGGTCGTCTACATCGCCGCCTTCGCCCCCGACGCTGGCGAGTCCGTCTCCTCGCTGATCGCCAACCCGCCTCCCGGCGCCTCGGTCCCGCCGATCCTGCCGCCGGTCGACGGCTTCCTCCTGCTCGACAAGGCGAAGTTCGCCGCGTCCTTCGCCGCCGATGTCGACGCCAAGACCGCCGCCTTCATGGCTAACGCGCAGGTGCCCTGGGGCGTCGCGGCCCTGACCGGCGCCGTTTCCAGCCCGGCCTGGAAGGTCAAGCCCAGCTTCTATCTCGTCGCCAGCGACGACCGCATGATCCCGCCCCCGGCCCAGCGCCAGATGGCCAAGCGCGCCGGAGCGACCATCACCGAGACCAAGGGCAGCCACGCTCTCTACGTCTCAAAGCCAAAGGTCGTCGCCGACATCATCGAAAAAGCCGCTAACGCTAAGTGACACGGGTCGACAGGGCCGGACAGGCAAGAGCCAGCTCCACACCATCCAGAACAGAAAAGCGGGCCCCAAAAGGGCCCGCTTCCTTTTTCCTGAGCCGCGCCTGAGCGGACATTCACAAAGGCGCTTGTGAAGCGAATTTGGTTCTGTTAAACGTTTTACAGTTAAACGTTTAACAGGCTGAATGATGGATGGCCGCCGCGTAACGATCCGGGATGTCGCGAGCCGCGCAGGGGTATCCACTGCGACGGTCTCGAATGTCTTCAGCGGCAACAAGCCGGTGAACGACGATCTGCGTAAACGTGTTCTGCAGGCCGCGAAGGAACTGGCGTACCAGGTGGATCGGGCCGCATCGCAGCTGCGCTCCGGGCAAGCGCGCGTCGTCGGTGTCCTGGTTCCCGATCTCGATGACGTCTTCTTCACCTCGCTCGTCTCGCGGCTGGAGGTGCTGGCAGAGGTCGACGGCTACGACATCGTCGTTGCAAGCTCCCGCGACGATGCCGGCCTCGAGCAATCGCGCCTGCGCACTTTGCTCGCCTGGCGTCCATCGGGCCTCATCGTGGTGCCCTGCTCTGACGAGGTGCCGCAAACCCTCGCCGCCGAAATCGGACGGCTGCCGATCATCTTCGCCGACCGTGTCCACCCGGGAGGCTCAGTCGTCGACACGGTCGCAATCGACAACCGCGAAGCCGGAGAGATCGCGGCGCGTCACCTCCTGGCGCTAGGGCATCGCGACTTCGTCATCGCCGCCTCCAGCCTCGCCATCTCGCCAATCCGCGAACGTGTCCGCGGCGCTAGCGACCTAATCCGGGAGGCGGCCGGTTGCAACGTGACTGTGGTCGAGCTCGGATCCGTCGCCGAGCGTGGTGCCGAGCTTTTCCTGAGTTGGCTCGAGCGGCATGCGCGGCCGAGCGCGGTGATCGCACTGACCAATGTCACGACGCTGAGCACGCTGTCTGCGCTGGCGCGTTTGAAGATCGATATTCCCGAGCCCATCTCCGTGGTCGGCTTCGACGACTACCCATGGATGAGCGCCCGCAAGACGGGGCTGACGGCGATCCGGCAACCGATCGGCGAGCTCGCCGCGGCGATTTGGCAGCGCCTGCGTGCGCGCATTGCGGGCGATGATGCACCGGCGCAAACCATCGTGCTGCAGACCAGCCTGCAGGTGCGCGACTCCGTGCGCGATCTCACCGCCGCGACGGATCGCGGCAACGCCCGCGATCCCGATCTGCTTGCGAACCCGGAGAGACCGGCTGCGTCGCCCAAGGCGGTGCACTGACGAATACCGACTGCGGACGCCTCGCGTCCGAGCCACCGGGCCGACAGAGCCCGGAGCGAAAGAAGGTCTGGAGGAAAGCGTGCAGCTTCAAAGAACGGCACGGATACTGCCGCTGCTTGCGCCGGTGCATCTGCTCATCCTGAGCGTGATCGTGCTGCCGTCGCTCTATGTCGTCTGGCTGAGCCTGAACACATCGAGCTTCGGCCAGGCGCCGAGCTTCGTCGGCCTGCAGAACTATTGGCGCGTCCTCACCGACCCGGCCTTCCACAGTGCGCTGTGGAACACGGTCGTTCTCGTTGTCGTCGCCGTGCATCTGGAGCTGGCTATCGGCCTCGGCATGGCCCTGCTCTTCGCCAGCGGCCTGCCGTTCCGGCGCTTCCTGCTGGTCGCCGTGCTCGCGCCCTATGCCGTCAGCGAAGTCACCGCCGTGGTGATATGGCGCTTCCTGTTCGATCCCGATGCCGGCCCGATCACCCTCGCGCTGCGGGCGTTCGGCCTGCCGACGCTCGACTGGTCGTTCGAGCCGTCGCACGCTATGGGCCTGATCGGCCTTTTGACGATCTGGCTGCACCTGCCCTTCACCTTCGTCATCGTCTATGCGGCGCGCCTCGCCATCCCAGGCGAGCTCTATGAAGCGGCGCGGATCGATGGGGCGACGCGCTGGCAGGCCTTCCGGCGCGTGACGCTGCCGCTGCTTGGCCCGGCGATGCTGATCGCGCTGCTCTTCCGCTACATCTTCGCCTTCCGCCTGTTCTCGGAGGCCTGGCTCCTGACCAAGGGCGGGCCCGCCCGCTCGACCGAAGTGGTGGCGATCTACCTCTATCAGGAAGCGTTCAGTTTCAATGCTTTCGGCCCGGCCGCAGCGACCGCCTGGATCATGGTGCTGGCATCGCTCCTGCTCGCCGGCGCCTACGTCCTCCTGCTCAGGCGCGGAGGGGTGGCCCATGCGCACTGAGCGCCTTCTCATCGGGGCGGGCAAGGCGCTCGCCGTCATCGCGATCCTGTTCTGGTCGCTCTTCCCGATCCTGTTCATCGCGATGTCGTCGCTGAAGCCGGGGCAGGACATCTTCGCCGTGCCGCCGAAATGGCTGTTCGCGCCGACAGTCAAGCACTACGCCGAGCTCTGGCGCTCCTGGGGCGTCTTCTTCGACGGGCTTCTGAACAGCCTGGTGATCACCGTCGGCGCTACGCTGCTCGCCATCGTCGCCAGCGCCTGCGCCGGCTATGTCTATTCGCGCAATTCCGGGCGCTGGCTCGGGGCGAGCCTGCTCGGGCTCATCATCATCAGACTGATCCCGCCGATCGTGGTGACGCTGCCGCTCTTTCCGATCGTCAATGCGCTTGGCCTCAGCGACACGCATCTCGTGCTGATCCTGCTCTATGCGAGCTTCTTCGTCTCGCTCGGAACGGTGCTGATGCGCACCTTCATGGACCAGATTCCGCGCGAGCTCGACGAAGCGGCCTCAATCGACGGGGCGAGCCGCCTGACCATCTTGCGCAAGGTCATCATGCCGCTGGCGATGCCCGGCGTGCTCGCTGTCGCGGTCTTCGTCATCGTCTTCTCCTGGAACGAGTTCCTCTTCGCCTTCATCTTCACCGCGACGAAGGCCAAGACCGCCCCGCTCGTGATCTCCGAGATGATCGGCTCCATCGACGGGGTCGACTGGGGAATCTTGTTCGCCGCCGCGACGGTGCAGCTCGTGCCCGTCCTCGTCTTCGTCGTCTTCATGAACCGCTACCTCGTGGCCGGCCTCACCGCCGGTTCGACGAAGGGGTAGCCAACCACAAAGAGGGAGGAAGCCATGTCGAGAAAGCCCGCCACCGAATTGACGCGCCGCGGTTTCATCGCCGGGGCTGCCGGCACCGGAGCCCTGCTGGCCGCAGGTCCCGGCCTTGCCGCCGGCAAGACGCTGAACGTCCTCAGCCACAAGGTCCATCAGACCGTGCTCGGCAGCGGCGACGCCGACCTGCTCAAGGATTGGCGCAAGGCCAACGATGCCGAGATCGCCTTCACGACCTTCGACTCGAACCCGTTGCAGGACCGGCTCTTCCGCGAGGCCAGCCTGAAGGAGACCGAGTACGGCGTCGGCTACCTGATCGACAACCGGCCAACTTCGCAGATCGCCGCGCTGTTCGAGCCGCTCGGCGCCTATCAGAGCAAGGATGCGATCGAGGATTTCGGCGACATCGCGCCTGGCCTGGTGCAAGGCATGACCGTCGACGGCAAGCTGATCGGCATCCCGGTCCGCCATGCGACGCAGGGGCTGTTCTACAACGAGGCCCTGCTGGAGGAGGCCGGCATCTCGGCCCCGCCGACGACGCTGGAGGAGCTGATCGAGCAGGCGAAGAAGACGAGCTTCACCTCGAAGGCCGGCACGCCGGTTACCGGCATGGTGCTGGCCAGCGACCTCGCCGTGTTCCCCGTCATGTTCGCCCGCGCCTATGGCGGCGATTTTGTCAGCCCCGATCTCAAGCTGGTGCCGAACCGCGAGGCGCTGGAGAGCGGGCTCGCCGCACTGCGCGGCATGTTCGAGACCGGCAGCCTGCCGCGCAGCTACGCGACCACCAAGAACGACGACCAGGTGACCTGGCTGCAGCAGGGCCGTGCCGCCTTCACCGTGCTGCCCTTCGCCCGCGGCGCGCAGCTCAACAATGCCGAGCAGAGCAAGTTCCCCGGCAGGATCAAGGCAGTCGAATTCCCCGGCTCTGCCGCGATCAAGGGCAAGGTGCCGATGGCCGCCGTCGTCGAAGCCTGGGCGATGTCGATCCCGAAGAACGCCAAGGACAAGGCGCTGGCCTGGAGCTTCATCAGGGAAGTCTCGAGCAAGCGCGTGACGCTCGGGATGGCGATCAACGGCAATGGCCCGGTTCGCGTCTCGAGCTATGGCGATGCAGGGCTGAAGGCGAAGAACCCGCTCGCCGAGGTGGAGGCCAAGGTGCTCAAGACGGCGCGCGGCGCCTTCCCGCCCTTCCCGGAGGCCGCCCGCGCCCAGGCGACCTTCCTCGAGGAGGTCCAGCTCGCCGTGCTCGGCCGCAAGCCGGTCAAGGATGCCGTCTCCGCCATCATCGACCGCGTCAAGCCGATGATGCCGGCCTGATCGCTCAACCCTGGCTGCGGGACGCACGGCCCCGCAGCCGCCATTGAACTCATCGTATCCTGAAGGACCTTCGCCATGTCGACCGCAGCGACCCGTTTCATCGAGGAGCCGGCACGCTCCACTCCCGTCTCGGCCGAATACGACGTGCTCGTCGTCGGCGGCGGCCCTTCGGGGCTGACCGCAGCGCTGGCCGCGGCCGAGGACGGCCTGCGCGTCGGGCTGATCGAGAGCCGCAGCTTCGTCGGCGGCAACATGACGATCGGCCTACCGGTGCTCGGCTTCCTCGGCCAGAAGGGCAACCAGATCATCGACGGCCTGCCGCAGAAATTCATCGAGCGCCTGCGCCGGGAGCGCCAGGGGGCGAGTGAGCACCGGCCCTGCCCCCTGCATATGGGCATCACACTGGTCGAGCCGGAGGCGGTGAAGACGGTGGCGCTGGAGATGCTGACGGAAGCCGGCGTCGATGTGCTGTTCTACACCTTCTTCGCCGGCGCACTGGTCGAGAATAACACGATCCGCGGTGTCATCACCGAAAGCAAGAGCGGCCGCACCGCGACCCTCGCCAAGGTCGTGATCGACTGCAGCGGCGATGCCGACGTCGCCTATAGTGCCGGCGTGCCGACCGAGAAGGGCAATGCCGATGGCGGCATGCAGCCGCCAACCCTGATGTTCTGCCTCGCCGGCGTCGACACCGATGCGCTGCGCCTCAGCATCGCCAATGCACCGCCAGCGGCGCGGACCTACCTCACCGACTTCATTCCGGCCGAATATTTCGGCCAGAACCACCAGTTCATCGTCGTCGGCATGCGCGAGCTGATGGCCAAGGCCAAGGCCGAGCGCGGGCTGAAGATCGCCAATGAGCGCACCATCATCATCACCGGCCTGAAGAAGGGCGAAGTCTGGATCAACATGACCCGGGTCAAGGGCACCGACGGCACCGATGCCCGCAGCCTGACCAAGGGCGAGATCGAGGGCCGCGCCCAGATCGACGACATCGTCGCCTACCTCGTCGGCTATGTGCCCGGCTTCGAGAACGCCTACTTCACCAAGACCGCGCCCTTCCTCGGCATTCGCGAAACGCGCCGCATCATCGGCCAATACGTGATGACGCAAGAGGACGTGCTCGCCTGCACGCATTTCGACGATGCGATCGCGGTTGCGAGCTATCCGATCGATATCCACCGGCCGGCCGACGACGGCTGCACGCTGATCTGGTGCGGCGACTGCTACGACATCCCCTATCGCTCGCTCGTACCGCAGAGGATCGGCAATCTGCTGGTTGCGGGCCGCAGCATCTCGGCGACGCATGAGGCGATGGGCGCGATCCGCGTGATGGCGACCTGCATGGCGATGGGCGAGGCGGCCGGCCGTGCCGCCAAGATATCGGTGCGCGGCAATCGCCCGCCCGCCGAGATCGACCTCGACGAGCTGCGCCGCCAGCAGCTCGAGCATGGGGTCTATCTGCGCAATCCCGACGGGACCCGCGCCGGATCGCCGAAGCGCGCCGCGGCCTGACATGGCCGGGCATTTCATCGGTATCGATGTCGGCACCGGCAGCGCCCGGGCCGGCATCTTCGACCGCGCTGGGCGCATGGTCGCGACGGCGAAGCGCGACATCGCGCTCTACCGGGACGGGCCTGACATTGCCGAGCAGTCGAGCGAGGACATCTGGCAGGCCGTCTGCGCCAGCGTGCGCGAGGCGATGGTGAACGCCGGGCTTTCACCGGACGCTATCGCCGGCATCGGCTTCGACGCGACCTGTTCGCTGGTCGCGGTGGGCCAGGGTGGGGCACCCTTGCCCGTCGGTTCCCATGGCGACGCCAGCCGCGACATCATCGTCTGGATGGATCACCGCGCCATCGAGCAGGCCGAGCGCATCAATGCGACCCGCCATCCCGTTCTCGCCTATGTCGGTGGCACGATCTCGCCCGAGATGGAGACGCCGAAGCTGCTCTGGCTCAAGCAAAAGCTGCCCTCCACCTATGATGCCGCCTGGCAGTTCTTCGACCTGCCGGATTTCCTGACCTGGCGCGCGAGCGGCTCGCTGGCACGCTCGACCTGCACCGTGACCTGCAAATGGACCTATCTTGCCCATGAAGGGCGCTGGGATGCCGGTTTTTTCCACCAGATCGGGCTCGCTGATCTGGCTGACGAAGGCTTTGCCCGGATCGGCACCGAGATCGTGCCCGGCGGCACCGCGCTCGGACAGGGGCTGACCGGGCAGGCTGCCGCCGAACTCGGCCTGAAACCCGGCACGGCTGTCGCCGCCGGGCTGATCGACGCTCACGCCGGCGGCGTCGGCTCGGTCGGCGTGCGCTCTGCGCCCGGCAGCGCCCTGACCCGCATGGCCTATGTCTTCGGGACGTCGGCTTGCACCATGGCGAGCAGCCGTGAGCCGATCTTCATCCCCGGCGTCTGGGGACCATATTTCGCCGCGATGGCACCCGGCCTCTGGCTCAACGAGGGCGGTCAATCGGGGGCGGGGGCCGCCATCGAGCAGTTGATCGGTTTCCATCCGGCCACGCCCGACGCTCAGCGCCGGGCCGATGCGGAGGGGCTCTCGCTGCCTGACTGGCTCGCCGCGCAGGCTTTGCAACATGTTGATGGACCATCGGAGGCGGCTCGCCTGGCCGGTGAGTTGATCGTCGTGCCGGACTTCCTCGGCAACCGCTCACCCCATGCCGATCCGCAGGCGCGTGCGGTCATCTCCGGGCTCGGCATGGAGCGGGATCTGAACAATCTCGTCGCACTCTATGTCGCCGGCCTGACCGGCATCGGCTACGGCCTGCGCCAGATCATCGAGGTCAGCCGGGCGCAGGGCGCCATCGTCGAGGCGATCGTACTCAGCGGCGGCGCCGGGCGCCATCCCCTGATCCGGCAATTGCTGGCGGACTGCTCGGGTCGGCCGGTGCTGGTGCCGGACGAGGTCAATCCCGTCCTTCTCGGCTCGGCCATGCTCGCTGCAGCCGCGGCTAAAGCTTTTACGGACCTAGGCGAAGCCATGACCGGCATGGCGCCGTGCGCCACGGTCTTTACCCCGGCCGGCGGCGAGATCGCCCGATTGCACACCCGGCGTCTTGCCGCCTTCGAAGCGCTGCAGGCGGCGGCACGCCAAGCGCGGGAACTCATGCGGCCAGCGCGAACCCAAGCCGTATCGGAGACCCCAACGTGAGCCAGGACCTGACCGGAAAAGTCGCTGCGATTACCGGCGCAGCCTCGGGGATCGGCCTTGCCTGCGCGAAACGATTGATCGCCGCCGGCGTGCGCGTCGTTCTCGTCGACCGCGACGGGCAAGCCCTGGCGCAGGTCTGCAAGCCTCTCGGCGCCAATGCCATTCCGCTCGTCGTCGATCTGACCGATCCCGCCTCCATCGCCGGGATGCTGCCGCAAATCCTCGAAAAGGCCGGCCCGCTCGACATCTTCCACGCCAATGCCGGCGCCTATGTCGGCGGGCCGGTCAGCGAGGGCGATCCCGACGTCTGGGACCGCATGCTGAACCTCAACGTTAACGCGGTTTTCCGCAGCATCCACGCCGTGCTGCCCCACATGATCGCGCGCAGGACCGGCGACATCCTCGTCACCAGCTCCGTTGCCGGCGTCGTTCCGGTGGTGTGGGAGCCGGTCTACACTGCCTCGAAGCACGCGGTGCAGGCCTTCGTCCACACGGTGCGGCGCCAGGTCATTCCGCACGGCCTGCGCGTCGGTGCGGTGCTGCCCGGCCCGGTAGTGACGGCGCTGATCGCCGACTGGCCACCGGAGAAACTGGAGGCCGAGCGCGCCCGCGGTGGTCTGATCGAGGCGGAGGAAGTGGCGGAGGCCGTGCATTTCATGCTGACCCGTCCGCGCAACGTCACGATCCGCGATCTGGTGATACTGCCGCAGAGCACGGATCTCTAGAGCCCGCTCCGATCGGCTTGCACCGCAACCTGATCAGATCCGGCTCTAGCGGGCAGGGCTCGCCATAATGGCGGTCGCGGCGTCTTCATCCGTGATCAGCACCGATGCCAGCTTGCCGCGAAGGCTGGCCGCGATGATGCCGGCCTTGTTGGTTCCGCCAGAGGCGAGGATCACGATCGGTATCCTGCGCAACTCGTCCAACGGAAGCGCAATGGCACGGTGGTTGATCGGATGCGCGATGGCCTGGCCGTTGCGGTCGATGAACTGGCCGAGGATGTCGCCGACCGCTCCTGCCCGGGCCAGTTCCTCTACGAGGATGTCGCCCGGAAGCCCGTAGCGCACCAGCAGAGAGCGTTCGCTCAGATCGCCCGCGCTCAGGATGGCGACATCGGTCGCCTGGATGCGGGCGAAGGCCGCCTCGAACACGTCCTGCGCCAGGATGGTATCGCGCGATTGCGGCGTGCCGGCGTAGATCGGCGCGGCGAGGTAATGGCATTCCGCCTGCCAGCGCCGGGCGAACCGGCTGGCGATCTCGAAGGTGTTGATCTCGATGCCGTAGGTCAATCCGCCCATCATCGAGGTCACCGTGAGGCCGCGATATTGCCCGGCACGGATGTGGCGGATGGTTTCCCGCAAGGTACCGCCCCAGCCGACGCCGAAGATGCCGGACGGCTTCTCCTCGATGATCCGCGAGACGAACTCGCCGGCTGCCTTGCCGATCTGCGCGGCGACCTGCTCAGGATCGGCCGGGCTCGGGACAACGACCGCGTCCTTGAGGCCAAATTCAGTGACGAGCGCGCGTTCGAGCCGGACGCAGCTTTCCAGCCGCGAGTTGATCGTGATGTTCACCAGCCCGCTGCTGCGGGCCTCGGCCAGCAGTCGGTTGACGCGAAGGCGGGTCATCTTCAGCCGTTCCGCGATCTCGGCCTGGGTCAGGCCCTCGACATAGTAGAGCCAGGCGGCCCGAACTTGCATCTGCGCTTCCTCGGGCATTGCGGCATCCTGATGGGAACGGCAGGCCGCCGGCGACAAGGGATGCCGCGGCGGTTTTGAGCTTGACCTAACTAGTGTAAATTACAAAATACATTTGTTGAAGGACTGTTCCTTAGCGAGCGCCGACGTCCCATGTCCCATGCCATTTTCCTCCATGCCGCAGGCGATGCACGCGTCGCGCCGTTCAACCTGCGCGAGGGCGTGGCGGGTGAGACGTTGCTCGATGTCGCCGCCGTCGGGCTCTGCGGCAGCGATCTGCACTACTACAAGGATGGCGGCATCGGCTCGGCCGTGATCTCGACTCCCTTCGTTCCCGGCCACGAATTCAGCGGCTGGCTGACCGAAGATCTGCCGGGGCTCGGCCTGGCGCGCGGCGCACTGGTTGCCGTCGATCCCAACCAGGCCTGCGGGCATTGCGAGCATTGCCAGAGCGGGCATCCCAATCTCTGCCCCGAGGTCGTCTTCATCGGGGCTCCGCCGCATGACGGGGCGATGACCGAGCGGATCTGGGTGCCGAAGTCGCAGATCGTCGCGGTGCCGGAAGCCTTCTCGCCGAGCGAGGCCGTCATGCTCGAGCCGCTCGGCGTTGCGATCCATGCCGTGGACCTCGCCAAGCCGCGCCTGCTCGAGAAAGTGGCATTGATCGGCTGCGGGCCGATCGGCCTGCTGATCCTGCAGGTGCTGCGGTCGGCGGGAGTCGGAGAGATTCTCGCCTGCGATCCGCAGCTGCATCGCCGGGATCTCGCCCTCAGGCTGGGGGCAAGCAAGGCGGGCGCGAGTGTCGCCGATATCGCCGAATGGACGAAGGGTGAGGGCTTGCCGCTGGTGATCGAGGCGACCAACGCCCCCGAGGGCTTTCGCGACGCCATCCGCGCCGCCCGTATCGGCGGCCGCGTCGTTCTGGTCGGCATACCGGATGGCGACAGCTATGTGATCCCGGCCGCCGAAGCCCGAAGGCGCGGCCTGAACATCAAGTTCTCGCGCCGGATGGGACATGTCTATCCGCGCGCGATCGAACTGGTGGCGCTGGGCAGGGTCGACGTCGAAGCCGTGGTCAGCCACCGCTTCACCCTTGCCGACGGGCCGGCGGCTTTCCGGCGCCATGCCGCCAACGAAGCCGGCATGGTGAAGAGCATGATCTACCCGGGCGGCTTGCCCGGCTAACTCCACTGACCACGCGCCGCAGGCCCTGATGTGACCTATATCGGCATCGATCTCGGGACTTCATCTCTCAAGGCCGTGCTGGTCGACGACCATCAGCACGTGCTCGCCACGGCGGCGCGGGATCTCAGCGTGGATCGCCCTGCGCCGCTCTGGTCAGAGCAGAACCCCGCAGATTGGATCAGCGCCGCACTCGCTGCCCTGCACGACCTGAAGGATGCCAGCCCCGAGGCGTTCTGTCGCTGCGTGGGTATCGGGCTCTCCGGGCAGATGCACGGCGCGGTCCTGCTCGACGAGCATGATCGGCCGCTGCGTCCCAGCATGCTCTGGAACGATGGCCGGGCGGCTGCGGAGTGTACCGAAATCGAGGCGGTCGAACCGGACTACCGGGAGATCACCGGCAACATCGCCATGCCCGGTTTCACCGCACCCAAGCTCCTCTGGGTGCGCAGGCACGAACCCGACATCTTCCGGCGAACCCGCAAGGTTCTCTTGCCGAAGGCCTATCTGCGGCTCGCTCTGACGGGTGACGCGATCGAAGACATGTCGGATGCCTCCGGAACGCTCTGGCTCGATGTCGGCCGCCGCGACTGGTCGGACCGGATGCTGGCCGCGACCGGGCTCGATCGCGGCTTCATGCCCAGGCTTGTCGAAGGATCGCAGCCGGCGGGCCGCATGCGGGCCGAACTCAGCCAGGAGCTCGGCTTCGACGCGCCGCCCCTGTTCGCCGGCGGCGGCGGGGACAACGCCGCCGGAGCGGTCGGCCTGGGAGCCGTCGCGCCCGGCACCAGCTTCCTGTCATTGGGGACCTCTGGCGTGCTCTGGCGCACGACCGAGCGCTTCGAGCCGCGCGCCGGTAGCGCCGTTCATGCCTTCTGTCACGCCCTGCCAAACCGCTGGCATCAGATGTCGGTTCATCTCTCGGCCGCCGCCAGCTTGAGCTGGTGGGCGTCCATATGCAGGCAAACCGAAATCGCGCTGCTGGAAGAGTCCGGCCGGCGAGCAGAGCGCCCTTCGCCCGTGCTCTTCACGCCCTATCTGTCGGGCGAGCGCACGCCTTACAACGACCCGCATATGCGTGGCGGTTTCGCGCGCCTCGGCCACGAGACCGAACGCAAGGCCATGACCCAGGCCGTTCTGGAGGGTGTCGCCTTCGCCTTCCGGGATGGCAAGACTGCGCTGGAGGTCGATGCCCCGCCGATCGGGTCGGCCATGGTCATCGGCGGCGGTTCGCGTTCGGATCTATGGCTGTCCATCCTTGCGGATGTGCTGGACATGCAGTTGTCGCGCTATCGCCAGGCTGAGACCGGCGCCGCATTCGGAGCCGCGCGTCTCGCCCGCCTGGCCTGCTCCGGCGAGGATCCGGATGCGGTCTGCACGCCGCCATCCGGCGATGTCGACATCTTCACCCCGCATGCGGCGAGGGCAGCGGTCTATTCGGAACACTACGAGATCTGGAGACGTGCAGCGGGGGTCGGTCGCAGCCTCTGCTGACCGGGATATGGATTTGACAGAAAACCGGGCGGATGCTCTTCATGTGAGCATCCGTTCAAATGATTTGTTGCCCGATGCACTCTCCGCACTCGCCTTTCGACCTCGTCATCCTCGACTGCGACGGCGTACTCGTCGACAGCGAGGTCATCAGCTGCCGCACCCTCGTCGATATTCTCTCGCCTTTCGATCCCAGCTATGATTTGGCGACGGTCATGCGCCGCTATCTCGGGCGGCCGTCCAGCGCGATCATCGAGGATTACGAGCGAATGACCGGCCGCCCGGCCTCTGCCGACTTCACCCGGGGCTGGCGGGCACAGCTCTTCGCCGCGTTCGGGCGCGAGCTCAAGCCGGTCGAGGGCGTCCGCAGCGCCGTCGAGTCCTTCGGAAGCGACTACTGCGTCGCCTCGTCCAGCGATGAAGAGCGCATCGAGCTCTGCCTGCGGAAGGTCGATCTCTGGGATCTCTTCGCCGGACGGATCTTCAGCACGACCCGCGTGCGGCGCGGCAAGCCTGCGCCGGACCTGTTCCTGCTGGCGGCCAATGAGCGCGGCGTGGCGCCCGAGCGCTGCCTGGTGATCGAGGACAGCGTCAGCGGCGTCACTGCAGCGAAGGCGGCGGGAATGATGGCCTACGGCCTGGCCGCCGGCAGTCATTTCGCCGTTCTCGACCAGCGACAGGCGCTTCTGGCGGCAGGAGCCGACCGCCTCTTCGAATCCTGGCGAGAGCTGGCGCTTGCGCCCGTGCCAGGCTGAGGATTCGATGGCTGACAACGACAGCGCCCGCCTCGACGACGCGGCCCGCGCCGGCTGGCTCTACTACATCGCCGGCCGCACGCAGGACGACATCGCGCAGATCCTGAACATCTCGCGCCCGGCCGCGCAGCGCCTCGTCTCGCTCTGCCGCAGCGAGGGGCTGATCAGCTTTCGCATGAACCATCCGATCAGCACCTGCATGGATCTCGCCGCAAGGCTGCGCGATCGTTTCGAGCTGCTGCATTGCGACGTTGCCCCTTCCGATGGCTCGGCGGAGACGGGGGCCGCCGGCGTCGCGGCGCTCGGCGGCGTGCTGATCGAGCGCTGGCTGCGCTCGCGCAAATCACTGGTCATGGCGCTGGGCACCGGTCGCTCGATGCGGGCCAGCATCGAGCGCGTTCCGGCCATGTCCTGTCCGCTGCACCGGCTGGTTTCACTGGTCGGGACGATCTCCCCCGATGGTTCGGCCAGCCCCTTCGACACGCTGGTCAAGCTCGCCGAGATC